>NZ_PDOG01000002.1:573809-733258 GCF_003202205.1 Halomonas sp. LBP4
CAACTCCACCACTACATGGGCTGCTCCACCTTCAGCGAGTACACCGTGCTGCCCGAGGTGTCGCTGGCGGTGGTCTCGAAGGAGGCGCCGCTGGACAAGATCTGCCTGCTCGGCTGCGGGGTGACCACCGGCATCGGCGCGGTGCTCAACACCGCCAAGGTCGAGCCGGGCTCGACCGTCGCCGTGTTCGGCCTGGGCGCCATCGGCCTGGCGGTGATCCAGGGCGCGGTGATGGCCAAGGCGTCGCGGATCATCGCCATCGACGTCAACCCGGACAAGTTCGCCCTGGCCAAGCAGTTCGGCGCCACCGAGTTCGTCAACCCCAAGGATTACAGCGACCCGGTCCAGCAGGTGATCGTCGACCTGACCGACGGCGGCGTCGACTACTCCTTCGAGTGCATCGGCAACGTCGACGTGATGCGCTCGGCGCTGGAGTGCTGCCACAAGGGCTGGGGCGAGTCGGTGATCATCGGCGTGGCCGGGGCCGGCGAGGAGATCTCGACGCGGCCGTTCCAGCTGGTCACCGGGCGGGTCTGGAAGGGCTCGGCCTTCGGTGGCGTCAAGGGCCGCACCGAGCTGCCGGGCTATGTGAAGCGCTACATGGACGGCGAGATCAACATCGACGACTTCATTACCCATGACATGCCCTTCGAGCAGATCAACGAGGCCTTCGAGCTGCTGCACGCGGGCAAGAGCATCCGCAGCGTGCTCCACTACTGAGGGGGCGATCGCCATGACCATGATGGAAAACCTCGAGCTGGTGTCGGCCAACAAGAGTTTCGGTGGTTGGCACAAGCGCTACCGCCACCGTTCCCGGGCGCTGGATTGCGAGATGGTGTTCGCCATCTTCCTGCCGCCCCAGGCGGAGACTCAACGCGTACCTCTGCTGTGGTGGCTCTCCGGGCTGACCTGCACCGACGAGAACTTCATGCAGAAGGCCGGCGCCCACCGCCTTGCCGCGGAACTGGGCATCGCCATCGTCTGTCCGGACACCAGTCCCCGGGGGACCGACCTGCCCGGTGAGCACGACAGCTATGACTTCGGTTCGGGTGCCGGCTTCTACGTCAATGCCACCCGGGAGCCCTGGAAGCAGCACTACCGGATGTACGACTACGTGACCGAGGAGCTCCCCTCGGTGGTGCGGCAGCACTTCCCGGTCAATGGTCGTGAATCGATCAGCGGACATTCCATGGGCGGGCACGGGGCGCTGATCATGGCCCTGCGTCGGCCCGGTCACTACCGCTCGGTGTCGGCCTTCGCCCCCGTCGTCAATCCGACCCAGTGCCCCTGGGGCCAGAAGGCCTTCTCCGGCTACCTGGGTGACGATGTCGGCAGCTGGACCCAGTACGACGCCTGCGAGCTGGTCGCCCGGGGCGCCTCGAGCCAGCCGCTGTTCATCGACCAGGGTGAGGCGGACGACTTCCTCGAGGAGCAGCTCCGGCCCGAACGACTGGAGGCGGTCTGTGCCGAGCACGAGCATCCCCTGACGCTGCGGCGACAGCCCGGCTATGACCACAGCTACTTCTTCATCGCCTCCTTCATCGAGGACCACCTGCGCTATCATGCCGAGCGCCTGAACAAGGGCTGAGCGGGTGGCGGGATCGGGCGGTTCCGGCCGGCATCGCGACGGTGCCGGCCGCCTTGCGATATTGCCCCGGTGACGGGGCAGCGAACGATTGTGTTTCCCCCCATCGGCGTGCAACTATCTGCGGCACTGCAGGGTGGCAGCCAGTGTCGCCGGGTCCGCCGGTCTGGCCATGACCTTCTGCAGACAACGACAACTTTGGCTTCCGTGACACCGACCCTCAAGAGGCGTCGGGGTTTGGAGGGATGACGATGAAACATGCTTCTCGAGCCCCCGCTGACCATGACAGGACGCAGACCCTCGGTTTTCTCCTGCTGGACAACTTCACCCTCATTTCGCTCGCTTCCGCCATCGAGCCGCTGCGCATGGCCAACCAGCTGGCTGGCCGCGAGCTCTACCGCTGGTACACCCTGAGCGTCGACGGCGGGCCGGTCAGGGCCAGCGACGGCCTGCAGGTCACCCCGGACGTGGCGGTCACGATGCCGTTGACGCTGGACATGGTCGTCGTCTGCGGCGGTGTCGGGCCGAATCGCAGCGTACAACGCGAGCACGTGGTCTGGCTGCAGTCCCAGGCGCGGCTCTCCCGGCGGCTCGGGGCCATCTGCACCGGCAGCTGGGCCCTGGCCAAGGCCGGGCTGCTGGACGGCTACGAGACCAGCATCCACTGGGAGTGTCTGGCCGCCATGCAGGAGGCCTTTCCGCGGGTGGTGCTGACCACCCGGCTGTTCTCCATCGACCGCGACCGGGCCTCGGCCTCGGGGGGCACCGCACCGCTCGACATGATGCTCACCCTGATCGGTCGCGACCACGGTCGGGAGCTCGCCGCCGGCATCTCGGAGATGTTCATCTGTGACCGGGTGCGCAACGAACACGACCACCAGCGGGTGCCGCTCAAGCACGTGCTCGGCACGACCCAGCCCAAGCTGCTGGAGATCGTGGCGCTCATGGAAGCCAACCTGGAAGAGCCCATCGCCCTCGACGAACTGGCCGAGTATGTGGACGTCTCCCGCCGCCAGCTGGAGCGGCTGTTCCAGAAGTACCTGCACTGCTCGCCATCGCGCTACTACCTCAAGCTGCGCCTGACCCGGGCCCGCCAGCTGCTCAAGCAGACCCCGATGTCGATCATCGAGGTGGCCTCGGCCTGCGGTTTCGTCTCGACGCCACACTTCTCCAAGTGCTACCGGGAGTTCTTCGGCATGCCGCCCCGCGACGAGCGCCTGGGCAGCGGCACGATCGATCTCTCGCCACTGGCCCTGAAGAAGGAGGCGGCCGCGCTGTTGCAGGGCGCGGCCTTCGAAGCCGTGCCGCTGGAGCCGGTCTCCAGTGCCGTGGTCGCCCTCGACCAGGCGCGGGGCGAGCCCACCTACGCCAGCGTGCGCTTGAAGCCATGAGGAGGGCTTGATGCGGTTTGCCGTCGTCCAGCGGCCATCCGGCATTTCCCGTGTTGAGGCCCCGGCGTGATGCCCGTTCCGTGGCGTCGGCTGGGGCGCCTGCTGGCGCTGGTGCTGCTCGGCTTCGTCGGGCTCTCGCTGCTGCTGGTGTTGCTGTTCCGGGTGCTGCCGGTATTCGGCTCCATGGTGATGGTCGAGCGCAAGGTGCAGTCCTGGGTGGCCGGTGAGCCGATGCGTATCGAGCACCAGTGGCGTGCCCGGGAGGCGCTCTCCGACCATGCCAAGCTGGCGGTGATCGCCGCCGAGGATCAGCGCTTCCCGATGCATCGTGGTTTCGACGTCGACGAGATGCGCCGCGCCTGGGAAGCCAGCCGCAACGGTAGCCGTCTGCGTGGGGCCAGCACCATCAGCCAGCAGACCGCCAAGAACCTCTTCCTGTGGACCGGTCGCAGCTGGCTGCGCAAGGGCCTGGAGGCCTGGTTCACCCTGCTGATCGAGACGCTGTGGCCCAAGGAGCGCATCCTCGAGGTCTATCTCAATATCGTCGAGTGGGACCACGGCGTCTTCGGCCTGGAGGCCGCGGCCCAGCACTACTTCGGCGTCTCGGCGGCCCAGCTCAATGCCCACCAGGCCAGCCGCCTGGCCGCCATCCTGCCCAATCCGCGGGGCTGGGACGCCGCTCGCCCCACGCCTCATGTGGACCGGCGCAGCGCCTGGATTCGCCAGCAGATGAACAACCTGGGCGGCATCGCCTACCTGGAACAGCTCTAGGCTTTATCCGCAAACTGCCTGCGCTCGCCCATACGGCGTTAAAAATCAGCTTAAAATGCTCATTTACACCCACGTAAACTCCGCTTTTGCGCTGATTGTTGCCTTGTCTGGCCTTCGCTCGCCGACTTTTTCGACCAAAGCCTATCCAGCGCTATTCTTGCTCATGGCTGTCGTCGCGATCGCGACAGCCATGACGTTTTTGAGATTCTTCCCGTCGCTTCCAAGCGTCGGGCCGGGGTGGGCCGGGGCTATGCTGCCGGCAAGTCGAACACAACCCCGGAGCCCCCGACATGACCCCCAGTGAGCTGCACGACGACGCCATCGTCATCGATGGCCTGATCATCGCCAAGTGGAACCGCGAGCTGTTCGAGGACATGCGTCGCGGCGGCCTCACCGCCGCTAACTGCACCGTCTCGGTGTGGGAAGGCTTCCAGGCCACCGTCGACAACATCGTCAAGTCCAACGCCCTGATGGCCGAGTGCAGCGACCTGGTGCGTCCGGTGCGCACCACCGCCGACATCACCCGGGCCAAGGAGGAGGGCAAGACCGGCATCATCTACGGCTTCCAGAATGCCCATGCCTTCGAGGATCAGATCGGCTACGTCGAGATCTTCAAGCAGCTGGGCGTGGGCGTGGTGCAGATGTGCTACAACACCCAGAACCTGGTGGGCACCGGCTGCTACGAGCGCGACGGCGGCCTCTCCGGCTTCGGCCGCGAGATCGTCGCCGAGATGAACCGCGTCGGCATCATGTGTGACCTCTCCCACGTGGGTGAGAAGACCTCCACCGAGGTGATCCTCGAGTCCCAGAAGCCGGTCTGCTACTCCCACTGCCTGCCCTCCGGGCTCAAGGAGCACCCGCGCAACAAGTCCGACGACGAGCTCAGGTTCATCGCCGACCACGGCGGCTTCGTCGGCGTGACCATGTTCACCCCCTTCCTGCGCGCCGGCGTCGACGCCACCGTCGACGACTACGTCGAGGCCATCGAGTACGTGATGAATATCGTCGGCGAGGACGCCATCGGCATCGGCACCGACTTCACCCAGGGCCACGACAAGAACTTCTTCGAGTGGCTGACCCATGACAAGGGCTACGCCCGCCGCCTGACCAACTTCGGCAAGATCATCAACCCCGAGGGCATCCGCACCATCGGCGAGTTCCCCAACCTCACCGAGGCGCTGCTGAAGCGCGGCTTCAGCGAGTCCCAGACCCGCAAGATCATGGGCGACAACTGGGTCCGCGTCCTCAAGGACGTCTGGGGCGCCTGACCGCCGACCCCACGCGATTTTTCGACACCGAACACTAGTGCCAAGAACAACGAGTTTAGAGGATAACGCCCGTGACCAAGATGGCCCCCGAACTGCCCATTGAAGTGGATAGCGAAACCGGCGTCTGGACCACCGATGCCCTGCCCATGCTCTATGTGCCGCGCCACTTCTTCATCAACAACCATGTGGCCGTCGAAGAGGCGCTGGGCGCCGAGAAGTACGCCGAGATTCTCTACCACGCCGGCTACAAGAGCGCCTGGCACTGGTGCGAGAAGGAGGCCGAGTGCCATGGCCTCGAGGGCGTGGACGTCTTCGAGCATTACATGAAGCGCCTCTCCCAGCGCGGCTGGGGCCATTTCATCACCGAGGCCATCGACCTGGATGCCGGCACCTGTCGGGTGCGCCTGGAGCACAGCGCCTTCGTCTACCAACTGGGTAAGGTGGGTCGCAAGGTCGAGTACATGTTCACCGGCTGGTTCGCCGGCGCCATGGACCAGATCCTCGCCGCCCGCGGCAGTGACCTGCGTACCGTCGCCGAGCAGACCCAGAGCGCCGCCGAAGAAGGCTGCGAGGTGGGCTATTTCGAGACCAAGCCGCTGACCGGCGCCGCCCGCTAAGTCCCGGGAACGAGGAGAGAGAACCATGGCATTCGACGCGATCTTCCAGCCGATCGAGATCGGCAAGCTCACCATCCGTAACCGGGTCGTCAGCACCGCCCACGCCGAGGTGTACGCCACCGACGGCGGCATGACCACCGACCGCTACGTCAAGTACTACGAGGAGAAGGCCAAGGGCGGCTGTGGCCTGTGCATCTGCGGTGGCTCCTCGGTGGTCTCCATCGACAGCCCCCAGGGCTGGTGGAGCTCGGTGAACCTCGCCACCGACCGCAT
This sequence comes from Halomonas sp. LBP4, assembly GCF_003202205.1. GTDB lineage: Bacteria > Pseudomonadota > Gammaproteobacteria > Pseudomonadales > Halomonadaceae > Halomonas > Halomonas flagellata. Next base: position 579,715 of record NZ_PDOG01000002.1, read on the forward strand.
CATCCCGCACTTCCAGAACCTCGCCGATGCCGTGCACAAGCACGGCGGCAAGATCATGATCCAGATCACCCACATGGGGCGCCGCTCGCGCTGGGACGGCTACGACTGGTCGACCCTGCTGTCGCCCTCCGGCATCCGCGAGCCGGTGCACCGCTCCACCTGCAAGACCATCGAGGAGGAGGAGATCTGGCGCATCATCGGCGACTTCGCCCAGGCCGCGCGCCGGGCCAAGGAAGGCGGCCTCGACGGTGTCGAGCTGTCCGCCGTGCACCAGCACCTGATCGACCAGTTCTGGAGCCCGCGGGTCAACAAGCGCGAGGACCAGTGGGGCGGCAGCTTCGAGAACCGCATGCGCTTCGGCATGGAGGTGCTCAAGGCGGTGCGCGCCGAGGTCGGCGACGACTTCGTGGTGGGCATGCGCATCTGCGGCGACGAGTTCCACCCGGACGGCCTGTCCCACGACGACATGAAGCAGATCGCCGCCTACTACGATGCCACCGGCCAGGTGGACTTCTTCGGCGTGGTCGGTTCCGGCTGCGATACCCATAACACCCTGGCCAACGTCATTCCCAACATGTCCTACCCGCCGGAGCCCTTCCTGCACCTGGCGGCGGGCATCAAGGAAGTGGTCAGCGTGCCGGTGATCCACGCCCAGAACATCAAGGACCCCAACCAGGCCCAGCGCATCCTGGAAGGCGGTTATGTGGACCTGGTGGGCATGACCCGGGCGCATATCGCCGACCCGCACCTGATCGCCAAGATCAAGATGGGCCAGGTCGACCAGATCAAGCAGTGCGTGGGCGCCAACTACTGCATCGACCGCCAGTACCAGGGCCTCGACGTGCTGTGCATCCAGAACGCCGCCACCTCCCGCGAGTACATGGGCCTGCCGCATATCATCGAGAAGAGCGAAGGGCCCAAGCGCAAGGTCGTGGTGGTGGGCGGTGGCCCCGGCGGCATGGAGGCGGCTCGCGTCGCCGCCGAGCGCGGCCATGAGGTGACCCTGTTCGAGGCCGCCGAGGCCCTGGGCGGGCAGATCACCATCGCCGCCCAGGCCCCGCAGCGCGACCAGATCGCCGGCATCACCCGCTGGTATCAGCTGGAGCTGGCGCGCCTGAACGTCGACCTGCGCCTGGGCACCCGCGCCGACGAGGCGACCCTGCTCGACCTGCGCCCGGATATCGTGGTGCTGGCCACCGGCGGTCATCCCTTCCTGGAGCAGGATCCGCAGTGGGGCTACTCCGAGAATCCCGAGGAGAGCCTGGTGGTCAGCACCTGGGACATCCTCTCCGGCAAGGTCGCCCCGGGCAAGAACGTGCTGATCTACGACACCATCTGCGAGTTCGCCGGGCTCTCGGCGGCGGACTACCTGGCCGACAAGGGCGCCAAGGTCGAGATCGTCACCGACGACATCAAGCCCGGCGCCGCGGTGGGCGGCACCACCTTCCCGACCTACTACCGCAGCCTCTACGAGAAGGAGGTGATCATGTCCTCCGACCTGCTGCTGCATAAGGTCTACCGGGAGGGCGACGGCCTGGTGGCGGTGCTCGAGAACGAGTACACCGGTGCCCTGGAAGAGCGCGTGGTCGACCAGGTGGTGGTGGAGAACGGCGTGCGTCCCGACGAAGGGCTCTACTACGCCCTCAAGGAGCAGTCCCGCAACAAGGGGCAGGTGGACCTGGAGGCGCTCTACGCCATTCAGCCCCAGCCCTGCCTGAGCGAGGCGGGGGACGGCTTCCTGCTGTTCCGCCTGGGCGACTGCACGGCGCCGCGTAACACCCACGCGGCCATCTACGACGCCCTGCGGATCTGCAAGGACTTCTGACGGCGCTTGTCGTCCGGTGGGCGGCTCCCGGGCCGCCCGGCCATGAAACCCCGAGGGCCTGGCTTGCGGGCCAGCGATCACGACGCGGAAGGGCCTTCCCTGGCCCCCCGCGTCTCTGCCGAGTCCCTTCGGCAGGATCGCGCCGCATCGCCGGCCCCTCGGCACGGCCGCGAAGGCGCTGAGCCACCGCACTACCGGACGCCTGCCATGGCCGTACCACTATCGATGAGGTGAGTACCATGCTCGAGACGCTCTTGCCGATCCTGATCTTCGCCGCCCTGGGCCTGGCGGTGATCGGCGCCTGGCGGCGTGTCCGCCTGTGGCGCCAGGGGCGGCCCTCCGCCGTGCCGCTGCTCAAGGGCCTGGCGGCCATGCCGCGCCGCTACCTGGTCGATCTGCACCATGTGGTGGGGCGCGACAAGGTGATGTCCAATACCCACGTGGCCACCGCCGGTGGCTTCGTGGCCGCCGCCGTGCTGATGATCCTGGTGCATGGCCTGGGCCTGGCCCAGGGCGTGCTGGGCTGGCTGCTGCTGGCGGCCAGCGCCACCATGTTCGTCGGCAGCCTGTTCGTGGCCCGGCGCCGCCGTAACCCGCCCGCGCGGCTCTCCAAGGGCCCCTGGATGCGCCTGCCCAAGAGCCTGATGGCCTTCTCCCTGAGCGTCTTCGCCATCACCCTGCCGGCGGTGGGCCTGCTGCCCGCCGACTTCGGCCACTGGCTGCTGGCGCTGCTGCTGGCCGCCGTGGTGGTCTGGGGCCTGGGCGAGATGGTCTTCGGCATGACCTGGGGCGGGCCCATGAAGCACGCCTTCGCCGGCGCCCTGCACCTGGCCTTCCACCGTCGCGCCGAGCGCTTCGGTGAGGGCAACCGCTCCACCGGCCTCAAGGCACTGGACCTGGACGACGAGGCGGCGCCGCTGGGCGTCGAGAAGCCCGCCGACTTCACCTGGAACCAGCTGCTCGGCTTCGATGCCTGCGTGCAGTGCGGGCGTTGCGAGGCGGTGTGCCCGGCCTTCGCCGCCGGCCAGCCGCTCAACCCCAAGAAGCTGATCCAGGACATGGTGGTGGGCCTGGCCGGGGGCAGCGATGCCAACTACGCCGGCAGCCCCTACCCCGGCAAGCCGGTGGGCGAGCACCACGGCACCCCCCATGGGCCCATCGTGGCCCGTGAGGGCAAGGCCCTGGTGGACGCCGAGACCCTGTGGTCCTGCACCACCTGCCGCGCCTGCGTGGAAGAGTGCCCGATGATGATCGAGCACGTGGACGCCATCGTCGATATGCGCCGCCACCTGACCCTGGAGCGGGGCCAGACCCCCAACAAGGGCGCCGAGGTGCTCGACAACCTGATCGCCACCGACAACCCCGGCGGCTTCGATCCGGGCGCGCGGCTGCACTGGGCGGCGGACCTCAACCTGCCGCTGATGGCCGACGTCAAGCAGGCCGAGGTGCTGCTGTGGCTGGGCGACGGGGCCTTCGATATGCGCAACCAGCGCACCCTGCGCGCCCTGGTCAAGGTGCTGCGTGCCGCCGAGGTGGAGTTCGCGGTGCTGGGCAACGAGGAGCGCGACAGCGGCGACGTGGCGCGGCGCCTGGGCGACGAGGCGACCTTCCAGTCCCTGGCCAAGCGCAATATCGCCACCCTGGCCCAGTACCGCTTCCAGCGCATCGTCACCTGTGACCCCCACAGCTTCCATGTGCTGGGCAACGAGTACGGCGAGCTGGGCGGCCAGTACGAGGTGCGTCACCACAGCACCTTTATCGCCGAGCTCTTTGAGGCCGGCCGGCTGGCCTTCGCGCCCTGGAAGGGCGGCAATGTCACCTATCACGACCCCTGCTATCTCGGCCGCTACAACGGCGAGTACGAGGCGCCGCGCAACGTGCTCAAGGCGCTGGGCATTGAGGTCAAGGAGATGGAACGCTCCGGTTTCCGCTCGCGCTGCTGCGGCGGTGGCGGCGGGGCGCCGATCACCGATATTCCCGGCGAGCGGCGGATTCCCGATATGCGCATGAACGACGTCAAGGAGACCGGCGCCGAGCTGGTGGCGGTGGGCTGCCCCCAGTGCACCGCCATGCTCGAGGGCGTGGTGGATGCCACCGCCGAAGTGCGCGATATCGCCGAGCTGGTGGCCGATGCCCTGGTGGCGCGTCCCGCCGCCGGCGCGACCCACCGGCCCCAGGCCGAGGAGGTGATCTGATGAGCGAGATTCGTCGCCGTGATCCACGCCGCGAGTGGATCGCCCGTAACCGCCTGCATCCCGAGCATCTGGATGTCCTGGCCGAACTGGGGCAGGGAACTGCCGCGGTAGAGTGGATGGGGCCCAACGGGGTGATTCGCAAGAACCCCCATGCCATCGGCTTTATCGGCCCCAATGGCGTCAAGCGCATCGACCGCAGCGGCGCCCAGCAGGGCGGCCAGGCCGCGGGTGGGGCCCGCCAGGCGGCCCAGGACAGCCGTCGCGACGTCACCATCGAGGCCCCGGCCTTCCTGGTGGCGGTGGTGCCGGAACTCTCCGGCGGGCGCCTCTCCGGCCACGACAAGGACCTGCTGGGCCTGGCCCGGCGCCTGGCCGATGCCGACCCCGAGCGTCCCGGCGCCGTGCTGGCCGTGGTCTTCGGCGAGCACAAGGAGGAGGGCTTCGGCGAGGCGGGCATCGATCGCCTGATGCACCTCGACGACGACGCCTACGCCGGCTTCGCCCCCGAGGCGCGTCTGGCGGCGCTCTCCGCCGTGGAGCGGGAGCTGGCGCCGCGTCACTGGCTGCTGCCCGACTCGCCCCTGGGCGGGGCCGACCTGGGGCGGCGCCTGGCGCTGCGCCTGGGCGAGCGCCCCGCCACCGGCGTCTGGCAGATCGAGGCCGATGGCGAGGCACCGCTGGGCTGGGGCTGCACCGCCCGCGGTGCGGCGGAGAGCCTGGATATCCAGCGCCCCCTGCCGCGGGTCGCCCTGGCCCTGGCCGAGTGCGCCGAGCCGGTGGACGAGACCCGTCATGCCGCCGAGCCGCTGAGCCTGGCGGAGGCGATTCCCAGCGCCTTCTCGCGGATCGAGGACCTGGGCCAGGTGGCGGTGGATCCCGCCGGGGTGGCGCTCGCCGAGGCGGAGTTCATCGTCTCCGCCGGCAACGGCGTCAAGGATTGGGACGGCTTCCATCATGCTGCCAGGGTGCTGGGGGCCACCGAGGGTGCCTCCCGCGTGGCGGTGGACGACGGCTTTATGGCACGGGACCGTCAGGTGGGGGCCACCGGTACCTGGGTCACCGCCCGGGTCTACCTGGCGGTGGGCATCAGTGGGGCCATCCAGCACCTGCAGGGCATCCAGAGCTGCGACAAGGTGGTGGCCATCAACCTCGACCCCGGATGCGACATGATCAAGCGCGCCGACCTGGCGGTGATCGGCGACAGCGGCGAGATCCTCGCCGCCCTGGTGGCCAAGGTGGAACAGCAGCGAGGAGGGCAGCGCGATGCGGCCTGAACAGCAGGGAGTCGAGGTGGCGGTACTGGTCTCGGTGGGTCGCCACCCCATCACCGGGCGCGCCCGCCGCGCCGATCAGGATGCCCGGGGCCTGGAGTTGGCCCTGGGCCTGGAGCGCCAGCTGCCCGGCAGCCGGGTCAGCCTGCTGCATGCCGGCCCGCGCGGCGAGGAGAGCGAAGCGGCGCTGCGCGGCTACCTGGGCATGGGACTGGAGAGCCTGACGCTGCTGGAGCAGGCCGAGGGCAGCGATGCCATCCCGGCCCTGGCCGAGCACCTGGCCGCGGCGCCGCCGCAGCTGGTGATCACCGGCGCTCGGGCGGAGCGTGGCGAAGGCTCGGGACTCTTGCCCTATGCCCTGGCCGAGCGCCTGGGCTGGCCGCTGGTCAATGGCCTGGCCGCGGTGGAAAAGGTCGAGAACGGCGTGGCGACCCTGTTGCAGGCCCTGCCCCGGGGCCAGCGGCGGCGTCTCAAGGTACGCCTGCCGGCCATCGTCAGCGTGGATGGGGCGGCCCCGGTGGCGCGCCAGAGCGCCTTCGGCCCGGCCCGCCGGGCCGAGCTCGAGGCGACCTCGGTCCCCGCCGAGCCCGATCGGGAGCTGGCCGAGTGGCGGCTGGCCCCGGCCCGCAAGCGCCCCAAGCGCCTGAAGATCGTCAAGGCCGCCTCGGCCCGGGATCGCTTCAAGGCCGCCGCCGCCAAGGCGGAGGGCGGCAGCGGCCAGGTGCTGGAAGGCGTCTCGGCGGAGCAGGGCGCCGAGGCGATCCTCAAGCTGCTCAAGGAAGAGGGCGTCCTACGCTAGGGCTCGTTTGCCATGCCCTGGCCCTTCGACATGCCCCCCTGGCCGCCGACGAGAGGTGCGAGGCGAAGATGGGTCGCCTCGCACCGGGACCGAGTCAGTGGTGGCCTGCCTCGATCAGGACGCCGGGATCGAACAGGATCATGTGCGGGCCGGCCGGGCCGACGCCGTTCTCCTTCTGCACGCTCGAGAAGTCCGCCCAGGCACTGCCGTCCTCCGTCACGTGCGACAGCCCGCCCTGCTCGGCATCCACCTCGAGCAGATAGATGCCGTAAGCGTCGTTGCGGGGGCCGAACTCCGGGTCGTCATCCAACGTGCTCAACACCGAGTTGGTAACGTACAGCCGCTCCCCGTCGGGACTCAGGCGCATCATGCATGGGTGTGGCACGGATGCCTCACCCACCAGTTCCGGCTGGTAGGGATCGCTGATCTCGTACTGCTGTACCTGGTCACCGAACCAGTTCGCGATGTAGAGATAGCGGTCATCGGGCGAGAGGGTCATGTCACAAGGCAGGGCGAGGTCGCTCAGGACCCGGTGGAAATCCAGCAGGCCGTTGCCGTCCTCGTCCTCCCACAGCCAGGCGTTCCCGGAGGTGCCTATCGTGTAGCCGTAGCGCGCGTCGGACGCGTGGAACCAGTCCGCCTCCGTGGCACCACTCTGCTCGCCGAGGTGCACGACCTGAATGACCTCCTCCTTCTCCAGGTCCCACACGGAGACGGTGTCGCCACTCGGTCCGTACGGATTCTCCAGCACGTCTCCCGGGAATCCCCAGGTGGTGGTGACCAGCCGGTTGAGGTCGGCGTTATAGGCGATGTCGTACATGAACTCGGGGCCGGTTTCATCCGCCGCCCGCTCGGGGCCTGGACCGAAGTGACGCACGAACGCGCCGGTCTCGCCGTCGATCAGCACCAGGCCGCCGGGGCCGGTGCTGGGGGTGTCGGCGCCGAGCATCGACACCAAGGCGACGCCGCCGGGCAGCGGGCTCACCGTATGCGGTGCGACGTAGCCGCTGTCCGGCCGCAGGCCTTCCTCCTCCCGGACGAGTTGCGGGGCCAGCGGGTCTTCGGAGATGTCGAACACGTAGATGCGATCGGAGAACAGTCCCGGGATGAGGAGCCGCTCCTGATCCAGCGAGTAGTCCCAATGGTGGACGTTGTCGCCCACGTGCGTGAGAGACTCCATCCTCACGATCTCGCCATATTCGTCCGCACGGTCCGGGTCGGCGCCGACGATGGCCAGCATGTCCGGGTTGTTCCCGTCGCCCGCGTCGATGGCGACCACATAGAGGAACGCCTCGCGCGGTGTGTCGCCATGCTCCTCGGTACCCTCCGAGGCCAGGGGGAAACCGCTCGCCAGGACCAGTGCCATGCCCACTGGAGCCGCCAGTGCCTTGGGTGAAAGATTGCGATGTCTCATGGTCTGCCTCCTTGCGGAGACGGGGCCCGCCTCCGCTTCGGGTCACGCCGCCATCTTCTCGGCCACATAGACCTTGTTGAAGGGGTTATCGAAGGGGACGACCTCGACCCGGGCGAAGCCGGCCTTGGCGGCCAGTTCGCGGACCCGCGATTCCGGCAGGCCACAAGTGCCGAAGCCGGCGCCCTGCATGCCCGGTGATGTGGTCATGCAATAGGTCACGCTCCAAGCGTAGAACATCGCGCCGATGGGGCCGAGATTGTCTTCCAACCGATCGGCCACGCGGAACTCGAGCAGCAGCCAGGCAACGTCATGCCGCGGACTGCTCCGCTCCAGTTGGACCACTTCACTCCTGATGACTTAGGTGGCCCGGCCAGCTTCAATAAGAGCGGTGTTCTCAACGCCACCGTGAGCTCACATCGATACGTTACTGCAACGAGATCGCCCCGCTGCTGCGGGGCGATCTCGCCGGTACGCCCTAAAGGCGTTTTGACGCGGCCTCAATGATGCTGGGGCTGGCGCTTGGTGGGGCCCTCCGTCAGGGGGCGATGCGGGCGTTGGCGTCGGTGAAGCCCATCAGGGAGATGTCGAGGTCCATGCGGTCGCCGCGGGGCCCGATCAGGCTCAGCGTGGCCGCGCTGCCGCCGCGCAATGCCTGCAGCAGGGCCGGCTCGACGGGAAGGTCGGCACGGCAGCCCTGCTGCAGGCAGGTCTGGTAGGGGAACTGGGCCGGCTCGACACCGTCCACGCTCAGCTGCAGGCCAGAGGCGAGATGCACGCCCAGTGGCAGCAGGAAGGTCATCGCCGGGCCCTCGAGCTGCGGCGGGTAGGCCATGATCACCCGCATCAGGGGCTGGTCGCTGTCCGGGTTGCTGACCACCTGGCTCATCGTGCAGATGCCCGCGCTGGCCTCTCTCGGACAGATCACCTCCCAGTCACGAAATTGCTCGGTGGTGACATCGGTGTCGGCGCCCTCCGGCGAGGCTTGCTGGGCGAAGGCGTTGGTCGCCAGGGCCAGCAGCGACAGCAGGCCGGTCAGGCACAGGAATCGGGTGGAACGGTTCGACATCGGTGGTACCTCCTCGGCCTCGATGGCCATGAACTCTCGATCGGGTCGTCTCTCCGTGGCGTCTTCGACAGGCGAATGGGTGTCCGACGAGCGGCCAGAAGGGAAAGCACTACCATGCCCGCTCGCCTCCTCGAGGTCGAGCCCCTCGGGCCTCGCGGTGAGAGAGCCCCGACGCAACGACCCCGGCAATGCCGGGGTCGTCTCGTTCCGCTTCAGGGTGCCTGCCCCGGAGGGGCCGACGCAGGACGGCTCAGTCGGTTGTCCTGGCCAGCACCAGTCTGCTCTGCTCCTCCCGCAGTCCCTTGACCAGGCTGTAGGCCATCACCAGCAGGATCAGGGTGAAGGGCAGGCCGGTGGCCACTGCGCCGGCCTGCAGGGCGCCCAGCGCGGTTTCACCGCCGCCGTAGAGCAGGATACCGGCGATCACTCCCTCCAGGGTGGCCCAGAGGACACGCTGGCCGCGGGGCGCATCGGTCTTGCCACCGGCGGTGATGTTGTCGATTACCAGCGAGCCGGAGTCCGAGGAGGTGATGAAGAAGATCAGCACCAGCAGGATCGCCAGGCTGGAGGTCAGGGTGGTCAGCGGCAGATGCTCGAGCATCTGGAACATCGCCAGGGAGACGTCGCTGATGCCGTGGGCCAGCTCACCGACGCCGGCGGCGGACTGAGCCAGGGCGGTACCGCCGAAGGCGCTCATCCAGACGATGGTGACCAGGGTCGGCACCACCAGCACGGCGGTAAGGAACTCGCGCACCGTGCGCCCCCGCGAGACCCGGGCGATGAACATGCCGACGAAGGGCGACCAGGAGATCCACCAGGCCCAGTAGAACACCGTCCAGCCGTGATACCAGGTGGTGTCGTCACGCCCGACCCAGTTGGAGAGCGGCACGATATGGCTGACATAGGCGAGGGTGGTATCCCACAGGTTGTTGAGGAACAGCAGGGTGGAGCCGGTGATGACCACGAAGACCAGCAGGGCGAGGGCGATCACCATGTTGATGTTGGAGAACAGCTTCACCCCGCCGTCGATGCCCCGCCACACCGAGAACAGCGCGACCACGGTGACGCCGACGATGATGGCGAGCTGGGTGCCGATGGTGTTGGGGATGTCGAACAGGTAGTTGAGCCCGCCCGCGGCCTGGGAGGCGCCGAAGCCCAGCGAGGTGGCCAGGCCGAAGATGGTCGCCAGCACCGCGACGATGTCGATGACATGGCCGAACCAGCCACGCACCCGGTCGCCGAGGATCGGGGTGAAGGCCGAGCGCAGGGTCAGGGGCAGGCCGCGGTTGTAGGCGAAGAAGGCCAGCGACAGGCCGACCACGCCGTAGATCGCCCAGGGGTGCAGGCCCCAGTGGAACATGGTGGCGCCGATCGCGGCACTCGCCCCGGCCGGGGTGTGGGCGGCGGCGTTGAGCGGCGTGCCGTACCAGTCGGTGTAGTAGGCCACCGGCTCGGCCACGCTCCAGAACATCAGGCCGATGCCCATGCCCGCCGCGAACAGCATGGCGAACCAGGAGGTGGTCGAGTACTCCGGCCGGGCCCCGTCGCCGCCGAGCCGAATCCGGCCCACCGGCAGCACGATCAGCGCGATGCTCAGCAGCACGAAGAGGTTGCCGGCGATCATGAACAGCCAATCGAAGTGCTCGATGGACCAGCCCCGGGCCGTGGTCAGTTGGGAGTTGGCGGCATCGGGATAGATCAGGGCATAGAGAATGAAGGCCAGGATGGCCAGCGCCGAGAGGGGAAAGACGGGGTGGTGGAAATCCAGCCCCAGTATCTGAGTATTGTCCTGTCCGGGGGACAGGATCGGGTCGTCATCGCTCTTCATCGGGGTTCCTTGGGTGTTGTTGTTGGTCCCCGGGGATGCCGGAGCATCCCCGGGCCTGCGCATTGTTGAGCCTGCCGGGGAAGGGGGGTGTCGTGAAAACGACCTCCGGATATCCACGCGCACATGCGATGAATCATGCTGAAGAGGATGTCGTGATTGAGCATAGAGATGACTCATTGGGAAACGAGTGCGGTGAGCAGTACCGCTAAGGTCTCTGAGTGGCGTTTGCGCCACCCCCTACAACAAGACACAGGAAGCCAGCCATGAGTGCAGCCAACCGCGGAGTCGTCTACAAGGGCCCGGGTAAAGTCGCCGTCGAATCCATCGCCTATCCGGAGCTTGCCCTCGGCAATCGCAAATGCGACCACGGCGTGATCCTGAAAGTCGTCACCACCAACATCTGTGGTAGCGATCAGCATATGGTGCGTGGCCGCACCACCGCGCCGTCCGGCCTGGTGCTGGGCCACGAGATCACCGGCCTGGTGGTCGAGTGCGGCCGCGATGTCGAATTCATCAAGCCGGGCGACCTGGTCTCGGTGCCGTTCAACATCGCCTGCGGCCGTTGCCGCAACTGCAAGGAGGGCCGCACCGGCATCTGCCTCAACGTCAATCCGGCGCGTCCCGGCGCGGCCTACGGCTATGTCGACATGGGCGGCTGGGTCGGCGGACAGACCGAGTACGTCATGGTGCCCTACGCCGACTTCAACCTGCTGAAGTTCCCGGACGCCGACCAGGCCATGGAGAAGATCCGTGACCTGACCCTGCTCTCGGACATCTTTCCCACCGGCTTCCACGGCTGCGTTACCGCCGGGGTGGGGCCGGGCAGTACCGTCTATATCGCCGGCGCCGGCCCCGTGGGCCTGGCGGCGGCGGTCTCCGCCCAGTTGCTCGGGGCCGCCTGCGTCATCGTCGGCGACATGATCGAAGAACGTCTGGCCCAGGCCCGCAGCTTCGGTTGCGAAACCCTCGACCTGACCCAGGACGGCGACATGGCCGACAAGCTGGAGGCGATCCTCGGCGAGCGTGAAGTCGACTGCTTTGTGGACTGCGTCGGCTTCGAAGCCCATGCCTGTGGCTGCAACCACGGCAAGGAAGCACCTGCCACCGTACTGAACTCGGCGATGCAGCTGACCCGGGCCGGCGGTCAGATCGGTATCCCGGGCCTGTACGTGACCGAAGACCCGGGCGCTGTCGACGAAGCCGCCAAGCATGGCGCGCTGAGCATGCAATTCGGCCTCGGCTGGGCCAAGTCTCACTCCTTCCATACCGGCCAGTGCCCGGTGATGCAGTACCATCGCCCGCTGATGCAAGCGATCCTGTTCGGCAAGGTCAATATTGCCGATGCGGTCAACGTCCAGATGATCACCCTGGACGAAGCCCCGCAGGGCTACGCCGACTTCGACGGCGGCGCGGCCAAGAAATTCGTCATCGACCCCCATGGCAGCGTCGCCGCCTGACCTGTCCGATCGCCAGCGAGCGGCCCCGGCAGGATGCCGGGGCCATCCCCGAAACGACCTCTGCATGTCCGGGGGCTGCCTTCCGGGTCTGCCGGGCATTGCCCCTGCCCGAAGCCGGTGCGAACATGCAAGACAGGTAAGCGCCAACCGAGAACAACGAGCCCCTCATGACCGTCGAGACCGTCACCCCCAAGCGCCGTTTCCGCGGCAGGCCCCGTGGCCGTGATCTGCCCCCCGTCGCCCTGGCGGCGCTGCGCCAGCTGCTCGGCGACGAACGCAAGGATGCCGACCTGCGCCGCCGCGACCTGCTGATCGAACACCTGCATGCCATCCAGGATGCCCATGGTCACCTGTCGCTGGTGAACCTGCGGGCGCTGGCCGCCTACATGAACCTGCCGATGGCCGCGGTCTACGAGACCGCCACCTTCTATGCCCACTTCGACGTGGTCCACGACGACCAGACGCCACCGCCGGAGACGACGATCCGGGTCTGCGACTCGCTCTCCTGCCAGCTGGCCGGTGCCGCCACCCTCGAGGCCGAGCTCAAGGCGGGCGTCGACCCGGCCAGGGTGAGGGTGGTGCGCGCCCCCTGCATGGGGCGCTGCGAGACGGCGCCGGTGGTCGAGGTGGGGCACCACCATGTGCTGTTCGCCACCCGCGAGGGCGTCGAGTCGGTGGTCGATACCGGCCACTTCCACCCCGAGGCGATCCTCTGGCAGCGCCTCGACGACTATCGCGAGACGGGTGGCTACCGGCTGCTCGCCGACTGCCGCGCCGGCAGGGTGACGGTGGAGGCGCTGATGCAGTCCCTCGAGACCGCCAACCTGCGCGGCCTGGGCGGCGCCGGCTTCCCCACCTTCAAGAAGTGGCATTTCGTGCGCCAGGAGCCGGGGCCGCGCTACTGCGCCATCAACGCCGACGAGGGCGAGCCCGGTACCTTCAAGGACCGCTACTACCTGGAGCGCTCGCCGCACCGCTTCCTCGAGGGGGCCCTGGTCAGCGCCTGGGCGGTGGAGGCCGAGGCGCTCTACATCTACCTGCGTGACGAGTACCCCGGCCTGCACCGGGTGCTGCACGCGGCGATCGGCGAACTCGAGTCCGCCGGCCTGGTGCCGCCGGGCTACATCGTGCTGCGCCGGGGGGCCGGTGCCTATATCTGTGGCGAGGAGTCGGCGATGATCGAGTCGCTGGAGGGCAAGCCCGGCAAGCCGCGCCACCGCCCGCCCTTCGTCGCCCAGAAGGGGCTCTTCGACCGCCCGACCCTGGTCAACAACGTCGAGACCGTCTACTGGATCCCGCTGATCTGGGAGAAGGGGGCCGACTGGTTCGCCGGCCACGGCCGCCATGGCCGCAAGGGCCTGCGGAGCTTCTCGGTCTCCGGCCGGGTCAGTCGTCCGGGCGTGCACCTGGCGCCCGCCGGCATCACCCTCAACGAGCTGATCGAGGAGTACTGCGGCGGCATGGCCGAGGGGCACCGGCTCGCCGGCTACCTGCCCGGCGGCGCCTCCGGGGGGATACTCCCGGCGAGCAAGGCCGATATCCCGCTGGACTTCGACACCCTGCAGGCGGAGGGCTGCTTCATCGGCTCGGCCGCCATCATCGTCTTGTCCGACCAGGACGACCTGAGAGCGGTGGCCACCAACCTGCTGGCCTTCTTCGCCGACGAATCCTGCGGCCAGTGCACGCCGTGCCGGGTCGGTACCGAGAAGATGCTCACCCTGCTCGAGCGCGACGAGTGGCGGGTCGAGGAGCTCGAACGGCTGTCGCAGGTAATGATGGACGCCTCCATCTGTGGCCTGGGCCAGGCGGCGCCCAATCCTGTGCTGGGGTTGCTGCGGGACTTCCGCGGTGAACTCGCCAGCCAGAACGTGATCGTGAAAGGGTAGGGAGGTAGACCATGACACCAGAGACCTTCACCCTGACCCTGGATGGCGCCGAGGTGAGCGCTCACCCCGGCGAGACCCTGTGGCAGGTGGCCAAGCGCACCGGCGAGACCATTCCCCACCTCTGCTTCAAGGATGCCCCCGGCTATCGCAGCGACGGTAACTGCCGCGCCTGCATGGTGGAGATCGAGGGCGAACGCGTGCTGGCGGCGAGCTGCCTGCGCGAGGCGACCCCCGGCATGGTGGTCAGGAGCGCCACCTCCGAGCGGGCCCGGGTGTCCCGCGAAGGGGTGATGGAGCTGCTGATTGCCGACCAGCCCGACCGCGATGACAGCCCCGACCGCTCGAGCCACTTCTGGGCCATGGCCGATCGACTGGCCATCGACGCCACCGCGGTGCGCGAGCGGCTCCCGGCGCGGGCCGAGCGAGAGGCGCCCACCGTCCACCATGTGGCCCCCCGTAAGGGCTCACTCACCCATGACACCACGCATTCGGCGATGAACGTCAACCTCGATGCCTGCATCGAGTGCAACCTCTGCGTACGCGCCTGCCGCGAGGTCCAGGGCAACGACGTCATTGGCCTGGCCCATCGCGGCGCCGCCTCGAAGGTCGTCTTCGACTTCGACGACCCCATGGGCGAGAGCACCTGCGTGGCCTGCGGCGAGTGCGTCCAGGCCTGTCCTACCGGGGCGCTGATGCCGGCGACCCTGATCGACGCCGCGGGTCGCGGCGACTCCAAGGCGGCCGATCGCACCGTCGACTCGGTCTGTCCCTACTGCGGGGTGGGCTGCCAGCTCACCTACCACATCAAGGACGACCGGATCCTGTTCGTCGAGGGGCGCGACGGGCCGTCGAACCAGAACCGGCTGTGCGTCAAGGGGCGCTTCGGCTACGACTACCCCAACCACCCCTCGCGGATCACCAGGCCGCTGATCCGCAGGCCGGGGGTGCCCAAGGGGCTCGACCCCGGCTTCGACCCGCTCGCGCCGCTGACCCATTTCCGCGAGGCGAGCTGGGAGGAGGCGCTGGATGTCGCCGCCCAGGGGCTCGTCGACCTCAAGGCGGCCCACGGGCCCGATGCCCTGGCCGGCTTCGGCAGCGCCAAGTGCTCCAACGAGGAGGCCTGGCTGTTCCAGAAGCTGGTGCGCACCGGCTTTGGCTCCAACCATGTCGACCACTGCACCCGGCTGTGTCACGCCAGCTCGGTGGCGGCGCTGATGGAGTGCATCGGCTCGGGGGCGGTGACGGCTTCCTTCATGCAGGCGCTGCAGTCCGACGTGGTGATCCTCACCGGCTGCAACCCGGCGATCAACCACCCGGTGGCGGCCACCTACTTCAAGCAGGCGGCGCGCAATGGCACCAAGCTGATCATCCTCGATCCCCGTGGCCAGGCGCTGGACGCCTATGCCCACCGCAGCGTGCGCTTCACCCCTGGTGGCGACGTCTCGCTCTACAATGCCATGCTCAACGTGATCGTCAGCGAGGAGCTCTACGATCAGGACTACATCGACGCCCACACCGAGGGCTTCGAGGCGCTCAAGACCCATGTGCGCGACCTGACCCCCGAGGCCATGTCGCCCGCCTGCGGCGTCGCGCCGGCGCTGATTCGCGAGATCGCCCGACTCTACGCCACCGCCGACAAGGCGATGATCTTCTGGGGCATGGGCATCTCCCAGCACGTCCACGGCACCGACAACGCGCGCTGCCTGATCTCGCTGGCGCTGGCCTGCGGCCAGATCGGCCGCCCCGGCACCGGCCTGCACCCGCTGCGTGGCCAGAACAACGTCCAGGGGGCCTCGGACGCCGGCCTGATCCCCATGGTGCTGCCCGACTACCAGCCGGTGACCGACGCCCAGGTGCGTGCCGCCTTCGAGGAGCTGTGGAACACGCCGCTCGACGAGACGCCGGGGCTCACCGTGGTGGAGATCATGGATGCCATCCATGCCGGCACCATCAAGGGGATGTACATCCAGGGCGAGAACCCGGCGATGTCCGACCCGGACCTCGAGCACGCCCGTCAGGCGCTCGGCGAGCTCGAGCACCTGGTGGTGCAGGACCTGTTCGTCACCGAGACCGCCCAGTTCGCCGACGTGATCCTGCCGGCCTCGGCCTGGGCGGAGAAGGATGGCAGCGTCACCAACACCAACCGCCAGGTGCAACTGGGCCGTGCCGCCGTGCCGTTGCCCGGTGAGGCGAAGCCCGACTGGTGGATCATCCAGGAGATCGCCAACCGCTTCGGCCTGGGCTGGCACTACGCCCACCCCCGCGAGGTGTTCGCCGAGATGAAGCAGGGCATGCCGTCGCTCGACCACATCACCTGGGAGCGCCTGGAGCGGGAGAGTTCGGTGATCTATCCCTGTCCGGCCGACGACGCGCCTGGCGCGGACGTGGTGTTCAGCGATGCCTTCCCCACCGGGAGCGGGCGGGCGAAGTTCGCCCCGACCCGGCCGCTGCCGCCGGACGAGCCCATCGACGGCGACTACCCCACGGTGCTCATCACCGGGCGCCAGCTTGAACACTGGCACACCGGCTCCATGACCCGCCGTTCCCTGGTACTCGACGACCTCGAGCCCGAGGCGGTGGCGAGCCTCGCCCCGGCGGAGCTGGTGCGCCTGCGCATGGCGCCGGGCGAGCCGATCACCATCACCACCCGGCGCGGGGCCATCACCCTGAAGACGCGGGTCGACCCGCTGATGTCGGAGGGGATGGTGTTCGTGCCCTTCTGCTATGTGGAGGCGGCGGCCAACATCTTGACCAACCCGGCGCTGGACCCCGATGGCAAGATCCCGGAGTTCAAGTATGCCGCCTGCCGCCTCGGCCGTGCGGAAGCGGCGCTGGCGGAGAGCGAATGAGCAATCGTGTCATGTCAAGGAAACGGCAAGCCAAGAGCAGCAGGAGGGCAGACCCATGATGATCGTCGACCTGATCGATGGTGATGATTTCCGCAACCGCCTGGTGGCGCTCGGCATCCGCATTCCCGAGGGGGCCTGCCCGGAGACCAGCGCCCGCATGGCACTGCTCAAGCATGCCGAGGTGGGAGTGCCCGGGTTGCAGGAGCTGGTGCAGGAGCTCCGCGAGCAGACCAATATCATGCTGCCCTCGGTGCGGGCGGCGCTGGAGCGGTTCCTTCTGCCGGCCTTGCGATAGCGGAACCGAGCCTGAAGACCGAGACGCCCCCGGATCGAGAGATCCGGGGGCGCTTGTTTCAGAGGGCGAGTCCCTCATGGACGGCGGCATGGACATGGCGGCTGGCCACGGCGTCGGGCTCTGGTCATTGTCGAGGCCGAAACGGCGGGGCCCGCGCGATGGCGGGCCCCGTCGGGTATGGCGGAAGGCTTAGGCTTAGCTGCGGACCACCTGCAGGCTCGGGACGCTATGCCCCAGGTTCTCCTGCATCCGCTCGCTGTACCAGTTGATGAAGTCGATCACCCCGAACTCGTAGGTCTCGGAGTAGGGGCCGGGCTCGTAGGCCTTGGAGTTGATGCCGCGCTGATTCTCCTCGGCCAGGCGACGGTCCTGGTCGTTGGTGGCATCCCACACCCGGCGCATGGTCTCGGTGTGGTAATCGACCCCCTCCACGGCGTCCTTGTGCACCAGCCACTTGGTGGTCACCAGGGTCTGCTGGGGGCCCAGCGGCAGCACGCGGAAGACGATGGCGTGGTCGCCCATGAAGTGGTTCCAGGAGTTGGGCAGGTGCAGGATGCGCAGCGAACCCATGTCGGGGCTTTCGAGCCGGCCCATCAGCTTGTTGCACGCCGGCTGGCCATCCATGGTCATGGAGACGATGCCGTTGAGCAGCGGCGTGCGGGTCAGGCGGTTGCGCTTGCCGAAGCGCTTGAGTTGCCAGGGCACCCGCTGGTCGTCCCACTCGCTCTGCTTCTTCGCCACCAGCGCCTTGTAGGCGGGCGTGGCCCGCGGGTCATCGGTATCATCGAATTCCTGCAGGGAGTTGAGCAGTTCCGGATGGGCGCCGTTGCAGTGGTAGCACTCGCGGTTGTTCTCGATGACCAGCTTCCAGTTGGCCTGCTCGACGATGGAGGACTCCACCGCCACCTTGACGTTGGCCATGTCGTAGGGCTTGAGGTAGTGCTCGAGGGTCTCCAGGAAGTCGTCGAGGGCCGGCGGTTGCTCGGCGAGGCTGACGAAGATGAAGCCGCCCGCCGTGCGCACGTGTACCGGCTTCAGTCCGTAGGCATTCAGATCGAAATTCTCGCCCATGTCGCTGCCGGCGAACAGCAGCCGGCCGTCGAGCTCGTAGGTCCACTGGTGGTAGGGGCAGACCAGCTTGGCGACCTTGCCCTTGTCGCTGACGCACAGCCGCGAGCCGCGGTGGCGGCAGACGTTGTGGAAACCGTGCACCGCCCCGTCGTTGCCGCGCACCAGGATCACCGGGTTGTCGCCGATCTCCAGGGTCATGTAGTTGCCCTTGGCGGGGATCTCGCAGGTCATGCCGGCGAACAGCCATTCCTTGCCGAAGATCTCCTGCATGTCCAGGGCGAACAGCCGGGCGTCGTTGTAGAAGGGCTGGGGCAGCGAGAAGTTTCGCGCGCGACTGGCAAGCATGGCACTGGTGGCCTCGCGTGCCGGGGCCAGGTCATCGTCCAGGTAGAGGTGGGAAATCGGATCCATGGAAACACTTCCTCGTGCAGGCCGCGCGTGCGGCATCGGGCGGATTATCGGTGTTGTGAGAGGGGTGGCGTCGTGTGATGGACCGCACACGCCAGTCGCGGTGTTGGCTGAAAACAGGGCGAGTGTGGATCAGCCGGCGAGGGCAGAGTTGTCTGCCGGCGACAGGCGTCGATGCAGGGGCGACGTCCGGATCATGAAAAAGGGCGACGAGTGGAAATCACGGGCATGCCCGTGTCGCTGACAGACAAGTGGGGGCGCCATCGACTGGCGCAGAATTCCGCCCAACGACAAGCGGTCGCACCGCGGTCGGACCCTCCCATGGTGCAGCCCAGGCGACACGAACATGACAATGAACTTCCTCAACCCCGTCACGACCCAGACCTGGACCAACGGCCGCCATGCGGTGCGCTGTGTCAAGGTGATCCAGGAGACCTGGGACGTGCGCACCTTCTGCTTCATGGCCGAGCAGCCGGTGCTGTTCTTCTTCAAGCCAGGCCAGTTCGTGACCCTGGAGCTGGAGATCGACGGCGAGCCGATCATGCGCTCCTACACCATCTCCAGCTCGCCCTCGGTGCCCTACAGCTTCTCGATCACCGTAAAGCGGGTGCCCGGCGGCAAGGTTTCCAACTGGCTCCACGACAATCTCAAGTTGGGTGACGAGCTGGCGGTGCACGGGCCGGTGGGCAACTTCAATGCCATCGACTACCCGGCGGATAAGATCCTGATGCTCTCCGGCGGCGTGGGCATTACCCCCTTGATGTCCATGGCGCGCTGGTTCTTCGATACCAATTCTGCCGTGGATATCGAGTTCGTGCACAGTGCCCGCACGCCCCGGGACATCATCTTCCACCGCGAGCTGGAGCACATCTTCTCGCGGATCCCTGAATTCAAGCTGCATATCGTCTGCGAGCACAGCGACGAGCTGGGCGAGGCCTGGGCCGGCTTCCGTGGCTACCTCAGCCAGCAGATGCTGGAGCTGATGGCGCCGGATTTTCTGGAGCGTGAGATCTTCTGCTGTGGCCCCACGCCCTACATGAACGCCGTCAAGAACCTGCTCAAGAACAACGGCTTCGACATGAGCCACTACCATGAGGAGTCCTTCGGTGCCACGCCGGTCGAGGTGCAGGAGGAGGTGCTGGAGCATGCCGAGCAGGCCGAGGCTGAGGCCGAGGAGTTCGACGCGGCCGACTTGATCAGCGTCGAGTTCAGCACCACCGGCAAGAGTGTACGCATCCAGCCCGGCGAGACGGTGCACTCGGCGGCGGCCAAGCTGGGGCTGCATATCCCCAAGGCGTGCGGCATGGGCATCTGCGGCACCTGCCGGGTACCGCTGGCCTCGGGCCAGGTCGACATGGAGCACAACGGCGGCATCACCGACGAGGACGTCGCCGAGGGCTATATCCTCTCCTGCTGTAGCAAGCCGTTGGGCGACGTGGTGGTGGAGTACTGAAGGACTCGCTGGCCCTCGCCTTTGCGTGCCCCTTTACGCCCAGAGGCGAGGGCATGCACGCCTGATATCCGTGAGGAGAGGACGCTTCGGCAACCGGCGTGCCCCGGAGGGAGGAAGTCCGGGGCACGCCGGTTGCCTTTAGTTTGCGGCCTCGGGTTTCATCCGTCCGATGGGACGGGCACCCATCCGAACCGGATGTCGGAAAGACGACAGCGATGTCGCAAACGCATCGAGTCGTGACGCTTGCAAGCAGCATGGTATCTCGACCGCGGGGATACCATCGCGGCAGGTGAACGCACCCAATGATCTCGTCAACGACAACAAGCCGGAGCCCCGAGATGACCGACCGTGAAGGATACCGCCCCCAGGCCGCCCTGGACGCCTATGACCCCGCCCTAGCCAGCGCCATCGCCGACGAGGCGGTGCGCCAGGAGGCCCATATCGAACTGATCGCCTCCGAGAACTATGCCAGCCGGCACGTGATGGCGGCCCAGGGCTCCCAGTTGACCAACAAGTATGCCGAGGGCTATCCCGGCAAGCGCTACTACGGCGGCTGCGAGCACGTCGACGTGGTCGAGCGTCTGGCCATCGAGCGCGCCTGCGACCTGTTCGGCGCCGACTACGCCAACGTCCAGCCCCACTCCGGCGCCCAGGCCAATGCCGCGGCCTTCATGGCCCTGGTCAGCCCGGGCGACACCGTGCTGGGCATGAGCCTGGCCCACGGCGGCCACCTGACCCACGGGGCGGCGCCGAATTTCTCCGGCAAGCACTATCACGCCGTGCAGTACGGCCTGAACCCGGAGACCGGCGAGATCGACTACGCCGAGGTAGAGCGTCTGGCACGTGAGCATCGTCCCAAGATGATCATCGCCGGTTTCTCCGCCTATTCGCGGGTGGTCGACTGGCGGCGCTTCCGCACCATCGCCGACGAGGTCGGCGCCTGGCTGCTGGTCGATATGGCTCATGTGGCAGGGCTCGTGGCGGCCGGGTTGTATCCGAGCCCGCTGCCCCACGCCCATGTGGTCACCACCACCACTCACAAGACCCTGCGCGGCCCGCGCGGTGGCCTGATCCTCTCGGCCCACGGCGACGAGGGGCTGTACAAGAAGCTCAACGGGGCGGTCTTCCCGGGCCAGCAGGGCGGCCCGCTGATGCACGTGATCGCCGCCAAGGCGGTGGCCTTCAAGGAGGCCATGAGCCAGGACTTCGTGCGCTACCAGCAGCGGGTGATCGACAACGCCCGCGCCATGGCCAGGGTGTTCGTCGACCGAGGCTATGACGTGGTCTCCGGCGGTACCGACGACCATCTGTTCCTGGTCTCGCTGATCCGCCAGGGCGTGACCGGCAAGGACGCCGATGCGGCCCTGGGACGGGCGCACATCACCGTCAACAAGAACGCCGTGCCCAACGATCCCCAGAGCCCCTTCGTGACCTCGGGACTGCGCCTGGGTACCCCGGCGGTGACCACCCGCGGCTTCGGCGTCGAGGAGTGCTCCGAGTTGGCCGGCTGGATCTGCGACATCCTCGACGTGCTGGCCGAGCAGGGCAACTGCGAGGCCGTGGAAGCCGAGGTGCACGAGAAGGTCGAGGCGCTCTGCGCGCGCTATCCGGTATACGGTGACGCCGCCTCGCTGGCGCACGAGACATCCATCGCCTGAACCCGTTCGTCGGGGTGGTCCCCGACCAACCGGTCGGGGACCGATCGAGGAGAGACAGCATGCAACGTTATTCAGGCTTCGGGCTGGTCAAGCACGCACTGAGCCACCACGAGAACTGGCAGCGCCAGTGGCGCAACCCCACGCCGAAGAAGCAGTACGACGTGATCATCATCGGTGGCGGCGGCCACGGCCTGGCCACGGCCTACTACCTGGCCAAGGAGCACGGCGTGAAGAACGTCGCCGTGCTCGAGAAAGGCTGGCTGGGGGGCGGCAATACCGCGCGCAACACCACCATCGTGCGCTCCAACTACCTGTGGGACGAGGCGGCGGCCCTCTACGAGCACTCCATGAAGCTGTGGGAGGGGCTGTCCCAGGACCTCAACTACAATGTCATGTTCTCCCAGCGGGGTGTGCTCAACCTGGGCCATACCCTGCAGGACATGCGCGACATCCAGCGCCGGGTCAACGCCAACCGCCTGAACGGCATCGACGGCGAGGTGCTCGACGCCAAGGGCGTCCAGGAACTGGTGCCGATCATGGACTGCTCCAAGAACGCCCGCTACCCGGTGCTCGGCGCCTCCTGGCAGCCGCGGGCCGGCGTGGCGCGCCACGACGCCGTGGCCTGGGGCTTCGCCCGTGCCGCCGACGCCCATGGCGTGGACATCCTCCAGCAGACCGAGGTCACCGGCTTCAAGATCCGCGATGGCCAGATCTATGGCGTGCACACCAACCGTGGCGACATCGAGGCCAAGACCGTCGGCTGCGTGGCCGCCGGCAACTCCGGGGTGCTGGCGAAGATGGCCGGGATCAAGCTGCCGCTGGAGTCCCATCCGCTGCAGGCGCTGGTCTCCGAGCCGCTCAAGCCGGTGCTCGACACCGTGGTGATGTCCAACCATGTCCACGGCTATATCAGCCAGTCGGACAAGGGCGACCTGGTCATCGGGGCCGGCATCGACGGCTACAACGGCTACGGGCAGCGCGGCAGCTACCCCACCGTGGAGCACACCTTGCAGGCCATCGTCGAGATGTTCCCGATCTTCTCCCGGGTGCGCATGAACCGCCAGTGGGGCGGCATCGTCGATACCTGCCCGGATGCCTGTCCGATCCTCTCCAAGACCCAGGTCAAGGGGCTCTACTTCAACTGCGGCTGGGGCACCGGTGGCTTCAAGGCCACTCCGGGTTCGGCCCATGTCTTCGCCGCCAGCCTCGCCAAGGGCGAGATGCACCCGATTGCCGCGCCCTTCTCCATTGACCGCTTCCATACCGGGGCGCTGGTCGACGAGCATGGTGCAGCCGGCGTGGCGCACTGACCAACCGCAGAGGAAAGCCGACATGTTCTATATTCATTGCCCCTACTGCGGCGAGCACCGCGAGGAAGAGGAATTCCACCCCAAGGGTCAGGCGCACATCGCCAGGCCCGAGGATCCGGATGCCTGCAGCGACGAGGCGTGGGGCGACTACCTGTTCTTCCGCGACAACCCGCGCGGCATCCACCACGAGCTGTGGGTGCACGCCGTGGGCTGCCGCAAGTTCTTCAACGTCACCCGTAACACCGTGACCTACGAGATCCTCGAGACCTACAAGATGGGCGAGCAGCCGACAGTCACTGCCGAGCACCCCGAAGGCCGGCCGTCCCGTGACGCCGCCGACCAGGGAACGCTTCATGAAGGAGTCCGCGCATGAGCCAGCCGAATCGCCTCACTCAGGGCGGGCGCATCGATCGCCGCCAGCCCCTGAGCTTTACCTTCAACGGCCAGGCCTACCAGGGCTATGCCGGTGATACCCTGGCCTCGGCACTGCTGGCCAACGGGGTGGACATTGTCAACCGCAGCTTCAAGTACTCGCGCCCCCGCGGCGTCGTCGCCGCCGGTGCCGAGGAACCCAATGCGATCGTCCAGCTGGGCAGCACTGAGGCCGCCCAGGTCCCCAACGTACGCGCTACCCAGCAGGCGCTGTTCGACGGCCTCACCGCGCGCAGCACCAACGGCTGGCCCAGTGTGCAGCGCGACCTGATGGGCCTGGTCGGCAAGCTGGGCGGCCAGTTCATGCCCCCGGGCTTCTATTACAAGACCTTCATGGCCCCGGCCTCCCTGTGGATGACCTACGAGAAATACATCCGCAAGAGCGCGGGCCTGGGGCGTAGCCCGGCGGAAGCCGACCCGGACATCTACGACCACTTGCACCGGCACTGCGACGTCCTGGTGATCGGTGCCGGCCCGGCGGGCCTGGCGGCCGCGCTGGCCGCCGCCCGCAGCGGCGCCCGGGTGATCCTGGCCGACGAGCAGGAGGAGCTGGGTGGCTCGCTGCTCGACAGCCGTGAGTTGCTCGACGATGAGCCGGCGGGGGAGTGGGTAGCCGCGGCGGTGGCCGAACTCGCCGGTCGTGACAACGTCACCCTGCTGCCGCGCACCACCGCCAACGGCTACCACGACCACAATTTCGTGACCCTGCACGAGCGGTGCACCGAGCATCTCGGCGAGGTCGCGCCGCGCGTCACCGGGCGTCGCCAGGTGCGCTCGCGCATGCACCGGGTGCGCGCGGGCCGGGTGGTGCTGGCCACCGGCGCCCACGAGCGGCCGTTGGTCTATGCGGGCAACGACGTGCCGGGCAATCTGCTGGCCGGGGCCGTCTCCACCTATATTCGCCGTTACGGCGTGGTGCCGGGCCACAAGCTGGTGCTCTCCACCAGCAACGACCATGGCTATCGTGCCGCCCTGGACTGGCAGGAGGCCGGCCGCGAGGTGGTGGCCATCGCCGACGCCCGGCCATCGCCCGACGGCGAGTGGGTCGAGCAGGCCCGCGCCCGCGGTATCCGCATCATCCCCGGTAGCGCGGTCATCGAGGCCAGGGGCGAGTCCCGGGTTAACGCCGCCCGGGTGGCGAAGATCGACCTGGACGGCTTCCGCGTGGCCGGTGCCGCCGAGACCCTGACCTGCGATACCATCGCCAGCTCCGGTGGTTACAGCCCGGTGATCCACCTGGCCTCCCACACCGGCGCACGGCCGACCTGGAACGATGACATCCTCGGCTTCGTGCCCACCCTGGTGAAGGGAGTGAGCGCCGCCGGCGGGGCTCAGGGCGTCTACGCCACCGCCGAGGTGCTGGCCGACGGCGTCGAGGCGGGCAGCCGGGCCGCGTCGGAAGCCGGCTTCGCGGCGGCCTCGGTGAGCCTGCCCCAGGTCGCCGCGCGTCGCGACGGTGCGGCCGTGGCCCTCTACCAGGTCCCCCACGAGAAGCCGACCCTGCGCGCGCCCAAGCAGTTCGTCGACCTGCAGAACGACGTCACGGCGGCGGGCATCGAGCTGGCCACCCGGGAGGGCTTCGAGTCCATCGAGCACGTCAAGCGCTACACCGCCATGGGCTTCGGCACCGACCAGGGCAAGCTCGGCAACATCAACGGCATGGCCATCGCCGCCCGCTGCCTGGGGCGGTCGATCCCCGAGGTGGGCACCACGGTGTTCCGGCCCAACTATACGCCGGTGACCTTCGGCGCCATCGTCGGTCGTCACTGCCGCGAGCTGTTCGATCCGGAGCGCTACACCGCGATGCACCAGTGGCACGTGGAGCACGGCGCCGAGTTCGAGGACGTGGGCCAGTGGAAACGCCCCTGGTACTTCCCGAAGACCGTCAATGGCAAGATCGAGACGATGCACGAGGCGGTGGCCCGCGAGTGCCTGGCGGTGCGCGAGGCCGTGGGCATTCTGGATGCCTCGACGCTGGGCAAGATCGACATCCAGGGTCCCGACGCCCGGGAGTTTCTGGGCCGGGTCTACACCAACAAGTGGGCCAAGCTGGCCCCCGGCCGCGTCCGCTATGGCCTGATGTGCAAGGACGACGGCATGGTGTTCGACGACGGCACCACCAGCTGCCTGGGCGAGAACCACTTCCTGATGACCACCACCACCGGCGGCGCCGCCACGGTGCTGGAATGGCTGGAACTGTGGCACCAGACCGAGTGGCCGGAGCTCGAGGTCTACTTCAACTCGGTGACCGATCATTGGGCGACCATGACCATCACCGGGCCGGAGGCGCGCAAGCTGCTGGCGGAAGTGACTGACATGGACTTGGACAAGGAGAGCTTCAAGTTCATGGACTGGCGCGAGGGCGTCGTGGCCGGCGTACCGGCGCGGGTGTTCCGGATCTCCTTCACCGGCGAGCTGGCCTTCGAGATCAACGTCCAGGCCAACTATGCCCTGCACGTCTGGGAGACGCTGTTCGCCCATGGCGAGAAGTACGGCCTGACGCCCTACGGCACCGAGACGATGCACGTGTTGCGCGCCGAGAAGGGCTTCATCATCGCCGGCCAGGACACCGACGGCTCGGTGACGCCGGAGGACCTGGGCATGCACTGGGCGATCGGCTACGACAAGCCGTTCTCCTGGATCGGCCAGCGGGCCCTGTCGCGTCCGGATACCGCGCGTACCGACCGCAAGCAGCTGGTGGGCCTCAAGCCCAAGGACCCCAAGGTGGTGCTGGAAGAGGGCGCCCAGATCGTCTTCGATCCGAAGCACGCCATCCCCATGCCCATGGTGGGGCACGTGACCTCCAGCTACTACAGCCCGACCCTCGACTCGGGCTTCGCCCTGGCCGTGGTCAAGGGCGGTCAGCAGAAGATGGGCGAGACCGTCTATCTGCCCATGGCCGACGGCCAGGTCCATGAGGCCGAGATCGTCAGCCCCATCTTCCTCGATCCCAAGGGAGAGCGTCAGAATGTCTAACGTCGCAACCTTCGATACCCGCACCGAGGCCAAGATCCCGGTGGAATCGCCGCTGGCCTACTCCTACCGCCGCTCGGGGGCTCCGGTCCCCGACCGCAAGAGCCGGGTGGTGCTGCGCGAGCACCCCTTCCTGGGCCACCTGGTGCTGCGCGGCGGGGCCATCGTCCTCGACGAGGCGGTGCGCGAGGTGCTCGGCGTCTCGCTGCCCGGCGAGCCCCAGGGGCTGGTGCACGACGCCGAAGGCGTGCGTTCGGTCCAGTGGATCTCCCCGGACGAGTGGCTGGTCATCGTCCCCGGCGGCGAGGAATTCGAGCTGGAGAACCGGCTGCGCGCGGCCCTGGGCGGCGCCCATATCGCCATCAGCAACGTCAGCGGCGGCCAGACCCTGGTCGAACTCGAGGGTGAGGCCGCTCGGGAGCTGTTGATGAAGTCGGTGGTCTACGACGTCCATCCAAGCCACTTCCCGGTGGGCAAGGGCGTCACCACCGTCTTTGCCAAGACCACGGTGATCCTGCGCCGTCCCGGCGAGGAGCGCTGGGAGCTGGTGGTACGCCGCAGCTTCGCCGACTACACCTATCGCTGGCTGCTGGATGCCGGAGAGGAGTACGGCATCGGCGTCGAACGCTGAGCCCGGCCTTCATCCAAGGAGCTTTACAAGGCCGGGGTTCTCCCCGGCCTTCTTTCGACAGGAGTTCTGCCATGAGCCGTACTGCCGATACCTGGATCCTGGCCGCCCAATGCCCCAGTCGCCTGGGTACCGTGGACGTGGTCACCCGCTTCCTCAAGGAGCAGCGCTGCTACATCACCGAGCAGCACTCCTTCGACGACCGGCTGAGCGGTGGCTTCTTCATCCGTACCGAGTTCCGCCCGCCAGCGCCCGACTTCGAGGGCGAGGCCTTCCGCGCCGCCTTCGTCGACCGAGCCGCCGAGTTCGACATGACCTTCGAGCTGACCGCTCCGGGGACGCGCATGCCGGTGGTGATCATGGTCTCGAAGGCCGATCACTGCCTCAACGACCTGCTCTATCGCTATCGCACCGGTCAGCTGCCGATCGAGATCCGGGCGGTGGTCTCCAACCACCCGGACCTGGAGCCGCTGGCGGTCTGGCATGGCCTGCCCTATCACCACTTGCCGATCACCCCGGAGACCAAGGCCGAGCAGGAGGCCAGGGTCTGGCAGGTGATCGAGGAGACCGGCGCCGAGCTGGTGATCCTGGCGCGCTATATGCAAGTGCTGTCCAGTGACCTGTGCGAGAAGCTCAGTGGACGGGCGATCAATATCCATCACTCGCTGCTGCCCGGCTTCAAGGGCGCCAGGCCCTACCACCAGGCCTACGACAAGGGCGTCAAGCTGGTCGGGGCCACCGCCCATTACATCAACGACGACCTGGACGAGGGGCCGATCATCACCCAGGGGGTGGAGCCGGTCAGTCACGCCGACTACCCCGAGGACCTGGTGGCCAAGGGGCGCGACATCGAGTGTCTGACCCTCTCCCGGGCGGTGGCCCTGCACGTGGAGCGGCGAGTCTTCCTGCACGCCAGCCGCACCGTGGTCTTCGATCGTTAGGTACCCGAGGGGCGCGACATCGAGTGCCGCTTTCCGCTTTCAGCCGGGCGGTCGGCCCTTGACCACCAGCACCACCCCGGCGATGGCGATGGCCATGCCCGCCAGCGCCGGGAGCGGCAGTCGCTCGTCGAAGAGAATCCAGGCCTCCAGCGCCGTCACCGGCGGCACCAGGTAGAAGAGGCTGGCCACCCGCGAGGCCTCGCCGCGCTTGATCAGCGCCATCAGCAGCAGGATGGCGGCGATCGACAGCACCAGCACCAGCCAGCCCAGGGTCAGGGCGAAGGTCGGGGTCCAGGCGATGCTGCGCTCCTCGAACAGCAGCGCCCCCAGCCCCAGCACCGCCCCGGCGCCCAGGTATTGCACCACGGTGCCCGAGAGCAGCGGCATCCCGACGCAATGACGTTTCTGGTAGAGGGTGCCGAGCGAGATACCCACCAGCGCCACCAGCACGCTGACCAGGGCCCCGATGCCGAAGCCCTGGAAGAGGCCGTCCCCCGGATCCAGCTTGCCACCGAGCACCAGGGTAATGCCCACCAGCCCCAGCGCCAGGCCGAGCCACTGTCGCGGTGCCAGCCGCTCGTTCAGTAGCGGCCCGGCGAGTGCCGCGGTCAGCAGCGGCTGGAGTCCCACCAGCAGCGAGGCCAGCCCCGCCGGCATGCCCTGGTAGATGCCGTAGAAGACCCCGCCCAGATAGGCGCCGTGGACCAGCAGTCCCGAGACGGCGATATGCCCCCACAGCCTCGCACCCCGCGGCCAGCCGCCTCCCAGCAGCTGCACCAGGGGCACCAGCAGCGCCAGGGTCAGCACGAAACGGATGAACAGGAAGGTGAAGGGTTCGGCATAGGGCAGGCCGAACTTGGCACCGATGAAGCCGGTGCTCCAGAGCGCCACGAACAGGATGGGCATGGCGGCCAGCCAGGCCGAGGCGAGGGGAGAGGAGGGTGTCGGGTTCATCGGTCGGGCAGTATCCGGATCGAGGGAGCATGAGAACGAACGGCTTTCGACCATACTGTGCCACCACGATTTAGCAAAGTGCGATGTCCCAGCGCGGCGAATTCCTTTCGATAAGGCATCCCATTATCGTTCTCGCCATGGGGCGCCAGAGGCGATCATGGCGCCGTTCCTGGCGAAGCACCGGCTCACCCCGTCTCTTTATAGAGACGATTGTTAAGTTGTGCGTACCTTTTGTTTCATTTGATTACATCAAAATTCTGAACGGGACCCGCTCGCCGTCGTCACAAGGAGGCCATTCATACCGCAACACCCTGGAGGTATTCATGAAAAGGATGACTGCACTGTTCTCGGCTGCCCTGCTTTCCGCGGGCATGATGACCGCCACGGCTCACGCCCAGCAGGACCCGGCCCAGGCGCCCGAGCAGCCGCAGGCGGCAGCACCGGCCCAGGACTTCACCGACGAGCAGCTGCAGCAGTTCGCCGATGCCTCCCAGGAGATCGCCGTGATTTCCCAGGAGTATACCGAGCGTCTGCAGGCTGCCGAGGATGAGGCCACCCAGCAGGAAGTGCGCATGGAAGCCAACGACAGGATGGTCGAGGTGGTCGAGGGCAGCGGTCTCGACGTGGATACCTTCAACGCCATCGGTCAGGCCATCCAGCAGGACCCCGAGCTGATGCAACGGGTTCAGGAGATGGCGAATCCCTCCTGAGGGAATCCTGCACTCACCGCGGCCACGAGGGCCGGCGGCTCCGAGGGCCACCCCGTCACGGGGTGGCCCTCGTCGTGTGAGGCCGGCTTTACAGCCGGGAGCCGAGATTCCAGACTAGCGGGACCTACACAGCTGCCGGAGCCTGGTGCATGGACGTTGAACTGCTGGAGGTTCGTCAGCACATGGGGCGCTTCCCGCCCTTCGATACCATCAGCGACGATCTGCTCGACGAGTTGGCCGGGCGCGTGGAGGTGGCCTACTTCAAGGCCGGCAGCGAGATCCTGGCCCTCGACCAGGAGCTCCACGAACTCTGCTACATCCGCAGCGGGGCGGTGGAGGTCTACCGCCGCAACGGCGAGCTCTACAACCGCCTGGGCGAGGGCGATATCTTCGGCCACTTCAGCCTGCTGCGAAACCATCGGGTACGCTTCCCCGCCAGGGCCATGGAAGACGCCCTGATCTACTTCATCCCCGAGGCCGTCTTCCATCACCTCTGCGAGGCCGACGAGCACTTCGCCGACTTCGTCGAGCTCGAGCGTCCGCGGATGGAGACGGCGGTCGAGCAGCAGAAGAAGAACAACGACATGATGATCACCCGGGTACGCAAGCTGCTGACCCGCTACCCGGTGATGGTGGAGGCCTCCACCACGGTGCAGCAGGCGGCCCAGCAGCTCAGCGACTTCCAGGCCTCCGCCGTGCTGGTGCTGGGCGAGCCGGGTGACAAGCCGCGCTACACCTTCCGCGACAGCGAGGAGCGTGCCTGGCAGGTGCGCGGCATTCTCACCGACAGCGATTTTCGCAAGCGGGTGGTGGCCGAGGGTCTCCCGCCGGACACGCCGGTGGGCGAGGTGGTCAGTGACCGGCTGATCGCGATCCAGTCCGACGAATCGGTGCACGAGGCGATGCTGTGCATGCTGCGTAACAATATCCACCACCTGCCGGTGATGCATCGCCGCCGCCCGGTGGGCATCGTCCACCTCTCCGACATCATCCGCTACGAGACGCACAGCAGCCTCTATCTGGTCAGCAATATCTTCAACCAGTCCAGTGCCGAGGGGCTGGCGAAGTTGGCGCCCGACGTCAAGGCGGCCTTCGTGCGCATGGTGCACGACGGTGCCGACTCGAACATGGTGGGCAGCGCGCTCTCCACCATCGGTCGCAGCTTCACCCGGCGGTTGCTGGAGCTGGCGGAGGAGGAGCTGGGGCCGCCGCCGGTGCCCTACTGCTTCATGGCCCTGGGCTCCATGGCGCGTAACGAGCAGGCCATCGTCACCGACCAGGACAACGCCCTGGTGCTCGACGACGAGTTCGATCCCGAGCGGCACGACGCCTACTTCCTGGCGCTGGCGAAGCGGGTCAGCGACGGTCTGGACGCCTGCGGTTACCCCTACTGCAGCGGCGACATCATGGCCACCAACCCGCGCTGGCGGCAGCCGCTCGCGGTATGGAAGGACTACTTCCGCGACTGGATCAATGACCCCACCCCGGAGCGGTTGCTGCACAGCTCGATCTTCTTCGACCTGGACAGCGTCTACGGCGAGAACGCCCTCGTCGAACAGCTCCAGGACCTGATAGCCGAGCAGGCGCCGAAGAGCCCGCTGTTCCTTGCGGCGATGGCGCGCAACGCCCTGAACCGCACACCGCCGCTGGGCTTCTTCCGCACCTTCGTGATGGAGAAGGACGGCAAGCACAACAACTCGATCAACCTCAAGCGACGCGGCACGGCACCGATGGTCGACCTGATCCGGGTGCACGCCCTGGCCTGCGGTTCCCGGGCCCAGAACAGCTTCTCCCGGCTCGACGACATCGACCGCACCCAGCTGCTGGCCCCCGGGGTGGGCGAGAAGCTGCGCTATGCCCTCGAACTGCTCTCCATGGCGCGCATTCGCCACCAGGTGATCGACCTCGAGCACGAGCGCGCCCCCGACAACAACATCGAGCCGGAGAACGTCGCCGACGACGAGCGGCACAACCTGAAGGATGCCTTCCAGGTGCTGAGCAATGCCCAGAAGTTCCTCAAGTTCCGCTACCCCATCCCCTCCACCGCCGACCGCCGGAGGCACTAGGGCGATGGCCATCCTGCGCCCGGCTCTCCGCCGCGCGTCGCCCGACTGGCCGGCCTACCTGGCCGACCGAGCGGCACGGAGGCGCCATCCGCTGCTCGTCGACTATTTCACCGCCGGTTGCCCGGCCGCCGAGACGCCCATCGCCGAGGTCCCCATGGTCGCCATGGACATGGAGACCACCGGGCTCGATGCCCGGCGGCACGCCATCGTCAGCATCGGCCTGGTGCCCTTCAGCCTGTCGCGTATCCGCCTCGCCGAGCGGCGCTACTGGGTGGTGCGGCCGTCCCGCCCGCTGAGCCGCGAGTCGGTGACCTATCACCATATCACCCATTCCGAGGTGGCCGCCGCCCCGGACCTGGAGGCGGTGCTTCCCGACCTGCTCGAGGCCCTGGCCGGACGCCTGGCGGTGGTCCACTACCGTCATATCGAGCGGCCCTTCCTCAACGAGGCCGTGCGGGCGCGGCTCGGCGAGGGCATCCGTTTCCCGATGATCGACACCATGTCGCTGGAGGCGCGGATCCATCGCCAGTCGCTGTGGGCGCGCTTCCGTCGCTGGCTGGGCCGCCCGCCGGTCTCGATCCGGCTGCAGAACAGCCGGGCCCGCTACGGCCTGCCCGCCTACCAGGGGCACCATGCCCTGACCGATGCCCTGGCCACCGCCGAACTGCTGCAGGCGCAGATCGCCGCGCACTACACGCCCGAGACGCCGGTGGGCCAGTTATGGAGCTGATGGCACGGCGATAGCTGAGCAGACGATGTCGAGAACGACGCAAGCATCGAAACGAAGGAGGGCGGCCCGCAGGCCGCCCTCGTCGTCGTTGGCTTGAGCCGGGTCAGGCCCTGGGCTCGCTCATCAGGCCCTTGACGATGGCGTAGCAGGCCGCCAGCAGCACCAGGGTGAAGGGCAGGCCGGTGGTGATCACCGCGGTCTGCAGGGCCGTGAGGCCGCCGCCCAGCAGCAGGGCGATGGCGATGGCGCCCTCGATGACGGCCCAGAACACGCGCTGGGGCTTGGGGGCATCCACCTTGCCGCCGGCGGTGATGGAGTCGATCACCAGCGACCCGGAGTCGGAGGAGGTGATGAAGAACACCATCACCAGCACGATGGCCACGAAGGAGGTGATGGCCGTCAGCGGCAGCTGGCCGAGCATCTGGAAGAGCTGCAGCTCGAGGGCTGCCTCCCGGACGCCTTCGAAGCCCTGGTTGACGGCCTGGTCGATGGCGGTGCCGCCGAAGGAGGTCATCCACAGCACCGAGACGATGGACGGCACCAGCAGCACCGCGATGAGGAACTCGCGTACCGTGCGCCCACGGCTCACCCGGGCGATGAACATGCCGACGAAGGGCGACCAGGCGATCCACCAGGCCCAGTAGAAGGCCGTCCAGCCCTGGCTGAAGTTGGCGTCCTCACGCCCGAAGGGGTTGGACAGCGCCGGCAGGTTCACGGCATAGGAGAGCAGGTTCTCGAAGAAGCCGGTGATGATCATCAGGGTCGGGCCCACCAGGATCACGAACAGCAGCAGCAGGCCGGCGAGCACCATGTTGAGCTGCGACAGCCGCTTCACGCCCTTGTCGACGCCGAGCACCACCGAGACCAGCGCCACGGCGGTAATGCCCATGATCAACAGCACCATGGTGGTGTTGGTGGCGGGCACGCCGAACAGGTAGCCGAGCCCCGCCGTGGCCTGGGTGGCGCCCAGCCCCAGCGAGGTGGCCAGCCCGAACAGGGTGGCGAACACCGCCAGGATGTCGATCACGTGCCCCGGCCAGCCCCAGATACGCTCGCCCAGGATCGGGTAGAAGATCGAGCGCATGGTCAGCGGCAGCCCCTTGTTGTAGGAGAACAGCGCCAGGGCCAGGGCCACCACGGCATAGATCCCCCAGGGGTGCAGCCCCCAGTGGAAGATGGTGGCGGCCATGCCCAGCGAAATGGCGCCTTCCTCGTCGCCCAGGGCGGCACCCAACGGCGCCCAGTCGGTGCGTGCACCATTCTCCGCGGCCACGCCGCCGAGGGCGGTGTCGAAGTGCGTGATCGGCTCGGAGACCCCGTAGAACATGAGCCCGATGCCCATGCCGGCGGCGAAGAGCATGGAGAACCAGCCCAGGTAGCTGAAATCCGGCTTGGCATGCATGCCGCCGATCCGAACCTTGGCCAGGGGGGTGAAGATCAGCACGATGGAGAGGACCACGAAGATATTGGCGGCCAGCAGGAAGAACCACGACAGGTTCCCGGTCAGAAAACTGAACATGGCATTGAAGATGGGCTCGACCTGGTCCTGCAGGGCCAGCGTGATGATCACGAAGAACAGGATCACCAGGGAGGAGAAGGTGAAGACCTTGCCGTGCAGGTCGAGGTTGATCCCCAGGGGGCTGGCGGTGATGTTGTCCTGGCCGATCACGTAGTCGGTATCGATCAGGTTGGCGGGCCCTTCCGGGGCCGGGATGCCTTCCGAAGGCTGGCTCGCTGCCGCGGCGCCTTCGTCACGAGAATGCTTTTCCATGGAGCCTTCTCCCTTCAGTTCGTCAGGTTCTTGTTGTCGGGCGGTTTCGGGGACAGGCGCTCACTGCTTGGCCGGCCTGACCAGGAACACCGACACGTCGGTATGGGTGGCGACCTTGCCGCCGTGGGATGTCATCAGCACGTCCAGGTGCTGCGGCGGGTGGGTCGGCATGACCACCAGGTCCGCGCCCAACGCATCGATGGCCTCGATCAAGAGATTGTCGAGGTCGGCGATCGGATCGGGGTCGGTGATGAGGTGCGTGCTGACGGGCTGGCCGTGCACCTGGGAGCGCTGCTGGGCGAAGGTCTCGAGTTTCTGCTGGTACTCCTCGGGGGTTCTGGCCACGCTGCCCGGCGTCGTGGCCGTGACCCCGACATAACAGACCTCGGCGTCATAGTGACGCGCCAGATCGGCCACCGTCTTCAGGGCGGGCTCGATAACGTCGATGTGTGCCAGGTCCACCGGCACCATGATCTTGCGGTACATGTTCAGTCTCCTTGCTCCCTCGGGGGCTCTCGTGTTGGGTGGTTGTCGATGCGGTCTCCATGCTCTCCAGTTTGGTGTGCCCTGAGGGTAACGCCATTCATTTCGTCAAACGATCGTGGCCCACCGTCCTGCACGCCCTGGCGATGGTACGCCATGAAAATGGCTGTGCCGGATTTCAAAGCGTCTCGGCGCCCGGGTTCTGCTCCGCCTGCGCGTCTCCAGGTGCTACGCGGGCATAGCCGACTTTACAGGTGGCGGGTACTCAGGCGTTCAACGCTGTTTGTCCACCGCGGGGATTGCGGCACTCCCTCGCTGCCCTTATTGTCGGCGTCACACATTAGGTTACAAGAATAAATCATGCCTGTCCGGTTATGCGAGCGCTCGCCTTGCCGTAACGGATCTCTACCAGGGAGTTTTCATGAACGAGACCCTCGAAGCAGATGAGGAAAGGGTAGCAACGATAGAAGCGTCGTCGTGTTTTGCCCGTTTCGTCAATGTCCAGAAGAGTTATGACGGTGTCGAGCTGGTCGTCAAGGGGTTCAACCTGGACATTCGGCAGGGTGAATTCGTCACCCTGCTGGGCCCCTCAGGCTCGGGAAAGACCACTTGCCTGATGATGATGGCGGGTTTCGAGACCCCGACCCACGGCGAGATCCTGCTCAAGAACGAACCGATCAGCGGCCAGCCGCCCCACAAGCGGGGCATCGGCATGGTCTTCCAGAACTACGCCCTCTTTCCCCATATGACGGTGGCCGAGAACCTCGCCTTTCCACTGGAAGTGCGCCACCTCTCGAAGGAGGAGATCAAGCGCAAGGTGGCACGTGCCCTGGCGATGGTGCGCCTCGAGGAGTTCGGTGACCGCCGCCCGGCCCAGCTCTCGGGCGGCCAGCAGCAGCGGGTCGCCCTGGCCCGGGCCCTGGTCTTCGAGCCCGAGCTGGTGCTGATGGACGAGCCCCTGGGGGCGTTGGACAAGAACCTGCGCGAGGAGATGCAGTACGAGATCAAGCGGATTCATGCCAGCCTCGGCGTGACCATGATCTACGTCACCCACGACCAGACCGAGGCGCTGACCATGTCGGACCGCATCGCGGTGTTCAACGACGGCGTCGTGCAGCAACTGGCTTCCCCCGAGACCCTCTACGAGGAGCCGGAGAATGCCTTCGTTGCCTACTTCATCGGTGAGAACAATCGCCTGCGCGGCGAGGTGGTAGAGAACAGCGGCGAGCGCTGCCGGGTGCGCCTCGACAGCGGCGAGACGGTGCTGGCGAGGGCCGTGGCCTCGGGAGGGGCGGGAACGCCCACCACGCTCTCGCTGCGCCCGGAGCGGGTCGATATCCTCGTCGGTGGCGAGGACACGGACCACGACAATCGCTTCCATGGCGAGGTGATGGAGGTGATCTATCTCGGCGATCACCTGCGCACACGGCTGCGTGTCTGTGGCAACGACGAGTTCATCATCAAGACGCCCAACGCCAAGGGACACCCGGCGCTGACGCCGGGGCAGACCATCGAGGTCGGCTGGTCCTGGGGCGACTGTCGCGCCCTGGATGCCTGACGGGCGTCTCGACGAGATGTCGTAGCGAGACCGAGCAGGGAAGAAGGACAGGGTTACGGCCCGAGGCCGGCGGGAGTGCCGGTGGATCGATGTCACACGAACGAACAACAACGCGCGGAGAAGCAGCATGACACAGCAAGACATCAACAGTCGCAAGGGACGCCTCGGTATCGCCATCGCGATGGCGGGCATGACCGGCCTCGGCCTGGCGGCCACGGCCCAGGCCCAGGAGACGCTCAATATCGTCTCCTGGGGCGGGGCCTACAGCATGAGCCAGCAGAAGGCCTATCACGAGCCCTGGATGGAGATGAACGGCGGCGAGATCGTCAACATCGACCGCAGCGGCAACGCCCTGGCCGGGCTGCGCGCCCAGTTCCAGGCGGGCAACGTCACCTGGGACCTGGTCGACATGCTGCCGGCGGATGCCATGATCGCCTGCGCCGAAGGCCTGCTCGAACCCCTGGATCATGACACGCTGCTGGCCGACGCCCCCGACGGCACGCCCCCCAGCGAGGATTTCGTCGACGGTGCCCTGGGCGAATGCTTCGTCGCCTCGATCGTCTACTCCAACGTCGTCGCCTTCAACACCGAGATGTTCCCCGAGGACAACCAGCCCAGCACCATCGCCGATGTCTTCGACCTGGAGAACTTCCCGGGCAAGCGGACCCTGATGCGCAAGCCGATCAACAACCTCGAGTGGGCGCTGGTGGCCGATGGCGTGGCACCGGAAGACGTCTACGAGGTGCTCGAGTCCGAGGAGGGCATCCAGCGTGCCTTCGCCAAGCTCGACACCATCAAGGACGAGGTAATCTGGTGGGAGGAGGGCGCCCAGCCGCCGCAGCTGCTCGCCGACCAGGAGGTGGCCTTCGGTTCGGCCTACAACGGTCGCATCTTCAACGCCATGGTCACCGAGGACCAGCCCTTCGAGATCATCTGGGACGCCCAGGTGTTCGAGCTCGACGGCTGGGTGGTGCCCACCGGCAAGCTCGACAAGGTCAAGGACTACCTCTACTTCGCCACCGACACCCAGCGCCTGGCCGACCAGGCGAAGTACATCTCCTACGGCCCGGCGCGCAGGTCCTCGGCGGAGTTCGTCTCGACCCATGCCGAGACCGGCATCGAGATGGAAGAGCACATGCCCACCTACGGCCCCAACTTCGCCACCGCCATCCAGAAGGATGACGAGTTCTGGGCCGACTACAACGACGAACTGACCCAGCGCTTCGACGCCTGGCTGGCCCAGTGAGGCCCCGCCGCCACCCGCCTCGCGGGTGGCGGCCCCACCGATGCATCCCGATCGCTTTCTACGCTCGATGGAGAGGCCTGCGTGTCCGAATCACCCTCTGCTTTACTGACCACCGCCGATGGCGTGCCGCTCAAGGTCAGCCTGCGCCGCGCCGTGCGCCGCTCGAAGGTCAAGGCCTTCCTGCTGGTGTCGCCGTTGCTGCTGTTCCTGGTGGTCGCCTTCGTCATGCCGATCTTCGACATGCTGTGGCGCAGCGTCGACAACCCCGAGGTGTCCACCCACCTGCCGCGTACCGTCGCGGCCCTGGAGAGGTGGGACGGCGAGTCGCTGCCCGATGAGCCGGTCTTCGCCGCCCTGGTGGAGGACTTGCGCGAAGGCCAGGCGGCGCGCAACCTCGGGCTGCTGTCGAGCCGCTTGAACTACGAGAAGTCTGGCATGCGCTCGACGATCAGCCGCACGGCCCGCCGCATGGGCAGCGTCGAGCCGCCCTATCGCGAGTCGCTGATCGCGATCAATGACACCTGGGGGGAGCTCGACACCTGGAAGCTGATCCGGCGCGAAGCCTCGCCCTATACGCCCTCCTACTACCTGGCGGCGGTGGACCGTCAGCTGACGCCGGACGGCGAGATCGCCAAGGTGCCGGACCACCTCGAGATCCATGTGTCCCTGTTCTGGCGCACTTTCTGGATGAGTGCCGTGATCACCGGCCTGACCCTGCTGCTCGGCTACCCGGTGGCCTTCCTGCTCGCCACCCTGCCGCTGCGCCACTCCAACCTGCTGATGATCCTGGTGCTGCTGCCGTTCTGGACCTCGCTGCTGGTGCGCACCACCACCTGGATCGCCATCCTGCAGTCCCAGGGGGTGCTCAACGACATGATGGTGGCCATCGGGGTGATCGCCGACGAGGCGCGCTGGCAGATGATCCACAACAAGACCGGCACCATCATCGCCATGACGCATATCCTGCTGCCGTTCATGATCCTGCCGCTCTACTCGGTGATGAAGACCATCCCGCCGAGCTATATGCGCGCGGCCCGCTCGCTGGGTGGCAAGCCCTTCCTCAGCTTTCGTCGGGTCTACTTTCCGCTGACCATCCCGGGCATCGCCGCCGGCGGCATCCTGGTATTCATCCTGTCGATCGGCTACTACATCACCCCGGCGCTGGTGGGCGGTCAGTCAGGACGCTTCATCACCAACTACATCGCCTACCACATGCAGACCTCGCTGAACTGGGGGCTTGCCGCAGCGATCGCCTCGATCCTGCTGTTCGTGGTGGTTGTCTTCTATCTGGTCTTCAATCGCCTGATCGGCGTCGACAAGGTCAAGCTGGGGTAATCCGATGGCCATTCCTTCCTATGCCACCCGTGGCGAACGCCTCTGGCACTACGCCTTCCTGGGCCTCTGCGCACTGATCTTCCTGTTCCTGATCGGTCCGCTGCTGGTGATCATTCCGCTGTCGTTCAACGCCGAGCCCTACTTCACCTTCTCGGAGGCGATGCTGCGGTTCGATCCAGCCGGCTACTCGCTGCGCTGGTACCAGGACTTCTTCACCTCCAGCGCCTGGCTCGGTGCCATCAAGAACAGCTTCATCATCGGCATCGCCTCGACGATACTGGCGACGGTGCTCGGGACCATTGCGGCGCTGGGGCTCTCCAGCCGTCACATGCCGGCCCGGGGGGCCATCATGGCGCTGCTGATCTCGCCGATGATCGTGCCACTGATCATCTCCGCCGCGGCGATGTTCTTCTTCTTCTCCAAGATCAACCTGGCCCAGACCTACCCGGGGGTGATACTGGCCCATACCGCCCTGGGCATTCCCTTCGTGGTGATCACGGTCACGGCGACCCTGTCGAGCTTCGATACCACCCTGATCCGCGCCGCCCACAGCCTGGGTGCCAACCCCACGCGGACCTTCTTCAAGGTGGTGCTGCCGTTGGTGACGCCGGGGGTGGTGTCGGGGGCGCTGTTCGCCTTCATCACGTCCTTCGACGAGGTGGTGGTGGTGCTGTTCATCGCCGGTCCCGAGCAGCGCACCATGCCGATCCAGATGTGGTCGGGCATCCGCGAGCAGATCAGCCCGACGATTCTGGCCGTGGCCACCCTG
This sequence comes from Halomonas sp. LBP4, assembly GCF_003202205.1. Lineage (GTDB taxonomy): Bacteria > Pseudomonadota > Gammaproteobacteria > Pseudomonadales > Halomonadaceae > Halomonas > Halomonas flagellata. Next base: position 619,096 of record NZ_PDOG01000002.1, read on the forward strand.
CTAGTGGTCCTCTCCATGCTGCTGCTCACCACCCTCGAGTTGCTGCGTCGCCGCGGCGAACGGCTGCGGGGACTCTCGCCCGGCTGATCTCGGGGCCAGCACTCGATGACGACGGGGAGGCATCCATTGGATGCCTCCCCGTCGCTTTTTGACGTTTGCTCCGGTGCCGCGAGCCGGTCGCGATGAGGCAGTCCTGACCCATGTGTCAGTTTGCACCAGCGTGACGGCCCCCTCGCAGCCACCGGGCGGATTGCTGTGTCGCTTTCAAACAATTGATAATTGGTGATTTTCGTTGGATTCGGTGTGGCTGGCATGCCCTGTGCTTTCTTCAGGGTGAACATGGAACGACAAAGGGGGGACCTTCCACATGACGCACGACAAGCAGACTCGCATCCCCGGCACCGGACACCGCCTGGCAGCGGCCGCCGCCATCGTGGCGCTGTCGCTGGGCACCCTGGCCCTGGCGGGTTGTGACAACGGCGACGAGATGCCGCCGATGGAACAGGACGCCCCCATGGAGGAGCCGGCTCAGGATCCCGGCATGCAGGAGGGTTCCGGAGCGAATGAGGAGCCCCTGGGTAGCAACGACGATGCCATGAGCGGCAATGAGGATGTCATGGGGAGCCAGGACCAGGAGCCAGTTCAGGAACCGGTCGAGGAGGACCCCATGAGTAGCGAGGAAACGGGTAGCGAGGAAGAAACCGGTAGTGAGGAAACGATGGCGGGTGATGACCAGGAGGAGGAGGAAGAAGACTCCTGATGGTGCTCGCCCCACCAGGCACACGCCGGCCGTCGAGGCGGCCGGCGACTCAAGCCCTTAACTCCAGCGAATGGAAGTGAATGGAGGTGCAGTATGATGTCTAAGGACTTTCTCAAGAAGCTCGGTATTCTCGGCGTATCGTTCGGCCTGATGGCCAGCCCGCTGGCCTTCGCCGATTTTCACGATGAGCCCCCGGCCGATCCGGCCACCCCAGCGGATCCGGCCACCCCGGCGGATCCGGCAGCACCGGCCGATCCGGCAGCACCGGCCGATCCCACCATGGATCCGACCACCCCGGCCGACCCTGCTGTCCCGGCTGACCCGGCCGCGCCGGCCGATCCTGGTGCACCGGCAGACGACCCCGGCTTCGGCGATGGTGGTGAGCCCATGCCAAGTCCCAGCGGCGGCGAGCAGGGCGATCCGGCTAACGATCCCATGATCGAGGAAGAAAGCGGGGAAGAAGAGGAGTGGGATAATCCCGCGGATGACGACGGGGGCAGCGGCTGGTAACGGCCCCGCGTCGAGCAGCGAACGATGACCGCGGAGGCTACCAGGAACAGGAGGCGTCATCGTCTCCTCCCCGGTGCCTGGCACCGGGGCACTCCAGGGATGGAGTCTTCAGGAACTAGAGTCTTTCTTGACGAACTTCTTGGCGTCGCATGGGGCGGTCGGCGGTCCCGCCGCACTCCCCCTCAGCCAGCCGCTGACCGCAATGACGCCCTTGTCGGCCCTTGCTCCCCGCAAGGGCCTTTTTTCGAGCCGGGACCCGCTTTCGCGGACTCGCTCTGCTACTCCTCCTCTTCCAGGCGGCGATAGAGGGTGCGCCTGGCGATGCCGAGGATATCGGCGGTGCGGCGCTTGTTGCCGCCGGTGGCCTCGAGCACCTTGCGGATATAGCGCTTCTCGACGTCCTCCAGGCTCGGCCAGCCCTGCTGCGGGGTGGTCGGTTCCAGGGCGCGGCCGGCCTGGGCCTCGCTGGTGTTGCGGCGTTGCTCCTCGCCATGGTCGCGGATGCGTTCGGGCAGGTCGGCGTGGCTGAGCTGGCCACCCTCGGCCAGGGTCACGGCGCGCATGATGGCATTCTCCAGCTCGCGCACGTTGCCCGGGTAGGGGTAGCAGAGCAGCGCCTGCAGGGTGGCGGGTTCGACCTTGTCGATGGCCTTGCCCTGGGCTTCGGCATGCTTGTCGATCAGTGACGCGACCAGTCGCTCGACGTCGCCATTCCGCTCGCGCAGCGGGGGGATACGCAACGAGAAGGTCTCCAGGCGGTAGAAGAGGTCGCTACGGAAGTTGCCGTCGGTGATCTCCTGCTCGAGGTCGCGGTGGGTGGCGGCAATGATGCGCACGTCCACCGGCTCCTCTCGCTCGGCGCCCACCGGGCGCACCGTCTTCTCCTGCAGGGCGCGCAGCAGCTTGGCCTGCAGGCCGGGCGACATCTCGCCGATCTCGTCGAGGAACAGGCTGCCGCCATGGGCGGCCTGGAACAGCCCCTGGCGGGAATCGCCGGCGCCGGTGAAGGCGCCCTTCACATGGCCGAAGAACTCGCTCTCCATCAGTTCCGAGGGGATGCTGGCACAGTTCACCCCGATGAAGGGACCCTCGGCGCGGGGGCTCTCGGCATGGATGGCTCGGGCCAGCAGCTCCTTGCCGGTGCCGCTCTCGCCCAGCACCAGGATGGGGGCATCGCTTCTGGCCAGGCGAGCGGCGTCGTGGAACAGCGTCTGCATCGCCTCGCTCTCGCCGACGATGCCGTGGAAGTGGCCGGGCGGGGCGTCCCGGCGGAAGCGAGCGGCCAGCCGACGATGCTCGAGTACCCGGTAGACCGCCTCGCGGACCCCCTCCAGGTCGAGCGGCTTGGTCAGGAAATCGTCGGCGCCGATCTTCAGTGCCTCCACCGCCTGGTCGATGGTGCCGAAGGCGGTGATCACGATGAAGCCCAGGGAGTTGCCCTCGCCGCGCAACTGCTCCAGCAACTGCATGCCGCTCATGCCGGGCAGGCGCACGTCGCTGATCACCAGCGCCACCTCGCTGTGGCTGAGGGTGGCGATGGCCTCTTCGGCGCTGCCCGCGCCGAGGGTCGGGTAGCCGGCATCCTGCAGCTCCTCCTCGAGCAGCTCGAGGATTGCCGGGTCGTCTTCGACGATCAGGATGGGAGCCGGGGTGGGGGAAGAATCCTTCCGCGTCACGTCGCGTTTCCTCGTTGGCAGGTGTCGCCAGGCATGGTGTCGTCCAGCGGCAGGCCGATCTCGAAACCGGCGCCGCCCAGTTCGCTGTCGAAGACGCCGATGGTACCGCCATGATCGTTGATGATGCGATGGACCATGGAGAGGCCGAGTCCGCTGCCCTGGCCTACCGGCTTGGTGGTGAAGAAGGGATCGAACACCTTCGGCTTGTCGGCATCGAGGATGCCGAGGCCGTCATCCTCCAGCCACAGGCGCAGCTCGTCGCCCTCCACCCGGGCGCGCAGCCGCACCCGATGGACCTCGCCGGCCTGGGCGGCGTTGCGCAGCAGGTTGGTCAGCACCTGGATCAACTGCTGACCGTTGGCCGGCAATTGCGGCGGCGGCTCGGGCAGGTCCAGCTCCAGGCGGATGGCTTGGCGTTCCAGCTCCTCCTCGACCAGTTCCCGAGCCGACCCGACGAGGGCATCCAGCGGCAGGCTCTCCTTCTCGACGTTGTGGCGACGCCCGAGTTCCATCAGCTGACGCACGATCTCGACGATGCGGTCCACTTCGCCGCGGATGCGTGAGAGGCGCGCCCGCTCGTCGCCGCCGATTGCCTCGTGCCGGGCCAGGCGCTGGGCCTGGCCTTTGATCACGGTGAGCGGGGCGCCGATCTCGTGGGCCACGCCGGCGGCCAACACCCCCAGCTCGGCGAGCTTGCGGGACTTGCGCAGCCGCTTCTCCAGCTCGATCTCCTTGAGTCGACGCGCCTCGATGTCGGCGTCCTTCTCGGCCATGGCATCGAGCATGCCGTTGAGGGCGCCGGCCAGGCGGCGGTACTCCTGGGGGCCGCCGATCACCGCGCGCTGGCGACGGTCGCCTTCCTCGACCCGGGCCATCACCGCCAGCAGGCGGTTGAGCGGCTGTTCGATATGGCGACGGAAGCCCCACCAGATGCTGAACACGATGCCGGCGGCGCCGATGACGAAGACCAGCACCGCCAGCAGGCTGATGAAGCCGGTGTAGTTCTCGATGCCGGTATTGAGCCGGTTGACCTGCAGCACGCCGCGGGTCTCGCCGTCGGGCGTGGTCAACGGCAGCAGGGCCGAGTAGTAGGTCCAGCCATCGTGCTGGCGATAATGGCCGGAGAGCTCGCCGGAGTCGACCACGGCGCGGATGTCATCGGCGTCGAACAGGGCCCTGCCGAGGCCCAGGCCGTAGATCTCCTCGCCTTCGGTGTCGAAGACGTAGGCGCCGTAGATGCGGTGGAAGGAGAAGGCGGAGTGCAACGACTCCTGTAGCGACTCCGGGGTGTCGCGTTCCAGGGCATAGCCCAGCGAGGTGCCGATGGCATGGGTGATGATCTGGACCTCGGTCTGCAGCTTGGAGCGCACGTTGTCTTCCAGCGACTTGATCGCGACCAGGCTGAAGACCACCAGGATGAAGAACATCGGCACGATGACCGTGAGAATGATGATGTTGCGCAGGCGCATGGCGTATCCGGTCGGGTGGGCGGAGGATCAGTCGGCCGGCACCAGCCGGTAGAGACCGCCGCGCGCATCGTCCTCGAGCAGGTAGAGGTAGCCGTCATGCCCCTGGCGCACGTCGCGGATGCGGCCGATCTGGCCGTCGAGGATCACCTCGCTGCTGACCGAGCCGTCTTCCGCCAGGCGCAGGCGCTCGAGCCGTTCGCTGAGCAGGCCACCGGCCAGCAGGTCGCCCTGCCACGCCGGAAAGGCGTCGCTGGTCACCTCGGCCAGCCCGGAAGGGGCGAAACGCCCGTCGAAGACGTGCACCGGGTCGCGCATCCCGGGGGCGCTGTCACGACCGATGCGCTTGTCGCTCGTGTAGGCGAAGCCCAGGGAGACCTCGGGCCAGCCGTAGTTCTCGCCGGGTTCGAGGCGGTTGAGCTCGTCGCCGGTGCGTGGCCCGTGCTCCGTCGACCAGATGGTGCCGTCCGTGGCGACCGTCAGCCCCTGGGGGTTGCGGTTGCCGAGGGTGTAGAGCGCGTCGAGGGTCGCCTCATCGTCGACGAAGGGGTTGTCCTCGGGCACGCCACCGGTCTCGGTCAGGCGCAGGATGCTGCCGGCATGGTCGCCACCGTCCTGGGCCCGTTCGGGGCTGCCGCGCTCGCCGATGCTCATCAACAGGCTGCCGTCGGGTAGCCAGGCGAGTCGCGAGCCGTAGTGCCGGCCGGGGTCGGAATAGCGGTCCTGGACGAACACTTCCTCGACCTCGACCAGCGCCTCGCCGTCGAGCCTGGCGCGGCTCAGGGTGGTGGCGGTGCCGCCGCGGCCGGCCTGGCTCCAGGTGAAGTAGACCCAGTCGTGGTCGCCATCCCCGTATTGCGGGTGCAGCACCACATCGAGCAGGCCGCCCTGACCCCGGGCATTGACCTCGGGCACGCCGTCGAGGCGGGTGATCTCGCCGGTCTCGTCGACCAGTGCCAGCCCGCCGGGACGCTCGCTGACCAGGTAGCGGCCATCGGGCAGCAGGGCCATGGCCCAGGGGTGCTCGAGGCCGGAAGCGATGCGCTCCAGACGCAGCTCATGGTGTTCGGTGGCGATGCGTTCCTCGATCACCTCGACCGCCTGAACCTGGGTGGCAGTCACGGCACCGACCAGCAGCAGGGTGGTGGGCAACAGCTTGAATGACGGGTGCATTCCGTTCTCCCCTCGGTGGTTGTCCATTACGGCTCGGCTTCCCTGTACCAGCATAGCGACTCTGATACGGACTCCCGGGTGAGCGTGGTGTTCCCCCGGTGGGCAGAATGGCGGCGGTTACATCAGGATCGCCAGCAGGACCGGCAGGTAGAACAGCGACAGCAGGGTCGAGCAGAACACCAGGCTGGCCACATACGCCGGTTCGCGCCCGGCACGCTGGGCGAAGAGGTAGTTGAACACCGCCACCGGCATGCTCATCTGCAGCACCAGGATGCCCAGGGCCAGGGGCGGCAGGCCGAGCAGCCGGCCGATGCCCCAGGCCACCAGGGCCGCCGCGGGGATGCGCAGCAGGCTGAAGCCGATGCCCGACTTGAGGTTCCTGACCTGGATGCTGGCCAGCGACACGCCGAGGGTGATCAGCATCAAGGGCACGGTGAAGCCGGAGATCAGGTCGACGCTGTTGTGCAGCCACAGCGGCAGCCGGGTATCGGTGAGCAACAGGGCCAGCGAGATCAGGATGGCGTAGACGGTGGGGGTCTTCACCAGGGTCCTCAGCGGATTGCCGCGGCTGGCGAGCACGCTGCCCACGGTGAACTGGAACAGCGAGACGGTCACCATCACGGTGATGCCGAAGGCGAAGCCCGCGCTGCCGAAGGCGTAGAGCACCACCGGCAGCCCCATGTTGCCGGTGTTCGGGTACATGGTGGGGGCCAGCAGCACCCGCCAGTCGCGTTTCAGCAGCCAGGCGAGCAAGAAGGCCAGGCCCGCCATGGCGATGATGACCAGGGCGGTGGCCAGCATGGTACGCCCGAAGCTGCCGGCATCGATCTCGGCGTCGGCGAGCGAGGCCAGGACCAGCGCCGGCGTGCCGATGTTGAAGACCAGCCGGGTGACGAACTCCACCGGATAGGGGTGGCCGAGGCGGATCCAGGTGAAGCCCAGCCCGGCGCCGGCCAGCACCGGGGCCATGACGGCAAAGAGTTCGGCGAACATCGAGTGTCCTTGCGAGAGGGGAAGCCCACCATTGTCGTGAATCGGCGAGTGGCGATGCAAGCGCCGGGCCGCGCCCGGAAGCCGAAGCGGCGCGCGACATTGGTGGAGGCGGGCGACTCTCCGTTAAGCTGGTCTCCTTGTCGACAAGGAAACACCCATGTCCTCCACCGCTTCCGCCAACAGCTTCCAGGCGCTGGTGCGCCTGCTGCGCTATGCCCGGGGGTACCGCCGCCGCATCGTCGCGGCGACGACCTGTTCGATCATCAACAAGCTCTTCGACATCGCCCCGGAGATCCTCATCGGGGTGGCCATCGACGTGGTGGTCAACCAGGAAGAGAGCTTCGTCGCCCGGCTCGGCTTCGAGTCTGCGCAAGAGCAGATCCTCATTCTGGCCGTGCTCACCTTCTTTATCTGGGCCGGCGAGTCGATCTTCGAATACCTCTACAAGATCCTGTGGCGCAACCTGGCCCAGCGCCTGCAGGCCGACATGCGCCTGGACACCTACGAGCACGCCCAGCGCCTCGACATGGCCTTCTTCGAGTCGAAGAGCTCCGGCCAGCTCGTCGCCACCATGAACGACGACGTCAACCAGCTCGAGCGCTTCCTCGACGGCGGGGCCAACTCGCTGATCCAGGTGGGCGTCACCGTGGTGGCGGTGGGGGCGGTGTTCTTCGTCATCTCGCCGCTGATCGCGCTGCTCGCCTTCACGCCGATCCCGCTGATCATCTGGGGCGCCTTCTTCTTCCAGCGCAAGGCCGGCCCGCTCTACGCCGACGTGCGCGAGAAGGTCGGCGACCTCGCCAGCCGGCTCTCCAACAACCTCGCCGGCATCGCCACCATCAAGAGCTTCACCAGCGAAGCCCGCGAGGCCGAGCGGCTGCGCGCCACCAGCGAGGCCTACGTGGAGGCCAACCGCCGGGCGATCCGCGTCAGCTCGGCCTTTATCCCGGTGATCCGCATGGCGATCCTGGCCGGCTTCCTGGCCACCTTCACCGTGGGCGGCATGCTGGCGCTGCGCGGCGACCTGAACGTGGGTGCCTATGGCGTGCTGGTGTTCCTCACCCAGCGGCTGCTCTGGCCGCTGACCGGGCTCGCCGAGGTGATCGACCTCTTCGAGCGCGCCATGGCCAGTACCCGGCGCATCCTCGACCTGCTGGCGGTGCCGATCACCGTGCGCGACAACCACGGTCGGCCGCTGGCCGGACCGGTGCGCGGCGAGGTGAGCTTCGAGGGGGTGCGCTTCCACTACGCCGCCAGTGGGGTGGGGGTCGAGGACGTCAGCCTGCGGGTGCCCGCGGGCCATACCCTGGCGCTGGTGGGCGCCACCGGCTCCGGCAAGTCGACGCTGATCAAGCTGTTGCTGCGCTTCTACGACCCGAGCGCGGGGCAGATCTACATCGACGGCCAGCCGATCGACGGGGTGAGCCTGGTCTCGCTACGCCAGGCGATCGGCCTGGTCAGCCAGGACGTCTACCTGTTCGAGGGCTCGATTCGCGACAATATCGCCTATGGCAAGCCGGATGCATCGGAGGCGGAAGTGATCGAGGCCGCCAGAACCGCCGAGGCGTGGGAATTCATCGTGGCGTTGCCCCAGGGGCTCGACACCCCGGTGGGCGAGCGTGGCGTGCGTCTCTCCGGCGGCCAGCGCCAGCGGTTGTCGTTGGCCCGGGCGCTGCTCAAGGACCCGCCGATCCTGGTGCTGGATGAAGCGACCAGCGCCGTGGACAACGAGACCGAGGCGGCGATCCAGCGCTCGCTGCGCAAGATCGGCCACGGCCGCACGGTGATCATGATCGCCCACCGGCTCTCGACCATCGTCCACGCCGACGAGATCGTGGTGATCGACGCCGGCCGGGTGGTGGAGAAGGGCACCCACGCCGAACTGCTTGCACGGGATGGCCGCTACGCCGCCCAGTGGCGGGTGCAGACCGGGGCGCTGGAGGTGGGGGAGGCGGCCCTTTGAGGCCCTGTGGGGTCAGACCCTGAGGCCTCCCCAGAAATATTTCAGCATTATCAATGCATTGGGCATGGGTGGGAGGGAGGCTGCCAGCGCTGCCGGTCCCTATGGGGTCAGACCCCGGCGGCGTCGAATCCGCTCGCCCCGTGCCTATGACAGGCCCGACAACTCGGCCGGAGTCTGACCCCATAGGGCCGGGCCTCGGCGTCATTTTCTGCGAAGGTGCCGCCATCATCGAGATATTCGTGGGGAGGCCGCAGGCTCCGGGAGGCTACTGCCGAACCAGCATGGCATCGAGACTGACCGGCACCTCGTCGCCGATCCGCTCGTAGCCGAGTAGCAGCAGGATCGAGCGCAGGGTGGGGTCGGCCATCAGCTCCTGGCCGTCCAGCGCCACCCGCTCGGCGTTGGTCACCCGGATCCGGTCGGCGGATTCCCGGGTGAAGCGCACCGCCAGCGGCTCCGTGCGCGTGGCATGGCCCGACTGCACCGAGAGCTCGAGCACCTCCACCAGCGAGTCGCCGACGGCCAGTTGCTCGAGTTGCTCAGGCGGGAAGCGGGTAGTCAGGGTGGCCAGGGGGCGTTCGGTGAGGCCCGAGAGCCAGGGCGGCAGCGGTCCCAGCTTCTCGATCACGTCGCTCTGGTTCAGCCGCAGCGGCAGCTCCAGAGCGCCGCTGGCATCGGCGCTGCCGGCCAGCCGGCGCACCTCGTGATGGCGGGGGACCGGCCCGTCGGGGCCGATCTGCACCACCGTCGCCGCCACCCGCGACTGCGCCGGGTCCAGCTCCCACGCCGCCACGGCCGGCAGCGCCAGCAGCAATACCGCACCAAGCCCCATGCCGAGGCCAAGAAGTCGTTTCGTCACCAGGAAATCTCCAGAGGGTGCCATGTCTGGCATGAAGACACGCGAACGGGCAGGAAGTGCCCAACGGGGTGGAAGACGAGCGCCACGCGCCTTGGGTCTGGCCTCGCTCCGTGGCATTCGCTATCATACGGCAGCGCTGTTCGGCGCTTTCCGGAAAGGGCCTATAGCTCAGTTGGTTAGAGCAGAGGACTCATAATCCTTTGGTCGCTGGTTCGAGTCCAGCTGGGCCCACCATCTCGCGGTATCGTTTCCCGCTTGCTGCCATAGCGACTCACTCGCCTCGAAGCGTCCGTGGGCTGCGGTAGGGCGACCATGCCGTGTATGATTCCCTCGACTACTCATAATTAGCGTTCGATACGTGGGGGAAGCATCGTGGACACTGGACGTCGTGCGCAGCGGGCGGCCGTAGTGGGCTTTCAAGCTGTCAGTGAGAGCAAGTGATGATGGACGAAAGCGCTCTGCAAGCCGTTCTGGAGCGTGGTGAGGACAGTCGCCATCAGTTCAAGGCAGACTTTACCAACGTCAACGCTCTGGCGTCGGAGCTGGCTTCGCTGGCCAATGGCGCCGGTGGCCGGCTCTTTATCGGCGTCACCGATGATGGCCACATTGCCGGCTTGAGCCGGCAAGATGTCGGCCGACTCAATCAGCTGATCTCCAACGCGGCCAGCCAGCATGTGCGTCCGCCGCTCAACCCCACCAGCCACAACGTCCAGACCGAGGCAGGGTTGGTCATCGTGGTGGAGGTGCCCGAGGGCATCAACAAGCCCTACGTGGACTTGCAGGGCCGAATCTGGGTCAAGAACGGCGCCGACAAGCGCCATGTGACCGCACGCGAGGAAATGCAGCGCCTGTTTCAGCAATCCGGACTGCTCCAGGCCGATCAGGTGCCGGTGCGTGACGCCAGTACCGACGACATCGACGAGCGTGCCTTTGCCCGTTATTTCGAGCGTCGCTACGGCCAGAGCATCGAGCAGGCGGGCCTGCCGCCCATGCAACTGCTGGAAAACATCGACCTGGCCCGCGACGGCGTCCCCAACCTGGCCGGCATGTTGCTGTTCGGCAAGCAGCCACAGCGCCGCCTGCAGGTGTGCGAAATCACCGCCGTGGCCTTCCCAGGCACCGTGTTGTACGACAAGCAGTACCTGGATAGCGAGAACATCGATGGCCCGCTGGAGGAGCAGTACCGGCGTGCCATGGCGTTCATCAAGCGCAACCTGCACCACGTGCAGGGCGACCGGGGGTTCAACACCCTGGGACAACTGGAGATCCCCGAAGACGCCTTCGAGGAGCTGCTGGTCAATGCCCTGATACACCGCGACTTCCTGGTCAGTGCCACCATTCGCCTGTTCGTCTTCGCCGACCGGGTGGAAATCATCAGCCCCGGTCATCTGCCGGATGCTCTGACTCCGGAACAGATCCGCGCTGGGCGCTCCAATCGTCGCAACAAGGTGCTGGCTGGCCATGCTGCCCATATCCTCCCTTACCGGGGCATGGGGACCGGCATTCCTCGTGCCCTGCATGCCTGGCCGAAGATCGACTTGATCGATGAGCGGGACAGCAACCAGTTCCGGGCGGTGGTATGGCGGTCGCAAGCAGTACAGAAGCCCGAAGACACGACAGATCCAGCGATGGGACAAGTACCGGGCAAGTACCGGACAAGTACCGGACAAGTCACCGAGCAAGAGGCGGTGGTGCTTCAGGCGGCCATAAGTCCGGTATCGCGCGCTGTCCTACAGGAGGCAGCGGGGCTCAGCCACCGCGAGCACTTCGCCAATACGATTCTCAAGCCATTGCTGGTGCGTGGCCTGCTGGAGATGACCATTCCCGACAAGCCTCGCAGTAGCAAGCAGCGCTACCGGCTCACAGATAAGGGACGGCAGGTGTTGGCTACCAAGCGAAAATGAGCTTAATGAAAGGTGATATGGCAATGAAAGCAGAATTAATTAGAAAAAATTTATAAATGGAGTTTCAGACCTATGCTGGTCTATAATGCCACCAAGCAGCAGTTTATCGACGATGTGCGTGCGAACGTGATCGGAGAAGCCATCGAGAACGAGGTGGCTCGCAAGCTGAATCGCAACTCGCCCCGCAACGAGGTGACGTCTTGGGAGAACTCTCTTCGATTCATGATGAATGTGCTGCTTGATGAAGGTATTCCAGCGTCGGCTGGGGTGGCAATCGAGTACAATATTCCGCTGACCAATCGCCGTGTGGACTTCATCCTTACCGGCAAGAATCACCAGCGGGATGATGCTGCCATCATCGTGGAGCTAAAGCAGTGGCAGGCGGTCGAGGTTACCCCGAAAGATGCCATTGTGCGTACTCAACTGGGCTCCGGTATCCGGGAAACTAACCATCCTTCGTACCAAGCGTGGTCCTATGCAGCCTTGATCGAGGACTACAACGAAACCGTGCGCTCAGAGTCGATCAGCTTGGTGCCCTGTACCTACCTTCATAACATGAAGCAGGGCAATGCGATCAATGACCCCTTCTATGAGAACCACACCAGGCGTGCGCCGGTCTTTATCTCGCGCGATGCCATGCGGTTGTCCGAGTTTCTAAAGCAGCACATCAAATACGGCGATAGTAACGACATCATGTATCGTATCGAGCATGGTGTGATCAAGCCCAGCAAGAACCTGGCGGATGCGCTGGCGTCGATGATGCAAGGCAACGCCGAGTTTCTGATGATTGACGATCAGAAGCTGGTCTATGAAACCGCGATCGACCTTGCGCATCGCGCGGCCACCGGAAACAAGCAGTGCCTTATCGTAAAGGGCGGGCCTGGCACCGGAAAGTCCGTGGTGGCCATCAACCTGCTGGTGGAGCTGACCAACCGCGAGATGATGACGCAGTACGTGTCACGCAATTCGGCCCCGCGTGAGGTCTTCAAGAAGAAGCTGACGGGCACCCGCAAGAAGACTCATATCGACAACCTGTTCAAGGGCTCGGGAAGCTATGTGAATGCGGAGCCTGGTACCTTCCATGCTCTTATCGTGGATGAGGCCCACCGCCTGAATGAAAAGTCAGGTATGTATCAGAATATGGGAGAGAGCCAGATCAAGGAAGTGATCACGGCTTCCCGGCTATCGGTATTCTTCATTGATGAAGCGCAGCGAGTAACGCTGAAGGATGTGGGTACGGTAGAAGAGATCAAGCGTCGATCCGAGGAGTGTGGGGCTGACGTGCAGGAGCTTGAGCTGGCGTCCCAGTTTCGCTGCAACGGCTCCGATGGCTATCTGGCATGGCTTGATCACGCACTCCAGGTTCGCACCACGGCCAACACCAACCTTGATGACATCGACTACGACTTCCAGGTGTTCGATGACCCCAGCGCGCTGCGTCGAGCCATTCTTGAAAAGAATCGCAAGGCCAATAAAGCACGTATGGCGGCAGGTTACTGCTGGCCTTGGGCGAGCAAGAAGGACAAGCAGGCCATGGACATTGTCTTTCCCGAGTATGGCTTTGCCGCTCAGTGGAATCTCGATGACGACGGCATGCTCTGGGCCATCGCCGATGAGTCAGTCGAGCAGATAGGATGCATCCACACCTGTCAGGGTTTGGAGTTCGACTACGTCGGCGTCATCATCGGGGACGACTTCGTGATTCGTGACGGCCGCGTAGTGACAGATGCGGGTGAGCGGGCAGGGCAGGATCGTTCCGTGCATGGCTACAAGAGATTGCTCAAGGAGCAGCCCGAGCATGCCCGTGCCCTGGCAGACCAGATCATCAAGAATACCTACCGCACGCTGATGACGCGGGGGCAGAAGGGCTGTTATGTCTATGCAACCGACCCCGAGACCCGTGAGTACTTTGCGGCTTTCGTCCGCTCCCGATCACTGGCGGAGCATCCAGACGCGGCTGAGAACGTTGAGATTTTGGATGGCTTACACCTTCCAATCGTGTCACGAGAGCAGGCAGAGCCGTTCGAGCGCCATGTGCCCGTGTACGACCTGAGCATTGCCGCCGGCGAGTTCAGCGAGATGCAGATCGCTGAAGCTGAGCACTGGGTCGAGCTGCCGGGCTTCATGCGGGCGAGCCCCGACCTGTTCGTCAGCCGGGTGGTCGGTGAGTCGATGAACCGGCGTATTCCCAACGGTGCCTGGTGTCTATTCCGTGCGAACCCAGGCGGCACACGGCAAGGAAAAGTCGTTGTGGTGCAGCATCGAGCCATTGAGGACCCGGACCATGGGGGCAGCTTCACGGTAAAGCTGTACCAGAGCGAGAAGGTCGAGGAATACGGCGAGTTTGTGAACCAGCGTATCGTGCTGAAGCCACAGTCCAACGCCTTTGGCTACAAGGACATCGTGCTCGAAGATGAACTTGAGCACCTGAAAGTCATCGGCGAGTTTCTATCCGTGTTGTGAGGCCCGCTGGGCCTCCCCACTGCGTGATCCATTTGGATTCAGGCTGGATACCGGTCAGCAGAGCAGGCATGCTCACAGCAATCCAAGACAGCAGAACTAGGTGAATCCCTCATGTCCGACCCGTTCAAGCAGCTACACGACACCATGGACCAGTTCGCCAGCGAGCGAGACTGGGACCAGTTCCATTCGCCCAAGAATCTGGCCATGGCGTTGACAGTGGAGGCGGCAGAGCTGCAAGAGTGCTTTCAGTGGCTCACCGAGGCGCAGTCGAAGGAACTGGACGAGAAGCAATTAGCCGCCGTGCGCGACGAGATTGCTGACGTTCAGCTCTACCTGATCCGCCTGGCAGGCAAGCTGAACGTTGACATCGAAGCTGCGTGCTGGGCGAAGATGGAGGAGAATGCGGAGAAATACCCCGCAGAGCGGGTAAAGGGCAGTGCGAGAAAGTACACGCACTATGAAAACGGTGATGTGTGAGGTAATCGTTGCCGCTGCAGGTCATGCTGTAGGTCTTGCCGTGCAGGGTGACGGGCTCGACGTAGCTGGGGGCGTCGAAGTGGAAGTCGACGAAGGTGCAGCCGTCGAGAGTGCGATCATGGTCGAAGCGGAGGTCGAAGCTCATGCCCAGTCCTCCGCGTTCATGCACTCAGCGGTCAGCATGGCGACGTTAACGAGGCGACGACGCCCGACCTTGATCAGGGGAAGGTTGCCCTGCTGGAGCTGCCCACGGACGGTGTCGGGGGGCAGGCCGGTCAGCTCGGCGAACCGCTCGATGGTCATGACTGGCACGGAGGCCGGGACCTGGGGCGCGTTGCTCGTTTCCATTTCACACCTGCTCGCTGTGGCTGGTTGTGTTACTTTTCAGGAAATTAAATAGTTGCGTGGTATCCCGACATTTCGGGTATCACCTAAAGTCAGGATTACCGAGAAGTCGGGATATGTCAAGCAGGCTGACCGAGAAAATCCGTCAGATCCGTGAAGTGGAAACGAGCGGCCGAGGCGAGTTCTCGCAACTTATTGGAATACCGAAGAAAACACTCGAAAACATCGAGCTTACAGGCCGTGCGCCTAAGGGCGAGCTGTTGGAAGCCGTATGTCGGCAGTGGCCGAAATACACCATGTGGCTCATGACCGACCAGGTGAACGAGGAAGCCGGGCAGATCAGCCCGGAGATCGAGAAGGCGCGGAAGACGCTCAAGCAGACAGGGACGGATACCGACTAGCCAGGAAGGCAGCGGCAAGGTGGTACCAGGGCGGCAGGCTCCAAGGATAGGAGGTCGGCCTTGAGCTTAGAAAATAATAAAGACAAGTTGTTCCAACGTTTTTAATAGCACTGAGTTCAAAGTGGAAAGAAGAGTCAAGCAGGGTTTTATTAAATTAAAAGGGAGCTGAGGTTTATATGGGTTTCGCACAAAATTCTTTGAAGAGGTTCTCGATAAAAGGGCTTCATGGCGATAAAGATATAAGCTTTAGCTTTGATGGTCCATATAAGATAATTGTCTCAGAAAACGGCACGGGAAAAACTACTGCTCTGAATTCTCTCTTTTTTGCTCTTTCAGGTCAGTTTAACAAGCTTTCTCAAGTTGATTTCATAGAGCTTGAGTTAGTGACTGAATCTGATAGTGTTAAGATTAAACGTGAAGAGCTTAGCTTTTATATTCCTGAAAGCTTGTCTGAAATGCCAGCTATTTCGCGGTTGACAAAATATCTAGGCGAAGAGCTGGTTGGAAAGCTTGTCGAGAAAGTCGCTAACGGATTGCCTGTAAGAGAATTAAGAACTACTAAAGAGTTCAGGGTGGCCATGTCAAGGTATCCTGGTCCATCTTCTGATATCATGAGGTCACTCTCCAAGGCAAACTATTTTATATCTAAGGGGGATCTGTTTACGGGAAAATTGGCTGAGAAGAAAGAGAAGATAAAGTCGATGATACCTTTAGAGGTTTTTTATCTTCCAACCTATCGGCGCGTAGAAGAAGACCTACAAAGTTTAGGGTATGACGGAGACTTTGAAAGCAATCAAGAGCAGCTGATCCAGTTTGGAATGAGAGATGTCTCCCGTAGATTGAAAAATATTACAGCTGAAATCAAGGAGTCAGCCGTAACTTGGTATTCAAAGATGAGCGGCAGGATGCTGGATGAATTGATGACGGGCGTGAATATTGATCGAGAGAAGATCGATAAAATCAAAAACCCTGATGCATTAGAGATTGTACTTGATAGACTTGGAAAGAATATTTCAAAAGATAGAAAGGCTGATATAATTGAGCTTGTCCAGTCGGAGAAAATATATAGTGAAAGATATAACTCACTTGCATATTTTCTCTCAAATTTGGTGGAGGTTTATGACCAGCAAAGAGAGAAAGATAACAAAATACAAGCATTCGTGGATGTTGCTAATAAGTATTTGGTGGGGAAAGAGATACAGTATGATGAAAGCAATGTGACGATCGATGTAGTTAACATAAGAACAGGAAAAGATGTTCTTCTTGAGAAGCTTTCCTCAGGCGAAAAGCAGTTAATTTCGATTTTTTCTAAGCTTTACTTGGAGTCAAGCGCTCAGAACTTCATTATTTTTGATGAGCCCGAGCTATCTTTGTCAATTGAATGGCAAAAAACTCTTCTTCCAGATATCATAGCCTCAGGTCAGTGTGGGTTTCTTATTGCAGCCACACACTCGCCATTCATTTTTGAAAATGAGTTAGATCAATATGCTGAGGCTCTTCCTGTAGAGTACAGGGAGGTGGAGAGTGAGTAACCTGATCGGAGTCTTAAGAGATAGCAGGGATGCATACTCTGAAAAGTTAAGGCAGTTATTGATAAAGCATAGAAACAATCCCGAGGCACTTTTTTGCATCTATGAGGGAGAGGATGCAAAGTATTATGGGGTGAGGATAGATGTTTACTGCCGTTTTGAAAAGCGCATTCAGGTTCCATGCAAAGGCAAAGATGATGTTCTGCGGCTTTTTGAAAGAGTGGCCAAAGATGAGACATTAAACAAAGCATATACTGCGTTTTTTGTGGATCATGACTATGATGGTGTTTCTGAAAGACATAAAAATGAAAATTTGTATGTAACGCCCTGTTACTCTATAGAGAATTTTTATGTTACTGAAGAGGCCTTCAGAAACATCATCGTGGATGAGTTTGGTGTTTCTGAGTTCCAGGAAGATCAAGAAGCAGATATTTTGGTTGACAACTATTCGCGGTGTGTTCGAGAGCTGGTCAGTGAAGTGAAGCAGTTAAACGCTTGGCTGGCTTTACAAGTAGAGAGAGGGAGTAAGCTAAATGTCAATAATGTCAAGCTAACAGAGTTTGTTGATGTTGGTTTGCATGGTGTGGAAAGAAAGTATAGTTTAGAATCTTTGCTTGTTACCTTTCCAGAAGCCAAAGAAGTTTCTCTGGAAGAAGTTAAGGAAAAAGAAAGGGAGTTGGAGAGGTTTGGTTTGATGAACTCGTCAAGAGGGAAGTTCCTTTTAGAGTTCTTGCGATTGTATATGATGGAGATGAAGTCTGACCTTGTAAGGAAAGAGCCACAGTTTTTTCCAAGGACAAGGAAGATAAAATTTAATCTTACAAGATACAATGTTCTTTCAGAGTTGTCTCAATATGCTGTAACACCAAATTGTTTGAAAGAGTTTTTAGGCAAGATTGCATAATTTTTATGTATTGGGGGAGGCAGCTCGCATGCTGCCTCATTATTTATGCTTTACTTCATTGTTTGAGGTCTCTTAGCTTTTTCTCTATCGAGTCTTTTATTCTAATTGATGATGAAATCTCCCTGTAGGCTTGAGAATATGTAGTAGCTTCTTCAGTACAAAAAGCCAAAGAGATGTTCTCTAGTATTATCTCCTCTTCTTTTTTTTCTCTACACTCAGGTGGTGTGTCTCTAGTCGCAGCAGGTGGTACTAAAGTGATGCTAAATAAACGCTCGAGGATGATTGATAGTTGATATAGGTAGGACGAATATTCCACAAGAATTGAGGAATAAGTCTCGTCTAGGTGCGGTAGGAAATTAGCTGACTGTGCTATCAATTTGCTTTGCATTTTGAGAAGGTTGGCCAGCATGGAGCACACCTCCGACAATATGGTCTCCGATTCATTGATATAATATTTTATTTTTCCGTCGCCATAAAAGAAGCCTGTATTGCCAAGTTGAACGCCCATATGGTTAGAGTTGATCGTTCTGTCGAGAATTAAATTCGATACAAATTGTTCAATTTCTAGCTTTATCTCTTCGGGAGGTTTTTTTGAGGTGTTAATGGCATCCCAGAGTTTTGAGTGTTGCATGACGAGTGTTTCAATTTCGTCAGCTATCTGTGTATTTCTAAAAACTCCTTCAAAAGCTCCCGAAAATACATGGCTATGGAGCTTCCTAGAGTCTATTTCAAGAGTGTTCTCGTCATGAAAAGGGTCTTTGATAGTGTCCGGAATGCTTTCACAAAACTCTTTCCTATGACTAAATGCGTTTGAGTATCTCGTGGTTTGAAGAGACATTAAAATTCTTTCTGCGTTTTGTTTGCTGGTGTGAAATCTAGCGATCACTATACCAAGTAACAAGGATAGAGACGCAAATCCCAGACCTCCCTTGACGTTTTCTTCAAGCATAAAGTTAAAAAGAGAGTATGCGGAGTTTATTTGTTCGCCTGTGAGTTTAATATGTTGCCTTGCGTACCATATCCCCACAATAAGAGGGAGAGTGGAAAAGAAAACAAACCAAAAGTTTTGGTAAAATGGTTTGTCAGGATTAAGCTTAAAGTTAGGTATTGTTTTTCTAATGGATGTCAGGTGGATTATCAAAGAAATTGGTATTGCGCAAATTGAGTAAAAAAGAAAATCCATTATGCAAGTCCTGAGGTGTTGTATAAACGACTATCTGACAATCTTCCCGTTGCAGATGTTGGCTCTATAGAAGCTCTTGTCTACAAAGGGTGGATTATACCATGTGAGCCTTTCACATCGCTCTCCATTTGAATTGATGTAATTACTCTTGGAGTTAGGTTCCCTTAGCATCGCATAGACTTGGCCCTTGGTCATTCCTACTGCAAGTTCACCTCTTGCTTGAGCTTGCACTGGCTCATTTCGTTCATTGAGTCTTGAGAGGTAAGAGTCCGTGCTTCCTGGGCGACGACGGATATTGTGAGATTCAGGGCGGCGCACAGATGGAAAATATCTGAGATCCGGTGACTGATAGGTAGTGATCGCACCACGGGTAATGGGGGCTCGCGTACCAGGGCAGGGATAGTCTTGATACTGAATCTGGCCACCGACCTCGCATTTGTAGACCTGGCCAAGGGCGATGGAGGGTAGGAGGGCCAACGTCACAAGCAGAATGCGCTTGATCATCCTTGATCACCATAAAATTACATTAGGTAACTAAAATTAGCACAACCTCATCACCTCGATGCCGAAACATCCTTAGCAATTGGTAGGGAGGTAGGTCTACATCCTGACTACAGGGGCATGCTATAACGAGTCATGATGACTGCCGAGGCCTCACTAAGGCCCTGATTTCTTGGGTTTCTAGCTGTGTTGGGTCTGCTGGGTTGAATCTCATAATCCCTTGGTCGCTGGTTCGAGTCCAGCTGGGCCCACCAGAACTCACTTACCTGTCGCTGCGGCATGCTGCCTACCGGACTGCTCCGGATGGGATGATAGGGCGAGCGACCTCCATGTCGGTCGCCCACGATCTTTCGTCCGGTTCGCGGATCTACGTCAATGCCAGGTATCGCTGGCTTTCCTGCTCCGTACCGTTGAGCTTGAAGCTGCCGACCAGTTCCGCGAGGCGGTCGGCTTGTTCGCGCAGTTGTTCGGCGGCGGAGGTGGATTCCTCCGCCAGCGAGGCGTTCTGCTGAGTCATGCGGTCGAGTTCGGCCACGGCGATGTTGACCTGGCCGATGCCATCACTCTGTTCGGTGGTGGCGTGGCTGATCTCTCCCAGCATGCCCGCCATGCGGTTCACCACCTCGACGAGTTCGTGCATGGCACTGCCGGCGTCGCGCACCAGCCGTGTGCCGTCCTGTACTTTCTCGCCGGAGGCCTCGATCAGGCCGCGGATATCCCGTGAGGCCTGGGCACTGCGCGTGGCCAGTTGACGAACCTCGCCCGCCACCACGGCGAAACCTTTGCCACTCTCGCCGGCGCGGGCTGCTTCCACCGAGGCGTTGAGCGCCAGCAGGTTGGTCTGGAAGGCGATGTCATCCATGACCTTGATGATGCCGCCGATACGCTCGGAGGCGTGCTGGATATCGCCCATCGTGGTTACCACGTGCGATACCGTGTCGCCGGTGCCCTGGGCGAGCTGGGCAGCGGATTGCGAGAGGTGGCTCGCTTCGCGTGAGGAGGCTGAGGTGTTTTCCACCGTGCCGGTGATCTGCTCCATCGAGGTCGAGGTCTGCTGCAGGCTGGACGCCGCCTGGTCGGTGCGTCGCGACATGTCCTGCCCGCCGCTGGCGATCTCTTGGGCGGCATGCCGAACGGCGTCACTACTGCTCCTGACCTGGGCGAGCACGTCATGCATCTTGTCGGCGAAGGCGTTGAACTGTATGGCGAGTTCGCTCGCTTCATCCTTGCCCTGCATGGGCAGTCGCAGGGTCAGGTCGCCATCCCCCTCGGCGATCTCGCGCATGGCTTCCGCGGTGCGCCGAATGGGGTGGAACAGGGCGCGCAGCAGCAGCGCGAAGACCACCAGGCTCGCCAGCACGATCACCGCCACTATCAGGATGACCAGCAGCACCGCGCGATTGAGGTCGGCGAACAGTTCGCTGCGGAGTATCCGGGCGAAGGCGATCCAGTTGGTGCCGGGCACCTCGATCGCCGCGACCAGTTGTTCGGCGCCGTGTTCGTCGGTGATCGTGGCGTAGCGATAGCCGTCCCCGGACAGCAGCTCGTCGGCCTGGGTCTCCCACCCGGGCAGGTTCGCTACCGGCTGGCCGGCCATGGAGGCCCCCTCAGGGTGAACGCTGATGATGCCGTCCTGGCTTGCCAGGAATACCGATCCCGTCTCGCCGAGCTGGTAGTTGCTGATCGTCTCGGCCATGGCGTCGAGGGTATAGCCGACCCCGGCGACCCCCACGCGTTCGCCGTCCAGCTCGACCACGTGGTTGATGAAGACCTTCAGTTCGCCCTCGTCGGAATCGACATCCAGCGTGTAGTCGGGGCTGCCGGCATCGTCGACCAGGTGGTAGAACCATGGGTCTCGTTCCCGGTTCAGCGTGCGTTCGATCCCATCCGCCGTGTAGTAGTTGCCGCTGAGCGCCGACACGTAGAAGACGGTGTTGGCCCCGGTGCGTTGCTGCAGACGTTCGAAGTGGTTCACGGCGCGCTCGCCATCCGCCCGCGACTCACCCTCTGCCAGCCACTCGTGCAGATAGCCGTTATTCGCTAGGCTCTGGGCCGTGGTGATCGGCCCGGTCAATGTGGCTTCGATGTCATTGCGAATGCTTTCGAGGGTCGCCGGCAACTCGGCGCGGGTGACCCGGTCGGTGATCAGGTCGCTGAACAGGCGATACTGAATGGCCGTCGCACCGCCGACGATCAAGATCATGCACATGCTGATACCGATCATCAGCTTTTGGGCAATGGTTAGATGCTTCACTGTTTCCCCCCAGGCTCGCGCATCGACAGGGCGGATGCGCTCTTGTTGACCATTTGGTCAATGCGGTATCGGCGGGGTGGGGGGAAACTGTAGCGATGAGCTGCCTGGTACCGTCCAATTGCCGGTTGATGGTTCACCCGAGTAGCGTCACCACCACCCCATAGGCCGCCACGCCGGCCGCCACCGGCCAGCCCAGCGAGCGCAGTCGCCACCAGACGAGCAGGGTCACGAGCACGCCGATCGCCGTGGCGAGCCAGGAGCTGGCGTCGGTGGTCGCCGGGACCAGCGAGACGCCGAGTACCGCGGCGATCATCAAGGGGCCGAGGATGCCGAGCCATTGGGGCATGGCCTCGAGGCCGTCTTCACTGGCGGACTTCTGGAGACGGCGCTGCATCCACAGCAGCGGCAGCAGGCGCATCAGCAGGGTGCCTGCCGCCGAGGCCAGCACGGCCAGCCAGAGTGCGCTACTCATCTCGTTCTCCTCGCGTTGTCACGTCGAACTTCACCAGGTAGAAGCACAGGGCCCCGCAGGCGGCGGCGAGGGGGATCGCGGCGTTGGTCAGCCCGTTCACGGTGAGCAGCGCCGCGATGGCGATGGCACTGCCCAGCGCCAGCGACCAGCGCCGGGAGGTGAAGCGCGGCGCCACCAGCACCAGGAACAGGGCCGGTAGGGCGAAGGGCATGACCTCGCCGAGCAGCGGCCAGCGCGTGATCAGCTCCTCGCCGGCCACGGCACCCAGTGCGGTGCCGCCGATCCAGCTGGCCCAGGCCAGCAGCGCGGCGCCGGTGAACCAGCCGAGGCGTTGCGAGGCCGGCAGCTGCGGCAGGCGGCTGTGGGCCAGGGCGAAGACCTGGTCGGTCAGGCCGTGCATCAGCCAGGGCCACCAGCGGCTGGTGGTCAGCCAGGGCGCCAGGTTGGGGGCATAGACCACGTGGCGCGCGTTGATCAGCAGCGTCATGACGACCACCAGCCACAGCGGTGCGCCGGCGGCGACCATACCGACGAACAGGAACTGCGAGGCCCCGGCGTAGACGAGCGTCGAGATGATCACCGCCTCCCAGGTGCTGAAGCCGGCCTGGATGGCGATCAGCCCGAAGGAGATGGCGACCGGCACATAGCCGCCGAGCAGCGGGATGGCCTCGCGCAGGCCCGCAAGCCAGGGGCGGGGTAGGGCGTGGGTGGCTTGCTGGCTCATGGGGTGTCTCCTTGGCCGGTGTAGACGATGGTGAGCAGCAGCGTGGCCCAGGCGTCCTGGGTGCGATAGAGGTGTGGCCGGTCGGCGGCGAAGGTGAGGGTGTCGCCGGCCGAGAGCGTCTCGACGGCGCCTTCCGGGCCGGCCTCCAGCCGCCCGCTGATGAGGGTGAGCGACTCGCGGGCCCCCGGCGTATGCGCCTCGGCATGGCGTACGGTGTGGGGCGCGCAGCGCATCCAGTAGGCGTCGACCTGGGGCGTGTCCTTGCCCTGGTCGAGCAGCCGAACCTCCACGCCGTCCTCGCCCAGCGGCACGCGGATCGGCGCCACCAGGGTGCCGAAGGGCACGTTGAGTTGCACCGCCAGTCGCCAGATGGTGTCCAAGGTGGGGTTGCCGTTGCCCTGTTCGAGCCGCGACAGGTTCGACTTGGCGATGCCGGCGGCGGCGGCCAGCTGCGACAGCGACCACCCCTGGGCGAGTCGCAGGGTCTGCAGGTGCTGGCCGAGGGTGCCGAGCGAAAGCTTGTCCATGGCGGGGGCTCCCGGAGTGTTCCTTTTAGAGAACGTTCTTTAAAAGGAACATAGTGGCGAACCGTGTTGCTGTCAATGCGGTGCGTTTCGACATGGTGAGCCATGACCAGTCACCGGGAACGATCCGGCTCGGGGCTTGGGGGATTCCGCGTCGGCCGTGCCGCTCCGGGGGGAGCGGTACGGCTGACGGGGGCAAGTACACCGGCCCCGTTGGCTGCGGGGCCGGCGTCGTCGGCTCACGCCTGGCGGCGCTCATCGTTCTGGCAGGCGGCCGCGGTGAACAGCACGTCGGTGGAGGAGTTCAGCGCCGTTTCGGTGGCGTCCTGCACCACGCTGATCACGAAGCCGATCGCCACCACCTGCATGGCCACGTCGGTGGAGATGCCGAAGAGGCTGGCGGCCATGGGGATCAGCAGCAGCGAGCCGCCGGCCACCCCGGAGACGCCGCAGGCGGCCAGGGCGGAGACGATGCACAGCAGCAGGGCGGTGGGGAAGTCGACGCCGATGCCCAGGGTGTGGGCGGCGGCGAGGGTGATCACGCTGATGGTGATGGCGGCCCCGCACATGTTGATGGTCGCGCCGAGCGGGATCGAGATCGCGTAGGTGTCGGCGTGCAGCTTCAGCCGCTTGCACAGCTCCAGGTTGACCGGGATGTTGGCCGCCGAGCTGCGCGTGAAGAAGGCGGTGATGGCACTACCGCGCAGGCAGGTGAAGACCAGCGGGTAGGGGTTGCGGCGGGTCTGCCAGTAGACGATCAGCGGGTTGGTGACCAGCGCCACGAACAGCATGCAGCCGACGATCACCATCAACAGGTGGCCATAGTCGAGCAGGGCGCCCATGCCGGATTCCGCCAGGGTGGCGGCGACCAGGCCGAAGATGCCCAGCGGGGCGAAGCGGATCACGATCCGGACGATGTTCGACACGGCGTCGGAGAGGTCGCTCAGCATCGCCCGGGTGCTCTCCTTGGCCTGGCGCAGCATGATGCCAAGGCCAATGGCCCACACCAGGATCGCGATGAAGTTGCCCTCCATCAGGGCGCTGACCGGGTTGGTGACGGCGTTCAACAGCAGGTTCCTGAGGATCTCGACGATGCCCCCCGGCGGGTTGCCGCTGACCTCGGGCACGTCCAGGGCCAGGGTGGTGGGAAACACGAAGCTTGCGACGACGGCCACCAGGGCGGCGGTCAGGGTGCCGATCAGGTAGAGGATCAGGACCGAGCGGATATGGGTGGGCTGGCCCTGCCGGTGGCCGGCGATGGCCGCCGCCACGAGGACGAACACCAGGATCGGGGCGACGGCCTTCAGCGCGGAGATGAACAGTTGGCCGAGTAGCGATACCGACAGGGCCGCCTCGGGCGAGACGGAGGCGAGCAGGATGCCGCAGACGATGCCGATGGCGATCTGGGGGATCAGCCCCAGGCGTAGCAACGGGCGGCTGAGATTCTGGACGGTGGCGATCATGAAGCGTCTCTCTGGAGTTGTAATGAGCGGGCAGGCGCCACGCTGCCGGGAGCTCGGGCGGTCGAGCAGCCGGCACGGGTAAGTGCATGGACGATCCGACCGAGCCGCTCCAGGCGGGTGGCCCAGGGCAGGGGCGCCTGCAAGACGCGCGGGATTCTAGCAAGATTCTCGAGACGAGTGGGTGATAGTTCTAGTTGTTAGACGAAAGATAGAGGAACATTTTGTATTGATCGCGTTTTCAAGATGTGATCGATTGGGCGAGATGGGTGGGGAGGCGATCCGGCGGCTGCCCGCCAATGACGGGGTAGGTGGTGTTGTCGTGGAGGCAGTGCCTGGCGGATTCCCGCGAATATCCTGACGATGGCAGCACGGTCGCCGAAAAAGGCGCCGAATCCTCTCCTGCGGGGATAAGGCCTCGGCCGGGGTAAGGCTCCGGCCGAGTTGCCAGGCCTGTCTGGTACACCTAGCTGCCCGGGCTAACCATGAGGCGCGCTTCCACGGCGTCGAGGAAGCCCTGCATGTCCACGACCTGCTCCGCGTCCGGGTCGGTGGTCTTGCCCTTGAGGTCGCCGGTGATGATGCCGGCGGCGACGGTGTCGATCAGCGCCGCCTTGAGGCGGGTGGCGTAGTCGAGCAGGGCGTCGTTGCCTTCGCGCTCGGCCAGCGTCTCCAGGGCGTTGGCCACGGCGTAGATCAGGGCCGAGGAGTTGAAGTGCGCCTCCTTGCCATCGCTCTCGAGGTACTTCAGGTAGAGGTCGTGGGCGGTGCCGTGGGGGGCTTCGAAGAGCATGGTGCCGCTCTGGCTTTCGATGATCGAACTGGCGGTGGCCAGGCTGCCGCCGAGCGCCGCGGAGATGTCCGAGAAGATGTCGCCGTCGAGGTTCTGCGCCGGGTAGAGGGCATTGCGCGGCGGGTCGGTGATCATCTTGATGAGCTGGCTGGAGGGCCGCATGATCATGAAAGAGGGCGGTGGGGTATCGGCCTGGGCCAGTTCGAGGCGCACCTCGGTGATCACCGTGCTGAAGACCTCGTCGTACTCCATGTACTCGCGCTTGAGGCCGAAGTAGACCTCCTTCTCCTTGCGCGAGGCGTCGCGGAACACCTGGCCGACCCAGTCCTTGATCGCCTGGCGGTCGTTGGACATCAGCAGGATGGGATCGCCCTTCTTGACGCGCCGGGCGTGCTTCTCGTCGCCATCGACGACGACCTTGAGGATGCCGTCCTCTTCGGCGGGCATGTTGTAGCTGCCGTACTGGTCGCCACCGCCGGCACTCATCCGTGACAGCGAGACATGGGCCTTGCGGCTGGGGATGCCGTGCTGCTTGAGCTGGTTGACGAGCTTGTAGAGCTTGCGGCCGGTGTTGTTGTCCGGCACGCCCCACAGCACCCGCTCCGGCGGGTTGGCGACGAGGCGCGCGGCCTGGGCGTCGATCAGTTCGTAGTGGTACTCGAGACCCAGGGTCTCGAACTGCCGGCGGTAGTCGGCTTCGAAGATACGCTCGATGGCGGCCCGCATCACCCCGTCGTAGCCGGCGATCACGGTGTCCTTCAGGCCCAGGTAGGCATCGCGCTTCTCGTCGATGGCGCGCTGGAAGAAGTGGTGGGCCCAGGCCTTGACGTCATCCAGGTTGTTGGTGGCGAGCAGCCAGGGGTCGCCCTTGTTCACCTCGCGGCGGTGAAGCTCCACCGGGTCGCCACTGGCGCCCACGAACATCAGCTTGATCACGCCGGTGGCAGTGGAGAGCGCGTTGAAGCTCTCCTTGATGCCGCCATGCTCCATGGTGTCGACCTCGATGTCGCGACCGACCCAGTCGGGCCTCCTGACCTGGAGGTTGCGGAACTGGATGTCCTCGCGGGTGATGTTGCCGCCGATGCCCTTGCGGATAGCGCCGTTGGGCGACTTGGTGGCGAGCGGATGCAACTTGGTGCCGTCCAGCTCCGGGTGCTTGGCGAGCAGCTCGCCCAACTGCGCGCGATTGACCGTCATGCCGGCATTCTTCACGCCCACACGGTACCGCTTGAGGGCCTCGATGGCGTCGATCACCGCCCGCCCGTTGGTGAGCAGCCGGTGCTCCGCGGAGAGGTCGATCTCCACGAGCCTGATATCCAGGGGTGAGCTCACGAACTTCTCGAGGATCTTCTCGAAGGCCACCTGGGCCATCTCGTCACCGTGCAGGATGACCAGTGGCGCGGTCACCTTGATCCTGTTGCTCATGGCATGCCTCTTCACAAGGGGTATCGGGACTGCCGCTCATGCCGTTCAGCGTAAGCCCTCGATGTACCCCCGGCAAACGACCCTCTCACTGCCGGCCGGGTGTTCACACGAACTCTTCACACGAACTCTGGGTCGTCCGTCCTGACCGTTACGCCGACCTCGTCGCCCGGCACCATGACCGAGAACTCGCCGCCGCCCAGGTAGGTGACCTCGTGGCCCTCCCGGGTCCGGAAGGAGGGCAGCCCGCGCTGGGTGGCGCCGGTGTGTTGAAGGTCGCTGATGTCCCGGACGCTGACGAAGACATCGATGATGTACTCGCGGCCCTGGTCGTCGAAGGCCATGATGGTCTTTTCGTGCTGGGGCACTGGGTTCACCCTCCGCTGGGGATGACACCCTCATCATTAGCAGCAGGGCGGCGGTTTGGCGAGTGCCGGGCCGCGCGCCTCACCCCGCGGGGCTGAGCAGCCCCATCACGCTGACGATGATCAGCACCACGCCCAGTACCCGGAAGTAGCGGTTCGTCTTGCCGGCCAGCATGTGCCGGTGGGCGTGCTCGCCGAGCAGATGCCCGACCAGGGCGCAGGGCAGCAGCCAGAGATGGTGGACGAGCTGCAGGTCCACGCCGGCGATCACGAACGACACCATCTTGATCACCACCAGGATGAACCAGAGCACGAACAGGGTGTCGCGCAGTTGGTGCGCGGCCACATGCGAGGCGAACACCGCGACGATCAGCGGGGCGCCGATCAGCGAGGTGCCGCTGACGTAGCCGCCCATCGCCAGCAGGGCGTAGTCCAGGTAGCGGTGGTTGCTGCGGAACGGCCTGTCCAGCACATAGCCGACCGCATAGACCAGCACGATCACGAAGATGATGCTGGTCATGACGTTGCCGGGCAGCGTCAGCAGCCCCACGACCCCCACCAGCTTGGGGACGATCATGATCTTCATCGCCTTGAGCAGGTAGGCCCAGTCGATGTTGCTGGTGGCCGGTCGGCCGTCCTCGCTCTCGGCCACCAGCTGCCGGTGGCCGCGCCAGGCGATCCAGCTCGAGAAGATCATCAGGTGCACGGCGATGATCGGCAGGAACACCAGCGGTTCGTTCAGCACCAGCAGCAGGAACGGCAGGGAGAGTACCGCCCCGCCGAAGCCCAGGCTCGTCCTGACGAAGCCGCTCCAGACGAAGATCAGGCCGATGAGGGCGAGCTGGTACCATTCCAGGCCCGCCATCAGCGCACGCTCCCCGTGTGCCGTTGACGATGGCGTGTCGATGGGTGCTGCTTTGGTGTCCTGTCCATGTGCGTTCCCTGCGCTTGCCTGGGGCCTCTCCGTGGTCGTGGTTCAGGGGCCGGGGGCGTGTGCCGGGTGGGGCAGCCGCCGTGCCAGCGCGAACACGTGAGGGTCGTCCACGCCGAGGTCGCGGAGTGCCTGGGCCAGGTTCAGCAGGTAGTCACGATTCGGCCCACTGGGGCCGTGGGCCATGGCGATCTGCTCGGCGATGGCGTCGAGCGGTGCCTCGCCGAGAAAGGCGGCGTTGTCCTCGGTGGCGAGATAGACCAGCCCCTCGGCGTTCTCCCCCTCGCCCTGGCCGTCATCGAAATGGAGCCGGATGACCTCGCGCAGGTAGCCGTTCTTCTCGCGCACGTCCAGGGGGCGCAGCACCTCGGGGGCGATGCGATAGGCCATGCCGTGGCAGATGGCACCGGGCTCACGGACCAGGGTGGCGACCCGGCCCGGTGCCTCCGGGGTGCCGCGGTGGTCGTGGGAGCCCTGCCAGAAGCGCCGCACCCAGCCGTGGATATGCGCCGGGCGGCGCTCCAGGAAGGGGAAGTCCGCCTTCCAGATCAGCGAGCCGTAGCCGAACAGCCAGATGCTCTCGTGGCCGTCGAAATGGGTCATGCGTCGGTTGAGCAGGGTGGTGTCGAGGGTCATGGATAGCATCGGCAGGTGTCGGCGTTATCCGCCATGATGCGATGGACGGCGACGGATGTCGAAACTCGCCGGGCTGCGGCGGGTCAACGTGATGCTTGTCGAGGCTCCCTCGACCTTTACTCGATCATGACGCCAAGGAGAGCAGGATGAACGCCAGCAGGATTCTCGAGCAACTGATGCAGCAGGCCGGCGGCAAGCAGGCGGCCGGGTGAGCGTGAGGGCGCTCCCCCAGTGATAGGTGACGGCGTGGCTCGCGACCATCGGGCGGGGAGAACGACCCTGACGGGCTGAGGCATCGCTGGTGCGACGCCGGGCGAGCGGCTAGGCTGGCGTATCGTTCAACCTTTGCTGATGGAGGCCCCACCCATGACCGTGATGATTCTCGGCCTGTTGATCTTCCTGGGAGTGCACTCGGTGCGCATCGTCGCCGACGACTGGCGTACTACCCAGATCCAGCGTCGGGGAGAGGTGCCCTGGAAGGGAGCCTACTCGGTGATCGCGGTCGTCGGCCTGGCCCTGGCGATCTGGGGCTACGGGCAGATGCGCCTCGCCCCGACCTGGGTGTGGTTCCCACCCACCGGGCTACGCCACGCCGTCGCGCTGTTGATGATTCCCGCCTTCATCCTGCTGGTGGCCACCTATGTGCCGGGCAACCACATCAAGGCGAAGCTCGGTCATCCGATGATCCTGGCGGTGAAGCTCTGGGCCTTCGCCCACCTGCTGGCCAACGGCCGGTTGGGCGATATCGTCTTCTTCGGCGCCTTCCTGCTCTGGGCGGTGTTCGACTTCCGCGCCGCCCGCCGTCGTCCGCGGCCGAGCTCGTCGGCACCGGGCATGATCGGCACCGCCATCACGGTGGTGATCGGCCTGGTGGCCTACTATCTCTTCGCCTTCCATCTGCATGCCTGGGTCACCGGTGTGCCGGTGATATGAGGCCGGTTGCCGAACGGTCGAGGTCGCCGGGGCAGCGGCTTCGACATGAAGCCCCTACACGGAGGCACGGTGTGGTGGGGGACACTATGCTGGGAGGAGGCCACAGGGCCTGCCTGTTCACCAGCACCCTCTCCGGGAGACATACCATGACGACTCCATCCGTTCCTTGTGCCTGGCGCCTTGGCCTGGCGCTGCTCGTGTTGCCCGTTGCCACCGCCCTGGCCGGTGATGGCCACGACTTGAGCTTCCAGGGCGATGCCAGCTTCCAGGGACCCCATGCCGACCAGGCCGTCCAGGTTGCCCTGGTCGATGCCGACTCCGGCGAGGTGGTGGCTCGGGAGGCCGGCAGCGTCTCGGCCGACGAAGACCCGGCCTTCGCCTTCGATTTCCCCGGTGCCTTGCAGGCCGGGCAGCGTTACGAGGTGCACTACTGGATCGACTCCAACTTCAATGACGGCAGTGCCGGCGCCTGTGATCCCAAGTCCCAGGACCACCAGTGGCGGGTGGAACTGGGCGAGGCGAGCGAAGCCGTCACCCATACGGAGGAGCACGCCCCCGCGCGCATGGCGGAGGTGTGCACCACCTTCGAGGAGTAGGTGCGTCGCGGCCCGGAGCCGTTCCCCGGGCCGCGTTCAGCCGTTCCGGAGCGAATCTCAGGGTTCGAGATCGAACAACGCCTTGCCGCTCTCCATCTCGAAGGGAGCGGAGAAGTGCTCATGCACCACCTTCCACTGGCCCTCGATGCGCCGGTAGCCACTGGTCATGCGCAGCCAGCCCACCTGGGGCTCGCCCTTGTCGTTGGTGTCGCCACAGTGGTGCAGGGCATGGCAGAAGGCCACCTCGCCATCGGCGTGGAGCACGACCTCGTGGAGCTCGAAGTCCATCAGCCCCGGGCACAGCTCTAGGCACGCCTGCCAGTGCTGGCGGTAGGCCTCCACGCCCTTGAACTGCAGCTGTGCCACTGCATCGAAGGCGACGATGTGCGGCGCATAGTGGGCAACGATGGCGTCGATGTCCCGGTCGCGTACCGCGGCCGTCCAGCTCTCCAGCTGTTCCAGCACCGCGGCCTCGGCTGGCAGGCCGGTATGGGTCGTCATGGGGTATCTCCTTGTTCGATTCGTCTGGGGTCTGTCGTCAGTCTGGCA
Source organism: Halomonas sp. LBP4 (assembly GCF_003202205.1). Taxonomy (GTDB): domain Bacteria; phylum Pseudomonadota; class Gammaproteobacteria; order Pseudomonadales; family Halomonadaceae; genus Halomonas; species Halomonas flagellata. The sequence goes on from NZ_PDOG01000002.1 coordinate 649,862, forward strand.
CCTTCCTGTCGGCCGGGTGGCGATGAATTCGACCTTTGGGTGTCAGACGGCGGCAATTCGCCCCAGCGCGACGGCGTGCTGAAGGTGGCCATTTCCGCAAGCTGAGCAGCGTGAAGGGCGTATAGCCGTCGTCAGCGGCTGCCCCAGACCCGTCTCCCGCACCTCCAGGGCGGTGGCGATCACCGCCCCCTCGCCGCGGTTGCGCCGCCCCACGCAGCTCAGCGCACAGGGGCCGAAGGTCGTGCGTGAGGTGAGTGCCGGGGAACGGTTGTTATTCGCTAACCTTATATCTGGCGTTGGAATTTCTCAGTTGATCCTGGCCTGAGCCGCGGTAGTCTGGATTCCGTGGCACGGCCACAGCAACGACGCAATGGCCCGGCTCGCCGAGCCCGGGCCATCGGGAGAGAGCACGCCATGGCCGAGCAGGAATTCGACTACATCATCGTGGGCGCCGGCACCGCCGGCTGCCTGCTGGCCAACCGACTGAGTGCCGACCCGGCCAACCGGGTGCTGCTGATCGAGGCGGGCGGTCGCGACAACTACCACTGGATCCACATCCCGGTGGGCTACCTCTACTGCATCGACAACCCGCGCACGGACTGGCGTTTCCGCACCGAGCCCGACCCCGGCCTCAACGGGCGCTCGCTGATCTACCCGCGTGGCAAGACCCTGGGCGGTTGCTCGAGCATCAACGGCATGCTCTATATCCGCGGCCAGGCCCGCGACTATGACAGTTGGGCCGAGGCCACCGGCGACGACGCCTGGCGCTGGGAGAACTGCCTGCCCGACTTCATGAAGCACGAGGATCATCATCGCCTGGATGCCGGCGGCGATGCCGATGCCGCCCACCGCGACTACCATGGCCATGGCGGCGAGTGGCGGGTGGAGAAGCAGCGCCTCAAGTGGCAGGTGCTCGACGACTTCGCCACCGCGGCCGTGGAGGCCGGCATCCCGCGTACCCGCGATTTCAACCGCGGTGACAACGAGGGCGTCGACTACTTCGAGGTCAACCAGCGGTCGGGCTGGCGCTGGAGCACCGCCAAGGCCTTCCTGCGCGGGGCCGAGAAGCGCGACAACCTCACCCTGTGGCACTCCACCCAGGTGCTGGGGCTCGAGCTGGAACAGGGGGGCGAGACCGGCCAGGGCGGTGTGCCGCGCTGCACCGGCGTGCGTGTCGAACGCGGCGGGAAGCCGACCTCGGTGCAGGCCGCCCGCGAGGTGATCCTCTCCGCCGGCGCCATCGGCTCGCCGCAGTTGCTGCAGCTCTCCGGAATCGGCCCGGCCGACCTGCTGCGTGAGCACGAGATTCCGGTGATCCATGACCTGCCGGGGGTCGGCGAGAACCTGCAGGATCACCTGCAGATCCGCTCGGTGTATCGGGTGACGGGCGCCAAGACCCTCAACACCATGGCCAACTCGCTGGTCGGCAAGGCGGGCATCGGGCTCGAGTACCTGCTCAAGCGCTCCGGCCCCATGAGCATGGCGCCGTCGCAGCTGTGTGCCTTCACGCGCAGCTCCGACGAGTACGAACATCCCAACATCGAGTACCACGTCCAGCCGCTCAGTCTTCCAGCCTTCGGCCAGCCGCTGGACGACTTCCCGGCGATCACGGCGAGCGTGTGCAACCTCAACCCGACCAGTCGCGGCACGGTGCGCATCAAGAGCGCCGACCCGCGCCAGGCGCCGGCCATTGCCACCCACTACCTGAGCACCCCCGAGGATCGCAAGGTGGCGGCGGACTCGCTGCGGGTCACGCGGCGCATCGCCGAGCAGCCGGCCTTCGCGAAGTATTCGCCCGAGGAGGTCAAGCCGGGCCTGGAGTACCAGAGCGATGAGGACCTGGCCCGCCTGGCGGGCGATATCGGCACCACCATCTTCCACCCGGTGGGCACCACCAGGATGGGGCGCGACGACGACCCCATGGCGGTGGTGGACGCTCGCCTGCGGGTACGCGGGGTGGCAGGGCTGCGCGTGGTGGATGCGGGCGTCATGCCCACCATCACCAGCGGCAACACCAACTCGCCGACGCTGATGATCGCCGAGAAGGCCGCGGGCTGGATCCTGGGCGGGGAGTAGCGATCTCTTCTCCTGCCGAGACACTACAACGGCAGGCCTTGGCCTGCCGTTGTCGTGTCGCTGGGCGGTTGTCCGGTCCTAGGAGCCTGTCGGATTTGACCGATCGTCGCGAGAGAGTCGGATTTCGAGCCAAGTTTATCGATCTGATGAGGCGAATAGCCCGCCATTTAACGAATCAGATCGAATGAAATTGGCCGCAAGACCGGCTCTCGTAGTAGATCAGCGTTAAGTCCGACAGGCTCCTAGACCAGGTCGCGTTCATCCGCGTCGGCGGCACGCATGTCGCGCCACACGGCCCGGCAGATCAGGGCCAGCACCCCAAGGGTCAGGGCGGGCCAGATGAGGACGTAACTGCCGTAGATCAGGGTCTGCATGAAGGCATGCTCCTTAATGTCGTTGTCGGGGCCGGCAAAAGCCGCCGGCCCGGTCAGGTACGGAATTAGTATTGCTCGGCGAAGGCCGGGGCGGCGCCACCTGGGGCCGGGCGCTCGTCCGTGGCCTGGTGGTCGTCGTAGTCACCGACCCGCTGGCGGATGGAGTCGAAGTCGAAGCGCTGCGGGCTGGCGAGGCTCATCAGGGTGCAGACCAGGGTGCTGGCGCCGTAGGCGGTCAGGGAGGCCAGCAGTACGGTGTAGTCGCGCAGGAAGCCGGTGGCGAAGACCAGCATGGCCAGGCCGGCCAGCACGCCGGCGATGGCGCCCAGGCGCCTGCCGCAGAAGCCGAATACCATCAGGGCGATGATGATCCCGCCACCGATGCTGGCGAGCACCTCGAAGAACAGGCCCGCTGTGCCAGCGAGCGGTACCAGCTCGAAGCGTGCGACACAGAACAGCCCCATGGCGACCAGCACCGAAGTGGTGAAGGCGGCATTGGTCACGCGATCCCAGAAGCAACTGGCGATCACCGGGAAGACGATGGCGCCCCACAGCGCGCCGACGAAGACCAGCATCACCAGGATGTCCAGGGAGAAGCTGGCGAAGACGATTCCCACCATGGTGGCGACCACCATGGTCAGCCGGCCGATCAGCAGCATGCGTTTGGGGTCCGCCTTGCCGCGGGCGATGTTCTTGCCGTAGACGTCGGCCATCATGATCGCGGAGAGCGCCGAGAGGTCCGAGTCGGCGGTGGAGGAGAGCGAGCCGATCACCAGGATGAAGAAGAGCCCGATGAACACCGGGGGCAGATAGCTCGATACCATCTGCGGGATCAGGTTGTTCATGTCACCGTTCATCGGCTCCATGCCGAGTGTCAGCGCCATCAGGCCGATCATGCCCAGGCCGATGACGATGGCGCCGTAGCCCACGGTGGCGGTGATGAAGGTGGGCTTGATGTGATTCTCGTTCACCGCGAACAGGCGCTGGGAGATGGTCTGGTTGCCGATGGCATAGGCCAGTACGGCCACGAAGAAGGGGGCACCCTGTTCCAGGATGGCGGTCATCGAGAAGAGGTTGGATTGTTCTGCCGTGAGGTTGTCGAGACCGGCCACCATGGCGCCGGGCCCGCCCATGGCGAACAGTACCGCCGGGATGATCACGATGGCGATGGCCATCAGCGCCACCAATTGGGCGAAGTCGGTGAGCACCGAGGCACGAAAGCCCGACCACAGGGTGTAACCGAGCACCCCGACCCCGGCGATGATCACCCCGGCCTGGAAGGAGAGCGGCGAGAGCACGGCCACCAGGGCGCCGGCGGCCGTGAAGTTGACCATCAGGCTGATCACGCTGCCCAGTATGTTGGAGAGTGCCAGGATCAGCTGGCTCGAGGCGCCATGGCGCGCATGGATCAGCTCGCCCAGGGTGTGCGCGTTGGGCGCCAGCTTGCGGAACCGCCGGCCGAAGGGATAGATGAACAGGATCATCAGGGCGCCCCACAGGCCGTAGTGCAGCGGGCCGGAGACGCCATAGGTGTAGCCGGAGGTGGCGGCAGCGTAAAAGGAGGCCGCCCAGATCCAGGTGGCGGTCATGCTGGCCGCACCCATGCCGAAGCCGATGCGATGGTTGGAGACCATGTAGGCGTCGGTATCTTCCTGAGGCTTGCGGATCGTCAGGGTCAGCAGGTAGGTCCCGCCGTAGAAGGCGGCGAGCAGCAGCAATACCGTCAGGGTGGAGAATTGATAGAAGTCGGGATCGTTCACGGATGTCCTCGCAGTGATTCAGTGCGCCGACGGTGATGCGGTCGGCACAGAGTGGAGTCTGACCATCGCGGGCGATGGCCGGCAGGGGGAGCGCTGCCCGGCGGGGGTGCGGAACGCACACCGACCCCGTGCCGATGCTGTCAGGCACTCAGCCGGGGTGACGGGCTGGCAGTCCGGCCGCAGGGCGGCCGGGGAGTGGCCTCAGGGATCGCCCTTGTCGCGCAGGGCAGCCTCTATGTCGGGCCGGGGAAACGGGCGGGAGGCAGTGCCCTCGAGGGCAGGTGTTGCCGACAAGGATTCCCTTGCTGTCGATGGCGTCATGGACATGAGCAGTCGAACGTATCGGTGATCCGGCCACCTTGATCGGGCGTGGCCAGGGGGATTAGGTGAAATTTTTGTATACAAGGCGGTCTTGATTGTTAGCCACCTTACGATTTCCCTTCCGGCATGTCCAGGCCCCCGTCCGAGGGCGGCAACGATTCTGTCATCCAGAGCAAATAGTGTTTGACGTGCGCCCGCCAAGGGGGCATGCTGCGTGCAGTTGGTTAGCAAGTGGAACATCGCAAGCGGTCATCGAAATGCTCATAGCGTCGATCTCCCGGTGAAAGTTTCTTGTTTTACCCACTGCAACTCGGGTATTTCCCGGCAAAATCAAACGCTATTCGAGGAATTCGATAATGGCTACCGGTACTGTCAAGTGGTTCAACGACACCAAGGGCTTCGGCTTCATCTCTCCGGACGACAACGGTGACGACCTGTTCGCTCACTTCTCCGAGATCAAGGCCGAAGGCTTCAAGTCCCTGCAAGACGGTCAGAAGGTCTCCTTCGACGTCACCCAGGGCAAGAAAGGCCTCCAGGCTTCCAACATCCAGGTCATCGGCTAATCGCCATCCGATCTTGATGTGACTGCCTCCCGGCAGTAGAGAAGGGCCCGCGAAAGCGGGCCTTTTTCGTATGTGGCGAGGACAGTCAGCGTTATTCGATTATCGAATGGATGAATTTCTAAAAATAACTTTTTAGAATATGCGATGGCGTTCACAATAGGCCGGTTGTCCTCCTGAGTGATCGGATGCCCCATGCCGCTGGATGCCTGGATTTCCCTCGTCGTCGTCATCGCTGTCTTCCCGCTGATGGCCTTCTCCCGCCTCGGCCCCGACATCATCCTGCTCGGGGCGGTGATCCTGCTGCTGACCCTGGGCGTGATCGATGCCGATCAGGCGCTGTCCGGCTTCTCCAGCAGCGGCCTGTTCACCGTGGCCTTCATGTACGTGCTGGTGACCAGCATTCGCGAGACCGGCGGCATCGACCTGATCATCCGCCATGTACTGGGGCGGCCCCGTGGCGAGGGCCGGGCGCTGGCCCGCCTGCTGCTGCCGGTGGCCTCTCTCAGCGGCTTTCTCAACAACACCCCGGTGGTCGCCACCTATATCCCGGCGGTGCTGAGCTGGAGCCGGCGCGTGGCCGTGCCGGCCCACCGCCTGCTGATGCCGCTCAGTTTCGCCTCGATCCTCGGCGGCACCATCACCCTGTTCGGCACCAGTACCAACCTGGTGGTGCATGGCCTGCTGATCGACCGTGACCCTCAGCTTGCCATGGGGCTGTTCGACATCGCCTGGGTGGGCCTGCCGGTGGCCGTGGTCGGCCTGCTATACCTGATGCTGCTGGGACCACGACTGCTCCCGGCGCGGCGGGGGGCCGAGGCGGTCTTCGAGAACCCCCGCGAGTTCACCATCGAGATGGAAGTCGATCCCTCCGGTCCGCTGGTCGACCGCACGGTGGAGGAAGCCGGCCTGCGCCACCTTCAGGAGCTGTTCCTGGTGGAGATCGAGCGCGATGGCAACGTGGTCAGCGTGGTGGGCCCCGGAGAGCGACTCAAGGGCGGCGACCGGCTGGTCTTCGCCGGGACCAGCGAGGGCGCGGTGGAACTGCAGCAGGTGCGCGGCCTGATGCCGTCACGCCAGGGCGAATCGAGCCTGGAGAAGGACTTCAAGGAGCGCCGCCTGGTCGAGGCGGTGGTCTCCAACCAGTGCCAGTTCGTCGGCCAGCGCATTCGCGACGGCCATTTCCGTACCCTCTACGGCGCCGCCGTGCTGGCGGTGTGCCGCGGTGGCGAGCGGGTCGTCGGCAACCTGGGGCAGGTGCGCCTGCAACCCGCCGACGTGCTGCTGCTGGAGGCCCGGCCGCCCTTCATCGAACGGCATCGCCAGTCGCGGGACTTCCTGCTGATCAGCCAGGTCAACGGGGCGGCGCGCCCGGTGCACGAGAAGGCCTGGCTGGCCTGGAGCATCCTCGGCAGCGTGGTGCTGCTGGCCACCCTGGGGGTGATGAGCCTGATGAATGCCGCCATGCTGGGGGCGGCCCTGGCGCTGCTGACCGGCTGCTGCTCGGTGGGGGCGGCCAAGCGCGGCCTCGACGCCCAGGTGCTGCTGACAATCGCCGCTTCCTTCGGGCTAGGCGCCGCACTCGAGGCCTCGGGGGCGGCGGCCGTCCTGGCCGGTGCCGTCCTCGACCTGGCCGATGGCAACCCCTGGACGCTGCTGGTGGCGGTCTATGTGCTGGTGGCCCTGCTCACCGCCCTGGTCACCAACAATGCGGCCGCCGTGATCACCTTCCCCATCGTCATGGCCAGCGCCGACAGCCTGGGGGTCCATCCCATGCCCTTCGTGGTGGCGGTGATGTTCGCCGCCTCGGCTAGCTTCCTGACGCCGATCGGCTACCAGACCAACCTGATGGTCCATGGCCCGGGAGGCTACCATTTCAGCGACTTCCTGCGCCTCGGCGGGCCGCTCAACCTGCTCACCGGGGCGGTGGCGCTGATGCTGATCCCGCTGATCTGGCCCTTTTGAGTCGGATCGTCACCTCGCCGCCGTCCGTCGATTGCGGTAGGGTATCGGTTTTTAACCGCCTCCTTTCACTGGCCCTGGAATCGATGCCATGAGCAACCCTGGTGAACTGATCATCGAGCCGCGCAGCGGCAGACCCGCCGACGCCTGTGTCTTCATCCTGCACGGCTTGGGTGCCGACGGCAGCGACTTCGAGCCGCTGGTGCCGGCGCTCCCCTTGCCCACCGACGATGCCGTGCGCTTCATCCTGCCCCATGCCCCGCGCCTGCCGGTGACCATCAACGGCGGCATGGTGATGCCGGCCTGGTACGACATCAAGGAGATGAGCCTCGACCGCCAGATCGACGAGCCCCAGCTGATGGCCTCGGCGGAGCGCATCCAGGGGCTGATCGGCGAGCAGATCGCACAAGGTATCGACAGCCGCCGGATCATCCTCGCTGGCTTCTCCCAGGGCGGAGCGGTGGCCTACCAGGCGGCGCTCTCCTTCGCGCAACCGCTGGGCGGCCTGCTGGCCATGTCGACCTACTTCGCCACCGCTGACTCCATCGAGCTGGCCGAGGCCAACCGCGGCCTGCCCATCGAGGTACACCACGGCAGTTTCGACCCGGTGGTGCCCGAGGCACTGGGCAAGGCCGGCTTCGAACGGGTCCAGTCGCTGGGCTACCCGGCGAACTACCGCTGCTATCCCATGGCCCATGCGGTCTGCCCACAGCAGGTCGCGGACATCGGTCAGTGGCTCTCCGAGCGGCTCGCCCACTGAATCCTCGGACTCGGCCCGCCCGCTCGACGCCAGAGCCTCCAGCATGACGGGGACCCCCTCGATGGCCACGACCCTGCACGCCTGCTGGCGCAGCACCCGTCCCAACTTCCTGGTGCTGGCACCGCTCTGCGCCGGACTGGCGGTCACCAGCGCCTGGTTCGACGGCGCGACGCCCGCCGGGCTCGATATCCTGCTGGTGATGCTCGCCGCCGTGCTGGCCCACGCCGCGGTGAACCTGTTCAACGAGCATCACGACTTCGTCAGCGGCCTGGACATCACCACGACGCGTACCCCCTTCTCCGGTGGCAGCGGCGCACTGCCGGAAAATCCCGCGGCCGCCGGCGCGGTGAGGCGCTCGGCGCTGTCCTGCCTGGCCGGGGTGGTGGCGATCGGCGCCTGGTTCCTGTGGCGTGCCGGGCCGGTGATGCTCCTCCATGGCCTGATCGGCCTGGGGCTGGTGGTCGCCTACACCGGCTGGCTGACCCGACGCCCCTGGCTCTGCCTGCTGGCCCCCGGCGTGGGGTTCGGCACCCTGATGGTGGTGGGGGGACACCAGGCGCTCACCGGAGGCTTCTCGGTCACGGCGCTGGCCGCCTCGCTGGTGCCGATGCTGCTGGTCAGCGCCCTGTTGCTGGTCAACCAGTTGCCGGACATCGAGCCCGATCGACGTGCCGGACGTCATCACCTGGCCATCGTGCTGGGCGCACGCCCTGCGGCCCGCCTGGTGGCGGCCCTGCTGCTCGCGGGCTTTGCGGTGATCCCCCTGGGCTGGCTGGGGGGCTGGCTGCCTGTGCAGGCCTGGCTGATGTGGCTGGCGGCTCCCGCCATGCTGTGGCTGGTCAGGGGGCTGTGGCGCCTGCCGGCCGAGGTGGAGGCAGGCGAGTTCTCGTCGCTGGTGCCGCTGCTGGGACTGAACGTCGCGCTGCTGCTGGGCAGCCTGGGGCTGCTCAACCTGGGGCTGTGGCTCGCGGCCTGACGCTGCGGCCAGGGTCGTGTCGACAGTCGCACCGGGATGCCTCGCCACCGAAGTTGGGGTACTGTAGGTCGAGAAGGCCCATCAGAGGCCGGTCGTTTTCGTCTGCAGGAAAGCCCCGGGGTAGAGACGGCGCATGGATAGAGCCAGGGCAGGGCGTAGGGAAATGGGTAAGGATCGTCAGCGGGTGCGGCGTCGGTGGACGCGTGGCGCCACGGCGGTGCTCGCCCTGACGTTGATGGTCGGCGCCTCCGGTGCCTTGTTCGGCTTCTGGGCGGCACTGGGGCTCGCGGGGCTGGCGCTGGCCGTCACCCTGGTGGTGGTGCTGCGCCTCGAGGCTCGCTCCCGCCATCGGCGGCGAAGTGCCGAGGAGGGCCTCGCCGCCCGACTGCTGGCCGGCTTCCCCGGGGCGGTGATACTGGTCGACGCGGCGGGAGTGGTGGAGCAGCTCAACCCCGATTTCGAGCGCCATGCGGGCTACCCGCCCGACCAACTGCTCGGGCGGCGTGTCACCATCCTGGACGTCAAGCCGCTGCGTGGTGACCTGCAGCAGGCGTTGTCCTTCGCCACCACCCGCGGCCAGCCATGGCAAGGGGTGCTGGCCTGCCGCCGCGCCGATGGCGAGCGATGCTATCAGGACACCGTCGTGTTGCCGCTGCTCGAGGAGCCCGACGGCCGCCGACGGCTACTGCTCATCCTGCATGACGTCACCCGGACGCGCGAGCGCTACCTGCAGGACCAGGCGCTGCTCGAGCGGCTGCAGGGCACGGTGTCGCGGCTGCCCGCGGTGGTCTTCCAGACCCGCCAGGATGTCAGCGGCCGCATCGAGTTTCTCTACCTCAGCGAGGGGCTGCAGCGGCTCTGTGGCTTGAGCCCGGAAGCGGTGATGGCCGATGCCGATCGGCTGCTCATGCGGGTCCATCCCGAGGATCGCGATCAACTCACGGCGTCGATTGCCCAGTCGGCGGTGAGCCTGGAACCCTGGCGGATGGAATACCGGCTGATCGTGCCGGACGGCGTGTGCTGGCTGGAGGGCAGGGCATTGCCTCGGCGGCAGCGGGACGGCCAGACCCTCTGGGATGGCCTGCTGATCGACATCAGCGAACGCAAGAAGGCCGAGCAGCAGGTCCAGCGCCTGATTAGTACCGACATGCTCACCGGGGCGCTCAATCGGCGCGCCTTCTTCGAGCAGGGGGAAGCCGTGCTCGCGCTTGCCGAGCGTCATGGGCGTCGGATGCCGCTGGCGATGCTCGACCTGGATCACTTCAAGGAGCTCAATGACACCCATGGCCACGCGGCCGGCGATCTGGCGCTGCAGTCCTTCGCCATGAGTTGCCGCGACAGCCTGCGACCCTACGACCTCTTCGCCCGCATCGGTGGCGAAGAGTTTGCGGTGATGCTGATCGACAGCGAGCCCGACCAGGCACGGGAGATTCTCGAGCGGTTGCGCCAGGCGGTGGAGGCCATCGAACTGGAGGTGGATGGGGTGACGCTCCGCTTCACCGTGAGCCTCGGGATCACCGTCCTCGAGCCGGGCGGCAGCCTGGACGGGGCACTCTCCCGGGCCGATCAGGCGCTCTACCATGCCAAGCGCGAGGGTCGCAACCGCATCTGCGGCCCGGGGCCTGCCATTGCGTCCCACGGTGCAGGGTGACGCGGCCGGATCGGTGTGCATGCCTTGCAGGGCCCGGGATAACCCCCGAGACTGGACAAGAGGTCTTCGTTTCCCGCCGTTGCATGGAGGAGCCGAGCATGCCCGATCTTTCCACCGATTTCCGATTGCCGGTGGCCTGTCCCAACTGTGGCAGCCACCGCATGCGGGTCTCCCAGGTGAAGAATCCCGACGACAAGGTGTTCTGTGCCTCCTGCAAGCGCTACGTCTGCCTCTATCACGAGGCCGAGACCGTGCTGCAGCAGGGGCCGGGCAGCGATAGTGAAGCGTTGATCGAGAAGGCCGCCAACACCCCCTCCGGCTGACCCGACGGGATGTCGGCTCGTGTCGCGCCTGGCGGCGGTGGCCCTGTGGGGGCTGGCCTGACAACCGGATCGCAGGCGTCGCGATGTCAGGCCGGCCCCGGGGCTCTCTCGACTACAGCATCTCCTCTCCGGCCAGCGCCAGCCGCGAGCGCTCGACGCTCTTGAGGGTGACGTGACCGGCGTGGGGCCAGTCGCGGAAGCGCTGGACCACCGCCGCCATGCCGCAGGTGTTGGCGGTCAGGTAGGGGGTGTCGATCTGGCCGACATTGCCCAGGCAGACGATCTTGGTGTTCCGCCCGGCCCGGGTAACCAGCGACTTGAGCTGCTTGGGCGTGAAGTTCTGTGCCTCGTCGATGATCAGGAAGGTGTCGTTGAGGGTGCGGCCGCGCATGAACCCGGGGGCGCGGATCTGCACCCGAGAGCCGAGCAGCTGACGGGTGGCGCCGTTCTCCCAGCTGCTCCCGCCATCCTCGTCGCGCAGCAGGTTGTCCATGTTGTCGTGGAAGGCGCCCATCCAGGGCGACATCTTCTCCTCCTCGGTGCCGGGCAGGTAACCGATGTCCTCGCTCATGGAGATCGGTGCCCGGGTAAAGACGATGCGCTCGAAGCGCTTGCTGTCCAGGGTCTGCTGGAAGGCGGCGGCCAGGGTCATGAAGGTCTTGCCGGTACCGGCGCTGCCGGCGATGGTCACCAGGTCGATGTCATCGTCCATCAGCAGGTTGAGGGTGAAGTTCTGGCGGCTGTCGTGGGCGTGCACGCCCCACACGCTGGCCTTGTGCCGGTAGTTGGTAAGCAGCTGGAGCCGTGCGTGTTGAGGGGCGAGCTCGCGTACGATGGCCTCGAAGGCGGCGCCGTTGTCGTCGTCGGAGACCAGCATGCCCGCATGCCAGTCGCTCGGCATCCGGCCGGTCAGATGGTAGAAGGTGTGATGATCGATACGTTCCACCTCGACATCCACCTCGAGCGCCTCCCAGGGGCCGTTGCCGCCGCTGTCCGCATCGGGGTAGATCTGCACACCCTCGATCATGGTGTCGCTGTCGCTGAAGGCGCGGTCGGTCAGGTAGTCCTCCACCGGCACCCGCAGGGCTGCGGCCTTGACGCGCAGGTTGATGTCCTTGGTGACCAGGATCACCGAGGCGTCGGGGCGCTCGTCGCGCAGCCGGCAGGTCTCGGCCAGCAGACGGTTGTCGGGGCTGTCCTCCAGGTGGTCGAGGGTGAGGGTTTCCGGCTCGGGATAGCACAGGAAGCGCAGCCGCCCCAGTGACTCGCCGCCGGCGCGGGGAATGGGGATGCCACGCTGAATCTCGTCGAAGGAGACCTGGTTGGTCAGGTCGGAGAGGGTGCGGCTGACCTGGCGGGCGGTGCGGGCGATCTCGCGCAGGCCGTTCTTGTGCTTGTCGAGTTCCTCGAGGACGATCATGGGGATGACCACCTCGTGCTCCTCGAACTGGTAGATGGCAGCGGGGTCGTGGAGCAGGACATTGGTGTCCAGCACGTAGAGCCGCTTGGCTTTCTTGTCGAGTCGTACCATCGGGCAGCGCTCCTGAGTAGACGGCACTTTCGACACTGGCACTGACACCTGACCGTCATATGACAGCAGACTGGCCATCTTATGGCAGCATGGCTTCCCTGTGGCCAGTGTCACCTGCGTGGGCTGGGGCCTCCTCTGTGGCAATGTTATGAATCTTTGACCTTAGCATGCCGACTCCGCTCCCGGCCTACCGTCGAGGCCTTCAACGCTACGCCGATACGGGAGCCCGCCTCAGTGCAGGTAGACGCTCTCCACATCCAGGGTGGAGCGGTTGCCCAGATCGTCGAAGTGGGCGCCGAGCCAGCCCGCGGCGGCCTCCCGGCCGAGATCGCGCAGCCGGCAGAGGAAGGCCCACTCGGCGTTGAACTTGCTGGACACCGATAGCCCCTCCAGGGCCTCGTCGGCGCTGAGGCGGTGGAAGAGGGTGTCGCGATAGCAGCCGATGTCCACGTCGCCGTCGGCCAGCAGGCCCTGCAACATGGCCACCATGCGCACCTCCTTGATCAGCGAGGCGTTGAAGGTGATCTCGTTGAGGCGGTTCATGATCGCCGCGGCCGTGGTGGGCACTTCCTGGCGTTCGATGGGGTTGATCTGGACGATGAGGATATCGTTCGACTGGCACCGCTCCATCAGCGGCAAGAGGGCCGGGTTGCCCATGTAGCCGCCGTCCCAGTAGGCCTCGCCGTCGATCTCCACGGCCTGGAACAGGAACGGCAGGCAGGCCGAGGCCATGACGGCGTCGGCGCTCATCTCCTCGCGGGTGAAGATCCGCTGCTTGCCGCTGCGCACGTTGGTGGCGGCGACGAACAGCTTGAGGTCGGGGCAGCGGCGCACACGGTCGAAGTCGACCCGTTCGGCGAGGATGTCGCGGAGCGGATTGAAGTTCAGCGGGTTGAACTGGTAGGGCGAGACCAGCCGGCTCATCAGGTCCAGGGCGACGTAGCCCGGGGAGTGGTCCAGGCTCCAGTTGCCCGTCAGCATGTCCAGCGGCGTGCGCCGGACGGGGCTGGCCATGCCGGCCCGGCTCACCGCGGACCAGAAGTCGTGCAGGGCCTCGCGGGCCGTGGTCTCGTCGCCATGGGTCAGGGCATCGGCGATCACCACGCCGTTCATGGCGCCGGCGCTGGTGCCGCTGATGCCCTCGATCTCGATGCGCGGATCCTCGAGCAGGTGGTCGAGGACGCCCCAGGTGAAGGCGCCGTGGGCGCCGCCGCCCTGTAGCGCGAGATCGATACGCTTTCGCTCGCTCATCGTGGCTCCCTGCCCGCATGCCAGATACCCAGCATATCCCTCGCGGCAGGGAGCGGCCAACCTCAGGCCTTGATCATCACCTGATCATTCTTGAAGCTCACCGGCCAGGTGCGCAGGCACACGCTGTCATCTTCCAGGCACTGGCCGTCGGCGAGGCGGAAGTGCTGCTTGTAGATCGGCGAGGCGACGACGAGCTGGCCCTTCACGTCGCCGACGATGCCGCGGGCAATGACGTTGGCGCCCGAGAAGGGGTCGCGGTGTTCCAGGGCGTAGAGTTCCTGCTCGTGGCCGGGGAGCGCCGGCGTGTTCGGGCCGCATGGAATGTAGAAAAGGGCCACCTGGGCGGGGCCGTCGGCGGTTTCCACCCAGGCGGCGACGCCGGAGAAGGGCACCAGGTCGGCTCGGGTGCAGAGGGTTTGCCAGGTCTGGGTCATGGTGGTGGCTGCTGCGGTTGCGTTGGTCATGGAAAACTCCTTGTTCGGTCGGCGAGGCGAGTTGCCGTAGCTGGGAGGCCCTCTGGGGTCAGACTCCGGCGGCGGAGATGCCGCCTGTGAACTGCACGACGCTGACCTCGGTCGCTTGGTTGGGGTCTGACCCACAGGGGCGGTCTCGGCGCCTTCATCGGCGAGCCGTCACCATTCTTGGTCAGGCCCCGGAGGCCATGGGCGCGTGTCGGGCCTGGCTCATCACGCCGGGCGCAGCTGGCCGCGCTCTTCGGTCACGATGATGTCCGGGTCGGGGCGCGTGTCGTTGACGAAGCTGCGGAAGCGCTTGAGCTTCTCCGGGTCCTTGATGGCGTTGGCCCATTCGCACTCGTAGGTGTCGATGACGGCTTGCATCTGGCTTTCCAGTTCCTCGCCAAGGCCGAGGCTGTCGTCGAGGATCACCTCCTTGAGGTAGTCCAGGCCGCCCTCCAGGCTCTCGCGCCATACCGAGGTGCGTTGCAGGCGGTCGGCGGTGCGCACGTAGAACATCAGGAAGCGGTCGATGGTCCTGATCAGGGTCTCGTCGTCTAGGTCGGTGGCCAGCAGCTCGGCGTGGCGCGGACGCATGCCGCCGTTGCCGCAGACATAGAGGTTCCAGCCGTTCTCGGTGGCGATCACCCCCACGTCCTTGCTCTGGGCCTCGGCGCACTCCCGGGTGCAGCCGGAGACGGCGAACTTGATCTTGTGTGGCGAGCGCAGGCCCTTGTAGCGGTTCTCGAGGTGGATCGCCATGCCCACGCTGTCCTGCACGCCGTAGCGACACCAGGTGCTGCCGACGCAGGACTTCACCGTACGCAGCGACTTGCCGTAGGCGTGACCGGTCTCGAAGCCGGCCTCGATCAGCTCGCCCCAGATGTCCGGCAGATCCTCGAGGCGGGCACCGAACAGGTCGACGCGCTGGCCGCCGGTGATCTTGGTGTAGAGGCCGTACTTCTGGGCCACCTGGCCGAGCACCACCAGCTTGTCCGGGGTGATCTCGCCGCCGGGAATGCGCGGCACCACCGAGTAGGTGCCGTTCTTCTGCATGTTGGCCATGAAGGTGTCGTTGGTGTCCTGCAACGGGATGTGCGCCGCATCGGTGATCGGCTCGTTGAAGCAGGACGCCAGGATCGAGGCCACCGCCGGCTTGCAGATGTCGCAGCCGAGGCCCGTGCCATGTTTTGCCACCAGCTCGCCGAAGGTCTTGATGCCCTCGACGCGGACGATGTCGTAGAGCTCCTGGCGAGTATGGGCGAAGTGCTCGCAGATCGAGCGGTCGACCTCCACGCCGCGGCTCTCCAGCTCGTGATCGACCACGCTCTTGAGCAGTGCCGCACAGCCGCCGCAGCCGGTGCTGGCCTTCGTTTCGCCCTTGACCGCGGCGAGGTCCACGGCGCCGGCATCGATGGTGGCGCAGACGTCGCCCTTGGTGACGTTGTGGCACGAGCAGAGGGTCGCGGTGTCGGGCAGGGCGTCGGGGCCCAGCGCCGGCGCTCCTTCGCTGCTCGGCAGGATCAACGAGGCCGGGTCCTCGGGTAGCTCCATGCGGTTGGCGTAGTACTGCAGCAGGGTGTCGTAGACGCTGTTGTCGCCCACCAGCATGGCGCCGACCAGGCGCTTGCCGTCGCTGGAGACCACCAGCTTGCGGTACTGCTGCTTGAGCGGGTCGAGGTAGCGGAACATCCGCGCGCCGGGGGTGCGGTCGCCATGGGCATCGCCGATGGAGCCCACGTCGACGCCGAGCAGCTTGAGCTTGGTGCTCATGTCGGCACCGCGGAAGGTCTCGTCGTGGCTTTCTCCGGAAGAGGCGAGCAGGGTGGCGGCGGCGGCCTTGGCCATCTGGTAGCCGGGGGCCACCAGGCCGAAGATGCTGTTGTTCCACAGCGCCACCTCGCCGATGGCCAGGATCGCCGGGTCGCTGGTCAGGCAGCGATCATCGATCACCACGCCGCCACGCTCGCCCATCTCCAGGCTGCAGTCGCGAGCCAGCTCGTCGCGCGGACGGATGCCGGCGGAAAAGACGATCAGGTCGGTTTCCAGCACCTTGTCGTCCTGGAACACCATGCGGTGCCGGCCGGCCTCGCCATCCTCGATGCGCTGGGTGGCGCGCTCGGTGAGTACCTGGACGCCCAGCGACTCGATCTTCTCGCGCAGCAGTTCGCCGCCCTCGCTGTCGACCTGCATCGGCATCAGCCGCGGGGCGAACTCCACCACGGCGGTGTCGAGGTTCAACCCGCGCAGGGCATTGGCCGCCTCGAGGCCAAGCAGGCCGCCGCCCACCACCACGCCGGTGGTGGCCGTCTCGGCCGCTGCGCGGATGGCGTCCAGGTCCTCCAGGGTGCGGTAGACCAGGCAGCCGTCGCGATCGTTGCCGGGAATCGGCGGCACGAAGGGGTAGGAGCCGGTGGCCAGCACCAGTCGGTCGTACCGGTAGCGGCCCTGGGGGGTGACCACTTCGCCGCCGTCGCGGTCGATGGCGGTCACCGCCTCGTGCAGGCGCAGCTCGATGCCGTGCTCGGCGTAGTAGTCGGCGGTGGACAGGGCCAGCGAGTCGGCGTCGCGGCCGCTGAAGTACTCGGAGAGGTGCACCCGATCGTAGGCAAGGTGGCGCTCCTCGCCAAAGACGATGACGTGGTAGCGCTCGGTGGCCCCGCGTTCGACCAGTTGTTCGACCAGGTGGTGGCCGACCATGCCGTTACCGATGATGATCAGTTGCTGTTTGTCGGAATGGGGCGTGTTCATGCGGCCTCCTTCAGGGGGCTGTCCTGGGGTTCGGGGGAGTCGAGAAGCAACTGGGCATCGGCGGCGCCGAGCAGCAGGGCCTGACGGCAGGGGCCGAGATCGGTGCCGGCCAGGGAGCGTTCGAAGTACCAGGGGCCCATGGCGGTGTCGCCATAGAGCACGGCACCCTCGATGCGTCCGTCGCGTAGCAGCAGGCGGCGGTAGTCGCCCTGCTGGGGGTCGTGATAGGTGAGCACCTCATGGTCGGCGTCGGGTTCGGTGGGGCCGAAGGCGTAGAGCGAGACGCCGCTGACCTTGAGCTTGGTGGCGCAGGGCTTTTCCACATAGCCGTCGACCGCCTCGCCGGCCAGGTGGGCGGCGAGCACCTCCACCTGGCGCCAGATCGGCTCCACCAGCCCGTAGGTGGTGCCCTGGAACTCGCAGCACTCGCCGAGGGCGTGGATCGCCGGATCGGAGCTGGTGAGGGTCTCGTCGACGATCACCGCGCGATTGACCTCGAGCCCGGCGGTGCGTCCCAGCTCGGCGTTGGGCGCGATGCCGATCGCCACCACCACGCAGTCGGCGGCCAGTCGGCGGCCCCCCTCCAGGCACACGGCCGCCACGTGGCCGCTGCCGTCGTCCTCGAAGCCGGCGATATGACCCTCGGTGATCACCTCGAGACCCCGGGACTCGAGTTCACGCTGCAGCAGCGTGGCGGCGGTGACATCGAGCTGTCGGTTCATCAGGCGATCGTCACGCTGGATCAGGCTCACCGCGAGGCCACGCTTGCGCAGCCCCTCGGCGGCCTCGAGGCCGAGCAGGCCGCCCCCGATCACCACCGCCCGTCCGCCGTGCCCGGTGGCACGGGTTCGGCTGAACCGGATCAGCTCGGCGGCATCGTCGAGATCGCGGAAGGCGTGTACGCCGTCGAGGTCGAGGCCGGGAATCGGCGGCATGGCCGGGCGCGAGCCGGTGGCCAGCACCAGGCGATCGTAGTCGAGGGTGCGGCCGGCGTCGGTGGTCAGGCGCCGTGCCTGGCGGTCGATGTCGGTGACACGCTCGCCGAGCACCAGGGCGATGTCGTGTTCGGCGTACCAGTCCGCCCCGTTCAGGGTCAGGGCGTCGCGGGTCATTTCGCCGGCGAGCAGTGGCGAGAGCAGGATGCGGTTGTAGGCCGGTACCCGCTCGTCGCCGATCACGGTGATGCGCGGCGGGCGACCCGGCTGCTTGACCAGGGCCTCGACCAGCCGGTGGCCGGCCATGCCGTTGCCGACGATTACCAGGTGTTCGGTTGCCGGCGAATCGGGATGTCGATGGCGCATGTCCTGACACCTCTCTTGATGCGGAAATGACGAAACGAAAGAAGACGCCTCGGCGCCGCCTCCCCTCTCGGGGAGTGCACAGAGACGTCTTCGTCGTGATATGTCGTGCGATCGCCATTGATCGCCGTGTGCCATACCCCATCAAGAATCCGGCCAGGATGCCGTAATTATCAGTTTTCTTGCGCTTTATCAGAGGCTTGGTAGGTTACGGAAGGGGTGGCCGGGAATCCCGTCCGGCGGGTGGTGCACATCCGTGGTGCGTGGCCGCATCGAAATGCACAGGGCTGTAGCACTCTTCCAGGGTGCGCAGATCCAGCGTCCGGCCGTGGTCGCGCATGTGCCGGCCGATGTGCTCGGCGAAGCGGCCCGCTGCCGCGGCCGTGGGCCGTAGCACCCCCTCGCCGTACAGGCGCTGGTGGATCGGCGCGCCGTCCAGCGCCAGGCCGTCGAGGTGGCAGATCGAGTGGTCGAGGTAGGGTGGCAGGGCGAGCCAGTCATGGGCCTGGCGGCGCTGCTCGGGGGACTCGGCGAGCCAGCTGCTGGCCCGCTCCAGGGCGCGGATCAGTGCCGCCTGGGTAGCCGGGTAGCGCCGGGCCCAGGCGCCGGTCACGCCGAGCACCTTCTCCGGGTGATCGGGCCACAGCTGGGCGCCGGTGGCGATCGGCCGCCCCGCGCCGCGGTGGCGGGCCAGGGTCCCCCAGGGCTCGCCGGCGCAGAAGCCGTCGATGCGCCCCTCCTGCAGCGCCTCCACCATGCGGGGCGGCGGCAGGGCGATCAGCTCCACGTCGCGTTCGGCATCGATGCCCGCCAGCGAGAGCCATTCGCGCAGCAGGTAGTGCTGGCAGGAGAAGGGGTAGACCATGGCCAGGCGGGGGCGGCATTCGCCCGCTTGCCGACGCAGCCAGTCGGCAAGCGCCCGGGCGCTCGCCGCGGGGTCCTCGCCGAGTGTCGCGCCGCTCTCGCGGCATAGCGTCTCGGAGAGCGTGAGGGTATTGCCGTTGCGGCCCAGGATGATCGGTGCCCGGACATCGCAGGGCGCCCGGCCCAGCCCCAGGCTCATGGCCAGTGGCAGGGGCGCCAGCATCTGGGCGCCGTCGAGCAGGCCGGCGGCGACCTTGTCACGCAGGGTCGACCAGGCGTTCTCCCTCGACAGCGAGACGTCCAGGCCCTGCTCGGCGAAGAAGCCCCGCTCCCGGGCGATGATCAGCAGGGCGGCGTCCAGCAGGGGCATGAAGCCCAGCGACAGGCGTTCCAGTTCGGGGGGTGTGGCCGTCGTGCTCATGGTTGCCTCTTTCATGACAGGGGCCCTACTCGGAAGATCGAGAGTTCAGGCGTTCGAGAATGTCGATGACGCTGTCGGCGACCTCGGCCAGACGCTGGCCGCGATCCATGGCCAGCTTGCGCAGCATGCGGTAGGCCTGCTCCTCGTCGCAGTCCTGATGCTTCATCAGCAGGCCCTTGGCGCGCTCGATGCGTTTGCGGTCGGCCAGCTGGTTACGCGCCTTGTCGAGTTCCTGGCGCATGGACTGGAAGGCGTCGAAACGGGCGATGGCGACCTCGATGATGGCCTTGACCCGGCCGGGCACCAGGCCGTCGACCACATAGGCGCTGACACCCGACTGCAGCGCCGCCTGCATGGTGTCGGGGTCGTGCTGGTCGGCGAAGAACACCACCGGACGCGGATTCTCGCGATTGAGCAGGGCCATGCTCTCCAGGGTGTCCCGGTCGGGGGATTCCATGTCGATGATCACCACGTCGGGCTGGTGGCGGGCGACCATCGCGTTGAGGCTCGCCGGGCTCTGCAGGCGGCAGATGACCGTATGGCCCTCGCGGGTGAGGGCCTCCTCGACCATGGCGGCGCGCACGACCTCGTCGTCGACCAGCAGGATATTCAGGGGTGGTGGCATGGCAGTGTCGCTCGTCGTGTTGCGTGCGTTTACTACTCTGTTGTGCAAGATGCATTCCAGGTACCGCTACCGCGAGGCGGGACGCCCCTCCCGGGCGGATGGGAGGGGAGCCTAGCCGTCGTGTCGAGGAGCCGTGGGCACCAGGGTGGTGCAAGTAACGCGCGCCGGTGATAGTCGTTGGTGCGGCAAGCGGGGGTGAGGGTTCCCCATGAGTTCGGCCGGGACGTTACAGGTCGCTGGATATTTGGTGAAAAGCCTGTCATGGCATGTGTCTTGCTTATGTCAGGTCAAACGGTGAGGAGAGCCATGCCGGCCCTCCGAGACCAGGCAACGACGCCCGCCAGCGGTCCACTAACAGGGAGGCCGCTGGTGGGCGTCGTCGTTTCCCGACCGACTGCGACAGGAGATCGTCATGCATCAGGCCCGAACCACCTGCCCCTACTGCGGCGTCGGCTGTGGCGTACTGGCCTGCGTGGAGAACGACCGGATCACCGGGGTGGAAGGCGATGCCGATCACCCGGCCAACTTCGGGCGGCTGTGCGTCAAGGGCTCGGCATTGCACGAGACCCTGGGGGACCACGGCCGGCTGACCCGCCCCCGCGTCGACGGCGTCGAGGTGGAGTGGGACACGGCGCTGGATGCCGTGGCCGACCGGCTGCAGGCGACTCGCCGCGACCACGGCAAGGACGCGGTGGCGGCCTACCTCTCGGGGCAGTTGCTCACCGAGGACTACTACGTCGCCAACAAGCTGTTCAAGGGCTTTCTCGGCACCCCGCACCTGGATACCAACTCGCGACTCTGCATGGCCTCGGCGGTGGCGGCCTACAAGCGCGCCCTGGGGGCCGATGCGGTGCCCTGCAACTACGAGGATATCGAAGACGCCGAGCTGGTGGTGCTGGTGGGCTCGAACCTGGCCTGGAACCACCCGGTGCTCTACCAGCGCCTGCGCACCGCCAAGAGTCGCAATCCGCTGCTGCGGGTGGTGGTGATCGACCCCCGGGTGACCGACACCTGCGAGATCGCCGACCTCTACCTGGGCCTCAAGCCCGGCAGCGACGCCCGGCTGTTCAACGGCCTGCTGACCTGGATGGCCGACAAGGGCAAGCTGGATCGCGTCTATCTCGAGAAACACACCACCGGTTTCGATGCCGCCCTGGCGGCGGCCCGGGAGGAGGACGACTCGGTGGAGGCCATCGCCGCCGACTGCGATGTCGACCCGGAGCGCCTGGAGACCTTCTTCTACTGGTTCGCCAGCCAGTTGCACGTGGTGACCCTCTACTCCCAGGGCATCAACCAGTCCTCCAGTGGTACCGACAAGTGCAACGCCATCATCAACTGCCACCTGGCCGGCGGCAAGATCGGGCTGCCCGGTGCCGGCCCCTTCTCGATCACCGGCCAGCCCAACGCCATGGGCGGGCGCGAGGTGGGGGGCCTGGCCAACCAGTTGGCCGCCCACATGGACTACCACAGCCCCGGCGCCATCGACCGCGTCACCCGCTTCTGGACGACGGAATCGCTTGTCCCGACCCTGCCCGAGGGGCCGGGCCATAAGGCGGTGGAGCTCTTCGAGGCGATCGAGCGGGGCGAGGTGCGGGCGGTATGGATCATGGCCACCAACCCGGCGGTCAGTCTGCCCGACGTTCACCGGGTGCGCCGGGCCCTGGCGAAGTGTCCGCTGGTGATCGTCTCCGAGTGCGTGGCCGACACCGACCTGTTGCCCTACGCCGACATCGTGCTGCCGGCCTCGGGCTGGTCGGAGAAGGACGGCACCGTGACCAATTCCGAGCGACGCATCTCCCGCCAGCGCGGCATCCTGCCGCCGCCGGGGGAGGCGCGTCACGACTGGTGGATCATCACCCAGGTGGCCCACCGGCTCGGGTTCGGCGAGGCCTTCGCCTTCGGGCATCCGAGCGAGATCTTCGACGAGCATGCCCGGCTGTCGGGGTTCGAGAACCTGGCCGGCTCCGAGTCCGCCCGGCTGTTCGATATCTCCGGCCTGGCCGGGCTCGACCGGGCGGCCTATGACGCCCTGGCCCCGATCCAGTGGCCGGTGACGGCCCGGGCACCGCAGGGGACGGCGCGGCTGTTCGAGGATGGCCGTTTCGCCACCCCGGACGGCCTGGCCAGGCTGATCCCGGTGCGACCGCGCGAGCCCGAGCAGGCGCTGAGCGAGGCACGCCCGCTGCGCCTCAACACCGGACGGGTGCGCGACCAGTGGCACACCATGACCCGCACCGGCCGGGCGCCGCGGCTGATGAACCACCGCGCCGAGCCCTTTATCGAGCTCACCCCGGAAGATGCCCAGGCCCTGGGCATCGAGGATCAGCAGCTGGCGCGCTTGACCGGCGCCGGCGGCGACTACCTCGGCCGGGTGCGGCTCTCCAAGGGGCAGCGCCGTGGCGAGGTCTTCGTGCCCATGCACTGGACCGGTCAATTCAGCGGCTGCGCGAGCATGGGGGGGCTGCTCGAGGCGCACCTCGACCCGGTCTCCGGTCAGCCCGAGTCCAAGCACGGTGCGGTGGCGCTCGAACCGCTGACGGACGGCTGGGAAGCGACCCTGCTGGTGGCCGACGACCTGGATGCCGAAGCCGACTGGTGTGACACCGCCGACTACTGGGCGCGCATTCCCCTGGGCGGGTGCCAGCGCTGGCAGCTGGCCGGCGGTCGGCCGGGCGAGCGCCCCGACTGGCTGGCCTGGCTGGCCCGGCACCTGCCGGTGGCCCCGGCGCTGTGGTGTGAGGACCCGGCCAGTGGACGCCTGCGGGCCGCGGGGATCGAGGCGGGTCGCCTGCGTTGGTGGCTGATGGTGGCGCCTCCCCGGGAGCTCCCCGGCCTGGCCTGGCTCGACGAGCGCTTCCAGGAGAGCGCCCGCGGCGAATCGCTGGATGCGACCCGTCGCCGACGACTGCTGGCCGGTTGCGACGACGGCGCCGCCGATAGCGGCCCGGTGGTGTGCAGCTGCCACCAGGTGGGCCGCTCCTCCATCGTCTCGGCCATCCAGGGGGGCGACACCAGCGTCGAGGCGCTCGGTGCACGGCTGGCCTGCGGCACCCAGTGCGGCAGCTGCATCCCCGAACTGAAGTCCCTTATCGAAGAAAGTGCCGAAGAGGAGAGGGCCCATGCGCGCACTGAGCCGAAGCCTGAAATCGTTGACGTCGCCTGACGTCCCCGGCGCCCTGGCACGCCTCGGAGCCGCGGCCGGCCGGTACCTGGAGGGGCTGAAGGGTACGACCGGCGAGGCCGGCGTGACGCTGCCGCTGCGGGGGGAGTGCCGCCCCGGGCGCGTCTACCTGGTGGGCGCCGGCAGCGGTGATGTGGAGTTGCTGACCCTCAAGGCCGCGCGGTTGCTCATGCAGGCCGACGCGGTGGTCTATGACCGCCTGGTCGGCGATGAGGTGCTGGCGCTGATTCCCGCTGGGCGCGAGCGCTACTACGTGGGCAAGGCCAGCGGCCATCACAGCGTGCCCCAGGCCGAGATCGGGGCCCTGATGGTCGAACTGGCGGGGCAGGGCAAGTCGGTGGTGCGCCTCAAGGGGGGCGATCCGGGGGTGTTCGGGCGAATGGGCGAGGAGCTCGCCGCGCTGGCCGAGGCCGGCATTCCCGCCGAGATCGTGCCCGGCATTACCGCGGCGTCCGCGGCCTGTGCGGGCATGGGCATCCCGCTCACCGACCGTGCCCACGCCCAGCAGTTGCGTTTCGTCACCGCCCAGCTCTGCCGCGAGGATGGCGAGCCCGACTGGGCATCGCTGGCTCGCCGGGACGAGACCCTGGTGTTCTACATGGGACTCTCCAAGGTGGCGGCGATCTGTGCCGGCCTGCGCCGCGCCGGGCTCCCCGACGACTGGCCGATCATGCTGGTGGCCAACGCCAGCCTGCCCGAACAGCAATCGCTCACCGGCACCCTGGCCGACATGCCCGCCAGGCTCGAGGCGGAGCCGCTGCCCTCGCCCTGCCTGATCGTGGTGGGCAGCGTGGTACGCATGGTCGAGGCCAGTCCGGCTTCACCGTCCCGTTCGGAATCGAGCGGGGCTACGGACCCTTGAGGGATCGCTGACACGAACCCCGGTCGCCCGGCCATCCCCGGGCGGTTTCCCCGCCTTCCAGGCGGCGTACTGTAACGCCGCCTTTCCATTTTTTGGCACTCCGACGACTGGGCTGATTTACCTGAACTTTTGCTTGCAGCGGAGGGTTGAAGAACCCTTCGCCGCCCTTACTGCTTCACGCCCTTAACACTATCCCTCCTCTCCCTGGCCGGTGCCGCGTGCTCCGGTGTTGTCCGTTTATTTTTAACATATTGTTTTTAAAGTATTTTATTCGCGACTTGGGGCCGTGCTGGCATGGGTCGTGCTCTAGAGTCCATGACTGCGAGCGGGTATCGACGTTCAAGGGGCTGACGGCCTTCGATGCAATGACACCGGTTCGCAGTGAAACGCAGTAATGCAACGAAGGCCCAGTCGAACTGAATGGAGCAACGATCATGAAAAAGTATCTGGTAGTCGCGGGTACTCCCTTGCTGGCGCTGGTGATGGCGATCTCCACGGCCCATGCGAACCCGAGTGCCGGCTTTGCAGATCAGGTCGATCAGGAGGTGGATTCCACGGCAGTTGCCATTGGCGGTAGCAGTGGCAATGCAGATGGTGGTGGCGGCTTCGGCGTGGGTGTTGGCGGCGGCGGCGGCAACGCCAACGGTGGCATAAACGATGATGACTCCGGCGGGGCCAACGGCGGCACTGGTGGTGCCGGCGGCTATGGTGAAGGTACCGGGATGGGTGGCAACGGCGGCTCCACCGGCCGTGGCGGCGATGCCTGGGCCATGAGCGAGTCCTACAACACCTCCACCAGCGTGATCTCGCTGCAGGAGATGCACTCCACCGTCAATGGTGCCGGTATTGCCATCATCGGTGGCACTGGCGCCGCAGGGGCTCAGGGCGGCGCCGGCGGTGCGGCAGCCGCGGTGAACGTGGGCATCGGTGCCGGCGGCGATGGTGGCGATGGCAATGGCGGTGACGGTGGCACAGCACTCGCCGGGGCCGGTGACGGTGCCGGAGGCGGTGAGGCGACTGGCGTCGGGGTGGGCCTCGGCGGTGGACTCGGTGCCGGAGACGGTGGCGATACCGGCGCCGGCGCCGGTGCGGCCTCCGGTTCCCTGGGCGCCAACCTTGCAGGCCTCAGCGCCGGTGAAGATGTCGACGATGATAATACCGCTGGCGGCTCTCAGAGCGCTGCAGCCGACTCCGCTGCCACCGCCAGTGCTTCCTCAGGTGATGGCGGTGCCGGCACCGGCACCGGTACCGGCACCGGCACCGGCGAGGGTGCCGCCACGGCCGGCAACGGCGGCAATGGTGGCAATGCCAATGCCCTGGCCGGCAACGGCGGCAATGGCAACGGCGGCAACGGCGGCAATGGCAACGGTACCACCGGCGATGCCATGGCCACGGCCGGCAACGGCGGGGCCGGCGGCAATGGCGGCAACGGTGGAGCGGCGGTCTTCTCGACCGGTGCGGCCAGCGTGTCCGTCGGCGGGGGTGTGTTCGGCGGCATCAGCAACATGAACGTCTCCACCGGCCTCTACAACTCGCAGCTGGCCGGCACCAGCGTTGCCGCTCACAGCAATGTAAGCATTGGCGGCAACTAATCGAATCACCTGGCCCAGGGACGGGCATGAGTTGTCGCGTCCGGGAACTGGCGGAGCACGCTCCGCCAGTTCCTCCACCGCTCGGGGAGACCCGGGAAAGTCCGGAAGGAGGCTAGGCGATGAAGGCGATAATGACTGTCCCGCGGCGAGAGCGATTCCGCCGGCGACTCCTGGCAACCCTGGTCGTGCTGTCGGCGGGCGGGGCGGGAATGGGCTACGCCGATGCGGGCGAAGTCGGTGGGAGTATTCCCTCTTCCGGTTCCGGCTTCGCGGCCCTGCCGAGCATGGATCTCGAGGCGATGGCGCAGGCGCGGGGGCGGGAGGGTGTCAACGTCCACCTCGACAGCGTCAATGTGCAGAGCATCCAGGACCTGAATGCCATCTCCGTCGGCTCCGATTTCAATGTCATCAACGGCAACATGATGACCGGCTCCATCACCTTCGAACAGGGGAGCATGGGCCACTTCAGCGGTACCGGGATCTTCAACGGCATCACCGGCAATGCCAATGCCGTCAACAACGCCATCGGCATCAGCGTTTATATCCAGAATCCTTGATCCAGCGGCACGGTCCTTGAACGAGGAACGCTAGAGGCACAGGCCCATGAGAGATTCAGCGAAACGCTCCCTGCTGCTGGCGGCGCTGCTGGCACTGTTGGGAGGCGGCATCGCCGCGAGCGTGGAGGCCGGTCCGGTCAACATCTCGAACCGCTTCGGCTCCTTCCAGGTTCAGGCCAAGAGCCTCTCGGAGTTCAGTTGGGAGAGGGTGGTGCCGCAGCAGTACGACTTCAGCTGCGGCTCGGCGGCGGTGGCGACCCTGCTGACCTTCCATTACGACCGGGAGACCACCGAGGCCGAGGTCTTCGAGTCGATGATCCGCCACGGTGATGCGGAGCAGATCCAGACCTATGGCTTCTCCATGCTGGACATGAAGCGCTACCTGGACACCCAGGGTCTCGACTCCGATGGCTTCAAGATCTCCCTGGACGACTTCATGCGCATCGGTGTGCCCGCCATCACCCTGGTCAATACCGGGGGGTACAAGCATTTCGTCGTCGTCAAGGGCGTCGACCGGGAGAACGTCCTGGTGGGAGACCCGGCGGCGGGGACCGTCGTGGTCCCGAAGGAGATGTTCGAGACGCTCTGGACCGGTACGGTGCTCGGTGCCCGGGCGGAACTGGAAGTGGCCCAGCGCAACTTCAACAGCGAGCGTGACTGGCGCGTCCGTCCCTCCCCGCCCATCGCGGAGGGCGTGCAGCGTTACAACGTCGGAGCCAATCTGCTGTCGCTGCCGGGCATTACCGAACTGGGTAGGTAATCACTCACAGGAGTTACCGACCATGAACGTACACGCGGTGCACCAGGGAACCGGGCCTCTCGGGCACAGGCTCCTGCCTGCCGTGCTGTTGGCCGCGGCCATGTCCCTGGTGCCGACGGCGGCATCGCCCGTCTCGGCGGCGACGGCCTTCCCCTATGTGGAGCCCGGCGTCCAGCCCCGGCCGGATGATGCCGGGGTCTACCATCGGGGCGAGGTGATAGCCGCTGCCGAGCTCGATACCCTGCGCGGCGGCTTCAACCTGGCGGGAATGGAACTGAACTTCGGAGCCAAGTTGACCACCCTGATCAACAACACCATCCGCTACGAGACCGAGGTGGCCTTCCGCAACAGCGGCGGGATCGAGGTGCTCTCCCAGACCCTGAGCAATGCTGGCGGTAGCCCCGTGACCCTGGTGGGGCCGGGCTCGACCGGTGCGGCTACCATCGCCGGGACCGACGGAGGGGGCGGGCTGGATCTGTCCGGTCTCACCGACTTCTCCGGCATCGTGGTCGAGGGCCCGGGCGGCATCGGCAGCACCGCGGCCCTGCACCGCATCACCCGGCAGGCCATCGTCAGCACCCTGGCCACCACCGCCTCCGGCCAGACCATCCACAACGACATCGATATCAGCGTTCAGCTCAACAATATCGGTGAGCTGAGGTCGGCGCAGCAGAAGGCCAGGATCCTCAATGCCCTGCAGGGAATCGTTCGCTAACGGCGTGGGCATCGATCCAGCGGAGCCGAGTGGGCAAGTTGGAACGTCGTCGAGCGGGAAGGTGGAGAGGCTGCCGGCAGGCAGCCTCTGTCTTCGAGGCGGGCAGTCCCGAATGGGCCTTGCCTTAGAAGACATTCATGCCGAAGGGCGCCCTCAACGTCAGCATGGCATCCGGCGCATCGTCGGTGACGCCGAGCTCCAGGTTCAAGTTGAGCGCGGCGTCCTGGTTGAACTGGTAGGACCAGCCCAGCAGCAGCGAGCCCACGTTCAGGGTCCGGGTATTCTGGTCGACGGAGGCACCGGTATTGGGATCGACGAAGGTCGTCTCGGTCTCACCGATGAAGTCGTTCTTGTAGCCCAGGGTGAAGGAGGTCTTGGGGTTGATGGAGTAGGCCATGCCGAAGCTCAGCCGCACGGCGTCGCCTGGGTCGACCTTCTGGATCTCGTTCTCGCCGACCGGCTCGTTGACGTCGTCCTCGAGGTGGAACTGATAGCCCAGGTTGGCGAAGTAGACCGCCGGCGCCGAGGGGAAGAGCACCGTCAGGCTCGGCTCGATGGCATGGAAGCCGGAGCCCGTGGCCAGCTCCTCCTCGAGGCCGTTGGCGTCGCGGTCGACATCGAAGGGCCCCTGCCCGGTGGTGGACTTGTAGCGCAGGTTGCCCACGAAGAAGGGCGCGCCGTCCAGCCCGCGGTTGAGCTGGTAGTGGGCCGCGACCTCGATATCGCCCAGATCATTGCCGGTCTGCTTGTTGTCGAGCTCGAAAGATTCGGGTTCCTCGATGCTGATGTTCGCCCTGTCCTCGCGGTAGAGGTAGGGGAGACGCAGCTCCAGCTCGAGGCGATCGGTGACCCCCAGGCGACCGGTCAGGGCGGCGCCGAGGGTATCCCGGTCGATATCCTCGGCGGTCAGCACACCGATCTGCAGGGTGCTGAGAATCTCCACACCGCGGAACGTCAGGCGATTGACGCTGGAATGGGAGTATTGGAACTCCGGCTCCAGCACCAGTTGCCCCCGGGGCGTCAGCACGCCGCCGATGTCCGGAATGGATTGGACCTCGGGGGCGGCCGCTTCCTGGGGGGGCGGGCGCTGGCCGACGGGCTGTACCGGTGTGCCACCCTGATCCTGGGGTGCTGGCTGGGCCCATGCCAGGCTACATCCCAGTAGCGATACGAGACCGGTGGCGGAGACGACTTGCTTTGCTGTGCATGCCATGCGGTGGTTCCCTTGTTGCTTGGTGTTGTCATGACCTGGGACAGACGGCATTGGGGTCAGAGTGACGGCAGTGGTGTGACCCTGGGCGGCTGGTCTGCCTCCTCATCATCGACAGATACGCTGTGTCGATCAATGCCGTGCTTCTCGATAAGACGATAGAGAGTGACTCGGGAGACGCCCAGCTCACGCGCCGCATGCAGGATCTTGTGCTTGTTGCGTGCCAGTGCTGCCCTGATCGCTTCCCGTTCGGCGATGTCGCGTGCCTGCTCGAGCATCACGGCATGCCGGAAGGCACACTGCCGTCGCTCGAGGCCCAGATCCGCGGGGGTAATAAGGCGCTGGTCACACATGACCATGGCGCGCCGCACTCGGTTGACGAGCTCGCGGATGTTGCCGGGCCAACCATACTGTCGCATCACGATCATGCTTTCTCGGCTGAAACCGCGGACACCGGCCGATCTTTCGCGGGAGAACTTCCGGAAGAAGAACCTCGCCAGGGGGTCGATGTCCTCCGGGCGCTCCCTCAGCGCCGGCGTGCAGACCTGCAGGACATTGAGCCGGTGGTAGAGGTCTTCCCGGAAATGGCCTTCCCTGACAGCCTTTTCCAGGTCGACGTGCGTCGCGGCGAGTACGCGAACGTCGACCGGGTGTTCCTTCAAGCCGCCCACTCGCATCACCCGATGGTTTTCCAGGAAGCGTAGCAGATTGACCTGCATGTCCAACGGAAGATCGCCGATCTCATCGAAGAAGAGGGTACCACCGCTCGTCGATTCGATGATGCCGGCCTTGCTCTGGCTGGCGCCGGTGAAGGCCCCCTTCTCATGACCGAAGAGTTCCGACTGGATCAGGCCCGCCGGCAGGGCGCCGCAGTTGATGGTGTTGAAGGGCCCGCTGCGACGCGTCGAGTGCTCATGGATGGCACGGGCCGTCAGTTCCTTTCCGGTACCTGACTCCCCGGTGATCAGGACAGGGGCCTCGACGGCGGCGATCTTGTCGATTGCCTGGTAGAGCCGTGTCGTCATGGCGGAATTACCGACCATGCCGTATTCGTTGGCTCGATGGGACGACCAGGATCTCCCGATGGTGACCGTCGGGGAGATATTGGCCATGTCCAGGGCGGATTCGAGCAGGGTATGGGTCTTTTGTGGGTCGAAGGGGAGGGTTTGATAGGCGTAGAGGGCCTGGTGGATGAACAGGCGAGTATCGGGATGGGAGAGGAGACTGCTGTCGAGGATGGCAAGCCAGCACACTCTTTCCCGACAGATGAGCTCTTCCATCGATCTCTGGTAACGAGCGCTGTTGGATTCTATCAGCATGACGCCGACACGATGGTCATTCTCGGACAAGCAACTCGTCGCCTCTTCGGGCGTTTCCGAATGGGTGATGGACCAGCCATAGGGCGTCATCGCCTGCATGATGTCGCGAGACAGCCACTTGTTTCCCACCAGCAACAGTCGTCGTGATGTATCCGGAATCATCATTGCTTCCTGTATCCTGAAACCGCCAGGTCGGCCACCGCGAAAAGGGTGATATGGATAGTTTCACGTTCTTCATATCCGGGCAGCCTGGTCTGATGCGACATCCTCTGGTCGAACATGGAAGGGCAAGTGGTGTCGCATAATGCTGACGATGCTGCGTCGGATAAAAGCGACAGTCTACGAGGGACATTCATCCTGGTATCCGCTTCGTAGTGCCATTACGGCAACGGGAGCCATGGGAAGTATTGTCGTTCCACCTGCCGGTGTAAAGTCTGGTTACATCCCCGACTATTTTGGAAACAGAGATGACAGGTAATAGGGGGACGATATCTTTCTGTATCAACAGGAATTAACAAAGACATGGCCCGCGGGTTCGGCCCATATTCTCCTGAAGTTGGATGAGAAAAATAGTGCGATAGTATGGAGGAAGGTCGGTGAGAGGAGGTAAGAGCATCATGCCCGGGTCGTCGATATCGAGGACGCGAGCGTAGGGCGAAGCCCGGCCTGGCGGACGGTGGGACCGACATCGCCTGGCCGGACCCGGCGGACATCGAGGTGTCCGAGTCGGGAGGATGGCGCCCGCCAGGTCCCCGCATCGCCCCGCTCAGTCGCCCTTGCCGCCCTGGAAGGCCTCGAACACCTCCTGGCCGGTCAGGTTCTTCGTCGTGTTGGCGAAGGTGTAGAAGGCCGGTTTCTCGTCGATGAAGATCTGGGTATCGAAGGTCCAGGCTTCACCGCCATCGACCAGGCCCACGGGGATCGCGTAGTGGTCACCGCTCTTCAGCCGGTAGAACAGGTGCGTGCCGCAGTGGCGGCAGAAGCCGCGCTCGGCCCAATCCGACGAGGCGTAGACGGTGATATTCTCCTCGCCCTCCATCTCGACCCGCGTGACCGTCTCCAGGGCCAGCAGGGGGCCACCGCCCCAGGTGCGGCACATCTGGCAGTGACAGGCCCCGATGTTCTGTCGGCCGGCCTGCACGGCCAGTTGCACCGCGCCGCACAGGCAGCTGCCACGGGCCGTCATTCCATCCTTCATGTTCTCCTCCTGCTCGGTCCATGGGAAGGAAATGGTGGCGGATGCTCCGCCACCGGTGATCCTCTGCAGTCTAGCAGCCGGTCGGATTTGACCGATCGTCGCGAGAGACACGGATTTCGAGTCAAGCTTATCGATCTGATGAGGCGAATTACGGGTTATTTAACGAATCAGATCGAATGAAGTTGGCCGAAAGACCGGGTTTCGCAGTAGATCAGCGTTAAGACCGACAGGCTGCCTGGCGTTGCCGGCGGGATTCTCCGCATCGATCGCCCAAGGGCTGTGCGTCAATCGCGGCGTTTCTGCAGGATATCGGAGAGGTCGACAATGGATCGCGCCATGGTGGCCATGCTCTTGCACTGGTCCATGGAGGCCTTGCGCAGGAAGCGGTAGGCCTCCTCTTCGGTCATCTCCTGGTGGGCCATGATCAGTCCCTTGGCACGCTCGACGAGCTTGCGCTCACGCAGTGCCTTGCGGGTGTTCTCCAGCTCATCGCCGAGGGCCTGAAGCCGCGAGGCCTGGGCCTGCATCAGGTCGATCAGCGAGCGATTGAGCCGGGAGTCGACGGCATTGGCGGTCAGGGTGCCCAACTCGCGGCAGGGTTCGTCGCCGAACAGGTCGACCAGTTGCTGGCACACGGGGGGCGGTGAATCGTTCGACGCCAGGGTGGCACGCAGGGCCTCGAGATCGGCCATCTGCTGGCGTGAAGCGGCGATCTTGCCGCGGCACATCTCCGAGAGCTCGGCGGCCAGGGCATCCTCCACCCGTTTCATGGCGTCGATGCGTCGCGTGGTCAGCTCGTACCAGGTCTCGCCGAGACTGCGGCTGGTCGTGGCAAGGGGGATCTCGTGGCAGGCCATTTCCCGCAACTGCTGGATGCCGGCCTGGGTGCGGGGTGGCAGGCCCTCATGCCAGTGGCGACGCGCCTCCGGTGTGGCGAACTCGGTGAAGGTGTCGAAGCAGCGCTGCTGGGCGTCGACGAGATGGAGCAGCAGTCGGCGGTGGGGCGTGTCGAAGCCACCGGCGGTGAAGCCGATGGCGCCGCAGGCGCGTTCCTGGCCGGCCAGCTCCTTGCCCTGCATGAAGTGGAAGATGGCCACCAGGGCATGGGTGATCTCCGGGTCGCCGGCGGTGTCTGCGGCGTCGAAGACCACCGAGAGCAGGCCGCTGATCAGCCGGTTGAAGGTCAGGGTCGCCTCGTCGGCGGTGATTGCCTGGGTCTCGATGTGGCGGCGCAGAGCGCCGAGGCTGTCCAGGGCATGCCAGACCCGGGCGATGCGCTCGAGTAGCCGTGAACCGGCCGCTGGCCTGCTGCCGTCGCTGGCCAGGGCATCCAGGCGCTGGCGCATGATCCGTTCGGTTTGCAGGCACTCCTCGATGCGCTCCTGGCGATGGTCGGCGAAGCGTTCACCCCGGGAAGCCAGGTAGACGTTGGAGGCACCGCGCTCTTTCTGCAGCGCGTGAATGAAACGACTGATGTCTCCGACGATCTCGCAGGTGGTGGCGAGGTGTTCCAGGTTGTCCATCTCGCAGCGCTTGGCGGCGAGTAGCAGGCGTTCGGCTGGTTTCATGGGTTGTTGACCTGTATAAGCAAGATCCGTCCTAGTTCTTGGCCGACGACTGCCGCCGCCCCGGAGGGCGGCGGCATAGGCAGTGGACCGAAGGGGCAGGGCAGTTCAGCGCAGCGTCAGGGCACCGGCGCCGGTATCCTCGCCCACGGCATCGCTGTAGGCCTTGGCTTCCTCGGCCTCGACCTCCGGCGAGAAGCGCACCACCAGGGCACACAGGGAGGCAATCACGACGGCGATGCCGAGATAGAAGAGCCCTTCCTGGTAGCTGAGCGACTCCGAGCGGAACAGGAAACCGGCGGCGACTGCCCCGGCGTTGCCGCCGGCACCGACGATGCCGGCCACCGCGCCCAGCGCCTTCTTGTTGATGAAGGGAACGACGCCGAAGGTGGCACCCTCGGCCATCTGCACGAAGAGGCTGAATACCAGCATGATGCCGATCGCCAGGGCCAGCACATGCATCTGCGAGAAGAACATCAGCGCGACGCCTTCACAGAGCATGGCGATGAACAGCCAGCGTACCCGGCCCTTGAGACCGCTGTTCTTGGCGAACAGGTCGGAGAAGATGCCGCCAAGGGTACGGGCGAAGAGGTTCATCAGGCCGAACAGGCCGGCGATCATCCCGGCGGTGGCCAGGGTCAGGTCGAAGTTGTCGAAGAAGTAGATGGCGGCGATGTTGTTGATGGTCAGCTCGACGCCGAAGCAGGCGGCATAGACTACGAACAGGGCCCAGACGCGGATGTCCTTGGCGGCGGTGGCGAAGCTCTGGCCCATGCCGTGCTCGCCGCTGGCCGGCGGCAGTTCACCGCGGGCGCGCAGCTCGTCGAAGTTGCCGTCCGGGGCGTCCTGGGTGAACCGGTAGTAGGCGATACCGGTGAGGAACAGCACCACGCCGGGTACTACCATGGCCAGGCGCCAGCCGAAGGCCTCGTTGACGCCGAGCATCAGCAGGCCGGAGAACACCAGCGGCATCAGGATCTGGGTGGTGCCACCGCCCAGGTTGCCCCAGCCGGCCGAGGTCGCGTTGGCGGTGCCGACCACGTTGGGGCCGAACATCACCGAGGTGTGATACTGGGTGATCACGAAGGAGGCGCCGATGGCGCCGATGGCCAGGCGGGCCAGGAAGAAGGACTCGAAGCTGTCGGCGAAGCCGATGCACATCACCGGCAGCGAGCCCAGGCAGAGTAGCCAGGTATAGGCCTTGCGCGGGCCGATCTTGTCACATAGCACGCCGATGGCCAGGCGCACGATTACGGTGATGGCCACCGAGGCGATGATGGTGTTGCCGATCTGGGTCTTGGTCAGGCCGAGGTCCTCGCGGACCACCGCCATGAGCGGGGCGATGCCGAACCAGCCGAAGAAGCAGATGTGGAAGGCGAACCATGAGAAGTGGAAGGCGCGCATCTGCGGAGTTTTAAGGTTGAACAGGCGTATCCTGTTGGCCTTGTTGCGGATTTCCATTGGAATACCTCGTCGAGTGAAATTCGAACACACGATCCTGGGCCTTCGCCGTTGAAGGTCGGGTCCGACGCACTCGTACTCCCGAGGGAGCCTGGTCCACGCCAACCATTATCTGGCATGTCCAAAGCAAGGTATTTGCCAGTTTCCTCGTATTGCTGGTTTTTCAGTTGGTTATGCTAGAAGCGGCGATCGATCTGGGGAGGCGGGCAAGCTCTGTTGCGCTGCAATAGGGAGCATGCGGCGCCGTGATGCCCCGCCTTGGTGCCTGCCGGCCAGGTGGTTCAGCGCATGGTCAGTCGGCTTTCGTCAGTCTCGCAACTGAAGAAGGCGGAGCTCGCCAGCCACTCCGGGTCGGGGTAGTAGGCGAACAGGTAGTGATCCTCCTTGAGGCTGTCGATCAGCGGGTAGGTCACGTCCTGGCGCACCGCCGGGCAGCCGTGGCTACGCCCCAGCCGGCCCGTCTGCTGGATGAAGGCCTCGCTGACGTAGTCGGCACCGTGAATCACGATGGCGCGCTGGTAGGCCAGGTCATTGATGCCCGGTTCCAAGCCTTCCAGCCGCAACGAGTAGCCGTTGCGACCGTAGTAGCTGTTCATGGTGCGGAACAGTCCCAGGCTCGACTGGTGGCTCTCCGGGGTGTTGGAGAACAGCGTGGCCTCGGCATCGCCGGAGCCCTGGCCATGGGCGACCCGTTCCTCGAACATCAGTTCGCCCCGGTCGAGGTCGAATACCCAGAGACGCGGCTCGGTGGAGGGCAGGGAGTAGTCGATCACCGCCAGGCGACCGGCGTCCGGGGCGGCGCAGTCCAGGGCGCTGGCGGCCAGTTGCAATACTCGGGGGTCGGCCTTGGGTGCCAGCCGGGCCAGGGTGTGCTCCAGGGGCGGGGCACGGAACTGGTCGGGGTGCAGCGCCTGGGCGAGGAAGTCGGCGGCGGCGGGCAGGCTGACCAGCAGCGAGCCGGTCATCAGGGGAAGCAGGAGTCGCGTCATGGGATACCCGTGGCGGTCGTTCTGGCACAAGGAAGGGGGGCTGCTTCCCTGAGCCCCCCGGTCTGGCACTATTATGATCATGAGGATCGGGATGACCAGGCGCCTCCATCAACGCAGGAGGTAGGGACGATGAACGCTCGTACATGCAGGACCTTCCTCGTTTCCGTGCTGCTGACGCTGCTCATGCTGGCGGGCCCGGCCGTGGGGCAGGGGGAGGAAGCGGCGACGTCACCGCTCGCCGCTGCCATTACCGCGCGGCTGGCCGAAGCGGGCGATGAGCTGCAGGCCTTCTATGCGGTGCGCGGACAGCGCCCGGCCTGGGAGGACTCCCGGACGGTGGCCGCCTTCGCCGCAGCGTTGCATACCCTGGGCGGCGATGGACTGACACCCGGGGATTACCGGCCGGATGCCCTGGTGGCGGGGTATCGCCAGGCCCATGGGGAGGCGGGCGGTCTGGAGCGGCAGGCGCGCTTCGACCTGCATGCCAGCCGGGTACTGCTGACCGCCCTGCGGCATCTGCAGCGCGGCAAGCTGGATCCTCGTGACATCGATCCCGACTGGGAAATCCCGATCGTCGCCCCGGCGCTGGACCTGGCAGCGCTCTCCCGGGCGGTGGATGCCCAGCGCTTCGAGCAGGCCTTCGCCGAGGTGCGCCCCGCCTATGCGCCCTATGAGCGGTTACGAACCGGCCTGGCCCGCTATCGCAACATCGAGCGGCTCGGTGGCTGGCCGAGGTTGCCGGCCCGGGATCGGGCGCTGCGCCCGGGTGACCTCGACGACGACGTGGTGATGCTGCGCGAGCGTCTGGCGGTGATCGGCGAACTGGAGGTGATGGCCGCGGACACGGCCGCTTTCCCCGGTGCCGAGCGGGCTGCCCCGGACCCGCGCCGCTATGACGAGGGGCTGGCAGCGGCGGTGCGGCGCTTCCAGCGGCGCCACCTGCTGGAGGCGGACGGCATCGTCGGGGCGCGGACCCGGGCGGCCCTCAACGTGCCGGTGGACGAGCGCATCGACCAGATTCGCCTCAATCTCGAGCGGGCCCGCTGGTTGCTGCACGGCTTGCCCGACGCCTTCGTGCTGGTGGACATCGCCGGCTACCAGATCAGCTACTTCCGCCCCGACGGCGAGATCTGGCGCTCGCGCATCGTGGTGGGACGGCCCTACCGGCGCACTCCCTCGCTGCGCTCCGAGATCACCCACCTGACCGTCAACCCGACCTGGACGATTCCGCCCACCATCCTGCGCGAGGACGTGCTGCCGGCGATACGCCAGGACCTCGGCTACCTGTGGCGGGAAAGGATCCAGGTGCTGAGCCCCTCGGGTGAGCCCCTCGACCCCTGGGAGGTCGACTGGGAGCGGCCCGGCAATATCATGCTGCGCCAGGCGGCAGGGCCGCAGAATGCCCTGGGGCGGGTGGCGATCCGCTTCCCCAACGACCACCTGGTCTATCTCCACGACACCCCCGCCCAGGGGCTGTTCGCCCGCGAGCAGCGCGCCTTCAGCTCCGGCTGCATCCGGGTGCAGGGGGTGCTGGAGTTCGCCCAGCTGCTGTTCGACGACACCGACAGCGGCCGTGACATCGAGGCGCTGATCGACGCCGGCCAGACCCGCAACGTGCCACTGGCGGAGCCTGTCCCGCTGATCCTGCACTACTGGACGGTGCATGCCAACGAGGACGGCGAGCTGGCCTTCCGCCCCGATATCTACCAGCGCGACGAGGCCCTGCTGCAGGCGCTGGATCGGCCGCTGGTGCTATAGGCGTCACCGATAGCCCTTGGCCTGCAGCCGGAACAGCCGTGCATAGCGACCATCGGCCGCCATCAGGCTGTCGTGGTCGCCCTGCTCGAGGATCCTGCCGCCCTCGACCACCAGGATCTGGTCGGCGGCGCGCACAGTGGAGAAGCGATGGGAGATCAGGATGGTCATCTTGTCGTGCCGGTGTTCGCGGAAGTCGGTGAACACCGCGGCCTCGGCGGCGGCGTCCATGGCCGCGGTGGGCTCGTCGAGTACCAGGATGTCGGCGCTCTCGCGCATGTAGGCCCGCGACAGGGCGATCTTCTGCCACTGGCCACCGGAGAGCTCCTGGCCGCCCTTGAACCAGCGCCCGAGCTGGGTGTGGTAGCCCCCGGGCATGTCGGCAATGAAGTCGTCGGCCAGGCCGCGCCGGGCAGCCTCCTGCCAGCGCGCCTCGTCGGCGAAGGCGGTCACGTCGCCGGCGCCGAGGTTCTCACCGACCTTGAGCTGGTAGCGGACGAAGTCCTGGAAGATCACCCCGGTGCGCCGGCGCAGTGCCTGCACGTCCCAGTCGCGCAGGTCGCTGCCGTCGAGCAGGATGCGCCCCTCGCTCGGCGCGTAGAGCCGGGTGAGCAGCTTGATCAGGGTGGTCTTGCCGGAGCCGTTGGCGCCGACCAGGGCCAGGCTGTCGCCGGGCCTGAGGTGCAGCGAGATGCCCGACAGCGCCGGTGTCTCGGCGCCGGGGTAGGTGAAGCTCACGTTCTCGAAGCGGATGCCGTCTCCGGGTCGGGCGCCGGCGGTGCGGGTGCCGGTCTCGGCGTCCACCGGTTGCTCCAGGTACTCGTAGAGATTGGAGAGATAGAGGTTGTCCTCGTACATGCCGCTGATCGAGGTGAGGCTCGCCGAGAGCGCTGCCTGGCCCTGCTTGAAGACCATCAGGTACATGGTCATCTCGCCGAGTGTCAGCTGGCCGGTCACGGTCTCCACCACCACCCAGGCGTAGGCGCCGTAGAAGGCCAGGGTACCCAGCAGGCCGAGCAGGAAGCCCCAGGTCTCGCGGCGCAGCGTCAGGCGGCGATCCTCGCCGTAGAGGGTGTCGAAGATCCTGCGGTAACGGTCGAGCAGCAGCGGCTCGAGGCCGAACAGCTTGACCTCCTTGATGCTGTCTTCCCGGGCCAGCACCGTCTCCAGGTACATCTGCATGCGGGTCTGGGGCGAGCGCCAGCGGAACAGCCGGAAGGCATCGCCGGAGAACTTGGCCTCGGAGACGAACACCGGCAGGGCCCCGATCACCAGGATCAGGATCGCCCAGGGCGAGAACTGCACCAGCAGCACGCCGAAGCTGACCAGGGAGATGGCGTTCTGCGCGAGCGAGAAGGTCTTGTTGACCAGCCCCAGCGGACGGATCGAGGCCTCGCGGCGGGCCCGGGTCAGCTTGTCGTAGAACTCCGAGTCCTCGAACTGGGCGAGCGTGAGGGTGCCGGCCTTCTCCAGGATCATCACGTTGACCTTCTGGCCGAGCAGGGCTCGCAGCAGCGACTGCTGGGCCGAGAGCCCGCGCTGGGCCAGGGCGATGGCGGCAATCACCCCTGCCTCGGCCAGCACGTAGCGCAGCACTGGCCACCACGCGACGCTGCCCGTCTCACCATGCTGGGCCATGGCGGCCACCACGGCATCGACGATCAGCTGGCCGAGCCAGGCCGCCACCGCCGGCAGCACCCCGGCGACCAGGGTGCAGAGCGCGAGCCCCAGGGTCAGTGAGCGGGAGGTCTGCCATACCAGCGCGAGCGCCCGGTGGCTGTAGCGGAAGACACCGAAGAAGGCGCTCAGGCGGTTGCCATTGGTGGGTGGGGCGGGGACGGCGCGGCGCATATGGGGCGAGGACAAGCGGGGACTCCGGTCCGTGCAACCCGTTCAGTCTACCTGGCCGGCGAGGGGATGTGTCATCCCCCGGAAGGCCAGCACCCCGCTCGTGGGCGGGGCGCTGGGTGGGGCTCGGATGGCGAGAGCTCAGCCCTCGTCGTCGTCGTCGCTCGCTTCGGGCTGTTGCGCGCGGGCGACCACGGTGCCGGTCTCGCCGCTCTGCAGGGCGGCCAGCAGGGGCTCGGCATCGCGCTGGAAGGCCAGCAGGGCATCGCCGGACAGGCTCTGGTTCTCCGGCAGGTCGACCTTCATGGCATCGACCTGGTTGTTGTTGACGATCACTTCGTAGTGCAGGTGCGGCCCGGTACTGCGGCCGGTGTTGCCGGAGAGCGCGATGCGCTCGCCCATGGACACGCGGTCGCCGCGGCTGACCAAGGGGCGTGACAGGTGCAGGTAGCGGGTGCGGTAGCCGTTGTCGTGGCGTACCACCACGTAGCGGCCGGCCAGCGGGTGGTTGCCCACCTTCTCCACCTGGCCGTCTGCCGGCGCCTGGACCGGGGTGCCGATGGGCATGGCGAAGTCGGTGCCGCGGTGCGGGCTGATGCGTCCGGTGACCGGGTGCTTGCGCCGCGGATTGAAGTTGGAGCTGAGGCGGTAACTGCCCTCGAAGGGGTAGCGGTTGAAGGCCGGGTCGAGGCTCTCGCCTTCCGGGGTGTAGAAATTGCTGTCGGCGCTGTTGCGCACCACGGTCAGGTCCATGCGGGCCCCATCGTACTGCACCGCCAGCACCCGGGAGTCGAGGCTCTGGCCGTCGACGATATCGGACTCGACCAGCACCTGAAAACGATCGCCGCGACGGGTGTCGCGGCGAAAGTCCAGTTTCTTCTCCAGCAGGCGGGAGAGCTGGCTGACCTCCGAGCTGGAGAGGCCGGTCGCCTGGGCCGATCGGGCGAAGCTGCCGCTGACGGTGCCGGCGAACAGGCGCTGGGTGGCTTCCCCGGCGCGTTCGATGGTGGCGACCTCGAAACCATCTTCCTCCCGCTCGATGAAGAAGCCATTGCGGGCATTGCGCATCACCCGCAGGGTCAGCAACTTGCCTTCCTCGTCGAGCTGATACTCGAAGCTGTTGCCGGCCCGCCAGCGGGTCAGCACGTTCTGGTCGGGTAGCGCCTCGAGCAGGCCCAGCACTTCGCTGTAGCCCAGCCCCAGGTGGTCCTGGGCCATGACCGCAAAGGTGTCGCCCTGCTGTACCGTATAGGTCTCCCATTCGGGCACGTAGGGCTCGCTGGCGGCGATCTCTTCCTCGAGGAAAACCGGGCCATCGCCGAACAGGATCAGTTCCTCTTCGGAGACCTCTTCATAGGAGGTGGCATCGGCGACCAGGGTCTCGTCATGATCGAGCATGCCGCTGGAGAGGGTGCCGATCACGACCGCCATGTGCAGCGCACCATCATCGAGCATCGGGCCGGCGGCCGGGGCGTTATCGGCCGGCTCCGGGGCCTCGTGTTCGACGCTGGCCAGCGCCAGTGGCACCCCCTGATTCTCGGTGCTCTCGGCGGCGGTGACGAAATCGACCTCGACGACTTCGGAGGCGGTGAGACGCGATAGCGGGACATGCTCGCGGGTGGCATCGAGGGCCAGCGATGCCATCTCGATGGCGTCGGCCACTGGGCTGCGGTCGAAGCTCAGCGAGGGAAGGCCGGGTTGAGTGTCGGGGTCGAGGGGGACGAGAACGGTGTCGAGCGGCTGGTTTTCACGCTGGACATCCTGGAAGGAGGTGACGATTTTCTGTGCGCCCAGCACTGTGACCATGGTGGCAACGGGTAACAGTAACAGCTTGTGCGTGCGGGGCAGCGAATGGAGGATTCGCAACATGGGTAGAGGCCAATGAATAATGAATAGAATAAAAATAGGCATCAGAACCATAACCCATGATGTATGGCGTGCCTAGTCTGTATGTGCATACAGTAGAGGGCCGATCCACGGTTGGGAGGGATCGGCTTGTGCAATGCGAACGCTGTTTACTAATTCTTCATTGGAGCCGATGACGCGGGGAAAATCAACCCCTACCTCGATCGGATTGCCTCAGGGGCCGGTCAGGGTGCCATCGCGATAGTCGCGCAGGGCCTGTTCCAGCTCGGCGTGCTCGTTCATCACGAAAGGCCCGTAATGGGCGATCGGTTCCCGGTGTGGATGGCCGGCCAGCAACAGGGCCTGGCCGCCTTCGGTGCTGCCCAGCGACAGCCGGTCGCCGCCGCCCAGCCGGGCCAGCTGGCCGCGGGGCACGACGGTCTCGCCGACGTTCAGGCTGCCGTCGAAGACGTAGACCAGCAGGGTAGGGGCATCCGCCTCGAGCGTCAGGTCGCCGCCCGATTCCAGGCGCACATGGGCCACGGCCCCGTCGCCGGCCAGGGCATCGAGTGGGCCTTCGACCCGCTCGCCGCCGGTGCTCTGCCAGCGCCCGCCGAGGGCGATCAGCTCGGCACCCTGGCCGGCGAGGCGGGGCATCTCGGCCGAGCGCACGTCCCGGTAGGTGGCCGGGCTCAGCTTGTCCCGGGCCGGCAGGTTCAGCCACAACTGGAAAGCGTGCAGGCCCTGGCTGTCGGTGAGAGGCATCTCCGAGTGGATGATGCCACGTCCGGTGTGCATCCACTGGGCATCGCCGGCGCGAATGGTGCTCGAGTGACCCAGGTGATCCTCGTGGGTCAGTCCGCCGTGGATCACGTAGGTCAGGGTCTGGATGCCGCGATGGGGATGGGGCGGGAAGCCACCGATGTAGTCGTCGGGGCGATCCGAGCCCAGTTCGTCGAGCATCAGGTAGGGGTCCAGCCCGCCGCCGAAGTCATGGATCCGCTGGATCCTGACCCCGTCGCCGTCCTGGCTGGGGTGGCTGCGCTGCTGCTGCTCGACCCGACGCAGTGTACTGGTGGAAGCCATGGGATATCTCCATTCTTGCAAGGTTTGACTGGCATTTTAGGTCGGATTTTTCGAAAATTAAGCGCAATGTTTCGCTTTGAGTTTTCGAGGAAATCGAAATGTCACGAGTCACCCTGACCCAATGGCAGATGCTGGCCGCGGTGGTCGACCATGGCGGCTTCGCCCGGGCCGCCGAGGCCATCCACAAGAGTCCCTCGACCCTCAATCATGCGGTGCACAAGCTGGAGGAGCAGCTCGGCGTGCGGGTGCTCGAGCC
Organism: Halomonas sp. LBP4; assembly: GCF_003202205.1. Taxonomy (GTDB): domain Bacteria; phylum Pseudomonadota; class Gammaproteobacteria; order Pseudomonadales; family Halomonadaceae; genus Halomonas; species Halomonas flagellata. The sequence continues at coordinate 692,020 of NZ_PDOG01000002.1, forward strand.
GGTGGGACGGCAAGTGCGCCTGACCGAGGCGGGCGAGATGCTGCTGCGCCGTGCGCGCCAGCTGATCGAGAGCGCCGCCTCGCTGGAAGACGTGGCGGTGCGCCTGGCGGAGGGGCTTGAGGCCGAGGTGGTGCTGGCCGTCGACCAGGTCTTCCCGCCCGATGCCCTGGCCCGTGCCCTGGAGACCTTCTCGCAGGAATTCCCCCATGTGCGGGTACAACTGCACGAGACGGTGCTCAACGGGGGGATCGAGATGCTCTATGACGGCAGCGCCGACCTGGTGGTCTCGGGGATCGCCGCCCAGGGTTTCCTGGGCGAGCCGCTGGTCACGGTACGTTTCATCGCCGTGGCGCATCCGGACCACGCGCTGCACCGGCTGGCGCGCCCGCTCGACCTGCGCGACCTGGTCCAGTATCGGCAACTGGTGGTGCGTGACTCGGCGCTGCGGCAGTCGATGGATTCCGGCTGGCTGAAGGCCGAGCAGCGCTGGACCCTGAGCCATCTGCACTCCTCCATCGACATGCTCGAGCGCGGCCTGGGCTTCGCCTGGGTGCCGGAGACGCGCATCCTCGGCGCCCTGAACGAAGGCCGACTGAAGCCGTTGCCACTCACCGCCGGTGGTATCCGTGAGATACCCGTTCAGCTCATCCATCGCGACCGGGACAGGGCGGGACCGGCGACCCACGCCATGGCCAATGCCCTCCAGCAGGGGGTGGCGATCTGCTCGGAGGTCGAACCATTCGATATGGTCGAATGAACTGTCGCAAAGGATGCGCTTGAGATTCGATGGAATCGCTTTAGGCTCTGGTGTAAATCCCTGTTGACTGACGAGAGGACATCATGGGCCTGTTGATCGACGGCGTCTGGCATGACCAGTGGTACGACACCCGCAAGCACGGCGGCGAGTTCGTGCGCGAATCCGCCCAGCTGCGCGACTGGATCACCGCCGATGGCGGCCCGGGGCCGGATGGCCAGCCGGGGCTGCCCGCCGAGGCCGGGCGCTATCATCTCTATGTCTCCCTGGCCTGCCCCTGGGCCCACCGCACCCTGATCCTGCGCCGCCTCAAGGGGCTGGACGACCTGGTCGGCGTCTCCCACGTCAGCCCGCTGATGCTCGACCAGGGCTGGACCTATGAAACGAGCGAGGGCTCCAGTGGCGACCCGGTCAACGGCGTCGACTACCATCGCCAGCTCTACACCCTGACCGACCCACACTACACCGGGCGTGTCACGGTGCCGGCACTGTGGGACAGGCGCGAAGGCCGCATCGTCAACAACGAGTCCGCGGATCTGCTGCGGATCTTCAACGACGCCTTCGACGGCTTGACCGGCAATCGGCTCGATTTCTACCCGCAGGACCTGCGCCGGACCATCGATGCGGTCAACGCCGATGTCTACGACCACATCAACAACGGCGTCTACAAGTCGGGCTTCGCCACCGAGCAGGCCGTCTACGAGAAGCATGTGGTGGCGCTGTTCGAGGCGCTGGACCGGATGGAGTCGCGACTGGCCGAGAGCCGTTACCTGGCCGGCGAGTGGCTGACCGAGGCCGACATCCGACTGTTCACCACCCTGATCCGCTTCGATGCGGTCTACCACGGTCACTTCAAGTGCAACCTGAGGCGCATCGAGGACTACCCGAACCTGTCGAACTACCTGCGCGAACTCTATCAGTGGCCGGGCATCAAGGAGACGGTGAACCTGGACCACATCAAGCGCCACTACTACTACAGCCACGACGGCATCAACCCGACGCGCATCGTGCCCGTGGGGCCGCGGCTCGACCTCGATCGGCCCCACGACCGCGAGCGACTGCCGGGCCGGGGAATTTGGCAGGAGTAGGGGCATGGCAATCTGGTATGCCCGTTGTGGGAGCTGGGCTTTGCCCGGCGAATGGAGGCCGAAGGACTCCTTGGCGGTATGCGCCGAGCATCAATGACACCGCCAGGGCGCCTGCGGCGCCATTCGCCCGGGGAACCCGAGCTCCCACGGGGAAAGTTGATGCCACTTGGCGAAGAACCAGATTACCGCTGCCTCGCCAGCCAGCGATCCAGCGCATTGGCGAACTCGCGACGGTCGGTGTCGGCATAGCCCTTGGGGCCGCCGGTGTGCTCGCCGCTGGCGCGCAGGGTCTCCATGCAGGTCTTGTGTCAGTCGCATCTGGACCCAGGGTGCAGATGCGTCATGGATCAGGCGTTCTTCGCCAGCCAGCGATCCAGCGCATTGGCGAACTCGCGGCGGTCGGTGTCAGCATAGCCCTTGGGGCCGCCGGTGTGTTCGCCGCTGGCGCGCAGGGTCTCCATGAAGTCCCGCATCTGGACCCTTGCCCGGATGTTGCTCCGGTCGAGCATCTCGCCGCGGGTGGTCATCACCGCGGCCCCCTTCTCGATCGCCTCCATGGCCAGCGGCAGGTCCGAGGTGATCAGCAGGTCGCCGGCGACCAGCCGCGCGACGATCTCGTGATCGGCGGCATCGAAGCCATGGCTCACCGCGAGCGCCTTGACCCACTTCGAGGGCGGCAGCGGTATGGCATGGTTGGCCACGAACCAGGTCGGCGTGGCGGTGCGCTCGGCGGCGCGCACGATGATCTCGCGCGCCACCCTGGGGCAGGCATCGGCGTCGACCCAGAGACTCGGCATGGCAAACTCCTGGCAGGGAAGGGGGACCAAGGGGCGCGATGAACGCCATCCTCGAAAAGGCTGGCCAGCGCTGAGTGCCGATGGTAGCATGCGCGCTCCTCGCATGTGCTGACCCCGCCATCATGACGATTCGCCTGAGCCGAGTGCCCGAGCCGAATCACCGAGACCTGCGGTCATCTACCGCCAGTGTCCGAGATGTGAAGATGGAGCGCCAACCAGATGCCGCCAGTCTGGCGACATCGGCGCAGAAAGGTCGCCTTAGCGGTTCGCCAGCCCTCGAGGCGCGAACCGGATGCCAGGTGCGACCGGCGTCCCCGATACCGTGACTCGCTCTGCCCTCTGGCCATGACGGCCCCGTGACAGGCGCAGTGCGCCCGACCGTTTGCTTGCGTCGGGGATGCCTCAATGTGATTTGCCGGCCATCGCCGGCCTACCAAGGTGTGATTGATGACCTCGACTTCTGTCGCTTCGCCGAGCTTCGGCGATCTGGCCCTGCTGCCTGCCGTTCTCTCTGCCGTCGAAACCCTGGGCTACGAGATCCCTTCGCCGATCCAGATGCAGACCATTCCGGCGCTGCTGGAAGGCCGTGACATGCTGGGCCAGGCCCAGACCGGCACTGGCAAGACCGCTGCCTTCGCGCTGCCGATCCTGTCGCGCCTCGAGCTCGACCGCCGCGAGCCCCAGGTGCTGGTGCTGGCGCCGACCCGTGAACTGGCCCAGCAGGTGGCCGTATCGTTCAGCAAGTACGGCCAGAACCTCAAGGGCCTGGAAGTGGCGACCCTGTGTGGTGGCCAGGAGTACCGCGAGCAGCTCGGCGCGCTGAAGCGCGGCGCCCAGGTGGTGGTGGGCACCCCCGGCCGGGTGATCGATCACCTGGATCGCGGCAGCCTCAAGCTCGACGGTCTCTCCGCCCTGGTGCTGGACGAGGCCGACGAGATGCTGCGCATGGGCTTCATCGACGACGTCAAGCGGGTGGTCGCCGATACGCCCAAGGATGCCCAGCGGGTGTTCTTCTCCGCCACCCTGCCGTCCGAGATCGAGCGCATCGTCAATCGCTACCTGGTCGACCCGGTCAAGGTGGCCATCGAGGCCCGGGTCGGCACCGCTGCGAGCATCGACCAGCGCATGGTGCGTGTCGACGGTGGCGCCAAACTGGAGGCGCTGTCGCGTATCCTCGAGGTCGAGCCCGTCGACGGCGCCATCGTCTTCGTGCGCACCCGGGCCGCCTGCACCACCCTGATGGAGCAGCTCTCGGCCCGTGGCGTCAACGTGGCAAGCCTCTCCGGTGATCTCGACCAGAGCCTGCGCGAGCGCACCATCACGCGCCTCAAGCGTGGCAAGGTCGATGTGCTGATCGCCACCGACGTGGCCGCCCGCGGCCTCGACGTACCGCGCATCACCCACGTTATCAACTACGACCTGCCCCAGGACGCCGAGGCCTATACTCACCGCATCGGGCGTACCGGCCGTGCCGGCCGCACCGGCGTGGCGATCACCTTCGTCGGCTTCCGCGAGGGGCGCAAGGTAGGCTGGCTCGAGCAGGCCACCGGCCAGAAGCTGAGCGAGATGCCGCTGCCCGACGAGGCCGCCATCCGTGCCCATCGCGACGAGATCTTCCACCAGCGCGTGGTCGCCTCCCTGACCAAGGGCGCCGAGGAACAGAATGCCCTGGTCGAGCGCCTGGTCGAGGAGGGGCACGACCCCATCGAGCTGGCCTGCGCCTTCGCCGCCATGGCTCGTGCCGACGAGGCGCCGATCGGTCGCCTGCAGGCGCCGCGTCGCGACAACGACCGCGCTGCCCGCGACGGCAAGCCGCCGCGTCGCCGCGAGAGCGGCCCCAGCGAGGGCATGACCCGCTATCGTGTCGCCGTGGGTCACAAGGATGGCGTCAAGCCGGGTCAACTGGTCGGTGCACTCGCCAACGAGGGCGGCATCGAGGGCGCACGCATCGGTCGCATCGATATCCGCAACGCCTTCTCGGTGGTCGAGCTGCCCAGCTCGCTGCCGGCGAGCATCCTGGCCAAGATGGCTCGTGCTCGGGTGGCCGGCCGTCCGCTGGAGATCAGCGAGGACCACGGTGTCCCCGAGCGTGCCCCGCGTCGCCGTCGCGACGACGGTGAGGCGCCGATCCGCCGCCAGTCTCGCGGCTGAGGGATCGGGTAGGCCGATCGCCACGCCGTGGCGGTCGGCAGGTCACCAGGCAACGGGCCGGGGGAATTCTTCCCCTGGCCCGTTTTTCGTCGTGGCGTGGCGGTCGGGTTCAGTGGCGCTGCTGGTGGGCCAGCCACCGGCGGATGCCGAAGGTCCAGGGCGGCAGCCGATCCCCGCGGTCGACGCGGTTGACCAGCGCGCCCAGCGACGGCGTGGCGATGGTCACCGTATCGCCCACATGGTGGCTGAAGCCCTGGCCCTCGCCGTCGCGGTCCTGTATCGGCGAGAACATGGTCCCCAGGAACAGCAGGACGCTGCGTCCCTCGATGTCACGCAGGTTGACATCGTTGCCGAGCGTCGCGCCATACGCGGCCGACCAGCAGGGCGCGGTCGGCGTCTTCAGGCAGGATGAATGTGGTGTTGTGTGTCATCGGATCTCCTCAGGCCTCGCGCTTGCCGTCCACCAGTCGGCTCACGCCCAGCGGGTTGCCGTCCTTCAGCGCCTCGGGCAAGAGGCCTTCCGGCAGGTTCTGGTAGCACACCGGGCGCAGGAAGCGCTGGATGGCGGCGCTGCCCACCGAGGTGCTGCGGCTGTCCGAGGTGGCCGGGAAGGGTCCGCCGTGGACCATGGCGTGGCACACCTCGACGCCGGTGGGCCAGCCGTTGGCCAGCACCCGGCCGGCACGGCGCTCGAGCGTCGGCAGCAGGGTTCGGGCGGCGTCGAGGTCGCCGTCGTCCAACTGCAGGGTGGCGGTGAGCTGGCCCTCCAGTTGCTCGGCCACGGCGGCCATCTCGTCGAGGTCGGCACACTCGAGCACCAGCGCCGTGGCGCCGAATACCTCGCCCTGCAGCGCCGCGTCGGCGAGGAAGTCGCTCGCCGCGGCGACGAACAGCCCAGCCTGGCACGGGTGGGGGCCGTCGCCTTCCTGGCCGCGGGCCACCTCGCGCACCTTGGGATGCCCGGCCAGGGCGCCCACGCCGTCCTGGTAGGCGCCATGGATGCTCGGGGTGAGCATGGTCTGGGCGGCACTGCCCTGGATTGCCTCGCCGGCGCTGGCGACGAAGGCGTCCAGCGCCGCGCCCTTGACGCCGATCACCAGGCCGGGGTTGGTGCAGAACTGCCCAGCGCCCATATTGAGCGAGGCGACGAAGCCCTCGGCGATCTCACTTCCGCGGGCGGCCAACGCCTCGGGCAGCAGGAACACCGGGTTGATGCTGCTCATCTCGGCATACACCGGGATCGGCTGGGGGCGGGCCTGGGCCGTCTGCATCAGTGCGGTGCCGCCGGAGCGCGAGCCGGTGAAGCCCACCGCCTGGATGCACGGGTCGGCGACCAGCGCCTGGCCGATCTCGTTGCCCGAGCCGAACAGCAGCGAGAAGACGCCCTCGGGCAGGCCGCACTGGGCCACGGCCTGTTGCACGGCACGGCCGACCAGTTCGGAGGTGCCGGGGTGGGCCGAGTGGGCCTTGACCACCACCGGGCAGCCGGCGGCTAGGCTTGATGCGGTATCGCCGCCGGCCACCGAGAAGGCCAGCGGGAAGTTACTGGCGCCGAACACGGCCACCGGGCCCAGGGCAATGTGGCGCTGGCGCAGGTCGACTCTGGGCAGGGGCGCCCGCTCGGGCAGCGCCGGGTCGAGGCGCACGTCGAGCCACTCGCCGGCGCGCACCACGGAGGCAAACAGGCGCAGCTGGCCGCAGGTGCGGCCGCGCTCACCCTCGAGGCGCGCCCGGGGCAGGCCGGTCTCGGCCATGGCGCGCTCGATCAACTCGTCACCGATCGCCTCGATCTCGGACGCGATGGTCTCGAGGAAGGCCGCCCGCTCGTCGAGCGAGGTCTCGCGGTAGGCGTCGAAGGCCGCCCAGGCGAGCTCGCAGGCCAGCTCGACCTCGGCCTGGCCACCGCCGGGGTAGGCGGGTTCGAGGGCCTCCCCGGTGGCGGGGTCGATGGCGTTGATGGGGGGTGAGTGTCCGCTGACGGCCCGCTGGCCGATGAGTAGCTTGCCTTGCAGTGTCATGATCGTGCTCCTGCTGGGTTATAGCGAGGGAATCGCGACGCTAGCCGGTGTCGCTGGTTCAAAACGTAGCGGATTGCGCAGTGGCCGCCCGAAGGCGGGCAGGTCGATTTCGAAGCGGTCACCGTCGCGGGTCCGGATGCCATCGGCGAAGCTCAGGGTGGCGGTGCCGAAGAAGTGCACGTGAACGTCGCCGGGGCGCCGGAAGCCGGCATACTTGAAGTGGTGATGCTCCAGGTTGGCCAGGCTGTGGGCCATGTTGGCCTCGCCGGTCAGAAACGGCTTCTCCCACAGCGTCGCGCCGTCGCGGACGATGCGGCTCGTGCCCTCCAGGTGGTCGGGCAGCTCACCCACCAGCAGCTCGGGACCGAAGCTGCAGGCGCGCAGCTTGGAGTGGGCTAGCCACAGGTAGTTGAAGCGCTCGGTGACATGGTCGGAGAACTCGTTGCCGATGGCGTGGCCGACCCGCCAGGGGGTGCCGTCGTCGCCGATCACGTAGAGGCCGGCCAGCTCCGGCTCCTCGCCGGCGTCCTCGGCGAAGGCGGGCACCGGGAGCTCGGCCTCGGGCGCCACGATACAGTCGCCATCCCCCTTGTAGAACCACTCCGGCTGGGCGCCGGGCTTGCCGTCCTGAGGCTTGCCGCCTTCCACACCGAGCCTGAACATGCGCATGGAGTCGGTCAATTCGGCCTCACTGACCTGGGCCTTGGCGTGCATCGCCGAACGGGTGTCGGCGCTGCCCAGGTGGGTCAGGCCGGTGCCGGTGACGAGACAATGGGCCGGATCGGGATGGGTCAGCGGCGGCAGCAGGCGGCGTTCGTCGACCAGCTGCTGGTAGTCGAGCCGCGTCTCGGTGAGGGCGGCCTCGACGACCTCGTTGAGCGACCGGCCGGCAGCGATAGCGCGCCGTGCCAGGGTGTAGGTGTCGGCATCGAGCAGCCTGACCTGTTGCTCGTTTTCGACCAGGGCGGCCCGAACCTGGTGCTGATATTCGCATTGAATCAAGCGCATGGCGTGATTTCCTCATGGTAGTTGAAAGGGCGTCATCGGCATGAACGACAGCACCCCTGGCGATCGTGTCGGTTGACGTCGTTTGAATGCTTCTTAATGTTTAACATATGACAACCATGTTTAACATATACTTTGGTAGTGTCGCGTTTTACGCAGGCCATGACTTGGCCTCAGAATGCCCCTCTCACCACAACGACAGGCTATCCATATGAGTAGCATCGATATCGGCCTGGTGGGTGTTGGCAAGATCGCTCGTGACCAGCACCTGCCGGCCATTGACTCCAGTCCTGACTTTCGCTTGGTAGCGACCGCCGATCCGTATGCCCGCTTGGAAGGTATCGACGGCTATGACTCACTGGCGGCCATGCTCGATGGTGTGCCGGATTTGCAGGCGGTGGCGATTTGCACGCCGACGCATCTGCGCCACTCCCAGGCGCGGCTCGCCTTGGAGCATGGCAAGGCGGTGCTGTTGGAAAAGCCGCCTGGTGCCACGCTGAGCGAGGTCGAGGATCTCATGGCGCTGGCCGAGCGGCGGGGCTGCCCGATGTTTGCGGCCTGGCATTCACGCTTCGCTCCCGGTGTGGCCCAGGCACGGGAGTGGCTGGCCGAACGAGACATTCATCGCATCGAGATCGAGTGGAAGGAAGACGTGCGGGTCTGGCACCCGGGCCAGGCATGGATCTGGGAGCCCGGTGGCATGGGGGTCTTCGATCCGGGAATCAACGCCCTGTCCATCGTCACCGAGATTTTGCCGCAACCGTTCTTTCTGCGTTCAGCGAGGCTTGCCGTACCGAGCAACTGTCAGACGCCGATTGCTGCCGAGCTGGCCTTCAGCGATGCGCAGGAGACGCCGATCCAGGCAGCTTTCGACTTCCGTCAGACTGGTCCCCAGACCTGGGATATCCATGTCGATACCGAGGATGGCCGGCTGAGCTTGACCCACGGCGGCAGCCGCCTGGTCGTCGACGGGCAGGTCGTGCTCGAGGCCGAGGAGCGGGAATACGTCGGGTTGTATGCCCGTTTCGCCGAACTGGTCGCCGGCCGTGTCTCCGATGTCGATGTCGCGCCGCTGCGCCATGTCGCGGATGCCTTCCTCTACGGGCGTCGCGAGGCCACCGAGCCCTTCATCGAGTAGCGGCTCAGCCAGCCTCGCGGTAGCGCTGGTGGGCGACGAGCTCGCGCAGGGTGGTCATCAGCGCCGCGGCCCCCGGTGACAGCCGCTGATCGCGCAGGCTCACCAGGCCGTAGGGCTGTACGCTGAGCGCATCCTGCAAGGGCAGGATGCGGAAGCGCTGCGGTGCACATAGCAGGCCTGCCACCTCGCGGGTGGTGGCGGTGATGGTGTCCGACTTGTCGACCAGTGCCAGGGATACCAGCACGTCCGGGGTGTCGACGATCCGTGCCGGGGGCGATACCCCGTGGTGAAGAAACAGGCTGTCGACCCGCTGGCGCATCAGGGCACCGGGAGGCTGAAGCGACCACGGATAGGCCGCCATGTCCTCCAGAGTCAGGGGAGAGCGCCCCGTCAGGGGATGACCTTCCCGGCACACGAAGCAGATATCTTCCTCGCCGATCTCCTCGAACACGAACCGTTCCATCGGAAAGCCCGCCGGGACGCGGGTGATGGCGAAGTCCAGCTCGCCCTCCAGCAGGCGCGGGATCAGGGCCTTGCTGACCCCCACCTCGACGCTGACCTTGAGACCGGGGCGGTCGCGATGCACGCGCTCGATGGCGCTGGTCAGCAGCGTCACGGCCGGGGCCATCACCGTGCCCACCGTCACTGTCCCGGCATTGCCCGCCCGGAGGGCGGCGAGCTCGTTGCCGGTATGCTGCAGCTCGAACAGCATGCTGTGGGCGTGACGCACCAGCACCTCGCCGTACCAGTTGGGCGTCAGGCCTCGGGCATGGCGCTCGAAGAGCCTCACGCCCAGTCGGGCTTCCAGGTCGCCGAGCAGCTTGGAGGCGGCGGGCTGGCTCATGCCCAGCGCCTCGGCGGCGCGGTGCAGGTTGCGCTGCTCGTCGAGTGCCTGGAACAGCTGTAGATGGCGCAACTTTAGTCGCACGCGTAGAAACCAGTCGTCATCCAGGATCCTCACGGCAGCGCTCCTCTCGCTGTTCTGATAACAAAAAATATATCAAAAATCGCCAATTTTGACATTGGTCGGTTATAGAACCTTGTGGCTAATGTAGGCCGTGCAACCCGAAACGGTAATCGTAGCGTTGCCGACAACAACAATCCCCGGTTCGAAGCCGACAGGAGAAGATCATGCCATTCACTTCCGCTTTCTCACGCCTGGCGCTCGGCGCTGCGGTGGCGTTTGCATCTTTGGGCAGCGCTCAAGCGCAGGATGAGGTCAAGATGGGATTCATCGTCAAGAAGCCCGAGCAAGCCTGGTTCATCAACGAACAGCGTGCCGCGACCGAGCTCGGCGAGGAGATGGGCTTCGAAGTGGTGAGGCTGGCGGGCGAAGACGGCCAGCAAGTTCTCAGCGCCATCGACAACCTCAATTCCCAGGGGGCCCAGGGCTTCGTCATCTGCCCGCCGGACGTACGCTTGGGCCCGGCGATCATGAACCGTGCCAATCAGTACGGGATGAAGGTGGTCACCGTCGACGATCGCTTCGTGGGCAGTGATGGCGAACCCATCGAAGAGGTGCCTCACCTGGGGATGTCCGGCTACAAGATCGGTCAGCAGGTTGGCGAGGCCCTCGCGGCCGAGATGGAGGCGCGTGGCTGGGATCCGCAGGAAGTCGCCGCGCTGCGGATCACCAACTACGAACTGCCCACCGCCAAGGAGCGCACCGACGGTGCCACCGATGCACTGCTCGAGTGGGGATTCCCCGAGGACAATATCCTCGATGCGCCGCAACAGAACACCGATACCAGCAGCGCCTTCTCGGCTGCCTCGCCGGTGATCTCCAAGAACGGCGACTTCGAACACTGGATCATCTACGCGCTCAACGAGGAGAGCGTGCTCGGCGGCGTGCGGGCCAGCGAGCAGTACGGCCTCAAGGCCGAAGACGTGATCGGCGTGGGGATCAACGGTTCGGGCGCCGCCTTCGCCGAGTTCTCGCGCGAAAACCCGACCGGCTTCCATGGCACCGTGGCGGTGAGCTCCACCATGCATGGCCGCCAGACGGCGGAAGATCTCTATGCCTGGATTACCGAGGGCGAGCAGCCGCCCGCCAATACCGAAACCACCGGCACCCTGATGGTCCGCGACAACTGGGAAGCGGTGCGCGCCGAACTCGGCCTGTGAGCTAACGCGCCCGGGCCATGAGGGTCCGGGCTCCAAGCATTTTCCCTGGAGCCCATGATCATGTCTGAACCCTATCTTCGCTTCGATGGCATCAGCGTCGAATTTCCCGGCGTGCGTGCCCTCGATGGCGTCAGTTTCGGCGCCCATGCCGGTCAGGTGCACGCGCTGATGGGCGAGAACGGTGCCGGCAAGTCGACCCTGCTCAAGGTGCTCAGCGGCGTCAATCGGGTCACCGAGGGCGCTCTGTCGATCGATGGCGAGCGCCATGTGTTCTCCAATGCTAGGGAGGCTCTGGGCCAGGGCATCGCCATCATCTACCAGGAATTGACGCTGTCGCCGAACCTGTCGGTCGCCGAGAACCTGTTGCTGGGCCAACTGCCCGCCAGTCGAGGTTTCATCGATCGCCGCCGGCTGCGCGAGCAGGCACTGCGGATCCTCAAGGATCTCGGTGAGGAGGACATCCACCCCTCCACCAGGGTGCGCGAGCTGTCCATCGGCCAGCAGCAGATGATCGAGATCGGGCGCGCCCTGTTGCGCGATGCCAAGGTGATCGCCTTCGACGAACCGACCAGCAGCCTGTCGGTACAGGAAATCCGTCAGCTCAAGCGCATCGTCAAGCGCCTGCGCGACGAAGGGCGAGTAGTGCTTTACGTCACTCACCGCATGGAGGAAGTCTTCGAGATGTGCGACGCGGTCACGGTGTTTCGCGACGGCCGGCACATCCGTACGCATGACAGCCTCGAGGCCCTCGATCACGACACTCTGGTCAGCGAGATGGTGGGCCGCGACATCGAAGACGTCTACGGCTACCGCACTCGTGAGCAGGGTGAGGTGTTGGTCGAAATCGACGCTATAGAAGGACGAGGCGTGAACGCGCCGGTGAGCTTCAGCGTTAAGCGGGGTGAGGTGTTCGGCCTGTTTGGGCTGGTCGGTGCGGGGCGCAGTGAACTGATGCGCTTGGTCTGCGGCGTGGAAACACCCACCTCGGGAGAAGTGCGCTTCGGCGGCGAGGCGCGCCGCTTCCGGAGCCCGGCGGAGGCCATTCGCGCCGGCATCGCCATGTGCCCGGAGGATCGCAAGTCGCAGGGTATCTTCCCCGTCGCCAGCGTGACCGACAACCTCAATGTCAGCTGTCGGCGCTTCTTCAAGCGTTGGGGCATGTTCCGCAACCCGCGTCGTGAGCTCGCCAATACCCAGGACTATATCCGCCGCTTGAGCATCAAGACGCCGGGCCCGAAGACGCGCATCAACACCCTGTCCGGCGGCAATCAGCAGAAGGTGATCCTGGCCCGCTGGCTGTCCGAGGAGATCGAACTATTTGTCATGGACGAGCCCACGCGGGGCATCGATGTCGGCGCCCGTCGCGATATCTACACCCTGCTCTACGACCTGGCCGACCAGGGCAAGAGCGTGGTGGTGATCTCCAGCGACCTGGCCGAGGTCAGCTCGATCTGCGATCGCATCGGCGTGATGCGCGACGGCGAGCTGGTCGACATCGTGCCGCGTGACGAGGCGACCCCCGAACGTCTGCTGGGGCTGGCCTTACCTGCCTGAATCCTTACGCCAAGACAACAATGAAGAGACACCGTCATGACGACCAACAAGCTTGCTCAGAGCGATAGCACGCCTGCCGACCTTCAGTCTCCAGGGCAGCCCCAGGGACGCCAGGGACTGGTCAAGCCATTGCGCACCCTGCTGGACACCTCCGGGCTGATCGCCATCTTCGTCGTGCTGTTCGTGGCACTGTCCGTATTCATTCCCGACTTCCTGACCGGTCGCAACATGGTCGGGTTGCTGCTCTCGGTGACCCTGATTGGCACCATCGCCACCACCATGATGATGGTCCTGGCACTGGGTGAGGTGGACCTTTCGGTAGCCTCCATCGTGGCTTTTGCCGGGGTGGTGGCAGCAGTCGTGACCTCGACGTCCGGCAGTGTCGTCATCGGGGTACTGGGAGGCGTGGTAGCCGGCGGGGCCGTGGGGGCCTTCAATGGCTTCGTGGTGGCACGCTTCGGCATCAATTCGCTGATCGCCACCCTGGCCGCCATGGAGTTCGTTCGCGGCCTGGCCTACATCACCTCCGGCGGCGATGCGGTGATGATCACCGTGCCGGGCTTCTTCGACCTGGGTAGCGCTTCCTTCCTGGGGCTGACGCTGCCGGTGTGGACCATGATCGTCTGCTTCGTGATCTTCGGCGTGCTGCTCAACATGACCGCCTTCGGCCGCAACGTGCTGGCCACCGGCGGCAATCCCGAGGCGGCGGCCCTGGCCGGGGTCAACGTGCGTCGGCTCAAGATCATCGTCTTCGGCCTGCAAGGGGTTGTCGCCGGCATCGCCGGTGTGCTGCTGACCTCGCGCATGGGGCTCGGCGATCCCAATACCTCGATGGGCCTCGAATTAGCCGTCATCTCGGCCTGTGTACTGGGCGGCGTGGCGTTGTCCGGTGGCGTCGCCTCGATCACTGGGGTGCTGGTCGGGGTGCTGATCATGGGCTGCGTGCAGAATGCCATGGGCCTGCTCAATGTGCCGACCTTCTATCAGTACCTGGTGCGTGGCGCCATTCTGCTTCTGGCGGTGATGTTCGACCGCTGGAAGCAGACCCGACGCCAGCGCGCCTGATTCGCTTTCCTTGCAGGAGATATGTGTATGACCGATCGCAAGCGTCCTTTGCGTTCCGCCCAGTGGTTCGGCAGTGCCGACAAGAACGGCTTCATGTACCGCAGCTGGATGAAGAACCAGGGCATTCCCGATCACGAATTCCAGGGCAAGCCGATCATCGGCATCTGCAACACCTGGTCGGAACTGACGCCTTGCAACGCCCACTTCCGCAAGCTCGCCGAGCATGTCAAGAAGGGGGTATTGGAAGCCGGCGGCTACCCGGTGGAGTTCCCGGTGTTCTCCAACGGCGAGTCCAACCTGCGCCCCACGGCGATGTTCACTCGCAACCTGGCGAGCATGGACGTCGAAGAGGCGATTCGCGGCAACCCCATGGATGCTGTGGTGTTGCTGGTGGGTTGCGACAAGACCACTCCGGCGCTGCTGATGGGGGCGGCGAGCTGTGACCTGCCGACCATCGTGGTCACCGGTGGGCCCATGCTCAACGGCAAGCACCAGGGTAGGGACATCGGTTCGGGCACCGTGGTCTGGCAGCTCTCCGAGGAGGTCAAGGCCGGCAAGATCTCGATACACGATTTCATGGCCGCCGAGGCGGGGATGTCGCGCTCGGCGGGCACCTGCAACACCATGGGCACGGCATCGACCATGGCCTGCATGGCCGAATCGCTGGGTACCTCGCTGCCGCACAACGCGGCGATTCCCGCGGTGGATTCACGCCGCTACGTGCTGGCGCACCTTTCCGGCATGCGCATCGTCGAAATGGTCGACGAGGACCTGACACTGTCCAAGGTGTTGACCCGCCAGGCGTTCGAGAATGCCATTCGCACCAATGCCGCCATCGGCGGCTCCACCAACGCGGTGATCCACCTCAAGGCCATCGCCGGACGCATCGGCGTCGACCTGGACCTAGACGACTGGACCCGGATCGGCCGCGGCACCCCGACCATCGTCGACCTGCAGCCCTCGGGGCGCTTCCTGATGGAGGAGTTCTATTACGCCGGCGGGCTGCCCGCGGTGCTCCGGCGCCTCGGCGAGGCCGATCGCCTGCCGCACAAGGACGCCCTGACGGTCAATGGCAAGACGCTGTGGGAGAACGCCGCCGATGCCCCGCTCTACAACGATGCTGTGATTCGCCCGCTGGATACCCCCCTGCGCGAGGATGGTGGCATGTGCGTGCTGCGAGGCAACCTGGCCCCCAACGGGGCGGTGCTCAAGCCCTCGGCGGCCAGCCCCGAGCTGATGCAGCACCGCGGCCGCGCGGTGGTGTTCGAGAACTTCGACGACTACAAGGCGCGCATCAACGACCCCGACCTGGAAGTCGATGCCGACAGCATCCTGGTGATGAAGCACTGTGGGCCGCGCGGCTATCACGGCATGGCCGAGGTCGGCAACATGGGGCTGCCGGCCAAGCTGCTGGAACAGGGCATCACCGACATGGTGCGCATTTCCGACGCGCGGATGAGCGGCACTGCCTACGGTACCGTGGTATTGCACGTGGCACCCGAGGCCGCCGCCGGCGGGCCGCTGGCGGCGGTGCGCGATGGCGATTGGATCGAGCTCGATTGCGAGGCTGGGCGGCTGCACCTGGACATCAGCGATGGCGAGCTCGAGGCCCGCCTGGCGGAGAGCGACCCCACCGAGAAGTCGCGGCGCATCGCCAGTGATGGCGGCTATCGCCAGCTTTACATCGAGCATGTACTGCAAGCCGATGAGGGCTGCGATTTCGACTTCCTGGTCGGCAAGCGCGGCGCCGAGGTGCCGCGTCATTCACACTGAGGCTGAGCACCATGGTGGATGCATCGAAGATCGAATGCGTGTGGCGCGGCCGGGCGATGCTCGGCGAGGGCCCCTTGTGGTGTCCGGGGCTTGGCGCCATGGGGTGGCTGGTGTTCGTCGATATCCTCAGGGCACGCCTGCATGCCTATGACCTAGCCAGCGGTGACACGCATGGCTGGGCGTTGGAGGAAGCTTGTTGCTGGCTGGCGCCCCGAGAGGATGGCGATGGCTTCATTGCCGGACTGCGTTCGCGACTGGTGCATTTGCGACTGAGCGAGAGCGGGCCGAATATCGTCGCCGAATGGGCAACTCCCGGCGACGAGCCGGCAGGCAACTGCTTCAACGATGCCAAGGTCGACCCCCAGGGCCGCTTGTGGTTCGGCTCCATGGACGATGATGCCGAGCGCCCCAGTGGCTCGCTATATCGTCTGGATCGGCACGGTCCGGTACGCGTGGATACCGGTTATCGAGTCGCCAACGGCCCGGCCATCAGCCCCGATGGCGCTACCCTCTATCACAGCGATACGCCGCTGGGCGTCATCTACGCCTTCGACCTTTCGCCGGATGGTGAATTGTCCAACAAGCGCGAACATGTGCGCTTTAACGCGACCCAGGGGTTTCCCGATGGCATGACCTGCGATGTCGAAGGTGGGCTTTGGGTCGCGCACTGGGATGGTGGTCGTGTGAGCCGATTCCGGCCCGATGGCGGTTTGGACGAGACCTTGACGCTACCGGCCTCGCGGGTGACGTCCTGCACCTTCGGTGGGCCACGGTTGGATCAGTTGTTCATTACCAGCGCGGCTGTGGAGCGTGACGAAGAGGGGCTGGCCGGCGGGCTGTTTCGGGTGAAGCCGTGCGTGAGCGGTGTGATGCCGGCAGCCTATCGGATGTCCACCGAGTATCACTGAGTCGTTGCCAGCCCCAGGTCGCGGCCCAGGATGTTCTTCCCGGGCTCGATGCCCAGTGCCTGGGCAGTGCCCTCGAGTACCGCCTGGGCCGCCAGGAAAGCGTCGCGGGGCTGGCGTGCGCGAATGCATTCCATCACTTGGCGATGCCGCTCGAGGCTCTCTTCGGGGTTGGCAGTGCTGACATTGGACATCTCGATCAGCAGGTAGATGGAGGGGCGCAGGATATGCGAGAGCTGGGCCCAGACGATATTGTGGGTCGCCTTGTAGATGGCGATATGGAAAGCGACGTCATAATCGCTGTGCAGGCGACGATCTTCGGGACTGCTCGCCTTGTGCAGGTTCTGCCCCATGCCCTCGAAGGCCTCCTCGATGGCGACCAGGTCGCGCGCCTTGGCCCGCCTGGCGGCGGTCATGGCGACATAGGGCTCGACATCCAGGCGGAAGGCGAGAATTTCGCGCTGGATCCTGGGGTTGGGGGAGGCGTAGCGGGTCATCCATTCGGTCACGGCGGGGTCGAGGATGTTCCACGCCTCGTAGTCCCGGACCTTGGAGCCGTGCCCCGAGATGCGTTCGATGATACCGACATCGACCAGTTGCCGCAGGTCGCTGCGCACCGCGGAGCGGTTGATGGCGAACTGCTCGCAGAGGTCGATTTCCTTGGGCACGAAGTCCCCGGGCTGATAGCGACCGGAGAAGATGGCCTCGGCCAGAAAGTCGGCGACACTGGGACGTTGGGACGCTTTGAGCGATCTTGCCTTCACGGGCGGATTCCCGAGGAAATTTCGTTGTACGGTGTCATATGTTGAACATTTTGACAATCCGACCAACGTCCGGCGACCGCCCCGCTAGCCCGGATGTTGCATCAGGTGCCGCGATGATCGCGCAGCCAATTGGTTTCACAGGCGTTATCCCGATCGAGTGCCGTACCGGGGTGTACGGTCGAGTGAGGGAGAAAGCCTGTGGGATCAAGGGGCAAGCGAGGGCGAGAGCAACTTGGTGCAATATTCGGGCTAGGGCCGGGGCGATCGCCGTGACAGCAGGGGCGCTCAGCCGTGACGCTGCTGTCGTGCGCCCAGCTGCTCCATGAATCGGGTGCACGCCTCGAGCTGCTCGATCTCGAGGTACTCGTCGGGCTGGTGGGCCTGGCCGATGCTGCCGGGGCCGCAGATCACCGTGGGCAGCCCCTCGCGCTGGAACTGGCCGGCCTCGGTGGCGTAGGCCACCGCTCCGGCGGGCCGCTCGCCGAGCAGCTCGCAGCAGAGCGCCAGTACCTCGGCATTGTTGTCGTCGGCCAGCGCCGGCACGGTACGGGTCAGCGGTTCGGTGACGATGCTCGCCTCCGGGGCGCGCTCGCGCATCCGTGCCTCGAGCTCCCGGGCATAGGCATCGACCCGCCCGAGCAGGTCCTCGAAGCGATCCTGGGGCAGGTGGCGGATCTCCCAGTCGAAGCGGCACTCCCGGGCCATGATGTTGATCGCCGTGCCACCACTGATCCTGCCCACGTGCAGGCTGGAGTGGACCACGTTGAAGGCTTCGTCCACGCGGCCCTCGGCCCTGAGCTCGGCCATCACGTCCTCGATCCTCGTCACCAGCCGTGCAGCGACATGGACCGCCGAGACCCCCTGGTTGACCTGGCTGGAGTGGGAAGCACGGCCGGTGACGGTGGTGCGCAGGTTGGTGCTGCCCTTGTGGGCCACCACCGGCTGCATCATCGTCGGCTCGCCGACGATCACCGCCGCCGGGCGAGGGTGATCGGCCAGCAGGCGCTCGATCATGCGCGGGGCGCCGAGGCAGCCGACCTCCTCGTCGTAGGAGAGGGCCAGGTAGATCGGCTTTTCCAGCTCCATTCTCGCCCAGCTCGGTACCTGGGCCAGGGCGCAGGCGATGAAGCCCTTCATGTCGCAGCTGCCGCGCCCGTAGAGACGGCCGTCGTCCTTGTCGACCAGCACGAAGGGGTCCGTCGACCAGGGCTGGCCGTCCACCGGGACCACGTCGGTATGGCCGGAGAGCACCACGCCGCCTGCCACCGCCGGGCCGATGCGGGCCAGCAGGTTGGCCTTGCTGCCATCATCGTTCTCGATGCGCCAGTGCTCGACACCGTATTCGTCGAGAAAGGCTTCCACGAAGTGGATCAGCTCCAGGTTGGAGTCACGGGAGACGGTGGGGAAGCCCACCAGTCGCTCGAGCAACTGCTTGGCGGTCATCATGAGAGGATCCTGGGTGAATCGGTCTGCTGTCAGCCTAACACGAGCGGCCGACGGTCTGGCCATCGCCCATGCCACCCACAACCGCTTCTTCGCCGACACCCTGGTCTCGCTCGAGGTCCCCATCACCTATGGACAGCGCCTGGCCCGCGGGCTGGGCATCGGCGTCGAGGACAAGCGCGAGCTGATGGCGGTGTCCGACCGGCGCCTGCGCTGAGCGACGGCCGCGCTTGAGGGCGGCCCCGTCCTGATCCACGCTATGAAGGGTTACCCTCTGCAGACTGTCCCTCTCGTCGAGGGAGGAGAGTCCCATGAGCTATGTCGATGGCTTTGTCCTGCCGGTGCCGCTCGAGCGGCTGGATGACTACCTGCGCCTGGCGCGCCATGCCGGCGAGATCTGGAAGGAGTACGGGGCCCTGGAGTACGTCGAGTGCGTGGCCGATGACGTCAAGCCGGGCGAGCACACCTCCTTTCCCCGGAGCGTCAAGCTGGAGCCGGGCGAGACGGTGATCTTCGCCTGGGTGCGCTACGCCTCCTGCGAGGATCGCAATCGCATCCTCGAACAGGTGATGAACGACCCCCGTCTGGCCGACATGCTGGACCACGCCAAGTTGCCCTTCGACGGCAAGCGCCTGTTCTGGGGCGGCTTCATGGAGCGCATCCGACTGTAGCGGCCGGGCTCCGGGGCGACTTCATCGACCAGCGCTTCGAGGAGAATGCCCGCGAGCTGGAGGCCGCCATGGCACCGGTACGCAAGACGGCCGGCAGCCCCGCCCTCGATACCGCCAGTGGTCGGGGCCTCGTCGATATCGTGACCCGCTATGCGCAGACCTTCCTGCTGCTGCAGCGTTACGATGAAGGCCTGTTGACCGAGCCCAACGCGCAGGCCGGTGGCCAACCGCCCGCCCTGGAAGAGGCCCGCACGGTGCTCGCTTCGCTCAAGGTCGAATTGATAGGGCGTGGGGAGGCGACCGAGCTGTTCGCCCTGGAGCACGGTGATGGCCTCCAGGCGCTGCTGGGAAACCTGGATCAAACAGTCTTCGGGGTGTCCGCTCCAATTAGACCAGTTCAATCGGTCACAGAAAAGGACATCCACTTTCTCCTCGAGCCTCAGTAATGGTAGCGAAGCTGAGCGATCAGCAGCGCATCCTCCGTGACCTTGTAGACTAGGCGGTGCTCGTCGTTGATGCGTCTCGACCAGTAGCCGGCCAGGCCGTGCTTGAGCGGTTCCGGTTTGCCGATGCCCTCGAAGGGCGTGCGTTGGATCTCCTTGATCAACTGGTTGATCCGACGCAACACCTTCTTGTCAGTCTTCTGCCAGTAGAGATATTCCTCCCAGGCGTGCTCGGAGAACGTGAGCTTCATTCCTCGATGAGCTTCCGATCCTGACCTTCACCGTTTTCGAGTTGGGCGATGGATTCGAGCAGACGGCGGGCGTTCTTCGGCGAGCGCAGCAGGTAGGCGGTCTCCTGCAAGGCTTCATAGTCTTCCAAAGAGATCATCACCACCGAAGGGGCCTTGCTGCGGGTGATGGTGATGGGTGCGTGGTCGTCGCAGACCTGCTGCATGGTCTTGGCCAGGTGGCTGCGTGCGGCGGTATAGCTGATGGCTTCCATGGAAGGCCTCATGTACATCTTTATGTACAGTATATGGTGCATGGTGGGGTGTGGCAATCTTGGGCCACTGTTTCCATGGCTTGGGTAGCCATGCCATCAGGTTGGAACGCCTGTTGCTATGCTGAGCGAATTGGGGGTTGGGAGGAAGCCATGCTGTACCTGCCGCTGGTTGCTGCGCTGTTCCTGTCGGCGCCGACTGCCCAGGCCGAGGAGGCGGGCGTGATCTTCGCCATGGGCGGCGAGCGCTTCGTGCTGACCCCGGACTGCGCGCGATGGGTCGACCATGTCGTCACCGAGGATGACCGGGTGCACCTGCGCTTCGACATGCCGGAAACCCCGTCGTGTTTCGGGGCCTTCCACGGCCTGCTCTCCACACATCAGGGCGAACGCCTGACCATCACCTTCCGCGGCGAGACGCTGCTGGAGGCGAACCTGCACACCACGCTGGGCCCCAGCCACATCGTGCTGGAGTCGCGACATCCGCGTGTGGCGATCGATGCCATCCGCTATCTCAGTGGTTTGCCAGACGCCGAGGCACCCTGATGGGCCGCGCCGGGCGACTCCGCCGCCTTGTCGTGGGGCAGGTCGATCCCGCGCGTGCCGCGCTGCTGGCGGAGCTTAACGAGGGGGGCATGTCGGCCAGGAGGGCGCGCACCTACCGGCTGGTGGTGACCGATGAGCAGGGCAGGGAACTGGAGCGGCAACGTGTCGAGCTCACGCCGGGCATTCCCGTGGACCTGGCGAGCTGTGCCGAGGACGCGCCGCTGGCCTGGCGATTCGAGTCGCTGCGCCTGGAGTACGACGCGGATGGCCTGCCGCGCCTGCAACTGACGCTGGACGGCGCGCGCTTCGTTCACCACTCGGCGCCGCGGCTGGTCAGCACGCGCCACGCCACCCTCCTCGAGGTGATGGCCTTCGATATCGACTACCGTCGCCATGACCTGCAGGTCAGGATTCGCGAACTGTCAGGCGACACCGACCCGGTTGGCTGTGAATCAAGCAGGCATGGAGCCAGCGTTCAGATACCGGAGATCATGGGATCTACGGCGGCCATGACGGGGTCACGACTCTGGCCCAGATCATGAACCTCCTTGCCAAAGAAATCGGGGGGTCCCCCTAGCTAGAATGATGTTAATCATGGTGGTCAAGAGGAAATAATGAGTCGGAAAGCGAGAGCCAAGATCGCCTCGGAAACCCTGGAGATTCTTGAGGAGGGACGTTATGCCGTGCGCGGGGACAAGCAGGTCGACATTTCCGGCGTTCTCCAGAATTGCCTCGCCGGCACACGGCACTTCGGCCCACATGACCTCTACCAGCTCCGCGATGGGGCCCTTTCGCATGCCACACCGGACAAGCGAACGACCCTTGAGGTGATCAACGAAAGTACGCTCTCTGGTGCATCCAGCCTCTGTGATGTCGGCGAAGGGCAGCGAGTCGGCGTGCTTAACTTCGCCTCGGCAAGAAAGCCTGGCGGCGGTTTTCTCGGCGGGAGTCAGGCCCAGGAGGAGAGCCTGGCCCGAAGCTCGGGGCTGTACAGCAGCCTGCTCCGGTGCCCGGAATACTACGAGTACCATCGTACAACGTCGTCCCTGCTGTACTCCCACAGGGTGATCTACTCTCCGGGTTGCCCAATATTTCGCAACGACACCGGGGACCTTCTGCCGGATCCCTACCAGGTGGATTTCTTGACCTGTCCTGCCCCCAATGCCGGTGCCGTGCGTCGTCATCAGCCATGGCACGAGACGAGGCAGAGAAGAGTAGCAACATCGATATCCTGGTGAGCTTCGATGGCCCGGCCACGGCAGATCGCTACTTCGGTTTGCAGTTCTATCTGGAGGATCTGCTGGGACGCCCCGTCGATCTGGTGACCGACAAGGCGCTGCGACCTGAGCTACGTCCCTTCATCGAGCGCGAGGCCATGCATGTCTGAGAGCCGGCCCAGGAGCCTGTCGGACTTAACGCTGATCTACTGCGAGAGCCGGTCTTTCGGCCAACTTCATTCGATCTGATTCGTTAAATAGCGGGCTATTCGCCTCATCAGATCGATAAACTTGTCTCGAAATCCGACTCTCTCGCGACGATCGGTCAAATCCGACAGGCTCCTGGCGGGAGTGGCGTTTCTATATCGAGGACATGATCGGCTTCGCCGAAAAGGTGCTGGCCTACCTTGGGATCGATGACGATATCGTCTGGAGCATCGTCCAGACGCAGATCCCCGAACTGCTCGCAAGCCTCCGCTCCCTCACACACTGACCAACCTGGCCCGGCTGGTGCCGTTGCCCAGCGGCTCCACGTGCACCTGCACCGGAATGCGCTCGTGCATCTCCTGGACATGGGAGATCACCCCCACGCGTCGGCCCAGCGCCTGCAGGCCGTCCAGCGCCTCCATGGCCAGCGCCAGGGATTGCGGATCGAGGCTGCCGAAGCCCTCGTCGATGAACAGCGACTCGATGGTGAGCTCTCCCGATGCCATGGACGCCAGGCCCAGCGCCAGGGCCAGGGAGACCAGGAAGGTCTCGCCGCCGGAGAGCGAGTGCACCGAGCGGCGCTCGTCGGCCATGTCCCGGTCCACCACCAGCAGGCCCAGGGGGCTGCCGCCACGTTCCAGGAGGTAGCGGCGGGTCAGGCCGCCCAGATGGGCGTTGGCCTGGTCCAGCAGCCGCTCCAGGTTGTAGGCCTGGGCGATGCGCCGGAAGGCCTTGCCGTCGGCGGAGCCGATCAGTTCGCTGATCCGCCCCCAGCGCACCTGCTCGGCCCGGGCGGCGTCGAGTTCGGCCCGGCCCTCGCGCTGGCGGTCGCGCCGGCGGTCGTCGTCGCGCAGGGCGTGCATGGCGGCGTCGCGGGCGTCACGGGCGGCCTGCCGTCGTGGCGCCAGGTCGCGCTCCTCCTCGTCGAGTCGCTGACTCAGGGCATGCAGTTTGGCCTCGATCGCCTCCTCGGGGGTGGTGGCCGGGATCTCCGGGAAGGCGTCTCGACGGTGGGCGACCAGGGCCCGCTGGCGTTCGTCGAGGCTGACCCCGGCGGCGTGCCGTTCGCGATCGGCGCTCTCGAGTTCCTGGCGGCGCGCGTCGATCCCGGCCTCGTCCACGGCCAGCAGTCGCGCCAGGGTGGCGTCGTCCAGCTTGGGATGCCGGCGACGCCAGGCATCGAGGCTGCGCACGAGCTCGTCGCGTTCGTTGGTCAGGGTCTCGGCCTGCCGGCGCTGATAGGTCGCCTGCTGGTCGAGCCGGTCCCGTTCGCTCTGTCCTGCCTGGTGGTCACGTCGGGCAGCCTCCAGTCCCGCCCGGGCGTTCTCCACGGCCTGTTCCAGGGCCGCCTGCCAGGCATCCGGCGAGGCGTGCTCGCCCAGGACCTCGGCCAACTCCTCGGCCAGCGCCTGGCGCTGCCTGCGCTGGGGAGCGAGCTCGGCCGCGAGCCGCCGCTGGGCCTCCTCCAGGCTCTCCTGCCGGGTGGCGAGCTTGCCCAGGGTGAGTTCGTCACGCTGGAGCGCCTCGCGCAGTGGCGCCAGGCGCGCCTCGGCGGCCTCGATCGTCTGCAGCGCCTCGCGGGCCCGGTCGCGTGCCTGGCGTGCGGTCGCCAGCTCTCGTGTCAGCCAGGCGGACCGTTCGGTCTCGGCCACGGGCTCGAGCTCCGTGACCAGCGCCTGGCCGGCCAGGGTGTCGTCGGCTTCGGCACGCTCACGGGCGGCGCGCTCGAGATCCTTTTCGTGCTGCCGGAGTCGGGCGTCCAGCGCGCGATACTCGCCCTGCAGTTGGTGGTGCCGTTCCCGGGCGGCGGCGGTGCGCGTCTCGGCTTCCTGCTGCTGGCGCTCCTCCTCGGCTTCGGTGGCGGCGAGCCGGGCGGCTTCCGGCGTCTCGGGGGGATGGTGCCGCCAGGGGTGGTCGCGTCCGCCACAGACGGGGCAGGGCTCGCCCTCCCGCAGCCGGTCGCGTAGCCAGACCACGCTCTCGCTGCGGGCGGCGCGCAGCCGCTCGAGGCTTTCGACCAGGCGTCGCTGCTCGGCTTCCAGGCCTTCGAGGCGGATGGCGGCCTCGCGTCCCTCCACCAGCAGTCGCTCGCGGGTCGCCTGGTCCTGGCGTCGGCTCTCCTCGAGAGCGGCGTGGCGCTCCCGGGCGCGAATCGCGGCCTGCCAGGCACCCTGCAATGCCTCCAGCGCCAGGTGCCGGTGGGCGGCGGCCTCGAAGGCGGCCTGCCAGGCCCCCCGCGCGCGGCCGATATCGGTGTCGTCGCCCAGGTGCGTCTGCAGCTTCGCCTCCAGGTCGTCGCGTTCCTGGCGTCGCCGCTGGCTGGCCGCCCGGGTCTCGGCCAGCTCCCGCTGCACGCCGTCGGTCTCGTCACGCTGGCGTCGTTGCTCGGCCTCGCTTCGCGCGATCTCCCGGTCGAGCCCGGCCAGGCGGGCGGCCTGCCCGCGGGCGGCCTGGAGGGCCGGTCGGGCCTGGTCGCTGTCCCGCATCGCCTGGGCCAGTGCCGTCTCGGCGGCCTGCAGTGTCGTGACATGCCGGTCGAGTGCCTGCTCGGCCTGGGCCAGCTGGTGGCGGGTGGCGGTCCGGGCCTCGTTGAGGCGGGCCAGGTCCGCCTCGAGTCGTTCCCGATGGGCAAAGCGGTGGCGCTGGGGGGCCAGGGCCTCGAGCTGGGCCTGCTCCGCGCGGCGCGGGGCGAGTGCCTGCCAGGCCTGTTCGGCCCGGGCATGGCGTGAGCGGGCTGCCTCCCGTTCGTCATGAAGCTGGCGATGGCGCTGGAAGGCATCGCGCCGGGCGGCCAGGGTCCCGGCTTGCCGGTCGAGCGCGGCCAGGGCGGCATCGCTGTCGCGGGCGGCACGCACGAGCTCGGCACGGGCCTCGGGCTCGGCGGGCCGATCGTCGGCCAGCCGGGCTTCCAGGGCATCAACCTGCTTTTTCGCCTCGTTGGCACGCCGGTAGGCGGCGATGGAAATGGCGGAGTATTCGGCGGTGCCGGTGAGACGCTCGAGCAGGTCGCTGCGCTCGTTGTCGTCGGCCTGGAGGAAGGCGGCGAACTCGCTCTGGGCCAGCAGCACGGCTCGGGTGAACTGGTCGAAGGTCAGGCCCAGACGCTCGGGCAGCAGGCGGTCGAATTCGCGTTTCTGGGTGGTCAGCAGGCGGTCGTCGTCGAGGTCGCGCAGCGACTGCTCCACCGCCTGCAGGCGGCCCTCGGCCTTCTCGCGGGCCCGGCGCACCGCCCAGCGGGCCCGGTAGCGGCGCCCGTCGCGGCCGAGGAAGTCGACCTCGGCATGGCCGCTGGCGGTGCCGCGACGCAGCAGGGTGCGCGGGTCGGCGGTATTCAGTGTCTCCTCGCCGACGTCCGGCAGCGGGGCATCGCGGCCGGGGGCCTGGCGCAGCCGCGGCGTGCTGCCGTAGAGGGCCAGGCAGAGGGCGTCGAGCAGGGTGCTCTTGCCGGCGCCGGTGGGGCCGGTGATGGCGAACAGGCCGGCATCGCGCAGCGGCGGTGCGGTGAAATCGAGCTCCAGCGGGCCGGGCAGCGAGGCCAGGTTGGCCAGGCGCAGGGCGAGGATCTTCATGGGGTCTCCTCCCGGCTCGCGTCGTCCAGCACGTCCTGCAGCAGGCGGTCGAAGTCCGCCATGATCTCGGGGCCGGGGGGCTCGCTCCAGCGGCTCTGCCAGGTGCGCTCGAAGAGCCGTCGCGGCCCCAGGTCCTCCAGGTTGACCCGGGTGGGCCGGGCATCCCGGGCGACCTCGGGCAGCCGGCGCTGGAGTCGCAGCAGGCGCACCGCTTTGCCGTCGAGGGCCGCCTCGACGCGGGCGCGCAGGTCGGGGGCCGGGGCGTCGAGCTCGACGCGGACCTCGAGCCAGGGCCAGCGCTCCCGGGGCAGGGCGGGGTCGTGCTCGAGGGTTTCCAGCTCGGCGAGGATGGCCTCCAGGGGGGCGGGGCCGAGGCGCTGCATGGCCACCGGGCGGGGTACGAGGATCGGCTCCACGCCGGCCAGGGCCTCGCCGTCGAGGGTCGCCTCCACCACTTGATGGGGATAGTCGACCTCGCTGAAGTCCAGCGGCAGGGGGCTGCCGCTGTAGCGGATGCGCGCCTCGCCGACGCGCTGGGCGCGGTGGAGATGGCCCAGCGCCACATAGGCGATGTCGGCGGGGAAGAGGCTGGCGGAGATCGACTCCTCGCCGCCGATCACGATGGGCCGTTCGCTGGCCTCGGAGACCGCCGCGCCGTGCAGGTGGGCGTGGCTCATGGCCACCAGGGCTTGGCCGGGGGCGCGCCGGCGGCGGGCGGCCTCGATCAGTTGCCGGTGCACGCGGGTGATGCCGGCGACATAGTCATTGCCACCGTCGCCGTCGATGTCGTCGGTGATGTCGCGGGCGATGCCGTTGCCGGTCACCTCCGCCGGGCGCAGGAAGGGCAGCGCCAGGCACCAGGCACGGATCTCGCCCTCGGCATCGGTGAGCGGCACCAGCAGCCGCTCGGCATCGAGGCTGCCGTCGTCGCACCAGCGGACCCGGCCCAAGGCGTGGGTGCGCAGGCGGCGCATCAGCGGGGCGGGCAGCTCGACGCGGTTACCGCTGTCGTGGTTGCCGGCGATCAGCACGATGTCGAGCCTCGGCAGGCGCTCGTGGGCGCTGACGATGAACTCGAAGAGCAGCTCCTGGGCTCGCAGCGAGGGGTTGACCACGTCGAACAGGTCGCCGGCGACCAGCAGGGCATCGGCCCGGCGCTCGGCCAGGGTGTCGAGCAGCCAGGTGAGGAAGGCGCGGTGCTCCTCGTGGCGCTCCTGGCCATGGAAGCTCTGGCCCAGGTGCCAGTCGGCGGTGTGGATCAGCTTCACCTGCATCTCCCGGTGGTCCGTCACGGTGGAAAGCCCGTAGTCTAACGCGACAGGAGCCGACGATCAGGGAGATGCGCAATGATTTCGCCACCACTGCACGACTGGGGCCTCGCGCCGCCGGAGGCCATCGCCCTGCAGACACGGCTGGCGCCGCGGGTGGAGCGCGAGGATCGCCTCGCGCCGGTGCGTCACATCGCCGGGGTGGATATCGGCTTCGAGCAGGACGGCGAGATCACCCGGGCCGCGGTGGTGGTGCTGGCCCTGGGGGAGAAGGCCGTGCCGGGGCTCGAGGTGGTCGAGGAGGCGGTGCACCGGGAGCCCACGCGCATGCCCTATATTCCCGGGCTGCTGTCGTTTCGCGAGGTGCCGGCGGCCCTGGCGGCCTTCGAGAAGCTGGCGGTGCGGCCCGAGCTGGTGATGGTCGACGGCCAGGGCATCGCCCATCCACGGCGACTGGGGGTGGCCTCCCACCTGGGGCTGTGGCTCGACCTGCCGACCATCGGGGTGGCCAAGTCGCGGCTCTGCGGGTGTCACGCCGAGCCGGGCCCCGAGCGCGGCGACTGGACGCCACTGGTGGACGGCGACGAGACCATCGGCGCCGTGCTGCGTTCGCGCAGCGGCGTCAAGCCGGTCTTCGTCTCGCCCGGCCATCGTATCACGCTGGTTACGGCGCTCGACTGGGTGGTGCGCTGCCTGGGGCGCACCAAGCTGCCCGAGCCGACGCGGCTGGCCGATCGGCTGGCCTCCCGGCGGGGAAAGTAACCCCTAGACGATATCCAGCGGGACTTTTCGCTTCGGCGGCGGAAAGGCCGCGTCGAGCCGGGCCAGGGCCTCGTCGTCGAGCTCGATGGCCAGCGCGGCGGCGTTCTGCGTGACATGCTCGCGCTGCACCGCCTTGGGGATGGCGAAGACGTCGCGCCGGCCCTCGACCGGCCGGATGGCCCAGGCCAGCAGCAGCTGGGCCGGGGTCACGCCGAGCCCCGCGGCCAGGTCCAGCACCTCGGGGTGGGTGAGCAGCTCGCGGCGCAGGCCGCCGGCCTGGGCCAGCGGGCAGTAAGCCATGAGCGGCATGGCGTGGCGGCGTTGCCAGGGCCGCAGCGAGTGCTCGATGCCCCGGGAGCCGAGGTGGTAGAGCACCTGGTTCACGGCGCAGTCGCCACCGCCGGGGACGCCGGCGAGGGCCTCCATCTCGTCCACGTCGAAGTTGGAGACGCCGAAGCGGCGGATCTTGCCGCTCTCGCGCAGGCGCTCGAAGGCCTCCAGGGTCTCCTCCAGGGGGATGCTGCCGGGCCAGTGCAGCAGGTAGAGGTCCAGGTGGTCGGTCCCGAGTCGCGAGAGGCTGCGCTCGCAGGCGGCGATGGCGTTGTCACGCCCGGCGTTCCAAGGGTAGACCTTGGAGACCAGGAAGGCGCTGTCGCGACGGCCGGCGAGGGCCTCGCCGACCACCTCCTCGGCGCCGCCGTCGGCGTACATCTCGGCGGTGTCGATCAGCGTCAGGCCGAGCTCGAGCCCCTGCTGCAGGGCGCGCACCTCGTCGCGCCGCGGGGCCAGGCCCTCGCCCATGTACCAGGTGCCCTGACCGATGGCGGGCAGGTCGCAAGCAGGCTGGGCGGCGGTGGCCGGGAGTCGGACCCGGGGCAGGGGGCTGTCAGCCATGGCGGTCCTCTGTCGGTTCGCTGGTGGGCCTCGGGAAGGGCAGCCTACCTCGAAGGCCGAGCCTTCATGCTGCGACATGGCATGCGGCTTTGCAATCCGGCCGACGGCGGTCGACCATGGGGGGCCGCCCCCTGCCGAGCCCCGCCATGACTTCGCCCGATTCCCGCTATCTCGCCACGACCCGCACCTGGGTCGAGACCTTCGTGGTCGCCCACGATGTCTGCCCCTTCGCCGGCCGCGAGCTCGCCCGCGGCACCATTCGCTATGCCGGGGTGGCCGCCGACGACTGGGAGACCGCCCTGCTGACGCTCATCGAGGAGTGCGAGCGGCTCGACGAGACCCCCGGCATCGAGACCACCCTGCTGGTGCTGACCCGCGGCGTCGAGGACTTCGATGACTACCTCGACCTGCTGGCCATCGCCGAAAAACTGCTGACCCGGCAGGGCTACGAGGGGATCTACCAACTGGCGAGCTTTCACCCCGACTACTGCTTCGAGGATGCTGAGCCGGATGACCCCGGCAACTTCACCAACCGTTCGCCCTGGCCGATGCTGCACCTGCTGCGCGAGGCGAGCCTGGAGCAGGCGCTGGCCCACTACCCCGATGATCCGGCACAGATCCCCGAGCGCAATATCGCCGAGATGCACCGGCTGGGCCGGGACCGGCTTGCCGAGACCCTGGTGGCGCTTCGCGACGAGACGCGCCGAGGCTGACCGGCGGCCGGCGACTGGGGTAGGCTGTAGGCGCAGCATCCCTGACATGTCTTATCCCGCCACGAACGAGGAGTTCGCATGAAACAGGTAACCCGCGCCGGCGTCCCGGTGGACGTGGCCGGCGACTTTCCGGCCGTCGGCCAGGCGGCGCCACCGCTGACCCTGACCAACATCGAGCTGGCCGACGTGACGCTCGCCGATTACGCCGGCAAGCGCAAGGTGCTCAACATCATCCCCAGCGTCGACACCCCCACCTGCGCCACCTCGACGCGCAAGTTCAACGAGCTGGCCTCCACCATGGCTGATACCGTGGTGCTGGTGGTGTCCGCGGACCTGCCCTTTGCCGCCAAGCGCTTCTGCGGCGCCGAGGGGCTGGACCACGTGGAGACGCTTTCCACCTTCCGCCACCCCGAGTTCCACCGGGACTGGGGCGTCGATCTCTGCAGCGGCGTGATGTCCGGCCTCTGCGCCCGGGCGGTGGTGGTGCTCGACGAGCAGGACCGGGTGATTCACGGCGAGCTGGTCGAGGAGATCAAGCAGGAGCCGGACTACGAGGCGGCGCTGAAGGCACTCGGTTGAGTGCCGTCTACACTTTGGGTGCGATTTAGACAAGGAGAGCGATTCATGAGTATCAAGAAGACGGCATCCGCCCGCTGGCAGGGTGGTCTGAAGAACGGCAAGGGCACGGTGTCCACCGAGAGCGGCGTGCTGCAGGAAACGCCCTATGACTTCAGGCAGCGCTTCGAGGGCGAGGCCGGTACCAATCCCGAGGAGCTGATCGGTGCCGCCCACGCCAGCTGCTACTCCATGGCGCTGTCGCTGATCCTGGGCGAGGCCGGCATGGAGGCCGAGAGCATCGATACCCGGGCGACGGTGTCCCTGGACCAGGGCGACGATGGCTTCAGCATCACCGCCGTGCACCTGGAGACCCGGGTGCGGATGCCCGGTGCCGACCGGGCCGCCTTCGAGGAGGCGGCCGAGAAGGCCAAGGGTGGCTGCCCGGTGTCGAAGCTGCTGAATGCCGAGATCACCCTGGAGGCGAGCCTCGAGAGCTGAAACGGCGCACCTCGCGGTAACTTCCCGACGGCCACCCTTGCGGTGGCCGTTTTCATGGGTGGCGGGAACGGCCGGCGGCCTTGACCAGGGCGCGGATCAGGCGCTGCTGTGGCCGGTTGAAGAGCAGCCACTCCGGGTGCCACTGCACGCCGATCAGGAAGTCGTGGTCGCGTGATTCGATGCCCTGGACCAGGCCGTCGCGGTCGCGGGCGACGATCTCGATGCCGTGGCCGGCCCGCTGCACCGCCTGGTGATGGAGGCTGTTGATGCGGCACCAGCTCACGCCGAGGACGCGGTGCAGCCGGCTGTCGCCGACGATGTCCACGGTCTTGCGCGGCAGCACGGTCCGCCGGCGCTTGAGCCCCTCGTGGGTGGTGTAGATGTCCGGGTCCAGGGTGCCGCCCTGGTGAACGTTGATCAGCTGGGCGCCGCGGCAGATGCCCAGCACCGGGATGCCCCGGGGGATGAAATGCTCGAGCAGCTCGAGCTCCAGCTCGTCGCGCTGGGGATCGACCCGCACGTCGAGCTGCACCTCGCCGCCGTAGAGGTGGGCCTGGATGTCATCACCGCCCCCCACGATCAGGCCGTCGAGGTGTCCCGGCCAGGGGCGCGAGGGGGACAGCCGCAGGGGGCGGCCGCCGTGGCGCCACACCGCGAACCAGTCGAAGCGCCAGGCGATCTGGCTCTTGTCGTCGGAGGTGGTGATGCCGATCAGTGGGCGGGACGGGAGGTCGCGGCTCACGTTGCCCCCATCCAGCCACGCAGCTTCTGCAGCCAGCGGAGGATCGGCGACCGGGTGTGCTTGATCACGTAGGCGGTGGCCCGCTCGGCCAGCCGCTGCGGATCGGCGGCCAGCTTCTCGACCTCCACCCAGCGGTTCCACTCCACCACCGAGCCCCAGCCGGGCTCGGAGAGCTGGGCATTGGGGAGCCGATAGTGAAAGGTCGGGCGCGGCTTGACCAGACGGTGGGTGAACAGGGGGTGGGGGTAGTCCTGTCGCAGGCAGGCGAACAGCGGGAACATGTCCAGCTCGCGGTTGCGCGTCGGGTTGTACTCCAGGTAGTCGCCGATCAGGGTGTCGACGTCCGGGGCATAGTTCGGGGCGAGCACCTTGAGCGCATAGGGCTTGGGGAAGGGATTGGCATGGGGCAGCACTTCCCGGGTGATGTCGATGTCGATCTGTTCGCGCAGCCATTCGGCGGTCAGCAGGAAGGCGCGCAGGTGGTCGAGGACCGCGGCCACTTCCAGGCTCGGCACCTCCGGGTTGAGGTGCAGGCCGAAGCCGTAGAGCAGGCTGGCATCGGTGCCCTTGGCCCCATGGCCCTGCAGCGCCCCGAACAGGGCGTCGAGCTGGTCGAGCTCGTCCCAGGGGACCGGCGGACAGATGATTTCGGTCGGCACCAGGCCGGTGACCACGTCGCCGATCAGCTCCCGGGTGCGGGTGTGGAAGTCGACACGCATCTGGTGGCGCTGGCGCTCCCACTCGGTGTCGTCCTTCGGCCCGGTGTTGAGCACCTCGTCGTCGGGATGGGCGTACTGGGTATCGAGCTCGATGATGAAGTCGCCCCAACGGGTCCGGTGGACCTTGAGTCGATGAGCGCTGACCGTCACGATCTCGCCACCGAACAGCCCCCGGACCAGCTCGGCGGTGTCCCGTGGCGGCAGGCCGGCGAACTCGATCTCCACGCCGACACGCCGGATCTCGCCTGCGGCATTGCGGGGCTCGGGTGGCGGTATCGGCGTCATGACGGCATCCTGTGCGTGACACGAGGGGGTCTTGCGGAGCCTATCATATTGCCTGCGGGATTCATGCGAGCCCCGTGGAGACTGCCTCGACCGAGACGGAGACGAGATGCTGCCCAGCCCGCCGACTGGCCCCATACCTTCCCCATGCTCCGCGCCGGCGGGGCGCCTGCTGCTGCTTGCGTGGTTGCTGCTGGTGGGGCTCTGCCTGGCCCTGCCGGTCCAGGCGCAGCAGCTGGGGTTGTCCGGGCTGCTGGAGGGCGAGGAGTCGGGCGAGACGCACGATCCCGAGGCCTTTCAGGAGTCCCTGGAGCGGGTGATCGCTACCCTGGAGGATGAGCAACGCCGCCGCGACCTGCTGGCGAGCCTGCGCGACCTGCAGGCGGCCCATGGCGAGGCCACCGAGCAGGATGGGGTGGCGTCGCGTCAGGGGCTGCTCGGCGCCCTGGCCGAGACCATCAGCGACCTGGGCGAGCAGGCCGAGGCGGGGGACTCGCCGCTGGACCACTGGGGGGAGCAGCTCGAGCAGGGCTGGCAGGCATTCAGTGCGCTGGTGGTCGAGACCGGCAATGCCGAGCTGGTGCGTTTCGTGATCGAGGGGGCGGTGTTGCTGGGCATCTGGGTCGGGCTGCTGGTGATCCTGATCGCCCTGGGTCGATTGCTGGCTAAGCGCCGGGGCTGGCCACTGGACCTGCCCCGGGAGCCTCGCGCCCGGTTGCTGGCGGCGCACTTCCTGCGCCGCATGCTGCCTTGGGCGCTGGCCTTCGCCCTGGTGCTGGGTATCGCCCAGCTGGTACCGGCCAGTCCCGGCCGTGCCATGGTGCTGGTGGTGGCCTATGTGGCGCTGTGCGGGCGCACCCTCTCGGTGGTGGTGGAGACGGTGATCTCGGTGTTCACCCGGGGGCATCGCTTCGTCGCCGTGCAGATCCTCCAGCAGCAGGGGCTACGCCGGCTGTTCATGATCGGTGCGCTGGTCGCCCTCGGCGATGCCTTCAACTCGTCGCGGCTGGTGGCGTTGCTCGGCGACGAGCTGGCCGGCCTGATGTCGGTGCTGGCCAACATGCTGGCGGCGCTGCTCAGCGGACGCTTCATCCTCAAGTTCAAGCGGCCGATCAAGCACCTGATCCGCAACCGTCCCTACCGCCAGCGGCGCGACAGCGGCGGCTCGGCCGAGGTGATCCGTGTCGTGGGCGGGCTCTGGCATGTGCCGGCGCTGCTGATAGTGGGGGCGTCACTGGTGGCGATCTTCATCACCGTGGGCGATGTGGGCACGGCACTGGCCCGCTCGATCATCACCGCGGCGCTGCTGGTGCTGACCCTGGTGGTGACCGGGCTATTGCGGCGCCAGTCAGAACGCGCCGCGCGCCGACGTCGCGTCAGCGAGTACCGCAAGCGGCTCGAGCGCTTCGGCTATGCGCTCTCCCATGTGCTGGCGTGGATCGCCTTCGCCGAGCTCTCGCTGCAGGTGTGGGGTGGTTCGCTGATCGGGCTCGGCCAGCAGGGAGTGGTGGCCAGCGCTCGCATCGGGCAGGCGCTGCTGGGGGTCGGCTTCACCGTGCTGCTGGCCTGGCTGGCGTGGATCTTCGCCGACACCGCCATCCAGCGGGCGCTGATCACCTCGGCGCGCTCCCGCGGGCGACGGGTCAACCAGGCCCGTGCCCAGACCATCACGCCGATGATCCGCAACGTGATCTTCGCCACCATCGTGATCATCGCCGCCATCGTCGGCCTGGCCAACCTGGGCGTCAACGTCACCCCGCTGCTGGCCGGCGCGGGGGTGATCGGCCTGGCCATCGGCTTCGGCGCCCAGACCCTGGTGCAGGACCTGATCACCGGCATCTTCATTCTCATCGAGGACTCCCTGGCCATCGACGACTTCGTCACCATCAACGGCCACGTGGGCAGCGTCGAGGGGCTGACCCTGCGGACCGTGCGGCTGCGCGACCTGGACGGCATCGTGCACATCATCACCTTCAGCCGCATCGACTCGATCCACAACATGTCGCGGCAGTTCGGCATCGCCCTGATGCGGGTCCGCGTGCCCCACCACATGAGGGTCGACGATGTCATCGCCCTGGTGCGGGAAGTGGCCGACGAACTGCGCCAGGACCCGATGATGCGCCACCATATCTGGTCGCCTCTGGAGCTGCAGGGGATCGAGAGCTTCGACGATGGCGGCGCCCTCCTGCGCATGCGGCTGCGAACCGCACCGGTGATGCAGTGGGACGTGGCCCGAGCCTTCAACCTGCTGCTCAAGCAGCGCATGGAAGAGCAGGGGCTCGACCTCGGCATGCCTCGGCTCAGTGTCAGCATGGAAGGCCGCGGCGGTGGACGCCTGGACGGTTCGGATGCCGATGGGGACGACCACGACGCCAGTGGCCGCCGCCCCGGCGAGGCCGGTGTGGCCGGTGTGGCCGACCCCGAGGGCGACACCAGCGCCCGCGGGGGGTCGCCGGATCCGGCGTAGCCTCGCGGGGATTCGGTACCACGGCCGGATGCACGTCCCGGCGACTTTGGGCACAATCGGGCCCGGGTTTCACGGGATATCGGCGGATCGCACTCCGCCGCAGTGGCGGAGCGGGGCGATGAGCAGAGACGACACCCAGACGGAGCGCCCGGCGAAGGGCGCCACCATTCACGAGATCGCCAAGGCGGCGGGAGTCTCCATCGCCTCGGTGAGCCGGGCGCTGAACGGCAAGCCCGGGATCAGCGAGGCGCTGCGTGAGCATATCCTGCAGATCAGCCGCGACATCCACTACCAGCCCAGCGCCGCCGCCCGGGCGCTGATTGGCGGCAAGGCGGCGGTGGTCGGCATCTCCCTGGGGCGGCAGGACATCGAGCTACGTCCTTACTACATCCTGCTCTACCAACATCTGACCCTGGCGCTGTATCGGCAGGGCATGGTGCCGATCTTCTTCGCCTGCGACCAGACGCCGACGCTCCCCGAGCGGGCGGGGTCGGCCATCCTGCTGAGCGACTTCCCGGGTGACGAGCGTCCCGGTTTTCTTGCTTCACGGCGTATTCCCTTCGTGCGCATCGGCCCGCCGGGCGAAGGCTTCTCGGTGGCGCCGGACGACCGCCACGGCATCTACCTGGCCACCCGCCACCTGATAGAGGGGGGACGTCGACGGATTGCCTTTATCGGCGATGAGCTCGGCGACGACCGGCATCGCCTGCAGGGGTACCAGCAGGCCCTCGCGGAAGCCGGGTTGCCCGAATCCCTCATCGGCGTGCCCTTCAGCTACGATCCCGCCCTGACCGCTTATCGTTATCTCGGTCGCTTCCTGCAGCCGGGACCACCACTCGATGGCCTGGTCTGCGAGAACGACGAGTTCGCTCGCGGTTGCCTGACGGCGCTGGAAGATCGGGGCATCCGTGTGCCCGAACAGGTCGCGGTGACCGGCTTCGACGATCTGCCGACCCTGGCCGCGCAACTGACCACGGTGCGCCAGGATATCGGGCGGCTTGCCGTCGAGGCCGTGGGTTTGCTGGGCGAGGCCATCGCCGGTGCCAGGCCCCGGCATATCGACTTGCCGGTGACGCTGATTCGCCGCCAGACCGGCTGATTCACGCCCGCCGGTCGTGGCTCTCGCCTTGCTGCCTGCGGTCGCTCCCGCCCCCGTCCTCCTGACAGTATCGATATGCGACGAAAGTCGTTTGGGTAAACGTTTACTCTCTCATGGTAAACGTTTACTTTGTCCCTGCTTGCACTGATCAGTGCCATCCACTCATCGCCCCGAGGGGCATCCCTGACAGGAGAATCACGATGACGCTCAAGGTCACCGTCTGGGGGGAGAACGTACACGAGCAGACCAACGAGGTGGTAGCGCGGATTTATCCTGACGGCATGCACGCCTGCATCGCCGCCGCGCTCAACGAGGATCCCGAAATCGAGGCCCGCGCGGTCACCCTCCAGGAGCCCGAGCATGGCCTGACCGAAGAGGTGCTGGAGAATACCGACGTACTGCTGTGGTGGGGCCATGCCGCTCATGGCGAAGTGCGCGACGAGATCGTCGACCGGGTCCAGGCGCGGGTGCTGCAGGGCATGGGCCTGCTGGTGCTGCACTCCGGCCACTATTCCAAGATCTTCAAGCGCCTGATGGGCACCACCTGCTCGCTGAAGTGGCGCGAGGCCGGCGAGCGCGAGCGTCTCTGGGTGGTCAACCCCGGCCATCCCATCGTCCAGGGGCTGAGCGACTACCTCGAACTGCCCCACACCGAGATGTACGGCGAGCCGTTCGCGGTGCCCAACCCCGACGAGGTGATCTTCATCAGTGCCTACGAGGGGGGCGAGGTGTTCCGCTCGGGGCTCACCTACAAACGCGGCAACGGCAAGATCTTCTACTTCAGCCCCGGCCACGAGACCTACCCGATCTACTACGACGATCAGGTGCGCCTCGTGCTGAGAAACGCTGTGAAGTGGGCGCGCCCCGAGGGTTCGCGGTGGATCGACAGCTGCCCGAACGTGCCGCCGGAGCAGGCGCCCAACCCGGTGGAAGTGAAAGGCGAGGGGCTGCACAAGCCCGGCGAGGAGGGGTTCAAATGATTCGACTGGCGATCATCGGTGCCGGCAGCATGGCCGGCGAGCATGCCAAGCACTTCAAGGCCCTGGAAGGCGTCGAGGTGGTGGCGGTGTGCGACCTGGACGGCGACAAGGTGCGCGCCTTCGCCGAGCAGCACGGCATTCCCGAGGCCTATACCGACCTCGACGCCATGCTGGCCCGGGACGACATCCAGGCGGTGAGCAACGTCACCCCGGACGGGGTGCACAAGGCGACCTCACTCGCCGCCATCGCCGCCGGCAAGCATATCCTCTGCGAGAAGCCGCTGGCCACCAACGAGGCCGACGCCCGGGAGATGGCCGCGGCGGCGCGCCGTGCCGGGGTGATCAACATGATCAATCTCAGCTACCGCGATGCGCCGGCCATCCAGCATGCCCGCGAGCTGATCGCCTCCGGCGCCATCGGCCGGGTGATGCACGTGGACGCCAGCTACCTGCAGAGCTGGCTGGTCAGCCACGCCTGGGGCCGCTGGGACCGGGACAGCCAGTGGCTGTGGCGGCTCTCCGAGGCCCATGGCAGCAAGGGCGTGCTTGGCGACGTGGGGGTGCATATCCTCGACTTCGCCAGCTTCCCGGTGGGCGACATCGCCGCCGTCAACTGCCAGCTCAAGTGCTTCGACAAGGCGCCCGACAACCGCATAGGCGACTATGTGCTCGATGCCAACGACAGCGCCCTGATGCGCGTCGAGTTCGCGGGCGGCGCACTCGGCACCATCCAGGCCACGCGCTGGGCCACCGGCCACCATAACTCCCTGAAGCTCAGCGTCTACGGCGATCGCGGGGCGGTCAGCGTGGTGCTCGACGACGCCAAGGATCGCGTCCTGACCTGCTTCGGCGAGGATGTCCATGCGGCACGCTGGACCTCGGTGGCAGCGCCGCCGACGCCCAGCAACTATCGGCGCTTCATCGACGGCATTCGCTCCGGGATCAACGACCAGCCCGACTTCGCGCGAGGGGCGGAACTGCAGGCGGTGCTGGATGCCTGCTTCCTGTCCGACGAGCGGGATCGCAGCGTGGCCGTTACGGCAGCCAGCGACACAGCCCCATCCCCAGCATGATGCCGAGGGCGAAGAGCGCGGCCGCCAGCCAGGGGCCGCGCAGGCGCTGCCAGCGGTTGTGCAGCAGGGCGGCACGGGTCAGGCGCTGCATCAGCTCGTCGTGGC
Source organism: Halomonas sp. LBP4 (assembly GCF_003202205.1). Classification (GTDB taxonomy): domain Bacteria; phylum Pseudomonadota; class Gammaproteobacteria; order Pseudomonadales; family Halomonadaceae; genus Halomonas; species Halomonas flagellata. The sequence goes on from NZ_PDOG01000002.1 coordinate 729,911, forward strand.
GGGAGCCATGGGTATCCGGCGGCAGCGAGAAGTCGTCGGCCGGACCGTCGCGCCAATAGGGGGCGTGGGTGAGGCCGAGGCGGGCGCGCAGGCGGCCGATGTCCGACAGGGTGACGTGCAAGGCATCGTACTCCTCGCGCCGGGAGCCGACCTCGAGCACCGTGCGGGCATCCGCCCTGAGCGCGGTGTGCTCGCAACGCTCGATGGCGCCGGTGATCTCGACTTCGCCGGCCCGTGGGTCGAGCCCCAGCCGCTTGTAGAGATCGCGCATCTCAGCTTACCTGCATCAGGTAGTCATAGGCGCGGCGGATCCGCTGGAAGCGCTGGGAGGCGCTGGCCATTACCGCCTCGCCGGCGTTGAAGAAGCGATCGGGGTGGTGGGCCTGGGCCAGGCGGCGGTAGGCGTGGCGGATCTCGCTGCGGCTGGCGCCGGGCTCGAGGCCGAGCACCGCCAGGGCCCGGCGGGTGCGGTCACCGGGCGGCGGGTCCTGGCGTGCGCCCCGTTCGTGCTGGCGATGCTGTTCCTGGCGGTAGCGTTCCTGGCGGTGCTGTTCCCGTCCCCCGGCCTGCTGCCACTTGCTCTCTTCTTCCTTCCGGCGGTGACTGCCTTCCCGGCCGGAGTGGCTCCGGGAGTGCTGCCGGTCGTCCTGTCGCTGCGACTCCTGCTCGCGCTGGCGGCGGCGATGCTCCTTGGCCTGCCAATAGCCGCTTCGGCTGGGATCGTCGGGGTCGGCGAAGGCCCTGCCGGCCACCGCCTCGAACAGCGGGGCGAATTCGCCGGGGGAGACGCCGAGCAGATCGGCGAGAAAGCGCAGCACATGCTGGTTGGCCATCGACAGCTTGCCATCCTCCACCGCCAGGGCGATGGCCAAGCGCAGGAAAGGGGAGGCCTGCTCCCCATGAATCTCCTTCTGCAGCACCTCGGCGGCCAACTGGATGGCGCCCAGGTCCTGGGTGGCGGCGATTTCGAGGATCGGCGCCAGCGCGTGGCCATGGCGAAAGCCGCCGGTCAGTTCGGTCAGGCGTGAGCGTTCCGGCTCGCCGATCGGGCCGCGATTCGCCAGCACCCAGGCGAGCAGCAGCAGGGCCGCGGTATCGGCCTGGTGGCGGCTCTTGAGCAGCAGCAGCTCGAAGGGCGAGAAGCGGGCAATGGTCATTCCCTGGCTCCCGGGAGTTCGGTGTTGTTCTTGGCAGATCAAGGGGGTACGCCATGGTCGCCTCGGCGCGGAGCGTTGGCAAGTCCGACGCCTCACGCAGTACCATCGGAGTTCATGGCATGACCCCGACTTCGCGGGGTGGCCCCGGGCCAGGAGCAGCGGCGAAGTGATCACTGTCGAGCGCAAGGACAGCTTCCACCTCAAGATCTCCCGTGTGCTGCAGGAGGAGACCTCCCACAAGCTGGACCTCTTCCTGTTCGTGCCCGGCGAGCTGGGGCTCAACACCCATGTGATCTCCGAGGATGCCTTCTACCATGGCGCCATCCACGTCAAGCGCACCTACTACAGCGATCGCCATCACCTGCCGCTGGTGATGAGCCGCCTGGCGGGCCGCGGCAAGCTCGATCCGAACCAGTACCGCCTCGGCCTGAGCCTCTACGCCCACCAGTACGCGGTGGCGCTGGAGCGCTCGACCCAGGCGCTGCTCGATGCCGCCCGCGACGCGCGCAAGGCAGAAAAGCAGGGCGAGGAGTCGAATGCCCGGCGGCGCAGCGACCGGGCCAAGGGGTCTGCCGACGGCGGCGGGGTGGAGGAGAGCCGCCGGGAGGGCGATCCCGCCGCGCCGCTGCGCGAGCGCCTGGAGGAACTCTGCGAGCTCACCCAGGGGATCCTGCGACGGCTGCGTCGTCAGAAGCCCGGCGACGAGGGCCTGCACCGCTACTACGCCAACATCGACAACTACCTCTCCTGGCTCACCGAGCAGAGCCTGCTGGCGCTGGTCGCCCACCTGCCCCGGGGCAGTGGCTACCGGGAGGTGCGCGAGCGGTTGCTGGCGATCTGCCGGGCGGAGAGTGAGCATCGCGAGTCCCACGAGTACAACTCCGCGCGGGTGACCCGCGACCCGACGCGTATCTCCAACAAGATGCGCCTGCTGCGCCGGCTGATCGAGTATCCGGTGACCCTGAAGCAACACAACCAGGAGCTCGGCGGCGGCGAGCAGAAGGCGGTCAAGGGACTGGCCACGGCGGTGGTGATGGCCTTCGTCTCGCTGGGCCTGCTGGAGGCCCGTGCCGTGCTCGGCGACATCACCGCGCTGCTGGTGCTGGTGATGGCGCTGCTCTATGCCCTGCGCGAGGTGTTCAAGGACGATCTGCGCGTCACCCTGTGGCGGCTGTTGCGCCGGGGGCGCCCCAAGTGGCGCCGCCAGTACCTGGACCCGACCAGCAACGAGCCGGTGGGGCGTGAGCTCGAGTGGTTCGACTACAAGCGCTTCACCCGCCTCGACGAGGAGATCAAGCGGGTGCGCAAGCGCAACGTGGCCCAGCGGGAGGAGGTGGTGCTGCACTACCGTGCCAGTTCGCGGATGTCGCCGACCCGTTTTCTCAGCGGTTACGACCGCACCCGCGAGACCCTGAGCCTGGATCTGTCGCTGCTCACCCGGCTGATGGACAAGGGCTCGCACCACGTCTATCGGCTCAAGGAGGGCCAGGTCTCCCGGGAGGCAGTGGAGAAGCGCCACCTGATCAACCTGGTGATCCGCGAGGTGGAGGGCGAAGGGGAGCCGATGCTGCAGCGCTGGAAGATCGTCATGAGTCGATCGAAGATCGTCGATGTCGAACTGGTGCACGAAGAAGGAGGCACCGCATGACACCGCTGCTGAAGACCCTGCTGGCCCCGGTGGCGTGGGTGGCCGATAAGCTCGGCCCCTCCGCCGAGGTCGAGCGTCGCCCCGACGCCCAGGCCCGGGTGGATCGCGAATGCGAGCGGCTGGCGCTCTACCAGTTCCGTGCCGACCCCGACTGCATCCAGGTGCGCCGCGAGATCATCCGGCTGAACCTCGCCATCGAGGTGCGCGACGCCCAGCTCGACCCGGACCACCGCCGGGCGCTGAAGGAGGAGGGCGGCAAGGTGCAGGTGCCCTGCCTGCGCATCGCCGCCGATGAGGGCCCCGACCGCTGGCTCTATGACACCCGGGCGATCATCGCCTGGCTGCGCCGGCACTTCGGCGAGTGAGACGAGCTCAGGGCTTCACCAGGTGCTCCGGGGCGAGGTTCTCGGGGGCAAAAGCATCGGGCGTTCGTCGCGGGGCCTAACCCAGGGCCAGGAAGAAGCCGGCGAGGGTGGCCGACATCAGGTTGGAGAGGGTGCCGGCCAGCACCGCCTTGAGGCCGAAGCGGGCGATGTCGTGGCG
>NZ_PDOG01000020.1 GCF_003202205.1 Halomonas sp. LBP4
ATGGAAGCCTTGGCTTGAAAGAGGGCAGTGTTTCACTCCGAGGCTGATTTTAGCATGCGTTCGCGCGGGAGCTGCATCTGTCAGAGCTAAACTGGGATCCTCGCCTTGCGATCTTGCTTCGGACAGCTGCCGGCTCCATTCATCTCGATCTTCTCGCGTGGTCTCGGGTCAGCGAATTGTCCATCGAACTAAAGTAAAAGACCCGGGCATTGAATGTCGAATTGAATGGCGAGCAGTTTACATTGACCGTTGCGGTCTCGTGTGTGGGGAACCATGAAGAGAACCAAATGGCTGCTGGTGCATGACTGTTAAGTCTGCCCTAACCTAGCTGGACCTCAGCCAGGACCTGCAGTAGCTTTAGTGTAGTAAGAGCGGAACCCTAGAGAGTCATTGAAGCGGTGTAAACCTGCTTGTTCACCGGTATCAGGAACGTCCATGTCAATTTTACTTTTCCTCCGTCTTCCTATCGTTGGCAACATGGACTCGGGCACCGAGTCCCACACCCAGCAGACCAGGGCTGGAGGCGAATGGCTGATCAGCCTGGGCGCACACCTGCGCACCTGCAGAAGGGGCGGTAACGGTAGCTGCTCAGCAGTTGGTTACCGTCGGGCGGGCACGGCTGCGGAAGGGTGTCGCATCCTGCGGTGGCTTTTCGTCACGTTCGTAGCGGCGGTGCTTGCGGGCTGGCAACTGGCCCCTGCCTCAACGCCCACCCCTGAGCCGGGCGTGCGGCTAGTCTGGGTCGGGGTCGAGGACGCCGAGCGGTTTGTTCTTGTCGACCTCGATGCGCGGGAGGTGATAGAAGGGTACAACACGCCGAGTGGTCCGCATAACGTCACTGTCGCTGAGGATGGGACCGCCGCCGGGACGTTGTACCGGGGAACCGAGCTCGCTATCGTCCGTGACGGGGAACTCACCTTCGTCGAACTCGGTGACACCCCCCACGACGTGAAAGCAACCGGCGACCTGTTCGTCGTCGCGAACGAGATGGCCGAGCGACTCGACCTTGTCACCCTCGACGGAGAGCACATTACCAGCATCCCCCTCCGGGGCCAGCCACACGACACGGCGATCGCCCCCGACGGGATGACCGCCTGGGTAACGCTGAACCACACCGGCGAGCTCGCCATCGTCGACCTCGACGCGCATGAGGTCGTCGACTACGTCCCGACCGGCCAGTCCCCGCACAACATCCTGTTTGGCCCCGACGGACGTTTCTGGGTTACGGACTGGCGTGGTCTCGTGCACGCCTTCAGTGCGGAGGGTGAGCTTCTGGAGACCATGCCGGTCGGGAAAGAGGCCCACCACCTCGCGTTCACGCCTGAAGGGGGCGAGGTCTGGGTCACCGATCATCACACCCGCGAGGCGATCGTCATTGACACCGCCACCTACGAGGTCCTGGCCCGTCTCGGGATCCCGGGGAGTCCCCACCACGTCAACTTCACCCCTGATGGGGAGCTCGCCGCGGTCGCCGACCACACGAACGGAACCCTCGTAGTCTTCGACGTCGCCACCCGCGAGAAAGTCGCCACGATTGAGGTCGGGCCGGGCCCGCACGGAGTATGGGCGGTGTCGGCCGACGCTGCCCGGAAGAGCTGAGTGTGTGGTGATGCCAATCATCTGACAATCGGCCACTGAAACGAGCGTGGTCATAAGTTCCTATGCAAATGAAACTGCGTATTCCGTTCCGTAGCCTGACAGGATTTGTTCTACCTCGCTGCGCAACGTCGCAAAGCTTTCATAGACGGTCAGCGGCAGCTAGGCATACTTGACCTGGCGCCAGAGGATCTCGATCATGTTCAACTCTGGCGAGTAGGCCGACAGATGTACCACGTGGATCCGCTGGTCCAGCCACTCCAGGCGCTTGCGCTTGAATGACGCAGAACGATGTATGCTGGCATTGTCCAGCACCACGATCGCGAAGGTGTCGGGGGACTTCTGGGTAATGAAGTGGTCGAAGGCGGCGATGACCGTCTCTGTCGTCACCAATTCGGTGGTGGTCTGATAGACCAGCTTACCTCGGCGGCTCAGGAAACTCAGTACGTTTAGTCGGCGACTGTGCGAGTAGGCAGTCATCTCCAGCGACTTTCCAATGGGGAGAAAGGTTACCAAGCACCACCATGCCGCTGTTGTCAGATGCTTTTCTCCGGACGAGTGCTTACGTCTTCAGGAGAAGATTAAGGAGCTGCAGGATGAAAACGAGGAGCTTCTAGAGGCTTTCGCTCACCAATTACTTAACGAGGCGCTGCACCGATGACTTCGCCGCAGCTGCGCTAGCGCGTTATGTCAGATTAAGTTGAATGTCAGCTTCTGGCCGAGTAAGGAACCTTAGCCTATACTGATGGGTGGTTAAGATAGTTGACGACCCAGAGCGGCCATGCCGGCAAAGGCAGCATGCTCGTTCATCCGTGTTATGCAGCATGCGCGGTGATTGGTGTTATGTGGCCGAGCTATACTTAATGTTTCGGTGTTTCAATGGGTTAAGATGCAGGTGGTGTGCGATATAACATTGTTGAACGTGCATGCGCGTTCATCCCATATCAGAGCGTGCTACCTAATACCTGTTAGGCGCATGCGGCACATCCTACAAATGCCACAATAAATGGAGGCCGTTACATGAAAATGTTACTTACAGTCGATTTCCCGCTTGAGCCTTTTAACTCCCTCGTCAGAAATGGCAAGGCGGGCGAGATCATTGGGCGAATACTCGAATCAATTAAGCCAGAGACAGCCTATTTCACTGAGCAAGATGGGAAACGCGGCGGAATCTTCGTGATTGATGTAAAAACTCCATCAGAAGTGCCCTTCTTTGCGGAGCCCTTCTTTCTCAACTTCCAGGCCACCTGTAAATTCAGAATTCTGATGAGCCCGGAGGATTTACAAAAAGCTGGGTTGGAGGAGCTCGGCAAGAAGTGGGCGTGATATCCGCCTAACCATTTGTTCAAGGGGACGCCGAGACCGGACCCGCGTTCATCCGGAGTACACGCCCGGCGCCCCTTAACTCAAGCATTATATCAGCACATGATGAAGGACCGCTTCTGGCCGA
>NZ_PDOG01000021.1 GCF_003202205.1 Halomonas sp. LBP4
CCGTGGGTGGAGGGGTAGGTGATCATGATCGCCGACAGGGCGTCGCCGTGCCGGTCGGCCTTGGCGCGCAGGTCGTCGGTGTCGATGTTGCCGAGCGCGTCGCACTCGACCACCACGACCTTGAGGCCCACCATGGCCGCGGAGGCCGGGTTGGTACCGTGGGCCGAGCTGGGGATCAGGCAGACGTCGCGGTGGCCCTCGCCGATGGCGGCCTGGTAGCGACGGATCGCCACCAGGCCGGCGTACTCGCCCTGGGCGCCGGAGTTGGGCTGCATGGCGATGTGGTCGTAGCCGGTGATCTCCTCCAGGAAGGCGGCCAGCTCGCCGATCATCTGCCGGTAGCCGGCCACCTGGTCGCGGGGCGCGAAGGGGTGGAGGCGCGCGAACTCCGGCCAGGTGATGGGGATCATCTCGCTGGTGGCGTTGAGCTTCATGGTGCACGAGCCCAGCGGGATCATGGCGTGGGTCAGCGACAGGTCCCGGTTCTCCAGGCGCTTGAGGTAGCGCAGCATCTCGGTCTCGCTGCGGTAGCGACGGAAGGTGGGGTGGGTCAGGAAGTCGCTCTGGCGCCGGCAGGCCACGGGAATGCCGCTGGTGCCGGCCGCGACCACGCGGTCGTCGAGCTCACGCACCGAGAGGCCGTGCTCCTCGCCCAGCAGCACGTCGAACAGCACGTCCAGGTCGTGGGCGGTGGTGGTCTCGTCGAGACTCACGCCCACGTCGCCATTGGCGAAATAGCGCAGGTTGATCTCGTGGGTCATGGCCCGGCCATGCAGCTTGCCGGCGTCCACGCCGGTCAGGCGCAGGGTGTCGAACCAGCTGGCGTGGGCGAGGCCGACGCCCCTGGCCTTGAGCCCCTCGGCGAGGAGGGTGGTCAGGCGATGGATGCGCGAGGCGATGGTGGTGAGCCCCTCGGCACCGTGGTAGACGGCATAGAAGCCGGCGATGTTGGCCAGCAGCGCCTGGGCGGTGCAGATGTTGGAGGTCGCCTTCTCGCGGCGGATGTGCTGCTCGCGGGTCTGCATGGCCATGCGCAGCGCCGTGTTGCCGCGGCTGTCCCGGGAGACGCCGATGAGGCGGCCGGGGAGCGAGCGCTTGAGCTTGTCGGTGGTGGCGAAGAAGGCGGCATGGGGGCCGCCGTAGCCCATGGGCACGCCGAAGCGCTGCGAGGAGCCGACCACGATGTCGGCGCCCAGGGCGCCGGGCTCGGCGAGCAGCACCAGGCTCATGAGGTCGGCGGCCACGCAGGTCATCACGCCGCGCTTGCCGGCACCGGCGAGCAGCGGCGCCAGGTCGCGGACCCGGCCGCCGTCCCCCGGGTACTGCAGCAGGGCGCCGAAGACGTCGGCCTCGGCCAGTGCCTCGGCGGGGGCCACGATCAACTCGAAGCCGAAGTAGGCCGCGCGGGTGCGCACCACGTCGAGGGTCTGGGGCAGGACGTCATCGGCGACGAAGAAGGCATCGCTCTTCGACTTGCGGTTGGCGCGATGGCACAGCGCCATGGCCTCGGCCGCCGCGGTGGCCTCGTCGAGCAGCGAGGCGTTGGCCAGTGCCATGCCGGTGAGGTCCATGACCATCTGCTGGAAGTTGAGCAGGCCTTCCAGGCGGCCCTGGGCGATCTCCGGCTGGTAGGGGGTGTAGGCGGTGTACCAGCCCGGGTTCTCCAGCACGTTGCGCTGGATCACCGCCGGCAGGTGGGTGTCGTGGTAGCCCTGGCCGATATAGCTCTTGAACACCTTGTTCTGGCGCGCCAGGCGCTTCAGGTAGTCCAGCGCCTCGGCCTCGCTGCGGGGGGCGTCCAGGGCCAGGGCACGGTCGAGGCGGATATCGGCCGGCACGGTACGCTCGATGAGCGTCTCCATGCTGTCCAGGTCCAGGGTGGCCAGCATGGCGGCGACGTCATCGGCGTTCGGACCATTATGGCGTTGCAGGAAGTCGTCGTGTGCGGCCAGCTCGGCCAGGCGGCGGTTGTCGAGAGCCATGGAACACCCTATGTGTCTGGACCTGCCGGATCGGCGGCGGTCGGCGAAAAGCGTCCCCGGCCGGGGTGGCCGGGGGGGCGGAGGTCGGCGATAGCGGGATCAGTCGTCGGCGTCGGCCACGGCCTGGTAGCCGTCGGCGTCGAGCAGGGCATCGAGGGCGGCGGCATCGGTGATGCGCACCTTCATGATCCAGCCATCCTCATAGGGCGACTCGTTGACGCTCTCCGGGGCGTCCTCGAGGGCCTCGTTGACCTCGACGATCTCGCCGGCCACCGGGGCATAGAGGTCGGAGGCGGCCTTGACCGACTCGATGACGCCGAACTC
>NZ_PDOG01000022.1 GCF_003202205.1 Halomonas sp. LBP4
TCCTCGGACCACTCCACCACCACGTCCTCGGGCTGCGCCGCGGTGTCCTCGGGCAGCGCCAGGTCGACCGCGTAGGTCCAGCTGTCACCGACGAACACGGTGTCCGGGCCCTGGATGCGCAGCTGCGGGACCGGGTAGGCGATCACCTCGACCGCCTCGGTGGTGGACTCGAGGCCCGAGTGGCGGTTGGTGAGGTGCGCCCGCACCTGGTAGACCCCTTCCTCGAAGGTCTGCATGAACAGCGTCTTGCGCCGCTCGCCGGCGGGGTACTGGGTCCAGCTGGCCCCGTCGTCGTCGCTGACCTCCCAGTGCACCTCACCCATCGCGGCCTGGTCGAGGCGGTTCGCGAAGCCCAGCTGGAACACGGCGATGAACGGCGCCTCGCCGGACAGGGTGCGGATCTCGACGTCGCCGTCCAGGGCGCCGCCGCGCAGCACGGTGAGGAAGGTCGGCCGCTGGCTGATCTCGGTGCGCTCGTAGCCGGCGATCGGCGAGCGCAGCCGGGCCTCGGCCAGCAGCCGCAGCCCGGCGTTGTCGAAGCCGGCCAGGTCGAGGGTGAAGGAGGCCGCGCCGTCCTCGGCATACTGCCAGTCGGTCAGTGCCTGCAGGTCGCTCAGCGAGCGCTGGTTGACCAGCCGCACGTCCCACTCGCCCATCGTCGCCGGGTCGTAGCCCGCCTCGGGGGCGAACACGTCCTGGATCTGCACGTCGACCGGCAGCGGCTCGTTGTCGAGCACCTCGCTGGCGTCCAGCGCGATCGTCGGGTAGAGGTTGGCCGCCGGGCCGGTGATGGTCCGGTAGCTCCGGGCGGTCTCGATGTCCGGCACCCGGTGGTAGCGGGCGCTGACGCGATGCTCGCTCTCCTCCCACAGCCCGGCGCCCTCGGCCTCGAGGCGGCGGGTCAGGATGTTGCGGCTCGACCAGCCGGCGCCGTAGGTCTCGGCCTCCAGCACCTCGGCGTCGCGCTCGAGGCGCACGTCCAGGTCGCTGGGCAGGGTGTTGATCTCGACGTCACCGAAGTAGCTGCCGGCGATCGGCACCACGTAGCGGCCGTCGTCGACCCGGGTGGTGTGGCGGCTCGGGGTCATGGTGATCGTCGGCGCCTCGGGGTCGACCACCACCAGCGGCGTGGTCTCGTGGTTGAGGGTCACCCGGGTGCCGCCCTTCGAGAACACGCTGGTCCGCCAGCCCAGGGTGTGCTCGCCGTTGGTGCTCAGGCGGCCGAGCAACTGGGGCTGGGTGGTGCCGTCCTTCTGGGACAGCCCGTCGGGCATCGCCTGCCAGTCGAGCAGGCAGGTCAGGCGCTGCTGGTCGTGCTTGCGCTTGGCCGCGGCCCCGATCGCCTCGCTGGCACTCAGGGTCAGCGAGCAGGTCGGCCCGCCGCCCTGGGTCAGGCGCAGGTCGAACTCGTGGAGCACCCGGTCGACCGCCGAGTAGTCCTCGGTGGGGCGCAGCGTGACGCTGCCGTAGGGGCTCGCGACGGTGACCGGCCGGCGGCCCTCGCCGACCTGGATCTTGCTGCCGTCGCCGGAGAACAGCCACAGGCTGTAGGCCACGGCCTGCTCGCCCAGCGCCACGGCCTGGCCCTCGGCCTTGGGGGTATTGGCCCCGCCGTCGGTGAGCGCGACCGGCGCGGTCTCGTCGGGCAGCGCCTCCCACTGCAGGTAGCAGACCGGGTCATGGATCGGGTCGGCGGCGCGGGCCTCCGACTCGGCGGCGGTGAAGCGGCACATGGCGCCGTTCTTGGGCGTGGCGGTGAGGCGTACCGGGTCGATCACCTGGCGCACGTCCCAGGACTCGGCGGAGAGCTGGGCCTCGCCCATCCAGGTGTGCACGTCGAGCAGCAGCACCGGGGCGTTGGGCGCCGCGGTGGAGATCAGCAGGCTGGAGAGCCCCTCGAGGCCGGCCTCGGCGGCGAGCAGCGGCAGCGACAGCCTGCCGTCGCTGGCCGCGAAGTCGTGGCGCGACATGATCCGCGAGGTCTGGCCGGGCTCGATGCGCACGCC
>NZ_PDOG01000023.1 GCF_003202205.1 Halomonas sp. LBP4
TTTCTCTGAAGAAGTGCCTGACGATGACCTACTCTCGCATGGGGAGACCCCACACTACCATCGGCGCTGAGCGGTTTCACTGCTGAGTTCGGCATGGGATCAGGTGGTGCCCGCTCGCTATGGTCGTCAGGCGAAAAACGCATGAATCATGCCGACGCGAGGCGTCTCGTCGTATCCGGCCCTTGTCGGTCGCCATCGGCAGACCGCTTGGGTGTTATATGGTCAAGCCTCACGGGCCATTAGTACCGGTTAGCTCAACGCCTTGCAGCGCTTCCACACCCGGCCTATCAACCAGCTGGTCTCGCTGGGCCCTTCAGGAGGCTCGAGGCCTCGGGGACGTCTCATCTTGAAGGGGGCTTCCCGCTTAGATGCTTTCAGCGGTTATCCTGTCCGCACATAGCTACCCGGCAATGCCACTGGCGTGACAACCGGAACACCAGAGGTGCGTCCACTCCGGTCCTCTCGTACTAGGAGCAGCTCTTCTCAAACGTCCAACGCCCACGGCAGATAGGGACCGAACTGTCTCACGACGTTCTAAACCCAGCTCGCGTACCACTTTAAATGGCGAACAGCCATACCCTTGGGACCGACTTCAGCCCCAGGATGTGATGAGCCGACATCGAGGTGCCAAACACCGCCGTCGATGTGAACTCTTGGGCGGTATCAGCCTGTTATCCCCGGAGTACCTTTTATCCGTTGAGCGATGGCCCTTCCATACAGAACCACCGGATCACTAGAACCTACTTTCGTACCTGCTCGACGTGTCTGTCTCGCAGTCAAGCACCCTTATGCTCTTGCACTCACTGCACGATTTCCAACCGTGCTGAGGGTACCTTCGTGCTCCTCCGTTACGCTTTGGGAGGAGACCGCCCCAGTCAAACTACCCACCACACACTGTCCTCGATCCGGATCACGGACCTGAGTTAGAACGCCAATGATGCCAGGCTGGTATTTCAAGGTCGGCTCCACCCGAACTGGCGTCCGGGGTTCCAAGCCTCCCAGCTATCCTACACAAGCAACATCAGCATCCAGTGTGAAGCTGTAGTAAAGGTTCACGGGGTCTTTCCGTCTAGCCGCGGGTACACCGCATCTTCACGGCGATTTCAATTTCACTGAGTCTCGGGTGGAGACAGCGTGGCCATCATTACGCCATTCGTGCAGGTCGGAACTTACCCGACAAGGAATTTCGCTACCTTAGGACCGTTATAGTTACGGCCGCCGTTTACCGGGGCTTCGATCAGGAGCTTCGCTTGCGCTAACACCATCAATTAACCTTCCGGCACCGGGCAGGCGTCACACCCTATACGTCCGCTTGCGCGTTTGCAGAGTGCTGTGTTTTTAATAAACAGTTGCAGCCACCTGGTATCTTCGACCGCCTCGTGCTCCGGCCGCGAGGGCCTTCACACTAGCGCGGCGTGCCTTCTCCCGAAGTTACGGCACCATTTTGCCTAGTTCCTTCACCCGAGTTCTCTCAAGCGCCTGGGTATTCTCTACCTGACCACCTGTGTCGGTTTGGGGTACGGTCCCACAGAATCTGAAGCTTAGAGGCTTTTCCTGGAAGCGTGGCATCGATGACTTCGGCACCGTGGTGCCTTCGTCTCGCCTCTCGGCCTTGAGGATCCGGATTTGCCTGAACCCTCAGCCTACTGGCTTTCACCAGGACAACCAACGCCTGGCTCACCTAGCCTTCTTCGTCCCCCCATCGCAATCCTGTGAGGTACGGGAATATTGACCCGTTTCCCATCGACTACGCCTTTCGGCCTCGCCTTAGGGGCCGACTCACTCTGCTCCGATTAGCGTCGAACAGAAACCCTTGGTCTTCCGGCGGGGGAGTTTTTCACTCCCCTTGTCGTTACTCATGTCAGCATTCGCACTCGTGATACCTCCAGCAGACCTCTCGATCCACCTTCGTCGGCTTACACGACGCTCCTCTACC
>NZ_PDOG01000024.1 GCF_003202205.1 Halomonas sp. LBP4
TCAGACGTAGTCCTGGTACTTCTCCAGCAGGCGCACCGGCTTCTTCAGCGCGTCGCGGCGGAACGGGTCGCCCAGCTCCCGGGTGCACATGATCTCGATGATGCAGGTCTTGCCCTCGATCATCTGCAGCTCCACCGCCTTCTGCAGCGCCGGCCCCACGTCCTCGAGGCGGTCCACGGTGATGCCCTCGGCGCCCATCGCCCGGCCGATCTCGGCGAAGCTCTGGTTGTCCAGCTCACCGGCCACGAAGCGCCGGTTGTAGAACTCCACCTGGTTCTTCTTCTCCGCCCCCCACTGGCGGTTGTGGAACACCACCGCGGTCACCGGGATGTTATGACGCACCGCGGTCATGGTCTCCATCAGACTCATGCCCCAGGCGCCGTCGCCGGTGTAGGCGATCGCCGGGCGGTGCGGCGCGGCCACCTTGGCGCCGATGATGGTGGGGAAGGCGTAGCCGCAGTTGCCGAAGCTCATCGGCGCGAAGAAGCTGCGCGGCTTCTCGAAGCGCAGGTAACTGTGCGCCACGGCGTTGATGTTGCCGATGTCGGTGGAGACCATCACGTCCTCGGGCATCGCCTTCTCCAGCTCGCGCAGCACCTGGCGCGGATGCAGGTACTCGCCGCCGGAGAACGGCGTCTCGCCCTGGGCCTCGTCGATGGCGTCGAGGCTGTAGGGGTCGCGCTCATGGGTCCACTCATCCAGCTCCTGCTCCCAGGCCGCCTTCTCGCTGGCGATGGTCTCGGCCCGCTGGGCCTTGCTGGCGTCGCAGGCCAGCGTACGGCCGGCCAGGCGCTCGGTGATCGCCTCGGCGGCTTCCTTGGCGTCGCCGCAGATGCCCACCGCGATCTTCTTCACCAGCCCCAGCATCTTGTGGTCGGCGTCGATCTGGATGATCTTGGCGTCCTTCGGCCAGTAGTCCAGGCCGTGCTGCGGCAGGGTACCGAACGGCCCCAGGCGGGTGCCCAGCGCCACCACCACATCGGCCCGGGCGATCAGCTTCATGCCCGCCTTGGAGCCCTGATAGCCCAACGGGCCGCACCACAGCGGGTGGCTGGCCGGGAAGGAATCGTTGTGCTGGTAGCTGTTGACCACCGGCGCCCCCAGCCGCTCGGCCAGCGCCTGACAGGCCTCCACGCCGTCGGCCATCACCACGCCGCCGCCGGAGACGATCACCGGGAACTCGGCCTTGGCCAGCAGCTCGGCGGCCTCGTTGAGGGTCTTGGTACCGCCCGGGCCACGGTCGACTCGCGAGGGCTCGGGGATCTCGCATTCGATCTCGCCGTAGAAGTAGTCGCGCGGGATATTGAGCTGGGTCGGGCCCATCTCGGCCATCGCCCGGTCGAAGCAGCGGCCGGTGTACTCGGCCATGCGCGCCGGGTGGGTGACGTGGCCCTGGTACTTGGTGAACTCCTGGAACATCGGCAGCTGGTGGCACTCCTGGAAGCCGCCCAGGCCGATGCCGGTGGTGCCGGCTTCCGGGGTGACGATCACCACCGGGCTGTGCGCCCAGTAGGCCGCCGCGATCGCCGTCACGCAGTTGGAGATGCCCGGCCCGTTCTGGCCGATCACCAGGCCGTGGCGGCCGGAGACCCGGGCGTAGCCGTCGGCCATGTGGCCGGCGCCCTGCTCGTGGACCACCGGGATCAGGCGGATGCCGGCCGGGGCGAAGATGTCCATGGCGTCCATGAACGCCGAGCCCATGATGCCGAACATGTCGGTCACGCCGTTGGCGACCAGGGTTTCGACGAAGGCCTCCGAGGGGGTCATCGTCTGCTGGCCCTGCACGACGCTGCGGGTGTCTTGGCTCTCTGGGGTGCTCATCGGGTCCTCCTCGGCGCGCCGCCGATTGATGTTTTTGTGGTACAAAAAGTTCCGGATAACGAAACCTGATCAGAATCTAGCCATCCCGCGGCCGCTCGTCAAC
>NZ_PDOG01000025.1 GCF_003202205.1 Halomonas sp. LBP4
CAGCTTGATCGTCTCGAACAGCGCGTCCGTGGCGCCGTCGTCGACGACGCCGAGGCCGGCATCTTCCGCTGCCACCGCAGCATGTTCACCGACCCGGATTTCTTCGACCTGGAGATGAAGCACATCTTCGAGGGCAACTGGCTGTTCCTGGCCCACGAGAGCCAGATCGCCGAGCCGGGTGACTACTTCACCGTGACCATGGGCCGCCAGCCGGTAGTCATCACTCGCGACAAGCAGGGCGAGCTGCACGGCCTGATCAACGCCTGTGCCCACCGCGGCGCGACCCTGTGCCGGCGCAAGCAGGGCAACAAGGGCACCTTCACCTGCCCGTTCCACGGCTGGACCTTCAAGAACGACGGCACGCTGCTCAAGGCCAAGAACGAGAAGACCGGCGCCTACCCGGACAGCTTCAAGCAGGAGGGCTCCCACGACCTCAAGCGCCTGCCGCGCTTCGCCAACTACAAGGGCTTTTTGTTCGGCAGCCTGAGCGATGACGTCCAGCCGCTGGAGGCGTACCTGGGCGAGACGATGAAGATCATCGACAACATCGTCGACCAGGCGCCGGACGGCCTGGAGATCCTGCGCGGCACCTCGTCGTACACCTACCACGGCAACTGGAAGCTGCAGGCCGAGAACGGCGCCGACGGCTACCACGTCAGCTCGGTGCACTGGAACTACGCCTCGACCATGCAGCGTCGCAACTACGACGCCGGCGGTACTCAGGCGGTGGACGCCGACGGCTGGTCGAAGAGCCAGGGCGGTTTCTATTCCTACGAGAATGGCCACATGATGCTGTGGACCCGGCTGCTCAACCCCGAGGTGCGCCCGGTCTACACCCAGAAGGAGTGGATCGAGGAGCAGCTCGGCGCGGCGCGGGCCGACTCCATCGTCAACCAGACCCGCAACCTCTGCCTCTACCCCAACGTCTACCTGATGGACCAGTTCTCCACGCAGATCCGCGTGCTGCGTCCGCTCGCCGTGGACAAGACCGAGGTGACCATCTACTGCTTCGCGCCCAAGGGCGAGTCGGCGGAGAACCGTCGCGTGCGCATCCGCCAGTACGAGGACTTCTTCAACGTCTCGGGCATGGGCACGCCGGACGACCTCGAGGAGTTCCGCGCCTGCCAGGAGGGCTACAACGGGGCGCTGTCCGAGTGGAGCGACCTCTCCCGCGGCGCCAAGCAGTGGATCGAGGGCGCCGACGAGAACGCCCAGGCGATCGGCATGAAGCCGCTGCTCAGCGGGGCCTCCCCGGAAGACGAGGGCCTCTACGTGCTGCACCACCAGCACTGGGTCGAGGAGATGCTGCGCGCCATCGACAAGGAACGCAGCCAGTTTATCGCCACCCAGTCCGCGTAAGCGCGCACGAACCGACAAGGGGGAGAAGAGACATGAGCATCAACTATCAGGATATCCAGGCCTTCCTGTACCGCGAGGCGCGGCTGCTCGACGACCGCCAGTGGGACGAGTGGCTGGCGTGCTACCGCCAGGACGCGGAGTTCTGGATGCCGGCCTGGGACGACGACGACCAGCTGACCCGCGACCCGCAGTCGGAGATCTCGCTGATCTACTACCCGAACCGCGAGGGGCTGGAGGACCGGGTCTACCGGATCAAGACCGAGCGCTCCGGGGCGAGCACGCCGGAGCCGCGCACCACCCACCAGATCAGCAACATCGAGGTGCTCAAGGAGGCGGGCGACGAGGTGGAGCTGCGCTTCAACTGGCACACCCTGAGCCACCGCTACAAGAAGACCGACGGCTACTTCGGCAGCGCCTTCTACACCCTGGACGTGTCGGGCGAGACGCCGCTGATCGCCAACAAGAAGGTGGTGCTGAACAACGACTACATCCACCAGGTCATCGACATCTATCACATCTGACC
>NZ_PDOG01000026.1 GCF_003202205.1 Halomonas sp. LBP4
CGGGGAGGGCGGTCGCTACACCCTCAGCCTGGACGGTGAGACTCCCCGCGCGCTCGGCGAGGCCCGTGTCGGCGAGCTGGCCCGTTTCGCCGAGGGTGACATCGAGCTGCGCGTGGCCGCCCTCGAGGCCCCTGCGGAGGCCGAGTTCACCCTCGTCAAGCACAGGCGTGCCTCGGCCATCCGCGACCTGGGGGACCGGTTGAGCGTGGCCGAAGTGGGCGTGGGTCGTGGCACGAGCACCGGGATGTTGCGCCTGACCCTGACCGGGCCCGATCGCGACGAGATCCGGCGCTCGCTGGATGCCGTGGCGGAGACCTTCCTCACCCAGAATGTCCGGCGCCAGTCGGCCGAGATCGAACAGAGCCTGGCGTTTCTCGAGGAGCAGGCCCCCGAGCTGCGTACGCAGCTCCGCGCGGCCGAGGACAGCCTCAACGAGTACCGTGCGGCCCAGCACAGCGTCGACCTGACCTCCGAGGCCCAGGCCGCCATCGAGCAGTTCGTCGCGCTCGACAGCCAGCTCAACGAACTGGAGTTCCGGGAGGCCGAGCTGGCGCAGCGCTACACGCCCAACCACCCCGCCTACCAGTCGCTGCTGCGCCAGAAGCGCCATCTCGAGGCCGAGCGCGCCGCCCTCAATGCGCGGGTCGACGACCTGCCTGAAGCGCAGCAGGAAGTGGTGCGGCGGACGCGCGACGTGGAGGTGACCCAGGCCATCTACGTCAACGTGCTCAACCGGCTGCAGGAACTGCAGGTGGCGCGTGCGGGGACCATCGGCAACGTGCGCATCATCGATGACGCGGAGGTCGGCGCGGCCCCGATCGAGCCCCGCAAGCCGCGGATCGTGATGCTCGCCACGCTGCTCGGCGGCATGCTGGCGATGAGTGGCGTGGCGGTGCGCGGGCTGCTCAACCGCGGGGTGGAGGTGCCCGAGCAGCTCGAGGAGGCCGGCCTGCCGGTCTATGCCACGGTGCCGCTCTCCGACGAGCAGAAGAAGCTGGTGAGGCGGGTCAAGCATCGCCGGGAGCGCCAGGCCCGCGAGGTGGTCAGCGACGTGCTGGCCGAGCGAGCGCCGACCGATACGGCCAGCGAGGCGCTGCGCGGCCTGCGCACCAGCCTGCATTTCGCCATGCTGGAAGGGCGTGACAACCGCCTGATGATCACCGGCCCCGGCCCGGGCGTCGGCAAGAGCTTCATCGCCGTCAACCTCGGCGCGATCTGCGCCCAGGCGGGGCAGCGGGTGCTGCTGGTGGATGCCGACATGCGCAAGGGCCACCTGCACCATGCCTTCGGCGGGCGCAGCGACAGTGGGCTCTCCGAACTGCTGGGTGGCCGTCAGGGGCTCGACGAGGTGATCCGCCACAGTCGGATCGACGGCCTCGACTATGTCGCCCGGGGCATGGTGCCGCCCAACCCGTCGGAGCTGTTGATGACCGCGGGCTTCAGCCGCTTCCTCGACGCGGGGGGCGAGCGTTACGACCTGGTGATCGTCGACACCCCGCCGGTGCTGGCGGTGACGGATGCCGCGGTGATCGGCGCGCAATGCGCTACCACGCTGCTGGTGGCACGCTTCCAGGTGAACCCGCTGCGGGAGGTGCAGCTGGCGGTCAGGCGGCTGGAGACGGCGGGGGTGACGGTGAAGGGGGCGATTCTCAATGCCATGGTGCGCAAGGCAGCCACCCGGTATGGCTATGGGTATTAC
>NZ_PDOG01000027.1 GCF_003202205.1 Halomonas sp. LBP4
GACCCCCGGCCACCCCGAGTTCGGCTATGCCCCGGGCATCGAGACCACCACCGGCCCCCTGGGCCAGGGCCTGGCCAACGCCGTGGGCATGGCGCTCGCCGAGAAGACCCTCGCCGCCCAGTTCAACCGCCCCGGCCACGCCATCGTCGACCACCACACCTGGTGCTTCGTCGGCGACGGCTGCCTGATGGAGGGCATCTCCCACGAGGTGGCGTCGCTGGCCGGCACCCAGGGCCTGGGCAAGCTGGTGGTCTTCTACGACGACAACGGCATCTCCATCGACGGCGAGGTCGAGGGCTGGTTCACCGACGACACTGCCCAGCGCTTCGCGGCCTACGGCTGGCACGTGGTGCCCAGCGTCGACGGCCACAAGCCGGAAGAGATCCAGGCGGCCATCGAACTGGCCAAGCAGCACGACGACAAGCCCAGCCTGATCCTCTGCCAGACCGTCATCGGCTTCGGCGCCCCCAACAAGCAGGGCAAGGAGGAGTGCCACGGCGCGGCGCTGGGCGAGGACGAGGTCGCCGCGGCCCGCGTCCGGCTCGACTGGCCCCACGCCCCCTTCCACATTCCCGAGCCGATCTACCAGGGCTGGGATGCCCGCGAGGCCGGCCAGACCCGCCAGGCCGACTGGCAGGCGCGCTTCGCCCGCTATGCCGAGGCCTATCCGGCCGAGGCCAGGGAGTTCCAGCGCCGCTTGAAGGGTGAACTGCCGGTGGATCTCACCAGCGAGGCGCTGATCGAGCAGGCCCAGGCGCAGGGCGAGAGCGTGGCCAGCCGCAAGGCCTCGCTGGCCTGCCTCAACGCCCTCGGCCCGCAACTGCCCGAGCTGCTCGGCGGCAGCGCCGACCTGGCGCCCTCCAACCTGACCTTCTGGAACGGGGCCAAGGCCATCGCGAAGGACGACGCCGGCGGCAACTACCTGCACTACGGGGTGCGCGAGTTCGGCATGGGCGCGATCATGAACGGCATCGCCCTGCACGGCGGCTTCGTGCCCTATGGCGCCACCTTCCTGATCTTCATGGAGTACATGCGCAACGCGGTGCGCATGGCGGCGCTGATCGGCACCCGGGCGATCTACGTCTTCACCCACGACTCCATCGGCCTGGGCGAGGACGGCCCCACCCACCAGCCCATCGAGCAGCTCACCGCCCTGCGCGCGACGCCCAACCTGGCCACCTGGCGCCCCTGCGACGCGGTGGAGACCGCCGCCGCCTGGAACGCCGCCCTCAAGCGCCAGGCCGGCCCCACCGCCCTGGTGCTGTCGCGCCAGACCCTGCCGCACCAGGCGCGCACCAAGCAGCAGCTGGCCGAGATCCAGCGCGGCGGTTATGTGCTGCGCGACAGCGAGGGCACGCCCGAGCTGATCCTGATCGCCACCGGCGCCGAGGTGGGCCTGGCCATGGACGCCGCGGCGGAGCTGGAGCAGGCCGGCCGCGCGGTGCGGGTGGTCTCGATGCCCTCGACCAACCGCTTCGACGCCCAGGACGCCGAGTACCGCGAGCGCGTGCTGCCGAGGGCGGTGAGCGCACGGCTCGCCATCGAGGCCGGCCATGTCGACGCCTGGTACAAGTACGTGGGCCTCGACGGCCGGGTGGTCGGCATGACCAGCTACGGCGAGTCGGGCAAGGCCGGCGACCTGTTCAAGCACTTCGGCTTCACCGTCGACAACGTCGTCG
>NZ_PDOG01000028.1 GCF_003202205.1 Halomonas sp. LBP4
CCCCCAGTGTCAGGATGAGTGTCGTGCCCTCTGATACCCTGTTCTTAACATCCAGGGGGCGATAGGAGCCGCTCATGCCTCGCTACTCCGAGGAACGCCGACAGGCCGTGGTCGCCAAGCTGCTGCCACCCCACAACCTGACCGCCCAGGAGGTGGCGGAGCAGGAAGGTATCTCGGTCGCCACCATCTACAAGTGGCGTAAGGAGGCCCGTGCCGAAGGGCGTTGCCTGCCCGCTGCCTCTGATCAAGGGACCGAAGGTTGGTCCTCCCGGGACAAGTTCGCTGCCGTGGTCGAGACAGCGGCCATGAATGCCGAGGAAGTCGCCGAGTATTGCCGACGCCGTGGCCTGTATCCCGAGCAGCTCCAGCGGTGGCGCCATGATTGCGAGCAGGCCGCCAGCCTCTCGCATGACGAGCGCCGGCGGGAGGCCGACGCACTCAAGGAGCAGCGCAAACGCAACCGTGAGCTGGAACGTGAGCTCAAGCGCAAGAACGAGGCATTGGCTGAAACCGCAGCGCTGCTGACCCTTTCAAAAAAGGCGAAGGCGATCTGGGGGGACGAGGACGAATGATCAGCACCCCGGATCGCCGTCATGCTGTCGAGCTGATCAATGAGGCGCGCAACGCTGGTGCCCGTCTCGAGCCCGCCTGCGAGGTCCTGGGTATCACGCCCCGGACCCATCAGCGCTGGACCCGTGATGGCGAACTCCGGGAGGATCAACGCCCTTTTGCCGAGCGGCCGGTGCCCACCAATGCCCTGACGGCAGCCGAGGAGCAGGAGATCCTTGACGTGTGCCACCGGCCGGAATTCGCCAATCTGCCACCCGACCAGGTCGTCGTGCGGCTGCTGGACGAGGAAAACCGCTACATCGCCTCGGTATCGACGTTCTACCGGGTATTGCGACGGCATCACGAGGTAGTCCACCGCGGGCGTGCCAGAGCACCGAGGCGTCACGCCAGGCCCACGACCTACCACGCGACCGCTCCCAATCAGACCTGGTCCTGGGATTGCACCTGGCTCGGTGGGCCGATCAAGGGTGAGCATTACTACCTGGTGATGATCCTCGATATCTTCAGCCGCAAGATCGTCGGCTGGGAGGTCTTCCTGGCCGAGTCGGCGCTCAACTCGCGCACCGTCATCGAGCGGGCTGTGCTGGCCGAGAAAGTGGTCAACCAGCCGCTGGTGCTGCATGCCGACAACGGCAGCCCGTTCAAGGGCGCCACGCTGCTGGAGAAGCTGCACGACCTCAACATCACGCCGTCCTACAGCCGGCCACGGGTCAGTAACGACAACCCCTACTCCGAGGCGGCGTTCCGTACCTGCAAGTACCGGCCGGATTACCCGGTGGACGGCTTTGCCAGCGTCGGTGAGGCACAGCAATGGGTGCATGGCTTCGTCCACTGGTACAACCATGAGCACCGCCACAGCGGCATCCGCTTCGTGACACCGGCCGAGCGCCATGCGAGCAGGGACAAGGCCATCCTGACGCGGCGTCACGAACTGAACCTGGCAGCCCGCAAGGCCAACCCAGCGCGCTGGAGCGGCAAGACTCGCAACTGGACGCCCATCGAAACCGTTTCGCTCAATCCGGAGCGGGAACCCGCAGTCACGCTGGTCGAACCAGAAAAACAGTCGGCGTGACAATGATCAGACACGACAACTTTCTTGACATCTACCG
>NZ_PDOG01000029.1 GCF_003202205.1 Halomonas sp. LBP4
ATCGTCGAGCGCGTCGATTCGCTGCCGCTGACCATCGTCGCCGCGCTGACCTTCTTCGCCGCCACCGTGGGCATCAACCTGGTCGCCAACTTCATCCCGCCGGCCTACGACCTGGCCAACCTCTTTCCCAGCAAGATCAGTTTCAAGATGGGCGGGCTGATCACGGCGGTCATTGCCTTCTTCGTCGGCGCGCTGTGGGTCTCGGTGATCAGCCAGATCGGCGTGCCCGGCTTCGTCAATGCGCTCGGCGCCATCGTCGCGCCCTTCTACGGCATCATCGTGGTCGACTACTACCTGGTGAAGCGTCAGCACCTGGACATGGAGCAGCTGTTCTCTTCCGACCCCGCTGGCGCCTATTACTACGTCAAGGGCTGGAACAGCAAGGCCCTGGCGGCCTTCGGCATGGCGGCGCTGTTCTCCATCTCCACCGTGCTGATTCCCGCCCTCAGCGACCTGAATGGGTACGGTTGGCTGATCGGTGCCGGACTCGGCGGCCTGTTCTACCACTTCCTGATGCGCAACCATCAGATGGCGGTGGCGCCAACCCAGCCGTAGGGCGTCCCCCTACGCCCCTGAACACGATACCCCGAGCCACTTGGCTCGGGGTATCGTGATGGTCGACGCCTCTCGCGACGCAATATTCATCGCAGGCGGATTCCCCCTGACTACCTTATGCTGCAGAAAACGAGACAACCCTTCAGCACAGGGAGCATTTCAGGATGGACGGCGAACTGGAAATCAAGAGCATCGACTCGACGCTCCATAACGTGGACCTGGCCCCGATACCGCACAGCAAGCGCACCTGGGGCTGGTTCGAAATCTTCAACGTCTGGTCCAACGACATCCAGAGCCTGTTCGGCTACACCCTGGCGGCCTCGCTGTTCCTGACCTACGGGCTGAACGGCTGGGCGGTGATGGCGGCGATCATCCTGGCCGGCGTCATCGTGATGTATCTGGTCAACCTGACCGGCAAGCCCAGCGTCAAGTACGGGGTCCCCTTTCCGGTGATGATCCGCGCCAGCATGGGGGTGCGCGGGGCCAACCTGCCGGCCATGCTGCGGGCGATCATCGGCATCTTCTGGTACGGAGTGCAGACCTACTTCGCCTCCACCGCGGTGGCGCTGCTGATCACCGCCCTGTTCGGCGCCGGCGACGGCAGCACGCTCCTGGGCCTGTCGGGCGTGGCCTGGGTGTCGTTCGTGATCGTGTGGATCTTCCAGATCGCGATCTTCTGGCAGGGCATCGACCGCATCAAGCACTTCCTCAACTGGGCCGGCCCGCTGGTCTACCTGGTGATGGTGGCCCTGATGATCGTGGTCTGGGTCCAGGCCGGCAGCGAACTGCTGCCCGCCATCGCCACCATCTTCAGCGGTGGCGGCGAACGTTCCGGCAGTGGCATCGTCGCCTTCCTGGCCATCGTCGGCACCATGGTCGCCTACTTCGCCGCGGTGGTGATCAACTTCGGCGACTTCTCCCGCTTCGTGAGGAGCGAACGCGAGATGAAGCTCGGCAACCTGCTCGGCCTGCCGCTCAACGTGGCCTTCTTCTCGTTCATCGCCCTGATCATCACCGCCGGCACCCT
>NZ_PDOG01000003.1:0-15383 GCF_003202205.1 Halomonas sp. LBP4
GCCGAGACCGGACCCGCGTTCATCCGGAGTACACGCCCGGCGCCCCTTAACTCAAGCATTATATCAGCACATGATGAAGGACCGCTTCTGGCCGATTTGCGACTATTATAATTGTCTGCATTAGTTTAATTTCTCCTGTGATTGCCGGTTCATGAGCCACAAGATTGCATTCCTCAGGCGCTCAAGCGCCGAAGCGTCGAACCGCCCTAATGGAATTACAAGGCCGGTGTTCAGCGCTGGTGTCAAGATCAGCGAAGCCGGCAATTCTCTCCCTCGATGTTCAGGGTGGTGGGGCGGTGGGGCAGCCAATCCAGCATTGCCGTGGTACGTGATCCGTACGCCCGCTAATGTGGGAGGAGGAGCGCGGTGAGGCGCCGTGCTATCTCAGCCACCGTGGCAACGAAAGTCGCGAGGCGCTTGAACAGCGACGGGACATGAACGAAAACCGCTACACGTTTGAACCCATTGGGGTGATACGTTCCCCGCTGACCAGTCGCAAGGAGGCGCCCCGCCAGGGAGATGAAGGGGCTCCGGAGGCGTGGCTGGAGCTTATCGCTCCGGTGGCGGAAGGACTTGACGGCATCACGGCCGGCGACGAGCTTATCGTCCTGACCTGGCTTCACCGCGCGCGCCGCGATGTGCTCAAGGTGCATCCACGCCGGAGGCGCGAGGCGTCGTTGATTGGCGTCTTCGCGACACGCTCGCCGGATCGCCCCAACCCCGTGGGGCTGCATCGGGTTGCGGTCCTGGAGGTCGCCGGGCAGAGGCTGAGGGTTGCGCCCATGGAGGCAATCGACGGGACACCGATCATCGACATCAAGCCTGTGCTCAGAAATATCGAGGAAAGGTGAAGTACCTGCTACTGATCGACCAGAACGAGACCGTCATGCTGGCCCTGCGCAAGATCAGGGATGGGCCAGATGCACGCCGCCTACCTGGCCTACATCGAGGCGATGTGCTGTATTGCTGACGGTGTTTGAGGGCTTTGCTGATGAAAAAAATTCTATTCCTCGTGGTTTCGCATGTGCTGGTTGGGGCGGTGGGGTTCGCCATTGGTATCTACACGCTACCCATCCTGATCGCGCCGCCGCCACCATCGGTGGAGGAGCTGGAGACGCTTAGCCAGCAGGCCGTATACACAGGGGAGTTCCAGCGTGACCTCGAGGGCAGCGATCTGCTGCACTGGGGGGAAGGTCGCGTATCGGTTGGACCCCAAAGCATCGTCTTCGTTGGCAAGCTCGCCCCGGGGCCAGACTACAAGCTGTACCTCTCGCCCGAGTTCGTCGAAACCGGGGCAGAGTTCGAGCGTCTCAGGGAGCACATGGTGCGGGTTGGCGACGTCAGGACCTTCGAGAATTTCCTCGTCGCCGTGCCCGAATCGGTGGATCCGGCGCGTTACAACACCGTCATCGTATGGTGCGAGTCGTTTGCACAGTTCATCACCGCCGCCCGCTATCGATAGTCGCCGGGCTTTCCCAGTCCGGTAGACACTCCGGCGCTCGAGCCAGTCGAATCCTGTCAGCGTTCGAGGTGTCCGCGAATCAACCGCACAAGACTCCTCTCGCCTGGCCGGAAGGTGCTGTTCACCACGGCAATGTCCCCGACATCGCTCACGGCAAGCTTGCGCATCAGCATCCCCTGCAGGCTGCCGTTGAATCCCGGATCCGACGCCCCGCTGTGCGGCACGATCTCCGCCGCAGCGAAGTGTTCACCGCCATCCGTTGAACGCGTCAAGCCGAGCCCTCGGGACCGATGGCCCGGACGGGGGAACAACTCCCAGAGCACATACAGGTGAGCGCCTGAAACCGCCAGCGACGGAAAGCCGACGCTGGCGAACCGTTCGGCATGCGCGCTGGAAATGTCCTCCGGCGCGCGGAAGCGCTCGCCGGCGCGTGCTCGCGTGTAGCGAATATGCGCCCGTTGCCAGGGGCCGTCCGGACTTTCGGCGTACACCAGGTGCACGATACCGTCGCCGTCCACCGCGAGTTTCGGCGCGTCCGCATGTCCACCGGTCGCGTCCACGGTACGGGGCGCCTCGAACGACTCGCCCCGGCTGTCGGAAACCGTGTAGCGAATATCGGCTGCCGGGTCCTCGCCGACGGTCCATGCCAGATGTACCCGTCCGTCGCCGTCCACGGCGATACTCGGCGCGCGGGCGGGGAGGTCGCCACCACCGGCGATATGCTTCGGCTCCGAGAAGGTGCGGCCGCCATCGCTGGAACGGCTGATCCGCAGCCTGCCTTCATACTCCGTCCAGGCCACCCAGACCTCCCCGTCGGGCCCTTCCGTCAGATCCAGGCTGCCGTTGTCCCAGCGCCGGGTGGTCAGTCGTCCCTTGCCTGCTCCGTTCTGCGTGTTGGAGAGATTGATCGGCGCGCTGAACGTCGCGCCGCCGTCTTGCGAACGGGCGAACAGGATCTCGCCGCCGTGCGTGCCACCAGAGAAGATGATCTCCTGCCAGAGCACGTAAACGCTGTCCGGTGTGTGGGCGGCCAAGACCACGCGCGGGAGCCAGGAGAACGTATCGGCGCTGCGCGATATGTTGGTCGGAGCATCGAGTTGCGGTTCGCCGTCGCGGTCGTAGCGCTGCAAGAACACCTCCTGCTGCGCCTGGTCGGCCCAGACGACCGCTGCCATGCCGTCCTCGTGCAACGCTACCGAAGCGTCATCCACGTAGCGGAAATCCGACGCGTTCATGCGCCAGGGGCCCCTGTGGGCCTCTCCGGTGGCCACCTCCAGGGCAGCGTGCCAGACGATGTCGGTGCTTTCCCCGGACTCGGCCAGCGGCGACAGTAACGCCAGCACCAGCGCGATGACAGCGCCGGCGGTGGCCGGCGGTATGCCGCGGCCACGCGAAGACGACACCATCGCCCGACACTGGTCCTGGTACTCCTGCATCGCTGCTTACCCGGCACGGAGTCAATGACTGTGGAGAATGAGGAGACCCTCATTTCTAGTATGATCGCATCGCCAAGGCGCTTCCCTGATCAGAACTCATCTGAGCGTGCTGGTTCAGCTCGGTTGCGGCCAGCACCTCGTCAGGCATTCGACACCCTGGAACGCGACCGCCTGGCCCGCGAGCTGACCATCAACCCCTGGCCCGCCAACCAGAACCACGCCCGCAAGCTGATCTACTACGAGACCTCGCGGGTGCGCCAGCGCATCAACGGCGAGGAGCCCTTCGAGCCCTGGGCGGCGGGTCAGCCAAAGGTGCCAGCCCCCTGCGACTTTTTTTCTCCGGATTCGGCGACGCAAGCCGAATCATCATTTAGTAATCTGAGTGTTAATGAATGTTTCAACTCGGATTCCAATGTTGTCCCGATGGAGACGCTGCGGCATGCGACCGCCAGGAAGGGGGGCGGTGAGCTATACTTCCCGGTGGTAGCGTGCCTGATCGGAAATTTCGGCCCGCGCTTGGCAGTGCAACGGTTTTCGTAGGAGCGCAGATTCTCTGCGCGATTGATTGGTCCAAGACGACCCAGCTCTGGTTGTAGCACTGGTTTTTGTAGGAGCCCGATTTATCGGGTGAAAGGAGGCTGACGTCCCGGCGCGGCCGTTCCGCAAAATGCTGCCGAGGTGTTCTTAATGGCATGATAAATCAGTGGGTTGCGATTGTCTGGGTAGGCGCGTTTATTGACTTGAATGTGCCGGCACGATAAGCCAATCATGGAACGCGCAGTCTAATCACTCTTAGGGCTGATAAATCAACACACGCAGCAATGAGGTGACTAAATATGACGTATTTTCAGAATCTGGATCAAATCGTCGCATCCCTCGAGGCTGATGAATATACGAAGAGCGACCCCATTAAGAGAACTTTTGTTTTCGACGGAGAGCATCTGACAGCGAATGTTGGCGTGGTCAGCGATAGCGGAAATGCACTTCACACCCAAAAAGACCATGATGAATTGCTCGTCATTATTGAAGGCAATGTGGACTTTAAGGTCGGTGAAGAAACAAAGAATGTAAAAAAGGGTGATCTTGTGTTCATTCCCAAGGCTACACTCCACGGCCCAATTTTAAAGGAAGGGCAAAGTTTTGCGGCTCTTTCAGTTTTTGCTCCTCACTTTGACCGAACGAAGAATAACATTCAATGGGACAAAGAATCTTAAACATTTACCTGACGTAAAGGCCCCTAACGAGGGCATGCAGTCGGACGCGGCGTTGCCGCCGCGCCGCGGATTTGAGGTATCGCCGGTGGTGCCGAAGGTACCGCAGCGGATTCCGGAACTGCTGACTCGCGACGACGTCCGGCGGATCCTGGCCGCATGCCACAACCCCAAGCATCGCATGATGTTCGAACGGTGCTACGGCTGCGGACTGCGCGTGAGCGAGGTCTGCCACCTGCGGGTCAGGGACATCGACGGCCAGCGCGGCCAGCTCCGTGTGGCGCAGGGCAAGGGGGCGAAGGATCGAATGGTCCTGCTACCGGCGACCCTGCTGCCAGGCCGGGGTCGAGCGGATCGGTGGCATCCACAGCCTGCGCCATGCCTACGCCACGCATGTCCTGGAACAGGGTCTGCCCGTCCATCAGCTCCAACGGCTGCTGGGCCACCGCAGCGTCCAGTCGACGATGCGCTACATGCACTGGCTGCCGGGCCAGCAGGGGGCGAGTCAGGGGCATATCGACCTGGTGGCCGCCCTGGAGGTGGCCCATGACTGAGCCCGCCACCCTCCAACAGGCCCTAGCCCGCTTTCTCAACCCGGCCGGCCTCGATCGCCAGCGCCAACGCGTGTGCCACCACCCAACCACAGGGCGCAACGCTATCGAGCATGATGTAACGCCATACCAACACAACGGACTCGGCTATCCGGCCCGGTCGCGGGCCGCGGCGGCGATCGTCCCGGCGATGGATTTTGACCAGCAGGCGCGCTACGTTGGGGTAAATTGGGCCCGGAGGAGACTGGGATCATGACCCACATCACTGCCGCCCGAACGCGTCACCACAGATCCGTGCGCACGCGACCTGATGCTTCAGGCCGCACTCCGGCAAATACAATACCCTATAGAAGCTGTATAGCAGCCTGATGGGCGGCTTGGTCCAACAGGCATTTATCCGCCATGCTCCGCACGGCGAATAAATGCTGAACAGTTCGGCGTTGCAGGCCCGGTGTCGGGCAGCTCATCTCAATGGAGGAGTGATATGGTAAAACCCGCGAAGAACACGATTTGCCTTTGGTACGATGGCGACGCCGAGGAGGCGGCGCGGTTTTACGCCAAGACCTTCCCCAATTCGTCCGTCGGCACCACGCACCGCGCCCCGGGAGACTTTCCGTCGGGGAAGCAAGGGGACGTGTTGACTGTCTGGTTCACCGTGATGGGGATTCCGTGCTTGGGGCTCAACGGCGGCCCCGCGTTCAAGCACAACGAAGCGTTCTCGTTTCAAGTCGCAACCGCTGACCAAGCCGAAACGGATCGCTACTGGGATGCAATCGTGGCCAACGGTGGCCAGGAGAGCGCGTGCGGCTGGTGCAAGGACAAATGGGGACTGTCCTGGCAGATCACGCCGATCGCCCTGACTGAAGCGATCACCGATCCCGATCCGGCTGCCGCCAAGCGCGCATTCGATGCGATGATGCAGATGACAAAGATCGACATCGCGGCGATTGAGGCGGCGCGTCGAGGTTGAGGTCGATCTCGTCTCCGAGTCGTCTTTGCCCATCGTAGAACGAGAAAACTCTAGACAATGCGTTCAAGCCGATGCCACTTCGCGGCGCGGCTTAACTCAAGCGTTAGGCTCACAGCTGGCTATCTGTGGGAGTTGTCGATTTTGTATTGCGGCATTCGACTAATGAAGGCAGCAGCAATGTGCGCAACTGGAGTTTTCGAATGATACCGACCATCACCGCCTTTGAACAGTCGCCTGATCGCGGCCAGGGGCTGGCACGTGACATGCCCGTGCGCTGGGCTCTTGAGGAAGTCGGCCAGCCTTATGACGTTCGTCTGGTTTCATTTAGTGCAATGAAGGAAGCCACTCATCGTGCGCTTCATCCTTTCGGACAAATACCGACCTATGAAGAAGGCGACCTCGCCTTGTTCGAGTCGGGTGCGATCGTGTTCCATATCGCCGAGCGCCATCCAGGCCTCCTGCCACATGATGCGAATGCCCGGGCGCGCGCGATTACGTGGATGTTCGCTGCGCTCAGCACGGTGGAGCCACCGATCGTTCAGCGTGAAATCGCCAGGTACTTGGAATACGACGAGGCTTGGTATGAGCAGCGTCTACCTATCCTCGAGGATCGCATCCATGGCCGGCTGGACGAGCTATCTAATCGACTTGGGGGCGCTGACTGGCTCGACGATGCATTTAGCGCTGGAGACCTCCTAATGGTGCAGGTGCTGCGAAGACTGAACGGATCGAGTTTGATTGAGGACTATCCGAACCTCTGCGCCTATGTCGCCCGCGGCGAAGCGCGGCCGGCCTTTATGCGTGCTTTTGACGCTCAGTTGGCGGTTTTCACTGGCAAGCCGTCCGGCCGGTCGGAAGGAAAGGAGTGAGTCCAACTTCGGGGTGCAACAAGAACAAGACGCCTAACTCCAGCATGGGGCGCGACGGCTGTTTCTCAGCCGCGCCTCATACTTTCCGTTACATCATGACTTGCTGAAAGACCGCTTCTGGCCGAGAGAAGGTATAAGTTGGGTAATCGGGGACGGGTTCCCATTTACCTTCCTCAAAGGCGGGTTTTGCCCCCGCCATCGCGGCCCCATACAGCGGGACCGCTGATGAAAAGCGGGGAAGGTCCCGTTACAGCGTCTCTTCCAGGAACATGGCGAGCCGCTTGTGATGCAGGGCGTCGGCGGTCGCGTCGTAGGCGGGGGCGTCCTTGGCCGTGAAGCCGTGGGCTGCACCCTTGTAGAGCTCCGTGGTGAAGTGCACGCCAGCCTTGGCCAGCGCCTCATCCATGCGGGCGATCTGCTCGGGGGGCAGCAGCTCATCCTTGTCGGCGTGGCCGAGATAGACACGCCCCTCGACGGTGCCGACCACGTGGACTGGGCTGTACGGGTCGTCCGCGTCCGCCAGCCGGGCCGAGTGAAAGCCGGCGGCGACGCGGTCGGGGTGTTCGGCCGCCATGCGCAACGCGAAGGCGCCAGTCATGCAGTAGCCGACCACGCCCAACTTGCCATCCGCGAACTCGGCCTCGCCATCGATGCAGTCGAGGAGGGCGGCGAAATCTCGGGATTGCGCTTCGGGCGTCAGGTGGCCGGCATACTCGAACAGCGTCGGACGCACATCCGGATCGCGGAAGGACTTGCCCTCCGGCACGACGGGGCCGCTCGCATTGCGGTAATAGACGTTGGGCATCAACACGGCATAGCCGTTGTCTGCTATCTGCTGAGCCTTCTCGTGATAGCAGGGGCGCAGGCCGCCGATATCGGTGAACAGCACCACGGCTGGCAGTGGGCCATCGGCGCCCCCGGGCGTGAAGACATGGGCGTCGATGGTGCCGTCGGCGGCAGGAATGTCGATAGCGCGAGACATGAGCGGGCTCCGGGGTGTCGATGGGGATGTATGTCGTCAGGGACGAATGTCACCAAAGGCGTATCTAATCAGAGACAGGCCCTGTTGACGAGGTCGTTACTCTTTCGCCCCGATGGTCATCCGCAGCGCCTGGAGCCCGCCGAGCTAAAGCCGCGGGGCAATGAGGAGTAGACTCCAGTGGCTCGGCAGGCCTCATGGACGAAGCGAGCCCCACCGTAGAAGGCTTCCAGGGCGCCGGTTTCACGGATTCAGGAACATGTATGGTGAAAACATTGTCAACTCGATTGAACCCGCCTAATTCACCGGGCTGATGCGGAAAAGAAGATGGTCAGTAGGTTCTCTTTTAGAATCAGGATCTTCCAGACAGAGCGCGACTCAAGAGGCCTGCTTGCCATGGGCGAAAGACGATCCCGTGAATGAGACGGGATAAGATAAACTGTGAGGAGATGAGAGACTAAAACCCCTTCGTCCGAGATCAGCCCATGCCGCCATCGAACACTCATTCCCCCGCGGACGCCTTACCGGTCGTCGGTATCGGGGGGTCAGCCGGATCTCTCCAGCCCCTTAGATCCTTCCTGGCCAATCTGCCTGCCGACACGGGAGCCGCGTATGTCATCGTCACCCACCATCCCAGTGGCGAGCGCAGCCTTTTGCCTGAAATCCTCGGTCCACAAACGGCCATGCCCGTCCAGATGGTCGCGGAGGGAGAACCCCTCTTGCCGAACCGGGTCTATGTAGCGCTGCCGGATGACGGCTGGATCTTTTACCGGGGTCAACTGGTCCGGTCTCGGAAGCCTCAGGAACATCCGGTGACCCACCTGCCGGTGGCGGTGCGGCGGTCCGGCCCGCCTCATTCCATCGACGCTTTTTTTCGCTCCCTGGCGGAGGAGGCGGGACATCGGGCCCTCGCGATTGTCCTGTCCGGAACGGGCAGCGATGGCACCTTAGGAATTCAGGTCGTCAAGTCCCTGTCCGGTATGGTCATGGCCCAGGACCCGGATACCGCCGAGTTTGGGGATATGCCTGCTAATGCCATCGCGACCGGCCAGGTGGACTACGTGCTGCCTCCGGCGGATATGCCGGCCACCTTGACCGGCTATCTCCGCTCGCAAGTCCATCGCCAGGCAGCTCTGTCAGGCCATCAGCCGGCGATCCCACCAGGTCTCATGAGCCAGATCCTGAGCCGGGTGAGGCATTGTACCGGTCACGATTTTTCGGGTTACAAGGCCAGCACGCTGACTCGGCGCCTGGAGCGGCGCATGGACCTGCGGCAAATTCCCGATCCTCAGGCGTACCTGGACTACCTGCAATCCCATCCCGAGGAGGTCAACCTCCTGTTCCAGGAGTTCCTAATCAGTGTCACTAACTTCTTCCGGGACCCCCCGGTCTGGACCGCGCTAGGTAAGACGCTGTTGCCGGCGATGCTGCAACAGGCGGCCCGGACGGGACAGGAGTTCCGAGCCTGGGTAGCGGGCTGTGCCACCGGCGAGGAGGCCTTCACCCTGGCCATCCTCATCCGGGAATGCCTGATTGACTGGGAGCAGGTTCCGGAGGTCAGGATCTTCGCCACCGATGTGGATCAGGCGGCCATCGAAGCGGCCCGAAAGGGGCGCTATCCGGCCGGCATCGCCCAGGATCTGCCCGAGTCGTACCTGCGGCGGTATTTCTCTGCCGAAAACGACACCTACCGGATCAGCCGGGAGGAGGTGCGGGACATGGTGGTATTCGCCGAGCACAACGCCCTTCAGGACCCGCCATTCACCGGCATGGACCTCGTTACCTGTCGCAACCTTCTGATCTATCTAGAACGGGATCGTCAGGAGCGCCTCCTGGGTGTATTCCGCTACGCCCTGCGCAGTCACGGGCTGCTGCTGCTGGGACCCTCAGAGAGCATGGACCACCAGAGCGAGGCCTTCTCCGTGGTGGACAAGGAGGCCCGGATCTACCGGGTGGCCGAGGGCTCCTTGGCAACCCGTTTGCCGGTGATGCCGGGCCCCAGCCGTTTCCGCCGACTGCCCTACGAGGCGCTCACCGAGAGTCCGGCAGTGGGGTCCGTTGACAGCCTCTCCCACAGCGTGGAACGCCTTATCGCGCTGCAGTTTGCTCCGCCGGCGGTGGTCGTCAACGACCGCGGGGAGGTAGTGTACGTCCACGGGCGAATCGGCAAATTCCTGGAGCCCGCCAGCGGTCCCACCCGAAATCGGCTGCTGGAGATGGCACGCCCGGGGCTGCGAGCGCCGCTGAGTCAGGCGTTGCAGAGGGCGTCGGGTGGTGATGCCGATCACGTCAGCCGGGAGGTTCAGGTCCAGACCAATGGCGATACCGAACCGGTTCGACTGGAGGTCCAACGGATTCGGATGCCCACCGCCCTAGTAGGATTCTATCTGGTGGCCTTTCATCCGGTCCCCGATGCAGGCCCGGCGAGCGGGTCCGTCGAGGCACGCGACCCAGCCATCAATATTGAGGGCACAGTCAGCGACAACGGCGATACCGAGGCTCGTCTGAAGCGTGAGCTGGAGGCACTGCGTCAAGACAAGCAAGTGGCGGTGGAAGAGATGCGTGCTGCCAACGAGGAGCTCCAGTCAATGAACGAAGAGCTCCAGTCCATGAACGAAGAGCACCAGTCCATGAACGAGGAGCACCAGAGCAGCAACGAGGAGCTGGAAGCCGCCAAGGAGGAAGTCGAATCCCTCAACCAGGAGCTGCGCAGCGTCAACGCGGAGTTACGAAATCGCGTCGATAATCTCACCGAGGTCAATGATGACCTCAAGAATCTCCTGGACAGTTCCCACCTCGCCACCCTCTTTCTCGACGAGGCCCTTAATATCAAACGGTTCACCCCGGCTGTGCAGGTTCTGATTGCCGTGCGCCCGACCGACATTGGCCGGCCGCTGAGTGAGCTGACCACCAGGTTGCGCTACGACACTCTCCTGGCGGACGCCGAGGCGGTTCTGGACACCCTGGTCCCCAAAGAGGTGAAAGTGCAGACGCAAAGCGGCCACTGGTATCTGCTGCGCATCCAGCCCTACCGCAGCACACGGAATGTTATCCGGGGGGTAGTCTGCACCTTCCAGGACATACAGGTCGCCCAAGGCGTGGCGCGTGGTGAGGCGTTTTTCCGGGCGGTCGTGGACACCGTTCGCGAGCCACTGCTGGTGCTCGACTCTGATCTGCGGGTGGTGTCTGCCAACGATGGCTTCTATCGCACCTTTCCCTTGACCCCGGAGGCGGTGGAGGGCAACAGTCTGTTCGACCTGGCCGATGGGCAGTGGGATAATCCGGAATTGAGGGCCTGCCTCCTAGAGGTCTTGCCGCGACAGCAGGCTTTCCGCGATTTCGAGCTGAGCGTGGCTGTCGGGGATCCGGAGCCGGCTCACTTGTGGTTGAACGCCCGCCGCCTAGAGTTAGAAGAGGGCACGGCAATGATCCTGCTCGCCATGGACAGACAAAGGTCGGCGCCTGAGCCCTAGGAACGCGTCGAAAGGAGTTCCGAATATGGACAGTAACGATTCGCAGCCTCTTTCACCGAGGGGCCTGCGAGAAATGGCTCGCCGTCGCCTGCGTCAAGGCTTGACGGATGTTTCCAGTTGTACCGTTGAGTATACCCAGTCCCTGGTATCCGAGCTGGAGCTGCACCAGGAAGAGCTGCGAATCCAGAACGAGGAGCTGCAACAGGCGCGAGACCGGTTGGAAATCGCCCGGGAAATCGCTCAGACCCGCTATCGCGACCTGTTCGAGAGAGCTCCGATGGGCTATCTCCTCCTGGATACCAAAGGGCGCATCCAAGAGGCCAATCGGGCCGCCAACTCCTTGCTCGCCCCGGGAACCGATCTGGTGGGCCATGACCTGTCCGCCTTTGTGGCCGCCGAATCCCAGAATGCGCTTCACCTCCACCGCCGCGCACTCGCCGCCAGGAAGACCTCTCAGGCCGTCGATCTGACCCTGGCAGTAGATGATAATGCCCCGCGCATAGTGCGGATGGAGAGCGTGGCGGAGCCCGCCACGGACTCTGGTGCCGCTTGGTTCCGCTGTGCCCTGATGGATATCACGGAACGCCGACGGGTGGAGGACCAACTCCGAATCGCTGGCCGAGTGTATGAGGATGCCGGGGATGCCATCGTAGTGATGGACCCTACCGGTCGTATCCAGTCCGTCAACAAGGCCTACATCCGGATTACCGGTTATGTTGAAAACGATGTGCTGGGAACGAGCCTAAACAGCCTGGTCAAAACGGATCACCACGGCCAAGCCTCATACAAAGAGATTTGGGAGAATCTCAACAAGCGGGGCTTCTGGCAGGGGGAGATATGGGACCGCCGCAAGAGCGGCGAGGAATTCCCGGCATGGCTGACCCTCAATCGCCTCGACGACGACCAGGAGAAGCCCCGAAATTTAGTGGCTGTCTTCTCGGATATCAGTCAAATCAAGGCCTCTCAGCGCAAGATCGAGTACCTCGCTAGCCACGATGTTTTGACCGGACTGCCCAACCGCAGCCTGTTCCAGGACCGAGCCCACCAGGCCCTTGCCCAGGCCCGTCGCAACGGAAGTCAGATGGCCCTTATGTTCCTGGATCTGGACCATTTCAAGGACATCAATGACACCCTCGGCCACGAGATGGGAGATGCACTGCTGGTACAAGTGGCCGCCCAGCTTCGGGAGTGGCTGCGAGATGTGGACACGGTTGCGCGAATAGGCGGTGACGAATTCACGGTGGTATTCACCGACTGTGATGTCCGAAAGACTGGGTTAATCGCCCAGCACCTGGTGGATCGCCTCGCCGGCACTTTCGAGGTCCGAGGCAGACACCTGCACTGCACCGCCAGCGCCGGCCTGGCCTTGTACCCAGGGGACGGCGATGACGTGGACACCCTGTGCCAAGCCGCCGACATGGCCATGTGTCTCGCCAAGGAGAGTGGTCGTAATCGGCTGCGGTTATATGAATCGGGGCTGCAGGAGCGCCTCCTAGAGGACCGAGCGCTCGGGGAGGCGTTGCGCCGGGCCCTCAGCCACGAAGAGCTGCGCCTGGTGTATCAGCCCCAGTTCGACGCGAGTGACCCCGATCGACTCGTGGGGGCCGAGGCCCTGCTGCGCTGGGAGGATCCCGAGAAGGGGGAGATCAGCCCGGTGCGGTTCATCCCGATCGCCGAGAGAACCGACCTGATTACGGAGCTGGGCCAGCGGGTGGTGGCGCTCCTGTGCGAGCAGGTGGGCGCCTGGCGGGCCGCCGGACTCGTTCCGCCCCCCATCTCCTTCAATGTCTCGCCCAAGGACTTTCGAGGGGGGCAATTCACCTCGGAGCTGTTCAGGTCCATGGCCCGGCACGGGGTTACGGCGGACCAGCTTCAGGTCGAACTCACCGAGAGCACGCTCACCGAGCACTCCGATATCGTCAGCCAGGAAATCCAGCGGCTTCACGCGAAGGGAATCGAACTGGCCATTGACGATTTTGGGACGGGCTACTCCTCGCTGGTCAACCTCAAGCGGCTTCCCCTGGCCGAGCTCAAGATCGATAAATCCTTCGTGGACGGCCTGGGCGACAACGAGCACGACGAGGCCATCGGCCGGGCCAGCCTCGCCATGGCCCAGGCATTCGGGCTGAGGACCGTGGCCGAGGGCGTCGAGAGCCAAGAGCAGTTGGCCTGGCTGCAGGCGCATGCCTGTGACCGAATCCAGGGGCTTCTTCTCTCTCGTCCCCTGGAAGCCAACGCCTTTCAGGCCATGCTTTGTGATATCTAAAATGCGACACAGGGGACAGGTCTCCCGATAGATGAATAGTTCTCTCCCATGAATGAGACAGGTTGAAAAGTCATGGACGGCTACACCTGGCGGGCTAGATTCACTAGACTATAGCTATTCCTATCTATTGGAGGGAATTCATGTAATTAACAAGGGCAAGGCGGTTTTCATTGATAAGACAATGGTGGATGTGAACACCAAAACGATAAGTCCAGACGATCCTGGCGTGGAAAGATCGACAGACTTTTTCATAAAGTCAGCTTCCTTTATAGGACCTGAATCCGTGATGCTGCCGCAGACACTCTTCCTATCCCCCCCAACGAGCATTTTTTGAGCACTCGGACCGCATATCGATGGATGCGCTGGTCCGATATCTCCAAAAATTCCCGTGCCGATCGGTCCAGATGACTCGATTTTTCCCGCTTTTCCTTCTGCCGGGCACGGCTAGGGCGGCGGCCGGTAGTCGCCACTCGCGCACTGCCTGGGGGTAGTCTCCGGGAGGCGGTCAACATGGCGAACCTCGCGGGTAACGCAGTCGGGTCCGCAGGGTGTTCAGCACCGTCATGCATCCGATGTCCTGGCCGAAGTCGAGAATGATCTGCCTCGCCTTGTGGATAACCAGAGCGGCACGATGAACGAGTTCTTGCAGCACCGTGCGTAGCCGGCGCCGATTGGCCGGATGGCGGACCGGACTCAGCTCGCCGGTCATGCCCAGCTGCCCCATCAGCCGGAGGATGTTGTAGGCCAACTGCGCCAGGTGCAGGATCAGGTCGTTGGTGGCGAACTTGCCCGACGGCAAGCGCTCCAGGTCGAGATCGGTCTTGATTTCGCTGTGGAACTGCTCATGGGTCGCATGAGCCTGGTAGTGCTGGATGACCGCCTCAGGGGGCTCATCCAGGCTGGTCCACCAGCCTTCCAACTCATAGTCCGGAGCCAGCAGGAGTTGGCCATCGGGCTCAACGTCGCGGTGCTCGGCACCTTCTGCAGGGTCAGCAGTTGCTGGAAGGGCTTGTCGCGGCGGAAGTTCTCGATGGCGTCATAGTCGCTCATGCCCAGGCACAGCAGGCCCAGGTAGCTCTTGACCACGTCGCTGGTGCGCATGCCCAGCGTGGTAGGGAAGCGGCCGTCGATGCTATCGACGCCGGCGATCTCGAAACACTGACCGATGATCGACAGCCCGGCATGGCTGGTGAGGGTGCGGCGACTGGCGCGGAATTTGATGTTAGGCATGGGGCGGTCTGGGTGAACGGTAATTCCAGCTATATTGCCATGTAGGTCAGTGGGTTAGAAGGCTTCCAGGGCGCCGGTTTCACGGATTCAGGTAAGAATATGCTGAACGTCAGCTTCTGGCCGAGGCTGTGTGAAAACGCTTGGAGCGTCTCGGGTCGGTCAAAAATTGATCAGGAATGGTGCTCTCTCGCGCATTCTGAGGCAGTTGCAAGGAAAATTCTCTCCAGATTTCGCGTACAAGCACCATCTTCAGGAGAGCCGAGTAGTTTTCACACAGCCTGGGCCGAAGGCAGCCATTCAATTGAAACCTCCTTTCCCCCCATACCATGACCCAGCGCAGCCTTGCCGCGCTGGGTTCATCCTTCCTTGAGTTCAGGCTTCAGTCCTGACCAGCCACTCTTCCGCGGTTTCAGCGCCGTGCTCGTCCTTCCACGCCTTCAGGGTCTTCTGATTGCCGCCGCGGGTCTCGACCACTTCGCCGGTGTTGGGCACGACACCGACGCCTGACGGCGCCCCCGGCGCGAGGTGCTGTGCGAAGATCCGCACACCGCTACAGCTGCCCCGTGCGAGATCCCGGCCCGGCCCCGCCAATGTTGCCTCGACCAAGGTCGAATGACATTATCACAACCACATGAAATACCTGACATTTCAACAAGATGGCATGGCCATTGCCTTGTCATGGGTGTTGATGCCACCCCGGCCTGGATCGCGGCAAATCCCGCAACCGGTGACCATACTGGGGGACGACGGCATGCAGCCCCGGGGCACGACAGCCCGGGCAAATGACAAGAGCACAACCGCATACAGGAGACACGCCATGCGCAACGCAACCTCACGGATCCTCACCGGCACCCTGGCCGGCGCCCTGCTGGTCGCGGCCTCGGCCCACGCCGACCGCTCCGAATGGCCGGACAACTTCACCGTGGGCACCGCCAG
>NZ_PDOG01000003.1:17760-335513 GCF_003202205.1 Halomonas sp. LBP4
CCACCGCCGGCTGAGCGTGACTCTCCCCTGGAACGCAACGGGCCCTGCCAATGGCGGGGCCCGTTGCGTTACGGCGAGGGCCGCGTCAAGCGGTGATGTTGTCGAGGATACGCAGGCAGGGGCTCGCCTGGTTGAGGATGTAAAAATTTCAGGAGGTTCAACCATCCACCCGATGGGGTGGCGCGGTTCCGATGCTGCGGCACCCGGCTAGGAGCCTGTCGGATTTGACCGATCGTCGCGAGAGAGTCGGATTTCGAGACAAGTTCATCGATCTGATGAGGCGAATAGCCCGCTATTTAACGAATCAGATCGAATGAAGTTGGCCGAAAGACCGGCTCTCGCAGTAGATCAGCGTTAAGTCCGACAGGCTCCTGGATAATCAGCTAGGTTTGTGGAAGGAAGTGATCCACACCACCTCGGTCGAGAGACATGCCATGACTGACGAACGCTTTTTCTGCCTTCCCACCCTTGTCGCGGCCGGTGGCCTGCTGATCTGGGGGTCCACGGCCATGGCCCAGGAGCGTGCGGACTGGCCGGAACGGATCAGAGTGGCTACTGCCTCCATCGGCGGCACCTACCATATCTACGGCCACGGCCTGTCCGCGCGCATCACCGATGAACTCGACTTGCTCGCCGATACGCGTGCCACCGGCGGGCCCTACCACAACATGATCCTGGTCCACACGGGTGAAGCGGAGCTGGGCTTTGTCACCCTGGGGCCGGCAAGGGAGCTTTGGGAAGGCGAGGCCGAGTTCGCCGATGGTGAGAAGATGCGCAACGTGCGTGCCCTCTTTCCCATGTACCGGACCCCCTTCCACGTAGTCACCCAGGCCGATTCAGGCATCGAAAACATCGATGACCTGAGTGGGGCCCGTGTCGGGGTGGGGCCCATGGGCGGCACCTGCGCCACCTATTGGGAGCGGTTCTTCGATGAGCTGGGGGTTGAGGATGTCCGCCTGCAGTATGCCGGCGCCAGCCTGCTGGCGGATTACGTGCTCGGCGGCCTCAGCGATGCCTTCGCCTTCTGTGCCGGCCTGCCTATCAAGGCCTTCGAGCATGTGGAGAGTCGCCAGAAGGTACGGATGTTCGGCCTGACCGAGGAGCAGCAGGCGACCCTGGTGGACGCCTTTCCGGTGACTCCCTACGAGATCCCTGCCGACACCTATGCGTCGATGGATGCCCCCCAGGCCTCGGTGGCCTTCTGGAATTTCGCCATCGGCCACAAGGACCTCGATGAGGGCTTCGTCCATGAACTCATGGCGCTGGTGCTCGAGGACAACGACGCCATGCAGGAGATCCACCCCGCAGCGGCCGAGACCCGGCCGGAGCACATGGAGAAGAACGATGTGATCTGGTTCCACCCGGGAGCGGTGCGCTATTACCGGGAGCAGGGACTCGAGGTGTCCGAGGCGATGATTCCGCCCGAGATGCGCCAGGAAGAGAACGAAGAGGCGGCCGAAACGGAAGTCGAAGGAGAAGGCGAAGGCGAAGGCGAAGGAGAAGGCCGGGCCGAGGAGGGCGCCGAGCAATAATAGCCGCGGTCGCCTTCTGTGCGTGGCCATTCGATGATTGCACGCGTCCGCCAGCCGGGTCGCCAGCGGGACAACCGGGCGGTGCTGCATCGTACCGGGCAAGAGCCCGTCGCGGCACCGCCTCGGTCATCCACCAGATTGCCATCAGGGTGGCGATCGTCGCGACCTAGCGCGCGTCCGACGACAGTCCCTCGGCGAAACCCATCGCGGTCCAGACCACCAGCGCCAGGAGCAACCCGAAGGCGCGCAGGCCCCACGTCATCCTGGCGCATCGACCGCCGCAGCCCGATGGAAGTCACCCTATCGCTTCTTCTGCGGCGGCAGATCGGTACACACGCCTTCGAACAGTTCGGCGGCCATGCCGACCGATTCGCCCAGGGTCGGATGCGGGTGGATGGTCTTGCCGATGTCGACCGGGTCGCAGCCCATCTCGACGGCCAGACACAGTTCGCTGATCAGGTCTCCCGCCTGGGTGCCGACGATGGCCCCGCCGATGATGCGATGGGTCTCCT
This sequence comes from Halomonas sp. LBP4, assembly GCF_003202205.1. Lineage (GTDB taxonomy): Bacteria > Pseudomonadota > Gammaproteobacteria > Pseudomonadales > Halomonadaceae > Halomonas > Halomonas flagellata. The sequence continues at coordinate 19,805 of NZ_PDOG01000003.1, forward strand.
CGTCGAACAGCAGCTTGGTGAAACCCTCGTCTCGGCCGTTGGCGATGGCACGACCGGAAGCTGCCCAGGGGAAAATTGCCTTGCCGTACTTGATGCCTTCGGCCTTGCATTCGGTCTCGGTCTTGCCGGCCCAGGCGATTTCCGGGTCGGTGTAGGCCACCGAGGGAATCTGGCGGGCATCGAAGAAGCTCTTGTGCCCGGCGGCGGCCTCGGCGGCAACATGGGCCTCGTGAACCGCCTTGTGGGCCAGCATCGGCTGACCGATGATGTCGCCGATGGCGAAGATATGCCCGACGTTGGTGCGCATCTGCTTGTCGGTGGCAATGAAACCGCGTTCGTCGACCGCCACGCCGGCGTTTTCGGCACCGATCCTGTTGCCGTTGGGGCTGCGCCCGACCGATTGCAGGATCATGTCGTAGACCTGTGGCTCAGCGGGGGCGTTGTCGCCCTCGAAGCTGACCTTGAGGCCGCCCTTCTGGGCTTTGACGGCGGTGGTCCTGGTCTTGAGCATCACCTTGTCGAAGCGTGGCTGGTTGACCTTTTCCCAGACCTTGACCAGGTCGCGGTCGGCACCGGTCATCAGCCCGTCGAGCATCTCGACCACGTCGATGCGGGTGCCCAGGGTGGAGTAGACCGTGGCCATCTCCAGGCCGATGATGCCGCCGCCGATGACCAGCATGCGCTTCGGGATGGAGGTCAGTTCCAGCGCGCCGGTGGAATCGACCACCCGGGGATCGTCGGGAATGAAGGGCAGTTTCACCGACTGCGAACCGGCGGCGATGATGCACTTGTCGAACTTCACCACCTGCTTGTCGCCGGTCTGCTCCTGGCCGTCGCCGCTGGTCAGGGCGACTTCCAGGTGATGCGGGTCGAGGAATGTCCCGACCCCGCGGACAACGTCGACCTTGCGTGCCTTGGCCATGCCGGCCAGCCCACCGGTGAGCTGGCCGACGACCTTTTCCTTCCAGCCGCGCAGCTTGTCGAGGTCGATTTTCGGCTTGCCGAAGGCAATGCCGTGATCGGCCATGGCAGTGGCCGCGTCGGTGACCGCCGCGACATGCAGCAGCGCCTTGGAGGGGATGCAGCCGACGTTCAGGCACACCCCGCCGAGGCTGGCATAGCGTTCCACCAGCACGGTCTTCATCCCCAGGTCGGCGGCCCGGAAGGCGGCCGAATAGCCCCCCGGGCCGGCGCCCAGCACCAGCATCTCGCACTCGAGGTCGGCCCCGCCGGTATGGGTGGCCGCCTTCGGGGCGGGCGCGGTGGCCGCCTTCTCTCCCGCTCCCTGCGCGGAAGAAGGCTGGGATGCGGGGGATTTCCCCTCCGCTTCCAGTATCAGAATCGCCGAGCCTTGCGAGACCTTGTCGCCGACTGACACCAGCACCTCGGTGACCTTGCCGGCCTTGGGTGCGGGCACGTCCATCGAGGCCTTGTCGGATTCCACGGTGATCAGCGGGTCCTCGGCACCGATCGTATCGCCCGCGCGAACCAGCACTTCGATGATAGGAACATCGCCGAAATCGCCGATGTCCGGCACCCGAACCTCTTCCAGGCTGCCGCCGCCATAACCACCGCCTGCATCGCCGGGCGCCGCTGAGCCAACCCCTTTTTCATGGACCGCCGGATGCGGTTCGTGGTCCGCCACCCGGGATCCGGTCTCGGCCGGCTCCAGCATCAGAATGGTCGAGCCTTCGGAGACCTTGTCACCCTCCTTGACCTTGAGCTCTCCGACCGTGCCCGAAACCGGGGACGGCACGTCCATGGAGGCCTTGTCGGTCTCCAGGGTGATCAGCGGGGTTTCGATGTCGATCGCATCGCCCGGTTTGACCAGCACCTCGATGATCTCGACGTCCTTGAAATCCCCGATGTCGGGCACCTTGACTTCGATTGCATTGGCCATGTCGTCGATTCCTTACATGATGATGCGCCGCATGTCGGCGAGCAGGTTGGCGAAATGGACGTTGAAACGGGCCGCGGCGGCGCCATCGATCACCCGGTGATCCCAGGACAGCGACAGCGGCAGCATGAACCGCCACGCCGACTGCTTGCCGTCCGGCGAGACCTGCTTCCAGTAGGAGCGACACACGCCCATGATGGCCACTTCAGGGGCATTGATGATGGGCGTGAAATACAGCCCGCCGATCCCGCCCAGCGAGGAGATGGTGAAACAGCCGCCCTGCATCTGATCGGGCTTGAGCTTGCCGTCGCGGGCCAGCTTGGCCAGCGCACCCATTTCCTGGGCGATCTCTACCACACCTTTCTGGTCCGCATCGCGGATCACCGGCACCACCAGGCCGTTGGGCGTGTCGGCGGCGAACCCGATGTGGTAATACTGCTTGAGGATCAGATTGTCGCCTTCCAGCGAGGCGTTGAACTCGGGGAACTGCTTCAAGGAGGCGACCGCGGCCTTGATCATGAACGCCAGCATGCTGACCTTGATGCCCGCCTTCTCGTTTTCCTTGTTGAACTGCACCCGGAAGGCTTCCAGGTCGGTGATGTCGGCCTCGTCGTGATTGGTGACGTGGGGAATTCTCACCCAGTTGCGATGCAGATTGGCACCGGAGATCTTCTTGATGCGCGACAGCGGCTTGGTCTCCACCGGACCGAACTTGCTGAAGTCGACCTTGGGCCAGGGCAGCAGATCCATGCCTTCTCCACCAGACGGGGCCGCAGCCGCCGGTTGCGCCGCCGGGGCGCCGCCCTTGGCGAAGCTCTGGATGTCCTCCTTGGTGACCCGGCCCTTGAGGCCGGTCGGCGGCACCAGGTTCAGGTCCACCTCCAGTTCGCGGGCCACGCGGCGAGCCGAGGGACTGGCGTGAACCCGGCTGAAATCCGCAATCTGGCCGGTCGAAGGTGCGGTGGAGGGGGCAGCCGCCGGTTGCGGTTTCTTCTCTTCTTCCCCGGTGGGAGCCGCGGTCTTTTCTCCTTCTCCCGCCTCGCTCTCCAGCAGCAGCACCAGGCTGCCCTCGGAAACCTTGTCGCCGACCTTGACCTTGACCTCCTTGACGGTGCCGGCCTTGGGCGCGGGCACGTCCATCGAGGCCTTGTCGGACTCCACGGTGATCAGCGGGTCCTCGGCCTGGACGCCGTCACCGGCCTGGACATGGACCTCGATGATCGGCACATCGCTGAAGTCGCCGATGTCGGGGACCTTGATCTCTTCGACTCCGCCACCGGACGGTGTCGGTGCTTCCTCTCCCCCGGCGGGAGAGGAGGCAGGGGGGGAGGGGGATTCACCCTCCGCCTCCAGCATCAGAATCGTCGACCCCTCGGAGACCGTGTCGCCGACCTTGACCTTGACCTCCTTGACGGTGCCGGCCTTGGGCGCGGGCACGTCCATCGAGGCCTTGTCGGACTCCACGGTGATCAGCGGGTCCTCGGCCTGGATGCTGTCACCGGCCTGGACATGGACCTCGATGATCGGGACATCGGTGTAGTCGCCGATATCCGGTACCTTGATTTCTTGGATAGCCACTTTTGTTCTCCTCCGGCTCAGGCGTACAGGGGGTTGGGCTTTTCGGGGTCGATGCCGTATCTGGCGATGGCGTCCCGGACCTTGCCGCTCTTGAGCTTGCCCTCGTCGACCAGGGCTTGCAGCGCGGCCACGGTGACGTAATGACGATCCACCTCGAAGTGGCGGCGCAAGGCCTGGCGGCTGTCGGAGCGGCCGAAGCCGTCGGTACCCAGTACCTCGTAACGCCGCGGCACGAAGGGTCGGATCTGTTCGGCGAACAGCCGGATGTAGTCGGTGGAGGCGATGACCGGTCCTTCGGTGCCTTCCAGGCACTCTTCGACATGGCTCTTGCGCGGACGCTTCCCGGGATGCAGCCGGTTCCAGCGCTTGACGGCGTGGCCGTCGCGGGCCAGTTCATTGAAGCTCGGACAACTCCAGACGTCGGCCGCCACTCCCCAGTCGTCGCGTAGAAGGTCCACCGCAGCAATCACCTCGTTGAGGATGCTGCCACAGCCCAGCAGCTGTACCCGCGGCCCCTTGCCCTCGGCCTTGCTGAACGGATACATGCCCTTGATGATGCCTTCTTCGGCGCCTTCGGGCAGTGCCGGATGATGGTAATTCTCGTTCAGGGTGGTGATGTAGTAGAAGACGTTCTCCTGATCCTCGTACATGCGTTTGAGGCCATCGCGCACGATCACCGCCACCTCGTAGTGGAAGGTGGGGTCATAGGCGATGCAGTTGGGGATGAACTGGGCGAACAGCTGGCTGTGTCCGTCCTGGTGCTGCAAGCCCTCGCCGTTCAGGGTGGTGCGCCCCGAAGTACCGCCGATCAGGAAACCTCGCGCCAGCATGTCGCCGGCCGCCCAGGCCAGATCGCCGATGCGCTGGAAGCCGAACATGGAGTAGTAGACGTAGAACGGGATCATGGTGACCCCGTGGTTGCTGTACGACGTGGCCACGGCGATCCACGACGACATGGCCCCGTCCTCGTTGATGCCTTCCTGCAGGATCTGGCCTTTCTGGTCCTCCCGGTAGGGCATGATCTCCTCGGCGTCCATGGGCACGTATTTCTGCCCTTCGGGGGCGTAGATACCGATCTGCCGGAACATGCCCTCCATGCCGAAGGTGCGTGACTCGTCGGCGACGATCGGGGTCAGCCGCGGCCCCAGGGTCTTGTCCCGGGCCAGGGATACCATGATGCGCACCATGGCCATGGTGGTGGACATGGTGCGCTCACCGGTGTCCGCCAGCACCTGCTTGAACATGTCCAGGGGAGGCGCCTTGAGCACATCGCCGTTGCGCCGGCGCTGGGGCAGGTAGCCGCCCAGCGCCTTGCGCTGCCCGTGCAGGAATTGCATCTCGGCGCTGTCTTCGGGGGGCTTGAAGAACTCCGCCCTGGTGACCTGTTCGTCACTGAAGGGCAGGTCGAAGCGCTTGTGAAAGTGCCTGAGGTGATCCTCGCCCAGTTTCTTCTTCTGGTGGGTGATGTTCTGGCCCTCGCCGCCTTCGCCCATGCCGTAGCCCTTGACGGTCTTCATCAGCAACACCGAGGGCTTGTCCTTGGTGTTGACCGCCGCGTGATAGGCCGCATAGACCTTCTGCGGGTCGTGGCCACCGCGGATCAGCTTGTAGTAGATGTCGTCGTCCGACATGTGGGCGACCATTTCCTTGAGCTCCGGATACTTGCCGAAGAAATGCTCGCGGATATAGCCGCCGCCCTTGACCTTGAAGTTCTGATACTCGCCGTCGACGCATTCCTCCATGCGCTTGCGCAACAGCCCCTTGGTGTCCTTGGCCAGCAGTTCGTCCCAGCCCGAACCCCACAGGCACTTGATGACGTTCCACCCCGCGCCCCGGAAGTTGCCTTCCAGTTCCTGGACGATCTTGCTGTTGCCCCGCACCGGGCCGTCCAGACGCTGCAGATTGCAGTTGATCACGAAGATCAGATTGTCCAGCTTCTCCCGGTTGGCCAGGGCGATGGCACCCTGGGACTGGGGCTCGTCCATCTCGCCGTCGCCCAGAAACGCCCAGACCTTTCGACCTTCGGTGTCGGCCAGCCCCCGATGCTGGAGGTACTTCATGAAGCGTGCCTGATAGATGGCCATGATCGGCGCCAGACCCATGGACACGGTGGAGACCTGCCAGAAGTCGGGCATCAGATAGGGGTGGGGATAGGAGGAGAGCCCCTTGCCGTCCACTTCCAGGCGGAAGTTCTCCAGCTGCTCCTCGGTGAGCCGTCCCTCCAGAAACGCCCGTGCGTAGATACCCGGAGCGCAATGGCCCTGCACGTAGATGATGTCTCCGCCATGATTATCGCTGGGGGCATGCCAGAAGTGATTGAACCCCACCTCGTACATCACCGCCGAGGACTGGTAGCTGGCGATATGCCCCCCGGGCTCGGCAGGTTTCTTGTTGGCGCGCACCACCATGGCCATGGCGTTCCAGCGCAGATAGGCGGTCAGCCGCTGCAGCAAGGCCGCGTCGCCGGGCAGCTGGGCCTCCTTGTGGGGTGGGATGGTGTTCACATACGGCGTGCGGGTGGTGTCCGGCGGCTCGGCGCCGGCCCCGTAGGCTTCTTCCACCGCCTTGTGCAGCAGGTAGGTGGCTCGCTCGGGGCCCACCCGCTCCACTACCACGTCGACGGCTTCCTGCCACTCCCGGGTTTCCTGTGGATCGAAGTCGTTGTAGTTGTCGAATGCCATGGATCGTCTCCCTTGGTTGGGTCGGAATTATTGTAGTTATTGATCGGTCTGTGCCTCGACCACGGCGAAGGCGCTCATGTTGGCGATACCCCGCGCGGTGACCGTGCGGTTGAGCACATGAACCGGCTTGGCGGCCCCCAGCAGGATGGGCCCCACGGACACACCGTTGCCCAGTACCTTCAGAGCGGAAAAGGTGATGTTCGCCGCGTCCAGGTTGGGCATGATCAACAGATTGGCCTCGCCGTCGAGAAGCGAATCGGGCAGGATGCGCCCGCGCACGCCGGTGGACAGAGCCGAGTCGGCTTGCATTTCCCCGTCCACCACCAGATCCGGTGCGCGTTCCCGGATCAGCGCCAGTGCCTGGCGCATCTTCCCTGCACTGTCGAAGTCGGAACTGCCGAAATTCGAGTGGGAGACCAGGGCGGCCCGGGGCGTGATGCCGAAGCGGCGAATCTGCTCCGCTGCCAGCAGGGTGATCTCGGCGATCTGACCGGCATCGGGATCGTAATTGACGAAGGGATCGGCAATGAACAGTGTGGTCCGTTCGAGGATCAGCAGTTGCAGGGCGGCAGCCGTGCTGACGCCCTCGCGCAGGCCGATGACGTCCAGCACCAAGCCCAGGTGCTCGCGGTAGGTGCCCACCGGGCCGGCGATCATGGCGTCCACATCGCCCCGGCGCAACAGCAGCGAGGCCAGGATGGTGGCCCGGCTGCGTACTCGCTTCTCGGCGGCCTCCGGCTGTACACCGCGCCGTCCCATCAACTTGTGGTACTCGCTGGCCAGTTCGGCGTAGCCGGGATAGTCCTGCGCATCGATCAGCTCGAAATCGACGTCGGGCTTCACCGGCAGGCCCAATTCCTCGATGCGTGCCTCGACTACCGCACGGCGGCCGATCAGTACGGGTTTGGCATAGCGCTGACTGATGCAGACCTCCATGGCACGAAGGATGCGCTCATCCTCGCCTTCGGCGTACAGCAAGCGTAGCGGATTCTGTCGAGCCCGCTCGAACACCGGCTCCATCACATTGCCGGAGCGGTATACCAGTCGTGACAGCGATCGGGTATACGCATTCAGGTCCGCGATGGGTCGAGCGGCCACACCGCTGTCCATGGCGGCCTTGGCCACCGCCGGCGGGATGGTGTCGATCAGGCGCGGGTCGAAGGGTTTGGGAAGAATGTACTCCGGGCCGAAGGTCAGCGCCTGTCCGCCATAGGCCACCGCCACCGTTTCCGGCACCGTGGTGGTCGCCATGTCGGCGATGGCCTTGACGGTGGCCAGTTTCATCTCCTCGTTGATGGTGGTGGCGCCGCAGTCCAGGGCGCCCCGGAAGATGAACGGGAAGCACAGGACGTTGTTGACCTGGTTGGGGTAGTCCGAGCGTCCGGTGGCGATCACCGCATCCGGGCGTACCGCCTTGGCGTCCTCCGGCATGATTTCCGGGATGGGGTTGGCCATGGCCAGGATCAATGGGCGATCGGCCATGGTCGCCACCATCTCCGGTTTGAGGGCGCCCCCGGCCGAGAGACCGAAGAACACGTCGGCCCCGTTGACGGCATCGGTCAGGGTGCGGGCCTCGGTCCGAGCCGCGTAGCGCGCCTTGTAGGGATCCATGTCCTCGGTACGGTCGGTGTGGATCACGCCGCTGCGGTCGCAAACCAGGATGTTGTCCTTGCGTACCCCCAGGGCCACCGCCAGATCCAGACAGGCCAAGGCCGCCGCGCCCGCGCCGTTGCAGACCAGGCGGATGTCGCCGAGCTCCTTGCCCACCACCCGCAGGCCGTTGAGCAGGGCGGCCCCCGAGACGATGGCGGTACCGTGCTGGTCGTCGTGGAAGACCGGGATCTTCATCCGCTCGCGCAGGCGCCGCTCGATCTCGAAGCATTCCGGTGCCTTGATGTCTTCCAGGTTGATGCCGCCGAAGGTGGCTTCCAGACCGGCGACGATCTCGATCAGCTTGTCCGGGTCGCGCTCCTCGATCTCGATGTCGAACACGTCCACGTCGGCGAACTTCTTGAACAGCACGGCCTTGCCTTCCATCACCGGCTTGGAAGCCAGGGCGCCGATGCTACCCAGCCCCAGCACCGCCGTGCCGTTGCTGACCACGGCAACCAGATTGCCACGGGCGGTGTACTCGGCCGCCTGCAGGGGGTCACGTTCGATCTCCTCGCAGGCCGCGGCCACCCCGGGCGAATAGGCCAGCGACAGATCCCGCTGGCTGGCCATGGGCTTGATCGCCTGGATCGCCAGCTTGCCGGGGCGGGGGAATCGATGGTACTGCAAGGCGCTGTCGCGCAAATCGTCTGCCATGTGCTTTACCTCATTCGCTTTTTCTCGCGGCGACATATGGACATATGGTCACCGGTTGCGGGACCTGCCGTGAGCCAGGCCGGGGTGGCATCAACGCCCATTACACGGCAATGGCCATGCCTTCTTATTGAAATGTCTGGTATTTCATATGGTTGCGATAGTGTAATTCGACCTTGGTCGAAGCATGATGGGCGGGGTGGGGCCGGAATCCCGCACGGGGCAGGTGTTGCGGTGTGCGGGTTTCCACACAGAGTCTCGTACTATAGTCGTATCTGAATAAGCTGCAATGCATGTGATTGATATGGAGACGATCACACGGTGAAAGATGCAAGCGCTGGACCTCTCTGTCTCCGCATTGTTTGATGACCTGGCGGATCGTTTAGGCCCGCTCATTCCACGTTCGGAAACGCGCGATCGTGCTTGTTCTGCATGAAGCGGCGCAGGCGGTCGTTGTAACCTGGAGCGACGGCCTCGCGGACCGAGGGGTGAACGGCCAGCGCCTCGCGCCACTTCCGGAGAATGAGGGACAGACCCTCATTTCCCGCGCAGGTGGACGTGCGATCTGCCCGTCGTCAGATTTTGACGACGGGCAGCTGTCGGCAATGGCTGACACGGAATGATGTGATGGCGCCTCCCCAGCCCGCACCGATGCCGCTACTCTGCCGAGGTCGACCATAGGGGGTGTGCCATGAGCGTGAAGCGCTGCGAATTTTCATTTCGCTCAACTGAGGTCGAGCTGTTACTCGCGCGAGACCCTGTCACGAGGGAGTGGCTTGCAACCATGAGCTGGCATCTGGACGAGTCGCCAGAGCCGAAGACTCACCCCATGCCGCCACTGGCCGCCACGCTCGACGAGCACGTGGCTTGGGGCTGCGCCCTGGACTGGGCGAGCCAGCAGATCGACGACGCTTGGTTGTCCATCATAGGTGCTCACGTCAACGTGTGACGAACAAGAAAAGCCCCGGCTCGTGGCCGGGGCAACTCATCCGAAAGACATGAACTACCATCCCTGGGCTTTGTCCGAAAAGTCGGCGAGCGATGGCCAGGGCTAGCCCGTTCCCTACGGGTCCACGCATTTCCCACATCCGTGTGGGTCACAAGGCAAAAATCAGCGACAAATCATCAGGATAGACGATTTGTCGAAGCCGCGCTGCAGCATCGACGTGGCGAAGGTGTTGTCGATGACGCCGCTCCGGCCGTGGTCGCGCACCAGACTATCGCCACCTCCACGCTGGCAGCGAAGTCCAGCGCCGATGCACCGCAGCAGGCTCGCTGGCAAGCCCGCTCGGCAACCCAGCCTCGCAAGAACTCCCTCTACCGGTTGCACCACCAACACCGCGCCCTGGCTCAGCGGTTGTCGTACTCGTCGTGGCGACGCCACCAGACGCCCGTCTCGTTGCGTCCGCGAGGTGCGCGGTCGAGCCACTGGTACATGCCCCAGAGGCCGTCCAGTCCGCGCGCATAGGTGGAGTAGGTGTGGTAGACGACGCCATCCTCCAGCGCGAACGCGCTCATGCCCGGCCTCTCGCGCGTGTAGGTGGCCGTGTCGGTTCCGCTCATGGCAGCGAAGGTAGTGGCCCCGTCCGGTGTCGAGCGCGAGGGTATCTCGGCGGCAGGCGGGTCTTCGCCGCGCAACGGCAACGCCGCCTCGCGCCGGTAGTTGTATTCGATACCTCCCTCGCGCTGTTGCGCTTCGGTGAACCAGACGTTGAAGTCGGCGTTGAAGTCGCTGCCGAGCGAGGACGCCCAGGGGAAGGTCCAGCCCATGCGCCGCTGGTACGCCTGCAGCTTCGCGAGTGGCGCCCGCGACACCGCGCAGAGCGTGACGTCGTGGTTGGCCAGGTGGACGACGCAGCCGTCGAAGCCATCGGCGATCGCCGAGCAGGCGGGGCAGCCCGCCGTGTAGTCGGGCCCGAACATGAAGTGGTAGACGAGGAGCTGCGAGCGCCCGCGGAAGAGGTCCGCCAGCGAGACACTCCCCTCGTCGGTCTCGAAGCGGTACGCCTTGTCGATCCGCACCCAGGGCAGCTCCTGTCGCCACCGCGCCAGCTCGTCGCTGCGCCGCGTCAGTGCCTTCTCGGCCTCGAGCAGCTCGAGCCGGGCCGCCAGCCACTCCTCCCGTGTCCCGGTCAGGTGTGTCGTCATCGTTCTGTCCTCCCTTGGCCCCCAGTGTCAGGATGAGTGTCGTGCGTTCCGTTCTCGCTACGACGTGTCGGCTAGGGGTTCGTGAGATAGGTTAGTAACGAGCATCGAACGCTGGGAGTAACAAGTGTGACGGGATTCCGATGGAGGCGTTGATCACGGCCGCGGCGCGTGCGCTGGCGGCGGGGGATCCCCTCGGCGCCCTGAACCGGGTCGCCTTGCGCGACGACGCGCCTGCGCTCGCGCTTCGCGGCATCGCGATGGCGCAGCTCGGCGATCTCGTGCGCGCGAAGGCGCTCCTGCGACGTGCGGCGCGGGCCTTCGGTCCGAAAGAGGCCGTGGCCCGGGCAAGGTGTGTCGTCGCCGAGGCCGAGATCGCGCTCGTCTCGCGCGACCTGGGCTGGCCGGCGAAGACGCTCGACGCGGCGCGAGCGACGCTCGAAGCGCATGGCGACCGGGTGAACGCCGCCTATGCACGGTATCTCGAGGTCCGGCGCCTGCTGCTGATCGGGCGCCTCGACGAGGCCGAGTGCAGGCTCGCCGACCTCGATCCCGCGCCCCTCCCGCCCGCGGCGAGGGCCGCCCACGAGCTGGTCGTCGCGGGGATCGCGATGCGACGCCTCCGCACGAAGCCGGCGCGTGCCGCGCTCGCTCGGGCCGGGCACGCCGCGCGCCGCGCCGTCATCCCGGCGCTGACGGCAGAGGTGGAAAGCGCCTCCCTCGCCTTGAACACGCCCGCGGCGCGCCTGATCGCGCGTGGCGAGGAGCGGCTCCTGCTGCTCGAGGAGGTGGAAGCGTTACTGGCCTCGAGGGCGCTCGTCGTCGACGCGTGTCGTCATGTCGTGCGTGACGCCGGCACGGTGGTCTCGCTCGCCAGGCGTCCGGTGTTGTTCGCGCTCGCCCGCGCGCTGGGCGAAGCCTGGCCCGGCGACGTACCGCGGGGCACGCTCGTCGCACGGGCATTCCGCGCCAGGCTCGCCGATGAGTCGTATCGCGCGCGCTTGCGTGTCGAAGTGGGGCGGCTTCGCACCGAGCTTGGGACGCTGGCCGGGGTCCGCGCGACAAAACGAGGGTTCGCGCTGGCGCCGCACGGGGCAGGCGAGGTCGTCGTGCTGGCGCCGACGGTGAGTCGTGGTCGAGCTCGGCCCTGGCGCTGGCGCTTGGCACCAGCCAGCGCACGGTGCAGCGGGCACTGGAGGCGCTGGCGGCGGCGGGCAAGGCGCAGGCGTTTGGTGGCGGGCGAGCGCGTCGCTGGATGACCCCGCCCGTGCCGGGATTCCCGACGACTTTGTTACTCCCCGCTCCCCTGCCGGGCGACTAGCATGGAAGTCTCAATCCCGAGTGATGAGGAGGGAACCATGAAGCGTTCAGCGGCCGAGATCATCAGTGAATATGGGCCCTTTCCGGGTGTCGACGGCGTGCATGGGGTCACCTATGACGGTCAGCGCGTCTGGTTTGCCACCGGCGACAGGCTGACCGCCTTCGACCCGGCGAGCGAGCAGATGCTGCGCTCGATCGATGTCGCCGCGCAGGCCGGCACGGCCTTCGACGGCCAGCACCTGTTTCAGATCGCCGAGGATCGCATCCAGAAGATCGATCCGGACACCGGCGCTGTGCTCGCCACGATTCCGGCGCCCCCCGGCGGCGGCAACTCGGGGCTCGCGTGGGCCGAAGGGTCGCTCTGGGTAGGGCAGTATCCGGACCGGAGGATCCAGCAGGTCGATCCGCAAACCGGGGCGGTGCTTCGCACCATCGAGTCCAACCGCTTCGTCACCGGGGTTACCTGGGTCGATGGCGAGCTCTGGCACGGCACCTGGGAAGATGACGCGAGCGATGTGAGGCGAGTCGATCCTCGCACGGGAGAGGTCCTGGAGAGTCTCGAGATGCCGCCCGGGATGGGCGTGTCGGGGCTCGAGTCCGATGGCGGCGATCGGTTCTTCTGCGGTGGCGGAGGCAGCGGGAAGCTGAGAGCCGTTCGCCGGCCCGGGTGAGCCTCCGCGGTCGGCGCGGCAAAGGGTTTGACACCCGTCCGGGAGAAGCGAAGTATGAATTCGTGACTTGTCGGCCCCTGTGCCCTGTCGTTGTTACGGAGTCCCTACTGTATGCGCGTCTTTACCAACCCGGTCGGTTCCGGTTCGCTGTGGTTCGATAACCTTGCCACCGCCGACGGCACCCCCGTGGCTTACGACCCGCAGGCGCGGGCCTTTTTGCCCATGCCGCCCTTCTGCGCCAACCGGGAGGTCATCGGCTGCAACTGGATCGCCCCGGAACAGGGCGCCTTCTGTCGATCCTGCGCCATGACGGCGCTGGCCCCGGATCCCGCCATCCCCGGCGCCATCCCCAACTGGGCGCAGACCGAGGCCGCCAAGCGCTGGGCGCTCGACAATCTCGGCCGCTGGCACTGGTTCCGGCCGGAGGATCCGGGCACGCGCCCCGTTTTCCACCTGCTCGCCGAGGGCCCGACGCCTGTGCTCATGGGGCATGTCGCGGGCGTGGTGACCATCAGCGTGGCCGAAGCGGACCCGGTCCTGCGCGCAACCCGCCGCCAGGCACTGGACGAGCCCTACCGCACCATGATCGGCCATATGCGCCACGAGATCGCGCATATGCTCTGGTGGCGGCTCAGCCTGCGCGCCGACTTCCTCGACGCCTTCCGCGCCATGTTCGGCGACGAACGCGCAGATTACCCCACCGCGCTCCAGCGCCACTACCATGACGGTCCGCCGCCCGACTGGAGGCTGCGCTTCCTGACCAGCTACGCCTCTGCACATCCGCACGAGGATTGGGCCGAGACCGCCGCGCATCTGCTGCACCTGACCGATATTACCGACAGCTTCGTCGCGGCGGGCCTGTCCTCGCCAGAGCTGCCGAGCCCGGGCTGGGACCCGTATTCGGAACCGGATGCCGAGCGCCTGATCCATGTCGCGGCCTCCCTCGCTATGGGGGTCAACCACGTCAACCGCTCCATGGGGTTGTCGGATCTCTACCCCTTCGTGCTGTCGGACGCCGCGCGCCGTAAGCTCGCCTTCGTGCATGACTGGCTGCGCCGGGGTGCGCAGGGGCGTTGAGGCGAGTTCACGAACGAGCGCGATTACGCTGGTCCGATCCTCTGTCGGGTCGCGTGTGGCTGGGCGAATGAATACACACCTGCCGAGTCATCTATGACAACCGCAACCTGGTTTATCTTGATCGGTTCGCTGCTGCTGGTAGTGGGCTTTACCTTCTCCTATCTCAAAAGTGTGCCCGCCACCTCCGCCATCGTGTATCTTCTTATCGGATTCATTGTGGGGCCCATGGGCTTCGACTTGTTTCATTTCAATCCGCTGGAAGAGTCGGCTTTGTTGGAGCTCCTGACCGAAATCGCCGTGCTTATTTCATTGTATTGCGCCGGCGTAAAAATGCCGGCGCCGGTCACCCTGAAGCGATGGCGAACTCCCCTGCAACTGGCGGTGATTTCGATGGCACTTACCGTCGGACTAGTGGCGCTGTTCGGCTACTACTGGCTTGCTTTGCCCCTTGGGGCCGCCGTGTTGCTGGGTGCCGTGGTCGCACCGACCGACCCGGTACTGGCGACCGAGGTGCAGGTTCGTCACGCCGATGATACTGACGAACTACGTTTTTCATTGACCTGCGAGGCCGGAATGAACGACGGCAGCGCCTTCCCGTTCGTGATGCTCGGCCTGGGGTTGCTGGGGCTGCACGATCTTGGCGACGCCGGTTGGCGGTGGCTGGCGGTGGATGTGTTCTGGGCAAGCGGTGCAGGTATCGGCATCGGTATCCTGGCGGGCAGTGGCGTCGGTTGGCTGGTAAACAAGATACGTACCAGCATTGTGGACACTGCCTTTCTGGAAAGCTTTCTCGGCCTGGGGCTGATCGCGTTCGCCTACGGAATCAGCCTGTTAGTGGATGCCTGGGGCTTCTTGGCCGTTTTTAGTGCAGCGGTGGCTCTGCGCCATACCGAATTGAAATTGGCCGGCCTCAAACAAGGTTACTCGGTACCTGTCGAGACACGCCTGGAGGGTGAGCCGCAAGCCATAGCGCACGTGCACGTGAGCGAAAGCTCCCTGGTATTCAACGAGCACCTCGAACGGCTGGCAGAAATCGTGCTGGTTTTACTGATCGGTGGCTCGCTCTTCTGGGATTCCTGGAGTTGGCGAGCCGTGGGTTTCGCGGCGTTTCTGTTTTTTGTCGTCCGCCCCGTCAGCGTGCATCTCGGCGTGCTGGGAAGCCGGGCGCCCATGCGTATGCGCCACCTGGTGGGCTGGTTTGGCGTTCGAGGTATTGGCTCGCTGTACTATCTGATGTACGCCATCCAACACGGGCTGCCAGAGGAAGTCGCACTGGAATTGATACACCTGACCCTGGTGGTGGTTGCCTTGTCGATTCTGGTTCACGGGGTCAGCGTAAAGCCCACTATTGCTCGCTATTGGCGTTCGCGGAAGCCACGGTAATAGTTATAACGTCACATTGTCGCGACCGGCTCCCGAAGCCTAGTTCGAACTCCCTGTGGCGGGCAGAGAGTGGGCTACACTCGCAAAGGAAGAACCTGATCGCCGACCTCGACAGGGCCGGCGGGACCACATTGAGCGCGGCGCAGGGTGGCGGATCTCGTTTTGGCGTCCGACACCCCAGCCCTCGTACTCGCGCCGCGCAGTGACGCGGGGAGGAACCATGGCGGCGATTGAGCGCTACGACGTGATCTGCATCGGCGGCGGCTCCGGCCTGACTGCCGCCTATTACGCTCAGCAGGACGGCAAGTCGGTCGCGCTGGTCGATGACCGTCCCGACCAGCTCGGCGGCACCTGCGTGAACCGCGGCTGCATCCCGACGAAGGGCCTGATTCAGGCTGCCGAGGTGATGCAAACGATCCGGCACGCCGGGGATTTTGGTATCCACCTGGATCAGTCGTCGGTTCGCGTCGACTTCCAGGCCGTTCTCGAAACGGTCCGCCGGCGGCGCGAGAAAGACGCCGCTGCCGTGCGTCGCTGGGTGGAAGGTGCTTTCACCCCCTTTTATGGCCAGGCGCGGTTCGTGGACGACAAGCTGATCGAGATGGAGGATGGGCGCCAGTTGACCGGCGAGCGGATCTTCATCGCGGCGGGCGCGCGACCCGCGATCCCGCCGATCCCCGGGCTGGCGGAGAGCGGGTTCCTCACCAACGAGTCCGTCATCTTCGACCTCACCGAGCAGCCCGAGCACCTGATCATCCTCGGCGGCGGCTACATCGGCTGCGAGTTTGCCCATTTTTTCTCCGCCCTGGGCACCCGCGTCACGGTGATCGACCACTCCGAATGCCTGCTGGCCGAAGACGACGACGTGCGGGCGCTGTTCACGCAGGAACTCGCCAAGCGGGTGGAGCTGGTGCTGCAAGCCGAGGCACGCCAGGCGCTGGTGCGCGACGGGCAGTGCGGCCTGGTCGTCGCCACCGACGACGGCGAACGGACCGTGCTCGGCGATCGGCTCCTGCTGGCCACCGGTCGGCGTCCCAACACCGATCGCCTCGCGCTGGAGCGGACGGGGGTCGAGCTCGACGGCCGCGGCTTCGTGGTGGTCGACGACGGGCTGCGGACCACGCATCCCGACATCTATGCCTATGGCGACGTCATCGGGCAGGGGATGTTCAAGCACACCTCGAGCTACGAAGGTGAGCTTGCCTACCGCAACGCGCACGGTGCCTCCCTTGCGGTCGACTACACCGCCAACCCCCACGCCGTGTTCAGCAACCCGCAGATCGGCTCGGTCGGGCTGACCGAGCGTGCCTGTCGCGACCAGGGCCTCGATTACACCGTGGCCCGGAAGGACTACGCCGATTTCGCCAAGGGCAAGATCGTCGGTTCACCCCCGGGCTTTGCGAAACTCCTGGTCGAGAAGGGCAGCGACCGGATCCTGGGCTTCCATATGATCGGCCCCCAGGCAGCCGACCTGATTCACGAGGTGGTAGTCGCCATGAACACCCCGGGGGCCAAGGCGGAACGGGTGCGCGACAGCATCCACGTGCACCCGACGCTCGCCGAGTTGGTCAGGCAGGTGTTCGATGCCACGGCGTAGCAGCCAATCCGTGCCGCGTGTCCCGGGGAAGTGCGATGAACTTTAAATGTCGGGGTGTTAGTCCCAATGTCACCTAATCTTGTTGTAGGCGAGTCTTTCGCCGGTGCGTTTTCAATATGGGGACAAGACAAGGAGACAAGACCATGCGACAACCTCGTGTGACACGGGATTTGACGAAGGTCATCGTGCTGGTGGCGGGGATCGGGGCCACGCTTTCCTTGGCGAGTGCGGAGCCGGTCAAGATCGAAGCCACGGTGATGCCCAAGGAGGAGGTGCGTCTCGACTTTGCCGATGGAAGCAAGAGATTTGTTCAACTACTCAATCGTGAGGGCGAAGCGATCGGCAGTGGTCCACTCGATGGCACCACCGTGACGGAATACGGCATGCATGACATCTTGCCCGGTGTGGGAGGCGACGCCAACGGCTATCTGGTATTCACCGCGGGAGAAAGCGACATCGCCTACGTCAAGTGGCTATTACGTGCCGTATTCGTTCCTGGCCCCGAGGGCAAGCCATCGTTGCTCAATGATGGCTTGTGGGAGGTCGTTGGCGGTACCGGCCAGTTCGAGGGGCTCAATGGCGCGGGGACATTTCATGTCGAATTTCCGTCACAGACCAATCGTGTCTTCGTACTGGAAGGCGAGATGCTGTCGGCCGCAGAGGAATAGCCCGGTCATTCCATTCCTGGAGTAATCGGGGACGTCCCCCCCCCCTTTACTCCGCCAATGACTCCACTGTCGGGTTCGCGCTGATAACAGCGCTGCTCAGGCGCTGACCCGCTTGGGCTCGCCGGCAAAGACACTCAGTCCCAGCCAGCGCTGCATGCTGGCCTGCAACTGGCGAGCCCCGGTCAGCCGGAGCTTGCCGCCGGCGAGCGCCTCCGCCACGGTCATCAGGCCCATCCAGATGGCGGTCATGGTGCGCAGGTCGCTGACCACGTAGAGATCGACATCGTGGCCGGGATCCTTCCTGCACAGGTCGACGACGCCATCCTCCCCCGACTTGTCGACGACCAGCCACCACTTGGCCCGGCCGGGCGTCACATCATGGTACAGAAACTGAATCGTGACCCGCTGAGGCGGCAAGGGGGCGGGATTGAGGTTGCGTCGCATGTCCCACATCAGCAGCGACGGATCGAGGTTCTTCATGGAGAGCTGCGCTTCCAGCCAGTGCTGCCCCCAGCAGCCCATCGCCATGATCACCGGGCGCAGCTCCTCGCCGGCCTCGGTCAGCCGGTAAAGCGGGTTGCCGGTCTCGGGATCGCGCTCTCGGCTCACCACTCCCAGCTCTTCCAGTTCGCGCAACCGCTTCGACAGCAGGGCCGGCGAGATATGGGGCAGCCCACGGCGCAGGTCATTGAAGCGGTGGCTGCCACTCAAGAGCTCACGGATGACCAGGATGGTCCAGCGGGTGCCCAGCACCTCCGAGGCCATGGCCACGGGGCAGAACTGCTTGTATCCCCAGTCCGTCATCGAAAGGCCCTCCTCGTGTTGGGGGGTCGTCCGCGGCGCCGCCTGTCCGCCGGGTGTGGTACAGATCGTGAATTCCCGGCTCGCCGGCGGCTCTACTAAGTTTAGCGTGACGACAGCCTCCACGCTCCGCGTGGCAAGGTGCCCGAGCCATGGCCGCCACGCCGAGACCCAGAGGCGGCCCTCTCGGTGTGGACGCGGACAGGAGGCGGCGTACACCTCGAACTTTGGCGACGACAGGAGCCCTGACCATGAGAGCGACAACACTCGAGGGTGCCGAGATCGACTTGACGCCGGACATGCTCACCGGCTTGAAGATGCAGCTGCAGGGGCCGCTGTTGACGCCGGACGATCCGGACTACGAGGCCTCGCGCAGCCTGTGGAACGCCATGATCGACCGGCGGCCGGCCGTGGTGGTGCGTTGCCTGGGAGTTGCCGACGTGATGGCGGGCGTGCGCTTTGCCCGTGAGCACGACCTGCTGCTCTGCATCAAGGGCGGCGGACACAATATCGCCGGGCTGGCGGCGGCCGATGGTGCGCTGATGCTCGACCTCTCGCTGATGCGCGGGGTCTGGGTCGACCGCGAACGCCGGGTGGCCCATGCCCAGGCGGGTTGTGTGCTCGGTGACGTGGACCGCGAGACCCAGGTGCACGGCCTGGCCACCGTGCTCGGCTTCATCTCGACCACCGGCATCGCCGGGCTCACCCTGGGCGGCGGCTTCGGCTACCTGACCCGGCGCTGGGGCTATACCACCGACAATGTGCTGGGGATGGAGCTGGTGACCGCCGACGGCCAACTGGTGCAGGCCAGTGCCGACGAGCATGCCGATCTGTTCTGGGGGCTGCGTGGCGGTGGCGGCAACTTTGGCGTGGTGACCCGTTTCGACTACCGGTTGCATCCCGTCGGCCCGGAGGTCGTGGGGGGCGTGGTGGCCTGGCCCGCCAGCGAGGCCACGGCAGTACTCGACCTCTATCGCAGTCTGGCCGAGCAGGCCCCGCCCGAGCTGACCCTGTTCGCCTTGTTGCGGCCGGCACCGCCGGCCCCGTGGTTGCCCAAGGAGTACCATGGCGAGCCGATCGTGGCGCTGCTCGCCTGCTACAGCGGCAAGCCGGAGGAGGGCGAGGCGGTGGTCGCGCCGATCAAGGCGTTCGGCAAGCCCATCGGCGACGTGTTGGTGCGTCGGCCCTATGTGCAGCTGCAGAAGCTGCTCGATGCCACCCAGCCCAAGGGGCGGCGCTACTACTGGAAGAGCGAGTATCTGCCGGGCATCGAGCCCGCGCTGTGCGACAAGGTCATCGAGCATGCCGGGCGCATCCGCTCGCCGTACTCGTCGGTGATCCTGTCCCATCTCGGCGGCGCCCTGAACGAGCTCGACAACGACCACTCGGCCGTGGGCAACCGCGATGCGCGCTACGTCTTCAACGTGGGCGGCGCCTGGGAGCAGCCGGAGGACGACGCGGCGAACATCGCCTGGGCCCGCGAGGCCTGGCACGACCTGAAGGCCTTCTCCACCGGCGGCACCTACATCAACTTCCTGACCGAGGACGAAGGCCCGGAGCGCGTCGAAGCGGCCCTCGGCCCGGCCCTCCGGCGGCTCGCCGAGATCAAGCGCCGCTGGGATCCGGACAATCGCTTCCGCGTCAATCGCAACATTGCGCCCGGCTGAGCGAGGACGTCGGCGAGGCGTTCACGCCGGAGCTGGGCGAGCAGCAACCCCACAACCCAAAGGGCCCGCGAGAGATCGCGGGCCCTTTTAAGTGGTGGAGAGGGAGGCTTAGGCGGCTCCCGGCTCGCGGAAGTGCTCCCACGCATGGTGATACAGAATGCCGGCATACCCGTTGCGCTGCATGATCTTGAGGATCTTCGCGGGGTTGCCGTCACCGAGGGCCTTGTGCAATTTCGCCCGCTGCTCGGCATCGAGGGCTTCGTACCAGTGATACGGCTCGCCCTGTGCGTCGCCATCCTCGGCCTTGCGCATCAGGTCCATTTCGATGCGGCCACCATGGCGATACAGGATGTCGAAGCCCTCCTGCAGGTGGTCCGCCGGCACGTCGCACGGCTTTTCGAGGCCTTCCAGCACGTTGTAGTAGTAATAGCTCAGCGGTTGCATGTGGCTCCTCCAGCGGTATGCCGTTGCTCATCCGTCTATGCTTGCTCTCCCTGTCTCCATGTTGCCTGAGACATGGCGACCAGCTCAATTGAAAAAGGGCAACTCGACATGCGACGGGCTCAAGATGGTGGGCCGGCTTCGCCGCCGCCCTGCAGGGCCTGATCCAGGTCGGCGATCAGGTCATCGAGCGCCTCGATGCCCACCGAGAGCCGGATCAGCCCATCCTCGATGCCGAGCCGTTCGCGGGTCTCGGCGGGCACGGAGGCGTGGGTCATGATGCCGGGGTGCTCGATCAGGCTCTCCACCCCGCCCAGGCTCTCGGCCAGGGCGAACAGTTGGCAGCGTTCCAGCACGCGCCGGGCCGCCGCTTCGCCGCCGCGAACCACGATGGTGACCATACCGCCGAAGTCGCTCATCTGGCGGCCGGCCAGGGCGTGCTGGGGATGGCTGGCCAGGCCGGGGTAGATGACTCGCTCCACGGCCGGGTGGGCGTCCAGCCAGGCGGCCAGCGCCCGGGCATTCTCGCAGTGCTGGCGCATGCGCAGCACCAGGGTCTTCAGTCCGCGCAGGGCGAGGTAGCTGTCGAACGGCCCGGCGATGCTGCCGACGGCGTTGTGGATGAAGGCCAACCGCTCGGCCAGCGCCTCATCGGCGACCACGGCGACCCCGCCGACGATATCGGAATGGCCCCCCAGGTACTTGGTGGTGGAGTGCACCACGATGTCGAAGCCCAGCTCCAGCGGCCGCTGCAGTACCGGCGTGGCGAAGGTGTTGTCCATGACGCTGATCAGGCCGTGAGCGCGGGCGAAGTCGGCGATGCGTTGTAGGTCGACGAGCTTGAGCAGCGGGTTGCTGGGCGACTCCACCCAGAGCATGCGGCTGTTGTCGCGCAGGGCGATCTCCAGGCTAGCTTTCAGGTCGGCCTCGCGGCTGAGGTCGACGAAGCCGAAATCGAGCCCGGCGGAGCGCCGGCGGACGTTCTCGAACAGGCGGTAGGAGCCGCCGTAGAGGTCGTCCATGGCGATCACATGGCTGCCGTGGTCGAGCAGTTCCAGCACGCTGGCCGTGGCCGCCATGCCCGAGGCAAAGGCGAAGCCCGCCGTGCCGCCTTCCAGGTCCGCCATGCAGCGCTCGAACGCCAGGCGGGTGGGGTTGCCGCTGCGCGAGTACTCGAAGCCCTGATGTCGACCGGGGCTGGCCTGCACGTAGGTGGAGGTGGCGTAGATCGGCGTCATGATGGCCCCGGTGCTGGGGTCCGGCGCCTGCCCGGCATGGATGGCCCGGGTCGCCAGCCGATGGCGTCCGTCCTGGTAATCGTCACTCATCGCATCTCTCCCGTTCCCTTCAGTCGATCCGGCGCCGCAGATAGTTGAGTAGGTCGATCCGCGTGATCAGGCCATGGAATTGGTCGCCCTCGGTGACGATGGCGACGTGATCCTCCTGGAACACCGCCACCAGGTCGTCCAGGCTGGCTCCGGGGCCGAGCTCCTGCAGCTGCGTGATCATCGCCTCGCTTACCGGCGACTTGAAATGGTCCTCGTGGCCATACACCGCCATCAATATGTCCGACTCGTCGATGATGCCGACCACCCGGTCGCCCTCCATGACCGGCAGTTGGGAGACATCGTAGAGCTTCATGCGCGCGTAGGCCGTGGTCAGCGGCTCGTCGGGCGTTACCACCACGGTGTCGTGCTCGGCATAGGGATGCCGGATCAGGTCGCGCAGGTCGCCGTACTGGCGCCGCTCGATGAAGCCCTGATCCTCCAGCCAGTGATCGTTGTACATCTTGGACAGGTACTTGTTGCCGGTATCGCAGACGAAGGTCACCACCCGCTTGGGCTGGGTCTGGGCGCGACAGTAGCGCAGCGCCGCCGCCACGCAGGTGCCGGTGGAGGTGCCGCCCAGAATCCCTTCGCGATGCAGCAGTTCGCGGCCGCACAGCAGGCTCTCCTTGTCGGAGATGGTGATGGCCTGGCTGACCCGCGACAGGTCGGCGATGGACGGAAGGAAATCCTCGCCGATGCCTTCGACCAGCCAGCTGCCGCCCTTGGTGCCGAGCTGCCCGCTACGCACGTACTCGGCCAGCACGGAGCCCTCGGGGTCGGCCAGCACCAGCTCCACCTCGGGGGCGGCCTTGGCGAAGCAGCGTGACAGGCCGGTCATGGTGCCGCTGGAGCCCACGCCGCACACCACGGCGTCGAGGCGCCCATCCATCTGGCGCAGGATCTCCGGGCCGGTGCCGTGCTCGTGGGCCAGGGGATTGGCGGGGTTGCCGAACTGGTTGATGAATATCGCCCCATCGATCTCCCGGGCGATGGCCGCCGCCTTGTCCTGGTAGTACTCGGGGTGGCCCTTGGCCACGTCCGAGCGCGTCATTACCACCTCGGCCCCCATGGCCTTGAGATGGAAGATCTTCTCGCGGCTCATCTTGTCGGGAATCACCAGGATCACGCGGTAGCCCTTCTGCTGCGCCACCAGCGCCAGGGCCAGGCCGGTATTGCCGGCGGTACCCTCGACGATGGTGCCGCCCGGTTTTAGCTCGCCCGAGGCCTCGGCGGCCTCGATCATCGACAGCCCGATGCGGTCCTTGACCGAGCCGGTCGGGTTCATGTTCTCCAGCTTCAGGTAGAGTTCGCAGGGGCCGGTGTCCATATTGGCGACCCGCACCATCGGCGTGTTGCCGATCATGGCTATGGCATTCGCTAGCGGTTGCATCGGGGCCTCCGGGAATCGGTTCCTTCCCTAAGGAACAGTGTAGGTGCCCCGGTGGGTTCGGTAGCGATGTGGTGGAGCGAGTCCGGCGGCGAGGAGCCGGCCTCTCATCGCTCGCAACATAGATCAGCGCTTCCCTAGGCCTCCTCGCGCACCAGATTGATCAGGCTGCCGCTGCGGATCATGGCGATCTGGCGCTTGGACAGGCCGTGGTGCAGGGTGTAGTGCTCCTCCTTGGTCCGGTTGTGCAGCATGACCTCGCCGCCGCTGTCGAGGGCGCCAAGCGGGTCGTCCAGGACCAGTTCGTCCCCCTGGTCGATGCGCTCCAGGTCGTCGGGGTTGGCGAAGGTCAGCGGCACGACACCGAAGTTGGCCAGGTTCTGCCAGTGGATACGGCCGTAGGAGCGGGCGCAGACCGCGCGCAGCCCCAGGTAGCGGGGGGCGATGGCGGCGTGTTCGCGGCTCGAACCCTGGCCGTAGTTCCGGCCGGCGACGAGGAAGAAGCCGTCGCCGTCCAGCGCCTTGGCGCGCTGGCTGAAGTCGGGGTCGACGGCCCGGAACACGTACTCGGCGATGGCCGGGATATTGCTGCGCAGGGGCAGCACCTCGGCCCCGGCGGGCAGGATCTCGTCGGTGGAGACGTCGTCACCCAGCTTCAGCAGCACCGGGCCGGCGAAGCGGGCGGGAATGGGCTCGAATTCCGGCAGCGACTTGATGTTGGGCCCCTTGATCAGCGCCACCAGGCCGCTGTCCTCGGCGGGGGCGACGAGCATCTCGTGGTTGATCGCCAGCGGCTCGGGTTCTTCGAACCGTGGGTAGGCCATGTCCAGATCGCGCGGATCAGTGATCCTGCCGGTCAGGGCGGAGGCGGTGGCGGTTTCCGGGCTGCACAGGAAGACCCGGTCCTCGGGGGTGCCGGAGCGGCCCGGGAAGTTGCGCGGTACGGTGCGCAGGCTGTTGCGGCCCGTGGCCGGCGCCTGGCCCATGCCAATGCAGCCGTTGCAGCCGGCCTGGTGGAGGCGGGCACCGGCGCGGATCAGCCGCGACAGGTAGCCGTGACTGGCAAGGTTCTCGAGGATCTGGCGCGACGTGGGGTTGACGTCGAAGGAGACGCCCGGCGGTATCCGGCGGCCCTCGACCATCATCGCCGGCACGGCGAAGTCGCGAAAGCCCGGATTGGCCGAGGAACCCACGTAGGCCTGGTAGATCTCCTCGCCGGCCACCTCACGCACCGGCTTGACGTTGCCGGGGCTGCTGGGCAGGGCGATCAGTGGCTCGAGGGTGGACAGGTCCAGCACGACATGCTCATCGTAGTCGGCGCCGTCATCGGCGAGCAGTTCCTGCCAAGCGTCGCCGCGCTCCTGGCGCTCCAGGAACCGCTTCACCTCGCCGTCGGAGGGAAACACCGAGGTCGTCGCCCCCATCTCGGTGCCCATGTTGGCGATCACGTGACGGTCCATGGCGCTCAGGGCAGCGAGGCCGGGGCCGTAGTACTCGAAGACCTTGCCGACGCCGCCCTTGACGTCGAAGCGGCGCAGCATCTCTAGCACCACGTCCTTGGCGCTGACCCAGTCGGGCAACTCGCCGGTCACCTCCACCCCTACCACCTTGGGCATGTTGAGGTAGAGCGGTTTGCCGACCATGGCCAGGGCCACCTCCAGGCCACCGGCACCGATGGCGAACATGCCCAGCGCCCCGGCGGCCGGGGTGTGGCTGTCCGAGCCGACCAGGGTCTTGCCGGGCATGCCGAAGCGCTCCTGGTGGACCGGGTGGCTGACGCCGTTGCCGGCCGGGCTGAACCAGACGCCGAACTTGCGGCAGGCGCTCTGCAGGAACAGGTGGTCGTCGGGGTTCTTGAAGTCCTCCTGCAGGAGGTTGTGGTCGACATACTGGGCCGAGAGCTCGGTGCGCACGCGGCCGACCTGCATGGCCTCGAACTCCAGCATCACCAGGGTACCGGTGGCGTCCTGGGTCAGGGTCTGGTCGATGGCAAGCCCGATCTCCTCGCCCGGCACCATCCTGCCTGACAGCAGGTGGGACTCGATCAGCTTGCGGGTCACGTTGAGCCGAGTCATGACGCGCTCCCGTCGCGGTTTCGCCTTCAGTCTAGCAACCTGGCGGGGGAGACGATCCGACGCTCAGGCCGCTTACGCGGAGCCCTTGCCCCGCATGGCGTCGATGCTCCAGGGGCCGGGGCCCGCGAAGACGAGGTAGAAGAACACGAAGCAGTAGAGGATAGCCGCGTCGCCGCCGTTGTTGACCGGGAAGAGATCCTGCGGGGCGTGGGCGATCCAGTAGGCGAAGGCCATGGTGCCGGAGGCCAGGAAGGCCGCGGCCCGGCTCTGGAAGCCGACCATGATCAGTACCCCGCAGATGATCTCGATGAAACCGGAGATCCCCGACAGCGAGAAGGTCTCGACCACACGGTCCGTTGGCGGGAAGCCGAGATGCTTCTGGGTGCCGTGCAAGAGGAAGATGAAGCCCGACACGATACGCAGCACGCTGAGCACGCGGGGTGCCCAGACTTTCTGGAGTTCGAGGGTGTCCATGGGGGCGCTCCTTGTCCAATGGCAATGGCGACATTGGCAAAGCGTGGCCCGCTCCGGTGGATTGGGCAAGGCGACGCAGGTGATGATGGCGACGATCCGCCGGGTGATCGAGGAGCCGGGCGCTGCCTGAGCCGGTTGCGTCGCCACCCGCCGCCTTGATTCCTCTCAGCCCGTTGAATCGTTCGAGGGGATGGCCGCCGGGTCCATCCACATCGCCTCCCAGACGTGACCGTCGGGATCCGCCAGGTTGCGGTTGTACATGAAGCCGAGATCCTGAGGGGGATTGATATCGGCGGTGCCGCCCTTGGCGGCGGCCGCCTCGTTCATGGCGTCGACCGCGGCGCGACTGTCGCACGACAAGGCCAGCATCACTTCGCTGGAGGTGGTCGGCGGAAGCGGTCGGCTGGTGAAGGTGCGCCATTTGGCATGGGTGAGCAGCATGACGTTGATCGCCTCGCTCCATACCATGCAGGCCGCCGTATCGTCGGTGAAATGTGGGTTGTTCTCGAAACCGAGGGACGTGTAGAACGCCACCGACGCGTCGAGGTCGGCGACGGGCAGGTTCACGAAGATCATGCGTGACATGGTTGGCCTCCATCGGGTGGATGCAATAGTGATAGTTGTCTGTGCTGTCTCCTGCTAGTCGAACGGCACGTCGCGCTTTCGACAGGGAGGGGGCGCTGCCCGGGGGACCACGCTGGCGCTGGACGATCTCGAGCGTCTCGCCGTTGCCGCCTACCTGGCGGGCAAGGATGCCGAGAGCAATGACCTCTGGGCCCGGACCTCATTGAGCAATCAGTCAACTCCGGTCGCTGTGCTCCGGTGGCGGCCAGCCTCTCTTCGCTCGCGACATAAATCAGCGCTTCCCTGATTCCCCCTGCACCTGGCGGAAACTACCCAGTGGCCGCCTGAGGCCGATCGGGTAGATTCGCCGAGGCGTTGCCCGGCCTTCCTGTCGTAGTCTTGAACTGTGGAGATGACCTCAACGAGGGGAGGGGGCGATCATGACCATCAATGACAGCACCATCCAGCAATTCCGGAACCGCTTGCGGGGACGGCTCGTCCTGCCGGAACAGGAGGACTATGACGAGGCTCGCCGGGTGTTCAACGGCCTGATCGACCGACGTCCTGCCATGATCGTGCGGTGTGCCGGGGTGGCTGACGTGATCGCGTCCGTCGACTTCGCGCGGGAGTCGGCGCTGCCGATCGCCGTGCGTGGCGGTGGCCACAGCGTGGTGGGCAGTGCCGTCTGTGACGATGGCCTGGTGATCGACCTGTCGCCGATGGCGAGCGTGTGGGTCGATCCTCGGCAACGCGTGGCGCGCGCCGAGGGCGGCGCCACCTGGGGGGACTTCGATCATGAAACCCAGGCCTTCGGCCTGGCCACCACCGGCGGCATCGTGCCCTCGACCGGCATCGCCGGGCTCACCCTGGGAGGCGGGATCGGCTATCTCAACCGCAAGCATGGCCTGGCCTGCGACAACCTGGTGTCGGCCGATGTGGTCACCGCGGAGGGACGGCTGGTGACGGCTAGTGCCGACGAGCATCCGGACCTGTTCTGGGGCCTGCGTGGCGGGGGTGGCAACTTCGGCGTGGTGACGTCCTTCGCGTATCGGCTGCATCCGGTGGGGCCGGTGCTGGGCGGTGAACTCGTCTATCCCCTCGACCGTGCCAGGGATGTCCTGCGCTTCTATCGTGACTGGTCCAGTACGGCCCCCGATGAAGTGAGGGCGGATGCCACCTTGCTGTCCGGGCCCGAAGGCCCCGTACTGGACATCAAGATGTGCTATTGCGGGCCCCTCGAGGAGGGCGAGGCCGTGTTGCAGCCCATGCGCGCGTTCGGCGCTCCGGTGCTCGATACCGTAGCGCCGGTCCCCTACGCCACGGTGCAGAACCTGCTCACCGAGGTGTTCCAGCCAGGCCGGCGGC
This sequence comes from Halomonas sp. LBP4, assembly GCF_003202205.1. GTDB lineage: Bacteria > Pseudomonadota > Gammaproteobacteria > Pseudomonadales > Halomonadaceae > Halomonas > Halomonas flagellata. The sequence continues at coordinate 47,228 of NZ_PDOG01000003.1, forward strand.
ACTACTGGAAGGCCGGCTTCATGAGGGCGTTCGGCGACGACGCCATCGAGGCGCTCCTCGACTTCTTCGTCGCCGACACGCCCGCGCCCTTTGCCGCGATCGCCATCGAACACCTGGGTGGCGCCGTCGGTCGCGTGGGCGCCCAGGACACCGCCTTCGCCCACCGGCAGGCGCAACACAGCGTCCTGGTGTTGCGGATGTGGGAGGATCCCGCGGAATCGGAGGCGAATATCGCGTGGGGACGCCGCTGCTTCCGCGCCGTGGCCCCCTTCCTGGAGGAGGGCGCGTACGTCAACTACCTGGGCGACGAGGGCGAGGCGAGGGTCAGGACGGCCTATGGGGCCAACTACGCGCGGTTGGTCGCGCTGAAGAACGTGTACGATCCGGAAAATGTCTTCCGCTTCAATCAGAACATCACGCCGACCCACCAGCCCCCGTGACCTCGGCGAGGAAGCCCCGCAGCACGGCCAGGGTCTCCTCCGGATGGCTGCGGGTCACCCAGTGGGAGCCGGGGAGGCGGGCGATGCGCAGGTCGGTGGCGTAGTCGCCGAGGTTGGCGTAGCCGGCCTCCGAGACGAAGGGGTCGCGCTCGGCGACGATCAGCTGCACCGGGCAGGTCACGCTGGCCCTGGGGGGCAGCGGCGGTGGGTGGAGCACGTTCTGGCGGTAGAGCGCCATGGGGCCCAGCGCCATGGAGAGTACCTGCTCTCGGCTCTCCTCGAGCAGGGGATCGCCCTTGGGGACGCCGGCAATGCGCAGCACCAGGCGCCAGGCGGGCACGCCGCCGAGGCGCCACAGCGCTTCGCCCAGCGGCCAGGCCAGCAGCGGCAGGGTGTAGCTGGCGCGCAGCAGTTGCGCGACCACCGGCCAGAGGCGGCGCGGGCTCAGGCTCTTCAGGCCCTCCAGCCCCCACTGGCGCCAGATCGCCAGGTGCGGCCCGGAGATGAAGCTCCAACTGAGCACCCGCTGGCCGTAGTTGGGGTGGGTGACATAGGACCAGCCGATCGTGGCGCCCCAGTCGTGACCCACCAGGTGCAGCCGGCTCGCGCCCAGCACCCCGATCACCGCCTCGATGTCCTCGAGCAGGGCGGCGATACGGTAGCGCCGCGCCGGCTGGCGCGGCTCCCCGGCCGGGATGCCGGGCCAGTCCAGGCTGGCCACCCGGTAGCGATCGGCCAGGGCCGTCATGGTCTCCTGCCACATGCGCTGGCTGTCCGGGTAGCCGTGCAGGAAGAGCACCAGGGGGCGCTGGGGGTCGCCGCCGTGGCGCACGCGCAGCCGGTAGCCGGGGCGCTCGACCCAGGTCTCGGCCAGCCCGCTCATTCCGGCTCCGGCAGGGCGAAGGCGACGATGGCGTCGCCGGGGTCGGAGAACAGGTGCCCGCCCGCCGCGACCACCAGGAACTGGCGTCGCTCGGGGCCGAGCCGGTAGGTGAGGGGCGTGGCGTGGGCGGCGTAGGGGAGGTCGGCGCGCCACAGGGTCTCGCCGCTGGCCAGGTCGAAGGCGCGGATATAGCGATCCGGGGTGGCAGCGATGAAGGCCAGGCCGCCGGCGGTGACGATGGGGCCGCCGACATTGGGCACGCCCCACTCGAGCCAGAAGGGCCAGGGAGCCAGGCCGCGGGTGGAGCCCAGGGGCACCTCCCAGCGGATCTCGCCGTCGTCCAGGTCGACGGCGGTCAGCGTACCCCAGGGCGGGGCGCTGCACGGCATGCCCAGCGGCGAGCTCAGCAGCTCCACGCTGACCCCATAGGGGGTGCCGCGCATCTCGCTGTAGAGGCGGTTGGCGCCGGCGAGCCCGCCGGCGTCGGTGCGGGTCTCCTCCTCGGGCAGCGCCGCGTACTCCTCGCGGGGAATCAGCCGCACCCCGGTGGGCACCCGCGACTGGTTGACCACCAGCAGGTTGCGGCTCGGGTCGACGGCGCCACTGCCCCAGTTGATGCCGCCCGTGGCGGCGGGGTAGACCACCGTGCCCTCGAGGCTGGGCGGGGTGTAGAGGCCTTCGGCGCGGCGCGACTCGATCTCGCGACGGCAGCGGCCGCGGTCCCAGAAGGTCAGGCCCCAGGCGTCGTCCGGGGTCAGTTGCGGCGGAAAGAGCGTCGGCGGGGTAACCGGGAAGGGCTGGGTGGGCGAGAGCCACTCGCCCGGCGCCGGGTCCTGGGGCACCGGGCGCTCCTCGATGGGGTGCAGCGGTTCGCCGCTCTCGCGGTCGAGCACGAACACATGGCCGGCCTTGGTCGAGACGACCACCGCGGCCACCGGGCCGTCGTCGGTGTTCAGCTCGATCAGCGACGGCTGGGCGCCTATGTCGTAGTCCCAGAGGTCGTGGTGGACGGTCTGGAAGTGCCAGGCGACCTCGCCGGCGCGCTCGCCGCGGGTGTGCAGGGCGACCACCGAGGATGAGTAGTGATCGAGCCCGTTCCGCTGGCCGCCGAAGTAGTCCGGTGGGGCATTGCCGGTGGGCACGAACAGCAGGCCGCGCTCGGCGTCGGCGGCCATCGGCGCCCAGACATTGGCGGTGGAGCGGCGGTAGGGGCCTTCCGCCGGGGTGGCGGGGTGATCGGGGGGCACCGGGTCCCAGGCCCAGGCCAGCTCGCCGGTGCGGGCGTCGAAGGCGCGCACCACCCCCGGTGGGGCGTCGGCGCGCACGTTATCGGCCACCAGGGCGCCGACGATGACCAGATCGTCGACCACCAGCGGGGCCGAGGTGACGTAGTACTCCCAGGGCGGCACGTCGTCGCCGAGGTCGTCGCGCAGCGCCAGGCGGCCGGCCTCGCCGAAGTCGGCGCAGGGGCGGCCGGTGGCGGCGTCCAGGGCGATCAGCTCGGCGTCCTGGGTGCCGGTGAAGATCCGCTCCCGGCATTCGCTCTCGTTCCCGCCATCGGCCTCGGCGTCCTGCCAGTGGGCCACACCGCGGCAGATCATCGGGTAGGCGCCGTGCAGCCGGCGCAGCTGCAGCTCGGGGTCGAACTGCCAGAGCTCCTCGCCGGTTTCCGGGTCCAGTGCGATGACGCGGTTGTAGGGGGTGCAGAAGATCAGCCGCTCGCCCACCACGATGGGCGTGACCTGCAGCGAGGTGCGGGTCTGGGTCTCGTCGCCGAGGGCGAAGTCGCCGCTCTCGTAGCGCCACACCTCCTCGAGGTAGGCGACGTTGTCGGGGCGGATCTGGTCGAGGGGCGAGTAGCGCAGGCCCTCGAGGCCTTGACCGTAGTGCGGCCAGTCGCCCGTCGGGCCGCTCGTGTCGAGGGGCGGGGGTGGTTCACCGCAGCCGGCCACGAACAGCAGCATGGTGAAAAGCAGTTCCCCCCGGATCGCACCTTGCCGTCGCATCCTGCGCTCCTCCCTGAAGCCCGGCGCGCCTGGCCGGGAAACCCCTCGCTCGACTTGAAGCTAGTCCATAAGCCGCCCCCGGGCGAGGCGTGGCCCTGTTCCGCGACAAGGTGATGATCCTGGTCTCCGCCGCCGGCGATGACTGGCGGCTGCGCTACATCATGGGCGACGCTGCGCGCTTCCGGCCCGGCGATGTCACGGCATCAGGGCTACCCGGCGCGGTCGTTGCCGGCATCCCGAGCGTTGACACAAGCGTTTCGCCGATCCTGACCTGCATCAGGAAACCCCGGAGCTCGTGAACCATACTGACAGAGCCGCGATATCTCCTTACTTCCGGACTCAGGAGTTCACATGGCTTGTCATGACAAGGTGGTCATTCCCGATGAGCTGACAGTGATGGCATGCATCGACGGGGCCTGCGGATGATGCGGTGGAGGGAACCATCCGGCGATAAGCCAGCACGTGCCCGGTCAACGACTCGCCTCCGGGAGCCCGCGGTTTCATGACGCTGCTGCTGATCGTCACGCTGCCCCTGCTCGGTGCCCTGCTGACCAGTGCGACGGCCCGCGCCCGGGACCTGCGGTTCTCGGCCCTCGTCGCGGCGCTGGCCCCCGTGACGGTGCTGGCCCTGGTGCTGTCCCAGTTGCCCGCGATCCTGGCCGGCGAGGTCATCGCTGCCGAGTGGCGCTGGATCGAGGCCATCGGCCTCACGATCGCCTTCCGCATGGATGGGCTGGCCATGCTGTTCGCCCTGCTGATCGTCGGCATGGGCCTGCTGGTGATGCTGTATGCGCGCTATTACTTTGCCGGCAAGCACGGGGGAGCCCATTTCTATGTCCTGACGCTGGTGTTCATGGCGTCCATGCTGGGCATCGTCACCTCGGGCAACCTGCTGTTCATGCTGGTGTTCTGGGAAATGACGAGCCTGGTTTCGTTCCTGCTGATCGGCTTTCATTCGGATCAGCGCCCGGCGCGCCGTGGTGCCCGCCTGACCCTGGTGATCACCAGCGGCGGGGGGCTGGCGCTGATGGCCGGTGTCATCCTGATCGGCCAGGTGGTGGGCAGTTTTCAGCTGAGCGATGTGCTGGCGGCCGGCGATACCCTGCGCGATCACCGCCAGTATCCGTTGATCCTGTCCCTGGTGTTGCTGGGGGCCATGACCAAGTCTGCCCAGTTTCCCTTTCACCTGTGGCTGCCGCATGCCATGACCGCGCCCACGCCGGTGTCTGTCTATCTGCATTCGGCGACCATGGTCAAGGCGGGGATCTTTCTCCTGGCCCGGCTGCATCCGGTGCTGGCGGAAACGCCTCTCTGGCTGTACAGCGTCTCCACCGTGGGCATGGCGACCCTGCTCACCGGCGCCTTCGTGGCGATGTTCAAGCACGACACCAAGGGGCTGCTGGCCTACTCCACGGTCAGCCATCTGGGGTTGATCACCCTGCTGCTGGGCATGGGCACCAGGATGGGGTTGATCGTGGGCCTGTTCCACCTGCTGAACCACGCCCTGTTCAAGGCACCGCTGTTCATGATGGCGGGCATCGTCGAGCAATCGACCGGCACGCGGGACATGCGTCGCATCAACGGCATGTGGCACTTCATGCCCTATCTCGGCGTGCTCACCGGCGTGGCCGCCGCCTCCATGGCCGGGCTGCCGCTGCTGAACGGCTTTTTGAGCAAGAAGATGTTCCTTGCCGAGACCCTGGTCTCGCCGTTCTCCGGCGTGCTGGCCTGGCTCACCCCCTCCCTGGCGGCCTTGGGGGGGCTAGCGACCGTCGCCTATTCGGCGCGCATCTTCCATAACGTCTTCTTCAACGGGGCACCGCGGGACCTGCCCATCTGGCCCCCGAAAGCGCCAGGAGTGGGCATCCTGATACCCGTGACGCTGCTGTCCGCCGCCTGCATCCTGGTCGGCATCGTGCCGCAATACGTGGTGCATACGCTGCTGAAGATTGCCGCCGAGGCGGCGCTGGGTGATGACTTGCCCCAGTACAATCTCGGCCTGCTGCACCACTTCAACCTGCCGTTCCTGATGAGTGCCCTGGCGCTGACGGGCGGCCTCGCCATGTACCTGGCAAGACGGCAGCTTTTCGCCATCTATGACCGGCTGCCCGAGGTCGATGCCAAGGAAAATTTCGAGTGGTTGATGCTGCAGGCGGGGACCTTCGCCGAACGGCTGGTGCACCGGCTGGAGAACGGCTCGGTGCAGCGCTATATCGCGCTCGTGCTGCTCAGCGCCCTGATCACGATGGGCTCGGCCCTCGCCAGCATGACGGAGTGGCGCGGTCCCGAGGCACTGACTCCCCTCGATCCCATGACCATATTCGGTACCGTGCTGCTGATGGCCTCCGCCCTGGGGGTGGCCATCGGCCACCGCAACCGTTTCCTCGCCCTGTTGCTCACCGGGTCCGCCGGACTCTTCGTCACCCTCACCTTTGCCCGTTTCTCGGCGCCGGACCTGGCCCTGACGCAGCTGTCCGTGGAGGTGATGGCGGTGATCATCATGATGCTGGCCCTGTCCTTCCTGCCGCAGACGACGCCGCCGGAGTCCTCCGTCCCGCGGCGCGTGCGCGATCTCGCGCTCGCCGGAGTGAGTGGCCTGGGCATGGCCACCCTGGCCTACGCGGTCATGACCCGCCCGACGCAGAGCATCTCCGGGTTCTTCCTGGCCCGTAGCGTCCCGGAGGGCGGCGGCACCAATGTGGTCAATGTGATCCTGGTGGACTTCCGCGGCTTCGATACCCTCGGCGAAATCACGGTACTGGGGATTGCCGCCGTGGCCGTCTTCGCGCTCACCCGCAACCTGCAACTCAAGGAACGGGTGCCACAGGAGCAGGGGCAGTACTGGGCGTCCGAGCCCCATCCCATGATTCTCAGGATGATCGCCCGCCCCATCCTGCCGGTCACGATCATGGTGTCGGCCTACATCTTCCTGCGGGGGCACAACATGCCCGGAGGCGGGTTCATCGCGGGACTGATCACGGCCGTTGCCCTGTCGCTGCAATACATGGCGGGCAGCCTGGCCTGGGCCCATTCGTGCATGCTGACTCCCTTCCGTCCCCTGGTCGGTGGCGGCATCCTGCTGGCCGCACTCACCGGCCTGGGCAGCCTGGCAGCCGGCGCGCCTTTCCTGACCAGTTGGTTCGGGCACTATCGACTGCCGGTGCTGGGCGACTTCGAGCTTGCCACCGCGCTGCTGTTCGACCTTGGCGTCTTCATCACGGTGGTGGGGGCGACCCTGCTGATCCTGGCCAACATGGGCAAGCTCATGACCCTGCAAGGGCCGGGGAAGGAGATCGGCTGATGGAAGTATTGTTTGCCGCCGCCCTGGGGGTGCTGACGTTCTGCGGTGTCTACCTGCTCCTGCGCGCCCGCACCTTTCCGGTGGTGTTGGGCCTGACCCTGCTGTCCCATGCCGTGAACCTGTTTCTCTTCGGCATGGGCCGCCTGGCCCTGGAGGCGCCCCCCGTCATCGGCGCAAGCAGCCATCAGGCCGACCCGCTCCCCCAGGCCCTGGTGCTGACCGCCATCGTGATCGGCTTTGCCATGACCGCCTTCGTGGTCGTGCTGGCCCTGCGTGCCGCGGTGGAACTGCGCAGCGACCATGTGGATGGGGTGGATCCGGACGAGGACTGGCGCCCATGAACCACCTGCTCATCCTGCCGGTGCTGATCCCGCTGTTGGCCGGCGCCTTCCTGGTGATCGCCTTCGCCGTCCCGCTGGCGCTTCAGCGCCTGATCAGCCTGCTCAGCACGGCGCTGCTCGTGCTGATCGCGTGGCTGCTGTTCGAGCAGGTCATGGCGGGGAATCATGTGCTGTATACGCTGGGGAACTGGTCGCCGCCGTTCGGGATTCTCCTGGTGGCAGACCGCCTCAGTGTCCTGATGTTGCTGATCACCGCCGTGCTGGCGGCGTTCTGCGTCCTGTACGCGGGTCGCGGGGACGACACCCGAGGTGCCCACTTCCACGCGCTGCTGCAGTTCCAGCTGGCGGGCATCAACGGTGCCTTCCTCACCGGCGACCTGTTCAACCTGTTCGTCTGCTTCGAGATCCTGCTGATCGCGTCCTACGCCCTGCTGTTGCATGGCGGCGGCATCGCGCGCTGCCGGGCCAGCCTGCATTACGTGATCCTGAACCTGGTCGGGTCGGCGATGTTCATCATCGGGGTCGGCATCCTCTATGGAGTGACCGGTACCCTGAACATGGCGGACCTGGCGGTACGCGTGGCCAATGCCCCCGCCGAAGACCTGCCGTTGCTGACCGCGGCCTCGCTGCTGTTGCTGGTGGTGTTCGGCATCAAGGCGGCCCTCTTGCCCCTGCTGTTCTGGCTGCCTCGGGCCTACACCGCCGCCAGCGCCCCCGTCGCGGCGCTGTTCGCCATCATGACCAAGGTCGGCATCTACGCCATGCTGCGTGTCTTCAGCCTGATCTTCGGCCTGGAAACGGGCCTGGTCGGCACCATCGCCTGGCAGTGGCTATGGCCCCTGGCGCTTGCCACCCTGGCGCTCGGTGGCATCGGGGTACTCGGGGCGATCAACCTGCGCAACCTGACCGCCTACATGGTCATCGTCTCCGTCGGGACCCTGCTGGCAACCCTGGCGCTGGGCAGTCGGGACGCCCTCGCCGCCGGGCTCTTCTACCTGATTCACTCCACCCTCATGACGGCGGCCTTCTTCCTGCTGGCCGACCTGATCGCCCGGCAACGCGGGGCAGCCGCCGACCATATGGTGATTGCGGCGGCCATGCCGCATAAGCGTACCCTGGGGATCGTGTATTTCGTCGGCGCCATCGCGCTTGCCGGCTTGCCGCCTTTCAGCGGCTTTGTCAGCAAGGTCTGGATCCTGCAGGTGGCCGGCGGTACGGACCGTCAGGCCTGGTTATGGGCGTTGCTGCTGATTGCCGCCTTCATGATCCTGATCGCCCTGAGCCGGGCCGGCAGCAAGTTCTTCTGGCGGCAGTCCGGTGAGCCCCCACTGCGATTGCGGGTGGACCCGGCAAGGCTTGGCGTCGTGATCACGATGTTGCTGGGCAGTGTGATGCTGTCCGTGGCCGCCACTCCCGTCATGTCGCTCATGCTGGATACCGCCGACGCCGTCCTGTCGCCCGGTGCCTACGTGGAGGCGGTAGAGGCGGCGGCTCGACAGACAGGGGGGGAACGCTGAGATGGGAGTCCTTCGGCAATTGCGTTACTGGTGGCCCCGGCCACAGTTTTCCCTGTTTCTGCTGGTGCTGTGGCTCTTGCTGATGAACACCCTGAGCCTGGCCCAGCTGCTGACCGGTGCCTTCCTGGGCTGGTTGATCCCCTTCCTGACCCAGCCGTTCTGGCCGGAGCGCCCCCTCCTGCACCAGGCGTGGCGGCTGGTGCCGTACTTCGCCCACCTGCTGTGGGACATCCTCAAGTCGAACGTCACGGTGGCCTGGCTGATTCTGCTGCCTCCGAGGCGACTCCGGCCCGCGTTCATCCGCTACCCCGTCATCCTGACGGATGAGTTCGCCCTCGCCATGCTGGCCAGCACCATTTCCCTGACCCCGGGCACGGTCTCGGCCGGACTCAGTCCGGACCAGAAGACCCTGCTGATCCATGCCTTGCACGTGGTGGACGAAGAGGCCCTGATCCGCCATATCCACACCCGTTACGAGCAACCCTTGAAGGAGATTCTGGAATGATCGCCGCCATCCTGCCGTTGGCCCTGCTGCTGTTCAGCGTCAGCCTGTTGCTGAATCTCTATCGACTGCTGCGCGGGCCAGACCTGACCGATCGCATCCTGGGACTGGATACGCTCAACATCAATGCCATCGCCGTGATCGTGCTGGCGGGCATCTACATGGACACCACCATCATCTTCGAGGCGGCCATGCTCATCGCCCTCATGGGCTTCGTGGGAACCGTGGCCATGACCAAGTACCTGGTGCGTGGTGACGTCATCGAATGACCGCTAGGAGGGGCCCATGAACATCCCGCTCTGGCTTGACGCGTTGATCGCGGCGCTGTTGTTGATCGGTGCCGTTGTGGCCACCCTGGGCTCGGTGGGGCTGGCCCGCATGCCGGATTTCTACATGCGCCTGCACGGTCCGACCAAGGCGAGCACCCTGGGGGTGGGCTGCACGATGCTGGGCTCACTGCTGTATTTCAGTGCCGCCGGCAAGGGCATCAGCGTGCAGGAGGTGTTGATCACGGTCTTCCTCTTCGTCACGGCACCGGTGAGCGCCCATGTGATGGCCCGTGCGGCACTGCATCGTCGGGTGGCGTGCAGTGCCCATACCCGTCATCCCCCCTGGCCCGAGATGGACCATCCCCCGGAGACACCATCGCCTGCGACCCGAGGGGATGCCCGCCATGCCCCCCCGTCGACCCCGGGGGAGGTCTCCGACACTCCTTGACCCAGCGCAAGGGTGCAAGCGGTCCCACTCACGCTCCCCATCCCCGGATAAGAAGCGGAGTTCACCAAAGGCTTGAATGAAAAAGAATATTAACCCGGCGATTTCGTCGGGTTAATATCTATCGAAACTAGTATGGAGTCGACACGACGTGGGTCGTTTATCCTACAGGCGTTGATGCTTGCAAGATCCGCACTGAGGTTACTCCATGGTCGGCATGACGAAGTCCGCTCCGGCACGGATGCCGGTCGGCCAGCGAGACGTAATGGTCTTGAGCTTGGTATAGAAACGTACGCCTTCGGGGCCGTGCATGTGATGGTCGCCGAAGAGCGAGGCTTTCCAGCCCCCGAAGGAGTGGAACGCCATCGGTACTGGAATCGGCACATTGATGCCGACCATACCGACCTGAATCTGGTGGGCAAACTCACGGGCCGCATCGCCGTCGCGGGTAAAGATCGCAGTGCCGTTACCGAACTCATGCTCGTTGACCCAGCGTGCGGCGGTTTCGTAGGAATCCGCTCGTGCCACGGCGAGTACCGGCCCAAAAATCTCTTCCTTGTAGATCTTCATATCGGTCGTGACATGATCGAACAGGCTGCCGCCGATGAAGTAGCCGTTTTCCTGCCCCGCTGCCTTGAGTTCCCGGCCGTCGACGATCAGCTTGGCGCCTTCTTCTACCCCAGAGGCAATATAGCCGCGCACCCGCTCGAGGTGCTCGCGCGTCACCAGCGGGCCCATGTCCGAGGTAGTGTCGGTACCCGGTCCAACCTTGAGCTTCCGTACCTTGGCTTCGAGCTTGGCGACCAGGGCATCGGCGGTTGCCTCGCCAACGGGAACCGCGACGGAAATCGCCATGCAGCGCTCGCCGGCCGAACCGTAGGCCGCCCCCATGAGCGCATCGACGGCCTGGTCGAGATCGGCGTCCGGCATGATGATCATGTGGTTTTTGGCGCCCCCCAGTGCCTGGCAACGCTTGCCGGCGCGTGCTGCGGTTTCGTAAATGTAGCGGGCGATCGGTGTCGAGCCGACGAAGCTGACGGCCGCGATGTCCGGATCGGTCAGCAGGGCGTCGACCGATTCCTTGTCGCCCTGAACGACATTGAAAACGCCATCGGGCAGGCCCGCTTCCTTGAGCCACTCGGCGATCAGAAGGGAGGCCGAGGGGTCTCGCTCCGAAGGTTTCAGGATGAAGCAGTTGCCGCAGGCCAGGGCAACCGGGAACATCCACATCGGCACCATTACGGGGAAGTTGAAAGGGGTGATGCCGGCGACGATGCCCAGAGGCTGCCGCAACGCATGGCTGTCGACTCGGGTGCCGACGTTCTCGGTGACCTCGCCCTTGAGCAGTTGCGGCGCACCCACGGCGAACTCGACGACTTCCATGCCGCGCTGAATTTCGCCTTTGGCATCGGAGAGTACCTTGCCGTGCTCGGCGGTGATCACGGACGCCAGTTCGTCCATGCGTTCTTCCAGAATGCCCAGGAAGCGGTTGAGGATGCGGGCGCGCCGTAGCGGGGGGGTGGCGGACCAAGCGGGAAAGGCCTGCTTGGCAACCGCGACGACTTCACGTACTTCCTCGGTGGTGGCCAGTAGCACGGTGCCGGTCTGTTCACCGGTTGCGGGATTGAACACCTGGCTGGTACGCGTGCCTCGGCTCGTCTTCTCTTCACTGTTCACGAAGTGGTTGATTGTGCGTGGCATATCAGTACCTCGATCAAAGTGATTGTCAAGGTGGATCGCCCTAGTGAAGTATAGACGCGATAGATGTGTGAAACCGAATGAGCTTGCGATCGAGGCCGCTTCTACTCTTACCATCCACGACAAAAAAGCCGAATCAGGTCTCCTGATTCGGCTTTGATCGTGAGATCACCTCATCTCAAGCTACCAGTGACCTCATGAGGGGAAGGAGAACTGCGCACCCTCGCGCACCCCGGCCGACGGCCAGCGCTGGGTGACGGTCTTGCGCTTGGTGTAGAAGCGCACGGCATCCGGGCCGTAGGCGGCCAGGTCACCGAACAGCGAGCGCTTCCAGCCGCCGAAGCTGTGGTAGGAGACCGGCACCGGCAGCGGCACGTTGATACCGACCATGCCGGCCTGGATGCGGTCGCTGAAGTAGCGGGCCGCCTCGCCGTCGCGGGTGTAGATGCAGGTGCCGTTGCCATACTCGTGATCGTCGATCAGCTGCATGGCTTCCTCCATGGAACCAGCACGCACCACCAGCAGCACCGGGCCGAAGATCTCTTCCTGGTAGCAGGTCATCTCCGGAGTCACCCGGTCGATCAGCGTGCCGCCGACATAGAAGCCGTTTTCAAAGCCCGGCACCTGGACGCCGCGGCCGTCGACGACGATCTCGGCGCCCTGCGCCTCGGCGCTGTCGATGTAGCCGCAGACCTTCTCCTGGTGGGCCTTGGTGATCACCGGACCGAAGTCGTTGCCGGCGTCATGGAAGGGGCCGACCTTGAGGGTCTGCATCTGCTCCTGCATCTTGGCGATCAGCGCGTCGGCGGCCTCGTCGCCCACGGCCACCGCCACGGACAGCGCCATGCAGCGCTCGCCGGAGGAGCCGAAGGCGGCCCCGGTCAGGGAGTTGACCACGTTGTCCATGTCGGCGTCGGGCATCACGATGGCGTGGTTCTTGGCGCCGCCCAGGGCTTGGCAGCGCTTGCCGTTGGCGCTGGCGCGGGAATAGATGGTCTCGGCGATCGGCGTGGAGCCGACGAAGCTGACCGCCTGCACGCGGGGATCGTCGAGCAGAGTATCGACGGCTTCCTTGTCGCCGTTGACCACGTTCAGCACGCCGGCGGGCAGGCCCGCCTCCAGGGCCAGCTCGGCGATGAAGAGCGTCGAGGTCGGGTCGCGCTCGGAGGGCTTGAGCACGAAGGTGTTGCCGGTGGCGATGGCCATCGGGTACATCCACAGCGGGACCATGGCCGGGAAGTTGAACGGCGTGATGCCGGCGACCACGCCCAGCGGCTGGAACTCGCTCCAGGAATCGATGCCCGGGCCGACGTTCTTGCTGTGCTCGCCCTTGAGCAGCTCCGGCACGCCGCAGGCGTATTCCACGTTCTCGATGCCGCGCTGCAGCTCGCCCTTGGCATCGTGGACGATCTTGCCGTGCTCCTGGCCGATCAGCCGGCAGATCTCGTCGGCATGCTCTTCCAGCAACTGCTTGAAGCGGAACATGACCCGGGCGCGCTTGGCGGGGGGAGTGTCGCGCCAGGCCGGAAAGGCAGCCTGGGCGGCGGCGATGGCGTCCTCGACGGTGGCCTGGCTGGCCAGGGCGACCTGGCCCCCCACTTCGCCGGTGGAGGGGTTGAAGATGTCCTGGGTCCGTGCGGCGTCTTCGACACGAGCGCCGTTGATCAGATGGCCAAGCGTGGTCATGGTGATACCTCTCCAAGTCGTCGTTGTGAGTAAAGTCGTGAGCTCGGTTTGCTGTTGGCTCGGTATATTCCGCTGAGGGCTCTCTTCAGCTCGGGAAGGCTCTCTGCAGGTCGCTGAGGGCTCTCTCCAGCCCGCTGATGGCTCAGTCCAGTTCGCCGATGGCGTCGCCAAGGACGTTGACGAGGCGATCGATCTCGTCGCGCTCGACGGTGAAGGGCAGGCCGAGCTGGATGGTGTCGCCGCCATAGCGCACGTAGAAGCCCTTGTCCCAGCACTTCATGGCGATCTGGTAGGGGCGCAGGGCCGACTCGCCCGGGAAAGGCTCGATCTGCAGCGCCCCGGCGAGGCCGTAGTTGCGAATATCGCTGATGTAGCGCGCGCCCTTGAGGCTGTGCAGCGTCTCTTCGAAGATCGGCGCCATAGTCTTGACCCGCTCGATCAGGCGGTCCTGCTCGAGCACCTCCAGCGTGGCCAGGGCCGCGACACAGGCCACCGGGTGGCCCGAGTAGGTGTAGCCGTGGGGTAGCTCGAGCATGTAGTCGGGCCCGCCCTGTTCCATGAAGGTCTGGTAGATCTCGTTCTGGACGATGACCGCGCCCATGGGCACCGCGCCGTTGGTCAGCTGCTTGGCGACGTTCATGATGTCCGGCACCACGCCGAACTCCTCGGCGCCGGTCATGGAGCCCATGCGGCCGAAACCGGTGATGACCTCGTCGAAGATCAGCAGGATGTCGTGCTGGTCGCAGATCTCGCGCAGGCGCTTGAGGTAGCCCTTGGGCGGCGGGATCACCCCGGCGGAACCGGCCAGGGGCTCGACGATGACCGCGGCGATATTGGAGGCATCGTGCAGGGCGATCAGTTCCAGCAGCTCGTCGGCGCGCTCGGCGCCTTTCTCGGGCATGCCCTTGGTGAAGGCGTTTTCCGGCAGCAGGGTATGAGGCAGGTGGTCCGCATCGACCCCCTGGCCGAAGATGGTGCGGTTGGCCCCGATGCCGCCCAGGCTGAAGCCGCCGAAGTTGACGCCGTGATACCCCTTGGAGCGGCCGATCAGCTTGGTCTTGGTGGCCTTGCCCTTCTTGCGCCAGTAGGCACGGGCGATCTTCAGCGAGGTGTCGGCACTCTCGGAGCCGGAGCCGGTGAAGAACACGTAGTCGAGGCCCGGAGGCGTCAGCTCACGGAGGCGGTGGGCCAGCTCGAAGGCCTTGGGGTGGCCGAACTGGAAGGCCGGCGAGTAGTCCAGCTCGGCGAGCTGGCGGGACACCGCCTCGGTGATTTCCGGGCGGCAGTGGCCGGCGCCGCAGGTCCAGAGGCCGGAGAGGCCGTCGAAGACCTGGCGCCCCTGGGCATCGGTCAGGTAGCTGCCCCGGGCGCCGGTGATGATCCGCGGATCACGCTTGAACTGGCGGTTACCGGTGTAGGGCATCCAGTAGGCATCCAGTTGCTCGGGGCTCAGACCAGCGGTCTGTGGGAAATGTTGATCTGACATGGCCGCACCCTCTGTTGATATCGCCGTTGTCGGAGGTTCTGTAGGGCATGCTAGACCCGGCTACCGATAAGTTAAATCTAGATATATTTAATCTCATGAAAGTCATTGATTAACTTTCTGCCTTGGCGTGGGTATCCTCGATACTGCATGTCGTCGAGAGGAGGGAGGTGCCGATGCCACCCCGAAGGGAGGCCTTGACGGGCCAGCCGAGCGATGCCGATCTTCGGCTGTTGAGGATCTATCGCAAGGTCGTGGAATGCGGTGGCTTCTCGGCTGCCGAGGTGGAACTCAATATCAGCCGTGCCGCCATCAGCATGGCGATGAACGATCTGGAGACACGACTCGGCCTGCGGCTCTGCCAGCGGGGGCGTAGCGGCTTTTCCCTCACCGACGAAGGCGCCGAGGTCTACGAGGCCGTGCTGCAGCTGCTGGCGGCGGTGGAAGGTTTCCGCACCCGGGTCAACGGCCTCCACGCTTGGCTCAAGGGGGAGCTCAATATCGGCATCACCGACAACCTGGTGACCATGCCCGAGATGCATATCACCGATGCGCTCAGCGCGCTCAAGAAACGCGGCCCGGATGTGCGCATCAACATCCGTATGATCCCCCCCAGCGACATCGAGCTGGCCGTCCTGGATGGCCGCCTGCACACGGGAGTGATCCCGGCGTTCAAGACCCTGCCCGGACTGCAGTATCTCTCGCTTTACGAGGAGGCCTCGCAGCTGTATTGCGCCTCCGATCATCCCCTGTTCGACGCCGAGGGAGTGACGGAAGAACAGCTGGCGAACTGTGATGCCGTGTTACCCGCCTACGCCCAGGCCCCGGAGATCAAGGCGTCGCATGGGCCCCTCAGGGCGGCCGCTTCCGCTACCGACCGCGAGGGCATCGCCTTCCTGATTCTCTCCGGCCGCTATATCGGTTACCTGCCGACCCACTACGCCGACAGGTGGGTACGCGATGGCCGGATGCGCGCCCTGAATCCTGACAGGTGGCACTATCTCACCCATTACAGCGCCATCACCCGCAAGGGGGCGCCACCCAACCTGGTGCTGGAAAGCTATCTTGAGGAGCTGGATCGCCTGGTCAAGGAGTGACAGCGGCCGACCGTCACGTACCCCGCCCGGCAGTGCGGTGAAGGATGTCGACTCATGAGCCGTCTCCCTTGGGCTGCTCACGGGCATAGCGCTGCTTGAGCAGCAATGAATTGCCGATCACCGACAGTGAGCTGGTGGTCATGGCGATAACACCGATCATCGGGTGCAGCAGGCCGGCGGCGGCGATGGGAATGGCGGCCACGTTGTAGCCGCTGGCCCAGATCAGGTTCTGGACGATCTTGCCGAAGGTGGCGCGGGAGAGGTGCATGGCGTCGACCACTCCGGTGAGCTCGCCGCGCACCAGGGTCACGTCGGCGGCCTCGATGGCCACGTCGGCGCCGGCGCCGATGGCGATGCCCACGTTGGCCTGCTTGAGTGCCGCCGCGTCGTTGATGCCGTCGCCGACCATGGCCACATGGTTGCCGTGCTTCTCCTGCAGCTTGCGGATGGCGTCGACCTTGCCCTCGGGCAGCACCCCGGCCTGGACCTCGTCGATCCCCACCTCGTCGGCCACCGCCCGGGCGGCGCGCTCGTTGTCGCCGGTGATCATCACCACATGCAGGCCCAGGGCATGCATGCCGCGGATGGCCTCCATCGACTCCTCCTTGAGGGTGTCGGCCACGGCGACGATACCGCACGCCCGGCCCTCGGCGGCGACGATCACCACGGTGCGCCCCTTGCCCTCGAGCGCCTGCATGTCGTCGCCCAGGGCGTCGAGGCCGGTCACCCCTTCCTCTTCCAGCAGGCGGCGGTTGCCGATCAATACCTGCTCGCCGTCCACCTTGCCGGACACGCCGCGCGCGCCGGTGGAACGGAACTCGCTCACTTCGCCGGGGGCGATGCCGCGTTCCCGGGCGCCGTCGACGATGGCGCGGGCGATGGGGTGCTCGGAGGCGTTCTCGACACTCGCCGCCAGGGTCAGCAGGCGGGTCTCGTCGTCCCCTTCGACGGGGATGGCGTCGGTCAGCTTCGGCTCGCCGCGGGTGATGGTGCCGGTCTTGTCGAGCACCATCACCTTGACGTCCTTGAAGGTCTGGATCGCCTCGCCGGAACGGATCAGGATGCCGCGCTCGGCGCCGATGCCGGAGCCGACCATCAGGGCCGTGGGGGTGGCCAGGCCCAGGGCGCAGGGGCAGGCGATGACCAGCACGGCGATGGCAGCGAGTATCGCCAGCACCGGCGTGGTGGCCCCCGGATTCACCCAGGGCAGGAAGGTGGCGCCCCAGTCGAGGATCGGGCGCAGGGCCTCCGGAAACAGCGCCCAGACGATCAGGCTGGCCAGGGCGATGAGCAGCACCGCCGGCACGAAGCGCCCGGTCATGCGGTCGGCGAACTCCTGGATCGGCACCCGCGAGCCCTGGGCCTGGTCGATCAGGCGCACCACCTGGGCGAGGAAGGTATCGCCGCCGACCCGGGTGGCCTTCACCCGCAGCCGCCCCTCCTTGTTGATGGTGGCGCCGATCACGCCGTCGCCGGTGCCCTTGTAGACCGGTATCGACTCGCCGGTGGCGATGGACTCGTCGAGGTGGCTCTCGCCCTCGACCACCTCGCCGTCGGTGGGCACCTTGTCGCCGGGGCGCACGATCATGATGTCGCCGGGGGCGAGCTCCTTCACCGGGACCTCGACCTCCTCGCCGTCGCGCTCCACCCGCGCCGTCTTGGCGCCCAGGGTCAGCAGGCGGCGGATCGCCTGGGAGGCACGCCCCTTGGCCAGCGCCTCCAGATAACGCCCCAGCAGGTGGAAGGTCATGATGGTGGCGGCCATCTCGATGAACGAGGTCATCGGGTAGACGAAACCGATCAGGCCAATCAGGTAGGGGGGCAGGCTGCCCATGGAGATCAGCACGTCCATGTTGAAGGTGCCGTTCCTCAGCGAGCGCCAGCTCGAGCGGTGGGTGGCGATGCCGCCGTAGAGGAACACCACCGGGAAGGCCAGCACGGCGATGATCGCGAGATACCCCGGGATCGGCTGCCAGAACATGTGCGGCATCATCAGCAGCATGATCAGGGCGGTGGGCACCGCGGCGATGATCAGCCGCTTGCGGGCCTGGCCGAGGTAGGCTTCCTCGATCCCGGCCTCGTCGGCGCTCTCCTCCTCGCGTTCGTCGTGGACCGCCGCCACGTCATAGCCGGCGCCCTCCACGGCGACCTTGAGTGCCTCGCCATCGGGACCGTTTTCGCTGGTGGCTACCCTGACACGGTGATTGGCGATATTGGTCTGGATCTCGCCGACGCCCTCCAGGCGCTCGAGCGTCTTGCGCACGATACCGGCACAGTGGTCGCTGCCCATGCCGGGGACCGTCAGGGTTATCGTTCTCAGGGTCATGTCGGCCATTGCACTCCTCCTGATGGAAGGGCCGAGCGGGCGACCGCCACGCGATCGCCCGGTTCAGGGGGGAGAGAACGGCGATCAGTGATGGGAGTCGTTGTCGTCAGGGTTCCCTGCAGGAGGCGCAGCCTCCTGCAGCTGCTGGCGCTGTTCATCGGTGAGCAGGTCGTGCATGGCGTTACGCATCCGGACCATCTCGGCCATCATCTCGCCGTGTAGTTCGGCCACGCGCGCGTGCTGTTCCTGCACGGCCACCGGGTCGGGGCGCGAGTCGCGCATCACGGCCATCAGGTCCTCGCGCAGGTTCATCATCTGTCCCATGCGCTCGAACTGGGCGGGGCGGTGTTCTCGCATCAGCTCGCGCATTTCGTCGCGCTGCTCGGGGGTAAGCAGCGACATCATGCCCATGCCTTCGGCCATCATCGGGCAGGGCATCATGCCCCCGCCCATCATTCCGCCCATCATGCCGGGGCCCATGCCACCCTGGCCGCCGCCCATCATTCCGCCCATCATGCCGGGGCCCATGCCGCCCTGGCCGCCGCCCATCATTCCGCCCATCATGCCGGGGCCCATGCCGCCCTGGCCGCCGCCCGGCATGCCCTGGGCGATGGCGAAACCGGCGCCACCGGCACCGAGTGCCAGGGCCAGGCCGAGAGCGAGGGTGCGCTTGCGAGTGTTCATGGTGTTTCTCCTTGCGGGCACGCTGGCCCGTCATGCGGTTGTCGCGGGATGCCGTGAAGTAAGTGAGGCAGGTCGTGCGGCCATGGTCCGTCAGGCGCCGTCGCGCTCGAGTCGGGCGGTGAATCACTCAGGATCGGAATCGTCGGGTCGACAGGTAGACGGGCGCGGGGGCGGGCTCGGGGCGAGCCCTCGGCAGGCCGCTGACGGCAGCCACACGCGGAGCCTTGACCGGGCCGGCTTCGGGCAGGGTGGAGGGTCGTCACGCCGGGCTCCTGTGGTGTGACATGCCACCTCAGCATAGTCGAGGCGCCCACCGTCGCCATTGACCTGTATCAAGCGAAAGGCCGGGAATGAACCTGTGTGAAGGGCATGGGTTACTGTTTTGGGTGATTTTTGGTCAGAGTGCGCACTGTTCGCGGATCCGGCTCGCCAGGTCGTCCACGGCAGCCTCGTCCGTCGTGTCCACCTCCAGGCTGTAGGCGCGCTCCGCTTCGCTGATGGATTGTGCCCAGGCTTGCTGGCGCTCCATGATGGATTCATCCGCCTCGGAAGGGTCCGTGCCTTGGGCCGCCCTGGCCCGCAGCCAGTGCCGGCGTTGGCGTTCGGGGGCCGTGCAGGCCAGCAGCCGATGGGGGATGTTGCGGGAGGCGGCCACCTCGATCAGCTGGTCCCGCTCCGCCCGCTGCAGGGCCGCGGAATCGACGATCACGGAATAGCCGGCCGCCAGGGCGTCGGCGGCGAGTGCCGCGAGGCGCTCGTAGGTCGCACGCGAGGCCCGGGGGGTATAGATATCGAGTTCGGGCCGGGCGTGGCTGTTGGCGAGCGGCGCCAGGCCAAACAGGCGCTTGCGTTCCACATCGGAGCGCAGCCAGACCAGGTTCAAGGACTCGGCCAGCCGCTGACTCAACCAGCTCTTCCCGCTGCCGGATACTCCGGTGGTCACCAGCAGGCAGCGGTGACGCGGCGTCGCATAGCGCTCCGCCAGGTCGATATAGGAGTGGTAGTGGTCGAGCAGCGCCTGCTTGTCCGCCTCGCTCAGGTCGGGGTTGCCCCGGCTCAGCAGTGCGATCTTGGCCCGTACGGTGGCGCGGTAGGCCTTGTAGAAGCCGAGCAGCGGCAGGCAGTCGAAGTCGCCGCTGAGCTGCAGGTGGCGGTTCAGGACCCGGTTGGCCAGCTGCGGCGAGCCGCGATGCTCCAGGTCCATGAGCAGAAACGCCAGGTCGTTGCAGGTGTCGATCCAGCGCAGTCCATCACTGAACTCGATACAGTCGAACACCGTGACCCGGTCCCGGTACAGGGTAATGTTGCTCAGGTGCAGGTCACCGTGACATTCGCGCACATGGCCGTCGCGATGGCGCCGTGCCAGGTGCGGCGCCAGCCGCTCGAAGGTCTCCTGGTTCCAGGCGGCCAACCGGCCCAGCTGATCGCGTTGCGTTGCCGTCTCCAGCAGGGGGCGGATCTGCTGGAAGTTCTCCTCGGCATCCGCACGCACCCGCGCCGGCGTCCCCAACTCGTCGTGGGTGGCGGGCAGTCGCGCATGGAAGTCGGCGATCTGGTCGGCCAGTTCATCCAGGTGCGATGCCTGCAGGCGCCCCGCGTCATGCAGTGCATCGAGCATCTGCGCGGTGTCGAACTGGTGCATGCGGATGGCGTACTCGAAGGCGTCACCCTTGCCGCCCAGCCGTGGGGCGGCCGGTGTGCCGGTAATGGGCACGACATCCAGGTACAGCTCCGGGGCCAGGCGGCTGTTCAGGCGCACCTCCTCTTCACAGAAATGCCGGCGCCGCTCCAGGGTGGAAAAGTCGAGAAAGCCGAAGTCCACCGGCTTCTTGATCTTGTAGGCGAACTCGCCGGTCAGCAGGACCCAGGAGATATGGGTCTCGTGCAGGGTGAAGTCGCTGACCGGGTGGTCGTAGCAGTGGGGGGCTTGCAGTGCCTGAATCAGCTCGCGACTCATGGTGACACTCTCCTTCCTTTGTCTTGTCTCGTCGGCTCGTCGGGCTCGGCCTTACGCTGGGGCTTTCTCTTCGGGCTTTTTCTTCGGGATTTGGCTTCTCACTCGAGCGTAACGGCGGTGCGCGAGGTGTGCGAGTGCCGCCTGCCGTGCCGTCAGGGCAGGGAGGGGCTCGCCGCGCCCCGACGGTGAACGCGGCCGTCGCGCAGTGCCTGGGCGAGCCTGATCGTGGTCGCTGCCGGGATGGCACCGATCGGTGCGAGGTTGATACCCAGCGGAGAGGCAGTCCCGGTGGCGGCCGCGTGATGGGCGAGGCGCGCCCAGGTGTCGTGGATGTGCCACAACGAGCGCTCGGTCACCGACTCGGGGCCGCGGGTGAGCCACGTCTCCAGCTCGTCGGAGAGGCTCACCCCCAGCCAGTGCAGGAAGTGGATGCTGCGCGCGGAGCGCACGGGCGCGAGCGAGATGAGGAGGCCGGGGGGGCGTCGGCCGTGCCTGGGCTCGCCGAGCACGTCGAGCAGCGCGGTGAGCTCCTCGGCGTGGAAGATCACCTGGGTGGTGAAGAAGTCCGCACCGGCGGCGACCTTGTGTTGCATTCGTTCGGCCTCCCCGCGGCGCGTGGGGATGCAGATGTTGCCGATGCGCATCCGCGGCGCGTCGAGCCGCTCACGCAGCAGGCGGTTGGCCTCGGGGACCGACGGGCCCGGATAGGTGCGGTCGCTGCGCTCGCCGCCGACCAGCACGAAGCGACGGACACCGTAGCGCTCCCAGGTTTCCCGGAACCATTCGAGCTGGCGCTCCGCCTCGAGGTGGACCACCACCCGGTTGATGATGCAGGGGAGGTCGAGGCGTTCCTGGATGTACCGGGCGAGCAGGCGGGGTTCCACGCGGGGCGCGAAGGGCCGGCGCCGCTCGCCCTTGTGGCTCCGGGAGCGCTCTTCGTGGATCTCCGGGATATTGACGGCGTCCAGGCCGAGCACGCGGTGCAGGCCGGCGATCCGCTCCAGCGTCGCCTCGATGCCGCTTTCCCCCTGGCCGAGTTCCGGTGGCACGGCCTCCAGGACAAGTTCGGTGGGTGGCGCCAGGCGGTTTACCAAGCTATCCATCAGCATCCCCTCCTCTCGGGTGAGTGGATGTCCACTTCCTGCGCGCTTCGGAGACCGGGAAGCGGGCCTCTCGATCTGCAGTCCACTGCCGGATCCGCTAGCCCCTGTCAGCAGATGGCCGGCGGCGCCTCAGTAACGGTAGTACTCGGGCTTGAACGGCCCCGCCACCGGCACGTCGATATAGCGTGCCTGCTCCTCGCGCAGGACGCTGAGGTGGGCGCCGATCTTCTCCAGGTGCAGCCGGGCGACCTCCTCATCGAGGTGCTTGGGCAGCACGTGGACCGCCTGGCCGTACTCGCCCCGGTTGCGGTGCAGGGCCAACTGGGCGAGCACCTGATTGGTGAAGCTCGCCGACATCACGAAGCTCGGGTGCCCGGTGGCGCAGCCCAGGTTCACCAGCCGGCCCTCGGCGAGCAGGATCACCTTCTTGCCGTCCGGGAAGGTGATGTGGTCGACCTGGGGTTTGATGGTGTCCCACTCGTAGCGACGCAGGCTGGCCACGTCGATCTCATTGTCGAAGTGGCCGATGTTGCACACGATGGCCTGGTGCTTCATGGCCGTCAGGTGCTCATGGGTGATCACGTGGTAGTTGCCGGTGGCGGTGACGAAGATGTCTGCCAGGGGGGCGGCCTCTTCCATGGTCACCACCCGGTAGCCCTCCATGGCCGCCTGCAGGGCGCAGATCGGATCGACCTCGGTGACCCAGACGGTGGCGCCGAGGGACCTGAGGCTCTGGGCACAGCCCTTGCCCACGTCGCCGTAGCCGGCCACCACGGCGATCTTGCCGGCGATCATCACGTCGGTGGCGCGCTTGATGCCGTCCACCAGCGATTCGCGGCAGCCGTAGAGGTTGTCGAACTTGGACTTGGTCACCGAGTCGTTGACGTTGATGGCCGGGAAGGGCAGGGTGCCCGCCTTCTCCATGGCGTAGAGGCGCTTGACGCCGGTAGTGGTCTCCTCGCTGACGCCGCGCAGGGCCTGCTGCACCCGGGCGTAGAAGCCGGGCCGGTGGGTCAGGCGCCAGCGGATGGCGTCGAACAGCGCGCGCTCCTCGTCGCTGCTCGGATTGTCGAGCAGCGAGGGATCCTGCTCGGCCTTGGCGCCCAGGGTGACGGCGAGCGTGGCGTCGCCGCCGTCGTCGAGGATCAGGGTGGGCTCGCCGCCGGGCCACTCCAGGATGCGGTGGGTGTACTCCCAGTACTCCTCCAGGGTCTCGCCCTTGTAGGCGAACACCGGCACGCCGCGCTCGGCGATCGCGGCGGCGGCGTGATCCTGGGTCGAGTAGATGTTGCAGGAGGCCCAGCGCACCTCGGCGCCGAGTTCGAGCAGGGTCTCGATCAGCACGGCGGTCTGGATGGTCATGTGCAGCGAGCCGGCGATGCGCGCGCCCGCCAGTGGCTGCTCGGCACCGTACTTCTCGCGCAGCGCCATCAGGCCGGGCATCTCGGTCTCGGCGATGGCGATCTCCTTGCGGCCCCAGGGAGCCAGGGCGGGGTCGGCGATAACGGCTTCCTCGCGCTTTTCAGCGACCAGGTTCATGGCGTCACTCCGTGTCGGAATTGAGTGTCGTTGTGGTGGTGGATAGGGGAAGCGGCCGCCTCGCGCAGGGCCTCGGCCTTGTCCGTGCGCTCCCAGGTGAAGGTCTCCTCCTCGCGGCCGAAATGGCCGTACACCGCGGAGGGTCGGTAGATGGGGCGCACCAGGTCGAGCATCTTCAGGATCCCGAACGGCCGCAGGTCGAACAGCTCCCGCGCCAGCTCCACCAGCCGCGTCTCGGAGACCTTGCCGGTGCCGAAGGTCTCGATGTGGATGGAGGTGGGCTGGGCCACGCCGATGGCGTAGGAGACCTGGATCTCGCACTTGTCCGCCAGCCCCGCGGCGACGATGTTCTTGGCCACGTAGCGGCAGGCATAGGCCGCGGAGCGGTCCACCTTGGAGGGATCCTTGCCCGAGAAGGCGCCGCCGCCGTGGCGAGCCATGCCGCCGTAGGTATCGACGATGATCTTGCGCCCGGTGAGGCCGCAGTCGCCCACCGGCCCGCCGATGACGAACTTGCCCGTGGGGTTGATGAGATAGCGCGTGCGCTCGTTGAGCCAGGCCGCGGGCAGCACCGGCTTGATGATCTCCTCCATGACCGCTTCCCTGAGGTCGTCCTGGGTGATGCTCTCGGCGTGCTGGGTGGAGAGGACCACGGTGTCCACCGCCACCGGTGCCCCGTCCTCGTAGACCAGGGTGATCTGGCTCTTGGCGTCGGGGCGCAGCCACGGCAGTACCCCGCGGCGACGCACCTCGCTCTGGCGGCGCATCAGGCGGTGCGCATAGGTGATGGAGGCGGGCATCAGCACGTCGGTCTCGTTGCAGGCGTAGCCGAACATCATGCCCTGGTCGCCGGCGCCCTGGGCCTCCTCGGTGTCCCGGTCTACGCCGCCGGCGATGTCCGGGCTCTGCTTGCCGATGGCGTTGAGCACGGCGCAGGTGGCGCCGTCGAAGCCCACTTGGGCGCTGTCGTAGCCGATGCCGGAGACGGTCTGGCGAGTGAGCGCCTCGAGGTCGACCCAGGCGGAGGTGGTGATCTCGCCGGCGATGATCACCATGCCGGTCTTGACCAGCGTCTCGCAGGCCACCCGGGCCCGCGGGTCCTGCTCGATGATCGCATCCAGGACGGCATCGGAGATCTGGTCGGCGACCTTGTCCGGATGCCCCTCGGAAACCGACTCTGAGGTGAACAGATACTGTCTGGTCATGGTGCCCTCTCTTGTTTTTCAGATGGCCGCGCGGTTCGGCTTGCGAAACAGGAAGATGCCCCAGCGCAGGTGGCCGTTGCGCCCCCCCTCGACCCAGTGCTGGAGGCCCCGCTTCATGCGCTCGATGTAGTCGCGGCTGACCACCTGGGCGACCTCGTCCTCGTGCTCGGTGAGCACCTCGTGAATGCGCCCATAGTGGGTGGCGATCATCTCCGATGCGTCGTCGAAGGCCAGCTCCTCGAGGCCGAGTTCGGCCAGCGTTTCCCGGTAGAAGCCCGGCGAACCCAGCGTCTCCAGGTGAATGCGGGCCAGTATCGGCGCCAGCGCCTCGGACGGGCAGTCGTCGTCCTGCATGGGGTCGGTGAAGATGAAGTGCCCGCCGGGGCGCAGTACCCGTACCGCCTCCTCCAGCACCTTCCGACGGTCGCCACTGTGCAGGATGGCGTCCTGGGACCAGACCACGTCGAAGGCGTCGTCATCGAAGGGCAGGTCCTCGAAGCTGCCGTCGATGACCTCCACCAGGGCGTCCACGCCCTGTTCGCGGTTCTGCCGGCGACCGCGTTCGTTCTCTCGCTCGCTGAGGTTGAGCGCGGTGACCCGGCAGCCGAAGCGGTGCGCCAGGTAGCGCGCCGAGCCGCCGTAGCCGGCACCGATGTCCAGTACCCGGGTAGCGGCGTCCAGGCCCGGCAGGCGTGTCGCCATCTCGGCGATGGTGCGGCGGCTGGCGTCATAGACCGCCTCCCGGGGGTGGTGGTAGAGGCCCACGTGGATGTCCTCGCCCCCCCAGACCAGGGAGTAGAAGTTATCCGCGTCGTCACTGTTGTAGTACTCGCGGGCCGTCTCCACCGCGGGTGAATAGGTCCGGTATGCGACCTGATCCATGAGCTTGTTCATGAGATTGGCTCCCGATAACCTTTCTGTGCCACGTGAATGAAAAAGTCCGGCTCGGTATCCCGGTAGGTCTCCTGGAAGTCTCCGTAGGTGTCCACCTGCTGGAACCCGACCTCCTGCAGCAGGCGCCGGGTATACGCCTTGCGCAGCGGGTACATGTTCAGGTGGTAGGTGGAGTGGTCCGGAAAGGTGTAGCGGAAGCGGGTCAGGCCCTCGTCCACGTACTCCGGGCTGACGGAGACATGGGTGCCGCAGTAGTAGTAGGTGTGCTTGCCGGAATAGCCGACGTCGAGGATGGCGTCGTAGTTGCGCTGGTCGAGAATCAGCAGGCCGTCGTGCTTGAGGGTGGCGTAGAACTCGGCGAGCGCCTTGCGGCGATCGTGTTCCGAGAACAGGTGGGTGAAGGAGTTGCCCAGGCAGATGATGGCGTCGTAGTGGTCGTGGATATCGCGATTGAGCCAGCGCCAGTCTACCTGGACGGTGCGCAGGATATGGCCTCGTGCGCGCGCATTCTCGAACGCCTTGGCGAGCATCTCGGGGCTACCGTCGGAACTGACGACCTCGAAACCCGCCTCGATCAGCCGCACCGAATGAAAGCCGGTGCCGGTGGCCACGTCAAGCACGCTCCTGGCGCCGTGCTCACGCAGCATGTTGATGAAGAAGTTGCCCTCGCTCTGTGCCCGGCTCTCCCAATCGATGAGCTCGTCCCACTTGTTGACGAAGCCCTCGATGTACTCTCGCTGGTAGTGGCCTGTCTCCCGACAGGCGACGGGGTCGGGCCCAAAGTCCTGATATAGTGATAATGAGTGTTTCATGCAGCGCCCCCTTGCAGACAGGTAACCTCTGCCTAGCCCGCTTGTTGCTGCAGCACGGGCCATCCGTCCCTGCCATGCTCGTCGTGGCGTTCCGGGAGCCTGCCGGCCTTGACTCGACAGGCTCGTGGCCGGTGTCTGTCATTTCGGGTGACAACGAACGCGACGCACCCCGCTGCCGGGAACCGTTTCGACAGGGCAAGGCGATCACAGCGTTGTCGCAAAGAGAAAGATAGACGGCGTGAGCAGACAAGCAAGTGGTATCGAAATAGTGTTTGAGGTTTCTGCCGGCTTGCCGCCTCGCCGCTCGGCTCGGCGACTCTCCGATAGCCGGGCGAAGGTGTCGGGCGCTGTTCTGAAACGCCTGTCTTTCGCGAGCCTGGCGACTGGCTCTGTCACTGGCATATCATCGTTCATCGAAACACGACACGGATACGACCATGACTCCATTTCGCCTATATCCCCTGTTGATGCCCTTGCTGGCGCTGGCCCTGGTCGCCTGCCAGTCGGAGCCGGAGGGCATCACGCTCGACGCCCTGCGCCAGCAGACCCATATCCATGGGCTGGCCTTCGACCCCACCGACAGCGAACGGATCCTGCTGGCCACCCATCACGGCTTCCATGTGGTCGGCGCCGATGGCCTGGCACGCCAGGTCTCCCACGAGACCCATGACTTCATGGGCTTCACGCCGCACCCACAGGAGGCCGAGACGCTCTTCGCCAGCGGCCATCCGGCGCGTGGCGGCAATCTCGGTGTGCTGGTTTCCGGCGACGGTGGCCAGAGCTGGGAGCAGCGCTCGACGGGTGTCGACGGTCCGGTGGATTTCCACCAGCTGACCGTCAGCGCGGCCGACCCGGAGGTGCTGTACGGGGCCCATGCCCGACGGCTGCAGGTCAGTCGCGATGGAGGCCATACCTGGCAGGTGCAGGGCCCTGTGCCGGACGGACTGATCGGCCTGGCGGCATCCGGCCGTGATCCGGACCATCTCTATGCCGCGACCGAATCGGGGCTGTTCATGAGCCCGAATGGCGGGCAGCGCTGGCGCCAGCTGCACCCCGAGCGTCGCCCCGTCAGCCTGGTGGCGGCCGATGGCGAGGCGCTCTACGCCTTCATGCTCGGTGTCGGCCTGATCCGGGCCGAGGAGGCCACCCGCCAGTGGGAGGAGGTGAGCCGCGACTGGGGCGAGCGCTACCTGATCCACCTGGCGGTGGACCCCGAGGATCCTGCCCGTCTGGTGGCGGCGGATGACCAGGGCCGGTTGCTACTCAGCACCAACGGCGGCCAGGACTGGTCGACCCTGTAAGCCGGCTCGAGCTTGGAAGGCCGCGCTCGCGCCGGGGCCTGGCGAACCGGCCATTTCATCACCCACGAACTGTCGATCCGTGCCGCGGGCGCAGCACGGATCGTCTCGTCGCGCCGACAGCCGGTGGTTGGGACGCAACGGCAGGGACAGGCCAGGGGTGGAGCAGGGGCTTGACCTGCATCAACGCGGTCGGCGTCGTCCCTCGCCATACGGGGTTTATCGGCACGCCGTTGCCGCGTATCGCCGGACCCCATTGGCATGAAGGGCACAGCTTGATGAGGCCGTACGGACCGCAGGGGACCAATAGCAGCGGAGCCTGATTCACGCTCAGCGCTCCAGGACATAGCGGCCCGGTGCCGCATCCAGGGCCGGATAGCCTTCGATTGCTCCCGGCTCCCGGGCAGGTACGCGCTCGGTGCTGTGACCTTCCAGCCAGCCCTGCCAGCAGGGCCACCAGGAGCCGTCATGATGCGCCGCCTCGGCCTGCCAGCCGTCGGGGTCCACGAAGGGGTCGTCGCGGCGGATGGTCGAGATCTGGTGGAAGCGGCGGGAATCACCGGGCGGGTTGACGATGCCGGCGTTGTGCCCGCCGCTGGAGAGCACGAAGGTGACGTCCGCCGGCGTCAGCCACTGGACCTTGTAGACCGAGCGCCAGGGGGCGACGTGATCCTTGAGTGTACTGACGGCGAACACGGGGATGTGGATATCGGTCAGGGACACGGGCCGTCCGTCCACCCGGTAGCGCCCGCCGGCGAGGTCGTTGTCGAGGAACAGCCAGCGCAGGTACTCGCTGTGCATGCGCGCCGGCATGCGCGTGCCGTCCGCGTTCCAGGCCATCAGGTCGAACATCGGCGGACGCTCGCCGGCCAGGTAGCTACGCACCATCCTCGACCAGATCAGGTCCTGGGAGCGCAGCAGCTGGAAGGCGCCGGCCATCTGGCGGGTATCCAGGTAGCCCCTGACGGCCATGAGATCCTCGAGGAAACGCACCTGATCCTCGTCGATGAACAGCATCAGTTCGCCGGCCTCGCTGAAATCGGTCTGCGCGGCGAGCAGCGTGAGGCTGGCGAGGCGTTTGTCGCCGTCTCGCCCCATGGCGGCCGCGGCGATGGACAACAGGGTGCCGCCCAGGCAGTAGCCGACCCCGTGGATATGCTGTTCCGGACAGCTGGCCGTCACGGTGTCGAGGGCCGCCATGACGCCCAATCGCCGATAGTCGGCCATGCCCAGGTCCCGCTCCTCGCTGCCCGGGTTCTTCCACGAGATCATGAAGACGGTGTGGCCCCTTTCCACCAGGTAGCGGACCAGGGAGTTCCCCGGGGAGAGGTCGAGGATGTAGTACTTCATGATCCACGCCGGCACGATCAGCACCGGCTCGGCATGGACCTCCTGGGTGGTGGGCGCGTACTGGATCAGTTCGATGAGTCGGTTGCGATAGACCACCTTGCCCGGCGTCACCGCCACGTCCCGGCCGACTCGATACGCCTCGACCCCCACTGGCCCCTCGCCGGCCTGCCGGCGCCGCCAGTCCTCCAGCAGATTGCCGGCACCACGGGCCAGGTTGGCGCCACCCTCGCGCCGCGTCTGCTCCAGCAATTCAGGGCTGGTGACCAGGAAGTTCGACGGCGACCAGACGTCGAGCATTTGCCGAGCACCGAAGTTCACCATCGCCTCATGATGGCGCGAGACGCCCGGTACACCGGTGGTGGCCGCATGCCACCACTGCTGCTGCAGCAGGAAGCCCTGGTAGAGCACGTTGAAGGGCCAGCGCTGCCAGGCCTCGCCACGGAACCGCTTGTCCTGGGGCAGCGGCTCGATGCAGGGCTCGCACGGCGCCCGGCAAGCTCGCTCGCAGTAGCTGCCGAAACGCTGCCACTTGCGCAGGGCCTTGCCGACAAGCTCGGCCTGCTTGTCGGGCGACGCGGCCAGATGTTGCGCCCAGTCCCACCAGGCCTGCTGGACGGCGGTCGGCGACAGCCCACCCGTGAACAGACTCATCATGGCGTGCAGGCGCTGGTCGGTGGTTGTCGCCGGTGGGCTCGCTGCCGGCACATCGATGGTGGTTCGGGTCGTGGTGTCCATCAGCGCACCTCCGTGGGGCAGCAGGCCGACTCGGGTTGCGGGGAACAGCAGAAGGTGGATTCCGCTTCGCCAGGGGAGGGCACGGGCAGGCGGATCCCCGCTCGGTACATCAACGCCGCCACGGCCAGTCCGGCCAGGCGCGCCTCGGGAGGGTCGGCCCGGGAGCTCAGTACCACCGGCACCGTCAGCCCCATGACCACCCCGGCCGCCGTGGCGCCGGCATGGTACTCGAGGTTCTTGGCCAACACGTTGCCGGACACCAGATCCGGCATGAGCAGGATGTCGGCTTTCCCCGCCACCGGGGAATCGATGCCCTTTTCGCGGGCCGCACGCTCCGAGATGGCGTTGTCGAAGGCCAGCGGCCCATCGACCTCGGCGCCGGCAATCTGGCCGCGGCGGGCCATCAACGTTAGGCAGGCCGCATCCAGGGTGGAGACGATGGCCGGATTGACCGTTTCCACGGCGGAAATGACCGCGGCACGTGGCCGCTCGAGCCCGATCATGTGCATCAGCTCGATGGCGTTGTGCAGGATCTGCGCCTTGGCGTCGAGATCCGGCGCGATGTTCACGGCCGCATCGGTAACGGCCAGCAGGCGTGGGTAGTCGGGCACGTCCACCAGAAAGACGTGGCTCACTCGCCGGCCGGGCTGTCGCAGGCCATTGCCCAGCAGGGCATGCATGAAGGTATCGGTGTGGAGGTGCCCTTTCATCAGCGCCTCCGCGCGTCCGGCCTGCACGAGCTCCACCCCGATGCGGGCGGCCTCCACATCCGAATCGGCCTCGATCATCGCTTGCGGATCGAGGTCCCAGCCGATCGCAGCGGCGGCCCCGACGATCTCGGCGGCCCCGACGATCTCGGCGGCGCGGCCGATGAGCACCGGCTCGGCGATGCCCATGCCCGCCGCCTCGCGAAGCGTCTCCAGCACCGCGGCCTGGGCCGAGTTGACGACGGCGACGCGGATCGGGTCACCGCCACGGGCCTGCTGCACCAGGTCATCGAGCGTCGCAAGGGCCACTGGCGTCGCCGTCTTGGTCATGTCATCTCCTGTTGTTGGTTGGTCAGAGTGCGCTGCACGTGCCGGGCGATCATCCGCTCTTCATCGGTGGCCACGGCCTCCACTTCGACTGCCCTTGTGCCGTCGACACCTGGAGCCGGCCTTGTGGCGTGCCGATCCCGCTGGCCGTTCCCCATACCATACGATCGAGGTCCTCCTTCTCCGGGGGCGGAAGATGGTCCCGGTTCATCTAGAGGTCTCGGGCTCGGTTGATCTGATGGGTCAGGCGCATCGCCTCGTGTTCCTCCAGCTTCAAGAGCTCGCGAACGAGCTCACGGGTCTCGGGGATCTCGGCGCGTCCTTCCAGGTAGCGGTACAGCTCGAGGACCTGATCATGCAGCGCAAAGATTGCCTGGCAGATGTCATCGAAGCTCATCTCGGCATAGGGTGAATGACACACCTGGTGCGGGGCGATGGGGGCATGTGACAGGTAATCGTAGACCCAGGTGTGCAGGGCCTTCGGGTCGGCCTGCTTCTCGAAGCCGGCCACGGCCTGTTCCAGGATCGCCTCGTGATCCGCAAGATACTCCAGTAACCACTTGGCGCGGGCTTCCTCCTGCCGGGTGGCACAGTGCTTCAGGCACTCTGCCAGATAGGCATGCAGCTGCCGGGTCCACTCGATCAGGTCTTGAAAGGTCTCGATCTTCATCCGATGTTCTCCTTTGATGGGCTACTTGCTCTGCAGGATTTGCTGTGAACCGGCTCGGCCTCAGCTCTGCCTCTTGTCCTCACTCGGCAGCCCCCAGCCGTAGAGGCTGCGAAACCCTATCTCGTACAGGCTGTCGCGCGTGGTGCCGGCAAGGCTCAGTGCCGAGGCAATCGACTCGCTCACGAGGGCTTCCCACTGCCGAAAGGGATTGTCGTCATCGAGCGGCTCCCGTGCGGGTTCTGTCACGTCTGCCAGCCACTTCACGCCGGTCATCCAGGGGGCGAAGCGTTCCGAGAACATCAGCCGGCTGGTACGTGCGGGATGCAGCTGGCGCAGCGTCTCCGCCAGCCAGGGATTGACGGCCAGGCGAACCCAGGGACCGATGAAGGTCTCGTAGAGGGCCACGTTGTGCTCGGAGAGGGCGCGCACCCGGTCGAATGCCGGGGCCTGGTCGGGATACTCCAGGTCCTCCACGCGGCGCTCCTCGAAGCGCACCTGGAACTGGGGCTTGTGGCAGTCGGGGTCGCCGGTGGGGTTGTCGATGCGCATCTCGTAGAGGCCGGGCGCCAGGTCGTTCAGTTCGCCGACATTCTCGAGGATCGCCCGGTGCTCGAGGCGCGCGACCCTGGAGGACACGAAGATGCCCAGGTGGCCCACATGGGTATTGAGCAGGTAGACGATGTGCTGGTCGGCGGCCTTGAGCGCCTCTGTGCTCGGGTAGACCGCGGGGATCCAGTTGAGCGCTTGATGGGGCGGGGTGATGTTGTCACCGCTGGAGGCGAAGATCACCAGTGGATTGCGGATACGCCGGAGATCGACGGTGCAGCCCGGACAGACCTGCAGCTCCCCGCGTTCGAGCTGGTTGCCGACGAAGAGGTTCTCGACGATGGCGGTGATCTCTTCCTTGCTCAGTGCGTAGAAGCCCGTCCACCAGCGCTCGAAGTCGAGGAAGCGTTCGCGCTGGCCGTCGATGTCGGCGAACAGCTGGTAGTCCTTCTGCCACAGGGTATTGGCCGGTTTGAGCGATTCGAAGTTGGCGGCCAGGTGGGCGCCATCGAAGCGGCCATCGCCCAGGTCCGCCAACAGGTGCGTCATCCAGGCGCCGCCCAGCAGTCCGCCGGCCAGCCGCATGGGATTGACGCCGGATTCACCCGCCCAGTAGGAGAGAGGCGAGCCGTTGAGCACTGCCGGCCCCACCAGGCCCTCGCAGTCGGCGGAGAGCAGCGTAATAGCCCAGCCCGCCTGGCAGTTGCCGTAGAGCACCGGCGGCATGCCGGGGTGGCGCTCGGCCACCGTCTCGACGAAGCGGCGCAGGACGTGCAGCACGTCGTCCAGGGTCTGGCCGGGCAAGGGTTCCGGGAAGAAGATCACGAAGTAGACCGGGTGGCCCTCGTGGAGGGCCATGCCCACCTCGGAGTCACGCTTGAAGCCGCCGATGCCCGGGCCGTGGCCGGCGCGCGGATCGACGATGACCACCGGCGGCTTGCTGGCGTCGAGGCAGTCCTCCAGGCAGTCATCGCCCACCCGCGTGATTCTCAGCAGGGCATAGTTGGCGGGGTGCGCCAGTAGACAGCCGTCGAGGATCGTCTCGTAGTCGAAGTCGAGCAGCGGTGGCTTGCCGGCCCGCTCGTGCTCGAGCATGTTGTTGGCGCGCTCACGCAGGGTGTCCAGGTAGCGCACGCCGCGTTGCCACAGGTCGAGCTGATAGGTGAGCAGCTCCGCTGCTGGGTGGCTCGGGGCGGTGACCGGTTGGGGCTCGGGAGCGCTCACCGGGTCGGTGGCCTCTTGTGGGGCAGTAGATGGGCGCTTGCTCGGGGCGTGGCGAGTCGAGGGAACCTTGGCAGTCGATGTCTTGGCGGTCATGGAGCATTACCTCTTGTGGTCAGGATGTCGTTGATTCGGGATCGACGCCAGTCTCGATCCGGGGATCGGACAGGAAGCGGTACGGCGGGATTTCCAGAATGGTGGGCGCCAGCACCGTCCCGACACCGCCGACCACCACCGTCCCGACACCGCCGACCACCACCGTCGCACCGACGAGAAAGCGTCTGCGTTTCATGACTGCACCTCCCGGAGATGGTCCTTACAGGCGCCAGCCACCTGAACCCGGTGCCCGAAGGCGCGGGATGAAGCGTGGCGTGCGGGCCGCGTAGGTCTGCCATTTGTCGCCGAACTGGCGCGCTACCTCGCGCTCTTCGTGGATCGCCAGGCGGGAGTACATCCACACCAATACCGGGAACATGGCCAGGGTCAGCAGGGTGGGCCACTGCAGCAGGAAACCGGCCATCACCAGCACGAAGCCGGCATACTGGGGATGCCGGACATGAGCGTAGAGTCCGGTGGTAGCCAGCTCTCCCCGCCGCTGGGCGGCATAGAGCACCCGCCAACCGGCGGCGATGAGCCAGAAACCCGCGGCGATGAACACCATGCTCAGCAGATGGAACGGCCCGAAGTGCGGGTTGGCCTGCCAGCCGAACAGCATCTCCAGCAGATGCCCCGCATCGTGGCTGAACCAGTCCACTTCCGGGTAGCGCGACTGCAGCCAGCCGGAGATGAAGTAGAGGGTCAGCGGGAAGCCGTACATCTCCGTGAACAGCGCCACCAGGAAGGCGCTGAAGGCCCCGAGCGAGCGCCAGTCGCGGCGCGTCTGCGGCTTGAAGAAGCTGAACGCGAAGAAGATGAAGATGGCCGAGTTGAGAATGACCAGGCCCCACAGGCCGTAGGCCGGGGCATCGCTACTCATCGCGTCCTCCCTTGTGGTCACCATGCCCGCCGTGCATGAACACATGCATGAGCGGACAGGCGAGCAAGATCAGCCAGGGCAGGGCACCCAGCAGGTGCACCTTGTGCTCCTCCCAGAGCAGGAAGCCCATCACCGCCAGGGCGATCGCCACCATGAGCCAGAACCTTCCCTTGCTCGGCCGTCGGTCCAGCCAGCGGTTGCTGTCGGCCATGATCAGATCCTCACCCGGCGCAGGCGCAGTGAATTCATCACCACCGACAGCGAAGACGCGCTCATCGCGAAGGCGGCGAACATCGGCCCGATCAGGATGCCGAGGAACGGATAGAGGATCCCGGCGGCGATCGGTACCCCGGCCCCGTTGTAGACCAGGGCGAAGAACAGGTTCTGCTTGATGTTGCGCATGGTGGCCAGCGAAAGCTTGCGGGCACGGACGATGCCGTCGAGGTTGCCCTTGACAAGCGTGAAACCGGCGCTTTCGATTGCCACGTCGGCCCCGGTGCCCATGGCGATGCCGACATCCGCCTGGGCCAGGGCGGGGGCGTCGTTCACCCCGTCGCCGGCCATGGCCACCTTGCGGCCTTGTTCCTGCAATTCACGGATGATGCGGGCCTTGTCCTCGGGCAGCACGTCGGCGCGGATCTCGTCGATGCCCAGCCGGCCGGCGACGGCACGGGCGGTACGCTCGTTGTCGCCGGTGGCCATGATGATGCGAAATCCCAGCCGGTGCAGGGCCTTCAGGGCCTCGGGTGTGGTGTCCTTCACCGGGTCGGCCACGCTGACCAGGCCGGCGATCTGGCCGTCGAGGACGACGAACATCACCGTTTCGCCCTCATCGCGGCGGGCGTTCGCGGTCTCGGCGATCCGGCCGCCGTCGAGGCCCAGCTCGGCCATCAGCTTGGCGTTGCCGAGGGCCACCGACTTGCCGTCCACGACCCCCTTGACGCCCATGCCGGTCACGGCCTCGAAATCGGTGGCATCGGCGAGGGATACGTCGCGCTCCTCGGCGCCGGTGACGATGGCCTCGGCCAGCGGGTGCTCGGAGCCTTTCTCGAGGCTGGCCGCCAGGCGCAACACCTCGGCCTCGTCATGCCCCGCCTCCGGTAGCACCGCCACCAGCTTCGGTTTGCCCTCCGTCAGCGTGCCGGTCTTGTCGACCATCAGCGTATCGACCTTGGCGAAACGCTCCAGGGCCTCGGCGTTTTTGATCAGGACTCCCAACTGGGCGCCGCGCCCGGTGGCCGTCATGATCGACATCGGCGTGGCCAGGCCCAGTGCACAGGGGCAGGCGATGATCAGCACCGCCACCGCCGAGACCAGCGCGTAGGACAGCGCCGGCGCCGGTCCCCAGATCGCCCAGGCGATGAAGGAGAGAATGGCGACGCCGATCACGGCGGGGACGAACGTGCCCGCCACCTTGTCGGCGAATTTCTGGATCGGCGCTCTTGAGCGCTGGGCGGCGGCCACCATCTCGACGATCTGGCTGAGCATGGTGTCGGCGCCGACACGGGTGGCTTCCATGACCAGGCTGCCCGTGCCGTTGATCGTGGCCCCCGTGACCTTGTCACCTGCGACCTTTTCCACCGGGACCGGCTCGCCCGAGATCATCGACTCGTCGATCGAGGAGCGCCCCTCGACGACCACGCCGTCTACCGGCACCTTGTCTCCGGGCCGCACGCGCAGGTGATCGCCCACCTGCACGTCTTCCAGCGCCACCTCCTCTTCGCTGCCGTCGGGCCGGATCAGCCGAGCGGTCTTGGCGGCCATGTCGAGCAGTGCCCGGATCGCCTTGCCGGTGCCCTCGCGGGCGCGCAATTCCATCACCTGGCCCAGCAGGACCAGGGTCACGATCACCGCCGCGGCCTCGAAATAGACCCCGACGGTACCGTCGTCCCGGCGGAAACCGTCGGGGAAAATGCCGGGCGCCAGCACCGCGACGATCGAGAAGAGATAGGCCGCGCCGACGCCCATGCCGATCAGGCTGAACATGTTGAGGTTCAGGGTGCGGAAGGAGTTAACGCCGCGCACGAAGAACGGCCAGCCCGACCACAGGATCACCGGCGTACTGAGCACCAGCTCGATCCACATCGCGCTTCGCTCGCCGAAGAAGTCGCGAATGGCCGCGAGGCCCAGGTAAGGGCTCATTGTCAGTATCAGGACCGGAAGCGTGAGCACGGCCGCGACCCAGAAACGTCGGGTAAAGTCGACCAGCTCGGGATTCGGCCCTTCATCGCCGACCGCCGCCGATTCCAGCTCCAACCCCATACCGCACAGTGGGCAGGCACCGGGAGTGATCTGTCGCACTTCGGGATGCATGGGGCAGGTGTAGACGGCGCCGGTATGTCCGGCCGGCACCTTGTCGTACTTGCCGCCACGCACCGGTTCGCTTCCCGCATGGTCGGTGGCATCTCCGTGGCACTGGGCATGCTTGCCATGATCGGAAGGCGCCTGAGCGTCGTCGCTTCCCACGGGCACGAGGTACATGCCGCACTTCGGGCAGTCACCCGGCTGGTCGGAGACGACCTCGGGATGCATCGGGCAGGTGTATTGGGAAGCCGAAGCCTTGTGATCGGTGCCTTTCATGGCGCCGGCATCTGTGCCTTCCTTCAGCCTACCGTGATGCGAGTGCTCGCGTCGCTTGATGTGCTGCTGAGTCATGAAGCCGTCTCCATTACCTTCGTTGGCTGGTGGTATCTCAGGGTCTTCCTTCCCGCGAGTGAGAGACGCCATGGTGCCTGTGCAGCGTCGTCAATGCCGCAGATCGCGCCTGCGTTGCTCGTATTCCTGCTGGTCGATCTCGCCGCGGGCGTAACGTTCTTGCAGAATGTCCAGTGCCGTTGGCCGCTGTTGAGAAATGGCCTCGCCCCGGCCTCGGGTCAGGCCACGCACCAGGAGAACGGCCAAGGCAATGACGGCGCCCCAGAACAACACCATCATGAGCCCGCCGAAGAGCATATGTCCCCAGCCGTAACTCCCCATATACGCCATCATGTCGCCCCACATGGTCGGATCTCCTTTCATGTTGAATTGAATTATCCTGCCCTGATGACAGGGTAAAACCTGCGGGTAACCCAAGGGTCAAGATAAGATAGAGCTGAAAGCATGCGGCTCGTGATCCCGGTCAACTTTCGGCATCTTCGGTGGAATGGAATCAACGCCGCACGCTTGCGTTGATGTGTGAATCCAGGATGTTAGCGGACCCCCGGCTCATCGTGCGTATTGCGTGAAGTATCCGCTAGCTTCCGCCACTGCCCCCAGCGAGGAATAAACATCGGTACTCGCCGCTGATAGGCGCGATAGGCGTCACCGAACCGGGCCAGCATCTGCTGTTCCTCGCGGTGGGCCAGCCAAGCATAGGCAAGCACGACCACCGGAAACAGGCCGACCGAGAATAGCGTCGGCCAATTGTTGATCCTTTGGGCTATCGTCGTCGTGCTTGGTCCTGCCATGGCGGTGCCCCATGACGTGGGCTCCACAGCCAAAGCGCATCATCAGAAAGAGGATCGCTGCCCAAAGCAGGAAGTAAAACAGTGCGTTCATAAATGCCTCATCGTGACTTCCGCTAAGTCGTGCCCCACACCGAGCCCGCGGGCGTGCTTGCGAATGTTCATGTTTTTCTCTTGGCGGGGCACGGGTTCCTCCCGCGCGTCGACGTCTGGAATCGTGCGGGGCTAGGGGAACGGGGATGACTTAGACCCTGTAGCGTTGAGTCAAAAGGTAGACTGCAACCGGCGATGGGGCGGGAAGGGCACTTGGCGTGCCGCAGGCGGTGACAAGCCGAGGTGCCATGACGGGAATCGCCATGGCTAAGGGAAGGGGCTCGAACTCCAGGTCCTCGCGCTCCATGCGTAACAGAGCGCTGCCGGCATGGCGAGTGCCATGGCCATGGTGGCAGTGCGGCCGAGGGGGGGCCGTGTGGATGCGTTCGGCGTTCGAGTGCGTGTCCGAGTGAAGCTCGATGCCAACCTGGCCAGACGCGGTGGAGGAGGGCACATCCGCCTTCGTGGCGGCAATGAAGAGCAGCAGCACCATGCCCAGCAGGATGACCATCCCAAGGCGAGGCCACGCGGAGGCAGGCCGCGTGGAATGCTTGGGAAAGGGGGCATGCCTAGCCATGCGGCAGGGCTCCTGTGGAAGGATGTACCCCTCACCATAGCCCAGAATCGGACCATGACCATTGACCCATATCAAGTCAATGCTGCGCTGAAAACCTCGGTGTGGCTCTGAGGTTGCCCGCGGCGAAGCGAAATACTCCTGCCGAGATATATGCTTTTCCGGAAAAAGGCGGCGCCGATGCCCCGTCTTGTCATGGCCTGGCTGCTGGGTATCGGCCTGTGCCGTCTACAGGTCGAAGCCCGACTGTTTGCCCGCAAGAAGCGCCTCGGTTTCTTCCTGCTGACCGACTTCACAGCCTCCCGTTCGCCGATCGTTCCGGGAGCTGGTCGCCTCGGCAACTTCATCAATCATGAACTGCAGGTCGGGGCCAGCACGCATGTTTAGCCGAATTTATCAAATAGTATGTTCTCCGGTTCTACGCCCAGGTCTGTCAACATCAGCACGCAGGCATCGATCATTGCTGGCGGTCCACACAGGTAGTACTCAATATCCTCAGGGGCAGGGTGATTTGCCAGATACCGTTCCCGGACTACCTCATGGATGAAGCCGCGTGCCCCTTGCCAGTTATCTGCCGGCTGTGGGTCAGAAAGGGCTAAAATCCACTGGAAATTCACATGCTCGGCAGCCAGGCGGTCAAAATCCTCTACGTAGAAGGCTTCCTGAAGGCTTCTGGCACCGTACCAGAAACTGATCCGTCTACTGGTATGCAAACGCTCAAGCTGATCGAAGATATGAGAGCGCATAGGGGCCATCCCTGCTCCACCACCAATAAACACCATCTCGGCATCGCTTTCGCGGGCAAAAAACTCACCGTACGGGCCACTTACAGTCATGGAGTCGCCAGCCTTGAGACTGAACAAATAGGAAGAAACGGTCCCCGGCGGTGCTTTCGGATGTGAAGGCGGTGGGAGCTCGATGCGCACATTGAGAATCAAGATGCCTTTTTCCAAAGGATAATTTGCCAAGGAGTAAGCCCGCTCTGTGCCTTCTTTCACGTGAGAGGAGTATTGCCACAGGTCAAGTTTATTCCACGGTTCCTGAAATCGCGGATCAATGTCAAAATCTGCGTAGTGAAGCTTGTGGGGCGGACACTGTACGATGACGTAGCCACCTGCGCGGAAGGGAAGCGATTCGCCATCAGAAAGTTCCAGAACCACTTCCTTGATAAAAGTGGCCACGCTACGGCTGGAGAGAACCCGGCATTTCCACTGTCGAACGCTGAAGTATTCAGCTGGCAACTCGACGGCCATGTCCGACTTGACCTTGACTTGACAAGCCAGTCGGATCCCCTTGCGTCTTTCGGCCAGCGTTACCAAGGACAACTCGCTCGGCAGGGGAGAGCCAGCGCCCTTGCGTATGCAGACTTTGCAAGTTCCGCAGATACCCCGTCCACCGCAGCTCGCTGGAAGGTATATTTCTTGATTTGCCAAGGTATCCAGTAGCGTTCTTCCTGGCTCGATGACCAAGGGGTGAGAGGTGTCACCGTTGAGAAACAGGTTTATCTGACCAGTAGCGACCATCCACTTCCTGGCGACGAGTAACGCTGCAACCAACAGCATCACAACACCTGTGAACGTTACGATGCCGGCTAGAATCTCGGTCACGTCCTCTCTCCAAGAATTGCTAAGGATGAGTGAATGATATTTCACTTTTCAAGGAGGATATCTGCTTTTCCTGGAGCGTGAACTATCTACCAGTTGCATGGTCACCTCCTGTCACATGCTTCCCTTTGGTGAGCCTTCGCCCTACAGCCCCCCGGGAATGGGCGATTTGATAATCGCCTGTTGCTGGTTCACCTAGAACCCGAAGGCTCGAGAGATATCTGGTGACCGATGCCTCCCAGTTCCACGGTCTGCAACACCTCGAGGGAATCCGGGTCGACGATCCACAGGTGGGGTTCTACGCGGCTGGTGACCAGAACTCGGCCATCGGTGGGCGCCACGGCGAGATGGTAAGGGGCCGGAGACAGCTCGGCGCTATGTCGTGTGCCGTCCTTGAGGGAGATCCTGACGATGCGATTATCGCCTTGACTCGTTGCATAGAGCCTCTGGCCATCCGGACTCAGGTCGATGCCGTGAGGCGCCGTGCCGATCTCATATTCTTCTGCCACACTCCCGGTCGGGAGATTCAGCGCCAGGGTTCTCCCTCCGGTATTATCGTTGACGTACAGGCGGTCGCCGTCCTTCGAGAGGACCATGTGCTCCGGGCCGCCGCCGACGCGCATGTTGCGCCGCACGAACCAGTGCAGGGGGTCGACCTCGCTGATGGTGCCGTTACCCGCATTGCTGACCAGTATCGAGCCCTTGTCATGCTGAACCAGGTAGTTCGGGTTCGGCCCCGTGGGTACCGAGGCGATCACCTGGCCGCTTTCCAGCGACACCACGCTGATGCCTCCGCCGGTGGGATGGGTCGAGACGGCATGGCGTCCATCCTGCGTGACCAGCACATGATGCACGGGCCCTGGCACCTCCAGGGTCCTGATGATGCGGCTCGTGGCGGTGTCGGCGACGTAAAGCAGGCCGGTGCTCGCTTCCTCCATGGAAGCCGTGCTGGCATCGCCATGATGGGCCGCGTGCTCGTCTTCC
This sequence comes from Halomonas sp. LBP4, assembly GCF_003202205.1. GTDB lineage: Bacteria > Pseudomonadota > Gammaproteobacteria > Pseudomonadales > Halomonadaceae > Halomonas > Halomonas flagellata. Next base: position 87,944 of record NZ_PDOG01000003.1, read on the forward strand.
GTCACGCCCTCGGGGCGCGCGATCTCGCTACCGGGTTGCTGAGGGGTGAGACTGCCAAGGATGAGCTGCTGACCGTCGGGAGTGAGCGCGGAGCCGTGTGTGTTGATCGTATCGGTCACGGTCGATATCACCTCCTGACGGCCCAGGTCGATGATATCCACGGCATCTGCGGTCCCCATCGGCACGAATGCTCGGTCGCTGGCCGCCATGGCGGCAGTCGAGGCTCCGAGGGCGACGCCGGCCATGAGACAAGCTAGCCACGGTCTCTGCAGAGAGTTCTTCATGAGAGGCATTTCCTAGGTGTTGAGGCCCCGGAGGGGCGTGGGCGACCGCCTGCGGGAGGTCGGGATGTCATGGAAGACGTCGATGAGACCGTCATCGACCACGGACCAGTCAACACATGGCTCATGATCCAGGGCTAGTGATCATCCGTGGTCTCCCCCTCGTGATGGCCACCGGACATGTGGTCGCCCATGGCCTCTCGCGCTTCGCCATGGGTGTGCTCGCGAGGGGCCTCGCCCGACTGGAGTTGATGGGGGTGGCGCATGTTCAGCGCCTCCGGAGGCTCGAGCGTGACCCGGATGAAGGGACTCCCCACCGCCTGATGACAGGCATTGCAGACCTGAACCGTCTGCTCCAGGGCCTGGCCGAACGCTTCCTGGTCACGATCCTCGATGAGTTCCGCGAGCTTGGTCAGTGGTCCCGACAGGTAGCTGTCGAGCAGAGCACCGTTCTGCGGATCGAAGCGCTTCACTCGGTCGGTGATCTGTCGCATCGTCAATAATTCGTGATTGGCCACGGCCCAGTCGCCGGCGTCTCCGGCTCGATGCATGACATGAAAGCGTTCGGCAAAATCCGGCATGATCATGGTCATGTCGGGCTGCAGAGCCTCCAGGCTCGTCTCGACCCTGGCCAGTTCCTCCTCGAGAGTGGCGACTCGCTGCTCGAGGGACTGTGGCTCGGAAGGCGCCGTCGATGATGTCGCACTCTCCGCCTGGGGAACGGAATCGTGATCGTCGTTCGCCACGGTGGTCGGGGGGACAACCAGCATCACCAGGAGCGTGGCCATCCTGAGCGGATGGCTCCGATCGTTCGTCATTGTCTTGTCCTCTCCGGTTGCGATGTCCAAGCACTGGCCCGTCGTATTTGCGGGCTACGAGCGTCTGCAGTGAGCCCAAGCGCGCGGATGTTCGGCCTACCATCGATCGCATCGCTGGTAGGGCTCGTCGGACCGGAGGCTCAGGGACGCAGGCGCTGCGTCAAGAGGAAGAGAGGAAGGGGGGCAGAACGGGCTGGACGAGACGGCTTGCCGGCTGCCGCCGTGATCAGGCGGGCGCAGGGGGCCGCGAAGCCGATGGCGGGACCACTATCGCCTTGGGGATCCTGGCGCTTGCCATGGGCCAGCCCCCAGGCTGACGAGACACGGCCTTCATCGTGCTGACAGTGATGGTCGTTCCACTCCAACAAAAAGGCCACGGTCGTGGCGGAGACGTCGTTCCGGCTGGCGCTGGCTTGCCCAGTCTGCTCCATGGCAGCCAGGGAGTGTCCGCTCAGCAGCAAGGCAACCACCACTACCAGCCCCACCAGCGCGGGCCTGACCCAATTCAGGGTCAGGAGAGGCGGAACACGGGGCGATGACGGTCGCTGAAACATGGAAGGTGATTCCTGGAGCAGTAACAAGATTCTATCCTCAACCATAGACCACTGGCATGACCTCCCGCTTGATCCCCGTCAATCCAGTGGCTTCGGCCCCTTCCCTCATTCCCATGCCATCCGATAAGGGCACAGATCCCATCGCCGATTTGAGGAAAGTGAGCGACGTGACCTGTGTCAAGGCAGGCATCGTTGACCGCCCTTATAGTGAAGGAACGTCCATGCGTTCCCGCGGAGACACTCACTTTCATGACCGCCATCCGGGGCCGTCGGGTGTCGAGGTGTTCCAGAATTGTATGGCCTGGTATCGAAGGGAGGAAGTGACATGAAGGATGAGCATCGCTTGGGGGTTTCCGAAGTGACCTGTGTCAGCAGGCATCTGAAGCTGGAACCCTGTGATCACGAGCAGCTTCAAGCGGCCATCGGCGAGATCGATGGGCTCTATGGCATCGACCGGGTGACGTTCGATGACAAGAAACACACCCTCGATCTCGCCTACGACGCCTCACGTCTTTGTCTCGACTGCATCGAGGAAATCCTGACGGAGCATGGTGTCAAGATCTGCCATGACTGGTGGACGCGTTTCAAGGAAGAGCATTACCGTTTCGTCGATCAGAACATCCAGGATAATGCCCGCCATGAGCCTTGGAGCTGTCATGGCAGGCCATCCGGGACTGGAGGGCGAACACTTCCTGCCAGGCATCGGCTTCGGCGTTGAGCCCGCAAAGGTGGGTCGCTGTCACCGTGTCTCACTGGCGCCTGAAAATAGCTGTATCCAGGGCCCCACAAAGGTTTCATAGAAGGTCACGTGGTGCGCAGACAGTGCACACACTCGCTCGAACGCCGGTGTCTGGTCCGCGTATACCAGTTCATCTGGCGACGTCCGAACCGTCGCCGAGCTGGAACGCTCATGAGTCATTCAGAGATCCCTGGAGCGGTTGGTCTGGTGGACCAGGCGCATCGCTTCATGCTCCTCCAGTTTCAGGAGCTCACCGATCAACGCGCGCGTCTCGGGAATCTCGGTACGGCCTTCGAGATAGCGGTAGAAACCGATGACCTGCTCGTGGAGGTCGAAGATCTCCTGACATATCTCGTCGAAGCTCATCTTTGCGTAGGGTGCGGTGCATGTCTTGTGCGGTTTGATGGGGGCATATGACTGGTAGTCGTAGAGCCAGGTGTTCAATGCCTTGGGATCGGCCTGCTTCTCGAAACCGGCCACGACTATTTCCAGCGCCGCTTCATGATCCGACAGATAGCCCAGCAGCCACTTGGCACGCTCTTCTTCATGCTGTGAAGCGCAATGTTTCAGGCACTGTGCCAGATGCTCATGTAACGCCCGTGTCCACTCGACCACGTCATGAAAGGTTGTAATGTTCATGATTCACTCTCGCTTTGTTGAACAAGGGGAAGGGACTCGAGCCGGCGCCATGCCCGGATCGAAGGGGGAGCGGAATTCGGCGCCGCCTCGTGACGCCTGCTGCTGCATGAGGCATGGGCCCTCGTGACGAGGCGATAGGTGTTTCAGCATAGCCCGCTGGCGCCGAACGAGACTTGATCCGCATCAAGACCCCCTGCGCTTGCGGTCTGCTGGTCGTGGCGGCGGTGCTGTGACCGCCGGCCGACCGGGTTCGGCGTAAGGCATGAGGGGCGTCTGTGACAAAACCCAACAGTGTTCCTGCTCATGATGGGCGCGCTCCCGGTACACTGGTGCATGATGATCGTGCCGAGGTTGCGAGGACCGCGGCAGCATGGAAGAGGCGAGAGTATGGCAATAGCGAGCTGTAACCCTGGTGTGTCGGGGCAAGCCCCGCGGTGGTTGAGGCGGACCCTGGGAGGGCTGCTGGTGGCCAGCGGCCTGCTTTTCTCGGCCGTGACCCTGGCCGAGGAAGCGCCCGAGTGGCCCAAGGGGCATTACCCGCTGCCCGATGATGGCGATGTGATCGGTGAGGTCTACACCGTCGAGACCCGCGAGGACGAGACGCTGCTCGACGTGGCCCGCGAGCACAACGTGGGCTACGAGGAGATCCGCCGGGCCAATCCCGATGTCAGCATCTGGGTGCCGGGCGAGGGCACCGAGGTGGTGATCCCGGCGCGTCGTATCCTGCCGCCGGTGGCGCGCGAGGGCATCGTGATCAACATCGCCGAGCTGCGGCTCTACTATTATCCCGAGGTGGGCGAAGGCGAGACGCCGCGGGTCGAAACCTACCCCATCGGCATCGGCCGCGAGGGCTACAACACCCCGCTGGGGGTGACCAAGACCACCATGCGCCTCGAGGATCCGGCCTGGTATCCGCCCAGCTCGATGCGCGAGGAGGCCGCCGAGCGTGGCGACCCGCCCCCCGAGGTGGTGCCCCCCGGCCCCGACAACCCCCTGGGCCGCCACGCCATCCTGCTCGACATCCCCGGCTACCTGATCCACGGCACCAACCAGCCCGATGGCATCGGCATGCGCGCCAGCCGCGGTTGCATCCGCATGTTCCCGGAGGACATCGAGTCGGTGTTCGATCGGGTCCCGGAGGGCACCCGGGTCAACATCATCGACCAGCCGATCAAGGCCGGCTGGGAGGGCGACACGCCCTATGTGCAGGTCTACCAGGCCCTCGAGGAGCAGGAGGAGGGCATGGCGGCGCTGCTCGAGACCCTGGCACTGCTGGAGCGCAACAGCAGCGAGGCCAGCGTGGCACTGAACTACGAACAGCTGCGCCAGCTGCTGGATCACCCCGACGGCCAGGTCGAGGCCCTGGAGCCGCCCCGCGAACCCGAGAAGGCGCCCGCCGCCGACAGCGGCAACGGCTTCCTCGACGAGGTCACGGTCTAGGAGCCTGTCGGACTTAACGCTGATCTGCTACGAAACCCGGGCTTTCGGCCAATTTCATTCGATCTGATTCGTTAAATAGCGCGCTATTCGCCTCATCAGATCGATAAACTTGTCTCGAAATCCGTGTTTCTCGCGACGATCGGTCAAATCCGACAGGCTCCTAGCGAGCCCGGTCGGTGGCCGCCCCGTGCGCCTCGGCAAAGGAGACCAGGCGACGCTGCTCCTCATCCCACAGCACAAGCCGCACCGACTCGAGGCTTTGCCGCGGGGTGAGGCGGCCGATATGGCGCAGTTCGGGATGGTCGCGCAGCACTTCGGGCAGCCGGTAGGAGGGGATGCGGCTGCAGAGATGATGGACATGGTGGATCCCGATATTGGCGGTGAACCAGCGCAGGGGGCCCGGCAGGTCATAGTGGGAACTGCCGTACAGCGCCGCCTCGTGGAACGTCCAGTCGTCGTCGTGCTCCCACAGGGTGTCCTCGAACTGGTGCTGGACATAGAACAGCCAGACGCCGATCGATGAGGCGAGAAGCGTGATGGGCAGTTGCACGAGCAGAAAGGGAATCACGCCGACCAGCCAGATCATGGTGGTGACGAGAAGCGCGAGCGCCGCGTTGGTGCTCATGGTGCTCAGCCAGGGCATCCAGCCCGCGCGCATGAAACCCACTGGCAGGCGATGGTCCAGGATGAACAGGTACGTCGGGCCGACACCGAACAGCACCAGCGGGTGCCGGTACAAGCGATAGAGGAACTGCTGCGTTCGCGGCAAGCCCCGGAACTCGCGCACGGTCAGGGTGTCGATGCCGCCGACGCGCGGGCGATCGAGATTGCCGGAGTTGGCATGATGGAGGACATGGCTGTGTCGCCAGAGATCGTAGGGCGTCAGGGTCAAGATGCCGATGGCTCGGCCGACCCAGTCATTGGCACGTCGGGAACGAAAGAATGACCCGTGGCTGCAGTCGTGCTGGATCATGAACAAGCGCACGAGAAACCCCGCGGCGGGCACGGCGAACAACAGGCCAAGCCAGTGGCCGGCGCTCAGGGTGCCCCACATCAGTATCCAGAGGGCGGCGAAGGGGACCACCGTGACCATGAGTTCCACGACGCTGCGCGCCAGGCGCGGCGTGCGGTACTCGCCCAGGGCGCGCTTCAATGCCCGTGGCTCGGCGGTGATGTCGGTAGTCGGCGCTTGAGGTTCCATGAGCTGTAGGTTGGCGTCTGGCACGCACGATGTCGGTACGGTACCGCACACTCCGGTGGAAGAACCGTCTCCACCTACCGCTGCCGAGGTTCCGTCGGTAGCGCCTCCACTAGCCCCAGCGCCACGCAGATCCTGACCAGTTCGGCCAGGTTGGCGGCCCCCAGCGCCTTCATGGCGCGCAGCCGGTAGACCTCCACGGTTTTGGCGCTGACGCCGAGGTGGTCGGCGATCTCGCGGCTGGTCATGCCCTCGGCCACGTGGACCAGGATCTGCTGCTCCTTGGGGCGCAGGGCAACGTAGCGCGCCTGGAGGGTCTCGAGCCGCGAGCGGGCCCGGCGCTTGCGCTGGTGCTCGGCCAGCGCCTGCTGCACGCAGTCGATCAGCTGCTGGTGGTTGAAGGGCTTCTCGATGAAGTCGAAGGCGCCGGCCTTGAGCGCCGCCACCGCCATGGGCACGTCGCCATGGCCGGTCATGAAGATCACCGGGGGGGTGTCGCCGCGCTCGTTGAGCCGCTGTTGTACCTGCAGGCCGGACAGGCCGGGCATGCGCACGTCGAGCAGGATGGCGTCGTGGGCCTCGGGGGCGGCGGCGAGGAAGGCCTCGCCGTCGCCGTAGGCACGGCTCGACAGGCCCACCGATTCCAGCAGCCAGGCCAGGGAGTCGCGCAGGGCCTCGTCGTCGTCGACCACGGCGATGCAGGGCGGGGGGCTGGCGGTCTCGGTCACGCGGGGCTCCGGGCAGTCAAGGAGGGGCGAGCTATGCCGGGGTCAGCGGCGCGGGCTCGGTGAGCAGTGTACCGGCAAAGGTGGCGCCGCCGGAACCGTCGTCCGGGGCCAGCGCCAGACGACCCCCCATGGCCTCCATCAGCGAGTGGCTGATGGCGAGCCCCATGCCCAGGCCGTCGGGGCGCGTGGAGTGGAAGGGGGTGAAGATGCGTTCGACGTCGTCCGGTGCAATGCCCGGGCCGCGATCGTCGACCGTGAAGGTGACCTCCCGGCGGCCGCTGTGCCGTGCCCGGATCTCCACCCGATCGGCGCCAGGGTGGTTGCGGCTCGCTTCCAGGGCGTTGAGCAGCAGGTTGACCAGCACCTGTTCGAGCGCCACCGGGTCGGCCTGTACCCGCGGCAGCGTCTCGGGCAGCTCGTGCTCGAGCGCGACGCCGGCCTGGTGGTACTGCCATTCGCAGAGCCGGCAGGCGGCGTCGACCACTTCGGCGAGCGCCACCGGGCGCGGGCGCGTCTGGCCCTTGCGCACGAAGGTGCGGATATGGCGCAGCCGCTCGGCCAGGCGCTGGATCTGGTCGCTGATGCGCGTCAGCGGCAGTTCCAGGTCACCGGCCGGCCGGCCGGGGGCGGCGCGCAGTTGCATCAGGGCGCCGCTGGCGTAGTTGGCGATGGCGCCCAGCGGCTGGTTGAGCTCGTGGGCGATGTTGGAGGCCAGCTCGCCGGTGGTCGCCAGGCGGTTGGCGTGGGCGATCTGCTCCTGGTGGTGGCGGGCCTGGGCCTCGGCGGCCTTGCGCAGGCCGATGTCGCGGTTGAGCAGCGAGAGGTGGTCGGGCTCGGCGCCGGGGCCGCGGTGGGCGAGCACCACGCTGAGGACCGGCACCGGCCCCCGCGGGCCGCGCATCTCCAGCTCGCCGCTCCAGGAACCGTAGCGGGCCACGGCAGGCAGCACGATCTCGCGCAGCACGCCCAGCGATGCCGGCGTATAGGCCTGCTCCAGGCAGGCGTCACCCCCCTCCCGGGACAGGGAAAGCAGCCGGCGGGCGGCCTCGTTGGAGTAGAAGAGTCGCTCCTGGCCGTCGACGAAGAGCACGTAGTCGGTGGTGGATTCCACTACCCGGGCGAGGCGCTCGCGGTTGGCCTCGGCGCGGATGCGCCGGCCCACGTCGCGGGAGACGCAGAGGATGTCGAGCAGCTCGCCGGTGGCCGGGTCGCGACGGGTGCGGCTGGTGGTCTCGAACCAGACGTAGTGGCCGTCCTTGGCACGGAAGCGGTAGGTCTGCTGGTAGAAGCCGTCGTGGTAGTAGACCCGCGGCGACTTGTTGAGCAGGTCGGCCAGGTCCGACGGGTGGAAGAGGTCGTAGGCGGAGACGCCGATCAGCTCCTCGGGCTCATAGCCGAGCAGGTCGCGGGCGGCACGCGAGGCGTAGAGGAAGGTACCGTCCCGGGCGTGGCGCGAGATCAGGTCGGTGGTGCTCTCCGCCAACCATTGGTAATGGCGTTTCTCCGCCTCGAGGGCCGCGTTGCGGGCCTCCAGCTCGGCACAGCGGGCCTCGAGCGAGGCCCGCTGCGACGGGCGCCGGCGGGTGTCGTCGTTGCCCGCCATCAGCGTGCCGGGTCCACCCGGCCGCCCAGCGAGGCGTTGCGCCGGAACCAGCCGGCGATGCTGGCCCGGGGCAGGCGGGTGGGCAGCACCTCGTGGGGAACGGTTTCGGAGAGGAAGCAGACGAAGGTGCCGGCCGCGGGGCGCGCCCGCGCCACCTCGCGCTCGGGGGCGAGGGCGTCGAAGATCACCATCTCGCCGCCGCCGTCGGCGGGCCAGTCGGGGTTGAGGTAGGCCACGGTGGAGATGACCCGGTTGGCGCGGCCGCGAAAGCTGTCGAGATGGCGCTGGTAGAAGGCGCCGGGCGGGTAGTGGGCGAAGTGGGCCTCGTACTCGAAGAGCCCCAGGAACAGCGCCCGGTTGAGCGCGTTCTGCAGCTCGCCCATGGCGTCGAGATAGCGGCGCTGGGCCAGGCTCTCGCGGTCGAGCCAACGGATGGCGTCGCCGCGGATGTCGCGGCGCAGGGTGTGCGCCTGGCCACGGCCGATGCCGGCGGCGTCCAGGGCGTCGAGGTCGGCCAGGAGCGTCAACTCGCGGTGGAGCTCGGCGCAGAGCTCGGGGGCGATGACAGCTTCGCCGAGGTACCAGCCCTGTTCCACCAGGGCGTCGACCAGGCGGGGCAAGGCGGCGGTGTCCAGGACGGGGTGTGTGAGTCGCGGAGTCAGTGGCGTGTCCCCAGGCGGCAGCGGAGATGGGTGTCAGGGCGCCCGGGCCAGGCCATCCCGGGCCCGCAGGAGTCGCTCGGGAAAATAGCACAGCCGACCGCCCGCTGGCTCGCGGTGGAGGCTGATCTCGCGGCCGAAGCCCTCGGCCAGCAGTTCCACCAGCATCATGGCCGAGAGCCCCCAGATCACCTGGCCGGCGACATGGTAGCTCGGCACGAAGTGCGGTCGACCGTTCACCGGGATCACGTCGGTGTGGTGGCGACGGTCCTCGAGGAACAGCGACAGCGGCACCTCGAAGATCGCATCCAGCTCGTTGAGGTCGGGCACGAGCGGCAGGTCCGGGGGAATCAGGCCGACGTAGGGGGTGACGCTGATGCCGTGCAGCGAGATGACGTCCGAGAGCCGGCCGAGCAGCTCGACCCGTTCGCGGGGCAGGGCGATCTCCTCGAGGGATTCGCGCAGCGCCGTGCTCAGCAGGTCCGGGTCCTGGGCCTCGCGCTTGCCGCCGGGAAAGGCCACCTGGCCACTGTGGGTGGTGAGGTGATCGGCGCGGCGGGTGAACAGCAGGGTCGGTTCGTGACGGTCGACGATCGGCATCAGGACCGCGGCCTGGGGCAAGTCGAGCGTCAGCCGCTGCGGCCGGTGTGCTTGCAGGCGTTCGCGAAGTTTCTCTAACATGGGGTTTCCATCGGGTTTGATCCCTTCTACCCGGCCGCCGTCGCCGGCGTCAAGCCCCGAGCCGGGCGGCTACCGGGCCGCTCGCCAGCCTGCCAGGGAGCACCATGAACTTCTGCAGCCACTGCGGCCATACCGTGCGCTTCGCCATTCCGGACGGGGATGACCGTCCGCGCTACCTGTGCGACGAGTGCGGCACCATCCATTACCAGAACCCCCGCATCGTCGCCGGTACCCTGCCGGTGAGTGGCTCGCGGGTGTTGCTGTGTCGCCGTGCCATCCCCCCGCGCCAGGGTTTCTGGACCCTGCCGGCCGGCTTCATGGAAAACGCCGAGACCACCGTCGAGGCCGCCGCCCGGGAGACCCTCGAGGAGGCCTGCGCCGAGGTCTGCATCCATGGCCTCTATACCCTGATCAACCTGCCGCACATCAACCAGGTCTACATGATCTTCCGGGCGGACCTGGCGGGCGGCTTCGGCGCCGGCCCGGAGAGCCTCGAGGTGGCGCTGTTCGAGGAGCACGAGATCCCCTGGGACGAACTCGCCTTTCCCACCATCGAGCGCACCCTGCGCCACTTCTATGCCGACCGCGGCGATGGGCATTTCCCGCTGCATATCAGCGATATCACCGCCGCGGACCGCGAGCGCTACTTCGGTTCCGCCTGACCGGGGCGGCAGCCGAGATTGTGCGGGGCGGCGGCGGTATCATGAAGAGCGTGATGCCGGGCGGAACGAGGATACAGGCCGTGGACAAGTTCGAACGCAAGCTGGACCAGGCCGCGCGGGCCGCCTGGATGTCCTATGTGGGGGGGATCACCCAGGACGAGATCGCCCTGCAGCTCGGCGTGTCCCGGCCCGGCGTGCAGCGCCTGCTGGCCCTGGCCCGCCAGGAGGGGCTGATCAAGGTACGCATCGATCATCCGATCTCCGCCTGCATGGCCATGGCCGCGGCCATTCGCGACCGCTACGGCCTGGACTATTGCGACGTGGTGCCGGCCGAGCCGGATGCGCCCGACGGCGCCGCCTACTACCTGGCCACGGCCGGGGCGGAACGGATCTCCCGCCTGGTGGTGCGCAGCGAGCCGCTGACCCTGTCGCTGGGCACCGGGCGCTCGATCCGCGCGACCGTCGAGGCCATGAGCCGTTACGATCGACCGCAGCACCGCTTCGTCTCGCTGGTCGGCAACGTGGCGCGCGACGGTTCCGCCAACCGCTACGACGGCGTCATGGTGTTGGCCGACAAGACCGGCGGCGAGCGCTTCCTGCTGCCCACCCCGGTGGTCGCCGACTCGGTGGAGGAGAAGGAGGCGATGCGCGGGCAGCGCCTGTTCCAGGCGATCATGGCGGTGGCCAAGCAGGCCGAGACCGCCTTCATCGGCGTGGGGCGCATCGACCCCCAGGCGACCCTCTTCCAGGATCATTTCATCGACGAGAGCGACCTCGAGGAGCTGCTGGGTCTCGAGACGGTGGGCGAACTGCTCGGCTGGCCGATGAACCGTGACGGCGAGGTCATCGACTGCTCCATCACCCGCCGGGTCACCAGCCTGCCGCTGGAGATGCTGCGCGAGCAGCCGCTGGTCGCCATCGCGGGCGGCCGGGAGAAGGGACCGGCCCTGCTGGCCGCCCTGCGCGGCGGTTGGCTCAACGGGCTGATCACCGACGAGACGGCGGCCCGCTATCTCACCGAGATGTCATGACGCACCGCATTATCCGCAATCGCTGATACCTGTGCCTAAAGTCTAATGCCCAAGGCTTTGCTTTTTTTCGGTGCGTGTTCGATCATTTGATTGGCAGATGATCAAATTGATCAAAACGACACGACACACAACAACACGCATCCCACAGGAGCCCATCATGAAGCTCACCCGAGCCCTGCCGCTGGCTACCCTGACGGCGGCCGTCGCCGCCGCCTCCCAGGCCCAGGCCCAGACCGAAATCACCATTGGCACGGTCAACAACAACGACATGGTGATCATGCAGAGCCTGACCGATGCCTTCGAGGAGGCGCATCCCGACATCGAACTGGACTGGGTGGTGCTGGAGGAGAACGTGCTGCGCCAGCGCATGACCACCGATATCGCCACCCAGGGCGGCCAGTTCGACGTCATGACCATCGGCACCTACGAGGTGCCCATCTGGGCCGAACGCGGCTGGCTGTCGCCCCTCGATGACCTCCCCGCCGAGTACCAGGTCGACGACCTGCTGACCTCGGTGCGCGACGGCCTGAGCAATGACGGCACCCTGCATGCGCTGCCGTTCTACGGCGAAAGCTCGATGATGTACTACCGGCAGGACCTGTTCGACGAGGCCGGCATCGAGGTGTCCGAGCAGCCGAGCTGGGAGGAGGTCCGCGACTGGGCCAGCCAGCTGCATGATCCCGAGGAGCAGCGGGCCGGTATCTGCCTGCGTGGCAAGCCGGGCTGGGGCGAGAACATGGCCTTCGTCTCGACCCTGGTGAACACCTTCGGCGGGCGCTGGTTCGATGAAGACTGGCAGCCCCAGCTCGACTCGCCCGAGTGGCAGGAGGCAATCCAGTTCTATGTCGACCTGCTGAACGACTTCGGCCCGCCTGGCGCCAGCTCCAACGGCTTCAACGAGAACCTGGCGCTGTTCTCACGGGGGAGCTGCGCCATCTGGGTCGACGCCACCTCGGCGGCCGGCAAGCTGTACGACCCCGGCGAGTCCGACGTGGCCGACCGGCTGGGCTTCGCGCCGGCGCCGGTGGCCAAGACGCCCAAGGGCTCGCACTGGCTGTGGTCCTGGGCGCTGGCCATTCCCGCCACCTCCGAGAACCAGGAGGCCGCCAGGACGTTCATCCAGTGGGCGACCTCGCGTGAGTATATCGAACTGGTCGGCGACACCCAGGGCTGGACCAGCGTGCCGCCCGGCACCCGCGAGTCCACCTACGCCAATGAGAACTACCAGGAAGCGGCCCCCTTCGCCGGCTTCGTGCTCGAGGCGATGCGCAGCGCCGATCCCACCGATTCGACCCTGGAGCCGAGCCCCTATGTCGGCGTGCAGTTCGTCGGCATTCCCGAGTTCCAGTCGATCGGCACCCAGGTGGGCCAGACGGTGGCATCGGCCCTGACCGGTGACGTCACGGTCGAGCAGGCGCTGCAGACCGCACAACGCGCCACGGAGCGCGCCATGCAGCGCGCCGGCTACCTCGACTGAGCGGAGTCTGCCGTTCCCGGCCGGGTCTTCCCGGCCGGGCCCTTTTCCCTACCTGGTTTTGCGGGTAATCCCATGAACAAGACAAGAGCTTCCGGGCGCACCGTCGGGGGTCTGAGGACCCTGTCGCTGCAGGCGCCGGCCGTCACCCTGCTGTTGCTGTGGATGATCGTGCCGCTGGGCATGACCCTGTGGTTCTCCTTCCAGCGCTACAACCTCCTGATGCCGGAGATGACCGGCTTCGCGGGACTGGAAAACTACGAATACCTGTTCACCGACCCGGCCCTCTGGTCGGCCATGGGCACGACCCTGCTGCTGGTCGGCTGGGTGCTGGCGATCACCGTGGTGGGCGGCACCCTGCTGGCGGTGCTCTTCCAGCAGGAGTTCGCCGGACGCGGCATCGCCCGGGTGCTGGCCATCTCGCCCTTCTTCGTCATGCCCACGGTCAGCGCCCTGGTGTGGAAGAACATGATGATGCACCCGTCCAACGGGGTGCTCTCCTGGGTCGCCGAGTCGTTCGGCCTGCCGGCCGTCGACTGGTTCTCCTCGCTGCCGCTGACCTCGATCATCATCATCGTGGCCTGGCAGTGGCTGCCGTTCGCGCTGCTGATCCTGCTCACCGCCATGCAGTCGCTGGACGAGGACCAGGTGGAAGCCGCACGCATGGACGGGGCCGGCCCGGTGGCGATCTTCTTCTTCATCACCCTGCCGCATCTCAAGCGGGCGATCAGCGTGGTGATCATGATCGAGATGATCTTCCTGCTGACCATCTTCGCCGAGATCTTCGTCACCACCTCCGGCGGACCCGGGCTGGCGACCACCAACCTGGCCTACCTGATCTATATCCGGGCCCTGCTCGACTTCGACGTCGGCACCGCCTCCGCGGGTGGGGTGATCGCCATCGTCCTCGCCAATATCGTTGCCATCTTCCTGGTCCGCATGGTGGCCAAGAACCTGGAAGACTAGAGTCTCGGGAGTCCCTTATCATGACGACAACGACCAAGCATGACAGGCTGGAAACGTCCTCGCGGGGCGGCGGCCAGGCAGTGCCGGCACGCAGTGCGAAACTGCCGTTCCTGGCCTCGGCCAATACCCGCAAGCTCGGCCTGACCGTGCTGGGATGGACGGTGGCCCTGCTGATCTTCTTTCCGATCTTCTGGATGGTGCTGACGGGCTTCAAGACCGAGTCCGCGGCCATTGCCGATCCCAGCCTGATCTTCTCGCCGACCCTGGAAAGCTACCAGGCGGTCCAGGAGCGGGCGGGCTACACCCGGTTCGCGCTGAACAGCGTGGCGGTGGCCTTCGGCTCGACCCTGCTGGCGCTGCTGATCGCGATACCCTCGGCCTATTCGATGGCCTTTCTCCCCACCCGGCGCACCAAGGGCACCCTGCTGTGGATGCTCTCCACCAAGATGCTGCCGCCGGTCGGGGTGCTGGTGCCCATCTACCTGATCTTTCGCGACGTCGGGCTGCTCGATACCCGCACCGGCCTGATCATCATCTATACGCTGATGAACCTGCCGATCGTGGTGTGGATGCTCTACACCTTCTTCAAGGACATGCCCAAGGACATCCTCGAGGCGGGGCGCATGGACGGGGCCACCACCTTCCAGGAGGTGTGCTTCCTGCTGCTGCCGCTGACCCTGCCGGGCATCGCCTCCACCGGCCTGCTGTCGGTGATCCTGAGCTGGAACGAGGCCTTCTGGAGCCTCAACCTGACGTCTTCCAAGGCGGCCCCGTTGACCGCCTACATCGCCTCCTTCTCGAGCCCCGAGGGGCTGTTCTGGGCCAAGCTCTCCGCGGCCTCGACCATGGCCATCGCGCCGATTCTCGTCTTCGGTTGGCTGACCCAGAAGCAGATGGTACGTGGCCTGACCTTCGGCGCGGTGAAATAGGTTCTCGACGATGCCGAGCGGCCGATCTTCGGCTGGCGCTCTCGCTAAATACAGAAGCAGATGGTGCGTGGCCTGGCCTTCGGCGCCGTCAAGTAAAGGAATCCCATCATGGCAACACTACAACTCAAGCAGATCACCAAGAGCTTCGGCGACACCGACGTCATCAAGGGCGTCGACCTCGAGGTCAACGACCGCGAATTCGTGGTCTTCGTCGGTCCCTCCGGCTGCGGCAAGTCGACGCTGATGCGCATGATCGCCGGGCTGGAAAGCGCCACCTCGGGCGATATCCTCATCGACGGGGCGCGCATGAACGAGGTGGGGCCCGCCGACCGCGGCCTGGCCATGGTGTTCCAGAGCTATGCGCTCTATCCGCACATGACCGTCGAGGGCAACATGGGCTTCAGCATGCGCCTGGCCGGCGTGCCGAAGGAGGCGCGACGCGAGAAGGTGCTCGAGGCGGCGAAGATCCTGCAGCTCGAGCCCCTGCTGGACCGCAAGCCCAAGGCGCTCTCCGGTGGCCAGCGCCAGCGCGTGGCGATCGGGCGGGCCATCGTCCGCAACCCCAGCATCTTCCTGTTCGACGAGCCGCTCTCCAACCTGGATGCGGCGCTGCGCGTGCAGATGCGCATCGAGCTGGCGCGACTCCACGAGGAGCTCGACGCCACCATGATCTACGTCACCCACGACCAGATCGAGGCCATGACCATGGCCGACAAGATCGTGGTGCTGCACGACGGCGTGGTCGAGCAGGTGGGCTCGCCCATGGAGCTCTATCACCATCCGTGCAACCGCTTCGTGGCCGGCTTCATCGGTTCGCCCAAGATGAACTTCCTCGACGTCGACCTCGTCCAGTCGGGCCCCGAGGGGGTGCGCATCCGGCTCCCCGGCGGCGAGGCGTGCACGGTGCCGGTGGATGGCAGTCGGCTAGCGGCCGACTCCCCGCTGGAGCTGGGCATCCGCCCCGAGCACCTGCAGCTCGACGACCAGGGGCCGCTGGCGGGCGAGATCAAGGTCCTCGAACGCCTGGGCGGCCAGACCTCGCTCTATGTGCAGATGGGCGAGGCGATGGTCACCCTCATGACCGACGGGGACGTGGCCCATCGCGTCCACGACAAGGTGCGTTTCGGCTTCGCACCGGGCCGCGCCCACCTCTTCGACGCCGAGACCCAGGCGCTGCCCAGCCTGCACCAGCATCCCCTGGCCGGCCTCACCCGCCACGATAACCGCTTGTCTTCCACAAGCGGTTGCCAGTGACGGGGAGCGTCCATGGATACCCTGATCTTCGACTGCGACGGCGTGCTGGTGGACAGCGAGGCGATCGCCGAGGCCACCCTGGTCGGGCTGCTGGGGGAGTGGCTGCCCGACCTGGCCGCCGACACCGTGCTGCGCCAGGCCCTGGGCATGACCACGGCCAACATCCTGGGCCACCTGGAGCCGCTGAGCCGCCATCGGCTGCCGGCCGACGCCACCGAGCGGGTCGATCGGACCATCGAGGCGCGGCTGGCCAGGGAGCTCGAGGCCATCGACGGCGTGGCCGCGGCGATCGCCTCGCTGCCCCTGCCCAAGGCGGTGGTCTCCAACAGCCGCCGCCGCCGCGTCCTGGCCTCGCTGGCCACGACCGGCCTGGATCGGTTGATCGGCGAGTCGCCGGTCTTCACGGCGGACCAGGTCGCCCACCCCAAGCCCGCCCCCGACCTCTACCTGCTGGCGGCCCGTGAGCTGGGCTGTGCTCCCGCCGACTGCCTGGTGGTGGAGGACAGCGTCTCGGGCGTCACCGCGGCCCACGCCGCCGGCATGACGGTCATCGGCTTCACCGGGGCCAGTCACGTCGAGCCGGGGCAGGAGCGTCGACTGGTCGAGGCCGGGGCCTGGCGCATTCTCGACCACATGCACGGACTCGAGTCGATGGTCGATGACTGGCGCCACGCCCGCCTGCGAGCCGCGGCTCGCTAACCCAATCACAAGAGGCAGGAACCAATGAAACTCGACAGCAAGACAAGCGTGATCACCGGCGGTGCCCGCGGTATCGGCCTGGCCATTGCCGAGCGCTACCTGGACGAGGGCGCCAATGTCGTGGTCGCCGATATCGACCAGGCCGCCATCGACGAGGCGGCAGCGAGCCTCACCGCCCGGGCCGAAGGCGAGGCGGGGCGGGTGATGGGGGTGCGCCTGGACGTCTGTGACCGGGCATCGGTCGATGCCATGGTCGCCAGCGTCAGCGAGCGCTTCGGTGGTATCGACATCCTGGTCAACAACGCCGCCATCTTCGACATGGCACCGGTGCTCGAGGTGACCGAGGAGAGCTTCGACCGGCAGTTCGCGGTGAACACCAAGGGGCTCTTCTTCACGCTCCAGGCGGTGGCCAAGGCCATGGTCGCGCGGGGCCGGGGTGGCAAGATCATCAACATGGCGTCCCAGGCCGGGCGCCGCGGCGAGCCGCTGGTCAGCGTCTACTGTGCCAGCAAGGCGGCGGTGATCAGCCTGACCCAGTCCTGCGGCCTGTCGCTCATCGCGCACGGCATCAACGTCAACGGCATCGCGCCGGGGGTGGTCGACACCCCGATGTGGGACGAGGTCGATGCGCTCTTCGCCCGTTACGAGAACCGTCCGCTCGGCGAGAAGAAGCGCCTGGTGGGGGAGGCGGTGCCCTATGGTCGCATGGGGCGCCCCGAGGATCACGCCGGGGCCGCGGTCTTCCTGGCCTCCGACGACAGCGACTATGTGGTCGCCCAGACCCTCAATGTCGACGGTGGCAACTGGATGAGCTGACGACAAGAGACAAGACGACATGACACCCAATATCCATGACGTGGCAGGGCGGGTGCTGGAGGCGGCGGGCGATCGCCGTCGCTTCATCGTGGCCCTGGCGGGGCCGCCCGCCGCCGGCAAGTCCTTCCTGGCGGGCTGGCTGTGCCGTGAACTCAATGCCCGCCAGGCCGACTGCGCCGCGGTGGTGCCGATGGACGGCTACCACTACGACAACGCCGTGCTCGAGCCCCGGGGGCTGGTACCCGTGAAGGGGGCGCCGGAGACCTTCGACTGCGACGGGCTCAAGCACGACCTGGAGCGCATCCGCCGCGCCGATCGCAGCGTCGCCGTGCCGGTGTTCGACCGGCCCCTGGACCTGGCCCGGGCCGGCGGTCGGCTGATCACCCCCGAGCACCGCATCGTCATCGTCGAGGGCAACTACCTGCTACTCGACGAGGGCCCCTGGCCCGCCCTGCGTCCGCTGTTCGACATGGCGCTGTTTCTCGAGGTGCCCGATGAACTGCTCGAGGCGCGCCTCATCCAGCGCTGGCGGGAGATGGGCCAGGACCAGGCCGGCGCCATCGAGCGCGCCCGCCACAAGGACATGCTCAATGCCCGGCTGATCAAGGCGGCCTCGGTGGCCGCCGACCTGCACTGGGCCGCGAGCGACTGAGCCCCCATTTCCTCACACGACGCCATCGCCACGAGCGGCAGGAGACCCTTCATGACCCGACTCAACAACGCCAACCTGGGCCGGCTGGCCCCCGAGGTCGCCACGCCCCGCTATGACCGCGGCGCCGTCACCCCCGGCATCGTCCACTTCGGGGTCGGCGGCTTCCACCGCGCCCACCAGGCCATGTACCTCGACGAGATGATGAACCGCGGCGAGGCGCTGGACTGGGGCATCGTCGGCGTCGGCGTAATGCCCGGCGACCGCCGCATGCAGGAGGCGCTGGCCGCCCAGGACCACCTCTATACCCTGGTGGTCAAGCACCCCGATGGCCGCCGCGAGCCCCGCGTCATCGGCAGCATGATCGATTACCTGTTCGCCCCCGACGACCCGGAGGCGGTGATCGCCCGGATGGTCGACCCGGCCACTCGCATCGTCTCGTTGACCGTCACCGAGGGCGGCTACAACTTCCATCCGGTCAGCGGCGCCTTCGACCTCGATACCCCCGAGGTGCAGCACGACCTGGCGCATCCCGCCTCACCGAAGACCACCTTCGGGCTGATCACCGAGGCGTTGGCGCGCCGCCGCGAGCGCGGCCTGGCACCCTTCACGGTGATGTCCTGCGACAACATCCAGGGCAACGGCGAGGTGGCGCACCGCATGTTCACCGCCTATGCCCGGGCCCGCGACGGCGAGCTCGGTGCCTGGGTCGCCGCCGAGGTGGCCTTTCCCAACTCCATGGTCGACCGCATCACCCCGGTGACCGCGCCCGCCGATATCGAGGAGCTGGCCGGTCGTTTCGGCGTCGATGATGCCTGGCCGGTGGTCTGCGAGCCCTTCACCCAGTGGGTGCTGGAGGACCGCTTCGTCGCCGGGCGTCCCGCCTTCGAGGCGGTCGGCGTGCAGGTGGTCGACGATGTCGAGCCCTACGAGCTGATGAAGCTGCGCCTGCTCAACGCCAGCCACCAGGCGCTGTGTTATTTCGGCTACCTGGCCGGCTACCGCTACGCCCATGAGGTCTGCCGGGACCCGCTGTTCGTCGACTTCCTGCTCGACTACATGCGCCGCGAGGGCTCACCGACCCTGGCACCGGTGCCGGGCGTGGATCTCGAGCAGTACCGGCTGACCCTGATCGAGCGCTTCGCCAACCCCGAGATCAAGGACACCCTGGCGAGGCTGTGTGCCGAGAGCTCGGATCGCATTCCCAAGTGGCTGCTGCCGGTGATCCGCGAGCAACTGGCCAAGGGCGGCGAGATCCATCGTTCGGCCGCGGTGGTGGCCAGTTGGGCCCGCTATGCTGAGGGTGTCGACGAGCGGGGTGAGCCCATCGAGGTGGTCGACCGCTTGAAGGACGACCTGAGGCGCCTGGCTGCCCGGAACCGCGAGCAACCGGCCGCCTTTATCGAGAATCGCGAACTGTTCGGGGATCTGGCCGAGAGCGAGCGCTTCCGCACGGCCTATCTCGAGACCCTGACATCGCTTCACGAGCGCGGTGCGCGTGCCACACTGGAAGCGCTGGTTTCGGTACGAGGATGTGCGTGATGTATATCGGAGTGGATTGCGGTACCCAGAGCACCAAGGTGGTGGTGCTCGATGTCGAGGGTGAGCGCATCCTCGGCGAGGCGAGTCGTCCCCATCGCCTGATCGAGGGCGAGAACGGGCGGCGCGAACAGCGGCCCGGCGAGTGGGTCGAGGCACTGCGCGGCGCGCTCAATGAGGCGGTGGCCAGGGCCGGCATCGACAGCCGGGCCATCCGCGCCATCGGCGTGTCCGGCCAGCAGCACGGCATGGTGGCGCTGGACGCCCGGGGCGAGCCGGTCCATCCGGCCAAGCTGTGGTGCGATACCGAGACGGCCGCCCAGAATGCCGAGCTGGTCGCGCGGCTCGGGGGCGAGGCGGGTTGCCTCGACAAGCTCGGGCTGGTGCTGCAGACAGGCTATACCGCCTCCAAGCTGGCCTGGCTGCGCGACACCCGGCCCGACGCCTACCACCGCATCGACAGCCTGCTGCTGCCCCACGACTACCTCAACTTCTGGCTCACCGGCGAGCGGGTCACCGAGGCCGGCGACGCCTCCGGCACCGGCTATTTCGATACCCGTTCACGGCGCTGGCGTGAGGACGTGTTCGCCGAGATCGCGCCGGAGCTCGATCCGCCCCGCGTGCTGCCGCGGCTGATCGAGGCCCATGAGCCGGCCGGCAAGGTGCGCCCCGAACTGGCCCGGGAGCTGGGGCTGGCCAACGATGTCCTGGTGTCGAGCGGGGGAGGCGACAATATGCTCGGTGCCATCGGCACCGGTAATATCCGCCCGGGCCTGGTGACCCTGAGCCTGGGGACCTCGGGGACGGTCTGCGCCCATTCCCCCGAGCCCGTGGTGCCCGACAGCGCCATGGTCGCCAACTTCTGTTCGAGCAACGGCGGCTGGCTGCCGCTGGTCTGCACCATGAACGTGACCTCCGCGACGACTCGCGTGCGCGAGCTGTTCGGGCTCGACCTGGCGAGCTTCGGCGAACGCCTCGCCAGCGCCCCCATCGGCGCCGAGGGCGTCACCGTGTTGCCGTTCTTCAATGGCGAACGGGTGCCGATGCTGCCCGAGGCCACGGGGAGCTTCCTGGGCCTGACCAGTGTCAATACCACCCAGGCCAACCTCTGCCGGGCGGTGGTCGAGGGGGCGACCTTCGGCATGCGCTATGGCCTGGAACTGCTCGGCGGGCTGGCCGAGGGGGCCAGCCAGATCCGCCTGATCGGCGGTGGCGCCAAGAGCCCGGTGTGGCGGCAGATGGTTGCCGACATCACCGGCACCCAGGTGATCTGCCCCGAGATCACCGACGCCGCGGCGCTGGGCGCGGCGCTGCAGGCGGCCTGGTGTCATCAACGCGAGCAGGGGGTGACCCTGGAGCAGCTCTGTACACGGCTGGTGCATCTCGACGAACGCTCCCTGGCCGACCCTGACCCGGCGAGTGTCGCCGCCTATCAAGGGGTCTATGCTCGCTACCGTGAGGCCCTCGCCGAACGTCATGCCGTCGCCTGATGACGTGCCGGCCCATCCCGACTTCCGACATATGGAGCCACCCATGCCTTCTCGACTCGACGCGCTCAAGCAGCACTCCCTGGTGGTCGCCGACACCGGCGATCTCGACGCCATCCAGCGCTACCGGCCCCAGGATGCCACCACCAACCCCTCGCTGCTGCTCAAGGCCTTCGACCTGCCCGGCTACCAGGAGCTGATTGCCGAGACCCTGGACGCGGTCAAGGCCGAGGGTGGCGATCGCCAGCAGCAGGTCGAACACGCGGCGGACCGGCTCGCCGTGGCCAAGGGCGCGGAGATCGCCAGGCGGGTGCCCGGCCGCGTCTCCACCGAAGTGGCGGCGCGGCTCTCCTTCGATACCCGGGCCAGCATCGCCAAGGCCCACGAGCTGATCGCGCTCTACGAGCGCCACGGTGTGGGCCCGGAGCGCGTGCTGATCAAGCTGGCCTCGACCTGGGAGGGCATCCGCGCCGCCGAGGTGCTGGAACGCGAAGGCATCAACTGCAACCTCACCCTGCTGTTCAGCGACGCCCAGGCCCAGGCCTGCTTCGACGCCGGTGTCTACCTGGTCTCGCCCTTCGTCGGCCGGGTCACCGACTGGTACAAGAAGGAAACCGGGCGCGACTACGCGCCGGACGAGGACCCCGGCGTGCAGTTCGTGCGCGGCGTCTGCGCCCGCGCGAGCCGGGGCGGCTACGACACCGTGGTGATGGGCGCGAGCTTCCGCACCACCGGCCAGGTGCTGGCGCTGGCCGGTTGCCCGCGGCTGACCATCTCGCCGGCGCTGCTCGAGGAACTCGCCGCCAGCGACGGCGAGGTGGAGCGCCGGGTGGTGATGGAAGACGCCAGCGGCTCACGGCCGGCACCGCTCAGCGAGCCCGCGTTCCGCTGGGGCCATAACCAGGACGCCATGGCCAACGACAAGCTGGCCGAGGGCATTCGCCGCTTCGATGAGGACCAGCGCACCCTGGAGGCGCGGATCGATCGGCGGCTGGGATAGCGTGCCTGGCTAGAACGCCTCCAGCCGCCAGACATCGAAGGCCGGCTCCTCGTAGGGGTGGGCGGCCCTGAGGGCGGCCACCGCCTCGTGGATCAGGGCGTCGTCGCAGACCAGCTCGACCTTGAGCTCCTCGACCCGCTCCAGGTCGCCGACCCGGCCGATATGCGGGTCGGCCCCGGCGAGCGGGCGAAACTGCCCGGTGCCCGGGGTCTGGAAGCAGCAGGCCTCGTAGTCGCCGATGCGCCCGGCGCCGGAGGCGAACACGGCTTCCTTGACCGCCTCGGCATCTTCCCGGGGGACATAGAAGGCTAGCTTGTACATCTCGGGGCTCCTTTTCTCGTGGGGTGGACGCGGCGGGTCGTGCGCGTCCTGTCGGGGCGGGGGCGTCGTCAACGCTCGCCGCGGTCGGGCTCCCCGCTTTCGGCAAGGATGAACGATCGGGCGGCGTCGCGCAGCCTGACCGCTTCCGTCCAGCCACCGGTCGTCGGCTGGAGCGCCTCGCCGACATGGACCCTCACCCTGCCGTGTCGTGGAAACCATTCGCGACCGCGCAGCACGGCACGGGTGCCCTGCAGGGCCACCGGCACCACGGGAACCCCCGCCTGGGCGGCGGTGACGAAGGCGCCCATGTGGAAGTCATCGATACCGGCCTCCGCGCGGAAGGTCCCTTCGGGGAAGACCGCCAGGGCATCGCCGCCGGCCACGGTCGCGATGAGGTGGTCCGTTTCCCGGGTGGCCTGGCGGGGGTCGAAGCGCTCGATGAACAGTGCCCCCATGCGCGTCAGCATCAGCCGGGGAAGGGTGTGGGCCTGGAGCTCGGCCTTGGCCAGGTAGCGAAACCCGCGGGGCAGCGTCGCCGTCAGCACCAGGGCGTCCAGGTAGCTGGAATGGTTGGCCACCACCACGCAGGGGGCCCGTCGGGGCAGGCGGTCCACGCCATGCCGCTCGATGCGCAGGCCGGCGAGCATGGCGGCCAGGCGGGCGACATGGTGCGCGACGCGCCAGCGCCAGGCAAGCCGCGGCAGGGGAAGCACCAGCACGCCTACCAGGACGACACCCAGGCCGAAGACGCCCCAGGCATGGCCGGCATAGAGGCGCTCGCCGAGCCATCTCAGGTGCAGCCGAGTGCGCTGCACACCGGCCTCCATCGCCAGGCCGAGCGTCTGGCGCCAGACGGGCGCACCGGGCTTGCCGAGGCGGCCACTGCGGTAGTGCGCGGCGGTGGCCGTACGGCGAATCTTGCCGCTGGAGGTCTTCAGCACGCTGTGGGGGGGCACCAGCCGGATGACATCGGCGGGGATATTGACGATGTCGACCGTGACCTCGCGGATCGCCCGGGTGAGCCTGTCGCGCTGGGCTCGGCCTGCGGCGTTGGTCTCTGCCACCACGACCAGCTCCTCGATGCCGCTTTCCGGGTCGAGCTGGCCGAACACCGCCACGCACCCCTTCCTGATCCCCTCGATGCGGCCGATGGCTTCCTCGAGGTCGTAGGGGTAGATGTTGCGCCCGCCACGCACCAGCACATCCTTGACCCGGCCGCTGATATGGAGGTCGCCGTCGGCGAGGTAACCGCGGTCGCCGGTGCACAGCCACTCGCCGTCGAAGAGCTCGCGGGTGGCCTCCGGGTTATCGTAGTAGCCCGCCGTGGCCGAGGGGCCGCGGAACTCGATGTCGCCCTCGCGCCGCTCCGGTAGCTCGCTGCCGTCGCGGGCGACGATGCGGATCGCGTAGCCTGGCAGTGGCGGGCCGCAGTTGACGAAGGTCAGGGCCGCTTCGTGGTTTTGGGCCGGGCGCGCCTCCTGCCGTGTCGTGAAGGTTTCGTGCTCGACCCGGTCGAGCGCGAGGCCGCGGCCGGGCGGGGAGATGCACAGCCCCACCGCCGCCTCGGCCAGGCCGTAGACCGGCATCAGCGCTTCAGGGGCCAGGCCACATGGCGCCAGGGCCTCGGCGAAGCGCTGCATGGTGCGGGGGCTGACCGGCTCCGCTCCGTTGAAGGCGACCCGCCAGCTGCTCAGGTCCAGCCCCTGGAGTCGCTCGGGCGTCAGGGCGCGAAGGCAGAGCTCGTAGCCGAAGTTGGGGCCTCCGGAGAGGGTGGCCCGGTGGTGATGGATCAGCTCGAGCCAGCGCAGCGGGCGGACCAGGAAGGCGAGCGGCGACATCACCACCAGCGGAATGGCGTGGTAGAGGCTGCCGAGCCAGGCGCCGATCAGGCCCATATCGTGGTAGAGCGGCAGCCAACTGACGAAGACGTCCCGGGAACTCACCTCCAGGCGCTCGCCCATGGCGCGGATGTTCGCCAGCAACTGGCCATGGGTCAGCATGACCCCCTTGGGGTCGCCGGTGCTGCCGGAGGTGTACTGCAGCAGCGCCAGGCTCGACGCTCCGGGTGGCTCGGCGTTCGCGCCTCCGGAAACGCTCGGCCCGGCGAGCTCCGCCACCGTGACGATGGCCGACAGCCGCGGCGCCTCGGCGCGCAGCAGGCGTGCCACGTGGCGCGCCTCGGGCACCGTGATCAGTACCCTCACGCCGGCACTGGTCAGGATCCGCCCGTGGCGCCGCAGGTGCTCCTCCAGCTGGGCCGGCCGGGCGGGCGGATAGATGGGCACCGGCACGGCGCCGGCGCACAGGATGCCGAAGAAGGCGATGAAGTAGTCCGGCTCGGTGGGCAGCATCAGCGCGATGCGATCTCCTGGTCGCGATCCGCGCTGGCGAAGTGCCGCGGCGATGCCCTGCGCGCCCCGGGCGAGATCGGCGTGGCTCAGCGTCCGCGGCGTGTCATCGCTGCCATGGATGTGAAGATGGACACGGTCCGGGTGGCGTGCCAGGTGCCAATCCAGCACCGCGTTGAGGCTGTCGGCGGCGACGGGAGTGCCTTCCACCGGCTCGCTGTCCGCCGCGGCCGGGATGGGCGGTGTCTCGCGGTCGGTGCCCGGGGTGGCCAGCAGGATCTCCAGCAGCGCCGCCGGGGTGTCCGCCATCAGGGCGGTCTCGGGCAGCTTCGTGCCGAAGGCGTCCTCGAGGCGCAGCAGCAGTTCCGAGCGGGCCATGCTGTCGAGGCCGAGGTCCCGGTCCAGGCGCGCGTCCAGCGTCGGTCGGCCGGCCGCGCCGCGGTGGGGCCGCGTCTCGCGCACCAGGGCGTCGATTACCTCGAGCAGCCGGTGCTGCATTGCCTCGGCTTGTCGTGCACGCCGGGTCTCGTCGGGTCGGGCCATCGGTGACCTCGCGGCTTGCCCTGCCTCCGTCCCAGTGACGCCGGGGATGAGGCGACTTGGCACTGTCTGAAAAGTCGGCGAGCGATGGTCAGGGCTAGGCCCGTTCCCTACGGGCCCACGCATTTCCCACATCCGTGTGGGTCACAAAGCAAAAATTAGCGGAAAGTCGGAGTTTACGGAGTGTAAATGAGTGCTTTGAGCTGATTTTTAACGCCGTATGGCCGAGCGCAGACACTTTTCGTACAGAGCCTAGTGTAGATGCCGGCCGGGGAGCATGCAGGGAGTTCCCTCGCGCGTCGGGCAACCCGGTGTCGGGGCTCCGCGCCGGCGTGTCTTGATTTAGACCCCGGGAGTGGCGAGTCTGTGGCACTCGGGCCAAGGAGAAAATGCATGCAAGCCGATCTCGTGGAACTGCTGGAGCGTCATGGGCTGACGCCGCAGGGCGAGCTTCGCCCCCTGGGCGGCGGCGATATCGCCGCGGTCTACCGCCTGACCACCGCCCAGGGGGCGGTGGTGATCAAGCATGATGCGCCGGCACGCCTGGCCGGTGAGGCGGAGGGGCTGCAGGCGCTGCGCGCGGCCGGCACCCGGCTGGTCGTGCCCGCCGTGCTGGCCCAGGGCGAGGGCTGGCTGGTGATGGAGGCGCTGGAGGCGGCCTCCCGTGCCGCGGGCGACGAGGCCCGCCTGGGCGAAGGACTGCGCGAACTGCATGCCCGTACCGGCACCGAGCACGGCTGGCCCCGGGACAACGCCTGCGGGAGCACGCCCCAGCCCAATGCGCCCCTCGCCGATGGCCGGGCCTTCCAGCGCGAACGGCGCCTGCTGCCACTGGTCGAGGCCTGCCGGGCGCGGGGGTTGCTCGATGGCCGCCTGCGCTCTCGGCTCGAGGCCATCGCCCATGGCCTGGAAGGGTGGCTGCCGGACGCCCCGGCGAGCCTGGTCCACGGCGATCTCTGGTCGGGCAATGTGCTCTTCACGCCGCAGGGGCCGGCGATCATCGATCCGGCGGTGTACCGTCACTATCCGGAGGTGGACCTGGCGATGCTGACGCTGTTCGGCTCGCCGGGCGAGGCCTTCTTCGAGGCCTACTGGAACGGCGCCGCCCCGGCCGACTGGCCGAGGCGGGAAGCGCTGTTCCAACTCTATCCGCTGCTCAACCACCTGCTGCTGTTCGGCGGTGCCTACCGCAGCGGAGTGGAGCGCACGGTGGCGCGGCTGGAGGCGGCCTGATCAGTCGGCGTGAAATTCCTTCAGCCAGGCGATGCAGCGCTGCCACCAGGGCCGGTCGTGGCGCCGGTCGGCGGCCGGCAGCAGGTCGCGTCGGGGGCGGGTAAGGAAGTCGGCGATGGGGGTAACCTGGCTCGCCCGATCGAGCATGGGGGCATGGCCGCAGCCGGGTACCTCGAGGCTGACCAGGCCGGGATGGACCTCGGCCATGCGCGCCACGCTGTCGGCGCGCAGCAGCGGCGAGGTCTCGCCGCGGATCACCATCAGCGGGCAGCGGATCGCCTGCCAGTCGGCCCAGGTGTCGCGGGGGGTGTCATGGACGAATTGCTCGCCGATGCGCGGATCGTAGTGGTAGGTCCAGCTGCCGTCGGGCAGGCGGCGGGCGCTGTCCAGCGCCAGGCGGCGCCAGGCATCGTCGCCCTCGATGCCGAAACCGACATAGTGGCGGCGCAGTTCGGCCTCCAGGTCGCCGAAACGGCAGAAGCGGTGGGGTACGCCGAAGTAGGTGGCCAGCTCGGCCAGGCCGTCGGGGTCGAGCTCGGGCCCCACGTCGTTGAGCACCAGGCGCTCGATGCGCCCGGCGGTGTCGGGCTCGGCGGCCAGCAGCATGCCCAGCAGGCCGCCCATGGAGGTGCCCACCCAAGGCACCCGCTCGAGGCCGAAGTGATCGAGCACCGCCACGGCCACCGTCATGTAGTGGGAATAGAGGTAGTCGTGGGCGGGGTAGAGCGACCAGCTCGACAGTCCACGCCCGGGGGTGTCCGGGGCCAGGATCCGCCACCCGGGGCCGAGCTCGCGGGCCAGACCGGCGAAGTCGCCGCCATGGCGTGCCAGGCCATGCCAGGCGACCAGGGTCCTCGGTGCCCGAGGGTGCCAGATGCGAACCGCCACCTCGAGCTCGCGCACCCGGACCAGCTCCAGTGCATCCATCATTGCCTCCCTCGAAGGGCTATGCTGCATGGCAGCATAGCGGACTTTTCGGCGTTACGGAAAAGTTCCACATTTTGAGGTCGCGGTGCGATTGATTCGTCATAAAAACATGCGAGAATGTATGTATGTTCTCGCTCCAGATCAAGGATGAGCCGATGATGCGTTTTCGCCCCCCCCGTCACTCACGTCGAACCGGCAGGCGGCTGTCCCGCCGGGCCTTGTTGCCGGCGCTGATCGCGTCGGCCTTCGCAGCGCCGCTGCAGGCGGCCGACCTGTTGACCATCACTCGCGATGCCCTGGACAACAATGCCGAGCTGGCGTCGGCACGTTCCCAGTTCGGCAGTGTGGAGGCGGGCCGGGACGTCGAGCGTGCCGACCTGCTGCCCCAGGTCGACGTACGTGGCAACGCGGCCCACTCGCAGCAGTACGAGAGCCAGGTGGCCGAAACGACCGGGGGCGGTGCGGATCGCTTTACAGCCGATGATCGCTACAACAGCGTGAGCCTGACGCTGGAGGCCTCACAAGCCCTCTTCGATGCGCGCAACCGCCGTGAGCTGGCGCAGGCCGAGCGCCAGATCGACGAGCAGACCTATCAGCTGGCAGCCACCGAGCAGCAGGTGTTGCTCGACGTGGCCACGGCCTACTTCGAGATCCTGCGCGCCTACGAAGTCCTCGAGGCCCGGCGGGCCCAGGAACGCGCCATCGGCCGCCAGCTGGAGCAGGCCCGGGAGAGGTTCGAGGTGGGGCTCATCGCCATCACCGAGGTGGAGGAGGCCCAGGCCAGCTTCGACCAGGCACGGGCGGATCGCATCGTCGCAGAGAGCAACCTGCAGGTCAGGTTCGAGGCACTGGAGCGCCTGACCGGCCAGCGCTACGCGAGCATCGATGCCCTGAGTGGCGAGATGCCCATCGAGCCACCGACCCCCCGCGGTCGCGACCACTGGGTGGAGCTGGCCGTGAACAACAACCCCCTGGTGTTGGCCAGCCAGGCCGGTGTCGAGGTCTCGCGCAGCGGGCTCGACATTGCCCGAGCGGAACGCCTGCCGACTGTCGATGCCTTCGCCAACTATAACTACGCCGACGATGACCGGGAAGGAATTCAGGGTGTGACCTCCATCAGCCAGGTTGGCGTGGGCATCAGCATGCCGCTCTATACCGGGGGACGCACCAGCGCCAGCATCCGCCAGAATACCTACCTGCTGGAGTCCAGCCAGTACGATTTCGAGGATCAGCGTCGCGACACCATCCAGCAGGTTCGCTCGCTCTTCACCCAGGTCAGCAACGATGTCTCGACAGTGGAGGCCCGGGCCCAGGCGATCGTCTCCAGCGAGAGTGCGCTGGATGCTACCCGGGCGGGCCATGAAGTGGGCACGCGCAATATCGTCGACGTGCTGAATGCCGAGCAGGACCTCTCCAACGCCATCGCCGACCATGCCGAGGCGCGCTTCGATTACGTGATCAACCTGCTCAGCCTGCGCCAGCAGTCGGGCACCCTGGATGTCCCGGCCATGGAAGCGCTGAATGACTGGCTGGACGGCGGCAACGTCTCCTTCACTCTGCCGGAAGAGAGCGATGGCTATGACGAGGCCATGGAGATCGGCGAACCGCCGCGTCCCTGAGGTCGGTCACTAGTCGCCTAACGTTCACATCCATACACGTATGGATGTAAGGTTCGCCCACTTATCCGCAGTACCCGACGGGATTGAGAGAAGTCATGAGAACGATGATCCGTAGTGGCCGGACCGTCCTGCTGGTGCTGGCCGCGGGCCTGTTGCTGGCGGCTTGTGGTCAGGACGAGGCACCACAGCAGCAGGTGGCCGGCGGCCAGGAGCGGCCTCCGCGGTCAGTGGAGGTAGTGGAGATGGCCCGGCAGGATATCCCGCTGGACAAGTCCTATCCCTCGTTGCTGCGCAGCGATGACGAGGTCACCCTGGTGGCCCGGGTGACCGGCTTCCTCGAGGAGCGGCACTTCGAACCCGGCCAGTTGGTAAACGAGGGGCAGAAGCTCTACACCATCGAGCCGGATTTCTATCAGGCCGTGGTCAATCAGCGCCAGGCCGACCTGCAGAGCGCCCGCGCCGAGCTCGCCCGCGCCCAGCGGGACGCCGAGCGCTTCGAGCGGCTGCTGAACCAGAACTCGGTGAGCCGCCAGCAGGTTGACCAGGCGCGAGCCGATCTGGGTGTCGCCCAGGCCCGTGTCGCCCAGGCGGAAGCCGCCTTGACCAGCGCCAATATCGATCTCGGCTATGCCGAGGTGACGGCTCCGGTCTCCGGCATGATCGGCCTGAGTCGGATCAACGTGGGCAACCTGGTCAACGCCGGTACCGAGCTCGCCACCATCACTCCGCTGGACCCGCTGGAGGTGCGCTTCCAGTTGCCCCAGCGCGATGCGTTCGAGCTGCGTCGCCAGCTCGAGGACCAGTCCCTCACCGATATCGGCGCCAGCCTCGAGGTCCCGGGCCTGGCCGGCAGCGACGCCGGGCAACTGCAAGGCCACCTGGATTTCCTGGGCTCACGGGTCGACGAGGGCACCAGCACCGTGCAGGCTTCCGCCACCTTCGCCAACCCCGGGGCCCGGGTGCTGCCCGGCCAGTTCGCGCGCGTGCGCATCGTGGGGCTGAAGCGCTTCGCTGTGCTGGCGGTGCCCGAGATCGCCGTGACCCAGGGGCTGATGGGCCCACAGGTGTTCGTGCTGGATGACGACGACGTGGCCCGTGCCCGCACCGTGGACTTGGGGGAAGTGGCCGGTCCGTGGCAGATCATTCGCGACGGCCTGGAAACCGGCGAGCGGGTGATAGTCGGCGATCCGTCCGGTATCGAGCCCGGCACACCCATCGAGCCGAAACCGTTCGCGGGGGAGGCCGGTGAGATCGTCGCGGACGTCGAGCAGGCCGAGGCGCAAGAGCAGCAAGAGGAACGCCCGGAAACGGCCGCCGCCAGGGAGGAAGGGGTAGCCCCGGACGCGGATGATGGGGAAGGGGAGTCATGAAGTTTTCCAATTTCTTCATCGCGCGACCGATCTTCGCCACGGTACTGGCGATCATCCTGACGGTCGTCGGCGTGATGAGCATGCGCGTGTTGCCCATCGAGCAATACCCCAGCGTGGTACCGCCAACGGTCTCCGTTCAGGCCAGCTTTCCCGGGGCCGACGCCGAGACGGTGGCCCAGACGGTAGCGGCGCCGCTTGCCGAGGCGATCAATGGCGTCGAGAACATGCTCTACATGACCTCGACGAGCGCCGACAACGGCTCGATGAGTCTCGAGGTGGCGTTCAATATCGGCACCGATGGCGACATCAACACCATCAACGTCAATAACCGGGTGCAGGGGGCGCTCTCCCAGCTGCCCGAGGCGGTGCAGGCCCAGGGCGTTACCGTGGAGCTGCAATCGAGTTCGATCCTGATGCTGGTGGCGCTGATTTCGCCGGAGGGTGACTACAACCGCACCTTCATGCAGAACTACGCGACGCTCAATGTCCTCGACGAGCTGCGCCAGGTGCCTGGCGTCGGCAATGCCGAGGTGCTCGGGGGCGGCGATTTCGCCATGCGCATCTGGATGGACCCGGACAAGCTGGCCCAGTATGACCTGACGCCCACCGAGGTGGCCGCCGCCATTCGCGCCCAGAACACCGAGGTGCCGGCGGGCAGCCTGGCCGCCACGCCCCAGAGCGAGCCGCGGGCCTTCAGCTACACCATCACCGCGGGCGGGCGACTCTCGAATGTCGACGACTTCCGCGACATCTTCCTGCGCACCAACCCGGATGGTTCGTCGCTGCGTCTTGACGACGTGGCGCGCATCGAACTGGGGGCCTCCTTCTACGGGGTGGATGCTCGTCTGAACGGCGCCTCCATGACGCCGATCATCATCAACCAGCAGCCCGGGGCCAACGCCCTGGAGACGGCCGAGGCGGTCAAGGCGACCATGGCCGAGCTGGAGGGGCGTTTCCCCCCGGGGCTCGAGCAGGTAGTGCCCTACGACACCACCCTGTTCATCGATGCGTCCGTCAACACCGTGACCAAGGTGTTCATCGAGGCCTTCCTGATCGTCGGTGTCATCCTGTTCATCTTCCTGCAGAACTGGCGCTTCACGGTGATCGCCATGTCGGTGGTACCGGTTTCCGTGCTGGCCACCTTCGCCGGTTTCTTCGCCTTCGGCTTCTCAATCAACCTGCTGACGCTGTTCGCCCTGGTGCTCTCCATCGGCATCGTGGTGGATGACGCCATCCTGGTGGTGGAGAACGTCGAGCGGGTGCTTAGCGAGGACGAATCGATATCGGTGTGGGATGCCACCATCCGGGCCATGAAGGAGGTGGGCGGCCCGGTCATCGCCACCTCGCTGATCATGGCCGCAGTGTTCGTGCCGGTGGCCTTCCTGGGGGGCTTCACCGGCCAGATCTACCAGCAGTTCGCCCTCACCGTGGCGATCTCGGTGGCCTTCTCGGCGCTGATGGCGCTGACCTTCACCCCGGCGCTGAGTGCCATCTTCATCAAGCACAAGCCGCCGATCGGCGAGTCGAAGCTGAAGCGGGCGATCCATACCCCGCTGCGTCTCTTCGATCGCCTCTTCGCCGCGATCACTGCCGTCTACATGTGGGTGGTCAAGGCGCTGGTGCGCTTCTGGGGCCTGGCGCTGCTGCTCACCGCCCTGGTGATCGGTGGCGCCTGGTGGCTCTACCAGGTTACGCCCTCGACCCTGGTGCCGGAGACCGACCAGGGCATCGTGCTGGCCAGCGTGCAGCTGCCGGACTCGGCCTCCCTGGCGCGCACCCAGGACTACATGGGCGAGCTGAGCTCGCGTATCGAGGAGATCCCGGGGGTCAGCTACGTGGCGGCGGTCGCCGGCTACGATATCCTCTCCAGCGCGGTGAACACCGCGCGGGGCGTGATGTTCATCAACATGGCCCCCTGGGAAGATCGCGACCTGACGGCCGGCGAGCTGGTGGGCAGGATCATGCAGCTGGGCGCCCAGGTTCCCGGCGGCTCGGCCATGGCCTTCAACATGCCGCCGATCATGGGACTCTCCACCACGGGCGGCTTCACCGGCTACCTGCAGTCCTTCGAGGGGGCGAACCCCCAGGAGCTCTTCCAGGCCTCGCTGCAGGTGATGCAGGCGGCGGGCGAGCACCCGGCGCTTCAGCGGGTGTTCACCACCTTCAACGTCAACGTGCCGGGCTACCGGGCCGAGATCGACCAGCAGAAGGCGCTGAGCTATGGCGTGAAGCTCGAGGATCTCAATGCCACTCTGGCGAATACCTTTGGCAACGGCTTCGTCAACTACTTCAGCTACCAGAACCGCAACTTCCAGGTCTACCTGCAGAACGAGGACGAGTTTCGCAAGACGCCCGACGATATCGCCAATGTCTATGTGCGTGGGGGGGACGGCGAGCGGATTCCGCTGACTGAGTTCGTGGCCCTGGAGCGCCAGGCCAAGCCGGCAGTGGTGTCACGCTTCGGCGTCTATCTGGGCGCGCAGTTCCAGGGCGGACCCGCCGAAGGCTACAGTTCTGGCGAGGCCATCGCCGCCATGGAGGGGATCGTCGATGAGACCCTGGGTGGCGGCTGGGGCATGGGGTGGACCGGCACGGCCTATCAGGAGAGCAACATGGGCAGCACCGCGACGCTGGCCATTGTCTTCGGCCTGCTGATGGTGTTCCTGATCCTGGCGGCCCAGTACGAGAGCTGGTCGCTGCCGCTGGCGGTGCTCACGGCGACTCCCTTCGCCTTCCTGGGGGGCATCGGCGGCATCGTCGTGCGCGGCCTGGATACCAGCGTCTATGTGCAGATCGGCATGTTGGTGGTGGTGGGCCTGGCGGCCAAGAACGCCATCCTGATCGTGGAATTCGCCGAGCTCCAGCGCAGGGAGCTCGGCAAGTCGATCCGTGAGGCGGCGGTGACCGCCGCGGAGCTGCGCTTCCGGCCGATCGTCATGACGTCGCTGGCGTTCATCTTCGGTACCCTGCCGCTGGCCCTGGCCACCGGTGCCAGCGACACCAGCAGCCACCATATCGGCACCACGGTGGCGGTGGGCATGGCCTCGGTGGCGATACTGGGCAGCTTCTTCGTGCCGACCTTCTACGCGATGATCGCCCATGTCACCGACTGGCTGAGGCGCAAGCTGGGCAGCCAGGAGGCCTCCGAGCACCCGCCGGCACTGGAGAGCGATCAGCGCTGATCGCGTGTCGCCTCCGGCGATAGGGCACCACTCCTGGCGGGGTGGTGCCCTTTTTTCGGCCTGTCGCCACCAGGACGGTCCCGGCCGATCGGCGCGGTGCCGGGCCGATACCGGCGGGGGGTGGTCTACGCTGAGGGAGACAACCCCTTTGTCGGCCCCGTCCTCCGAGACAGGGGTGGCAGGAGGAGCGCGCCATGGAAGTCGTTCGTCAGATTGCCCTGAGCTTTCCGCTGGTGGTATTCAGCGTTCTGCTGCCCCTGGTGGCCCTCTACTGGTTGCTGGTGGCGATACGCCTGGCACCGGTGGAACTCTTCGAGCACGACAGCCTCAAGGGCGATCACCTGGCCAGCACCCTGGTCACCCTGGGCTTTGCCGGCGTGCCGGCGTCGTTCGCGTTGACGGTGTTGCTGGTGCTGGCGGGTGGCATCACCTTGGCAGTAGAACTCCTCGTGCTGCGCTGGCTGCCGCTGGGGCTGTTCCGGATACCGGTAGGGGCGGTGGTGCTGTGGGGGGCCTTCGCGCTCGCCTCCCCGCTGGCCGCATCGCTCTGCCACGGGCTGCATCGCTGGTTCCATCGCCACTCGCCGCGCCGCTGCCTGCTCGGCGAGACGGTGGTGGTGAAGGAGGCGCCGGGCAGCGACGAGTGCACCACGGCGGGGGTCATCGACGACCCGGCATGCGAGGTCCGCCTCCACGGCAAGCCGGGCGCCCTGCCACGGGCCGGAGAGCGCCGGGTGCTGGTCAAGTACCTGCCGGGAGAAGGGGCCTACCGCAGCGTGGCCGAACGCGAGTACCTGGATGCCCGTACCCGGCTCAGCCGGCTGCGCCTGCAACAGAAACGCAAGAAGGGTGGGGCGCGCAACGGAGGGCCGGCGGCCTCACCCTGAGGGCGAGGCGCGCATCAGGTCCAGCTGGGTGTCCAGCAGCACCGTGCCGCGCTCCCGCAGGGAGTAGCTCTCGTGGTTGCGAAGCCAGTCGTGGAAGAGGCCGCCGAGCATGGCCTGCAGCAGTTCGGCGGCCACCTCGGGGCTCAGGTCCGGACGCAGGTGGCCCAGGCGGGCCGCACAGCCGAAATAGTCGATCAGTGCCCCGCACGCCTCCTCGGCCATCTCGGTCTGCATGGCCAGCGGGTCGATATCGCCGAAGACCTCGCAGTGATGGATGAGAATGGCATGCACGCGCCGGTAGCGGGGCTGTTCGAGGCGTTCGAAACCCTTCAGGCAGG
Organism: Halomonas sp. LBP4; assembly: GCF_003202205.1. Taxonomy (GTDB): domain Bacteria; phylum Pseudomonadota; class Gammaproteobacteria; order Pseudomonadales; family Halomonadaceae; genus Halomonas; species Halomonas flagellata. The sequence goes on from NZ_PDOG01000003.1 coordinate 122,555, forward strand.
CCAGGCGGATCGCCTCGAGGGGGCGCTCGACGAGGCTCGGGTCGCCGATCTCCTCGACCAGTTCCTGGAAGGGCATGCGCACGCGCTGCAGCATGGCCTGGAAGAGGTCGGCCTTGTTGCGGAAGTGCCAGTAGATGGCACCCCGGGTCATGTCGGCATGACGGGCGATCTGTTCCAGGGAAGTGCGGGCCACGCCCTTCTCCAGGAAGACTTCCTCGGCGGCGTCGAGCAGGGCTTCCCGGGTGGCAGCGGCCTCGGCCTTGGTGCGTCTGGCCATGGGGGGAGGGATCTCCGAAGATGACGGGATAGCCGTATTCTACCCGAGTCGGCGGGGTTTTACATTCATGAATGTATGGATTGAGGGGCTCGTCTTGCGGTGACCGTGAGCGTATAAGGAAAGTACGAAGAACAGCGTTGTTGTCACGCAAGGATGGTTCCATGGCTCGTGCTCCCTTCGAACTCGCTGGCGTCCGGGTGGCGGCGGGCTCGCGTACCCAGATCGACGTGCCCGTCGCCCGGCTCTACACCCATGCGCCGCTGCACATCCCGGTGGAAGTGGTGCATGGCCGACAGCACGGCCCGGTGCTGCTGGTCTGCGGCGGCATCCACGGCGACGAGATCAACAGCGTCGAGATCGTGCGGCGGCTGCTGCGCTCGCGGCAGTTGCAGAGCGTGCGCGGGACCCTGATCGCCGCCCCCATCGTCAACGTCTTCGGCTTCGTGCAGCACAGCCGCTACCTGCCCGACCGGCGCGACCTCAACCGCTGTTTCCCCGGCAGCGAGTCGGGCTCGCTGGGCGGGCGGGTGGCGGCGCTGTTCCGCGAGCAGATCGTCGATCACGCCACCCATATCATCGACCTGCACACCGGGGCCATTCACCGCACCAACCTGCCGCAGATCCGCGCCCAACTGAGCCCGGGCAGCGAGACGGAGCGCATGGCCAGCGCCTTCGGCGCGCCGGTGATCCTCAATGCCGAGCTGCGCGAGGGCAGCCTGCGCCACTATGCCCAGAATCGCGGCATTCCGGTGCTCACCTATGAGGCCGGCGAGGCGCTGCGCTTCGACGAGTGGGCGATCGCCCCGGGGGTGCGTGGCGTGCTGCGGGTGATGCGGCGGATCGGCATGCTGACCGGTGAACATCGCCGTCGCCCGCCGCCGGCGGCGGAGCTGGCCAACGGCTCCAGCTGGGCGCGGGCACCCATCGACGGCATCCTGCGGCCCCAGGTACGCCTGGGGGCACGGGTGGCCAGGGGCGAGGTGCTGGGCAAGGTGGCCGATCCCTTCGGCAACGCCGAGGGTGAGGTGAAGTCGATGGCCGACGGCATCGTCATCGGCATGAGCCGGCTGCCGCTGGCCAACGAGGGCGAGGCGCTGTTCCATGTGGCCCGCTTCGATGCCATCGAGGAGGCGGAGAGTGCCGTGGAGAGCTTCCAGTCGAGCCTGGAACCGCCGCCCGATTCGCTCTACTGAGCCTCAGGCGGTCTCGGGGGCCGATTCACGCTCGGGCACCAGGCCGAGGGCGTCGTCGAAGACCCGCAGGCAGGCGCCGTCCAGGTGGCCGTTCTCGGAGAGGTGGCGGCGGAAACGCCTGCCCCCCGGCTGACCCTGGAACAGGCCGAGCAGGTGGCGGGTGATGTGGTTGAGCTTGGCGCCTTCCTCGAGCCGCCGGGCGATATAGGGGCGCAGGGCGCGCGCCGCGTCATGGCGGCTGGCCGCCGGGCCCGGCTCGCCGTAGAGCGCCTGGTCGATGCCGGCCAGCAGCCAGGGGTTCTGGTAGGCCTCGCGACCGACCATCACGCTGTCGACATGCTCGAGCTGCCCGTGGCACTCGTCCAGCGTCCTGATTCCGCCGTTGATGCCGATATGCAGCTCCGGCCGGCCCTGCTTCAGGCGATGCACGCGCGGATAGTTGAGCGGCGGGATATCGCGGTTCTCCTTGGGCGAGAGCCCCTGCAGCCAGGCCTTGCGGGCGTGGACGATGAATACCTCGCAGCCGGCATCTGCCACCTGGGAAATGAAGCGCTCGAGGTCGGCGTCCTCGTCCTGGTCGTCGATGCCGATGCGGCACTTCACCGTCACCGGAATCGACACCGCCTCGCGCATGGCGCGCACCGCCGCCGCGACCTTCCCCGGGTGGCCCATCAGGCAAGCCCCGATCAGGTTATTCTGCACCCGGTCGCTGGGGCAGCCGACGTTGAGGTTCACCTCGTCGTAGCCCCACTCCTCGGCGATGGCCGCACACTCGGCGAGCTCGCCGGCATCGCTGCCGCCCAGCTGCAGTGCCAGGGGATGCTCTACCTCGTCATGGCCGAGGAATCGGCTGCGCGGGCTGCCGTGCAGGATGGCGCCGGTGGTCACCATCTCGGTATAGAGCAGCGCACGCCGGGTCAGGGTCCTGGCGAAGACTCTGTAGTCTCTCGTGGTCCAGTCCATCATGGGCGCGATGGAGAAAGTGCGATCGAGCTGAGGCATCGGCATCACAAGGGGTAGGGCAGGCAAGCGCATATTCTACCAGCCTCCGGGGGCCTTGTGATGCCCTTGACCGCTGCATATGGAGTTCACAGGAGCCCAGCTCTGCTGAGCGATTGGCGCCGACAGGCGCCTGGTTCCCTGCATCGGCGGACGGGAGCCTGCGGCCTCCCTGCGATGAAGCTGTTTTCGGATGGCGAGGCTGCCCCTCCAGCGTCCTCGACCCGAAGCTGGCTCTCTGCTTGTTTTCCTTGCTCCCCGTCTTCCCGAGCTCGTCGCTGCCGTTAGGGGGGCGCGTGACTTTTTGGCAGTATGGAGAGGTGGAGATCAGGGAACTGCCCTGCCATCGATCACGGCCATCGGGGGAATGCCATGCCAGTCGAACCGCAGCACCAGGATGAGCCGCCTCGCGGGGGGCGGCAAGGGAGAGGGGAAAGGGCGTTCGAGCGGTTCCTGTGGAACTCACGGTTCCTGGTCATGCTGGCGGTCCTGCCCAGCCTGATCGGGGCGCTGGTGCTGTTCATCATCGGCACCATCGACATCTTCAAGATCCTGCTGGGGGCCACCGCCTACTATCTACTGGGCGTCGGAGTGGACATCCACGACACGGTGGTGCCGAACATCATCATGGCGATCGACATCTACCTGATCGCCATCGTGCTGCTGATCTTTGGCCTGGGTGTCTATCGGCTGTTCGTGTCGCCGATCGAGCAGGCCGAGGAGCATGCGCCCAAGCACCCGTTCAATGTGCAGTCCTTCGATCAGTTGAAGGACAAGATTGCGCGGGTGGTGATCCTGGCCGTGATCATCGAGTTCTTCCGGGCGGTGGTCGATATTCGCTTCCAGACGCCACTGGATGCGATCTACCTGGCGCTCTCGGTGTTGGCCCTGGCGGCCGCCCTTTACCTGATGAGCCTGGCGCACAGGGACGACTGAATCGGTGGCGGGTCAGGCTCTCGGCCAGCCCGGCCCGGCTGCTCTTGCCTTGCGGCCCCCGGGAGGGATCCATGATGGCATCGCCATCGGTTGGCGTATGCTATGAAATAGGGGAGGGCGGTGACACCGCCCGTGATTCCGCGACCTGCACGAGGTGTTCTCATGGCGGATCGGAAGGTGGAACTGGAGGCACTGCGCGATGAGCTGATCGACCGGCTGGAACGCTACCGGGGGCACAAGGAGCATCGGGAGGGCCCGCTGGACAAGGACATGGAGGAGCAGGCCGTCGAGGTGCAGAACGACGACGTGATCGATTCCCTGGAGAACGAGGCCGAGGCGGAGCTGCGCCAGGTGATGCATGCTCTGGCGCGGATCGAGGCGGGGGAGGGGGATGTCTGTGAGGTGTGCGAGGAGCCGATCACGCCGGCGCGGCTCGAGGCGCTGCCCTTCACCACGCTGTGCCGGGCCTGTGCCGAGTCCCGCTGAGCCGCCACGCAAGTCTCACCGAGTGGCCCGTGCATCGCGCGACCGGTGTCCCGTCGATGGTCGGCTTCTCGTCGCTGGCCACGTGATGCCGGGTGCCATCGCCGACCCGGACGGGACGGGGGCGGAGGCGCGGTGGTAGGCTGAGGGTCCATCAACAGGGCTGGAGGGCGTGCATGAAGGCGTGGTGTCGACTGTCCAGCATGGGGCTGGTGGCCCTGCTGCTGCTTGCGGGTTGTGGGGGGAACGAGAACGGAACGGAAAACCCCGAGTCGACCGAGGAGGCGAGCGAAGAGATGGCCATGGAGGAGCCGGCGCCCGAGCCCGAGCCGCGGGTGGAGCCCTTCAGTGAACCGGTGGAGATCGACTTCGTGGCCACGCTGCGCAGCGATCGACGGTTGATGGTCGAGGGCGAGAGCAACCTGCCCGATTCGGCCCGCCTGCTGATCGTGGTGGAGCGCGAGGCCAGTGGCGTGCGCTGGCAGTCGCGTACCAGCCTGGAGGAGGGGCACTTCGCCGCGGGTCCCTTCGGTCCCGGCAGCGGGTTACCGGATGGCGGCTATCGCATCACTGTGAACCTGCCCGTAGCCAATGTGCAGCCCCTGGCGGTGAGGCAACGCATCGGCGAGCAGGGCGAGCACCTGAGCGGGCCGCTAGTCAGCACGTCGCGGCACGGGCTGGGCCAGGTGGCGAGCAGTTCGCGCCGCTTCCTGGTCGGCAGCGAGCCGCGCCGTACCACCGACCAGGTCGAGGTGCTGGGTATCGAGTAAGTCCCATCTAGGGGGCTTGGCCGGGGGCGTCAGAGCGGGCTGGCCTGCCAGCGGGCTACCAGCTTGCCGAGCAGTCGGCAATCGGGGGTGTAGGGCGTGATCTCGTCGCTGGCCTGGCGCTCGAACTGCAGCTCGCCGGTGGGGCCCTGGCTGACGCGGCGCACACTCTGGGCACCGGCCAGTTCGACCAGGTAGAGCCCGGGTTGGCGGAACACCTCGGTGGGCGCGATGGCCACCAGGTCGCCCTGGGCGAGGAAGTCGAACGGCTCGCCGGGGGCCGGGGTCACCAGGTAGCACTCCCCCTCCCAGCGTTGCGCCGGCACCAGCTCGAAGGGCAGCTCGATGGCGCGTGCGCCGGGATCCTGCCAAGGGGCCGGTGGCAGGCGACGTAGATAGAGGGGCGCGGCGCGGCCCCGCTCGTCACTCTCGATCAACCGCGACAGGGGGCAGCCGAGCGCCTGGGCCAGGGCGACCAGCCGTTCGTGGCCGATCTGCTTGATGGCGCCGGATTCCCAGTAGGAAATCGTGACGTCGGATACACCGACCCTGCGGGCAAGAGCTGCCTTGTTGAGGTTGGCCTCCAGCCGAAGTTCCTTGATACGAGGGCCTAGTGAATCCATTTCTCCATCCTGTCGATGATTAATGGGATCAGCGATCATCAGCGATCACTCACGGCTGTGCAATACCGCGCATCAACGCTATTCGGCATCCCGGTGCCGCCGATGCGCTGCAGCAGCCCGGGGCATGCTCGCGTCTTCCTCGGCATGGCCGTGGCCACCGCGCTGGCACGCCGGAGTGGCTGGCCAGCCGGAATGATGGTCACCGTTGGCGCCGATGCGAGCCGAGAGCCGACGAAGGGCGCTGGATAGCGCCCCGTCAGACTGCCTTTCAGGGTCTTGAGTCGCAAGGCGGGGAGGTACTCCTTGTGTGCCGGACGGTGATGCCGCGGTTGACGGGAGACTCAGGCATGGACCACGCCGGGGAAGAATGATTCCCGCGACACACGGCTGCCGGGCACGGACCAGGTGCGTATAATGCGGCCATTGCCCTGTCCGCAGGGGTCATTTCCATTGCCAGGACCAAGGACGACATGACCATACGCACCCGTATCGCGCCGTCACCCACCGGCGATCCCCACGTGGGCACCGCCTATATCGCCCTGTTCAATCTCTGCTTCGCGCGCCAGCATGGCGGCCAGTTCATCCTGCGCATCGAGGATACCGACCGCGTGCGCTCCACCGCCGAATCCGAGCAGATGATCCTCGATTCGCTGCGCTGGCTGGGGCTGGAGTGGGACGAGGGTCCCGACGTCGGCGGCCCCCACGGACCCTACCGCCAGAGCGAACGCGCTGACATCTACGGCGAGTATGCCCGTCAGTTGATCGAATCGGGCCATGCCTTCAAGTGCTACCGCACCGCGGAAGAGCTCGACGAGCTGCGCGAGGTGCGCAAGGCCGCCGGCATGCAGCTGGCGCTCAAGCCCGCCGACCTGGCGCTGCCCGCCGAGGAGGTGGCCCGCCGCGAGAAGGAGGGGTGGCCCCACGTGGTGCGGATGAAGGTGCCCAGCGACGGCACCTGCGTGATCCGGGATATGCTGCGCGGCTCCATCGAGGTGGACTGGGCCCAGGTCGACGCCCAGGTACTGCTCAAGTCCGACGGCATGCCGACCTATCACCTGGCCAACGTGGTCGACGACCACCTGATGGGCATCACCCACGTGCTGCGCGGCGAGGAGTGGATCAACTCGGCACCCAAGCACCAGCTGCTCTACGAGTACTTCGGCTGGGAGATGCCGGAGCTCTGCCATATGCCGCTGCTGCGCAACCCCGACAAGTCGAAGCTCTCCAAGCGCAAGAACCCGACCTCCATCAATTACTACCGGCGCATGGGCTTCCTGCCCCAGGCGGTGATCAACTACCTGGGCCGCATGGGCTGGTCGATGCCCGACGAGCGCGAGAAGTTCAGCCTCGACGAGATGATGGCGCACTTCGACATCCAGCGAGTGTCGCTGGGCGGGCCGGTGTTCGACCTGGAGAAGCTGACCTGGCTCAACGGCGTCTATATCCGCGAGGAGCTCGACGACGACGCCTTCCTCGAGGCGCTGATGAAGTGGGCCTTCAACGAGGAGTACGTGCGCGAGATCCTGCCCCAGGTGCGCCCGCGGGTGGAGACCCTCTCCCAGGTGGTGCCCCTGGCCGGCCACTTCTTTTCCGGCCTGCCGGCGATCGAGGAGGAGAGCTTCGACGACGTCAAGCTCGGCCGCGAGGAGCTGCTGAAGCTGTTGCAGTTCCTGGTGTGGCGCTTCGAGGTCGTGCCGGCCTGGCACAAGGAGGCGCTGCTCGCCGAGGTCAAGGCACTCGCCGAGCACTTCGAGTTGAAGATGAAGGCCTTCCTGGCGCCGGTGTTCATCGCCATCACCGGCTCGTCGTCGAGTACCTCGGTGATGGACGCCATGGCGATCCTCGGCTCCGACATGACCCGGGCGCGCCTGCGCCACGCCATCGAGGTGCTGGGCGGGGTCTCCAAGAAGCAGGCCAAACGCTTCGAGAAGGAGTACCGCGAGCTTTCCTGAGTTGCTGGAATCGGCGCTGTGGGAGCTACGCTCTGCGGAGCGATTCGCCGCGAAGCGGCGCTGGGCGGTCATCGGCCAGGTTGGCGGCCACCGCCAAGGCGCCTGGCGGCGCCAATCGCTCGGCGGAGCCAAGCCACAGGGGACGATAAATCGGTGCTTTTCCTGTTGACGAAGGTGAGGCGAATCAGTACTATACGCTCCGTCTTCACGAGACACCGAGAAGCACTGGGGCCTTAGCTCAGCTGGGAGAGCGCAACACTGGCAGTGTTGAGGTCAGCGGTTCGATCCCGCTAGGCTCCACCACATCTCGATCGGAAGCACTGCGTCCCATTCGTCTAGTGGTCCAGGACACCGCCCTTTCACGGCGGGAACAGGGGTTCGAACCCCCTATGGGACGCCACTTCGCTTTCCCTTCCGTCGCCCTCCCGTGGCGACAAGCGCGGACGCCTCGAGGCGTCTTTTTTGTCTTTGCCCGTCGACGGAGTCGACCCGGCAGCGGCAGGCGCTGGCCGTCCGTCTAATACTGACATCCCGTTACAAGCTGGCTTCAGGCGCCTGACGTCTCGTTACATAGCGACCTTGGGGGGCTTGACATCAGTCTCGACTTGTCCACTTGGCCGGCTCCCGGCGGATCGTCTGTGCACAGCTTCGGCGCCAACCCGCATGGTTGCGGGGATCTTCTTTATTTCCTTTAAAATCAACCTATTAGAAAAGATCAAAAATTGATCAATCTAAGGCGGTTCCCCATTTCATGGCGATTCGAAGGCCTTTTCGAGTGGTTGTGAACAGGTTTATCCACAGAATGTGTGGAAAACACTGCGCCGGGTTCGTGGAGAGGGCTCATCCCTTGGGGATGAGGATTGTAATGCCTTGGTGTGAGGGGCTGGAGGCCCGCATGAGGTGGGGGGAGCCAGGGGGGAATGCCCGGCGGACGTGGATGGGCCGCGACCGCCGGGGAGGGCGTCAGTCGTGTCCCAGGGCGCGCAGGCGGCGCAGCAGCGAGGAGGTATCCCAGCGGCCGCCCCCCATGGCCTGGACGTCGCCATAGAACTGGTCGACCAGGGCCGTCACCGGTAGGCGGGCCTGGAGGCGCCGGGCCTGCTCGAGACAGATGCCCAGATCCTTGCGCATCCAGTTCACCGCGAAGCCGTGCTCGTACTCGTCGCTGATCATGGTCTTGTGGCGATTCTCCATCTGCCAGGAGCCGGCGGCCCCCTGGGAAATGACGTCGACGACACGCTGCTGGTCGAGACCGGCCTGCTCGGCGAAGTGCAGCCCCTCGGCCAGGCCCTGAACCAGGCCGGCGATGCAGATCTGGTTGACCATCTTGGTCAGCTGTCCACTGCCGGCGGTACCCATCAGGGTCACCGCACGGCCGTAGTGGGCGAGGGCGGGGCGGGCACGCTCGAAGTCGTCCTCGGCGCCGCCGCACATGATGGTCAGGGCGCCGTTCTCGGCGCCCTGCTGGCCACCGGAGACGGGGGCGTCGACGAAGCCGATGTCCCGCTCGCGACAGGCGGCGTCCAGCTCGCAGGCCAGGTCCGCCGAGGCGGTGGTGTGGTCTACCAGCAGGCTGCCCGGGGCCATGCCGAGCAGCGTGCCGTCCTCGCCGATGGTGACATGACGCACGTCATCGTCGTTGCCCACACAGACCAGCACCAGGTCGGCGCCCTCGGCGGCGACCCGTGGGCTGGGGTGGTGGCTGCCGCCGTGCTCGGCGACCCAGGCCTCGGCCCTGGCGGCGGTGCGATTATAGACGCGCACGGTCAGCCCCTGGCGGGCAAGGTGGCCGGCCATGGGATACCCCATCACGCCCAGGCCGATAAAGGCCACCGTCGAGATGCTGCTCATCCTGATGCTCCTTCTTTAGGTGTTGCATGACGCAGAAAGCCGCCCGAAGGCGGCTTTCCGTTGCGAGGCGGTCTGGGCCGCTGCCTGCCGACTTACTTGGCAGGATAGTCCTTGGCAGGATAGTCGCGCGGGGTATGGCCGGTGTAGAGCTGGCGCGGGCGACCGATCTTGTAGCTGTCGCTGAGCATCTCGTGCCAGTGGGAGATCCAGCCGATGGTGCGCGATACGGCGAAGATCACCGTGAACATGTTGGTCGGGATGCCCATGGCCTTGAGGATGATGCCGGAGTAGAAGTCGACATTCGGGTAGAGCTTGCGCTCGATGAAGTACTCGTCCTCGAGGGCGATCTGCTCCAGGCGCTTGGCGATCTTCAACTGCGGGTCGTCGGCCATGCCCAGCTCGGCCAGCACCTCGTCGCAGGTCTCCTTCATCACCTTGGCGCGCGGGTCGAAGTTGCGGTAGACACGGTGACCGAAGCCCATCAGCTTGAAGGGGTCGTCCTTGTCCTTGGCGCGATCGACGAAGCGCTGGATGTTCTCCTCGGAGTCGTCGCCAATCTCGTCGAGCATCTTCAGCACCGCCTCGTTGGCGCCGCCGTGGGCCGGGCCCCACAGCGCGGCGATGCCAGCGCTGATGCAGGCGAAGGGGTTGGCGCCGGTGGAGCCGGCCAGGCGCACCGTGGAGGTGGAGGCGTTCTGCTCGTGGTCGGCGTGGAGCATGAAGATGCGGTCCATGGCCTTGGCATAGACCGGGTTGATCCGGTACTCCTCGCAGGGGTTGCTGAACATCATGTAGAGGAAGTTCTCTGCATAGCTCAGCTCGTTGCGCGGATAGTTGAACGGCTGCCCGACATTGTACTTGTGGGACATCGCCGCGAGGGTCGGCATCTTGGCGATCAGGCGGATCGCGCTGATCTGGCGATCCTCTTCCTGGGTGATGTCCATGTGGTCGTGATAGAAGGCCGCCAGGCCGCCGACCACGCCGCACAGGATCGACATCGGATGGGCGTCGCGACGGAAGCCCTTGAAGAAGTTGTTGATTTGGTCGTGGACCATGGTGTGGTTGCGGACCCGCGACTCGAAGTCGGCATACTGCTCGTCGCTGGGCAGCTCGCCGAACAGCAGCAGGTAGCACAGCTCGACGAAGGTGGACTCCTTGGCCAGCTGGTCGATCGGATAGCCGCGGTGCAGCAGCACCCCCTTGCCGCCATCGATGTAGGTGATGGCGGACTGGCAGGAGGAGGTGGCCATGAAGCCGGGGTCGTACGTGAAGAGGCCTTCCGCGCCCAGGCCGCGGACATCGATCACGTCAGGCCCCAGGGTACCTGAGTAGATCGGTAGCTCGATCGTCTTCTCCAGACCGTCTACCGTCAGGGTCGCTTTCCTGTCAGCCATATCTGGCCTCCTCTCGAGTACTTGGTGGAACGAAATGTCGTGAATTCGCTGAAGTTGCCGGCGAAAAGGTTCGCCCACTATAGAAGCGTCTCAGCGATTGTCAATTAGCCCATCGCGAGGCTTTACTTGTACGTGTACATTTCAGGTTATAACTATTGTGGAGAAAATGGTGCTATGCACCATTCCGGGGCGAGCGGCACGCACGGGGCATGCAAGGCGGCTCGTGACAACCCTGCGGCAGGCTAGCACCATGGTCGAGTCGGGCCGGTGTCCATTTGTCATGGGACAGCCATGTCCCTATAATCCACCCCGCGCGACTGGCAGGAAAAGGTGGCCTTGCCACACTTGGCAACGGCCGAGTCCCTTCCCGAAACCACCGCCCGCTCGGGCCGCCATGCCCAGAGCACAGAGCGGGCCAAGAGAGTGTGTATAGAGCCGTGAATAGCAAACGACCCGTAAACCTGGATCTCTCCACGATACAGTTTCCCCTCCCCGCCCTGACGTCGATCGCCCACCGCATCACCGGCGTCATCCTCTTCATCGGCCTGATCTTCGCCTTCTGGGCGCTCGACAAGTCCCTGTCGTCCCCGGCGGGATTCGAGGCGGTGCGTGACGCCCTGGCCAGCAACTTCCTGGTCAAGCTGATTGCCTGGGGTCTGCTGTCGGCCCTGGCCTTCCACTTCGTGGCCGGCATCAAGCACCTGCTGATGGACATCGACATCGGCGTGACCCTCGAGGGCGGCATCAAGAAGGCGCAGATCACCGTGGTAGTGAGCGCCGTTCTGATCATTCTGGCTGGAGTCTGGGTATGGTAACCAACATCACGAATTTCGGACGCAGCGGCCTGTCCGACTGGCTGGTCCAGCGCGTCTCGGCGATCATCCTCGCGCTCTACACACTCTTCATCGTCGCCTACCTGCTGCTGAATCCGGGCCTCGACTACGCTACCTGGAGCGGCCTGTTCGCCCAGACCTGGATGCGCATCTTCTCGCTGCTCGCCTTCGTTTCCATTGCCGCGCACGCCTGGATCGGGCTGTGGACCGTGACCACCGATTACCTAAAGCCGACCGGCCTGCGTGTTGGCATCCAGACCTTCATCATCCTGGCCATCTTCGTGTTCCTGGTCTGGGGCATTCAGATTCTGTGGGGAGCCTGATCCATGTCCAACATGCGTAGCCTGTCATTCGATGCCATCATCATCGGCGGTGGCGGCTCCGGCCTGCGGGCCGCCCTCGAGCTGGCCAAGTCCGGCAAGAAGACCGCCGTGCTGTCCAAGGTCTTCCCGACCCGCTCGCACACCGTCTCCGCCCAGGGCGGCATCACCTGTGCCATCGCCTCCGCCGACCCCGAGGACGACTGGCGCTGGCACATGTACGACACCGTCAAGGGCGGCGACTACATCGCCGACCAGGATGCCGCGGAGTACATGTGTTCCGAAGGCCCGAAAGCGGTGTTCGAACTCGAGCACATGGGCCTGCCGTTCTCCCGCTTCGACAACGGCCGCATCTACCAGCGTCCCTTCGGTGGCCAGTCCAAGAACTTCGGCGAGGGCGGCCAGGCGGCCCGTACCTGCGCGGCGGCCGACCGCACCGGCCACGCCCTGCTGCATACCCTTTACCAGAACAACCTGAAGAACAATACCACCTTCCTCAACGAGTGGTACGCCGTCGACTTAGTCAAGAACGCCAACGGCGACGTGGTGGGCTGCATCGCCATGGACATCGAGACCGGCGAGGTGGTTCACGTCAAGTCCAAGGCCACCGTGCTGGCCACCGGCGGCGCCGGCCGCATCTATGCGTCCACCACCAATGCCCTGATCAACACCGGCGACGGCATCGGCATGGCGCTGCGTGCCGGCTTCCCGATGCAGGACATGGAGATGTGGCAGTTCCACCCGACCGGCATCTACGGTGCCGGCACCCTGGTGACCGAGGGCTGCCGCGGTGAGGGCGGCTACCTGGTCAACAAGGACGGCGAGCGCTTCATGGAGCGCTATGCGCCCAACGCCAAGGACCTGGCCGGCCGCGACGTGGTCGCGCGCTCCATGGTCATGGAGATCCTCGAGGGCCGCGGCTGTGGCGAACAGGGCGATCACGTCTTCCTCAAGCTCGACCACCTGGGCGAGGAGGTGCTCGGCAAGCGTCTGCCCGGCATCGTCGAGCTCTCCAAGACCTTCGCCCACGTGGATCCGGCCAAGGAGCCGATCCCGGTGGTGCCGACCTGTCACTACATGATGGGCGGGATCCCCACCAACGTGCATGGCCAGGCGATCATGCAGGATGCCGACGGCAACGACCAGGTCGTGGGCGGCCTGTTCGCCTGTGGCGAGGCGGCCTGCGTCTCGGTGCACGGTGCCAACCGCCTGGGCGGCAACTCGCTGCTCGACCTGGTGGTGTTCGGTCGCGCGGCCGGCATGTTCATCGAGGGGGCGCTCAACGAGGGTATCGACTACCTCGAGGCGTCCGAGTCCGACATCGAGTCGGCCATGAAGCGCATGACCCGCTGGAACGAGTCCGGCGAAGGCGAGACCGTACCCGAGCTCAAGCGCGAGCTGCAGAGCATCATGCAGAACTCCTTCGGTGTGTTCCGCGAGGAAGCGAACATGCAGAAGGGCGTCAAGCAACTGGCAGAGTTGCGCGAGCGTATCGCCAAGGCGCATCTGCCCGACAAGTCCAACGCCTTCAACACCGCCCGTGTCGAGGCCCTGGAGCTGGACAACCTGATGGAAGTGGCCGAGGCCACCGCCATCGCGGCGCTGGACCGCAAGGAGAGCCGCGGGGCGCATTCCCGCTACGACTACCCGGACCGCGACGACGTCAACTGGCTGAAGCACTCGCTCTACTTCCCGACCGAGAAGCGAGTCGGCAAGCGCGACGTCAACTTCGCGCCCAGGACGGTCGACACCTTCGAGCCGAAAGTCCGCACCTATTAACAGGGGAGTCACGATGTCCACGCTTCAGGTATCCATCTACCGCTACAACCCGGAAACCGACTCCGCACCCTACATGCAGGAGTTCCAGGTCGACACCCAGGGCCGTGACCTGATGGTGCTCGACGTGCTGCACCTGATGAAGGAGCAGGACAACGGCCTGGCCTATCGTCGCAGCTGCCGCGAAGGGGTCTGCGGCTCCGACGGCATGAACATGAACGGCAAGAATGGCCTGGCCTGCATCACCCCGCTGTCCGAGGTGGTGAAGAAGGGCAAGCTGGTGCTGCGTCCGCTGCCGGGCCTGCCGGTCATCCGTGACCTGGTGGTCGACATGGGGCTGTTCTACAAGCAGTACGAACGCATCCAGCCGTACCTGCAGAACGACACCCCGGCCCCCGCGATCGAGCGCCTGCAGTCGCCGGAGGAGCGCGACAAGCTCGACGGCCTCTACGAATGCATCCTGTGCGCCTGCTGCTCGACCGCCTGCCCGTCGTTCTGGTGGAACCCCGACAAGTTCGTCGGCCCGGCAGGCCTGCTGCAGGCCTATCGCTTCCTGGCGGACTCCCGCGACACTGCGACCCGCGAGCGCCTGACCGAGCTCGAGGATCCGTTCAGCGTGTTCCGCTGCCGCGGCATCATGAACTGCGTCGCGGTATGCCCCAAGGGGCTCAACCCGACGCGGGCGATCGGCAAGATCCGCGAAATGTTGCTGGCCAATGCCACTTAAATCGTGGCGCCCGGCTTGTTATCATGTGCCACGGTTTTCGGCTGCGACCCATCGTCGCAGCCGGGAGCGGGCACAGTAGTGTCAAGAGCCGGTGCCCTGGGCACCGGCTCTTGACCATCGAAATTCAGGGTTTCCGGCTTCCGGCCGGAACCGCCGGAGACGAAGACGCCCCACCGGCAGGGCACCACCGATGTCGCCATGCCCGTTTCCTGGCGACGCCGACTACACCCCATCAGTGCAGGGTGACCGAGAGATGCAACAAGGCATAATGGAGTTGATGTGGCGCTCCTCCCACGTCAGTGGCGGTAATGCCCACTATGTGGAAGCGCTCTACGAGCAGTACCTCGAAGATCCCCAGGCTGTCCCCGACGAATGGCGCAATTATTTCGACCAGTTGCCGCGTCCTGAAGGCAGCGCTTCACACGACGTTCCGCTTGCCCCGATCCGCGACCAGTTCTACCAGCTCGGCCGAGCGCGGCGCACCGCCCAGGCAGGCACCGCCGCCGACAGGGGGGAGAACAAGAAGCAGGTCAAGGTCCTCCAGCTGATCAACGCCTACCGCTTCCGTGGGCACCAGAAGGCCAAAATCGACCCGCTCGACCTGCGCAGCCCCACCCCCGTCCCCGACCTCGACCTCTCCTTCCACCAGCTCTCGAAGGCCGACCTGGATACCGAGTTCCAGACCGGCTCCTTCTTCATGGGCCTGGACAAGGCACCGCTCAAGGATATCGTCGAGGCGCTGGAGCAGACCTACTGCCGCTCGATCGGCTGCGAGATCATGCACATCGTCGATACCGAGGAGAAGCGCTGGCTGCAGCAGCGCTTCGAGTCGGTGCGCTCGGCGCCCAGGTTCAGTGACGAGGTGCGCAAGCACGTGCTCGAGCGGCTGACCGCCGCCGAGGGCCTGGAGAGCTACCTGGCCTCCAAGTACCCGGGCACCAAGCGCTTCGGCCTGGAGGGCGGCGAGGCCTTCATCCCGATGATGGACGAGCTGATCCAGCGTGCCGGCGGCTACGGCACCAAGGAAGTGGTCATCGGCATGGCCCACCGCGGGCGCCTCAACCTGCTGGTCAACATCCTCGGCAAGAACCCCTCCGAGCTGATCGACGAGTTCGACGGCAAGAAGGTCATCGAGCGCGGCTCGGGCGACGTCAAGTACCACCAGGGCTTCAGCTCCAACGTCATGACCCCGGGTGGCGAAGTGCACCTGGCGCTGTCGTTCAATCCCTCTCACCTGGAGATCGTCGCTCCCGTGGTCGAGGGCTCGGTACGCGCCCGCCAGGACCGCCGTGACGACCCGGTCGGCGACAAGGTGCTGCCGATCAACGTCCACGGCGATGCCGCCTTCGCCGGCCAGGGCGTGGTCATGGAGACCTTCCAGATGTCCCAGACCCGTGCCTACAAGACCGGCGGCACGGTGCACATCGTCATCAACAACCAGGTCGGTTTCACCACCTCCAACCCGCTGGACGCCCGCTCCACCGAGTACTGCACCGACATCGCCAAGATGGTCCAGGCGCCGATCTTCCACGTCAACGGCGACGACGCCGATGCGGTGCTGCACGCCACCCAGGTGGCGCTGGACTACCGCCAGCAGTTCAAGCGTGACGTGGTCATCGACCTGGTCTGCTACCGTCGGCGCGGCCACAACGAGGCCGACGAGCCCTCCGGTACCCAGCCGATGATGTACAGCAAGATCAAGCAGCACCCCTCGTCCCGGACCCTCTACGCCAAGCATCTGGTCGAGCAGGGAGTGGTCAGCGAGGAGGCGGCCAAGGCGATGGTCGAGACCTACCGCGATGGCCTGGTGGCCGGCAATCACGTAGCCAACGCCCTGGTGCAGGAGCCCAACACCTCGCTGTTCGTCGACTGGAAGCCCTACCTGGGCCACGAGTGGACCGGCGACGCCGACACCACCGTCGACATGAAGCGCCTGCAGCAACTGGCGGCCAGGATGTGCGAGATTCCCGACGGCATCGCCGTGCAGCGCCAGGTGGCCAAGATCTACGAGGATCGCCGCAAGATGCAGGCCGGTGGCCTGGCGGTCAACTGGGGTTTCGCCGAGACCCTGGCCTATGCCACCCTGCTCGACCAGGGGCACCCGGTGCGCATCACCGGCCAGGACGTGGGCCGCGGGACCTTCTCCCACCGCCACGCGGTGATCCACAACCAGAAGGACGGCAGCGCCTATGTGCCGCTGCAACACATGGCCGACGGCCAGCCGCGCTTCACCATCTACGACTCTTTCCTCTCGGAAGAGGCCGTGCTGGCCTTCGAGTACGGCTATGCCACCACCATGCCCAATGCGCTGATCGTCTGGGAGGCGCAGTTCGGTGACTTCTTCAACGGTGCCCAGGTGGTGGTCGACCAGTTCATCTCCTCCGGCGAGACCAAGTGGGGTCGGCTGTGCGGCCTGACCATGCTGCTGCCCCACGGCTACGAGGGCCAGGGCCCCGAGCACTCCTCGGCGCGTCTCGAGCGCTTCCTGCAGCTGTGTGCCGAGCACAACATGCAGGTCTGCGTGCCCACCACCCCGGCCCAGATCTTCCACCTGCTGCGTCGCCAGGTGATCCGCCCGCTGCGCAAGCCGCTGGTGGTGATGTCGCCCAAGAGCCTGCTGCGCCACAAGGAGGCGACCTCGAGCCTCGAGGAGCTGGCCGATGTCGGCTTCCAGATGGTGCTGCCCGACCAGGGCAAGCTCGAGGCCGGCAAGGTCGAGCGCATCATCCTCTGCGCTGGCAAGGTCTACTACGACCTCGCCAACTGGCGTGAAGAGAACGCCCGCGACGACGTCGCCATCCTGCGTCTCGAGCAGCTCTATCCCTTCCCCAAGGAGGAGCTCTTCGAAGCGATCAAGGCCTACACCAATGTCACCGATGTGGTGTGGTGCCAGGAGGAGCCGCTCAATCAGGGGGCCTGGTACTCGAGCCAGCACCACATGCGTGCGGTCATCGACATGCACCGTAACGGCCTGGGGCGGGAACTGAAGTTCGCCGGACGACCGGCATCGGCGGCACCCGCGGCGGGCTACATGTCCGTGCATACCGAACAGCAGCGCCAGCTGGTGGAAGACGCCTTCAACGCCTGAAGCGACCACCGGGACGAGAGAGAACATACAAGGGATACGACATGGCTACCGAGATCAAGGCACCCACCTTTCCGGAATCCGTTGCCGAAGGCAGCGTGGCCGCTTGGCACAAGAAGCCCGGCGACAGCGTCGAGCGCGACGAGTTGATCGTCGAGATCGAGACCGACAAGGTGGTGCTCGAGGTGCTGGCCCCGGAAGCCGGCACCCTCTCCGAGGTGCTGGCCGAGGAAGGCGAGACGGTGGAGTCCGAGCAGGTGCTGGGGCGCATCGGCGAAGGCGCGGCCAAGGGCGGCGAGAAAAAGGTCGAGCAGAAGCTCAATGCCAAGGCCGAGCAGAAGAGCGACGTCAAGCCCGCCGGCGGCGGCAAGAGTCACGAGGTGAAGGCACCGACCTTCCCCGAGTCGATCCAGGAGGGCACCGTGTCCACCTGGCACAAGCGCATCGGCGAGGCGGTCAAGCGCGACGAGGTGCTGGCCGACATCGAGACCGACAAGGTGGTGCTCGAGGTGGTGGCGCCGGCCGATGGCGCGCTCGCCGAGATCAAGGCGGAAGCGGGCAGCCAGGTCGAATCCGAGGCGGTGCTGGCGTTGTTTGCCGAGGGTGCCGGCGGCGCTGCCACCGCGGCCGAAGAGGCGCCTGCCGCTTCCGCCGACGACGGCGACGGCGACGAGAAGGTCGGCGACAAGATCCTCGCCCCGGCCGCTCGCAAGCTGGTGGCCGAGCACGACCTCGACGTGTGCCGGATCGAGGGCACCGGCAAGGGCGGCCGCATCCTCAAGGAGGACGTGCAGAAGGCGGTCAAGGCCGGCACCGCGAAGAAGGCCGCCAAGCCGGCCGCAGCGCCCAAGCAGGCCGCTGCCGCCGCCCCGGCCGTCGAGGGCGAGCGCCCCGAGAAGCGCGTGCCGATGAGCCGCCTGCGCCAGACCATCGCCAAGCGTCTGGTCCAGGCCCAGCAGACCGCCGCCATGCTCACCACCTACAACGAGGTGGACATGGGCGCGGTGATGGACCTGCGGGCACAGTACAAGGACTCCTTCCTCAAGGCCCACGACACCAAGCTCGGCTTCATGGGCTTCTTCGTCAAGGCGGCCAGCGAGGCACTCAAGCGCTTCCCCGACGTCAACGCCTCCATCGATGGCACCGACATCGTCTACCACGGCTACCAGGACATCGGCGTGGCCGTGTCCACCGACCGTGGCCTGGTGGTGCCGGTGCTGCGTGACACCGACAGCATGAAGATCGCCGATGTCGAGAAGGGCATCGTCGACTTCGGCAAGCGTGCCCGTGACGGCAAGCTCGGCATCGACGAGATGCAGGGCGGCACCTTCACCATCACCAACGGCGGTATCTTCGGCTCGCTGCTCTCTACGCCGATCCTCAACCCGCCGCAGACCGCCATCCTGGGCATGCACAAGATCCAGGAGCGTCCCATGGCGGTGAATGGCAAGGTCGAGGTCCGCCCGATGATGTACCTGGCGCTGTCCTACGACCACCGCATGATCGACGGCAAGGACGCGGTGCGGTTCCTGGTGACCCTCAAGGAACTGCTCGAGGATCCGGCACGCCTGCTGCTGGACATCTAGGCATCGCCCGACTCAACGGACTCAAACGCGAACCGATCAACAGGAAGAACCACATGGCCGATAAATTTGATGTGATCGTCATCGGTGCGGGCCCCGGGGGCTACGTGGCCGCCATCCGCGCCGCCCAGCTGGGGCTGAAGACCGCCTGTGTCGAGAAGTGGCTCAACAAGGAAGGCAAGGTCGTCCACGGCGGCACCTGCCTGAACGTGGGCTGTATCCCGTCCAAGGCGCTGCTCGAGGCCTCCCACAAGTTCGTCGAGGCCAAGCACGACTTCGATGACATCGGGATCCAGGCCGGTGACGTCAGCATGGACGTCAAGAAGATGATGGCCCGCAAGGAAAAGATCGTGAAGAACCTGACCGGCGGCATCTCCGGTCTGTTCAAGGCGAACGGCGTCACTGCCATCGACGGCACCGGCAAGGTGACCTCCTCGAAGCAGGTCGAGGTCACCGGCCTGGATGGCAAGGCCACCACCTATGAGGCGGACAACATCGTCATCGCCGCCGGTTCGGTGCCGGTGGAGATCCCGCCGACCCCGCTGGTCGAGGGCATGGTCGTCGACTCCACCGGCGCGCTGGAGTTCGACGAGGTGCCCGAGCGGCTGGGCGTGATCGGCGCCGGCATCATCGGCCTGGAGCTGGGCAGCGTCTGGAACCGCCTGGGCGCCGAGGTGACCATGCTCGAGGCCATGGACACCTTCCTGCCGATGGTCGATACCGCCATCGCCAAGGAGACCCAGAAGCTGCTCAAGAAGCAGGGGCTGGACATTCGCCTGGGCACCCGGGTCACCGGCTCCGAGGTCAAGGGCAAGGAGGTCCTCGTCAAGTACACCGACGCCAAGGGTGAGCATGAAGCGACCTTCGACAAGCTGATCGTCTGCGTCGGCCGTCGTCCCTACACCCAGGGGGTGGTGGGAGAAGGCGTGGGCATCAAGCTCGACGAGCGCGGCTTCATCTTCGTCGACGACCAGTGCCGCACCAGCGTGCCGAACGTCTACGCCATCGGTGACTGTGTGCGCGGTCAGATGCTGGCCCACAAGGCTTCCGAAGAGGGCATCATGGTGGCGGACATCATCGCCGGTCACAAGGCCGAGATGAACTACGACGCCATCCCCAGCGTCATCTACACCTTCCCCGAGGTGGCCTGGGTCGGCTTGACCGAGCAGGAAGCCAAGGCGGCCGGCATCGAGGTCAAGACCGGATCCTTCCCGTTCGCCGCCAGTGGCCGTGCCATGGCCAACAACGCCACCGAGGGCCAGGCCAAGATCATCGCCGACGCCGAGACCGACCGCGTGCTGGGCATGCACATCGTCGGCCAGCACGCCGGCGAGATGATCGCCCAGGGCGTGATCGCCCTGGAATTCGGCTCCAGCGCCGAGGACCTGGCGCTGACCTGCTATGCGCACCCGACCATGTCGGAGGCGGTGCACGAGGCGGCGCTGGCCGTGGAAGGCCATGCCATCCATATGGCCAATCGCAAGAAGCGCAAGTAAGACAAGAAGCGCCGCCTTCGGGCGGCGCGTCCCTTCCGGCCATGTACCGGAGAGGTCGGTGGTAGCCTGAGCGTCGCGCCCCACGAGCGCTGGCGAGGTTACCGTTCGAGTCACATGCAACCAATGGCATGAATCGATGAACCTTCACGAGTATCAGGGCAAACAGCTGTTTGCCGACTATGGTCTGCCGGTGTCCAAGGGCTTCGCCGTCGACACCCCCGAAGAAGCCGCCGAAGCCTGCAAGAAGATCGGTGGCGACATGTGGGTCGTCAAGGCCCAGGTCCACGCCGGTGGCCGCGGCAAGGCCGGCGGCGTCAAGCTGATCAAGGACCCGGCCGAGGCCAAGGCCTTCGCCGAGCAGTGGCTGGGCAAGAACCTGGTGACCTACCAGACCGACGAGAACGGCCAGCCGGTCGCCAAGATCCTGGTCGAGAACTGCACCGACATCGCCAGCGAGCTCTACCTGGGCGCCGTGGTCGATCGCACCACCCGCCGCGTGGTCTTCATGGCCTCCACCGAAGGCGGTGTCGAGATCGAGAAGGTCGCCGAGGAGACCCCCGAGAAGATCCTCAAGGCCGAGATCGACCCGCTGGTCGGCGCCCAGCCCTACCAGGCGCGTGAACTGGCCTTCGCCCTGGGCCTGAAGGGCGACCAGGTGAAGCAGTTCACCAAGATCTTCCTGGGCCTCTCCAAGCTGTTCCACGACAAGGATCTGGCGCTGCTCGAGATCAACCCGCTGGTGATCACCGACGAAGGCAACCTCCACTGCCTCGACGCCAAGATCAACCTGGACAGCAATGCCCTCTATCGTCACCCGGACCTGCAGGCGATGCGCGACCCGTCCCAGGAAGACGAGCGCGAGGCCGAAGCGGCCGCCTGGGAGCTGAACTACGTGGCGCTCGACGGCAACATCGGCTGCATGGTCAATGGCGCCGGCCTGGCCATGGGCACCATGGACATCGTCAACCTCAACGGCGGCAAGCCGGCCAACTTCCTCGACGTCGGCGGCGGTGCGACCAAGGAGCGCGTGGCCGAGGCGTTCAAGCTCATCCTCTCCGACGACAACGTCAAGGCCGTGCTGGTCAACATCTTCGGCGGCATCGTGCGCTGCGACATGATCGCCGAGGGCATCATCGGTGCCGTCGAGCAGGTCGGCGTCAACGTGCCGGTCGTGGTGCGTCTGGAAGGTAACAACGCCGAGCTGGGTGCCGAGAAGCTGGCCTCCAGTGGTCTGAACATCATCGCTGCTACCAGCCTGACCGATGCGGCTCAGCAGGTCGTCAAGGCAGCGGAGGGCAAGTAATGAGTATCCTGATCGACAAGAACACCAAGGTCATCTGCCAGGGCTTCACCGGTGGCCAGGGGACCTTCCACTCCGAGCAGGCGATCGCCTACGGCACCCAGATGGTCGGCGGCGTGACCCCGGGCAAGGGTGGCCAGATGCACCTGGACCTGCCGGTGTTCAACACCGTCAAGGAAGCCGTGAAGGAGACCGGCGCCGAGGCCAGCGTGATCTACGTGCCGGCCCCGTTCTGCAAGGACTCAATCCTCGAGGCCGCCAACGCCGGCATCAAGCTGATCGTCTGCATCACCGAGGGCATCCCGACCCTGGACATGCTCGACGCCAAGGTGAAGTGCGACGAGCTGGGCGTGCGCCTGATCGGCCCGAACTGCCCTGGCGTGATCACCCCGGGCGAGTGCAAGATCGGCATCATGCCGGGCCACATCCACAAGCCGGGCAAGGTCGGTATCGTGTCGCGCTCCGGCACCCTGACCTATGAAGCCGTCAAGCAGACCACCGACCATGGCTTCGGCCAGTCCACCTGCGTGGGCATCGGTGGCGACCCCATCCCGGGCTCCAACTTCATCGACATCCTCGAGATGTTCGAGAAGGACCCGGCGACCGAGGCGATCGTGATGATCGGCGAGATCGGTGGCACCGCCGAGGAAGAGGCTGCGGCCTACATCAAGGCCAATGTCTCCAAGCCGGTGGTCTCCTACATCGCCGGTGTCACCGCCCCTCCGGGCAAGCGCATGGGCCACGCCGGGGCGATCATCTCCGGCGGCAAGGGTACCGCGGACGAGAAGTTCGCCGCCCTGGAGGACGCCGGTGTGAAGACCGTGCGTTCCCTGGCCGAGATCGGCGATGCGCTGAAGGAAGTCACCGGCTGGTAAGCCGCGCTTTCGACAGCCAGGCAGAAGGAAAGGGGCACCCTCGGGTGCCCCTTTCCTTCGTCTGCCGGAGGCGCTGGCCGGGCGGCCGGCGCCTCAGCCGACCATGTCATCGACTGCGGCGTCGCCCAGGCCCAGCAGCTGTACCTGCAGTTGGCTACCGCTCGCCTCGGCCTCCAGCCGGTCGGGCAGCGATGAGTCGTCACCGTAGGCCTTGAAAGCGAAGCGCCAGGCCTCGCCGGGCTCCAGCACCTGCGGGGCGTCGTCGGTGACGCGGTAGCCACCATCGTCCCGGCTGAGCTCCCCGTTCCACAGGGTGTCGATATCGGCGGCCAGGTCGAAGCGAACCTCGGGGTCGATGATCTCCCTGTCCGAGGCGTTCTCGATGAAGATCTCGGCGACATGGCCCGTCGACCAGGTGCTGGTGGTATTGCCGGTGACGACGAGGTCCGTGTCGTCGTCGATCAGTCCCGGCAGCATGCCATCGCCGTCGAGGATCTCCTTGGGGGAGGGGGTGCCGGCCGGCTCCCCCTGGAAGGCGTTGCCCGAGGCCAGATGCAGGGTGGTGCCATCGCCGAAGACTGCATACTGCATGTCGACCAGGGTATCGATGCTGCCCTTGCCCTCGATGACGACGTGGTCGTCGGCGAAGGCGATGTCGTAATGGTTGTAGTCCTGCGTATAGAGCGCGCTATCCGTCCCCTTGCCGCCCTCGAGCCGGTCCTCGCCGTCATGCCAGTCATCGCCGGGCCCACCCCGCAGGATATCGTTGCCGTCGCCACCGACCAGGGTGTCGTGGCCCAGGCCGCCGCCGAGGAAGACGCCGTCGTCCGAGCCCTGGAGGCTGTCGTCGCGACGCGACCCGATGACATAGTCGAAGACCACCTCATTGGCATCGGCATCGGTGATGGCGCCAAAGCTTTCGCCGCCGGCATTGACCCACAGGGTGGGCGACATCAGGTCGGCATCGGGGTCGCGGATGGACTGCTCGACCCGCACGCTGTTGTCATGGTCCAGGCCGCCGTGGAAGTTGATATCGCGGTCGGTGAAGGCTACCTCGATATCGTTGCCCACCGACGACCGCCAGGAGTCGAACAGCAGGCCATGGCGCATGCCACTGTCCTCGAGCCCACCGAAGGTACCGTCGTAGCTCTCCCGCAACTCATAGGCATAGCCATTGCCGCCACTGCCCTTGTTGAAGGCGCCGTGCGCCTGCAGGTCGGTGGCGTCGATATCCAGCGACCTGGCGAAATGGAAGGCCTTGGAGGGGCCGTCGAGGACCTGGATGTCGGCCAGCCGGGCATCGACCGTACCATCGAGGACGACGGCCTGGTATCCCGTCAGCTCCCCCAGGGTATTCTCGAAGACGGCGTTGTCGGGCGTGCCCAACTCGAAGTCGATGCTGAAGCCCGTCAGGGTGACGCCATCGGCCGTGTCGAGGCGCTCGACCCGTGTCTGGCCGCCCTCGAAATCGAAGTGCAGGCCGCGGTCGAGGGTGATGTCGTTGCCGTCCACGGCCTCCACCCGGGCCATGCTGGTGCGCAGCTCGGCGTACTGCACCTTGCGCCAGGAGGTGTCGCCGATCTCGTCGAAGAGGGCGTCGTCGTTGTCCTGCCAGACCCGGATGCTGTCGCCAGGCGCCAGGTCGTGATCGCCGTCGAGGGTCAGGCGCTGGGTGCCCTCGGGGTGGTCCAGCGATAGCCGGCCGACGGTCTCCCTCTCGCTGCCATCCACCCGGATGCCGTAGTCGTCGTTGCTCGCGAGTGCCGTGTCGCTGAAGGTGAGGGTGGTCTGGCCGGAGCCCGCGCCGGTCAGGGTGACATCGGATCGCGTGATGGTGATGGCATCATCCAGCAGATAGTGCCCGGCCTCGAGTTCGAGGGTGGCACCGGCAGGGGCGCCGTTGATCAACTCCTCGAGTTCACTGGCGGTGGTGTCGGTGCCAACACGGATAACATCGTTCTGCTCGCTCATGCGGTCTCTCCGGAAAATCGACGGTCACGACAGCGGGACATCGTCATCGAAGGCGAGGCGATGTCCGGGTGTCGGTCAGGCGCGAGGGAGATGCTAATGGCCGAATGACGTGCCGTACAGCGGAAGATCGGGTCGTTATCGGCGGTGACCATTGGCCATGTTACCGGCCGGGCATGCCGGATGATGGCTCCGTTTATTCACACGACTTTGATTATCCTGTTCTTTTGTAATGAGGCGAGAGGGGCACCCTGATGGCTCGGGGAAAGTGGCCAACATGGGGATTACAAAAGTATTATAAAAGTAATCATTAAGTATCATCCTGGCTGGTACTCTGGCGCCTCGCGCGGCGGGCATGACGAGGTCGGGCCCGTCGTGATCGCGTCCTTTCCGTCCCGGATCCGATGGTGTGCCATGGCCTCGAACGACGCCCCCTCCGCTTTGCCGAACGCGCTGAAGGCGTGTCGCTCCTCGCTGGCCTCGGTGGCCGGGTTCAGCCTGTTCATCAACCTGCTGATGCTGAGCCCGGCCCTCTACATGCTCCAGGTCTACGACCGGGTCATTCCCACGCGAAGCGGGGATACCCTGCTCATGCTGACGCTGGTCGTGTTGTTCCTGTTCGCGGTGCTGGGCGGGCTGGAGATGGTGCGCTCCCGCATCATGGTCCGCATCGGCAATCGCCTCGACGCATGCCTCGGCCACTCTCTCTATCGCGCCATTTTCCGGCACGGCATTCGAACCGCGATGCAGCAGTCGGCCCGGCCGCTCGACGATCTCGCCACCCTGCGTCAGTTCCTCTCGGGGGGCGGACTCTTCGCCTTCTTCGATGCCGCCTGGGTGCCGGTCTACCTGGTCGTGATGTTCCTGTTCCATGTCTGGCTCGGGGTCTTTGCCTGCGTCGCCGGTGCCGTACTGCTGGCCCTCGCCGTCGCCAACGAGAAGGCCACCCGCCGGCTGATGGCCGAGGCCGAAAGCGAGCAGCTCGAGGCGCGCCAACAGGCCGACAGCAACCTGCGCAATGCCGAGGTGCTGCACGCCATGGGCATGCTGCCCGGGATCATGCTGCGCTGGTCGGCCAGACACCGGGGTTACCTGCTCAAGCAGTCACGGGCGAGCGACCGCGCCGGGGTGCTCTCCAACCTGGCCAGGACCCTGCGGCTGCTCAGCCAGTCGCTGATTCTGGGGTTGGGCGCGTTGCTGGTGCTGGAGGGCCGCATGACGCCGGGCATGATGATCGCCGGCTCCCTGCTCCTGGGGCGTGCCCTGGCCCCGGTCGACCAGATGATCGGCAGTTGGAAGGGCTTCGTCGGGGCGCGTGACGCCTACCGGCGCCTCGATCTGTTGTTCGCCGCGGCCCCGGCCGAGCCGCGGCGGATGTCGTTGCCGGCGCCACGCGGCACCCTCGACATCGAGGGGGTGTCGGCCGGGCCGCCGGGCGCCTCGCTGCCGGTGCTGCGCGGCGTCAGCGTCCGAATCGAACGAGGCGAGCAGGTGGGCATCATCGGGCCCAGTGCGTCGGGCAAGTCGACCCTGGCCCGGATCGTACTGGGGGTCTGGCCGGCCCAGGTGGGAACGGTGCGGCTCGACGGCGCGGACATCGCGCGCTGGAACCGTGACGAACTGGGCCCCTTCCTGGGCTATCTGCCCCAGGATATCGAGCTGTTCGACGGCACCATCAGTGACAACATCGCCCGCTTCGGCGACGTCGACGCGGACCGGGTGGTCGAGGCGGCCGGACGGGCCGGCGTCCATGACATGATCCTGCGGCTGCCCGAAGGCTACGACACCCATCTCACCGCCCGCGGCCAGGCGCTCTCCGGCGGGCAGCGACAGCGCATCGGCCTGGCGCGGGCCCTCTACGGCAACCCGGTGGTCGTGGTGCTCGACGAGCCCAACTCGAACCTGGACGACAGCGGCGAGCGAGCCCTGGGCGAGACGCTGGCCCGCCTGAGGGAGGAGGATGTGACCCTGCTGGTCATCAGCCACCGAACCGGCGTGCTCCGGCAGGTCGACAAGCTGCTGGTGCTCAAGGAGGGGCGCATCAGTCTGTTCGGACCACGGGACCGCGTGCTGGCCCGGCTGGCGCGGCCGGGAACCGGCGCGGCGCCTGACCGGGCCGCCGGCGAGGGGCCACGGCCAGCAGGAGAGCGGGCCGCCGCGCCGGCGCGGCAACACCCGGAGGTACGGGCCTGATGGTCGATCAGCCGCGACACGCCGCTGGGGGGAGCGCGACGCGCCCGCCGGTGGAGGACCGGGGGTACCGTCGGCTCGGGATCGCCCTGGTGCTGCTCTGTTTCGGCGGCTTCGGTGGCTGGGCGCTGGCGGCCAGCCTGGCGGTAGCGGTGGTGGCCCCCGGCAAGGTGTCGGTGGTCTCCTCCAAGAAGACGATCCAGCACTACGAGGGCGGCATCGTCAGCGATATCCGCGTCGAGGACGGCGACCGCGTCGACGCCGGCGATGTCCTGCTGGTGCTCGACGATACCCAGGCGCTCTCCCGGCTGAAGATCGCCCGGTCACAGTACCTGCTCGAGCGCGCCAACGAGGTCCGGCTGCTGGCCGAGCTGTCCGACCGGGAGCGGCTGGCATTTCCCGACGAGCTGCGCGACAGCGACTCCCGACGGGTTGCCGATTTTCTCGCCGTGCAGCGGGGGTTGTTCGTTGCCCGCCGCCAGGCCCTGCAGGGAGCGCTCGATGCCCTCGATCAGCAGACGCGGCGGCTGCACGAGCAGCGCGAAGGGCTGGAAGCCGTGGTGGAGATCAACCGTCAACGAGTCGCGTCGTTGAACGAGGAGGTCGAGGACCACCGCTCGCTGCTCGAGCGCGGCCTGGGCGACAACCGGCGGGTACGCGAGCTGGAACGGGTGATGCTGGAGACCCGCGGCGAGATCGCCGGGCAGCGGGCCAGGATCGCGGAGATCCAGGCGCAGGTCAGTGAAAACGCCGTGCAGAAGCAGACGCGGGTCCAGGAGTTCCACCAGGAGATCGGCGAGCAGCTGCGCCAGGCCCAGGCCGGCATCGCCGATGCCGAGGAGCGCATCACGGCCCTGGACGACGAGGTCCGGCGCACCCTGGTGAAGGCGCCGGTCGCGGGCACCGTGGTCGGGCTGCAGACCCGGACCCGCGGCGCGGTGATCGGCCCGGGAGACCTGGTCATGGAGATCGTCCCCAGCGGCGAGGGCTTCGTGGTCGAGGCCCGCATCGCGGATCGCGACATCAACAATGTCTATCCGGGCCAGCCCGCGGAGATCCGGTTCACGGCCTTCGACCAGCAACGCACCGATACCGTCGAGGGCGAGGTGGTGCACGTCTCGGCCGACAGCTTCGAGGACGAGTCGAGCGGAGCGAGCTACTACCAGGCGCGCATCCGGGTCGACGAGGCGGAGGGGCCGGCGGGGCCCGAGGGGCGTCGGCTGCTCGCCGGCATGCCGGCCGAGGTCATGATCCGGACCGGGGAGCGCACCTTCGCCAGCTACCTCGCCAAGCCGCTCACCGACATGCTGGCGCGCACCCTGCAGGGGGAGTGAGGTCGGCGGGCCCTCGTCATCCCGGGACGGGGGCGATGCAGCTGCGGTTGCGGCCGCTCCGCTTGGCCTGCAGCAACGCTTGATCGGCACGTCGGAGGGTTGCGCTGAGGGGATCCTCGCCGACGCAATGTTCGCTGAGCCCCGCACTGACGGTGACCGACAGGGTCATGTCGCCGACCACAATGGGAAATCTGGATAGGCGTTGGCACAGGCGGTCGACGATGGCACGGCCTTGCTCGATGCGGGTGTTGGTCAGTAACAGCAGGAACTCCTCGCCCCCCCAGCGGGCGCAGAGATCGTAGTTGCGCAACTCCAGCCGAATGACGTGAGCGATGGCCACCAGGACCCGATCGCCGGTTTCATGACCATGACGGTCGTTGATGCGCTTGAAGTGATCGATATCGACCATGGCCAGGGTGTAACTCTGGCCATGGCGGCTGGCGCGTCTCGACTCCTCCTCGAGCCTTATGCCGATCATGCGACGGTTTGGCAGCCCCGTGAGAGGGTCGTGGGTCGAGTCGCGCTCCAGGGCGAGATTATGCTCGCGCATGAGCTGCTGGTAGCCATCCGAGATGCGCGACAGTTTTTCCTCGCGTTTGCTGATCTTGTCATAGCGTTGCCGAGTGGACAGTTGATCCTCCCGGGCGTAGCGCTGGTAACCGTCGGAGATGGTGATCAGGCGCTCGAGGCGTGCCTTCTCCTCGAGGTGGTGATGGTAAAGCGCTTTGAGCGCCTGGTGCAGTGGGTGCCGGGCATGGGCCGGGTCGGCGAGCAGCGACTCCACCCAGGACAGCAGCGCCGCGTCCTCCCGGGTCATGCCTCGCTCCGTGCCGGGGTGATCGCGAACGGAAAGGTGCAGTCCTCGCGGAACTCCTCGGCCAGCTCGGCGATGCGTTCGTTCCGCGGGTCGTAGCGCCAGGTCACGCCGATCTCGCGGCCTGCGAGGTGCGCCTCCTCCAGGTGGTCGAAGATATCCATCATGGCCTTGACCGAGCTGGTGTTGAGATAGACGAGCTCCAGTTCCAACTGGAGCGGCCGCGACTCGCGATCGAGGAAACGCTCGACCCAGCCGATCACCTGATCGAAGAGTTCGTAGGAGTTCTCGGGGTAGGAGTCGCCCTGCATGGCGAGACGGCCTGACTGCCAGTCGCCGAGAATGGTCGGCGTGGACTGGCTGCCGGGAATGTTCAGGTCGGTGGTCATGGGCTTACTCGGCACGATCAGATGATGGCTGTAAGGCTAAGGAATCCGCGTCCGTCGGGCAATGGCTCGAGTGACGCCTCCATGGGCTCGCTCGACTTGCGCGCGATATCGAGCAGTCCCAGGCCGGCGCCGGAGTGTGGCTCCGCGTCGCGCGGCTGGCGGAGCTGCTGCTTGTAGGCCTGCTTCAATGCCTGCTTGTCGAGACCGCGCAGCGTCTCGATGGTCGCGACCACACGCTCGCCATCCTCCCGTTCGACGAGGTTGCCGGCCGAGACGACATAGTGTCCCTGCTCGTTTCTGGCGACCGCCACCGTGGCCGAGGCGCCTTCCTCGTCGTAGCCCTGCCGGAGGGCATAGTGGCGGATGTTCTGGGTCATCTCGATATAGGCGGCGAAGACGTCCATGGCGGCAGAGGGGGCCGCGTCCTGGGAGTGCAGGTAATTGCGCAGGGCATTGCCGATCTCCTCGATCAGGCTGCGCGATATGGGGCCGTTGAAACACAGCATGATGCGCTGTTGCAGGTAGCTTTCACGCATGCCTAACAGGTCCATGACACCTCCTATTGCGGTTGACCCGTCCCGGCGGGGGAATCGGTGGGTGGTTCCCGGTGGGTGTCGTGCTCCCGGTTCCGCTGTCGGACGTCGGTGTCCCGGGTGAAACGAAACCCCAGCAGGGTGATGTCATCGCGCTGCGGCAGGCTGCCCTGGTAGGCGCGCAGCTCGGTCTCGAAGGCCACCATCTGCTCGTCGATGGGGCGCCGGGCCTGGGCCTTGAGCATCGCCTCGAAGCGGCGGGTGCCGAACCCGAAGCCGTCATCGCCTCCCGACTGGTCGAGGAAGCCGTCGGTACACAGCGAGTAGGTCCAGCCCAGGTGCAGCGGTGCGCTCTGGTTCTGATAGGTGACGGGGCGCCAGTGCCCCAGGGCCTGCCTGTGGCCCGGCAGTCGTTCCAGGGTGGCGCCATCCGTGGCATAGAGGCCGATCTTGGCGCCGGAGAAGGTCAACCGTCGCGCCTGGAGGTCCACCCAGACCAGGCCGATGTCCATGTTGGTGGCGATCGAGGCGGGCAACTGGTCGGGGCGTAGCGTGTCACGGTTCTGGCGGTCGGTTTCGACCAGGATGGCGGCGGGGTCCTCGGGGCCGACCTGCAGGATGGCGTGGTCGATGATGGCGCGGGCCAGCATGGTCATCAGCGAGCCCGGCACGCCATGGCCGGCACAGTCGACGACCCCCATCAGGTAGCCGCGGTCGGTGGCCCGGAAGACGTAGAAATCGCCGCCGACCGTATCGCGGGGCTTCCACAGCACGCCGTGGGCATGCTCGAGGTGGAGATCGAGCTGGCGGTCGGGGAGGATGGCCCGCTGGATGATGCTGGCGTATTGCAGCGAGTCGCCGATCTGCTGGTGCGCCGCCGCCATCTCGGCATTCGCCTGCTCCAGGGCCCGGGTGCGTTCGCGCACCTTGCCCTCGAGCTCCTGGGTATGGCGCTCGACCTGGTCCGCCATGCGGGAAAAGGCCTGGGACAGTTCGCCGATCTCGTCGTTGCGGGACGTCGGAAGCCGCGAGTCGTAGTGCCCGTCGGCGATGGCCTGGGCCGAGAGCTTGAGGCGATTCAGCGGGGTGAGGATCAGCCTGTCGATGGCGTAGGCGAAGGCCATCAGGAGGATGCCCAGGACCAGGGTCAAGGCGATGAACAGCGACCACAGCCAGCGCCGTTCGAGGATCGGGGCGACGCCGAGGTCGAGGGCGGTGATCAGGTGCCAGTCGATCTCGGGAATATAGCCGACCGAGAGCAGGCGCTCACGCCCCTCGAGGGTCGCCCAGAGGGTCTCGACACGCTCGGGCGACTGTCGCGATGCCTGCATGGCGTCGGTCAGGCGCTGCTGCTGCTCGGCGTCGCCGAGCAGGGAGTGAACGGTCTGCCCTTCGTCGATATCGCCGTCGCCGGCCCCGGAGCTGAAGGCGATGCGCTCCAGGGAGGGATGAGCCTGCAGGGCACCCTGGCGGTCGACGATCATCGGGGTCAGCCCCGGGGCTTCATCGCGGACGAAGGCATCGAGAAAGTCGCTGAGGTCGAGCCCGGTGCCGGCCAGTCCCAGCGGGCCCTGGCCGTTGCGCACCACCACGTTGAACCAGACCTTGGTGACGCCGAGCTTGCGGTCGATATTGACGTTGAGGTTGTAGGGTTCGTCGCTGGCGATGGTGCCGAAGTACCAGGCATCGTCCGGGTCCTCGGCGTCGAGCCGATAGCGGGGCTGGCGCTGGTCGGGCTGGTCGTCGTCGCTGAAATAGTAATCGCCGCCGGCATCGGTGATGACGAAGTAGGAGCGGTCGGCGAAGGCGTGGCGAAAGCCATCGGCCTCTTCGAAGAAGCGGGCCCGCTTGTCGGGGTCCGATTCGTCCTCGAGCCACTGGCGCGTCACGACGGAGTCGGCGAGGCGTCGTGACAGGGCGAGTTCCCGCGATACCGGCGCCAGGATCTTCTGCATGTGCAGCAGGGTGTAGTTTTCGGCGTAGGCGTTGGCGAAATGACGGCGAATGTCGTCGATCGCCTGCCAGCCGATGATGGCGGCGGGGATCAGTGACAGTAAGCAGGCCAATAGCAAGGTCGCGGCCGACTTGCCTCTCAGCCCCCAGCGTGCAGCCATGGCGAAGGTTCCCCAGGAATCCCGATGCAGGGTCGTGGTTATCATTGTCATACCGCGGGACTAGCCGCGGGCTGATGCTTTCGCACCAGAGTGACATAAAGGGGGCGCCATGGCGAGGTGGCCGCGACGGATCGCGGCCAACGAAAACGCCCCGGCCACTCGAGTGGCCGGGGCGCGTTTCCTCCGCACGGTCGAGACGCCTCAGACCACGGGGCGGCCCACCAGCGAGCGGGTCTCCTCGCGGGCCTCGGTCAGCGCCACGCGGAGGTGGTCGCCGAGCTTGAAGCGCTCCTCGCCCTCGATCTGGATGCGGCCTTCCTTGTCGTCGATCACCACCTTGTCGCGGTCGCTGTGCATCAGCGGGGCCGGGATGAAGGCGGTGGCGCCGTTGGCGGTCAGGCGCACGCGCATGCCGCCACGGTTGATGGCGATGATCTCGGCGTCGAAGGTCTCCTGGGCCTCGGCGGCCGGGGTCAGGTAGCGCACGTAGAGCCAGTCCTTGACGTCGCGCTCGGCCATGCGGTTGAGCCGGCGGCGCTCGGTGAGCTGCTCGGTGAGCTGCTGGCTGGCCTCGGCCGGCGCCTGCTCGCCCTTGAGCACCCGCTTGATCAGTCGGTGGTTGACCATGTCGCCGTACTTGCGGATCGGCGAGGTCCAGGTGGCGTAGGCGGCCAGGCCCAGGCCGAAGTGGGGGCCGGGGAGGGCCGACATGCTGGTGAAGCCCTGGAAGCGGCGCAGGCGGGCGTCGAGCCAGGCATCCTCGCGCCCCTCGAGCTCGCGCTTGAGCTCCCGGTAGCGGGGCAGCTCGGTGAGCGCCTCGGGCTCCACCTGGATCTGCTGGGCGGCGAGGAACTCGTGGGCCGCCTCGGCCTTCTCGGGCTCGAAGGCGCGGTGCACGTTGAAGATGCCGTGGCCCACGTGTTCGGCCAGCAGCTGTGCGCAACAGGCGTTGGCGGCGATCATCGACTCCTCGATCATGCGGTTGGCGATGCGCCGCTCCTCGGTCCGGATGTCCAGCACGTTGCCGGCCTCGTCCAGGTCGAAGACATAGTCGGGGCGGTCCTTGAACACCAGGGCATGCTCGGCGCGCCAGGCGCTGCGCGCCTCGGTCATGGCCTCCAGGGCCTTGAGCTGCTCGCCGATCTCGTCCGCCGGCACCCAGTCGCCCCGGCCCTCGAGCCAGTCCGAGACCCGGTCATAGGCCAGCTTGGCCTTCGAGCAGGCGGTGGCGGCGAAGAAGCGGTAGTCGCCGAGGCTGCCGTCGGCGCCGATCTCCAGGGTACAGGCCAGTACCGGGCGCTCCTTGCCCTCCCACAGCGAGCAGAGGTCGTCGGCCAGCTGCTCGGGCAGCATGGTGACGTTCTGCCCCGGCAGGTAGACGGTGAAGGCGCGTGTGCGCGCCTCGAGGTCGGCGGCATGGCCCTCCTCGACATAGGCGGTGGGGTCGGCGATGGCCACCGTCAGGCGCCAGCCGCCGTTCTCGCCGGACTCGATGCGCAGGGCATCGTCCATGTCGCGGGTCTTCTCGCCGTCGATGGTGAAGAAGGGCGCGGCGGTCAGGTCCTCGCGCTCGAGGCCCTCGTCGCGCAGCGGCCAGTCGTCGCCGGCGTCCGGACACTCCTGCTCCAGGGCGTGGCGGGCCAGGGTCACGCGCCACGGCACGGCCGGGTCGTCGGCCTTGGCCACCAACTCGTCGATCTGGGTGAAGAAGGCGCGGTCGTCGGGCTTGAGCGGATGGCGCACCAGGCGAGCCACCACCCAGTCGCCGTCGCCGATGCTCTCCTCGTCGAGGCTGCGCTTGATGCGCGCCTTGAGCACGTTCTTGATCGAGGGGTGGTCGGGCACCACGGCGAGGCGCCCCTCGCGCTTCTGGACCCGGGCGATGAAGCGTTGCAACCCGATCTCCAACAGGGCGGTCGGTTCCACGGACTTCTTGTCGCCCTCCTCGTGGACGACGGCCTCGACGCGGTCACCGTGCAGCACCTGCTTCATGGCGGGCGGCGGCACGAAGTAGGACTCGCCATCGTCGGTCTCGAGGAAGCCGAAGCCCCGGTCGGTGGCCTTGATCACGCCCTCGACGCGGGGCGTGTTGTCACGGATCTGTTGCTTGAGCTGAGCAAGCATCGAGTTGTTCTGCAGCATGGATCACGATCGGGTGGCGGGAGTAAGGGAGCCACTATACGGATTCGCACCCTCGCCGCCAAACACTGGCCGCCGGCCACACGGCGAATCAGCCAGTTGCGCAGCCGCGGCCAGGATATCCGGGCACCGAGCCGTGGCACCTCACCGGGTCGTCACCCTCCGGCCATGGCAGGCGGCCGGCCGGTCGACCGGGCAGCGATCCGGTGGTCTGCGACCATGGTCGTAGCCATGTGGTATTTAACTGGTATCAATGTGGAGCTATAGTGGTCTTACATTGGTAAGGCCAGGAGAGATCCATGGATGCCCGTTTTCAGCAGTTGCGGCTCGACCCCCAGGGGGCGACCCCCCTCTACCAGCAACTGGCGAGCCAACTGGAGCGCGCCATCGAGACCGGTGCCTGGGAGGCCGGCGAGGCGCTGCCCTCGGAGCGCAGTCTGGCCGAGTCCCTGGCGGTCTCGCGGATCACCGCCCGCAAGGCGCTGGATCGCCTGGCGGAGCTGGGATTGATCCGCCGCAGCCACGGCTCCGGCACCTTCATCACCCCGCGGCTCAACCAGTCCCTGACCCGGCTGGTGAGCTTCACCGAAATGCTGACCCAGCGTGGCTTCACCCCGCGCTCCCACTGGCTCTCCCGCCGCCTCGCGTCGCCCAGCGCCGAGGAGGGCATGCGCCTGGGGCTGGGCGCCGATGCCAGGGTGGCGCGGCTCAGGCGGCTGCGCCTGGCCGACGACGTGGTCATGGCGGTGGAGGAGAGCTGCCTGCCAACCACCGTCCTGCCCGACCCGATGGCGGTGGAGACCTCCCTCTATGCGGTGCTGGAGGCGGCGGACAAGCCGGTGGCCCGGGCCCTGCAGCACGTCACCGCGATCAACGCCGATGCCGAACTCGCCGAGCTCGCCGAGGTGCCCCAGGGCCAGGCGCTGCTCAAGGTGACACGCCTGGGCTATCTGGGCGACGGCACCCCGGCGGAGCTCACCGTCACCTACTGCCGCACCGACTACTACGACTTCATGGTCGAGCTGACCCGCTGAGGAGGAACGACCATGCTCTACGGCAATATCCTGACCCCCGACGGCTGGCACCTGGGCGAGCTCTGCTGGCAGGCGGGGCGCATCAGCCGCCTCGGCGGCGAGCCGGTGGATCCGGCGACCAACGACCATCCGCGGATCCTGCCCGGCTTCATCGACCTGCACGTGCACGGCGGCGGCGGCGCCGACACCATGGAGGGCGGCGCGGCCCTGGAGACCCTGGCCCGCACCCATGCGCGCTTCGGCACCACCAGCCTGCTGGCCACCACCATGACCGCGCCGGACGCCGAGATCCGCCGGGTTCTCGGCGAGATCGACGCCTATCTCCGGGCCCCCGCGGCGGACGCCGCCCGGGTGCTGGGCGTGCACCTGGAGGGCCCCTATATCAACCCCGGCAAGCTCGGCGCCCAGCCGGCCCACGCCCGCAGCGGCGCGATCGAGGAGGTGGACGCCCTCTGCGCGCTGGCGCCGATCCGCCTGGTGACCCTGGCCCCGGAGCTCTCCGGGCACTTCGCGCTGATTCGCCACCTGACGGCCAGGGGCATCCGGGTGCAGCTCGGTCACACACTGGGCAGTTACGAGGAGGGGGTCGAGGCCCTCGAGCACGGCGCCTGCGGCTTCACCCACCTCTTCAATGCCATGACCGGGCTGCACCACCGCAAGCCCGGCATGGTGGGCGCGGCCCTGGCCCATGCCGACTACGCCGAGCTGATCCCCGACCTGCTGCACGTGCACCCCGGCGCCATCCGCGCCGCGCTGCGCTGCATTCCGCATCTCTATGCGGTCACCGACTCCACCGCCGCCGCCGGCATGCCGGACGGCGACTACCGTCTGGGCGAGCAGACCGTGACCAAGTGCCTGGGCGGCGTACGCCTGGCCGACGGCACCCTGGCCGGCAGCACCCTGACCATGGATCAAGCATTGCGCAACCTGGTCGGCCTGGGGCTGACCCTGGCCGAGGCCTCCGATCGCCTGTCGCGCTTTCCGGCCGACTTCCTCGGGCTTCCCGAGCGGGGACGCCTGGCCGAGGGCGCCCCGGCCGACCTGGTGGTGCTCGATCCCCGACTCAACCTGCAAGCGGTCTTCGTCGAGGGCCGTGCCATCGAAGGAGCCCCCCCATGTCCCTGATGCTCGAGGAAGCCCGCAATGCCCCGGAACGCATCCGCGGCCAGCTGCAGCGCAATGCCGGCATGCTTGCCGAGCTGGGCGAGCAACTGCGCCTGGCGCCGCCACCGGCGGCGGTGACCGTGGCCCGCGGCAGTTCCGACCACGCCGCCAGCTACTTCGCCTACCTCTGCATGAAGCACCGCGGCATCCCGGTGGCCTCGCTGCCGCCGTCGCTGACCACCCTGGCCGAGGCCCCCTGGCGGCTCGCTGACCAGTTGGCGGTGGCGGTCTCCCAGTCGGGCCAGAGCCCGGACCTGGTGGCCACCCAGCGTGCCCTGGCCGCGGCCGGCGCCCGTACCCTGGCGCTGGTCAATACCCCGGAATCGCCGCTCGGCGCGGTCAGCGACCTGGAGGTGCCGCTCTACGCCGGCGAGGAGCACAGCGTCGCCGCCACCAAGAGCTACCTGGCGACGCTGGCCGCGATGGCCCAGTTGCTGGGCCACTGGAACGGGGATCGTGACCTGCTCGCCGCCCTGGACACCCTGCCGGCCCGGCTCGCCCGGGCCGCCGAGCAGGACTGGTCGGCGGCCATCGAGGCGCTGGCCGGCGTCGACAGGCTGATGGTGATCGGCCGGGGCGCCGGCCTGGCGGTGGCCCAGGAGGCAGCGCTCAAGTTCAAGGAGACCTGTGCCATCCAGGCCGAGCCCTTCAGCGGTGCCGAGGTGCGCCACGGCCCCATGGCGCTGATCGGCCCGGGCTACCCGGTGCTGGTGTTCGCCCCGCCGGGGCCGGAGCAGGCCGGGCTGCTGGAGCTGGCCGACTGGCTGGAGGGCATCGGCGCCCGGGTGCTGCTGGCCGCCGACGACGGCGTGACCCGGCGCCGGCTGCCGCTGGTGGATGCCGGCCACGAGGCGCTGCAGCCGCTCTCGGTGATCCAGAGCTTCTACGTGATGGTGGCCGGCCTGGCGGCGGCCCGGGGCAACGACCCCGATCGCCCCCGCCACCTCAACAAGGTGACCCGCACCCTCTGACCCCATAACAACAAGTCGGGAGATTCCCATGACGACTGCTACACGCCTGATCCTGCAGGCTCCCATCGACGGGGTGGTGATCCCCCTCGCCGAGGTGCCCGACCCGGTCTTCGCCGGGGGCACCCTGGGCGAGGGCATCGCCCTGGACCCTCTGGGCGAGTGCCTGCACGCCCCCTGTGACGGCGAGGTGGTGCAGTGCGCCCGCACCCGCCATGCCGTGACCCTGAGGACCGACGCCGGCCCGGAGCTGCTGCTCCACCTGGGCCTGGATACCGTCAACCTGGACGGGGAGGGCATCGAGCTGCTGGTGGTGGTGGGCGACCGGCTGCGTGCCGGCGACCCGCTGTGCCGCTTCGATGCCGACCGCCTGGCCCGGGGCGCGAGCGCCCTGATCACCCCGCTGGTGATCACCGGGGCCGCCGGCTGGCGGCTGTGCCCGCCACACCCTGCCGCCGGCGCCCGGGTCGCCCTGGGCGAGCCCCTGCTGGCGCTGGAGGCGGTCGGTGGCGCGGCCGGACCGGGGGCCGGCGAGACGGGCCCGCTGCGTGAGCGCCCGCTCACCCTGGCCCTGGCGGCCGGGCTGCACGCTCGCCCCGCGGCGCGCTTGCGGGCCATCGCCCGCGGCCATGGCGTGACGCTGAGGGTGCGCAGCGAGGCCGGCGAGGCCGATGCCGAGAGCCTGAGCGCGCTGATGAACCTGGGCCTGACCCGGGGCGTCGCCCTGACCCTCGCGGCCCGGGGCGAGGAGGCCGAGGCGGCCCTGGCGGACGCCGAGGCATTGCTGACCACCCCGGAGGCGGACGACCACGGGGCGCCGACGCCCGAGACGGTGCCGGACCGGCCCCTGGCCGAGGGCGAGCTGGCGGGGCTGGTGGCGAGTCCGGGCCTGGCGCTGGGCCCATTGGTGGCCTATCGACCGCCGCTGCCCCGGGTCGCCCGGGATGGCGCCGGCGAGGTCGTGGAGTGGCCGCGGCTCAGCGCCGCCCTGGCGAGCGTCGGCGATGACCTGGCGCGAGCCGAGCGGGAGGCCCGGGCCCAGGGCCAGGCGGCGGAGGCGGAGATCTTCACCGCCCACCAGGCCTGGCTCGAGGATCCCGACCTGATCGAGGCGGCCCGGACGCGGATGGGGGCCGGGCGCGGGGCCGGCCAGGCCTGGCGCGAGGCCCTGGACGACGAGGCCGAGCGCCTCGCCGCCAGCGGCAATGCCCTGTTGGCGGGGCGGGTCGCCGACCTGCGCGACCTGCAGCAGCGGGTGATGGCCGAACTGGCCGAGCCCGGTGCGGCCGAGGACGAGGCGGTGCCCGAGGGCGCCATCCTGCTGGCCGAGGAGCTGACGCCCTCCCGGCTGGTGGCCCTGGCCGAGCGGCGTCCCGCCGGCCTCTGCCTGGCCGGTGGCGGCACCACCGCCCATGTGGCGATCCTGGCCCGGGCCCGGGGCATTCCCTGCCTGGTGGCCATGGGCGATGCCCTGGCGGGGCTGGCGAGCGAGCGGGCGGTACTGGACGGCGAGCGCGGCCGACTGGAAGTCTCGCCGAGCCCGGCGCGGCTGGCCGAAGTGGAAGCCCTGCTGGCGGAGCGGCGCCGCCGGGCCGAGGCGGAGCGGGAAGCGGCCCAGGCCCCGGCGGTGACCCGCGATGGCCGCGAGATCGAGGTGTGCGCCAATGTCGGGGGCAGCGAGGAGGCCTGCCTGGCGGCAGGGGCCGGGGCCGACGGCATCGGCCTGCTGCGCAGCGAGTTCCTGTTCCTCGAAGGTGACAGCGCGCCCGGCGAGGCCTTCCAGCGCGGCGAGTACCAGGCCGCCCTGGAGGCCCTGGGCGGCAAGCCGGTGATCATCCGTACCCTGGATATCGGCGCCGACAAGCAACTGCCCTACCTGCGCCTGCCCGCGGTGCCCAACCCGGCCCTGGGGGTGCGCGGCGTGCGTCTCTGGCAGAGCCAGCCCGAGCTGCTCGAGACCCAGCTGCGAGCCCTGCTCTCCGTCACGCCGCTGGCGAGCCTGCGCATCATGCTGCCCATGGTCACCGAGGCGGGGGAGTTGCGTCAGGTGCGCGAGCACCTGGAGGCCATCGCCGCCGAGCTGGGCCTGAGTGAGCGCCCGCAGCTGGGCGCCATGATCGAGGTGCCCAGCGCCGCGCTGTGCGCGGCGAGCCTGGCCGTCGAGGCCGACTTCCTCTCCATCGGCACCAACGACCTGACCCAGTACACCCTGGCCATGGATCGCGAGGATCCCGAGCTGGCGGCGCGGGCCGATGTGGTGCACCCGGCGGTGCTGCGGCTGATCCGGGCCACCGTGGAGGGGGCCGCCGGTCGCTGCCCGGTCGGGGTGTGCGGCGCCGCCGCCGGGGATCCCCTGGCCGCGCCCCTGCTGGTGGCGCTGGGCGTCGACGAGCTCTCCGTGGAACCGGCCCGGGTGCCGGCGGTCAAGGCCGCGCTGCGCCGGCTGGACGCCGCGGCCCTGGCGGCACGGCTTCCCGAGTTCCTGGCCCTGGACGACGCCGCCGCCGTGCGGCAGCGGCTGGGGGCCTGGCAGGCCCGGGTGGACGAGACAACAACAACGCTTCTCGAGAGGATCTCCTGATGACCATGACCCTTGGTAACCGACTGATGGCCGGCCTGCAACGGCTCGGTCGCTCCCTGATGCTGCCCATCGCGGTGCTGCCCATCGCCGGCCTGCTGCTGCGCCTGGGCCAGCCCGACCTGCTGGACATCGCCTTCATCGCCGGCGCCGGCGAGGCGATCTTCGCCAACCTGGCACTGATCTTCGCCATCGGCCTGGCGGTGGGCTTCGCCGACGACGGCAACGGCGCCGCTGGCCTGGCCGGGGTGATCGGCTACCTGGTGCTGGATGCGGTGCTCACCGCCCTGAACCCCGAGATCGACATGGGGGTGCTGGCGGGGATCATCATCGGCAGCGTGGCGGGGCTGCTCTACAACCGCTACAAGGCGATCCGGCTGCCGGACTATCTGGCCTTCTTCGGCGGGCGGCGCTTCGTGCCCATTGCCACCGGGCTCGCCGCAGTGGCCCTGGGGGTGGTCTTCGGCCTGGCCTGGCCGCCGGTGCAGCACGGCATCGACTCGCTCGGCCGCTGGCTGATCGATGCCGGCGAGCTGGGCCTGTTCGTCTACGGCACGCTCAATCGCCTGCTGATCGTCACCGGCCTGCACCATGTGCTCAACAGCCTGGTGTGGTTCGTGTTCGGCAGCTTCGAGGCGGCCTCCGGGACCCTGGCCAGCGGGGACCTCAACCGCTTCTTCGCCGGCGACCCGACGGCGGGCAGCTTCATGGCCGGCTTCTTCCCGGTGATGATGTTCGGTCTGCCGGCGGCGGCCCTGGCCATGTACCACGCCGCCCCCAGGGGGCGCCGTGCCCAGGTGGGCGGCCTGCTGCTGTCGCTGGCGCTGACCGCCTTCCTCACCGGGGTCACCGAGCCCATCGAGTTCACCTTCATGTTCCTGGCCCCGCTGCTCTACGGCCTGCATGCGCTGCTGACCGGGGCCTCCATGGCGCTGATGCACTGGCTCGACGTCAAGCTGGGCTTCACCTTCTCCGCCGGCGCCTTCGACTTCGCGCTCTCCTACGGGCTCTCCACCAACGGCTGGCTGATGCTGCCGGTGGGCCTGGCCTACTTCGCCCTCTACTACACGGTGTTCCGCTGGGCCATTGCCCGTTTCGACCTGCCCACCCCGGGTCGCGAGCCCGAAACGGAGACACCCACCAGCGGTGTCAGCACCGCTACCGGCGAGCGCGGGCCGGCCTTCGTCGCGGCCCTGGGGGGCGCCGCCAACCTGGCCAGCGTCGGTGCCTGCACCACCCGGCTGCGCCTGGTGCTCGAGGATCCCGCGCGGATCGACGAGGCGGCCCTCAAGGCGCTGGGTTCCCGGGGCCTGCTGCGCCTGCAGGGCGGCGGCGTGCAGGTGATCCTGGGCCCGATCGCCGATGGCGTGGCCGACGAGATCCGTCAGGCGCTGAGTCAGGGCGATCGGGGGCCCATCGCCGCCTCTTTCCACGATCCGGTGGCCGACGAGATCCGTCAGGCGCTGAGCCAGGGCGATCGGGGGCCCATCGCCGCCTCTGTCCACGATCCGGTGGCCGACGAGACCCGCGGCGCCATGGCCGCCCAGGGCACGACGCCCGGCGGGGGCGAGGCGGTCGAGCCGCAGGGGAGGGCGGAGGAGCCTGCCGAGGCCGTCGATGCCGCCGCTTGCGGCGACTGGCTGCACGCCCTGGGGGGCGAGGCCAATGTCCGCGAGGTGGCGGCAGTGGCCGCCACCCGGCTGCGGCTGGCGCTGCGTGATGCCGCGGCGCTGGATGAGGCGGCCCTGGCCCGGCTCGGCGCCCAGGGTGTGCAGCGCCTGGAGGGCGACGTGGTGCATGTGCTGCTGGGCCGGCACGCCGCCGCCGTGGCCAGGGGGCTGCAGAACGGCTGAGGGGGGTGGCTGGGGCCGGCATGGCCCGGCCACCGTCGTCGCGAAGCAGGGTGGGACGCCGAAGGCTGAATCGGTTAAGCTGGGCGTTCAAGAACAGGGAGAGCCCCATGACCCCACGCCTGATCGTCTCCGATCTCGACGGTACCCTGCTGGGTGCCGACCACGACCTCCATTCGCACACCATCGAGACGCTACGGACCCTGGCGAGCCGAGGGCACCACCTGGCCTTCGCCTCCGGGCGGCACTTCCGCGACATGCTCGCCTTCCGCGAGCGGCTCGGGGTGCCGATCCATGTGATCAGCACCAACGGCGCCTACCTGCACGCCCCCGACGACCGGATGCTCGCCGCCCGGCACCTCGAGGCCGAGCTGGCCCGGGAGCTCATCGGCCTGGAGCGCCACCACAGCGTGCGGCTGAACCTCTACCGCGACGAGGAGTGGCTGATCGACGCCCCGGACCCGCGGTTGCTGGCGCTGCACGCCCATACCGGCTTCGGCTACCGGGTCGCCGGGCCCGATGAGCTCGACGGCGAGGGGGTCGGCAAGGTGCTCTATATCGGCGAGCCGCGGCGCCTGGCCGGGCTCGAGGCCGCGGTGTGCGAGCGCCACGGCGAGCGGCTGCACGTGACCTACTCGACCGCCAACTCGCTGGAGATCATGGCCGGCGGGGTCAACAAGGGCACCGCCCTGGCATCGCTGCTCGAGGCCCTCGGGCTCGCTCCCGAGGCCTGCCTGGCCTTCGGCGACAACCTCAACGACACCGAGATGCTCCAGCTTGCCGGCGAGGCGCATGTGATGGCCAACGCCCACCCCGAGCTGTCGGCCCTGGTACCGCGGGCGCGCCCCATCGGCCACCACGACGAGGCCGCCGTGGCCAGGTGGCTGCGCGAGCGCTTCGGCCTGTGAGGCGACTACCACCTTGGTCGCAAGTGCCTTGCCGTCGTCCCCGCCCTTGATCATCATCGAGTCCCCATAACGACAACACGCCAGGGGCGGTGCCGGCATCGTCCCTGCCACCAGGCGAAGATGACGACGACTCCTGCCACCCTGATCGTGGTCGACGACGACCCCGAGATCCGCGAGCTGCTGGCCGACTATCTCGGCCGCCACGGCTATCGCGCCCTGGTCGCCGAGGATGCCGAGGCGCTGCACCGCCTGCTGGCCCGGGAGACCCCCGACCTGCTGATCGTCGACATCATGCTGCCCGGCGACGACGGCTTCACCATCTGTCGCGAGGTGCGCCGGACGAGCGAAGTGCCGCTCATCATGCTCACCGCCAGTGCCGACGAGACCGACCGGATCCTCGGCCTGGAGCTGGGCGCCGACGACTACCTGGGCAAGCCCTTCAACCCCCGCGAGCTGCTGGCGCGCATCAAGGCGGTGCTGCGCCGGACCCGCACGCCGAGCAGCGAACCCGAGCACGCCCGGCTGGTGGCCTTCGGCAACTGGCGGCTCGACCGGGTGACCCGCGAGCTGATCGACAGCCAGGGCGAACGCAGCCCGCTGTCGGGTGCCGACTTCCAACTGCTGCAGGTGTTCCTCGAGCACCCCG
Source organism: Halomonas sp. LBP4 (assembly GCF_003202205.1). Taxonomy (GTDB): domain Bacteria; phylum Pseudomonadota; class Gammaproteobacteria; order Pseudomonadales; family Halomonadaceae; genus Halomonas; species Halomonas flagellata. The sequence continues at coordinate 165,654 of NZ_PDOG01000003.1, forward strand.
AACAGGTGCTGTCCCGCGACGGGCTGTACGAGCTGAGCCGTGGCCGGCCGGCCCCGCCGCTGGACCGCTCCATCGACGTGCACGTCTGCCGGCTGCGCCAGCGACTCGGCGAGGATGCCCAGCACTCCCAACTGATCCGCACCGTGCGCGGGGCCGGCTACGTGCTGGCCACCCGGGTGGACGTGCTGCCGTGAATCGGGACGGGCCCTGGCGGCGCCTGCGCCGACGACTGGCCCTCGCCTTGCCGCGTACCCTACGCGGGCGCTTCGTGCTGATCATGGTCGTCGGGGTGCTGGGCGCACAGCTCGCCAGCTACGCCATCTGGACGACCCAGGCACGCTCCAGCCAGCTCGAACAGCTCGACGAACTGTCGCGGAACGTGGCCTACAGCGTCGCCTCCACGATGCGTTTCTTCCGCTCGCTGCCCTACGACTACCGGCATATCGTGCTCGACCAGTTGCGCGACATGGGGGGCACGCGGTTCTTCGTCAGCGTCAACGATCACCGCATTCCGATCCTCGATACCGGCGACGGTCCCGGCAAGTCGCTGGTGGTCGACAATTTCCAGCGGGTGCTGGCCTCGGAGCTGGGCATCCGCGACGCCCTGGTGGAGTTCTCGCGCCCCGAGGAGCTGCGCCTGCTCAACAATGAGGTGCTGCTGCACGACCTGCCGCGCCGCTGGGGCCAGCACAGCCTGCTGATGGAGCCGCTGTCGCCACCGGTCCTGGTGGTGCAGATGGAGCTGGAGCCGGAGACATGGCTGTATGTGGCGACGCTGCTGCCCATCCAGGACCTGTTCACCGCGCACGGCTGGCTGTCCGAGGAGCGCCTGCTGGCGGCGCTGCTGGTGCTGCTGACCGTGATCGGGCTGTCGCTGGTGGGCATCCGCAGCGCCACCCTGCCGCTGGGGCGCCTGTCGCGGGCGGCGCATCTGCTGGGCAACGACCTCGACGCACCGCCGCTGCGCGAGAGCGGGCCGCGGGAAGTGGCGGCCACGGCCGTGGCCTTCAATCGCATGCAGCGCCGTATCTGCCAGCAGGTGGAGGAGCGGGAACGGTTGTTCTCGGCGATCTCCCACGACCTGAAGACGCCGATCACCCGCATGCGACTGCGCGCCGAGCTGCTCGACGATCCGCTCCAGCGCGAGCGCTTCTGCGCCTCGCTGGATGAGCTCGCTCAGCTGGTCAAGGGGGCGCTCGCCTCGGTCAAGGGGTTCGATCTCCATGAGCCGTTGCAGGAGATATCGCTGCGCGACCTGCTCGAGGGGCTGGCCGAGGAGCTGAGCCTGCAAGGCGGCGAGGTCGCCATCGAGGGGCATGCCACACCGCTGACCGTCAAGCCGCTGGCCCTCAAGCGTTGCCTGGCCAATCTGCTCGAGAACGCCATCTTCTACGGTGGGCGAGCCGAGGTGTCCCTGGACGAGGACGGCACGGCGCTGCACATCGCGATCCGTGACCACGGCCCCGGGATTCCCGACGCCGAGCAGGAGCGCGTCTTCGATCCCTTCGTCCGCCTGGAGCCGTCGCGCAGCCGGCATACCGGCGGCTCCGGCCTGGGGCTCGGCATCGCCCGGCATATCGTGCGTGCCCATGGCGGTGAGCTGCGCCTGGCCAACCATCCCGATGGTGGCCTGGTGGCGACACTGGTGCTGCCCCGCGAGCAACTTGGTGCAATCTAAGCAACATGGGGGGCGAGGGGCGATCGACTAGGCTGAGGCCATCGCCTTGTGTCCGAATACCGAGAGTGCCGATCATGAACGTCTACGACAGTGCCTTTCTCGAGGCCCATATCCGCAAGACCATGGGCTTCTATCACCCGCGCGCCATCGATCCCGAGGGCGGTTTCTTCCACTACCTGCGCGACGATGGCGAGGTCTACGATCGCCGCCATCGCCACCTGGTCTCCAGTGCCCGCTACGTCTTCACCTATGCCCGCTACGGCGCCTATTTCCAGGCGCCGGACTACCTGGCCTGGGCCCGTCACGGCTTGCGATACCTGGAAGAGCGGCATTTCCAGCCCGACTACCAGGGCTATGCCTGGACGCTGCACGATGGCCGGGTCGAGGACGACACCAACCACTGCTATGGCCTGGCCTTCGTGCTGCTGGCCCATGCCACGGCGCTCAAGGCCGGCATCGATGAGGCCCGAGAGGGGCTTTATCGGGTTCACGAGTTGCAGACGCGGCGCTTCTGGGAGCCGCAGTGGCAGCGTTATGCCGACGAGGCGGATCGGCATTGGCAGGTGTCCGACTATCGGGGGCAAAACGCCAACATGCACAGCTGCGAGGCGCTGATCGCGGCCTTCGATGCCACCGGCGATGCCCAGTTCCTGGAGCGTGCCCTGCAGGTCGCCGAGGCGATCTGCCTGGGCCAGGCGGCGCGGGGCCATGGCTGGATCTGGGAGCACTACGATCGCCACTGGCAGCTCGACCTGGACTACCATCGCGACGACCCGAAACACCTGTTCCGCCCCTGGGGCTACCAGGTCGGCCATCAGACCGAATGGGCCAAGCTGTTGCTGATGCTGGAACAGCGGCACCCCGCGCCCTGGCTGCTGCCCAGGGCCCGGGAGCTGTTTCTCGGCAGCGTGGAGGCCGGCTGGCATCCCGAGCACGGCGGCCTGGTCTATGGCCTCGACCTCGACGGCGCGATCTTCGATGGCGACAGGTACTTCTGGGTGCAGGCCGAGAGCCTGGCCGCCGCGGCGATGCTGGGCAGCCGTACCGGCGAGCGGTACTTCTGGCGCTGGTACGAGCGGCTGTGGGAGTTCAGCTGGCGGCACATGATCGACCATGAGCATGGTGCCTGGTATCGCATCCTCGGACCCGACAATCGCCGCTACTCCGACGAGAAGAGCCCCGCCGGCAAGGTCGACTACCACACCATGGGAGCCTGCTACGACGCTATCGAGGCGCTGCGCCGCGGCAATGTTTCAACCTCGTAAGAAACCGGCAACACTATCCAGCACTAGGTAACCCCCGCAGGGGCGGAAAATGGGCTAGCTTTCTACCAGGCCGTCGCAACCCGCGGCCGACAAGATCCATAACAAGACGGAGACACGCCCATGCATGCATTGAAGCACCCCCCACTGCTACGCAGAACCCTGCTCGGTCTGGCCGTGGCGACGGCGCTGGGGGCCGCCCAGGCCCAGGCTGGCGAGGTCGAGGTACTGCACTGGTGGACCTCCGGCGGCGAGGCGCGGGCCGCCAACGTGCTCAAGGAACTGATGGAGGGCGAGGGGCACGATTGGCAGGACTTCGCCGTGGCCGGGGGCGGCGGCGAGACGGCGATGACCGTGCTCAAGTCGCGGGCCATGTCGGGCAACCCGCCTTCCGCGGCGCAGATCAAGGGGCCGGAGATCCAGGAGTGGGGCGAGCTCGGGCTGCTCGGTGATCTCGATGACGTGGCCGAGGCCGAGGGCTGGAACGAGTTGCTGCCGGAGATCGTCGCCGACGTGATGAAGCACGACGGCCAGTACGTGGCAGTGCCGGTCAACGTGCACCGCGTCAACTGGCTGTGGGCCAACCCGGAAGTGCTCGACGCGGCCGGCGTGGCATTGCCCACCACCCTCGACGAGTTGTTCGCCGCGGGTGAGGCGATCCGCGAGGCGGGCTACGTGCCCCTGGCCCATGGCGGCCAGCCATGGCAGGACGCCACGGTGTTCGAGACGGTGCTGCTGGCCACCGCCGGCGCCGATTTCTATCGGCGCGCCCTGGTGGAACTCGATCCCGAGGCCCTGGGGGGCGAGGAGATGATCGAGGCCCTGGCGACCTTCAAGCGCATGCGCGAGCTGATGGACGATGGCATGTCGGGACGCGACTGGAACATCGCCACCTCCATGGTGATCGGGGGCGACGCGGCCATGCAGATCATGGGCGACTGGGCCAAGGGCGAGTTCACCGCCGCCGGTCTCACCGCCGGCGAGGACTACCTCTGTGCTCCGGCACCGGGCACCGCCGAGGCCTTCACCTTCAACATCGACAGCCTGGCGATGTTCCGCGTCACCGAAGAGGCGGAGCGCGAAGCCCAGCAGACCCTGGCGCGGCTGGTGCTCGAGCCGACCTTCCAGGAGGCCTTCAATCTGGCCAAGGGCTCGATTCCGGCGCGCCCGGATATCGACATGAGCGAGTTCGACCAGTGCGCGCAACGCTCCCTCGAGGACTTCCAGCACACCGCCGAGACGGGCGGGCTGGTGCCCAGCATGGCGCATGGCATGGCGGTGCGTGCCGATGTCCAGGGGGCCATCTTCGACATCGTCACCAACTTCTTCAATGCCAGTGACATGACGCCCGAAGATGCCGCCAAGCGCATGACGAGCGCCGCTCAAGTCGCCATGTGACCCCCACTCCACGCCGCCGTCCCCTGGACGGCGGCGTGGAAGCCACACGAGGTACCCCTCATGTCGACCGTTTCCTCCTCGACGCGCACGTCGCGTGTCGCGGTCGGGCGACCCGCACGCGCTCGACTGCAGGCATGGCTGCCGCGACTGGTGTTGTCGCCTTCCATCGCCATTTCCCTGTTCTTCGTCTACGGCTTCATGCTGTGGACCTTCATCCTGTCGCTGACCAACTCGCGCATGCTGCCGAGCTACGACTTCGTCGGCTTCGCCCAGTATGGGCGGCTGATGGTCAACGAGCGCTGGTGGGTGGCCTCGACCAACCTGGTGGTGTTCGGCGCCCTGTTCGTCGGCATCTGCCTGGTGGTGGGGGCGCTGCTGGCCATCCTGCTCGACCAGCGCATCCGCCAGGAGGGCGCCCTGCGCACCCTCTATCTGTACCCCATGGCGCTGTCGTTCATCGTTACCGGGGTGGTGTGGAAGTGGCTGCTCAATCCCAGCCTGGGCATCCAGGCCATGGTGCGTTCCTGGGGCTTCGAGAGTTTCACCTTCGACTGGCTCATCAACCCCGACATGGCGGTCTACACCCTGGTGATCGCCGCCGTGTGGCAGGCCTCGGGCTTCGTCATGGCGCTGTTCCTGGCCGGGCTGCGCGGCATCGACGACAGCATCATCAAGGCCGCCCAGCTCGATGGCGCCAGCCTGCCGCGCATCTACCTGCGGGTGGTGATTCCCTGCCTGCGCCCGGTGGTCTTCAGCGCCGTGATGATCCTGGCCCATATCGCCATCAAGAGCTTCGACCTGGTGGTGGCGCTGACCGGCGGTGGGCCCGGCTATGCCTCGGACCTGCCGGCCACCTTCATGTACGCCCACGCCTTCACCCGGGCGCAGATCGGCCTGGGCTCGGCCAGTGCCATGCTGATGCTGGGCGGCGTGCTGGCGATCCTGATTCCCTATCTCTATTCGGAACTGCGGAGCCGCAAGCATGGATAACGTGATTCGTCGCCGCACGCCTGCGGCCCGGCTGGGGCGCCTGACGCTCTATGCCGTGTTGATCCTGGCCGCACTCTTCTACCTGCTGCCGCTCGCCGTAATGCTGATCACCTCTGTGAAGCCATTGAGCGAAATCAGCGCCGGTACCCTGCTGGCCTTGCCCCAGGCGCCGACCCTCGAGCCCTGGGCCAAGGCCTGGGGGGAGGCCTGCACCGGCATGCGCTGCGAGGGGGTGGGCGGCTACTTCTTCAACTCCATCGCCATCGTCGTCCCGGCGGTGCTGATCTCCACGGTGATCGGGGCGCTCAACGGCTATGCCCTGACCAAGTGGCGCTTCAAGGGCTCCGAGCTGGTCTTCGCGCTGATGCTGTTCGGCTGCTTCATCCCCTTCCAGGTGGTGCTGCTGCCCATGGCCCAGACGCTGGGCTGGCTGGGGCTGTCGAGCTCCCGGGCGGGGCTGATCCTGGTGCACGTGGTGTTCGGTATTGCCTTCACCACCCTGTTCTTCCGCAACTTCTACGTGGCGGTGCCCACCGAGCTGGTGTCGGCGGCCAAGCTCGACGGGGCGGGGTTCTTTCGCATCTTCTGGCGCATCCTGCTGCCGGTGTCGGCGCCGATCATCGTGGTCTCGGTGATCTGGCAGTTCACCCAGATCTGGAACGACTTCCTGTTCGGGGTGGCCTTCTCGGCCCACGACACCCAGCCGGTGACGGTGGCGCTCAACAATCTGGTCAATACCTCCACCGGTGTTCGCGAGTACAACGTCGACATGGCCGCCGCCATGATCGCCGCGCTGCCGACCCTGGTGGTCTACGTGCTGGCCGGCAAATATTTCGTGCGGGGGCTCACCGCCGGTTCCGTCAAAGGTTGAGGAGGACATCATGTCTGCATTGGAAATTCGTAATGTCTGCAAGGACTTCGGTAGCGAACGCGTGCTCAAGGATGTCAGCCTGGCGATCGAGTCCGGCGAGTTCCTGATCCTGGTGGGGCCCTCGGGGTGCGGCAAGTCGACCCTGATGAACGCCATCGCCGGGCTCGAGCCGGTGACCGACGGGGAGATCCTGATCGCCGGCGAGGCGGTCACCTGGAAGACACCGGCGGAGCGCGACATCGCCATGGTGTTCCAGTCCTATGCGCTCTACCCGAGCATGACGGTGCGCCAGAACATCAGCTTCGGCCTGGAGATGCGCAAGGTGCCCCGGGCCGAGCGCGAGGCCGCCGTCGAACGGGTCGCCGACCTGCTGCAGATCTCCCACCTGCTCGACCGCAAGCCGGCGCAGCTCTCCGGCGGCCAGCGCCAGCGGGTGGCCATGGGGCGCGCCCTGGCCCGGGAGCCGAAGATCTACCTGTTCGACGAGCCGCTCTCCAACCTCGACGCCAAGCTGCGCGTCGACATGCGCACCGAGATCAAGAAGCTGCACCAGCGGCTCGGCACCACCATCGTCTACGTGACCCACGACCAGATCGAGGCGATGACCCTGGCCGACAGCATCGCGGTGATGCGCGACGGTCGCATCCTGCAGCTGGGCACGCCGGACGAGGTCTACAACGACCCGGTGGATATCTTCGTGGCCGGTTTCATGGGCTCGCCGTCGATGAACTTCATCGCCGCGACCCTGGAGGGCGGGGCGGGTGACTACCGCCTGCGCATCGCCACGCCGGGCGAGGAGGACCTGGTGCTGCCCTGGCCGGTATCCCGGGAGACCCCGGACCTGGCCCAGCGGGTGGGGAAGCAGGTGGTACTGGGGCTGCGCCCGGAGCACTTCAGCGAGGAGGACGAGCGGCTCGGCAAGCATGACCGCGACACCCCGGTCTCGGTCAGCATCAGCGTGGTCGAACCCACCGGCGCCGATATCCTGCTGCGGTTGCCGCTGGGCACCGGTGAGGTGACGGCCCGGGTCGGGCCCAAGTGCCGGGTGACCGCCGGTGAACGCCTGGCGCTGCGGGTCGACATGGGCCGCGCGGTGCTCTTCGACAGCGGGACGGAACGCCGCCTGGCGTGAAGGGTGACGCGGCCTCAGCGCACCGTGATCACGGTGCACTCGGCGGCGTGGCTGACCTTGTGGGAGACGCTGCCGACCACGAAGCCCTGCAGGTCGCTGAGCCCGCGGCTGCCCATGACGATGGCCTCGACGCCGCGCTTTTTGGCCTCGCTGAGGATGGTGCGGACCGGGTCGCCCTGGACGAGCTGCGTCTCGACCCGGGTGACACCCTGCTCGCGGGCGGCCTCGGCGGCGCGGGCGATCAGCTGCCGGCCGACCCGCTCTCGCTCCTCCTGGGAGGCCTCGAGGGTCACGGGGCCGATGCCCCACACCAGGGGGGTCTCGTGGGAGATCTGCTCGGGGATGTGCAGCAGGTGCAGGGTGCTGCCCTCATGGACCAGTTGGCAGGCCACGGCGAGGGCCTTCTTGGCGTGTTCGGAGCCGTCGACGGGCACCAGGATGGAGTCGAACATGGCGCTTGCCTTGAGCATTCATGGTGATACTCAGAGCCTAGCAGCCTGTCGGACTTCAGGTGCGGTCTCGTCGGTGTCGCGCCCCACGGCGCCTGAGAGGCGCCGTGGGGCGTGTCGTTGGGGAGGGCGCCTCAGCGCACCGTGATCACGGTGCACTCGGCGGCGTGGCTGACCTTGTGGGAGACGCTGCCGACCACGAAGCCCTGCAGGTCGCTGAGGCCGCGGCTGCCCATGACGATGGCGTCGGCACCGCTCTTGCGCGCCTCGCTGAGGATGGTGCGGGCCGGGTCGCCCTGGCCGATGAGCGTCTCGACCCGGGTGGCGCCCTGCTGGCGGGCGTCCGCGGCGGCGCGGTCGACGATCTGCCGGCCGGTGCGCTCGCGCTCCTCGCGGGAGGCTTCCAGGGCGACGGCCCCGATGCCCCACACCAGCGTGGTCTCGTGGGCGAGCTCCTCGGGGATGTGCAGGATGTGCAGCGTGGTGTCGTTCTGGCGGGCCAGCTGGCAGGCCACGGCGAGGGCCTTCCTGGCGTGCTCGGAACCGTCGATGGGAACCAGGATGGTCTTGAACATGGCAGCGTCCTGTGTGACTGAAAAATGAGAGTGGCATCGTCCCTACGAGACTAAGCTTTGTCCGAAAAGTCGTCGAGCGATGGTCAGACAAGGCAAAAATCGGCGAAAAGACGGAGTTTACGCGGTGTAAATGAGTACTTTGAGCCGATTTTTAACGCCGTATGACCGAGCGCAGGCAGTTTTCAGACAAAGCGTAGCCATTGGCCGTCAGCCTGTCATGACCGAGATCACGCCTTGCCCTGGTCGTCCTCGCGTTCCTTGGTTTCCAGCTGTCGCAGCTGCTGCCAGAGCTCACCGCGCAGGTCACTCACCCGCGGCGCCTCGCCGTCGGGGAAGGCCAGCGGTCGTGTCAGCCGCTGGGTACGCAGACCGAGCCGGGCGCTGAGCAGGCCGACGCCGAGTCCCTGGCCGGCGCGGGCCGAGAGCCGGCCGGCGAGGTTCAGCGACAGCAGCTCCATGCCTGCCTCGCCGGCCATCTCGGTGGCCCCGGCGAAGGCCATGTTGTAGAGCACGCTGCGCAGCAGGCGCAGTCGGCTGGCGTAGCCCAGCTCCAGGCCGTAGAGCCGGCAGAGCCGGTCGATCATCGCCAGGTTGCGCCAGGCCACCAGTGCCATGTCGACCAGGGTCAGGGGGCTGACCGCCACCATCACCGCGGTCTCGCCGGACATCCGCGAGATCAGCCGCCGGGCCTCCCGATCGCGGGGGGCGAGCAGGTGATGGGCGAGCAGCAACTGGAGGTCGCGGCCATCGTGGTGGAGCTGGCGGGCGGCGATGAAGGCTTGCCAGTGGGGGTGGTCCTCGTCGAGGTCGAGGCTCTGCCTGAGGCGCTCGGCGAGTGCCCGGGCCTGCCCGGGGGTGGCCTCGGGCAACTGCGCGAGGCGCTCGCGCAGCCGGGCGTGGCGGCGCAGCCGGCGCAGGCGCCACAGCTCGCGGGCCAGCGCCGAGCCGCCGAGGCCCAGCGCCAGCAGCAGCAGCAGGCTCCAGGCCCCGGCCAGCCAGTCGCCGCCCAGGCTGGCGGCATAGAGGGTCTGCCCGGCTTCCACGGCCCCCAGGCCCAGGGTGCCGGCGAGCAGGGCCAGCAGCCCCCGGCGGCGCTTGCGCGGCGGGGCCAGGCTCGCCTCCAGCGCGCGCTCGGTGGGGCCGGCCTCGGGCGCTTCCAGCGGCTCGCTGGGCAGGTCGGCGGCAAACTGCTCGCCGGGGCGCGGGTCGGGGTGCTCCGCCTCGTCGGCGGGGGGTTCCTCGAGGCGGAAGCGTTGCCGCGGGCGCGGGTCCGGGGCGCGGGGGTCGCTCATTGCAGCTTGTCTCCGATCAGCCAGTCCAGGGCGGCATCCATGCGGATATGGGGCAGGGCGCCCCCCTCCCGGGGGGCCGGGCGGAAGGCGGGGAAGTCGAAGCCCTGGCGGGCCCAGAAGTCGGCGTCGGGCAGCCGGTCCGGCACCTCGCCGGGAAACAGCAGCTGCTCCTCGCCGGCGAGGTCGATGCCGCGCAGGGCCGGCGAGCGTCGCCCCTGATGGCTCACCTCGCGGCTCTCGGTGGCGCGGATTGCCGCCAGCGACAGGGCGCGGACCGGCACGTCGGCGAAGCGCAGGTCCTTGAGCGGTTCGGCCAGCAGGGTCTCGAGCAGGGCGACCAGGCGGGCGTGCTGCTCGGGGGTGACGTGGTCGGCCTTGGTGGCGGCGATGGCCAGGCGGTCGATGCGCGGGGCGAACAGCCGCGACAGCAGGCTGCGCTTGCCGTAGTCGAAGCTCTGCATCAGGTTGGCCAGCGCCCGGGAGAGATCCTCGAAGCGTTCCGGGCCGGCGTTCAGGGCGCCGAGCAGGTCCACCAGCACGATCTGGCGGTCGAAGCGGCGGAAGTGGTCGCGGTAGAAGGGGCGCACGATGTGCTGCTGGTAGTGGCGGAAGCGCTTGGCCAGGGTGGCGTAATTGCTCTCCGGCGGCAGCTTCTCCAGTGTGCCGGGGGCGGCCTGCTCGATACCTGGCAGCGGGAAGAACTGCAGCACCGGCGCGCCGGCGAGCTCCCCCGGCAGCAGGAAGCGTCCCGGTTGCAGGTCGGCGAAGCCGGCCTCCCGTGCGGCCCGCAGCCCCTCGGCATAGCGCTCGGCGATCTCGGCGAGCTGCCCCTCGTCGGCCGCGGCGGCGGGGTCCAGTTCGGCCACCGCGGCCTGCCAGTCGCTGAACAGGGCGGCGCGGGCGTGGCCACGCGCCGGCTGCTGGGCCCGGCTCCAGCTGGGGTAGTCGTGCTCCAGCAGCGGCAGGTCGAGCAGCCACTCGCCGGGGTAGTCGAACAGGTCCAGGGACAGCTGGCGGGCCTCGCTGCCCAGCCAGCCGCGTTTCGCCGGGCGGTAGCGAATCGTCAGGCGCAGTTCGCTGATGCCGCGGGTCGGTTCCGGCCAGTACGGCGGGCAGGCGTCCAGCGCCGCCATGGCCCGGTCATAGGGAAAGCGCGGCACGCCCAGGTCCTGCTGGTTGACCCGGCGGGCGCCGAGCAGGCGCCCCTCCCGGGCCGCCGGCAGCAGGTCGAGCCGTGCTTCCAGGCCGGCGTGGCGGAGCTGGTTGACCAGCGAGGTGAGGAAGGCGGTCTTGCCCGAGCGCGACAGGCCGGTGACCGCCAGGCGAAGCTGGCGGTCGCGGCCGCGCTCGAGCAGGTCATGGAGTTCGCGAGCCAGGGGCTGGCGCATCGGAAACGATTCCCTTCGCAGCAGGATCAGCCGTTAATGTGCGGGCGTTGGCCGCGTCTGGCAAGCCGCTGCCAGATCAGCAGGGCGATGGGTAGCAGCGCCAGCGGCACCAGCAGGGCATTGAGCAGCGACCAGCCGAGCAGGTTCACCAGGGGGCCGGCGAGCAGGGCGGTGAGGGCCACGGTGGTGAAGACCAGGAATTCGTTGGTGGCCTGGGTGCGGGCCTTCTCGACCGGGCGGTAGGCCTCGGTGAGCAGGCCGGTGGCCGGCAGGAAGGTGAAGTTCCAGCCCAGCCCGAGCAGGATCAGGGCGGCGTAGAAGCCGGCCACGCCGGCCTCGATCTGGGCCACCAGGCCGCACGCCGCGAGCAGCAGGCAGCCGGTGGCGATCATCCGGTGGGGCCCGAAGCGGGCCGTGAGGTGGCCGGTCACGAAGGAGGGCAGGAACATCGCCAGCACGTGCCACTGGATGGTGGTGGCGACGTGGTCGAAGTGGAAACCCGCGCCGGCCATGGCCAGGGGGGTGGCGGTCATCGCCAGGTTCATGACCCCGTAGCCGATCAGGGCCGAGACCACGGCGACGAGGAACACCGGCTGGCACACGATCTCGCCGAGGGGGCGCGGCCGCCCCTCGCCGTGGGTGACCTCGGGCGGCGGCAGGCGGGTCAGTAGCAGGATGACCAGGGCGACCAGGTAGAGCACGCCGAGCCCCAGGAAGCTGCCGAGGAAGGGGGTTTCGGCCAGTTCGCGGCTGACCCGGGCCAGCCAGGGGCCGAAGAAGGCGGCCAGCACGCCGCCGCCCATCACCAGACCGATGGCACGGTCGCGCAGCGCCAGGGGCGCGGCCTCCACGGCGGCGAAGCGGTAGAGCTGGCCGAAGCCGATGCCGATGCCGATCAGCCAGGTGCCGAGCATGAACAGGCCGAATGACGCGCCGATCAGCGCCTGAGCGGCAACGGCGACGCCGCCGAGCCCCGTCAGGTTGCCGAGGATGAAGCCGCGCCGGCGCCCCAGCCGGGCCATGATCAGCGAGGCGGGAATGGTCGCGCACATCAGCCCCAGCCACTGGGTGGCCACCGGCGCGGTCGACCAGGTGGCGCTGGGGGCCAGGGCGGCCCCGATCAGCGGCGAGACGGCGATCAGCAGGATATTGCCGCTGATCAGCAGCGCCTGGCAGAGGGAGAGTAGGGAGACACTGATGGGCATGGGGGCTCCTGGGCATCCTTGGCGAGTGAGCGGGGGCTTCGGTTGTCGGGGCAATGGCTGAAGCGTTGACGATAAAGGGTAGGCGAGACCCCGTAGTGGCGCTGGAAGAGGCGGCGCAGTTGTTCGGCCCCTCCTAGTTGCCAGTGGCGGGCCAGGCGCTCCAGGGAGGGCGGTTGCGGGCTCTCGACCAGGGCCAGACGCGCCTGCTCCAGCCGCAGGCGAGTGAGGTAGTTGCCGGGGGTAGTGTCCAGCTGGCGGCGGAACAACCGCGACAGGTGGCGGGGCGAGACGGCGATGTAGTCGGCCAGCTCCTCCAGGCGATACGGCTTGCCTGGGTCGGCGTGGAGCCGGTCCAGCAGCCGACGCAGGGGACCGCTGGCCTTCTGCTGGTGGGCCAGGACTTCGCTGAACTGGGACTGTCCGCCTGGCCGGTGCAGGAACATCACCAGTTCGCGTGCCACCCGCCCGGCGAGCTCGCTCCCCTGGTCGGTCTCGAGCAGCGAGAGCGCCAGGTCGATACCGGCCGTGACGCCGGCACTGGTATACAGACCCCCGGATTCCAGATACAGCGCATCGGTCTGTACCTCGACCCTGGGGTAGTCGCTGGCGAGCCGTTGGCAGTGGCGCCAGTGGGTGGTCGCCTGGCGGCCATCGAGGAGGCCGGCGGCGGCGAGCAGGAAGGCGCCGGTGCAGACGGAGCCCAGGCGCCGCACCGTCCCGGCCTGATGGCGTAGGGTCTCGAGCAGGGCAGGATCCCGGCACTGGGCCATCACCCCGTTGCCTCCGGGGATCAGCAGCGTATCCAGCGGGCCGAGGGTATCGAGCCGCTGCCAGGTGATCCCGGCCTGAAGGGCCAGGCCACCATTGGTGGTCACGGTGCCCGGTTGCGCCGAGGCCAGGTGCAGCCCGTAGAGCGGGCGCCCGCTCAGCTCATTGGCGGTGGCGAAGACCTGCCAGGGTCCACTGACATCCAGCAGCTGGCAGTCGGGATAGGCCAGCATGACGACGGTTCGGGGCATGGCGACACTCTCCGGTGGCGATCACACGAGAGTGTCGGCTGTGCGCGGCATGTCCGCAATGACCCATATCCCACCAATTCGGACATCGCGCCGACGAGGCGGCGATGCCGGGGCCGCCGTCTGGCTCAGGCCATGCCCGCGAACAGCTGGTAGAGCACCGGAAAGGCGGCGATCAGGAAGCCGCCCCCGGCGAGCAGGTAGCCGGGCCAGCGATGGCGGGTGCGATGGACCAGGGTCAGGCCGCCGAGACAGACCACCAGGCCGACCAGGTTGAAGACGAAGGTGGTCATTTCCAGGAAATACGCAACGGACATGTGGACTCCTCGGGGGCCGTGTAGGCTAATGGTATCAGCCGCGGCCGGGCGCTCGAAGCACGCCCGGGCGCGGCGGCAACCGTGGATGACAGGGAGAGCGGCATGGACGACAGGCTGCCGGGAGCGGAGGCGGTGATCGACTTCTGGTTCCACGGGCTCGGGCCGGCCCGGTGGTTCCGCAAGGATCCCGACCTGGATGCGACCATACGCGAACGCTTCGGCCCACTGCTCGAGGCCGCCGGTCGCGGCGAGCTGTGGCAGTGGCGGTTCTCGGCCCGTGGCCGGCTGGCCGAGGTGATCGTGCTCGATCAGTTCTCGCGCCACATCCATCGTGATACCCCGCTCGCCTTCGCCCGCGACCCCGTCGCCCTGGTGCTGGCCCAGGAAGCGGTGGCCAACCGCATCGATCATCATCTCGAGGTACCCTGGCGCGCCTTCCTCTATATGCCGTTCATGCACAGCGAGTCGCTGCCGATCCATGACGAGGCACTGGGCCTGTTCGACCAGCCGGGGCTGGAGGAGAACCTGCGCCACGAGCAGCGGCACCGCGAGATCATCGAGCGCTTCGGCCGCTATCCCCACCGCAACGCCATCCTCGGGCGCGAGTCGACTCCCGAGGAACTGGCCTTCCTCGAGCAGCCGGGGTCCTCCTTCTGAGTTGGGATGCCTTCCTTCCGGGCCCGGGCTGGGGCACCATCGGGGGCATTCCCACGACCACATGCAAAGGAGAGAGCGACATGGGACTGATTGCCTGGCTGATCATCGGTGGTCTGGCCGGCTGGATCGCCGGCCATATCATGCGCGGGGGTGGTTTCGGCATCCTCGGCAACATCGGGGTCGGCGTGGTGGGGGCCGTGATCGGCGGCTTCCTGTTCAGCCTGCTGGGGTTGCAGGCCGGCGGCTTCATCGGCTCGCTGGTCACCGCCATCGTCGGGGCCGTGGTGCTGTTGTGGGTGATCGCGAAGATCCGGCAGGCCTGATCGACATCGACTCCCGGCATCCAACGCCCGACTGTTGCCAGCCGGGCGGTTCGGGGTCATGCGCTGTCGAGGTAAGGCCGGCGGATCAGGCGGTGGCGGCGGCCTGGCCGCCGACCAGCTCCCTGAGGGACTCCTCGAGGATGTCGAGGCCCTCCTCCAGCACCTCGTCCTCGATGGTGACCGGCATCAAAAAGCGGATGGTGTTGCCGTACAGGCCGCAGGAGAGCAGGATCAGCCCCTTCTCGCGGGCCCTCTTGCACAGCGCGCCGGCCAGGTCGGCGTCCGGGGTGTGGTTGGCCTTGTCGGCGACCAGGTCGAAGGCCGCCATGGCTCCCATGTTGCGGCCGTTGTCGACGCAGTCGAACGTCTGCTGCCATTGGGCGAAGCGCTTGGCCAGCTTGTCGCCCAGCGCCTGGCTCTTCTCCAGGATGCCCTCCTGTTCGAACACCTCGAGGACCGCCAGGGTCGCCGCACAGGAGACCGGGCTGCCGGTGTAGGTGCCGCCCAGGGAGTTGGGGCCGGAGGCGTCCATGTGCTTGTCGGTGCCGACCACGGCGGAGATCGGCATGCCGTCGGCCATGCTCTTGGCCATGGCGATGATGTCCGGCTCGACGCCGCTGTGCTCGATGGCGAACAGCTTGCCGGTGCGGCCGAAGCCGCTCTGGACCTCGTCGACGATCATCAGCATGCCGTGCTCGTCGCAGATCTCGCGGATCGCCTTCAGGAAGCTCGCCGGTGCCGGGTAGAAGCCGCCCTCGCCGAGCACCGGCTCGAGCACGATGGCCGCAGTGTCGCGCGGGTTGGCATCGGTCTTGAGGGTCATCTTCAGGCCGCGCAGCGCCTCGTCCTCGCTGACCCCGTGATAGGGCACCGGGTAGGGGGCGCGGAAGACGTTGCCCGGCATGCTGCCGAAGTCGGTGGCGTAGGGCGCGACCTTGCCATTCATGGCCATGGTCATGAAGGTGCGGCCGTGGTAGCCGCCATCGAAACAGATCACGTTGTTCTTGCCGGTGGCGGCCCGGGCGATCTTGACCGCGTTCTCCAGCGCCTCGGCGCCGGAGTTGGCCAGCATCACCTTGGCATGGCCACGCACCGGGGTGACCTGGCTGAGCTTCTCGGCCACCTTCACGTAGCCCTCATAGGGCATCACCGTCTGGCAGGTATGCATCACGCGGTCGAGCTGGTCCTTGACCGCCTGGACCACCTTGGGATGGCGGTGGCCGATGTTGAGCACGCCGATGCCGCCGGCGAAGTCGACGAAGCGGTTGCCGTCGGCGTCCCAGACCTGGGCATTCTCGGCGCGGTCGGCAAAGGCGGTGGCGGGGCTGGCGGCACCGTTGGCCACGTAGCGCTGCTTGAGTTCGTTGAGCTGAGCGTTGTTCATGATGCCTCCTTGAAAAAAGGGATTGGCGACCGGTCAGAGTCCGCCGACACAGACGTATTTTAGTTCAGTGTACTCATCCAGGCCGTGGCGCGACCCCTCGCGACCCAGCCCCGACTCCTTGACGCCGCCGAAGGGGGCCAGCTCGGTGGAGAGGATCCCCTCGTTGACCGCCACCATGCCATACTCCAGGCCTTCCATGACATGCCAGATACGGCGGTAGTCGCGGGCATAGAAGTAGGCCGCCAGGCCGAATTCGGTGGCGTTGGCCATGGCGATCGCCTGGTCGACGGTGTCGAAGCGGAACACCGGGGCGAGCGGCCCGAAGGTCTCTTCCCTGGCCACGCGCATCTCGTCGGTGACGTCGGCGATCACGGTGGGCTGGAAGAAGGTGCCGCCCAGCGCGTGGGGTTCGCCGCCGCAGACCAGGCGGCCGCCCTTGGCCAGGGCGTCGGCGATGTGTGACTGCACCTTGTCCACGGCGGCGGCGTTGATCAATGGTCCCTGCACCACGCCGTCGTCCAGGCCGTTGCCCACCTTCAGCTCGGTGACGCGGCGGGTCAGCTTCTCCAGGAAGGTGTCGTACACGCCGGCCTGGACCAGCAGGCGGTTGGTGCAGACGCAGGTCTGGCCGGAGTTGCGGTACTTGGAGGCCACGGCACCTTCCACGGCGGCGTCCAGGTCGGCGTCGTCGAAGACGATGAAGGGGGCATTGCCGCCGAGTTCCATGGAGGCCTTCTTGACCGTGCCGGCACACTGGGCGAGCAGCGTCTTGCCCACCGGGGTGGAGCCGGTGAAGGAGATCTTGCGCACCCGCGGGTCGGTGGTCAGCACCTCGCCGATCACCGCGGGCTTCGCGGTGGTGACCACGTTGAGCACCCCCGCCGGGAAGCCCGCCTCCTCGGCGAGCTGCGCCAGGGCGAGGGCGGTGAGCGGGGCTGCCTCGGCGGGCTTGATCACCACCGGACAGCCGGCGGCCAGCGCCGGCGCGCACTTGCGGGTGATCATCGCCAGCGGGAAGTTCCAGGGGGTGATGGCGGCCACCACGCCGATCGGTTCGCGAAAGACCAGGATGCGCTTGTCGGCGCCATGGCTCGGCAGGGTCTCGCCGGCCACGCGCTTGGCCTCCTCGGCATAGTACTCGACGAAGGAGGCGCCGTAGGCCACCTCGCCGCGGGACTCCGCCAGCGGCTTGCCCTGTTCCAGGGTCATCAGCCGGGCCAGCGCCTCCTGGTTGGCCATGATGGCGTCGAACCAGGCGCGCAGCAGGGCGGCGCGCTCCTTGGCGGTTCGGCGCCGCCAGGCCGGCCAGGCGGCCTCGGCGGCGGCGACCGCCTCGCGGGCGGCGTCACCATCGAGATCCGGGACCTCGGCGAGGGTCTCGCCGTTGGCGGGGTTGGTGACGGCGAAGCGGCGGTCGGCATCGCGCCACTGCCCGGCGATATAGGCCTTGTCGACGATCAATTCGGTCATGGGCGCCTCCTGTGGGGGCGGTGGTCATCATATTGGACGAGTGTGCATTATTTAAAACGTCTCGCCAAGCCCTTCGCCGATCCTTCCCCGCCGAGTCGTCACCGCGACGAAAGGAACGATTTCCTGATCCCCGACCATCGGCGCGGGCGTCGCTTTCCGCTACACTAGGGCGCCGAATTCCCGGTACGCTCGAGCGTGCCGGCCGTCTTTCCTGGATGTCGAGGTGAGCCTTGGTCGATACCCTGAATGCCTGGTGGGCCCAGCAGCTGGTGCTGTGTGACTGGGCCTTCGATCCGGACCCGCTGTCGGTGGACGCCGAGGCCGCGGTATCGCGCCTGGCGGTCCTGGGCGTGTCCGATCGTGGCGAGCTCGGTTGGCGTCTGGTCGAGTCGCTGGGTGCCGGCGGCGCGGTGGCCGACCCGGCCCGGATGTTGTCCGGCCTCGAGGTGGTGGCCCTCGCCGGCGCTGCCGGCTGGCTCTCCGAGCCGCGGGCACGGGACTGGGCCCAGCGGCTCGCCGGCGAGATCAGCGCCCACTATTCCAGCCTCGACGTCTGGCTCGAGGCGCTGCGCCGTGTGCGCGGTGCCGAGGGCTGGGTGCGCGGCGACGACGGCTTCAGCGATGCCTGCGAGGCCCTGGCGGTGCTCGAGCACGAGGGCGACGGTATCACCTGGGAGCGACTCGGCGAGTGGCTGGCGATCCATGATCGGCACCTGGCGCTGTGGCCGGAGGCGCCGGAGGAGCAGGTCTGGCGCCTGCGGGCCGGCTTCTCGCCGGTGGTCGAGTGGCCGGCGGGGCGGCAGGACTGGGCGGGCCTGGAGGCCTGGCTGGAGGAGGCCTGGCAGATCCAGGGGCGCGACGACCTGCTCCGGGCCCTGCTGTGGTTGGCCGGTCAGGGCGACCGCCAGGGCTGGGACCTGGACGCCACCCGCCTGCTGGCGCTGGACGTCGCCGCTCGGCATGACTGGCTGGAGCGGCTGGACGGCACCGAGCGCGCCTACGGACGGGTGCTGCTGGGCTTCGTCGACCATGGCGAGCCCCTGGAGTGGGCCGCCTGGGACTGGCTGCGGCTGGTCGACCTGGCCTGGGCCGGTGCCTGCCTGGGCTGGCTCGACGAGCGGGAGGCGACGGATTTCGCCCTGCACGGCGCCGACCTGTTGCTGCACCGCTACAGCGACTGGGCGGCCCTGGCCCGGGCCTACCAGCGGGGGCGTAGCCTGTTCGAGGGGCGCAACCTGCTGCCGGCCCTGGAGGCCGACTGGAAGCTGTTGCTGCAGTCGCCGGTGAGTCCCTGGCGCCCGGCGCTGCAGGGGCTGATCGAGCCGTCGCTGCTCGAGCGGTCCCACAGCGCCCTGCGCGACTGGCGCCGTGAGCCGCGCCACTGGGTGCTGGCCCTGGCCTCGGTGCGTGAGCCCGAACTCGCCATGCGCCAGGGGCCGGCGGTACCGGTGGCGCCGGCGCGGCGTGACGATGCCGGCCAGTACCTGCGTGACACCCTCGACCTGCATGCCGACGAGGGCGTCGAAGCCCTCGCGCGCTACTGGTTGCCGGCTCAGGCCCATCACCTCAATCAACTCGCCGCCGACGCCGCCCACGGGGCCCTGCCCGGTGCCGAGACCCCCTTCGGCGCCCCGGCGGCGGGCGATCTCGCCCTGCGCGATGGCCTGCGCACGGCGAGCCGGCACTCGGCGACCATTCACATGGCCGAGAAGTACGCCTTCTATCTGCAGATGGCCATGGACAGCGAGGCCTTCGATGCGGCCAGGCTCGAGGTGCTGGCCGAGGCACTGCGCGGCTCGCTGAGCCGCTTCTATCCCGATGCGCGTCGCCTGCTGGAAGCCTGGGCGAGCTGGGAGTCGCTGCTGCCCGAGGAGGGGCAGCCGCCACTGACCGGCGAGATTCGCTGGCACCTGGAGGATCCCGGCAGTCTCTTCCACTGGCTCGACTGGCGCCCCGCTGAGTGGCAGGAACCGGGGCGTCGGCCGAGTCTGCCGCACTTCACCGCCATGGCGCTGGTCGGGCCGCTCAACAGCGCGGCCTGGAGCCTGCCGCAGCCGGAGAGCGAGCGCGAGTGCGCCTCGATCCGCGACTGGGTCGACGGCCACTACGGCCTGCATTCGGCCGCCGAGCTCGCCGAGTTCCTCGACTTCCTGCTCGAGGCCGGCGACCGTCAGGAGTATCAGATCAACTACGCCCCCTACACCCTCAACGACGCTCGCCTGGGCTCGGAGATCGCCACCCTGGAGTCCGGCGAGTGCAGCGAGGAGGAGGCCAGCCACCTGCTGCGGCTCCAGCGGGTACGCGACAACGAGGACGGCTGCAACGACACCGACATGGCGGCCTGGGACATCGCCCAGGCCGTCGACCTGGCCATCGCCGGGCGCCAGTTGAACTGGCTCGAGGAGCCGGCCTTCGCCCGTGTCCTGGAGCGTGCCCATGCCCTGGCCGCGTCTCACTACGCCGGCTGGGAGGAGTACGCCCGGGGCCTGTATGCCGGTTTCTCCTTCTTCATGGGCGAGACGCCGGAGCGCGAGAGCTTCCTGGCCGGTTTTCGCCAGGCGCTGGTGGCCTGGCTGTCCGGGGCGCCGCCACTGGCCGGTCCCTGGGCGAGTCTCGACTTCCCCGGCGCCCGGCCTCGCCATTGGGCGCCGCTGCATATCGACACCCTGCCGGGGGACACCCGGAGGCTCCACTGAAGGTGCACCGGGGCAAGGCGAGTGCCGGGTATCCTGACAGCGTCACATGAGACTCGCCATCGGCCGGAAGACTGATTTATAGTCAATGGGTTTGATGATACGGCTCCTGTTTTCGGGAGTCCCAGCCACTCAGCGAGCCGCAGAAGGCCGCTCTGGCAGTGATACCGACGAGGACGTCTGGCGTCACTCCCACAGCGACAACCCGCTGGCCCGAGATGCAGCATGCCAAGTGCTGCCCGGGGCGGGTGCGGCTCAGGGAATGAGGTCGTCGCCGGATGGTCGTCACCCGATCGTGTCGTACCCTGTTGGTCATCGTGTCGTTGGCCCTGCTGGCCGGCTGTGCCGCCTCCCCCCGAGACACGGTGTCCCGGGCACCCGAGGACTATTTCGCCCGACAGTTGCCGGGCCTGCCCGGGGGCTGGGATCCGATGATGTCGCCGGTGGACAATCCCATCCGCCAGGTGCGCAGCCTGCATAATCCGCCACCGGCCCTGGTGCGCCAGGCGCTGCTGGCCCAGCACGAGCGCTGGGTGGGCACCCCCTACCGCCTGGGCGGGACCACCGAGCGCGGCATCGACTGCTCGGCGCTGGTCCAGCATGTCTTCAACGACACCTTCCGCCTGGCGCTGCCGCGCTCCACCGGCCGGCAGGTGCACCAGGGCACGCCCGTGGCGCGCGACGAGCTGCAGGCCGGGGACCTGGTCTTCTTCCGCCCGCCCGGCGCCTACGATCATGTCGGCATCTACGTCGGCGACGGTTTCTTCCTGCACGCCTCCACCTCGCGCGGTGTCAAGCTCTCCAGGCTCGACAACGCCTACTGGCGCCGTCACTACTGGCAGGCCCGGCGTGCGCTCGAGCCGACCCAGCTGGCGCAGCGGGTGGCCGCGTCCGGCGAGAGCTGAGCGTCCCCTTCACAGGGCGTCGCGGTGTGCCATCACGAACTCCACGAAGGCCTGCTCGGCGCGCGACAGATAGGCGCCCCGGGCCCAGGCCAGTGACAGGTCCAGCCAGGCCGGTGGGTCGAACGAGACCGCCTCAAGGGCCGGCTCGTCGACCACCCGGCGCAGGAAGGTGGTGATGCCGAAGCCCTGGCGTACGATCGCCTTGGTCAGCGGGATCAGGTTTGACTGGAAGGCGATGTCTGCGGCGTGTCCCGTCTGGCGCGACAGGGCGTCGACGAACTCGCGATGGAAGTAGCCGTCCTGGAACAGCACCAGTGGCTCGCGGAAGAACGCCTCGGCCGTGACCCCGGGGCGCCCGGCGAAGGGGTGCTCCTTCGGCACGCAGACCACCATCTCCTCCCGTACCAGCCGCCGCCGCTCCAGGTGGTGGCTCGTCTCGTCGTCGATCACCACCCCGAGATCCAGCTTGCCGCCGGCGATCATGCGCTGTAGACGGCGGGCGCCGGCCTCGACCACCGTCAGGCGAATGCCCGGGTGACGGGCCTTGAAGCCCATCAGCAAGGGCGGGAAGTAGTAAGAGCCGAGCATCGAGGGGATGCCGATGCGCAGCTCGCCCTTGACCAGGCCATGCAACTCGCGCATGGCCAGGTGGGTGGCTTCGGCCCGTTCGAGCAGCTCCCGGGCGTGCTGGCGCAGGTGCTCGCCTTCCGGTGTCAGGCTGATACGTCGCTCATGGCGGTGGAAGAGCGTCAGCTCCAGGCGCTTTTCCAGGGTGGCGATGGTCTGGCTCACCGCCGACTGGGCCACGTGCAGCGCCCGGGCCGCGGCGCTGAAGCCCCCCTGGTCGGCCACGGTGAGGAAGACCCGCAGGGCGCGCAGGTCGAAGGGTAGGCTCATAAGTAAATCCGATGGTTTTTATCAAGATATTCTGTTTGGGTTATCATTGTGCGCAGGTGATCATGGCTTGCCAAGCCGGAGGGCAACATGATCGAAGTGCATTCCCGCGCCTGGTGGCGCGCTACCCTGGCCCTGTGCCTGGGTTCCTTTCTCGTCTTCATCAATCTCTATGCGCCCCAGCCGCTGCTGCCGGAGCTGCGCACGGCTTACGGGGTCTCCACCCTGGTGGCGGGGCTGGTGATGTCGGTGTCGACCCTGGCGCTGGCGGCCTCGCTGCTGGTGTTCGGCCCGCTGTCGGATGCCATCGGCCGCGCCGGTATCATGCGACTGACGCTGCTGGCGGCGGGGGCGCTCTCGCTGGGCCTGGCCCTGGCGCCGAACTTCGAGACGCTGCTGGCGCTGCGGGCCCTGCAGGGCTTCGTGCTGGGCGGGCTGCCGGCGGTGGCGATCGCCTGGATGGGCGACGAGTTCGAGCGCCCGGCGCTGCTCTCGGCGGTGGGCCTCTATATCGGCGGCAACACCTTGGGAGGCATCAGCGGCCGGGTCGTCGGCGGGGCCGTGGCCGAGGTGGGTGGCGCCCCGGCCAGCTTCCTGGTGGTGGGCGCCATGACGCTGGCGGGAGTGGTGCTGTTCTGGAAGCTGCTGCCGAAGGCCCGGACCTTCACCCCTCGCCCCTTCGAGCTGCGCGGTGCCCTGGCCGACCTGGCGGGACACCTGTGCAATCCGCTGCTGCTGTCGGCCTACCTGCTCGGCGGGCTCAATTTCCTGATCTTCATCAACCAGTACAGCTACATCACCTTTCGCCTGGCCGAGGCGCCCTTCGGGCTGGGGGCGAGCCTGCTGGGACTGATCTTTCTCACCTACCTGGGCGGCACCCTGGGGTCGATGCTCTCCGGCCGGCTGGCCCGCTCGCTGTCGCAACCGGCCTGCATGATGGTCGGCATCCTGATCCTGATGACCGGCACCCTGGTGACCCTGGCCGACTCGCTCTGGCTGATCATCCTCGGCCTGACCATCAACGCCTTCGGTTTCTTTCTGGCCCACTCCATGGCCTCGAGCTGGGTGGGGCGCCACGCTGAACGGGCCCGCGGCAGTGCCTCGGCCCTCTACCTGGTGTTCTACTACGGCGGTGCGAGCCTCGGTGGCCTGTGGCTGGAACCCTTCTGGTGGTTCGCCGCCTGGGAGGGCGTGGTCCTGGGCTCCTGGCTGGTGCTGGTAGTGACGCTGAGCATCGCCGGCTGGTTAAGGCGCCGCGAGCGTTCGGTCCACTACCGACAGGCTAGACACCACCCGCTTCGTCGCCCCATATCTCGTTGAGCCGCTCCTCGCGGCGACAGGCCGACTTGTAGAAGCGATAACGCACCGGGTTCTTGCGATAGTAGCCCTGGTGATACTCCTCGGCCGGGTAGAAGGCCTCGAAATCGTTGATCTCGGTGGCGATCTCGCGGTCGAAGCGGTCGGCCAGGGCGTCCCGGCTGGCCTCGGCCAGGGCCCGTTCCTCGGCGTTCATGGGGAAGATCGCGCTGCGGTAGGAGTCGCCGGCATCGCAGAACTGGCGATCCACGGCGAAGGGATCGATGTTGCGCCAGAAGACGTGCAGCAGCGCCTCATAGTCGACCACTTCGGGGTCGTACTCCACCTCGACGACCTCGGTATGGCCGGTACCGCCGGCGACCACCTGATTGTAGCTGGGATTCTCCACATGGCCGCCGCTGAAGCCGGAGGTGGTCGAGAGCACGCCCTCGACCGGGTCGAAGGCTTCCTCCATGCACCAGAAGCAGCCGCCGGCGAAGACGGCGCTGGCGGTCTCCTCCTCGGCGAGGGCCGGCCCGGCCAGGCCGAGCGGGAGGGTGAGCAGGGCGAGCCAGCGGGGAGCAGTGAGAACAGGCATGGGGGTGGCTCCGGTGGACAGGGATGGTAGATTGGAGATTGTCGTACGCCAGGGGTTCCGTACAACCCCTGTTAATGCTGGCTACCCTGTAAGGTGCCAGGCTTCGCGACGACACAAGGGCGAACTCGTTCGTCGCCCGCCCGCGGCCACCACCAGGAGCCTTCCCTTGACCCGACGTCGCCTGATACTCGCGGCCCTGATCGCCATGATCGTCGCGGCCTACTTCCTCAGCGGGGCCGACGAGGCCCTGACACTACAGAACCTGCAGGCCGAACAGTCCCGCTTCCGGGCCTGGCTGGCCGCGGAGCCGCTGACGGTCGTCGGCGGCTTCTTCCTGATCTACGTGGTCATGGCCGCCGTCTCGCTGCCGGGGGCGACCCTGCTCACGGTGCTGGGAGGCGCGCTGTTCGGCTTGGGCTGGGGGCTGCTGATCATCTCCTTCGCCAGCACCCTGGGCGCGACCCTGGCGGCCCTGGTTGCCCGTACCCTGGCACGGGCACCGCTGGAGCGGCGCTTCGCCCCCCAGCTCGAGCGCATCAATGCCGGTATCGAGCGCGAGGGGCCCTTCTACCTCTTCACCCTGCGGCTGATCCCGCTCTTCCCCTTCTTCGTGATCAACCTGGTGCTGGGCCTGACCCGCATGCGCCTGTGGACCTTCTACTGGGTCAGCCAGCTCGGCATGTTGCCTGGCACGGCGGTGTTCGTGAATGCGGGCCGTGAGCTCGGCAATCTCGAGTCGCTCTCGGGCATCCTGTCCCCGGGACTGATCGGCTCCTTCGCCCTGATCGGGCTCTTCCCCTGGCTGGCCCGGGCCGGGGTGGCGGTGGCCAAGCGCCGTCGGCTGGCGCGGCGCTACGACCGGCCCACCGCCTTCGACCATGACATCGTGGTGATCGGCGGCGGGTCGGCGGGGCTGGTGGCCAGCTATATCGCCGCCGCCGTCAAGGCCAAGGTCGCGCTGGTGGAGCGCGACCGCCTGGGCGGCGACTGCCTCAATACCGGCTGCGTGCCGTCCAAGGCGCTGATCCGCGCCGCGCGTGCCGCCAGCGAGGTACGCGGGGCGTCGCGCTACGGCGTGCAGGCCGGTGAGCCGGAGATCGACTTTGCGGCGGTAATGGGGCACGTGCACGGCGCCATCCGCGAGGTGGAGCCCCACGATAGTTGTGAGCGCTACGAAGGGCTGGGCGTGGACGTGATGGCCGGCGACGCCCGCCTCGAGGATCCCTGGCGGGTGCGTGTCACGGGGCGCTGGGGCGAGCGGGTAGTGACTGCCCGCCATGTGATCATCGCCAGCGGCGCGCGGCCACGGGTGCCCGACCTGCCGGGCCTCGACGCCATCGAGGTGCTGACCTCGGATAACCTCTGGCGCCTCGAGACCCTTCCCGAACGGCTGGTGGTGCTGGGCGGCGGCTCCATCGGCTGCGAGCTGGGACAGAGCTTCGCCCGCCTGGGCAGCCGGGTGGAGCTGGTGGAGATGGACGATCAGCTGCTGCCCCGCGAGGACCGGGACGTGGCGGCCGAGGTCGAGGCCCGGCTTGGCGGAGAGGGGGTCGGGGTGCATCTCGCCACCCGGGCGCGGCGCGTGGTGTCGGTGGACGACGGCCATGCGCTGGAGGTCGAGCGCCCGGGCGACGATGGCCAGCCGGTGGTCGAGCGCCTGGGCTTCTCGCACCTGCTGGTGGCGGTGGGAAGGCAGGCCAATGTGTCGGGAATGGGCCTCGAGGCGCTGGGGGTGGAGACCCGCCAGGATGGCACCCTGGCCGTGGACGAGACCCTGCAGAGCGTGCTGCCCAATGTCTGGGCCTGCGGCGACGTGGCCGGCCCCTTCCAGTTGACCCATGCCAGTGCCCACCAGGCCTGGCATGCCACCGTGAATGCCCTGTTCGGTGAGCTCAAGCGCTTCCGGGTCAGCTATCGCGCGCTGCCGGCGGTGACCTTCACCGACCCGGAGGTGGCACGGGTGGGGCTCAACGAGCGGGAGGCCGGGAAAAGGAGCCTGGATGTCGAGGTCACGCGCTATGCACTGAGCGAGTTGGATCGGGCCATCGCCGAGGGCGAGACCGATGGCTTCGTCAAGGTGCTGACAGTGCCCGGCAAGGACAAGATCCTGGGGGCGACCATCGTCGGCCAGGGCGCAGGGGAGATGCTTGCCGAGTTCACCCTGGCCATGACCCATGGCATCGGGCTCAACAAGCTGCTGGGCACCATCCACTCCTATCCGACCCGCAGCGAGGCGGTCAAGGCCACGGCCGGCGTATGGAAGAACGCCCACAAGCCGGAACGGCTGCTGGGCTGGCTGGAGCGCTATTTTGCATGGCGGCGCGGCGGGTCGACTCGGGTGGCGGCAATGAAGACAGTCGACGAGAGCATGAGAAGGAGTTGAGATGCTGGATCGCTGGACCATGCCCCTGACCCAGGCGCCGCTGATCCGGCTGGCCGCCTGGCTGGCCAAGTGCCAGATTCGACCCGATCAGATGACACTGGCAGCCTTTCTGATCGGCATGTCGGCGCTGCCGCTACTGGCCATGGAGTGGTATGCACCGGCGCTGGCGGCGATTCTGCTCAATCGCCTCGGTGATGGGGTAGATGGTGCCCTGGCCCGCCTGAACCATCAGCCGAGCGACGCTGGCGGGTTTCTCGATATCGGCCTGGATTTCGTCTTCTACGCCGCGGTGGTGCTCGGCTTCGCGCTGGCCGACCCGGCGGCCAATGCCCTGGCGGCGGCCTTCCTGCTGTTCGCCTTCATCGGTACCGGCACCTCGTTTCTGGCCTTCGCCATCATGGCCACTCGTCATGGCCTCACGCGACCCCGTTTCCGGCAGAAGGCCTTCTACTACCTGCATGGCTTGACCGAGGGGACCGAGACGATCCTCGCCTTCGTGGCGTTCTGCCTCTGGCCCGGGCATTTCCCGCTGCTCGCCGTGCTGTTCGCCGTGGCCTGCCTGGTCACCACCGTCACCCGACTCTGGGGCGGTTATCGAACCCTGCGGGCCCTCGAGACTCCTCCCTGAAAACGGACGAAGGGCCCTGAAACGACGAAGGGGCAGCCGTTGGCTGCCCCTTCGCGATCGACCTCAGGGTCGCGCTCAGTGCTCGACGCCGCCGGCGCCATGCACATGACCGTGCTCGATCTCTTCCTGGCTGGCCTCGCGAACCTCGGCGATCTCGACGTCGAAGTTCAGGGTCTGGCCGGCCAGCGGATGGTTGCCGTCGACGGTGACGGTGTCGCCTTCCACCTTGGTCACGGTGACCATCAGCGGGCCACCCTGGGTCTGGGCCTGGAACTGCATGCCGGGTTCGACGTTGTCGACGCCCTGGAAGGCGTCACGCGGCACTTCCTGCACCAGTTGCGGCTGCTGTTCGCCATAACCTTCGGCGGGCTCCACGGTGGCGGTGAGCTTGTCGCCGGCGACGCGGCCCTCAAGCTCCTTCTCGAGGCCCGGAATGATGTTGCCGGCGCCGTGGAGGTAGGTCAGCGGCTCGCGGCCTTCCGAGCTGTCCAGCACTTCACCTGCGTCGTTGGTCAGGGTGTAGTGGAACGCGACAACGGAATTCTGCGCAATCTGCATTGATGAACCTTTCGGTGAGTGCATGTAGAAAACATGGTAACGCGCCGGTCGGGGGGCTGTCAGGGGGATGGGCGAATTTCAGGATGCCAGCGTCGATCCTGAGACACATTCACGCCCTCGGTCCCGAGGGTGGCCGGACTTTCGAACAGTTGCGTGCCCCTGCGGGCGGGGATACCCTTGCGTGACACCCTTTTCTCCATTGCCCATACCATCTCCCGGAGAGTGCCCATGACCATCGTCGTGATCTGGCTGATCGCCTTCGCCGTGATCCTGTTTCTCTGTTACAGCCGCTGGGAGTCCAGCATTAGCCCCGGCCTCGACAAGCTGCTGCCGGCGGTGATGAAGACCCATGGCGACAATCGACTGGTTTGGAGCCTGGCCCTGGCGGTGCTGGGGGCTACCACCCTGGTGCGCCCGGTGGACATCCTGCTGACCGCGATCGTCATCTTGCTGCTGGTACTGGTCGGCAGGAAGCTGGCCGGCTGGGCCATGAACAGGGTCGATAGGTAGGCGCCCGGCACCTGGCCTGTCGAGACGCGTAACGCGTCGTGAACGAAACGAGGGCCCGCGGTTCATTCCGCGGGCCCTCGGCATGTGCGGGAGACTTTATCTCGATCGGCAAGGGACGATCAGTAGGGGGCCACGGTCAGGTTGGCCCCGCTGCCGATCAGGCGCACGCGCTGGCCGGTCTGGAAGTCACGGTCGGCCTTCTGCACCACGACGATGTGCTGGCCGTCGTCGCGGCGGATCTCAATCTCCCAGGCGGCTACACGGTTGGCGGATTCCTCGATGTTGCTGCCGGCCACGGCACCGCCGATGGCCCCGGCCGCGGTGGCGAGCCGGCGCCCGGAACCACCGCCGATCTGGTTGCCGAGGAGGCCGCCGATCACGGCGCCACCGCCGGTACCGATGATACCGCCGGCGCGGCTGTCGGCCTGGATCTGTACCTGACGCAGGGCGGTGATGGTGCCGAAGGTGACTCTCTGACCGGTCTGGGCCTGGCTGCCGCGGTAGACATCACCCCCATAGGGCGCAGTGTTGGCGCAGCCGGCCAGGGTCAGGACACCGAGCGCGAGTACGGGAAGAAGACGTTTCATGTGAGACCTCCTGGGGGCATTCATTCGGGCTTTCGTGAAGACAGCCCGTCGACATCCTGTCGCGGAATCGAAGGGTTATAGGCGGTTCGACCAGTCACCCGGGGACGAGTGCCCACCAGTGTAGCGTGAGAGATGGGCAAATAGTGTGAAAACCGCGCCGCCACAAAAAAGGGGAGGCCGAGCCTCCCCAAGGGTTCCAGTCGTTCTATCGCCGGCGTGTCGGCTCAGCCGAACTGATTCATGGTGTTGTCCTTGCCGCCGGCCTTGAGCGCCGCTTCGCCGTGGAAGAACTCCTTGTGGTCGTCGCCGATGTTGGAGCCGGCCATGTCCTGGTGCTTGACGGTGGCGATGCCCTCGCGGATCTCGCGGCGCTGCACGCCCGCCACATAGGCCAGCATGCCCTCGTCGCCGAAGTAGCCCTTGGCCAGGTTGTCGGTGGACAGGGCCGCGGTATGGTAGGTCGGCAGGGTGATCAGGTGGTGGAAGATGCCGGCCTCGCGGGATGCGTCGCGCTGGAAGTTGCGGGTCCATTCGTCGGCCAGCCTGCCGAGTTCGGTGTCGTCGTACTCGGCGCTCATCAGGTTGGCACGGTCGTAGGCGGAGACGTCCTTGCCTTCCTTCTCCCAGGCATCGAATACCTGCTGGCGGAAGTTCAGGGTCCAGTTGAAGGAGGGCGAGTTGTTGTAGACCAGCTTGGCATCCGGACAGACCTCGCGGATGCGGTTGACCATGCCGGCGATCTGGCCGACGTGGGGCTTCTCGGTCTCGATCCACAGCAGGTCCGCCCCGTTCTGCAGGCTGGTGATGCAGTCCAGCACCACCCGGTCCTCGCCGGTGCCCGGCTTGAACTCGTAGAGGCCGGAGGCGAGGCGCTTGACCTTGACTAGCTTGCCGTCCTGCTTGATCACCACGTCGCCGTTGTTGATGTCGGAGGCCGAAGTGATCTCGTCACCGTCGAGGAAGCTGTTGTACTGGTCGCCCAGGTCGCCCGGTTCCTTGGTCACGGCGATCTTCTGGGTCAGGCCGGCACCCAGGGAGTCGGTACGGGCGACGATCACGCCGTCATACACACCCAGTTCCAGGAAGGCGTAGCGCACGGCGTTGATCTTGGCGATGAAGTCCTCGTGGGGCACCGTGACCTTGCCGGCCTGGTGGCCGCACTGCTTCTCGTCGGAGACCTGGTTCTCGATCTGGATGCAGCAGGCGCCGGCCTCGATCATCTTCTTGGCCAGCAGATAGGTGGCCTCGGCGTTGCCGAAACCGGCGTCGATGTCGGCGATGATCGGCACGATATGCGTCTCGAAGCCGTCGATCTTCGCCATGATCTCGTCGGCCTTCGCCTTGTCATCGGCCTTCCTGGCCTCTTCCAGGTCACGGAACAGGTGGTTGAGCTCCCAGGCGTCGGCCTGGCGCAGGAAGGTGTAGAGTTCCTCGATCAGGCCCGGCACGGTGGTCTTCTCGTGCATGGACTGGTCGGGCAGCGGGCCGAACTCGGAGCGAAGGGCGGCGACCATCCAGCCGGAGAGGTAGAGGTAGGAGCGCTTGGTGGTGCCGAAGTGCTTCTTGATGGAGATCAGCTTCTGCTGACCGATGAAGCCGTGCCAGCAGCCCAGGGACTGGGTGTACTGGGCGCTGTCGGCGTCATAGGCGGCCATGTCCTCGCGCATGATCTTCGCGGTGTAGCGGGCGATGTCGAGACCGGTCTGGAAACGGTTCTGAACCCGCATGCGGGCGGCATGCTCGGGGTTGATGTTGTCCCACTTGCCGCGCTGGGCGTCACGCAGTTGCGCCAGTGCCTGGAGTTCGTCGTTGAATGCTGCCATGGGGCCATCCTTCACGTCAGGAGTGGAGTCTCGTGATCGCGACGCGGGTGCCTGGCCGGGGCCGGCGGCGTCGCGGCCGCTGGAATCGCCTGCTGCATCATTCGGCAATGC
Organism: Halomonas sp. LBP4; assembly: GCF_003202205.1. Taxonomy (GTDB): domain Bacteria; phylum Pseudomonadota; class Gammaproteobacteria; order Pseudomonadales; family Halomonadaceae; genus Halomonas; species Halomonas flagellata. The sequence goes on from NZ_PDOG01000003.1 coordinate 196,047, forward strand.
CTTATGCTGCACCTGCGAAGTCTTGTCAGGTTCGGCCAGTTGCCCTGGGTTGTCTCTACGGCCTTGGTCGAACCCGGGCGAGGGGCGGATCGTCGCGTCGCTGGCATCATGAGCCGGGCGATGAACGATCGTTTTATCCTCGCCATGGCCTCCACTATGGCGCCTCGTGGCGGGCGTGCACAATTGACCCTTGGGGGTAGGGAGCGTTGTAGTTCGACTACAGGAGCACACCGCGCGGGTGCTTTCCTGTAGTGAAGTTTCCGTGGCGGAGCGAAGGGGCGGTGGCTCAGCCCCGCAGGGGGAGCCGCATGTTGCGGTGCAAAATCCCGGCCTCGAGGAACTCCTCACCGACGGCCTGGAAGCCGAGATTTTCATAGAAGGCCAGGGCATGGGTCTGGGCGGCCAGCTCCACGGCAGGGTGCCCGTGGCGCCGGGCCGCCTCGATGGCGGCCCGCATCAGGGCCGCGCCGATGCCGTGTCCTCGGGCCTCGGCGAGCACGGCGACCCGGCCGATATGGGCGTCGGGCAGCAGGCGTGCGGTGCCCACCGGGTGGCCGCCGGCCAGCGCGAGGAAGTGCCGGCAGTCCGGGTCGCGGCCGTCCCACTCCTCCTCGAGGGGCACCTGCTGCTCCTCGATGAAGACGACGCGGCGGATCTCGCCGGCCGCCGCCCCCAGGGTGGCCCAGTCGCCTTCATGGATCTCCAGCTCGGTTTTCGTCATCTCTCACCTCTCTGCTGCGACCCTGATGATAGCGGCCACCGGCAGCGCTCGGGGCTGAATCCGGCGGCAGGCCTGCTACTCCTCGAGCTCGTCGACCCAGGTCAGGCTACCGGCATCGAGCAGGGCGGCGAGCAGTTCGGCGGCGCCCGGGAGTTGGAGCAGCCCGGCATCCAGCGGCAAGTCGGACGCCAGGGCCCGGGCCAGCGGCAGGTCGCAGATCTGGCCGTCGCCGTCGGCGAAGAGCGTCGCCCGACCGTCGTCCAGGGCTCTCCAGGCGAAGCGCGAGCCGGGGCTGCGCACCAGTTCTTCGCCCTCCTGTAGTGCTGTGACAAGCGCGTCGACGTCGGTGGGTGTCTCGGCGGGCACCAGTTGGTCGACGTACTTGGGCTGGGTCATCACCCGGCCGAACCACTCGGCCAGCCGCGCCGGGTCGTCGAGGGTCTCGAGGATCAGGGTGCGCATGCGGGCCAGCGCGGCATCGTCGAGCTCCGCCGGGTCCTCCGGCGGTGCCATGCCGGCATCGGCATAGCGCCGTGATGCGGGCAGGCCCTCGCCGACGTAGTCGGCATAGGAGGTGACGGCCTCGTCCGCCGAGGGGGCGCGGAAGCCGACCGAGAGGGTCATGCAGTCGTCGGACTGGCTGATGCCGTGGTGGGCCCAGGCCGGCGGCAGGTAGAGCATGTCGCCCGGTTCCAGCACCCAGTCGTCGCCGTCCACGACCTCGAAGCGCTCGAGAATGCGCAGGTCGAGGCCATCGAGGATGGGCGCGTCGTCGGCGACCTGGCCGCCGAGCTGCCAGCGCCGGGTGCCGCTGCCCTGCAGCAGGAAGACGTCGTACTGGTCGACATGGGGGCCGACGCTGCCGCCCGGGGGCGCATAGCTGATCATGATGTCGTCGAGGCGCCAGCGGGGCAGGAAGTCGAAGTGCTCTAGCAGGTCGGCCACCTCGGGCACGTAGTGGTCCACCGCCTGGACCAGCAGGGTCCAGTCGCGTTCGGGCAGCCTGGCGAAGGTGGCCTCACTGAAGGGGCCGTGGCTGACCTGCCAGGGGCCGTCGGCGCCGTGCTCCTCGACCAGCCGCGCCTCGATGCCCTCCTCGCAGGCGAGCCCCGCCAGCTCGTCGGGGTCCAGGGGGCACGCGAAGCCGGTGAAGGCGCCGCGGATCAGCAGCGGCTTGCGTTGCCAGAAGTCGCGCAGGAACTCGGCGGCGGTCAGGCCACCGAGCAGCTGCAACGGAGTGTCACTCGCCATGGGGGCTCCTGGAAGTGGGCGGTGGGAAAAGGCTCAGCGGTTGGCACCGGGAACCCACAGCACGTCGGCCGCGCCGTCGTCGTTGGCCCGGCGCGCGGCGACGAACAGCAGGTCGGAGAGGCGGTTGAGGTAGCGCAGCACTTCCGGGTTCACCGGCTGTTCGGCCATCAGTTGGGTGACCAGGCGCTCGGCGCGTCGGGCGACGGTGCGCGCCATGTGCAGATGGGCGGCGAGCGGCGTGCCCCCGGGCAGAATGAAGGAGTGCAGGGTCTCGAGCGTCTCGTTGAAGGCATCGATCTGCTGTTCCAGGAAGGTCACCTGAGCGGCCGTGACCCGCAGCGGCGGGTGCTCTGGTGCTTCCTGCTCCGGGGTACAGAGATCGGCTCCCACGTCGAACAGGTCGTTCTGCACGGTGGCCAGCACCTGCTGCAGCTTACCCACGGCATGGAGCTGTGCCAGGCCGAGGGCGGCGTTGGTCTCGTCCACCGTGCCGAAGGCCGCCACGCGCAGGTCGTGCTTGGCCACGCGGCTGCCATCGCCGAGCCCGGTGTCGCCCTTGTCACCGGTGCGGGTATAGATCTTGGTAAGCTTTACCATCGCTTCACCTCCTGCTGGTGCCGCATGCGGCTTACAGCCGACGGGCCTGGGCCTCGGCGTTGCCGATATAGCTGGCCGGGGTCAGTGCCTTCAGCTCTGCCTTGACCGTCTCCGGAAGATCCAGGGTATCGATAAAGGCGGCAAAGCCGGCCTGGTCGATACGCTTGCCGCGGGTCAGCTCCTTGAGCTTCTCGTAGGGCTTCTCGATGCCGTAGCGGCGCATCACGGTCTGGATCGGCTCGGCGAGCACCTCCCAGCTGGCATCGAGGTCCTCGGCCAGCCGCGCCGGGTTGGCCTCGAGCTTGCCGATGCCCTTGAGCGAGGCCTGGTAGGCGATCAGGCCATAGGCCAGGCCCACGCCGAGGTTGCGCAGCACCGTGGAGTCGGTGAGGTCGCGCTGCCAGCGGGAGATCGGCAGCTTCTGGGCCAGGTGGCCGAGGAGGGCGTTGGAAAGCCCCAGGTTGCCCTCGGAATTCTCGAAGTCGATCGGGTTGACCTTGTGCGGCATGGTCGAGGAGCCGATCTCGCCTTCGACGGTCTTCTGCTTGAAGTAGCCCAGCGAGATGTAGCCCCAGACGTCACGATCGAAGTCGATCAGGATGGTGTTGAAGCGGCACACGGCGTCGAACAGCTCGGCGATGTAGTCGTGGGGCTCGATCTGGGTGGTGTAGGGGTTGAAGGTCAGCCCCAGGCCCTCGACGAAGGTGCGGGCGTTGGCCTCCCAGTCCACCTCCGGGTAGGTCGCCAGGTGGGCGTTGTAGTTGCCCACCGCGCCGTTGATCTTGCCCAGTATCTCGACGCCCTCGATCTGCCCGAGCTGGCGGCGCAGGCGGTAGGCGACGTTGGCCATCTCCTTGCCCAGGGTAGTGGGGCTCGCGGTCTGGCCGTGGGTGCGCGCGAGCATCGGCACGGCGGCGTGTTCACGGGCCAGCCGGGCGACCTCGTCGGCCACCTGGTGCATCACCGGCAGCAGCGCCTTGAGGCCGTCGGTCAGCATCACGCCGTGGGAGAGGTTGTTGATGTCCTCGCTGGTGCAGGCGAAATGCACGAACTCGGTGATCGCATGCAGCTCCGGCGACTCGGCGATCTTCTCCTTGATAAAGTACTCCACCGCCTTGACGTCGTGGTTGGTGGTGCGCTCGATCTCCTTGATGCGCTCGGCATCCGCCACCGAGAAGTCGCGGATCATCGCCTCGAGGAAGGCGGTGGCCTCGGCGGAGAGCGGCGGCACCTCGGTGACGCCGGCCAGTTCGGCGAGCCGCTGCAGCCAGCGGATCTCGACGATGACCCGGGCCCGGATCAGGCCGAATTCGCTGAAGTGCTCGCGCAGGGCCTCGGCCTTGCCGGCGTAGCGGCCGTCGACGGGTGAGAGGGCGGTAAGGGCGGAGAGGGGCAGGGAGGCGCTTTGCATGGTCGAGGTTCCGGTACGGTGTGGAGAAGGTTGGGTTCGGAAGACAGCGTCAGCCCAACTGGTCGAGGGCTTTCCTGAGGGCGCTGCGCTGGAAGACCAGCTTCCAGCGGCGGCCGCCCTGCTGGTGCCAGAGCAGGGCGAAACGGATGCCGGCGAGCAGGATGGCGCGGACCCGCTCGGGCATCATGCGACTCTGCAGCAGTGAGGGGTCGCCCTGCACCACGATGCGGGTCTTGAAGGTGGAGATCGTCTCCTGATAGGCCTCGCCGAGGCTGGCAATGACGTTCTCGTGGGTCGCCTCGAAGTGCTCGGCCTGGCCCTGGATGCGGGCCAGGCGGCTGCCCAGCTCGCCCATCATGGCATCGTTGCCGCGCAGCTTGTTCATCAGCAGCAGCAGCGAGAAACCGTAGCGCAGCACCACCGGGTTGGCCTGCTTGCGCCCCACAACCGCCTCGAGCACCTCGAGGCCGCGGCGCAGGTTGTTGGGGTGGCCGCCGTAGATCGCCTCGAAGCTCTCCGGGTCGGTGTCGAGGGTGGCGTGGATCAGGGTCTCCCAGGCGCGCGTCTCGACCTGGCCGGTGCGGGCCAGTTCGTCGACCAGGCTGGCGGCCTGGAAGACGCCGGCGAGTGCCAGGGCCTGCCTGGCCGCCGGGGTGTCGGGGGCGCGGTGGATCGGGGTCGAGGCGGTCATGGGGCGGGCTCCGTGGCGTTCCAGGTGTCGCGGATCACGCCGCCACCGAGGCAGATCTCGCCGTCGTAGAGGACCAGCGACTGGCCCGGGGTGACGGCGCGCTGGGGGGCATCGAAGCGCACCTCGACGCCGCCGTCATCGCGCACGGTCATGGTGCCGGGCACGTCGGACTGGCGATAGCGGGTCTTGGCGGTATAGCGCCCCGCACCGGCCGGGGGTTCACCGGCGACCCAGTCCATGGCCTCGGTGGCCAGCGTATCGGTATAGAGCAGCGGGTGGTGCTTGCCCTGCACGGCGACGAGCACGTTGCGTGTCAGGTCCTTGGCGGCCACGTACCAGGGCGCGTCCGGGTGGTTGGCGAGCCCGCCGATGCCCAGCCCCTGGCGCTGGCCGAGGGTGTAGTACATCAGCCCCATATGCTCGCCAATCACCTCGCCGTCGGGGGTCTCGATCACCCCCGGCTGGGCGGGCAGGTACTGCTGCAGGAAGTCGCGGAAGCGGCGTTCGCCGATGAAGCAGATTCCCGTCGAGTCCTTCTTCCTGGCCGTTGCCAGGCCGTGGCGCTCGGCGATGGCGCGCACCTCGGGCTTCTCCAGTTCACCGACCGGAAAGAGGGTGCGGGCGATGGCGGCCTCGGGCACGGCGTGCAGGAAGTAGCTCTGGTCCTTGTTGGGGTCGAGCCCCTTGAGCAACCTCGGGCGAACGTCGCCCTGCCCCTGGCGTACCCGCCCTTGACGAACATAGTGGCCGGTGGCGATCTTCTCGGCGCCGAGCATCTCGGCGTACTCCAGGAACACCTTGAACTTGATCTCGCGGTTACAGAGGATGTCCGGGTTCGGTGTGCGCCCGGCACGGTACTCGGCCAGGAAGTGCTCGAAGACGTTGTCCCAGTACTCGGCGGCGAAGTTGGCGGTGTGCAGCCGGATGCCGAGCTTCGCGCATACGGCCTCGGCATCGGCCAGGTCGGCCTTGGCGGTGCAGTACTCGGTACCGTCGTCCTCGTCCCAGTTCTTCATGAACAGGCCTTCGACGTCGAAGCCCTGCTCGAGCAGCAGCAGGGCGGACACGGAGGAGTCGACGCCGCCGGACATGCCGACGATCACCTTGCCTGGGGTGGCGGTCATGGGCGCTCTCGGAATGGATGGATCGCAAATGGGCGGGAATTATACCTTATCTTGGCTTCGAGCTTCGAGCTTCGAGCTTCGAGCTACAGTCCAGCCCGCAGCCCGCAGCCTTCACCCGCTCAGCGCTCGTGGATCACGTCCATCGGGAAGAACTTGCCGGCCAGGGCGTCGCGGATGCGGCGCATCACCAGGGGGCTGCGCAGTCGCCCCTGGCGCTCCAGGTCCTCCAGCTCCTCCAGGGTCAGCCAGTGAACGGCCAGGATCGCCGGGTCCAGGTCGTTGCCCAGGTGGGCCAGTGCCATGCCGAAGAAGCCGTGGCTGTGGAAGGTGTGGCCATCCGGTGCCTGGTAGACATAGAGGCCCAGGTAGTCGGTGATGCCCACCCGCCAGGCGGTCTCCTCGCCCACCTCGCGCAGGGCGGCCTCCTTGATGCGCTCGCCCGGCTCCAGGTGGCCGGCCGGCTGGTTGAACTCGGTGTGGGGGCCGCCGCGCTCCTCCTCGACCATCAGGAAGCGGCCGGCGCGCTCCACCACGCAGGCCACGGTGACCAGAGGGTGCCAGCGGTTCATCGGCGGCCTCCTCGGTGGCGGGTCGGGCGTTGCGGGTTCGGGCGAGGGGCATGCAGGGTCTCGCGGCGCCACTGCCCCGGGGCCAGGCCGTCGAGGCGCCAGGGGCCGATGGCCACGCGCACCAGGCGCAGGGTGGGGTGGCCGACATGGGCGGTCATGCGTCGCACCTGACGGTTGCGGCCTTCGCTGATGGTCAGCTCCAGCCAGCTGGTGACCGGGTGGCGCCTCGGGTCCAGCGGCGGGTCCCGCTCGGGCAGGCCGCTCGACGCCAGGCGCCGGACCTTCGCCGGCCGGGTGCGGCCATCCTTCAGCCGGACGCCGCTGCGCAACGCCTGCAGGGCGGCATCACTGGGGCGGCCCTCCACCTGTACCCGGTAGGTCTTGGGCTGCTTGTGGCGGGGATCGCTGATGCGGTGGATCAGCTCGCCGTCGTCGCTGAGCAGCAGCAGGCCTTCGGAGTCGTAGTCGAGACGGCCGGCGGCATAGATGCCGGGCACCGCGATCACCCCGGCCAGGGTGGCGCGGCGCTCTCCGTCACCGGCCCCGGGGTCGGTGAACTGGGAAAGCATGCGATAGGGCTTGTGCAGCAGGTATAGAGCGCTCATTCGACCAAGGTCTTGCTACCATGGATTGTCGACAAATATGGCTCCAAGCCTACTCCGATCGATCGGGTGAATGCTATACTCCGCGCTCCACTGAACAGACCAGACAGGGGAGTTCTCAATGGGGTTCCAGAAAATCGTCGTCCCTGAAGGCGGCCAGAAGATCACCGTCAACGCCGACAACACCCTGAACGTGCCGAATGAGCCGGTCATCCCGTTCATCGAGGGTGACGGCATCGGCGTCGACGTGACGCCGGCCATGAAGATCGCCATCGACTCCGCCGTGCAGAAGGCCTACAACGGCGATCGCAAGATTCACTGGATGGAGGTCTACGCCGGTGAGAAGGCCACCCAGGTCTATGACGCCGATACCTGGCTGCCGGAAGAGACCCTGGAAGCCGTCAAGGACTACGTCGTCTCCATCAAGGGGCCGCTGACCACCCCGGTGGGCGGTGGCATCCGCTCCCTGAACGTGGCCCTGCGCCAGAAGCTCGACCTCTACGTCTGCCAGCGCCCGGTTCGCTGGTTCGAGGGCGTGCCCAGCCCGGTCAAGAAGCCCGGCGACGTGGACATGGTCATCTTCCGCGAGAACTCCGAGGACATCTACGCCGGCATCGAGTGGAAGGCCGGCACCCCGGAAGCCGACAAGGTGATCAAGTTCCTGCGCGAGGAGATGGGTGTCACCAACATCCGCTTCCCCCAGGACTGCGGCCTCGGCGTCAAGCCGGTCTCCGAGGAGGGCACCAAGCGCCTCGTGCGCCAGGCCCTGCAGTACACCGTGGACAACGACCGCGAGTCGCTGACCCTGGTGCACAAGGGCAACATCATGAAGTTCACCGAAGGTGCCTTCAAGGACTGGGGCTACGAGCTCGCCCGCGATGAGTTCGGCGCCGAGCTGCTCGACGGCGGCCCCTGGATGACCTTCAAGAACCCCAAGACCGGCAAGGACATCGTGGTCAAGGACGTCATCGCCGACGCCATGCTGCAGCAGATCCTGCTGCGCCCGGCCGAGTACGACGTCATCGCTACCCTGAACCTCAACGGTGACTACCTGTCCGACGCCCTGGCGGCGGAAGTGGGCGGTATCGGCATCGCGCCGGGCGCCAACCTCTCCGACGCCGTGGCCATGTTCGAGGCCACCCACGGCACCGCGCCGAAGTACGCCGGCCAGGACAAGGTCAACCCGGGCTCGCTGATCCTCTCCGCCGAGATGATGCTGCGCCACATGGGCTGGGTCGAGGCCGCCGACCTGGTGCTCAAGGGCATGGAGAAGGCGATCTCCAGGGGCGAGGTCACCTATGACTTCCATCGCCTGATGGACGATGCCAAGCTGCTCAAGTGCTCCGAGTTCGGCCAGGCCGTCGCCGACAACATGTAAGTCGCGGCATCGGGCTCGGGGCCCCCGCCCGCCGCATGGCGGGCGGGGGCCCTTTGCGTTGAGCAGGCGCGAGTGAACCCCGCCGGCCCCGTGGCGTCCAATCACGGTTGAGACCTACCCTGGTGGCCGGCTTGTCGAGATGGATAGTGGCTCTTATGTTCAAGACAGAAGAGGAGGCGTGGCGTGAGTGGCACGCCTCGATCCGGGGAGGCATGACCCGCCCCCCCGAGCCTGGCGAGGAGAGTGACGACGACCTGGCGGTGCAGAGCGCCGATCCGGAGGTGGCGCGTCCGCCGCTGTACAAGGTGGTGTTGCATAACGACGACTTCACCCCCATGGAGTTCGTGGTGGAGGTGCTGCAGACCTTCTTTTACATGGACAGCGAGACCGCGGTGCAGGTGATGTTGACGGTGCACACCCAGGGCAAGGCCACCTGTGGCATCTTTACCCGCGACATCGCGGAAACCAAAAGCCACCAGGTCAATCAATACGCAAGAGAGTGTCAGCATCCGCTGCTGAGCGACATCGAGGCGGCGGACTGATCCCGGACATGGTCGCGAAGGGGGATGGAGGCCGGCCGTTGGGCGAGGAGACTTGCAACGGCGGCGTTTGTACCCGATGTTGATGATGCCGGACCTTGAAAGATCCGACGCAAGCCCTAGGCGGCGAGAAGGGGACTGCCATGCTGAGCAAAGAACTTGAACTGACCCTGAACACGGCCTTCACCGTGGCGCGCTCCAAGCGTCACGAGTTCATGACCGTGGAGCACCTGCTGCTGGCTCTGCTGGACAATGCCTCTGCGGCGGACGTGCTGAGGGCCTGCGGGGCCAACCTCGACAAGCTGCGGTCCGACCTGCAGGATTTCATCAATTCCACCACGCCGCTGATCCCCGAGGATCAGAGCGATCGTGAGACCCAGCCGACCCTGGGCTTCCAGCGCGTGCTGCAACGCGCCGTCTTTCATGTCCAGTCCTCGGGCAAGAGCGAGGTCACCGGCGCCAACGTGCTGGTGGCGATCTTCTCCGAACAGGAGAGCCAGGCGGTCTACTTCCTCAAGCAGCAGAACGTGGCCCGGGTCGATGCGGTCAACTACATCGCCCACGGCATCTCCAAGGTGGCCGGCCATGGCCAGAGCCCCTCGTCGCCCTCTCCCGAGTCCGAGGAGGCCGAGGAGGGCGGTGCCGAGACCGGCGCCAATCCGCTGACCGGCTTCGCCACCAACCTCAACGAGCAGGCCCGGCTGGGCAAGATCGACCCCCTGATCGGGCGTGAGCACGAGCTCGAGCGGGTGGTGCAGATCCTTGCGCGTCGGCGCAAGAACAACCCGCTGCTGGTCGGCGAGGCCGGCGTGGGCAAGACCGCCATCGCCGAGGGGCTCGCCAAGCGGGTCGTCGAGGAGGACGTGCCCGAGGTGATCGGTGATGCGGTGGTCTATGCCCTCGACATGGGCGCCCTGCTGGCCGGCACCAAGTACCGGGGCGACTTCGAGAAGCGGCTGAAGAGCCTGCTCGCCGAGCTCAAGAAGCAGCCCAACGCCATCCTCTTCATCGACGAGATCCATACGGTGATCGGCGCGGGAGCGGCCTCGGGGGGGGTGATGGACGCCTCGAACCTGCTCAAGCCGCTGCTCTCCTCCGGTGACCTGCGCTGCATCGGTTCCACCACCTTCCAGGAGTTCCGCGGCATCTTCGAGAAGGACCGGGCGCTCGCCCGCCGTTTCCAGAAGGTCGACGTCATGGCGCCCTCGGTGGAGGACACCATCCGTATCCTCAAGGGGCTGCGGTCGCGCTTCGAGGAGCATCACCGGCTCAAGTACACCGATGCGGCCCTCGACAGTGCGGCGCGCCTGGCGGATCGCTACATCAACGACCGCCATCTGCCCGACAAGGCCATCGACGTGATCGACGAGGCCGGCGCCCACCAGCGGCTGCTGCCGCCCGAGGTGCGGATCGACACCATCGACGTCGACCAGGTCGAGGCGGTGGTGGCTTCCATCGCGCGGATTCCGCCGAAGAGCGTCTCGAGCTCCGACCGCAAGCTGCTCGAGAACCTCGACCGCGACCTCAAGATGCTGGTGTTCGGCCAGGACGAGGCGATCGACAGCCTCTCGGCCGCCATCAAGCTCTCGCGGGCCGGCCTCAAGTCGCCGGACAAGCCGGTGGGCAGCTTCCTGTTCGCCGGCCCCACCGGGGTGGGCAAGACCGAGGTCGCTCGCCAGCTGTCGAAGATCATGGGCATCGAGCTGGTGCGCTTCGACATGTCCGAGTACATGGAGCGTCACACGGTGTCGCGGCTGATCGGGGCGCCCCCCGGCTACGTCGGTTACGACCAGGGCGGCCTGTTGACCGAGGCGATCACCAAGAATCCGCATTGCGTGCTGCTGCTCGACGAGATCGAGAAGGCGCATCCGGAGGTCTTCAACCTGCTGCTGCAGGTGATGGACCACGGCCGCCTGACCGACAACAACGGCCGTGAGGCGGACTTCCGTCACGTGATCCTGATCATGACCTCCAACGCCGGGGTCGAGCTGGCCACGCGGCGCTCCATCGGCTTCCAGACCCAGGATCACTCCACCGACGCCATGGAGGCCATCCGCAAGACCTTCTCGCCGGAGTTCCGCAACCGTCTGGATGGCATCATCCAGTTCCACTCCCTGCCGATGTCGGTGGTGCGCAGCGTGGTGGACAAGTTCCTGGTGGAACTGCAGGCACAGCTCGACGAGAAGCGGGTCCAGCTCGACGTGGACGATGCCGCCCGGAACTGGCTGGCCGAGAAGGGCTACGACCCCGACATGGGCGCTCGCCCCATGGCGCGCCTGATCCAGGAGAAGCTCAAGAAGCCGCTGGCGGAGATGATCCTGTTCGGCGAGCTCTCGGAGCACGGCGGGGTGGTGCACGTCAGCGTGGAGGAGGGCGAGCTGCACCTCTCCACCGAGTCGGAGCTGGCTGACGCGCCCTGAGAGCGGCATCACCTCCTTTCACCACGACGACACGGCGCCCTGTCTCTGGACGGGGCGCTGTACGTTGCGTGGCCGTGAGCGGAGGCGTGGTGGTACCTGGCGGGCAGGGTCAGCGTGAACGGTAGACGATGCGACCCTTGGAGAGGTCGTAGGGAGTCAGCTCGACCTTGACCTTGTCGCCGGTGAGGATACGGATGTAGTTCTTGCGCATCTTGCCCGAGATATGGGCGGTGACCACGTGGCCGTTCTCCAGCTCGACGCGGAACATGGTGTTGGGAAGGGTATCGACGACGACGCCTTCCATTTCGATATGGTCTTCACGTGCCATATAGGCGGTTCCTCGCTGATGATGATGGTGCGATGCGGCACCGAGGCGCGCAGGTGACGCCCGTGCCGACAGAATAGCGCGGTATTGTGCCGCATGCCGGGCGTCAAGGCAAAAAAGCCGCCGTTCGACGCGGGACCCGGCGGGTCAGACGGGAAGGGTGCGTCGCCAGTGGCGCCCGTCGAGCATCTCCAGCGGGCGGAAGGCCTTCTTGTAGTTCATCTTGCGGCACTCGCGGATCCAGTAGCCCAGGTAGACGTGGGGCAGGCCCAGGTCACGGGCCCGCTCGACCAGCGAGAGCACGGCGAAGGTGCCGAGCGAGCGGCGGTCCAGCGTCGGGTCGGGGTCGAAGAAGGTGTAGATCGCCGAGAGCCCGTGTTCCAGCTGGTCATAGGCCGCCACGGCCACCAGTCGGCCCTCGAGGCGGAACTCCAGCAGCCGGGCATAGTCCTGGTCGAGGGTCAGGAAGGTGCGGTACTGCTCGTGGCTCGGCGGGAACATGTCGCCATCGGCGTGGCGGGTACGGATGTAGTGGGCGTAGAGGGCATAGTGCTCGCTGTCGAAGATCGCCGGACGCACGTGCAGCGTGAGGTCGGCATTGCGCCGGACGAGCCGGCGCTGGTTGCGGCTCGGGGCGAAGTCGGCCACCGGGATGCGTACCGAGATGCAGGCGCTGCAGCCCTCGCAGTGCGGGCGATAGAGGTGGCGACCGCTGCGCCGGAAGCCCAGCAGCGCCAGGGCATCGTAGACGCCACGCCCGGGCGACTCCTGGGGGTCGAGGAACAGGGTGGTGGCCTCACGCCCCTCGAGATAGCTGCAGGCATGCGGCACGGTGAGGAAGAACCGCAGGTCCCGTACCGGTTGCCGGGGTGTATTGCTGCTCACGGCTCCCCCCTCTCTTGCGTCGAATGGCGTGCCGTACTACCAAGGCGTTCGAATGACCAGCTGGGCGGGATGATGCAGGTGTCATCCTCGGCAACGTCCGGTGCCTTGCCCAGCCACTTTTCAAGATAGCCGATGAACTCGGCCCGGGCGATGTCGCGGGCACCGAGACTGGCCAGGTGGGCGGTATGCATCTGGCAGTCGATCAGCCGGCCGCCGCCGTCCTGCATGGCCCGGGCCAGGTGCACCAGGGCGACCTTGGAGGCGTCCGCGACCCGGGAGAACATCGATTCACCGAAGAAGACCGGACCGAGGGCCACCCCGTAGAGGCCGCCCACCAGCCGCTCGCCGCGCCATACCTCCACCGAGTGGGCCATGCCCAGGGCATGCAGGCGGCCATAGGCTTCGCGCATGGCGTCGGTGATCCAGGTGCCTGGCTGGCCGTCACGGGGGCCGGCACAGGTCGCGATCACCGCATCGAAGGCGGTGTCGGCGGTGACCCGGAAGCCCCCGTTGCGTAACCGCTTGGCGAGGCTCCTGCGCACGCGGATCTCGTGAGGAAACAGCACCATGCGCGGGTCCGGGCTCCACCACAGGATCGGCTGGTCGTCGCTGTACCAGGGGAAGATGCCGCGGCGGTAGGCCGCGAGCAGCCAGGCCGGGCTCAGGTCGCCGCCGACGGCCAGCAGGCCGTCGGGATCGCGCAGGGCCTGCTCGACGGGGGGGAAGTGCACGGGGTGATCGGCAAGCCAGGGCAGCATCGAGAATCGAATCCTTGCGGGACGGAGCCTCAAGTGTGACGCTGGCGGCGACCCGGCTCAAGATGCTGGCCGACGGCGCGGGCCCCTGTGATGGCAAGCACTTGCTCGGTATGATTGGCGCCATGGAAACGGAAGACGCCAACTGTGGCGCAAGGGGGATGGCCGCTTGAGTGTCAAGAAGAAGGTGTCGCCGCGTCGAGTGAGTGCGACCAATGCCAGGGAGACGGCGAAACGCTTCGGCCTGCAGCTGCAGGGATCGGCACGCGAAGGCGTGGCCATCATGCTGCTGGCGGCCTGCGTCTTCCTGCTGCTGGCGCTGTTCAGCTTCCAGCCCGGCGACCCGGGCTGGTCACGCAGCGGGCCCGAGACCGAGGTCGCCAACTGGATGGGCCCGATCGGGGCCTGGCTCTCCGATGTGCTCTATTCGCTGTTCGGTGTGAGTGCCCTGTGGTGGCCCGGTATGCTGGGCTTCGCCGCCTGGTGGCTGCTCCGCTCCCGCCAGGTGCACCTGGAGTGGGATGCCACGACCCTGGCGGTGCGCAGCGGCGGCTTGGTGCTGCTGCTGCTCGGCACCACCACGCTCGGTGCACTGCACTTCTACAACCCGGAGAGCCTGCTGCCCTACTCCTCGGGAGGGATCCTCGGGGAGGGGCTGGTCGGCGCCCTGGTGCCACTGGTCGGCGTCGGGGGCTCCGGCCTGCTGTCGCTGGCGGCGATGCTCTGCGGTTTTCCGTTGTTCACCGGGTTGTCATGGTTCACGGTGATGGACGAGCTCGGCCACCGTGCCCTGCGGTTCTGGCAGCGGTTGGCCGAACCCTTCGGCCTCTCGTCCGACCGGCGCGAGCCGCGTCGGGCTGGGCGCGACGAGGCCGAGGAGCAGACCCCCCCGGCACCCGTGGCCGAGTCCGACGACGAGGCGCCGACGCGGCAGCGCTGGTGGCAACGCCTGCTGCCCGGCCGGCGAGGGGAGTCGCTCCCCGAGCTGGCGGCCGCCGGCGATACCCGGCGTGAGCCGGGTTTCGGCAATGATGGCGAGACCGAGATTCCCTGGGAGGTGCCCCCGCACACCCCCTCCGCCAAGCGCCCGGAGGCGGCCTACAGCGCCCGCACGCCGACACCCGCACCCCACAGGGGGGGCGGCAGCACCGCGGCGGCAGCGAGCGCTACGGCGTCGTCAGGCACCGCCGGGGCCGCTGCCGCCCACCCCTTCCGTGCGCCCGAGGCTGGCGGGGCCCGCCGTGTGCCGGAGACGGTGCCCGAGCCGGTGCTGCCCGACGATGACGAGGCGCCCCCGGCCTGGAGCGGCCCCTCGCTGCGGGCCAGCCGCGACGATGACCCCCTGGCGGCACCGGCCACCGGCAACGAGTGTCGGGAGATGCCTGCCGAAGCCGCGGAGCCGGAGGACGAGGCTCCGCCGCCGGCCTGGGCCTCCTCGGGCTCGTCGCCGCATTCGCCGGTACGCGACGTGGGGCGTCGCGAGCCGGCGCTGGTCGACTGGCAGGCGGGTGACTGGGAGGACGACGCCGACGAGCCGCGTCTGGGCCGGGACGAGCCGGTCCGGGACGAGAACGCCGCGCGGACGGCGGCCGAGGAGACGCCTGCCGTCCGCGCGGCGAGCGATGGTCCCGCGGTGGGCCATGCCGCCGACGAGTCGGCCGCCGACGATGCTCCCCGTGTCGCCACCGCCGAGCAGGGGCGCGCGGCCGCCGACCAGCCCGATGGCCCCACCCTCTGGACCGTGGAGCACCTGCAGAACCAGCGGCCGCTGTTCGACGACCTGCCCGACCCCGATGGCGAGCTGCCCAGCCTGCGCCTGTTGACCCCGCCCCAGCCCCATCAGCCCAACTACACGGACGCGCAGCTGGCCGAGATGGCCGAGCTGCTCGAGGTGCGGCTGCGCGAGTACGGGGTCAAGGCCGAGGTGGTCGACACCTGGCCCGGGCCGGTGATCACCCGCTTCGAGATCAAGCCGGCGGCGGGGGTGAAGGTCTCCAAGATCAGCAACCTGGCCAAGGACCTGGCGCGTTCGCTGATGGTCAAGAGCGTGCGGGTGGTGGAGGTGATTCCCGGTCGGCCCACGGTGGGCATCGAGATTCCCAACCCCAAGCGGGCGATGATCCGCCTGCGCGAGGTGATCGACTCCGACCGCTACCAGCAGGAGGCCTCGGCGCTGACCCTGGCGCTGGGCCAGGACATCGGCGGCGGCCCCGTGGTGGCCAACCTGGGCAAGATGCCCCACCTGCTGGTGGCCGGCACCACCGGCTCGGGCAAGTCGGTGGGGGTCAACGCCATGCTGATCTCCATGCTGCTCAAGGCCACCCCCGACGAGCTGCGGATGATCATGGTCGATCCCAAGATGCTCGAGCTGTCGGTCTACGACGGCATCCCGCACCTGCTGGCGCCGGTGGTCACCGACATGAAGGAGGCTGCCAACGCCCTGCGCTGGTGCGTGGCCGAGATGGAGCGCCGCTACAAGCTGATGGCCTCCATGGGCGTGCGCAACATCGCCGGCTTCAACGCCAAGCTCGACGAGGCCGATCGCGCCGGCGCCCAGGTCGCCGACCCGCTGTGGGAGCCCCAGCCCTGGGAGATGCACCAGAGCCCGCCGGTGCTCGAGAAGCTGCCCTACATCGTGGTGGTGATCGACGAGTTCGCCGACATGTTCATGATCGTCGGCAAGAAGGTCGAGGAGCTGATCGCGCGGCTGGCCCAGAAGGCCCGGGCCGCCGGTATCCACCTGATACTGGCCACCCAGCGTCCCTCGGTGGATGTGGTCACCGGCCTGATCAAGGCCAATATCCCCACCCGCATGGCCTTCCAGGTCTCCTCGCGGGTCGACTCGCGCACCATCCTCGACCAGGGCGGCGCCGAGAACCTGTTGGGCCACGGCGACATGCTCTACCTGCCGGCGGGGTCCGGCCTGCCGACCCGGGTCCACGGTGCCTTCGTCGACGACGATGAGGTGCACCGGGTGGTGGAGGACTGGAAGCGTCGCGGCGAGCCGAAGTACATCGACGAGATCCTCTCCGGCGGCGTCTCCGCCGAGGCCCTCACCGGCCTTGAGGCCGAGGGCGTCGACGGCGACGATGCCGAGCAGGACGCCCTCTACGACGAGGCGGTACAGTTCGTCACCGAGTCGCGCCGGGCCTCCATCTCGGCGGTGCAGCGCCGCTTCAAGATCGGCTACAACCGGGCCGCCCGCCTGGTCGAGGCCATGGAGATGGCCGGGGTGGTGTCGACCATGGGCACCAACGGTGCCCGCGAGGTGCTGGCGCCGCCGCCGGTGGGTAACTGAGCCCAGTACCCCGCTCAACCATGCAGCAATGATGAAAGCGCCGGCGGGCATGCAACCCGCCGACGCCCCCTTGGTCCGAGTGACAGGATTCCATGATGGACCCGTCCAGGGAGACAGAGACGATGACCATGAAGAAGACCCTTGCCACGCTGGCCATGACGTTCGCCGTGCCGTTGTCGGCCCTGGCCAGCGAGGGCGCCGAGCGCCTGACCCGCATGCTCGAGCCGCTGGAGACCTACGAGGCCGCCTTCCAGCAGCAGATCCTCGACGGCAGCGGCCAGCGCCTGCAGGAGGCCAGTGGCCACATGTGGCTGTCTCGCCCCGGCAAGTTCCGCTGGGAGGTCGATGCGCCCTACCAGCAGGAGGTGATCTCCGATGGCGAGGAGGTCTATCTGTATGACCCCGACCTGGAGCAGGTCACCGTGCAGGCGCTGGACCAGCGGGTGACCCACACGCCAGCACTGCTGCTCTCCGGCAGCGCCAGTGAGCTGACCGACAGCTATGACGTCTCGCGCCAGCAGCAGGGCAGTGCCGAGACCTTCACCCTGCTGCCGCGCTCCCCCGATACCCTGTTCGAGGAGCTGAAGATGACCTTCCGCGGCGAGCGCCTGGCGTTCCTGCAGATGACCGACAGCACCGGCCAGCGCACCGCCATCGAGTTCCGCGACGTGCAGATGAACGAGGCCATCGACGACGGCCTGTTCGCCTTCGAGATTCCCGACGGCACCGATGTGATTCGGGATAGTCACTAGCGCCGAGCGGCCAGTCCATAGCGGGAAGTGCCGGCGTGAGCGGCGCCGGGGACTGGCCGAAGCGGAGGTCATCCTTCAGGGATGAAGGATGTAGCGTCCAGGGACGGATTCACAGCGCCTCCGCGAAGGCCTGTCGCCGGAAAAGCCGCGGCCCAGGTCCTACCCTGGCAGAGCGAAAACCCCACCGGATCGAGTCCGATGGGGTTTTCTCGCTTTCTGCCTCGACGCCAGCCAGCCCGCCACCGAGCGGCTGGGCGCTCGGCGCTACACGTCGCTGCCGTCCCCATCCGCCTCCCTGTCCAGCGCCTCCCGCCAGGCCATGAGCTGGCCATAGCGCTTCTCCTGACCGTACTCCGTCGGCTGGTAGAAACGCTGGTGCGGAATCTCGTCGGGCCAGCAGTCGTGGGCGCTGCCGGCGGGATAGCCGTGGGGCTCGTTGTGGGCATAGCGGTAGCCCTGGCCGTGGCCCATGGACGCCATCAGTTTCGTCGGCGCGTTGCGCAGGTAGGTGGGCACCTCGAGGCGCGGCTGGGCGGCGACGAAGGCCTTGGCCTCCTTCCAGGCGCGGTCGATGGCGTTGCTCTTGGGCGCCACGGCGAGGTGGATCGCCGCATGGGCGATGGCGCGCTGGCCCTCGTAGTCGCCCAGGCGCAGGTAGGCGTCCCAGGCGGCCATGACCAGCGGCAGGGCGCGCGGATCGGCGTTGCCGACGTCCTCGGAGGCGATGGCGGCCAGGCGCCGGACCACGTCCAGCGGGTCGCCGCCGCCCTGAAGGAAGCGGGCGATGTAGAGCAGCGCCGCGTCGGGGCGCGAGGAGCGCACCGACTTGTGGATCGCCGAGAGCAGGTCGTAGAAGTGGTCACCCTGCTTGTCGAAGGCACTGGCCTGGTGGCCGAGCACGTCCTCCAGCGCCTCGCGGCGCAGGATCTCGCCGCCGCCCTCGTTGGGTTCGGCGAAGTCACAGGCGGTCTCCAGCAGCCCCAGGGCGCGGCGGGCATCGCCGGCCGCGGCCCGGGCCAGCAGCCCCAGCACCCCGTCGTCGACGGCGATCCGGCGGCGTCCCAGGCCGCGTGTATCGTCGGCCAGGGCCCGACGCATCACCTCCACCAGCTCGGCCTCGGTGAGCGACTTGAGCACATGGACCCGCGCGCGGGAAAGCAGCGCCGAGTTGACCTCGAAGGAGGGGTTCTCGGTGGTGGCGCCGATCAACGTCAGCAGGCCGGACTCCACATGGGGCAGCAGGGCATCCTGCTGGCTCTTGTTGAGCCGGTGGATCTCGTCGAGGAACAGCAGGGTGGGCTGCCCCTGGCCCTGGGCGGCCCGGGCCCGGTCCACCGCCGCGCGGATCTCCTTGACCCCGGCCATCACCGCCGAGAGGTGCTCGAGGCGGGCACCGGACTCCGCGGCGAGAATCTCGGCCAGGGTGGTCTTGCCGGTGCCGGGCGGGCCCCACAGGATCATCGAGCGCACCACGCCGGTCTCGGCCATGCGGCGCAGGGGCTTGTCGGGCCCTACCAGCGCCTGCTGGCCCACGTAGTCGGCCAGCCGCCGCGGCCGCATGCGGAAGGCCAGGGGGGCGGCATCATCGCCGGTGGTCTGGTGGAACAGGTCCATGGCGGTCTCCCTGATGAACGGCAAGAGGATGCCCGGGCGGGTGTCGTCGACAATGCGACCTTGGTCGATAGACAGCCTCGCCGCCAGGCACTAGGTTGATACAACGTCTTCGGCGTGCCCTCCGGTATCGAGTGGCTCGCTGAACCCTGGCCAGGATGGCGAATCCAACGAGGAATGCCTTCCACACATCGCTGACAGGAAGAGGAGGCCACGACATGACCATGCTGACCCAGCTGCGCCGGGATCATGCCAATATGGCGCGCATGTTGCACGTTCTGCAGCTCAAGCAGAAGACCCTGTCGACCGGCGAGCGCCCAAACTTCCAGCTGGTGAGGGAGGTCGTCGACTACATCCTGGACTACATGGAGGGCTTTACGCTGCCCCTCGAGCGTATCTGCACCGAACAGTTGCAGCAGAAAGCTCCCGAGAGCGGTGACGTCACCGAGCAGCTGGCCAAGGACTACCGGGGCCTGCGCGCACGTCTGAAGCGGCTGTCCGGTGACATCGACATGATCCTCATGGATGCGGTCGTGCCGATGGATCGTTTCTCCGATGACCTCAAGGCCTACCTGGAGAGCCATCGGGCCTACCTGCGTGACGAGCGTGAGCTGCTCTTCCCGCTGATCCAGCAGCACTTCGACGAGCAGGAGCTGCAACATCTCGGCGAGTTGCTTCCCGAAGGGGCCGCCGCCGAGCTGGAGCGCCTGCAGGAAGCCTATCCCGAGCTCTATGCCGAACTGCGCGAGGCGCCGGTGCAGGTGATCTGAGCCTGTGTGGGTGGGCCTCTTCGGGTCGTCGCCGGTCTGAGGTAGAATGCGTCCCCATGGTCGGTCCGGGGCACTCCGCCAGGAGCGCTCGGCCGAGAACGTACCGCCGGGACCCAGTGCGATGCCAGCCAGCCTGCGCCATGTCATGCCTTCCTCTCTCTCTCTCCAGCCGCCCTCTTCTGACCGGGCGGGGGGAGCGCATTGTGGTGGGTGCCGGTGACCGGGCCGGTGCTGGTGTTCGACTCCGGTGTGGGGGGGCTCTCGGTGGTGGCGGCCCTGCGCGAGCGCCTGCCGGGGGCGGCGCTGGCCTATGCCTGCGACAATGCCATGTTGCCCTATGGCATTCGCGAGGACGGCTGGCTGGTGCAGCGTATCCTCGCCGTCTGCGAGGCGGCGGTCTCGGCCAGCGGCTGTTGCGCCCTGGTGGTGGCCTGCAATACCGCCAGCACCCTGGCGCTCGACGCCCTGCGCGACCGGCTTGCGGTGCCGGTGGTCGGCACCGTGCCGGCGATCAAGCCGGCGGCGCAATGCAGTCGGACTGGCCATCTCGGCCTGTTGGCCACCAGTGCCACGGTGGCACGCCCCTACACCCTGCAACTGATACGGGAGTTTGCCGCCGGCTGCCGGGTCACCCGGGTCGCCGCCGATGCGCTGGTCGGCGAGGCCGAGCGCTGGGTCGTCGGCGAGGCTCCGGATCGCGTGGTGATCCGCGAGGCGCTCGCACCGCTGTGGGTCGATCCCGAGCTCGATACGGTGGTGTTGGGCTGCACTCACTTCCCGCTGTTGCATGATGCCCTGGTCGAGGCGGCCCCTCGCGGAGTCGCCTGGATCGATTCCGGCGACGCCATCGCCCGCCGGGTCGCCCAGGTGGTCGCCGCGCCTGCCCCGTACCGGGGGCCGGGCGAGAGCTTCGTCACCGCCCCGGACCCGCGGCTGAGGGCGGGACTGGCGGCGTTCGGCTTCGCCGAGCCGTACCTGCTGCACCTCGACTGAGCCGCCTGGCGTCCACGGCATCAATTTCCGTCAGCATTGTCGTCACCATCCCTATCACCATTACAGGAGGCCCCGTGGCCGTTCCCGTCGTCGACCCCGCCCGCTACGACCAGCAACTCGAGGCCAAGCGCGAGCGCATCCTCCGCGACTTCGCCCGCTTCTCGCCGCCGGCACTGGAGGTGTTCCCCTCGCCACCGAGCCACTACCGCCAGCGCTGCGAGTTCCGGCTCTGGCACGAGGGGGACGACCTTTTCTATGCGATGTTCGAAATGCAAGGGTCCGAGGTCGGCCCGGCGGATCCGAAGAGGAAGAGGGTGATCCGCCTGGACGACTATCCGGTGGCCGGCCGGCGGATCAACGAGCTGATGCCGCAGTTGCTCGACGCCATTCGTGACGTCCCCCTGTTGCGGCGCAAGCTGTTCCAGGTGGAGTTCCTCACCACCCTCTCCGGTGAGGCGCTGGTCACCCTGATCTACCACCGCCCGCTGGACGAGGCCTGGAAAGCCGAGGCGCGTCGGCTGCAGGCGACCCTGGGTGCGATGATCATCGGCCGTTCGCGCAAGCAGCGCCTGGTGCTCGAGCGGGACCATGTCTGGGAGCGACTCGAGGTGGACGGGCGCGAGTTCGTCTACCAGCAGGTGGAGAACAGCTTCACCCAGCCCAATGCCGAGATCTGCCGCTCGATGCTGGCCTGGGCCCGTGATGTGACCCGCGACAGCCGGGACGGCGACCTGGTGGAGCTCTACTGCGGCAACGGCAACTTCACCGTCGCCCTGGCGGAAAACTTCCGCCGGGTGCTGGCCACCGAGATCTCGCGCACCTCGGTGGCCAGCGCACGGCTCAACCTTGAGGCCAATGGCATCGACAACGCCGTGATCGGCCGCATGTCCGCCGAGGAGTTTTCGCTGGCCCTGAAAGGGGAGAAGGGCGGGCGGCGCGTGGCCGAGTGGGCGCTGGACGACTACGATTTCACCACGGTGCTGGTCGATCCGCCCCGGGCCGGGCTCGACGACGCGAGCTGCCGACAACTCGGCGGCTATGCGCGTATCGTCTATATTTCATGCAACCCGGATACCCTGGCGGACAACCTCGCGACCCTGACCAGGACGCATGACATTCGGCGTTTCGCCCTGTTCGACCAGTTTCCCTGGACCCATCACTGCGAGTGCGGGGTGCTGCTCGAGCGGCGAGCTTGATTGCGACCTTGGTCTAGTCAATGGCGAGGAAGTCAAGCGGTGATGCGCAACCGACATGCACCATGAGCAAGGTGGCAAGTCGGTGGGGGCGGTTCGGGGAGTGGCGTAAGATCGCAGGGCAAGGCGGTCATGGGCCGCCGTGAACTTTTCCCGGCCGCCCTTCGGCGGCCGTCGGCAGCCGAGGTGATGGATGCAGCACGTTGCGTACGACGAAGTCAGGCAGGATTTTCTCAAGCAACTCGCCGAGCGACTGGCCAGTCGACTGGACAAGGAGAAGGCCCGCGCGGTGGAGTCCTTCGCCCGCTACTTCTACGCCACGGTGCCGTTCGATGACCTCGCCGACCGTCGCCTGGACGACATCTATGGCGCCACCCTGTCGGTGTGGCACTTCATTCAGCAGTTCGATCCCGCCTCGCCCAAGGTGAGGGTCTTCAACCCCGATTTCGAGGAGCACGGCTGGCAGTCGACCCACACCTTCGTGGCGGTGCTGCACGAGGACATGCCGTTCCTGGTGGATTCGGTGCGCATCGAGCTCAATCGACGGGGCATCACCGTGCACGCGATCCACAACGCCGTGCTGGCGGTGGCGCGTGACGACAAGGATCATCTCGTGCGGGTCGCCTCGCCCCGGGAGCAGGGCGCGCCGGAGTCGCGCGAGTCGCTGATCGCCATCGAGATCGACCGCCATACCGATCCCGCCGTCCTCGCGGATCTCCAGGCCAGCCTTCACGAGGTGCTGGTCGATGTGCGCACCGCGGTGGCAGACTACGATGCGATGGTCGAGCAGGTCGAGAAGGCGATCGAGGAGATCCGGGCCGTCCGCCCGGCATCGATCAATCCCGAGGACCACAGCGAGGCCATCGCCTTCCTCGAGTGGCTGCGCCAGGAGAACTTCACCTTCCTCGGCTACGACGCCTACGAGATCCGCGAGCAGGACGGCAAGGAGTGGCTCGAGAAGATCGAGGGCAGCGAGCTGGGGGTCTTTCGCCTGGACCAGCCGCGCTATCGCGAGCGCATCCGCACCACGGTCGGAGTCGACGGCGACCACTTTGTGCTGGTGCCCCAGCTGCTGTCGTTCGCCAAGAGCGCCCACCATGCCCGGGTGCACCGACCGACCTATCCCGACTACATCTCCATCGACCGCTACGACGAGCAGGGTCGCGTGATCGGTGAACACCGCTTCCTGGGGCTGTTCACCGCCGTGGTCTACAACGAGTCGCCGCGCAACGTGCCGATCCTGCGCCGCAAGCTCAAGTCGGTGATGGATATCGCCGGCTTCAACCCCAAGGGGCACAACGGCAAGCAGCTGTTGCAGATTCTCGAGGTCTATCCCCGCGACGACCTCTTCCAGATCGACATCGACGAGCTGGTGCAGACGGCCCTGGGCATCCTCGACATCCGCGAGCGCCGCCGGGTGCGGCTGTTCGTGCGCGAAGACCGTTTCGGCAAGTTCTACTCCTGCCTGGTCTTCGTGCCGCGGGACGTCTTCTCCACCGAACTGAGGCTGCGCATCCAGCATCTGCTCTGCGAGGAACTGGGCGCCACCTTCGGCGACTTCAACACCTACCTCTCGGAGTCGGTGCTGGCGCGTATCCAGTTCATCCTGCGTTTCGGGGGCGCCCAGCCCGTCGCCTACGACCTCAAGCGCCTGGAGGGCAAGGTCGCCGAGCTCGCCCGCAACTGGCGTGACGATCTGCAGGCCGCCAGCATCGAGGGGTTCGGCGAGGAGCAGGCCAACAAGCTCATGGACCGCTTCCGCGGCGCCTTCCCCGCCGGCTATCGCGACGATTTCAGCGCCCGTACCGCGGTCTACGACCTGCACCACATCAGCGAGCTCGACGATGGCATTCCCCTGGCGCTTTCCCTCTATCGCCTGGTCGAGGAGGAGGGCAGCGGGGTCAACCTCAAGCTCTTCCATCGCGACCGCCCCATTCCGCTCTCCGACGTGCTGCCGATGATGGAGAACCTGGGCCTGCGGGTGATCGGCGAGCGTCCCTACGGGATTCACGCCACCGACGCCACCTACTGGATCCATGACTTCGACCTGGAGCATCACACCAGCACCGAGGTCAATCTGCAGGAGATGCGCGAGCCCTTCATCGAGGCCTTCCAGCGCATCTGGGTCGGGGAGGCGGACAACGACGCCTTCAACCGCCTGATCATCGGCGCCAACCTGGACTGGCGCGAGGTCGCGATGCTGCGCGGCTATGCCCGCTACCTGAAGCAGATCCGCTTCGGCGTCTCCCAGGACTACATGGCGACCACCCTGGCCAACCAACCGGAGATCACCCGGGAGCTGGTGACGCTGTTCGAGCTGCGCTTCGACCCCGAGGAGCGGCCCGACGAGAGCGAGATCGAGGCCTGCCAGCAGCGCATCGTGCGGCTGCTCGACGACGTGGCCAGCCTCAACGACGACCAGTTGCTGCGTCGCTACATGGAACTGATCATGGCGACCCTGCGCACCAACTACTACCAGCAGGACGCCGACGGCCGCGTCAAGGACTACATCGCCTACAAGATGAACCCGTCCCAGGTCACCGGCATGCCCAAGCCGCGCCCGGCCTTCGAGATATTCGTCTGCTCACCGCGGGTCGAGGGGGTGCACCTGCGCGGGGGCAAGGTGGCTCGCGGGGGGCTGCGCTGGTCCGATCGCCACGAGGACTTCCGCACCGAGGTCCTCGGCCTCGTCAAGGCGCAGCAGGTGAAGAACGCGGTGATCGTGCCGGTGGGCGCCAAGGGGGGCTTCATCTGCAAGCGGATGCCCGAGGGGGGGGATCGTGACGCCATCCAGCGGGAGGGCATCACCTGTTACAAGACCTTCATCCGCGCCCTGCTCGACGTTACCGACAACCTGGTCGGCGGCGAGGTGGTGCCGCCCCGTGACGTGGTGCGCCACGACGATGACGACGCCTACCTGGTGGTGGCCGCCGACAAGGGCACCGCGACCTTCTCCGACATCGCCAACGAGATCTCCGCCGAGTATGGCCACTGGCTGGGCGACGCCTTCGCCTCGGGCGGCGCCAACGGCTATGACCACAAGAAGATGGGCATCACCGCCAAGGGGGCCTGGGAGTCGACCAAGCGGCACTTCCGTGGCCTGGGCCTGAACACCCAGCGCGACGAGTTCACCGTGGTGGGCATCGGCGACATGGGCGGCGACGTCTTCGGCAACGGCATGCTGCTCTCCGAGACGATCCGGCTGGTGGGCGCCTTCAACCACCTGCATATCTTCGTCGACCCGAACCCGGATGCCGCCGCCACCTTCGCCGAGCGCAAGCGGTTGTTCGACCTGCCGCGCTCGAGCTGGGAGGACTTCGATACCGGCCTGATCTCCGAGGGCGGCGGGGTGTTCAAGCGCAGCGCCAAGTCGATCCCGATCTCGCCGCAGATGAAGGCGGTGTTCGGCATCAAGGAGAACAAGCTGCCCCCCAACGAGCTGATCCGCGCCATGCTCAAGGCCGAGGTCGACCTGCTCTGGAACGGTGGCATCGGCACCTACGTCAAGGGCAGCGACGAGACCGATGCCGAGGTGGGCGACAAGGCCAACGACGCCCTGCGCATCGACGGCCGTGACCTCAACTGCCGTGTAGTCGGCGAGGGCGGCAACCTCGGGCTCACCCAGCATGGCCGCATGGAGGCCGCCGCCAAGGGCGTGCGGGTCAACACCGACTTCATCGACAACGCCGGCGGGGTGAACTGCTCCGACCACGAGGTCAATATCAAGATCCTGATCGACGAGGTGGTCAAGCGCGGTGACATGACCGGCAAGCAGCGCAACCAGCTGCTCGCCGACATGACCGACGAGGTCGCCGAGCTGGTGATCCTCGACAACTATCGCCAGACCCAGGCGCTGGATCTCTCCGAGATCCTCTCGCGTCAGGGCATCGGCCCCTTCAGTCGCTTCATCAGCGAGCTCGAGGTCGCCGGCCAGATCGATCGAGAACTCGAGTTCCTGCCCTCCGACGAGGAGCTCCAGGAGCGGGCCGCCAACGAGCAGGGCATGCTGCTGCCCGAGCTCTCGGTGTTGATCTCCTATGCCAAGAGCGTCCTCAAGGGCGACCTGATCGCTTCCGAGGTGCCGGACGACCCGACCATCGCGCGGCATGTCGAACGCATCTTCCCGAAGGTGCTGGTCGAGCGCTTCCGCGACGAGATGTACGAACACCGGCTGAAGCGCGAGATCGTGGCCACCCAGGTGGCCAATGACCTGTTCGACCACATGGGCATCGTCTTCGTGCGCCGGCTGATCGACTCCACCGGTGCCGGACGCGCCGACATCGCCCGGGCCTACGTGATCGCCCGCGAGAGCTTCCAGCTGACCGCCCTGTGGGAGCAGATCGAGGCCTTGGACAACCAGGTGCCGAGCCGGGTGCAGTACGGCATGATGCTCGACCTGATGCGTACGCTGCGTCGGGCCAGCCGCTGGTTCTTGCGTCAGCGTCTCGGCATGACCACCCAGGATACGATTGCCTACTTCGCCCCGCGCCTGGCCCAGTTGCAGGAGAACATCGGCGAGCGGCTGCGTGGCGAGGAACGCGAGGCCTGGGAAGCGCGGCGTCAGGAGCTGGTGGAGGCGGGGGTACCCGCGGCACTGGCCACCACCGTGGTCGCCACGAACAGCCTCTACACCGCGCTCGGCATCATCCAGGCGGCGCGCCAGACCGGCGAGAAGCCCCAGCGGGTGGCCGAGGCGTTCCACGAGATCGGCGATCGTCTGGAGCTGCCGTGGCTGATCCAGAAGATCACCGATCTCAAGGTGCGCGACACCTGGCAGGCCAAGGCCCGCGAGACCTTCCGCGACGATATCGACCGTCAGCAGCTGGCGCTGTCGGTGAGCGTGCTCGGCATGGAGGGCGGACCGCGGGACCCGGTGGAGCGGGTCGACCGGTGGCTGCAGCTCCACGACATCATGTACGGGCGCTGGTGCCGGTTGCTCGAACAGGTGGGCAGCGGCAGCCAGGGCGGCTTCCCGCTGTTCGCCGTGGCGGTGCGTGAGCTCGTCGACCTGGCCGAGAGCAGCCGCGAAACCTGAGGCGCGACAGTACGCCGTGAGAGACGAACCCCGCCGCTGGCGGGGTTCGTCGTTTCCAGGGGTGCGGACTGTTATACTCCCGCCCGCTCGCTCGACACCGCCCGGAGATGCCCATGTATTCGCTTGCCCGTTCGCTCCTGTTCCGCCTCGATGCCGAAACCGCCCATGGGGTCGCGCTGTCGGGGCTGGACCTGGCCGGTCGGCTGGGGCTCGCCGGGCGCCTGGCCGGCCCTCGGGTCGACGACCCGGTGGAGCTGATGGGACTGCGCTTTCCCAATCGCGTGGGCCTGGCGGCGGGGCTCGACAAGAATGCCGACCACCTGGATGCCCTGGGGGCGCTGGGCTTCGGCTTCGTCGAGGTCGGCACCGTCACCCCCAGGCCCCAGGACGGCAACCCCAGGCCCCGCCTGTTTCGCCTCCCGGAGCAGGGGGCGATCATCAACCGCATGGGGTTCAACAATGCCGGGGTGGACCACCTGGTCGAGCGGGTCAGGAAGTGTCGCTATGCCGGCATCGTCGGCATCAATATCGGCAAGAACCTGACCACGCCGGTGGAGCAGGCGGTGGACGACTACCTGACCTGCCTGCGCAAGGTCCACGCCCAGGCGGACTATGTGGCGGTGAACATCTCCTCGCCCAACACCCCGGGGCTGCGCAACCTGCAGTTCGGCGAGCACCTCGACCAGTTGCTCGGCGCACTGCGCGAGACGGGTCATGGGCTCGACCGCGAGGCCGGCCGCCGCGTGCCGCTGGCGGTGAAGATCGCACCGGACATGAATGTCGAGGAGGTGGCGCTGGTGGCCCGGACGCTCGAGGCCAATGCCATCGATGCGGTGATTGCCACCAACACCACGGTGTCGCGGGACGCGGTGGCCGGCCTCACCCATGGCGACGAGCAGGGGGGGCTCTCCGGCCGGCCGGTCTTCGAGCCGTCGAATGCGGTGATTCGCGAGCTGCGCCGTCATCTGCCGACCCTGCCGATCATCGGCGTGGGGGGCATCGACAGCGGCGAGGCCGCCGTGGGCAAGTGCCAGGCAGGGGCGGACCTGGTGCAGCTCTATTCGGGGTTCATCTACCGCGGACCGCGGCTGGTGGGGGAGTGTGCCCGGGCGCTGAAGGCCTACGCCGGGACACGGGGGGAGTGAACCAAGAAGCCCGCGGCAGGGCCACGGGCTCTATTGGCTGACCGTCCTCGACGGCCGGTGAAGGGAACCGAAAGGGAGACTCGAGGGTTCACATCACCATGGGGTTCTTGTGTATGCCGGAGACACCTGTCATGCCGGACCAATGATCCCCACGACCTTCACGCCAACCGCTCATCCAGTATTCGCGAAGATTGATGTCCTGACTCGGACAATCATCACGGGAGCGACCCGAGATACCTGCCTTGTAGCCATGAATATAGGCGCGCTGGAAGCGATCACGTTTCTGTCGTTTCATTGGACTACCTCTTGAAAAGGTACCGGTGTGGGCCTGTCGTCTCGTCTCGGTCTGAATAAGGACATAAGACAGACGACCAACCCGTTCGATCCTCGGGCCCCGGGTTACCGCCGCCTGCAGGCCGAAAGGGTTCGGCCGTGCGACGGATGGGGCCCGTTGACAGCAAACGCATGCGTTATTCAGTAGCTACTGACTAATTGATAGCGCAACGGGGTCGACGTTGTCGACCGTTGATTTGTAACATCCCGTTCACCTGGTCGTAATGGCCGCGATCCGCCCATCCGAGGGGCCGATGGACCTTCCATGACTGAGACACAAGCGACTGATTCGCTGGCATTCATTGCCACCTGCCCGAAGGGCATCGAACTCCTGCTGGCCGACGAGCTGGCCGACCTGGGTGCCGAGCCGGGCAAGACCACCGTGGCCGGGGTGCACTTCCGGGCCAGCCTGGCGACTGCCTATCGCGTCTGCCTCTGGTCGCGCCTGGCCAACCGCGTGGTGCTCTGCCTGGTGCGCGAGGAGGGTATCGAGACGCCGGACCAGCTGCGCCAGGCCGTCGCGGCAGTGGACTGGCGCGATCACCTGGGCGCCGACGGCAGCCTGGCAGTGGACTTTCACGGGCGCTCCGAGGCGATCCGCCACACCCGCTTCGGTGCCCAGACCGTCAAGGATGGCGTGGTGGAGCGCCTGCTGGCCGCGGGTCGGCCGCGGCCCGACGTCGACCTGTGCCGCCCCGACCTGCGCCTCTATGCCAACCTGCACCGCGGCCGGCTGACCCTGGGGGTGGACTTCTCCGGCGACAGCCTGCACCGCCGCGGCTATCGCCGCGACGTCGGCCATGCGCCGCTCAAGGAGAACCTGGCCGCGGCCCTGCTGGTCCGGGCCGGCTGGCCGGCGCTGGCCCGCCAGGGCGCGCCGCTGGTCGACCCGCTCTGCGGGGCCGGCACCCTGTTGATCGAGGCGGCGCTGATCGCCGCCGACATGGCCCCCAACCTGGCACGGGAGCGATTCGGCTTCCACGGCTGGGCCGGTCATGACGAGCGACAGTGGCGCGAGCTGCGCCGCGAGGCCGAGGCCCGGGCCAGCATCGGGCGCAAGCGTTGTCGTTCGCGCTTGTTCGGCTTCGACGAGAGCCCGCCGGCGCTGGCCGCGGCCAAGGCCAATGCCATGCGCGCCGGCATTCCCGCGCTGATCGAGTTCCGCGGTGCCTCGCTGGGGCGGCTCGGGCGCCCCGAGGGGCTGCCGGACGCGGCGCGGGGCCTGCTGATCACCAACCCGCCCTATGGCGAGCGCCTGGGCCAGCTGCCCGAGCTGGTGACCCTCTATGGCCAGCTCGGCGAACGGGGGCGGGCGGCCTTTCCCGGCTGGCAACTGGCGGTGTTCACCGCCAACCCCGACCTGGGCCACCGCATCGGCCTGCGCGCCCACAAGCACTACTCGCTGAAGAATGGCCCGCTGGATGCCCGGCTGCTGCTGATGGCGATCCCCGAAGCCGACGAAGGCCTGGCGGGGGCAGAGCCGGCGCCACGGCCCCGACTCTCGAAGGGGGCGCAGATGTTCGCCAATCGCCTGGAGAAGAACCGCAAGCGGCTGAGGAAGTGGCTGAAGCAGTCCGGCGAGAGCTGCTACCGGCTCTATGACGCCGACATGCCGGAGTACGCCCTGGCCATCGATGTCTACGGTGACCGGGTGCATGTCCAGGAGTACGCGCCGCCGAAGACGATCGACGCCGAGCAGGCCCAGCGGCGCCTGTTCGATGCGCTCACGGTGCTTCCCGAGGTGCTGGGCGTGGACCCGGCGGCTATCGTGGTCAAGCGGCGCGAGCGCCAGAGCGGCAAGGGCCAGTACCAGAAGCAGGCCACCAGCGGCGAGCGCTTCGAGGTGCGCGAGGGCAGGGCACGGCTGTGGGTCAACCTGCGCGACTACCTCGATACCGGCCTGTTCCTCGACCACCGCCCGGTGCGCCGGATGCTGGGCGAGATGGCCGCCGGCAAGCGCTTTCTCAACCTGTTCTGCTACACCGGCACCGCCACGGTGCAGGCGGCGCTGGGGTCGCGGAAGGAGGACACCGAGGCGGCGGGGGCCAGCGACAGTGTCAGCGTCGACCTCTCCAACACCTACCTGGAGTGGGCGCGGGACAACTTCGCCCTCAACGGCCTCGACCCGAGCCGCCACCGGGTGGTGCGCGACGACTGCCTGCGCTGGCTGGAGACCGCCAGGGCGCAGTTCGACCTGATCTTCCTGGACCCGCCGACCTTCTCCAACTCCAAGAAGATGGAGGCCACCCTGGACGTGCAGCGCGACCACGGCCGCCTGGTGCGCCTGGCCATGGCCCGCCTGGCACCGGGCGGCACCCTGGTGTTCTCGAACAACCAGCGCCGCTTCCAACTGGATGCCGACCTCGCCGAGCACTACGCGGTGGAGGACATCTCGCGGAAGACCTTCGATCCGGATTTCCAGAGACGCCCCGCGTTGCACCACTGTTTCCTGATTCGCCATCGGGAGGCGTCATGAGACCTTCGATCCGCTCTCTATCCGGCAACCGCCGCCCGGGGCTGCATCACGTGTTCCTGATCCGCCATCGGGAGGCGTCATGAGACCTTCGATTCGCTCTCTATCTGGCAACCGCCGCCCGGGGCTGCATCACGTGTTCCTGATCCGCCATCGGGAGGCGTCATGAGACCTTCGATCCGCTCTCTATCTGGCAACCGCCGCCCGGGGCTGCATCACGTGTTCCTGCTCCGCCATCGGGAGGCGTCATGAGACCTTCGATCCGCTCTCTATCTGGCAACCGCCGCCCGGGGCTGCATCACGTGTTCCTGATCCGCCATCGGGAGGCGTCATGAGACCTTCGATCCGCTCTCTATCTGGCAACCGCCGCCCGGGTCTGCATCACGTGTTCCTGATCCGCCACCGGGAGGCGTCATGAGCGTTTCGACCACTGGCCGCATGATAGGCGATCGGGAGCCGGGCTCTTGCGTCGAGGCCACGCCTGTGGGGTCTGACCCCGTGCCCGACAGGAGTCGGCATCATGGGTACCCCACTGCGACCTCGACGTCCCGGGGGTCAGACCCCGCAGGCTCCACCAACGCCGGTAACCCGTCACCGAGGCCGACCCAAGCGACTCTGAACCGCCAGCGGGAGGCCGTATGATCCGCCTGCGGCTCTATACCACCCTGGGTTGCCATCTCTGCGAGCAGCTCGAGGCGCTGCTGGTCACCCTGGCCGCCGAGGCGTACCACCTGGAGGAGGTCGAGATCAGCGAGGACGTTGCCCTGGTCGAGCGCTACGGGATGCGGATTCCGGTACTGGCGGACGAGGCCGGTGAGGAGCTCGACCGCGGCTTCGAGGCGCCACGGCTGGCCGATTGGCTGAGGGAGCGGGGCTGGCTGGACGAGGGCGCCTGGCAGGTCCTGCAGCGACAGCTCGGCGGGGCGGCAGAGCCTGGCTCGGTGAAGGGCGCGACCCGGCGCGGAGGCCGGCGCTACCTGGGGTGACCCGGCACGGCTGCGCCGGGAGCTGTAAGCCTTAAGCTTTAAGTCCCCGGCTTCGCCGGGAGCTTGAAGCTGGAAGAGCGCCGCTTCGCGGCTGGAAGAGCCGGGCTTCGCCCGGAGCTCGAAGCCATAAGCTCGAAGCTGCAAGAAAAAACCCTGACAAAAGGATTGGTGGCAACATGCTGCCTTTCCAGCTTCCAGCTTCCAGCTTATAGCGTATCCAGCAACGACAGCTGGCTGATGGCGTCGCGTCCCTCGGCGGATTCGGCCTCTACTTCCAGTACCTTGCGAAAGCCCCGCGAGGCCTGGATGGTGGCCTCGTCGCCGAGCCACATCATCGCCTGGGCGTGATCGTCGGCCAGGCGATGCTTCAGTCCGCCGAACTGGGTGCCGATCTGCCCCCAGGCGCGGCTGAAGATCCAGTCGCCGAACATGTCCTGGTGGACATGTACCAGCACATAGTCATGGTCGGTTTCCCAGCGGACGATCACGGCGACTCCTGAAAGCGTGAGGCACTGCTGTATGGCAGCGCCGAGGTGTCATGTAACGGCTGGGGAGGTATTGTAAGGCCTTGTGCCGCCCGAACAAGTCGTGCCATCCAGGGAGTCAGGAGACATGCCATGAGAATCCTCGTCGATGCCAATGTGCTTGCCGCAGACGCCTGTTTCGGCGGGCTCGGCGAGGTGATCAGGCTGCCGGGCCGCGAGATCGATGCCGGGGCCGTGCGCGATGTCGATGCCCTGGTGGTGCGTTCCATCACTCGGGTCGACGCGGCCATGGTCGAGGCGGCCTTGCAGGCCGGTTCGCGGCTGCGTTTCGTTGGCACCTGCACCATCGGGACCGACCATGTCGACCAGGCCGCCCTGTCACGCCACGGCATCGCCTTCGCCAGTGCTCCCGGCTGCAATGCCGAGGCGGTGGTCGACTATGTTCTCGGCAGCCTGCTGACCCTGGCCGAGCGGCAGGGCTGGCGGCTGGCCGACCGCCGTGTCGGTGTCGTCGGGGCAGGCAGCGTCGGCGGCCGGCTGCTACGGCGGCTCGAGGCCCTGGGCATCGACTGCCTGGCCTGTGACCCCCCCCGGGCGGAGCGGGAGGGCGCTCAGGGCTTCGTCGGCCTGGCGTCGCTGATCGATGCGTGCGACGTGGTCTGCCTGCACACTCCGCTGGTCGCCGAGGGCCCCCATGCCACCCATCACCTGCTCGATGCCGAACGGATCGCCGAACTGGCGCCGGGGACGGTGGTGCTCAATGCCGGCCGCGGCGCCTGCATCGACGGCCAGGCGCTGCGTCAGCGGCTGGCAGGGCAGGGCGATATCACCGCCGTGCTCGACGTCTGGGAGCATGAGCCCGGCATCGACGCCGCCCTGCACGATCTGGCGGCGATCGCCACGCCGCATATCGCCGGCTACAGCCTCGACGGCAAGCTGCGCGGCACCCACCAGGTCTATCGGGAGCTGGCCCGGCATCTCGGCCTGCCGGCGGGGGTGACGCTCGCCGACCTGCTACCGCCACCGCCGGTGTCGCACCTGGCGCTGCAAGGCGGGCTCGAGGCCGAGGAGGCGCTGCGGCTGTGTGCCCGTGCGGTCCACGACGTGCGTCGCGACCACGACAGCCTGCTGCGCGAGTCGCGCCGGCGGGGCATGGCCAGGGGCTTCGATGCCTGCCGGGCGAGTTACCCGCTGCGACGCGAGTTCTCTACCCTGGAGGTGACGCTGAACGAGAAGGCTCACGAGATGGCACCGCTTCTCGAGGCAGCCGGCTTTCGGGTGACGATGGTTTGAGCCACGAGCCACGAGCCACGAGCCACGAGCCACGAGCCACGAGCAAGACTTATTGCCCGCAGCCCGCAGCCCGCAGCCCGCAGCCCGCAGCCCGCAGCCCGCAGCCCGCAGCCCGCAGCCCGCAGCCCGCAGCCCGCAGCCCGCAGCCCGGCGTTTACTGGCGGTACGCCGCTTCCTTGAGGGCGCGAATGCGGTCTTCCAGCGGGGGGTGGCTGGCGAACAGCCGCTCCATGATCTTGCGGGTCTGGCCGGTGGTGATGGCGAAGGCCGTGAGGGTGTCCGGCATCTGGTCGGGCATCTCGGTCTCGGCCTTGAGGCGCGCCAGGGCGTTGATCATGGCGCCCGAGCCGGCGAGCTTCGCGCCGGCGGCGTCGGCGCGGTATTCGCGGAAGCGCGAGAACCAGGCGACGATGGCCGAGGCGATGATGCCGAAGACGATCTCGGCGACGATCACCACGGCGAAGTAGCCCATGAAGCCGAGCCCGGCGCCGTCGCTGCGGCTGCGCAGGAACTGGTCGACCAGGTGGGCGACGACCCGCGCGAAGAACATCACGAAGGTGTTCACCACCCCCTGGATCAGCGCCAGGGTGACCATGTCGCCGTTGGCCACGTGGCCGATCTCGTGGGCCAGCACCGCGCGCACCTCTTCCGGGCGCATGCGGTTGAGCAGGCCGGCCGAGACCGCCACCAGGGCGTCGTCCTTGTTCCAGCCGGTGGCGAAGGCATTGGACTGCTGGGCGGGGAAGATGCCCACCTCGGGGGTCTTGATGCCGGCGTCGCGGGCGAGCTCCGCCACGGTGTCGAGCAGCCACTTCTCGGTGGCATTGGAGGGCGTCTCGATCACCACGGTGCCCGTGCCGCGCTTGGCCATCCACTTGGAGATGAACAGCGAGATCATGGAGCCGGCCATGCCGAAGACGAAGCAGAAGATCAGCAGGGCGTTGAAGTTCAGGCCCTGGCCGCGCAGGTAGCCCTCGACCCCCAGCAGGCGCAGGGTGATGCTGGCGACGATGATCACCGCCAGGTTGGTGCCCAGGAAGAGCAGGATTCGCATCATGGAACGGGTCTCCGTCGTCGTCGAAGGGGGGGCCGTGCCGGGCACGGCGTTCACAAGCTGTTGCTTAGATACGGTCTCGCCCGCCGGGTTTCAAGCGCGGCGCTCGCGGTCGCCGGGCGCGCTCACTGCCGGTAGCGCGACAGGAAGCGGGCGAAGCGGTCCAGGGCATCCTCGAGCTGGTCGGCCCAGGGCAGGGTGACGATGCGCACATGGTCAGGGTCCGGCCAGTTGAAGGCGGTGCCCTGGACCAGCAGGATCTTCTCCTGCAGCAGCAGGTCGAGCACCAGCTGCTGGTCGTCGCGGATGTTGAACACCTTGGGGTCGAGGCGAGGGAAGGCGTAGAGCGCGCCCTTCGCCTTGACGCAGGAGACCCCGGGGATGGCGTTGAGCTTGTCGTAGGTGATGTCGCGCTGGGCCAGCAGGCGCCCCCCGGGCAGGATCAGGTCGTTGACCGACTGGTAGCCGCCGAGGGCCGTCTGGATGGCATGCTGGGCCGGCACGTTGGCGCACAGGCGCATCGAGGCGAGCATGGTCAGCCCCTGGATGAAATCGTCCGCATGCTGCTTGGCGAGGTTGCCCGAGAGGATCATCCAGCCGGAGCGGAAGCCGGCGCAGCGGTAGCTCTTGGAGAGCCCGTTCATGGTCACCACCAGCTGGTCCTCGGAGGCCAGCGCGCCGGTGGAGACGTGTTCGGCGTCGTCGTAGAGGATCTTGTCGTAGATCTCGTCGGAGAACACCACCAGGTCGTGCTCGCGGGCGATGTCGAGCAGACCACGCACCACCTCCGGCGGGTAGACGGCGCCGGTGGGGTTGTTGGGGTTGATGATCACGATGGCCCGGGTATGGCCGGTCACCTTGGCGCGGATGTCGGCGAGGTCGGGGGCCCAGTCGGCCTGTTCGTCGCACAGGTAGTGTACCGGGTGGCCGCCCGAGAGGTTGGCCGCGGCGGTCCACAGCGGGTAGTCGGGAGCCGGGATCAGCACCTCGTCGCCATCGTTGATCAGCGCCTGCATGGCCATCACGATCAGCTCGGAGACCCCGTTGCCGATGTAGATGTCCTCGATGCCGACATTGGGTATGTTCTTGCGCTGGCACTCCTGCATGATCGCCTTGCGCGCCGAGTAGAGCCCCTTGGAATCGCAGTAACCCTGGGCGGTGGGCAGGTTGCGCATCACATCCTGGAGGATCTCCTCCGGCGCCTCGAAGCCGAACGGGGCAGGGTTGCCGATGTTTAGCTTGAGGATGCGCTGACCTTCCTCTTCCAGGCGCTTGGCGTGGTCGAGCACCGGGCCGCGGATGTCGTAGCAGACGTTGTGCAGCTTGTGCGATTTCCGGATCGGGGTGGTGTCCATGTCTTCCAGTGTCCAATGGTCATGCAGGCAAGGGCGAGCCTGTGATTATGCGGGGTCGCCGGGCCGGGAGCCATCCTCCTCGACGCCGGCTGGCTCGCTTTCCGGTTCGGCGGGGATGTCCGCCGGGGTCTCGAGGGTCAGGCGGCCGAGCTTGCCGTCGCGCAGCTCATGCAGCAGCACCTCGGCGCCGCGGTGCAGGTCGACCTCGCCGCCGGGGCGCAGGCCGCCGCGCTTGCCGGCGATCTCGGTGAGGATCGCGTGGCCATCGAAGCCGGCCAGGGCCAGCAGGTCGACCCGCGCCGGGCCGTCGGCCTCGACCCGTTCGGCCTCGGGGTTGGCCGCATAGGCGGGCAGCGCCCCCAGCTTGTAGCGCGCCTGGAGCGCCTCGGGATAGCGCCGCGCCAGCTCGGCGGCGGTGACCACCGCCACATCCACATAGTCGATGGCAGTGTCGCGGATGGCACCGCTGGCCGCCAGGCGATAGGCGCTGGCCTGGTCCTCGATCTTGGGCCACAGCACCCCCGGGGTGTCGATCAGTGCCACCCGGCCGGCGATGCGCACCTTCTGCTGGCGCTTGGTCACCGCCGGCTCGTTGCCGGTCTTGGCGATGGTGCGCCCGGCCAGGCCGTTGATCAGGGTCGACTTGCCGACGTTGGGGATGCCCATGACCATCACCCGCACATCGCGATCGGCGCGCACCTGCCCCGCCAGTTCGTGGCACAGCCTGGGGATGCGCTTGAGCTCGCGGGCGTTGGTGGTGGTCACGGGCAGGGCCCGGGTATCGGCCTGGGCATCGAAGTGGGCGGTCCACTCGCGGGTGCGCTCGGGGTCGGCCAGGTCGGCGCGGGAGAGCACCTTCAGCACCGGCTTGTGGCGGGTCAGCTCGGCGAGCAGGGGGTTGGCGCTGGAGTAGGGAAGCCGGGCGTCGAGGACCTCGATCACCACGTCGATCTCCGGCAGTGCCTCGGTGATCTGCCGGCGCGCCTTGTTCATGTGTCCCGGGTACCAGCCGAGCATGGGAGCCACTCCTGCGAGCCTGAAAATGAAAAGGGCGACCATCATACCAGACGGTCGCCCGTTTCAGGTCAGGCCAGTCGCCTACTCGCCGGCATGGAACTGGATCGCCACCGAGTTGATGCAGTAGCGCCGCCCGGTGGTCTCGGCCGGGCCGTCGGGGAAGACATGCCCCAGGTGGGCGTTGCAACGGGCGCAGATCACCTCGGTGCGCTGCATGCCCTGGGAGGTGTCCGGCTGCTCCTCTACGCAGCCCGAGACCAGGGGGCGGTCGAAACTGGGCCAACCGCAGCCGGCATCGAACTTGTGCTCGTTCTCGAACAGCGGGGCGTGACAGCAGACGCAGTGGTAGATGCCGTGCTCGTCGGTGACCCGGTAGTCACCGCTGAAGGGGCGCTCGGTGCCTTTCTCGCGGGTCACGTGGTACTGCTCGGGGGTCAGCTGCGCACGCCACTCGGCGTCACTCTTCTCGATCTTCCTTCGCATGGCGTCTCTCCTGGTCTGGCCTGGTCAGAAGCGGCATCGGCCACCGGGCCGATGCCTTCATTGTGGCATCATCTACCCCCTCCCATGGGAGGGGATTTCCGTCTTCGGTCACGCCCGTTCAACGTCAGCCGGCACCGCGCTTGACAGCTTTCAGGGTGCTCAGTAACATACGCGCCACCTCGACGAGCCGAGACATGTGTCCCATTCGTCTAGTGGTCCAGGACACCGCCCTTTCACGGCGGGAACAGGGGTTCGAACCCCCTATGGGACGCCACTCGACTCTTCAAGGTGCCGGAGCGCGGGAATAGCTCAGTGGTAGAGCATCGCCTTGCCAAGGCGAGGGTCGCGAGTTCGAATCTCGTTTCCCGCTCCAATGCGTCCCATTCGTCTAGTGGTCCAGGACACCGCCCTTTCACGGCGGGAACAGGGGTTCGAACCCCCTATGGGACGCCACTTCCGGTGATTGCCCAGGCGATCGAAGGTTGCGAGACAAGCGGGAATAGCTCAGTGGTAGAGCATCGCCTTGCCAAGGCGAGGGTCGCGAGTTCGAATCTCGTTTCCCGCTCCAAACAGTACCAATACGTCCCATTCGTCTAGTGGCCCAGGACACCGCCCTTTCACGGCGGGAACAGGGGTTCGAACCCCCTATGGGACGCCACTTCGCGCGCATTGCGGTACCCGACAAGCGGGAATAGCTCAGTGGTAGAGCATCGCCTTGCCAAGGCGAGGGTCGCGAGTTCGAATCTCGTTTCCCGCTCCAGTCGTGCCTCCCCCCGGTATCTGCCTTCCTCTCAGTATGCCCAGACGATCGCCATCAGCAGCCCCCAGGCGAGACCGCCGGCCGCCATGATGGTATAGGTCGCCGCCATCGCCGTCACGTCGTCATCCCGACGCTGACACAGCCCCTGTAGTCCGTGGTAGATCAGGCTGCACGAGATGCACAGTGCCATCAGTACGGCCAACGCATTGAGCAGCAGGCTGGGAACCGCCAGCACCACGGAAGACGACCAGAGCGGCAGCGGCGCCAGGGCGGCCAGCAGGTAGGCGTCGTGGTAGCTGATCGACATCTGGTGGCTGTGGACGACCGAATGGATGAGCCAGCCCATGACGAAGAAGGTCAGCAGCTCCGCCAGGAAGAGGATGGTGGTGATGTGGCGCCAGGGGCGGTCGGCGAAACTGGGGACGAAGTCGTCGCCGTAATGGGTGCCGGCATAGTAGAGCATGACCGGCGGCAGCAACGACAACGGCACCACGATCAACCACGCCAGGGCGGGAATCGACACCTGCCGTTGCTGGAGCTCCTTCCAGCCCGCGGTGCGGGAGAAGGGCAGGTAGAGAATGGTGGAGACATTCATGGGCACCTCCGGTGACTCGTATCGATTTATATCATGTTATGATATTTACTAGTTGCCATTCTCCGGCGTGTCAAGGAGGCTTCCATGCCCAGCCAGGGTGATTCGCGGCCCGACGCTCTGACCAAGCAGGATTTCGAGCGACTTTCCCACTTCCGCTATCGGCTGCGGTGTTTCCAGCGCCATAGCGAGGACATCTGTCGCGATCATGGCCTCACCTCGCTGCAGTATCAGCTGTTGCTGCACCTCAAGGGCTTCGAGGGGCGCGAGTGGGCCACCGTGGGCGAGCTGGCCGAGCGACTGCAGGCCAAGCATCACGGCACCGTGGCGCTGGTCGGACGCTGCGAGGAGGCGGGGCTGGTCGAGCGCCGCCCGGGCCGGGCGGACCGGCGCCGAATGGAGGTCCACCTGCTCGAGAAGGGAAGCGCGCTGGTGGCGAGGATCGCCGCGCAGCACCAGCCCGAGTTGCGCCACCTGCAGCAGGAGTTCCATCTGCCGGGATGGGAGGCCGAACCTTGAAGTTTCTACCGGTACCCCAATGTCCTGAGCCTCTTTCGATGATATTGCTCAACCGACGGGATCGCGCATGGCCGAACCGGCACTGTCCATCCGTGGCCTGACCAAGGTCTACGGCAATGGCTTCCAGGCCCTCAAGGGCATCGACCTCGACGTCGCCGAGGGCGACTTCTTCGCCTTGCTGGGCCCCAACGGCGCCGGCAAGTCCACCACCCTGGGGGTGGTCTGCTCGCTGGTGCAGAAGACCGACGGCCGGGTCACGATCTTCGGCATCGACATCGACCGCGACTTCGCCCGCGCCAAGTACCACCTGGGCGTGGTCCCCCAGGAGTTCAACTTCAACCAGTTCGAGAAGGTCCTCGACATCGTGCTGGCCCAGGCCGGCTACTACGGCATGCCGCGCCGCGAGGCCCTGCCGCGGGCCGAGCAGCTGCTGAGGGACCTGGGGCTGTGGGACAAGCGCAACGGCAGCGCGCGCATGCTCTCTGGCGGCATGAAGCGCCGGCTGATGATCGCCCGGGCCCTGATGCACCGGCCCAGGCTGCTGATCCTCGACGAGCCCACCGCCGGGGTGGACATCGAGCTGAGGCGCAGCATGTGGGAGTACATGCGCCGCATCAACCGCGAGGAGGGCACCACCATCATCCTGACCACCCACTATCTCGAGGAGGCCGAGAGCCTCTGTCGCAACGTGGCGATCATCAACCACGGCGAGATCATCCGTAACACCAGCGTGCGCGAGCTGCTCGCCGAGCTCGACACCGAGACCTTCCTGCTCGACCTGGCCCGCCCGGTGAAGCAGCTGCCGGTGATCGAGGGCTTCGAGGTTCGACAGGTGGACGGTGCCCAGCTGGCGGTGGTGGTGCACCGCGGGCAGCGCATGAACGACATCTTCACCGCCCTGGGTGAGCAGGGCATCGAGGTGGTCTCCATGCGTAACCGTGCCAACCGCCTCGAGGAGATGTTCGTCTCCATGGTGGAGCAGGGCAACAGCGACAAGGCCGCTGCCGACGAGGCGGAGGCGCGCGCATGACCCCGACCCAGACCGCCATCGCCCTCTGGACCCTGGTGCACAAGGAGATCAAGCGCTTCACGCGGATCTGGCCGCAGACCCTGCTGCCGCCCTCGATCACCATGACCATGTACTTCATCATCTTTGGCAGCCTGATCGGTTCGCGCATCGGCGCGATGGACGGTTTCAACTACATGGACTTCATCGTCCCCGGGCTGATCATGATGGCGGTGATCACCAACAGCTACTCCAACGTGGCATCAAGCTTCTTCTCCAACAAGTTCCAGCGCTCCATCGAGGAGATGATGGTCTCGCCGATGCCCAACTGGGTGATCCTGTGCGGCTTCGTGCTGGGTGGCATGGCCCGTGGCCTGGGGGTGGGGCTGATCGTCACCATCGTCTCGTTGTTCTTCACCCGCCTCAGCGTGGCGCACCCGCTGCTGACCCTCGGGGTGGTGGTGCTGACCGCCGCGCTGTTCTCCATCGGCGGCTTCATCAACGCGCTGCTGGGCAAGAAGTTCGACGACATCTCCATCGTGCCGACCTTCATCCTCACGCCGCTCACCTATCTCGGCGGGGTCTTCTACTCGATCTCGCTGCTGCCGAACTTCTGGCAGGGCGTGTCGATGCTCAATCCCATCCTCTACATGGTCAACGTCTTCCGCTATGGTTTCCTCGGGGTCTCCGACATCCCGGTGGGCTGGGCGCTGGCCGCCATCGTCGCCTTCATCGTGGTGCTCTTCACCATCGCCTTGTGGATGCTCGAACATGGCAAGGGCATCAGGAGTTAAGCGTATGGAGCGTCCCGACACTCTCGAGCATGCCCCCCTGGGGCGCGAGTCCGCCTACCCGGAGCACTACGACGCCGGGCTGCTCTATCCCATCGCCCGCGCCGCCAACCGCGCGCCGCTGGGTATCGACGAGGGCGCGCTGCCCTTCGTCGGCGAGGACGAGTGGCACGCCTTCGAGGTCTCCTGGCTCAACGCCCGCGGCAAGCCGATGGTCGCCGTGGCGCGCTTCCGCCTGCCGGTGGACTCCCCCAACCTGATCGAATCGAAGTCCTGGAAGCTCTATCTCAATGGCTTCAACCAGACCCGCTTCGACAGCCGCGCGGGGGTGATCGACACCCTGGTGGCGGACCTTTCCGCCGCCGCGGGTGCCCCGGTCTCCGTCGAGCTGTTCGATGTCGACGATGCGGTGCTCGCGCCCCAGCGGCTTCCCGGCGAGAGCCTGGACGACCTGGACATCGAGGTCAGCGACTATACGCCCAGCGCCGATCATCTCAGGGTGGGGGAGGAGATCGTCGAGGAGACGCTGCACTCGCACCTGCTCAAGTCCAACTGCCCGGTCACCGGCCAGCCCGACTGGGGCAGCGTGCTGATCCGCTACCGCGGGCCGAAGCTCGACCGCGAGGGGCTGCTGCGCTACCTGATCGGCTACCGTCAGCACCAGGACTT
This sequence comes from Halomonas sp. LBP4, assembly GCF_003202205.1. GTDB lineage: Bacteria > Pseudomonadota > Gammaproteobacteria > Pseudomonadales > Halomonadaceae > Halomonas > Halomonas flagellata. The sequence goes on from NZ_PDOG01000003.1 coordinate 237,928, forward strand.
CCACGAGCACTGCGTCGAGCACATCTTCACCGACCTGATGACCCGGGCCCGGCCCGAGCGGCTGCTGGTGCTGGCGCGCTATGTGCGTCGCGGCGGGCTCGATATCAGCCCCTGGCGCGGCACTCCCGGCGAGCGTCCGCCCGAGCCGCTGCGGCTGGCGCGCCAGTAGCCGCTTGGGTAGAGTGCCGACTGAACCTGTAAAGGAGAGCGACATGGACGCGATGACGCTGCTGCACGAACGCAGCTCCATGGGCAAGTTGACAGGGCCGCCGCCGAGCCCCGAGCAGCTCGAGGCGCTCTACCGGGCGGCGCTGCGTGCCCCGGACCACAAGCAGCTGCGCCCCTGGCGCTTCATCGAGTTCTCCGGCGAGGGGCTGGCGCGACTGGGCGAGCTGTTCGCCGAGGCCGAGTTCCGCGAGGACCCGCACAGCGGGGACGCCACCCTGGACGCCGCCCGCAAGAAGCCGTTGCGCGCGCCCATGATCATCGCCGTGATCGCCAGGGTCACCCCCGATGTTCCCAAGGTACCGAAGATCGAGCAGGTGATCTCGGCCGGCTGCGCGGCGCACGGCATCATGCTCGCCGCCCACGCCCTGGGGCTCGGCGCCATGTGGCGCAGCGGCAAGTACGCCTACGATCCCACCGTGCGCAAGGGGCTCGGCCTGGGTGACGACGACGAGATCGTCGCCTTCCTCTACCTGGGCCAGCTCGCCGGCCGCCACAAGCCGCTGGCCGAGCATCGGATCGATGACTTCGTCGAGCACTGGAGCTAGCCGGGAGAGATGAACATGCGCGAGATCGGCATTGCCCACCCGCGCCTGCCGCTGCCGGCCCCCGGCCGCGAGGACGACCCGGCCCGCTTCCTGGCCTGGCTCGCCGAGGCGATCCCCATGGTCGAGCACCTGGGCATCCGCTCCATTCGACGGGACGACGAGCAACTGATCTGGGAGCTCGATCTCACGCCCAGCCTCAACGACAAGGGCACCGGCTTCGGCGGGGCCCTCGCCGCCCAGACCACGCTCCTGGGCTGGTGCTGGACCACCCTCTGGCTGCGCCGGCACAGCCTGACCCGTGACGTGGTGGTGGCCGAGGCCCGCCAGCGCTTCCTGGCGCCGGTCACCGGCGACTACCGGCTGGTGTGCCGGCCCGAGAATGACGACGGCCCCGCCAGGCTCGCCGAGCGGATCGCCGGCCGCGGCAGGGGGCGCATCGCCCTGGTGCAGCAGCTCTGGTGCGGCGATACCCTGTGCCTCGAGGCCCGCGGCGATTATGCGGTGCTGCCCGCCGGCTGAACCGGCGTGATGCGGAAAAAGCGGCTTGCAATCGCGCACTTAAGCCGTTAGCATACGCGCCGTCCTTGAGAGAAAAGGGCGCCGTTCTGGAGGAGAAAGCCCGCCGCGCCGACACGGTCCGGAAATGCTTTCGACTCGAGAATTACAATGCGGAGGGGTGTCCGAGTGGTCGAAGGAGCACGCCTGGAAAGTGTGTAAGTCGAAAGGCTTCGAGGGTTCGAATCCCTCCCCCTCCGCCATCTATCTTTTAATATCAGTAGCTTAGAGACGATTTCTCAAGCTGCCCAACAACCCGCCCAACATGCCGAAAACGGTAGCGAGGCGGGTTTTTTGCGTCAGGATGGCGTGGCGCTGCCTCGGCCGCGTTCACTCTGGATTGATCGGCAGGAACATCGGCACGCTTCCCCGGGGCAGCAGCGGGCGAACGTCGGCCATATGACGCTCGCGTAGCCTGTCATCGGCTTCTCCCGGCTCTCGCATCGTCACCACGTCATCAGCCCCGTGGCGCTGGTATCGCCACCCGAGCACCTCCAGGGGCCGGCCGGCACCTTCCTTGCTGTTGTCCACCACGGTGATGAACACGGCTTCCACGCCATCGGTGGTGATGAAGCGATCGTTCTCCAGGCGCTCAAGGCGCTGCTTCAGCCTCTCCCGGCTCATCGGCTCACCCCCTCATGGTCGAAGGCGAAGTAGACGGCCACCGGGCTGGTATAGCCGCCTTCCCGGCGCATCCGGCGCATACACTCGCGGGCGCGGTCGGCCAAGTCTTCGTCAGACTCATCGGGCAGGCGGTGGACCTTCTCGGCGGGGTGCGCGTTCTGCCCCATACACTCCCAGCCGGCCAGGCCACGCTCGGGCGGCTCGATCCATATCTCGGTTGGCTCGCCGCGGGTTTCCTCCAGGGCGGCCAGGCGTTTCTCAAGGTCAGCAAGGCTACTGCGTGCCATGGATCACCTCCACCACAGCCCGACGCCAGCCCTGGGCGGCGGCGAACGTGAATGCCCGGTGGCGTAGCTCCTCCAGGTCGCGCCCGGCCAGCACGGCACGCTGTTGGCCCTTCACGACGATGGCCACGCGGTGGCTCTCCAGCGCCTCGCCCCACGCCCGCCGGTGGAGCTCCTTCTCCATTCATTCCCATCGCTGCTTAGTGCGTGCCATTGGCGGCCTCCTCGATGGCTTTCATTCGGCGTTCAATTTCGTCCGGTTCCACTACCCTCATCAGTGAGGTCAGTGCGTCGGGCAGGGCCTTGCCCACCGAAGCGCTCGGGCCGGGTGGCTGCCTGCAAGTGTTGTGCTGCGCTGGCTGCGGTATTGGCGAAGTCACGGACAGCGACCGTCGCGGTACCCATGGCGTCGGCAGTGTCCTCGGTGGACTCGACGACGGCTTGGCATGCTCGAGCCGGCGTTGCTGCTGCTCGATCTGCTCGGCCTTGTCGGCGGCGAGACGCAGCACCTCGGCCATGGTCTGCGGCAGTTGCGGCCTGGCCACCTGCTGCTCGAGTTCTTGCCAGCGGTCCACCAGCCGGGCAGTGAACTCCGGGCAAAGCTGGGCGACGCCTACGTAGCTGTCGCGCCGGCCTTCGTCGCCACCGAAGATGTAGAAGGTGCTGGGGCGCCCGTCTGTGGGCTTTTCCCCCATTGGGGGTAAGGCGATAACGCCGCGCCTCACGAGGCCTCGATCGATTGCTTAACCTTGTCGTGGCGGGCTGGTGGGTTTGGGTGGGCAAGGCTACGGGGCCTTGGGGATCTCCATGATGGTTTCGAAGTCCTTGTTGCATGCCCTCACTTGGTAATCCTTGCTCTCATCTCGTCCGAGAACCTCGCCGGGGTACTGGCTGGAACTGCAAACCTTCATCTCGCCTGTGCTGGTATCCAGAAGGATCAAGGCAGGCAACTGGTACTCTTCACCCCTGATGTTGATGAATTGGTAGGTGGTATCAACGAGCTGATACCTCCCAGGCTCAGCTTGGGCTTGGGTGGAAAGCGCGGCCATGATGGCCGCAACTGACAAGACTCCAGCAGGTAGACCCTTCATCAATCACACCCCGCAATGCCGCAGTTGGCGATGCCGCGCCCGGTCAGGCCATTGTCGCGATTGTTTTGATAGAGGTCATTGTGGTCGGTGCGGCCCCGCCAGCTGTTCCCCTGGCTGTCGCGGCCATTGTGGTAGGTGCTGCCGCCGATGGTGTTACTGCGCTGCGACCACCGTGATCCGGTGCGAGAGTTGCTGCCGCGCATAATGGTGGTGTCGCCGTACTCCTGTATGTTGTAACGGTTACCCGATTGGGAGTCATAGCAGAAGGTACCACTGCCAATGGAGTTGCAGCTTGCAAAGGCTTGCCCAGATACCGCCAAGGCAATAGCAGCGACAACTGGGACGATGATTTTAGGCATGATGGTTCCTAATTTATGTGGGTGGGCTCATACCAGCGTAGCAAAGATGACTGAGGGCACAGGGCTTAGGACATCAGCCGTGAGTACCGAACTCCTCATGGATCCATAGGCTGATGCTCGCCAAGGCCTGGTAAAGGCTCAGTGCTTCCGCTTGCTCGGCTCCTGCAGCATCTCCTCGCGCAGTGACGCGATCTCCCCCGGCGTCAGGCAATCAACCGCAGGAAGAGGATGACGGGTGCGGCGTTGTTCCTTGGGGTCGGTGCTCATGCATTACCTCGTAGCGGGAAGTGTCCTGGTCATCGGTCCTTCGTCCTCTGGCTAGTCTCGGGGCTGCGCCTCGACACCGCTTCGATACCAACTTTTATCAACCTTTCATGGGGTTTACCACGACTGATCACCCCAGACCCTCTTATGGGGTATGGATCAGATGTGGATGCCTTGGCGGCGAAGGGCGGCCCGCACCTTGGGCTCAGGATCGTGTGGCGGCGGTGGTGGCTCAGGTCGCTTCGCTCGAGGTCCCGACTTCGGCCCGGTCGACGGGCCTCCATGAAGGTGGCAGCGACCGGACGCATACAGGTCGCGGCGGCGGCAGGGCGTCCCGGCCCTTGTTCTGGCCCCACAGCGCAGGTCGCGGCACTCCTCGGGGAAGGGCAAGCACTCGCCACGAGCACAGGCACGCGCCCATGCCCGGTATCGCTTCCGCAGCTCGGCTTGATCATCGGTGGCCATGTTGGACTCCTCGCGTAGTGACAGGGGAAAAACCTTCGCGCGCGTACTGCTCCGAAAATTCAGGGCGGCCCTTTTTATGGACTCCAGAAACCCCAGCCCCCCATCTCGAACTGACGTTTTCTGACGTAGCAGCCAATGGCAGGCGGCGGGCGACTCGGACCGGCCGCGGGTCAGGATTCACGATGTTTGAGCGCGGTGCCGGCATGGGGAAGCGAGCGCAGCCGCTCTCCAACCTGACCATTACTACCAGCGGGCTGAGGAACGGCAGCCAGAAGGCGAGACCGAGTAGGGCCTCAAGGTCCATGGAGTCAATACTGCCGGCAGCGAATCTTGCCTTCGTAGACCTCGTAGCAGTCCACGGTTTTATTGTTCTGGTACATATCGCTCATATTGTCGTTGAACTTGTCTACCTGCCTGCCGATCGCTCCCAGCCCGGATTCAGGGTTATAGCCCGCAGCGCTGCACGACAGGTTGTGGCGGGCAAAGCCAAGCTCTAGTTCCTGTCGAGAGAGAGTGGTGGCGAACCCCACAAGGGCCGTGGGTTCCCCGCGGGCCACTGCGCGCTGATACCTTGAGCACATCGTGGAGCTTCCATGCTCGGAAAGCAGCACATCGAAGCAGGAATCCTTGTTAAAGCCTCGGCGCTCAAGCTCGCCAAGCATCAGCTCTCGACCTCCCCGCCGATACTCCCAGTCAGGATCCATTGCAGCGCGACACAACTCGAAGTCACTAGTTTGACGAAGCTCTGAGTTTGATGCCTCGTGCACCTGCTCGGGAAGAGCTGTGCACCCTGCCAAGAGGATGGCGGCGACAAAGGTAGCGATGTGCTTCATGAGATCATCCTTGTCCAAGTTGGTCCACCAAAGGTAGCTCACCTCCACATGACGCACGAGGGTATGGCGACGGCTCACGCGCGCTGTCAGCGATCTCTTACTCTCGCCAAGGCGGACAGAATCGACCACAACGTTTGCCAGGGCCGATGCTCGTCAAGGTGCAGCCAAGGGTCAGTGCTTACGCTTGCTCGGCTCCCGCAGCATATCCCGATACAGGAGGCTGGCCTCCTGGGGCGTCAATCTGCGTTCGCTCGGAGCGCCGGTTCATGCGCTCCTGGATGGCGATGGCGATGTTGGGTTTTGACAGGTTCTCGGCGCCCACTTGGCGAACTGCTTGGCCCTTTTTACAGTCGCAGAAAATTCAATTGGCGGCCCTTTTATGGACTCCGAAAACTCCCGTCACGAGCTCTTTTCTGGACTGCGAAAAACAGCGCAGTCTGGATGCGTACCAGTCGTGCGTACCTCTGCCTCCTTGGTCCTATGGATGCTTGTGCTATTTTACCCAGCGCCCGACAAAATACAGTGCAGCCGCAACAAAGCCCCACGCAATTCGGGTTTCACTGGCATCGAGGCTAAGAATGCCGGATACGGGGAGAGTGATGGCGGCACTGGCGATAGCAAGGATGGTCAATTGAACCACCACGGACACCAGGCTGAAGGGTCCGTTAAAGATAGACTCGACTAGCCGTGGTTTCTTGTTCAGCCCCCACCCAACTACCATGAATAAAACCAACCCAGCCAATAGCAGCATGACCAGAAAGCCGCCAGGTCCGCCCATGCCTATGCCATCGTATCTCATAAAGAAATCCCTTCTTGGTTTGTATGCGACATTGTGGCTGCCGCTTTGCCAGTGCTTCACGGGTCGGTGCCCTGCAGGCTGGGTAGTGGTGTGGGTGTAATTGGCCCTCATGCTGCGCAGGCTGGCTAGCGGCGGGGTAGCTTCACGGATCGCGTCATCGGTCAGCATCTCCACTGCGCTCCTCGGTGGCGCCCTCCAGTACCGGGCCCGGCGGGTGGTAAGGTTCAGGCAAGGGCCAATTCGGTGTCTCCGCATTGGCCATGAAGCCTTAAACAAAGAAGGATTCGGCGTAGCTAGCATAGCCGTCGAAGTCGGCGAACTCGAAGTTGGGCGGGGCAATGGCGGCGGGTGCCGGCTGAGCGCTCTGGCTGGGTGTGCCGCTGGCGTACTGGCCACCTCCGCCACCCGGAGAGGCGCCAGAGGGGCCAGAGGGGCCTCCGGGTTCGTTTCCGGGAGTGCCTGGAGTGCTGGTGTCCATGCTGCCCATGGCAAGGCCACGGCCAACGTTCTTGCCCGCGGTGGCCCCGGCCATGGTGCCAAGCGCCGCGCCGGCGGGGCCGAACGCCGCTCCCATCCGGCCGCCGAGCAGGCCGCCAGCTCGGCGGCCGGCAAAGCTGCCGATGGTGCCAACGGCCTGCTGGCCCAGGCTGTGGCCGAAGCTGTCATCGAGCGAGGTGCCGAAAGCGTCATTGAGGTCGCCAATCTCCTGCGATGCGGCGTGGGCGCGGGCCGCAGTATCCACTGCCAGGCCGGCAACCGGATTGGCCAGGCTGGCACCCAGGGCCAGGCCGCGACCGATCAGCCCAGGCTTCGCCCGCGCCTGGATGGCCTCGGGCACCCCGGCCTGTTCCAGCGACTGGGTGTGCTGGCCGCGGGTCATGGCCGCGGCCTGGGAGGCATTGGCCACGGCGCCGCCACCCGAATAGGCCGAATTCCCGTAGCCGACATTCTCCGGCCCCATCCGGGCATCCGCCTGCTCGGCGAAGCTGCCGAATGATCCATCCGTGTCCAGCGCATCGGCGAAGGAGGCAATCGCCCCGTCGGCGATGGCCCCGAAGGCGTCCAGGGCGGTGCCGCGCGCATCGGGGGTGCCGGAGGTGTTGTCGTTGGCGCCGACGGTTCGCGACCCGGCGCGGGTGTCGCCGCGCGAGGTGCCGCTGTCGACGCCACTACCCGTGTTGGTACCGCCGCCCGCGCCCATGCTGGAGCCGCGGCGACCATCGGGGGCAGTGGGCGATCCGGGGGTGTCGCGGGCGGAGCCCCCGCTGCTCGAGCCGCCCCCGGTGTTGGTGCCGCCGCTCGGCCCCATACTGGCACCGCGCCGCCCGTCGGGGGCGTTCGGTGAGCCGGGCGTATCGCGGGCGCCGCTGCGGCCAGAGCGACTGCCGGAACGCCCGCCACTGCCTCGCCCGCCAGTGCTGTTGTGGCCGCCGCCGTAGCCGCCGCCAGGGCCGGACGTGCCGACCGAATCTCCCCAGGCCATATCAGTCTCCCGTGATCATGCCGTGGGACAGCAGCCCCTTGGTCATGCTGTTGACGTGACTGCCGTAGTTGTCGATCTCGCCACCTTCGTATCGAACGTCAGTGCGGAAGCTCATGCGTGAAGCTCCTTGCGTTGCTCAGAGATGAAGACGAGCCAGCCGGCGGCCTGCACGTCGCCTTGTTCGGCCCTGTCCTGCAGGAGGCGGTAGTAGCTGCGGACGGCCCCTTGGCTGGGCTTCATGTTGCGTGCCCCCTTGGGGCGGCCTGGCTGCTTTTTCATGGCTATGTGTCCAGTATGGATATATGAACAGCAATATCAGAATGCCTAGGATTTATCCATCATTTATGTTGGGTATCTTGTTGGGTATTTAGGAATTATCCTGCATGAGGCCCGCCGGTACTCTAGTGATGTCGGAGGAGGTGTCCGCCACTATCGCCGAGCAGGCACAAAAAACCCCGCCGGAGCGGGGCATGTTGTGCTGGGTCATCGTCGGTCGGCGGCGCCGTAGCTCTGCAGCTGGCCGTCGCACATCGTAACGCGGGTATGCCAGCCGCGGCGGGCATCGCGATACCACAGGTCGTCGCAGCGCCGGCCGGCGCTGACGCTGGTCACCACGTCATTCGGCCGACCCATGATGTGGTCAACGTCTTGCCTGGCCATGCCGGGCAGCAGGGTGCCGCGGCTGCGCGCCTTCACCAGGTCGTTGCGGCTGATCCCAGCCGCTCGAGCGCGATCGCGTGTCGATTGAGGCGCCTGCACGGGCTGGCCTTGCTGGGCGCTGGCGCCGGCCTGCTGGTAGCGCCGGCCCGCGGCGCGGTTGTGCTGGATGGGCGGGGCGTCGGGTGCTTGGTAGCTAGACACACCGCTACCGCCGATCGACTGGCCGCCCGGGCATGACGACTGATAGGAGCCGTCCGGGCAGCGCATCTGTGCCAGGGCGGCGAGGGGGAGTAGCAGTAGTGCGATTGCGATGAGTCTCATCCTGGCCTCCATGTAACAGATTGTTAGGATAGCAAAGAGCCCCGGGATATGCCGGCTCCTGTTCCAGCCTGTACGCAGGCGATCAGCAGCGAGCGCGGCGCGCGACGATTTTTGCTCTCGACCATGCCCATCACCGCCTGATCAAAGGGATTGAACCCTATACCCCATTGGTAACTTAGTAAGGTCTCCATTTTCTGGAGTCGTAAGCCTTCCGAAATTGGCCCAACTGCTCCATTTTCTGGAGCGTTTGCCGAGAAAGACTGTGCCGTACCGGGCAACTGCTCCATTTTCTGGAGTAAGGCACTCCATTTTCTGGAGTCGGTCAGAATCGAAATCATGGACTCCACCTCCTTGGTGGCGTGTTCGTGTCGGGCACATCGAGCTTGCCGTCACACGGATCGATCGGCTGCCAGCTGAGGGCGTACAAGGCGCAACGGGCTCCCTCTCGTCCAATGAGTGCGTCCCTGGTCTTCACGACTAGCCGACGCTCCTGCAGCTGCTTGAGGGCCTTTCCAAGCGTGGTATGGGCCATGCCGCCCCAAGCCTTCATCGTCGAGTGAGTGGCCGATAGGTCGCCGTTGTTCTTCCCGTTGTACTGGCTTGCCAGGGCCATCAGCACCTTGAGAGAGGAGGGCGGGAGGCTGCGGAAATCATCGTCCTCCATGACCACCTTGGGCAGGGCGAGGTAGCCGCCTTGCCACTTGGTCTTGGCGATGCTGCGCTTCGCCATACGATCACCCCTCGCCGACGAGGTGATAGCGTTTGATCTTCTCGCCGGGCCTCGAGGGGTGGGGGTGATCCCGACCATCGATGCGGATACCCTTCCGGCGAAGATCCCTGACGGCGGCCGGCGCGTGGGCGATGCGGAGCCCCCACTGCAGTTCAGCGGCGCTCATCGGGCCTTGCTGAAGCGCCGCTAGCACGCGGCCCATATGGCTGGTAGGATCAATCTGCGCTTTGCTATTTGAATTGGCCCCGGCTTGTCCCCGGGGCTTTTTCATGGTCGTCATGGGCGCGCCTCCTTGGCATGATCCTCAAACAACCGGCGCAGTTGCCGGCGGGCCTGCTTGGCCGAATCCTCGCCGGGTTCGAGCACCAGAAGATCCAGCACACGTGCCAGCTCGGGGCCGCGATTCGGGTCAGCGACGGCCCACTGCAGGGCCTGCCACAGGTCGAAGTTCTTGCGGCTGGGGATCATGCAGCACCCCCCGCCAGGCGCGGCCTCAGGTGCTGCTCGGCGTACTCGGTCAAGGCTTGCTTGCGATCCTGATAGTCCAGGCCCTGGCCGATCAGGCGTAGCTCGGCCCGGTCCATATCCCTGCGGTCACGGCCCTTGAACTCGCCGTACAGCACGCCATTGATCAGCTTGGCTTCATTCATGAAATGGTGGGGTGCGGACTGCTTGCCTTGGGCCTGGCGGGTCAGGTTGAGGGCGTCACACATACCCTGGTAGCCGATGGCGGCGGAGTCGCGAAGGTGCTGCCAATCGTCTTGGTCGCCGTGGATCAGCTTGTCGATCTGGGCGTCACACCAGACAGAAAAGCGCATATCGAGCCAGCGGGCGAAAGCAACGGCCAGCTTCGGGTGCAGCCAAGTGCCGCCATTGCGGCCGCGTGACGTGCGCACTAAATTGCGGGATTCCCCCGCATTTAAAGCAGCAGCGAGCGCGTCCATGTAGCGCTTGGTTTCCTCAACGCGCAGCCACTCGTTGGGCAGCCGATCGAATCGCTTGGCCACGTCAGTGGCGTTGATCCATCCGTCCGTATTGAAGCGGACAGGCTGGCCCTGATACTCGAAAGGGACGATGTTGGTCGCGGGGGAGGTCATTACGCCTCCTCCTTGCGGGAGGCTTCCCACGCTTCAATATCATCCAGGCGCCAGCGGGTGCAGCACTTGCTGAGCCTGACGGGTTGTGGGAAATCCCCCTCGCGGGCCCAGCGCCAAACACTGGGGACACTGACGCCATAGCGAGCGGAAAGTTGCTTTACTGTGAGATAGGTCATTTGGTTCTGCCTTGTTGCGGGTTGGTTCAAGGCAGAGAATGACGGGGTAGTCTGGTGGGGCAGACCTCAAGAATTCTAACTTTTTGAGGTCTGGCCTCATCGGTTTGAACTGAGGGCCCTCTCAACATCCTCGCGAAACTCGATGTACGCACGCTCAACACTGGACTCGCTCATGCCCAGCTTGTCTGCCACTTTGCTGTAAACGCTTTTGGGCGAGCCTTTGCTGGCTGGATTGTTATCAGGGTCGTCGAAACGAAACTGGCCAACCATGAGAGCGGCTGTCCAGCGCTTGGGGTTTGTGCGGTCAAGCGCTTTCGTTGGGTGCTCGAATCGCTTCTTTGTCCAGAACTCACCTATGTACTTATCGTACCGCCTCAGGTATCTGAGCACCGGCCAATAAATCAGTCCCAGCGAGCGTTTCGGAGGGGGCACGTCAAGGTCGTTTGCTTTCAGTATCGTGTGCAGAGCCCACATGAAATCCGCCTTGTCCTCCTGCTCCTTGGTAGGTTCGAGTGGATAGTCGGGACGTTCCGGATCATGAAAAGACTCCCCATCAACTCTCGCCTTAAACTTCTTATGAAGATACTCATTGCGTTCACGATAAGAAGGGTGATCGCCATATAGATAATCAGGGTAGTCTGTATTTCTACCAAACTCTGACATGCCATGAAGGGTCATTGATATTGCTAAGTCGTACTCCATGCCACTGTTATCTGAACGCCCCCTTCGCATCGCGTAAGCGTAGAGTGCAGCACCAACGTACTCCCTGGCTTCAGTCCCTTCTTTGCTGGTCATCGCTTCAAGTCGGTCAATCACACTATCCAGGTCCTCCTGGATCCTCATCAGCTCATTCAGCATGGTGCCACCCCAATGGCGGAAACATAGTCCGCCGCAACCCTTGTAACCACGGGGGTCAAGCAAGCCTGATCCCCGTTTCCCAACATCCGAGCCCACATAAGGGGCGGCCGGTGCGGGTTGCCGCGCCGGCCGGCCAGGGAGTTATTGCTTGTCCTCCTTCATAGCCTCTGCCATCTCCTCCCATTCATCGCCGATCTCGGACAGCACTCGGGCTTTCTCTCGCAGGACCTTGAGCAGGGCGCCCCGATGGTAATCAGTCATAAATGGCTCAGGGCCCATGCTGGCACGCCGACCTATGTCCTCGTCGATCAGTTGGACGATGACGTCTATCGCGTACCCGGCATCTTGAACCTTCTCGGCGTGCAGGCCCAGGGCGCGGGCGTCGATGTGCTTGGCGCTGCTCGTGATAGCATTGTGTTGCATGACGGCAGTCTCCTATGTGGTGCCGTTGTGTCGGCCCTGGGGTGTGTCCGCACCCTGGGGCCACCTTGTCAGCCCTCTTGGGCTCGAATCGGCGTCACGCTGGATTGCGTGGCACCCTCGGCGCAGAATTGCGCCCAGTCCTTCATCAGCCGGCGACGCTTCTCGAGCAGGTCGCCGCGGCGGTATGCGGCTTCGGCCTTGTTCTTGATGACGTGGGCCAGGGCCATCTCGCAGATGTCGCCCGGGTATGCGGTACGCTCACCGGCCCAATCTCTGAACGTCGATCGGAAGCCGTGGGCGGTGACGACGCCGCCGGTGTTCGGGTCGCGGTACTTCTGGCCCTCGGGCATGGCGCTGTCCATCCGCTTGATGACGGCCGTCAGCGTGTTCTCGGACAGCAGCTTGCCGCGGGAAGACGGAAATACCAGGTCGGTGCCCTCGTGCCTCGGTTGCGCCTTCAGAAGCGCCACAGCGGCCCGCGAGAGGGGTACGCGGTGTTCCTTTCCCGCCTTCATGCGGTCGGCGGGAATCGTCCACAGGCGCGCCTCCAGGTCGATCTCGCTCCAGCGGACCCCTTTGGCTTCACGGGAGCGTGTAGCGGTTAGGATAGCGAACTCCAGGCAGCGGGCGCCGCCGCCCTCCATGGTCGCCAGGTGGCGCATGAAGCGGGGTATGTCGTCGATCGGCAGGGCGGAGTGGTGGCGCTTCGTGGCGACCTTGCTGGGGTTGGGCAGTCGGGCGTCCAGGTTGCCGCGCCAGCGGGCCGGGTTGTCGCCGGCCCGGTGGCCGCCGGCGGTGGCCCAATCCAGCACTTTCTCGACGCGACCCCGTAGGCGCTTGGCGGTCTCGGTCTTGGCCAGCCACAGATTATCCCGGGTCAGCAGCTCCTCGATGTCCGCCAGGGCGATCTCGTCGACGCGCTTCCTGCCGATGACAGGCGAGGCGTAAGTGGCCAGGGTGCTCTCCCACTGGGCGGCGTGCTTGGCGTTCTTGAACTCATGGCGCTTGAGGGTCAGGAACTTCTCGGTCGCTTCGTCGAAGGTAAGGCGCTGCGTTTGCGTCAGCATGGCCAGGCGGGCGGCGCGCTTCTCTTCTACCGGGTCGATGCCGGAGGCGATCTGTTCTCGCAGGGTGCGGGCTTTCGCTCTGGCGTCGGACAGGGGGACATCAGGGAAGCCCCCCAGGCCAATGTCCCGGCGACGGGCCCCTACCTTGATGCGCAGGACCCATGAACGAGCTCCGCTCTTTGTCACCTGCAGCTGCAGGCCTGCAACGCCACCAACGGCGTACAGCCCTGGGGCTGTGAGGCGCCTTACCTCAGCGGCGGACATTTCGCGGGCTTTCTTCGGCATCGACCTTCCTCCAACTACCTACCCAACATTGCAGGTGTAATTGGATGATAGGCGATGAAATGGCTTAACACAATAAATCTAGATATTGCGGGGCTTAGGCGGGGTTGTTAATACGCTATGACACGCGGTGAAGTGTGGAGGAGGCGGCCTCCCCCTCCGCCACGAGATTATGAAGGCGAATCAACACTTATGTTGATTCGCCTTCTTCGTTTTTGGCGTTTGGGAAGGATTTGGGAACAAGCCTGGGAACGGTCAGAGCTCCAGAAGCTTTTCGACCATGGCGGGGACGTCCTGGCCGTCGGTGCGGATCCACTTGCCGTAACGCCGCTGGAACTCGAGCCCGACTGGCACCGACTATGCGGCGTGAGCCGCTGGCTGCAGGAGAGCAAAGCTGCTCGGATGGTGTCGGTTTCCAAACGGCGGCGGACAGGGCATGCTGGAGCCGAGATGCCGGCCAGGGCAGCGGGTGCCGTGCCATCATCGTGACCAGAACCAAGGAATGGAGGACTCCCATGTCTGAACGAGTGATTCTCACCACTTCGTCGCACCTCGAGGGCTACCGAGTCACCGAGCACATCGACATCGTATCCGCCGAGTGCGTGTTCGGCATGAACATCCTCAAGGACATGTTCGCCGGTTTCCGCGACTTCTTCGGCGGGCGCAACAAGTCGTCCCAGGACGCGTTGCGCGATGCGAGGGTGGCCTGCCTGGACGAGCTGCGCCGGGAAGCGGAGGAGATGGGGGCCAACGCGGTGATCGGCATCGATCTGGACTACAGCGAGATCTCCGGCGGCGGCAAGTCGATGCTGTTCCTGGTGGCTACCGGCACCGCCGTGAAAGTCACCAGGGCCTGAGCCGCCCCCGCGCTGACTCCTGTGAGCTGGTGTCTCGACAGGTGCTGCGACCCCATGCTATGCATCCAGTGTGCTCGCGACAGCGGAGGAGGCGACGGTCATGGCCTTCCATAACCCGAATCCGAAAATCCGCGCGCTCGAGCAGCGCAATGCCCGGTTGCGCGCCAAGCTGTTCGCCAGGTTGTTTGGTGGTGCATGGCGTGGACTCCGCAAGACCATCTTGCGCCTGTCGAGCATTCGATTCCGCCGCCGTCGGCGCCACCCTCGAGAGTGATCCGCTGGGCCTCCCGCATCGGTACCAGTTGCCGAGCGGTGGGATTCGCGGTGGAGCGATACGGCCCCACCTCAAGGCCACGCGGCTTCGCCGCCAGGCCAACCCCAGGCCCGCAAGGCTGACGCCCTGGTGATCAGACGCCAACCTTCACCGCTCGCGCCGTCCCTTGCCCACACCGCGGCCAGCCCCCGGCCAGCCGCCACGCCCGTGGCCACGGCGCTGCGTTGGCGTGCGGGTCACGCTGCGCGCCACCCTCGCCGCGGGAGTGTCCTTCCCCAGCGTCGACCTCAATCCCGTCCCCGGCTTCGCCGGCGGCTGCGCCGGTGCTCACCGCCGACCATGCTGTGCGGCGCCTTCCGACCCTCGTAAATCACCGACTTCATCAACCACGAGGCCCTCGAGCATGCCGGCGGACGTACCCAGTGTATCCGTCCGGCGAACCCATCTTCCGCTGAGGCCTGCAGCCCGATGCCTCGATCGCCCAAGTCGCCCTGCAGCACGGACTGAATACCAATCTCGTTCAGACCTGGATCTGCAAGGCCAAGCGGCAAAGCCGGTTACCGGTCACGTCGGACTTTGTACTACTACCCGTCCCGGCAACTGTCCTATCCACATCTCAGCGTTCCCCGAAGCGATTATCTTTATTTCGAGCCCTCTGTCATGAATATCCCGGGATATACGTAATCAAGAACGCATAAGCCACGGCCACTGTAACAACGATCCGCTACGCTGAAACTGACAACTGATCGGGAGGGTGTCGCCATGCCTCGCAATCTAGTCCAGTTTCAAACCGGCTTGTCGCTGCCGACCTACGTTATCTTCGTGGCAGGACTGTCATTCAGCTATTCCGCACTGGCCGAACAGGGGTACCCCCAAGGGGAGGAAGTAGTAGTGCCGAAGGGCGATGATATCGGCACGGTGGACTTTCGCGTCTCCTGCGACGATGCCGTGAAGCAGCGCTTTGACCGGGCATTGGGCCTGATGCATCACATGATGTACGAGCAGGCCCGTGCGGAGTTCGGTGCCATTACTGAGACGGACCCCAACTGTGCGATGGCTCATTGGGGCGTCGCCACTACCCTGTTTCAGCCGCTGTGGCCGGAACGCCCCGATCAGGCAGCCCTCCAGCGGGGGTGGGACGAGATCAGCAAGGCCATCGACCTGGAGCCGGAAACCGAGCGCGAGCGTTTGCTGGTGGACGCGACTGCGGGATTCTTCCGCGAACCGGACACAGCGGCCTACTGGGATCGGATCGATCGCTGGGCCAAGGGCATGGCCGCGGCCTATGAGGCCAATCCGGATGACCTGGACACCGCAGCGCTTTATGGCCTGTCGCTGGTGGCTGTCGCAGCAAGGGCCGAGGACCGCAATCCGCTGCTCGACGAAGCGGAAGCGGTCCTGCGCGCGGTGTGGGAGGAAGAATCCACCCACCCGGGCGCCATCCACTACTCCATCCACGCCACCGACGTCGAAGGCCGCGCGGAAAATGCGCTCGACCTGGTGGAGGTCTACGCAGACATCGCCCCCGAGGTAACCCACGCCCGGCACATGCCGTCACACATCTATGTCCGCCTGGGGAAGTGGTCCGAGGTCATTGACTGGAACCGGCGTTCGGTGGATGCCGCGCTCCGGAGCCCAGTGAACGACAGCATATCGCTGCACTACCTCCACGGCAGCGACTACCTGGTCTACGGCTACCTTCAAAAAGGCAATGACACCAAGGCACAGGAAATCTTCGAAGAGGCCATGGCGCATGACAACCACCAGCCATCATTTGCTGCCGCCTTCCATGCCGCTGCCATACCCGCCCGTCTGGCCGTCGAGCAGCGAGACTGGGGAAGGGCCACGGCCCTGAAGCCGAGGACGCCAGACTACCTGCCCTGGGACCAGTCCCTCTGGGCAGAGGGGCTGACCTGGTACGCGCGCGGACTCGGTGGCGTGCACAGCGGTGAACTGGACATCGCCCACGAGGCCGAGGAACGCCTCAAGGCTCTTCGAGACCAGGCAAAAGCCGAGGGCGAGGACGTCTTTGCCACCTATCTCGAGGTCGACCGGCGCATTCTCTCCGGCTGGATTGCTCACGCCGACGATGACATCGGGGAAGCCATCGAGCTGATGCAATCGGCCGCCGAGTTGGAAGGGACGACGGAAAAACACCCCATCACTCCCGGCGCCCTGCTCCCGCCCTATGAGGCCCTGGGTGATCTCCTACTGACTCGGGACCGTCCTGCCGAAGCCCTGGAGGCCTATCGGGCCTCCGACGAGATCTGGCCCGGCCGCTACAATACCTTGCTGGGCGCTGCACGTGCCGCGCAAGCTGCCGAGGACGATACCGCGGCTCGAGAGTACTACCGGCAGCTCTTGGAGATCGCCGGCGATTCGGAGCGTGATGCTATTCGTGAGGCCAGGGCTTTCGTCGAGGGATAGGCCCAGAAGGGATATCCCACCGCTTTCAAGCCGGCCGACTTCGACAACGCCATGCCGTGCATCACTCGACAGGTGATACACGGCATCTGTTTGGCGCCTGGGCAGCTATCCCTTGGCCGTTATTGCGGAATTCGAATATCGCTTCGAGCGCGGGGCGATGATAGGGCGCTTCCAGTCTGTCGCCCTGAGAACGCTACCGATGCCGCATCGGCACTTTCCCCCCTCCGCGATTACGCAATTTCTGTCAGTTTCGTGTAGTCTGTATTGTAATGTTGTGTTTCAAAATACTGCGATTCCGATAGTAGGTGGAAAGACCGAATATTTCATTCTGGCATGGCGGGAACCCTCCAGGGTGGCGCCGACGGTAGGGTAGGGCAAACGGCGCAGAAGGAAGCATCCATGGTTCATGATGCCCTTATAAAGAAGAGGGAGGTGTAATTGACAACGCCAGCATCAGCAGCCTGTAGCTTGACCGGCCGAAACCCGCGGCCAGGCTCGACAGGCTCCTGGGTCACCAGTTGAAGCACGGAGGTCATTACCATGGCCAAGATTATTCAATTTCCGGTCGAGCGGGCTCGTCGTAGCGTCGGTATTCAGCCGTCCCCCATGTCGCTTGTCTGGTTTCCACTCGCCATGAGCGGCTATTTCTGGCTATGTTCGGCGGATGCGATGCTGAACTACTGGGGCTTCGTCAGCGGGCCCACCGGTCACAGCGACCGGTCGCCGC
Source organism: Halomonas sp. LBP4 (assembly GCF_003202205.1). Classification (GTDB taxonomy): domain Bacteria; phylum Pseudomonadota; class Gammaproteobacteria; order Pseudomonadales; family Halomonadaceae; genus Halomonas; species Halomonas flagellata. The sequence continues at coordinate 255,357 of NZ_PDOG01000003.1, forward strand.
AACACCGGTGCCAACCTGGACGCAGGGGCTGATGCACAGGTGCAGGACCGCTTGCACACGCCTGCTGAGTCGCGACGTTGCCGGGCACGATGGAGTTGAACGGCTGCCCCGAGGGTTCCATTCCCACTCGGCTCGACAGGCGACCTTGCCGATGCCGCTCACAGGAGCGGCATCGCCGTCGTCAGGGCCCGGCTGGTGTCTTTGCGTGCGCCCCCGGTATCTCACCTGCCCTTGACCTCCGGCCTCGCCTTGCCCAGCCTTGAAGCAGTTTCCTGCCTCGGGTACGACGCCATGAGCGGTCGTCTTGCGCTTTACAGCGGTCCCGCACGCATAGCCGGCAAGCTCGGGATCGCCGAGCCGGAGCAGGCCTGGCCGCCTCGCTACAATGTGGCGCCCGGCACCTGGATCACCGGCATTCGCCGGCCGGTGCCGGAGGCAGGACCCGTCTTCGATGTGCTGTGGTGGGGCTTTCGGCCCCGCTGGGCCGGCGGCGATGCTCCCCAGCCGGTCAACGCCCGTGCCGAGAATCTCGACAGTTCCCGCTACTTCCGCGGTGCCTTTCATCATCACCGCTGCCTGTTGCCGGCCGACGGCTGGTACGAGTGGCTACCAGGGGAGGGCGGCAAGCAGCCCTGGTACTTCTGCCGGGAGGATCGCGAGCCGCTGTTCCTGGCCGGCCTCTGGGAGCCCTACGCCGACGAGACCGCCTGTTGCGCGCTGATCACCGAGCCTGCCCGCGGCCTCGTTCGCCGGATTCACGGCCGCATGCCGATACTGATCGATGACAGCAGCCTCGCCGCCTGGCTCGACCCGACACTCGTCACCCGCGGTGCCATCCGCGGCGCCACGCACCACCTGAACGTTGATCACCTCGTCGCCTGGCCCGTGTCACCCCGGGTCAACTCTCCGACCCACGAGGGCCCCGACCTGATCGAGCCATTGGCAGATAGCGGGTAACCCCGGGCCGTGGCTCGTACTACGCTTTGTCTGAAAAGTCGGCGAGCGATGACCAGACAAGGCAAAAATTGGCGAAAAGACGGAGTTTACGCAGTGTAAATGAGTACTTTGAGCCAATTTTTAACGCCGTATGGTCGAGCGCAGGCAGTTTTCAGACAAAGCGTAGGTACTAGACTGCGGTATACCCATGGCCCGGGAGGCACCCGATGAAACCCAGAATCAGCATGATCACCCTCGGGGTCAGCGACCTGGCGCGCTCCATCCGATTCTATGAAGAGGGGTTGGGGTGGCCGCGCATGGAGTCGCCGCCGGAGGTCGCCTTCTTCACCCTCAACGGCACCTGGCTCGCGCTGTTCGGCCGCGAGTCACTGGCGGAAGATGCGGGGGTGCCGGCCGAGGGCTCTGGCTTCGCCGGGTTCAGCCTGGCCCACAACCTCGGCACCGAGGCGGAGGTCGATGCGCTGATGACCGAGGCGGTGGCCGCCGGGGCGACGCTGGTCAAGCCGGCCGGGAAGGTGTTCTGGGGCGGCTACTCGGGGTACTTCGCCGACCCGGACGGCTACCTATGGGAGGTGGCCCATAACCCCTTCGTCTGGATCGGCCCGAAAGACGAATAATGTGGCGTCAGTCGGCTTCTGTTTCCACTGGCCTGCCGGTCGTGGTGGTGGCCCTGACCATCGCCTGTCTGGCGGATGCCGAGGCGCCAGACGATGGGCTCGTGTCGGCAATTGGGCAGGGTCGCCGATTGGGGTAAGCTGACCGGCATGCCGAAGGAGAGGCATACCATTCACCGATCGGGAGACACCCCATGCCGTTTCGTTCCCTGCTGGCCGCCGCCGTGCTGGCCCTGCCGCTGGCCGCCATGGCCGATACCCCCAACATCGTGCCGGGGCAGTGGCAGTTCACCAGTACCACCTCGGTGAAGGGCGACATGCCGATTCCCGACCAGACCGAGACCCATCAGGAGTGCATCGTCCAGGGCGACCTGGATGACGAGGAGTTCCAGCTCATCGAGGAGGAGGAGGGCTGTGAGCTGCTCGAGCACAACGTCTCCGCCGATGGTGTCGACTACCGCATGGTGTGCCGCGCCGAGGGGGGCGAGGCGAACATCGACGGTCGCATGGCGTTCCTCGGCGAGCGGGTCGAGGGCGGCGTGGACATCCTGACCGAGTCGCCCATGGGCGAGCTGGAGATGCATACCGCCATCGATGGCGAGCGCCTCGGCGACTGCTGATCCCGGACCTCACACCGTCACGACGCAGGCCACCGAAGGGTGGCCTGCGTCGTTTTCGGACGCCTGGGCTTTGTCCGAAAAGTCGGCGAGCGCAGGCATTTTCGGACACAGCTAGTGCCCGGCGGGGCCGTCACCTAACTCCGACTCCAGTCGGCGCTTCACTGCCCCGGGCGAGCCGGTACGGCGGGCCAGCAGGTCATAGGCCACCGGTACCACGAACAGCGTGAAGCAGGTGGCGGCAGCCACCCCGGCGATGATCACGGTGCCGATCACCATGCGCGCCTCGGAACCGGCGCCGCCGGAGACGATCAGCGGGACGGCGCCGGCCATGGTGGTCACCGCGGTCATCAGGATCGGCCGCAGGCGCGTCACCGCGGCGTCGACCAGGGCGTCGCGGAAGGCCAGGCCCTGGTCGCGCAGCTGGTTGGCGAACTCCACGATCAGGATGCCGTTCTTGGTCGCCAGGCCGATCAGCATCACCAGCCCCACCTGGCTGTAGATGTTGAGCGACTGGCCGGTGACCAGCAGCCCCAGCAGGGCGCCGCTCATGGCCAGGGGCACGGTGAGCATGATCACGAAGGGATGCACGAAGCTCTCGAACTGGGCGGCCAGCACCAGGAACACCACCAGGGCGCCGAGGAGCAGCAGGAAGGTGGTGGCGCCGCTGGCCTCGCGGTAGTCCCGCGAGGGGCCGGCCACGTCGGTGTAGGCCTCCGGCGGCAGGATCTCGGCGGCGGTCCGCTCCAGGTACTCGAGCGCCTCGCCCAGCGGATAGCCGTCGGCCAGGTTGGCCTCCAGGGTGATGGCGCGGATGCGGTTGAAGCGGTTCAGCGTGCCGGGGCCGGCGAAGTCGGTGAGCCGGACCAGGCTGGCCAGGGGGATCAGCTCGCCCGAGCGCGTCGAGCGCACCTGGATGTTGTCCAGCGCGCGTGGGCTGTTCTGGCTGGCACGGTCACCCTCGACGATGACGTCGTACTCCTCGCCATTGTCGACGTAGCGAGTGACGTTGCGCCCGCCGAGCAGCACCTCCAGGGTGCGGCCGATCTCGGTCACCGTGACGCCGAGGTCCGCGGCGCGCTCGTGGTCGATGTCGACCCGCAACTGCGGCTGGGTCTCCCGGTAGTCGCTGTCGAGGCCGATCAGCCGCGGGTTGTGCTCGCGGATATGCGCGAACATCCGGTCGCGCCATTCGGCGAGCTCCTCGAAGGTGCCGCCGCCGAGCACGAACTGCACCGGCTTCTCGGTGCGCTGGCCGAAGCCCGAGCGCATCACCGGGAAGGCCTGCACGCCGGGCAGGTCGGCGAGTCGGCCGCGCACGTCGTCCATGATCTCCCAGGCGCTGCGGCGACTGCCCCAGTCGGTCAGGCCCATGATCACGAAGCCGCCGTTGAAGGTCTCGATGTTGCCGAAACCGCGCGGCGAGCGCACCACCACCCGCTCGGCGTCGCCGGACTCGACCAGGGGCATCAGCCGCGCCTCGATCTCGTCCATGTAGTCGAGCATGTAGTCGAAGGTGGCGCCTTCCGGGCCGCTGACCAGGATGAAGAAGTTGCCGCGGTCCTCCTGGGGCGTGTACTCGTTGGGCAGCTGCTCGGCCATCCAGGCGGTGGCGGCGATCAGCGCCACGAACACCGCCAGCACCGCCAGGCGCGCCCTGAGCACCCAGCCCAGCAGGGTGCGGTAGAGGCGCTGGGAGCGCTCGAGCAGCCACTGTACGGCGCGGGCGGCGGGACTGTCGTAGATCGCCGGCTTGAGGATCTTCGAGGCCATCATCGGCGTCAGCGTCAGTGCCAGCAGGCTGGAGATGGCCACCGCCGCGGCCATGGTCAGGGCGAACTCCGAGAACAGCCGGCCCACGTTGCCCTGCAGGAAGCTCAGCGGCACGAATACCGCGATCAGCACCAGGGTGGTGGCGATCACCGCGAAGGCGATCTGGCGGGTACCGCGGAAGGCGGCGACCAGCGGCGTCTCGCCGAAGTCGTGCATGCGCCGGTTGATGTTCTCGAGCACCACGATGGCGTCGTCGACGATCAGGCCGATGGCCAGCACCAGCGCCAGCAGGGTCAGCAGGTTGATCGAGAAGCCCAGGGCGGCCAGGGGGATGAAGGCGCCGATCACCGCGATCGGCACCGTCACCGCTGGCACCAGGGTGGTGCGCACGTTGCCGAGGAACATGAAGATCACCACCACCACCAGGCCCATGGCGATGAACAGGGTCAGCACCACCTGCCGGATGGCGCCGGAGACGAACACCGAGGCGTCGAAGTTCATGTTCAGTGCCATGCCCTCGGGCAGGGTGTCCTGCAGGCGTTCCATCTCGGCCTGCACCCCCCGGGAGAGTTCCAGCACATTGGCGGTGGACTGTTTCATCATGCCCAGCCCGACCAGCGGCGTGCCGTTGGAGCGGAATACGGTGCGATCCTCCACCGAGCCGATCTCGATCCGGGCCACGTCGCCCAGCCGCACCAGGTAGCCGTCACCGCCCCGGGCCAGCGCCAGGCGCGCGAAGTCGTCGGGCTCGCTGAAGCCACGGGGCAGGCGCACGACGAACTGGCGGTCGCGGGATTCGATGGAACCCCCGGGCAGCTCGACGTTCTCGGCCCGCAGGGCGCTCTCCACGTCGCTCACGGTGAGTTGGCGGGCCGCCAGGGCGTTGCGGTCGAGCCAGATGCGCATGGCGTAGTCGCTGCCGCCGCCCACCCGCACCCGGGCCACGCCGGGCTGTACCGAGAAGCGGTCGACCAGGAAGCGGTTGGCGTAGTCGGTGAGCTCCGGAATGGAGTAGCCCGCGCCGGAAAGGCTCAGCCACACCACCACCTCCTCGCTCGAGTCGGCCTTCTGTATCTCGGGCGGGTCGGCCTCGTCGGGCAGGTTGCGCAGCGAGCCGGCGATGCGGTCGCGGATGTCGTTGGCCGCGGCGTCGATGTCCTTGTCGAGGCCGAACTCGATGTTGATCCGCGAGCGGCCGTCCTCGCTGGAGGAGGTGATCACCTCGATGCCCTCGACCCCGGCGATGCAATCCTCCAGCACCTGGGTGATGCGGGTCTCGACGACGCTGGCCGAGGCGCCGGAATAGCGGGTGTCGATGCTGATCACTGGCGGGTCGATGGAGGGGTACTCCTGCAGCGCCAGCCGCTGCAGCGAGAGCAGGCCGAAGGCGATGATCAGCAGCGCCAGCACCGTGGCCAGCACCGGGCGCTGCACCGAGATATCGGACAGGCGCATCAGGCGTCTCCCGCGTCGCGGTTGGTCTCGAGGATCTCGCGGATCGAGATCTCGTCATCGGCGATGCCGATCAGCTCCACCCGGTCGCCCTCCCGGGCCCGCTGCACGCCATGGGCCACCACCAGCATCCCAGGTTCGAGCCCCTCGAGGATCTCCGCCTGGCCGGTACGGCGTTCGCCGACCCGTACCTCGCGGCGCTCGAGCCGGTTGCCGTCGTCCTCGTCGATCACCAGCACGTACTGGCGGTCGCCGCTGGGGAGCAGCACCGACTCCGGGACCACCACCGCCTCGCGGGGGCGGCGCTGGAGCACCACCTCCATCAGCATGCCGGGCCGCAGGCGCAGCTCGGGGTTGGCCAGCTCGGCGCGCACCACGACGCTGCGGCTCACCGGGTCGACCCGCGAGCCGACGCTGGCCACCTCGCCCTCGAAGGTCTCGTCGGGGAAGGCCACGCTGCGGGCGGTCAGGCGCAGGCCCGGTTCGAGCAGCGCCAGGTAGAGCTCCGGCACGCTGAAGTCGAGCTTCATCACGTCGAGCTTGTCCAGCGTCACCAGCTCGGTGCCCGGGGTGACCAGGGCGCCGTTGCTGATGTTGCGAAAGCCCACCCGGCCGCCGAAGGGCGCGCGCAGCCGGTAGTTGGCCAGCCGCGCCTCCAGCGCCTGGATCTCGGCCTGCACCTGGCGCAGCTGGGCCTGGGCGTCCTCCACGTCGGCCCGCGGCGCCATGTTGCGGCTCTGCAGCTGGGTCAGGCGTTCGACGGCGTTGCGACGCTCGTCACGCAGCGCCTGGGTGACCCGCAACTGGGCCTGCTCCTCGCCATCCTCCAGCCGCACCAACAGCTGCCCGGCCTCGACCACCTCGCCATCGCGGAAATTCACCTCGGCGACGATCTCGGTGACGGTGGCGGAGAGCGTCACGCTCTCGTCGGCGCGCAGGGTGCCCAGCGCCTCCAGGGGGTCGGACCAGGGCTCGAGGCTGGCCCGGGCGCCGATCACGGCGGTGCGCTCCTGGGCGGCCAGCGGCAGGCTCAGGGCCAGGCTGAGCAGCAGGGCAATGGCCGGCAACCAGCGGGCCAGCGGAAAGGGGAGGGATCGCGATGTCAGGGTCATGGGGGCTCTTGGTGTGAAGCGGGCAAGCGAGGGGGCTAGGCGATGGTGTTTAGACCAAGGGGCTGGCCGCCCATCCCTGGGGGCCTGCCTTGGGGTTCTGAAAAGTAGCCTAGCCATCCGGCGCTCACACAGTGTGACAACAATGCACAAGTTGGCGGCGCCTCTCACCACCCAATGTACAAGAGTTGTACATGGGAGGGCAGTCACCGCTGCCATGGGCCCCCAAGGGCCGATCGGTGGTGCGACGCAAGATACTCCTAGGGTCCTGCAAGATACTCCAAGCGTAACTGCATTGTAACGGCGATGCTCAGTCACGTGAGCCGGGGCGAGAGGCGCCGGTTCCCGACAACAGCAGGCTTGAAAGACAACCGGACGGGAGAAGCAACCATGAGCAAGCTGATGCAGGGTGTCGAGCGCTTCTGGCGCGAGGAAGAGGGCACCGAGGTAGTCGAATGGGCACTGGTATGTGGGCTACTTGTAGCGGCTGGTGCTACGTTGTATGTGCTTATTGGTGGCCATGTAAATGACATTATGGCGTTAGTAGAGGGGCTTCTTAGTACTGCTTCAACAGAAGCAGCAACATACTAGTTATTAGTTATATAGTCGGGCGCTGACTTAACAGCGCCCGACTTTACCAAACTTACAGAGATGATACCCATGATCCTAAATCAGCTGCTGATCCCTGTTCTGATACTATTGCTGATCTGGAGCGCGGCGGCCTGGGATCTGCGGATGCGGAGGATCCCCAATCGTCTTGTTCTGGCCGGGGCCGCAATGGGAGTCCTGCTGCAGGTGGTACTGGCAGGTCCCGGCGGTGTCCTGGCCGCCATCACGGGCTTGCTGGTAGGGCTGGCCATCCTGCTGCCGGGCTATCTGCTTGGCGTTACCGGAGCCGGTGACGCCAAACTGATGGCGTCGGTGGGCACCTTTCTAGGCCCATTGGGCGCCTTCCAGGCGGCACTCGCCAGTATCCTTGTCGGCGGTGTGATTGCCATGGGATTTGCATTGAGTGCACTGTTTTCTCGCCAGTCCGTTTCTCCCAGGGGCCGCTATGGGCTGATGGTCCGCACCCTGGTCACCACCGGCCGGCCGCTCTATATCCCCCCCGCCGAGGGGGAGGTAATGGGCAGGAAGTTTCCCTTTGCGGTGTCGATCGCCATCGGCACCACGGCCTGGATGATCTGGCAATGGCCGCTGGCCTGAAAGAAGGCGGAAGAAATAAAGAAGGAAGAAGGAAGAGAAAGCCAGGAAGAAATCAGCGGGAATTGCCAGCCCATTCGCTATCAAGTTAACGGTTTGTAACGCAATGTGAGGTCTCCCATGCACCAGGAAGCGCCAACATTCCACAACGCCACCGCCAGCCGTGCGGCGGCCCGGCGGGCGCCCCGCCCCGGCAGCGTGGCAGAGACCGGGCTTTCGGTGCTCTATCTGGGCGACCTGCTGGTCAAGCAGCTCTTCGAGCAGGGCGTGCTCGACCTGCATCAGTTGAGCCAGGGGTTGGCCCTCGCCGGCGGCGTGGTGGAGGAGATCTGCCGCTTCCTGCGCGACGAGGGGCGCCTCGAGGTGCGCGGCCAGGGCCAGGGCGGGGTGCTGCGCTTCGGGCTGACCGACCGCGGCCGCGCCTCGGCGCTGGAGGCGCTCAACCGCGACGGCTACAGCGGCCAGGCGCCGGTCACCCTGGAGGCATACAGCGCCCGGGTGTGCAGCCAGGCGCTCAGCGACGTGGCCATTCGCCGCGACACGGTGACGGCCGCCTTCGCCGATACGGTAATCGACCCGGCACTGCTCGACCAGCTGGGGCCGGGGCTGCACTCTGGCCGCGCCATGTTCATCCACGGCGAGGCCGGCACCGGCAAGAGCTATATCGCCCGCCGCCTGGTGCGGCTGCTGGAGGGCGAGGTGCTCATTCCCCACGCCATCCTGATGGGCGGAAAGGCCGTGCGCTGCTATGACCCCGCCGTGCACCAGGCGCTGGACGACCCGGCCGAGGCGCTGCCCGCCGCGCAGCTCTATCTCGAGGACGGCCACGACCCGCGCTATGTGCGTTGCCACCGGCCCTGCGTGGTCACCGGCGGCGAGCTGACCATGGAGCGCCTGGAGATCCAGTACGACGCGGCCACCCATATCCACCAGGCCCCCGTCCAACTGCTGGCCAACAACGGCATGCTGGTGATCGACGACCTGGGGCGCCAGCGCATGAGCCCCACCGAGCTCTTCAACCGCTGGATCGTGCCGTTGGAGGAGCGCCGCGACTTCCTGGCGCTGAGTAACGGTTACCACTTCAGCGTGCCCTTCGACGTGGCCCTGGTGTTCTCCACCAACCTGGACCCGCTCACCCTGGCCGATGCCGCCTTCCTGCGCCGCATCGGCTACAAGATCCGCTTCTCGGCGCTGTCGCGCGATGCCTACCTGGCCATCTGGCAGCAGCAGTGCCAGGCCCAGGGCCTGCCCTTCGAGCCGGCGCTCGCCGAGTTCGTGATCGACGAGTTGCATGCACGCCATGGCGTGCCGCTGCTCGCCTGCCACCCCCGCGACCTGCTGAGCCTCGCCGGGGACCAGCTCGCCTACCGGGGCGGCGGAGCCCCCGACCGCGAGACCTTGAGCTGGGCCTGGCAAACCTACTTCGGCGACTTCTCCGATGCCTCGGATGGATCGAATAGAGATGCCGCCGCCAACCGGAGGGATGCACCATGAAACGCAAGGGTATTTTCGCCATGTTCGCGCTCTCGCTGCTGATGGCGCTGGGAGCGGCCGGGGTGGCCATGAACTGGATGCAGGAGCAGGGCGGCGACAACGAGGCGCTCGCCGATGCCACCCAGGTGGTGGTGGCGGCCCTGCAGGTGCCCTTCGGCACCACCGTGCAGGCCTCCGATCTCAAGGTGGTAACCATGCCCAAGGACGTGGTGCCGCCCAGCAGCTTCAACGATGTCGAGAGCGTGGTGGGGCGGGTCAGCAACCAGGTGATCTATCCCGGAGAGATCGTGCTGGAGGGGCGGGTCTCCGAGCACCTGGGCGGCAGCGCCCTGGCGGCGCTGCTCGACCCCGGCAAGCGCGCCATGAGCGTGCGGGTCGACGACGTGGTGGGCGTGGCCGGCTTCCTGCTGCCGGGTAACCGGGTCGATGTGCTCTCCACCAAGCGCAATGGTAGCCGCAACAACGTCGAGTCGAAGACGGTGCTGCGCAACCTCAAGGTACTGGCGGTGGACCAGATCGCCAGCCAGGAGCGTGATGGCCCGGTGATCGTGCGTGCCGTGACCCTGGAAGTATCGACCAAGGAGGCCGAGTCCCTGGTCAAGGCCACCCAGGAGGGCAAGGTGCAGCTCACCCTGCGCAACCCCCTTGAGAAGGAGGACGAATCGGACCTGCTGGTGGCCCAGCGCTCGGTGCTCAACGTCGACGAGCCCGAGGAGCCGGCCTCGCCGCCACCGCGGCGTGCGGCACCGGTTCGCCACCAGGTGCAGGTGATACGTGGCACCCAGAGCAGCACGGTAAGCGTTCGTAACTAAAAATGGCAGTTCAGGGTGGCAGGCCAGGCACTACCGGAGCTATCACTGTAAGGGAGCATGGTAAGGGAGTATGAGAACGGCATCGATCGCCACGACGGGATCGATCACCGCAAGAACAGCAAGAAGATCGGAAAAAGAACGGCAAAAAAGCACAGCAAGAAGAACAGGCAACAGGGGAGAGTTGACATGATCAGGCAAGGCGAATGGCTGAAGTGGCTGGCACTGGCACTGCTGGCGTTGATGGCGGCGGGCTGGGCTTCGCAGCTCTCGGCCCAGACCAACGAGCGCAGCGTCTCCATGCCCCGGGAGGGGCGGGCGGTGTCGGTGGCCGTGGCGATCAACAAGGGGCAGGTGCTGCAGTTTCCCCGGCCGGTCGGGGTGGTTTCGGTGGGCAACCCCGAGATCGCCGATATCGTGGTGATGGGCTCCCGCCAGATCTATGTGCTGGGCAAGTCCACCGGCACCACCAATGTGGTGCTCTGGGACCGCTCGGAAAGCGTCGAGGGCACCCTCAACGTCACCGTGACCCACGATCTGGAGACCCTCAAGAGCAACCTGCACGACCTGCTGCCCGGCGAGAACGTCCAGGTGCGCTCGGCCCAGGAAGGCATCGTGCTCAGCGGCGAGGTCTCCAGCGCCGAGCGGCTGGAAACCGCGCTGCGCCTGGCCAACCGCTTCGCCGGCGGCGAAGGGGGCGTGCTTAACCTGATGCAGGTGGGCGGCGCCCAGCAGGTGATGCTCGACGTCAAGGTGGCGGAGGTGTCGCGCTCGCTGGTCAAGCGCCTGGAAGCCAACTTCAACGTCTTCAATGTCGGCTCCTCGGCACTGCGTATCGGCGGCGTCAGCGGCGGGGCCAGCTTCCCGGATGCCACATTCTCGGGAATGGGTGGAGATCGCCTGTCGGCATTGCCTTTTATCCCGGGACAGACACCTGTTGGTCCAGCCGTATCGGAGTTCACGCCGGCCACCGCCACTATCGCGGATACCGGTATCTTCGCCAGCTACCAGCGCAGTGACTACCTGCTCAACCTGGTGCTGGATGCGGCCAGCCGCGAAGGGGTGGCCAAGATCCTCGCCGAGCCCAACCTCACCACCCTGACCGGCCAGCCGGCCCAGTTCCTGGCCGGCGGCGAGTTCCCAATTCCCGTGCCCCAGGGCGACGGCCAGGTGGCCATTGAGCACAAGGAGTTCGGCGTGGGGCTGGGCTTCCTGCCGGTGGTGCTCGATTCCGGCACCATCAACCTCAAGGTGGATGTTTCGGTCTCCGACCTGGTGCCGGCCAACAGCCTGCAGGTCGGCGTGGGTAGCGGGGTAGGCGCCCAGTTCTTCGTGCCGGCGCTGGCCAAGCGCAGCGCCAGCTCCACCGTGGAGTTGGCCACCGGCCAGACCATCGCCATCGCCGGCATGCTCAACGAGAGCCTGCGCGAGAACGTCTCCAAGCTGCCGGGCCTGGGCGAGGTGCCGGTGCTGGGGGCGCTGTTCCGCAGCCAGGAGTACATCAAGGAGCAGACCGAGCTGGTGATCTTCGTCACCCCGCGCCTGGCCCGCTCCTTCGCGCCGGAGCAGGTGCGGCTGCCCACCGGCTCCTTCGTGCCGCCCAGCGACCTGGAGTTCTACCTGCTGGGCAGCTTCCAGTCCCTCGAGGAGCGCGGCAACCCCCGGCCTCGACCCACCAGCTTCGACCTGGAGCTGATGTCGAACCGCTCGGAGGGCGGAACCGAAGGCCGGTTCGGCCACGACCTCTGATGGCTTACCGCCTTCGCTGCAACCACTCGGGAGAACGCACCATGTTTCATTTACACGGATATCGTTGGCAGCTGATCGGTTTCAGCCTGAGGGGTCTGACCCCCGGGACGTCGGGATCGTCGTGGACAGCCCATGTGGCCGGTTGCTGTCGGACACGGGGTCAGACCCCTGGAGCGAGGGTGGCGTCTGCAAACGGCATCCGCCTGCTGGTGGCACTGGGCGCCATCCTCTTGCTGGCCGGCTGCATGGCGCCGCGGCCGGGCGCCGACCTGCCGCCCTTCGGCGACAGCATGCGCCATACCAGGGCGGCCCAGACCTATGAGCCCGGCGACGAGGTGCCGCCGCTGCACGGCGCCAAGGCGGCAGAGGCCATGCACGGCTATCGCCAGCCGGCCGGCGGTGGCGGTCAGGCGCCGAGCAGCTCGATGCCCTGATGACGTACCGGTCGATGACCAGGACTCTCGATGACAAGCAGGTGATGCAATGCGTAAACGGCTCGAAATACTGCTGGCAGGAAGGGCCAGGGAGGAACTGAAGGCCCTGGAGTCGCTGCTCTGCAGCCAGGGAGACATCCAGGTGAGTTCCCGGCAGATGGTCAACGGTAACGTCGACCCCCTGGAAGGCGTCTCGCCCCTGCCCGACGCCTTGGTGCTGCTGGTCGGCGATCTCTGGGAGGCCGAGCTGACGGCGCTGTGCGAGCGGCCGGCGAGCGAACGCCCGCCGCTGCTGGTGGTGGGGCCCAAGGGCAATGTGGAGCTGATTCGCCTGGCCATGCGCGCCGGCGCCAGGGACTTCTTCTCGCCGCCCATCGACGATGGCGAGATCCTGCAGTTCCTGCGCGAACTGGCCCGCGACCGGCGGCAGGACCCCGGGCGGGTGGCACGCACCACCGCGGTGATCAACGCCAAGGGTGGCTCGGGGGCCAGCCTGGTGGCAGCCAACCTGGCCCATCGCCTCGCACGGAAGGGGCGCAGCACGGTGCTGGTGGACATGGACGTGCAGTTCGGCTCCCTGCCGCTCTATTTCAACCTGGTACCCGACCATGGCCTGGTCCGGGCGCTGGAGTCGGCCGACAGCCTGGACACCCTGGCGCTCGAGGCCTACCTGCGGCGCCACGACAGCGGGGTGGGGTTGCTGGCCTCCTCGCCGGGGGACCACCTGAGCCTCGGCGAAGTGCCGGAAGGCCGTGTCGAGCAGCTGCTGCAGGTGCTCGCCCAGGCCAATGACGAGGTGGTCGTCGACCTGCCGCGCTGGATCAACGGTGCCATTGCCTGCGTGCTGGAGCGGGCCGACCAGGTACTGGTGGTATTGCAGCAGGGCGTGGCGCATCTGCACGACGCCCAGCGCCTGCGCGACATCCTGATCCATGAGCTCGGTCTCCTGCCATCGCGGGTCAGCGTGGTGGTCAACCGCTACGACAAGCGCAGCGACATCGACCTCGAGGCCATCGGCGATGCCCTGCCGGGGCTGGTGCTGCGCACGCTGCCCAACGACTTCAAGCAGGCCTGCCACAGCATCAATGTGGGCAGTCCGCTCGGCGAGATCGCCCCCAAGTCGCCCCTGACCCGCCAGCTCAAGGCGCTGGTCGAGGCACTGGATGCGCCGCCACCCGCCGCCGGCCCGCCCAGGAAGCGCTCGCTGCTGGGTTGGGCCCTGCCGGGAAGGCACTGATCGCTGGCAGGCATTGATCGACGGAGACGCCCCCCGAGGGCGACAACGCACAAGAGCAAGGCAAGAGCAAGGAGAGAAGCGATGAACCTGCGAGAACGCATGACCCCTTCCGGAGAGAGCGAGCCGCGTGCGGGCTGGGCGGGCCGCGGCGCCGGCCGGCTCTCCCAGGCCGAGCAGGAGTACAAGCAGCGGCTGTTCCGCCAGCTGGTCAAGGTGATGGACCTGACCCTGCTCAGCACCCTGGAGGAGCGCGAGGCGCGGTCGCAGGTGCAGCAGGTCTGCGAGTCGCTGATGAGCAAGGAGACGCTGCCCTTCAATGCCGCGCTGCGCCAGCGCATCGTCACCGAGCTGCAGGACGAGGTGCTGGGGCTCGGGCCGCTGGAGACGCTGCTTGCCGACGGGACGGTGTCGGACATCCTGGTCAACGGCACCACGCCCATCTATGTGGAGCGTCGCGGCAAGCTGGAGCAGACCGAGCTGCGCTTCGACAGCGACGCCCACCTGATGACCATCATCGACCGCATCGTCTCCAGCGTCGGGCGGCGCATCGACGAGTCCTCACCCATGGTGGATGCACGGCTCAAGGACGGCTCGCGGGTCAATGCGGTGATTCCGCCACTCTCCATCGACGGCCCCATGCTGTCTATCCGCCGCTTCGCGGTGGAGCGCCTGGGGGTGGAGCGCCTGGTCGAGTACGGCAGCCTCTCGCCGGAGATCGCCCGGCTCATGGAGAAAGTGGTCAAGGCGCGGCTCAACGTGCTGGTCTCCGGCGGTACCGGCGCCGGCAAGACCACACTGCTCAACGTGCTCTCGGGCTTCATTCCCCCCGACGAGCGCATCGTCACCATCGAGGACTCGGCGGAGCTGCAGCTGCAGCAGCCCCATGTGGGGCGCCTGGAGACCCGGCCGCCCAATATCGAGGGCAAGGGCGAGGTAAGCCAGCGCGACCTGGTGCGCAACAGCCTGCGCATGCGCCCCGACCGCATCGTGGTGGGCGAGGTGCGCGGCGGCGAGGCCTTCGACATGCTGCAGGCCATGAACACCGGCCACGACGGCTCGCTGACCACCATCCACGCCAACACCCCCCGCGATGCGCTGACGAGGATCGAGAACATGGTGGCCATGAGCGGTTACCAGCTGCCACCCCAGGCGCTGCGCTCGCAGATCGCCTCGGCCATCGACGTGGTGGTGCAGATCGAGCGCCAGGAGGACGGCGTGCGCCGCCTGGTCAGCGTGCAGGAGGTCAACGGCCAGGAGGGCGAGATCATCACCATGTCGGAGATCTTCCGCTTCGAGCGGGAAGGCGTCGACGCCGAGGGCAAGGTGGTCGGCCGCTACCTGGCCACCGGGGTGGTGCCCGGCTTCCACGACCACCTCAAGCGTCGCGGGCTCGACCCGGGCCTGGAGATCTTCCAGAACAGCGGAGGGCAGCGGTCATGGATCTGATCGGCCTGGACATCCAGCTCTCCGACCAGGCGATCGTCATCGGCATGGTCTTCATCGCCGCCTTCCTGCTGGTGCAGAGCTTCCTGGTGCCGGCCTTCGGCGAGAATCGCCAGGCCCAGAAGCGGCTCAAGAAGCGCCTGCGGGCGATCTCCGCCGAGGGGGAGCGCAGCGAGATCTCCCTGGTGCGGCGCAAGTACCTGCGCGAGCTGTCGCCCCTGGAGCGGGCGCTGGAAGCCCTGCCCGGCATGGCGCGGGTGGAGCAGCTGGTCGAGCAGGCCGGCCGCGAGACACCGGCCTACCGGGTGGTGGGGCTGGCGCTGATGCTGGGGGCCGGCGCCAGTGTGGCGGGGTTTTTCCTGCTCCCGCTGCCTCTACCACTGGTGGTGTTGCTGGGGCTCGGTGTCGGGGCCTTGCCGTTCCTGAGCCTGACCCGGGCCCGCAGCCGGCGCCTGGCCCGATTCGAGGAGCAACTGCCCGATGCCCTGATCGTCATGGCCCGGGCGCTGCGCGCCGGGCACCCCTTCAGCGATGCCATGCACCTGGTGGCCGAGGAGATGGCCGAGCCCATCGCCGGCGAGTTCCGCACCACCTTCATGGAGATCAGCTACGGGGGGGATATGCGAGGCGCCATGCTCGGCCTGCTGCGGCGGGTGCAGAGCGTGACGGTGATGATCTTCGTCACCTCGGTGCTGATCCAGAAGGAGACCGGCGGCAACCTCGCCGAGTTGCTCGATGGCCTGGCCGCCGTGGTGCGCGACCGCTTTCGCTTTCACCGCAAGGTGCGCACCCTCTCGGCCCAGGGGCGGATGGCCGCCTGGATTCTCTCGCTGCTGCCCTTCGTGCTGGCAGGGGTGCTGTCCCTGGTCTCGCCGAATTTCATTCCCATGCTGACCCAGGATCCGATCGGGCGGCAACTGGTGGTGGGGGCCTTCGTGATGATCGTCATCGGGATTCTATGGATGCGCAAGATCGTGCGCATCGAGGTCTGAGGAGGGCGCGACATGGAAAGCTTGTTGGTATGGCTGGAGCCGTTCGGTAACTTGCTCGACGACCCCCAGGCAGTGCAGCTGGGCTTTGCCGCCATGCTCGGCCTGGCGATCTTCGCGCTGATGGTTGCCGTGATGCTGGTGGTGATGGGGGTTTCCGATCCCCTGCGCCGGCGCCTGCGCCACCTGGAGGCCAGCGCCGCCACTGGCACCGCCGCCGGGGAGTCGGGCCTGGGCCAGTGGCTGGGGCCCATGGGCGAGCGGCTGGTACCCACCGAGGAGGAGGCCAGGAGCCGCATCGCCCGGGAACTGCGCCGTGCCGGCAAGCGCTCGCCCGGTGCGGTCAACCTGTTCTTCGGCGTGCGCCTGCTGTGCACGGTGGTGCCGCCGCTGCTGCTGCTGATACTGGTGGTGCCCTTCGTGCGCCTGGAGCCCGCCGTCAGCATCATGCTGGTGGTGTCCAGCGCCATCGCCGGCTACCTGCTGCCGCGCTACTGGCTGGAGCGGACCATCAAGCGCCGCAGCCTGCTGCTGCGCCGCGGGCTACCGGATGCGCTCGACCTGCTGGTGGTGTGCAGCGAAGCAGGGCTGGGCCTGGGGGCGGCCATCCAACGGGTGGCCCGCGACCTGGAGGTGAGTCACCCGGAACTGGCCGAGGAGCTGCACCTGTTCGGCCTGCAGACCCGGGCCGGCATGGACAACAAGGCTGCCCTGCGCGACCTGGAGGAGCGCACCGGGGTGGATGACATTCGCGGCCTGGTCACCACCCTGCTGCAGAGCATGCGCTTCGGCACCAGCATCGCCATGACCCTGCGCATCTACGCCGTGGAACTGCGCGACAAGCGCACTCAGGAGGCCGAGGAGAAGGCTGCCAAGGTCAGTACCAAGATGCTCTTTCCGCTGGTCTTCTGCATCTTTCCCAGCTTCTTCGTGGTCTCACTCGGCCCCCCCCTGTTGGGGGCTGTGGCGGCCCTGGCCGGCCGTTGAGCCGGCACACCTCAATAACGACGATAACCTGCATTCGGGGAGAACATGTCATGACACCCAAACAGCACCTTCGAATCGCCGGTGCGGCGCTGGCCCTGCTGCTGGGAGGCTGTGCCAGCACCGCCCAGCAGCAGGCCGGCTCGGACCCCTATGCGGCGCTGGGCAACGGCGGCTCCTCGGTCGAGTACGGCACGGCCTTCCCGGTCGCCTCGCCGGAGGAGGCCTACCGCAACGGCAACGCCGCACTGAGTGCCGGCGACCCGGATCGGGCGCTGTTCGAGTACCTGCGCGGGCTGCGCATGGAGAAGCGCCCCCAGGCCGACCCGCTCTATCGCGTCGGCATCATCCACCATGGCCGAGGCAACCACGACCTGGCCGAGAAGGCCTATCGCTGGGCACTGGAGATCGATGCCGACCACCGGGGGGCAGGTACCGCCCTGGGTATCGCACTGCTCGAGCAGCGCGACTTCGAAGGGGCGCGACAGCACCTCGAGCCGCTGGTCGCGCGAGGCAATGCCCCCTGGCAGGCGCATAACGCCCTGGGGGTGATCGCCGACATGGACGGCGAGCATGGCCTGGCCCAGGAGCACTTCGAGAAGGCGCTGGAAGTCGCCCCCGGCACGCCACTGGTACTCAACAACCTGGGCTACTCGCGCTACCTGGCCGGCGACTGGACGGGGGCGCGCCAGTCGCTGCGCCGAGCGGTGAGCGCCAACCCCAGCTATGAGCTGGCCTGGCGCAACCTGGGGCTGGTCTATGCCCGGGAAGGCGATCACGAGACGGCCATCGAGGCCGTGGCCCGCAACGGCGACCGTGCCAAGGCCTACAACGATATCGGCTATATCTCGATGCTCGAGGGGCGCTACGTGGACGCCATGGACTTCTTCCAGGAAGCCATGCGCCTGTCACCGGCCTACTACACCACCGCCAGCGAGAATGCTCGCAACCTCGACGGCTTGTTGCGGCGCAACGGCGCTGACCGACTCGAATGACGGCATGAGTGGCAACCACGGATCGCCAGGTCGCGGAGGAGCGGATCATGAAAGGTCAGAAACGGAAGCGGGCATCGCTGCGCAGGCAAAAGGGGACGGAGGTCGTCGAGTTCGCCATTGTATCCTTCCTGTTGTTCCTTCTGCTGTTCGGCATCATCGAGTTCAGCGTTGCCCTGTTCGACAAGGCGACACTGACCAACGCCAGCCGCGAGGGGGGGAGGACCGGCATTCTGTTTCAACCCGGGGATCGTTCTCTCGACAATAGCACTGGTCAGTGTCCTGACAGTGTCGTGACAGAGGATGACGCCATCAGGGATGCCGTCTGTCGCTATGCGGATGACTTCCTGATCTCGCTGGGTGGCGGGCCGGATGAAATGACCATCGAGATCGAACGTTTCGACCGCAATGGCAATGGCCGCTTCGATGCCGGCGACGAATTGATCGTCACTGTTGACTACCCCTACCACTTCCTGCTGCTGCCAAGTTTTGTCGGCACCCTGGGCGGAGTGCTGGAGCTCTTTGCCACCACCACCATGCGAGCGGAGTAGCCATGAAACTGCACATTTCACGAGGCGCGACCTGGCGCCATGGATCTCCCAGCCGGCAGGGCGGTGTCTCCATCGTGCTGTTCGCCTTGGCGCTGGTCATGCTGATAGGGTTCACCGCCCTGTCGGTGGACGGTGGCAATCTCTTCGTGGCGCGCAACGAGCTGCACAACGCCGCCGATGCCGGCTCCCTGGCCGGGGCCCGGTTGCTCTATACCGACGACGGCAGTTCGGTGAATCCGGGCGCCAACCAGATCGCCACCGATGCGGCCCAGGCCAACAACAGCCAGAACTCCCCGTCGGAGGTGATCAGCGCACTGCGTGGCCACTGGAGCTTCGCCAACCGCACCTTTACCCCCAATGACTCCCTGGAGCCGGTGAACCTGACGACGAAGACTACTGAAGAG
The DNA here is from genome assembly GCF_003202205.1 of Halomonas sp. LBP4. Taxonomy (GTDB): domain Bacteria; phylum Pseudomonadota; class Gammaproteobacteria; order Pseudomonadales; family Halomonadaceae; genus Halomonas; species Halomonas flagellata. The sequence goes on from NZ_PDOG01000003.1 coordinate 274,168, forward strand.
CTGGATCAATATGATCCTTTTGACCCTTTCATCAATGCGGTGGAGGTGGTCACGGCCCGACAGCAGACCCAGGTGGAGGCCTTCTTCGGGCGTATCTTCGGCTTCGAGGGCTATGATGTTGTTGCACGCTCGGTGGCCTATGTCGGTTATGCCGGCACGCTGCGCCCCGAGGATGTGGATCAGCCGATCGCGCTATGCAAGCAGGCACTGGAGGATCCGGATGGCAACTACTCCTGCGATGTGGGGCGTTTCATTCCCGAGGGCGACCAGACCGGTGGCTGGACCAACTTCGAGCATGACCAGAGTGGCGCCACCAATGCCAATGAACTCCGGGATCTGATATGCGGTGATGGCAACGAGAACGAGATGTACTACGGCGAGGATATCGCCACCAATAATGGTCAGGTGCAGTCGGCGTTCAGCGCACTCTACGACTGTTGGGTGGAGGCGACGGACCGGGAGATCACCTGGACCCTGACCCTGCCGGTGATCGACTGCGAGGATGGTGTCGCGCCCAGCAATACCCTGGTGGGGGCGGTCACCGTGAATATCGTGTGGATGATCGACAACAATCAGAACCTGCCCCAGATCGATCAATATGCTCCCCAGCAGATGAGCCTGGCGCCGGATTCCGAGGACGTAGAATGGCCCGGCGACTGGGTAAACAGTAGCACGAGCGGCACCGAGCGCTGGGATAGTTTCGTCGATCACTTTTCGCTGCAGAATCAGAACGATGAACCGGCCGACTGGAGAACGCAGAGTATCTACTTCCTGCCGAGCTGCGACTATCACGAACCCAAGGGTCAGACGGGGGGCGAGAACTACGGCATCCTGGCGCGAATACCTGTCCTGGTGGACTAGACAGCCCGAGCCCCCTTGGCGTTGGCTACTGCCTTGCAGCCAGCGCCCTTTTTGGTTGTTTGATCGTGCGGACGTCTTGCAGATGGAATGTCGTCGGTGGCTCGGTGACGGCGGCTGTCGAGGGATCTTACTCGAGATCTCCTGGTACCCAGGAACATAGCTGAGGCCCTGCGGGGTCCCGACCCTGAGGCCTCCCCAGAAATATTTCAGAATTATCAATGCATTGGACATGGATGGGTGGCAGGCTGCCAGCGCTGCAGGTCCCTATGGGGTCAGACCCCAGCCAAATCGCGAAGCCCGTCATGGTGCGTCTTGCGGGCGGATTCGACGCCGCCGGGGTCTGACCCCATAGGGGCGGCCTCGGCGCCTTTTTCGGCGAACATGCCGCCATCGTCGAGATATTCGCGGGAAGGCTCAGGGGCCACCATTTACCGCGCCAGGCAGGGAGAATGGTGTTTCATCATGGCCAGGTGGCTATCGGAGAGCCCCGACTGCCTGCTGCATGCCGATTGGCCTCCGGAGACGTGCACGAGCTTGCCATACTTGACGGTCAGGGTCTGGCGATAGGCCGTCGGCGTATGGCCGACATGCTTCTGGAAGGTGCGCGTGAAGTAGGAGAGGTCGCGGAAGCCGACGCTGAAGCAGACATCGGTGACCGTTACCCTGGGGTTGGCCAGCAGGCGCTGCGCCTCGGTGATGCGGCGCGTTAGCAGATAGTCCTGGAAGGTGCTGCCGGTGAGTTTCCTGAACAGCCGGCTGAGCTGGAAGGCGCTGAGGCCGCAGCTCTCGGCCACCTCGGCCTGGGCGATCTTCCTGTGCAGGTGCTGGTCGATGAAGGTGATGGCCAGGTCGAGCCGCGCCTCCTGGTCGCCAGGCGCCGGAAAGCGGATTCGCGCCTCGGCGGGAATCTGGTTGTGCACCTCCATGGCCTTTCGGGACTCCTTGGCGCTGTGCCTGGGGACCCTCAGCTGGTAGAGCGTCTTCATGACCTCCAGAAACCTGGCGAGGTCCACGGGCTGCACGAAATAATCCCACACCCGGCTGCGAAAGGCCCAGACGGCCAGGCTCTCCGAATGGGCCTGGGTCACCATCAGCAGCGGGACCGATGCGACCCGCTGCTTGGCCTGGCGCAGATCCGCCAGCCCCTGCAGGTCGGGATAATCGAACTGGTAGCAGGCCGCGATGGGCGGCCGTGCCGTCATGGTAGGAATCGGGTCCTGCCCCGCGCCGACGAGTTCGACATGGTAACCCTGTTGGCGCAGGACGCGATGGTAGTCGTTTTCGTGAGTTTCCTGAAGATTACGAACCACAACCAGTACATAGTCATGAGCCTGCATGACGAAGATCCCCCTGTGTTCCCTCTGCTGCCGGTACATCGGGTGTCTCTGGCGATACAAGGGCACTCGTTCTTGTAACGTTATGTGCCTGGCGCATCCGATGATTGCCGTTTCCGTTTGATTGTAGCTTTTCTTTTCAAAACGTATGCTTTTACTTCTGTCGAGCATGGGCCAAATGACTGCTTCCTTCCGCATGGGATTTCTCATACCCGAGCGGGGGGCGCCAGGGCTATCGCAGTTGACTGTAGCGAGGGGCGCCGGGGGCAGGCCGAAGAGGAGGTCCTACGCCATGGATGGCGTCGGTAGCGCCCATGGAGGGGTTTACAGCGCCTCCTCGCAGGCCTGCCGGCGGATCAGCCCCGAGCCATGCTGCTATCTGCGATAGCCCTGGGGATGTCGCCTTGCCGATGGCGGGGCTCGGCCACTCTGGTAGAATCGCCGGCCCTGTTGTCGATAGCGATGGTGACGCCGCATGCCCCTCCAACCCGATGTCGTGGTGATCGGCGCCGGTGCCGCCGGCCTGATGTGCGCGCTCACCGCCGGCTATGCCGGCCGGCGCGTGCTGGTGCTGGACCACGCCAACAAGGCCGGCAAGAAGATCCTGATGTCCGGCGGCGGGCGCTGCAACTTCACCAACCTGGCCACCACGCCCGCCAACTTCTTCTCCGCCAACCCCCACTTCTGCATCTCGGCGCTGAAGCGCTACCGCCCCGAGCACTTCGTCGAGCTGGTCGAGCGGCATGGCATCGACTACGTGGAGAAGGCGCCGGGTCAATTGTTCTGTGCCCATTCGGCCAGGGAGCTGCTCGGCGTGCTGCTCACCGAGTGCGACTGGGCCGGGGTGGAGATCCGCCTCGCGACCGCCGTCGAGGGCATCGAGCGGGTGGGCGAGGGCATGCGGCTCGAGATCTCGAGCGGACGCATCGACACTGGCGCGGTGGTGGTGGCCACGGGAGGCCTGTCGGTTCCCACCATGGGGGCCACCGGCTTCGGCTATGACATCGCCCGCCGGTTCGGCCTGGCAGTCACGGAGACGCGCCCGGCGCTGGTGCCCTTCACCCTCACCTCGCACTGGAAGGAGCGGGCCTCCGCCCTGGCCGGTGTCTCCTGCGAGGTGAGGGTGCGAACGCTGCGCGACGGCGAGCCGCGGGGGCGCTATGCCGAGCCGATACTGTTCACCCACCGCGGCCTCTCCGGGCCGGCCATGCTGCAGATATCGAGCTACTGGGAGCCGGGCGATGAACTGGCCATCGACCTGCTGCCGGGGCTCGATGCCTTCGGGGCGCTGACAGCGGCGCGTCGCGACACCCCCCGGCGCCAGCTCTCGAGCTGGCTCGCCGAACGGTTGCCCAGGCGGCTCGCCCAGGCGCTCATCGAGTGGCATGGCGGCGACGGGGTGCTCGCCGAGCGCTCCAATGCCGAGCTCGCCGCCTGGGCAGCGCGTCTCGGCGACTGGCGCCTCAAGCCCGCCGGCACCGAAGGCTGGCGTACCGCCGAGGTAACCCTGGGTGGTGTCGATACCCGGGCGATCTCGTCGAAGACCTTCGCCGTCGATGGCCTGCCGCCGCTGCGCTTCATCGGCGAGGTGCTCGACGTCACCGGGGAGCTCGGTGGCTACAACTTCCAGTGGGCCTGGGCGAGCGGTGTCGCCTGCGGCAATTCCCTCTAGCGTCACACCACCACCGCGTTCCGGGTCTATGCTGCTCTCAGGTGGGAGACAACTTGAGAGGGAAGACATGAGCATGATTTCCGTCCATCACGAGCCGGGGGTCGACGAGACAGCGCTTGGCGAGCGCGTCGTGGAAGAAGCGGTACGCCAGGGCGAGATTCTCGGCTGGCAGGCGGTACGCCTGACCGAGGTGGCTGCCCGCCTCGGGGTGCCGATGAGCCAGGTGCTGGCCGAGTACCGGGATCTCGACGCGGTGGCCAACGCCTGGTTTCGGCGCGGCTGGCAGGCGATGCTGGACGAGAAACCCGAGGGCTTCGCCCATTGGCCCGAGCAGGCGCGCCTCGAGCACTGCCTGCTGGCCTGGTTCGGTGCCTTCGCCGCCCATCGCCGGGTCACCGTGGAGATGCTGCGCACCAAGGCGCACCTGCCGCACCTGCACACCTGGGTGCCGATGGTCTTCGACCTCTCGCGCACCATCCAGTGGCTGCGCGAGGCGGCCGCGCTCGAGGCCCGCTATGGCAGCCGTCGTGCCCGGGTGGAGGAGATGGCCCTGACGGCCCTGTTCACGGCCACCCTGGCGGTGTGGGCCCGCGACCACAGCGAAAACCAGACCCGGACCCGGCGCTTCCTCGAGAAACGGCTGAGCCGGGGTGATAGCTGGATGAAGTGGGTGCCGGGTGGTCACACTAGGACACCGGCCGAGGCGATGATCTAGGCTTTCCAAAAACTGCCATCGCTCGCCGACTTTTCGGGCAAGGCCCCGCCGGGGCGCTTAGAGGAAACGGCCGCCGGAGGCGATGGCCACGGTGACGAGCCCCAGGATCAGGTTGATGCCGATCAGCCGGCGGATTTGTGCCAGCTGCTGGCCGCCTTGCGGCCACTCCTCGGCGGCCACGGCCCGGGCGAGCCGGCGGTAGGGGGCGAACCAGACGTGCAGGAAGATCGCCATCATGGCGAGCCCCGTCAGCAGCATCAGGTGGACATGCCAGCGGGCCCCGCCCATGCCACCGAAGACCGCGAACAGCATCCACAGCCCGGTGCCCAGCAGCACGATCAGCGCCGCCCAGACCCAGGGAAAGAAGCGCTGGAAGACCTGTCGCCACAGGGTCAGCCGCTGCGGCGGGTCGAGCAGGCCCACGGCCACGGGCCGCAGGATCATCCAGGCGAAGAACATGCCGCCGACCCAGATGACGGCGGCGAGTACATGCAGGGTGATGGCGATGGCCATGGGCATCTCCTCAGGTGTCGAGCCGGGCCAGGGCATCGCCGGTGTTCATCACCCCGGCCAGTTCCCGGGCGGGCAGGCCATTGTCGTCCCGGGCCGCGGGGTCGTCGGGTGGGGCGGTCATGCGCGCTCCGTGGCCGGGTGGGGGAAGATCAGGTCACCCTGCGAATCAGACGCAGGAGGGGCCGGGCGCGGCTGACCAGCAGCGCACCGGCCACCAGACGCCGGGCGAGGCGGGCAACCGAAGCGGGATGGCGGATTCCGCGATAGAGCAGCAGGCCCCCGCCGATCAACAGCGGGGTCCTGGCCTGCATCAGCTTGTGCCAGCCGTCGTCGAGGTAGTGGCCGGCCTCGCGCCAGCGACTGGCCTCGACCAGGATATCGATGCGTTGCTGTTCGATGGCGGCCTCGAGCCGTGCCTTGTGGTCGGTGCGGTCGACATCGGCGCGTCGGGCCGGGAGCCGAGACGTGGCGGTGTCAGTCATGGCGTGAGCGCTCCACCAGTTCGCGATCGGTCGCCAGGTGCTTGAGGGTGCTCGCGAGCAGGGTGCGGCGGCGCGCCAGGCGGCGCACCCAGAGGGCGAGGGCGGTACCGCTGCCGAGCAGTATCAGCGCACTGAGGCCGATGGCGACGAGGCGGTGACTGTCCCAGAACATCACCACCACCAGCAGGGTCAGCACGGCGAGGCCGAGCAGCAGCAGCAGCAGGCTCAGCCCGGCGAGCAGCAGCAGGGTGACGAGCCGGGCACGCTCCTCCTCGAGTTCCAGCACGGCGAGGCGCAGCCGCGTCTCGCCGGTGGCCAGCAGGCTGCCCAGCAGGCGCTTGCCGGCGGTGAACAGCCGCTGTGCCGGTCCCTGGCTCTCCGCCATCAGCGACGCCCGATCAGCATGCCGACGACGACCCCCATCGCGGCACCGATGCCGATGCTGGTCCAGGGATTGTCGTGCACATAGCGATCACAGGCGTCGGCCTGGTGGGTGAGGGTTTCGCGGGTCTCGCCGTAGAGCCGCTCGCCGCGGGCCTCGAGGCGGTCGCGGGTATCCTTGAGGCGCTTCTCGGCGCGCTCGCGCAGCTCCTTGATGTTGCTGCGGGAATCGTCGGCGGTGGCGCTGACCAGCTCCTCGATGGTCTGGGTCAGGTGGTGCAGGTCTTCCCTGAGCTGCTGGGCGGACTCATGGGTATTGGGGGTTCGGCTTGCCATCGGGGTCTTCCTCTGACGGTGAATGACAGGCTCAGCATAGCAGCCGCCGGGGTGACTTCAATACGGCAGGCCGCGTTCGACAGGCCGGGCCCACTGGTTCACGGGCCCGTCTCACCGAGCCATGCGGCTGCCGGAGAACAGGGGGTTGAGGCTGAAACCGATGCCGAGGCGATGAGTGCGGTGATCGAAGTCGATCAGGCTCTCGCCGAAGCCGTAGTAATACTGGACGTGGCCCCGGACATTGCCGAACAGTGGCCAGGAGTAGTCGAGCTGGGTGCCCATGTTGCCGGTACCGGGGTTGCCGCGCCACAGCAGGCTCAGTTCCTGGTCACCGAAACGACGGGCGACGGTGACATCGCCGTGGCCGACGAAGCGCTCGATGTCGGGGTTGTCATCATCCTCTGCGGATTCAGGGATTCGCCAATGGGGCGCCAGGCTGAATGCCCAGTCGCCGTTGATGAAGGTCGATGTCAGGATCACCCGGTTCCAGCTGCGAGACTGGTCACCGGAGCGACCGTTGGACTGGTGGTTGAAGCCCAAGCGGTTGTTGATGTTGGTCCAGCCGAGCAGCGACCAGCGGCTATCGAAGTCCAGAAAGACCTCGGGTTCGAAGTTGGTCTCGCGGAAGGGCGCAGAGGCGTCGCCATTGTAGGCCTGCCACCAGCTGCGCTGGGTATAGGCGAAGATGAGGTCGCCATTGCCGCCGAACAGGTCCTCGGCCAGGTTGACCTTGGCGCTGAACTGGAACTTTATCTCGGTGCGATCGGTGGTGGTGCTGTCGCTGTCGAAGCCCTCTCTGTTGGGGTTGTCATTGTAGCTCAGCGGCAGCAGATAGTTGCGTCGGTGCATGGTGATGGCGTAGGGGTTGCGTGAGGACTCCCTCTCGAGCTCGCGGCGCTCCTCCACCGCTTCGAGGTCCTGTTCGATCTCGGCGGAGAGTTGCTCCGCCGGGTCGGAAGCCTCGTCCCGGGCCTGCCGATCATCCTCGGCCAGTTGCTGGCGCAGCGAGTCGAGTTCGTTGCTCAGGGCGTCGACGCGCGATTCGATGGCGGCTCGCTCGTCCGCGGTGAGACGCTCGGCTTCGGCCAGGGCCAGGGAGGCCGGCCCTAGCAGCAGCAGTGGCAGGGCGAGCAGCGAGACTGAACGAGGGGGGATCATGGCATCGTCGACCGTGTGTGGCATATGACCGCTCTTCTACCATGCCCGGGGGGCAAGTCAACCGTGGCGCTGGGGCGACGCCCCTGTGGCCAGGTGGCGACGCATTGCCTTGCGGCGCCGGGAAGCCGAGAATTGGCCCTAGGCTTTGCCCGAAAACTGCCTGCGCTCGCCCATACGGCGTTAAAAATCAGCTTAAAATGCTCATTTACATCCACGTAAACTCCGCTTTTGCGCTGATTTTTGCCTTGTCTGGCCATCGCTCGCCGACTTTTCGGACAAAGCCTGGGAGCCTGTCGGACTTAACGCTGATCTGCTACGAAACCCGGGCTTTCGGCCAATTTCATTCGATCTGATTCGTTAAATAGCGCGCTATTCGCCTCATCAGATCATAAACTTGTCTCGAAATCCGTCTTTCTCGCGACGATCGGTCAAATGCGACAGGCTCCTAGCGGCCGGCTCGGCCAGGATGCTGCCCAAGGGAGTCAGTGATCAGGATGCGATGTGTGCGAGTCTCCCGGGGGTGGGAGCATATCAGGCGGGCCATGGTCGGGTGGATGACGCTGCTGCTGCTGTGTGTGGCGTTCGAGGTCCGCGCCGATGAGACGCTGCCCGAGCGAGCCGTGGTGGAAGAGCGCCTCGCGGCATTGCAGCCCGGGGAGGGCGAGTCCCTCGGCGATGCCGATCAACGCCGTGTCGAGGCGCTCGAGGCGACCCTGAAGGGGCTGGAGCGACTGGCCGAGACGGAGGAGCGCCTGCAGGCCCTGGAGGAACGGGTGGAGCAGGCGCCGGCCGAGTTGCTGCGCCTGCAGCGGGAGCTGCGGGAGGAAGAGGAGGAGGCCGCGGCACTCTCCGCCACCGGCCTGGACGACGAGCCCCTGGAGGAACTCGAATATCGCCAGCAGGAGGCGGTGCTCGAGCTGCAGCAACTGCAGGATCGTCTCGCCGAGGTCAATTCCCAGCTGCTCTCCGCCCAGACCCTGCCCGAGCGGGCCCAGCAGGCGATTGCCGAGGCGATGCAGGCCGTCGAGACGTCGCGTCGCTCGCTGGACGAACTGGAGGTGCGCGACCTGGCCGAGGATGATCCGCGGCTCTGGCGGCAACGGGTCGAGCGGCGTCTGGCGGAACAGACCCTGCGCCTGCACCAGCGTGAGCTGGGCACCAACACCCGCTTGCGCGAGCTGGCCCAGCAGCGGCGTGACCTGCTGTCGCAGCAGATCACGCGTCAGGAGACCGAACTGGCGCTGCTGCAGAGCGTCATCGAGCGCAAGCGCAGGATCGCTTCGGAGCAGGCGATCGCCGATGCCGCGCGGGACGACCCGCTGCTCGAGGCCGGACATCCCGTGCTGGAGCGGGCCCAGCAGATCAACCGGGACCTGAGCCTGGAGCTGCTGCGCGCCAACGACCGCAACAACAGCCTGGTGCGGGACAGCCTGGCGATCCGCAGCCAGCTCGACCATGTGCGCCAGCTGCAACGCAGCCTCAACGAGCAGATCGAGGCGATCCGCGGCAGCCTGCTGCTGTCGCGGATCCTGCGCGAGCAGCGCCGCTCGCTGCCCCAGGTGGATGCCCGCCGCGACCTCCAGGACGAGATCGCCGACCTGCGCCTGCGCCAGTTCGACCTGGTCCGCCAGCGCGACGCCTTGCGGCAGAGCGAGCGGCTTGCCAACCAGCGGCTGGAGGAGGCGGGCATCGAGATCAGTCCCGCCCTGGTCGAGTCGCTGCAGGGCCTCTACCAATCGCGTCGCGAGCTGGTCGACCAGCTCGAGCAGTCCTACGGCAATCTGCTCAGCGCCGCCATCGAGCTGCAGCTCAACCAGCAGCAGTTGCTGGAAACCTCACGGGAGCTGCGCACCACCATCGACGAGCAGCTGTTCTGGATCGCCAACACCCGGCCGCTGGATCTCTCCTGGCTTCGCCAGTTGCCCTCGCACCTGCTCACCGAATGGGAGGAGGGCGAATGGCGTGAGGTGCTGCCGGTGCACTGGCGGATGCCCGGCGCCGAGGCGCTCCTCGCTGTCCCCTTGCTGCTGGTGGTGGCCGTGCTGCTGTGGTGCCGCCGGCGCATCCAGGCCCGGCTCGCCGTGCTGCACGAGCAGATAGGCCGGTTGCGCAGCGACAGCCAGGGCCATACGCCCCAGGCGGTGGCCCTGAACGCCCTGCTGGCGCTGCCCGGGCCGCTGGCGCTGGCCGGGGTGGGCGTGGCGCTGGTGGCGGGGGGCCATGGTATCGCCATCGGGCTCGGCCAGGCCTTCTGGCATCTCGCCCTGGCCTGGGCCGTGATCGCCTGGTCGCGGCGTCTGCTGGTGAGGGACGGCGTGGCCACCAAGCACTTCTACTGGCCGGCGGGCTACGTCGCCCGGCTGCGCTGGCTGCTGCTGTGGCTGGGGGTGGCACTGGTGCCGGTGCTGCTGATCTCGACCCTGGCGCGGGACGGCGATATCAGCCTGACCCAGCGCCCGCTGGCGCTCGGGCTACTGCTCGGTGGCCTGGTGGCGATGAGCGTGCTGGCGGCCAGGCTGATCCTCGCCCATACGCCCTTCTTCGGGGTCAAGCTGTTCCGCTTGATTCTCGGCCTGACCATGGCCGCGGTCCCGCTGGTCTTCATCGGCCTGATCGTCGCCGGCTACGAATACACGGCGCTGAGCCTGGTGGGGCGCTTCGTGATCACCCTCTACCTGCTGGGCCTGTGGATCCTGGTCGAGTCCACCGTGGTGCGGGGGCTGGCGGTGGCGGCGCGTCGCCTCGCCTTCCGGCGCGCCCTGGCACGGCGCCGTGCCCAGGTGCAGGAGGGGGCCGAGGGCGGGCTCGAGGTGGTGGAGGAGCCACCGCTGGACATGGAGCAGATCAACCAGCAGTCGCTGCGGTTGTCCAAGTTGATCCTGCTGATCGGTTTCGCGGTGCTGCTCTACCTGGTCTGGGCGGATCTGCTGACGGTGCTGCGCTACCTGGACCAAGTGGCGATCTGGGGCGATGGCGAGGACGCCGACCTGGTCACCAGCGCCCTCTCGGTGGCCGATATCTTCACCGCGCTGCTGGTCTTCGCGCTGACCCTGATGATGGCCCGCAACCTGCCGGGGCTGCTCGAGGTGATGGTGCTGTCGCGCCTGGAACTCAAGCAGGGCAGCGCCTATGCCATCACCTCGCTGCTCTCCTACGCCATCGTCGGTACTGGCCTGGTGATGTCCCTGGCGACCCTGGGCGTGGCCTGGAGCCAGCTGCAGTGGCTGGTGGCGGCGATGGGGGTGGGGTTGGGCTTCGGCCTGCAGGAGATCTTCGCCAACTTCGTCTCGGGGCTGATCATCCTCTTCGAGCGGCCGGTGCGGATCGGCGACACCATCACCCTGGGCAACCTGACCGGCACGGTGAGCAAGATTCGCATCCGGGCCACCACGGTCACCGACTTCGACCGCAAGGAGATCATCATCCCCAACAAGACCTTCGTCACCGACCAGCTGATCAACTGGTCGTTGTCGGATACGATCACCCGGGTGGTGCTCGCCTACGGGGTCGCCTACGGCTCGGATCACCGCCTGGTGCATCGCCTGCTGCGACAGGCCGCCGACGAGAACCCGCGGGTGCTGGCCGACCCCGAGCCCCAGGTGTTCTTCATGGACTACGGCGAGAGCACCCTCAATTTCGAGCTGCGCATCTTCGTCAACAGCCTCGGTGACCGGCTCTTCGCCACCGACGAGATCAACTGCCGGGTGGGCGAGCTGTTCGCCGAGCACGAGGTCGATATCGCCTTCAACCAGCTCGATGTGTGGCTGCATCGCACCGACGGGACGGTGAAGAAGGTGCAGAGCGCCACGCCCGGCCGGGTGACCGATCCGGCCTTCCCGCCGCCCGGGGCCAGGGGCGACCCGGGGCATTTCGATGACGGAGACGCCGATGGCGGGCGTTGAGACTCACGAGCGTCGTCGTCAGTCCGCGGCGCCTCGCCGAACGGCGTGGAGCAGGAACTCCCGGTTGCCGTCGCCGCCGAGCAGCGGGCTCTCTCGCCAGTGCAGGATCCTGAAACCGTGCGCGTCGCAGCAGGTACGGATGGATGCCTCCACCTCGCCGTAGCGGGCCGGGTCGCTGACGATGCCGCGGGCATTGACGCCCCCGGGCCCCGCCTCGAACTGCGGCTTGACCAGGCTGAGCAGTTCGCCGCCGGGGGCGAGCAGGGCGGCGAGCTCGGGCAGGATCAGCGTCTGGGAGATGAAGGAGACGTCCATCACGGCGATATCGGGCCCCTCGGCACCCTGCGCCGCCAGGGCCCCGCGCAGCCGTGGCTCGCCCGCCATGGCGCGGGCGTTGAGCCCCTCCAGGCAGGTCACCCGCGGGTCGCCGCGAAGCTCGGGGTCGAGCTGGTCGTGGCCCACCTCCACGCCGATCACATGACGGGCGCCGAAGCGTAGCGCGCAGTCGGTGAAGCCGCCGGTGGACTGGCCCACGTCCAGCACCAGCTTCCCGGAGAGGTCGAGCCCCAGGGCCTCGAGCAGTGCCTCCAGCTTGAGCCCCGCACGGGAGACGTAGCGCTCCTCGGGGTCTTCCGTCACCGTCAGTTGCGCCTCGCCGGGCAGCTTCTCGCCGGGCCTGGTCAGCACCCGGCCAGTGCCGGCCAGGCTGACGCGGCCATGGCGGATCAGCCGCTGGGCGCGGGTGCGGGAACGGGCCAGGCCCTGGGTGACGAGCAGTTGGTCGAGGCGCGGCATGGGCGGGGCAGAGGCGCCTTACGGCCCCTCGTCGGCCTGCAGGCCCGTGGGCGGGATCCGGTCGACCCCCCAACTGCGGTGGATGTGGCCGGTGACCCGGTCGAGTTCCTCCTGGGTGATCTGGGCCAGCTCGCCGCGCTCCAGCGGGTCGTAGTGGAAGATGTAGAGGCGCGAGGCGAACTGCTCGAAGGGCAGCGATGACTCGCCAAACCGTTCTCCCTTGCCGGCGGTGCTCACCTGGATGCCGTCACCCCAGTCCTGGCCGCTGTCGTTGTTGGGGTTGAAGAAGTAGACCCGCATGACGTCGTTCGGGTCCAGCGAGACCCGCAGCACCGTGATGGCGTGCCAGCCGATGAAGCGGGCGGCGCTGTCGGTCACGGCGATACCCGCCGGCTGCGGGTGGATCAGCGGCTGGTTGCCGTTGTAGTAGGGGTGGTAGCTGGCATAGAAGTGGCGCAGGAAGGTGTCCACTTCGTGCAGCTGCCCGGTGGCCACGTCGACATTGATGCGAAAGCCCCGGCCCGACCACCAGCCGTGGAATTCCGGGTTCACCCAGCGGTGCGGGTCGCCCTCGCGGCCGATGCAGCGCCGCCCCATCTCGGCATAGATGCGGTCCAGGTGCGGCACCACGATTAGCGACACCGGGTCCAGGTCCATGGGCAGGGTCTGGGCCACGCCGGAGAGGCTCGCCATGGAGGAGAGCGGCATGCCTTCGAAGTGCATGATGATCTCGTCGTCGCGGGCCGCCCAGGCCACCATCTGCAGCAGGTAGTCGGGGTCGTTGTAGGCCCACATGGAGAGCGCCCTGGCCGACTGGCAGGTGGGGTTGTTGCCCTGACCCACGCCCAGCGGCTGCCCGAGCATGCACAGCACGCCTTCCAGCAGTCGCGCCCGCGGCGAGATGGCCTCGCCATAGGCCAGGTTCAGGCGTGCCTGGGACCACTCCGAGAGGGAGAGCCCCAACTGGCGCCACATGGCCGGGGCCACCGGTGGCTGGTAGAGGATGCCGCGCTCGAGCATCAGCGCCAGGCCATAGGTCGCCTGGGGGGTGGCCGGGTGGACGCCCCCGCGGATCAGGGCATGGACCAGCTCGCGGTAGCAGAGCAGGCAGTCGCGGCCGGTGGAGGAGAGCCCCAGCGCCTCGGCGAGCAGGTGGTCGCCATGGTCGAGCAGGTGGCGCAGCAGCACCGGATGGTAGGGCGATACCAGGCCGGTATCGTGCATGGCGCGGGCGAAGCCGGTGGCCTCGCTCTGGAGGGCGGAGCTGTCCATGCTCGAGAGTCGTTCGCGATAGACCTCCAGCCCCGGATCCTCGCGGCATGCCTGGGTGGGACCGAACAGCGAGCTGACCAGGCGGTCGGCGCCCTGGCCGCTGGTGCCCAGGTCGATCGCCGGGTTGGACTGGCAGATGGCGATCTGGGTGATCATCTGCTTGACCGGCTCGACCTGGATCGGACGCTGTTGCAGGATCCGCCAGATCTCCTCGATCAGCTTGTCGATGATGTGTTCGTAGCCGATGCGCTCGGCCAGGTGGCGGAACAGGTGGCGCGGGATCTGTGCCAGGCGACCCTGGGTCTCGCGCTCGGCCTCGCTGGGCGCGCCGAACAGCAGCCAGAGGTTGAGCGCCATCACCTGGGTCAGGTAGTGGTGGGCCTGCTCCGCCGAGACCAGCGGATGCAGGTACTCGCCCTTGGCCACCGCCAGCAGCCGCAGCTCGCTCAGGGCCTCGATCACCACGGTGTTGGGGTCGGCGCTCTTCAGCGCATGGGTGGTGAGCGAGGGCACCAGGTACTGGGGTGTCTCCCAGTCGGAGCCGAGGAAGACCCCGGCCTCCTCCAGTGCCCTGGCACGGGCCTCCACGGCGGCGGCGCCGCCCTCCTGAAGCAGCACGCGACGCGCGGTGTCCAGCACCCGGGGCAGCTTCCCTGGCTTGGCGAAGTCGAGTGATTTGGCGAGCAGGGTGGTCGCGTCATCGAGCTTCGCCAGCAGGCCGGCGAGCTTGTCGTCGCCTGCCGGCTCGTTTGTGTCTTGCGTAGGTCGGTGCGTCGTCACGCCGACTCCTTGTCGTCAGGCTGTCATCATCCCCATGACGCCTCGATCAGACATAGAAATCAAGCTCTTCCATATGCTTGAGCAGCTCCTTCATGCGCGCGGCCTCGTCGCCCTTGAAGTAGATCAGCCCCCAGTGGGTGCCGAAGGCGGTCCGCTTGGTGACGGTCTCCTCCATGGGCGGCGTCAATTCGTGGGACTCGAAGTAGGGGTCGTCCTCGACCTCTTCGGGAATCTCCAGCTTGCTGACCACCCGGCGGCGCGGGTAGACGCCGAAGCAGCCGGCGTAGCCGTCGGCATCGACCACTTCCTTCGGGAAGAAGGCGCTGACTTCTTCCGGCGTGGACTTGGGGTCGAACACCAGCATGCTGGCCTGGTAGGCGTTGAAGCCGTAGACCCGCTCGAGCAGTTCGAAGACCTTGAAGCCCGGCGGCCGGTAGGCGACCTCGCCGAAGTACATCTCGCCGTCGCTGGTGACGAAGTACTCGGGGTGGATCAGGCCGAACTCGATGTCGAAGGCCTTGATCAGCTTCTCGATCTGGGCGGTGATTTGCGGGCGATACTGCTCGAGTTCCGGCGAGGCGGGCACGAACACCGAGTAGCCCAGGGTCACGTATTCCGAGATGTTGAGGAAGGCGACCTTGCCGTTGTGGATCCAGGCCTCCACGGCAAACTCCCAGCCGTCCAGGTGCGACTCCATCAGCACCGGGAACTCCTCTTCGGGAATGGTATCGACCTCGTCCGGGGTACGGATCACCCGGTGGCCCAGGCAGCCGGCCTTGTCGAAGGCCTTGAGGTGAATGGGGTCGTTGGGGTCGCCGTCGAGCTTGAGCAGGGTCTGGTTGACCCGCTTGAGGAAGCGGATGACGTCTCCCTTGTCGTGGGCCTCCTCGAAGATGCCCACGCGGATGCCGCCCAACTGGGCGCGGCGCTTCATCAGCGCCTTGTCACGCAGCAGCAGCGACTGGCCGTAGAGCCGCGGGTTGTCGAGCAGCAGCGAGTTGATGGCACCGGCCCACTCCACCGTCTCCTCGAACAGTGGAATGGCCACGTCGACGCCCATCTCCTTGAGCGTCTCGGCGATCTCCATGGAGCGGTCGTTGAGGCGCTCGAAGTTCCAGGAAACGTGGGGAATGTCGTGCTTCTGGCAGTACTCCTCCGCCCAGTCCGGGGCGACCACCACATAGCGTCTATCGAAGTTCTCGGCGGCTTCGATGGCATTCAGGCTCCAGCCCAGCAGGGCGATGTAGCCCTTGTTCGGATCCTTCTTCATGGGGCGCCTCCAGATGTCGGCAATGGATGATTCCTCCCTGACGGGAGTGACTGTCGGAAGGAAGAGAATACCCCTCACCATACACCAGGGGGCGAAGGGTGACATCCTCGCGTCGCCGCGCGAGCGTTCCAACGGGTGCCGCCCCTTGCCGCCATGGCGGGCCGCTGTTATAGTGCCCGCGCACTCGACAAGCCCTTGATGCGACGTCGAGTTTGATGCCTCGAGCCAGGCTCGGGAAGCATCCGCTGTGGTGGCCCCGTCGGTCCTCCCGCAACGCTAAACCGCAAACCCCGCCAGGCCCGGAAGGGAGCAACGGTAGTGGTGGACGCGTGTGCCGGGATGTGGCTGTCGGGGCCGCCTCCATTTCGGCGGTGCCATCCCCCCTCCGGTGCCTGCCTGTTTCCGTCTTTCCGCCAGTTTCCCCCTGCGTCCCTACTGCTTCCATGACAGTACCGCAGCCCCGGTGCGCAACCGTCATTCAGCGGCGTCCCTGTGGTGTCGGCCAGGGCACCGTTCCGATGCACTCCTCCTCGATCACTGTCTGCAGCGTCAGCGGGAAGTCGTCCCGGTGCCGGCCTTCGTTCGCGAGCGGCGCAGGGGGCTGCAGTGGGCCATGCCGACGACGGCGGATGAATCTTCGTCACTGGAGCCGCGCATTCTCCGCGGAAGCCGATACACTGTAACCAGGGCGGGTCGTGATATTCATGCATCGACCCCATCGGCCGCAGGAGTGCAAGAGGGGATGGGGGGCGGGGTGACGCAGGCGCAGCGGCGCATCGTGACACTGGCCATGATGGGGATCCTGGCCACGGGCGCTCTGGTGGGGGCGAGTACTGCGGTGCCGCTCTTTCATGTCACCCGAGACAGGCTGGAAACCACCACGCTGGCCAGCCTCCAGACCCAGGCGGGTGCCCTGGACCATCAGCTGCGTCACTTCGAGGATCTGGCTCGACAGGTGGCCAGCGACGACGAGATCCGTCGGCGTCTGGTGTCCCATGTCGACGGTGAATCCAGTCGCTCCTGGCTGGTCGCCTACAATGCCCCACGGCTGCGCGATGCCATGGTCCAGTCCGACGAGATCGTCGGGGTGGTACGCCTGGGCCCCGCGGGGGAGCCGCTGCTGGCCCTCGGCCGCACCCCGCAGGCGCCGCGGGAAGTGCCACCCGGTGAGAGCGAGACGAGTTCGCCAGCCCGGTTGGTGCGGGTGGATGAGTCGCTGGTGCTGGAGGTCGCGGCGCCGATCATCGCCCCGGGTGGTGAGCCCATCGGCACCGAGCTGTTCTACTTCCGGGTGGATACCCTGCTGGCGCTGCTGGCCGGTGCCGATAGCGTCGGACCCGGGGCGAGCCGGTATCTGGTGGCGCTGGAGAGCGGGATCCTGCTGGGTGCCGGCGATGACGGAGCGCCCCTGACCCGGGAGCCGGATGCACTGGAGCAGGCCAGGGTGCAGGCCCTGGCCGCAGGGCAGTCCGGGGTCGACAGGACCGGCATGGGCGATGGCGAGCAGGTGTTGATCGCTGTGCCCATGTCGACGCCGGGCTGGGGGTTGCTGGTGGAGCTGCCGGCCGGCAGTTTCTATGCCGAGGTCTTCAGGGTGCTGTACTGGCCGCTGCTGGCCACCCTGATCATGATGTTGCTGGGGGCCCTGGTCACGGCCCGGGTGCTCAAGCCGTTGCTGTCGCGCATCGACGAGCAGGCCCGGCGCCTCGAGGAGTCGGCCCACTATGATGCCCTCACCCAGCTGCCCAATCGCTTCTACCTCAGTCAGTGTCTCGAGGCGGCGCTGGAGACGGCGGCGGCGGAGCGGTCCCGGCTCGCCGTGCTGTTCCTCGACCTGGACCACTTCAAGGGCGTCAACGACAGCCTTGGCCACCCCTTGGGTGACCGCCTGCTGCGGGCGGTCGGCCGGCGATTGTCGCAGGTACTGCGCGACCGGGACCAGCTGGGTCGGCTGGGCGGCGACGAGTTCCTGATGGTGATCGAGCGCCTGTCGGCCCCCGCGGAGGCCGATGGAGTGGCTAACCAGTTGATCGGCGCGCTGGTGGAGCCCTTCCACGTCGGGGGGCACGAGATCTTCATCGGGGCTTCCATCGGCATCAGCCTGTTTCCCGAGGACGGCACGACCAGTGAGGCGCTGATCCGCAACGCCGATACCGCCATGTATCGGGCCAAGGCCCTCAAGCGCAACACCTGGCAGCGCTACACCGCGGCGCTGGGAGAGGAGAGCCGGGAGCGCTTCGATATCGAGGTGGGGTTGCGCCGGGCGCTCGAGCGCAACGAGCTGCAACTCTACTTCCAGCCCCAGGCCTTCGTCGACGGGGGCCGGGTGTTCGGTGCCGAGGCACTGACTCGCTGGGTCTCGCCGGAGGGCGAGATGATCATGCCGGAGCGCTTCATCCCGCTGGCCGAGGAGTCGGGGCTGAGTCATGCGCTGGGGCGCTGGGTGCTTGACGAGGCCTGCCATCATGCACGTCGGTGGGAGCAGCGCGGGCTCGACCTGCAGGTGGCCGTCAACCTCTCCGGTGCCCAGGT
This sequence comes from Halomonas sp. LBP4, assembly GCF_003202205.1. Classification (GTDB taxonomy): domain Bacteria; phylum Pseudomonadota; class Gammaproteobacteria; order Pseudomonadales; family Halomonadaceae; genus Halomonas; species Halomonas flagellata. Next base: position 292,171 of record NZ_PDOG01000003.1, read on the forward strand.
GGTCAACGGCGATATCGTCGGCGACGTGCGCCGGGCGCTGCAGGAGAGCGGCCTGTCGCCGGAGCGGCTGGAACTGGAGATCACCGAGGGGTTCCTGATCAACCACGCCGACGAGGGCGTCGGGGTGCTGCACGAACTGCGCGAGCTGGGCGTGATGCTGGCGGTGGACGACTTCGGCACCGGCTACTCGTCGCTGGCCTATCTCAAGCGTCTACCCGTGCAACGGCTGAAGATCGATCAATCCTTCATCCGCGACGTGCCCGGCGACGCGGACGACGAGATCATCCTGGCCGCCATCCTGTCGATGGCCGGTCGGCTCGGGCTCGAGGTGGTGGCCGAGGGGGTCGAGCTCCCGGTGCAGCTCGATTTCCTGGCGGGCCGGGGCTGCGAGCGCTACCAGGGCTTCCTGTTGAGCCGACCCGTGCCGGCCGAGGTGTTCGATCGTCGCTGGGGGGGCGGAGCCGAGCTTTGCGACCCCGTCCCCAGCCGGTAGAATGAAGGGCGATACCCATGATCGGCGTGGCCAGCGGGAGTTCCGGGCGGCGTCGATCCTCGAGTCCGGCTGCCAGCCAGCCCAGCTGCAAGGATTCCGCGCTGCATGAGCTATCAGGTTCTGGCCCGCAAGTGGCGGCCGCGTACCTTCCATGAACTGGTCGGCCAGGAGCATGTCCAGCGGGCGCTGGTCAATGCCCTGGACCAGGGGCGCCTGCATCACGCCTACCTGTTCACCGGCACCCGCGGGGTGGGCAAGACCACCCTGGCGCGTATCCTCGCCAAGTGCCTCAACTGCACGGCACAGGGACATGGCGACGAGGGCATCACCTCGACGCCCTGCGGCGAGTGCGACAGCTGCCGGGCCATCGACGAGGGCCGCTTCGTCGACCTGATCGAGGTCGACGCCGCCTCGCGCACCAAGGTGGAGGATACCCGCGAGCTGCTCGACAACGTGCAGTACGCCCCGACCCAGGGGCGCTACAAGGTGTACCTCATCGACGAGGTGCACATGCTCTCCACCCACAGTTTCAATGCGCTGCTCAAGACCCTGGAAGAGCCGCCGCCCCACGTGAAGTTCCTGCTCGCCACCACCGACCCGCAGAAGCTGCCGGTCACGGTGCTGTCGCGCTGCCTGCAGTTCACCCTCAAGAACATGGCGCCGGAGCGCATCGTCGAGCACCTGACCCGGGTCCTCGAGGCCGAGTCGGTGCCCTGTGACGAGAGCGCCCTGTGGCTGCTGGGCAAGGCCGCCGATGGCTCCATGCGCGATGCCCTGAGCCTCACCGACCAGGCCATCGCCTTCGGCCAGGGGCAGGTGCGCCATGCCGACGTGGCGGCCATGTTGGGTACCCTGGATCACCGTCATGTGCTGGCACTGCTCGAGGCCCTGGCCGAGGTGGACGCCGGCCGCGTACTCGCCGAGGTCGCGGCCCTGGCCGAGCAGGGGCCCGACTTCGCCGCGGTGCTCGACGACGTCACCGGTGTGTTGCACCGCCTGGCCATCGCCCAGATGGTGCCCGAGGCGCTGGACAACGGTCATGGTGACCGCGAGGCGCTGCTGCAGCTGGCCGCCCGCTTCACCGCCGAGGACGTGCAGCTCTACTACCAGATTGGCATCCAGGGGCGCGGCGACATGGAGCACGCCCCCGACCTGCGCATGGCGTTGGAGATGACCCTGCTGCGCATGCTGGCCTTCCGTCCCCAGGGCGTGCCCCGGCCGGCGAAGACGCCACTGCCGCTGCGGGGGGGTAATGTCGACGAAGGGGCCGGCAATGGCGACGGCGAGTCGCCCGCGACCGGTGCCCCGGCCGTGCCGGCGGCGAGTGCGCCGCAGCAGGCGCCCGCCACGGCAGAAGCGCCTGCTGCCGGGGCCCCTCGTGCGGCGGCCCCCGTGTCACCCCCGGAAGCCGCGCCACCGGTCGAGCCCCAGGCGCCGCCAGCGAAAGAGCCGCCACCAGCGAAAGAGCCGCCGCCAGCGGAAGAGCCGCCGCCCTGGGAAGAGCGGCACGCAGCGCGCGGGGCGGATACCGCGCCCGAGCCGGTCGCCCCGGTGTCGCCGGAACCCGACCCCGCCCCTGCGGTGCCCGAGCCCGCGGCTTCGGCCCCCGAACCCGCCGTCTCGGCAGGGGGCGTCGAGGGGCATCTCGACCATGCCGGCTGGCTGGCCCGCTTCGAGTCATTGGGGCTGGGCGGCCTGACCCGCAACCTGGCGGCGAACTGCGTTGTCGAAGCCGATGACGGCGAGCGGCTGTTGCTGCGGCTCGACCCGGCGCTCTCGGCGATGAACGCCGAGGTGCATGTGGAACGCATCACCCAGGCGCTGGCGACGATCGGCATCGAGCGCCGCCTCAGCGTCGAGGAGGGGCCGCTCCCCGAGGGCATCGAGACCCCCAGGCGGCAGGCCGAGCGCCTGGCCGCCGAGCGCCATGCCGAGGCGGTTGAAGCGCTGAGTAACGACCCGCAGGTACAGCAGTTGCAGCAAGCCTTCGGTGCGCGGCTGATCGAATCCACGGTCAAGCCGGCCGATGCCGAGGCACGCGGCTGAGGCGCCGCACCCGATCACAGCGGCATTCACACGACCAAGAGAGGAATCCCCCATGATGAAGGGCGGAATGGGCAACCTGATGAAGCAGGCCCAGGAGATGCAGGAAAAGATGCAGCGCGTCCAGGAGGAGGTCGCCAAGGCCGAGGTCCTGGGCGAGGCCGGTGCCGGCATGGTCAAGGTAACCATGAATGGCCGCCATGATGTCAGCAAGGTCGACATCGACCCCAGTATCATGGAAGAGGACAAGGAGCTGCTCGAGGACCTGCTGGCCGCCGCGGTGAACGACGCCGTGCGCAAGGTCGAGGCCAACTCCCGTGAGAAGATGGAAGAGGCCACCGCGGGGCTGAACCTGCCGCCGGGCTTCAAGATGCCTTTCTGATGTCTGCCGGAAAGGGCTGCCAATGAGCTTCTCTCCCCTGGTCGATCGACTGATGGAGTCGCTGCGGGTGTTGCCCGGCGTCGGCCCCAAGACCGCCCAGCGCATGGCCATGCACCTGCTCGAACGCGACCGCGATGGTGGCCGGCGCCTGGCCGAGGTGCTGGGCGTGGCGCTGGAGGAGGTCGGCTACTGCCGGCGCTGCCGCACCCTCACCGAGGAAGCGGTCTGTACGCTCTGCGAAAGCCCGCGGCGCGACGACAGCGTGCTCTGCGTGGTCGAGTCTCCCGCCGACCAGTTGGCCATCGAGGAGGCTGGCGGTTATCGCGGCCGTTACTTCGTGCTGCACGGCCACCTCTCGCCGCTGGATGGCATCGGCCCCGAGGACATCGGCCTCGACCAGCTCGAGGCCCTGGTATCTGGAAGCGAGGCGGCCGAGGGCGGCGTCGAGGAGGTGATCCTCGCCACCAATCCCACCGTGGAGGGTGAGGCGACCGCCCACTACATCGCCTCCCAGCTCGCCTCCCGGGGCGTGACGCTCTCGCGCCTGGCCTATGGCGTGCCCATGGGCGGCGAGCTCGAGTACGTCGATGGCGGTACCCTGAGCCGTGCCTTCAACGGTCGCCTGCCGTTCCAGGGCGACTGATCCCCTTTCCCGTCCCACTGCCTGCCGGATGCCGCATGCCCCTGACCCCCGAGATTCACTGGATCGATACCCCCGCCGCCCTGGACGCCGCCTGTGCCGAGGTGGCCGGAGCGGAAGTGATCGCGTTGGACACCGAGTTCTTCCGCGAGAACACCTTTCACCCGGTGCCGGCACTGATCCAGTTCTCCGCCGGCGGCCCGGCCTTCGTCGTCGACCCGCTCGAGGTCGAGTGCACCGACGCCTTCCGGCGCCTGCTCTCCGAGGGGGCGCTCAAGCTGCTGCATGCCAGCAGCGAGGACCTCGAGGTCTTCGCCCACTGGGCCGGGGTGCCGCCCGCCCCGCTGGTCGACACCCAGCTCGCCCAGGGTCTGCTCGGCGAAGACCCCGCCATGGGCTACCAGCGGCTGGTGCAGCACTGGACCGGCGAGACCCTGCCCAAGGACGAGACCCGCTCGAACTGGCTGCTGCGCCCGCTCAGTGATGCCCAGCTGAGCTATGCCGCCCTGGACGTGGTCTACCTGGTGCAGGTGTGGGAGCACCAGCGCGAGTCGCTCGAGCGGCAGGGCCGGATGGCCTGGCTCGAGGCCGACTGCCGCGAGATGGTCGCCCAGGCGGCCCGCAGCGATGCCGCCGACGGCCAGTGGTACCTGCGCAACCGCCAGCTGTGGCGGCTCTCGCCGTGCCAGATCGAGGCCTACCGCCGGCTGACCACCTGGCGCGAGGGCGAGGCCCGTCGCCGTGACGTGCCGCGGGGCTGGCTGGTCAACGACCGCCTGCTCTACGCCATCGCCGAGCGGCTGCCCGAGAACCGCTACGAGCTGGCCCAGGTCGAGGAGGTCAAGCCGACGCTGGTCAAGCGCGAGGGCGACGCGCTGCTGACCCTGGTGCGCGAGGCGCTGCATGTCGACGAGCAGGCGTTGCCACCGGCGATGCCCTCGCCGATGGCGCCGGACTTCAAGAAGCGCCTCAAGGCCCTCAAGCGGGTGGTGAGGGGCGAGGCCGAGGCGTTGGGGTTGGCCCCCGAGGTGCTGATGCGCCGGCGCGACCTGGAGGCGCTGGTGACCGCCGACCTCGAGGGCGAACCGCTGCCGCTGCCCGGCGGCTGGCGTGGCGAACGATTGAACATGGGGCTCAGGGCGGCCCTGGACGAGGCGAATGACGGATGAGTGACGATCGAATGAAGGGCGACAAGCTGCTGTGCGAGATATTCAAGAGCCCGCGCCTGGACGAAATGTATCTCTACGTGGACAAGCGCAAGGGGCTCGGCGAGGTGCCCGAGGCACTGCTCGAGCGCTTCGGCAGGCCACTGCCGGCGATGACCCTGATCCTCACCCCGGAGAAGACGCTGGGCCGGGCGAAGGCCGCCGACGTCATGGCGGCGATTCGCGACAAGGGCTTCTACCTGCAGATGCCGCCGGCCAAGGAGGAGTACCTGCTCGACCTCTATCGCACGCCCACCGAGGCAAGATATTGATCCATCGCGCCCCAGGCTGCGCACAACCCGTTGATCGCGCCCGTCCCCGCGCGAAGGAGAGAGCATGCGAGAGCGATTCTGGGAGCGCTTCGACCTCGAGGAGCTGACCCCCGAGGAGTGGGAGGCCCTGTGCGACGGCTGCGGCCAGTGCTGCCTGCTCAAGTTCCAGGACGAGGAGAGCGGTGATCTCGCGGTGCTCAATGTCGCCTGTGGGCTGCTCGACATCCACGGCTGCCGCTGTGGCGACTACGAGAACCGCTTCGCGAAGGTGCCCGACTGCGCCCAGCTCACCCCCGCGCGCATCGAGGAGTTCCGCTGGCTGCCGAAGTCCTGCGCCTATCGCCGCCTCGCCGAGGGGCGCAAGCTCGCCGGCTGGCACCCGCTGATCTCGGGGGACCCGGAGCGGGTCCACCGCAAGGGCATCAGCGTGCGCAGCTTCGCCGTCTCCCAGAGCGAGGTCCCCGAAGAGGAGCTCGAGGACCACATCATCGCCATCCTGCCCATCGATGGCTAGGCGTGTAACCCCTTGCCGGCCAGCCACTCGGCATTGAACAGCCGCGAGTAATAGCGCCCCCCGCCGTCGCACAGCACCGTGACGATGGTGTGGCCCGGCCCCAGCTGCCGGGCGACGTGCATGGCGGCGGCCACGTTGATCCCCGAGGAACTGCCCAGGAAGAGCCCCTCCGCATGGAGCAGGCGGTAGACGGTGGTGACGGCCTCCTGGTCCGGGATCATCAAGGCGTCATCGAGCGGCGAACCCTCCAGGTTGGCGGTCACCCGGGTGCTGCCGATCCCCTCGGTGATGGAGTTGCCGCCCACCACATCCGGATGGCCGGTGGTGACGTAACGGTACAGGCCGCTGCCGCTGGGGTCGGCGAGAATGCAGCGGACATCGCGACGCTGCTCCTTGAGGTAGCGGCTGACCCCGGCCAGGGTGCCGCCGGTGCCGGTGGCCGCGACGAAGGCATCGATACGTCCCCCGGTCTGCTCCCAGAGCTCCGGCCCGGTCGTCTCGTAGTGGGCCTGACGGTTGGCGGTGTTGTCGAACTGGTTGGCCCAGATGGTGTTGTCCATGTCCGCTGCCATGCGTCCGGCGATCTTCTGGTAGTTGTCGGGGTCGCGGTAGGGCTTGGCCGGCACGGTATGCACCTCGGCCCCGAGGGTGCGCAGCAGGTCGATCTTTTCCCGGGTCTGGGTCTCGGGAATCACGATCACGCAGCGGTAGCCACGGGCATTGCAGATATGCGCCAGGCCGATGCCGGTGTTGCCGGCCGTGCCCTCCACCACAGTGCCACCGGGGCCGAGCAATCCGCGCCGTTCGGCGTCGAGGACCATGTAGAGTGCGGCACGGTCCTTGACCGAGCCCCCGGGGTTCATGAATTCGGCCTTGCCGAGGATGTCGCAACCGCTCTCCTCGGAAAACCGCGCGAGGCGGATCAGCGGCGTGCGGCCCACCGCCCCGGCGAAGCCTGCGCAGATACGGTCATCCATCGTGGACCTCCCGGATCCTGACGATATCGCTGAGTGCAGTATGGACCCTCGGAGCCGGTCGACGACAAGCCGCCGGTATCTTCAGCCTTCCCGCTCTTCCAGTCCCAGTGCCCAGAGGATGAAGGCATCCTGGCGGGCATTGTCGTGCCAGGCCTTGAAGCGGCCGGAGGCCCCGCCGTGGCCGGCGGCCATGTCGGTGCGCATCAGGACGGGGCCGCGGGCGGTACCCAGCTCGGTCAGCCGGGCGTAGAGCTTGGCGGGCTCCCAGTAGGGCACCCGGGTATCGTGCCAGCTGCCCTGCAGGAACACCGTGGGCCAGGGCCGGGCCGAGAGGTTGTCCAGCGGCGAGTAGGCGAGGATACGCCGGCGGGCATCGGGCTCGCCGGGATTGCCCCACTCGGTGTACTCGGCGGTGGTCAGCGGCAGGTCGGGGTTTTCCATGGTGCGCAGTACGTCGACGAAGGGCACGTCGAGCACCGCGGCACAGAAGGACTCGGGCGCCAGATTGAGGCTGGCGCCGACCAGCAGGCCGCCGGCGCTGGCCCCGTAGGCGGCGATGCGCTCGCCATCGCTGATGCCCTTCGCGACCAGGGCATCGCGGGCGGCCAGGAAGTCGCGGAAGCTGTTCTCCTTGTGCTCCAGCTTGCCGGCCAGGTACCAGGGTTCGCCACGATCGCCACCGCCGCGGACGTGGGCCACGGCGAAGGCCATGCCGCGGGCGAGCAGTTCCAGCCGGGCCACCGAGAACCAGGGATCGAGCACCTCGCCATAGGCCCCGTAGCCGTAGAGCAGGGTCGGCAGCGGATGCCCGGTGAGATCGGCACGCATCACCACGGAGACGGGGATCCGCTCACCATCGTGGGACGTGGCCCAGAGTCGCTCGCAGACCAGCTGCGCCGGCGTGAGGTCGCCGTGGATTGGCTGTTGCTTGAGCAGGCGGCGTTCGCCGCTGTCCAGGTCGTGCTCCAGCCAGGTCACCGGCAGGGTGAAGGACTCCTCACGCAGCCGCAGGCGCCGTGCATCGAAGTGGGGCGAGTCGCCCAGGGCCAGGCTGCAGGGCGTCTCCGGTAGCGGCAGGCGCTCGTCGCGGGTAATGGCATGGGCGCCGTCCAGCTCGAGAATGCGCAGATACACCTGCGCCTCGTGATGGTCGCGCGCGGTGATCACCAGCCCCCAGTCGAAGGCATCGACGCCCTCCAGGGTCTCGTGCTGGCAATGGGCGAGCAGCGGTTGCCAGGGGAGCGCCCGGGTGGAGCCGGCGACGACGGTGCCCTCATCCACCCGGTCGAGGCGGAAGTGGGGGGCCTCGCGGTTGTGCAGCACATAGAAGTGGCCGGGACGGTGGTCGAGGGCGTACTCGACGCCACTTTCACGGGGGCGAAAGCAGCGTGGTGCCGTCGCCGGTTGCCGGGCCGGAATCAGGTGGCACTCGCTGGTATCCTTCGAAGCACTCTCCAGCACCAGCCACTCCCGGGAGCGGGTCTTGCCCAGCCCCAGCCAGAACTCGGGGTCCTCCTCGCGCAGTACCAGGGTGGGCTCGCCCGCCTCCGGCATGCCGGTCGCCCCTTCCGCCAGCGGCAGTCGCCAGATGCTCTCCGGGCGTTGGGTGGCGTCGTAGCGGGTGAACAGCAGGGTGCGGTTGTCCTCGGCCCAGCTGAGCTCGGGGCCGATCTCCTCGAGCAGTTTCACCGGTTCGCCGTCCGGCAGTCGCTTGAGGTAGAGCTCGAAGGTCTCGTCGCCGCGGGCGTCCTCGGTCCAGGCCAGCCAGGCTTCGTCCGGCGACAGCGCCATGTCGCCCAACTCAAGGTAGTGGTGGGGCGCGGCGCGGGCCTGGAGGTCGAGGAATATCTCGGCCGCGTCGTCGCGACCGTTGGGATGGCGCCACCACACCGGGTAGTCGGCATCCACCGCCGTTTCGCTCCAGTAGGTGTAGTGGTCCAGCGGCGTGCGCAGGCCATGCACGGCGAGCTCACGGCGTGCCAGGTGGCCGTGATAGAGTCGCTCCACCAGGTCGTCCAGCGGGACGAACCAGTCCGCGGACTCGCGGTTGGCCGCCTCGAGGAAGGCGGTCACCTCCGGGTCGTCTCGATTCTCCAGCCAGTGCCACTCGGGATCGTCGGCGCGGCGGAAGCGGGCCACGGGGGTGTCGTCGGCGGGCTGGGGATTGTCACGGGGCGGCTGTGCTTTCATTGCGCGGGATGTACCATACTTAAAACATTTCAAGACAGTGCGTCGCGGGACGCACGGGCTGCGAGGTATCGATGCCGATAACAGATTCGATCTCCCTACTATGGCTGAGCTACGGGTTTTTGTCGCTGGTGGTGGTGTTGACCGGTTACCTGGGGCTGGGTTTCCTGCCGCGCTTGCCACGGCTGGTGATCACCTGGCTGGTAGCCGGGGTGATCTGGATGCCGGCGCGCTTCCGCTTGCCGCTGCTCGAGGAGGGCGAGGTCTATACCGGCTTCGCGCCGGCGGTGATGGTCGCCGCCGTGGCGTTCCTGGAACGCAACGCCTCGGTGATGGTGCCGGCGCTGCTGCTGCTGGTCGCGGGCGGTCTGGCCGGGGCCGGGCTCGGGCTGCTGCTCTGGTGGCGGGGGCGTCATCGTCACGACTACGTCGACATGGACGAGGATGACGAGCCCATGCCACCCCGCCGCGGTAGCGACGGGGCGCGCCGGGAGCCGATGATCGGCTAAGGAGCCATGATGGCTTGGTGGATGGTGGGCAGGCGCGGACGTCGAGTCCGCGGGCTGCTGGTGGCGGCCAGCCTGCTGTGGCTGGCGGCGGGGCCAGGCCTGGCCCAGGAGGTCGGGGAACAGCCGGACATCCGGGTGATCATCGATGTCTCGGGCAGCATGAAGGAGCACGATCCCAACCAGCTCGGCACCAGCGCCCTGGAGCTGCTGGTGTCGCTGCTGCCGGGGGGCGTCAGTGCCGGTGTCTGGACCTTCGGCGAGCGGGTCGACAACCCCCTGCCGCTGGGCCGCGTGGATGCCGAATGGCGCCGCCAGGCCCTGGCCCTGGCGCCGGCGCTGGTGGAGTACCAGCAGTTCACCGACATCGAGGCCGCATTGCGCGAGGCGGCGACCCCCGACCCCAACGGCGGGCGCCATCTGGTACTGCTCACCGATGGCATGATCGACCTGCCGCCGGCCCGCGGGGCCAAGCCCGGCGTGGATCGTGCCTCGCGGCTGGCGTTGCTCGACGACCTGGCGCCTCGGCTGGCCAGCGAGGGAGTGGCGGTACACGGCGTCGCCTTTTCCGAGGAAGCCGACCTGGCGCTGGTGGAGCGCCTCTCCCAGCTCACCGGCGGCCTGCCGGCAATGGTCGAGACCCCCGAGAGCCTGCTCGGGGCCTTCCTCGACATCTTCGAGCGCATCTTTCCCACCGACCAGGTGCCATTCGAGCAGGGGCGCTTCATCATCGATCCGGACGTCGAGTCCTTTTCGGCACTGCTGTTCCATGACCCCGACGGCGAGCCGTTGAGCCTGATCGCCCCCGACGGCACCGTCTATCGTGCCGACGACCGCCCGGAGGGCAGCCACTGGCAGGTGGAACCGCGCTTCGACCTGATTCGCATCCCCGACCCCCAGCCCGGCGAGTGGCGCCTGGAGGGGGAGGCGGGCGGCGACAGCCGGATCAGTGTGGTCGCGCCGCTGAGGCTGCATACCGGCGGCCTGCCGGCGACCCTCTACCTCGGTTTCCCGCTGCCGCTGGAGGTCTGGCTCGAACGCGATGGCGAACCGCTCGTCGAGGGGGTCGACGAAATCGTCATGGACGTGCAGCTGTACGATGCGGAGGGCAGCGTCCAGGCCGCCGTGCGCCTGGAGGAGCGGGATGGCCGCTTCGTCGGGGTGCTGCCGGCCCCGGCCCTGACCGGCAACGCCCGGCTGGAGCTGCATGCCGAGGGCGAAGACTTCCATCGCCAGCGCATCCAGGCGGTCAACGTGCTGCCCGCCATCGGCGCGAGGCACGACCCCCGGGCCGACCGCGTGGTGCTGGCCGCCGAGCATCCGCGTCTCGATCGTGACAACACCGAGCTCTCGGGCGAGCTACAGGGCGAGACGCTCGAGGCCGAGGCCGTGGCGCCTCGGCGCTGGCATCTCCCGCTACCCGAACTGGACGACGCCATCAGCCGCCCGCTGCTGCTGACGGCGCGGGTCACCCTGGACGGCGAGACCCGGGAGATCCGCCTGCCGCGGCTGCTGCTCAACCCCGACGCCAGCACCGGCCTCGACCTGGCGGACATGGCCGGCCCGACGCTGGCCGGCGAACGCTTCGACGAGAATCTCGACCCCGACCTGGAGAGGGGGGGCGAGGAGGAGTCGCTCGCTGCCGCCGACCGCTTCGTGGCGCTGGTCAATGCCCTGCCGCGCCGTGCCATGGAACTGTGGCAGGAAGGCCGTCCGGGGCTGGAGCGACTGGCCGAGTCCCATGGACGCGACCCGCGGCTCTGGGTGGGGGTGACGCTGGCCGTGGTGCTGTTGCTGGTGCTGCTGCTGCTGATCAGGCGTCGCCGGCGGTGGCGGCGGGTCGTGCATCGGGAGGAGCCTCATGTGTGAGCTGCTGGGCATGAGTGCCAATGTGCCCACCGACATCTGCTTCAGCTTCACCGGCTTCCTGCATCGTGGTGGTGGCACCGGACCGCACCGCGACGGTTGGGGCATCGCCTTCTACGAGGAGGGCGGATACCGCGATTTCCGCGACCCTCACCCGTCGGTTCGTTCGCCCATCGCCCGGCTGATCTGTGATTACCCGATCAAGTCGACCATCGTCATCAGCCATATCCGCCAGGCCAACGTGGGCCAGGTGCGCCTGGCCAACACCCACCCCTTCGTACGCGAGATGTGGGGGCGGCCCTGGTGCTATGCCCACAACGGCCAGCTCACCGGCTGGCAGACGCTGCCGCTGGGTTTCTATCATCCGGTGGGTGACACCGACAGCGAACACGCCTTCTGCTGGCTGCTGGGCGAACTGCGTCGCCGCTTTCCCGAGCTGCCGGCCGATGACGAGCAGCGCCGGGGGTTGTGGCGCCTGCTCCACCGGCTCTGCGAGCGGTTGCGCGGGCTCGGCGTCTTCAACCTGCTGCTGGCCGACGGCGACTATCTCTACGCCTTCTGCTCGACCAGGCTGGCCCATATCACCCGGCGCGCGCCCTTCGGCCGGGCCAACCTCTCGGATGCCGAGCTGACGGTGAACTTCGCCGAACACACCACGCCCGACGACGTCGTCTCGGTGCTCGCCACCGAGCCCTTGACCGACAACGAGGACTGGGTGCGCATGGTCCCCGGCGAGCTGCTGGTGTGGAAGGACGGCGAGATCGTGGCCCGTCATGGCCTAGCGTGAAAAGCCGCGACTTGCCAGGCGTAAGAGCCTGGGCCAGCTTGAAGCCTGTGAGAGGGCGCCTTGCAGGACGGTGTATCGCGAGCAAACGATAGTTTTAATCGTTCGTTTTACAGCGATGCCGTGGCGGTATATCGTAGGAAAACAACAACCGTCGCACGCCGTCGACGATACCGAGGAGATCGCGTCCATGAACGAGCACGCCGCTGCCCCGATCCTGATCGGCCCCGAGCTGGAAGGGCTTGACCACTACGACTCGGTGATGGATGTCTTCCACGCCTCGGTCAGGCGCTTCGCCGACAAGCCGGCCTTCAGCTGCATGGGGCAGACGCTCACTTACGCCGAACTCGACCGCCTCTCCGGCGACTTCGCCGCCTGGCTGCAGCACGAGACCGACCTGCAGCCGGGCGACCGCATCGCCATCCAGTTGCCCAACGTGCTGCAGTTCCCGGTGGCGGTGTTCGGCGCCCTGCGAGCCGGCCTGGTGGTGGTCAACACCAACCCGCTCTACACCGAGCGCGAGATGGCACACCAGTTCAAGGACGCCGGTGCCAAGGCCATCCTGATCCTGGCCAACATGGCCGACAAGCTCGAGAGGGTCCTCGACCGTACCGATATCCAGCATGTGCTGGTCACCGAGCTCGGCGACCTGCATCGCTTCCCCAAGCGGCAGCTGATCAATGCCGTGGTCAAGTACGTCAAGAAGATGGTGCCCCGCTTCTCGCTGCCCGGCGCCACGCCCTTCCGCCAGGCGCTCAAGACGGGCGCCGGGTGCAGCCACACGGAAGTCGCTCGCCGGGCCGACGACATCGCCGCGCTGCAGTACACCGGCGGTACCACGGGGCTGGCCAAGGGCACCATGCTCACGCACCGCAACCTGATCGCCAACATGCTCCAGGCACGCCAGGCGATCGGCCCCGCCCTGACCGATGGCGCCGAGACCATCATCGCGCCGCTGCCGGTCTATCATATCTACACCTTCACGGTGAACTGCCTGTTCATGGTGGAGACCGGCAACCATTCCGTCCTCATTACCAACCCCCGCGACCTCGACAACTTCGTCAAGGAGCTCAAGGGGCTCCCCTTCACCGGCTTCATCGGCCTGAATACCCTGTTCAATGCCCTGTGCAACCGCGAGGACTTCCGCGGCCTCGACTTCTCGCAGCTGCACCTGACCATCTCCGGGGGCATGGCGTTGACCAAGGCGGTGGCGCAACGCTGGGAGGAGATCACCGGCTGTGCCATCGCCGAGGGCTACGGGCTCACCGAGACCTCGCCGATCGTCAGCTTCAATCCCGTCGACGCCATCCAGCTCGGCACCATCGGCAAGCCCGTGGCCGGCACCTCGGTGAAGGTGACCGATGCCGACGGCCACGACCTGCCGCTGGGCGAGCCCGGCGAGCTCTGCGTCAAGGGCCCCCAGGTGATGAAGGGCTACTGGAATCGCGACGACGAGACCGCCAAGGCGATCGACGCCGAGGGCTGGTTCCATACCGGGGACATCGCCGTGCTCCAGGAGGACGGCTACATCCGTATCGTCGACCGCAAGAAGGACATGATCCTGGTCTCCGGCTTCAACGTCTATCCCAACGAGATCGAGGACGTCGTGGCCGCCCATCCGGGGGTGGTCGAGTCCGCCGCGGTGGGCGTGCCCGACGAGGCGAGTGGCGAGGCGATCAAGTTGTTCGTGGTGGCCAGGGACAAGGACCTGGACGCCGAGTCCCTGCGAGCCTGGTGCAAGAAGGAGCTCGCCGGCTACAAGGTGCCGAAATTCGTGGCGTTCCGCGACGAGCTACCGAAAACCAATGTGGGCAAGGTGCTGCGCCGCCAGTTGCGTGACGAGGGCCAGAACCGCACCCCCTCCTGAGTCGTCGGCCGCATCGATAGGCTGACGGTGGCGACCCCATAGCCAATACCAATGGCCCGGATTAGGCGTCGCGTGGTACACGGCGTTACAATGAACTGCCCGTTCCGGCTGCCGGAGCGGGTTGTGTCTTTGCTCTCACTTATCGGAGTCGATCGAGCCCAACGTGACCACCGCTATCCGTCCGCTAGACCCCGCGACACGCTCTGCCACCGATGAACTCCAGGCCCTGCGCCGGGGGCTCGATGACGCCATGCTGCGCGATGTCCCCACCCTGGACAAGCGCCTGCACGGCCTCGCCCGGCGGCTGAAGGAGGGCAAGCCGGTGGACCGCGGGTTCGGCCAGGTGCGCGAAGCGCTGGAGCGCTCGCAGCGGACGGCGGCCCGCCGCGCCACCATCCCGGTAACCCTCGAGTACCCCGAGGCGTTGCCGGTGGCCGAGCGCCGCGACGAGATCCTCGCGGCGCTGCGTGACCACCAGGTGGTGGTGGTGGCCGGCGAGACCGGCTCCGGCAAGACCACCCAGCTGCCCAAGCTCTGCCTGGAGCTGGGCCTGGGGCGGCGCGGGCTGATCGGCCACACCCAGCCCCGGCGCCTGGCGGCCCGCTCGGTGGCCGCGCGCCTGGCCGAGGAGATGCGGGTGTCGCTGGGCGAGCAGGTGGGCTACCAGGTGCGTTTCACCGACCAGACCGGCGACGACACCCTGGTCAAGCTGATGACCGACGGCATCCTGCTGGCGGAGACCCGCCACGACCCGGACCTGCGCCGCTACGACACGCTCATCATCGACGAGGCCCACGAGCGCAGCCTCAACATCGATTTCCTGCTCGGCTACCTCAAGCGGCTGCTGGTGCGCCGCCCCGACCTCAAGGTGATCATCACCTCGGCGACCATCGACGTGGAGCGCTTCTCCGCGCACTTCGCCCTGCCGGGCCCCGACGGCACGCCGCGGCCGGCGCCGGTGGTGGAGGTCTCCGGACGCACCTGGCCGGTGGAGGTGCGCTATCGTCCGCTGGTGCGCGAGGCCGACGACGAGGAGGACCGCACCCTGCAGGAGGGCATCCTCCACGCCGTGGAGGAGATCGCGGCCGTCGAGCGCGAGAAGCGCTGGTTCCACGGCCCGCGGGACATCCTGGTGTTCCTGCCCGGCGAGCGCGAGATTCGCGAGACCGCCGACACCCTGCGCCGTGCCGACCTCAAGGGCACCGAGATCCTGCCGCTCTATGCGCGGCTCTCCAACGCCGAGCAGAACCGCGTCTTCGCGCCCCATGCCGGCCGGCGCATCGTGCTGGCCACCAACGTGGCCGAGACCTCGCTCACCGTGCCCGGCATCCGCTACGTCATCGACCCGGGCCTGGTGCGCATCAGCCGCTACAGCTACCGCGCCAAGATCCAGCGCCTGCCGGTGGAACCGGTCAGCCAGGCCAGTGCCGACCAGCGCAAGGGCCGCTGCGGGCGCATTGCCGAGGGGGTGTGCATTCGTCTCTATGACGAGGAGGACTTTCTTGCCCGGCCCGCGTTCACCGACCCCGAGATTCGCCGCACCAACCTGGCGTCAGTGATCCTGTCGATGCTGTCGCTCCGGCTCGGCGACATCGAGGACTTTCCCTTCGTCGACCCGCCCGACTCGCGCTTCGTCACCGACGGCTTCCGCCTGCTGTTCGAACTCGGGGCGGTGGACGCCGGCAATCGCCTGACCCCGATCGGCCGCAAGCTGGCCCGGTTGCCCATCGACCCGCGCCTGGCGCGCATGGTGCTGGCCGGGGCCGAGCAGGGCGGCCTGCGCGAGGTACTGATCGTGGTCTCGGCGCTGGCGGTGCAGGACCCCCGCGACCGCCCGGCGGACAAACGTGAGGCCGCCGACCAGGCGCACCGCCGCTGGCACGATCCCGACTCCGACTTCGTCGCCCTGCTCAACCTCTGGCACGGCTTCGAGGCCGCCCGCGACGAACTCTCCGGCAACCGCCTGCGGCGCTGGTGCCGCGACCACTACCTCAACTACCTGCGCCTGCGCGAGTGGCACGACACCTTCCGCCAGCTGCGCCAGCTGCTGCGCGACATGGAGATCGAGGTGCCGCCGCCGGCGCCCCGCCCCGAGTCCAGCAGCGGGGACGAGGACGAGCAGGCGGTACGCCAGGCCCGCCGCGAGAGCGCCGTACGGATGCACCAGGCGCTGCTCACCGGGCTGCTCTCGCACCTGGGGCTGCTCACGGAGAATCGCGAGTACCTGGGCGCCCGCAACCGCAAGTTCTTCATCCATCCGGGGTCGGGCCTGGCGAAGAAGTCGCCCAAGTGGTTGATGGCCTTCGAGCTGGTCGAGACCTCCAAGCTCTTCGCCCGCACCGTGGCGAGGATCGACCCCCGGTGGATCGAGCCGCTGGCCGGCCACCTGGTCAAGCGCTCCTACAGCGAGCCCCGTTGGGAGATGAAGCGGGCGCAGGTGGTGGCCAGCGAGCAGGTGACCCTGTTCGGCCTCCCCATCGTCGCCGGGCGCAAGGTGCACTACGGGCCCATCGCCCCGCAGGAGTCACGGGAGCTCTTCATCCGCCGGGCGCTGGTCGAGGGCGAGTTCCGCACCCGGGGCGAGTTCTTCGCCCATAACCGGGCCCTGATCGAGGAGGTCGAGGACCTCGAGGACCGTGCCAGGCGCCGCGACATCCTGGTCGACGAGGAGACGCTGTTCGCCTTCTATGACGAGCGCATCCCGGAGGACATCCACAACGGCAAGGGCTTCGAGGCCTGGCGCAAGCGGGCCGAGGCCGAGGAGCCCGATATCCTCAAGTTCGACCGCGCCGCCCTGCTGGCCCGCGAGGCCGAGGAGGTCACCGAGGCGCAGTATCCCGACGAACTGTCGCTCAACGGGGTGCGCTATCCGCTCTCCTATCACTTCGAGCCCGGCGCCCCCGACGATGGCGTGACGCTGACCGTGCCGGCGGCGATGCTGCCTCAGCTGCCGCTGGCACGCCTCGAGTGGCTGGTGCCGGGCCTGCTGCGCGAGAAGTGCATCGCGCTGATGAAGTCGTTGCCCAAGGCGGTTCGCCGCCAGGTGGTGCCGATCCCCGACTGGGTCGATGCGGCCCTCGAGACCCTCGTTCCCGATGACGCGCCGCTCACCGAGGCCCTGGGCGAGTTCCTGCGCCGCCGTACCGGCGTGCGCGTGCATCCCGATGACTGGCAGCTCGATGCCCTGGAGCCGCACCTGGTGATGAACCTCCGGGTGGTCGACCACGAGGGACGCGAGCTCGGCCAGGGGCGCGATGCCCGGGCGCTGGAGCGGCGCTTCGAGGAGGCGGCGGGGCAGGGCGCCCGGGCGCTGACCGAGGAGGCCAGGCTCGAGGCGCCGGTCGACGAGCTGCCCGAGGCGGCGCTGCCGGCGTCCCGGGTCACCACCCAGGCCGGTATTCGCGTCGAGGCCTACCCGGCCCTGGTGCCCGACGGCGAGCGTTTCCGGGTCGAGCTCTTCGACCACCCCGACAAGGCCGAGGAGGCCCACCGCGCTGGCGTGGTGCGCCTGGCGATGCGCCGCCTGCCCGACCAGGCGCGCGCCATCGAGCGGCTCAAGGGCCTCGATACCTGTGCGCTGCTGTTCGCCAAGGTGGGCAGCAAGCGTCAGCTCAGCGAGGACGTCGTCACGGCGGTGTTCCGCCAGGTGGTGGCGGTGGCGCCGCTGCCTCGCTCGGCGGCCGAGCTCGAGGCACGCCTCGACGAGACCCGGGACGAACTGCTGCCCCGGGCCGAGGCACGACTGGCCACGCTGGAGGCGGCGCTGAAGGGGCACCTGGCGGTGACCAAGGCGTTGAAGGGCAACCTGAACCTGGCACTTGCGCTGGTATACAGTGATCTCAAGGCACAGATGCAGCGGCTGGTGCATCCCGGTTTCGTCGGCGAGGCGGGGGAGTGGCTCGAGGAGTATCCTCGCTACATGGAGGCGGCGCTGATCCGTCTGGAGAAGGCCCCCCGGGAACGCATGCGCGACCAGATGCACATGCAGGAGCTCCAGGCATTCGAACAGCGCCTGGCCGCCCGCCGCGAGAGCGAGCGCCGCGGCGGCATCGATAACCCGGCACTGGTGGAGTTCGGCTGGTGGATCGAGGAGCTGCGGGTCTCGCTCTTCGCCCAGCAGCTGGGCACGAAGTTTCCGGTCTCGGTCAAGCGTCTCGAGAAGCGCTGGGCGGAACTCACAGGGAGAACAGCATGACCCAGGTGGTGATCACCGGCACCGGCCTCTTCACACCGGAGCATGCCGTCGACAATGATGCCCTGGTGGCCGCGTTCAATGCGTGGGTGGAGGCGGAGAACGCCCGCCGGGCCGAGGCGGGCGTCGAAGAGCGCCTCGACTATTCGAGCAGCGACTTCATCGTCAAGGCGTCGGGCATTCTCAATCGCTACGTGCTCGATGCCGAGGGCATCCTCGATCCCGAGCGGATGCGCCCGCGCCTGCCCCGGCGCAGCAACGACGAACTCTCGATCCAGGGCGAGATGGGCGTCGCGGCCGCCGGCGAGGCGCTGGAAGCGGCTGGCGTGGCCGCCGCCGACATCGACCTGGTGATCGTCGCCTGCTCGAACCTCGAGCGCCCCTATCCGGCGGTGTCGGTGGAGTTGCAGGCGGCGCTCGGTGCCGGAGGCTACGCCTTCGACATGAACGTGGCCTGCAGTTCGGCGACCTTCGCCATCGAGACCGCGGCCAATGCGATCCGTGTCGGCAACGCGAGCCGGGCCCTGGTGGTCAGCCCGGAGATCTGCTCGGCGCACCTCAACTTCCGCGACCGCGACAGCCACTTCATCTTCGGCGATGCCTGCACCGCCATCGTGCTGGAGAGTGACGAGCTGGCCACCGCCGAGAGCGGCTTCGAGATCCTCGGCACCCGTCTGGTGACGCGCTTTTCCAATGCCATCCGCAACAACGCCGGTTTCCTCGATCGAGTCACCGACAGCGATCCCCAGGCGCCGGACAAGCTGTTCGTCCAGGAGGGCAGGCGGGTGTTCAAGGAGGTCTGCCCCCTGGTGGCGGCCCTGATCACCGACCACCTGGCAAGTCTCGAACTCGCGGGTGACGACCTCGCGCGGCTGTGGCTGCACCAGGCCAACCGCCACATGAACGACCTGATCGCCCGGCGCGTGCTCGGCCACGATCCGGGGCCCGGGCAGGCCCCGATCATTCTCGACCGCTATGCCAACACCAGCTCGGCTGGCTCCATCATCGCCTTCCACCTGCACCGCCAGGATCTTGCCCCTGGCGCCGTCGGTGTGGTCTGCTCCTTTGGCGCGGGCTACAGTGCCGGCAGCGTGGTGGTGCGTCGCCAAAGCGGGCATGGGGTGATCGAGCAACGGCACGGCCAGGGAGGGAGCAGGTGATGCGCTACGCGGAGAGAACGCGGCGAGTGGGCACAGTGGGGCGCGGCCTGGCGGCGCTGCTGGCGGTGGCGCTGCTGACCGGGTGTGCCAGCACCGCTGCGGTGGAGGAGCGCCATCCCGATGACCCCTGGGAGGGGTTCAATCGCCGGGTGTTCGCCTTCAACGACGCCCTGGACCGGGCGGTGCTGAAGCCGGTGGCACGGGGTTATCGCACCGTGACGCCACAGCCGCTACAGACGGGGGTGGGCAACTTCTTCTCCAACCTCGGCGAGATCCGCACCGCCCTCAACAGTGTGCTGCAGGGCAAGCCGGGCAATGCCGGCATCGCCTCCTCGCGCTTCCTGATCAACACCACCCTGGGCATCGGCGGCCTGTGGGACTACGCCACCCAGATGGAGATCACCGGCCGCGAGGAGGACTTCGGCCAGACCCTCGGGGTCTGGGGCCTGGGCGAAGGGGCCTATCTGGTGCTGCCTCTCCTCGGGCCGAGTACCGTGCGTGATACTGCCGGTCTGCCGCTGGACACGTACACTTATCCCCTCGCCTATGTGGAGGACGACAAGGTGCGCTTCGGGCTGACCGGATTGAGGGTGGTGGATACACGGGCCGGCCTGCTGGATCAGGAAGAGCTGATCCGTGGTGATCGCTATAGCTTCATCCGCGATGCCTGGCTGCAGCGGCGGCGTTTCGAGGTCAGCGACGGCGAACTGGGCGAAGATCCCTTCGCCACCGACGAGTACGACTTCGAGTTCGATGATACGGATTTCGACGACGGCGATTTCGCCGATTGAGGAACCCCGGCATGGACGGTCCCAAGCAGCTGATTGGAGTGATCGATGTCCCGGGCGAGGCCAGGGATGCCCTGGCCGAGACCATTGCCCGGGATGGGTTGGCGGTGTTCGCCGCCGACAGCATGGATGACCTGCCACCGGAGACGGCGCTGGTGGTGGCGCATGCCCGAGCGGTACCCAGTCGTGACTGGGCACGCCTGAGCGCTCATCTGCCGACCCTGGTGGTCACCGACAGGCGGCTGGATGCGGACCTGCTCAAGGCGGTGGATGCGGGGCTGGTCGACTACATCGTCGAGCCGCTTCGTCATGGACAGCTGCTGCGGCGGATGATCCGCAAGGCGATCGAGCTGCACCGGCTGGCCCAGGAACGCGCCCAGGACCGGGAGCGTCTGGCCCAGCTCAACGAGCACCTGGAAGAGCTCAACGAGAGCCTGGAGACCCACCTGGCGATGTTGCGCCTGGACCAGCAGGCCGGCGGCCAGATCCAGCGCAAGCTGCTGCCGCCGAGGCCCCAGACGGTTGCTGGGGTGTCCTGCGACTACTGGTTGGCGCCATCGCTCTATCTGTCGGGCGACTTTCTCGATTTCCAGCGTTTCAATGACCGCTTCATCCTCTTCTACTTCGCCGACGTATCGGGCCATGGCGCCTCGTCGGCCTTCGTCACGGTGCTGTTGAAGTACCTCTCCAATCGCTGGCAGGGTGAATGGGACGGCACCCGGCCGGAGGAGTTGGCGCCGCGCTGGTTGGCGGAGCTCAACCGGGAATTGCTGGATACCGGCATCGGCAAGCACGCCACCCTGTTCGTCGGGGTGATTGACCTGGAGCGCCGCTATCTGCACTATTCGCTGGGCGCACAGCTGCCCATGCCGTTGATGGTGGCGAATGGCGAGGTCCATCAGCTGGCCGGCGTGGGCATGCCGGTGGGGCTGTTCCCGGGCGTCGAATACCCCCCTCTGGGGTGTCCGCTCCCGGAGAACTTCCGTCTATGGCTGTGTTCCGATGGAATACTGGAGTGCCTGCCGGGCGAGACGCTCGACACGCGGCTCAGGGAGCTCGAGCAGCGGGTACAGACCAGCGAAACGCTGGAGGACCTGCGGGACAGTCTGGCCCTGGGAGACGTACCCGCCGACGATGAGGCCGTCGTCGAGGACGGCCCGGGGCTGGAAAAACTGCCTGACGACCTGACGATCATGATGTTGAGCGGATTTGGCGATGATGATGCATGAAGGCCGCATCAAGGCGGCGTTCGACTCCGGGGTCTTCGTACTCAAGCTCTGCGGTGACGTGCGCCTGACGCTGTGTGCCACCCTGGACAGCCAGGCGCAGCAGCTCTCCAGGACCCCGGGACTCCGGGCGGTCATGATCGACCTGCGCGAGACCACCAACGTGGACTCCACGGCACTGGGTTTCCTGGCCAAGGTCGCCATGGCGGTACAGGGCAAGCTCGAGCAGCCGCCGACCATCGTCGCCGACAATCCCGATGTCCAGCGCATGCTCGACGTCATGGGCTTCTCGCGCTATTTCACCCTGGTGGAGGCGCCGATCACCGAGCCCTGCGAGCTCAGCGACCTCCCCGAGGTGCCCGCCGACGAGGAGGGGCTGCGCCATCGCATCCTCGAGGCGCACCGCATCCTGATGCACATGAACGAGCACAACCGCGAGGAGTTCCAGTCCCTCGTGGAGATGCTCGAGGCCCAGGAGGCCTCGTCGCACCACCATTGAGCCGCGAATATCTCGATGATGCCGGCGCGTTCGCAGCAGATGGCGCCTCCCAGGGTTGGCAAACGTCTACCGGCGCGTCTCCAACTAGCTGGTCCCTTTTCTCAGCTCGCCCAGCAGGGCCTCGAGCTTGCGCTGGTCATCCATGAACTTGCGGATGCCCTCGGCCAGCTTCTCGGTGGCCATGGCATCCTCGTTCAGTGCCCAGCGGAACTCGGACTCGTCCAGCGGCTCCGGTGTCTGCGTCTCGGCATCCAGCGGCGAGAGGCGGTGCTCCAGGGTGCCCCGGGTCTCGGCCAGTTCGCCGAGCAGGGAAGGGGAGATGGTCAGGCGGTCACAGCCGGCCAGGGCCAGGATCTCGCCGGCATTGCGGAAGCTCGCGCCCATCACCACGGTATCGTAGCCGTGGCCCTTGTAGTGCTCGTAGATGTCCTTGACCGACCGCACGCCTGGGTCGCGATCGCCGGCGAAGTCCGCGTCGGGCTCGCGGGCCTTGTGCCAGTCGAGGATGCGACCGACGAAGGGGGAGACCAGGGTTACCCCGGCATCGGCGCAGACCTGGGCCTGGGCGAAGCTGAACAGCAGGGTGAGATTGGTATGGATGCCCTCGCGTTCGAGCTGGCGCGCGGCGCGGATGCCCTCCCAGGTGGAGGCGACCTTGATCAGGATGCGCTCGGGGCCGACGCCGTGGCGGTCGTAGCGCTCGATCAGCGAGCGGGCCCGGACCAGGGTGGCCTCGGTGTCGAAGGAGAGCCGGGCGCTGACTTCGGTGGAGACATAGCCCGGCACCAGCTCGCTGATTTCGCTGCCGATCTCGACGGCCACCGCGTCCAGGGCGTCGTCGATATCGATGGCCTGCCGGGCGATCTCCCGCAGCCGTGCGCGGCGCGCCTCCTGCTGGGCGGCCTGGAGGATCAGCGAGGGGTTGGTCGTTGCATCGGTGGGCTGGAAGCGCCGAATGGCCTCGATGTCGCCGGTGTCGGCCACTACGGTGGTCATGCTCTTGAGTTGCGAAAGCAGGTCGTCTGCCATTGGGCCTGGCTCCTTGGTGAAGATGATTCCACTTTAACAAGGCCGTGTGACGGGGAACAGACGCCGACAGGCGACACCTCGATGGGGTATCATTAGCTTCCTATCAAAAAACTCGCTTATGCTTGCGGAAAGGAGATCCCTTGAGCCTCAATGCGCGACGCGTGGCGCTGCTGGTGGCGGCCAACACGGCACTGGCCCCCTTCGCCATCGATGCCTATCTGCCCGCCATGGCAGCACTGGCCGCCAGCGTGGGGGCCAGCATCCATCATGCCGAGCTGTCGATCAGTGTCTTCCTGGCCGGTTTCGCCATCGGCCAACTGCTCTTCGGCCCGCTCTCCGACCGACTGGGGCGCAAGCCGGTGCTGCTCGGTGGGCTGGTGGTGTTCCTGCTGGCGAGCCTGGCCATCACCACCATCGGCTCGCTGTCCGAACTGCTCATCTGGCGCTTCGTCCAGGCACTGGGGGGCGGCGCCTGCGTGGTCAACTCGGCGGCCATCGTGCGCGACTGTTTCAGCGGTCGCGAGGCGGCAAGCGTGATGTCGACCATGGTCATGATCATGATGCTGGCTCCGCTGGTGGCACCGATGGTGGGCAGCGGGCTTCTCTACCTGGCGGACTGGTGGCTGATCTTCGTCTTCCTGGCCGTCTATGCCGCCTTCCTGCTGTGGCTGATGAGTACCCGGCTGCCCGAGACCCGTGATCCGAACCTGCCGGCCGCCTCGCCGCGTCAGGTATTGCGCAACTACGCCAGCGTCTTTCGCCATCGCGAGGGCATGGGCTACATCTGCGCCGTGGCGGCCTCCTTCGGCGGTCTGTTTGCCTTCATCACCGCCTCGCCCTACCTCTATCTGCAACACTTCGGCCTCTCGCCGGCCATGTACCCCCTGGTATTCGGCGCCAATGTGGTGGTGATCGCCCTGTCCAACCGCCTCAACATTCATTTGCTGAAAGGTCGCTCGCCACAGCAGAACCTGCATCTGGGCCTCACCGTGCAACTGGCGGCTGCCACCGCCCTGGCGCTGGCGGCGGCGGCAGGGGTCGCTTCGCTGCCCGTGGTGGTGATGCTGATCATGGTCTATGCCGGCATGATCGGCCTGATCACCCCCAACGCCATGTCGGCCCTGCTCGACCACTTCGGCCACATGAGCGCCACGGCCACGGCGCTGATGGGCGGCATCAAGTTCGGCTCGGCCGCCCTGGCAGGGGTAATGGTGGGCGCCTTCGAGATCGAAAGCCTCTGGCCCATGGTGCTGACCATGCTGACGGCGTCGCTGGTCGGCAACTGGGGGCTACGGACCCTGGCAGGCAGTCCGGCGCATGCCTGAGGCACTGGCCTGGCGCGATATGAGCCCCGGAACAGCCTCGAGCGTTACCGCCATCTGCGATAGCCCTGTGCTGCAGGGCTGCTCGCTTGCCCTCTGCACCCTCGCGGCACTGGGGCTGCTGGTCTGAAGCGGCGGTCCAGACGACATCCCTTCACACTCTTGTCACCCTGTCATGAAGCTGTCATGCGGCTCCGGCAATGTATGCCGTGCAAAGGCCAGACACCTTTCCAGAGACAGGAGTGACCCGCATGAACCGCATCCTCAAGAGCCGTGCATTCAAGACCACGGTCATCGCTGCCACCGTCATGGGCGTGGCCGGTGTCGCCCAGGCCCGCGATCAGATCCGTATCGTCGGCTCCAGCACCGTCTACCCGTTTGCCAGCTATGTGACCGAGGAGTTCGGTGCCATCACCGAATACCCGACCCCGGTCATCGAGTCCACGGGATCCGGTGGCGGTATCCGCCTGTTCTGCAATGGTGTCGGTGAAGGGACGCCGGACATCTCCAACGCCTCGCGTCGTATCAAGGCCTCCGAGCTCGAGCGCTGCGCGGAGTATGGCGTGACCGATGTCACCGAGGTGAAGATCGGTTCCGACGGCATCGTGCTGGCCCAGTCCAGCAGCAACGACGAGCTCGACCTGACCCTCGAGCAGCTCTTCCTGGCCGTGGCCGCCCAGGTGCCGGTGGATGGCGAACTGGTCGACAACCCCTACGAGCAGTGGAGCGACATCGATTCCGAGCTGCCGGAGCGTGACATCTCCATCTATGGCCCGCCCAGCACCTCCGGGACTCGCGACGCCTTCGAGGAACTGGTGATGGAGGTCGCCTCCGAGGACATGGCAGCCTACGGCGGCGAGGCTTACACCGAGGTCCGTGCCGATGGTGCCTACATCGACGCCGGCGAGAACGACAACCTGATCGTCCAGCGCCTGAGCGAGGACACCAACGCCTTCGGGATATTCGGTTACTCCTTCCTGGTCGAGAACCCCGACACCCTGATCGGCACCGCCATCGGCGGCGTCGAGCCCACCGCCGAGGCGATCAGTGCCGGCGACTATCCGGTGGCCCGCTCGCTGTTCTTCTACGTGAAGAACCAGCATGCCGAGGAGGTGCCGCCGCTGTACGACTACGTCGAGATGTTCGTCTCCGAGACCATGATCGGTGAGGGGGGCTACCTGATGGACCTCGGCCTGATCCCGCTGCCCGAGGCCGAGCGCGAGCAGACTCGCAAGAAGGTCGAGGAGCGCGCCAGCCTGCAGGTCTCGGACCTGTAACCCGGAAGTCGTCTGGCAAGGAGGCCTGACCTGGCCGGCAGCCCGAGGCTGCCGGCCGTCGCACGTTACGGCAGCCTGCCTGCCGTTGTCATTCCATCGAGAGAATCCTATGCAGACCAACCAACTCCTGGCACTGTTCAGCGGCGCTCTGCTGCTGCTGGGTCTGATAGCCTTCTTCCTGGGGCGTGCCAAGGCGGCGCGGGTGCGCGCCAGCGGCACGGCCATGTATGCCCAGCCCGACCAGTACGCCTGGTTCGCCGTGCTGGCTACCGCCGGGCCGGCCGTCGCGGTGAGCCTCATCGGTGCCTTCGCGATGCTGCTGATGGGGGCCGAGATCCCAACGCCCTACCTGCTGGCCGGCAGCCTGGTGGTGGCCGCGGTGGGCCTGATGGTGGGCATGAACCGGGTGCATCCGGACTTCCACGCCCGGCAGGCCATCGAGCGGGTGATCCGCTGGATCCTGATCGGTGCCGCGCTGATCTCGATCTTCACCACCTTCGGTATCCTCTTCTCCATCGTCTTCGAGGCGCTGCGCTTCTTCCAGATGCACAGCTTCTGGGACTTCATCACCGGCACCGTCTGGAACCCCGGCGCCAGCTTCCTGGCGGCAGCCGGTCGCGCCGATGAAGGGGGGAGTGCCGCCCTGTTCGGTTCGGTGCCGCTGTTCGCCGGCACCTTCATGATCACCGCCATCGCCATGCTGGTGGCGATCCCCATCGGGCTGCTGGCGGCCATCTACATGGCCGAGTTCGCCCCCAAGCGGGTGCGTACCCTGGCCAAGCCCACCCTCGAGGTGCTGGCGGGTATCCCCACCGTGGTCTACGGCTTCTTCGCCGCCATCACCGTGGCGCCGATCATCGTCAACGTCGCCAATGCGCTGGGGCTGGATGCGTCGTTCAACAACGCCGTGGCACCGGGGGTGGTGATGGGCATCATGATCATTCCGTTCATTTCCTCGCTCTCCGACGACGTCATCAATTCGGTGCCCGACAGCATGCGCCAGGGCTCCCTGGCGCTGGGCATGACCAAGGGCGAGACGATTCGCGACGTGGTCATCCCGGCGGCACTTCCCGGCATCATCTCCGCCTCGTTGCTGGCGGTTTCCAGGGCCCTGGGCGAAACCATGATCGTGGTGATGGCGGCCGGCATGCGGCCCAACCTCACCGCCAACCCGCTGGAAGACATGACCACGGTGACGGTGCGCATCGTCGCGGCACTCACCGGTGACCTGGAGTTCGAGAGTGCCGAGACGCTGTCCGCCTTCGCCCTGGGGCTGGTGCTGTTCGGCGTCACCCTGAGCCTGAACCTGGTGTCGGTGCTCATGATCCGCCGCTTCCGCGAGAAGTACCGCGTCAACAACCTGTAACGCCGAGGAATCGCCCGATGAGTCAATCCTTCGACGACATCAGTGCCCAGCTCAAGAGTCGCCACCGCAAGTCGGCGCGGCTGAAGTGGATCTCCATGGGGGCGCTGGGGATGGCCGGCCTGTTCCTGGTGCTCTTCTTCGCCGACATGCTCAGCAAGGGCCTGCCGGCCTTCCAGCAGGCCTACGTGCAGGTGGAGCTGGACTACAACGAGGATGCCACCCGCATGGGGCGTGCGGCCATGGATCCCGAGGTCTCGCGGATCGTCAGCCGCAGCTTCGAACGTCTGATCCCGGGGATGCTGCGCGACGACCCCGACCTGCTCGGCACCCGCGAGCAGCGCTGGGTACTGGCCAACAGCGAGGTGGACCAGTACCTGAAGGGACACCGCAACAAGCTCAGCGAGGCGGAGCGTGAGGTGGTCGACGAGCTGGCCGAGAGCGGCCAGGTGACGTTGAAGTTCAACACCACCTTCTTCTCGCGTGGTGACTCCAAGATGGCCGAGAGCTCGGGCATCCTGGCTGCCGCGGTGGGCACCGTCATGACCATGCTGGTGACCCTGGCCATCGCCTTTCCCATCGGCGTGATGACGGCGGTCTATCTGGAGGAGTTTGCCCCGGACAACCGCCTGACCCAGATCATCGAGATCAACATCAACAACCTGGCGGCGATTCCCTCGATCCTGTTCGGCCTGCTGGGCCTGGCGATCTTCATCAACTTCTTCGGGGTGCCGCGCTCCTCCCCGCTGGTGGGCGGCATGACGCTGGCGCTGATGACGTTGCCGGTGATCATCATCGCCACTCGCACGGCGCTGCGCAGCGTGCCCGACTCGATCCGCCACGCCGCCTTCGGAGTGGGCTGCTCGCGCTGGCAGGTGGTGCGCGACCATGTGCTCCCCCTGGCCATGCCCGGCATCATGACCGGTTCGATCATCGGCCTGGCCCAGGCCATGGGGGAGACGGCCCCCTTGATCATCGTCGGGATGGTGGCCTTCATTCCCGATGTGTCGGCGTCGTTCACCCAGGCCGCCACGGTGCTGCCGGCACAGATCTTCACCTGGGCGGGCGAGCCCGACCGCGCTTTCGTCGAGAAGACCGCCGGCGGCATCCTGGTGCTGCTCTCGATACTGATCTTCCTGAATGCCACCGCCGTGGTACTGCGCAAGAAATTCGAGCGTCGCTGGTGAGCCAGCGCGTCACAGAGGACATCGACATGAACATGCAAACCGCTCCCCGCCATGGCCAGACTCCCGAGGTCGGACAACCGCATACTCGCAATGAAGAGGCCAGCCACGACCTGAGCATCCGGGTCCGCGATCTCAGCCTCTGGTACGGCCAGAGCCAGGCCCTGAAGGGCCTCGACATCGATATCTTCGAGAAGAATGTCACGGCGCTGATCGGTCCCTCGGGCTGTGGCAAGTCGACCTTCCTGCGCTGCCTCAACCGCATGAACGACCTCATCCCCGGGGTGCGTATCGAGGGGCTGGTGGAGATGGACGGTCACGACGTCAACACCGCCAGGATGGACGAGGTGGCCCTGCGTCGCCGGGTGGGCATGGTGTTCCAGAAGCCCAATCCCTTCCCCAAGTCGATCTACGAGAACATCGCCTACGCGCCGCGCATGCACGACCTGGTCAGCCGCAAGGCCGAGCAGGACGAAGTGGTGGAGAAGGCCCTGCGCGACGCCGGCCTGTGGGAGGAAGTGAAGGACAAGCTGCACCAGCCGGGCACCTCGCTCTCGGGTGGCCAGCAGCAGCGCCTGTGCATCGCCCGCGCCATCGCCGTGCAGCCCGACGTCATCCTGATGGACGAGCCCACCTCGGCACTCGACCCGATCTCCACGGCGACCATCGAGGACCTGATGGACAAGCTCAAGCAGCAGTTCACCATCGTCACCGTGACCCACAACATGCAGCAGGCCGCGCGGGTGGCGGACTACACCGCCTTCTTCCACCTGGGCGAGATCATCGAATACAACGACACCAGGACGATGTTCTCCAACCCGGCCACCAAGAAGGCCGAGGACTACATCACCGGCCGCTACGGATAAAGACCTGGCCGTGAGTGAAATGCCGGGACGCCATGGTGTCGTGTCCCGGCCGAAGTAGGCGACGCTGCATGCAGGGCTATCGCAGTTGACTGTAGCGAGGGCCTGCCGGCGGATCAGCCCCGAGCAATGCGGCTATCTGCAATAGCCCTGACGCTGCATGGATCAGGCTGTCACGCAACGGACACGTGCTGATAGTATATATGGAACACCATATATGATCTTGGAGAGGATTCATGTCTCAGCCACTGAGCATCGGTATCAACGGCTTCGGGCGCATCGGCCGCCTGACCCTGCGCGGCCTCTGGCCCCGTGTCGCGTCGGGCGAGGTCGAGGTGGTGCGCATCAACGACCCGGGCGGCGATGCCGCCACCTTCGCCCACCTGCTGGAGTTCGACTCGGTGCACGGCCGCTGGTCGCCGGGGCAGGGCATCGCCGCCGAGGAGGACGCCATTGTCATCGACGGCAAGCGGCTCGGTTTCAGCGCCAACGTTGCCACCACCGACAGCGACTGGTCGGGCTGCGATGTCGTTATCGAGTGCTCCGGCAAGATCAAGACCCGCGAGAAGCTGCAGGCCTACCTGGACCAGGGCGTGGGCCGGGTGGTGGTCAGTGCGCCGGTCAAGGAGGAAGGCGTGCTCAACGTGGTGATGGGCGTCAACGACGACCTGTATGACCCTGCGGCGCATCGCATCGTCACCGCCGCGAGCTGCACCACCAACTGCCTGGCCCCGGCGGTCAAGGTGATCCACGAGACCTTCGGCATCCGCCATGGTTCGATGACCACGGTGCACGACATCACCAACACCCAAGTCATCCTCGATGCCCCCAGCTCTCCCAGTAAACCCGACCTGCGCCGTTCACGGGCCTGCGGCATGAGCCTGATTCCCACCACCACCGGGTCGGCCAAGGCGATCACCGCCATCTTTCCGGAGCTGACCGGCAAGCTGAACGGCCATGCCATCCGCGTGCCCCTGGCCAACGCCTCGCTCACCGACATGGTCTTCGAGCTCGCGCGCGAGGTCACGGTGGAGGAGGTCAATGCGGCGCTCAAGGCCGCCGCCGAGGGCGAACTGTCCGGCATCCTGGGCTTTGAAGAGCGCCCGCTGGTGTCCATCGACTACCGCACCGACCCGCGCAGCTCGATCATCGATGCCCTTTCCACCATGGTGGTGAACGGTACCCAGCTCAAGCTCTACGCCTGGTACGACAACGAGTGGGGCTACGCCAACCGCACCGCCGAGCTGGCCCTGAAGGTGGGGAGTGAGCAGGTGGGAAATGCCTGACGCAGGAGGGCTCGCGAGACGCGTGAAGGCGTTGCCCTTCGAGGTGCGCCAGTACCTGCTGATCACCGGCAACTACTGGGCCTTCACCCTGACCGACGGCGCCCTGCGCATGCTGGTGGTGCTCTATTTCCACCAGCTCGGCTATTCGCCGCTGGAAGTGGCGCTGCTGTTCCTCTTCTACGAGGCCTTCGGTGTGGTCACCAACCTGGTGGGCGGCTGGCTGGGTGCCCGGCTGGGGCTCAACCGCACCATGAACGCCGGCCTGGCCCTGCAGATCGTCGCCCTGGCCATGCTGATGGTGCCCGCCGCGGCGCTCACCGTGCCCTGGGTCATGGCGGCCCAGGCGCTGTCGGGGATCGCCAAGGACCTCAACAAGATGAGCGCCAAGAGTGCGGTCAAGGTGCTGGTGCCCAAGGACAGCCCCGGCGCCCGAAGCGCCCTCTATCGCTGGGTAGCGATCCTCACCGGCTCGAAGAACGCCCTCAAGGGGGCCGGCTTCTTCCTGGGCGGGCTACTGCTGACCCTGATCGGCTTCCGCGGCGCGGTGATCGGCATGGCGGTGATGCTGGCGGCGGTGCTGGCGCTCTCCTTGGTGCGCTTGAAGGCCGACCTGGGCCGCCAGAAGCGCAAGCCGAAGTTCTCCGAAGCCTTCTCCAAGTCCCGGGCCATCAACGTGCTCTCGGCGGCCAGGCTGTGCCTGTTCGCCTCGCGGGACGTCTGGTTCGTGGTGGCCCTGCCGGTCTTTCTCTACGATCAGCACGGCTGGAGCCACTGGACGGTGGGGGGGCTGCTGGCCATCTGGGTGATCGGCTACGGTGGCGTGCAGACCCAGGCGCCGCGTCTCACCGGCCTGGTAAAGGGAGGCGCTCGGGGCATCACGGCGTTCTGGGCCCTGGCGCTGGCCGGCCTGCCGGCGCTGCTGGCCCTGCTGCCCCTGGCCGAGGTGGGCGCCCTGGTGGCGGGGCTGCTCGCCTTCGGTGTGCTGTTCGCCATCAACTCCAGCTGGCACAGCTACCTGATCGTCCACTATGCCCGTGCCGACGGCGTCTCCATGGACGTCGGCTTCTACTACATGGCCAACGCCATGGGCCGGCTGTTGGGCACGTTGCTCTCCGGCTGGCTCTACCAGAGCCAGGGCCTGGCCGCCTGCCTGTGGGTCTCGGCGGCGCTGGTGGCGGCCAGTGCCCTGATGGCCCTGGCGCTGCCGCGGCAGGTCGCATGAGGCAGGGCAATCGCAGTTCTCCAAAGCGAGAGGCGCCGGGGACAGGTCGAAGAGGGGGTCCGATTCCATGGGTGAGGCGGAATCAGAAGAACATCCAGTGAATGTTCTTCCTGCCGAACGGGTTGGCCATGGATGGCCAACCCCGGCCCTGCAAGCGAAGCAGGATGCGAAAGCGCAGCAGGGAATCGGTAGCGCCCAGGGAGGGGTTCACAGCGCCCCCACGCCGACCTGTCGCCGGAACAGCCTCGAGCGTTACCGCCATCTGCGTTAGCCCTGACCGTATGGGCTGGCTGCTGTCGGCCCGTGTAACCTTCCTCTAGAATGGCCCTGATCGATCACCTGTCGTGGAGACCGTCTTGACGTCGCTGGAACCGGTTCGCGTCTTCAAGTGCCTGGGGGAAGAGACCCGGCTGATGCTCGCGCTGCTCATCCTCCGTGAGGGGGAGCTGTGCGTCTGCGAGTTGACCCATGCCCTGGCTCAATCCCAGCCCAAGGTGTCGCGGCATCTGGCGCAACTGCGCAGCTGCGGCCTGCTCAATGACCGCCGCGAGGGGCAGTGGGTCTATTATGGCCTCGAGCCGGCCCTGCCCGACTGGGTGCTGGCGATCCTGGATGCTGCCTTGCAGGGCCAGGTGGAAAGGCTCGATCTGCTGCAGACACGCCTCGATACCATGGGCAACCGGCCCGAGCGGTGCCAGGTCATGTGCTGAGCGATGGCGTCATGGCGCTGCGTCGTTCGCCTCGTGCTGTTCCCCGGGCATCGGCTCGGACAGCGGTGACCCCGACCACCTGTCTCAGCGTGCGGGGGGGCCGGGCTCGCGGTGGGTCTCGAGCTCCAGGAGGCCGCGCAGGGCCAGGAGCCCGAGGAGCGGCCCCGGGAGCAGCCACCACACCACCCAGCTGCCCTGCAGGTTCCAGAGCGAGCTGGTCAGCGAGATGGCGGGGATGGTCAGGGCGAAGCCCACTGCGTTCATCACTGCCAGGGTCGAGCCGATGTGCTCGCGTGGGGCGGTGGCCGCGGCCAGGGCCGAGAACTGCGGCGAGTCGGCGATCACGGTCAGCCCCCAGAGGGCGAGCAGCACCAGCAGCAGCCCGGGCGGGGCCCAGGGCAGCAGCGGGTAGGCCAGGCAGATCAGCCCGGAGGTGGCCAGGGCCCGACGTGCCACCCAGAGGCTGCCCCGCCGACGGCTCAGCCTCCCGCCGCCCACGCAGCCGATGAGCCCCAGGGCGATGACGCTGAACGACAGCCAGGGGATCCACGCATCCGGTGCGTCAAGCCGAGTCACTTCCCTGGCGACCAGGAAGGGCGTCAGCGTCCAGAAGGCGTAGAGCTCCCAGCAGTGGCCGAAGTAGCCGCCGGCCACGGCACGAAAGCGCCGCTCGCGCAGGGCGGCGAGACCATCGAGCAGTCGAACCTTGCCGCCCGGCGGGGGCAGGTGGGGGCCGTCGCCCAGGGCGAGGATCATCGCACCGCCCACCAGGGCCAGGGTCGAGGCGCCGAGCAGCGGCCACTCCCAGGGCAGGCTCAGGGTGGAGCCCCGCAGCAGGTGGGGCAGGGCGGTGCCCAGGGTCAGCATGCCCACCAGCCAGGCCAGTGCCGCGCCGGTGTGCCTTGGCGTCCAGCCGATCACCAGCTTCATGCCCAGCGGGTAGATACCGGCCAGGCAGAGGCCGGTCGCGAAGCGCAGCAGCAGGTCGAGGGGGGGATGGGCCGCCACCAGCACGAAACCGCCATTGGTCAGGGCGCCGGCCAGGCAGGAGGCGGCGAAGATGCGGCTGGCGCGGAAGCGGTCGGCGAGCCCGGTGGCGGCGATGAACAGGGTGCCGGCGATGAAGCCCGCCTGCACGGTCAGGGTCAGTCGGCCCAGGTCGGCCTCGGACAACCCCAGGTCACGCGACAGCGACAGCCCCACGCCGTTGACGCTGAACCACAGCGAGGTGCCGCAGAGCTGGGCGAGGACGATGATGAGGAGGGGATGGCGTTGCCACCAGGAAGCATTCATTCGTGCATCCTTGACCGTGGGCGTCGGCAGGGCAAGGCGACGAAAGCCGTAGCGCGGCCCGATCAGGTCTCCGCCGGGGCGGGAAAGCGGTGGCGGGTGGCGTTGGCGATCCGCACCAGCGCCAGCATCAGCGGCACCTCCACCAGTACGCCCACCACCGTCGCCAGCGCCGCGCCGGACTGCAGGCCGAACAGCGCGATGGCGGCGGCCACTGCCAGCTCGAAGAAGTTGCTGGCGCCGATCATCGCCCCGGGGGCGGCGACGTTGTGGGGCACCTTCCAGGCCCTGGCCCAGCCATAGGCGATGAAGAAGATCAGGAAGGTCTGGAGGATCAGCGGGATGGCGATCAGCACGATATGCAGCGGCGCCTCGAGGATCACCTCTCCCTGAAAGGCGAACAGCAGCACCAGGGTAATGATGAGTCCAACAGGGGTTACTGGACCTACGCGCTTCATGAAGACGTTGTCGTACCATTCGGGGCCGTGGCGGGCGATCAGAGTGCGGCGGGTCAGGTAGCCGGCGGCCAAGGGAATCACGATGTAGAGCACTACCGACAGGGCGACCGTGTCCCAGGGCACCTGGATGTTCGACACGCCGAGCAGGAAGACCACGATGGGGGCGAAGGCGAACAGCATGATCAGGTCGTTGAGCGCTACCTGCACCAGGGTGTAGGCGGCATCGCCACGGGTCAGGAAGCTCCACACGAAGACCATGGCGGTGCAGGGCGCCGCGCCGAGCAGGATGGCGCCGGCCAGGTACTGGCTGGCCAGTTCCTGTGGAATGAACGGGCGAAAGATCGCCATCAGGAACAGCCAGGCGATGGCGAACATGGTGAAGGGCTTGATCAGCCAGTTCACCGTGGTGGTGATGATCAGCCCCTTCGGTTGGCGGCGCACGCCGAGCACGGCGGCGAAGTCGATCTGCGCCATCATCGGGAAGATCATCGCCCAGATCAGCACCGCCACCGGGATCGACACCTGGGCGACCTCGAAGCGCGACAGGGTCTCGGGAATCGCTGGGGCGAACTGGCCGAGCAGCACGCCGGCGGCGATGGCCAGCGCCACCCAGAGGGAGAGAAAGCGTTCGAACAGGCCCATGCCCTCGGCGGAACTCGGCGCTGTCGTGCTGGAGCGGGTCGTCATGGGAGTTTCCGGCGGTCGTCGGAAAGAAGTGCGATCAGAATATATGTTTTTCCATATGTCTTCAATCGGTCGGTCCGTCGTGCTATATCGATCCCAGGCCGCTGCTATGATCGGTCAGGCATGCCACGTCGCCGTCATCGGGAGGCTCCTTGTCCGTCAACGACTCGTCCGTCACCGGTCTCCTGCGACTCGCTCGACTGGGGGTCGGTGAGCTTGAGGGTGTCGACCTGGCCGTCGAGCCCGGCGAGATACTCTGCCTCTCCGGGGCCAGCGGCTCGGGCAAGAGCCGCCTGCTGCGCGCCGTCGCCGACCTGGAGCCTCACCGGGGCGAGGTGTGGCTGGGCGAGCTGGCCCAGTCGGCGGTGCCGGGCCACCGCTGGCGCCGGCGGGTGATGCTGGTGCCGGCGGAGAGCCACTGGTGGGCCGACAGCGTCGGCGAGCACCTTGCCGAGCCCGATGTCCGCGATCTCGAGGCCCTGGGGTTCGACCGGGAGGTGCTGGAGTGGCAGGTGAGCCGGCTCTCGTCGGGCGAGAAGCAGCGCCTGGCACTGCTGCGGGCGCTGTGTTGCGAGCCGTCGGCGCTGCTGCTCGACGAGCCCACCGCCAATCTCGATGACGCCACCAGCCGCCGTGTCGAGACCTGGCTGGTGGAGCGGGTCCACGAGCGGGGCTGGCCGGTGATCTGGGTCGCCCACGACCGCGCACAGATCGGCCGGGTGGCGAAGCGTCACCTGCGGATCCTCGACAGCCGGCTGGTGGAAGAGGAGCAGGCCGCATGGACGTGATCGCGCTCTCCTGGTGGCAACTGGCCCTGGCGGCGCTGATGGTGGTGGCGCTGGCCGCCTGCACGGCGGTGGCGCGACTGGGCATGAGCCGCAGCCTGCTCGTCGCCGCGGCGCGCACCGTGATCCAGCTGGCGCTGGTCGGCCTGGTGCTCGAGGCGCTGTTCGCGGCAGAGCGGCTGCACTGGGTGGCGTTGATGGCACTGGCCATGCTGCTGATCGCCGGGCGCGAGGTAATGGCACGCCAGAAGCGCCGGCTGCTCGGCGGCTGGGCCTTCGGCATCGGCACGGTGGCGATGTTCCTGTCATCGTTCACCGTCACCGTGCTGACCCTGACGGTGATCATCGGCCCCGAGCCCTGGTACCGGCCCCAGTACGCCATCCCGCTGCTGGGCATGATGCTCGGCAACACCATGACCGGGGTGGCGCTGGCGCTCGATCGTCTCACCGAGACCGCCTGGCGTCAGCGCGCGGTGATCGAGAACCGCCTGATGCTCGGCCAGCGCTGGCAGGAGGCGATCGGTGACATCCGCCGCGAGGCGATGCGCAGCGGCCTGATGCCGATGATCAACGCCATGGCCGCCGCCGGGGTGGTCAGCCTGCCGGGGATGATGACCGGCCAGATACTCGCCGGCAGCCCACCGGCGCTGGCGGTGAAGTACCAGATCCTGATCATGTTCACCATCACCCTGGGCACCGGCTTCGGCACCCTGGCGGCGGTGGCGGCGGGCAGCCGCCGGCTGTTCGACGGGCGTGAGCGGCTGCGCCTGGATCGCCTGGCCGTGCCGCGCCAATAGGTGCGCCCGCCTCCCTGCCAGGGGAGGCGGGCGCCGTCATGGCCGGCAGT
The DNA here is from genome assembly GCF_003202205.1 of Halomonas sp. LBP4. GTDB lineage: Bacteria > Pseudomonadota > Gammaproteobacteria > Pseudomonadales > Halomonadaceae > Halomonas > Halomonas flagellata. Next base: position 328,092 of record NZ_PDOG01000003.1, read on the forward strand.
GCTCGAGGGATCAGTCGACCAGCTCGACCGCCACCGCGGTGGCCTCGCCGCCGCCGATGCACAGGCTGGCGATGCCGCGCTTGCCGCCCCTGGTGCGCAGGGCATGGATCAGGGTGGCAATGATCCGCGAGCCGGTGGAGCCGATGGGGTGACCCTGGGCGCAGGCGCCACCGAAGACGTTGACCTTGTCGTGGGGGATGTCGAGCCCGTCCATGGCCAGCAGGGTGACCACGGCGAAGGCCTCGTTGATCTCGAACAGGTCGACGTCCTTCACGCTCCAGTCGAGCTTCTTCAGCAGCTTGTCGATGGCCCCCACCGGGGCGATGGTGAACTCGCTGGGGTGCTGGGAGTGGGTGCTGTGGCCGAGCATCCGCGCGATGGGCCTGGCGCCATGCCGGTCCGCCGCCGCCTGGCTGGCCAGGATCAGCGCCGAGGCACCGTCGGAAATCGAGCTGGAGTTGGCGGCAGTGATGGTGCCCTCCTTGGCGAAGGCCGGGCGCAGCGAGCGTACCTTGTCGAGCTTGGCCTGGAAGGGCTGTTCGTCGTGATTCACCACGCTCTCGCCCTGGCGGCCGGTGACCGTGACCGGGACCATTTCGGCGTCCAGGTGGCCGGCGTTGGTGGCCGCCATGGCGCGCTCCAGCGAGGCGATGGCGAAGTCGTCCAGCCGCTCGCGGCTGTAGTCGCGGGCGCTGGCGACCTCCTGGGCGAAGACCCCCATCAGCTTGCCGGTCTCGGCGTCCTCCAGGCCGTCGAGGAACATATGGTCCTTCAGTTCCCCATGGCCCAGGCGATAGCCGGTACGGGCCCTGGTCAGTACATGGGGGGCGTTGGACATGGACTCCATGCCGCCGGCCAGCAGGATCTCGCCGCTGCCGGCGCGGATCAGGTCGTGGGCCAGCATGGTGGCCTTCATGCCCGAGCCGCACAGCTTGTTGATGGTGGTGGCGCCGATGCCATCGGCGATGCCGGCCTGACGCATGGCCTGGCGGGCCGGGCCCTGCTTGACGCCGGCCGGCAGCACGCAGCCCAGGATGCCCTCGTCGATGACATCGGGTGCGATGCCGGCGCGCTCGATGGCGGCGCGGATGGCGGCGGCCCCCAGCTGCGGGGCGGTGAGGCTGGCGAGGCTGCCCAGCATCCCGCCCATGGGGGTGCGGGCGGCGGAGAGGAAGACGATATCGTTGGACTGGCTCATGGTGGGTACTCCCGGAGTAGCAGTGCGAGTGGTGCGATTATCGTTATACGAGTTGCCGGCCCGTGGGGCAGGGCGCGTTGACCTGTCGTCGGGGCTGTGGTTTTCTCAGGGTCAACCAAGCAAGCGCTAGTGTAAACGTCGATGAATGTAATGAATGACTCCCCGCGCCGCAAGGAACTCACTCGCCAGGCCGCCCAGCTGTTCGTCCAGGAGGGCTTCGACCGGACCACGGTGCGCATGCTGGCCCAGGAGATGGGCATCAAGTCCGGCAGCCTCTTCCATCATTTCCGCGACAAGCAGGAGATCCTCGCCGCGGTGATCGAGGAGGGCACCCAGAACGCCCTGGCCATCGCACGCGAGACCCTTCAACAGTGCGACAGCACGCCCGAGGCGCGGTTGCATGCGATGGCCCGCGCTCACCTCGAGACCCTGCTCACCGACCGCAACGCCCATGTGGTGGCACTCTACGAGTGGCGTCGCCTCGACACCGAGGCCAGGGACCACCTGAGCCACCTGCGTGACGCCTACGAGGCACTGTGGGAGCAGGTCATCGACGAGGCCCTGGCCGCCGGGCTGATCCATGGCGATCGTTTCCTGGTGTCGCGCTTCGTCATGGGCGCGCTCAACTGGACGGTGCGCTGGTACGACCCCTCGGGGCCTCGCTCGCCGGAGGACCTGGCCCGCGAGCTGGTCGCCATGATCTCTTCTCCCGCCGCTTGATGTCCCGGGCGGGCCCGGCGGTTCGCCACGCTCGACCATCGTCTAGTCCCTTCTTCCCGTTCGGGGGTTGCCCCCGTCCACGAGAGCCTCTAGCTTGTACCTAGCGCTTGCTAGGTTGACGCTTACGTCAACTGCATCTAACCAGAAAGTTGGCGCGCACGCCAGCGCCACGGGATCACGACCAAGGCTTCACCCGTTCGCCGACATTCTCAGCCGACAACAAGCACAAGCATCCGTGAGGGCATGACATGAGCACAGCGACGACTCCCGAGTACCGGACCTATCTCGAGACCTTCAGCGTGGATGACGTCATCGCGCGGCTGGACGATCATCGCGACGGCAAGTTCAACGCCTTCGAGTCCTGCTGTGGGCGCCACCTGCGTGCCGGCCGCGGCGATGTCCTGGCCCTGGTGCACGAGGACACCGAGGGCCGGGTCAACAAGCTGACCTACGCCGAGCTGGAGGCCGAGAGTGCCCGGCTGGCCGGCTGGTTCGCCGCGCGTGGCCTGGGCGTGGGCGACCGCATCGCCTGCATGCTGCCGCGCTCGCCGCAGCTGCTGGTGGCAGTGCTCGCCACCTGGCGCATCGGGGCCGTCTACCAGCCGCTGTTCACCGCCTTCGGCCCGGACGCCGTGGACTACCGCCTGGGGCGTGCCGACACCCAACTGGTGATCACCGATCACGCCAATCGCTTCAAGTTCGACGGCCTGACCCGGTGCCCGCCGGTGCTCGCCGTGGGCGGCCCGAGCGCCGAGCACGGCGACGACCTGGACTGGGCCGAGGCGCTCGCCCAGGCGCCGATCGAGGCGACGCCGCCGCGCCTGGCGCCCGAGGCCCCCTTCCTGCAGATGTTCACCTCCGGCACCGTGGGCAAGCCCAAGGGCGTGGCGGTGCCACTGGCCGGCATGCCGGCCTTCGCGCTCTACATGGAACTGGCCATCGACCTGCGCGAGGACGACCGCTTCTGGAACATGGCCGACCCGGGCTGGGCCTATGGCCTCTACTACGCCATCGCCGGGCCGCTGCTGCTGGGCGTGACCACCCACTTCTGCGAGGCGGGCTTCAGCGCCGAAGGGGCGCTGGCCTTCATGAGGCGCCATCGCATCACCAACTTCGCCGCCGCCCCCACCGCCTATCGGCTGATGAAGGCTTCGGGCCTGTTCGACAGCGCCCACGAGACCCTCGAGCTGCGCGTGGCGAGCTCCGCTGGCGAGCCGCTCAACACCGAGGTGGTGACCTGGGTCGAGCGCGCCCTGGGCTGCCCGGTGATGGACCACTACGGCCAGACCGAAACCGGCATGACCTGCAACAACCACCATGCCCTCGGCCACCCCAAGCACGTCGGGGCCATGGGCGTGCCGATGCCCGGCTACCGCCTGGCGATCCTCGATGCCGAGTACAACGAGCTGCCCCCGGGCGAGCCGGGCGTGCTGGCAGTGGATATCGCCAATTCCCCGGCGCACTTCTTCGCCGGCTACACCTGGCAGGAGAAGCACCCCTTCGCCGCGGGCTACTACCTGACCGGTGACGTGGTGATCCGCAACGACGACGGCACCTTCCAGTTCGCCGGCCGTGACGACGACATCATCACCACCGCGGGCTACCGGGTCGGCCCCACCGACGTGGAAAACTCGGTGATGACCCACCCCGCGGTGGCGGAATCCGCCGCCGTGGGCCAGCCTGACGAGATCCGCGGCGAGATCATCAAGTCCTACGTGGTGCTGCGCGAGGGCTTCGAGGCAAGCGACGAGCTGGCCGACGAGATCCGCCAGCAGGTACGCGAGCGCCTCTCGACCCACGCCTTCCCGCGGGTGATCGAGTTCGTCGATGCGCTGCCCAAGACGCCCAGCGGCAAGATCCAGCGCTTCAAGCTGCGCGCCGACGCCGCCGAGAAGGCGGAAGCGGCCCCAGCCAAATGACGACCCTGAGGAAATCAACATGCAAGTGAAGGACAACACCTTCCTGATCACCGGTGCCGCCTCCGGGCTGGGGGCGGCCACCGCCGAGCGCCTGGTCGCCGGTGGCGCTCGAGTGGTGCTCTGCGACCTGAGCGACGCCGTCGAGGCCCACGCCGCGACGCTCGGCGACGCCGCCCGGGCGGTGCGCGGCGACGTCACCTCGGGCGACGATATCCAGGCCGCCATCGATGCCGCCGTTGAGCTCAGCGGCGGCCGTGGCCTGGCCGGCGTGGTGCACTGCGCCGGCGTGGTCAGCGTGGCCAAGCTGGTCGACCGCGAGGGCAATCCCGCCGACCTCGATGCCTACGCCCACACCATCCAGATCAACCTGGTGGGCACCTTCAACGTGATGCGCCTGGCCGCCGCGGCCATGGCGAAGAATGCCCCCGGCGAGGACGGCGAGCGCGGGGTGATCGTCAACACCGCCTCGGTCGCCGCCTTCGATGGCCAGGTGGGGCAGTGCGCCTACAGCGCCTCCAAGGCCGGGGTGGTGGGCATGAGCCTGCCGGCGGCCCGGGAGCTCTCGCGCCATGGCATCCGGGTGATGGCCATCGCCCCCGGGGTGTTCGAGACGCCGATGATGAGCGAGATTCCCGACGAGGCCGCCCAGGCCCTGGCCGCCGCCGTGCCCTTCCCCAAGCGGTTGGGCAAGCCCGACGAGTTCGCCCGCCTGGCCGAGCAGATCGTCACCAACCCCATGCTCAACGGCGAGGTGATCCGCCTGGACGGCGGCATTCGCATGCAATGACCGGCTCCACCGGGAGCTATAAACCTTAGGCTGTGAGCTTTAAGAGGGAAGAGGGAAGAGGGAAGAGGGAAGAGGGAGGTGAGGATAGGGGTTCTTCTTCCCTCTTCCAGCCGCGAAGCGCCGCTCTTCCTTCTTTCGTCTCGACACTGAAACGAACGCTTGACTGGCTTGCTCCGTAGGCGTAATTTCAAACACATGTTTGAAAGCGGCCGGCGCCGCTCTCACTCACCCGACTCCAGGCGACCTTTTGTGGAGAGTAGAGATGCCCGACTATCAGCCCCCCCTGCGCGACCTGCGCTTCGTGATGGACGAGATGCTGGACTACCCGGCCCACTACGCCCGCCTGCCCGGCGGCGAGGAGGCCTCGCCCGACGTGGTCGCCGCCATCCTCGAGGAGGGCGCGCGCTTCACCCGCGAAGTGCTGCTGCCGCTGAACCAGAGCGGTGACCGGGAGGGTTGCCTGCTGGAGGGTGGCGAGGTCAAGGCGCCCAAGGGCTTCAGGGAGGCGTACCAGCAGTACGTGGAGGGCGGCTGGCCGAGCCTGGCCGCCGACCCCGAGCACGGCGGGCAGGGGCTGCCGCATTCGCTGGCAATGGTGCTCTCGGAGATGATCTGCGCCACCAACCTCGCATGGGGGATGTACCCGGGGCTCTCCCACGGCGCCGCCGACGCCCTGCGCCACCACGGTACCGAGGAGCAGCGGGCCACCTACCTGACCAAGCTGGTGGAAGGCGTGTGGACCGGCACCATGTGCCTGACCGAGCCACACTGCGGGACCGACCTGGGCCTGATCAAGACCCGTGCGGTGCCCAATGACGACGGCAGCCATGCCGTGACGGGGACGAAGATCTTTATCTCCGCCGGCGAGCACGACCTGGCCGAGAACATCGTCCACCTGGTGCTGGCCAAGCTGCCGGACGCCCCGGAGGGCTCGAAGGGCATTTCGCTATTCGTGGTGCCCAAATATCTGCCGACCGAGACGGGTGAGCCCGGCGAGCGCAACGGCGTGGTGTGCGGCTCGCTGGAGCACAAGATGGGCATCCACGGCAACGCCACCTGCGTGATGAACTTCGACGCCGCCAGGGGGTTCCTGGTGGGCCCGCCCAACAAGGGCCTGGCCTGCATGTTCACCATGATGAACGCCGCCCGCCTGGGCGTCGGCATCCAGGGCCTGGGCCTGGCCGAGGCGAGCTTCCAGAACGCCCTGGCCTATGCCCGCGACCGGTTGCAGATGCGCGCGCTGGATGGTCCCCAGGCCCCCGAGAAGCCCGCCGACCCGATCATTGTCCATCCGGACGTGCGCCGCATGCTGCTGACCCAGAAGGCCTTCGCCGAGGGCGGCCGGATGCTGGTGCTCTACACCGCCCAGATGCTGGACATCGTCGAGCATGGCCAGGACGCCGCCGAGCGCGAACGGGCCGAGACCCTGCTGGGCCTGCTGACCCCCATCGTCAAGGCCTTCCTCACCGAGGTCGGCTTCGAGGCGACGAATGAAGGTGTTCAAGTCTTTGGTGGGCACGGCTTCATTCAGGAGTGGGGCATGGAGCAGCTGGTGCGCGATGCGCGCATCACCCGCCTCTACGAGGGCACCACCGGCATCCAGGCCCTCGACCTGCTGGGCCGCAAGGTACTGATGAACCAGGGCGAGAGCCTTAAGGTCTTCACCCGGGAGATCCACAAGTTCTGCCAGGCCGAGGAGGGCAGCAGCGAGCTGGCCGAGTTCGTGAAGCCGCTGGCGGTGCTCAACGCCGAGTGGGGCGAGCTGACCATGGGGGTGGGCATGAAGGCCATGCAGGACCGCGAGGAAGTGGGCGCGGCCAGCGTCGACTACCTGATGTACGCCGGCTACGTGACCCTGGCCTACCTGTTCGCCCGGGCGGCGAAGCAGGCCAGGGAGGCGCTCGCCGCCGGCAGCGACGATGCCGACTTCTACCGGGCCAAGCTCGACACCGTGCGCTTCTACTTCCAGCGCCTGCTGCCGCGCACCCGCGCCCACGCCGCCATGATCCAGGCTGGCGCCGGCTCGTTGATGGCGCTCTCCAGCGAAGACTTCGGCCGCGGCTTCGAGATCTGACGGTGCGTCGACACGACGACTGACTGCGGTGCGCGTCCCGTCACGCAGCGTACTTGCGCCGATGGAGTTCGCGCACCTGCTGGTCCAGCCCGGGCACCGGTCCCTCGACCTCCAGGCCGGGCACGACCTCCCGGATCGGCAGGGGGCGTACCGGCGGCGGGGGCGTGCCGAACTCCTCCAGCCAGCCGACGAACTGTGCCGCCGAGCTGGCGTAGACGATGCGGCCCAGGCCGACCCAGCCATGTGCGGCGGCGCACATCGGGCAGTGCTCGCCGGAGGTGTAGACGGTGGCGGCGGCTCGCTGCTCGGGGGTGAGGTGCTCGGCGGCCCAGCGGGCCAGGGCGAATTCCGGGTGGCGGGTGCTGTCGCCGCTGGCGGTACGATTGTGGTCCTCGGCCAGCACCGTGCCGTCGGCGCCGACCAGCACCGAGCCGAAGGGCTCGTCCCCGGTCTCCAGGGCCTCTTCCGCCAGGGCCACGCAGTGCCTCAGGTGCTGCATGTCCGTCTCGTCGATCATTCGGCTCTCCTCCGTGCTATTCCTGTCCGCGCTGCTAGGCAGGCAAATGTGCCCGCCTCCGAGCTGCACTATAGCCTGCGCCGCAGGGAAGCGGGACACATCGCCATCTCCCCAGGGCTATCGCAGATGGCGGTAACGCTCGAGGCTGTTCCGGCGACAGGTCGGCGAGGGGGCGCTGTGAACCCCTCCCTGGGCGCTACCGATTCC
>NZ_PDOG01000003.1:335523-339274 GCF_003202205.1 Halomonas sp. LBP4
CCATCTCCCAGGAAGCGGTGATGGCACGCCGATGCCGTGGTAGGTTCGAAGGGGGAGCAGGCGCGCATGCGGTGTTGACGTTGCCGCGCCGTCTGCCGGAATCCTTTGGTGAGCCGTGGGTGGAGGCCCGTCGATGCCTGGAGGGCAGAGCAGGGGGTGGAGAGCGCTCGCGTGGAGCCACGCACATCTGGCCCTGGCGGTGCTGGTGGTGCTGTTCTGGTCGCTGCTGGGGGACCGGCTCGCCGGTCTGCTGTTCCTGCCGGCCTGGGTGCTGGTCACCCAGCTGATCGCCGCCGGCAGCCTGGAGGCCGCCCGGCTGCGTCGCCGTGCCTGGCTGGACCAGTACCTGCGTGACGATTCGCCCTGGCACCGCTGGCTGCGCGGCGGGGCGCTGATGGTGGCCCGTCACCAGTTGCTGGGCGCCTGCCTGGCACTGCTGCTGCTGGTGAAGATGCGCCTGCTGGCCTGGGTCGACTGGCCGCTGCTGCTGCTCGCGGTGGTCGGGCTGGTGGTGCTGCGCAATGGCCTGCGTCGCCGCCTGGCGCGGCATGTCATCGGCGACCATCTCCCGGCGGTGACCCGGCGCCTGGTGGTGGTGCCCGCGGCCGGCCTGCTGGGCCTGGCGCTGGTGGTCGCGGCCCTCTGGCTGCCCCAGCCCTACCTGATCGGCCTGGGCTGGGAAGAGGCGCTGCTGCGGCACCTGCAGGGGCGCGACGCGGCCTCGCTGCTCGGCTTCTTCGAGCGATTGGGCAGTGCGGTGGAGATCACCCAGTATTGGGCCATGCAGAACGCCGTGGAGAGCCTGCGGCTCGGCGCGCCCCTGGCGCTGCTGGGCTGGCTGCTGTTGCTGCTGACCCAGAGCGCCTTCGCCTGGGCCTATGTCCGCCTGCTGATCGGCGCCGATGCGCTGCGCCGGGAGGGCCGCCGGTCTGCTCCCGTGGCGTCGCGTTCGCGTGGCGAGGGGGAATCATCGTGAGCCCTGACACGTCACTCACGGCCCGGCCGTCGCCGAGCGGCTGGCGACGCTGGGCCACCTCCCTGCTGGCGGTCGTGGCACTGATGCTGCTGCTCGACCTCGGCCACCGCCTGTTGCAGGACCGTGCCGACGCACCGCTGTTCCGGGTGGTGGTGAACGGCGAGTCCCTGCTGCTCGATGGCGAGACCCACGCCGAGTTCGGCCGGGACCTGGACCGGCTCGCCGCACGACTGCAGCAGGACGTGGCGGCCGGGATGCGGCCCTGGGTCGACGAACGCCTGGAGGCGGCCTTCGCGCCGCTCGAGGCGGCGGTGCCGGGCTATCTCGACTGGTACTACTCGCTGTCCGGCAGCTACCTGCGGCTGGGGATGGCGGTGGCCGGCGAGCTGGACGGTTGGCTGGATACGCAGCGCCACGAGCGCCTGGTCGCCGCCAGCGGGGTCGAGCAGGCCCTGGCCGAGCTGGAGGCGGACTACCCGCAACGCCTGGCCCGGGTGCAAGAGGGGCTGATGCAGGGCGTCGCCCAGCGCCTGCACCGGGAGTACGCGCCGCGGCAGGCGGCGCCGGCGGAGGAGGGTGAAGGCCCCGTCCATGCCCTCGATCTCGACCTGGTGCTACGGCAGGCCTTTGATGACAGCCTGGACGCCTCGCGCTGGGGCACCGCCACCCTGGGCGGTGCCGGCATCGGCCTGGTGGCGGGCCGCGCCCTGGCTCAGCGGCTGGGGAGCGGAGCCGCCCTGCAGGGCGGCCGGATGGCGGTGCGCAGCCTGCTGGCCCGGCTCGGTGCCAATACCGCCCGCTCGCTGGCATCGGGCGGCGCGGCGGCTGCGGCCACGGCGCCCTCCGGCCCCGGGGCCATGCTGATCGGCACGGCCACCGCCGCGGTCTCCCTCGCGGGGTTCGTCGGCAGCGAATACGCGCTGCTCAAGGTCCAGGAGGCCCATTATCGGCCCGGGATGGAAACCGAGTTGCATGAGGAGATCGACCGGGCCAGGGAGGAGCTGGCCCGGTCGCTCGAAGGCGTGGCCGCGGGCAGCGCCATGACCTTGGCCTCGCGAATGGAACACCATGCCGGCCAGGCCGAGCAGGGTACGCAGACGCCCGAGGAGTACCGGATCTTCGGCCGCCGGGGCGATTGACAGGCGCCTCGCGCCTGACCCTGACACCTGGAGCGAGCGACGGGGCGCGGCCGGACCTTCAGAGCCGGCTGCGGCTCATGCCGTCTTCCATTTGATGTTGCAGCCCATCGACGGCTGCTGGCTCGCGTCCGGCGCCTGACCGGCCAGCACCGCATCGGCGGCGGCACGCAGGTCGGTCCCGGTCACCGGAGTGTCCTTGCCCGGGCGGCTGTCGTCGAACTGGCCGCGGTAGACGAGCCGATGGTCGCGGTCGTAGAGGAAGAAGTCCGGCGTGCAGGCGGCCTCGAAGGCGCGGGCCACGTCCTGGCTTTCGTCCACCAGGTAGGGGAAGTCGTAGCCCCGCGAGCGGGCCTCCTCGATCATGCGCTCGGGGCTGTCGTCGGGATGGCTGTGGAAATCGTTGCTGTTGATGGCGATCACCGCGAGGCCGCGCTCGCCATACTCCCGGGCGAAGTCGGCGAAGGCATCGGCAACGTGCTTGACGAAGGGGCAGTGGTTGCAGATGAAGGCCACCAGCAGGGGCCGGCCCTGGAAGTCGGCGCTGCCCACCTCCTCGCCGCGCGGGTCGGGAAGGCGAAAGGCCGGCAGGGGGCTGCCGAGTTCGGCCATGTTCGAGGGTGTCAGGGACATGGGGAAGACCTCCTGGGTGTCGCTTGAAGGATAGCCTCAGGGTAACAGATGGCGCCGCTGGAGTCGGCCGGCCGGGCCTGTCTACACTGGATCGGGCCAGTGCCGGTCGCCGGGGCGAGAGGCGCCATGGCGCCTGCCGGGCGGATGGCAGGAAAGTTGAATTCATGGGCCTTTCGCTGGTCCATCGGATGATGACGAGCGACGGGGCGAGACAGGGAGGAGGTGACGGATGAGCGTGCAGCAGGTAACCGAAGCGGAACTGCTGGCCCGAGTCGAGCGCTGCATGGCCGGCGAGCGGCTGGTGGTCGAGCACGAGGGCCGGCGTTTCCCGGCTCGGGTACAGCATGTCGGTGCCACCGGGGTGAAGGTCATTCCCGAGACGGCGCTGCAGGGCAGTCACGGCGCGCCCGGTGACATCAACGGCTTCATGGTCTCGTTCGGCGAGATCATGGAAGTCGAGATCGGCGGCGTCACCTATCGGTGGCGGTGAGCCGACGGCTGGCTCAGGGGGCCGGCGGGTAGCCGAGTTCGGCGCCGAGACGAGCGGCGTGGGCCGAGATCCAGCTCGGGTCGAAGGGCCCCCAGTCGCGAATCACGTAGTGGCCGATGTTGTGCCGCTCGCCGGCGTCCTTCTCGAATTCGCAGACGATGTCCAGCTCGGCCAGGGCCCCCAGGGTGTCCTGGGCCGTGCGTCGTGGCATGCCGGTGGCGGCCATGATCGCCGGCACGCTGGTGACGCCGCTGTCGACCAGGTGGGCGACGTAGAGGCGTCGGTAGAAGCTGGACTGGGTCTTGCTGAGTGGCATGGTCGGCCCCTGGCTGTCGCGGGTCACTCGGAGACGGGCCTGCAAGAGTAGTCGAGCCGAGGTGCACCGGCAACAGGGCGCGATCGGCAGCGACGTTGCCATCCCCCCGTGTCAGAGATCAAGGCCTTCCCCCCGAGAAGCTACCATGCTGTGGTGAGGGGCTGCGTCGGGGGGGGGGGGGGGGGGGGGGGGGGGGGGGC
>NZ_PDOG01000003.1:339284-420469 GCF_003202205.1 Halomonas sp. LBP4
CATAGCGATGACCTGGAACGTGTTCGTGATCGGGTTCGATGAGCTGAGCAGGCGGCTGCTGCGGCACCTGGAGCACGCCGAGGACTATGCGTTCCACGCCTTGCTGTCGCTCGATGAGGTCGTGCAGGCCGACGAGTTCCGGTTCGATCGCCTGGTGGCAGACGCCCTGGCGGAGCTCCGGCGGTTTCCCGGTTCGGTGGATGCCATCGTCGGTTACTGGGACTTCCCCACCAGCGCGCTGGTGCCGGTGTTGCAGCAGCGGCTCGGGCTGCGAGGTCCTTCCCTGGAGGCCGTTCTGAAGTGCGAGCACAAGTACTGGAGCCGCCTCGAGCAGAAGAAGTCGGTCCCCGAGTGCGTTCCGCTCTTCCAGGCGGTCGACCCCTTCGACGAGCACGCCGTCGAGAAGATCCATATCGACTATCCCTTCTGGATCAAGCCGGTGAAGGCCCACTCTTCCCACCTCGGCTTCCATGTCGAGGATGCCCGGCAACTGCAGGAGGTATTGCCCCTGATCCGCGCGGGAATCGGCCGCTTCGGCAACCCCTTCGATGAGGTCTCGGCGCATGCCGACCTGCCCGACGAGATTGCCGCGGTGAGCGGCCATTACTGCATCGCCGAGTCCATCATCTCTTCCGGCCGCCAGTGCACCCTGGAGGGCTATGTCCAGCACGGCGAGGTCCATCTCACCGGCGTGGTGGACAGCATACGCGACGCGTGGCATCGCTCGGTCCTGCTGCGCTACGAGTATCCCTCGCGACTGCCCGACCCGGTACAGCAGGACATGCTTGCCATTACCCGGCGCATCATCGCGCAGATCGGCTACGACGATGCGCCGTTCAACATCGAGTTCTATCATGATACCCAGAGCGACCGCCTCTGGCTGCTGGAGATCAATACCCGGATTTCGCGCTCCCATGCGGCGCTCTTCCAGCTGGTCGACGGGGCTCCCCAATTCCAGGTGATGGTCGACGTGGCGCTGGGGGTCGCCCCGCGAATGCCGCATCGGGAGGGGCCTTACGCCGTCGCTGCCAAGCAGATGCTGCGTGTCTTCGAGGACGGCATCGTATGCCGCGTGCCATCGGTGGAGGATATCCGGCGTGTCGAGCGGGTCTTTCCGGGAACGACGGTCGAGATCAACGTCCGCGAGGGGATGCGGTTGTCGGAACTGCTCCACCAGGACTCCTTTTCCTGGGAGCTCGGGGTGCTGTTCACCGGGGCCGACACCCATGACGAACTGCTTGCCCGGATCGCGCGGTGCGTGGAGATGCTGCCGTTCGACATCGCGCCGCTTTCCGACGAGGAGGTGAGCTGAGCCGGCGAGGGGTGTCGGGGCGGCCAGCCACCCGGGTTGATGGAGGGGCCTGATGAGAGTCGTGACCGATTTTCCCCATCGCGTCGAGTGCCTCGATCCGGTCTGGATCCCCATGCCGGATGGTATTCGGCTCAATGCACGTGTCTGGTTGCCCGAGGGGGCCAGCGACCATCCGGTACCGGCCATCCTCGAGTACATTCCCTACCGGCTGCGGGATGGCTCCGCGCGGCGCGACGCCAGGCACCATCACTACTTCGCCGGGTACGGCTATGCGGCGGTGCGTGTCGATCTGCGCGGCAGCGGCGATTCCGGCGGCGTGCTGACCGACGAGTACCTGGAGCAGGAACTGGCGGATGGTGAGGCGATACTGCGCTGGCTCGCCGCGCAGCCTTGGTGCGACGGTCGTATCGGCATGATCGGCATCTCCTGGGGAGGCTTCAACGGCCTGCAACTGGCCGCCCGGCGGCCCCCCGAGCTGAAGGCCGTGGTCAGCGTCTGCTCCACCGATGATCGCTACGCCGACGATGTTCACTACATGGGCGGCTGCCTGCTGGGGGATAACCTCTCCTGGGCGTCCACCATGTTTGCCTACAACTCCCTGCCCCCTGATCCGGCGGTGGTCGGCGATGCCTGGCGCGAGATGTGGCAAGAGCGGCTGGAGGGCAGCGGACTGTGGCTGGCGACCTGGCTCGAACATCAGCATCGCGATGCCTACTGGCAGCACGGCTCCATCTGCGAGGAGTTCTCGCGGGTGGAGGTGCCCGTGCTGGCCGCCAGTGGCTGGGCGGATGGCTACTCCAACGCGGTCAAGCGGTTGGTGGAGAACCTGCCCGGCCTCTGCAAGGGGTTGATCGGCCCCTGGAGCCACAAGTATCCGCACCTGGGCGAGCCCGGCCCGGCCATCGGCTTCCTGCAGGAGTGTCTGCGCTGGTGGGATCAGTGGCTCAGGGGGGAGGAGCGGGGGGTGGCCGGGGATCCGGCGATCCGCGTCTGGATGCAGGACAGCATGCCACCGACCACCCGCTATGGTCACCGCCCCGGCCGCTGGGTGGCGGAGCCATGCTGGCCGTCACCCAATGTCACTCCCTGGCGGCTGCCCCTGGCCCCGGGGCGGTTGATGCTCGATGGCAAGGACCGCGGCGACGAAACCGCGCTGACCCTGCAGTCGCCGTTGACCTGCGGCCTCTTCGCCGGCAAGTGGTGCTCCTATGCCGCGGGGCCCGACCTGGCCCACGACCAGCGCCAGGAAGACGGTGGCGCCCTGACCTTCGACAGCCCACCGCTGGACGACACCCTGGAGATCATGGGGGCACCACAACTGGAGCTGGAGTGTTCCACCGATCGTCCCGTGGCCATGGTGGCGGTGCGGCTTTCCGACGTGGCGCCGGACGACAAGGCCACCCGGGTGACCTACGGTCTGCTCAACCTGACCCACCGCGACGGGCACGAGGAGCCGTTACCGCTGGAGCCCGGCCGTCGTTACCGCGTCAGGGTGGCGTTCAACGACGTGGCCCAGGTGTTCCCCCGTGGTCATCGGCTGCGCCTGTCGATCTCCACCTCCTACTGGCCACTGGCCTGGCCGCCACCCGAGTGCGTGCGGCTGACGATCTTCGACAAGGGCAGCGCCCTGCACCTGCCGGTGCGCCCGCCGCGTGGCGAGGATGCCCGCCTGGTCCCGTTCGCTGAGCCGGAGGCGGCCCCGACCATCGCCACCACGCGTCTCGAGCCCGGGCATCACAACTGGTATGTGCATCGTGACCTGGCCGAGGATCTGTCGACCCTCGAGGTGATCAACGACAATGGCCGGGTGCGGCTGGAGGATTCCGGCCTCGAGGTGCAGACCCGGGCGGTGGAGCGCTATCACTCCTGGGCCGATGACTTCGGGTCCATCAGTGGCGAGACGCGCTGGGATCGCTCCCTGAAGCGGGGGGATTGGGAAGTCAGCACGGTGACGCGCACCGTGCTGACCTCGAACGCCCGGGAGTTCCTGCTCCATGCCACCCTCGATGCCTACGAGGGCGAGCGACGGATCTACTGCCGCAGCTGGGATGTCACCATCCCGCGCCGGCTGGTATAGCGACCGGGGTCACCGGTCAGCGTGTCAGGAACCAGCCCTTCATGACGTCGGTGATGCGCCGCATGTCGGTATCGTCGGTGATATAGGCCGGCATGGTGTAGAGCCAGCGGCCGATGGGGCGCAACCAGACGCCTTGTCCCCGCGCCCAGTCACCCACGCCGGCCAGGTCCGCGGCGTCGCGGGTCTCGATCACCGCGGTGGCGCCGAGCACCCGCACGTCCTCGACCGCGGGGTGTGCGGCGAGTGCCGCGTCCTCGAGCAGCTCATCGCGCAGCACGCGATTGAGCCCGGCGATCCGGCCGAGATAGCCTTCCTCCTCGAAAACCGCGAGGCTCTCCAGTGCCACCCGACAGGCCAGCGGATTGCCCATGAAGGTCGGGCCATGCATAAAGGCGTGTTCGGGGCTGTCACCGACGAAGGCGTCATGCACCCGGTCCGTGGCCAGGGTCGCGGCATGGCCGAGATAGCCGCCGGTGAGCCCCTTGGAGAGCACCATGATGTCCGGCGTCACGTCGGCATGGTCGGCGGCGAACACCTTCCCCGTGCGGCCGAAGCCGGTGGCCACCTCGTCGAACACCAGCAGCACGTCGAACTCGTCGCACAGCTCGCGGGCGCCCCTGAGGTAGTGGGGCGAGGTCATGTTGAGCCCGCCGGCGGCCTGCAGCAGCGGCTCCATCAGCAGGGCGGCGATCTCGTGGTGGTGAGTCTCGAGCACCGCGCGCAGGGCGTCGAGGTCGGCCCGGACCGCTTCCGGTTCGGCATCGAACGGAGCGGTGGGCGCCGGGGCGAAGTGGTGCCTCGGCAGGTAGCCGGCAAACAGCGAGTGCATGCCCTCCTCGGGGTCGCACACTGCCATGCAGCCGGCGGTATCGCCGTGGTAGGCCTTCATCAGCGAGAGCAGGCGGTGCTTGCCGGGCCTGCCGCGCAGCTGGTGGTACTGCACCGCCATCTTCATCGCCACTTCCATGCCCACCGAGCCGCTGTCGGAGTAGAAGACGTGGTTCAGCCCCGCCGGGGTGATCCTGACCAGTTCCCGGGCCAGGCGGTCGGCGGGCTCGTGGGTCAGGCCGCCGAGCATCACGTGGCACAGCTCGCCGGCCTGCTCGCGGATCGCCGCCACCAGCCGCGGGTGGGCGTAACCGTGGATCATGCACCACCAGGAGCAGGTGGCGTCGAGCAGCGACTCGCCGCCCTCCAGAGTGAAGCGCGGCCCCTCGCCGCCGACCACCTTGGGCGCCGGTGGCTGGGTCTTGAGATGGGCATAGGGGTGCCAGACGGGGGACGTCATAAGGGCCTCCGTGGAAGGATGGTGACGGGGCGGAGCGGGTGAGCCGGGCGAAACGACGGGCACACGAAAGCGCCGTGCTTCCGCGGGGGAAGTCGGAAATTCGTGCTTGAAATCGAGGAACTGAAATGGTGCGGATGGGGAGACTTGAACTCCCACGCCCGAAGGCACCAGAACCTAAATCTGGCGTGTCTACCAATTCCACCACATCCGCACGGTCGGGCAGGCGTCCACATTGTACGGACGGGCCTTCGCAAGTCAATCGCCATCGGGCAGCACCAGGTGGTCGGCGGCGGCTTCGGCCAGCGTCTCGGGGCCTTGCGCCGCGAGGCGTGGTATCACGCCCAGGCAGGGGCCGGGCAGCCGGTGCATCAGGGTCGCCAGGTTGGCCTCGTAGAGGGGCGGGTCCTCGGCGAAGGCCGGATCGAGCAGGTTGCCCACCCAGCCGGCGAGCGGCAGGCCGTCGGCGACGATCGCCTCGGCCGTGAGGCGGGCGTGGCTGAGGCAGCCGAGCTTGAGCCCCACCACCAGGATCACCGGCAGCCCGAGACGCCCGGCTAGGCCCGCGAGATCCTCATGGTCGTTGAGGGGGACCCGCCAGCCGCCGGCGCCCTCGACCAGCGTCAGGCCGCGCTCGAGGGCGAGCATCGGCCGGAGAGGGGTAATCAGGTCGTCGAGGCCGAGACTCACGCCCGCCCGCCGGGCGGCCAGGTGCGGGGCGATGGCGGGCGCGAAAGCGAAGGGGTTGATCGCCGCGTAGGGCTGGGTCGGCGCGCTCTGGGCCTGCAGCGCCAGGGCATCGGCGTTGCGCAGCCCCGCCGCAGTGCGTTCGCAGCCCGAGGCGATGGGCTTGAGCCCCAGGGTGGTCAGGCCGCGGCGGCGTGCCAGGGCGAGCAGCCCGGCGGTGACCAGGGTCTTGCCGGCGTCGGTGTCGGTACCGGTGACGAAATACGCGGGCATCTCAGCGCTCCAGCAGCAGGGTCAGCAGCCGGTAGGAAACGGGCAGGCCATCGGGCTCGCGCAGGGCCTCGAAGCGTTGCCTGGCGCGGGCGAGATCGGCGCGGGCGAGTCGCTCGCCGCGGGCGGCCTGGGCGCCGACGCCCTTGATCGAGGCCATCACCGCGGCCAGGTCCGGGTAGTGGAAGCGCCGGGTGGCGGCCTCCACCGAGACGCCGGCAAAGCCCGCCAGCCGGGCCGCCGCCAGGTGGCGCTCCCGGGAGCGGAACGCCAGCAGGGCGGCGGGCTGGCCGGGGCGCGACCAGGCCTCGTTCACCTCGGCCAGGGTGCCCGGCCCCAGGGTGTTGATCAGCGCCCGCCCGCCCGGGCGCAGCACCCGGCGGAGTTCAGCGAGCACGGCTTCCAGGTCCGGGCACCACTGGATCGCCAGGTTGGAGAACACCAGGTCCAGGCTGGCAGCGGGCAGCGGCAGGGCAGCGGCATCGGCACACAGCCAGCGGGCCCTCGCCGCGTGGCGAGCCCTGGCCACCTCGAGCATGCCGGGCGCCAGGTCGAGCCCGGTCACCCGGCAGTCGGGGCCATAGCGATCCGCCAGGCGGGCGCTCCAGTGGCCCGGCCCGCAGCCCAGGTCGAGCACGCGCTCGGCCCGGGCCGGCAGCCGGGCCCAGAGCGCCTCGCCCATGGCCTGCTGGGCGTGGGCGAGACGCTCATAGCGGTCGGCGGCGCGGGAGAAGGCGTGCGCCACCCGGCGTTGCCAGTCCGGGGGCGGGGGCGGCGCAGTACGGGCGGTCGAGGCGGTCATGACGGGCACTCCTCGGTCGGGGCCGGCTGCCGGACGATACGGGCGAGACAGGCCGCCAGGGCGTCGGGTCGAGACACCATCGGGCAGTGGCCGGCGCCGGCTAGCCGATGATCGGCGGACTGCCGCAGGGCGGGAGCGAGCAGCGGGTCCCGTTCGCCGGCGATGCGTCGTACCGGGCAGGGCGGGGCGTCCAGCCGGACCGAGACATCCAGGGTGGTGAGCTGCTCGAGGCCGGCGGCCAGGGTGGCGGCCTCGCCCCCCGGCCCCCGACCGATCAGGTCGAGCAGGCGACGATGGGCGGCTCGCGGGGCAGGCTCGCCCTGCAGCTGCCAGCCCAGGAAGTGCTGTCGGGTGGTCTCGCCGTCGCGGGCGAAGGCGCGCCGGAAGGCGGCGAGCTCCCGTGGCGGGATGCCGCCCTCGGCGCAGAAGCGCGGCCCCATGCCGAGCTGCACCAGCGCCCGGGGAGCGGGCAGGTGGTCGAGGAGGGCGGCGGCGAGCAGGCCGCCCAGCGACCAGCCGACCCAGACGGCATTCGCCGGCAGGTCGCCGGCCATGGCCGCGGCCAGGGCGGCGAGGTCGGCGGGATCATCGAGGCCCGGGCGTGCGCCATAGCCGGGCCAGTCGGGGGTGGTCACCTCGAGGCCGGCCGGCCAGTGGGCCTCGAGCGGGCGCCAGATGCGGGCGTCGATGCCCCAGCCGGAGAGCAGCACCAGGCGGCTCATGGGGCGACCCCGTCCCGGCCGCCGTCAACGTTCGCCTGGAGCGCGGCCAGCGCCTCGAGCAGGGCGTCGAGGTCGGCATCCGTGTGGGCGGCGCTGAGAGTGATGCGCAGCCGCGCCTGGCCGCGGGGGACGGTGGGCTCGCGGATGGCGCCGACCAGCAGTCCGCGCTCGCTCAAGCGCCCGGCCCAGCGCATGACGCGCTCGCTGTCGCCCAGCACCAGCGGCTGGATCGGCGTGTCGGAGTCGGCCAGCGGCAGGCCGAGCCGGCCGGCCTCGCGGCGGAAGCGTTCGACCAGGGCTACGAGCCGGGTGCGGCGCTCGGGTTCGGCGGCGAGGATGTCGAGCGCCTCGAGCGTCGCCGCGGCGACCCCGGGCGGCTGGGCGGTGGTGTACACATAGGGCCGGGCGAACTGGGTCAGGTGCGCGACCAGCTCGCGGCTGCCGGCCACGAAGGCGCCGCCGGTGCCCAGCGCCTTGCCCAGGGTGCCGATCAGCACCGGTACCCGGTCGATGCCGTGGGCGCGGCCCACGCAGCCGTCGCCGTGGCTGCCGAGCACGCCGAGGCCGTGGGCATCGTCGATCATCAGCCAGGCGCCGTGGCGCTCGCTGGTTGCGGCCAGGCCGGCGATGTCGGCCACGTCGCCATCCATGCTGAACACCCCGTCGCTGACCACCAGCCGGAGCGCCTCTTCGGGGGCGCGGGCCAGCAGGCGTTCGAGATCCTCGAGGTCGCGGTGGTGGAAGCGCCGCGAGCGGGCAGCGGCGAGGGTGGCACCGTCGAGCAGCGAGGCGTGGTTGAGGCGGTCCTGGAAGACCTGGGTCCGGCCGTCGCAGAGTGCCTGGAGGGTACCGAGGTTGGCCATGTAGCCGGTGGAGAAGAGCAGCGCCGCCGGCCGGCCGGTCAGTGCCGCCAGGCGCTCCTCCAGGGCCTCGTGCACCTCGAGATGGCCGCTGACCAGGTGCGAGGCCCGGGCACCGGCGCCGAAGCGGCGGGCACCGGCGGCCTGGGCCTCCGCCAGTCGCGGGTCCCGGGCCAGGCCCAGGTAGTCGTTGCCGGCGAAGTCGAGGACGCCCTCGAGGGCATGACAGCGGCGCGTGCGCCACAGCCCGCGGGCCCGGCGTTCGCCTGCCCGCTCGGCGAGCCACGTCGTCCAGTCGCTGCGTGGTGCCACCATGTGGACCTCAGGCCTCGGGAGTGGCAGTGGCGTCGTAGGCCAGGGCGGCGGCCCGGGCCTGGGCGGCCTGGCGCGCCATGGCGGCCTCCAGCGTTTCCCGCTGGCGGTCGTCGTCGGCACAGGTCTCGCGGCGTTCCGGGTGGAGGCCGAGCTTGGCGAACAGCGCCCGGTCCTGCTCCACCTGGGGGTTGGACGTGGTCAGCAGCTGGTCACCGTAGAAGATCGAGTTGGCCCCGGCCAGGAAGGCCAGCGCCTGGGTCGATTCGTTCATCTGCTCGCGACCGGCGGAGAGGCGCACATGGCTCCTCGGCATCAGGATGCGGGCCACGGCGATGGCGCGGATGAAGTCGATGGGATCGAGATCCTCCGCATTCTCCAGCGGGGTACCGGGGACCTTGACCAGCATGTTGATCGGCACCGATTCGGGGTGCGGCTCGAGCTTCACCAGTTGCTGGAGCAGGGCGGCACGGTCGCGGGGCGCCTCGCCCATGCCCAGGATGCCCCCGGAACAGACCTTCATGCCGGCCTCGCGCACGTTGGTCAGGGTCTCCAGGCGGTCGCCGTAGGTGCGGGTGGTGATGATCTCGCCGTAGTACTCCGGCGAGGTGTCGAGGTTGTGATTATAGTAGTCGAGCCCGGCCTCGGACAGGCGCCTGGCCTGGTCGGTGTCGACCATGCCCAGCGTCATGCAGGTCTCGAGCCCCAGCGCCTTGACCCGGCCGACCATCTCCAGCACCACCTCGAGGTCGCGCTCGCGCGGGCTCTTCCAGGCCGCGCCCATGCAGAAGCGGCTGGCGCCGGCGTCCTTCGCCGCCCGGGCCTGCTCCACCACCTTCTCGATCTCCAGCAGCTTCTCCTTGCCGAGCCCGGTGTTGTAGTGGCCGGACTGCGGGCAGTACTTGCAGTCCTCGGGGCAGGCGCCGGTCTTGATGGAGAGCAGGGTGGAGACCTGCACGGCGTTGGCGTCGAAGTGGGCGCGGTGCACCTGCTGGGCTTGGAACAGCAGGTCATTGAAGGGCAGGGCGAAGAGCGCCTCGATCTCGTCGATGGACCAGTCGTGACGCGGCGGTGCATCGTGGCGAACCGCCGGGCGGGCGGCTAGGGTCAGGGTGTCGGCGCGAGTGTCGGCGAAAGAGTCGTGCGGCACGGAAGACATGGCGGGCTCGCTTATGGTCAACTTTGTCGGAATCACCAGGTTGACGGATAGCTTACGGGCTCGACGCGGCTTGTCAACCGCGTGGGTCGACCTGGTTGACGAGGCCCTGCGTCGGGCGCTGCCCGGCCGCTGCGCCTTCTGCCTGGCCCCGGACAGCCGTGACCGCCCCTGGTGTGGGGCCTGCTTCGCGTCCCTGCCCTGGAACCTGCCGGCCTGCCCGTGCTGCGCCGAGCCCCAGCCGGGGCAGCCGGCCGGTCGCCGCTGCGGCCTCTGCCTGCGCCTGGCACCTGCCTTCGACCGGGCGCGGGTCCCGCTGCGCTATGAAGGCGAGATCGCCGGCCTGGTGCAGCGCTTCAAGTTCCACGCCTCGCCGCGCGCGGGCACGGTGCTGCTCGACCTGCTGACGGCCGGGTTGCCGGCCGAGGCGGTGGCCTGGCCCGCGGCGGTGATACCGGTGCCGCTGCATCCCCGTCGAGCCCGGGAGCGGGGCTTCGACCAGGCGGGCTGGCTGGCCCGTCGCCTGGCGCGGCGGCTGGGGCGGCCGCTGATCGAGGCCGAGCGGCGGCGCGATACCCGCAGCCAGCGCGGGCTCGATCGCCGCGAGCGGCGGGCCAACCTGCGTGGCGCCTTCCGGGTCGAGGCCGCGCTGCCGCCCCGGGTGGTGCTGGTCGATGACGTCATGACCACCGGGGCGACCCTGGATGCCCTGGCGGCGGCCTGCCGCCGGGCCGGCGCCGAGCGGGTGGAAGCGTGGGCGGTGGCCCGCACCCCTCTCGGGAAACACTGATTTGCGGCTGCGCTCGACGACCCACATGGATGTGGGAAGTGCGTTGGTTCGTCGGGAACGAACCTAGCCATCCTGGTCGCCGGCGGTGCTCGCAATCCTCATTGAGCAGCCAGTCAACTCCGGTTACTCCGCTCCGGCGACGGCCAGCCTCTCCTCGCTCGCGACACAAATCAGCGCTTCCCTGATAGCATGAGGTTCTTGATCTTTCGGGAGTCCTCATGGCCACCACCCCACACCCCTTCGCCCGCCTGGAGCCCGCCCGGATCGTGGCGGCGGTGGAGTCGCTCGGCCTGTGGCTGCCCGGCGAGCCCTTCGCGCTGAACAGCTACGAGAACCGCGTCTTCCTGGTACACGACGAGGAGCGGCGCCGCTGGGTGGTGAAGTTCTATCGCCCCGAGCGCTGGAGCGATGCCCAGATCCAGGAGGAGCATGACTTCCTGGCCGAGCTCGAGGCGGCGGGGGTGGCGGTGGCCGCCCCCTGGCGCAACGCGGCGGGCGAGAGCCTGCACCGGGCCGAGGGCTTCCGCTTCGCGCTCTACCCCCAGTTGCCGGGGCAGGCCCCGGAACTGGAGAACCCCGCCCACCTGTTCGTGCTGGGCGAGCTGATCGGTGCCGTCCACGAAGTGGGGCGGCGTTCGACCTTCGCCCACCGCCGGACCCTGGACCTGGACGCCATGGTGGTCGAGGCCCGCGAGCGGGTGCTGGGCAGCGCCTGGCTGGATCGCCATCAGCGCCGGGCCTACGAGCGGATCACCGAGGCGCTCCACCGGCGCCTCGCGCCCCATGCCTGGACGCCCGAGCGGGCGATCCGTGTCCATGGCGACTGCCATATCGGCAACATCCTGGGGCGCGACGAGCACTTCGCCCTGGTCGATTTCGATGACTGCCTGATGGCGCCGGCGGTACAGGACCTGTGGATGCTGTTCACCGCCGAGCACGACGAGGAGCGCCAGA
Source organism: Halomonas sp. LBP4 (assembly GCF_003202205.1). Lineage (GTDB taxonomy): Bacteria > Pseudomonadota > Gammaproteobacteria > Pseudomonadales > Halomonadaceae > Halomonas > Halomonas flagellata. The sequence goes on from NZ_PDOG01000003.1 coordinate 350,512, forward strand.
TGCAGCTCTCCGAGGTGATCGAGGGTTACGAGCAGCACCTGGACTTCGACCGTGGCGAGCTGGCGCTGGTGGAACCGCTGCGCACCCTGCGCCTGTTGCGCCACAGCGCCTGGCTGGTGGCGCGCTGGGATGATCCGGCCTTTCCGCCGGCCTTCCCCTGGCTAGCCGATGCCGGCTACTGGGACGGGCATATCCGCATGCTGGAGCAGCAGCGGCAATTGCTGGAGCAGAAGCCCCGCTGGCTGGCGTGACGCTCACCGCACCGGTACGCACGACGCTCCCCGAGGGGAGCGTCGTGGCGGGGCGCGGAGGGGGCCGGCCTCAGTCGTCGGGGTCCGGCGACTCGGCGGGAATCGGGTTGGCCACGCCGGCCCCTTCGGCCTGGCGGCGCTGCTCGTTGATCTGCGCCGAGGGGTTGTCCTGCTGCTCGATGGCGAGCGCCTCGGCAAACTGCAGCAGGAAGCCCTCGGACGGCTCCAGCACGCAGCGACCCTCGTCGCAGGCGGCCACGCCGTAGCTGCCGTCATCCTCGTAGGCGGCGGCCGAGATCTCGCCGCTGTAGATCTCGCTGTCGCTGCCGTCGGTCTCGATGCAGGTCAGGGCCTTGGCGGTGACGCGGATGCGCTCACCGTCCAGGCGGGCATCGCCGATCGCCACGCAGTACTCCGGCAACTGGTGGGTGCCATTGCCGTTGGCGACCGGCCGCATCACGAGGTCGTCGTGACGCGGCTCGTCCTCGCTCAGGTGCAGGGAGTCGATGACCTGGAATTCGACCCGGGCGTCGCCAGGGAGCTCCAGGGTGGCGCCGAGCGCCAGGGAGGGAATCAGCAGGGCCGTGGCCAGCAGCAGGGTGGGGGTCTTGATCATGTCGGCTCTCGAGGATGACTGGGGCACAGCATGAAGAAACGCATATTTTACCACAGCGGGCAGGGGCGAGCAGCCAGGGCCGCGCCCTCCCGGCGCGACATACTGTCACCCCGAGGGGCGCCGGGGCCTGCGCATGCCTGTGCCTTGCGCTAGAATGCAGGGTTCGTGGGTGCCGTTATTGTACACTCGACTGTCTATGTGTAGAGTTTGTACATGGCTTGCTGCATGGCATGACGCTACCGGCCTCCAGCGGGGCCGGTGACCATCACCACTGACGGCGTGCACCACGACAACCGACAATGCCACGGGGCCCGACGATGACCGAAGAACTCGCCAACCACTATCGCCAGATCATCCTCGAACTGGGGGAGGATCCCGAGCGGGAGGGCCTGCGCGACACCCCGAAGCGGGCCGCCAAGGCCATGCAGTTTCTCAATCATGGCTACAACCAGTCGCTCGAGGAGATCGTCAACGGTGCCGTCTTCGAGTCGGAGACCGACGAGATGGTGCTGGTCAAGGACATCGAGCTCTACTCCATGTGCGAGCACCACCTGCTGCCCTTCATCGGCAAGTGCCATATCGCCTACCTGCCCAAGGGACGTGTACTGGGCCTGTCGAAGTTCGCCCGCATCGTCGACATGTACGCCCGACGCATGCAGATCCAGGAGAACCTGACCCGCCAGATCGCCGAGGCGGTCCAGCAGGTCACCGGGGCCCGCGGTGTGGCGGTGGTGATCGAGGCCCGCCACCTGTGCATGATGATGCGTGGCGTGGAGAAGCAGAACTCGAGCATGACCTCCTCGGTGATGCTGGGGTCCTTCCGCGACAATCAGCCAACGCGCCAGGAATTCCTGACCCTGGTCAACAGCCGCTGAGGCCCGCTACGCAAGGAGTCCTGCCATGACGCTGCACGCCATCGACGATCAGCACTTCGACCATGACCTGGCGACCATCCGCCTCAAGAACCTGCGGCTGCGTACCCATATCGGCATCAAGGATGACGAGATCCGCAATCGCCAGGACGTGGTGATCAATGCGGTGATCCGCTATCGCGCCGACAAGGCGATGGCCTTCAACCATATCGAGCAGGCGCTGAACTACCGCACCATCACCAAGCAGGTGATCGCCCATGTCGAGGACAACCGCTTCCTGCTGCTGGAGCGCATGACCCGCGAGGTGCTCGATCTGATCATGGCCCACGAGCAGGTCCTCACCGCCCAGGTCGAGATCGACAAGCCCCATGCCCTGCGCTTCGCCGACTCCGTCTCCATCACCCTCTCCGAGTCCCGCGAGCCGCGACGCCCGCGCTGACCCCGCTGCGCTACCCTGCCGAAATGGAGTGGCCCCGGTGCTTGGTGCACCGGGGCCTTTACGCTTAGCATGAAGGCAAACCGACAACGAGCCGCAACTGCGGCAGGAGACGAACATGGAAGCCCTCAAGGAAACGCAGCTCTATTGCCCCTTCGCCTATATCGATGGCAGTTGGGTCGCCGCCGACAGCGGCGAGCAGATCGACGTGCTCAACCCGGCCACCGGCGAGAGCATGGGCAATGTGCCGCGCCTGGGGCGGGTCGAGACCGAGCGTGCCATCGCCGCGGCCGATGCGGCCTGGCCGGCCTGGAAGGCGCTCACCGCCCAGGAGCGTGCCGACATCCTGATGAAGTGGCACGACCTGATGCTCGAGCACCAGGACGACCTGGCCATGATCATGACCCATGAGCAGGGCAAGCCGCTCAAGGAGGCCGCCGGCGAGATCGCCTACGCGGCGAGCTTCCTGCGCTGGTTTGCCGAGGAGGCGCGGCGCGTCTACGGCGAGACCGTGCCCGCCGCCAAGCCCCACCAGCGCATCGTGGTGACCAAGCAGCCGGTGGGCGTGGTGGGGGCCATTACCCCCTGGAACTTCCCGGCGGCGATGATCACCCGCAAGGCCGGTGCCGCCCTGGCCGCCGGCTGCACCGTGGTGGCCAAACCGGCCAGCCAGACGCCGTTCTCCGCCACCGCCCTGGCATTGCTGGCCGAGCGCGCCGGCGTGCCGCGCGGGGTGTTCAACGTGGTGCCGGGGCGCGCCAGCGAGATCGCCGCCGCCATGACCGAGTCGTCGCTGGTGCGCAAGATCACCTTCACCGGCTCCACCGAGGTGGGGCGTCAGCTGATGGCCCAGGCCTCGCAGCATATCCAGAAGATCTCGCTGGAACTCGGCGGCAACGCGCCCTTCATCGTCTTCGAGGACGCCGACCTCGACGCCGCGGTGGAAGGGGCCATGGCGGCCAAGTTCCGCAACGCGGGCCAGACCTGTGTCTGCACCAACCGCTTCCTGGTGCAGTCCAGCGTGGTCAACGCCTTCTGCGAGAAGCTCGCCGTGGCCATGAACAGCGAGCTCAAGGTGGGCGATGGCACCAAGGCCGGCATCAATATCGGGCCGCTGATCGACGACAACGCCGTCGCCAAGGTCAGCGAGCATGTCCACGATGCCGTGGACCACGGTGCCGAGCTGCTGCTGGGGGGGCACCCGCACCCGCTGGGCGGCAACTTCTTCACCCCGACACTGATCAGCTTCGCCACCAGCAGCATGAAGGTGGCCCACGAGGAGACCTTCGGTCCGCTGGCGGCGGTGTTCCCCTTCGAGGACGAGGAGGATGCCATCGCCATGGCCAACGACACCGAGTATGGCCTGGCGTCCTACTTCTACTCCCGCGACCTGGGCCGCGTCTGGCGGGTGGCCGACGCCCTGGAGTACGGCATGGTGGGCATCAACACCGGGCTGATCTCCAACGCCGCCGCGCCCTTCGGCGGGGTCAAGGCCTCGGGCCTGGGCCGCGAGGGCGGCCACCAGGGGCTGGATGAGTTCCTCGAGACCAAGTACCTCTGCATCGACCTGGGGTAAGAGCTGGAAGCTCGAAGAGCGGCGCTTCGCGCCTGGAAGCTGGAAGAAAAACACCCCTGCCGGGGCTATGAACTGCACCCCGAAAGTTGGACACCCAATCCAACCTTCGGGGTGTTTTCATGAAGCGTAAGTTCGATGAGTAGTTCAAGCTGCGGATAGTGCAGCAGGTGCTAGGTGGGAACGTCAGCTTACGGGCACTGGTCCGAGAGCATCGTCTGGAGCGCTCCCTGGTGAAACTCTGGGTGGCCCGCTACCAGCAGCAGGGCAATCGCCGTTACCCAAAGCGAGAGGCGCCGGGGACAGGTCGAAGAGGGGGTCCGATTCCATGGATGGAATCGGTAGCGCCCAGGGAGGGGTTTACAGCGCCCCCTCGCAGACCTGTCGCCGGAACAGCCTCGAGCGTTACCGCCATCTGCGATAGCCCTGCTTCCAGCAGGTGTCAGTGCCGGAAATGCCGCATGCCGGTAAACACCATGGCAATCCCCGCCTCGTTGGCGGCATCGATCACCTCCTGGTCGCGCATCGAGCCGCCGGGCTGGATCACCGCGGTGATGCCGGCGGCGGCGGCGGCGTCGATGCCGTCGCGGAAGGGGAAGAAGGCGTCACTGGCCATCACCGAACCGGGCACCGAGAGGCTCTCGTCGGCGGCCTTGATGCCGGCGATCTTCGCCGAGTAGACGCGGCTCATCTGACCGGCGCCGACGCCGATGGTCTGGCCGGCCTTGGCGTAGACGATGGCGTTGGACTTGACGTACTTGGCGACCTTCCAGGCGAACGCCAGGTCGCGCATCTCCTGCTCGCTGGGCACCCGCTCGGTGACCACGGTCAGCTCGTCGCGGCCGACCATGCCCAGGTCGCGGTCCTGCACCAGCAGCCCGCCGGTGATGCGCTTGAAGTCGTGGGCGTGCTCGCGCTTTCCGGGCCAGCGCTCTTCACCGACATCGAGCAGGCGCACATTGGGCTTCTCGGCGACGATGGGCAGGGCGTCGTCCTCGACCCCGGGGGCGATGATCACCTCGACGAACTGGCGGTCGATGATGGCCCGGGCCGTCTCGGCATCCAGCGGTTCGTTGAAGGCGATGATACCGCCGAAGGCGCTGGTGGGGTCGGTGGCGAAGGCCTTTTCGTAGGCCTCGCAGGGGGTGATCCCCACCGCCACGCCACAGGGGTTGGCGTGCTTGACGATCACGCAGGCGGTCTCGGTGAAGGCCTTGACGCACTCGAAGGCGGCATCGGTGTCGGCGACGTTGTTGAACGACAGCGCCTTGCCCTGCCGCTGGGTCGCGGTAGCCACGCTGGCCTCGCGGGCATCGGCCTCGACGTAGAAGGCCGCGCCCTGGTGGGGGTTCTCGCCGTAGCGCATGGCCTGCTTCTTGACGAACTGCAGGTTGTAGGTGCGCGGGAAACCGTCCTCGCCGCCGGGGACCCGTTGGCCCAGGTAGTCGGCGATGGCGGCGTCGTAGCCGGCGGTGTGCTCGAAGGCCTTGACCGCCAGGTCGAAGCGGGTGGCGTCACTCACCGCGCCGTTCCCGGAGGCGATCTCGTCCAGCACCCGGGCATAGTCGTCGGCATCCACCACGATGCTGGTGTGGGCATGGTTCTTGGCGCAGGCGCGCACCATGGTGGGGCCGCCGATGTCGATGTTCTCGATGGCGTCTTCCAGGGTGCAGTCCGGCTTCGCCACGGTCTGGGCGAAGGGGTAGAGGTTGACCACCACCATGTCGATGGGGTCGATGCCGTGCTCGGCCATCACCGCATCGTCCTGGCCGCGACGGCCGAGGATGCCGCCGTGGATCTTCGGATGCAGGGTCTTGACCCGGCCGTCCATGATCTCCGGGAAGCCGGTGTGTTCGGAGACTTCGGTGACACTGATGCCGTTCTCCTGGAGCAGGCGGAAAGTGCCACCGGTGGAGAGCAGTTCGACGTCGTGCTCGGTGAGACCGCGGGCGAAGTCGACGATGCCGGTCTTGTCGGAAACGCTGATCAGCGCGCGGCGAACCGCGCCGGAGGAGGATTGGGCCATGGGGGTCACTCTCTGGCTGGCAGTGGGTGGGTGGAAAGTCGGGTCACGGAAAGCGGGCCACGAAGCGGGCGGCGACAGGGCGGAAGGAGCCCGGCGGGGCTCCCTGCATGCATCAGATCAGGCCATACTGCTTGAGCTTCTTGCGCAGGGTGCCGCGGTTGAGGCCGAGCATCTCCGCGGCACGGGTCTGGTTGCCCTGGGTATGCTCGAGCACGGAGGCCAGCAGCGGCGATTCGACCTCGGCCATGACCATGGCGTAGAGCCCGGTAACATCACCGCCGTCCAGATGATCGAAGTAGCGTCGCATGGCGGCGTCCACGGCTTCGCGCAACGGCTGCTGCGACGCCGGCTCGGTCGGGGAGGCGTCCCCGGCGGCCCTGCCGGCGAGATCACGGGAGGGTCGGGCGTCATCTGGCCCCGACAGCTCGGGATTCTGGGGAAAGGCTTGGCTGGTCATGCGGCACAGATTCCATCCGATGCCACGGCCCGGGCCAGGCGGCCCGGGGCCGCGGCAGGGTCGTGACGAAACAGTTCGTCAATGAAGCGGCACTGGGCTGTCGGGCACTCCAGGCCATTGAAGGTGGCCCGCAGGGCACGTCGGTCCGCCTCGTCGAGACGGCCATCACCGGCCAGGTACCAGCCGACATGCTTGCGTGCGATGCGCACACCCAGGTGCTCACCATAGAAATCATGCAGGGCCGCGAGATGGGCGCGCAGGACACTGGCGCGCTCCTCGTCGGCCGGGGGAGCGAGATGCTCTCCCTGGCGCAGGTAGTGGTCGATCTCGCGGAAGACCCAGGGATTGCCCTGGGCGCCGCGGCCGATCATGACTGCATCCGCACCAGTATAGTCGAGGACGCGGGCGGCCTTCTCGGCGGAATCGATATCACCGTTGGCGAAGACCGGAATCTTCACCGCGGCCTTGATCCCGGCGATGGTGTCGTACTCGGCCTCGCCCGAGTAGCGCTGCTGGCGGTGGCGGCCGTGCACCGCCAGGGCCTGGATGCCGGCGGCCTCGGCGAGCCGGGCCACACGCACACCGTTGTTGCTCTCGGCGCACCAGCCGGTGCGAATCTTCAACGTCACCGGCACCTCCACCGCGGCCACCACCGCCTCGAGAATCTCGGCCACCAGCGCCTCGTCGCGCAGCAGCGCCGAGCCGGCGGCCTTGTTGCACACCTTCTTCGCCGGGCAGCCCATGTTGATGTCGATGATCTCGGCGCCCTGTTCGGCATTGAGCCGTGCTGCCTCGGCGAGCATGGCGGCGTCCCCGCCGGCGATCTGCACCGCCCGGGGGCCGGGCTCGCCGCGGTGGTCCAGGCGCAGCCGCGACTTGCGGGTGTGCCACAGGCCCGGGTCCGAGGTGACCATCTCGCCCACCACCAGGCCCGCCCCCAGCTGCCGGCAGAGCTGCCGGAAGGGGCGGTCGGTGACCCCGGCCATGGGCGCCAGGATCACCCTGTTGGGCAACTCGAAGCGGCCGATCCGGGGCAGTGAGGAACGGGTCTCGGGCATGATGGCGTCTGCTGGCTCGAAGGGGGCATATCATACGCCCCCGGTCGTTGATGGTGAAGGCGATCTTTGGTCGGGCGAGCAACGTCCGCTGTTCACGTCGCCCGGTACCCGCTCAGCCGCACCCAGCCCTCGCGCACGACCGGCTCGTCCATCAGCAGGCCCTCCGCCCGATAGGCCTCGAGGACCTCCTCGGCCTGGGGCTCGAGGATGCCGGAGAGCGCCAGCCGGCCCCCGGGAGCGACATGGCCGGCGATGGTCGCTGCCAGCTCGACCAGCGGGCCGGCGAGGATATTGGCGAGCACGACCGGATAGCCGCCGGCGTCGAGCTGTTCCGGGTAGCAGAGCCGGAAGTCGGCCTCGGCGATGGCATTGCGCTCGGCATTGTCGCGACTGGCCTGCAGCGCCTGGGGATCGATATCGGTGCCCACCGCGCTTGCGGCACCCAGCTTCAGGGCGGCGATGGCCAGGATGCCGGAGCCGCAGCCGACGTCGAGCACCTCGCGACCCGCGAGTTCGCCGGCCACCGCCAGGCCATCGAGCCACTCCAGGCAGAGCGCCGTGGTGGGGTGGGTGCCGGTGCCGAAGGCGAGCCCCGGGTCGAGATGCAGGTTCACCGCGCCGGGCTCGGGGGGCTCGTGCCAGCTCGGCACGATCCATAGCCGCTGGCCCATGCGCAGGGGCGCGAAGTCGTCCATCCACTCGCGTTCCCAGTCGCGGTCGGCAAGGAGTTCGACATCGACCTCGGGGAACGGCTCGCCGGGCATCGTCTCGGCCCAGGTGGCGGCCAGGCGCTCGAGCATCGCCTCGATGCCCTCCAGGTCGTCATGGAGCCCGGTGAGCACCGTCTCGTGCCACAGCGGGGTGGTGCCTCGCTCGGGCTCGAACACCGGGTCGTCGTGGGCGTCCTGCAGGGTGATGGCGGTGGCGCCCTCGGCGAGCAGCAGTTCTTCCAGGGTCTCGGCCTGCTCGGAGGCGATACGGGCCTTCAGTTGCAGCCAGGGCATGGCGGGCTCCATGAGGCGTCAGGGGGGCGATCGGCTCGCCGGGGTGACAGACATCGGATAACGAAAGCGGGGTGGCGTCGGCCACCCCGCGAAGCGCTGGGCGGTTACTGCGCGAGCTTCTTCTCCAGGTAGTGGATATTCACCCCTCCCTGCTGGAAGTAGCCGTCGCGCACCAGGTCCTTGTGCAGGTCGGTGTTGGTCTTGATGCCTTCCACCAGCAGCTCGTCCAGGGCGTTGCGCATGCGGATCAGCGCCGTCTCGCGGTCGGCGCTCCAGGTGATCAGCTTGCCGATCAGCGAGTCGTAGTGGGGCGGCACCGTGTAGCCGGTATAGACGTGGGAGTCCATGCGCACGCCCAGCCCACCCGGCGGATGGTAGAGGGTCACCTTGCCGGGGGAGGGCATGAAGGTGCGGGAGTCCTCGGCGTTGATGCGGCACTCGAAGGAGTGGCCGTTGAGCTGCACCTCCTCCTGGCCAACCGACAGCGGCAGCCCCGAGGCGATGCGCAGCTGCTCGCGGACGATATCCACGCCGGTGACCATTTCGGTGACCGGATGCTCCACCTGGACCCGGGTGTTCATCTCGATGAAGAAGAACTGGCCGTCCTCGTAAAGGAACTCGAAGGTGCCGGCGCCTCGGTAGTCGATGGTGAGGCAGGCCTGCCGGCACGCCTCGAGCACCTCGGCGCGGGCATCGGGGTCGATGCCCGGGGCCGGGGCCTCCTCGATCACCTTCTGGTGACGGCGCTGCAGCGAACAGTCGCGATCATAGAGGTGGATGGCGTTGCCCTGGCCGTCGGCCAGCACCTGGACCTCGACATGGCGCGGGTTCTCGAGGAACTTCTCCATGTAGACGGTGCCATCGCCGAAGGCCGAGTGGGCCTCGGTGCGGGTGACGGTGACCGCGGAGAGCAGGTGGGCCTCGGTGTGCACCACGCGCATGCCGCGCCCGCCGCCACCGGCGGCGGCCTTGATGATCACCGGGTAGCCGATGCGCCGGGCGACGGCGATGATCTCGCCCTCGTCGTCCTCCGGCAGCGGGCCGTCGGAGCCGGGTACCGTGGGGACGCCGGCCTTCTTCATCGACTCGATGGCGCTGACCTTGTCGCCCATCAGGCGGATGGTCTCGGCCCGCGGGCCGATGAAGACGAAGCCGGAGCGCTCGACCTGCTCGGCGAAGTTGGCGTTCTCGGAGAGGAAGCCGTAGCCGGGATGGATGGCACTGGAATCGGTGACTTCGGCGGCGCTGATCAGCGCCGGGATGTTCAGGTAGGACTGGGCCGAGGGCGCCGGCCCGATGCACACGGCCTCGTCGGCCAGGCGCACGTGCATCAACTCGCGGTCGGCCTTGGAGTGGACCGCAACGGTCTTGATGCCCAGCTCCTTGCAGGCACGCAGGATGCGCAGGGCGATCTCGCCACGATTGGCGATGAGAACCTTGTCCAGCATGATGGGGTCCGCCAGTGTGTGTGGGAAGATCAGGAGATGACGAGCATCGGCTGGTCGAACTCGACCGGCTCGCCGTCCTCGACCAGGAACGCCTCGATCACGCCATCGCGATCGGCCTCGATCTGGTTCATCATCTTCATGGCCTCGATGATGCACACGGTGTCACCCTTCTTGACGCTGGAGCCCACCTCGACGAAGGGCTTGGCGCCCGGTGCCGGCGAGCGGTAGAAGGTGCCGACCATGGGCGAGGTCACGGCGTGGCCCTGGTAGGCGGGCGCCGCTTCGCCGGCGGGCTCGGCGGGCGCCGCCACGGCCGGGGGGGCGGCCGCCGGTGCCGGGGGCGCATAGCCCTGGGGCATGGGCTGCTGCCAGTTCGTGCCGTTGGGGTGTCGGCTGATGCGGACCGATTCCTCGCCTTCCTGGATCTCGATTTCGCTGATGTTGGACTCTTCGAGCAGTTCGATCAGCTTCTTGACCTTGCGGATATCCATGACTCTGTCTCGATCGATTGGTATCGGTGGGTGGCGGCAGCCCCGGCGACGCTGTCAACCCGGGCCAACTTGCAATAGATCGCGGCAAGATGGCGACTCTTCCCGCCTCTATCGGCCGTGATAAGGCATTGACGCCGGAGTGTGCCGAAAATCGGCGTGGATGTCCAGCGAGCAGGAGAACAGCGTTCGATCACGAGATTCGAGCACCTGTTCGGCGAGCTTCGCGGCCCCCGCCCGGCCGCGCAGGCTCAGCCCCGGCGGGCCTCCAGCCGCTCCAGCACCCCGTCCAGGTGGCTGGCCAGGGCGGCGGCGCGCACCTCGCCCTGGATGCGCGCCGCGCGGATCTCCTCGGCGTCGTCGAAGAACAGCAGGCTCGGCGGGCCGAACAACCCGAAGCTGTCGAGCAGCTCGCGGGAGGTGTCGTCGGTCTCGGTGACGTCGACATTGATGCGGGCGAAGGAGGAGAGCGGCGCGGCGACCCGGGGGTCGAGGTAAACCCGGCGCTCCAGCTGCTTGCAGGAGATGCACCAGTCGGCGGTGAAGTGGACGAAGGCCGGGCGGCCCTCGTCGCTGGCAGCCCGCAGGGCCGCTTCCAGGGTGTCGAGGCTATGCACGGTGGTGACCTCGACCGCCTGCCCGGTGGGGGACATCGTGGTGGTGGGGGCCAGGGGGCGAAGCGGGTCGTGGGCGCCGCGGGCGGCGCCGAGCACCAGGGCGACGCCCCAGGCCAGCAGCAGGATGCCGGCGGCCTGGCGCACCCGGGGCCAGCCCTGGGCCTGGTTGACGGTCAGCGCCCCCAGCGTGACGGCACTGCCGATGGCCAGGGCGGCCCACAGCAGCAGGGCCATGGCGGGTGGCAGCAGGCGCTCGACCAGCCAGATCGCCACACCCAGCAGCAGGATGCCGAAGGCGACCTTGACCCCGTTCATCCAGGCGCCGGTGCGCGGCAGCAGGGTGGTGCCGAAGGTGCCGACCAGCAGCAGCGGCACGCCCATGCCGAGCCCCAGGGCGAGCAGGGCGGCGCCACCCAGCAGGGCGTCGCCGGTGGTGGAGATGAACACCAGGGCCCCGGCCAGGGGCGCCGAGACACAGGGCGAGACCACCAGTACCGAGAGCGCACCGGCCAGCGCCAGGCCGCCGGGGCCGCTGCGCTGGGCGCGAGCCTGCCAGGCGTCGAGTCGTCCGGCCAGCCCGGGGGCCAGGCGCAGGTTGAAGGCGCCGAACATGGCCAGGGCGAAGAGCACGAACAGTACCGCGAAGCCGATCAGTACCGGCGCGGACTGCAGCCGCGCCTGGAGGTTGAGCCCGGCGCCGAACAGTCCCATCAACACGCCGACCGCCGCGTAGGTCAGGGCCATGCCGGCCACGTAGCTGGCCGAGAGGGCGAAGGCGCGCGGGCGGGTCGGATGCTGGCCGACGATGATCGACGACAGGATCGGCACCATCGGCAGGACGCAGGGGGTGAAGGTGAGCCCCAGCCCGGCGAGGAAGAACAGGCCCAGGGCCAGCGGCAGGCTGGCATCGCTCATCAGGGCGCTGAAGCGGCCGTCCGGGCTCTGGGGGGCGGGGGGTGCCGTGGCGGGGGTGCCGGCATCGCTACCGCCACTGTCGCCATCCTCGGCCTGCCAGCTGGCGAAGGCCGCCGGCGCCGAGCTCTCGGGGGCCTGCAGGTCGACCCGTTCCGGGGGGTAGCAGAGGCCGGCATCGGCGCAGCCCTGGAAGGTCAGGGTGAGGTCCAGTGGCCCCCGGGCGCCATTCTCCAGCGGAACCTCGAGGACCACCCGGTCGTAGAAGACATGAACGTCGCCGAGGAACTCGTCGCTCTTGAACTCGCCCGGGGGCAGCCGGGGTTCGCCCAGTGCGAGTGTCTCGTCCCTGGCCTCGACGGCGAACCGGTGACGGTAGAGGTAGTAGCCGTCGGCATTCTCGACCCCCACGAAGAGGGTCTCGCCGTCATGCCAGGCACTGGGCTGGAAGGCCTCCAGCACCGGCAGGAAGTCACCGCTGGAGCCGCTCGAGGAGAACCACTGGGCATGACCGACGAGCGGTAGCAGCGCAAGGGCGATCAGGCAGGCCAGGCGTCTGAAGATCAAAACGGTCTTCCTTTTCCAGGTGATCGCGACTAGGACTCCGGCGGCCACTCGGGGTTCCGCACCAGGCGCCGCGAGAAGGATCAGCTGCTAGGATAACCCAGGGAGCCGGCACTGTGGATCAGATGATGCCGGTTTCGGCTGCGCCCCAATGTCGCGCCGCTGCCTTCGCCACCATCAGGGAATCAGGACCATGGCTTTGACGGAAAAGGGCGCCGCCAGGCGCCGCAGGAAGGTCGAGGCGCTCGAGCGCCCGGATTACGGCTGGATATGGAAGCCGCTGCTGGCGCTGGTGGTGATCTACCTGCTGGTCACCGTAGCGCTGGGGATCTGGTGGAGCCGGCCGCCGGCCGCCTTCGATGTCGAGCAGGCCACCGCCGAGCGGCGCGGCGAGGCGGCCTCCAGCCCGGCGGCCCGCGGCGCCGTCACCACCACCAGCCTGATGACGGTGGTGAGTACCCTGCTCGACAAGCCCGGTGGCTACCTGCGCAATGACATCGCACCGCCGGGCCTGTGGCTCGACAACATGCCCCAGTGGGAACTGGGGGTGCTGAACCAGGCCCGTGACCTCTCCCGTGCGCTGCCGGCCATGGAGGAGGGCGACCATCCGGTGCTCGAGGAGGTCGTCGAGCGGCTGGACGGGAGCAGCCGCGACTGGCTCTATCCCTCCACCGAGCAGCGCCTCGAGCAGGCATTGGTGGCCCTGGACGAGTATCTGGTGGCGCTCGGCGAGTCGGGCGGTGCCGGCTTCGCCGCCGCCGCCGGCCTGGCGGCCTGGCTGGAGCAGGTCGCCTGGCGACTCGACGACCTGGGGCTGCGGCTCTCCGCCAGCGTCGGTAGCCGCGAGCAGTTGCGCAACCTGGACATCGCTACCGGCGATCTGCCCCCGCGTACCCCCTGGTACCGGGTCGACGACATCTTCTTCGAGGCGCGGGGAACCGGCTGGGCGCTTTCCCGTCTGCTCGAGGCGGTGCGGCGCGACCAGGCGGACGTGCTCGAGCGGGCCGGTGTGTCGGGTGAGTGGGAGATGCTCGTCGCCGAGCTCGAGCGGACCCAGCGCCGGCTGTGGAGCCCGGTGGTGCTCAACGGGTCGGGCTTCGGCATCTTCGCCAACCATTCGCTGGTGATGGCCAACCATGTGATCCGCGCCCGGGACCTGGCGCGGGACCTGGTCGCGGCACTCGAGGCGCCGCCGGCCGGGCTGGCGGCCCCCGAGGCGCTCGAGGACGAGGGGCCCGTCGAGCCGCCGGTGGAAGCGGTGGAACGCAGCGAGGATGCCGGGGGCGAGAGCCCGCCGCCGGCCCTGGCGTCGCCCGAGGAGGCTCGGGAGGACGAGCGGACGGGAGAGCCGGCCCCGCTGTCGGAGCCGGACGAGGCGCCCGTTCCGGAAGCGGATCAGGACGAGTCGACGATCCCGGAGGCAGATCAGGACGAGGCGCCGGCTTCGCCGGCAGAGGGTGATCCCGACGAGGAGTGATCACCCGACATGCAAAGGGGCCGCCCCTCGGGCGGCCCCTTTGCATGTGCGCGCGGCGTGCTCAGGCCTTCTGGTACGCGGCCACGGACTTCTCGATCGCCTTGCGGGCGGCCTCGGCCCCTTCCCACGATTCCACCTTCACCCACTTGCCCTTCTCGAGATCCTTGTAGTTCTCGAAGAAGTGGGCGATCTGCTGGCGCAGCAGCTCGGGCAGGTCGGTGACCTCCTGGACGTCGTCGTAGAGAGTGGAGAGCTTGGGGTGCGGCACGCAGACCAGCTTGGCGTCCTCGCCGGCCTCGTCGGTCATGTTGAGGATGCCGACCGGACGGGCACGGATCACGGCTCCGGCCTGGACCGGATAGGGCGTTACCACCAGGGCATCCAGGGGGTCGCCATCGTCGGCCAGGGTGTGCGGGATGAAGCCGTAGTTGGCCGGATAGAACATCGGGGTGGCCATGAAGCGGTCGACCAGCAGCGCTCCCATGTCCTTGTCGATCTCGTACTTGACCGGCGCGTGGTTGGCCGGGATCTCGATCGCCACATAGACGTCGTTGGGGAGTTCCTTGCCGGCGGGGATGTTGTCGAAGTTCATCGTCGCTTCCTTCGGTTGGCGAAAATCCGGATAGGCGAAAAATCCGGCGAATTATACGGAGCCGGAGAGGGGATTACCAATGCGACATAGGTGTCGTGACACGGGGCCGCAGGCCGAACCGTGGCGGTCTTGCGGGGTGGGAGGGCCGTCTTCGGCGGTGGTTGACACCCCGGCGACACCGCCATGAGTGTATCATGGTGTCCCGATGAACCCCTGGCCCGTGACGACGTGCCGTTTCGACCCCGAGGTTCGACCCTGAGGAGAGCAACTTGGCATCCGCCCAGCTGTCACTGAGTTATGGACAGGCCTTCGTGGCCCCGGACCTGCGCCGGCATCGCAGCTCGATGTCGGTCCGTGTTCCCGAGCAGGCGCTCCTGCGTGCCAAGGGGGCCTGTGCGGTGATCAGCGACTCCACCTCGCGCAACGCCATCGCCAAGCAGGCGGGCGACCTCAGCGTTCGTAGCTTCCTGGCGGACTATATCTCGACCCCCGACCACTGGGACGTCAAGACCTCGGCCACCCGGGTGCTGCGCGCCCTCAACGGCTGGTGCTACAGCCAGAGCCAGCACCTCGAGGAGGGCAGCTATGTCTCCTCGCTCTCGGCCGTGGTCTACCGAGGCCGCGAGGCACACCTCTTCCATATGGGCGACACCCTGGTGTTCCGGCTGCGCGGCGCCGAGTTCGAGCAGCTCTCCCGCGATCATGTCACCGACCTGGGCGGCTATCGCTACCCCTCCCGGGCGCTCGGCATGGACAACAGCATCGACATCGACTACCTGCGCATGCCCCTCAAGCAGGGCGACCTCTTCCTGTTCACCACCCAGGTGGCGCAGGGCACCCTGATGCCCTCGGAGTACGTGCAACTGATACGCCAGGACGCCAGCGACCTGGATGCCGCCTGCGAGCGCCTCGGCGAGGCGGCGGTCGCGCGGGCCCAGGAGCGCGGCTATGGTGCCGAGCAGTTCTGCTTCCAGCTGGTGCGCATCGATCAGCTGCCCGACGAGGAGCAGGACACGCCGGGACGGGTCTACGGTGACCTGCCGATTCCCCCGGAGCTCGCCCCCGGCGAGCGCCTGGACGGCCTGGAGGTGCAGGCGGTGCTGTCGCGTACCGCCCAGTCGCGGGT
This sequence comes from Halomonas sp. LBP4, assembly GCF_003202205.1. Classification (GTDB taxonomy): domain Bacteria; phylum Pseudomonadota; class Gammaproteobacteria; order Pseudomonadales; family Halomonadaceae; genus Halomonas; species Halomonas flagellata. The sequence goes on from NZ_PDOG01000003.1 coordinate 366,029, forward strand.
CTATCGCGTGCGCGACGTGCACACCGAGCGGGAGATGGTGATGAAGGCGCCGAGCCCCGAGCTCTCGAACCGCAACGCCTACCTGGAGCACTTCCTGCTCCAGCAGTGGGTGGTGGAGCGGGTCAAGTCGCCCTTCGTGGTGCGCATCATGGAGTCCTCGCGGCCGCGCCACTATCTCTACTACCTGATGGCCTACGTGGAGGGCGAGACCCTGACCGAGTGGGCGCGCCGGCATCCCCAGGCGAGCCTGGTGCAGCGCCTGGATATCGCCAACCAGCTCGGCAAGGCGGTACAGGCACTGCACCACCGCGACCTGCTGCACCAGCAGATCCATCCCGGCAACGTGCTGATCGACACCCATGGCCAGGTGGTGCTGACCGATTTCAGCGCCTGCCACCTGCGCGACGTGGACGGTCACAAGCGTTCCCGGGAACTGGTGCGCCAGGTGGGGCTCACCGAGCACAGCGCCCCGGAGTACGCCCTCGACGACTCGGTGGGGCGGCGCAGCGACCAGTACTCCTTTGCCTCCACCGTCTACTGGCTGTTGACCGGCGAGCTGCCCTACGCCCTGGCCCCCAACCGGTTGCGCGGCCACACCGACCTGGAGCAGCTCGCCTATCGCAGTGCCCGCACCCTCAATCCCGAGGTGACGCCGGTGCTTGACGACGCCCTGCGCCGGGCCCTGGACCCGCAGCGCTCGCTGCGCTACCGGCGCATGTCGGAGTTCCTGCATGCCCTGCGCCAGCCGCTGGGCGCCGAGCGCGACGGCTCGCGCACCAGCCCGCGGGTGCTGCGCGAGCCGGCCCGTTTCTGGCAGGGGGTGGCCGGTATCCTGCTGCTGTTGCTGGTGCTGTCCTGGCTATTGCGCTGATCCCGCGTGCACTGATGCAGGCGCCGAAGCCGCCCCTATGGGGTCAGACCCTGCCGAATCCCCACATTTTTCTCGACGTTGATAGCTTGTTCGCCGAAGAAGGCTCCGAGGCTGCCCCTATGGGGTCAGACCCAGCCAAGTCGCGAAGCCCGTCATGGTGCGTCTTGCGAGCGGATTCGACGCCGCCGGGGTCTGACCCCATAGGGACCGGCAGCGCTGGCAACCTGCCACCCACCCATACCCAACGCATTGATAATGCAGAAATATTTCCGGGGAGTCCTCAGGGTCTGACCCCCTAGGGCACGAGCCACGAGCCACGACCAGCTCGTAGCTCGAGGCCCGATGCTCGCTGCCTAGAGCTTGAACTCGGGCAGCTTGCGCTCGACCTTGGCGCGCTTGAGGCGGGCGACCTTCGGCAGGCCGTTCTCGAACGGCGGGAAGTCCTCGCCCTGGATCAGCGGCGAGAGGTACTGGCGACACGCCTCGGTGATGCCGAAGCCGTCCTCGCGGATGAAGTCGTGGGGCATGAACTTCTCGCGATTGGCGACCTCGGCCAGCGGGGCGGCCTCGATGCGCCACTGGTAGGGGGCGTCACCGATGCGCTGGATCGTCGGCATCATGGCGTTCTTGCCGTCGAGGGCCAGTTCCACGGCCTTCTCGCCGACGGCGTAGGCCTGCTCCACGTCGGTCTTGGCCGCCAGGTGGCGGGCGGCGCGCTGCAGGTAGTCGGCCACCGCCCAGTGGTACTTGTAGCCCAGGTCCTGCTTGACCATGCCGGCCAGCGTCGGCGCCACGCCGCCCAGCTGGCGGTGGCCGAAGACGTCGGTGTTGCCGGAGTCGGCGAGGAAGGTGCCGTCCTCGTAGCGGGCGCCCTCGGAGACCACGATCACGCAGTAGCCGTACTTCTGCACCGCCTCCTCGACCCGGGCCATCACCGCGGCGCGGTCGAAGGGCACCTCGGGGAAGATCACCAGGTGGGGGGGCTCGCCCTCGCCGTTGCCGGCCAGGGCGCCGGCGGCGGCGATCCAGCCGGCATGGCGGCCCATCACCTCGAGCACGAAGACCTTGGTGGAGGTGGCGCACATCGACTCGATGTCCAGCGAGGCCTCCAGGGTGGAGGTGGCGATGTACTTGGCCACGCTGCCGAAGCCCGGGCAGTTGTCGGTGATCGGCAGGTCGTTGTCGATGGTCTTGGGCACGTGGATGGCGGTGAGGGGATAGCCCAGCCGCTCGGAGAGCTGCGAGACCTTGAGGCAGGTGTCGGCGCTGTCGCCGCCGCCATTGTAGAAGAAGTAGCGGATGTCGTGGGCCTTGAAGACCTCGATCAGGCGCTCGTACTGGGCGCGGTGGCTCTCGATGTCCTTGAGCTTGTAGCGACAGGAGCCGAAGGCGCCGCCCGGGGTGTGGCGCAGCGCGGCGATGGTCTCGTCGGACTCCTGGCTCACGTCGATCAGATCCTCGGTCAGGGCGCCGATGATGCCGTTGTGGCCGGCATAGACCTTGCCGATGCGCTCCGGGTGGCGGCGGCAGGCCTCGATCACGCCGCAGGCGCTGGCATTGATCACGGCGGTGACGCCGCCGGACTGGGCGTAGAAGGCGTTGTGCTGGGCCATGGGGGCTTTCCTGCTCCTGGGTAGCGTCCAGGAATCACTGAATAGAGGGTCGGGCGACCGCACGCCGTTCTATTCAGTGATTCCTTCGGGGGTTTGAATTTGAAAGAGTCTGATTCTAGCCGAAAGTAGCAGGGGCTGCATCTGCCGCGGCGTGGCGCCCAAACGCGCTTGTGTCCCGCCCGCGACGGTGCCCGCTGGAGCGTGCCGCGGGCGCCATGCTAGTCTCCCGTGACCGCGCCGCGGCCCGCGGCGGCACGATGCAGTCGGAGACAGCATGCACCTTCACATTCTCGGCATCTGCGGCACCTTCATGGGCAGCCTGGCGCTACTGGCCCGCGAACTGGGCATCACGGTCAGCGGCTCGGATGCCCATGTCTATCCGCCCATGAGTACCCAGCTCGAGGAGGCCGGCATCCGTCTGGCCGAGGGCTATGCGGCCGCCAATCTTGTGCCGCGCCCCGACCTGGTGGTGGTCGGCAACGCCCTCTCCCGGGGTAACCCCGAGGTGGAGGCGGTGCTCGACCGGGGGCTACCCTATGTCTCGGGGCCCCAGTGGCTCGCCGAGCATGTCCTGGCCGGGCGGCGGGTGATCGCCGTGGCCGGGACCCACGGCAAGACCACCACGGCGAGCCTGCTGGCCTGGCTGCTGGAGTCCGCCGGCCTGATGCCGGGCTTCCTGATCGGCGGGGTGCCGCGCAACTTCGGCGTCTCGGCACGCCTCGGGGCCCATGATGCACCCTTCGTGGTCGAGGCCGACGAGTACGACACGGCGTTCTTCGACAAGCGTTCCAAGTTCGTCCACTACCGTCCCGAGATCGCCATCCTCGGCAATCTCGAGTTCGACCACGCGGACATCTTTCCCGACCTCGCCGCCATCGAGCGGCAGTTCCACCACCTGGTGCGCACCGTGCCCGGGCGCGGCCGGCTGCTGGTGGCCGACGGCGAGCCGGCGCTGGGCCGGGTGCTCGAGCAGGGCTGCTGGACGCCGGTGGTCCGCTTCGGCAGCGAGGCGGCCAGTCCCTGGCGGCTGGAACTCGAGCGCGAGGACGCCTCGCGCTTCCGGGTGATCCATCAGGAGGGCCAGGGTGAGGAAAGCGTCGACGAGGACGCCGTGGTCGATTGGCCGCTGACCGGAGCCTACAACGCCCGCAACGCCCTGGCCGCGCTGGCGGCAGCGCACGCCTGCGGGGTCGACCTGGCGCGGGGCTGTGCGGCGCTGTCGCGCTTCGAGTCCCCCCGTCGGCGCCAGGAGCTGCGCGGCGAGGTGGCCGGAATCCAGGTGATCGACGACTTCGCCCACCACCCCACGGCCATCGCCGCCACCCTGGAGGGGCTGCGCGCCGCCACCGCCCGCGGCCGGCTGCTGGCGGTGATCGAGCCGCGCTCCAACACCATGCGCCTGGGCACCCTGCGCGATCGCCTCGCCGCGAGCATCGGCGCCGCCGACGCCGCCTTCTGGTACCAGCCGCCGGGGCTCGACTGGTCGCTGGCGCCGCTGCTCGCGGCGAGCCCCGTGGCGGCCCAGCTGCACGAGGACCTCGACGCCCTGGTCGATGCCCTGGTGACCGAGGCGCGGCCGCTCGATCGCATCGTGGTGATGTCCAACGGCGATTTCGGCGGCATCCACGAGAAGCTGCTGGCCGCCCTGGAGGCCGCTCATGGCTGACCGCCTGCACGAACCGGTGACGGTGGCCATCACCGGAGCCTCCGGGGCCCAGTACGGCCTGCGCCTGATCGAGGCCCTGGTGGCGGCCGACCATGCCGTGTGGGTGATGGTCTCCAAGGCCGCTCATCTAGTGATCAGTACCGAGACCGACATCGACCTGCCGGCCCGCCCGCAGCGGCTGGCCGAGGTGCTGGCCGAGCGCACCGGCGCGGCTTCCGGCCAGATCCGCTGCTTCGGCCGCGAGGACTGGATGGCGCCGGTGGCGTCGGGGTCGGGGGCACCCTCGGCGATGGTGATCTGTCCCTGCTCCACCGGCACCCTCTCGGCGGTGGCCACCGGCGCCAGCAACAACCTGATCGAGCGGGCCGCCGACGTGGCGCTCAAGGAGCGTCGCCGGCTGATCCTGGTGCCCCGGGAAACGCCCTTCTCGGCGATCCATCTCGAGCACATGCTGAGCCTGACCCGCATGGGGGCGGTGATCCTGCCGGCGGCGCCGGGGTTCTACCATCAGCCGAAGCGCATCGACGACCTGGTCGACTTCATCGTCGCGCGCATCCTCAACCAACTGGGGATAGAACACCGCCTGATGCCGCGCTGGGGTGACCCGGCTTCGCCGGGAGCTTGAAGAGCCGGGCTTCGCCCGGGGCTGTAAGCCTTAAGCTATAAGCTGGAAGAAACCCCTTGATCTGGACGCTGGTGGCGACATACTGCCTTCCAGCTTCCAGCTCAGACGGGTGGTAGCCAGGCCACCCGGGCGCTGATCAGCATCAGCGAGGCGGCGCCGAGCCACCACCAGGGACAGGGGGCGAGAGATGCATGGGGCTTCTGCTGCCAGGCCAGGTGCACCAGGGCGCAGACCACCAGGCCGAGCAGGGCGCCGCCGACCAGGTCGCTGAGCCAGTGCACGCCGATCACCAGCCGCGAGAGCGCCATGGGAACGACGAGCAGAATCGCCCCCCAGTAGACCCAGTGGCGCTGTCGGTGGGGCAGTTCCCGGGCGATGAAGGCGGCGGCCAGGCCGGCCACGACCACGGCGGTGGAGGCATGGGCACTGGGATAGGCCAGGGAGCCGGTCAGGTAGTCCGGTGCATCGGGGCGGTCGCGACCGACCAGCGCCTTGCCCAGGGTGTTGAGCAGGGCGATGCCGCCGAGCCCGGCCGCGATGTGCAGAAAGGCCGCCAGATGGCGCTTCCACAGCAGCCAGAGGCCCCAGGGCAGCACCAGGGCCAGTACCCCGTAGGTGTCGCCGACTCGTGCGAGCGCCTGGCCGACATCCGCCAGGGCGGGGGAGGCCAAGGCCGTGAAGAGGGCGTTGACGCGCAGGTCCATCTCCAGGGGGCCATGCTGCTGGATCACCATCAGCGTCCAGCCCGAGAGGGTGCCCAGGGCGAGGATCAGCAGCAGCCAGCTGGCCAGCGGCACCTCGCCCTGTCCCCGCCAGCTCTGGGCCAGCCAGAAGCGCCGCATCACCGGATGGCGCCGCGCGCCGTTGGCCGCCAGGCGATAGAGGCGCCCGGTGCGGGTGACCTGCTGGCGTAGCCAGGAGAACACCACCGCCAGCGCCACCAGCAGCACGGCCAGGGCGATCAACCAGGTCTCGATGCCCTCCGGCAGGTCCAGCAGCTGTTGCCAGGTGCGCCCCAGTAGATAGCCGGGCAGCACATAGGCCGGGGCCCACAGGACCGCCGAGGCGACATTGGCCCAGAGGAAGGCACGAGGCGACATGTGCAGCATGCCGGCGATCACCGGTACCATCGGGCGTACCGGGCCGACGAAGCGGCCGAAGAACACCGACAGGCTGCCATAGCGCTGGAAGAAGCGGGCGCCCCGGGCCAGCCACTCCGGATGGTGCGAGAGGGGCCACAGGCGGGTGACCCTCTCGCGCTGGGTGTAGCCCAGCAGGAAGCTTGCGCCGTCACCCACCACGGCGCCGACCCAGGCGGCCGCGATGACCGTCGTCAGGGCGATCTCCTGGTGGCCGGCCAGGGAGGCGGCGGCGGTGATCAGCACCACGCCGGGCACCAGCAGACCGACCAGTGCCAGGGACTCCACCAGGGCGATGGCCGTGATGATCAGCAGCAGCAGGGTGGGGGGCGGGGTCAACTGGTAGAGGGTGTCGGCGAGGCTCAAGAGGGCGCTCCGTGGTCGGCGGCAGGGGATCAGATCTCGGCCAGGCGCTGGGTCCGGGCCTGCAGGCGCTGCTCGAAGTGCTCCGGTGTCTCCCGCGGCTGCAGCAGACAGAGGGCCAGGCGGGTCTCGATCGGGCCGGTCTCCAGCAGCACCGTCCGCTGCAGCGACTGTTCGAGGCGCTGGCACACCAGCATGGCGCCGTTCTCGCTGGTGTCGGGCAGCACCAGCCAGAAGTCGGCCTGTCTCTCCCGGCCCAGCAGGTCGTGGTCGCGGCAGCGCTTGTCGACCTCGATGCAGACGGCGTCGAGCAGGGCCTGACGCGCCCTGGGGCCGAACTGCTCGCCGGCCATGTCGAGCTGAGGCAGGTGGAGCAGCAGCACCACCAGGCGCTGATCCAGCAGTTCGGCGCGTTCGCACTCGCTGCGCAGCCGATCGTGCAGGGTCTCGCGGTTGATGGCGGAGCATTCCGGGTCACGGGGGTCGGTGGCCCGCAACAGCGCCTGCTGACGCAGGAATTCCCAGGGCGTCAGGCCGGCCACCACGATCAGCGCCAGGTAGCTCAGCGTCAGGTCGCGATCGAGATGCTCCCCGCCGACCAGGATCAGCCAGACCGGTACCAGCATGACGTTGAGCAGCATGGCCGGCCCCAGTGGCAGCAGCAGCAGGGTGAGCACCGCCGGCAGGCCCAGCCACAGCGGTGCCAGCGAGGCCTGCTGCGGCAGCTCCACGGCGATCAACAGGTAGCCGCAGATCAGCACCAGGTAGGCCGACAGTCGGGCATGGTCGTCCTGGCCCAGGCGCAGCAGGGCCGCGAGCAGCATCAGCGGGGTCAGCAGCACGGGGAGCAGGATGCTCGGATAGTCACCCATCAGGTAGAGCCACAGGGCATGGCCCAACAGCAGCAGGGCACCGGTGCCGTAGACCAGGGCGTGCAGTCGGGCGGCGCGGGGTTCAATCATGCTCCAGCTCCCGGATTACGGTCATGGGGCTGTGCTGTCGTTCCAGGGCGCGGCACTCGTCGTCGAGCGATTCGACCCGGGGCAGGGCGGCGACGCGCAGTCGGGCAGGCGTGTCGAGGGCCTTCAGCAGGCGGTCGCGGCGCTGCTCGGCCTGCTCGGCGTCGCGGCTGAGCAGCAGGGTGGCCAGGGTGCGTCGGTCGAGACGGTAGCAGTTCTCGAAGCTGCGGGTGAACCGACAGAGCCGGCGGGCCAGAGGCCAGAGCTGGCCGGGGGAGGTCCGGAGTAGCAAGAGTTCGGCATGCACGCCCTCGCGCCGGGCGCGGACCCGCTCGCGCACCAGGTCGTGAGAGAGCTGGCTCCGGGGCCAGAGACGCAGCCCCGGGATCAGGCGCATGCGGCGACGGGCCGGGCCGCGCAGCGGCTGCAGCTCACGGCTGCGGACCAGGCCGAGGAGCAACAGGCCGGCCAGTACCAGTCCCGAGAGGGCGGCCTGCTCCAGGCTCATCCTGTCCTGCAGCGACCACCAGGTCAGGCCGGCGAGCAGGACGTTGAGCCCCGTCATCCAGGCGGGTTGGGGCAGCATGATCAGCACCGCCCAGGCCCACAACCAGATCAGGTAACGCTCGGGGGCCACCCACAGCAGGGCGGCCAGCAACAGGCTGGGCAGCAGTTGCCACGGCACCATGGCCGGGCGGCGATGGCTGAACTCCAGCAGCGCGGCGGTCACGCCGAGCCAGCCCGTCGCCAGCCACAGGAGTAGCGCCTCGGGGAGGGTGGGCGCGGCGGGGGCCAGCAGTGCCAGCAACAGGGCCGCGGCCAGCAGGTTGCCCCGCAGCAGGCCGATTTTGTACTTGCTCTGCATGGTGGCTTACTATGAATCCCTTCCCGGTTTTCCGCACAGTATAACGTCGGCGTCGCCCCTGTACTCGGCGACCCCGGCCTCAGGAGACACTCTACGGCATGACTGCTCACGCCTCCCACTCCGATTCGTCCGCCGCACTGGCCGCCGGTGCCGAGAACGTCGGCGATGTCGATACCTACATGGAACGCCTCGGCCAGGCGGCTCGCGCCGCGGCCACCGCGATGCGCCGCACCGCCACCGGCCCCAAGAACGCCGCGTTGCTGGCCATGGCCGAGCGGCTCACCGACGCGCGCGCCGAACTGCTCGCCGCCAATGCCCGCGACCTCGCGCGGGGGCGGGAGAGCGGCCTGGACGCTGCGCTGCTCGAGCGACTGGCGCTGGACGACGGGCGCATCGACGCCATGATCGAGGGGCTCGCCCAGGTCGCGGCGTTGCCGGATCCGGTGGGGGAGATCGATGGCCTGCGCTCGCGCCCCAGCGGGATCCAGGTGGGGCAGATGCGCGTGCCCCTGGGGGTGATCGGCATCATCTACGAGTCGCGGCCCAACGTCACCCTGGAGGCCGCCAGCCTGTGCCTCAAGTCCGGCAACGCCTGCATCCTGCGCGGCGGTTCCGAGGCCCGCGAGTCCAACGCCGCCATCGCCGCCTGCATTCGCACCGGCCTGCTCGATGCCGGCCTGCCCGAGGGCGCGGTGCAGGTGGTGGCGACCACCGACCGCGCCGCCGTGGGCCGGCTGATCGCCATGCCCGAGTATGTCGACGTGATCATCCCGCGGGGCGGCAAGTCACTGATCGAGCGCATCTCCCGCGAGGCGCGGGTGCCGGTGATCAAGCACCTGGACGGCGTCTGCCACGTCTACCTCGATGCCACCGCCGACCCGGAGAAGGCCCTGGCCATCGCGGTGAATGCCAAGACCCATCGCTACGGCACCTGCAATACCATGGAGACCCTGCTCGTCGATGCCCCCGTGGCCGAGGCGCTGTTGCCGAGGCTCGCCGAAGCCTATGCCGGGCACGGTGTCCAGCTGCGCGGCTGCGAGCGTACCCGCACGATTCTCCCCGAGGCGACCCCCGCCACCGAGGAGGACTGGCAAGCCGAGTACCTGGCGCCGGTGCTGGCGATTCGCGTGGTCGACGGCATCGACGCGGCGGTCGCGCATATCGAGCGCTATGGCTCGCACCATACCGACGCCATCGTCACCGAGCACTACGGGCTGGCGCGTCGCTTCATGGCCGAGGTGGACTCCAGCTCGGTGATGGTCAACGCCTCGACCCGCTTCGCCGATGGCTTCGAGTACGGCCTGGGTGCCGAGATCGGCATCTCCACCGACAAGCTCCATGCCCGGGGGCCGGTGGGCCTCGAGGGGCTCACCACGCGCAAGTACATCGTCCTCGGTGATGGCCAGGTTCGCCGGTGACTGCCGATCCGCAGCGCGGTCTGCCGGCGCGGGGCGAGGACAGGCCGTCACCACCGCGCCTCGCCATGCTCGGCGGCACCTTCGACCCGGTGCACCTGGGGCACCTGCGCAGTGCCGTGGAGCTCCGCGAGGCGCTTGCCCTGGACCGGGTGCACATGATTCCCGCCAGCATGCCGCCGCTGCGGGGCGAGCCGCATGTCGCGCCCGCCGAGCGCCTCGAACTGCTGCGCCTGGGGATAGGCGACACCCCGGGACTCGTCGCCGACCCCCGTGAGCTGCGCAGGGACGGCCCCTCCTTCAGTGCCGACACCCTGGCCTCGTTGCGCGAGGAGGTCGGCGAGCAGGCCCGCCTGGTGATGGCGCTGGGTCACGACGCCTTCCGGCGCCTGGCCGACTGGCACGAGCCCGAGCGGCTCTTCGAGCTGGCCCATGTGGTGGTGATCGACCGTCCCGACTTCGAGGCGCCGCTGCCGGCGGCGCTGGTGGCGCTGCTCGCCGGGCGCGAGGTGGACGCCCCGGAGACGCTGATGGCCCGGCCGGCGGGGTCGCTGCTGCGCCTGGCGCTGCCCTCGCGCATGGCGATCTCGGCCACCGGGGTGCGCCGGCGCCTGGCCCAGGGGCGCAGCGTGCGCTACCTGCTGCCCGAGGCGGTGGAGGCGCGCATCCTGGCGCATGGCTTCTATTCCGGTTCCTGAGAGCCGCCGCAACCCGGTACAATGACGGTAACCACGATTTCGCTCAACGAGGGGCTGACACGAAGGGCTATGCAAATCGACGCACTCAAGACTCTGGCGGTGGACGCGCTGGAGGAGCTCAAGGCCAGGGACATCAGCCTGATGGATGTCTCCCGCCTGACCAGCGTGACCGACCTGATGGTGATCGCCTGCGGCACCTCCACTCGCCATGTGGCGGCGCTGGCCGACAACGTGGTGGAGAAGGCCAAGGCCGGGGGCATCCAGCCGCTGGGCGTCGAGGGCGAGAACGGTGCCGACTGGGTGCTGGTGGACCTCGGCGACCTGGTGGTCCACGTGATGCTGCCCGAAACCCGCCAGCTCTACGATCTCGAGCGTCTCTGGGCCGACCTGCCCAGTGATGCAGAGGCGCGCGGAACGCGCAGCGGAGGCGAGGCGGGCGGCGCATGAGGGTGCGCCTGCTGGCGGTGGGGAGTCGCATGCCGGCCTGGGTGACCCAGGGCGTCGAGGAGTACCGCAAGCGACTGCCCCGGGACTTCGCCCTGGAGGTGGAGGAGATCACCCCGGGACAGCGCGGCAAGAATGCCGACCTGGGCCGGGCGGTCGCCCTCGAGGCCGAGCGCATCCGCGCCCGGCTCCGGGGGGACGAGCGCGTGGTGGCTCTCGAGGTGGGGGGCAAGGCCTGGAGTACCGAGCAGCTGGCCCGGGAGGCCGAGGCATGGCGACTCGAGGGGCGTGACGTGGCCCTGCTGGTGGGCGGGCCGGACGGCCTCGAGCCGTCGCTCTCGGCCGCCGCCGACCAGCGCTGGTCGTTGTCGCCGCTGACCCTGCCGCACCCGCTGGTGCGCATCCTGCTCGCCGAGCAGCTCTACCGTGCCTGGACCCTGATGGTGGGTCACCCCTATCACCGTTGAGCCGTCTCCGACCCTCGAAGGTGTCCCTGTAACCGACGTGAGCCCCGCCTTCGGGCGAGGCGTCAGCCGAGGCCATTGCCGAGAATGCGTGAGCGACGCGAGACCCTGAAGAATCCCGAGCAGGAGCTGCGTACCTTCCGCGTGCGCTCGCTGCTGGCGGTGCTGCTGGTCTTCGCCATGACCGGCCTGCTGATGGGGCGGCTGGTCTACCTGCAGGTGGTGCAGCACGAGGTCTACAGTACCCGCTCGGAGAAGAACCGGGTCAGGGTGGAGCCGCTGCCGCCGACCCGCGGCCTGATCTACGACCGCAACGGGGTGCTGCTGGCCGAGAACCGCCCCACCTACAGCCTCACCCTGGTACGGGAGCGGGTCGACGACCTGGATGCCACCCTGGCACTCCTGGTGGAGCTTCTCGAGCTGCCCGACGAGGAGGCCGAGGCCTTCCGGGTGCGTTCGCGCCAGCGCCAGCGCCCCTTCCAGCCGGCCCTGTTGATGAGCGACCTCGACGAGGACCAGATCGCCCGGCTGGCGGTCAATCGTCACCGCCTGCCCGGGGTCGAGGTCGAGGCCCAGTTGCTGCGCTACTACCCGGATGCCGAGATCATGGCCCACGCCCTGGGCTACGTCGGGCGCATCAATGCCGAGGAGCTCGAGACCCTGGACGCGGGTCGCTATGCCGGTACCCACTTCATCGGCAAGACCGGGGTCGAGCGGTTCTACGAGGAGGCCCTGCATGGCCAGTCGGGGCTGCGCAAGGTCGAGACCAATGCCCGTGGCCGGGTGCTGCGCGAACTCGGTCGCACCGACCCGGTGCCGGGAGCGAACCTGACCCTGACCCTCGACAAGGAGCTGCAGCAGCTGGCCTATGAGCTCCTCGACGGCCGGCGTGGCTCCATCGTCGCCATCGTGCCCGGGACGGGCGAGATCCTGGCCATGGTCTCGGTGCCGGGGTTCGACAGCAACCAGTTCGTCACCGGCATCGACGTGGCCTCCTACCGGGCGCTGCAGGAGGACATCGACCTGCCGCTGTTCAATCGCGCCATTCGTGGCCAGTATCCGCCGGGGTCGACCATCAAGCCCTTCCTGGCCCTGGCCGGCCTGGTCGAGGGGGAGATCACCCCTGACAAGACCATCGTCGACCCGGGGTACTACCAGTTGCCCAACGATTCGCGGCGTTACCGCAACTGGCTGCGCTGGGGGCATGGCCGGGTCGACATGGAGCGCTCGATCGCCGTCTCCAACAACACCTACTACTATTCGCTGGCCCACGACATGGGCATCGACCGCCTCCACGACAACATGAGTGCCTTCGGCTTCGGCCAGCGGGTCGCCCATGACGCCTTCGGCGAGAGCTCCGCCCTGATGCCCTCGCGGGAGTGGAAGCGCGGCCGTTTCAACCAGCCCTGGTATCCCGGCGAGACCCTGTCGGTGGGAATCGGCCAGGGTTACTGGCAGGTGACACCGCTGCAGCTGGCCACGGCCACCGCGGTGCTCGCCAACCGGGGGCAGTGGGTCAAGCCGCGCATGGCCAGCCGTATCGGTGAGGAGGAGGTGCCGCTGGACCTGCCCGATACCCCGGCGGATATCACCCTGGCCAGCGACGGCTGGTGGGACAAGGTCTTCGCCGGCATGGAGAAGGTGCTCAGTGGCAGCGAGGGCACGGCGCGGCGCACCGGGGTGGGGCTCGAGTACCGCATGGGGGGCAAGTCGGGCACCGCCCAGGTCTTCTCGCTGGGCCAGGACCAGCGCTACGACGCCGATGAGCTGGCCGAGCGGCTGCGCGACCACGCCCTGTTCATGGCCTTCGCCCCCCTCGAGGACCCGCAGATCGCCGTGTCGGTGATCGTCGAGAACGCCGGGGGGGGCAGTACCCATGCCGCGCACCTGGCGCGGGCCATGACCGACGCCTGGCTGCTGGACGACGAGGCGCTCGATGTCGAGGAGATCCGTGAAGAGATGGAGAACGACGATGCCCGCGTGGCGGGGAACTGACCCATGGCCTTGATCGACCTGCCCCGCCCCCTGCGTGGCCACCCGGTGCGCCCTCCGGCCAGCGGCATCGCCCGCAAGCGCGGCGTCTGGGAGCGCGTGCACCTGGACCCCTGGCTTCTCGGCATGCTGCTGGTATTGATGCTGGCCGGGCTGGTGGTGCTCTACAGCGCCAGCGGCCAGCGGCTCGAGGTGGTCATCGCCCAGGGCATCCGCTTCGGGGTGGCACTGGTGGTGATGCTGCTGCTGGCCCAGGTCTCGACCACCACGCTGCTGCGCTGGGCGCTGCCCGTCTATGTCGCCGGCCTGTTGATGCTGGTGGCGGTGGAACTGGTGGGCGACATGGGCATGGGCGCCCAACGCTGGCTGGTGATCCCCGGGGTGATCCGTTTCCAGCCGTCGGAACTGATGAAGCTGGCGATGCCGCTGATGGTCGCGGCCTACCTCAGCCGCCGCGAGTTGCCGCCGCGGTTGAAGGACCTGGCGGTCTGTGCCCTGCTCATCGGTGTGCCGGTGGTGCTGATCGCCAAGCAGCCCGACCTGGGTACTTCGCTGCTGGTGGCCGCGGCGGCGATCTTCGTGGTGCTGCTGGCCGGGCTCTCCTGGCGTTTCATCGCCGTGCTGGCCGGCCTGGCGGCGGCGGCGCTGCCGGTGTTGTGGCTGAACCTGCACGACTACCAGCGCCAGCGGGTGCTGACCTTCCTCGACCCCAACAGCGACCCGCTGGGGGCGGGCTGGAACATCATCCAGTCGACCACCGCCATCGGCAGCGGTGGGCTGTTCGGCAAGGGGTGGCTGCAGGGCACCCAGTCGCAACTGGAGTTCCTGCCGGAGCGACACACCGACTTCATCGTCGCGGTCCTGGGCGAGGAGTTCGGGCTGGTCGGCATGCTGGCGGTGCTGGTGCTCTACCTGTTGATCATCAGCCGTGGCCTGTGGCTGGCCGCCGGTGCCCAGGACACCTTCGGCAGGCTGCTGGCCGGCAGCATCATCCTCACCTTCTTCATCTACGTGTTCGTCAACGTGGGGATGGTCAGCGGCATCCTGCCGGTGGTCGGAGTGCCGCTGCCCCTGGTCAGCTATGGCGGCACCTCCAGCGTGACCTTGCTGGCCGGTTTCGGTATTCTCATGGCCATTCACGCTCACCGCCGGCTGCTGCCGCGCTAAGCTTTGTCTGAAAAGTCGGCGAGCGATGGCCAGACAAGGCAAAAATCGGCGACAAATCGTCAGGACTGACGATTTGGGCAGCTCCGCTGCTCGAAGAGCGAGCGACAGGGATGTCGCGAGTCCAAAGCGGAGTTTACGCGGTGTAAATGAGTACTTTGAGCCGATTTTTAACGCCGCATGGGCGAGCGCAGACAGTTTTCAGACAAAGCGTAGCGGTCGAATCAGGGAGAGGGCAAGCGCATGGTGGTGTCCCGTTTTCAAGGAGCCAGGGCCTTGGCAGTGATCGCCGGTGCGGGGCTGTCGCTGCTGGCGTTTGCCACCCAGGCCGCGCCGGACTTCGACCCCGAGCGGCGTGAAGAGGTGAGGGCGCTGGTCGACGAACTGGCCGGCAAGGGGCTCGAGCGCGACTGGCTGGAGGCGGCCATGCGCGATGCCAGCTTCCAGCAGGGCGTGCTGGATGCCATGGAGGGAGCCGCGGAGCGGCGCCTGCGCTGGGACGAGTACCGCGAGATATTCCTGCAGCCCGAGCGCATCACCCGCGGGGTGGCCTTCATCGAGGCGCACCGCGAGGCCTTCGAGCGCGCCGAGGCCGAGTATGGGGTGCCCCCCGAGGTGATCGCCGCCATCATCGGCGTCGAGACCAGCTACGGTCGCTTCACCGGCCGCCACCGGGTGCTCGATTCGCTCTCCACCCTCGCCTTCCACCATCCGGGGCGTGGCGCCTTCTTCCTCGGCGAACTGGCGGCCTTCCTGGAGATTACCCGCGAGCAGGGGGTCGACCCCGGCAGCCTCGCCGGCTCCTACGCGGGGGCCATGGGCTATCCGCAGTTCATTCCCACCAGCTATCGTGCCTATGCGGTGGACTTCGACGGCGATGGCATTCGCGATCTCTGGACCAACCCGGTGGACGCCATCGGCAGCGTGGGCCACTATTTCGCCGAGCACGGCTGGCGTCGGGGCGCATCGATCTACCAGGAGGCCGTGGGCCCCGAGGCCTTGCCCGAGGGTGTCGAGTTCAATCTCACCCGGCCGCCCTATGCCCCGGTCGGGACGCTGCGCCGGGCGGGCATCCAGCCCCGCGGTGAGCTCGACGACGAGCAGTCGGTGGTACCACTGGCCCTCGATGTCGCCGACGAGGAGTATCGTTATCGCGTCGGCCACCGCAACTTCTATGTCATCACCCGCTACAACCACAGCCACCTCTACGCCATGGCGGTGACCGAGCTGGCCGAGGCGATCCGCGCGGCCCAGGCGCTCGAGGCGGGTCCCCTGGTGCCCCCCGACGATGATGCGGAGGGGCGTTCATGAGGGCCTGGTGGATTGCCCTGGCTGTCGTGTTGCAGCTGGCGGGCTGTGCCGGTGGCGGGGGCGCCCGGCCCTCCGGCGAGCGTCCTGCCTCGGCGCCGGCCGCGACCCCCGGCAGCGGCGAGCGTTATGCCATGGCCGGTGACGCTTATCCCGAGGAGCCGCCGGACGTGCGGGAGGTGCCCGATGCCGTGCCGCGTATCGAGCCCCCCTCCCGCGGGGGGAACCGGCCCAGCTACGAGGTGTGGGGCAAGACCTACCAGGTGCTGCCCGATGCCCGCGGCTATGCCCGCCAGGGCACCGCCTCCTGGTACGGCGAGAAGTTCCATGGCTATGCCACGTCCAATGGCGAGATCTACGACATGTACAAGATGAGTGCCGCACATCGGTCGCTGCCGCTGCCCAGCTTCGTGCGGGTGACCAGCCTCGACAACGGCAACTCGGTGATCGTGCGCGTCAACGACCGCGGTCCCTTCCACAGCGACCGCGAGATCGACCTCTCCTACGCCGCCGCCGCGCGCCTCGATATCCTCGATCGCGGCACCGGGCGGGTGAAGGTGGAGGCCATCGACGTCGAGCGCTGGCTGGCCGAGAACGGCTCGGCCGGCGCTCCGTCGGGCGGTGCGGCGCAGGGCAACGGAGCCGATCGACAGGCGGCGTCGGTGCGGGTCGCCGAGCTGGCGCACGAGTCCGCCGCCGTGGTTGCCCCGGCCCCGGTGGCGCGAGCCGAGACACGGCCCTCGGCCGCCAGCGACAGCGGTGCGACGGAGCATCGTGCTGCGGATGGCCGCCCCATCTACCTGCAGGTTGCCGCCCTCGGTTCCGCGGAGAGCGCCCAGGCCCTCAAGGCCCGCCTGCAGGACGAGCTGTCCCATCCGGTGCGGGTGGCGAGTGCCACTGGCCTGCATCGCGTGCAGGTAGGGCCGCTCGCCCATGCCGGCCAGGTCGCCCCGGTGCGTGACGAGCTGCGTCGTGCCGGTTTCGACCAGGCTTTCGTCGTCAACGGTGTCGATTGAGTCGGCGCCCCCGTATCATGATGTCCCCGATGTCCCTGATGAGATTCGCCCCCATGAGAGTGTCCCCCTCGCTGCTCCACCGTCGCTGGTTCCCGGTATTGCTGGTCCTGTTGATGCTGGTCGTTCCCCAGGCCCTGGCCCAGGCCGTGCCCGCCCCCCAGACCATGATCCCGTCGCCTCCCCAACTGGCGGCCAAGTCGTGGTTCCTGATGGATGCCGACAGCGGTCGGGTGCTGGTGGAGCACAACGCCGATGAGCGCCTGCCGCCGGCGAGCCTGACCAAGCTGATGACCGCCTATCTGGTCGAGCGGGAGCTGCACCGCGGCAACATCACCATGGATGACCTGGTGCAGGTCAGCGAGAATGCCTGGCGCACCGGTGGTTCCAAGATGTTCATCGAGGTCGACACCCAGGTCCCTATCCATGAGCTGCTCCACGGCATCATCATCGCCTCGGGCAACGACGCCAGTGTCGCCGTGGCCGAGCATCTCGCCGGCGGCGAGGCGCCGTTCGCCGACCTGATGAACCAGCATGCCACCCGCCTGGGGATGCACAATACCAACTACGCCAACGCCACCGGCCTGCCGCATCCCGAACAGTACTCCTCGGCCCGGGACCTGAGCCTGCTGGCCCAGCACATCATCAACGACTATCCCGAGCACTATGCCGTCTACGCGGAGAAGTACTTCACCTACAACGATATCCGCCAGCCCAACCGCAACCGCCTGCTGTGGCGCGATCCTGCCGTCGATGGCCTCAAGACGGGCTGGACCACCGAGGCGGGCTACGGCCTGGTGGCGTCGGCCAAGCGCGATGGCATGCGACTGATCTCGGCGGTGATGGGCACCGAGTCGGAAGAGTCTCGTGCCCAGGAGACCCAGAAGCTGCTCAGCTATGGCTTCCGCTACTTCGAGACCCTCAAGCTCTACGAGCAGGGGGCGGTACTCAACACCCCGCGGATCTGGGGAGGCGAGAAGAACGAGCTGCGGGTGGGCGTCGATGACGACGTGCAGATGACCGTGCCGCGGGCACGCAACGATCAGCTCACCGCACGCCTGGACATCCGTGCCGATATCGAAGCCCCCATCCAGGCCGGAGACAATGTCGGGGTGATGGAGGTTCGCCTCGGTGACGAGGTGGTCGGCGAGCGGCCGCTGGTCGCCCTGGAGAGCATCGAGGAGGGTGGTCTTTTCAAGCGCCTCTTCGACCAGGTGCGGCGCTTCTTCAGTAACTTGATCGCAGGCTGGTTCGACTGAGCGAACCTTGGTGGACGGCCTTAGGTTGAGTAGAATGGTCGGGTATTGTGTTTCTGGGGTGAACGATGAACGACAAGACCCTGCGTGACCTGCGCCGGCCCTCGACCGCCAAGCCCGGCGGTCGGCCGCCGAAGATCACCTTCCCCTGCCGCTACCCGCTCAAGGTAGTGGGCGATGCCGCCGAGGACTTCGCCGCTACCGTTTGCCAGGTGGTCAGCCGCCACGACCCGGAGTTCGACGGCAGCCGGCTCGAGGTGGTGGCGAGCCGCAATGGCCGCTTCCAGTCGGTGCGCCTGAGCATCCGCGCCACCGGCGAAGAGCAGCTCAAGGCGCTGTTCGTCGACCTCAAGGCCACCGGCCGAGTGCATATGGTGGTCTGATGCCGGCAGCCGGAGCGCTACTCCCCATCGCCGTCCACCGGCTCGGGCGGCAGCCCTACCTGCCGGTCTGGCAGGCCATGCGCGAACTCACCGATACGCGCGATGCCGCCACGGTCGACCAGTTCTGGCTAGTCGAGCATGATCCGGTGTTCACCCAGGGGCAGGCCGGCAAGCCCGAGCACCTGCTGATGCCCGGCGACATCCCGGTGGTGGCCACCGACCGCGGTGGCCAGGTGACCTACCATGGCCCGGGGCAGGTGGTGCTCTACCCGCTGCTCGACGTGCGTCGCGCGCGGGTCGGCGTGCGCGACCTGGTGACGGCGCTCGAGAAGGCGGTGATCGCCCTGCTCGACGGTTACGGCGTGGCGTCGCGGGCGCGGCCCGACGCCCCTGGCGTCTATGTGGGGGAGGCCAAGATCGCCTCCCTGGGGCTGCGTATCCGGCGCGGGGCGAGCTTCCACGGCGTGGCGTTGAACGTCGATGGCGACCTCTCGCCCTTCGAGCGCATCAACCCCTGCGGTCATGCCGGCATGGCCATGACCCGTCTGGCCGACCTGGTCGACGATTGCCCCGGCGTCGAGGCGGTAGGCGAATGCCTGGCCGAGTGTCTGGCGAAGGAGTTGGGGCGGGAGCTGGTCGACGCCGAGCGCCCGGCAGAATACTCGCGGATGCGGGTGACTGCTGAGGTGAGCGGCGCCGGGGACAGGGAGTAGCGGAGGTCTTTTTCCAGGGAAGGAAAAAGTAGCGCCCAGGGAGGGGTTCACAGCGCCTCCGCGAAAGCCTGTCGCCGGAAAGCCGCGTTCTCAGGTCTCGGGGGCCGTCGGTCACTACGCTTGCGTTCCCGGGTAGATATCGCTTCGCTGCAGCGCCCGACGGCTCCATGTCGTCGGGCGCTCGGCACTAGCCGACGTTGATGGCGTCGATGCGGTTGGGGTCCGCCGCCTGACCCGGTACCTCGGCGGGGGCGGCGAGCCCCAGGTTGTTCTTCTCGAACACCCGGTCGGCCCGGTAGCTGGAGCGTACCAGCGGGCCGGAGGGGACCTCCATGAAGCCCTTCTCGAGGCCCAGCCGGCGGTAGCGGTCGAACTCCTCCGGCGTGACCCAGCGCTCGACCGGCAGGTGGTTGCGCGTCGGGCGCAGGTACTGCCCCAGGGTCA
The DNA here is from genome assembly GCF_003202205.1 of Halomonas sp. LBP4. GTDB lineage: Bacteria > Pseudomonadota > Gammaproteobacteria > Pseudomonadales > Halomonadaceae > Halomonas > Halomonas flagellata. The sequence continues at coordinate 385,424 of NZ_PDOG01000003.1, forward strand.
CGATGTCCACGCCGATGGCGCGCAGGTCGTCGAAGGTCGCCAGGACCTCCTCCTCGGTCTCGCCCAGGCCGAGCATCAGGCTGGTCTTGGTGATGACCTTGGGGTTGTGCCGCTTGGCATGCGCCAGGACGTCCAGGGTCTTGCGGTAGCCGGCCCGGGGATCCCGCACCCGCTCGGTGAGGCGCTCGACGGTCTCGACGTTCTGGGCGAACACCTCCAGGCCCGAATCGACGACGCGCTCGATGGCCGCCGGTTCACCGTCGAAGTCCGGGGTCAGGGCCTCGACGACCACCTCCGGCGTGTGGGTCTTGATGGCGCGGATGCAGGACGCGTAGTGTGCTGCACCGCCGTCGGGGAGGTCGTCGCGGTCCACGGAAGTCAGCACGACATAGCGCAGCCCCATGAGCTCGACCGACTTCGCCGTGTTCTCCGGCTCCTCATCGTCGAGCCAGCCCCGTGGGTTGCCGGTGTCCACGGCACAGAAACGGCAGGCCCGCGTGCAGACCGAGCCCATCAGCATGATGGTCGCGGTACCGTTGCTCCAGCATTCGCCCATGTTCGGACAGTGCGATTCGGCACAGACGGTGCTGAGCCGGTGTGTTGCGACGTTCTTCTTCACCGCATCGAAGCGCCCCCCTCCGGGGATCTGGGCACGCAACCAGTGAGGCTTGCGCTCGGTCGCGGTACTGTCCTCGACCTGCTTGCGTTGCTTGATGCCATCCTTGATCACGGCCATGCCGCGCTCGTTGCGGAATTTCTCACCGCTGGGCACTCGCTTGGAGGTGGTATCGCTCATGGGATGTTGAGCCTCTCTACTCGTCGGCTGTCGACGTCTTGAAGATGTGGTGAGGCCGCCGCGGAATGACCGCACCGGGGGCCGCCACTAAGCTGCATGCTGCGCCGAATGATACGTTGGCAGGGAGCGTAAAGGTACCACAGGAGCCGCGACCCTGGACAGGCGGGGCGCGTCGCGGGCCGCATCGCTGATCCAGGCCCTGTTCCGAAACAGGGATTAAACTGTCATTCAACCTCCGCTCGTCGTGTCGGAGAAAATGCGCTATATTGCAATGCAGCATTTCATCCACGCCAAGCCTGGAGCCCGAGATGAATTCCCTGATGCCGCCCCCCCTGACAGCTGCGCTGCCTTTCCTGGACCCGTTCGGCTTCGGACGCGCGGCCTATGACTACTGGCGCGACGTCCTGGAGCGCAGTGTCCTCTACATGGATGTCATGCGCCTGCGTGGCAACCAGTACCTCGAGCATATCGAGCAGACCAAGCCCAGCGTGCTGGGCTTCGAGACCGAGGTGCTGATGGACGGTCACACGCTGCCGCGGCCCGTGAACTACGAGCTGCTGCGTGTCATGCCGCCCGAGGGCGTCACCATCGATCCCCAGATGCGTCCCTTCGTGGTGGTCGATCCCCGTGCCGGTCATGGTCCCGGCATCGGTGGCTTCAAGCCCGACAGCGAGCTCGGCATCGCGCTGAATGCCGGTCACCCCTGCTACTTCATCGGCTTCTTGCCGTATCCGGTGCCGGGGCAGACCGTCGAGGACGTGGTCGAGGCCGAGATCGCCTTCCTGCGCCACGTCGGCGAGCGCCATGTGGAAACGTCCGAGAAACCCATGGTGGTGGGCAACTGCCAGGCCGGTTGGCAGGTCATGATGGCGGCCTCGCTCGAGCCCGACCTGTTCGGCCCCATCCTGATCGCCGGAGCCCCGCTCTCCTACTGGGCCGGCGAGCGCGGCGGCGCGCCGATGCGTTATACCGGGGGCCTGACCGGCGGCAGCTGGATGACCTCGCTGCTCGGCGACCTGGGGGCCGGGCTGTTCGACGGTGCCTTTCTGGTCCAGAACTTCGAGCGCCTGAACCCGGCGAACACCTGGTGGCGCAAGCAGTACCAGCTCTTTTCCCGGGTCGATACCGAGGCGAGTCGCTACCTGGAGTTCGAGCGCTGGTGGGGTGGGCACGTCGTGCTGGGCGGCGAGGAGATCCAGTACATCGTCGACAACCTCTTCGTCGGCAACCGGCTCTCCACCGCCCAGCTGGTGACCTCCGACGGTCGTCGCATCGACCTGCGCAACGTGCGCTCGCCGGTGGTGGTGTTCTGCTCCCGGGGCGACGACATCACCCCGCCGCCCCAGGCACTTGGCTGGGTGCGCGACCTCTACGAGGGGGTCGAGGACATCATCGCCAACGAGCAGACCATCGTCTATTGCGTCCACGACACCACCGGGCACCTGGGAATCTTCGTCTCGGGCAGCGTCTCGCGCAAGGAGCACGCCGAGTTCACTGCCAACATGGACTACATCGACGTGCTGCCGCCGGGCCTCTACGAGACCACGATCTCCTCGGCGGCCGAACGCAGCGACGCCGAGCTGATCGAGCGCGACTACCTGCTGGAGTTCACCCCGCGGACCATCGAGGAGCTCGACCAGGAGGTCCAGCACCGGCCCGAGGACGACACCCGCTTCGCCACCGTGGCGCGGATCTCGGAGATCAACCTGGGGCTGTACCGGCAGTTCCTGCAGCCCTGGGTTCGCGCCCTGGCCACGCCGGAATCGGCGAAGTGGTTGCGCCGCATGCACCCCAACCGCCTGGGCTATCGGCTGCTCTCCGATCGCAACCCCCTGATGGTGCCGGTCCCGGTGCTGGCCGAGCGGGTACGCGCCGATCGCCACCCGCTCGGGGAGGACAACCTCTTCCGGGTAATCGAGAGCATCGTCTCCGATCAGTTCACCCGCGGCCTGAACGCCTGGCGTGACCTGCGCGACAGCAGCATCGAGCGGCTGTTCCTGGACTTCTACGGCCAGCCGTTGCTGCAGGCACTGGTCGGCCTGGGCGGCGATGCCCATGTCCACCGTCGTCGCCCGGGGGCCGAGCCCGAGCACCGCCGCTTCGTCGAGCGCCGCCAGGCCGAGCTGCGGGCTCATATCGCCGAGGGCGGCAGCCACGAGGCGGTGATGCGCGCCGTGATCTACGTGCTGGGCGGGGCACCGGCCACCGACGAGCGCAACTTCAACCGCCTGCGCGCTTCCCGCGCCGAGCTGGAGCCGAGCATTCAGCTGGCCGACTTCAAGCACCTGATGCGCGAGCAGTTCTTCATTCTCAAGCTCGATCGCGAGGCGGCACTGGCGGCGATCCCGGCCCTGCTCGAGGGGCAGAGCGCCGAGCAGATCGACGAGGACCTGGCGCATATCGAGCATGTGCTGGCCGCCAGCGGCGAGCTCTCCGAACATGTCGCGGATCGCTTCGAGCGCATCAAGGCGCTGTTTGCCCGGGCACGCCCGGCCGCGCCTGCCCGGCCATCGCCGGCCCTGACGCTGGACAATGGCCCGGCCGCCTCATCGGCGAAGACCGTGCCCAAGGCGACACCCGCTCGGACGCCGGCGAGCGGTAGCGGAACGCGGGCCTCCGGCAAGGCGACCCGGGCGCGCAAGGCTGCCGACAAGCCCGAGGCCGCCGAGCCGCAGAAGCCCGAAGCCGAGGCCGCCGAGCCGCAGAAGCCCGAAGCCGAGGCCGCCGAGCCGCAGAAGCCCGAAGCCGAGGCCGCCAAGGGCAAGGAAAAAGCGGCTCCCGGCACCTCTCGCTCCCCGGAGGGGGATGGCGAGGCCTGAGCCGCCACGCCCCTGACGCGACGCCCCCGCTGGAACTTCCGGCGGGGGCGTTCGTCATTGTGTCACCGGGCCTGGCGCCTTGCCGTGGCCTGCCTCGGCGGTCTAGGGTCAGAAAGCCGCCTTGCGCCATGTGCACCGCCTGCGACTGGCGTGACGCGCGGTGCTGGGGTAGGGTAAGCGGATTTTTCACCGCCCGGGAGACGGGTGGACGGAACCGTCAGGCGCGCTGCGATGCCAGCGCGCCATGCACAATAGTGGAGCACTATGGGCAAGTCACTGGTCATCGTCGAGTCGCCGGCCAAGGCCAAGACGATCAACAAGTACCTCGGCAACGAGTTCATTGTGAAGTCGAGCGTGGGGCACATCCGTGACCTGCCGACCAGCGGCTCGGGCAAGGCGGCCTCCGACCCCAAGGAGCGTGCACGCCAGGCCGCCGCGACCCGCAAGATGTCGGCGGAAGAGAAGGCCGAGTACAGGAAGCACAAGTCCCGCGAGCAGTTGATTCGGCGCATGGGCATCGACCCCGAGCACGGCTGGAAGGCCAACTACGAGATCCTGCCGGGCAAGGAGAAGGTGGTGGCCGAGCTGCAGAAGCTCGCCGAGAAGGCCGATGCCGTCTATCTCGCCACCGACCTCGATCGCGAGGGGGAAGCCATCGCCTGGCACCTTCGCGAGACCATCGGCGGCGACGAGAGCCGCTACCGTCGGGTGGTGTTCAACGAGATCACCAGGAATGCCATCCAGGAGGCCTTCCAGGACCCCGGCAACCTGAACATCCCGCGGGTCGAGGCGCAGCAGGCGCGGCGCTTCCTCGACCGCGTCGTCGGCTTCATGCTCTCGCCGCTGCTGTGGGCCAAGATCGCCCGCGGTCTGTCCGCCGGACGGGTGCAGTCGGTGGCCATGCGGCTGATCGTCGAGCGTGAACGGGAGATCCGTGCCTTCGTCCCCGAGGAGTTCTGGGACGTCCACGCCGACCTCGTGCCGGGGGATAAGGCGGGCCGGGAGAAGGCCGAACCGGTGCGCTTCGAGCTGGTGCGCCAGGACGGCAAGGCCTTCCGTCCCACCTCCGAGGCCGAGACCCTCGAGCGCATCGCGGCGCTGAAGCAGGCGCGTCTCTCGATCACCGCCAGAGAAGACAAGCCGACCCGTTCCAAGCCCAACGCCCCCTTTATCACCTCGACGCTGCAGCAGGCGGCCAGCGGCCGTCTCGGCTTCTCGGTGAAGAAGACCATGACCCTGGCCCAGCGCCTCTACGAGGCGGGCTACATCACCTACATGCGTACCGACTCCACCAATCTCTCCAAGGATGCGGTGGCGCATGTCCGCGACTTCATCGGCAGCGAGTTCGGGCCGCGCTACCTGCCCGAGGCACCCAACCGCTACTCCAGCAAGGAGGGCGCCCAGGAGGCCCACGAGGCGATCCGCCCCTCCGAGGTCGACCGCCGGGCTGGCGACCTCGCCGGCATGGAGCGCGACGCCGAGCGCCTCTACGAGCTGATCTGGCGCCAGTTCGTCGCCTGCCAGATGACGCCGGCCGAGTACCTCTCGAGTACCCTGACCGTCGAGGCCGACGGCTACGAGCTCAGGGCCAAGGGCCGGGTGCTCAAGTTCGACGGCTACACCCGGGTAATGAAGCCGGCCGGCAAGAGCGAGGACCAGGCCCTGCCGGATCTCGCCGAGGGCACGCCGATGACCCTCGCGGCGCTCGACCCCCAGCAGCACTTCACCAAGCCGCCGGCGCGCTACACCGAGGCAAGCCTGGTCAAGGAGCTGGAGAAGCGCGGCATCGGCCGGCCCTCCACCTATGCCGCGATCATCTCCACCATCCAGGACCGCGGCTACGTCAAGCTGGAGAATCGTCGCTTCTATGCCGAGAAACTCGGCGACATCGTCACCGAGCGGCTCAAGGAGTCCTTCCCCGACCTGATGGACTACTCCTTCACGGCGCGCATGGAGGATGGCCTCGACGAGGTGGCCGAAGGCGAGCGCAACTGGCGCGAACTGCTCGATGCCTTCTACGCCGAGTTCCGCCAGGAGCTCGAGGCCGCCGAGAGCGAGGCGGGGATGCGCCCCAACCAGCCGGTGCCGACCGACATCGACTGCCCGAGCTGCGGGCGCAAGATGCAGATCCGCACCGCTTCCACCGGGGTTTTCCTGGGTTGCTCGGGTTATAACCTGCCGCCCAAGGAGCGCTGCAAGACCACCATCGACCTGCTGCCCGGCGAGGAGGCGGTGGCCGCCGACGCCGACGAGGAAGCCGAGACCGAGGCGCTGCGCGCCAAGCACCGCTGCCCCAAGTGTGGCACTGCCATGGACAGCTACCTGATCGACGAGACGCGCAAGCTGCATATCTGCGGCAACAGCCCCGACTGTGACGGCCACGAGATCGAGCAGGGCAAGTTCCGCATCAAGGGGTACGACGGCCCGACCATCGAGTGCGACAAGTGCGGCAGCGAGATGCAGCTCAAGAGTGGGCGCTTCGGCAAGTACTTCGGCTGCACCAACAGCGAGTGCAAGAACACCCGCAAGCTGCTGCGCAGTGGTGAGGTGGCCCCGCCCAAGATGGACCCCATCCCCATGCCGGAGCTGGCCTGCCAGAAGGTCGACGATCACTATGTGCTGCGCGACGGCGCCAGCGGTTTGTTCCTGGCGGCGAGCAAGTTCCCCAAGAACCGCGAGACCCGACCGCCGCTGGTGCGCGAGCTCAAGGCCCACGCCGAGGAGCTGCCCGAGAAGTACCGCTTCCTGCTCGACGCCCCCAGCGAGGACCCGGACGGCCGTCCGGCCCAGATCCGCTTCTCGCGCAAGGCCAGGGAGCAGTTCGTGATGACCGACGAGGACGGCAAGGCCACCGGCTGGAAGGCCACCTTCGACAACGGCAAGTGGCAGGTGGAGGACAAGCGCAAGTGACCCCGCGTTCGCGTACCAATCAACTGCTCTACCAGGCCGAGTTGCTGCTCGACGTCGTCCCCGGCGACGACGAGCATGCCGAGGCACGGCGCATGGCGGTGGAGGAGGCGGCCCTGGCGCTGACCGAGCTGGCGCTGCAGTCGCTGCTGCGCGAAGTCACCGAGCATGCGCTGCTCGAGCGGCACGACTGGCGCGAGCTGCTCGGCCCCGAGGGGCGCGCCATGGCCGAACTGCAGCGGCTGCGCGAGCTGGCCTCCCGGGAGGACAGCTGGCTGGCCTGGCTGCTGGCCCGGCTCGAGGCCCTGCATGGCAGCGATGGCGTGGCCCGGCGCACCAGCGGCGCCGCCCAGGGCCTGATCGCTACCGGCAGCGGGGCGGCGCTGGCCGACGAGCTGCGCTGGTGTCTGCGCGAGGCCAAGGCGGAGCTCGCGGCGCTGCGCGAGACCAGCCAGGAGTGGTGAGCCGCGTGGCGGAGGCCACCGTGGAGCGCGTCGCCATCCTCGTTGACGTGCAGAACGTCTACTACACCACGCGTCAGGTCTTCGGCCGGCACTTCGACTACAACGCCTTCTGGGCGCGCTTCGCCACCGGGCGTGAGGTGGTGGTGGCCAACGCCTATGCGGTGGAGCGCGGCGATGCGCGCCAGCGCCAGTTCCAGAACATCCTGCGCGGCATCGGTTTCTGTGTGAAGCTCAAGCCCTTCATCCAGCGCCGTGACGGCTCCGCCAAGGGCGACTGGGACGTGGGCATCACCCTGGACGCCATCGAGGTCGCGCCCCAGGTCGACCGGGTGGTGCTGGTCTCCGGTGACGGCGATTTCGACCTGCTGGTGCAGCGGCTGCGCGAGCGCCACGGTGTCGGGGTGACCGTGGTCGGCGTGGCGCGCCTCACCGCCGATTCCCTGATCCGTGCGGCCAGCGACTTCGTGCCCATCGAGGGGTCGCTGCTGCTCTAGTCTTTCAACGTCCCCCGTTGATACACGCCAGGCGCGGCCCGCGGGCGTTGGCTAGGATGTAGACGAGAGCCAACCGGTGCTGCCACTGACGAGAAGACGTGCTTCGAGGCGCGCTCCGCTGGCCTCGAGGCGGAGGTGCGGCGCCTCGCCGGGGACATGCAACGGCTCGAGGACTATTGAGGAGGACCCCATGATGGAAATCACCCTGTCTCCCAAGATGCTCGGTTACTGGACGGACGAGCAGCTACGCGAGGTGCCCAACGAGTCCGGCATCTTCTGTGTCTTCCGTGCCGGTCCCGACCCCCAGAGCGGCGAGATGGCGGTGCAGGAGCTGCTCTACATCGGCGAGCATCGCGATGTGGGCTTTCGGCTGCAGCATCACGAGGACCGTCCCAGGTGGCAGGAGTGCCTGAAGGAGGGAGAGGTCCTCTGGTATTCCGTGGGGTTGTCCGGCTACGTCAACCGCGAGCGCCTGGTGGCGGCGATGATCCATGCCCACAAGCCGCGCCTCAACCGTGAGTACCTCGATAGCTTTCCCTTCGAGGAGACCACGGTTCACCTCTATGGCAAGCGGGACAAGCTGCTCTCCATGTTCACCCTCGAGCGGAGCGACTGACCTCCCATCCCCCGGATGGCCCGGCGCGGCGTCCCGGCAGGAAGTCTCCTGTCGGGCGGGGACATGCCGATGGCGCAGGCGCCCGGCCAGAGCCAGGCCTTCCCGGCGTGTGACTCGCGCCCATAACCGGTACAATCGCGAACTTTTGCACCTCGATTGGACCCCCACGTGATCTCCACCGCCAACATCACCATGCAGTTCGGGGCCAGGCCCCTGTTCGAGAACGTCTCCATCAAGTTCGGCAACGGCCACCGCTACGGCCTGATCGGCGCCAACGGCTGTGGCAAGTCCACCTTCATGAAGATCCTGGGCGGTGACCTGGAGCCGTCGTCCGGCCAGGTGATGGTCGAGTCCGGCGCGCGCCTCGGCAAGCTGGGCCAGGACCAGTTCGCCTTTGAATCCGAGCGGGTCATCGACACCGTGATCATGGGCAACCGCGAGCTGTGGGAGGTGGCGGCCGAGCGCGAGCGCATCTACGCGCTGCCGGAGATGAGCGAGGAAGACGGCATGGCCGTGGCCGACCTGGAGGTCCGCTTCGCCGAGCTCGACGGCTACACCGCCGAGGCCCGTGCCGGCGAGCTGCTGCTGGGGCTGGGTATCCCGATCGAGCAGCACGTCGGCCCCATGAGCGAGGTAGCGCCGGGCTGGAAACTGCGCGTCCTGCTGGCCCAGGCGCTGTTCGCCGACCCCGACGTGCTGCTGCTCGACGAGCCCACCAACCATCTGGACATCAACACCATCCGCTGGCTGGAAGGGATGCTGACCGCGCGCAACAGCACCATGATCATCATTTCCCACGACCGCCACTTCCTCAACAGCGTCTGCACCCACATGGCGGACCTGGACTATGGCGAGATCCGGCTGTTCCCCGGCAACTACGACGACTACATGACTGCGGCCACCGCGGCCCGCGAGCGCCAGCACGCAGACAACGCCCGGAAGAAGGCGCAGATCGCCGAGCTGCAGGCCTTCGTCAGCCGCTTCTCGGCCAACGCCTCCAAGGCCAAGCAGGCCACCTCCCGGGCGCGGCAGATCGACAAGATCAAGCTCGAGGACATCAAGCCCTCGAGCCGTGTCAGCCCCTTCATCCGCTTCGAGCAGGGCAGGAAGATCCACCGCAATGCGGTCAACGTCGAGGCCTTGAGTCAGGGGTATCCCGGCGAGGCGCCGCTGTTCGAGGGCCTCGGCATGACCGTGGAGGCCGGCGAACGCATCGCCATCATCGGCCCCAATGGCATCGGCAAGACCACGCTGCTCAGGACACTGGCCGGCGAGCTGCACCCCCTGGCCGGGGCGGTGCGCTGGACCGACAGTGCCGAGCTCGGCGTCTTCGCCCAGGATCACGCCGACGACTTCGCCAACGACGCCACCCTGTTCGAGTGGATGGCCCAGTGGACCGACGGCGGCGAGCAGGTGATCCGTGGCGCCCTGGGACGGATGCTGTTCTCCAGCGACGACATCGGCAAGTCGGTGAAGGTGATCTCCGGCGGCGAGCAGGGCCGCATGCTGTTCGGCAAGCTGTCGCTGACCCGCCCCAACGTGCTGCTGATGGACGAGCCCACCAACCACCTGGACATGGAGTCCATCGAGGCGCTCAACCTGGCTCTCGAGCACTACCCCGGCACCCTGATCTTCGTCAGCCACGACCGCGAGTTCGTCTCCTCGCTGGCCACCCGGATCCTCGACATGAGCGATGCCGGCATCACCGACTTCAGCGGCAGCTACGACGACTACCTGAGAAGCCAGGGCCTCTACGGCTGAGGAACCGCCGGGCGTCATGGCGATGGTGATTGGCCGGCACCGCGCTGCGTTGAGGGAGAACACCTGGCAGGGGGAGGGCGGAGTGCGTTATAACGGCATCAATTTCCGTTTCGTTCGGCTCGGTCACGCTTGGCCGTCCGACCTGTCCTTCAACGCTGTCGAGAACCACCCGATGACCCCCTTGTCTCGCCGCCGCTTCACCCTGATGGCGCTGAGCGCTCCGTTCACGCTGCTGGGGGCGGATATCGCCCGGGCCGACCTGATCGAGACCATGCTGTCCCGTGCCCATCTGCCGGAGTACCCCGACGAACTCTGGGTGCTGGTCGACGACCGCGACGCCACCCTGACCGTCTATCGTGGCAATGCCCAACTCGAGCGCTTCGCCCCGATCTCCCTGGGTCGTGGCGGGGCCAGGACCCAGCGGACGAGAGGCGATAACGCGACCCCGCTCGGTGAATTCCGCGTCAACCGTTTCAACCGCGAGAGCGACTGGCACATCTTCATCGGCATCGATTACCCGACGCCCTCCCATGCGCGCATGGCGCTGGAGTCGGGGATCTACACCCAGCAGGATTACGACGACTATTTCGACTACTATCGCCGTCGCGGCCATCCCCCGCAGCAGACGGCCCTGGGGGGGTTCATCGGCATCCACGGAATCGGCAAGGGTGACCCCGACATCCATAGCCGTTTTCACTGGACTCAGGGCTGTGTGGCGGTGACCGATGCCCAGATCGAGCGGCTGGCGGAGTTGATCGACATTGGCACTCGCGTCGTGATCCGCTAGGCTTTACATGCGCAAGGGACGTTCCTAGCTATGGACAAGCGCCGTTGTGTATAATAAAACAGCGTTTGACTCCTGTGCTTCGCAGCAGAAGTCGCTGCAAGAAAATCCTGCATGAGCAGGAAGCCTGATCTCAGGCATCACCAACGCACTACCCAAGGAAGACTCAAGGAGAACACCATGACTCTGAAGACCACCCTGAAGCTGACCGCCGCTGCTGCCTCCCTGGCCATCCTGGCCGGCTGTGCTTCCAACAGCGCTCTGGAAGAAGTGCGTCAGACTGCCGAGGCCGCCCAGGCCGACGCCGCTGAAGCTCGTAGCATTGCCACCCAGGCCCAGAACACTGCCAACCAGGCGCAGCGTGACGCCCGGGCGGCTCTGCAGATGTCCGAGCAGAACCGTGAGGAAATGAACCGCATGTTCCAGCGCTCCATGCAGAAGTAATTCTGTCGGAGTGCCGCCTCCATCCATGGATGGAGGCGGTTCTGTAGTACGAGAAAACCCCGCCTCGGCGGGGTTTTCTGTTGCTGTCCTGTCGGTCTCGGGGCGAAACCTGCCCGGCCGTGGTCAGTTCGGCTGGTCGACCAGGGCCGTGATCTCCAGTTCCTGGAACAGCCCATCGGCCTCCTCGAGCGATGGGGCAGCGGGCGTGGGCTCCTCCTCGGCCTCGCGCAGCAGGGAGACGACGCTGCCGTCGGGGCTCTCCACCACGCCGCGCAGCATGGCGTAGTCGATCGGGGGCTGCTCCTCGCCGAAGGCGCGGGTCACCACCTCGATGGCGTTGAGAAACGGCTCGAAACTGCCCTCGTTCTCCTCCAGTTGCGGGAAGGACTGGACGTAGAGCTCGCCATCCTCCGACCAGCCGGCCTTGAAGGGCTGGTCGACGATGTTCACCTTGGTACCGCTCGGCACCCGCTCGTAGAGCGACTCGATGTCCTCGGGGAACATGCGAATGCAGCCGCGGCTGGCGCGCATGCCGACGCCGTCGGGCTTGTTGGTACCGTGGATCAGGTAGCTCGGCAGGCCGAGCAGGATGGCATGACGGCCCAAGGGGTTGTCCGGGCCCGGGGGCACCACGCTGGGCACCGGCTCCCCCCGGGCCGCCGCCTCCTCGCGCATGGAGCGCGGCGGCGACCAGGCCGGGTCCTCGACCTTGACGGTGGTCTTCGTCACGCCCACCGGCGTGGCGAAGCCGTCACGGCCCACGCTGATCGGGTAGGTCTCGACCACGTCCTCGCCCGAGTAGTAGTAGAGCCGCAACTCGGAGAGGTTGATCACGATGCCCTCGCGAGGGGCGTCGGGCAGGATATGGCGGTTCGGAATGACCACCTCGGTACCGGCGAAGGGCGCCCAGAGGCTGACATCCGGGTTGGCCATGCGGATCGCCTCGTACCCCACGTTGTGCTCGCGGGCGAGGTCGATCAGGGTGTCGCCTTCCTCGACCGAGACGGTATAGGCCTCGCCGATCACGTTGCCGGTCTCGGGCAGCGGATAGTGGCCGCGCACCGGCTCCGCCTCCTCGGCGAGGGCGGCGCTGGGGATCATGGTGGCAACCAGGGCGGCGGTCAGGCCCAGGGTCAGGAGGCCCATCGCCGAGTGGCTGGCCAGTCTTGAAGGTTTCATCGACGTCATTATCTCGTAGTGCTGTCGTCCGGGCGGACGGCCAAGTGTCCGTTGCCGGTCATGACGGTTGTCACGACACGCCGGTGTCCTTGCCGGCAGTGTCAGGGATCAGGCTGCGATGTTCCGCTTGGCTAACAATATAGAATGCCCTATGGCGCAGCGGTTCGCCACGGGAAAATCTCGTTCAGGCCGCCTCGGCCTTGCGGTTGAGGGCCTCGAGCAGTTGCTCCACCGCCTGGAAGCGCGCCTCTGCCTTCTCCATGTTCGCCTCGAAGCGCAGGGTGTCGGCGCCATCGAGGCGGTAGCGGTCGGGCGAGCCCTGGATCAGCTCGACCAGGGTCAGGGGGTCGACCCGGGTCTGGCCGCCGAAGATCACCCGGCCCTTCTCCGGCCCCGCCTCGAGGCGCACGATGCCGAGTTTCTCGGCGCGCTGGCGCAGTCGCGTCTGGCGCAGCAGGGTCTTCACCGGGACCGGCAACAGGCCGAAGCGGTCGACCATCTCCACCTGCAGCTCCTTGAGTTCGGCCTCGTTCGCGGCGCTCGCGATGCGCTTGTACATCACCAGGCGCTGCTGCACGTCGTGCAGGTAGTCATCGGGAATCAGTGCCGGCAGGTTCAGGCCGATCTCGACGCCCTCGTCGAGGGGCGCCTCGATGTTGGGGGTCTTGCCGGCGCGAATCGCCTTCACCGCCCGGTCGAGCATCTCCATGTAGAGCCCGTAGCCGATGGCCTCCATCTGTCCGCTCTGCTCCTCGCCGAGCAGTTCGCCCGCGCCGCGGATCTCCATGTCGTGGCTGGCCAGGGTGAAGCCCGCGCCGAGCTCCTCGGCCCCGGCGATGGCCTCCAGGCGCTTGACGGCATCCCGGGTCATGGCCCGCGGCGGCGGCGCCAGCAGGTAGGCGTAGGCCTGGTGGTGGCTGCGCCCGACCCGGCCACGCAGCTGGTGCAGCTGGGCCAGGCCGAACTTGTCGGCGCGCTCGATGACGATGGTGTTGGCGCTGGGCACGTCGATGCCGGTCTCGATGATGGTGGAGCAGACCAGCACGTTGAAGCGCTTGTGGTAGAAGTCCGACATCACCCGCTCCAGTGCCCGCTCGGGCAGCTGACCGTGGGCGACCCCGACCCGCGCCTCGGGCACCAGTTCGCGTACCTTGTCGGCGGCGGTCTCGATGGTCTTGACCTCGTTGTGCAGGAAGTAGACCTGGCCGCCGCGCAGGATCTCGCGCAGCAGGGCCTCCTTGATCACCGCCTCGTCGCGCTGCTGGACGAAGGTCTTCACCGACAGGCGCCGGGCGGGCGGCGTGGCGATGATCGAGAGGTCCCGGATGCCGCTCATGGCCATGTTCAGGGTCCGCGGGATCGGCGTGGCGGTCATGGTCAGGATGTCCACCTCCGCCCGCAGGCTCTTGAGGCGCTCCTTCTGGGCCACCCCGAAGCGGTGCTCCTCGTCGATGACCAGCAGGCCCATGTTGGGCAGCTTCATCGACTTCGACAGCAGCTTGTGGGTGCCGATGACGATGTCCGCCTGGCCGCCCTCGATGCGCTTGAGGGAGGCGGCCTGCCCCTTGCCCTCGGTGAAGCGGGAGATCAGCTCGATGTTCACCGCGGTGTCGGCGAAACGGTCGCGGAAGTTCTCGAAGTGTTGACGGGCGAGCAGGGTGGTGGGTACCAGCACCACCACCTGGCGACCCGAGTGCACGGCGAGGAAGGCGGCGCGCATGGCGACCTCGGTCTTGCCGAAGCCCACATCGCCGCACACCACCCGGTCCATGGGCCGCGGCGCGGTCATGTCCCCGAGCACGGCGGTGATGGCGGCGCGCTGGTCCGGCGTCTCCTCGAAGGGGAAATTGGCCGCGAAGCGGGCGTACTCGATATCCGGCGGCGCACAGGCGAAGCCCTCGCGGGCCTCGCGGCGGGCGTAGATATCGAGCAGCTCGGCGGCGGTGTCGCGGATCTTCTCGGCGGCGCGGCGCCGCGCCTTGTCCCACTGGTCGGAGCCGAGCCGGTGCAGCGGGGCCAGCTCGTCGTCGACCCCGGCGTAGCGGGAGATCAGGTGCAGGCTGTCGACGGGCACGTAGAGGCGGGCGCCGTCGGCATACTCCAGGGAGACGAACTCGGCGGCCTGGCCGCCGGCCTGGAGGGTCTCGAGTCCCTGGTAGCGCCCCACCCCGTGGGCCTGGTGCACCACCGGGGCGCCCGGGCGCAGCTCGGAGAGGTGGCGGATCGCCAGTTCGTTGTCGTCGGTGGCCTTCTCGCGCCGGCGGCTCTGGCGCACCACCTCGCCGAACAGCTCGGTCTCGCTGATCACGGCAAGATCCGGCGCGGTCAGCCACAGGCCGGCGTCGATCTCGCCCTCGGTGATCGCCAGGCGCGTCTCGCCCGCGAGGAAGGCGTCGAAGCCCTCTACATGGGGCAGGGCCAGGTGCAGCGGGGCCAGGGTCTCCTCCATCGCCTCGCGTCGCCCGCGTGACTCGGCGACGAACAGCACCCGGCTGTCGCCATGCTCGGCGAGGAAGGTCTCGAGGGCGGCGAGCGGCTGCCTGGCCCGGGCGTCGACCGCCACAGTGGGCGCCGCCTTCGCCCGGGGCAGGTGGGCATGGCGATGGTCGGCGTCGTCGGTCAGCGCCACCCGCGGGTGGCGCTTGATGGCGCCGAACACCTCGGCCACCGGGACGAAGGCGCGATGGGGGGGCAGTAGCGGTCGGGTGGGGTCGACGCCGAGGTTCTCGAAACGGCTCTCGATGGACGCCCAGTGGTGTTCGGCGGCCTCGCGAACGCCGGGCAGCAGGGCCACCCGGGTGCCCTCGGCCAGGTGCTCGAACAGGGTCGCCGTCCGTTCGAAGAACAGCGGCAGGTACTGCTCCAGGCCGGGGGAGGGGATGCCCTTGAGGGCGTCCACGTAGAGCGGGCACTGGCGCGGGTCGACGTCGAACAGGGTCTCGAAGCCCTCGCGGAAGCAGGCGATGGCCGAGCGCGACAGCGAGTACTCGTGGGCCGGCAGCAGCTCGACGCGCTCGACCTTGTCCTGGCTGCGCTGGCTGTCCGGGTCGAAGCGACGCAGGGTGTCGACCTCGTCGTCGAACAGGTCGATGCGCAGCGGGGTCTCGCTGCCCATGGGGAAGAGATCGATCAGGGCGCCACGCAGGGCGTATTCGCCGGGTTCGAAGACGGTCTCCACGGCGCGGTAGCCGGCCCGGGACAGGCTCTCGCGAAAGCCTTCCCGGTCGAGGTGCATGCCCACCTCCAGGGTCAGCACCCGCCCGGCGATGTACTCCACCGGCGGCAGCCGCTGCATCAGGGTGTTGATCGGCACCAGCACGATGCCGTGCTCGCCGTCCTGCAGCAGGCGCAGGGTCCGCAACCGGGCCGAGACGATGTCCTGGTGGGGCGAGAAGCTGTCGTAGGGCAGGGTCTCCCAGTCGGGAAAGGGCAGTACCGGCAGCCGGGCGTAGAAGCGCAGGTCGTTCTCCAGGCGCTGGGCCTGGGCGGTGTCGGCGGTGATCACCAGCAGCGGCGCATCGCTGGCCAGTCGGGCCAGGGCGAGGGCGCTGGCGCTGCCGGGGGGCGTCTGCCAGTAGAGGGTGTCGCGCAGGCCCTGTGGCCTCGGGGGGTCGAGCGGCGAGAAGGTCGGCATGGTCTCTTCGGCTGGGTGGCGGTGAGGCACGAACCCCTCCCGCAGTGGTTTCAGCTGGATTCCGGGACCATCATACCAGCCCCATGACGCGCGCTTGTAGTCAAACGCCGTTTCCTGTAATCCCCCTACAGCGGCTGCGACCATACTGCGATTGCCCCGGGCGGACGGCCCCCCGATAATGATGGCGACCCCCTTACACCATCAGAGAGGCTTCCCGTGAGTCAGCAACCCCTCGATACCGTCTTCCAGGCATGGCATGACAACCAGGCGACCGCCGAGCAGATGATCCCGCTGATCGGCAGCCTCTACCGTCGCAACAACGTAGTCACGACCCTCTACGGGCGCTCGTTGTTCAACCGCTCGGTGATCCGCATCCTGAAGGACCATCGCTATGTGCGGAAGATCGAGGGGACCGAACTCTCCGTGCAGGACACCTTCCCGCTGGTCCAGGCGATGACCCAGCTCAACCTGGGCCCGGCCCACGTCGACGTGGGCAAGCTGGGCGTGGCCTTCAAGAAGCGCGGCGGCGGTGACGCCCTGGCCTTCCTGCGCGAGGAACTCGCCGAGATCGTCGATGCCCACGACCCCAACGGCAGCAACGGCGAGCCCAAGGACGTGGTGCTCTACGGCTTCGGCCGCATCGGGCGCATCCTGGCCCGGGTGCTGGTCGAGAAGGCCGGTGGCGGCAACCTGCTGCGCCTGAGGGCCATCGTCGTGCGGGGCCGCGGCGACATCGCCAAGGACCTCGAGAAGCGGGCGAGCCTGCTGCGCCGCGACTCCGTGCACGGCCCCTTCGACGGCACCATCCAGGTCGACCCCGAGGCGCGCACCATCACCGCCAACGGCAACGTCATCCAGGTGATCTACGCCGATTCGCCGACCGACGTGGACTACACCGCCTATGGTATCGACAACGCCGTGGTGGTGGACAACACCGGTATCTGGCGCGACGAGGCGGGCCTGGGCCAGCACCTGCAGTGCAAGGGCGTCGCCAAGGCGCTGCTGACCGCCCCGGGCAAGGGCGATGTCAAGAACATCGTCTTCGGCATCAACGATGGCGACATCAGCCAGGACGATCGCATCCTGTCGGCGGCGTCCTGTACCACCAACGCCATCGTGCCAGTGCTCAAGGCGCTCAACGACGAGTACGGCATCGCCAACGGCCATGTGGAGACGGTGCACGCCTACACCAACGACCAGAACTTGATCGACAACTATCACAAGGGCGATCGCCGCGGCCGCAGCGCGCCGCTCAACATGGTGCTCACCGAGACCGGCGCCGCCAAGGCCGTAGCCAAGGCGTTGCCGGAGCTCTCCGGCAAGTTGACCGGCAACGCCATTCGCGTGCCGACGCCCAACGTCTCCATGGCGATCCTCAACCTGACCCTGGAGAAGGAGACCGACGCCGAGGCGCTCAACGACTACCTGCGTCGCATGTCGATCGATTCGGCCTACCAGAAGCAGATCGACTACGTCGACTCGCCCGAGGTGGTCTCCTCGGACTTCGTCGGCAACCGCCATGCCGGCATCGTCGATGCCAAGGCTACCATCGCCAACGGCAAGCATGCCGTGCTCTACGTCTGGTACGACAACGAGTTCGGCTACAGCTGCCAGGTCGTGCGCATCCTGCAGCACGTCTCCAACGTGAAATTCCTCAAGCTGCCCCGCTCCCGGTCGTAAGTCCTGACCGCGCCGCCCCCTCGAGCGAAGGGGCGGCGTGCTGTCTCGGGCGCTCCTGCCTCCCGCCGAACCGCCTGTTCGTCGTCGATTTCAACGAAAATTCCACAGTCTGCGACAATTTTTCACTTGCCTCCGGGCATCGTCTGCGACCTTCAGGCAGGTGGTCATCACCCAGCCTTGTCTTTATAATACCGAGGATTTTTCGGGGTGGTCCGAGCTTGCCTCGGGCCTGACTGGTAACGTACTGACACCACAAGAATTCGATTCCATTCGAACCCCTTTCCTTCGTATATCCGATCCATCAACTGGGCGAGACTATGATCGAAGTCAAGAAAGGCCTGGATCTCCCCATCACGGGGGCGCCCGAGCAGCGCATCGAGGATGCGCGCCCGGTACGTCACGTGGCGATCCTGGGTACCGACTACGTCGGCATGAAGCCGACCATGGAGGTCCGGGAGGGGGATAGAGTCAAGCTGGGCCAGCTGCTCTTCACCGACAAGAAGATCGAAGGCGTGCGCTTCACCGCGCCTGCCGCTGGCGAGATCGTGGCAATCAACCGTGGCGAGAAGCGCAAGCTGCTGTCGGTGGTGATCAAGGTCGACGAGAACGAGGAGGCGGTCGAGTTCGCCGCCCATGGCCGTGACAAGCTCGAGGGCCTGGAGCGCCAGGCCGTGGTCGACCAGCTGGTTGAGTCCGGCCTGTGGACCGCGCTGCGCACCCGTCCGTACTCGCGCACCCCGGCCCTCGACGGCGTGCCGGCGGACATCTTCGTCACCGCCGTCGACACCCATCCACTGTGCGCCGACCCGGCCGAGATCATCAACGAGCAGCCGCAGGCCTTCGAGGACGGCCTCAAGGTCCTGGCCCGCTTGACCGAGGGCAAGGTCTATCTGTGCACCGCTCCCGGTGCCCGCATTCCGGGCGGCGACGTCAAGGGGGTCCAGGTCGAGACCTTCGGCGGTGTGCATCCGGCCGGTCTGGTGGGCACCCATATCCACTACCTCTCGCCGGTCGCGCTGCACAAGCGTGTCTGGCATATCGGCTATCAGGACGTGATCGCCTTCGGCAAGCTCTTCGCCGAAGGCAAGCTGGACATGAACCGGGTCGTCGCCGTGGGGGGGCCGCGCGCCGAAAAGCCACGCCTGCTGCGTACCCGCATCGGCGCCAGCACCGAAGAACTGCTGGCCGGTGAGGTGATCGACCCCGATGGCACCCGCGTCATCTCCGGCTCGGTCTTCTCGGGCTTTACCTGCGAGGGCAGCCTGCGCTACCTGGGGCGCTTCCACAGCCAGTTCAGCCTGCTGGAAGAGGGCAACAAGCGCGTCTTCATGGGCTGGATGTCGCTTGGCGCCCACCGCCACTCGGTCCTGGGGATCTACCTGTCGAAGTTCACCGGCCTCAAGCACTATGCGCCGACCACCTCGACCAACGGTTCCGAGCGGGCCATGGTGCCGGTGGGGACCTACGAGGAGGTGATGCCGCTGGACATCCTGCCCACCCAGCTGCTGCGCTCGCTGATCGTCGGTGACATCGAGACGGCCATGCAACTCGGGTGTCTGGAACTGGATGAAGAGGACCTGGCCCTGTGCACCTATGTGTGCCCCGGCAAGTACGAATACGGTCCCATCCTGCGCGACAATCTCACCATGATCGAGAAAGAGGCCTGATGATGGCGATCCGACAGACACTCGACAATCTCGAGCCGCACTTCCACAAGGGCGGCAAGTACGAGAAGTTCTACCCGCTCTTCGAGGCGGTAGACACCATCTTCTACTCGCCGCCCAACGTGGCCAAGACCACCGCCCACGTGCGTGATGGCATCGACCTCAAGCGCATCATGATCACCGTGTGGCTGTGCACCTTCCCGGCCATGCTGTTCGGCATGTGGGCCGCCGGCTGGCAGTCCAACATGGCCATCGCCGACGGCTACGCCTCCATGGACGGCTGGCGCGAGGCGATCATGATGATCCTCGCCAGCGGCCACGACCCCGACAGCCTGTGGGCCAACTTCGTGCTCGGCGCGACCTACTTCCTGCCCATCTACCTGGTGACCTTCGTGGTGGGTGGTTTCTGGGAGGTGCTGTTCGCCGTCAAGCGCGGCCATGAGGTCAACGAGGGCTTCTTCGTCACCTCCGTGCTCTATGCCCTGATCCTGCCGGCCACCATCCCGCTGTGGCAGGTGGCGCTCGGTATCACCTTCGGTGTGGTGATCGGCAAGGAGATCTTCGGCGGCACCGGCAAGAACTTCCTCAACCCGGCGCTGACCGGTCGTGCCTTCCTCTACTTCGCCTACCCGGCCCAGATCTCCGGTGACGCAGTGTGGGTGGCGGCCGACGGCTTCACCGGCGCGACGCCGCTCTCCATCGCCTTCCAGGAGAACATGGCCGCCCTGACCAGCCAGTACAGCTGGTGGGACGCCTTCATCGGCTTCATTCCCGGCTCGATGGGCGAGGTGTCGACGCTCGCCATCCTGATCGGTGCGGCGGTGCTGCTGTGGACCAAGATCGCCTCCTGGCGAATCATGTTGGGGACCTTCCTCGGCATGGTGGCGACCAGTGCGCTGTTCAACCTGGTCGGCTCCGACAGCAATCCGATGTTCGCCATGCCCTGGTACTGGCACCTGGTAATCGGCGGCTTCGCCTTCGGCATGGTGTTCATGGCCACCGACCCGGTGTCCGCCTCGATGACCAACCCGGGCCGCCTGATCTTCGGTGTGGTGATCGGCGTGATGACCGTGCTGATCCGTGTGGTCAACCCGGCATTCCCCGAAGGCATCATGCTGGCGATCCTGTTCGCCAACCTGTTCGCCCCGCTCATCGACCACTTCTTTGTACAGGCCAACATCAAGCGCCGCATGCAGCGCACCGGTGTGCCGGCCGAGGAGACTGCCTGATGGCACAGAGCAATAACTCCATCAAGAAGATCCTGGGGGTGGCGTTCGCACTCTGCATCGTGTGTTCGGTCATCGTCTCCACCGCGGCGGTGGCGCTGCGCCCCCTGCAGCAGCTCAACCAGGAGCTCGACCGCAAGACCAACATCCTCAGCGTGGCCAACCTCTACGAGCCGGGCATGGACGTGAATGCGGTGTTCGAGTCGGCCGTCATCCCGCGGGTGGTGGACATGCGCACCGGCGAGTACACCGACGAGTTCGACGCGGCCACCTACGACGGCTTCGAGGCACGCCGTGACCCGGCCGCCTCGCGTACCCTGTCCGGGGAGCGCGA
This sequence comes from Halomonas sp. LBP4, assembly GCF_003202205.1. GTDB lineage: Bacteria > Pseudomonadota > Gammaproteobacteria > Pseudomonadales > Halomonadaceae > Halomonas > Halomonas flagellata. The sequence continues at coordinate 406,226 of NZ_PDOG01000003.1, forward strand.
TCCCGCCGGCCTGACCCGCGTGGAGAACTACACCACCGTCTATCTGGTGGGTGACGAGGAGGATCCCGAGCAGATCATCCTGCCGATCCGTGGCCAGGGCCTGTGGGGGCTGATGCGTGGCTTCCTGTCCGTAGAGGGTGACGGCAACACCATCGTCGGCATCACCTACTACGAGCACAGCGAGACGCCCGGACTGGGAGCCGAGGTCAACAACCCGCGCTGGCAGGCCCAGTGGGAAGGCAAGCAGATCTTCGAGGCTGAGGGTGACCCGGTCCCGGCCATCCGGGTCGCCAAGGGCAGCGGCAGCAGCGAGCATGAGGTCGATGGCCTCTCCGGTGCCACCCTGACCAGCAACGGCGTCACCAACATGCTGCAGTTCTGGCTGAGCCCGGAAGGTTTCGGCGAGTACCTGGCGAAATTCCGCAGTGGCATCGAGCAGGAAGACGCTCGGGACGCCGATGTCGAACTCGAAGCTGAAGGAGCCTGATCATGTCAGCCGCTACTCCCAAGGGCGTCCTGACGACGCCAGTCTTCAAGAACAACCCCATCGCGCTGCAGGTGCTCGGCATCTGCTCCGCGCTGGCGGTGACCACCAGCATGAGCGTGTCGCTGGTCATGGCCTGTGCGGTGATCTTCGTCACGGCCTTCTCGAACCTGTTCGTGTCGCTGATCCGGCACCATATCCCGTCGTCGATCCGCATCATCGTGCAGATGACCATCATCGCCTCGCTGGTGATCGTGGTGGATCAGATCCTCAAGGCGTATGCCTACGAGATGTCCAAGCAGCTCTCGGTGTTCGTCGGCCTGATCATCACCAATTGTATCGTCATGGGGCGTGCCGAAGGCTTCGCCATGACCAATACCCCGGGCATGTCCTTCCTGGACGGCATCGGCAACGGTCTCGGCTACGGTTTCATCCTGATGACCGTCGGCTTCTTCCGTGAACTGTTTGGTTCCGGCAGCGTGTTCGGCTTCACCGTGCTGCAGACCGTGCAGGATGGTGGCTGGTACGTGCCCAACGGCCTGTTGCTGCTGCCGCCCTCGGCGTTCTTCATCATCGGTCTGATCATCTGGGTGCTGCGCACGCTGAACCCGGAGCAGATCGAGGAGAGCGAGTTCAAGATGAAGCACAACACCGAACCGAAGGAGGCCGTGTAACATGGAACACTATATCAGCCTGTTCGTCGCCTCGGTCTTCGTCGAGAACCTGGCCCTGGCGTTCTTCCTGGGCATGTGCACCTTCCTGGCGGTGTCCAAGAAGGTCTCCGCGGCCTTCGGCCTCGGCATTGCCGTCATCGTGGTGCTGACCATCGCCGTACCGGTCAACAACCTGGTGTTGACTTTCCTGCTGAAGGAAGGGGCCCTGACCTGGACTGGCATCAGCGGTGCCGAGAACATCGACCTCTCGTTTCTGGGCCTGCTCAGCTACATTGGCGTGATCGCCGCCCTGGTGCAGATCCTCGAGATGTTCCTCGACAAGTATGTGCCGGTGCTCTACAACGCGCTGGGCGTGTTCCTGCCGCTGATCACCGTGAATTGCGCCATCCTCGGGGGGGTGCTGTTCATGGTCGAGCGCAATTACAACTTCGGCGAGTCCGTGGTCTACGGCTTCGGTTCCGGGGTCGGCTGGGCACTGGCCATCACCGCCCTGGCGGGTATCCGCGAGAAGCTCAAGTACAGCGACGTTCCCGGCTCCCTGCAGGGGCTGGGCATCACCTTCATCACCGTGGGCCTGATGTCGCTGGGCTTCATGTCCTTCTCGGGCATCCAGCTCTGAAGCCGGTCGTGCTGTCCCGGCGGTGACCCTTGCCGCCGGGAACCAGACAACGTCAAGCAATAGGAAACCGACATGGTTGATACAACAGTCATCTTGCTCGGTGTGGTCATGTTCACCCTGGTCGTCATCGGCCTGGTTCTGGTGATCCTGGCTGCCCGCAGCAAGCTCGTCAGTACCGGGGACGTGACCATCGAGGTCAACGGTGATCCCGAACATACCCTGACCACCCAGGCCGGCGGCAAGCTGCTCAATACGCTGGCCGCCAACGGCATCTTCCTCTCCTCCGCCTGCGGCGGCGGCGGCTCCTGTGCCCAGTGCAAGTGCCGCGTGGAGGAGGGCGGTGGCGCCATCCTGCCCACCGAGGAGTCCCACTTCACCCTGCGCGAGAAGAAGGAGGGCTGGCGGCTCTCCTGCCAGGTGCCGGTGAAGCAGGACATGAAGATCGAGGTGCCCGAGGAGGTCTTCGGCGTCAAGCAATGGGAATGCGAGGTCATCGCCAACCCCAACGTGGCCACCTTCATCAAGGAGCTCAACCTCAAGCTGCCCGAGGGCGAGGAAGTGGCCTTCCGTGCCGGCGGCTACGTGCAGCTGGTGGCCCCTCCCTACGACATCAAGTTCTCCGACTTCGACATCGAGGAGGAGTACCGGGGCGACTGGGAGAAGTTCGATCTGTTCAAGCTCTCCCACAAGAACAACGAGGAAGTCATCCGCGCCTACTCCATGGCGAACTACCCGGAAGAGAAGGGCATCCTCAAGTTCAACATCCGCATCGCCACCCCGCCGCCCAACACCAATCACCCGCCGGGCCTGATGTCGACCTACGTCTTCAGCCTGAAGCCGGGCGACAAGGTCACCGTGATGGGGCCCTTCGGCGAGTTCTTTGCCAAGGACACCGACGCCGAGATGGTCTTCGTCGGCGGCGGTGCCGGCATGGCGCCGATGCGCAGCCACATCTTCGACCAGCTCAAGCGGCTCAAGACGAAGCGCAAGATCTCGTTCTGGTACGGTGCGCGCTCCTGGCGTGAGACCTTCTACAACGACGAGTACGACCAGCTGGCCGAGGAGTACGACAACTTCGAGTGGCACTTGGCGCTCTCCGACCCGCAGCCCGAGGATAACTGGGAGGGCCCGACCGGCTTCATCCACAATGTTCTCTACGAGAACTACCTCAAGGACCATCCGGCCCCCGAGGACTGCGAGTACTACATGTGCGGGCCACCCATGATGAACGCCTCGGTGATCAAGATGCTGCTCGACCTGGGCGTCGAGCCCGAGAACATCCTGCTGGACGACTTCGGCGGATGAGCTTCCTCGCCGCGAGGCGAAACAAGGGGCCGGCCTGCGGGCCGGCCCTCTTTCTGTTGGCCCTGTTGCTGCCGGTGACGCTGCTGGTCGGATGTCGCAGCCAGTCACCGCTTCACCAGTTCGAGGGCACGGCCCTCGGTACCGGCTACCACATCACCCTGCATGCCGACCTGGACGAGGGAGCTCGCGAGCGTCTGGTGGCCGGCATCCAAGGTGAACTGGTCAACCTCGAACAGGACCTGGCGCGGCTGCTGGTGCCGTTGCGTCAGGCCCGTCGAGCACTGCTTTCCGGGGCGGCGAACGATGACGACCCGCTGGCGGATTCGCTGCTGCAGATGAGCCGGGCACTGGCGGTCGACCGGCTCGATGCGCTGCTCGAGAACCGCGGCATCGAGCATGCCATGCTGGAGCTGGGCGGGGTGGTGCGTACCCGGGGTCAGACGGGCGGGCGCCCCTGGCGACTGGCCCTCGACCGGCCCGGTCTTCCGGAGCAGGAGGCGTCGTGGCTCAGGCTCGGCGACGCCGCCCTGGTCCACCTCGATGCCCGGGATGGTGCGGGCCAGTGGATCATCGAGGGGGGTGAGCCGGGAGGGCTCCTCTCGGTCAGCCGACTTCTTGCGGTCAGCGTGGTGGCACCCACGGCCCTCGAGGCCGACCGTCAGGCCCGCGAGCTGATGACGGCCGGCCCCGAGGCGGTTGCGCAGGCCGCGGAGCGTGCGGTGCGCATCGTTGTCCTAACATCACAAGGTATTGAAATTCATCATGGTACGGCACTCGAGGCGTACCTCGAGGAGTCACCGAAGGGAGAGCACACATGACCATCTGGCTTATCGTTCTGGGCTTCATGCTGCTGATCATGGCCGCCATGGCGGTCGGGGTGATCCTCGGCCGCAAGCCGATCGCCGGCTCCTGCGGCGGGCTCAACCAGCTTGGCCTCAAGGAGGGCTGCGAGGTCTGCGGCGGCAAGGACGAGGTCTGCGAGGAAGAGAACCGCAAGCGCCAGGGCAGTGCCCGCCGCCGTAGCGACGAGAGCCGCGGCGCCGATCTCGGCTATGACGCCACCAAGCGGTGACCGGGCTTCGCCCGGAGCTGTAAGCTTGAAGCTGTAAGCGATAAGCAAAACCATTGCCGCTGGCTGGTTCGGTGGCAGCATCGCGGCTTACGGCTTACGGCTTACGGCTTACGGCTTACGGCTTACGGCTTACGGCGTTCAAGGGAACAAGGAGACGCGAGAGTCCATGGCAGTCCATAACTATGACGTGGTGGTGATCGGGACCGGCCCCGCGGGCGAGAGTGCCGCGATCAATGCCGCCAAGCACGGCAGGCGGGTGGCGGTGGTCGAGAAGCAGCCGACGGTAGGGGGCAACTGCACCCACTGGGGCACCATCCCGTCCAAGGCGTTGCGCCACCAGGTCAAGCAGATCATGCAGTTCAACACCAACCGCATGTTCCGCGACATCGGCGAGCCGCGCTGGTTCTCCTTTCCCCACGTGATGGAGCGATCCCGTGCCACCATCGACCAGCAGGTGGCGATGCGCACCAACTTCTATGCGCGCAACCGTATCGACCTGTTCAACGGCGTCGCCCGCTTCAAGGACGAGCATACCCTGCTAGTGCGCGGCAATGACGAGGGCATGGAGGAACTGGTCGCCCGGAAGGTCATCATCGCCACCGGCTCACGCCCCTATCGGCCGGGGGATATCGACTTCCGCCATCCGCGCATCTACTGCTCAGACACCATTCTCAGCCTGAATCATACGCCGCGCACCCTGATCATCTTCGGTGCCGGGGTGATCGGCTGCGAGTACGCCTCGATCTTCTCGGGGCTCGGCGTCAAGGTCGACCTGATCAACAACCGCGACAGCCTGCTCTCCTTCCTCGACGACGAGATCTCCGATGCGCTCTCCTATCACCTGCGCAAGCACGGGGTGCTGATCCGCCACAACGAGGAGTACGAGCGGGTCGAGGGTGACGAGTCCGGCGTCACCGTACACCTCAAGTCGGGCAAGCGGCTGCGTGCCGACGCCTTCCTGTGGGCCAACGGCCGTACCGGCAACACCGACCAGCTGGGCCTGGAGAACATCGGCCTGGGGGCCAACGGTCGCGGCCAGCTTCAGGTCGACGACCACTACCGTACCGCCATCCCGCACATCTATGCCGCCGGTGACGTGATTGGCTGGCCGAGCCTGGCCAGTGCCGCCTACGACCAGGGGCTCAACGCTTGCGACGAACTGCTCGAGCGTGACTACCGCTTCGTCAGCGAGGTTCCGACCGGCATCTACACCATCCCCGAGATCAGCTCCTTCGGTCGCACCGAGCGCGAGCTCACCGAGGCGAAGGTGCCCTACGAGGTGGCCCAGGCTTTCTTCAAGGATACCGCGCGGGCCCAGATCACCGGCGATACCGTGGGCATGCTGAAGATCCTCTTCGATCAGGACAGCCTGGCGATCTACGGCATCCACTGCTTCGGCGACCAGGCCTCGGAGATCGTTCACATCGGCCAGGCGATCATGCAGCAGCCGGGCGAGGCCAACTCCCTCAAGTACTTCGTCAACACCACCTTCAACTATCCCACCATGGCCGAGGCCTATCGGGTGGCCGCCCAGAACGGGCTCAATCGGGTGTTCTAGGCAACCGAGTATTACGTTCTTCAACCGCGCCGGTCGACCTCGACCGGCGTTTTTTATGCGTAACCGCCTGAGATGGATGGCGCTGCTTTCATTCACGAGCTCAAGACCCGGCGGTGCAGTCTTCATCCGACTATGCCGAGCATCGATGATGCTCCCGGCTCCAGCTCTCACATGATTTCCTCCCAAAAAGAACATGAGAAAAATAGGGTGCGCAGAAATCGGCCCACTATGTAATCTTGTGTATGCGGAACCTTTACTTTTGTAGCTATCAGTCAGGGTCGACCGACTGATTGGAGCGTTAAGGCTTGGCCATCCAAGATGAAGTGTGCGGCTTTGGAGAATGCCATGGCAACACTCCAGGGCGGTAGCGTGGTCAACCGACTCGCCAACGCAGTTTAGTTCATATAACTGGTGCTTCCCCGATCATGAAATATCTTATTACTGGCGGAGCGGGTTTCATCGGCTCTGCTGTAGTCCGCTTTATCATAAAAAATAGCGATGATCAGGTGATCAACCTCGATAAATTGACCTACGCGGGTAATCTGGAATCGCTTGTGGAGGTCGCGGACAGTCCGCGCTATGCGTTCGAGCAGGTCGATATCTGTGACATGGCTAAGCTGGAACGGGTCTTTTCAATGCATCAGCCCGATGTGGTGATGCACCTGGCGGCCGAAAGTCATGTGGATCGCTCTATCGACGGGCCTGAGGCCTTCATCACAACCAATATCGTCGGTAGCTATACCTTGCTGGAAGTGGCCCGCCGCTACTGGAAAGGACTGCCAGAGGCACGCCGAACCGCATTTCGATTCCTGCATGTCTCTACCGACGAAGTTTACGGTGACCTGGAGGGCGCGGGAGAAAGGTTCACCGAGAACACGAGCTATGCTCCCAGTTCACCCTATGCCGCCAGCAAGGCCAGTGCCGACCACCTGGTGCGTGCGTGGCGACGCACCTATGGGCTCCCTACGCTGATAACGAATTGTTCAAACAATTACGGCCCCTACCATTTTCCTGAGAAAATGATTCCACTGATGATTCTCAATGCCCTGGAGGGAAAACCACTACCGGTCTATGGGCAAGGCCTGCAGGTTCGCGACTGGCTCTACGTGGAAGATCATGCCCGTGCGTTGTGTGCCGTGGTGAGGCAAGGTCGTCCCGGTGAAACCTATAACATTGGGGGTTATAACGAGAAGCAGAACATCGAAGTGGTACAGACGCTGTGCGATCTGCTGGAGGAGTTGGCCCCGATAGCAGGCAGTCACTACCGTGATCTGATCACCCATGTGGACGACCGCCCAGGACACGATCAGCGCTATGCCATCGATGCAAGAAAGATCCACAGTGAGTTGGACTGGGCTCCTCGAGAGAGCTTTGAAAGTGGCATCCGCAAGACGGTTGAATGGTACCTAGCCAACCGCACCTGGTGCAGTCGAGTACAAGATGGCTCTTACCAACGTCAACGCCTGGGAACCAATGGTAGGGAGGTCGCATGAGCATGAAGGGCATAGTTCTGGCAGGGGGCTCCGGGACGCGCCTCTATCCGATTACCATGGGGATATCCAAGCAGCTGTTGCCAGTCTATGACAAGCCGATGATCTACTATCCGCTCTCGGTGCTGATGCTGGCCGGCATTCGGGACATTCTGATCATCACTACGCCGGATGAGCAGTACTGTTTCCAACGCCTGCTGGGGGATGGAAGCCAGTTCGGTTTGAACCTGATGTATGCCGTTCAACCAAGCCCGGATGGGCTCGCCCAGGCATTCATTATCGGAGAAACTTTCATCGGTAACGACAGCGTCTGTCTAGTACTGGGTGATAATATCTTCTACGGGCAGGGGTTCTCCCCGGTGCTCAAGCAAGCTGCTGGACGTGAAGAGGGTGCTACTGTGTTTGGTTATCTGGTAAGGGACCCCGAGCGCTTCGGAGTCGTGGAATTTGATGAGCATAAGAGAGCCATATCCATTGAGGAAAAGCCGGAAAAACCGAGATCACGCTTTGCCGTCACCGGTCTTTACTTTTATGACAATGACGTAATAGAGATGGCCAAGAAAGTTGAACCATCGGGCCGGGGGGAACTGGAAATCACAAGCATCAACCAGGCCTATCTAGCGCAGGGACGACTAAAAGTCGAGGTGCTTGGTCGTGGGTTCGCATGGCTGGATACTGGCACCCACGAAAGCCTTCTGGAAGCATCCCAGTTTGTCGAAACAATAGAGAAACGTCAGGGGTTCAAGGTCGCATGTCTGGAGGAGATTGCTTTCAATAATGGCTGGCTGACGGTGAACGACCTTTCACGGGCCGGCAGTGACCTGTCCAAGAATGGCTATGGACAATACCTGCTAGATCTTGTGGGGGAACTATGATACCGGTAACGCGTCCTTATCTTCCCGATCGCCGGAAGCTGGGTGCCTATCTGGACGGTATCTATTCGCGAGGCTGGCTAACCAACAACGGACCGCTGGTCCAGCTGCTGACGGAGCGCCTCGAGGAATATCTTGGTGTGCGGAATCTGTTGTTAGTGACCAATGGTACCCTGGCGCTGCAGATCGCCTATCATGCGATCGGGCTCGTGACGCCGCAGGCCTCGTCCGTCAGACGAGCCGTCACGACACCCTTCAGCTTCGCCGCAACGGCCAGTTCCCTGAAGTGGGAAGGTGTCTCGCCACACTTCTGCGATATAGACGCCGATAGCTGGTGCCTGGATCTCGCTTGCCTGACAGAGATCGATGGACGCGATATCCATGGCGTGGTACCCGTTCATGTATTCGGCAATGCCTGTGACATCGAAGGCATTCAGAGCCTGGCCGAGCGATGGCAGGCCAAGGTGGTCTACGATGGTGCCCACGCCTTCGGCGTCGATTATCAGGGGACCAGCCTGTTGCAGCATGGAGATGCCACCACGCTGAGTCTGCACGCCACCAAGCTGTTCCATAGCGTGGAGGGCGGCGCCGTGATCTTCCGGGACCGGGAGGATCTGCAGCTGGCGCGCGAGCTGATCAACTTCGGTATCGGTCCCACCGGTGAGCTCCGAGGGCTGGGAATCAACGCCAAGCTCAGCGAACTGCATGCGGCCATGGCATTGTGCGTGCTGGATGATATCGCGAACATCATGGAGAGCCGAGAGGCTATCTGGTGTCACTACGTCCTTCATCTGGATGGCTGTGTGGACCTTCAGCAGCGTCATCCCCAGGCCAGCAACAACTACGCTTATTTCCCCGTCGCCTTCCGCGACAGTCGGTCGCAGCATGCCTGCCGTATCGCCCTGGAGGCTGCGGGCATCATGCCCAGGCATTATTTCCACCCCTCCCTCGATGAATGTGGGTTCTATGGTGCCTCTGGTGAAGCGAGTCGCTCGCGCAGCCTGTCGAGCCGGATTCTTTGCCTGCCGATCTACCCCGGTCTGTCCCTGACCACCGTCGAACGGATTGCCGATGTGGTGAAGTGCAGCGTCACCGAGGCGGTTAGCGAGTGAGCCAATGCCAGCGGGGAAACCGACCGTCATGCGTGACGCCTTGAGCGAGCTGATCCGGCGCGAGAGTCGTCGAACCCGGGGGGAATTGATTCACGGTGTTACCGTGGATGCCTATCTGGACAAGGTACTGGCTCTAGGGGAGACCTTGGTGCACCTGCAAGGCGAGCGGCTGGTTGGTGCTCTGTTCGGTTACTGCAACGCACCGGATAGCGGCCTGGCCTATGTGAGCCTGCTGATCGTGGCGGAAGAGACCCGGGGCCAGGGAATCGGGGACATGCTGGTGGAAGCCTTCATCCGGCTGTCAGCGCGTCGAGGCTTTGCTCGAGTACAACTGGAAGTCCAGGCCAGCAACCATGCCGCCGTATCACTCTACAACAAGCATGGATTCTTTCGCATCGGTGAAGAGGGGCCCAAGTTGCTGATGCAACGAAACCTCCCCGGACGGCACATGAAATCGTAATTCATCGAATCGAAAATAGGGGGTTCGCCATGTTGGCTTCAGTTAGTGTCGAGCAGTTCGATCGTACAATAGAGGACAAGGGCTGGTTCCTCTTCGAGAAGGTACTGGATGATGAGTTTATCGCTCGCTTGCGAAGAGACTGTCTGAAGTGGATCGAGATCTGCAGCGAGTACCAGATCCGCAACGGTATCAATGAATCCGGTGATGGTACGGCTCATCACTGCCTGGGATCTGGAGACAGCATCGATCGTTTCATCGATATGCATCTCTTCCATGACTATATCGGCAGTTACTTCGGCAATGAGCCCTACATCTGCAACTCGCTGACCCCCATTGGCGGCTTTCCCGGTGCCGATATCTATGTCCATAAACTTCACCGTGACGTGCGGACCTTGATTCCGGGGTATCCGCTGAAGCTCAACATGCTGGTCATGTGCGATGACTTCACGGCCGAGAATGGCACCATGATGCTCAGCGGTTCTCACTATCGTCACGAACGGCCCAGTGATGAGGAGTTCGAACGACACCATGAGCGCCTGGTAGCACCGGCGGGATCCGTGGTGCTGTTCCACTCGACGCTGTGGCACAAGGGTGCCCATATCAAGGGGCCTCGTAATCGTGTGGCCCTGACGGTCGGCTACGGACGGGCCTACATCAAGCCGCACATGGATTACGCGAGAATGCTGGGTGAGGAGTATGGAAAGACACTTTCTCCCCTGACACGACAGGTGCTTGGTTACAACTCGAGGGTTCCCGTCAATCTCGATGAATGGTATCGGCCCATCGAAAAGCGTCTGTATCATTCGAATCAGGGCTGATAGCAATGACATTGACTCATGAGTTTCTTTGTAATGTGGCCCGGACCCAGGGTGGCTCTTTCTACATCTTCGATGCGAGTCGTTTCAAGGACAACTATCTGGCATTCCGCGATGGGCTGCGTCGACACTACCCCAATGCAGACGTGGCCTACGCCTTCAAGGCCAACTATATGCCCGCCATTGGCGAAGTACTGGCGCGGCTCGATGGCATGGGAGAGGTGGTCTCTGGGTTCGAGTACGAGGTTGCCAGTGGCTATCTACCGGCGGAGCGGCTGATCTTCAATGGTCCCGTGAAGCGTGACGAAGACATGATTCACGCCTTGCGTTCGGGTAGTCAGGTGAATCTGGACTCACTCTGCGAAGTGGGGCGGTTGGTTAATCTGCCATGGAACGACGGTCCCATCGATATCGGGTTGAGGGTCACTGCCATCAAGCCGGATGGCCAGCAGAGTCGATTCGGCCTGAGTGTGGAAGAGGGAGAACTGGATCGGGCGCTGGCGCTGATCGACTCCCTGGGCAAGGTCAACGTTGCCTCCCTGCATTGCCACCTGGCGACGCGTGACAAGTCGCCCCAGGATTTTGTCGGCCGCCTGGAGTATCTCTGGGCAATTGCCAAGCGACTGAATAGGCGCCATCGACTGCGCTCGATCAACATCGGTGGCGGTTTCTTCGGCGAGCTTCCCGAGACCCTGCAGCAGCAGTTTGCCTGTCCGATACCCAGTATCGACACCTATACCGAAACCATCGGCAAGGCCTTTTCCGCCATACACCCCGAGCGGCAGGTCACGCTGATCATCGAACCGGGTGTTTCGGTGGTCGCGAATACCATGTGCCTGGCGGTGAGGGTGGTGGATGTCCGTGAGCGAAACGGTTGTCGCCAGGCACTTATCGATACCAGCATCAATAGCGTTAATCCGCCCCGTTCCTCCCTGAAGGCTCCGCTGCGTGTGGTATCGGGGAGAGGTGAGGCCAGCTCACGGAGCCTAGCACATACTCTGGTGGGCAATACGTGCATGGAGCATGATGTCATCGAATCGCGATTCGATGCCGACTTGCAGGTCGGTGATTTCATTGTGTTCGAGAACCGCGGCGCCTATTCGATCAACTATACACCGGACTTCATCCATCCCGCGCCCGCCATCGTCGATAGGGAAGGCAAGGTGCTGAAGTCGGCGAACAGTGTCAGGACATCTTTGGGTTCCTATGTAGGGTGGCTGGCCTTGGAGCGCGCTAGATGAATATCTTGCTGACCAGTGTGGGGCGCCGCTGTTATCTGGTGGAGTACTTCAAGCAGGCCTTGGCGGGACAAGGGCGTGTCGTGGGCATCAATAGTGAGCCACAGACATCGGGCATGGCGGCTGCGGACCGTCGATATACCGTACCCCGGGTCGATAGCGATGCCTATATACCACGCCTGCTGGAGATCTGCAGTCAAGAAGAGATCGGCCTGATGTTGTCGCTCTTCGATATCGATCTACCTGTACTGGCAAAACATCGTGGCCAGTTCGAGTCGCTGGGTGTGGCCGTAGCGGTCAGCGACCCTTGGGTGATCGATGTAGCCAATGACAAGTGGCTGACGCACGGCTTTCTGTTGGAGCATGGCCTCAGCACACCCAAGACTTGCCTGGGCATCGATTCGGTCAGGCAGGCACTCCGGGCTGGTGAACTTGTCTTTCCACTTATCGTCAAACCCCGCTGGGGGATGGGCTCGATGGGTATCCATATCGCCGATGACTTGACCGAACTGGAGTTCTTCTATCATTACACTCGAAAGAATATCACCAGCAGCTATCTGAATATCCTGGCGAATACTGATATCGAAAATTCTGTCATCATTCAACAGATGGTCGAGGGGAAAGAGTACGGAGTCGATGTCCTGAATGACCTCTCAGGAGACTTTTTGACATCAGTGGTGAAAAGAAAGCTGGCGATGCGATCCGGTGAAACCGACATGGCCATTACTGAGGATAATGCCGAGGTGAAGCAAGTGGCCGAGTCGCTCGGCTCGATACTCAGGCATCGAGGTAATCTGGATATCGATATCATGGTGGAGTCATCGACCCAGATACCCACGGTGATCGAATTCAACGCACGGTTTGGTGGAGGGTATCCCTTTTCGCACCTGGCGGGTGCGGATTTTCCAAGTGTACTTGTGAGATTGGCAAGCAGACTTCTTGTGGGACAAGAATTTTTTGGTTATAAGGTGGGGGTCTGTGGGTTCAAGTCGTTGATTCTCAAGCGCATGTAGTGTTTTAATGCAATCAGACATCGAAAACCCTTGTTTACTCTCGAGGGTTGCCAAGGGGGGAATTTAAATTAACATGATCTTGGGTATGTTTGCAGGCGGCCGTTGTGATGAATAATGAAAATCTGAAGCAGGATATGCGTAGGGTGGCATGGGATGACAGTGATGGGAGTATACAATAAGGGGTCTTGTCTTGATGAAAAATAAAAATAATGAAGCTTGGTATGTTATGATTATGGCCAGCAATATTATCTCAGCCGTTTAAGGTTGGTGCGTATTAATATAATAATCAGGGTGGCATATAATTCAAAGAGGTAGGCATAACGGTGAGTCTTCGACCGATGAGCAATGTCTTTCGATGTGGGTGCCAGATCCGCGTTCGCTTCAAGCAGCAACTTCCCCCTCTGGGACGGCAATCAAAATACGCTTAATGGGCAGGATATGAGCGACGAGCTGATGAACGCCGAGCAGACGATCTATCACAGTAGTGAATATCCCTCGCACATTATTCTACCTTTGATTCCTCCGTGAGTCGTTGAGCGTCGGCATGGTACTGCTTTGCACGATCGAGACACTGACCGACCAGGCCAGCAACAGCCACAACAAACGGCTTATCTGCTTCACCTCATTGGGCGGAACTGCCAGGGGGCCATTGGCAGTTGTCCTTTCCAAATGAACGGTTGATCGGTAGCCGGCGACTGATTTGGCTTGTCCGATGCAGGTCACGTTACGGAATGAACCTCCCTGCGGGAGCGTCAGTGGCATGGGCGACCCGAGACTCAGATGAACGGTGCATATCATGAACAGAATAACGAGCCCTGGCTACGAAGAGGTCGATCTCGGTCGTCTCATCGGCCTTCTGGTCGACAGCAAGTGGTTGATCCTGTTCATCACGGTTGTGTTTGCTGTCGTCGGGACTGTCTACGCGGTACTCGCCACCCCGATCTATCGTGGCGATGCCCTGGTCCAGGTGGAGCGTCGTGCCACGGTCAATCCCCTCGAGGACATTGCTGCCGGCATGAGGGGAGAGGATCGTGAGAGCAGCACCGCGGCGGAGGTGCAGATCCTGCAGTCGCGCATGGTGCTTGGGCAAGTCGTTGATCGCGTGGGTCTGGATACCGTAGTCGTCCCCAAGAGCCTGCCGATTGTGGGTAGCTATGTGCAACGACACCAGATACCACGGCCAGCATTCGCCACGGCCAGTATCGACATCGCTGATTTCCTGCCGAGCAGCATCAAGCTACCCCGGTTCATGCAGCGCGACAGCTTCCTGCCTGATGCCATGACCGGCAGCATCTCCTTGCCAGATGACTTCAAGAGCGGCCTTAGCCTCCCGGGCTTTCTGCGCGGCCGTTCGGTTGTCTGGGGCGGCGAGTGGCTAGAGCTGGGCCGCCTGGAGGTCGCCGATCACCTGCGGGGCATCCCGCTGCGCGTCGTGGCCGGGGAGGGCGGTCGCTACACCCTCAGCCTGGACGGTGAGACTCCCCGCGCGCTCGGCGAGGCCCGTGTCGGCGAGCTGGCCCGTTTCGCCGAGG
>NZ_PDOG01000003.1:421284-438268 GCF_003202205.1 Halomonas sp. LBP4
AATTACAACTACTCTTGAAGCTTTTAGGATAACGCGAAAGCGATGAATCTGGAATGTACTTAGGTAAAAGATAATCCATCAGGATACGCTGTAATCTGATGCTGACAACCACTCGAAAAAGCCTGACATCCCATGTTATCGAGCCTGAAAGATCTCTATTCCCTCCTTACTAGAGAACAACGAAAACGCCTTCTCCGTCTGCAGGTTCTCGTCGTGTTCATGGCCTTTTCCGAGGTTGCCGGCGTTGTAGCGATTGGCCCCTTCATGGCGTTAGTCGGCGACATTAGTCATCTAGAAGGGGATGGTTTCGTGGCTTGGCTCTATGCAATGAGTGGATTCTCCAAGCCGGCGGATTTCCTCTTTTGGCTGGGGGTGTCTGTACTTTCTGCGCTGACAGCGGCCTCCTGCATTTCCATGTTTACGGTCTGGAGACTTTCCATGTACGGGCAGCAGATAGGTGCCGAACTCAGCACTCGTCTCTACAAGCATTATATGCAAAAGCCATGGCTATATCATGCCAGTGGTAGCAGTGCACAGTTGATCAACAAAATATCTCAGGAATGTAGTCGCATAACCGACAAGATCATTGCACCACTGATGAAGATGAATGCCAAGGTTGTCATGGTGTTGTTCATGGCAGTAGCTATCCTGTTTTTCAATCCAGTGGTGGCAGCAACCGGGGTCACCGTTTTCCTCGTGGTCTATATCATTCTGTATCGAACCGTACGAAGAAAACTGACGGCCAATGGCAAGACCATCACACGGACCCAACGCGAACGGTTCAAGCTGATGGCCGAAGGTTTCGGCGGCATCAAGGACGCATTGCTGCTGGGGCGCCAGCCGGTATTCAACCAACGGTTCGAAAAATCCAGTAGATTCCTTGGGCGGGCAAGAGGTACCACCAAGGCACTGTCAGAGGTGCCGCGTTACGCCATGGAACTGGTTGCCTTTGGCTCGGTTATCTTCCTGGTGCTGTACCTGCTGGCGGCTCATCAGGGGAACCTGGGTGATATCTTGCCGGTACTCTCTGTCTATGCCCTGGCGGGTCTCAAGCTATTACCGGCCTTTCAGCAGATCTATACGAGTGTGACGACCATCAGGGGGAATCTAGCGGCCTTCGATACCATCCGTGAGGATCTTTTCGACAGCCGCCATGCCGAATACCAGGAATCCCAGGCTGCAGAAGAGGCGGGATATCTGGTGCCCCATCAGTCTGTAGAGTTGCGGAACGTGATCTTCCATTATCCCGGCAAGCAGGAGCCAGCACTGGATGGCATGTCACTACTCGTGCCGACCAACCAGGTCATCGGCCTGGTGGGTGCCTCGGGATCCGGCAAGTCCACTGCCATCGACATGCTGTTGGGTCTGATCGATCCTGGTTCCGGTGAGCTATTGATTGACGGCAAGCCGCTGGAGGCAGCGCTGAAGCGCGCCTGGCAGAACAGCCTCGGCTTCGTCCCACAATCCATCTTTCTGGCCGATGCCAGCATTCGAGAGAACATCGCCTTTGGCTTGCCCTTGGAAAGGATCGATGATTCCCGCGTAACGCAAGCCGCCAGCATGGCTCATCTGGATGAGCTGCTTGAGCAACTACCCAATGGACTGGAAACCCGAGTGGGGGAGCGCGGTATTCAGCTCTCCGGAGGGCAGCGCCAACGGATCGGTATTGCCCGGGCGCTATATGACGATGCCAAGGTCCTGATTCTCGACGAGGCTACCAGTGCCTTGGATGGTATCACTGAAAAACTGGTGATGGACGCCATACATGATTTTTCCGGAAAAAAGACCATTATCATGATTGCACACCGACTGGCGACGGTAAAGAAGTGCGATACCATCTACCTGATCGAAAGTGGCCGCGTGATAGATCACGGCAGCTATGATGAGTTAGCTCAACGGAATGGTATTTTTCAGCGTATGGCGACACACGCCTGATGCCGAAGATGAGATCATCAAGGTGATGGGCTGTTCCTGATTCATGCAGTATCCGGTTGATGGCCAGCGTAAATGATCTTGATCATCAAGGTTATTAGCCAGCTGACATGGTCAGGAGCATGAAGAGATAGGTGCTCAATATTTTCTTTTGACGTAAATTCATACCCTCGCAAAGTGGGGTGCGAATCAGACAGGTGTAGAAAAAGGTGCTCGAGATGAGTAAAACAAAACATGTCTCCCGGTTGATCTCTAGAGTGATTCTGGGCCCCATTGCGTACGAAAAAATCCAGTTTCGTAGACATACTGGCTATTGGGGGAATTTCAATAGCCCGAAAACTTTCAATGAGAAAATATGCCGTAGGAAGCTCAGCAGGAATCTCACTGATGCTACTCTGTTTCAGGATAAGGTTGCGGTAAGAGAGTATGTTAGGGCGCAGGTAGGAGATGGTTATCTGACACAATGCTTTCAAGTATTAAAAGACGTGAATGATCTTGACTATGACTCGCTTCCATCCGCCTTTGTTGTGAAGGGAAACGATGGATGCGGTCCTGAAAGCCTCCTGATAGTGGATGATAAGGATAAGACAAGTGAAGATGAGGTCAGGCAGCGCATTGAACAGATACTCGATCGCCATAACAATCCCTTCAAGAGATTCTACTTATACACCAATGAATGGTGGTACGGGATGATCGATACAAAGGTCATCATCGAAGAGCATCTTCTAGCCGGCACCGGTGGTGTTCCAATGGACTACAAGTTCTTTGTCTTTCATGGAAAGGTGGAGTTTGTACAGGTGGACTTCTGTCGATTTATAAATCATACAAGGGCGTTATATAACAGGAAGTGGGAGCGACAGAATTTCAGACTTGGATATCCCGTCGGACCTGATGCAGTGAAGCCGACTTGCCTGGATGAGATGGTTGACGTCGCTGAAAAATTGGCCGATGGGTACGATTTTCTGAGAGTCGACCTGTACGAGATCAATGGTAAGCGTGTCGTGTTTGGTGAGATCACCGTAGCCCCCTCGCTCGGGCATGCGCGGTTTGAGCCGATTGCCTGGGACCTGACTTTTGGTGACCTTTGGTAAATATCTTTCTGGATAAAGGCTCGAAATGAAAACGACGATAACGAATTTTTTCTACAATAGAGCTGGTTTTAATGTTTACAGCATCAGGCCCGAAATTTCACCGAATTTTATAGTCGATCTGGTTGGTCCTCCTGGTATCGGAAAATCATATCTCATTCGAGCCATGATCAAGGCGTCGTTGATTCATCCAGGGAGAGAAAGGTTCGATAAAAACAGGAGGGTATGTGCTTCGAGGGCGAAATTATTGTCGCTGACCGCATTGCAGGTGGATGATGTCGAAGTTCTGCAAAGGAAAACAGGTAAGCTGCTATATGACTTGAATGTCACATGTTGCGAGGCTAGTGTTATTATCGATGAGGGAGTCAGTCATCACTTTACCAACGAGCTGATCGAGCTATCTCAATCAAGCCCAAATGATTTTGACAAGATCATGCAAGGACGAGCCATCATCAATCTGACGGCCACACCTGAATTAATTAATTCACGTATTTTGTACAGAGATGAAAAGCAGGGATTTATGCGGCCTTGTCACAAGGGGAAAACAGACAAGGACCTGATCATGCTTAATCGCCGTCTTCTGGAAAGACGTGCTGCACTGACTTCGATCATGGAAAAAAATGGGCTTCCGACCTTGACGATAAAGGCAGAAGATAAAGATGATAAAATCATAGAGCAAGTTACCAACTTTTTTTTATCTTTACGTTCTTCAGTTGGGAACTACAAGACTGTCTTCGTGAATAGTTGAAAAATAATTCAAGGAGCCAAGGTCGTAGGATTTCAACTAGGCTGTGGCCGTGAGTACATTCTGTTTCTTTTGTAAATAGATTTATATTTTTATTTCTGAGTAAAGGCTATGATGAAAACAAACGAGCGTGAGATAATGAAGAATTGGAGTGGCGATACTTCCTCTCCTCTGGTGAGTATCTTGTGTATCACCTATAACCATGCTGGCTTTATCTCCAGGGCGATAGAGTCCTTCCTGATGCAGGAAGTGGATTTTCCCTACGAAATTGTCATTCATGATGACGCTTCTATCGATGGGACCACTGAAATTATTCGACAGTATCAGGCCATGTATCCACATATAATAAAACCAATAATTCAGGTAGAGAATCAATATTCCAAAGGGAATGATATCTTTGACATCATAAAAAGGAAGGCAATTGGTAAGTACCTTGCCTTGTGTGAAGGTGATGATTATTGGACTGATCCTCATAAACTAAAAATACAGTGCAGCTACCTGGATCATCACCCTGAAATCGTGGTCACAGGGCACAATGCATGTTCGCTGGACTCTGGCGGGAATATTGTTGTTGCTTCCAGGCTGCCGAAGAAGCATCAAAGAGACTATAAGGGTGAGGAGCTTTCCGCTGGACAGGCTTGGATGCTTAACTTGACACTTGTGTGCAGAAATGTAGATTTTGGATACGTGCCCGAGAAAGCCAAGCTTGTTAACCATGATAAATTTCTTGTCTCATTGTTGGGAAGTTATGGCGGCAGTCATTACCACCCCGAAATCAGTCCAGCATGTCATATAAAACATGCGGAAGGGGCATGGACCGGGATTGACACGGCTGCCAGAAATGAAGCACAAATCAATTCGTGGTTCTGGATATACAAATATTATAGCAGGTTAGGAATGCATGAATATGCAGATACTTACTGGAGCATGTACCTACGCAAGGTGTTTGCGCATTCATCCCGAAAGGTACTGCTCAGGGAGTTCTTGATAAAGATGCTCTTCGCGCGAGAGATCCATGCATTGATAAAGAAACTGAAATGAGATCATGACAATGGCTCCAATCACCGACAACAAGGTTGTTCGTTTTCATAGACCTGATATCCATGCCGGTGTCAGCTGAAGTGGTCGCCAACTGGGGGACGCATTCAATCATGAATCATACTGTTACCCAAACACGCCCACATTACTCTTTCCCACTTCGGCTGCTAGTTCTTGTCACGGCACCGGCAGCGATTTCTCTGGTTGCCGTCACGGATTCAACTATTGGTGCCTTTGTTGGTTTTCTAGTGGGTATGGTGTTGTCAGCGATTTCTCCGGTTTACGCCTTTCCGATTTTACTGGTTGCTGCAGCCCTGAACTATATCGGATTTGTGTCTGGTGTGCATTTCGGCTGGATATTGATTGCCGGCTGTGCGGCGGGATGCCTGATCTACGCTTTTCTGTGGCGCGACAGTGTGCGGATAGATGCCAGTATTATTCTGATCATTGTCGTTTTTATTGTTTTGGAGGCAAGTGGAAGCCTCTTTGGTGGTTATGGTCGATTGGATCGCTTGGCTGCGCTGCTCTCTGTGCTGGTCTTTATTGGCTTTCTGGGAAGCGCCAGACCTGATCTTGCACTTTATAACTATTTCCGGTCCGATGTGAACAGAGCATTCATCTATCTCGTGGGTAGCGTCGGGATCATTCTCGTTCTGGTTACACTCAGTATGCTGTCGACGCATGATTTTCGTATGGCACGGGCCGGTGAGCTTAGTCTGGCAATAGGTGATACCGAGTCTTCCCCCCGCTCCTTGTCAAACATTCTCGGTCTGGTCGTTGTAACCTGTGTGTCGGCAGTTTTTTCGCTTCCAGGAAAGATCTCTGACAAGATTATCTGGGGAGGGATGGGGCTTGCGGCATTCGTGGGTATGTTCTACACCGGATCGAGAATGCCAGCGATTTCCACAATTTTCGGATTGTCCGTGGCGGTGATTATACAGTTGGTCTTTCTGGGAAAGCATTTACGTGTTGTCACCATTCTTTGGATTATTGCTGCACTCGTGATTGTCATTGCAATTGGCATGTTCATGGCAACCCACGGTCCTGGTGTCTTGCCTTTTATAGATTCAGGTGTTTCGGACTTCAGGATATTCAGGGTGCCCACAATTGAGTCAAATGTAAGGCTGGTGATCTGGTCGGATTACCTTTCAGGTGCGAGTGTGCCTCAGATTCTATTTGGCAGTGGAATAGGCGCCATGGGCAATCCCCACTCCCTCTATATAGGCACACTGGGAACTTTTGGTGTGGTTGGGATTGCGGTCCTGGGTTATTTCATTTTTACTCTAGCTATGCAGGCCTTCAAGGTTCATTCTACAGTGGCTGTAGCCACGCTTGCCTATATCTTGCTCGCACTTTCGTCTTCTTCGGATGTCGATAGGTCTTATTTCTGGGTCATGACCTCAGTAGTGATTCTAGCCATCCGGCTCGCCCGTTCTGAAAATATGATAAATTGATGAATTACTGTCGATGAGGCATCTGTCATGTCGAAAGCGTTGGGGGTGATTTATCTTGCCTTGGGACGGCCCTATCTGGCAATGGCTCTGTTGTCTGCAAAGAGCATGGTGAACAATAACCCAGACATTCCTTTAACCATTGTTACCAATGTCAGTAATGAGCCTCCACAAGTCGATTTCTTTCGTAGGGGGTTTGATGACTGGATACATGTTGATGTTGACGTATCTGCCAATCGGCACTTGAAAACCAATATACTGACATACAGCAAATATGACAAAACAATCTTTATTGATTGTGACACCATCGTGATGGGCGATCTTTCTGTGGCTAGCTTTATACTGGACTATTTTGATGTCTGTGTCAGGTTGAATCGTTATCCTCAAAGGCGTAGGGGGAAAGGTGACGTCAATGTCCTAGGGGGGCTCAGTATCGAGGCCTTACCGCATTGGAACAGCGGTGTCATGCTGATAAAAAATTCTGATCCGGCGAAAGAGTTCTTTGAAAGCTGGAATGCGAAGTTTGCTGAACTGGATAATAAATATGACCAGGTAGCACTGGTGCCTGCCATTTTCGAAACCGGTGCGCGTGTTCTTTCCCTTGAAGACAGATGGAATGCGACAGATCCGGGAATTGGCAGGAATAGGTGGAGGCAGGAGACTATTGTATATCACTATGCTACCAATATCTGTGATAACCTCTTCAGAAGGGTTATGGAGTGTGATCGGCTGATTTCCACCAATGAACACGGCGTCAACCCTACACAACTCTTTCTTAAAGGAAAGAGGAGGTTGAAGAGATCGCAGATGAGCACTATCAGATTTCTTGCTATAAATATAATGTGGCGTTTTTCTTCCCCTGTCAAGATTTAGATATGCAAGGTGGGTACCATAATGGCCTGTATCATTGAATTTATTGGAAAGCCTGGATCAGGTAAGACGCGGGCATGCATTGACCTTCTTCGTGACATTCCTGTTTTATGTCCCGATAGTCGAGTGAAAGGGTTGCTATCGAATAATAATTCAGTATTCAAGCCTTATGTGAAGGCTGTTGTTCTCTTCTACAGTATCGGTTTTCAGTATTCTCGTATTTCTTTCATCTTTCATCATTTGGTTGAGGCTTTATCCGGTGTCAGCAGGCGAAGAATGATTTCAAGCCTGGTGAATGCAATTTATCTTGATTTTAGGTTGCGATGTGCCGTTCGACACCATGATGTTGTCATGCTGGATCAAGGGTTCCTTCAATTATGTTGGGCCAATCTTGATAGAAACAATGAAGAGATGATTAAATCAGTCTTGGTCAGTCTTTATGGGCCTTATGTCGAGCATAAGCTTTTTCTGGTACATATCGAGGCGTCTCGTGAGGTCTTTGAAGTAGGGTTAAAGTCGCGTCTAGATCTCACCGATGATACAGGTTACAGATTTAAGTACCTGGATGAAGGTGAGGTAAAGCACTTGATTGAAGTTTTCTTGTGTAATGAACGGTGCTGTTATATTGAACTGTGTAATGACGTCACGGGACGTGTAGATGTCGAGCCTATAATGTCACGCATGAATGATTATTATTCTGTTTGTGAATGAATAGAAGAGGTTCGATGAAATTTCATGTAGAAGTTTTGTTGCATCACTCGTCATGTGACCAGGATAATAGTTAGATTCCTCCATGAGTAGCCAGGCTGTAGTGCTAGGACAGGTTTCTTCAAGCTTGGAGAGAGTACGCCATATCGCGCTGAATTACCTTAAAGGTGAGGCCAAATATAAGGATAATTCGGTGAAAATAGAAGAAGACCACGTCGAGTGAGGAGTACTTGGTGGGCATTCTTGCGGTGCTAAATGAACCGCACTGAGATTCCTGGAGCCCGCCTTATTCGTCAGGGCGGGAAGCTGCCACCCGACTGTCATGTTGAACCCAATACCAGAAGTGGTGATAGAATGATGAGAGGGAATAATAATTCACCTGTGATCGTCACGGCAATCACTTCACACCTCAGTGCTACCCTCATACGTGGCCAGTTGAAATATCTCAGGGAGAATGGTGTTGAGCCTGTCCTCGTTTCCTCCCCGGGAGAGAATGTCAGGAAGCTGGCCTTGTTGGAAGGGATAAGGCTCTACGAAATTACCATGGAGCGTGAACCAAGCCCCTTCAAGGATATCGTTTCACTGATCCGACTTATCCTGCTTTTTATGCGGATTCGTCCCGATATTGTCAATGCCGGTACCCCCAAGGCTGGCTTCCTGTGCATGGTGGCTTCCTA
This sequence comes from Halomonas sp. LBP4, assembly GCF_003202205.1. Lineage (GTDB taxonomy): Bacteria > Pseudomonadota > Gammaproteobacteria > Pseudomonadales > Halomonadaceae > Halomonas > Halomonas flagellata. The sequence continues at coordinate 429,794 of NZ_PDOG01000003.1, forward strand.
TGTCTGTTGTATTCGAGGAAGGGTATACACAGTGCGTGGCTTTCGCCATGGATCCCTGTCAGGAATCCCTTGCTGGATCATGAAGTATTTCGAAAAAGTGTCCTGTTACTTGTCTACCCAGGTGATCTGTATCAGCCCCAGCGTTGCCCAGAAAGGCGTAGATGACGGTATCCTAAAACCTGGTGGATATCAATTGAGTGGATTGTTTGGAAGCAGCAATGGTATCAATCTGGAAAGATTCAATCAACGGCGTCCTGACTTGGTTTCTGTGAATGAACTGAGGCAGCGGATTGGCGTGAAACCAGGCGACTTTATCATCGGTTTTGTTGGCAGGATCATCTATAGGAAAGGCGTCGAAGAACTCGTGAAAGCCTTTGTCAGAGTGAAAGCATCATATCCCCACGTCCGGCTGCTCTTGGTTGGCCCTATCGAACGTGAGCAGGCTGTCTCTGATACAACTCTGAAACGCATAGCAACTGATGAGGCTATCATCAGCCTGGGCACAGTCGGTGATGTCGAGAACTACTACCAATTGATGGACCTGTTTGTCCTGCCCGCGCATTGGGAAGGGTTCGGCAATGTCCTGCTCGAGGCGGCGGCAATGGGTGTGCCTGTTGTGACCTGTGATGTCACGGGTACGAAGGATGCCATATCCGATGGCTTCAATGGCACGCTCGTGCCAGCGAAGAACGTCGAGGCCTTGTTCCAAGTCATCACCTCCTATATCACCGATGATGAACTGAGAAGATGCCATGGTGAAAATGGGCCTGCCTGGGCACGGAAGTTCAGTAACGTCGTCGTCTGGTCGAGCCTGCTCCAACTCTACCGCTCCATGTTGACAGGCAGATGAACGATACCTTCCAAACCCCTTCCGGCAGTCTGCTCATGATCAAGTGACTCTTCGATATGATCCTTTCGTGTGCCGGCCTTGTCCTCCTCGCCCCTGCCATCCTCACCTTGGTACTACTGGTGCGCCTGACGCTCGGCTCGCCAGTTCTGTTCCACCAGACCTGCCCGGGACTGGGCGGCCGGCCGTTCCGAATCGTCAAATTCCACAGCATGTGCGAGGTGTTCGATGCCCAGGGCGTCCCTTTGCCCTCAGTGGTGGACAGATTCAGCGCATCGACCTCAGTGATGAGGAAAGGCACCAACTGTAATTCATCTCGTGGTCGCGCTCCATAGGTCATAGGGCCGACTTTAATGACAAAAGGTGAGGTATGGGCTATATAGATCATGCTGCTCATAAAGTTTTTCTGGAATGTAAAGGAAGAGGTTTTAAATGTCTCGCTTTGCAGCCTGTCTATAATGCAGAGTATTCTTTCTTGTTTTATGAAGACGCTAGCTATTTTTGTCAGGACGTCAAGATAAACAGTTCTGCGTGGAGCTATTTAGTAGGACTTTATGGCTGTCCTGAAAAGTTGTCAAATAGTTCTCGTGAAATATGCTGTCTTCGCATGATGCTTTTTAGTGAAAGTGAGCATTTTTTTAATAGTAAGTTTGATGATTGTATTTTAATAAGCAACAGAGAAGAGATCCAAGAGGTATCTTCTCTGTTGTTGAACTCTAATGGTTTGCACTTCCTGAATAATGCGGACCATGCCCGATATGCTGAGTATTGGCCTGATCGTGAAGCGAAGATAAGTAACTTCTTTTTTTGGAATGGACTGTCCCCATCGCGCGTGATAATTGACTCTAGCCTTGTCCTTGAGCTGTATGGGATTCGTCGTGCGAGAGATATTGATTACTTAGCAATGGATGATGTGAGAAAGACTGATCCTCTGTTTGGTGACAATGAGTGTAGCTTGGTTTATCATGGAGTTGAAAAATTCGATTTAATAAATGATGCACAATATAATTTCACTTTAAATGGGGTTAAGTTTGTTTCGTTTGACCAACTTATGAAGTGTAAGCGTCAAAAAGGTAGGCTTAAGGATTATAATGATTTGATGATGATGCTTGCTTTGCAAAAAAGGAGGTTTTGGTGCATTGCTGTTGGAAGACTGATTTTCAAAGCAATCATTACTTTAGAGTCTTTGTGCGGCCTTTTTAGGTCTTCAGTATCGGCCCCGGGTGATTGAGAATATGTTTCTGGAATAATTCTGATCGCTTCGCCTGCTAGTCTCTCATCGCCGAGATGGGGTTGATGGTCCAGCGCCCTCTGCGGGATGTTGTGATTGCGCAGCCAATAGTAGCGTTTCAGCATTTTCTCCAAGTCGTCATCGTCATACTGCCGGGTCGCCAGTACGTCACTGATGTGGCCGTTGAATCCGGATTATTCATGAGGGTGGCCTGAAAACGAAGATAGCGGATGGTATTCTCCTGAGAAATCAGTGCGTTCCGCCAAGAACCTGATCCAAGAGGACCATCCGCTATGGGTGAAACTGTATCCACCATGACGCCCTCCTTCAATGGCTCTGTCCGCGTCGAGCTGAGCGGCCAGCGCACCACCAGCGACAGCGGTGCCTTGCTCCTGCGTGAAGCCCTCGACAGCAGCGGCGTCATCGCCGCGCTTGAGGACCATCTGGTCGATCCACGTGATCCGCAGCGTGTCCGTCACTCGCTGGCCAGCCAGCTCCGCACCGTGGTTCTGCAGCGGGCCATGGGCTGGATCGATCTCAGCGATACCACCACGCTTCGGCGTGACCCGCTCTGGCAACTGGCCTGCAGCGATGCGCGTGGGACGACACCCTTGGCGCAGGCCCGGCCTTCTCAAGCCACGTTGTCGCGGCTGCTGGCGTGCCTGGGCAGTGACGACAACATTGATGTTGTCCACGAGGGCCTGCTGCGGCTGGCGATCTGGCGACTGACCTCGCTGAATGGCGGCGAACGGCCGAAACGCCTGACGCTGGATATCGACGGCCTGCCGATCGAGGTGTTCGGCCAGCAGGGTGGGTCGGTCTTCCATGGCCATGTCGGCGCGCGTATCTACTCGCCGCTGATCGCGTCGCTCGCCGAAACCGGCGACAAGCTGGGCGGCCTGCTGCGCGAGGGCAATGCCGGAACGGCCGAGAACGCCGATACCTGGATTCCGCACCTGGTGCGACGACTCAACGAGAGCCTCGGGGCTGACGTCCGCGTGCGCATCGATGCCGGCTTCACCGATAACGACACTCCAGGAAGCCCTGGAGGATCGCGGCATCGAGTACCTGGGTCGCCTGCGCAGCCACTCGGGCCTGCAAAAGCTGGCCGCACCTTACCTTCGGCGCCCGCGGGGCCGGCGCCCGGAAACGCCGCGGGAATGGTGCTACGACCTGACGTACCAGGCAGGCTCCTGGCCATCGCCGCGCCGCGTGGTGCTGGTGGTGCAGGAACGCCCGGATGATCTGCTGCTGCATAGCTTCTTCCTGGTCACCAACCTCAGCAAATTCGGCGTCCCGCCGGAGAAAGTCCTGGCCCTGTATCGCCAGCGCGGCAGTGCCGAAGCCCACATGGGCGAGGTGAAATCGGCGCTCGATGTGCATCTCTCCTCGACGGATCGCGGCGACTCGACTGTTCAGCAGGTGATGGCCCGCAACGAGGTGAGCCCGCTGCTGAGCCTCTACGCCTACCAAGTGCTGCATGGCCGGCGCGGCCTGCTGGAAGTGCAGACTCGACAAGGCTGGAGCCTGACCCGGATACGCGAGCAAGTGCTCAAGGTGGCGGCGACGTTATCGGTACACGCCCGGCGCATCACCGTGCACCTCGGCGACGCCGCCGACAAATGGTGGCCCACCCTGCTGAAGGGCCTACCTCGGCTGACCGCCTTGGTCTGATACACGGCATCACCATGATCCACTCAGCAGGCAGGGTGGCCACTCCGGTGGTCGACGAACACGGCTGCGACTTTGCTCGGGCTTTGCTCCGAAAGGCTATAGATAGTCAGTCAATCGAACGAAAATGGAATAAGCCGGGCTCAAGCGTATCGCGCAATGGTGTCGGTGGAATCGCCATCTACCGATTCGGGAGCAGCATAGGAAGTTGAATAGTAAGATCCAAGGCCAATTTGCCTACTACGGTATTCGCGGCAACATTCGGTCTATACAGACATTCCGCCATCGAGTGGAAAGCTGTTGGATTAAATGGCTCAGCCAGCGCTCCAAAAAGGAAAAAATAGTGTGGCGAAAAGCTTACCAACTCTTCAAAACGCTACCATTTTCCAAAGCGAGGATTGTGCATCAATGTTGATCCTTCAGCGAACTTGATAGTTGAAGAGCCGGAAGCGTTAGTTGCGCTCGTCCGGATCTGTGGGAGCCGTGTTGAGCAATCGCCTGGTCTCCCTGACTATCTTTGTTTTCAAACCTCCCGCATGAATACCCCGGGCTCAAGTTAATCTGATTATCTGGAGTCACATATGTATAGGAGTCAATACATGAAGATCGAAATAATGGAGGTGGTGGATAAAGCGTTATCTGGAATTATGAGTGTACTGCCGGTCGATAGTGTCGACGACTCCTGCTTTAAGGAGGAGAGGAATGATTTTATTGTTCCTCCTGGCAAGGCGATCTCTGCTTGCAGGTTGGTTGCTGAAGAAGCACAGGAGCAAGGGTGGTTTTTGGTGAAGTTTAGGCGTGTCAGACATCTAGCTGAAATTGTTTTAATTCGCCCCGGAGTACGAGGGGAAGATCAATCAACTGCAATTAATTTTTATGATGGTTTGAGTTGGATAGGTCCCATGCGAGATAAGTTTTCGGAAGTGTCTCTGGTGGATTATCAAGGTTTTGAACATGATGTCAGGGCTCCTCGCTCTGTGTGTTTTTTTTGCAATCAGTCAGTTATGAGTACAGATTCACATAGAGGATTGTCCTCTGGTATTCTTACGGGGCCGGGCTCTGTGAGCCGGACAATAATACCGAATGGTTCGTTTTTTTCTGTAAAACCCAACGATCTTGACGGGAGAGTGGTCACTGGTTTGGCTAAGTGGTGTTTTCGTGCAGTCTGCCGAGGTGCAGAATCTGCATGGGGTGTATTAACTTTTGTGACATCCTTAGCAATGTTTCACGGAAAAGATAAAATGGGTTTTGGCACAGATTCTGGAATATTGATAGCTGTTTCAGGCCTTGATGGTGCAGGAAAAACTACCTTGGTTGAAAGGTTAGTTAGGGGGTATTCGCGGGCAGGTGCTGAGCCGCCAGTCTCGGCTCACTTTCTTCCATCCTGGATTCCCATGCCACACCAGATTATCCATGGAAATAATACGCCCAACAATTCCACAAGGCCATATAGATCCCAGACAGTTGCTTCACCGATTAGTGCAGCATTAAGGATGAGTTATTATATGTTTGTTTTTTTTGTCACGAAGATTTCGTTGAAGGTTTCTGTGTTTAGAGGGCGGCAGGTGATGCTTGATCGCGGTTTTTTGGATTTTGCAGTAGACCCAACGCGCACACGCATCCCGGTAAGGAAGCTGCCAAGTTTTATATTAAAGCTATTTCATCCCCATGGGTTATGGTTTTTTTTAAATGCATCGCCAGATGTGGTTATTGAACGTAAAGGAGAGCTTTCTCGCGAAAAGGCAGTTTCGTTGCAGAAAGCCTATCTCTCAGCTTGCAAAGAAGTGGGTGTAGTGGTGCTTGATGGTGATGACTCACCAGACTTTGTGTTTCGTGAATTAATAGGGAATATTTCAAGCGAATATTTGAAAAGGGTCCGAGCTGCTGAGAAAGGTTGTTGACGAGACCATGTTCGATATTTTTCAAGCTTTATTGATATAATATCTGATTGCTAGGTGTAGGGTCCCTCCTGACTGCTTCGCTTCACAACCAGAAGGTACCCAGCTTGAGTGGGGGACACCTTATTTCGGTACTCAGGGAACTTTTGGCATCGGTACCGACATGGGGTTCTGGGTGGCCCTGAGCAAGATCTACCCGGAGACCGACCATCAGCTCTGCTGGGTTCACAAGACGGCTAACGTGCTGAACATGCTGCCGAAGTCCGTACAGCCCAAGGTCAAGGCTGACTTCCATGAGATCTGATGGCCGAGATCCGCGACGACACGCACAAGACCTTTGATTACACGTTGAAACGCTTCGAGGCCAAGTACCCCAAGGCCATGGAGTGCTTGGCCAAGGATCGGGAGGAGCTGCTGGCGTTCTACGACTACCCGGCAGAGCACTGGGTGCATATCCGCACCACCAACCCGATCGAATCGACCTTCGCCACGGTTCGTCTGCGGAGCTAGCGCAGCCGGAACTGCGGTTCCCGGAAGACAACCCTGGCGATGGTCTTCAAGTTGCTTCAGAGCGCTGAGAAGCACTGGAAGAGGATCAAGGGGGGCAACAAGCTGGAGCTGGTCGTGAACAACGTCAAGTTTCAGGATGGTGAGCCTTCGACCGATCAGTCAGACAGGGCTGCCGCCTGACTGGCCATACACAGGTTTTGACACTAACTTGCCGATTGCTGAGAGGGAAGAGGTTATGTATAAGGGACAAAAGGTGCTTTTGACACATGCTTGGTGTCGCATAAGTTATTCAGTGCTGCGTGGATTGACGAGTCAGGGCATCAAGGTCGTAGTGGCAGATACTGGTAAATTAGGTATGTGTCAGGCGTCTCGCTTGCCTTATGCCAAGGAAGTTTACCGATCACTTTATTCAGATCCTATAGGTTTTATTGATGATGTTGATGCTCTCTGTACCTATCATGATATTGGGCTGATAATCCCGGGGCATGAGGAGGGGGAGTTGCTTGCTAAAGCCAAAGAATCTGGACGTTTTGCTTCGGGAGCAACGCTGGCGTTGGTGGACTCCAAAACACTTGGAATGGCGAATGATAAGGATCATATGTCTAGGCTTGCTAAGGAGTTAGGTGTATCGGTGGCGCCGATTGTCGATTATCATACTTCAGATGAAGTGAAAGATATAACAGATCCTAAAAAATGGTATGTTGCCCGGGCACGGTATGGAAATAGCTCTAAAGGTGTTCGCTTTTCCCGCGGTGGTGAGTCCTTAGGGAATGAGGTAAAGAAAATGATGGTGGATTTTCACCTTGAGTCTGATCGACTCCCGATTATACAGGAGTTTGTCGAAGGTTGCGGGTGGGGAGTTTCCTGTCTCTATTGGCATGGGCAGAGAATCGGTTGCTTTACACATCGTAGATTGCAGGAGAAAATCGCGACAGGTGGTCCTAGTACACTTCGCATGGCAGCCTCTAACCCGGCCTTGGAGGCCGATGCTCATCGCTTGCTTTCTGCTTTGAACTGGCATGGACTTGCGATGGTTGAATTCAAGCAAGATGATAAAAGAAGAGATCACTACTTCGTTGAAATAAATCCAAGATTGTGGGGGTCAATAGATCTATCTCTTAGCTCTGGAGTAAACTTTCCTTGGCTGCTATACTTGTCAGAGCTTTATGGTTCTGATGTTGCTTTGTCTGCTTTTCAAGGCGCCCGTGAAGGTATTGTTGAGCGATGGATATGGGGTGGGGTACTTCGGCGCCTTGATTTAATGCGTCGTGGTCGACTTGTCGATGCTCTTTCTCTTAGAGACGGCTTCCATGCTGATAGCTTTGATGATTTTAAACTTGATGATCCGTTTGTTTTCTTGGGAGAGGTTTTTTATTATTTTAATAAGCTATATAAGACGCGCAGCATCAATCCAATTGAAGTGGGTATGGTGCGCTGATAGTGATTGTAGACCAGATTGTTTGTTGTGAGATTGTGCGACTAGATGTGGGTCACTCCGAGTTCGACAGTAGCAGACTGATTTTGACCTGGAATTGGGCTCTCTGGTTTGAGAACCTGAATTAAAGTAATAAGTGCAGTAGTGCGTCAGGCGAAGCCTGGTCACCCGGGAAACCACACGGCCGAGTATGATGGAAAGGGTGAATTGAAACCCTGTGGGTGAGAGTCCGACCCGGCCAAGGTTAGCCACCTAGCGTTTCTGTAGCGACGAGTGAAAGACGGGGTGATCTCTCGCCTGATCGGTAAGTGGCTCAAGGCCAGGGTACTTGAGGACGGGCTATGGCAAAAGGGCGAGATAGGCAGTCCCCAGGGTGGTGTGATTTGCCCACTGTTGGCGAACGTCTATCTCCATTACGTGCTGGACGAGTGGGTGCGTCGGACGCTGCAAGCGGCCGACGTAATACCTGCCACGCGCGGCTACCTCCCGAAACCAGGGCTCCTTGAAGCCGGCATCGGTGACCAGAATGGGCTGGGCGCCCTCCGGCAGCAGCTCGGCGAGCACCTCCAGCATATGGCGCTGGCAGACCGGGCAGGCGTCCTTGTGATGGACTTTCTCGTAGATCGGAGGGACCGCCCTGCAAAAGGAATCGCGGCGCGCAGCACAAAGTAGTGCCCCCGATCATCGATCGGCGACCAGTCCACCAGCAGGCGCGGATGTGGGGTATTGCCGACGAAAGCCTCGTCACCTGCCAATAGAAGAACAGTCGCTCTTGCGGCAGGTGAGGGCGGTGACTGTCAACATAGATGACGCCTGAAACGGATTGGTTCTTTAAAATCCTGCTGCCTTCGGCACCGGTTCCCGTTCGGGATTCAGGTGCACG
>NZ_PDOG01000003.1:440162-442757 GCF_003202205.1 Halomonas sp. LBP4
GCTGGCCGCCACGACCGTCGGTGAAGTCGTAGATCACCGCCTTCAGGTCGGCATAGGGCGTGGTGGCATAGGCCCAGAGGTAGGCCCGGTGGGTCTTCTTCTTGCCCGGGGCCAGCATCGGCACCGGGGTTTCATCGGCATGCAGCACCGGCTCGGTGAGCAGCATGTCACGCAGGGCATCGATCAGCGGCTGGAGCCGCACCCCGCAGATGCCGACCCACTCGGCCAGGGTCGAGCGCGGAATCGGCACGCCGGCCCGGGCGAAGATCTGCTCCTGCCGATAGAGCGGCAGGTGATCGCCATACTTGGCGATCAGTACCTGGGCCAGCAGGCCCGCGGTGGCGATGCCCTTGTCGATGATCTGGGCCGGCATCGGTGCCTGGATCAGCGTCTCGCACTGAGCACAGACCCACTTGCCGCGGACATGGCGCTCGACGCTGAACACCCCGGGGGTATAGTCCAGCTTCTCGCTGACCTCTTCGCCGATCCGCCGCAACTGGCAGCCGCACGGGCAGTGCTCGCTCTCCGGCTCATGGCGAATCTCGGTCCGCGGCAGCTCGGGAGGCAACGGCGCCCGCTTGGGCTTTTTCCTGGTCGCCGGCGGTGTCGCGGGCGTGACCAGTGCCTCCAGCTCGGCCTCGATGGCGGCGATGTCGGCATCCACCACCTCCTCCAGCAGACTGATCTGCAGCGCATCGAGCTGCTCGCTGCGCTGGCCGAACTTGTGGCGCTTCAACAACGCCAGTTCGTAGGTCAACTGCTGGTTGCGCTGCTCGCTGTGACGCAGGGCTTTCTGGCTCTGCTCCAGCGCCTGCTCCTGCTGCTCGACCTGCGACATCAGCGTCGCCGCCAGGTGGCGGAGCTGATCGGGGGAGAGCTGAGACAGATCGGGCGGCGTGTTCATCCGGCGAGTATGCCAGTCCACGGGGGATAACGGGATTCGCGGATCATCGAATGGCCAGCGCTCGCCTTCTATGCCGTTCATGGCTTGACGCCTCAGACCACCGAGATCGCGGCGTTGGGACCGAGGCGTTGCCACGGCAGCCCCTGCACCAGCGCCGTCACCTGCTCGGGGGACAGCTCGATCCGATCGCCTCGCCAAGTCCCGGCCCAGTGGAACTTGCCCTGGTTCAGACGCCGGGCGCAGAGCCAGATGCCCAGGCCATCGTGGACCAGCACCTTCATGCGGTTGCCGCGCCGGTTGGCAAAGAGATAGGCGCAGTGCGGTCGAGCAGCGCCGAACACCTTTACCACCCGGGCCAGCGCCGTGTCGGGGCCGGCGCGCATGTCCAGGGGCTCGGTGGCCAACCAGATCTCGTCGATGCGGATCATGCGAGCAGCTCCCGGATCAGCGACCGGCAGGTGTCGGCCTCCGAGGCAGGCCACTCGATGACCACCGGCCCGTTGGGGCGCGGGATCGTGAGGCGAATGCGGTCCGTCACCTGGTTCTGGGGAGCGACCGGCGGTGAGGCACTGGCCATGGGCACCGGCACAAACGCCGGCGCTTCGGTCACGGCGCTTCGCTGGCGAGTGGTACGGATCCACTTATGGACCAGGTTGGCATTCAGGCTGTGCTCCAAGGCAACACCGGCGACGGAGGCGCCGGGTTGCTGGCACGCCTCGACGATCCTGGCCTTGAAGGCGGCGGTGAAGCGGCGACGCTTGCGAGGGGCTTCCAGCACGCTTAAGTCGGTCATGATAGGTGTCCACTTATTGATAGGTGGACACCTACCGTCACGGAATTTGGGGCTCTGCGGTAGATGGGTTCACCGGCCGCTTACGTGCCATCTTCTTGAGGATGGCTTCCTTACGCTCCGGGGAGTAACGCACGTTAATCACCTCTAAGTTGGGTTAGGTGACAACTACGTTGACAGATAGGGGCTACCACGCATCAGGCCGATGCGCCTAACCGTCTGTGGTGTTGGGATATCTCGTGGCTGCCGGGTCCAGCTCGCGGCACTTGGTGGTACCTGTACCTGATCTTGGACGTCTTCAGCCGCAAGATCGTCGGTCACGAGGTCTACGAAGCCGAAACCGGCGAGCTGGCGGCCGAGCTGATCCAGAAGGCCTGCTGGCGAGAGCACTTGGCGACTCAAGCCAAGCCATTGATTCTGCATGCTGATAACGGCAGCCCAATGAAGGCCTCGACCTTCCTCGAGAAGCTCTATGTTCTGGGCATCACGCCGTCGTACAGCCGGCCTCGAGTCAGCAACGACAACGCCTACTCGGAGTCGCTGTTCAAGACGCTGAAGTACCGGCCGGGCTTCCCGGCAGCGGGCTTTGCCACGCTGGCAGAGGCCCAAGAATGGGTGCAGGCGTTCAGCCACTGGTACAACCATGAGCATCGCCATAGTGCTCTTCGCTACGTCACGCCGGCACAGCGTCATTCCGGCGAAGCTGAGGTGATCCTGGGTCAGCGGCGCGCCGTCTTCGAAGCGGCCAAGGCCCGCCACCCGGAGCGTTGGGCCAAAGACATCCGCAATCTGAGCTTGCCGGATACCGTGCACCTGAATCCCGAACGGGAACCGGTGCCGAAGGCAGCAGGATTTTAAAGAACCAATCCGTTTCAGGCGTCATCTATGTTGACAGTCACCG
>NZ_PDOG01000003.1:442890-446494 GCF_003202205.1 Halomonas sp. LBP4
GGGTTCCCGAGCAGACGGCCGATGCGCTTGATAGCGAGCTTGAGCGCCGTGTCACCGGGCAGGTGGCGGCCCAGAGCCGTCAGGCCCAGGCGCTGCCCGTCGAGCAGCGCCTGTACCGCGGCCAACACGGCCTTTAAGCGCAGGGTAGGCGCCTCCGGGCTGAAGCCGCCAGGATCTTGTGAAAGAATTGGGTCGTCTGCATGGGCACCTCGGCATATTGTTTCTTTGGCGTTTAACAACATGCCTGCCCATGCAGACTTTTTACAATCCTAATATTCTGATTTTCTTATTTTATTCCTGGGGATCCCCCAGGGGCACATTCCTTGAAAAGGGATACGATAGTAGCCGCTTTACGGAAATCCATTGTCTCGGTAGCTGGCTGTGATTCCTGGTCGGTTTGTGCGTGCTGCTTGAAAAGGGGAGCAGGGTGCTTGTTGTGCGCGCACCAGACCAGGTCGGCGATTGGCCCTTCGGGATGGTAGGCCGCAGGGGCCTCGACCAGCAATTGACGGATGATCTCGACGTCCCCCCTTTCGGCGGCATTCCACAGATGTTTCAGCAGGGCCTCCAGGCGTGGCCACTCCCAGCATGATTCCCGGGCACCGAGAATGCGTGGATGCTCGGTGGGCGAGACATTATCACCGACCAACAATTCTTCGAAGAGCTTCTCTCCGGGACGCAGGCCGGTGTAAACGATCTCGATATCGCCGCGAGGGGTGGCTTCGTCTTTCACCTCCAGCCCCGAGAGTCGCACCATCTGACGGGCCAGTTCGGCGATCTGGACAGGACTGCCCATGTCGAGCACGAAAACTTCGCCGCCCTTGCCCATGGCGCCCGCCTGCAGCACCAGGGTGGCGGCTTCGGGAATGGTCATGAAATAGCGGGTGATGTTCTCGTCGGTCACGGTGATCGGGCCACCCTGGGAAATCTGGCGGCGAAACAGCGGAATCACGGAGCCGGATGAGCCCAGCACGTTACCGAAACGCACCATGCAGAAGCGTGTCCGTGACTGGGTAGACGACAGCGCCTGGCAGATCAGTTCTGCCAGGCGTTTCGTCGTGCCCATTACATTGGTAGGACGCACCGCCTTGTCGGTGGATACCAGCACGAAGGTCTCGACACCGGCCGCGATGGCAGCACGGGCGGTTTCCAGGGTACCAAAGACGTTGTTGCGCACGCCCTCGATCACATTATATTCCACCATCGGGACATGCTTGTACGCGGCGGCGTGATAGAGTGTCTGTACCCCGAAGGTACGCATGATGCTTTCCATCCGGCTGCGCTGCTGCACTGAGCCCAGCAATGCCTCTACCCTGTCCGGAAGCCCCTCCCCACCAGCGAGTTGCTCCAGCTCTGCCTCTATCCCATAGAGTGCATATTCACAGGCATCCAGCAGGATCAGCCGTTGGGGAGCCAGTCGGAGGATCTGGCGACAGAGTTCCGAACCGATCGAACCGCCGGCTCCGGTGACCATCACTACCTTGCCCTGGATATTGGCATCCAGCAGGTCACGGCGCGGCGGAACCGGGTCACGGCCAAGTAAATCCTCTACGTCGACATCCCTTATCTCGTTGAGCTGTGCATGTCCCTTGACGATATCCTCGATGCCAGGGACCGTCTGGATCGGTACATTGAAGGGGGCCAGCGACGCCAGGATCTCACGGCGGCGAGTGCGACTTATGCTCGGCATGGCCAGCAGAATCCTCTCGGCGTGCGTTTCTTCAATGACATGGGGAAGGCGATCGGGGTGATACACCTTGATCCCCTCGACAATGGTGCCATGCATGCCACGCCAGTCATCGATGAATGCGACCGGCATGAACTCGCCCCTCTGTTTCAGCGAAGTCACGAGTTGTGACCCGGTGGTGCCCGCACCGTAGATCACCACTCGCGTCCTGTGGCTCATCGGGTCTCGACGGTAGAAGAGTCCGCGAAGCAAGAGTCGTATGCCACCCGAAGCCAGCACGGCCAGCATCATATAGATCATCAGTATCGATACAGAAAGCGTGACGCCTTCCAGCCTCGCCGTCACCCACAGTGTCAGGGCCGAGAACGCTACCCCCGTCGCCAGCGTCTGCAGCGCCCGGATCCCCATGTAGCGGATCAAGGCGCGATAGAAGCCCAGGCGATAAAACATGAACAGGCTGATGGGTAACGCAACTAGTAGTATCTTCAGGTTCTGGACTTCGAATATTGGTGAGAGACTGTCCTGTTTCAGTACCAGTGCCACCAGAAAACTGGCTGACAGCAACAGTGCATCAGTACAAAGCTGGATCAGGCATTTGACTCGGCGAGACAAACGGAATGCGCGCTGTAATAGCCAGCTCATTTTTCCAGCTCCATTCTGTTACCCTGGTCCCCGGCGTGACGTAATATCGCCGTGGTGTGCGTAGCCTTTATCTATTATTTTGATTTTCAGCGGCTTGGATTCAGTATTCAATGAGGTGACGTGGAAATGGAGATAAACCGTACAGATAATGATGTTTGTTTCTTTCTGTAATCTACTATATCGTCAATGGAAGGAGGTCAACAAGGTGGATTTTCTGCCATGGGAACATGATGAAGCTGAATGCTTGGGGCGTGATTTAACTGGCAGAGTGCTTGCTCATCAATCCTGATTCTCCTCGACGTGTTAACAGTAGGAACCTCATCATGTCTTGTTGATGGCGTCATGAGGTGGAAAGTGACTAAAGTCGATGAGTGGTCTGAAAAACGCATGTCATGAAATCCGCTCATCGCTCGCCGGGCGCCATCGGCAACCGGCTCTCTGCGGGAGGTCGACACGGTCAAGGTGATGCTGTCGAAATTGCAGCGCTGCCCGGCTGCCCCATAAAGAGGCGCAGCGAGCCATTTCCTGTGCCATGCTTACTTATGCTTACGTTTTGTAACGCTGGGATTCAGAGTCGACCGACCCTCTCTCCCCGATTGCAACCGAGATGGAGCTGCGTGTCTCGGAAGGTGCCACGCCCCCTCGACGCCTCGTTCACCATCCCTGACCAGGACAATACGCCGATGTCCGATATTCACTCTCACAATCCGGCAAGCAACGAGCTCGATCTTGGGAGACTCGTCGGCTTGCTTGTCGATCATAAGTTGCCGATTTTGCTTATCACCTTCCTGTTTGCCGTCGGCGGAGCCGGCTACGCTCTCCTCGCTACGCCCATCTACCGGGGGGATGCCCTGGTGCAGGTGGAGCGTCGTGCCACCGTCAACCCCCTCGAGGATGCGGCCGCCGGCATGCTGGGAGAGGATCGTGAGAGCAGCACCGCGGCGGAGGTGCAGATCCTGCAGTCGCGTCTGGTCCTGGGGCAGGTAGTGGAACGTAACGAGCTGGATCGCCGGGTCGAGTCCAGAAAGTTGCCGTTGATAGGCAACTTCGTGCTTCGTCATGGCATCGAGCGTCCCGGCTTGATGGATGGACGTCCAGAAATCTGGGGCGGCGAGTGGCTCGAGCTGGGCCGCCTGGAGGTCGCCGATCACCTGCGGGGCACCCCGCTGCGCGTCGTGGTCGGGGAGGGCGGTCGCTACACCCTCAGCCTGGACGGTGAGACTCCCCGCGCGCTCGGCGAGGCCCGTGTCGGCGAGCTGGCCCGTTTCGCCGAGG
>NZ_PDOG01000003.1:447402-645052 GCF_003202205.1 Halomonas sp. LBP4
CACTACTCCTACAAGTGAGGGGGCCATTGGGGATCGCCGTCGAGGCCCCGGCCGACCCGAGGAGGGCTCGGCATAGCTCTGCTGGACAGGCCGGTGCCTGGGGGCCGGATACCTTTTCCGAATGGCTACGTAAGGTCATCGGTTTGCCACGGGGGGCTCTGGTATGAAAAATATGGACCGCCGAGCTGATTGAATTGCCGGGCGGCCTATATTATTTCTTAATTCGGGATTCGGGAGCGAGAGAGCGGCCGGAGAGGTGGCATATGCCTTCATGTGGAGGCTTGGTGCCGCATGGAGGTTCCATGCTTTTGCAATGTCCACGATGCAGGGGATTTGGTGTCTACAAGGTCAAGCAACGTTGGTGGGAGCGCGCCTTGCATATCGAGCGATTCTACTTCTGTGTCGACTGCGAGGCACATCTGCCGCGCTCCAGGATGCGCGAGGTAGTGTAATGGCTCCTCGCGCCATTTTCTTTCGGTATTGCCCCCGTTTCTGCCCCATCTGCTGGGCGTAGTCGCTTACTACCTGATTTGTCCCTTGAAGCACGGCGGCGAGGTGAATTCGCGCTCTTCGGCGTCCTCGGCCTCGAGCGCCTGCTGGAGGGCCTCGCGCAGGATGGGCAGATGGGAGTCGTCCAGTTCCCGGGCGGCCGAGAGCAGGGTCAGCCGCCCGCACCGGGCGTGGCGCATCAGCGGGATCAGGCTGTCGGGGTCGTCACGCAGTTCGCCGCGATAGCGGGCGGCGAAGACGGCATGATTGATCTCTCCCAGGTGGTACTGGCGGCGTAGCGCCGGTGATGGCGAGGCGTCCCGATACCAGTCGGTCAGTGCCAGGCTCTCGCGCCGCTTGCCACGCGGCCAGAGGCGGTCGACCAGGACCCGGGCGCCATCCTCCGGCTCGGCGGGGCGGTAGATGCGCTTGAGGACGATATCGTAGCTCATGACAGGGTTTCCTCCTCCAGGCCGGTCAACGCCTCCCGGGCACGGGGCTGCCAGTGGCCGGGCAGGGCGGCGGCGCGGCGCAGGGCATGGCGGGCGGCATTCCTGTCACCCTGGTCGCGAAGCACCAGGCCCAGGTTGAGCCAGGCCACGGCGAGCTCCGGTTGGACCGCCACGGCGCGCTGGAAGGCCCGGATGGCCCCCTGGGCATCGCCCGTGGCATGCCGCGCATTGCCTAGGGCGAAGTGGCCCAGGGCGGCCCGGGGAAAGCGCTCGACCAGGGCCTCCCAGGCGGGCCGGGTGGCCTCCGCGCCATGCAGTCGTTCGTAGGCGGAGATCGCCTCCATGGCGCGGTCTTCGGCGACCCCCGCGGGGAGTGTGCCGGGGGGCAGGGCGACGAAGGCCCAACGGTCACTGCGCGCCCAGGTGGCATCGAAACGACGGAAGGACTCGATCCGCTCGGGCTCTTCGCCACTGTGCAGGATCAGCTCTTTGGCGTCCAGGTCATAGCCGATGGCCACGGCATAGTGCCACATCGGCCAGGCCGGCAGGGCGAGGTTCTGCATCACCAGCACGGGGTGGCCGGCATCGATCTCGGTCAGCAGCGCATCGAGGCGATTGTCGATGACGAAGGGGATGCGACCGTGCCGGCGCACGGTGGCGAGCATCTCGGGCTGGACGCTTCCCTCCCGACCGGGCGTGAAGACCTGGGGAATCAGGGTGTCGACCCCCACCTCCACACCCTCGGCATTGAGGACCATGGCCAGGGAGGCGGGACCGCACTGGTAGTCGCGCTGGGCATGGAAGGGAACCGTTTCGACTGACGCCTGACGCGGCAGTCGCTCCCGGGTGGACTCGGCCAACTGCGGCGTACCGGCACAGCCGGCCAGCAGGAGTGTCAGCAGCACCAAGGCGAGAACGCCCGCAGGGCGGGCGTTCCTTGAGGCGTCATGCAAGTGCTGCCGTGAACGGCGTGGTGTCATGGGACTCCCCGGTCAGCGAGTGAAGGGGAAGACGTTGGTCAGGCCGAGGATATCGGTGACCAGCAGGATCACGAAGACGGCGAACAGCGCTCCGACGACACTTCCGACGCCGGCGCCGGCGGGGAGCTGCTCGAGTTGTTCGGCCATCTGGGCGGCTTCCTCGTCGGACAGGGCGGCGACGCGCGCTTCCACCTCCGCGAGGTCCACGCCCTGGGCGACGAGCTGTTGCTGGACCTCCTCGCGGGCGAGGATCTCGTGGATCCGCTCGCGGTCGGTCTGGGGCCGCTCGGCGTTCAGGGCCGCCTGGGTGGAGATCAGGTCGCTGCCCGGCGTGGCCTGGGGAGCCGCGGCAACGGGGAGACTGCCCAGCACCAGGGCGGCGATGAGCAGCGGGCTGAGGTAACGGCAGATCTTCTTCATCATCGTGGTGTTCCTTCTTCTTGGGTTTGGCTTCCGGCTCCTTGATGATCCACGCGTCGCGTCCAGGCGAGGCAGCGGTCGAGACGTGCATGCAACGATGCGTCACCAGTATAGGCAAAAATGGCCTGGAGTTTCATGCCGTTGGCATCAACGGATGGCGTCGGGGCAAGGGCAGTGTGCCCTCCGGCATACGCCTCGTCAGGCGATACGGTAGGAGGAGGGCAGTTCGGCGAGCAACCCGCGCCCTCCGGCGAGAGTCAGGGCGAGGTCGTGCAGGCCGTCCTGGACCGGCAGTCGCGAGGCGCCCTTGATGGCGAGATCGAGGCGCTGGGCGAACAGCAGCAGCTTGTGCAGGCGCTTCACCGGCAGGCGAGCCAGGGCCTGCTGATAGGCGGGGCGGCGCTTGTCGAAGATTGCCGGCTTCTGCGACTTGCAGGCGTGCTCGAAGCTCTGTCCCTGGTCCAGGTGCTGGTGCAGGGAGAGCAGGGTGCGCAGTTCGCGGGCCAGGGCCCAGAGGATGATGGGCGTCTCGACGCCTTCGCCGCGCAGTCCGGCCATGATGCGGGAGACCCTCGCCCTTTCGCCCCTGAGGCAGGCATCGACCAGGGTGAAGACGTCATAGCGGGCGCTGTCCTCCACCCCGCCGGCGATCTCCCGGGGCGAGACGCGCGTGCCGGGAGGCACCAGCAACGCCAGCTTCTGC
Source organism: Halomonas sp. LBP4 (assembly GCF_003202205.1). GTDB lineage: Bacteria > Pseudomonadota > Gammaproteobacteria > Pseudomonadales > Halomonadaceae > Halomonas > Halomonas flagellata. The sequence goes on from NZ_PDOG01000003.1 coordinate 450,447, forward strand.
AGCTCCTGGTCGGCGGCCAGCAGATTGCCCTCGGTGCGTTCGCCGAGCAGGCGGGCGGCGTCCAGCTCGAGGGTCAGGCCGTGGCGGCTGGCCCGGTCGCGCAGCCAGAAGCCCAGTCGCGAGGCATCCACCGGCCACACCGGCACGAACAGCCCGGCCTTGTCGAGGGCCTGGAACCAGGCGCTCTTCTGCTGGCGGAAGTCGAGCTTGCCCATGGCGATCAGCAGCACGTTGTCGCTGTCCCCGAGCCCGTCCACGTACTCCTTCAGTGCCTTGCCGCCCTCCTGGCCCAGGTTGCTGCCGGCCAGGCGCAGTTCGATCAGCTTGCGCGAGGCGAACAGCGACAGGCTGGCGGACGCCTCCCGCAGTCGTCCCCAGGCGAAATTGGCTTCCACAGGCAGGATCTCCCGCTCCTCGATGCCGGCGTCTCGTGCCGCGCCACGCACCGCATCACAGGCTTCCATATGCTGCAGGGGTTCGTCGCCGGCGACGATCACCACCGGCGGCAACTTCTTCGTCAGCGCCTCGGGCAGCTTGTCGGCATAGATCTTCATGCGTCGGCCAGCACCCGGAGCCGGTCGAGGAGACGGGTCACTGCCTCCCGGCGAAGCCGGTCGCGCGTCTCCGCGCGGATGTCATCCTGGGCCAGCAGGTTGTCGTCGGTCACCGTGAAGCGGGTGCTGACCTCGAGCCGCTGCTGGTCGAGCAGGTAGGCGCCGTCGCTGCGGCGCTGCACCGAAAAGGGCGCCGACAGTTCCATCTCCACCTCGCGGGGGCCACTCTCGAGCACGCTCAGGCGCCGTTCCCGGAAGGTCTCGTCGCCCAGGTTGAGGGCCAGGGCGGCGCCATCGTGGACCCGGGTGCCGGCGGACGCGAGGCGTTCGACCGTCAGCCGCGCGAGGTCGCTGTCGGGTCCGGCGAGCGCGAGCTCGGGGAGCACCGCCTCGGGGGTGGCCAGGCCACGCAGGTGGAAGCCGCAGCCGGCCAGCGCCAGGGAGGTGCCGGCGGCCAGTCCGAGGTGTAGAAAGGTTCGGCGCTGCATGGGTCTCTCCCTGTCTCGCTGCTCAGCCCACCACGACATTGACCAGCTTGCCGGGCACCACGATCACCTTGCGGATCGTCTTGCCCTCGGTATGGCGCTGCACGTTCTCGGCGGCGAGCGCCCGGGCCTCGACGGCGGCCTTGTCGGCATCCGCGGCCACCTCGATACGGGCGCGCAGCTTGCCGTTGACCTGGACCACCAGTTCGATGCTGTCGCGGGCCAGGGCCGACTCGTCGTGCACCGGCCAGGCGGCATCGATGACCGGCTCGTCATGGCCGAGCTCGCGCCACAGGGCGTGGCAGGCATGCGGGGTGATCGGTGCCAGCAGCAGCACGCAGGCCTCCACGGCCTCGCGGGCCACGGCCAGGCCCTGGGACGAGGCGTCGTCGCCGCCGTCGTTGTGGAAGCGCGACAGGGCGTTGGAGAGCTCCATCACCGCGGCGATGGCGGTATTGAAGGTGGTCCGTCGGCCGATGTCGTCGCTCGCCTTCCTGATGGTCTCGTGGGTCTTGCGCCGCAGCTCGCGCTGGGCGTCGGTCAGGGCGTTGACGTCGAGCGTGCCGGGACTGCCGGCGTCGAGGTGCTCGCTGACCAGTCGCCACAGACGCTTGAGGAAGCGGTTGGCACCCTCGACACCGGAGTCGGACCACTCGAGCGACTGCTCGGGGGGGGCGGCGAACATCATGAACAGGCGCACGGTGTCGGCACCGAAGCGGTCGATCATCGACTGGGGGTCGACGCCGTTGTTCTTCGACTTGGACATCTTCTCGATGCCGCCCATCTCCACCGGCTGGCCGTCGGCGATCAGGACGGCACTGATCGGGCGGCCCTTGTCGTCGCGCCTGACCTCGACGTCGGCGGGGTTGAACCACTCCTTGCCGCCGTTCTCGGTGGTGCGGTAGAAGGTCTCGGCGATCACCATGCCCTGGGTCAGCAGCTGCTGGAAGGGCTCGTCGGAATCGACCAGGCCGAAGTCGCGCATCAGCTTGTGGAAGAAGCGTGCGTAGAGCAGGTGGAGGATGGCGTGCTCGATGCCGCCGATGTAGAGGTCCACCGGCAGCCAGTAGTTGGCGCGCTCGTCGAGCATCGCCTCCGGGTTGTCGGCGCAGCAGAAGCGCGCGTAGTACCAGGAGGACTCCATGAAGGTGTCGAAGGTATCGGTCTCGCGAACCCAGCCGTCGCCGAGGTCCGAGAATTCCGGCATCTTCTTCAGCGGCGAGCCGGAGGCGTCGACGGTGACCTCCATGGGCAGGGCGACGGGCAGCTCGTCGTCGGTGAGCGGCACGGTCTGGCCTTCCGGGCCGTACTTGACCGGGATCGGCGCGCCCCAGTAGCGCTGGCGCGCCACGCCCCAGTCGCGCAGGCGGAAGTTGGTTTTCACCTCGCCGCGACCGAGCGACTCGAGCTTGGCGGCGATGGCGTCGAAGGCGGCCTGGAAGTCGAGGCCGTCGAACTCGCCGGAATTGATCAGGATGCCGTAGTCGTCATGGGCACCCACGGAAAGGTCCGGGGCCTGCCCGCTCTCGTCGGCGATCACCGCCTCGATGGGCAGGCCGTACTTGCTGGCGAACTCCCAGTCGCGCTGGTCGTGGCCGGGCACCGCCATCACCGCGCCGGTGCCGTATTCCATGAGCACGAAGTTGGCCACGAAGACCGGGAGCTCGCGGCCGGTGAGGGGATGCACCGCCACATGGCCGGTGGGCATGCCCTTCTTCTCCATGGTGGCGAGCTCGGCTTCCGAGGTGCCGCCGTGGGAGCACTCCTCGAGGAAGGCCGCGAGTTCGGCATTGCCCTCGGCGGCCGCCTTGGCCAGCGGATGGCCGGCGGCCACGGCCACATAGGTCACCCCCAGCAGGGTGTCGGGCCGGGTGGTGTAGACACGCAGCGGCTCGAAGGCGTCGCCGTTGTGGTCGGCGATGTCGAAGGCCATCTCTACGCCCCGCGACTTGCCGATCCAGTTGCGCTGCATGGTCTTGACCTGCTCGGGCCACTCCACCTTGTCGAGATCGGCCAGCAGCTCCTCGGCGTAGTCGGTGATCTTGAGGAACCACAGCGGGATTTCCTTGCGCTCCACCGGGGCGCCGGAGCGCCAGCCGCAGCCGTCGATCACTTGCTCGTTGGCCAGCACGGTCTGGTCGACCGGGTCCCAGTTGACGGTGGACATCTTCTTGTAGACCAGGCCCTTCTCCAGCAGCTTGGTGAAGAACCACTGCTCCCAGCGGTAGTAGTCGCTGTCACAGGTGGCGAACTCGCGGCTCCAGTCGTAGGCGAAGCCCAGCGCCTTCAGCTGGCGGCGCATGTAGTCGATGTTGTCGTAGGTCCACTTGGCCGGCGGCACCCGGTTCTGGATGGCGGCGTTCTCGGCGGGCATCCCGAAGGCGTCCCAGCCCATGGGCTGCATGACGTTCCTGCCCTGCATGCGCTGGAAGCGCGAGACCACGTCTCCGATGGTGTAGTTGCGCACGTGCCCCATGTGCAGCTTGCCGCTGGGGTAGGGGAACATCGACAGGCAATAGAACTTCTCGCGGCTGGCATCCTCCACCGCCTTGAAGCACTGGTGCTGGTCCCAGAACTGCTGGGCATCGCGTTCGATATCGAAGGGCTTGTACTGTGCGTCCATCGCTGTCTAGGGGTACCTTGCAAGTCAGGCGCACCGCTTGCGGGCGCTGCGCGGGTCAAAACGGGCATTGTCCGGTGTCATGGTCCCGTCGCCAAGATGCGTCAAGACATTGAACTGCCGGCAGGATGTCGTCTAAATGGTAGGCAAGGATACCCCAGCACGGCAGGGTCCGGCTATGCCCGGGCCCATCGCCTCGAGAACGGAAGGAGCAGATCATGAGCGAGCAGAAGGATCCCCGTCACGACCGCCGCCTGCGCGAAGGCTACGAGCGCATGCTGGGCCGCCTCAAGGAGGGCGCCCACGAGCTGACCTGGGAGAACCTGCAGCAGGAGCTCGACGACGCGGTGGAGTTCGAGGCCGAGCTGGAGGAGTTCACCAAGGACGAGCTGTCGCTGCTGCGTGCCTGGGTCGAGCGCGACCTCAAGGAGATGCGCCGCTACCTGGGGGCCGGCGGCGAGAGCGTGGCGACCTGGCTCGGCATCGATCTCTCCATGCTGTCACGCAAGGTGGTGGAGTCGCTGTTCTCCATCGCCGATCGCAGCCGGATCGAGCGCGAGCGGTTCGAGGAGGACCTGGAGGCCGCCCGCGCCGACTACTGCGAGGGCGAGATGGCGGCCCCCGGGCGCATGGCCTGCGTGCACTGTGGTGCCGTGGTCAACCTGGAGGGCGTGGCGCGCATCGAGCCGTGCCATCGGTGCGGGCATCGCTACTTTTCGCGGGTTTCAGCCTGATCGTTACCACCGGCGTATACCTCTACGTCGGTGGGGGATCCGTGCTCCTGCGCGCAGCAGGTTGCTATCCGTTTAACAGTGTTCTCCACAGGTACTTCATGTCCTTACGGAAGGACCAGTGTCGCATGTAGTGTAGGTTGATGCTCACTTTGTCGGGCCAGATGACATTTCGGTTGTAGCTCTCGGGATCCTGCTGCTGCCGTAGAAGCTCCTCCTCGTGACGGTATTTCAGAGTTGCTGGTCCGGTGATACCGGGACGTACCGTCAGTAGCAGTCGTTGTTCCCCCTCCAGGGCATCGGCGAAACCCTCGACGTCTGGGCGTGGGCCCACTAAGCTCATGTCGCCGATCAGCACGTTCCATAGCTGTGGCAGCTCATCGATCTTGGTGCGTCGCAGCAGCTGTCCAAGAGGGGTGATGCGTGGGTCGTCGGCCTGGGTGACCGTCGTCGAAATGCTAGGGGTATCGCGCATGGTGCGAATCTTGACCAGCGTGAAGGGTTGGCCTCCTATGCCGATGCGGCGCTGCATGTAGAACCCATTCCTGCCGGTATCGAGAGTGGCGGCTACCCAAGCGATGGCAATGATCCACCAGGTCAGGGCCAGCCCAAGGGTGGAGACCAGAAAGTCGAAGGTGCGTTTGAGAAGGTGTGAACTGCGGCGTGAAAGGTTCATTACTGCAGCATCGAGGTCTGGACGGGGGGGCGGAAAAAGCTGCGCCGTATCCGCTCCTGTTCCAGCAGCACGGCTATCTTCCGATACAACCTTCCCCTCGCTCGCTCGAAGTGGCGACGAAAGGGGTAGAGGACGTGTACTGTTGGGCTAAGCAGCGGGAAGTAGACGACGTGTAGTCGGGCGTATGCCTTACGGAAGCCGAACTGGCTGATCAGGAAGTCGTGGATAGCGGTGTCATGGCTGATGCTTCGGGCGCCATCGGAGACATAGCGCATCTCACGCGCATTGAGGTAGTGACTGTTCATGGTATGGATCAGGGCATATGTAGAGTAGCGCTTGAGGGAGTCGGGATCGAGCCAGATGGAGAGATAGAAGCAGGCCTGATCCATAACGAGATTCTCGCTGAAGGCCACCAACTTTCCGCTTGCCTTGTCGCGGACGCCCCAGAACTCGGTTTCAGGGGGAAGCTCTTGGATGGCCTTGATGAAGCCTTCTTTTGAAACGCGCTGCTCGTAGGTCTCGTACCTCTCGAAAGCGGCCAGGTAAACAGTGTGACCCTCATCGAGCAGTTGCGCCCTGTCCAGCGGGGCGGCGTCGAACTGGCGCATGCCACGCCGCACCTTGCTGCGTGTGCTGGCGCTCAGGTCATCAAGCTCCTCCTTGCCCGTCTTGATCACGTGCCACCATTCCGTCGGATTGGCACCGTCGAAGTTGGATTCCCAGCGGATCAGGAAGGCTCTATGGGAAACCAACAGTAACAAGGCGCGAATGAGGTTGACGTTGGCGTTTCGATGCGGCATGGACAGCGGTATCAAGGTGCTCTGATGCTTGCGCCACACGAAACCGTCGCTGCGAAAATACTGATAACCAATCATGAGGATATGACCTGGTAACGGAGTTGCAATCCTGATTGGGGAGCGGGCCAGGCGACTATCTGCAGCATATTGTTGCATTATGTAAGGCCTCGTGCCGCCTGAAATCTCTCATTCGTTGGCGTCATGACCTCGTATGAGCTAGAGATTGGCCTCCAGCAGTAGAATGGCCGCGATTATTACCACCACCATCGCCGCCGCATAGCCGAGATTCTGGCGCATCATCCGCGAGCCGCTGACGCCATAGCGCCCCTGGAGGGAGAGGTTGATGCCCGACAGGGGGCCGACGCTGGTGCCCACCGCCCAGGACGCCAGCGCCACGAAGGCGAACAGCGTCTGGCGGCCGGCATCGAGTTCCAGCATCGAGGCCAGTACCGAGACGCCGATGATGGGATGCAGGCCGAGGACCGCGCTGGCGACGATGGCGAGGAAGCTCGCCACTGCCTCGAGGGGGCCGAAACGGACGAAGAGCGTCCACTCGCTGCCGGTGGTGGCGGCGATGAAGGTGGAGAGCCCCTGGGTCAGCAGCCCCGCACAGAGGAACAGCGAGATCTCCCCGCGCATCGCCGGCAGCCGATGCAGGCTGTGCAGCTGCACCCGTCGCAGTGTCCAGCGCGGTCCCTTCGGCAGGTTGGAGGCGAGCGCCACGGCGGGCAGCAGGAAGGTGATGATGCTGACGATGCTGAGTCCCGGCGTCAGCCCGTAGTGGAAGAGCATCACCAGGGTGGCCATCGAGACCGGCATCAGCAGGCTCGACGGCGACAGCGAGAAGCCCGCGGTCTCCGAGAGGTCGAAGCGGCGCGACAGGTCCACCAGGCTGAGCCCCCCGGCGCACAGCGCCAGTGGCAGCCCGAAGGCGACCACGGTCGAGAAGCGCATCTCGGGCGCGAGGGTCATCACCACCCCCATGGAGGCGAAGAAGGGCGACCAGAGCGCGGCGCTCGACAGCCCGCGGTTGAGGGCCAGCAGCTGGGGCGTGGTCAGCGGGCCGTTGCGCTGCAGCCGGTCGCCGATCATGAAGACCGTGGAGAGGTTGAGGATCGCCCCGAGCAGGTGCACGCCCAGCCAGGTGCCGGCGATGCCACGCCCACCGGTCACCGGGTGCCCCAGGGGGCGGACGTTGCCGCGGCGGTTGCCGATCAGTCCGATGAAACTCACGCCCACCAGCATCGCCACCACATAGCTGTTGCCGTCGAGCGTGCGCGGCCAGGCGACATCGGCGCCATACCGCCACTGCGCCACGATCAGCAGCCCCAGCCCGATGCCCGCCAGGGCGCCGGCCTGACGGCGCGTGCGCCGCGGCAGGTTGGGCCAGAGCAGCAGCACCGCCAGCCAGAAGCCGTAGCTCACCGGTTGGGGGGCGATCGGCAGCCCGGCGAAGCGCAGCACCTGCAGCACAAGCCCGGCGAGGGTCAGGCCGCCGGCCAGGGCATGGCGGAACGGGGGAGGGCTGGCGTCGCTGTCGGTCACGGTGGCGGGGCTCCGGAAGATATGCTGAGCAGCCTAAACAATTCAGCGCCTGTCCCGCCACTCGCTGGCGCCGGGCTCGCGGGCGGCCTCCAGCTCGTCGATCATGGCCCGGGCGGCGTTGGAGAGGGTACGGCTCTGGTGGACCAGGTAGCCCAGCGGGCGGTGGATGGGCGGATGGTCGACCGCCAGCACCCGCAGCTCGCTGGTCACCAGGCCCTCGGGCAGCAGGCTCCAGCCCAGGCCGATGGCGCTCATCATCCTCAGGGTCTCGAGGTAGTTGGTGGAGAGCGCCACGGGCAGGGTGAGGCCGACAGCGGCGAAGCGTGCCTCGATCAGGGTGCGGGTGAAGGTCAGCGGACCGGGCAGTACGGCATCGAACTCGCAGAGCTCGTGGAGCGTCAATTGCTCGCGGCTGGCCAGGGGGTGGTCGGGGGCACAGACGAAGCAGAGTCGGTCGATCCAGATCGGCACCACCTCGAGATGTTCGTCGGGGTGGGGGGCGAGGGTCACCACGGCGATCTCCAGCTCGCCGTCCAGCACGCCCTGGTAGGCCTGCTCGGAATCCAGGAAGTGCAGGTCAAGGCGCACCCCGGGATGCCGGCGGGTATAGGCCTTGAGTAGCGGCGGCAGTCGGTGCAGCCCGATATGGTGGCTGGTGGCGAGCGTCAGGCTGCCGCCCACGTCGCCGGCGAGGTTGCCCAGGGCCCGGCGGCTGTCGTCCACCATCACCAGGATCTGCCGTGCCCGGGGCAGCAGGAGCCGGCCGGCCTCGGTGAGGGTGACGCGCCGGCCAATGCGGTCGAACAGCCGGGCATCGATCTGGCCCTCGAGCACGGCGATGCGCTTGCTCACCGCCGGCTGGGTCAGGTGAAGCTGTTCGGCGGCCCGGGAAAAGCTGCCACTGTCGGCCACGGCGAGAAAGGCCTGAAGGCTCTGGGTATCCATGGCGACACCTCGCTGGAATTCCTTATGGGAATGCAATCCATAAATAACATGAATTGCTTTTATGGGCGAGTCGCAGGACACTCCATGCATACGCTGAGGCTGCCCCTATGGGGTCAGACCCCAGCCGAGTCACGAAGCCTGCCGTGATGCAGGTTTCGAGCGTACACGACACCGCCGGGGTCTGACCCCATAGGGACCCGCGGGCCAAGCCCGAGCGGCGCCGGGGACAGGGCGAAGCGGAGGTCATTCTTCATGGATGAAGAATGTAGCGCCCAGGGAAGGGTTCACAGCGCCTCCGCGACGCCCTGTCGACGGAAGAGCCGCGGACGGAAGAGCCGCGAAAGGCCGCAAACGACCGGATTCAGCTAAGAGGGCCCCGAAGGCCCGGGAGAACGACATGGCAGGCCAGACACTCTACGACAAGCTGTGGTCGCAGCACCTCGTCAAGGAGCGCGACGACGGTACCGCGCTGATCTATATCGACCGCCAGCTGCTCCACGAGGTGACCTCGCCCCAGGCCTTCGAGGGGCTGCGCCTGGCCGGCCGCAAGCCGTGGCGCCTGGACGCCAACCTGGCGACCCCGGACCATAACGTGCCGACCACCGTGATCGAGCGCGCCGAAGGCAATGCCGGCATCAAGGATCCGGTCTCGCTGATCCAGGTGCAGACCCTGGACGACAACTGCGAAGCCTTCGGCATCGAGGAGTTCCGCATCAACGACGCGCGCCAGGGCATCGTGCACGTGGTGGGCCCCGAGCAGGGCGCCACCCTGCCGGGCATGACGGTGGTGTGCGGCGACTCCCACACCGCCACCCATGGCGCCTTTGCGGCGCTCGCCCATGGTATCGGCACCTCCGAGGTAGAGCACGTGCTGGCGACCCAGTGCCTGCTGGCCCAGAAGATGAAGAACATGCAGGTACGGGTGGAGGGCAAGCTCGGCACCGGTGTCACCGCCAAGGACATCGTACTGGCCGTCATCGGCCGCATCGGCACTGCCGGCGGCACCGGCTATGCCATCGAGTTCGCCGGCAGTGCCATCCGCGATCTCTCCATGGAGGGGCGGATGACGGTGTGTAACATGGCCATCGAAGCCGGCGCCCGGGTGGGCCTGATCGGTGTCGACGACACCACCATCGAGTATCTGCGCGAACGGCCCTTTGCCCCGACCGCCGAGCAGTGGGATGCCGCCGTGGCCGACTGGCGCCACCTGGTCTCCGATGACGACGCCGCCTTCGACAAGGTGGTGGAGCTCGACGCCGCCACGATCGAGCCACAGGTGAGCTGGGGCACCAGCCCCGAGATGGTCACCGGCATCTCCGGCGAAGTGCCCGACCCCGCGGCGGCCCCCGACGAGACCGTGCAGCGCAGTTACACCCGGGCGCTGGAGTACATGGGGCTGGCGCCGAAGCAGAAGATCACCGATATCCGGCTCGACAAGGTGTTCATCGGTTCGTGCACCAACTCGCGCATCGAGGACCTGCGCGAGGCGGCCAGGGTGGCCAAGGGCAAGAAGGTGGCCGACTCCATCAAGCTCGCCATGGTGGTGCCGGGCTCCGGCCTGGTGAAGCGCCAGGCCGAGGCCGAGGGGCTCGACAAGATCTTCACCGAGGCGGGCTTCGAGTGGCGCGAGCCGGGCTGCTCCATGTGCCTGGCCATGAATGCCGACAAGCTCGGCACCGGCGAGCACTGCGCCTCCACCTCGAACCGCAACTTCGAGGGGCGCCAGGGCTACGGTGGGCGCACCCATCTGGTCAGCCCGGCGATGGCCGCCGCGGCGGCCATCGCCGGGCACTTCGTCGATGTGCGGAGCATTGACGACTCTCAACCATCCGTGCAGGAGGCCTGAGCCATGCAGAAGTTCGAACGCCTCGAAGGCCTCGTTGCGCCGCTCGACCGGGCCAACGTCGACACCGACCTGATCATCCCCAAGCAGTTCCTGAAGTCGATCAAGCGCACCGGCTTCGGCGTCAACCTGTTCGACGAGCTGCGCTACCTCGACGAGGGCCAGCCCGGCCAGGACTGCTCGAAGCGCCCGCTGAATCCCGACTTCGTGCTCAACCAGGCGCGCTACCAGGGCGCGAGCGTCCTGCTGACCCGGCGCAACTTCGGCTGCGGCAGCTCGCGGGAGCATGCTCCCTGGGCGCTGGAGGACTTCGGCTTCCGGGTGGTGATCGCCCCGAGCTTCGCCGACATCTTCTACAACAACGCCTTCAAGAACGGCATCCTGCTGATTCCCCTCCCCGAGGAGACGGTGGATCGCCTGTTCAAGGAGGTCGAGGCCAGCGAGGGTTATCGGCTCGACGTGGACCTCGAGAACCAGCGGGTCATCACGCCCTCGGGCGAGATCCTCGAGTTCGAGGTCGATGCCTTCCGCAAGCACTGCCTGCTCGAGGGGCTCGACGACATCGGCCTGACCCTGAAGGACGAGGAGGCGATTCGCGCCTTCGAGGAGAAGCATCGGCAGGCGCGCCCCTGGTTGTTCCGCGATACCGCTCAGGCTTGATACAAACTTGTTGCATCGGCCGGGTGACGGGGCTGATCCGGCGGCAGGCCTGCGAGGAGGCGCTGTGAACCCTTCCTTGGGCGCTACATTTGCCATCCATGGCAAATGACCTCCTCTTCGGCCTGCCCCCGGCGCCCCTCCTGTTGCCCTGCTGGCTGTGACGGCACAAGGACGAAACCATGACACAGAAGATTCTGGTACTGCCGGGCGACGGCATCGGTCCCGAGATCACCGCCCAGGCCAGCCGCGTGCTGGCCGCCTGCCAGGCCCGCGGCCTGGACGTCGAGGTCGAAGAGGCCCTGGTGGGCGGCAGCGCCTACGACGCCCATGGCGAGCCGCTGCCGGCCGCGACCCTGGAGAAGGCCAGGGGTGCCGACGCCATCCTGCTGGGCGCCGTGGGCGGCCCGAAGTGGGACACCATCGAGGACCTGGCCAAGCGCCCCGAGAAGGGCCTGCTCGGCCTGCGCAAGAACCTCGGCCTGTTCGGCAACCTGCGTCCGGCGATCCTCTACCCGCAGCTCGCCGACGCCTCGAGCCTCAAGCCCGAGGTGGTGTCGGGGCTGGACATCATGATCGTGCGCGAGCTGACCGGCGGCATCTATTTCGGCCAGCCCCGCGGCATCGAGGAGCGTGACGGCGAGCGGGTGGGCTTCAACACCTATGTCTACGCCGAGTCCGAGATCGAGCGTATCGGTCGCGTGGCCTTCGAGATGGCTCGCAAGCGCCACAAGAAGCTCTGCAGCGTCGACAAGGCCAACGTGCTCGAGGTCACCATCCTGTGGCGCGAGGTAATGGAGCGCCTGGCGCCGGAGTATCCCGACGTCGAGCTCTCGCACATGTACGTCGACAACGCCGCCATGCAACTGGTGCGGGCGCCCAAGCAGTTCGACGTGATCGTCACCGGCAACATGTTCGGCGACATCCTGTCGGATGCTGCGGCCATGCTCACCGGCTCCATCGGCATGTTGCCCTCGGCGTCGCTCAACGAGTCCGGGCAGGGCATGTACGAACCCTGCCACGGCAGCGCTCCGGACATTGCCGGCCAGAATGTTGCCAACCCGCTGGCCACCATCCTCTCGGTGGCCATGATGCTGCGCTATTCGCTGAACGAACCCGCGCTCGCCGAGTGCATCGAGGCCGCCGTGGGCAAGGTGCTGGACGACGGTCTGCGAACCGCGGATATTGCCTCGGCAGGCACACGCACCGTCTCCACCACGGAGATGGGCGACGCCGTGCTGGCGGCCTTCGAGGCGGCGTGAGTCGCCGGCGCGGCATCAGGCATCACGTCTTGCGGCCTCATGGATGAGTGCCACCAGTGGGGCCAGGCTCTGTTCCATGTCGTCGAGTGACCAGGGGCGCCGATACCGGTAGACCCTGATGCGCCGGGCCAGGTCGGCGGCATGGGTCATCAGGCGCGCCGGACCGTTGAACGTCCTTCCCCATTCCAGGTGATAGAGAGAGGCCGCGACCACCCTGAACGCCTCCCGGCCGTTCAGCGGTTCCAGAGTGGCGTCCTCTCCCTCCCCGGCTCGTTCCAGCGTGACCAGTGCCCGCAACGGTTGCGCATAGGTGCGGAAACCGTGGTGCTGAATGAGGTGGTACCTGTCGGCCCGCGACGGGTCCCTCACCAGGTCGCGAGGGTCGATTCCCAGAGTGGCCAGGGCACCGTCCCAGAGTTTGAGGCGAGGCGGGCCCGGGTACAGGTAGGGAGGTGTCTCGCCTGGCCTGATCACCCCGACGTCGTCGCTCACCAGGGGCCAGCCTTGGCAGTAGTGCAGCCAGGCGGCCAGGGTCGATTTGCCTGCGCCGGCATCGCCGGTGAAGCCCCATACGCCGGATGGCGTCTCCAGGGCACTGAGCTGGAGGGGAAGCCAGTGCTTCTGATGCAGCAGGGCGCCGAGAGCGGTGCTGAGCAGGTAGTGTCGCAGGTCCTCGTCGGGCGGGCTGGCTCCTGGCTTCAGCGGCACCCGCCTGTCGAGCTGGATTCGCCGACCCTGCTCGACCCGGCAGCGAGCGATGCCCTCGCAGCAGAATTGGCAGCGGTCTTCCGAGTACTGCAACCCGGGCTCGCTCCCATCGGAGTCTTCGAGCATGTCTGGAAGGTCGTCGGCGACGATCTCCACATCTGCTGCCATGCCGGGCGGGAGAGGGCGCAGTTCCGGGAACTCGAGTTGCGAGGAGAGCCTGAGCCCGTAGGTGGAGTAGAAATGGGGCGAGACGGTGGGACTGGGGTGCCCGCGCCGTTCATTGGGCGTCATGCCCCTTCGATAGGCCGAACAGTCGTTGTCGTAGTGCATCTTCTGCGATCCCCACCACCGATAGTGGTGCTCTTGATGTCCAGGAACGCAGCGCAGACTGATCCGACACCGAGTGCCGGTATCCGAGGGTGCTGGTAATGTTGCATTATATTACCATGCTGCCAGTTTTGTCAACTTATGTTACTGGCAGGTGGGTTGAGCCTGTGCAGCGGCGGTCAACCCCGGGGGCGATCGAGCCTGGTGCCATCTGCCCGGCGCGGCAGGCTCGTGTATAATATGGGCCACATTCAATTTCAGGAGGACTTCACATGTTGAAAGTCGGTTTCGTCGGTTGGCGCGGCATGGTGGGCTCGGTGCTCATGCAGCGCATGGTGGAAGACGGGGATTTCAATGGCATCGAGCCGGTCTTCTTCACCACCTCCCAGGTCGGCCAGGCCGGCCCCGACGTCGGCGTCGACGTGCCTCCGCTCAAGGACGCCTTCGACCTCGAGGCCCTCAAGGCGCTGGACGTGGTGATCACCTGCCAGGGCGGCGACTACACCAAGGAGGTCTACGCCGACCTGCGTGGCGCCGGCTGGAAAGGCTACTGGATCGACGCCGCCAGCACCCTGCGCATGGTGGACGAGGCGACCATCATCCTCGACCCGGTCAACCGTCACGTCATCGATGCCCAACTGGCCAGGGGGGCGAAGACCTTCGTCGGCGGCAACTGCACCGTCAGCCTGATGCTGATGGGCCTCGGCGGCCTGTTCGAGGCCGACCTGATCGAGTGGATGACCTCCATGACCTATCAGGCCGCCTCTGGCTCCGGCGCCAAGCACATGCGCGAACTGCTCAACCAGATGGGCGCGCTGCGTGACAGCGCGGCCGCCGAACTGGCCGATCCGTCCAGCGCGATCCTCGACATCGACCGCAAGGTCACCGCGGCCATGCGCAGCGGCGACTTCCCCACCGACAACTTCGGTGCGCCGTTGGCCGGCAGCCTGCTGCCCTGGATCGACGTCAAGCGCGACAATGGCCAGAGCAAGGAGGAGTGGAAGGGGAGTGTCGAGACCAACAAGATCCTCGGCCTGCAGGACAACCCGATCCCCATCGATGGGCTCTGCGTGCGCATCGGTGCCATGCGCTCCCACAGCCAGGCCTTCACCATCAAGCTGAAGAAGGACGTACCGATCGACGAGATCGAGGACCGCCTGGCCAGGCACAACGAATGGGTCAAGGTGATTCCCAACGACAAGGACGCCACCATCGCCGGCCTGACGCCGGCGGCCGCCACCGGCACCCTGAGCGTGCCCGTGGGCCGGCTGCGCAAGCTGGCCATGGGTGGCGAGTACCTCTCCGCCTTCAGCGTCGGCGACCAGCTGCTGTGGGGCGCGGCCGAGCCGCTCAAGCGGATGCTGAAGATCCTGCGCGAGCAATAAGCCTTGCCGGCATGGCCACCACGGGGCGCCTCCTTCGGGAGACGCCCCGTTTTTTCTCGTGGAATGGCGGATTCGCGGGAACGCCTCGTTCTGGCTTACGTTGAAAGGCACGGCATCAAGCATGATCCGGAACAGGCGCACGGGGCCAGGTTTGTGATACATAAAGATCATAACGAGACTAATCATTTCACCCGCTGCCCGATGACCCGGCCAGCCGGGAGAAGCAAGGGAACGCCATGAAACGCAAGCTGACTCTCGCCATGCTGCTCTCGCTCTCTGCCACCAGCCCCCTGGCGCTGGGGTTGGGGCTGGGCGAGACCGACGTGCGCTCTACGCTCAATGCCCCGTTGCGTGCCAGCATCCCCCTGACGGATACCGCCGGGATGCAGGCGGGACTGCTCAACGTCTCGGTGGCCGATGAGCGGGCCTTCTCGGCCGCCGGCCTGGCTCGTACGCCGCTAGCGGCCAGCGTGCGGCTGGCCGTCGAGCAGCGCGAGGGCCGGCTGGTGCTGGTCCTGACCACCGACCGTCCCGTGCGCGAGCCCTGGCTCGATCTGCTGCTGCGCTTCGACTGGCCGGACGGCCAGCAGCTGCGCGAGGTGACCCTGTTGCTCGATCCGCCCGACTATGACCAGATGCCGGCGCTGATCACCCCGACACGGCCGGCGGCGCCCTCCGTCGCCGCTGCGTCGCCGGGCCAGGAGCCATCGGCGACGTCACGCCCCGTCGTCCGTCCGGCGGTCCGGGCCGGTAGCGACGATCCGGCCTGGGTGCGCAGTGGCGACACCCTCTGGTCGGTGGCCGGCCGCCTGCGACCGGACAGCGGCATCAGCATGAACCAGATGATGGTGGCGCTGGTGGAAGCCAACCCCGAGGTGTTTCCGTCGGGTAACATCAACGCCATGCGCGCCGGCTTCACCCTGGTGGTGCCGGGCCGGAACGCCATCGCCGCGCGCTCCGCCGGTGACGCCGCACGCGTCGTCCAGGCCATGAACCAGGCCTGGGCCAATCGTGGCAGCGGGGCACCGGCCCGTGTGCCGCTGGGCGGCAGCGAGGAGGTCTCGCCGGAAGCGGCTGTCGCGGCGGCCGGCACCGCCGAGACCCCGGCCGAGCCAGCGGCCGCGACGGAGGGCGAGGAGGCCGAGCCGGCGACGCCTCCAGTCGTCGAGGCCCCCGGGGAGATCGATGGGGAGGAGGGACCGCGCCTGACGCTGCTCACCGATGCCGAGGTGGCTGCCGAAGTGGCGCGGGCCGCCGACCCGGTGGAGGGGGCGGCGCCCGGAGAGGGTGAGGCAGGCGAGGAGGGTGCCGCGACGGCTGGCGGGGAACGGCTCGACATCGACCCGACAGCACTCCAGGCTCTCCAGGGCGGTGGCGACCTGACCAGCGACGAGCGCTTGTTGCGCCTCGAGGCCCGCTGGCTCGAGAATCAGCAGTCCCTGGAAGCGGTACGCAACGAGCGCGACGAACTGCAGGACGAACTCGGCCAGATGCGCGAGGAGCTGGACGCCCTGCGCGAGGAGCTGGCCGCCCTGAGTGCCGGGGGGCAGGGGGGCGACGGCCCCGGGACGGGCGGGGTGGTGCCACCGGGAGAGAGTGGGCAGCCGGCCGAGACCCCCTGGTGGAGCGCCCTCTACCGGGGGGCGCTGGACCGTAGCCTGATGCTGGGGGGCGCTGCCCTCGCCGCGTTGCTGGCGCTCTGGGTGCTGGTGCGACGCCGGCGCCGGGAGGAGACGGCGACCACCTTCGGCCTGCAGACGGTGGCGCCGGACGGTGGTGGGGCCGGCTCCACGGTGGGTACCCCTTCGGCGGCCGACGCGGGCGAGGCCGCGCCGGCACGGACCGCCATGCCCCAGGCCGAGGCGATCAACGAGGCCGATATCTTCATCGCCTATGGCCGCTACGATCAGGCGCGTGAGCTGCTCGAGGCCAGCCTGGAGCGTGAGCCCGAGCGCGACGACCTGAGGGTGAAGCTGTTGATGGTCCACCTGGAGCAGGGTGACCATGAAAAGGCCGATCGCGAGGCCATGCGCCTGCGGGCCGGCGGCGACCCGGCGGTGCTGGCCGAGGTGGAGAGCCTGATGAGCCGGCACCCCGCGCCGCTGGACGCCTCGGCTGCGCCGGCGGGAGGCGACCGTGCCGTCTTTGCCGAGCCGGCGGAGCTGCCGCCGCGGCGTTTCGACGAGCCCGGCGAGGAGCCGTCCCCATCGGCATCCGAGCCTGGTGGGGAGCCAGCGGAACGAGTCGCCGACGACGCCGCCGAGCCGGAAGTGCTCGAGGATCCTGCCGCCCGCTACCGTCGGCCCGAGTCCGAGTCCGTGTCGGAGCCCGAGCCCGAAGGCGATGTCCGGCCAACCCCGGCCTCGCCGGAAGCCGCGCGCCCCGAGGCGAGCGAAGACGAGCCGCCACCTGCCCCCGAGCCGCCTCCTGCCCCCGAGCCGCCTCCTGCCGCCGAGCCGCCGCCCGCACCGACGCTGTCCCATCGGGTCGACGACCTCGGTCGCGATATCATCGATTACCGGCCGCCCGCCCTGGACCCCAGCCCGGCGCCACGCGAGGAGACGCCGATGCAGCCCAGCGTGGAGTTCAGTCCGGCCGCTCCCGCTGGCCCCTCGGACGAGGAGTCGAAGCCGCCCGGCGACGAGCGTCGCGGTCCCGCCGGGGCACCCGACGACTGGGAGGTCGAAGAGGTGGCATTCCCGCCGCTGGATCGGGATAATGAGTGGCTCTCCGCCGGCGCTTCCCCCGCGTCAAGGCTGGCCGAGGCTCGCCGCCTGCTGGATGCGGGCGAGCGTGATCGGGCACGGCCCTTGCTGCACGAGCTGGTCGATCTCTCCGACGATCCGTCGGCACGGGAGGAAGCCCGGGAGTTGATCACCCGCCACGACCTCTGAAGGCCGCATGACCCTGTTCCGACCCCTCGACGATCGCCATCCCCTCACCGGCCGCCTGGTCATGGGGGTGGAATATGACGGCAGCGCCTACTGCGGCTGGCAGCGTCTCAAGCATGCCGCCTCGGTGCAGGCCGCACTGGAGAAGGCATTGGCGAAGGTGGCCAGCCACCCGGTGACGGTACATGCCAGCGGGCGGACCGATTCCGGCGTCCATGCCACCCGCCAGATCGTGCATTTCGACCCCCCCGCGCCGCGCTCGCAGAAGGCCTGGGTCTTCGGCGTCAACGCCAACCTGCCGCGGGATATCGCGGTGCGCTGGGTGAAGGCGGTGCCCGACGCCTTCCATGCGCGCTTCAAGGCGCTGGCGCGGCGCTACCGCTACGTGATCCTCAACCAGCCGAGCCGGCCGGTGCTGGAGCGGGCCAACGCCACCTGGTGTCGCGACCCCCTGGATGCCGAGGCCATGCACCTGGCCGCCCAGGCCCTGGTGGGGGAGCACGACTTCTCGAGCTTCCGTGCGGCGGGCTGCCAGTCGAAGACCGCCTGGCGCCACCTGCACTTCATCGAGGTGCATCGCCACGGCCCCCTGGTGGTGATCGACGTCCAGGGCAACGCCTTCCTGCACCATATGATCCGCAATATCGTCGGCGCCCTGGTCACCGTGGGGCGCGGAGAGCGAGGCAGCGACTACCTGGTCGAGCTGCTGGCCCTCAAGGATCGTACCCTGGCCGACGTCACCGCGCCGGCCTGTGGCCTGCACTTCGTCGACTCGCTCTACGACGAGGCCTGGGGGCTGCCGCGGGAGCCCCTGGGGCCCAACCTGCTGGCCTTTCTCGGCGAGTGGACCGGCGAGCGCGAACTGCCCGACTGCCCCATGGTCGAATTCCGGCGCGGCAAGCCGATGGCCGTCGAAAAGGAGGGCTGATGCACTCAACGCTGCCGCTCCCTATGGGGCCATGCCGCCGACATGGATAGCGAAAGGGCCAACATCGAGAAATACCCGGTCATGGAGAATTTTACTTGTCGAATGCCGATCAAATCCCTTCCCGCACCCGGGTCAAGCTCTGTGGCATGACCCGCGCGCAGGACGTCGATGCCGCCGTGGCGGCGGGGGCCGATGCCCTGGGCTTCGTGCTCTGGCCCGGCAGCAAGCGGGCCATCGACGAGGCGCGCCTGGCCGAACTCACCGCGCGGGTGCCGGCCTTCGTCACCCGGGTGGGGCTCTTCGTTGACCAGGAGCCCGGGCTGATCCACCGCTGTGCGGCGCATCTCGACCTGCTGCAGTTCCACGGCGACGAGTCCCCCGAAGCCTGCGCCGCTTTCGCCCGGCCCTGGATCAAGGCGCTGCGCATGCGCGACGGCCTCGACCTGCACGCCCTCGCCGCTGCCCATGACGGCGCCCGGGCCCTGCTGCTGGACGCCTACCGACCCGGGGTGCCGGGTGGCACCGGCGCCACCTTCGACTGGTCGCGAATCCCCGCAGGCCTGGCAAAACCTGTTATTCTCGCGGGGGGCCTGACCCCCGACAACGTGGCCGAGGCGGTCGTCCGTGTGCAGCCCTTCGCGGTCGACGTCTCGGGCGGCGTGGAGGCCGCCCCCGGGGTCAAGGATGCCGGGCGCATCGCGGCCTTCCTGCAGGCCGTTCGGCGAGGCGACGCGCTCCGCGCCGCGGGTGATGCCCAGTGTCCCGGCACGCCTGATCCTTGAAGCAAGAGTTTTCAACCACCAGCCCCTTTCTGGCGACCTGTGAGGTGTCTTTCGTGAGCAAGTTCAGTGACCTGACCCGACTACCGGATGCCCGTGGCCACTTCGGCCCCTACGGCGGCCGGTTCGTCTCGGAGACCCTGAGCTTCGCCCTGGACGATCTGGCCAAGACCTACCTGAGTCTTCGCGACGATCCGGCGTTCCAGGCGGAATTCGACTATGACCTGGCTCATTACGTGGGCCGTCCTTCACCGCTCTATCACGCCGAGCGGTGGTCGAAGCAGCTCGGCGGGGCGCAGATCTGGCTCAAGCGCGAGGACCTGAACCACACCGGTGCCCACAAGGTGAACAACACCATCGGCCAGGCGCTGCTCGCCAAGAAGAGCGGCAAGCCGCGGGTGATCGCCGAGACCGGCGCCGGCCAGCACGGCGTGGCCACCGCCACCGTGGCGGCACGCCTGGGGCTGTCGTGCGACGTCTACATGGGGGCCGAGGACGTGGAGCGCCAGAAGCTCAATGTCTATCGCATGCGCCTGCTCGGGGCCAACGTCATTCCGGTGACGTCCGGCACTCGCACCCTGAAGGACGCCATGAACGAGGCGCTGCGCGACTGGGTCACCAATGTCGACGACACCTTCTACATCATCGGTACCGTGGCGGGCCCGCATCCCTATCCGATGCTGGTGCGCGACTTCAACGCCGTGGTCGGCCGCGAGGCGCGCCGCCAGTCGCTGGAGGAGTTCGGCAAGCTGCCCGATGCGCTGATCGCCTGCGTCGGCGGCGGTTCCAACGCCATGGGGCTCTTCTACCCCTTCGTCGAGGACGACGAGGTGGCGATGTACGGCGTCGAGGCCGGCGGCGACGGCGTCGAGACCGGTCGCCATGCCGCCCCGCTGGCCTCCAATGCCCCCCGCGGCGTGCTGCACGGCAACCGGACCTACCTGATGTCCGACGAGGGTGGCCAGGTCTCCGATACCCACTCGATCTCCGCCGGGCTCGACTATCCGGGCGTCGGCCCCGAGCACGCCCTGTGGAAGGACGTGGGTCGCGTCAACTACGTGGCCGCCAACGACGAGGCGGTGCTCGAGGCCTTCCGCGAGCTGACCCGGATCGAGGGCATCATGCCGGCGCTGGAGTCCGCCCATGCCCTGGCCCATGCCAAGGTGCTGGCGCCCTCCATGCGGCCCGACCAGCAGATCGTGGTCAACCTCTCCGGCCGTGGTGACAAGGACATCATGACCGTGGCAAAGATCGACGGGATCGAATTCTAGATGACGGCCCATACCATGAATCGTATCGACCAACGCTTCGCCGCGCTCAAGGCCCAGGGCCGACGCGCGCTGATTCCCTACATCACCGCCGGCGATCCGGCGCCCGAGCACACCGTGACCTTCATGCACGCCCTGGTGGAGGCGGGGGCCGATGTCATCGAGCTCGGCGTGCCGTTCTCCGATCCCATGGCCGACGGCCCGGTGATCCAGAAGGCCTGCGAGCGGGCCCTCAGGCACGGCGTGCGCCTCGCCCACCTGTTCGAGATGGTGCGCGAGTTCCGCCAGACCGACAGCACCACCCCGGTGGTACTGATGGGCTACCTCAACCCCATGGAGCGGATCGGCCTCGAGGCCTTCGCCGAGCAGGCCGCGACGGCCGGCGTCGACGGCGTGCTGACCGTCGACATGCCGCCGGAGGAGGCCGAGGAGTTCGGCCCCGTGCTCAAGGCCCGGGGGCTGGCCTCGATCTTCCTGGTGGCCCCTACCACTTCCAGCGCCCGGGCCGCTACAATATGCGCCCACGGTGAAGGCTACCTCTACTATGTGTCGCTGAAGGGCGTGACGGGCTCGGCGACCCTCGATGCCGAGGACGTGGCCAGTCACCTGGCGCCGCTGCGCGAGATGACCGAGCTGCCGCTCTGCGTCGGCTTCGGCATCCGTGACGGTGCCTCGGCGGCGGAAGTGGGCAGGGTGGCCGACGGGGTGATCGTGGGCTCGGCCCTGGTCAGCCGCATCGCCGCCAACGCCGAGACGCCGGAGGCGATTCCCGCCGAGCTCAAGGCGGTGCTGGGCGAGATGCGCCAGGCCCTGGACGCCTCGAGCGGCGCCTGACAACGGCCTTCGACAGATTCGATCCACGCGCCCGGGATACCGGGCGCCGACCAGATGACGGAACCCTTTCTGACATGAGCTGGCTAGACAAGATCGTGCCCTCCAGGGGGCGCATCCAGCGCAAGGATCGCCGGGCGAGCGTGCCCGACGGCCTGTGGCGCAAGTGCCCCAAGTGCGAGGCGGTGCTCTATCTCCCCGAACTCGAGAAGCACCACAACGTCTGCCCCAAGTGCGACCATCACCTGCGCCTGACCGCGCGCAAGCGGCTCGACTGGTTCCTCGACAAGGAGGGGCGCGAGGAACTGGCCGCCGGGGTGGAGCCGGTGGATCGCCTCAAGTTCCGCGACTCCAAGAAGTACAAGGACCGCCTGGCGGCGGCCCAGAAGGAGACCGGCGAGAAGGACGCCCTGATCGCCATGCGGGGCACCCTCGATGGCCTGCCGGTGGTGGTGGTCTCCTTCGAGTTCACCTTCATGGGCGGCTCCATGGGCGGCGTGGTGGGCGAGAAGTTCGTGCGTGCCGCCACCGTGGCCCTGGAGGAGGGCATCCCGCTGATCTGCTTCTCCGCCTCCGGCGGGGCCCGCATGCAGGAGGCGCTGTTCTCGCTGATGCAGATGGCCAAGACCTCGGCGGCGCTCGAGAAGCTCAAGCAGGCCGGCGTGCCCTATATCTCGGTGCTCACCGACCCGGTGTTCGGCGGTGTCTCGGCATCGCTGGCCATGCTCGGCGACCTCAATGTGGCCGAGCCCAATGCCCTGATCGGCTTCGCCGGTCCCCGGGTCATCGAGCAGACCGTGCGCGAGAAGCTTCCCGAGGGCTTCCAGCGCAGCGAGTTCCTGCTCGAGCATGGCACCGTGGACATGATCGTCCACCGCCGCGAGATGCGCGATCGCCTCGGCGGCGTGCTGCGCAAGCTGACCCATCAGCCGGCCATCGGCCTGGCCGAGGAGGGGGAGCCCGAGCTCGACCTGGTGGATGCCGCCGAACAGGCCCAGGCCACCGCCGATTATACCCTGACCCTTCCCGAGCATGAGGCCCCCGCGCGCGCCGAAGGCGAGGAAGTGGGGCGTGACGACCGCGCCGATGGCCCGCGCTGACCGCTATCGCCATGAGTGATGCCGCCCTGCCCACTTCCCTCGACGCCTGGCTGGCCCGGCTGGAAGCGGCCCATCCGGTTGGCATCGACCTCGGCCTCGAGCGCGTGGCCGAGGTCGCCCGGCGCATGGGCCTGCTCGAGGCGCCGATCGCCGGGCGGGTGATCACCGTGGCGGGGACCAATGGCAAGGGCTCCACGGTGGCCATGCTCGAGGCGCTGGCCCGGGCCCATGGCGTCTCCACGGCCGCCTATACCTCCCCCCATCTGCTGCGCTACAACGAGCGTCTGCGCCTGGACGGGAAGGAGGCCGACGATGCCCTCCTGATCGCCGGTTTCGAGGCCGTCGAGGCCGCGCGCCTCGACGGCGAGCCGGTGAGCCTGACCTATTTCGAGGTCGGCACCCTCGGCGCGCTCTGGGCCATTGCCCGTCGGCCTCCCGACCTGGCGATCCTCGAGGTGGGGCTCGGGGGGCGGCTCGATGCGGTGAACGTGATCGACCCCGACGTCGCGGTGGTGACCACCGTGGCCCGGGACCATGCCGCCTTCCTCGGCGACGACCTGCAGGGCATCGGCCGCGAGAAGGCCGGCATCCTGCGCGCCGGACGCCCGGCCGTGCTGGGCAGCACGACGCTGCCGGCGAGCGTCAAGGCGGTGGCGAGCGAGCTGGGCGCTCGGGTTTACGCCCTGGACGAAGCGTACTGGCGCCAGGGTGATGGTGAGGGTTGGGGGTTCTCTGGACGTGTTGCCGAGGTGGCGCCTTTGGGGTCTGACCCCACAGGCGAGGCCTCTCATCAGGCCCGTCCTGACTCCAGGGGAGTCCTTGCCCTTGGCGGGTTACCCGACCCCGGCCTGCCGCTGGACAACGCGGCCACGGCCCTGCAGGCCCTGGCGCTCGCCGGGGTGCCCCTGGAGCTGGGCTCCTGCCGCCGGGCCCTGAGCCGGGTCGCGTTGCCCGGTCGCATGCAGTGGCTGGGCCGGTGGTGCCTGGACGTGGGGCACAATCCCCATGCGGCGACCTATCTTGCCGAGCGGCTACTGGCGCGCCCCTGCGACGGCCGCACCATCGCCCTGCTCGGCATGCTCGGTGACAAGGATGCCGACGGCGTGATGGCGGCGCTGGCCCCGGCGGTGGACGCCTGGGTGCCGGTCGGTCTGGCCGGCGAGCGGGCCCGCACCGCCGATGACCTCGCCGAGCGCCTCGTCGCCCGCGGCGCGGAAGTATGGCACCGCGCCGCGTCCCCCGCCGAAGGGGCCTCCTGGCTGGCCGCCCGCCTTGCCCCCGAGGACCGGGTGCTGGTGTGCGGTTCCTTCTTCACCGTGGGCGAGGTACTGGCATGGTGGCAGTCGTCGGCGCAGACTGAAGCGGATGAGACGACCATCGAGGGAGCCCCATGAAGTACGGAATGCGAGAACGCCTCAGTGGAGCCGTGATCCTGATCGCCCTGGCGGTGATCTTCGTCCCCATGCTGTTCGACGAGCCTGCCCCGCGCAGCGAGCGCCCCCAGCCGGTGCTGACCATCGAGCAGCCCGTCGACGTCGAGCGCCATGACGTACCGGATCCGCAGCCTCCCGCGAGCCTGGGGCAGATCGAGTCGCCTTCGGTCCTCACGCCCCGGACAGCGGAGGAGGGCGAGCCAGCCTCCGTCGACGAGCCAGCCATGGCCGAGGTGCCGCCCGAGGAAACGCCGGACGAGGCATCCGAGGAGGTCACGGCGGAGGCCGCCGAGGCGGTCGCGTCGCCCGAGTCCGAGCCGGCGCGCGAGGACGCCGACCCCATCGCGGAACTGGCCCGGGCCGCCGACCAGCGCCTCGCCGAGAGTTCGCGCCACACCGAGAGCGAGGCGGCAGCGCCGACGCCGGCGGCCTCTACCGGCGAGTGGGCGGTGCAAGTGGGCAGCTTCGGCGAACCGGCCAATGCCGAGCGTCTCGAGGCGCGGCTCGGGGAGCAGGGCTTCACGGTCTTCAGCCGCCCACGTGACAACCTGACCACCGTCTATGTGGGACCCTATGACTCCTCGGAGGACGGGGAGCGCGCCATGGGCGAGCTCAAGGAACGGGCCAACCTGCAGGGCCTGCTGGTGCGGGTGAGAGAGTGAGCATGGCGCTGACCTGGGTCGATTGGAGCTTTCTCGCCGTGCTGGCCGTGACCACCGTGACCGGTTTCCTGCGCGGGCTGATCCGCGAGGCGCTGGGCCTGGCGGCGTGGATCATCGCGCTGCTCGCAGCGCGGCTGCTGGCCGAGCCGGTGGCGGACCTGATGACGGGCCTGGTCGACAACCCCGATGCTCGCCTGGTGCTGGCCTTCATCCTGGTGATATTCGGCGTGGTGCTGCTGTGCGGTATCGTCATTCGCCTGGTGCATGCCGCCGTCGAGTGGGTCGGCATGGGGCTGTTCAACCGGGTGATGGGGGCCGCCTTCGGTACCGCCAAGGGGGCGGCGATCCTGGTGCTGGGCACCATCCTGATCACCCTCACGCCATTGGCCCAGCTCGAGGCGTGGCAGGAGGCCGAGCTGCGTCCGGCCTTCGAGCAACTGCGCGACTGGGCGGTGAGCCAGCTCGAGGCGTGGGAGGGGCGCATTCCCGAGACGCCCGAGTCCCTGGGCGAGATGTCCCTGCCCGGCAACGATCGCCAGGCCGACATCGAGCCGGAGGCCGACCCGGCGACGACGATCCCCTGACATATGAATTCGGGACGGGCTACGGTCACGTCTCATCAAGGCAAGCGAGGTAAGGTGGTATGTGCGGTATCGTGGGCCTGATGGCCAAGCAGGCGGTGAACCAGGGCATCTATGACGCCCTGACGGTGCTCCAGCATCGCGGACAGGATGCCGCCGGCATGATGACCTGGCATGAGGGCCGTTTCCTGTTGCGCAAGAGCAACGGCCTGGTGCGGGACGTCTTCCATACTCGCCACATGACGCGCCTCAAGGGCAACGTGGGCATCGGCCATGTGCGCTACCCGACCGCCGGTTCCGCCAGCGAGGCAGAGTCGCAGCCCTTCTACGTCAATTCGCCCTACGGCATCTCGCTGGCCCACAATGGCAATCTGACCAACTCCGACCAGCTCAAGCAGGAGCTGTTCTCCTCCGACCTGCGTCATATCAACACCAGCTCCGACTCCGAGGTGCTGCTCAACGTCTTCGCCCACGAGCTGGGCAAGCAGGGGCTGCACCTCGAGCCCGGCGACATCTTCGACTCGGTACGGCGCGTGTACCGCCGCTGCAAGGGCGGCTATGCCGCGGTGGCGATCATCAACGGCGTCGGCATGGTCGCCTTCCGCGACCCCCACGGCATTCGCCCGGTGGTGTTCGGTATCCGCGACGAGGGCCAGGGGCAGGAGGTGATGATCGCCTCCGAGTCGGTGGCGCTCGACGTGGGTGGCTTCGAGCTGCACCGCGACCTGGACCCGGGCGAGGCGATCTTCGTCGACATGACCGGCACCATTCATACCCAGCAGTGTGCCGACCGGCCGCGGCTCGCGCCCTGCATCTTCGAGCACGTCTACCTGGCGCGCCCCGACTCCATCCTCGACGGCGCCTATGTCTACGGCACCCGCATGCAGATGGGGCGCAAGCTCGGCGATCGCATCCAGAGCGAGTGGCCGGAGCACGACATCGACGTGGTGATCCCGATTCCCGATACCTCGCGCACCTCGGCCCTCGAGCTCGCCCAGCACCTGGGGGTGACCTACCGTGAAGGCTTCATGAAGAATCGCTATATCGGGCGGACCTTCATCATGCCCGGCCAGACCCAGCGCAAGAAGTCGGTGCGCCAGAAGCTCAACGCCATCGACATCGAGTTCAAGGGCAAGAACGTGCTGCTGGTGGACGACTCCATCGTGCGCGGCACCACCTGCAAGCAGATCATCCAGATGGCCCGGGAAGCCGGCGCCAACAAGGTCTACTTCGCCTCGGCCGCGCCGCCGGTGCGCTACCCCAACGTCTACGGCATCGACATGCCGGCGGCCAGCGAGCTGATCGCCCATGGCCGCAGCGAGGCCGAGGTGGGCGAGCTGATCGGTGCCGACCGCATCTTCTACCAGGATCTCGAGGACCTGAAGGCCGCCTGCCGCGAGGTGAATCCGACCCTCGAGCAGTTCGACTGCTCGGTGTTCGACGGCAACTACGTCACCGGCGACATCGACGAGGCCTATCTCTCGGACCTGGAGGCCTCGCGCAACGACGCCGCCAAGCAGGAGCAGAGTGCCGGCGACCATGCCCTGGTGGGGATGCACAACCAGGACGACGACATCGATGACTGAGGGGCCGACCATGCACGATGACCAGACACCGGACTGGGACCTGGAGACCCTGGCGATACGCGCCGGCCACCAGCGTACCCATGAGCAGGAGCACGGCGAGCCGATCTTCCCGACCTCGAGCTTCGTCTATGGCAGCGCGGCCGAGGCCGCGCGCAAGTTCGGTGGCGAGGAACCGGGCAACATCTACTCGCGTTTCACCAATCCCACGGTGCGCACCTTCGAGCAACGCCTGGCGGCCATGGAAGGGGGCGAGCGTTGCGTGGCCACCAGCTCGGGCATGGCGGCGATACTGGCCACCGCCCTGGCGCTGCTGCAGGCCGGCGACGAGATCGTCGCCTCGCGCTCGCTGTTCGGCTCCACCGTCAGCCTGTTCGACAAGTACCTGGGCAAGCTCGGCATCACCACCCGCTACGTGGAGCTGTCGAACCTCGACGCCTGGGAGGCGGCCATCACCCCGGCGACCAAGCTGCTGTTCGCCGAGACGCCCTCCAACCCGCTTTCCGAGGTGGTCGACATCGCGGTGTTGGCCGATCTCGCTCACCGCCATGACGCGCTGCTGGCCATCGACAACTGCTTCCTGACCCCGGCGCTGCAGAAGCCCATCGAACTGGGTGCCGACCTGGTGATCCACTCCGCCACCAAGTACCTGGACGGCCAGGGCCGGGCCATCGGCGGGGCGGTGGTGGGGCGTGACGCCGAGCTCGAGGAGTTGTTCGGCGTGGTACGCACCTGCGGCCCCTGCCTGAGCCCCTTCAACGCCTGGATCTTCACCAAGGGCCTCGAGACCCTGAACCTGCGCATGCGCGCCCACTGCGACAACGCCCAGGCCCTGGCCGAGTGGCTGGAAGCCCACCCGGCGGTAGCGCGGGTCCACTACAGCGGGTTGCCGAGCCACCCCCAGCATGCACTGGCCGCCCGTCAGCAGCGGGGCTTCGGTGCGGTGATCGGCTTCGAGGTGAAGGGCGGTCGCGAGGTGGCCTGGTCGGTGATCGATGCCACCCGCCTGCTCTCGATCACCGGCAACCTGGGCGACGTCAAGTCCACCATCACCCATCCCGGTACCACCACCCACGGCCGGCTTTCCGACGACCAGAAGGCGTCCGCCGGCATCACTGAGGGGCTGATCCGCGTGGCGGTGGGCCTCGAGGCCCTCGACGACATCCGTGCCGACCTGGCCCGCGGCCTCGACGCCCTGGCTTAAGCGGACCTCGCTTTGCGTAACCGCGATGGCCATGGCCCGCGCCACCGTGTGATGGTACGGGCGTCGTCGCTGGGCGGGAGCTAACGGTTTTTCCGAATGGTGCATTCGGCTTTTTTCAGCGGATGCTGATGATGCGCTACGGTATGCTTCTCGCCATCGTCATCGAGGCACCCGAGGAACGAGACCATGTGGCGCAATACGGAGAGTGGCTGGGGACTCGTCAGCATCCTGCTGCACTGGATCCTGGCGATCGCCATCGTCGGCCTGTTCGCCCTGGGCTGGTGGATGACCGGCCTGGGCTACTATGACAGCTGGTACAACCTGGCCCCCTGGTGGCACCGCTCCATCGGCATGCTGGTGCTGTTCGCCACCCTGCTGCGGCTGGCCTGGCGTTTCATCCAGCCGACGCCGGCCGGCCGCGGCCATCGTCTCGAGCGCCTCGCCGCCCACCTCGGCCATATCGCCCTCTATGTGCTGATGCTGATGGTGCTGGTCAGCGGCTACCTGATCTCCACCGCCGACGGCCATGGGATCGGGGTATTCGGCCTCTTCGAGGTGCCGGCGCTGGTCAGCGACCTGCCCAACCAGGCCACCCTGGCCGGCGAGGTCCACTGGTACAGCGCCCTGGCGTTGATCCTGCTCGCGGCGGGCCATGCCCTGGCCGCCTTCAAGCACCATCTCGTCAATCACCACGACGTGCTCAGGCGAATGATCAATCCGGCGCATTCCCGGCGACCCTGAGCCGGGCGCCCCCGTGTAAGTTCCGCCCCCGGGTGGACCCGATCCCAAGGAGACATCACCGATGCTGAAGAAGACCGCCCTTGCCACCGCCTTGGCCGCCGCGGCCTTGGTACCGCTTTCCCAGGCCCAGGCCGACGACTACGCGATCGACACCGAAGGCCAGCACGGCTTCATCCAGTTCAAGATCAACCATCTCGGCTATTCCTACATCCTCGGCAACTTCGAGGAGTTCTCGGGCCAGTTCCAGTACGACCCCGAGAATCTCGAGGCTGCCAGCGTCGAGATGGAGGTGCAGGTGGACAGCCTGAACACCAACAACGCCGAGCGCGACAAGCACTTCCTCAGTAGCGACTTCCTGGATGCCGGCGAGTATCCGACCGCTACCTTCGTCTCCACCGGCTTCACGCCTAACGGCGACGACGATGGCATGCTGACCGGTGACCTGACCCTGCACGGCGAGACCCGCGAGATCGAGATGCCGGTGACCCTGATGGGCGAGGGCGAGGATCCCTGGGGGGGCTATCGGGCCGGCTTCGAGGGTTCCGCCATGCTGACCCTGGCCGATTTCGGCATCGACATGAGCGACTTCCCGGAGGCGATGCACGAGCTCGAGCTCTACGTGACCTTCGAGGGCGTACGCCAGTAAGCTCCCCGTTACCCCGTAACGACGACACCCCCGGGCCCTCGGCCCGGGGGTGTCGTGTTTGTGGTGGAGGCGCCGCATCGGGAGCCTCCCTCCCGACGCGGGATCTGCTCAAGCGCCTTCGTTGAGGACCGCGTCGGGGAAGTGGCGCCGCAGGATGCGGTTCTGGAAGTCATCCACGAAGCGGCTGTTGATGATGATGATGAAGCGCTCGAAGGGCGCGTCGGGGTCATCCTGGGCGATCCCGTCCACACTGTGGAAGATACGATCATCTCGCAGGTGCAGGATATCGCCGGGGGCCAGGGTGGCGTCCGCGAGGGGGTGGCTACCGGCCTTGTCGGCGTAGAGGTGGTTGTCTGCGCCGCTCACGTTCTCCCGCTTGAGCACCAGGATGCTGAGGGCCTTGCAGCCATCGGCATGGATACCCTGGCCCTGCAATGGGTCGACCCGGCCCTCGCCGCGGACTCCGGTGATCTGCATCAGGATCGGCTCGTTGGCGCCGAGGTTCCACAGCCTCGCCCAGGCGCGCACGAAGGCCTTGACGTCGGGGCGGGCCAGGAAGTCGGGCGTCAGGGGATCGTAGTAACGCAGGCGGTCGGCCATGCTCTCGGCGTCGTTGAAGGCACCGCCCTGTGCCATGGGGCAGTGCCCCATCTCCTTGACGTCGCCCAGCTCATCGAGTGCCAGCCAGGACATGCGTTTCCAGCGACGGTTGACGTAGGGGTCCCGGGGAAGGTCGTCGGTGAAGGCCTGCCAGGCCTCCAGGTCCAGGCGTGAGCGCACCTCGGTCAGTGCCCAGTCCTGTTGCGCCAGCGAGGTGGCCACTGTCGAAGGCCAGTAGTTTGCCAGCAGATCAATGGGCATGCCGGTGAGGTCGAAGCCATACTTCAGGGTCTCGAGTTTCATGAGAGTTTTCTCCTGTCGATAGGGCAGAATTGCCCGTGCGCTGTCGGACAAAAGTCCGACCCACAGAAGAAAAATGAAAATAAATGCAATGAAATGTCAAAGAAATGTACTTATAATTTACAAATGTGGTGATGGATCTCGACCAGTGGTATGGGATAGTCGGGACCACTCCGATCAGGGATGTAGGAGATTGGCGACAGGGAGGTGTAGGATATAAGAGCTAGGCGCCAGCATGATCAGGCCTCCCGGCCTTGATCCTTGATGGTTGGCTGGCGCCGTTCCCGACGAAGAGGATGTGAATGTTCGCCCGCGACTCCCGTCTCAGGCAGTGGCTGGGACAGTGGCTGCCGAAACGGCCGGTGACTCGACTCGCTTCGCCTGCCACCGCAGGGGGTGGCCAGGGAGACGTGGAGCGTGTTCGGCGCCAGTATCTGGAGAGCGAGCAGCGTTTCAGGGCGTTGCTGGAGAGCCTGCCGAAGGTGGCGGTGCAGGGGTACGACCGCCACCGTCGCGTGATCTACTGGAACGAGGCCAGCACTCGTCTCTACGGTTACGCGCCGGATGAGGCGCAGGGGGAGTTGCTCGAGGACCTGATCATTCCCGACGTCATGCGCGATGGCGTCATTGCGGCCCATCGAGCGTGGATACACGAAGGCGTCGAGATTCCCGCAGGCGAGCTGGAGCTCAAGCATCAGAGTGGTGAGTTGGTTCCCGTCTTCTCCCACCACGTCATGCTCAACGAGCACACCGACGAGCCACTCATGTTCTGTGTCGACGTGGACCTCTCCGACCAGAAGCGGGCCCATCGCGATCTGGAGTTCGCCACTCGCTTCGATCGCCTGACCCACCTGCCCAACCGCCAGACCTTCGAGGCGAATCTCGACGAGGTCCTCGACGGGTGTCGCCGACGGGGTCTCGGCCTGGCGCTGCTCTACCTCGACATCGATCGCTTCGTCGAGATCAACGATGCCCTCGGCTACGAGGAGGGGGATCGCCTGCTGATCGAGCTGAGCCGACGACTGAGCGAGCAACTGCGAGCCACGGACCTGATGTCGCGGGTCTCGAGTGACGAGTTCGTGCTGGCGTTTCCCGGCCTGCACAGGGAAGACGATGTCATGCGTGTCCTGCACAAGGTGCAGGAGGTCTTCCGGCGGCCCTTCGGCCTGGAGGGACACAAACGCGGCATCACGGCGAGCCTGGGGATCTGCCTGTTTCCCGACAACGGCAACGGTGCCCGCGAGCTGATCCGCAATGCCGATGTGGCCAAGAACCGGGCCAAGCTGGAGGGGCGAGGGGGGCTGCAGTTCTTCCACCAGCATCTGCACGACGAGCTGGTACGACAGCACCGCCTGGCCGAAAGCCTCGAGCTTGCCCTCGACAACGATGAACTTTCCCTGCACTATCAGCCTCAGGTGTCGGCGGTCAGTGGCCAGATCGAGAACCTCGAGGCCTTGCTGCGATGGACGCCGCTCCATGGGCAACCGGTCTCGCCCCAGGAGTTCATTCCCGTCGCCGAGCGTTCCGGGCTGATCCATCGCCTGGGCGACTGGGTCATGCAGGAGGCTTGCCGGCAGCGGGCGTTGTGGCGGGATGCCGGCGTGAAGCTGGAGCGCATCGACATCAACTTTTCCGGACGGCAGATGGGGCGGCACGATGTCTTCGAGCGACTCGAGGCCCACCTTCGTCGCTACCGTCTCGGGCCGCGAGAGATCGGTATCGAGCTCACCGAGAACGTGCTGATCGAAGCCGATGCGCGCATCCTCGAGGGATTGCGTTCCCTGCACCATCGCGGCTTCCGCATCGCCATCGACGACTTCGGTACCGGCTACTCGTCACTGAGCTACCTGAAGCAGTTCCCGGTGACATCCTTGAAGATCGACCGCTCCTTCGTGCGGGATGGACCCGGGCAGCCCGAGGATCGCGCCATCATGGAGGCGGCGGTCTTCATCGGCCATCGCCTGGGGCTCGAGGTCGTGGCCGAGGGGGTCGAGAACGCCGAGCAGCTCGCCCTGGTCCGCGAGATACACTGCGATCTGGTACAGGGCTTCTATTTCTATCGCCCCATGCCCGCCGCTGCCATCGAGCGGCTGCTGCTCGTCGGGGTGGTGCCGAGTCTCGGAAGCCTGTTGAGCTGAGCACGGTGCGACTCTTGCGTAGAATACGGCGTTCACTCCCGCACAGCTGGCCGTAGGCGAATCGACTATAATTACGGATTAATATTAAATATAATCCTGCTTGTTGTTGAAAATACATTTATATGAATTGGATATAGATGGATAAACAGCATCATCCACTGGATAGGTTTCCCTATACTCCTTCCGTCGCCCGGCACCTGTGCCGGGCGACCTGCGTTGCGGCAGCGATCACAAGCACTAGGCCATCCAACAACGGAAGCCAAGGGAGGAGAACCCATGAAGGTACTGATTCTCGGCAGCGGTGTCGTCGGCGTCACCAGTGCCTACTACCTGGCCCGCCAGGGCCACGAGGTCACGGTGGTGGATCGCCAGCCGTCCCCGGCGCTGGAGACCAGCTACGGCAACGCCGGTCAGGTCTCCTTCGGCTTCTCCTCGCCCTGGGCGGCCCCCGGCATCCCGCAAAAGGCGGTCAAGTGGATGTTCCAGGAACATGCCCCGCTGAAGATCCAGCCGAAGATGGATCCGACCATGGCGCGTTTCATGATGCAGATGCTCGGCAACTGCAACCCCGAGCGCTATGCGGTGAACAAGGAGCGCATGGTGCGGGTGGCCGAGCACAGCCGGGCCTGCATCAATGCCCTGCGCGAGGAGACCGGCATCCGCTACGAGGATCGCCAGCGCGGCCTGCTGCAGCTGTTCAGGAGCGAAGCGCAGGTGGAAGCCGTGGGCAAGGACATGAAGGTGCTCGAGCAGTGCGGCGTGCGCCACCGGCTGCTGGGGGGCGACGAGCTCGCCGCGGTGGAGCCGGCGCTCGCCCGCGTGCCCGGCAAGTTCGTCGGTGGCCTGCACCTGCCCGACGACCAGACCGGCGACTGCTATCTCTTCGCCAACCGCCTGGCGGATCACTGCCGCGAGCGGCTCGGCGTCGAGTTCCGCTTCAACGTCGAGATCCAGCGCCTCAAGCGCTCGGCGGGCCGCATCGAGAGCGTGGTGACAAACGTTGGTGAGCTGACCGCCGATGCCTATGTGGTCTGCCTGGGCAGCTACTCGCCCTTCCTGGTCAAGGACATGGACATCCGGCTGCCGATCTACCCGGTCAAGGGCTACAGCCTGACCGTGCCGGTGACCGACGACGGCGGCGCCCCCCAGTCCACGGTGATGGACGAGAGCTTCAAGGTGGCGATCTCGCGCTTCGACGACCGCATCCGGGTGGGCGGTACCGCCGAGTTGGCCTCCTATAATCTCGACCTGCTGGAGAGGCGCCGGGCGACCATCAGCATGGTGGTGAGCGACATCTTCCCCGAGGGCGGCGACGTGGCGAAGGCCGAGTTCTGGACCGGCCTGCGGCCGATGACCCCGGATTCCACCCCGATCATCGGCGCCACCCGGGTCGACAACCTCTGGCTGAACACCGGCCACGGCACCCTGGGCTGGACCATGAGCTGCGGCAGCGGCCAGTTGCTGGCCGACCTGATGAGCGGTCGTGGGCCTGCCATCGACCCGAGTGGCCTCGACGTCTCACGCTACGCGGCTTGAACTTCCCTTCTGTCCTGCCCCTCGACACCGGACCCATGGGTCCGGTGTCGCCTTTTCTGTCTCCTCATGCCGACAGCGTCGGCCCTTACTCCGACTAGGCAGAAGCGCGTCTCACCCCCCCATGGCTGTTGGCAGGTGGCGACGTTCTGGCGAGATTTTGGCAATGAATGGCCAGGTATGGAAACACTGTTTACTTTTATCACATTGAAAATAAAGCATAATAAGTCATGCTGGCACGGAGATGGCATTGTCATGGCCAGGATGAAGCCCGTGTCGACGGGCGGCTCACGGAAGAGCCTCCAGATTCACTGCATTGAAGCGCCCGGCACACGCCGGTGCCGACAAGGAGACGCCATGAAACTCAAGACTCTCGCCGCAAGCATGACGCTGGCTTTCGCCGGCCTGTCCGGTACGGTGGCCCAGGCCGAGGCGACCAGTCTGGGGGTGGGCATTCAGCATGACACTACTGCTGCCGCAACGCTGGGCGGTGTCGCCAGCGAATCCACCTTGCTGGCCGCCGCTGGCACCGAGGCCGGCGCCGACATCGGGTTGGAAGCCGAGGCGGGCAGCGATACCGGGCTGGAAGCCGAGGCCGAAGCTGGTTACGACACCGAGGCCGAAGCTGGCTATGACGCCGAGGCCGAAGCTGGTTACGACGCGGAGGCCGAAGCTGGCTACGACGCCGAGGCCGGCTACGATGCCGGGATGGAGGCGGACACCGAGGCCAGGACCCAGGCGCCGGGGCTGGATAGAGCCAGCGAGCGCGCCGCCGATCAGGCCAAGGAGCAGATCGACATGAATCGCGAGCGTCTGAGAGGCGCCACCGACGAGACCCTGGAGGGCGGCGTCGAGGCCGATATCGAAGCGGAGGCCGAGTCGTCGATCGGGACGTACTGAACAAGGGCAGATCAAGGGATCACGGGGGCGCCATCAGGCGCCCCCGTCGCGTCTGGCCACCCGCAGGGTCTGCTGGGTGGGCGTTGCGGATCAGTCCGCCTAAGAGGGCGGCGTGACAGTTGCGGGGAGGCGGCGACAACGAAAACGCCCGGGCAAGGGCCCGGGCGTGTCGGCTGGTCGGGGCGTGGCGGTCAGTTGACCGCGGCGATCGCCTTGGCCAGGTAGGGCAGGTTCTCCTGGGAGAAACCGGCCACGTTGGCGCGACCCGAGCGCACCATGTAGATGCCGAACTCATCGCGCAGGCGGTCGACCTGGTCGGGGGTCAGGCCGGTGTAGGAAAACATGCCGCGCTGCTCGGCCACGCAGTGGTACTTCTGGTCCAGGCCGTAAGGCTTGAGGGCCTCGACGAAGTCGCGCCGCAGGGTGTTGATGCGGTCGCGCATCTCGGTCAGCTCCTCGCGCCAGACCGCCGCCAGCTCGGCGGAGTAGAGGGTCTCGATGACGATGGAGCTGCCGTGGGCCGGCGGGTTGGAGTAGTTCTCGCGGGCCACGATGGCCATCTGCGAGCGCACGTTCTCCATCTGCTCGTGGTCCTTCGCCACCACGATCAGGCAGCCGGTCCGTTCATTGTAGATGCCGAAGTTCTTGGAGCAGGAGCTGGTGATCATCACCTCGTCGAGGCTCTCGGCCAGCAGGCGCACCGCGTAGGCGTCCTCGTCGAGCCCCTCGCCGAAGCCCTGGTAGGCGAAGTCGATCACCGGCAACAGGTTGCGCTCCTGGATCACCTCGAGCACCTGCTTCCACTGTTCCCGGGAGAGGTCGAAGCCGGTGGGGTTGTGGCAGCAGGCGTGCAGCAGGATCACGTCGCCGTGGGGAATCGTCTTGATGGTCGCCAGCATGCCGTCGAAGTTGAGGCGGTTCTCGGCGTCGACATAGGGGTACTTGTGCAGCTCGATGCCGGCGGCCGGGAAGATGCCCAAGTGGTTCGGCCAGGTGGGATCGCTGACCCAGATGCCCTTGCCGGGAAGACGGGACTTGATGAAGTCGGCCGCCAGGCGCAACGCACCGGTACCACCGGGTGACTGGGTAGCGCTGGCACGACCGGCCTCGAGCACCGGAGAGCCCTCGCCCAGTACCATGGGCAGGATCGCCTGACCGTAGCGAGGATCGCCATGGGAGCCGATATAGGCCTTGGTGGTCTCGTTCTTGAGCAGCAGCGCCTCGGCTTCCTTGACCGCACGCATCACCGGCGTGTTGCCTTGGGCGTCCTTGTAGACGCCGACGCCGAGATCGACCTTCTGGGGGTTGGTATCCTTCTTGAAGGCCTCGATCAGCCCGAGGATGGCATCCCCGGGGACCCGCTCAATGTGTTCGAACATTTATTTCGCTACCTCGTCGGTTCTGGCGGCAAGAATGAAATCGTTCTTGTGCAGGCCCTTCAGCTCGTGCGACCACCAGGTCACGGTGACCTTGCCCCATTCGGTCAGCAGGGCCGGATGATGCCCCGCATCCTCGGCGATCTCGCCGATGCGATTGGTGAAGTCCAGGGCCTGCTTGAAGTTGCGGAACTTGTAGACCCGCTCCAGCTGCATGATGCCATCGCGCTCGACGATCTGCCACTCGGGGATGTCCTTCTTGAAGGCCTCGATCTCGGCCTCGGTGACAGGGGGGGCGTCCCCGCTGCAGACCTCGCACTGCTGTTCGGAAAGCTGGCTCATGGTATCTCCTTG
The DNA here is from genome assembly GCF_003202205.1 of Halomonas sp. LBP4. Classification (GTDB taxonomy): domain Bacteria; phylum Pseudomonadota; class Gammaproteobacteria; order Pseudomonadales; family Halomonadaceae; genus Halomonas; species Halomonas flagellata. The sequence continues at coordinate 486,830 of NZ_PDOG01000003.1, forward strand.
TCGTGTCGAAAGGTCGTCAGGCGCTCGCCTTGCCGGTGCTCGGGGCCGGTTCGAAGCGAGGTTCGAAGAGCCCCAGCTCCATGGCCCGGTGCACCATGCCCATGATGTCCTGCCTCGAAAGGTCGTGCAGGGTGGTGAGGGCGTCAAGCACGTAGTAGAGCGGCTGCAGGATGTCGATGCGATAGGGGGTACGCATCGCTTCCACCGGGTCGAAGGGCAGGTGCTCCGGGACCTCGGAGAGGGCGTACAGGGTCTCCTTGTGTGAGGAGATGATGCCGCCGCCATAGATGCGCCGCCCGGACGGTGTGTCGACCAGGCCGAACTCCACGGTCATCCAGTAGAGCCGCGCCAGATAGACCCGCTCCTTGTGCGTGGCCGCCTGGCCCAGCCGCCCGTAGGTGGCGGTGAACTCGGCGAAGGAGGGATCGGTGAGCATCGGGCAGTGGCCGAAGAGCTCGTGGAAGATGTCCGGTTCCTTGAGGTAATCCATCTCCTCTGGGGTGCGGATGAAGGTGGCCACCGGGAAGCGCCGGTTGGCGAGCAGGTCGAAGAAGGTGTCGAAGGGGATCAGCGCGGGTACCTGGGCGGTGCGCCAGCCGGTGGCGTCCTGCAGCACTCGGTCCACCTCGCCGAGCTGGGGGATACGGTCCTCGGGCAGGGCCAGGCGCTCCAGGCCGTCAAGGTACTGCTGACAGACGCGGCCCTCGATGATCGCCAACTGGCGCTGCATCAGGGCCTGCCAGGTGGCGTTCTCGGTGTCGCTGTAGACGATATGGCCCTGGTCGTCGGGCAGCCGGGCGCGGTAGCCGGTCTTGCTGACGCACTCACTGTGGGGAGAGGTCGTTACCGTCATGGGGCGCTCCGTGATGTTTGCGGCTGTGATACTGCGTTAGTCGTCGAGTACTAGGCATCGTTCTATCGTTCTGGAGTCTAGAAGGCCAGCGGGAGGGTCAGGGGACGAGCTGGGAGAGTATGACGATCGAAAGGGCGGTCATGGTCGTAAGGGAATCGTGACGGTGAGGGGCCGATGAGGGGGGCTGACATGGGAACCGCGCCATCACGGTGATTGAGTCGGGGTGAGTGTCACGTTATCTTTACAGGAGAGTCACGCCGACGTGACGACTTTCATGACGACGAGGGGCACTTCCCGATGCGCCTGAGGTTTCACTGCCAGAACCGGGTGGGCATACTGCGCGACATCGTCGCCCCCTTCGCCGACTACGGGCTCAACGTGGCGCGTGGCGAAGTGGGGGGCGAGCACGGCAACGCCATCTACCTGCACGTGCCCAACCTGCTCAACGCCCAGCTCACCACCCTGAAGCCCGAGCTGGAGGCGGTACCCGGGGTGTTCGGCGTGCGTCGCGTCAGCCTGATGCCCAGCGAGCGCCGCCACCTGGAGCTCGACGCCCTGCTCTCGTCGCTCTCCGACCCGGTGATGTCCATCGACATGGAGGGCCACATCGTGGCGGCCAATCGTGCCGCCGGCCAGCTGCTCGGCGTGCGCATCGACGAGGTGCCGGGCCTCTCGCTCGACCGCTACCTGCCTGACCTCGACCTGCCGGCGCTGATCCGGCGCAACAACGCCCGGGTCAATGGCCTGCGCATCAAGCTGCGCGACGCCACCTTCCTCGCCGACATCGCCCCCCTGCATCGCGAACACCAGGATGACGTGGCCTCGCTGGCCGGCGCCGTGGTGACCCTGCACAGCGCCGATCGCATCGGCGAGCGCATCTACCATGTGCAGCGCCAGGAGCTGCGCGGCTTCGAGGCGATCTTCCAGGCCAGCCCCCGGCTCCAGGCGTTGATCCGCGAGGCCCGACGCATGGCGCCGCTGGATGCACCGCTGCTGATCCAGGGCGAGACCGGTACCGGCAAGGAGTTGCTGGCGCGGGCCTGCCACCTGGCCGGCGCCCGGGGCCAGGCGCCGTTCATGGCGCTCAACTGCGCCGGCCTGCCGGAATCCATGGCCGAGACTGAGCTGTTTGGTTATGCCTCCGGGGCCTTCGAGGGCGCACGGCCCGAGGGCAAGCTGGGCCTGCTGGAGCTGACCGCTGGCGGTACCATCTTCCTCGACGAGGTGGGCGAGATGAGCCCCCGGCTGCAGGTCAAGCTGCTGCGATTCCTGCAGGATGGCGGCTTCCGGCGGGTGGGCAGCGACGAGGAGACCTGGCTCGACGTGCGGGTGATCTGTGCCACCCAGCAGGACCTGCCGCGGCTCTGCGCCGAAGGCCACTTCCGCCAGGACCTCTACCACCGCCTCAACGTGCTCTCGCTGACGGTGCCGCCGCTGCGCGAGTGCCGCGACGGCATCGAGGCACTCGCCGCCCACTTCATCGACCGTGCCGCCCGGCAGATCGGCTGTCGCCTGCCGGCGCTCTCGCCGGCGGCCCTGGCGAGGCTTTCCGCCTACCACTGGCCGGGCAACGTGCGCCAGCTCGAGAACGTGCTCTTCCAGGCGGTCTCGCTGTGCGAGGGCGACACCATCGAGGCCTCGCACCTGCGCCTGCCGGACGTGGGCGAGGCGCCGGGGCTGGCCGGCATCGACCTGGAGGGCTCGCTTGCCGAGATCCTCGGCGAGGTGGAGCGTCGGGTGCTGGCGGCCCTCTATCCGCAACACCCCTCCAGCCGCCAGCTGGGCAAGCGGCTCGGGGTCTCCCATACCACTATCGCCAACAAGCTCAAGCGCCATGGCCTCGGTGCCGGAGAGGAGTGAGCGGCAGGCTGCTAGAGTAAGGGCATCCGGGCCAGGAGCACCGTGATGCCTGACGATGCCCATACTCGCCTGACCGGGGGGCGCCGGCCGCGGGCAGGCCTGCCCCTCTGGCTGAAGCTGGCGTTTACCGCCTGGATCCTCGGCTGGGCGCCCACCTACTGGGTGCTGCTCGGGCCGCAGAACTACTTCTGGCTGTGCAACCTGGCCAATTTCCTGATCCTGGTGGGGCTGTGGCGGGAGCATCGCCTGCTGCTCTCCATGCAGTGGCTGGCGGTGTCCCTGGTGGGTAGCCTCTGGGCGGTGGACGTGGGCACGGCCTGGCTGACCGGGATGCACCCCATCGGCGGCACCGAGTACATGTTCGACGAGAACCAGCCGCTGCTGACCCGCATGATGTCGCTCTACCATCTGATTCTGCCGCCGGTGGCCGGCTTCGCCCTCTGGCGGCTCGGCTACGATCGCCGGGCGCTGGCCTGGCAGACCGGCCTCACCTGGCTGGTGGTTCCCCTGAGCTATGTCTTCACTGACCCCGAGCGCAATATCAATTGGGTGCACGGGCCCTTCGGCCAGCCCCAGGACAGCCTGGATCCGCTGGTCTATCTGGCCGGCCTGACGCTGCTGTGGCCGGTGGCGGTCTATCTGCCGGTGCATCTGCTGATGATCGGCCTGCAGCATTGGCGCGCCCGCCATCGCCATTGAGCCTGCCGCGTTCGCCCCCGGCTCGCGCGAGTCGGTGTCGGGCTTTCTGCTATCGTCTGAGTTTGTGACAGTGCCAGCCCCACATGCATAGTATGTGAAGGTGCAAAGCCACCCGGCGGGGGTAGCGACACCATGCAATACCCGGCAGCCAACTCCAGCAAGGTCCGCCTTGGTCCTCGGGACGGCTATGCCAACTGCGGCGTTGGTGCGGTGGTCAACGTGCATGGCGAGGCGACACATGGCCTGATCGAGGACGGCCTGCGCATGCTGTGCAACCTCGATCACCGTGGGGCGCGTGGCGCCGAGGAAAACACCGGTGACGGTGCCGGCATGCTGTTGCAGGTGCCGCACCGCTTTTACGCTGCCGCCATCCCCGGCCTACCCAGTGCCGGCTGCTATGGCGTCGGCCAGCTCTTCCTGCCCCGGGACAAGGCGCAACGCTCCGCCATCAAGCGGCTGATGACGTCGGTCATCGATACGCTGGGCTATCGGCTGCTCGCCTGGCGTCGCGTGCCCACCGATAACCGCGGCCTGGGGCGAACCGCGCTGGATTCCGAACCCGTGGTCGAACAGTGCTTCGTGGTCCCCAGGCAGGCCATGTCGCCTGAGGCCTTCGATGTCGGCCTCTACGTGCTGCGCTGCGAAATCCAGAATCGAGTGCGCGAGCAGGAACTGGGCGGCGAAGGAGCCAACCTGTTCTACATCTGTAGCCTGGATCGACGGCGCCTCGTCTACAAGGGCCTGCTGACCTGCGCCCAACTGGCCAGCTACTACCCGGACCTGAGCGATTCACGGGTGGAGAGTGCGCTGGTGCTGGTGCACTCGCGTTTCTCTACCAACACCCTGGGGGCCTGGGAGTTGGCGCATCCCTATCGCACCCTGGTCCACAACGGCGAGTTCAATACGCTCCTCGGCAACGTCAATTGGATGCGGGCCCGGGAACCCCTGCTGGCAAGCGAGCGTTTCGGTGCCGATATCGAGCGGATCCGTCCGGTCCTGGCCGAAGAGGGCCAGAGCGATTCTGCCGACTTCGACCACGTCCTGGAGCTGCTGCTGGTCGGTGGCCGCTCGCTGCCCCATGCGTTGCGCATGCTGATTCCCGAGGCCTGGGAAAAGGACACGGCGATGGCGCCGGAGCGCCGCGCCTTCTATGACTACCATGCTTCCCTCATGGAGCCGTGGGATGGGCCCGCGCTGGTCGTGGCCACGGACGGCGACGCGGTCGGGGCGGTCATCGATCGTAACGGCCTGCGTCCCTGTCGGTACTGCCTGACCCGCGACGACAAGCTGATCATGTCCAGCGAGAGCGGCACCCTGGACACCGACTTCGGCGAGATCGTGATGCAGGGACGGCTGCGCCCGGGCCAGCTCTTTTGCGCCGATACTCGCGAGGGGCGCATCGTGCCCGAGGCGGAGGTCTTCCAGCGCCTGACCGGTGCCGCTCCCTATGCCGACTGGCTCGCCCAGCACCGGGTCAAGCTCGCCGATCTGGTCGATGAAACTGCCGAGCCTGCCATCGATGCATTCGATCCGGCCACACTCGCCGCCCATCAATGCGCCTTCGGCTACACGCTCGAGGGCCTGCGCGTGCTGCTGGTGCCGATGGCCGAGTCCGGCAAGGACCCGCTGGGGGCAATGGGCAACGACACCCCGCTCGCGGCCCTGTCGGCGCAGCGCAAGCCGCTGTTCGCCTATTTCCATCAGCTCTTCGCTCAGGTCACCAACCCGCCGTTGGACTACCTGCGCGAGGCGCTGGTCACCTCGCTGAGCGGCTACCTCGGCTATCAGCGCAATCTGTTGGGCGAGACACCCGAGCACTGTCGCCAGTTGCTGATCGAGAGTCCGATCCTCGATGACCGGGAATTCGCGACCGTGGCCGGGCTCGATGGCGACGGGCTGCGCGCACGGACGATCGATACCACCTATCCCCCGGGCCGGGGGATGGCCTCGGTCATCGAACGCCTCCGTCGCGACGCCGAAGCCGCCGTCGATGCCGGTGCCACCCTCTTGGTCCTCGATGACCATCGGGTGGGGCCGCAGCGAGTGGCCGTGCCCGCGTTGTTGGTGGTCGGTGCCGTCCACCATGGCCTGATCCGGGCCGGAAAACGCAGCCGAGTGTCGTTGGTGTTGCGCAGTGGCGAGCCCTATGCGGTGCACCACTACTGCACTCTGGTGAGTTATGGCGCCGATGCCATCTATCCTTGGCTGGCCTACCGCAGCCTCGAGCATTTGCACGCCGAGGGCGCACTCACCGACGTCGGAAGCAGCGCCGCGGCGCGCCATGCCTATCGTCTCGCCATCGAGGACGGCCTGCTCAAGGTCATGGCCAAGATGGGCATTTCCATCCTGGAGAGCTACAAGGGCGCGCAGATCTTCGAGTGTATCGGCCTGGATCAGGCGCTGGTCGATGAGTGTTTTGCCGGCACCCCGGCGCACATCCCGGGCGTCGGGCTGGACACCATCGAGGACGAGACCGAGCAGGCCCATGCCGTCGCCTACAGCGACCGTATCGCCGGCAACCTGCAACTGTTGCAGGGAGGCGACTTCTACTGGCGGCGCGACGGCGAATGGCATCAGTGGAATCCGCAGACCATCGGGCATCTGCAACAGGCGGCACGGCACAACGACGCCGAGAGTTATCGGCGTTTCGTCGAACTCATCAATGAGCAGAGCCGGCGTCTGCAGACGTTGCGCGGCCTGCTCGACTTCGATATCGATCCGCGACGCTCGATTCCGCTCGAACGGGTCGAACCGGTCGAGGCGGTTCTCAAGCGCTTCGGTACCGGCTCGATGTCGTTCGGCGCCCTGTCGCGCGAGGCCCACGAAGTCATGGCGATCGCCATGAATCGCATCGGCGGCAAGGCCGGCAGCGGCGAAGGCGGAGAGCAGGTCGAGCGCTTCGGTACCGAGGCCGAGAACTCGATGAAGCAGTGTGCCTCGGGGCGCTTCGGGGTCACCGCGCACTACCTGGCGAGTGCCCGCCAGATCGAGATCAAGATGGCCCAGGGCGCCAAGCCGGGCGAGGGCGGTGAGTTGCCCGGCGGCAAGGTCGATGCGGCGATCGCCGAGGTGCGCTTCACGGTGCCCGGGGTCGGGCTGATCTCGCCGCCGCCGCACCACGATATCTATTCGATCGAGGACCTGGCCCAGTTGATCCACGATCTCAAGTGCGCCAATCCCGAGGCCGAGATCCACGTCAAGCTGGTCTCCAAGGCCAATGTCGGCACCATCGCCGCCGGCGTCGCCAAGGCGCGGGCCGATGCGGTGCTGATCTCCGGCGACGCCGGCGGCACCGGGGCGGCCAAGAAGACCTCGATCAAGCATACCGGGACACCGTGGGAGCTGGGGCTGGCCGAGACCCACCGGGTGCTGATGGCCAACAACCTGCGCTCGCGCATCACCGTGCGTACCGACGGTGGCATGAAGACCGGGCGCGACGTGGCGATGGCCGCGCTGCTGGGGGCCGAGGAGTTCGGCTTCGGCACCGCGCCGATGGTCGTCGTCGGTTGCCTGCTGCTGCGCAAGTGCCACTGCAATACCTGTTCGGTCGGCGTGGCGACCCAGGATCCACGACTGCGCGAGCGCTTCGATGGCGAGGCCGAGCACATCATCAATTATCTGCGCTTCGTCGCCGAGGAGCTGCGCGAGATCATGGCCACACTGGGCTTCGCGTCGGTCCGCGAGATGGTGGGGCGCGTCGACCGGCTCCGTCCGCGGAAGGTGATGCACCCCCGGGGCATCACGCTGGACCCCGGCGAATTGCTGGCCCGAGTGGAATCGACCGACACCCCCTACAAGACACGCGAGCAGAACCACGAGCTCGACGACAAGCTCGATCAACGCCTGATCGCCCAGGCCCGGCCGGCGCTCGAGCATGGCAAGCCGGTGCGTATCGACACCAGGGTATGCAATCGCGATCGCAGCGTCGGCACCTTGCTGTCGTCGACACTGGTCAAGCGCTATGCGCCGACCATGCCGGCCGACGATACCCTGCGCCTCTACCTGCAAGGAACGGCCGGCCAGAGCTTCGGTGCCTTCGTCGCCCGGGGCATCAGCCTGCACCTGACCGGCGACGCCAACGACTATCTCGGCAAGGGCCTGTCGGGCGGCCGAATCAGCGTGCGCACCCCGCCGGAGGCCGGTTATGCCGCGACCGATAATGTCCTCATCGGCAATGTCGCGCTGTTCGGTGCCACTGGTGGCGAGGCCTACATCAACGGTCTGGCCGGTGAGCGCTTCTGCGTACGCAATTCGGGGGCACTGGCCGTGGTCGAGGGCGTCGGCGATCACGGCTGCGAGTACATGACCGGCGGTGTGGCACTGATTCTCGGCCCGTGCGGCAAGAACTTCGCCGCCGGCATGAGTGGTGGCGAGGCCTATCTGCTCGACGAGCAGGGCGACCTGGCCGAGCGGGTCAATGCCGAGCGGGTGGGGCTGGAAACCGTGGAAGACGCGCGTGACATTGCCCTGGTGCAACGCCTGCTGGAAAATCACCATGCCTACACCGGCAGCCATCGCGCCCGGACACTGCTCGATGATTGGCCCGCTACCCTGGCGCGGCTGGTCAAGGTCGTGCCCGAGGCCTATGCCGAGGTAGTGAGCCGCGAGCTGGCCGAGGGGCGGGATATTCGCGTCGCACCGCCGACCGCGGCCCGGGAGGTGGCCTGATGGACGAGAACCATCCCGAGGGCTTTCTCAGACACCCGCGCGAGCCGATCGGCAAGCGCGACCCGCGCGAGCGCATCGGCGACTATCGCGAGATCTATGCGCCGAGCTGGCGGGAGGATCACCTGCGCCAGCAGGGCGAGCGTTGCATGGATTGCGGCGTGCCGACCTGCATGGGCGGCTGCCCGATCGGCAACCTGATCCCCGAGTGGAACGACCTGGTCTACCGTGGCCGCTGGCGCGAGGCCCTGGCGCGGTTGCATGCCACCAACAATTTCCCCGAGTTCACCGGTTATACCTGCCCGGCACCCTGCGAGCCGGCCTGCACGCTGGCCTACAACGCCGATGCCGTGGCCATCAAGAGCCTCGAGCGGGCGATCGTCGACAAGGGCTGGGAAAGGGGCTGGATCCGTCCCGAGCCGCCGGCGCGGCGAACCGGCAAGCGGGTAGCGGTGGTCGGCAGCGGCCCGGCGGGGCTGGCGTGTGCCCAGCAGCTCAACCGTGCCGGGCATGCGGTCACGGTGTTCGAACGCGATGAGGCGCTCGGCGGGTTGATGACCCTGGGCATCCCCGACTTCAAGTTCGCCAAGCACCAGGTCGAGCGGCGCCTCGACCAGCTGCGCGAGGAGGGTATCGAGTTCCGCACAGGGGTCGAAATCGGCCCTGTCATGCCATTGGCACAGTTGCGTGAACGTTTCGATGCGGTGTGTCTGGCGATCGGTGCCCAGCAGCATCGCGAGGTGACGGTACCGGGACGCGAGCTGAGGGGAATCCATTTCGGCATGCCCTACCTGACCGCCGAGAATCGCCGCCAGGCGGGCCGCGACAGCCTGGCGATCGATGCCCGGGACAAGCGAGTGGTAGTGCTGGGCGGGGGCGACACCGGCGCCGACTGCGTGGCCACCGCCCATCGCCAGGGCGCCGCGGAGGTGGCGCAGATCAGTGTGCGCGAGCAGCCGCCAATGACGCGCCCCGCCGACAACCCCTGGCCGTGGCAGCCGCGCACCTATGAACAGACCTATGCCTTGGAGGAGGGCGGCCGGGCGCTGTTCGCGCTCAATGTCACTGCGTTCGTCGATGACGACGAGGACGGTGCCGTGGATGCCCTGGTCACCGAGCGCGTCAAATGGACCCTCGATAGCCAGGGACGGCGCGTGGACAAGACGGTGCTCGAGGAGAATATCCGCATTGCCGCCGACCTGGTGCTGATCGCCATCGGCTTCCAGGGTGCCCAGGCCCAGGCGTTCGTCGACCAGGGGCTGACGCTTGCCGACAGCGGCGCATTGGCAACCGACGATGCCATGATGACGTCGCTCGATGGTGTCTTTGCCAGCGGCGATGCCCGCCGAGGGGCGTCGCTGGTGGTGTGGGCGATCGGCGAGGGGCGCGACGCGGCACGCCATATCGACACCTACCTGATGGGGGGATCGCGGCTGCCGCCGAGCCTTCAGACCCTGACTCCGCCGACCGACGACTGACCTGCCAGCCAACCCTGCACCTCGGCGTAGGGGTAACCCTCCAGGGCGGCGAAGCCGGGCAACTGCCGTGCCTTGAGGCGGGTGAACAGCGGCGTGGTGATGCCGCAGAGGAAGCGCGCCAGCAGGTCGGGGGTGGCGGGGTGGCCATCGCCTGCCATCTCGAGGCGTTCGAGTAACCCACCCAGCAGGGTTTTCATGTCCTGGTCCTCCAGCGGCGGCCGCGGGGCAGCGGCGGGCAGCCGGGCGGGGTGCCCGCGGCAGGCCGAGCAGTGGCCGCAGCGCTCGGGGGCGCGGTCGTCGCCGAACCACTCGGCGAGCCGTCGGCTCAAGCAGCGGTCGCTCTCGAACAGCGCCAGCATGGCATGCAGCCGGGCGATCTCGGCCTGCTCCTTCTCGCGGAAGTAGCGGTGCAGCTCGTCGCTGAGCGCCGCCGGGTCGAGGTCGGGGCGCAGCACCTCGTAGACCTCGGTGAGCTGGCGGCTCTGCAGCTCGAGCCAGCCCTTGTCGACGAAGTAGTCCAGGGCGGTGATCACGCGGGCCCTCCCGGTATCCAGGTCGCGCTCCCGGCCGAGCGCCTCCAGCGTCGCGAAGTCGAGCTCGTGCCAGGTGCGGGCGCGCCTTGAGGCCTCCAGGATCGCCTGCACGAAGGCGCGCCGCTCGCCCTGGAAGCGCTCGACCAGCGCCTCGGGCTCACACAGCAGCTTGAAGCGGTAGTCGGCGAAGTAGGCGTGGCGCGGCTGGATGATGCCGCGCAACTCGAGTTGCACCAGCAGCGTCTTGAGCGGCAGCGGCCGGATGTTGGCATGCTGCGAGAGGCCGTTGAGCAGCAGTTCCCAGCGCGGCCCGGCGGCCTGGAGCTCGTCGATCACCCGCCGAATGCCGTGGGACTCGGGGGTATCGCCGTAGACGAAGGTCTCCAGCACTCCCAGGGTGTCGCGGCCGGCCAGCATCAGGCACTCCGAGGGCCGGCCGTCGCGCCCGGCGCGGCCGATCTCCTGGCTGTAGTTCTCGATCGACTTGGGCAGGTCGAAGTGCACCACGTGGCGGATGTCCGCCTTGTCGATGCCCATGCCGAAGGCGATGGTGGCAACGATGCAGTTCACCTGGCCGGCCATGAAGGCCTGCTGGATGCCCTCGCGGCGCTCGCCGTCGAGGCCGGCGTGGTAGGCGGTGGCGGCGATGCCCGCCTTGTTCAGGTAGGCGGCCAGGCGCTCGGCGGTCTGCTGCAGGGTGACATAGACGATGGTGGGGGCGGGCAGGCCGGCCTGCAGCCGGGGGCGTAGCCAGTCGACCAGGGCGCGCGGGCGGGCGTCGGCCGTTACCGGGGCCACCGTCAGGTCGAGGTTCGCGCGGTAGAAGCCGGTGGCGGTCACGTCGCTCTCGGTGATGTCGAAGCGCTCGCGCATATCGTCGATCACCCGCGGGGTGGCCGTGGCGGTGAGCAGCAGTGCCTGGGGAATGCCGAACTCGCGCTGGTGGTCGGGAAGCTTCAGGTAGTCGGGGCGGAAGTTGTGGCCCCACTCGGAGATGCAGTGCGCCTCGTCGACCACCATCAGCGAAATCGGCACCCGGCGGATGAAGGCGCGGAAGCGCTCGTTCTTGAGCCGCTCCACCGAGATCATCAGGATGCGGATATCGCCACGGGCGACGCCCTCCATCACTGCCGTCGCTTCCTCGCGACTCTGGCCGGAGTCGATGCTTGCGGCCCGGATGCCGTGGCGCTCGAGGAAGGCGAGCTGGTCCTGCATCAGCGCCAGCAGCGGCGAGATCACCAGCGTCAGGTGAGGCAGGTGCAGCGCCGGAAGCTGGTAGCACAGCGACTTGCCGGAGCCGGTGGGGAAGATCGCCGCCGCCGAGCGTCCGGCCACCACCGCCTCGATCACCGGCCGCTGGCCGGGGCGGAATTGCTGGAGGCCGAAGACCTCGGTCAGGGTGTGTTCGATGGTGCTGTCCATGGCCATGTTGTCCTGTAAACGGCGCTGCTCGGCTTCATCCTCGCAAGATAAGGCCTGGGTGGGAATACCGCCGGTTGGTCGTGCATGACAGCGGTAGGTAGAATGGTCACTTATGGCAAATCGCTAACCCCATCAAGGACGCGGCATGGCTCACCTGTTACGTATCGTGATGATCCACGGGCACCTCGAAGGCGTGGTGGAACTGAGTGTCGACGGTCACACCAATATCTGCGGCACCAATGCCTCGGGCAAGACCACGCTGCAGCGCCTGGTGCCGGTGTTCTACGGCGAGCTGCCCAACAAGGTGGTGCCCAGGACGCGTCTCAAGTTCGACGCCTTCTACCTGCCGCATCGCAACAGCTACCTGGTCTACGAGTACCGCCGCGAGGAGGGTGACGTCTGCCAGGCGGTGCTGACCCGCAAGAGCGAGGGCGGCGTGGAGTACCGCTTCGTCGGTGCCCCCTACCGCCCCGAGGATTACCTGGTGGAGAGCGAGGGCAGGGTCACCGGCCTGGACTACGCCCAGTGGGCCAACGGCCTGCGCCGCCAGGGCATCAGCGTCTCGCCAAAGCTCGGTGCCACCTCCGAATACCGCTCGGTGATCCAGAACGATTTCACCCATCACGGCGCCACCCCGGCCCAGGGCAGCCGCCGCGAAGGGCTGCGTCTGCGCCAGGTGGCCGCCCGCTTCAGCCTGGTTCGCCCGGGGCAGCGGATCCGCCACATGGAGAAGCTGGTCTCGGCGGTGCACGCCAAGGAGGGCAAGATGGACACCCTCAAGACCATGCTGGCGGCAATCTTCGAGGAGGACGGCGTCGAGCTGCCGGTGACCCGCATCCGCAATACCAAGGCGCGGGAATGGATCGACCGCATGCGCCAGTCGATGCGCCTGGAACCGCTGCAGCGCTCCCTTGCGGCCCTGCAGAGCCTCGATCGCGAGATCGCCGATATCGAGGCCTCGCTGTGGCAGCTGATGCCCCAGCTCGAGGCCGACCGCCACCGCGCCGAGCGCGAGAGCGCCGACCTCGACGCGCAGCTCCAGAGCCGACAGCGTGACTTCCAGGCCCGGGAGCAGGCCTACCAGGAGGCCCGCGATGCGCTGAACGATCGCTTGAGCCAGCTCGACAGCGAACTCGACCAGACCCGCCGCGTGCTCGACGACCTGCAGCGCCAGTTCGAGGCCTTCGAGGAGGCCGACATGCCGGGCCTGGCCCGCGACCTCGAGGCGCTGCCCCAGTGGCGCGAGCAGCAGCAACAGCTGCGCGAGCACCTCGAGGTGATGCAGCAGGCGGTCACGGAGAGCCGGGCCCGGCTCGACGCGCGGCTGGTGGAGCTCGGTGACCGGCTCGAGCAGCACAGTGAGGAGATCCAGGCGCTGATCGACGCCCTGGGCGAGGAGAAGGAGGCGTGCCGCGAGGCCCAGCGCAAGGCCGAAAGCCGCCTGGACGCCGACTACCAGGCCCGCCGACAGGCGTTGGATGACGACTATCGTGCCCGGCTGGAGCAGGGCACCGCCCGGTTCTCCGAACTCAAGGCGCAGCTGGCCCACAGCGCCGCGACCCCGGAGGAGGCGCGCGAGGCCGAGCAGGTCCAGGCCCGCGTCGATCAGGCTCAGAGCGAGCAGAGCGCCGCCGTGGCGGCGTTGGAGAGCGTGCAGGGGGAGCTCGACGAGCGCAAGCAGGAGCGCGAGCTCGCCGATCGCGAGCTGGAGCGCGCCCGCGCGCAGCGCGCCCGGGCCGAGGCCCGCCTGGAGGCGCTGCAGATCCAGCGCGACCCCTCCCAAGGCAGCCTGCGCCACTTCCTGCGTCACCATCGGCCAGGTTGGGAGCAGACCCTGGGCAAGGTGATCGCGCCGGGTCTCCTGGAGCGCCGCGACCTGGCGCCACAACTCAATGATGCCGCCAGTGACGACCTCTTCGGGCTGGTGCTGGATCTCGCCGCTATCGCGCTGCCTGATTACGCCCAGGACGAGGCCAGTCTGCTCGCCGAGATCGCGGCCGCCGAACAGGCCCTGAGCGAGGCCCAGGGCGTCGAGAACGCTGCCGAGAAGGGGCTCCGGTCACGCCACGAGCGCGTGCAGGAAGCCGACGCACGGCTCGACCGCGCGCGCAGCGAACGCCGCCGCGCCGCCGAGGAGGTGGACTACGCCCTGCAGGCCCGCAGCCAGTGCCAGCTGCGCCACGCCGCCGCCCGCAAGGACCGCGAGGCTGCCTGCCGCGAGGCCCTCGAAGAGCAGGAGGCCAGCCTGCAGGCGCTGCGCGAGGAGCAGCACCAGGCCTTGGCGGCGCTCGCCGATACCCACCGCGCCCAGCGTCTGGAGCTCACCGCCGACTACCAGGGGCGCCTGAGCGGGTTCGACCAGCAGATCGCCCAGCACCGCCGCCAGCTCGGCGAACTCAAGGAGGAGAACCGCCGCCAGCGCGAGGAGCTGCAGGCCGCCTTCGACCGCGAGCTGGCCGAGCAGGGCGTCGACACCGTCAGCCTCAAGGCGACCCGCTCACGCCTCGAGGAACTGGGACAGCGCATTCGCCAGACCGCCGAGCGCCAGGACGAACTGGACGCCTACCAGCGCTTCATGCGTGTGGAGTGGGGCAGCCGCAAGCCGCAGCTGGTCGCGAGGGAGGCCGAACTGAGTCACGAACGGCAGGCCGCCGAGCGCGAGCGCGAGACCCTCAAGGGCGACTTCCAGACGGCCAGGCGCGAGCATCAGGCGACCGTGAGCGAGCTCAAGCGCCGTCGCGACGGCGAGCAGCAGCACATCGAGACCCTCGCCCCACTGCTCGCCAGGCTCGAGGCCCTGCCCCTGGAGCCGGCCAGCGAGCCCCGCGGCGAGACCCCGGGGGATGCCGCCGAGCGCATCGAGCGCACCCGCCAGGCGCTGGCCGACCACGCCCGAGCGCTCGACGAGCTGCGTCGCGGCTGCGAGAAGATCGAGAGTGACCTGATCAAGGGCGCCAGCGCCGATTTCCAGGCGACGCTCGAGTCCGAGCGCGCCAAGCTGGAAGACGCGAGCCCGCGGCGTCTGCTGGGGGTGCTGGCCGAGATGCTCCAGCTGCTCGAGGGGCAGCAGCAGCAACTGTTGCAGGAGGGGCGCAACCTCTCGGATGACCTCGACAAGTTCTTCACCGTGTTCCGCGACCTCAACCGGCGCATCAACGCCCAGAGCCGGCGGCTCTCCGACGAGGTGGCCGACGACCTCCGGCTGGAGGGCATCGGCCGCGCCGAGGTCAGGATCCAGTCGACCATCGACGAGCTGGGCTTCTGGGAGCCGCTCAAGCGCTTTGCCCAGCGCTACCGCGAATGGCGCGACTCCGGCCAGACGCTGCCCGGTGACGACTATCTCGAGGCCCTGGCCGACGTGGTGGAGCTCTTGCGCAGCGACCAGCAGTACAGCTTCGAGAGCCTGCTGCGCCTGGAGCTGCACCTCAACGAGGGCGGCACGGATCTCGTCATCAAGAACGACCGTCAGCTGCTGGAGTCCTCCAGCCACGGCATGGCCTACCTGATCCTGTGCAAGTTCCTGCTCGCCTTCACGCGGTTGCTGCGCGGCCAGGCCGAGGTGGCCATCCACTGGCCCATCGACGAGATCGGCACCCTGGCCTATCACAACGTCGAGAAGCTGTTCGATGCCTGCGACAACAACCGCATCCATATCGTCGGCGCCTTTCCCAATCCGGAGTCGGACGTGCTGCTGCTGTTCCACAACCGCTACCTGATCGACCGCGACGAGGCCGCCCCCGGCAAGCGTCGCCTCAAGCGCATCGAACCGCGCCTGAGCCGCCTGGCCGAGCGCCTGCAGGCCCGCGCCGCCGAGGAGGTGTCCGTATGATCGAGCGTTCAATGGTTGAACACTCCATGGTGGAACTGGGCCCCCTGCTTGAACGCCTGCTGGCTGGCCAGTTCATCTGCGCGGTGAGCGACGAGGCCGCCTTTCGCCGGCTGCAGGACGACGAGATCCGCGAGCAGCTCGATGCCTACCTGCGTCCCCTCAACCGCCGCCTGGCTACCAACGACGAGGGCAGCGTCTATTTCCTGGCCTGGCGGCAGTTGAACGACGACGCGCGGGAACAGCTCTCGCGGCAGCTTGGCGACACCGTCAACAGCCTGCTGCCGCTGCTGGAGTGGCTGCAGCTGGTGCAGGAGGCGCTGGGCCGCGATGGCCTGGCGGCCCCTGGCGACGTGCTCAAACCCGCCGACTTCAGCTCGCGCTGCGAGGATAACCAGGGCCTGCGCGAACGCCTCGAGCGCCTGGCCACCGACCCCTTCTTCGGCTCCCAGAGCGACCAGCTCGACGCCCAGATCAAGCAGGTCTTCAAGCGCCTGAAGGAGCACGGCTACCTGCTCCAGCCCCATGCCGACCGTCAGTACTTCGTGGTCACCGCCAAGATCGACTACCTCATTGACCTTACGCGCTTCATTCGCGACGAGGAGCACCTGCCTGTCGACGAGGCGGCCCCCGGTGACCAGGAGAGCCTGCTGTGAGCGCCGGCGACCCCCACGCCCTGGAGAGCCGGCTGATCACCACCGGCGCCGAGCGTCTGGCACTGCTGGGCAAGCACGCCGAGGCGCTGATGGCCGGCTATGCCCGCGACGAGGTGCCACTGGAGGGGCTGAGCACCACGGCGCTCAACCGGCTGCTGGCCGCGCGTATCCTGTGGCGGCCGGACGAGCAGGGCGGGGTGAAGCTCGCCCCCAAGGTACGCGAACTGATCGCCGAGATGCTCGCCGACGAGACCCGCCGCCACGTCAACGCCGACGTGGCCGAGACCCTGGAACTGACGCGCAGCCTGGTGCAGAGCTACCGGGAAGCCCGCGACGCCGGCGAGTACTGGCGCCAGGAGCAGCAGCTCCTGCGCCTGCGCCAGGAGGTGGACGATCTCAACGGCCGCTTCGCCGACGCCATCGACAGCCTGTGGCGACGCTTCAACAGCGACTTCGGCTTCGTCAGCCGGCTCACCGACAAGATCCGCGAGAACGAGCGCGCCCAGAAGCAGATCGAACGCCTGCTCAATGGTCTGGCACTGATCGACTTCGACGAGCTGATCGAACTGGTGGGCAGCGACGGGGCGCTGCGCAAGCTGCTGGTCAGCGGGCTTCAGCACCAGCTCAGCCAGCACTACACCAGCCTCCGCGAGGTGCAGCGACGGCTGATCGAGCTGATGGCGCGCTTTCGTCAGCAGCAGTCGCGCAGCCGCCTGGTGGCGGGCATGGCCGCCTTCCTGCGCGAGCATCCCGGTTTCGTGCCCGGCAACTACGCGAGGCGAAGCGAGGTACCGGCACTGGTCAACCGCGCCGCGCCAGTGATCGCCGCCGGCGCCGCCGCGCTGGACCACCACCCCGGTACCCGAGTCCTCAGCGAGCTGCTGCACCAGTTGCCGCTGCCTACCCATCGCCCGGAACCGGTGACGGCCGCCGGCGCCGCCGCTCTCCAGGAAGACACTCTCGTCGCCGCTCGCCAGCAGGCGCTCAAGGAAGACGTCGAGCGCTTCTACCTGACGGTGGTGGACCATGGCGGCGAGTCGCTCAGCGCCCTGGAATACCTGCAGGAGGGGGCGCTGGAGTGGGGCGAGGAGATCTGGCTCTTCCAGGTGATTGCTGAATTCCAGGGGCTGCCCAGAGGCGAGCAGCGCGCCTTCCGCCTCCGCCAGCAGGAGACCCAGGCCAGCCCCTACAACCACCTGCGGCTGATCCACGACGTCCACCTGCAGCTGGCGCTGCCGGCATGAGCCTCTCGCCCGGCGCCTACCGGCTGTTGCGTGGGGTCCGGGAGACGCTGCGCCGAGAGTCCATCGTGGAGAGGCCCCGTGGTGGCAAGGTCGTGGCGGAGATCGAAGCCTGGTGTGCTGAATACGACATCGACCTTACCGTGCATCGCCTGGGCAAGCGGCTGCGCTTCGATCGCCGGCTGCTCGCAGACATGGGGCAAGTGCTGGACAGCCTGGGGCAGCCGCCGCTGGATGCTGCCCTGAGTGGACGCACCACGGCGGAGCAGGCCGACCAGGGGAGTCTCGAAGCGAAGAGCGTGCGTGAAAGCCCCCGCGCCAGGCGGACGCTGGTGAGCCTGCCGGTACTCGCTCGGCCAGCATGGCTGGCCGCCGAGCCTCGCGAGTATCGCGATCTCGACTGGCGCTCGCTCGATCTGGGCGCTTTCGATGCGCTGATCCAGGTGGAAAACCTCGACAGCTTCTACGCCTTCACGCCCGACATCGTGGCCACTGCGCACTGTCGGCAACCGCTGGTGGCCTACCGGGGCGACCGCCACTACGGCGGCGGTTTCGCCGCCCTGGGCGAGGCGTGGTCGGCAAGGGGGAAGTTGCATCTCTACTTCGGCGACTTCGATGCAGCGGGCATCGGGGTGGCCATGGCCAGCCGAGCTACGCATCTGCTGCTGCCGCCCCTGGAGTGGCTGAAACGCCACGCCACCGCCGATCACCTGCCGGCGGCGCAGATGACGGCACAGGCCGCGCTGCGCGATTACCGCGCCACGCTGCCTGGCGGCCACCCGTTACGGGGCTATCTGACGATCATCCTCGACCGCCAGTGCGGCCTGAGACAACAGTGGTTCGGCAATGACTTGATCCTGGTGCCGCTTGATTGAGACGCCTGCGCTGGCATTTGTGCAGTGCTTTCCTGATGCGGATGTGATGGTGCATGACGGCCGCTACACTTCAGGTAGTACCGCCACCTGTTCCGGCGGTATTCCGGGAGGGCCGGTCATGTCGTATTCCCAGCAGCCACTGGAGATCGAGACGGCGGGAGTATCGCTGGAAGGGGATCTCCTGCTTCCCGAGGCCCCGGCGGGCATCGTGGTCTTCGCCCACGGCAGCGGCAGCAGCCGCTTCAGCGTGCGCAATCGCCAGGTGGCGCGTCACCTGGCCGAGCAGGGGCTCGCCACCCTGCTGTTCGACCTGCTGACGCCGGAAGAGAGCCTGATCGACGAGCGCACCCGCGCCTTGCGCTTCGATATCGAGCTGATCGGCTCCCGCATGAGCGGGGCGGTGGACTGGGTGGCCGAGGCGTCACAGGCCCGGGGGCTGGCGATCGGCCTCTTCGGTGCCAGTACCGGGGCCGCCGCGGCGCTGATCGCCGCCGCCGAGCGGCCCGCGCGGGTGAGCGCGGTGGTCTCCCGCGGAGGGCGTCCCGACCTCGCCGGCGACCACCTGCCGCGGGTACGGGCACCGACCCTGCTGCTGGTCGGCGGGCGAGACACCCAGGTGATCGCGCTGAACGAAGCCGCCATGGCGCGCATGACGGCGCCCTGCGAGTTGCTGATCGTGCCCGGGGCCACCCACCTCTTCGAGGAGCCCGGAACCCTGGAGATGGTCGAGGCGCGGGCCGCCCGCTGGTTCCTGGATCATCTCGGGGCGGGCCGACCGGGATGACGGCGCTTCAGTCGCTGGTCATGACCCGGTTCCTGCCCCCGTGCTTGGCGGCATAGAGGCCCTGGTCGGCGCGGGCGATCAGGGTGTCGCGCGCCTCGCCGATGCGGTGCTCGGCAAGCCCGATGCTGACGGTGACGCGCCCCGGGCCGGGGCCGAAGTCGTGCGCCGCGATGCGCTCGCAGAGACGCCGGGCCAGGGTCTGGCAGGGGCCGATGGGGGTCAGCGGCAGCAGCAGGGCGAACTCCTCGCCGCCCAGGCGGGCCACCAGGTCCTCCTCGCGCAGCGACCTGCGACACAGCCCGGCCAGGTCGCGCAGTACCTGATCGCCCTGGAGGTGGCCCCAGGTGTCGTTGATCGACTTGAAGTGATCCAGGTCGAGCATCATCAGCGACAGGGGCGTGGCGTGACGGTTGCTCAGGGAGATCTCCTCGTCGAGCCGATCGATCAGCTTGCGGCGGTTGGCCAGTCCGGTAAGGTCGTCGGTGTCGGAGAGGCGGCGCAGGCGCGCCTCCTCGGCGACCTGCTCGGAGATGTCGAGCATCATGCCGTGCCAGAGCACGCCATCGTCGACCCGTCGTGGCTGGGCCCGCACGGCGATCCAGCTGTGCCGGCCACCCATCAGCCGCAGGCGGAACTTGGTGGTGATGGGGGTCATCCAGCGTGCCGAGCGCTCGATGGCGGCCATCAGCCTCGGATAGTCGGCATCGTCGAGTCGTGCCAGCGCCGGCCTGGCGTCCTCGGCCAGCAGCCGACGGTCGATGCCGGTCAGGCGGGTACCGCTGCCGGCCAGGTAGGGGAAGTGCATGCTGCCGTCCGGCGCACGCTGTAACTGGAAGATGACCCCGGGCAACTGCTCGGTCAGCTCGGCCATGGCTCCACTGTGCCTCTTTCCCCCACCCGGCATGACGTCTTCGAAGGGCATGCGGGTGTCCTTGTGTTCCTGCTGCGTACAGGTGGTGTTCTTCTCGCGGGCGCTGAGCGCCTCTAATCAAGCGTTCTATGATACGCCGAGTCGCCGGAGCGTCGCATCCTGCCTCGGTTGTAGGAGATCGCCTACAAGCTGGGAGGGGCATGCCCGGGATCGATGTCTCTCACCGCTGGGCATCATACCCCTCGGGCGGCTTCGGCAGTAGGCCAGGGGGCACGGCTGCGGGTCGCTAGCGCGGCGCGTCGTACCGCCCGGGACGCCCCCGGGAGTAGACCACCTGCCACAGCTGCAGGTCGCGCGAGCGGAAGGCGCCGGCACAGACCGAGAGGCCCTAGGGTAAGCCGGAACATGCGCCGATGGCGCATGTTCCCCGGACTCAGCGCGGCGCGTCGTAGCGTCCCGGGCGGCCGCGGGAGAAGACCACTTGCCAGAGCTGCATATGGCGCGCCCGAAAGGCGCCGGCGCAGACCGAGAGATAGTAGCGGAACATGCGCCGGGTGCGCTCGTTGTAGTGCTGGGCGATCTCGTGCCAGTGGGTGTCGAAATTCGCCAGCCACGCCATCAGGGTGTGGTCGTAGTCGGGGCCAAAGTTCTGCCAGTCCTCCATCATCAGGTGCACCGGTTCACTGGCCTTGGCGATATGCATGGCCGAGGGGAGCACCCCGTTGGGGAAGATGTACTTGTTGAACCAGGGATCGGCGCTCACCTTGGAGCGGTTGGAGCCGATGGTGTGGAGCAGGAAGAGGCCGTCCTCGGCCAGCAACCGTGCCACGGTGCGGAAGTAGGTGGCGTAGTTGCGGTGGCCGACGTGCTCGAACATGCCGATGGAGACGATGCGGTCGTAGTGGCCCTCCAACTCGCGGTAGTCCTGCAGCCGGATCTCCACCGGCAGCCCGGCGCAGCGCTCGCGTGCCAGTTGCGCCTGCTCCCGGGAGATGGTGATGCCGGTGACCTCGACCCCGTGGTGGCGTGCGGCGTGCTCGGCGAAGCTGCCCCAGCCGCAGCCGATATCGAGCACCCGCATGCCCGGGGCGAGTTCGAGCTTGCGGCAGGCCAGTTCCAGCTTGGCGAGTTGCGCCTGGTGCAGGTTGGCCGCGTCCTTCCAGTAGCCGCAGGAGTAGCACATGGTGGGGTCCAGCATGCGCTCGAACAGGTCGTTGCCCATGTCGTAGTGGGCCTCGGCGACGATATAGGCGCGGGCCTTGCTCTGCAGGTTGAAGAAGCCGGCCTGCAGCCGGTACATCAGCCGCTCGGAGAGCGTATGGGCGCGCTCGCCGAGGCCATGACGCAGCAGCCGGCAGACCATCTCGTCGATCCTGTCGCACTCCCACCAGCCGTCCATGTACGCCTCTCCCAGGCCCAGCGTGCCCTGGTGCAGCACGCGGGAAAAGAAGTCGGGATGGAAGATGCGGATGTCGTGGGGTGCCTCGCCGTTGAGGGTCACGCCGGAGCCGTCGAGCAATTTCTCGACGACATGCCGGGCACGGGTGTCGGGCAGGGCTAGGGGGCCGATGCGGGGATCACTGGTCATGGAGTCCTCCTGGTCCAGCAGGATCGAGGGTCATCGCAGGGCTGGCGGCAATGCTCGTGTCGTGCATCATCGGGTCTGTCCGATTAGCCTTGAGCATAGACCAGCCTGAAAATGCCGGGAAATCCGTACGATCCAACGCTGGATCGTTTCCGTGACGAGGAGGAATCGCCAGGATGCACGTCATCATCGATCTCTGCGTGGTGCCACTGGGGGTGGGTGTCTCGGTATCACCACAGATCGCCGCCTGTCAGCGGGTGATCCGGGCCTCGGGCCTCGAGTACCGCATGCACGCCTATGGCACCAACATCGAGGGGCCCTGGGACGAGGTCATGGCGGTGGTCAAGCGCTGTCACGAGGTGGTGCACGAGATGGGCGCGCCGCGCATCACCACCACCCTCAAGCTCGGCACCCGCACCGACCGCGAGCAGCACATGGACGACAAGGTCGAGAGCGTGGAGACCCTGCTGCGCGATGACCCGGCGAACGATTCCTGACGCCCAGGCGGTCGGGAGTTGGTCGCCGACGTTGGCGGAGCCTGCGGGGGCTACCCCCATAGGGGCGGTCTCGGCGCCTTTTTCTCCGAACGTGCTGCCATCGTCGCGATAGTCGCGGTCATCTGTCGTCGAGGGGAGCCAGCCACTGGCGGGCCGTGGCCAGCAGGTGAGAGGTCAGGGCGTCCAGGGTCCGGCCGCCGTGGCGCCAGTGGTGCCAGTAGAGGGGAACCTCGACGTGGCGGCCGGGATCCAGGTCGACGAGTCGTCCCTCCTCCAGCTCCCGGGTGACCTGCTGTTCGGGAATCAGTCCGTAGCCCATGCCCGCCAGGGCCAAGCGTACGAAGCCTTCGGAAGAGGGGCAGAGGTGGTGGGGGAAGGCCTCCCGGAAGCCGTGCAGGGCCAGGTAGCAGTGCTGCAGGCGGTCGTCGGGACCATAGACGATGACGGGGGCGGTCCTGAACGCCTCGGGGCTCGGCCCACGGGGGAAGTGGCGGGCCAGGTAGGCGGGGCTCGCCAGGGCCCGGTAGCGCATGCTGCCCAGCGGATGCACGCGGGCCCCCTGCACTGGCTGGGGCGTGGCGCAGATACAGCCGGCCACCTCGCCATCACGCATCCGTTTCAGGGCCACGTCCTGATCCTCCACCAGCAATTCCATCAGTATGGGCGGCCTGGCGCAGAACTCACTGACGGCCGGCGCCCACCAGGTGGCCAGGCTGTCGGCGTTGATGGCGAGGCGCAGCCGCTGCTTGCTCTCGCCCAGGGCCGGGACCTGTTCGAGCAGGTCGTGCTCGAGCCACTGGACCTGTCGGGCATGCTCGAGCAGGCGCCGCCCGAGCGCGGTGGGGGCCAGGCGGGGCGCACGCACCAGCACCGGTTGGCCCAGCCGTGCCTCCAGCAGCTTGATGCGTTGTGACACGGCGGACTGCGTCAGGCCCAGGTGCCGGGCGCCGCGTTCGAACCCCTGCTGGTCCACCACGGCGGCCAGGGCGGCGAGCAGCTTGTAGTCGAGCATCGATAATGTTTATCCCATAGTCATTGAATTAATTTCCCTGATAAAAGAGTCAAGCCCAGAATGGCCCTCCATGACAAGCGGAGGGAGAGGGAGAGTGCTGACGTCCATCGTCTACGGCTGGTTGGTGAGTGGTGGCCTGATCATCGCCATCGGGGCCCAGAATGCCTTCGTCCTGGGGCAGGGGTTGCGCCGGGAACACGGCTGGCTGGTGGCCGGGGTGTGCGCCGGCTGCGATGGCCTGCTGATCGCCCTGGGGATCCTCGGGGCGGGGGCGCTGCTGGCCGAACAGGCGGGGCTGATGCTGCTGGCCCGCTGGGGTGGCGCCCTGTTCCTGGCCTGGCAGGCCTGGCTGGCACTGTGCCGGGTTCGTCGCCCAAGGGGCCTGGTCGCCGATGGAGGTGCGCCGGGGTCGCCCGGGCGGGCGCTGCTGGCGACCCTGGCGGTGACCCTTCTCAATCCCCAGGTCTATCTCGAGACCCTCGTCGTGCTGGGCTCCCTCGGGGCCATGCAGCCGAGCCCGGGAGGCTTCCTGTTCGGCGCGAGCCTGGCTTCGCTGGGCTGGTTCTTCGGTCTGGTGGCGGCCGCCGGCTGGCTGGCGCCCCGCCTGGTAAGCCGGCGGGCCTGGCAGGTCGTCGATGGCGTGACCGCGCTGGTCATGGCCGGGGTCGCCGGGCGGCTGGCCAGTGGGGGCATGATCGGCTGAGGGCACGGGAGTACAACGGCTGTAAATCTTTCGTTACGCCGTGTCAGGGATTCTCGCCACCCGTCGGGCGGGAACAGCCGGGGCGAGCGACATGTAACGAAAATTTGACGGTCGCACCCCGGCGAGAGGCTGGAACGGGGGCAGGAAGCGGGCCATGGAGCGTTCCGGGCCGGGGAGGAGGGCACTAGGCTGGGGGCACATCGAGGCGACAGGCCCTGCAATACAACATTCCCGGAGGAGATCATGAACGCACCCGCCCAGACCCGGAGCACCATCAGCAAGACGAACCCCATCGGCACCAACGGCTTCGAGTTCGTCGAGTACACCGCGCCGACCGCCGAGGGCATCGAGGCGCTGCGCGCGCTGTTCACTCGGATGGGCTTCACCGAGACTCGCAAGCATCGTTCCAAGCAGGTCACGCTATTCCAGCAGGAAGGCGTCAACTTCGTGCTCAACGCCGAGCCGGGCAGCCACGCCGCCGAGTTCGGTCGCGTGCACGGTCCGAGTGCCTGTGCCATGGCCTGGAAGGTGGCCGATGCCCGTCAGGCCTTCGACTACGCCGTGGCACACGGCGCCGAGCCGGTGGAGAACCCGGTGGGCCCCGGCGAGGTGGGCATCCCCGCCGTGAAGGGTATCGGCGGCTCGCTGCTCTACTTCGTCGATCCCAAGGTCGACGACGAGGGGCGCACCATCTACGACATCGACTTCGAGCCGATTCCCGGCCGCGGTGCCAACGACCACAGCGTGGGCCTCAAGGTGCTCGATCACCTGACCCACAACGTCGACCGTGGCCAGATGGACGCCTGGGCCGACTTCTACACCCGGATCGCCAACTTCCGCGAGATTCGCTACTTCGACATCAAGGGCAAGAAGACCGGGCTGCACTCCCGGGCCATGACCGCGCCCTGCGGCAAGATGCACATCCCGATCAACGAGTCCGCCGACGACAACTCCCAGATCGCCGAATTCCTGCGCCAGTACAACGGCGAGGGGATCCAGCACCTGGCCATGGCCACCGACGACATCTACGCCACCGTGCGGGCGCTTCGGGCCAATGGCGTCACCTTCCTGACCACCCCGGACACCTACTACGAGAAGGTCGACCAGCGAGTGCCGAACCACGAGGAGAACGTCGAGGAGCTGCGCGAGCTGAGCCTGCTGATCGATGGCGGCCCCGACCAGGGGGTGCTGCTGCAGATCTTCACCGAGACGGTGATCGGCCCGATCTTCTTCGAGATCATCCAGCGCAAGGGCAACGACGGCTTCGGCGAGGGCAACTTCAAGGCGCTGTTCGAATCCATCGAGGAGGACCAGATCCGACGCGGCGTGCTCAAGGACGATTGATCCCGTGGCCCCCGCCCCCTCCCGGGCGGGGAGCATTCCTGGCAGGTGGGCAGGATCAACCCCTGTTCATCTGCCATCTCACAATAAAATCCGTCACAATGAGTGGTCCATGCCGATCATTCATCGAGTCGGGTGACAACAATACCCTCTGCTTCCCCTGGTGAGACATGACAAGATCCCAACAACCTCGTGCCCAGTGGCTCGGCCGCTGGGGCTTCATGCTGGCGGCTACCGGCTCCGCCGTCGGCCTGGGTAACATCTGGAAGTTTCCCTACATCACCGGCGAGTTCGGCGGTGGTGCCTTCGTGCTGGTCTACCTGGGCTGTATCCTGGCGGTCGGTGTACCGGTGATGATGACCGAGATCGCCTTCGGGCGGCGCGGCCGCGGCAGCCCCATCGACGCCATACGCCGCGTGGCCGCCGACTCCGGCGGAGCCTCCGCCTGGTCGCTGCTCGGCTGGATGGCCATGCTCTGCGGCTTCATGATCCTCTCCTTCTACGTGGTGGTGGCCGGCTGGTCCTTCGCCTACCTGTGGAAGATGCTCAGCGGCGGCCTCGCCGGTTCCAGCGTCGACGAGATGGCGGCGCTCTTCGGCGCCAACAACGAGAGCCCCCTCAACCTGGGCTTCTGGAGCACCCTGGTCACCGTGGCCACCATGGCGATCGTGGGCAAGGGCGTCCAGGCCGGCATCGAGAAGAGTGTCAGCTGGATGATGCCCGGCATGGTGGTCATGCTGGCCGTGCTGATCGGCTATGGGGTCTTCTCCGGTGGCTTCGGTGAGGCGGTGCGCTTCCTGTTCTCCTTCGACGCCGGCAGCCTCTCCAGCGAAGGCATGCTGGCCGCCCTGGGGCATGCCTTCTTCACCCTGTCGCTGGCCTCCGGGGCCATCCTCACCTATGGCAGCTACCTGCCGGGGCGTGCCTCCATCGCCCGTACCACCCTGAGCGTGGCCGTGGCCGACACCCTGGTGGCGCTGATGGCGGGCCTGGCGATCTTCCCGGTGATCTTCGCCAACGGCATGAGCCCGGGCAGCGGACCGGGGCTGATCTTCATGAGCCTGCCGCTGGCCTTCCAGGCCATGCCGCTGGGTACCCTGTTCGGCATCCTGTTCTTCGTGATGCTCTCCATGGCCGCACTGACCTCGTCGATTTCCATGGTCGAGGCCACCGTCTCCTGGCTGTGCGACAACAAGGGCGTCTCGCGCCGTGCGGCGGCCTGGGGCACCGGTATCGTGCTGTGGCTGGTGAGCACCCTGGCGATGCTGTCGTTCAACCTGGGGGCCGACTGGACCCTGGCCGGCAAGCACTTCTTCGGCTGGCTGGACTACCTCACCTCGCGCTGGATGATGCCGCTCGGCGGGCTGGGCATGGTGCTGCTCGCCGGCTTCGTGCTGAAGAGCGAGGCCTTCCGCGACGAGCTGGGGCTGTCGCCGCGCTGGCATGCCCTCTGGTTGTTCATGGTGCGCTACGTCAGCCCGCTGGGCATCCTGGTGATCTTCGTCGACGCGCTGGGCATCGCCCGCATCGAGTTCGGCGCCCACTGGCCCTGGCTGCTGGCCGTGCTGGTGGCGGTGACCCTGGTCGGCGAGCTGACGAGCCCCCGCCTGCGTCGGGCCCTGGGCGGCTGATCTCCCGCGCGCCATGACGCTCCCGTCTCGCCCCCGCCCGTGCGGGGGCGAGACGTTTGCGGGTGGCACCGTGGCCTCCAATTCATTACTTTATGGCATATGTGGCCGATTGAATCAGGAGTGAAGGGTATATGAGCGTCGATCATGATCCGCGAGACGACCAGCACGATCCCGCCGGCGCGCCAGCTCCCGGGTCTCCCTCCCGGGGCCGGGTCAGCCTGGTGGGGGCGGGGCCCGGTGACCCGGAGCTGCTGACCCTCAAGGCGCTCAAGCGGCTGCAGGCGGCCGAGGTGATCCTCCACGACCGGCTGGTCAGCGAGGAGGTCCTGGCCCTGGCCAACCCCGCCGCGCGGCGTCTCTATGTCGGCAAGGCGCGCTCGGACCACAGCCTGCCCCAGGAGGGGATCAACCAGGCGCTCCTCGACTGGGCGCGCTCGGGCAAGCGGGTGGTGCGCCTGAAGGGCGGTGATCCCTTCATCTTCGGGCGAGGCGGCGAGGAACTCGAGGCCCTGGTGGCCGAGGGCGTCGAGGTAGAGGTGGTGCCCGGCATCACCGCGGCCTCGGGCTGCGCCGCCTATGCCGGCATCCCGCTGACCCACCGCGACCATGCCCAGTCGGTGCGCTTCGTTACCGGCCATCTCAAGAACGGCAGCACGAACCTGGATTGGCCGGCCCTGGCCAGCCCCGGCCAGACCCTGGTCTTCTACATGGGGCTGCACGGCCTGGCGGAGATCCGTCGCCAGCTGGTCGCCCATGGCCTGTCGCCCGAGACCCCCCTGGCGCTGATCGAGCAGGGCACCACGGCTCGCCAGCGAGTGCATCGCGGCACCCTGGGGTGGATGCCGGACTCCCTGGGCGACATCCTGCGACCGCCGACGCTGATCATCGTCGGCGGCGTGGTGGCGCTCCACGACCGCCTGGCCTGGTTCGATGGCCAGCTGGCAGAGAGCCGCGGCTGGGATACCGGCAAACGGTAACCGCCTTGCATGACGGGCCGGGCATGCGACAATATCCGCCCGTTTTGCCGAGCCTTCGCCATGTCATCCCGTCACCGCATCGTCATTGCCGATATCGTCACCGCCGAGGCCGTTGCTGCCGATGCCCGTGATCCCGGGAGCGCATGCCGACCGCCCCCCGCCTTCCGCCTGACGATGCTGCTGCTGGCGGTCGTGCTGTTGGCCGGCTGTGCCGGTCGCGGTGGCCACCAGGCCGGCGTCGAGGCGCCGGCCGGCTGGACCGGCGAGCAGGGGCAGGCCTCCTACTACGCCGACCGCTACCATGGCCGGCGCACCGCCAGCGGCGAGCACTACGACCGGGAGGCGTTGACCGCCGCGCACCGCACGCTGCCGTTCGGCACCCGGGTGCGGGTGACCCACCTGGGCAATGGTCGCGAGACCGTGGTGCGCATCAACGACCGCGGACCCTTCGTCGGGGGGCGGGTCATCGATCTGTCGCGCCGTGCCGCCGAGGAACTCGGCATGGTGCGTAGCGGCACGGCAGCGGTACGGCTCAGCCCGGCACGGTGACGCCACCGACGCTGTCCACCCGCGGCCGCGGGGCGGTCAGGGGTGAGGCCGGGGCCGGCCCGACCAGCGTTGATATTCCCGCGTCCAGCGGGCCAGCAGCGCCTCGCGCTTGAGGTCGTCGAGCGTGGCCAGCAGGCCCGGCCCCAGGCGGATCGGGCGCAGGGCGTCGCCTAGGCGGGTGCGCAACTCGCGTGCCGTGCCGGGGCCTTCCAGCGCCGGATGCACCGCGCCCAGCGATGTCTGTTCGCCGATCACCCCTTGCCCCGTCTCGCTGAGCAGATAGTCGAGAAAGCGTCGTGCCGCTTCGGGATGCGGCGCCTCGCGGGGAATGAAGGCCAGGCGCTGGGTGACCAGGGCGTAGTCGCGCGGGATCACCATCTCCAGTTGCGGATGAGTGGCGATGAAATCACTGGCGTAGCTGCCCAGCAGGTTGTAGCCGATCAGATAGCGTCCCTCCGCCAGGCCCTCGAGCATCTCCCCCGTGGTGCCGACCAGTTCCGCATCGACGCCGCCCAGGGCGGCGACCAGGTCCCAGTAGCGCGGCGACAGACGCACCTCTTCGATGGCGTAGGTGTAGCCGGCACCGCTGCGTGCCGGGTCGTAGGTCACCACGCGCCCGCGTAGCGCCTGGTGCCGGGTTTCCAGCAGATTCAGCAGGTCGGCGTGGCTGGTGATGGCCCCGAAACGTTCGGCCAGCTCGCGGCGGTAGACGATGACGATCGGCTCGAAGGTGAGGCCGAACAGCTCCCGGCGCCAGCGTGCCCAGTCCGGCCAGGCCTCGGCGCTTGCTGTCCTCAGCGGCTGGGCATGGCCGTCGTTGGCCAGCCGGTACTGCCAGGGCATGGCCGAGGAGATCACCAGGTCGGCCTTTTCCTCGTCGTCATCGAGGAAGCGACGATGCAGCTCGAGGGTGGTGAAGTTGCGGTAGTGCAGCTCGAAGTGCGGATGGCGCCGGTGGAAGTCTTCCAGCACCGGCTTGACGTATGGCAGGTCCAGTGCGCCATGGACGATCAGCGAGAGCGGCGGCTCGCCATCGCTTGGCGCGGCGGGGAAGTGCAGCCTCTCGTCGGCCAGCCCCGGCAGGCTGAGCCATGCCAGGCACAGCAGCAGGCACAGTGACTTGGTCATTGGTGGTCCCCCAGGAAGCGCAGCGTCACGCGCAGGCCCTTGCCGTCCCGGGCATCGTTCAGGACCAGGCGTGCCCGGTGAGTGCGGGCGATGCCGTCCACGATGGCCAGGCCCAGCCCCGAGCCTTCGACACCGTCACGGCCACGGTAGAAGGGGCGCAACACCATCAAGCGTTGCTCCGCAGGAATGCCCGGGCCGTCGTCTTCCACCTCCAGGGTGGCGGGGGCATCCAGGACCCGCACCGTGATGCATCTGGCGCCGTAGCGTCGGGCATTGTCGATCAGGTTGCTCAGCGCTTCCTCGAGCTGCCAGTCGATGCCGTCGATCATGACCGGCCCGGCGGTGGTCTCGACGCCGATATCGATGCCGTCGCGATGGCACACGCTCAGGGCGCTGCGCGTCGCCGTGCGGGCGATCTCGTTGAGGTCCAGGCGTTGCAGCTCGGGGGTCGCCTCGGGGTTGTTGAGGCGGGTCAGCGACAGCAGCTGCACCGCCAGGCGAGCGGTGCTGGCGCTGGTGGACTGCATGGCCCGCAAGGCGTCGTGCCAGGCCCGGGGATCGTCCTGGCGCAGGGCCAGCTCGGCGCGGGCGGAGAGGCCGGCCAGGGGCGTGCGCAACTGGTGGGAGGCATCGCCGATGAAGCGTTCCTGGTTGGCCCGCACCCGGCGCATGCGCGCCAGCAGCTCGTTGAGCGTTTCGCGCAGTTCGGCGAGTTCGCGTGGCAAGGGCAGTTCCAGCGGCGCCAGGGTGCGTGGATCGCGCGCCCGAATGGCGCGGCGCAGCCGGGTCAGCGGTGCCAGGGCGGAGCGCACCGCCAGCAGCACGACGATCACCGCCAGCCCCGCCATGGCGGCGATGTAGGCCAGGTTGCCGCGAAACAGGGCGAGCGTCAGTGCCTGGCGTCCCTCGCGGGTATGGGCCACCCGCACCTCGAAGCGTTCGCGCAGGCTCCAGTCTTCCAGGCGGGTGCGGCGAATACCCTGGCGCAGGGCCAGGTCACGCCAATCGACATTGCGATAGTGCAGGGTGTCGACAGCCTCGCTGTCGCCGCGCGGGTCGCCGGGCAGTCGGGCGTTGCCGGTGATGAAGTGGCCATCGCCGTCGAACAAGGCGTAGAACACCCGCTCCTCGGCGCTGGTGGCGAGCATCTCCAGGGCCGCCGGCGGAAGGTCGAGCCAGAGCCGTTCGTTCTGCCACTGGACCTGCTCGGCGATGGCCAGCGTAGCGGCCTCGAGCAGGCGATCGAAGGCACGATCGGCGGTCCGCCGGGCGTCCAGGTAGGCCAGCACCAGCATCAGGGTGCCCAGCACCAGCAGGGGCAGCAACAGCCAGGCCAGCAGGCGGCGGTAGAGGCTGCCCTGGTCGCTCATGGCGCCTCCAGAAGATAACCCAGCCCGCGTACGGTGCGCACCTCCACCTGGCTGCCGGCGAGCCGGCGGCGCAGGCGATGGATGTAGACCTCGATGGCATTGTCGCCCATGGCGTCACCGGCGAAGGCTTCCTCGGCGAGTCGTGCCTTGTCCACCGGTTCACCGGCATGGCGCATCAGGCAGCTCAGCAGACGTTGCTCGCGGGGCGGCAGGCTCAGGGGCGCGCCGTCCAGCGTGAAGCGCTGGGTCAGGGCGTCGAAGACCAGTTCACCCACTTGCAGGCTGTGCCCGCGGGCCTGGCGGCGCAGCAGGGCGCGCACTCGAGCCTCGAGCTCGTCCAGGGCGAAGGGCTTGGCCAGGTAGTCGTCGGCCCCCAGGTCGAGCCCGCGCACGCGGTCTTCGATGGCGCCGCGGGCGGTGAGGATCAGCACCGGGGTCTCGCCGTCCTGATGGCGCAGGGTGGCGAGGATCTCCAGGCCGCTGCAACCCGGCAGGTTGAGATCCAGGAGGATCAGGTCATGGCCGTGGTGGGGGGTGGCGAGGCACTGCCGTGCGGCGATGCCGTCGGCGATGGTGGTGACCCGGTAGCCCTCTTGGCGCAGGGCATCGCCGAGCGTCTCCGCGAGCAGGGTGTCGTCCTCGATCAGCAGGAGTTTCATTGCGTGCCTCGTTCGGCGTCATCGGCCGGCCGTCGCGCGAGTTCGGCCAGGGCGGCATCGAGATGGTGTCGGGCATCGTCCCGCGGCAGGCGCCCGGCAGGGCCGGAGAGGCTCAGCCAGAGCGGCAAGCCGTCGGACCAGGCGTCCAGCAGCCGGCATAGCATGAAGCCGCCAGGGAGTTCCAGCGCGGGCTCATCGTCGTTGGCCACCGCCCAGCGCATGCCGGGCCGCAGGTCGTGACGCAGGCTCGCCTCGGGCAGCGTGACCAGGCGGCATTCGGCGTGGCCCATGCCGACCTCGAGCAGGGCGGCGGTCTCGCCGCTGCGCTCGGCCAGGGTGTCCAGTACCGGTTGTATCCAGGCGGCCAGCTGGCGGCTGGGCAGGTGGCGCCGTGACAGGCGTACCGGGGTGTGGCCGAGCCGATAGCACCCATCCTGGCCGCGCTGCACGTAGTCGTAACGCTCGAGCGAGGCCAGCAGTCGCAACAGGGTGCTCTTGTAGAAGCCGGTGACCTGCGCCAGGTCGGCCAGCGTGAAGTGGTCCCGGGGAGAGTCGAAGGCCTCGAGCACCGTCAGCGCTCGTTCCACGGCCTCGACGCGGTCCTGTGCCATGTGGTGACGATGCCTCCTTGACGTGGCGAAGGGGTGTTCAACTTTGGTCGCAATAAGGGACTTTGGCATTGACGCGCCCCCCCCGGGATGCCTAACTTTCCACCCTGAGGAACGTAGTTCTGCCTTACAGAACTGTAAGGTAGGCGATCACCTCCGACAAGTCAACCAAGGATCCGTCCCGGATCGACCAACGAGGGGAATACAACAATGTCCACCAGAACGCCACTCAAGCTGTTCGCCATCGCCGCCGTGACCCTGAGCGCGGGAAGCGCCACGGCCTTCGAGCCCCAGGGCAAGGTCGAATGCCTGGCGCCTGCCGATCCGGGCGGCGGCTGGGACTTCACCTGCCGCAGTGTCGGCAAGGTGATGGAGGACCTGGATATCGTTCCGCGCAGCGTCCAGACCATCAACATGGCGGGTGCCGGTGGCGGCGTGGCCTTTGGGCATACCGTCAGCAAGCGTGCCGGCGACGAGCAGTTGCTGGTGGCGGCGTCCACCGCGACCACCACGCGACTGGCCCAGGGGCAGTTCCCGAACATGAACGCCGACATGGTCAACTGGATCGGGGCGCTGGGGGCCGATTACGGGGTCATCGGGGTATCGGCGGATTCCGAGTACGAAGATCTCAATGACCTGATGGATGCCCTCAAGGAAGACCCGCGCAGCGTCAAGTTCGCCGGGGGGAGTGCCAAGGGGGGCTGGGATCACCTCAAGGTGCTGATCGCCGCCCAGGCCGCCGATGTCGAGAACCTGCCGCGGATTCCCTACCTGTCGTACAACAACGGTGGTGAGGCACTGACCCAGGTGATCGGCGGTCACGTCGATGCCTTCACCGGCGACATCACCGAGGCGCAGGGCTTCATGGAATCCGGTGACCTCAAGGTGCTCGCCGTGCTTTCCGAGGAGCGCCTGCCCGGCGAGTTCTCCGACATCCCGACCGCCATGGAGCAGGGTATCGATGCCCTCGGCCCCAACTGGCGCGGCTTCTACATGCCGGCGGACATCTCCGACGAGGCCAAGCAGTACTGGGTCGACGCCATGGACACCATCTATGAAAGCGAGGAGTGGCAGGGCGTCATGACCCAGAACGGCCTGATGCCCTTCCATATGAGCGCCGGCGAATTCGAGTCCTTCGTCAAGGACCAGATCGCCGAGATCGAAACCCTCTCCAAGGACATCGGGTTGATTCAGTAATGACCTACAACGACCGCATCTTCGGGGTCCTGATGATCGTCCTGGCCGTCGCGTACGGCTGGGGCACCACCCAGTTTCCCGAACCCTTCGGCGGGACCGAAGCCGTCGGTCCCGATACCTTTCCACGCCTGCTGGCTGTCGTGCTGGCACTCTCCAGCCTGTACATGGTCGTGCGGCCGGATCCGGATAACGCCTGGCCCTGGAGCCGCACCGGCATCGAGCTGATCGTCGCCGTGGTGGTGTTGATCCTCTACGCCGCGCTGCTGCAGCCGCTGGGCTTCATCATCAGCACGACCCTGGCGGTGGGGACCCTCTGCTGGCGCATGGGCTCCGCCCCGGTGAGGGCCTATGTGACCGGGGCGATCTCCGGGGTGGTGGTGTTCCTGCTGTTCAACTTCGCCCTCGACCTGGCGCTGCCGCTGGGCCTGCTCTCGTTCCTGGAGGTGAGCTGATGGAGACCCTCGGCTTCTTGATGGATGGGTTTGGTGTCGCCCTGGCCCCGCACAACCTGCTGTTCGCCCTGCTCGGCGCCTTCCTCGGCACCCTGATCGGCGCCCTGCCGGGGCTCGGCCCGGCCAACGGCGTGGCCATCCTGATTCCGCTGGCCTTCAGCCTGGGGCTCGCCCCGGAGACCGCGCTGATCATGCTCACCGCGGTCTATGCCGGGGCCATGTACGGCGGGCGCATCTCGTCGATCCTGTTGAACATCCCCGGCGACGAACCGGCGATGATGACCTGCCTCGACGGCTATCCCATGGCCCAGCAGGGCAAGGCCTCCGAGGCGCTGGCGATCTCCGCCGTGGCCTCCTTCATCGGCAGCCTGATCGCCACGGTGGGGCTGATCCTGCTGGCGCCGCTGCTGGCCGACTTCGCCCTGACCTTCGGGCCGGCCGAGTACTTCGCACTGTTCCTGCTGGCCTTCGCCACCCTGGGCGGCATCACCGGCAAGAACCCCATGAAGACGGTGGTGGCCGCCGCCATCGGCCTGATGATCGCCACCGTGGGCATCGACAATACCGGGGTGCAGCGCTACACCTTCGGCGTGCTCGAACTCTACGAGGGGGTGGACTTCATCATCGCCATCGTCGGCCTGTTCGCCATCTCCGAGCTGCTGTTCTTCATCGAGGAGAAGGCCGGGGGCGGCAAGGAGAAGATGGCCGTCAACAAGCTCACGCTGAAATGGAAGGACATCCGCTTCATCCTGCCCTCCAGCTTCCGGGGTGGCGTGCTGGGCTTCATTGCGGGGGTACTCCCTGGGGCAGGCGCCTCGCTGGGCAGCTTTATCGGCTATACCCTGGAAAAGAAGATCGTGGGCAAGAAGGGCTACTTCGGCAAGGGCGACCCGCGCGGCGTGGCCGGTCCCGAGGCCGGCAACAACGGCGCCTCCAGCGGCGCCCTGGTGCCCATGCTGACGCTGGGCGTGCCGGGCAGCGGTACCACCGCGGTGCTGCTGGCGCTGCTGATCTCGCTGAACATCACCCCCGGGCCGCTGATGTTCACCCAGAACGCCGACATCGTCTGGGGCGTGATTGCCGCGCTGCTGATCGGCAACTTCCTGCTGCTGGTGCTCAACATTCCGCTGGTGGGCATCTTCGTCAAGCTGCTGTCGGTGCCGCCGATGTACCTGCTGCCGATCGTCACCATGGTCGCCTTCGTGGGCATCTACTCGATCAGCAACACCGTCTTCGACCTCTACTTCATGGTGGCCTTCGGGGTGGGAGGCTATGTCCTGCGCAAGCTGGAGATCCCGCTGGTGCCGATCATCCTCGGCCTGTTGCTGGGGCCGGAGATGGAGAAGAACCTGCGCCATGCCATGGACATCTCCGACGGCGACTGGACCATCCTCTGGGACAGCGGCCTGGCCATCGGCCTGTGGGCCTTCGCCATCGCGGGGCTGGTCCTGCCCTACATCGTTGGCCCGATCCTGCGCCGCCGCATGCAGGTCGCGGCGACAGCCGGAGGCCCGGAAGGCGACTGATCCCACCGCTCATTCACCCTGCTGACTCGCGGGGGCGCCGATGCGATCGGCGCCCCCGTGTTCTTTTTGTGGGCACCAACTCGGTGCATTGCACCATGGCCCCGTGCCCCGGTGGAGCGTAAGCAGGCCGCTCCTGCACCATGACGATGCATCCTGGGGCGATGACGATATCTGGATGACCGGTGCAACATGATGATTGTGAAGGGATAACTCCGATTCTGGTCGGGCTGGCACGAGCCTTGCGATGGACTGGGCGTCCCATAACAAGTCCCATACGCAAGGAGTTCACCATGACCCCACGTCGTCCCGCCATGCGTCCCCACTGGCTGGCCGCCTCGCTGCTGAGCCTGGCCGTCGCCACCCCCGCCCTGGCCCAGGAGGAGCCCATCAAGGTGGGCATCCTGCACTCCCTCTCCGGCACCATGGCGATCAGCGAGACGGTGCTCAAGGACACCGTGGAGATGCTGATCGAGCAGCAGAACGCCGAGGGGGGCCTGCTGGGTCGCGAGCTGGAGGCGGTGGTGGTCGACCCCGCCTCCGACTGGCCGCTGTTCGCCGAGAAGGCCCGCGAGCTGCTCGCCCAGGAGGAGGTCGACGTCATCTTCGGCAACTGGACCTCGGTGTCGCGCAAGTCGGTGCTGCCGGTGGTCGAGGAACTCAACGGCCTGCTCTTCTACCCGGTGCAGTACGAGGGCGAGGAGTCCTCCGAGAACGTCTTCTATACCGGTGCCGCCCCCAACCAGCAGGCGATTCCCGCCGTCGATTACCTGATGAACAACGTCGGGGTGGAGCGTTGGGTGCTGGCCGGCACCGACTACGTCTATCCGCGTACCACCAACAAGATCCTCGAGGCCTACCTGAAGTCGCACGGGGTCGGTGACGACGACATCATGGTCAACTACACCCCCTTCGGGCACTCGGACTGGCAGAACATCGTCTCCGAGATCAAGGCCTTCGGCAGCCAGGGCAAGAAGACCGCGGTGGTCTCCACCATCAATGGCGATGCCAACGTGCCCTTCTACCGGGAGCTCGGCAACCAGGGCATCGATGCCGCCGACATCCCGGTGGTGGCCTTCTCGGTGGGCGAGCAGGAGCTCACCGGCATCGACACCGCGCCCCTGGTGGGCCACCTGGCGGCCTGGAACTACTTCATGAGCGTCGATACCGACGCCAACTACGACTTCATCGACGCCTGGATCGAGCACACCGGCGACGAGATGGCGGTCACCAACGATCCCATGGAGGCCCACTACATCGGCTTCAACATGTGGACCGAGGCGGTGCGCAAGGCCGGCACCACCGAGGTCGACGCGGTCAAGGACGCCATCATCGGCGTGGCGGTGCCCAACCTCTCCGGCGGCTACGCGGCCATGATGCCCAACCATCACATCACCAAGCCGGTGCTGATCGGCGAGATCCAGGACAACGGCCAGTTCTCCATCGTCTGGGAGACGCCCTCCACCGTGGCCGGCGACGCCTGGTCCGACTACCTGGAAGGCTCCAGGGACCTGATCAGCGACTGGCGCAAGCCCATGGAGTGCGGCAACTACAACGTGGTGCGCGGCAGCTGCGGCGGCAGCCAGGCGGAGGAAGAGGCGCCCGAATAACGACACGATCTTAACCGCCTCCCCGCAATGCTGGGCGCCGGGGACAGGGCGTAGTGAGGGTCATCTGCCAGGGACGGCAGATGTAGCGCCCAGGGAAGGGGTCACAGCGCCCTCACGAAGGCCTGTCGCCGGGTAAGCCCAGCCATCCGCAAGACGTCGAAATACAGGACACGCCCATGAGGATGCTCCCACGCTGCCTGTCGGGCCTGCTGTGCCTCTGCCTGCTGCTCGGCCTGCCGCTGGCCGCCCAGGCGCAGGACGATCCCGGCCAGGCCCTGCTGGCCCCCCTCGATACCGCCTCCTACGCCGACAAGGGCGAGGCGATCGAGGCCATCATCGCCAGCGGCGACGAGCGCAGCCGCCGTTGGCTCGAGGCGCTGCTCGGCGGCAAGCTACAGCGTCACAAGGACACCGGCCAGTTCGTCGTGGTCGTCGAGAACCGCGGCCGCAGCTGGCCGGTGGTCGATGCGCTGAGCTTCGAGGACGCCGGCGAGATGTCGCGACGCGAGCTGGACCGCATCGGTATCAACAACGCCCTGCGCGGCCAGTTGCAGGGGGCGCTGGCGGTGCTCGACCTGCACGCCGACGAGGTTCGTGACCGACGCGAGGCGGCTCGCGAGCTCCTCGGCGACGTCGATGCCACCCTGGCCGAGCCGCTCCGTGCGGTCATCGACGGCGAGGAGGACGCCGAGGTGCGTCGCCTGCTCGAGCAGGCGCTGGCCATCCACCGCCTGGAAGAGGGCGATGCCGCGGCGGTGGACGCCCTGGCCGGCAGCCTGAATTCCCGGGTGCGCTCGGCGCTGAATGTCGCCAGCCGCAGCGAGGATCCCGAACTCGCCGCCGCCGCGACCTCGGCCCTGGCCGGTATCGAGCAGAAGATGAAGCTCAACCGCGGCCTGGAGACCCTCTACTTCGGCCTCTCGCTGGGCTCGGTGCTGGTGCTGGCGGCCATCGGCCTGGCCATCACCTTCGGCGTCATGGGCGTGATCAACATGGCCCACGGCGAGCTGATCATGCTCGGGGCCTACACCACCTGGGCCATGCAGCAGCTGCTGCCCGGCCAGCCCGGCCTGGCGCTGCTGCTGGCGATTCCGGCCGGCTTCCTGGTGGCGGCGCTGGCCGGGGTGGCCATCGAGCGCGGGGTCATCCAGTTCCTCAAGGGACGCCCCCTGGAGACCCTGCTGGCCACCTTCGGCGTCAGCCTGATCCTGCAACAGCTGGTACGTACCGTAATCTCGCCGCAGAACCGCACCGTGGTCTCGCCGGAGTGGATGAGCGGTTCGATCATGCTCAACGAAGGGCTCTCGTTGACCCTCAACCGTCTCTACGTACTGGGCTTCGCCCTGGTGGTGTTCGCCGGCCTGATGCTGGTGATGCGCCGTACCCGCCTGGGGCTGGAGGTGCGGGCGGTGACCCAGAACCGTGCCATGGCGCGCTCCATGGGCATCCGCGCCACCCGGGTCGACATCCTCACCTTCGCCCTGGGCTCCGGGGTGGCGGGACTGGCCGGCGTGGCGCTCTCACAGCTCACCAATGTCGGCCCCAACCTGGGCCAGAACTACATCATCGACTCCTTCATGGTGGTGGTGTTCGGCGGCGTGGGAAATCTCTGGGGCACCCTGGTGGCGGGCCTGTCGCTGGGCGTCATCAACCAGGTGCTCGAACCCTGGGCCGGTGCGGTGCTGGCCAAGATCGTCGTGCTCGTCTTCATCATCCTGTTCATCCAGAAGCGCCCCCGCGGACTCTTTCCGCAGAAGGGCCGGGCGGCGGAGGGGTAAAACGTCATGTGGTTGACCAGACCTTTCAACGAACGCTCGACCCGGCTGTTCCTGGGCATCCTGCTGGCCGCCCTGGCGCTGGTGACGGTGCTCAACCTGGCCGTACCGGCGGGCCATCCGCTGCACGTCTCCACCTATACGGTGACCCTGCTCGGCAAGTACCTGAGCTATGCGTTGCTGGCGGTGGCGGTGGACCTGGTGTGGGGCTACCTGGGTATCCTCAGCCTGGGGCACGGCGCCTTCTTCGCCCTGGGCGGCTATGCCATGGGCATGTACCTGATGCGCCAGATCGGCGACCGTGGCACCTATGGCGACCCGGTGCTGCCGGACTTCATGGTGTTCCTGGACTGGGACAGCCTGCCCTGGTACTGGCTGGGCTTCGACATGCCCGGGATCGCCTTCCTGATGGTGCTGCTGGCGCCGGGCCTGCTGGCCCTGGTATTCGGCTTCCTGGCGTTCCGCTCGCGGGTCACCGGTGTCTATCTGTCGATCATCACCCAGGCCATGACCTTCGCCCTGATGCTGGCCTTCTTCCGCAACGAGATGGGCTTCGGCGGCAACAACGGCCTCACCGACTTCCGCGAGCTGCTGGGCTTCGACCTGAGAAGCGACGCCACCCGGCTGGGCCTGTTCCTCGCCACCGGCATCGCCCTGGCGCTGGGCTATGTGCTGTGCCGCGCCATCGTCGCCAGCAAGCTGGGCCGGGTCAGCGTGGCCTGCCGCGATGCCGAGGCGCGCACCCGCTTCCTGGGCTACCGGGTCGAGCGCTTCCAGCTGTTCGTCTTCGTGGTCTCGGCGATGCTCGCCGGCCTCGCCGGCGCCCTCTACGTGCCCCAGGTGGGTATCATCAACCCCAGCGAGTTCTCGCCGATCTTCTCCATCGAGGTGGTGCTGTGGGTGGCCCTGGGCGGTCGCGCGACCCTCTACGGGGCGGTGATCGGCGCGCTGCTGGTCAATTACGCCAAGACGGTGTTCACCGGGGTGATGCCCGATGCCTGGCTGTTCGCCCTGGGCGGCATGTTCGTGCTGGTCACCGTCTTCCTGCCCAAGGGCATCGCCGGCCTGCTGACCTATCGTTTCCAGAACCAGCGCCTGACGCATCGGCGCGAAGGTGAGGGCGCCACCACGACTACCGGCAGGGGGGTCTCCGCATGAGCTTTATCAAGTCCCTGGCCGACAGGGAACGCGTCTTCGATTTCCTGGTCCCGGCGCAGTCCCCGGTGGACGTGCGCCACGGCCCCATCCTCTACCTGGAGGACGTCAGCGTCAGCTTCGACGGCTTCAAGGCCATCGATGATCTCAACCTGACCATCGACGACGGCGAGCTGCGCTGCATCATCGGCCCCAACGGCGCCGGCAAGACCACCATGATGGACATCATCACCGGCAAGACCCGGCCCGACAGCGGCTCGGTGTGGTTCGGCAGCCGCCACGACCTGCTGACCCTGAACGAGCCGGAGATCGCCAGCCTCGGCATCGGCCGCAAGTTCCAGAAGCCCACGGTCTTCGAGGCGCTGACGGTGTTCGAGAACCTGGAGCTGGCCATGGCCGCCGACAAGCGCATCCTGCCCACGCTGACCGCGCGCCTGACCGGCGAGGGTCGCGACCGCATCGAGGAGGTGCTCGACACCATCGGCCTCGTCGAGCTGCGCCACGCCTCGGCGGGCATCCTCTCCCACGGCCAGAAGCAGTGGCTGGAGATCGGCATGCTGCTGATGCAGCGGCCGCGCCTGCTGCTGGTGGACGAGCCGGTGGCCGGCATGACCGAGCAGGAGATGGAGCGCACCGCCGAGTTGCTCACCGGCCTGGCCGGCAAGGGCAAGCAGTCGGTGGTCGTCGTCGAACACGACATGGGCTTCGTGCGCTCCATCGCCCGCACCGTGACGGTGCTCCACCAGGGGAGCGTGCTGGCCGAGGGCAGCATGGACCGGGTCTCCAGCGACCCGAAGGTGATCGAGGTCTATCTCGGCGCCGAGGCCGAAGAGGAGGTGGCCTGATGCTCCGTATCGACAAGCTCAACCAGTACTATGGCGAGAGCCATACCCTCTGGGACCTGGACCTCGAGGTGCCGGCGGGGCAGTGCACCTGCGTGATGGGCCGCAACGGGGTGGGCAAGACCACCCTGATGAAGGCGATCATGGGCGAGGTGGCCGCGGCCGCCGGCAGCGTCCGCTATGCTGATGAGGTGGAGCTGACCCGAAAGCGGGTGGAGGAGCGCTCGCGGCTGGGCATCGGCTACGTGCCCCAGGGCCGGCAGATCTTCCCGCTGCTCACCGTCGAGGAGAACCTGCGCACCGGGCTCGCCGCGCGGCGCGACGGCGGGCGCACCATTCCGGCGCGCATCTTTGAGCTGTTTCCGGTGCTCGAGGAGATGAAGCATCGTCGCGGCGGCGACCTCTCCGGCGGCCAGCAGCAGCAACTGGCCATCGGCCGGGCGCTGGTGATCGAGCCCCGGTTGCTGATCCTCGACGAGCCGGGGGAGGGCATCCAGCCCAATATCGTCACCCAGATCGGCGAGGTGATTCGCAGGCTGATCCGTGAGGACGGCCTGACGGTGCTGCTGGTGGAGCAGAAACTGCCCTTCGCCCGCAAGTATGCCGACCGCTTCGTGATCATGGACCGCGGCCGACCGGTGGCCGGGGGCGAGATCGGCGAGCTCTCCGATGCCTTGATCAAGGAGCACCTCACGGTATGACAGCCTTCGTGACCCTTGCCCCCGACGCTTCACCTTCCGGCCATCGCTTCGATGCCGGCCGTCGCTGGGCGGCGTCGCTTGAACTCGCCTTCGACAAGCGCAGCGGGGCGACCCGCATGACCCAGGCCCGCCATCGCGGGCCGTTGCGGGTCCAGCGTCCCTTTTACCCCGAGGGCCGGGAAGGCGCCTGCCATGTCTACCTGCTTCACCCGCCGGGTGGCCTGGTCAGCGGCGATACCCTGGCGATCACCGCCAGGGTGGGCAGCGGCGCCCGGACGCTGCTCACCACGCCGGCCGCCAACAAGCTCTACCGTGCCGACAGCCACGGCGTGGCCTGGGCCCAGCAGACCCGTCTCGAGGTGGCCGATGGCGGCATTCTCGAATGGCTGCCCCAGGAGACCATCGCCTTCGACGGCTCGAGGGGCGAGCAGTGCACCACCATCGCGCTCGAGGGCCAGGCACGCTGCCTGGGCTGGGAGGTCCTGGCCCTGGGCCGCCCGGCGAGCGAGTTGCCCTATGTTTCCGGGCGCATCGACCAGCGCTTTCGCCTGGTGCGAGACGGCCGGCCGCTGTGGCTGGAGCGCCAGCCGCTGGACCCGCGTCACCCGCGCTTTGCCGGGCGCTGGGGGCAGGGCGGCGCCAGCGTCCAGGCGACCCTCTGGGCGGTGGGCCTCGAGGACGAGGCCGGCGCCGTGGAGGCGTTGCGCGCCGCACTGCCCGCGAGTTCACGCTGGGCGGTGACGGTGCGTCACGGCGTCTTGCTGCTGCGCTACCTGGGCAACGATCGCAACGAGGCCTGGGCGCTGTGCGAGGCGGCCTGGAAGGCGTTGAGGCCGCGGCTGACCGGCCGCGTGGCCTGTGTGCCGCGGATCTGGCTAACCTGAGAAGGCTTTTGCGAAGGCTTTTGGGGTCAGACCCCGGCGGAGGCGTTTCCGCAAGCAATCAGCAGAAAACGGGCTTTGGTGTAATGGCTGGGGTCTGACCCCATAGGGGCCATGCCGTCGACATAGGCAGCGAACGGAAAGCCGACGCCGAGAAAAGCGTGGGAAGGCATCCCAAAAGCCGCCAGGCGCCGTTCTTACACCTTGAGGAGATACACCCATGGAACTGACCCCCAGAGACAAGGACAAGCTGCTGCTGTTCTCGGCGGCGCAACTGGCCGAGCGACGGCGTGCCCGCGGCCTCAAGCTCAACTACCCCGAGGCGGTGGCGCTGATCAGCTTCGAGATCATGGAAGGCGCCCGCGACGGCCGCAGCGTCGCCGAGCTGATGAGCGTCGGCCGCGAGATCCTGACCCGTGACGACGTCATGGAGGGCGTGGCCGAGATGGTCGACGAGGTGCAGGTGGAGGCCACCTTCCCGGACGGGACCAAGCTCGTGACCATCCACGACCCCATAGTGTGAATCTGTGAGGAGAGAGGTGTTCCTCACGGCGACTGACAAGGAGCCACAAATGATTCCCGGTGAGTATCAGTTACAGGACGGCGAGATCGAGCTCTGCGCGGGGCGTCAGCGGATCACCGTCGAGGTGGCCAACACCGGCGACCGGCCGATCCAGGTCGGTTCCCACTACCATTTCGCCGAAACCAACCCCGCCCTGCGCTTCGATCGCGACAAGGCCCGCGGCTGCCGCCTCGACGTGGCCGCCGGCACGGCGATCCGCTTCGAGCCGGGCCAGTCGCGCGAGGTCACGCTGATTCCCTTCGTCGGCCGCCGCCACATCTACGGCTTTCGCGGCGAGGTGATGGGAGCGCTCGACGGGACAGCGAAAGGAGACACGCCATGAAGATCAGCCGTCAGGCCTATGCCGACATGTACGGTCCCACGGTGGGCGACCGGGTGCGCCTGGGCGACACCGAGCTGTGGGTCGAGGTGGAGCGCGACGCCGCCCACTACGGCGACGAGGTGAAGTTCGGCGGCGGCAAGGTGATCCGAGACGGCATGGGCCAGAGCCAGCGTCACGATGACAGCGTGATGGACACCGTGATCACCAATGCGCTGATCCTCGACTGGTGGGGCATCGTCAAGGCCGACGTGGGGATCCAGGCCGGGCGCATCGCCGCCATCGGCAAGGCCGGCAATCCCGACACCCAGCCCGACGTGGGGATCGTCATCGGCCCGGGTACCGAGATCATCGCCGGCGAGGGCAAGATCCTCACCGCCGGCGCCCTGGACGCCCACATCCACTTCGTCTGTCCGCAACTGGTGGAAGAG
Organism: Halomonas sp. LBP4; assembly: GCF_003202205.1. Taxonomy (GTDB): domain Bacteria; phylum Pseudomonadota; class Gammaproteobacteria; order Pseudomonadales; family Halomonadaceae; genus Halomonas; species Halomonas flagellata. Next base: position 530,122 of record NZ_PDOG01000003.1, read on the forward strand.
GCGCTGATGAGCGGCATCACCACCATGCTCGGCGGCGGCACCGGGCCGGCCACCGGCACCAATGCCACCACCTGCACCCCCGGCCCCTGGCACATTGGCAAGATGCTCCAGGCGGTGGACGACCTGCCGATGAACATCGGCCTGCTCGGCAAGGGCAATGCCAGCCTGCCGGACGCGCTGGAAGCACAGCTCGAGGCTGGCACCATGGGGCTCAAGCTGCACGAGGACTGGGGGACCACGCCGGCGGCCATCGACAACTGCCTGAGCGTGGCCGAGAAGTACGACGTGCAGATCGCCATCCACACCGACACCCTGAACGAATCGGGCTTCGTCGAGGATACCCTGGCGGCCTTCAAGGAGCGTGGGATCCATACCTACCACACCGAGGGCGCCGGGGGCGGGCACGCGCCGGACATCATCACCGCCTGCTCCAAGCCCTACGTGCTGCCGTCGTCCACCAACCCGACCCGGCCCTATACGGTCAACACCATCGACGAGCACCTCGACATGCTGATGGTGTGCCACCACCTCGACCCCAACATCCCCGAGGACGTGGCCTTCGCCGACTCGCGTATCCGCCGCGAGACCATCGCCGCCGAGGACATCCTCCACGACCTGGGGGTGATCTCGATGATCGCCTCCGACTCCCAGGCCATGGGGCGGGTCGGCGAGGTGGTGTGCCGCACCTGGCAGACCGCCCACAAGATGAAGGTGCAGCGCGGCTTGTTGCCCGAGGACGAATCGCTCGGTGCCGACAACTTCCGTGCCAGGCGCTATATCGCCAAGTACACCATCAACCCCGCGATCACCCATGGCATCGCCCACGAGGTGGGCTCGGTGGAGGTCGGCAAGCTGGCCGACCTGGTGCTGTGGGACCCGGCCTTCTTCGGCGTCAAGCCGGCGCTGATCCTCAAGGGTGGGATGATCGCCGCCGCCCCCATGGGCGACCCCAACGCCTCGATCCCCACGCCGCAGCCGGTGCACTACCGCTACATGTTCGGCGCCTTCGGCCGCGCCGCGAGCCAGACCCGGCTGACCTTCGTCAGCCAGGCGGCGCTGGACGCCGGCGTCAAGGAGCGGCTGGGCCTGGCGAGCGAGCTCTCGGCGTGCAAGGACGTGCGCGGCGTGCGCAAGGCCGACATGAAGCTCAACGACGCCTGCCCGCACCTGACCGTCGACCCGCAGACCTACGAGGTGCACGCCGACGGCGAACTGCTGACCTGCGAGCCGGCCACCGAGCTGCCGCTGGCGCAGCGCTATCACTTGTTCTGAGCTACGAGCTACGAGCTACGAGCGGCTCGAGGCCCGTGGCTCGAAGCCCGAGACTGAGGTAGACGATGCTGAAACTGACCGAACGCCTGGGCCCCATCGCGGCGAGCCAGGCTACCGACACCCTGACGCTGCCCTATGAGCTGCGCATCCGCGGGCGGCTCAAGGCGACGAGCGACAGTGGCCGTGAGCTGGGCCTCTTCCTCGACCGCGGCCCGGTGCTGCGCGACGGCGAGGGCTTGCGTGCCGAGGACGGCGCGGTGGTGCGCATCCACGCCGCCGTCGAGCCGGTGGTCACCGCGCGCATCGCCGCGGGGCTGCCGCTGGCCCGGCTCGCCTACCACCTGGGCAACCGCCATGTGCAACTGGCGCTGGGTGAGGACGAGCCCCCTTCACGAGGGCAGGGCTGGGTGCGCTTCCCACCGGACCATGTGCTGGAGGAGCTGGCCGAGCTGCTGGGGGCGACGCTCGAGCATCACGAGGCACCCTTCGACCCCGAGCCGGGTGCCTATACCCAGGGAGGGCACTCGCACGGTCATTCGCACCCGCATGGCCACGCCCATGATCACGACCATGACCATGCATACTGAGTGGCCTGGCGAAGCGGGGCAGACGCAGGATGATCTGGCGTTACTGGGGCTGCTGCAACTGGTCAGCCCGGCCCTGCCCATCGGCGCCTTTGCCTTCTCCCAGGGCCTGGAGAGCGCCTTCGAACTCGGTTGGGTCAGCGACGAGGCGAGCCTCGGCGAGTGGCTCGCCGGCGTACTCGAGGACGGCCTGACCCGCTGCGAACTGCCGCTGCTGGCGCGACTGCAGGGGGCCTGGGCCGCGGGAGACGCCGAGCGAATCGCCGAGTGGGACGCCTGGCTCGCCGCCAACCGCGAGACGGCGGAGCTTGCCGCCGAGGACGCACGGCTCGGGGCATCGCTGGCACGTCTTCTCGGCAGCCTCGAGTTGCTGCCGAGCGAGCCGCCGCTGCCGCCGGGGGCCGGCTATGTGACGGTCTTCGCCTGGACGGCGCAGGTGCGCCGCGTGCCGGTGCGCCAGGCGCTGCTCGGTTTCGCCTGGGCCTGGCTCGAGAACCAGCTCGCCGTGGCCTGCAAGGCGCTGCCGCTCGGCCATACCGCCGCCCAGCGCCTGGTGGAGCGGTTGCGCCCGGCGCTGGTGACGGCGGTGGACGCGGCGCTGACGCTGGAGGATGACGACCTGGGCCCGGCATTGCCCGGCCTGGCGCTGGCCAGTGCCCTGCACGAGACCCAGTATTCGCGGCTGTTTCGGAGCTAGAGGGAAGAGGGAAGAAGTGGAGCCTTGGGGGGGCAGACCCTGAGGCATCCCCAGAAATATTTAAGCATTATCAATGCGTTGAGAATGGATGGGTGGCAGGCTGCCAGCGCTGCCGGTCCCTATGGGGTCAGACCCCGGCGGCGTCGAATCCGCTCGCAAGACGCACCATGACGGGCTTCGCGACTTGGCTGGGGTCTGACCCCATAGGAGCCTTGAGTGTCAGACTCTGAGGAATTCCCAGGAGTCTTACTGAAAAATCAGTATGTTGAAGATGTTCTGGCGGTGGGCTGCCAGCGCTGGGAGGCCCTAGGGGGTCAGACCCCGGCGGTGTCGAATCCGCTCGCCAGGTGCACCATGACAAGCCCGGTAACTCGGCTGGGGTCTGACCCCATAGGGGCGGGTCTCGGCGTCTGGTAGATCGCGACTGGGATGACCCTGAGAGAATGAAAGTGATTGATAGCACAGGAGCAACGACATGACACATTGCCTGCGCGTAGGCGTCGGCGGCCCGGTGGGCTCCGGCAAGACGGCGCTGCTCAAGCAGCTCTGCCTGGCGCTGCGCGACCACTACGATATCGCCGTGGTCACCAACGACATCTACACCCGCGAGGACGCCGACTTCCTGCTCAAGCACGAGGCGCTGCCGGCGGACCGCATCCTCGGTGTCGAGACCGGCGGCTGCCCGCACACGGCCATCCGCGAGGATGCCTCCATGAACCTCGCCGCCATCGATGACTTACAGGCGCGCCACCCGGATCTCGAGCTGGTGCTGGTGGAGTCCGGCGGCGACAACCTCTCGGCCACCTTCAGCCCCGAGCTCTCGGATCTCACCCTCTACGTGATCGATGTCTCCGCCGGCGACAAGATCCCGCGCAAGGGCGGCCCCGGCATCACCAAGTCCGACCTGCTGATCATCAACAAGATCGATATCGCCGAGCAGGTCCACGCCTCGCTGGAGGTGATGGAGCGCGACTCGCGGAAGATGCGCGGCGAGCGGCCCTTCGTCTTCACCAACCTCTACGACGGCGTCGGCCTCGAGGAGATCATCCGCTTCATCCTCGACCGCGGCATGCTCCCGGAGCGTCGCCCCCGGCTCGCCACCACCAGCGCCTGATCCCGTCAACCACCGATTCAAGGATTACCCAGGAGATTGCCCTCATGACACGTCATCTTTTCATCGTTTCCCGCGCGGCACTGGTTGCCGTTGCCGCCCTGCTGCTCGGCGCCGGCCTGGCCGTGGCGCATTCCGGGCACGAGGCCCCGGCGGTGCACAGTCATACCGGGAGTCCGGCACTGCTGGCGGTGATCGCCATGTCACTGCTGGGCGTCGCGGCCCTGGTCGCCTTGACCCGCTTCATCGTGCGCCGCCTGAGGCTGCGCCGGCAACCGTGATCGTCTCCAGCGGTACAGCGGCAGCGCCCGGCCCCGGCCGGGCGTGCTGCGTCATCGCATCCGGCAGGATATGCTGCAGCTGTCGGCGCCGCGGAGGCGTCGTCGCCGGGGATGCCGGGAAAGGAGTCCAGGATGCGATCGTTCGGTGGCCGCCGTGGCGCGCGGTGGAGGAGAGGAGGCATGTGGCCATGGCTGGTCGTGGCGCTGCTGGTGGCCTGGGTCGCCATGGGTGCCTGGCAGCGCTTCAAGCCGCTGCCGGAAGGGATCGGACACGCCTGGCCGCAGCGCCCCGCCACGGGAGTGCGCTTTCTCGCCGACGAGACCTGGGTCGACGCCGCGGGTGAGCGTCGGGTCCAAGGCGAGATATTCGACGAGGTGCTTGCGCTCATCGGCCAGGCCAGGCGGCTGGTAGTGCTCGACATGTTCCTGTTCAACGATTTCGCCGGCGCGGCGGAGAGCGACGGTTTCCGCCCGCTCTCGGCGGAATTGACCGAGGCGCTGATCGAGCAGCGGCGGCGTCACCCCGGGCTCATGGCGGTGCTGATCACCGACCCGCTCAATACCCTCTACGGGGGGCTCGACCTCGACCACCTACACGCCCTGCGCGAGGCCGGGGTGACGGTGGTGCTGACCGACCTGAACCGGTTGCGTGCCTCCAACCCGCTCTGGTCCGGCCTCTGGCACCTGGGGCCGCGCTGGCTGGGCAACGGCAGCGAGGGGGGCTGGCTGCCCAATGCCCTGGGACCCGGGCGGGTACCGCTGCGCAGCTACCTGGCGCTGCTCAACTTCAACGCCAACCACCGCAAGAGCCTGGTGGTCGACCAGGGGGACGGCTGGGCGGGGCTGGTCACCTCGGCCAATCCCCACGATGCCAGCAGCCTGCACGGCAATGTGGCACTGCGCTTCGAGGGCGCGGCCGCGCTCGACCTGCTCGATGCCGAGCGCCCGGTGGCCCGCTGGTCGGGCGTGGCGCTGCCCGCCCCCCGGCCACCCGTGGCCACCGCCGCGGCCGGTACGGCGCACCTCCAGGTCCTCACCGAGGGGACGATTCGCGATGCCCTGCTGGCCGCCCTGGCGCGGGCCGAATCCGGCGACCGGCTCGATATCGCGGTCTTCTACCTCGCCCACCGCGGCGTGATCGAGGCCCTGCTGGCGGCCCACTCGCGCGGTGCCGACATCCGGGTGCTGCTCGACCCCAACCGCGATGCCTTCGGCCTCGAGAAGGGCGGCATTCCCAACCGGCCGGTGGCGCGGGAGCTCCATGAAGCCGGCATCGCGGTGCGCTGGTGTGCCACCCGCGGCGAGCAGTGCCACAGCAAGCTGCTGCTGCGACGGCCGGCGGGGGAGGGCGAGGCCGAGATGATCCTCGGTTCGGCCAACTTCACCCGGCGCAACCTCGACGACCTCAACCTGGAGACCAGCGTGCGCCTGGTCGGGCCGGTCGAGACGCCGGCGCTGCGCGAGGCCGGCGACTTCTTCGAACGGCGCTGGCACTCGACGCCGCAGCGGGTCACCAGCGAGCCCTTCGCGGCCCACGACGAGGCGACTACCTGGCAGCGTCTGCGCTATCGGGTGATGGAGGCCACCGGCCTCTCGACCTTCTGAGTCCGCGACTTGACAGGGCCGGGCGCCCCGGCCAGCTTGGAAGGGGCCGATTCGACAGGGAGAGACGGCATGGACAAGCTGCTGCTGGCGGTGAAGATCGCGATCACGGTGCTGGTGCTCATCCTCTTCGTGCAGAACATCGCCGTGGTGGAGGTGCGCTTTCTGACCTGGAGCCTCACGCTGCCCCTGGCGCTGGTGCTGGTGGTGATCTACCTGCTCGGCATGGTGAGCGGCCGGAGCCTGATGGGGCTGATGCGCCGACTGCGCGCCGACCGTGGGCAGCGGCCGCGGCACTGAGTCTAGCAGCCTGTCGGACTTAACACTGATCTACTGCGAAACCCGGGCTTTCGGCCAATTTCATTCGATCTGATTCGTTAAATAGCTGGCTATTCGCCTCATCAGATCGATAAACTTGACTCGAAATCCGTATTTCTCGCGACGATCGGTCAAATCCGACAGGCTGCTAGGGTCAGTCCACGTGGGTTACCGCCTGGCGCCTGGGGTCGATATGCCAGGGCAGGCCGAGGCGGGCGTTGCGCTCCAGCTCGGCGATCACCTGGGCCCCCAGCAGCAGGATGATGGCGCCGACCTCCAGGCTCAGCAGCACCACGATCAGGGTGGCCAGCGAGCCGTAGACCGCGTTGACGAGCGACAGGTTGGCGAAGTAGAGCACCAGCAGCAGGCGCACCCCCTCCCACAGCAGGGCGGCGACGAAGCCCCCTACCACCGCCCGCCTCAGCGCGATCTTCACCACCGGCAGCACCTTGTAGATGGCGCTGAACAGCAGGAAGACCCCGAGGAAGCTGGTCAGGTTGAGCATCGGCTCCGAGAGCCCCGCCATCGGGAGCTCGCGGCCGAACAGCGCCAGCCAGAGGGCATTCAGGGAACTCGCCAGGGTCACCAGCAGGGTCAGGGCCAGCAGGCCCGCACCCAGTACCAGCATGAAGGCATAGGGCATCAGCACCGAGACCCAGACGCTGCGGCCGGCATGGTGGGTGTCGGGGGCATGGAAGATGATCGCCAGGGCGTCTTCCAGCATGCGAAAGGCGAAGGAGCTGAACAGCAGCAGCACCGGGAAGCCGAGAATGCCGATGACGTCGCGGGAGTCGAGCAGGGCGCGCACCGCCTCGATCAGCACCTCGGCATGGGCGGGGGCCAGGTGGCGCGCCTGGATCGCCAGCACCTCGAGCAGGTGCTGCTCGTCCACCACCCGGGCCAGCAGCACCACCAGCAGGGCGAACAGCGGCACGACGGAGAGCAGGATGTTGTAGCCCACGCCGCCGGCGAGCAGGATGCCGCGGTTGCGCAGGAAGGCACAGAGCACCCGCCACAGGAAACCGACCACCCGCGGCAACAGGGTGAAGGCGAGGTGATGCGAGCGGAGAGGGGGCGGGGAGTCCGTCATGTGCCATGTCGTCCATGAGGCTGTCAGGGCATCATACGCCGGTAGCGACGATCGCCGTCAATCATGCCCGCGCCGACCCGTGCATGGCATGTCGTCGGCCGGGACAGCATAATGAACGCCACCGGCAGTCGTCCGGACCTTCGCCGGTGCGTGGCTCGACCGGTCAGCCGGACATCATCTTTCTTCCGTCGACGAGGCATCATGGCCAAATTCGAAGTGATCGGTACGGCGAGCATCCCCGGTCGGGGCGGCGAGCTGCGGCTGCTGCAGCGCAATGACGAGTTCTCCATCCGCATCGCCGGCAAGAGCGGCGATCTGATGAACACCCGCCTGCATGGTTCCGAGGATGCCCTGGCCGAGCTGGCCTGTGCGCGCATCGCCGACCGCTCAGGCGTGCGGGTGCTGATCGGCGGGCTGGGCATGGGGTTCACCCTGGCCGCGGCGCTGGCGACCCTGGGCGACGACGCCGAGGCGGTGGTCGCCGAGCTGGTGCCCGGGGTGGTGGAGTGGAACCGTGGCCCGCTCGGCGCCGCCGCCGGTCATCCGCTCGACGACCCCCGCACCCGCGTCAGCCTGGGCGACGTGGGTGCACTGCTGCGTCGGGAGCCCGGCGGCTTCGATGCCATCATGCTCGACGTCGACAACGGCCCCGAGGGGCTGACGCGCGAGGAGAACGACTGGCTCTACTCGCCCGGGGGGCTGGCCGCCGCCCAGGAGGCGCTGCGCCCGGACGGCGTGCTGGCGATCTGGTCGGCGGGCCAGGACCCGGCCTTCACCGAGCGCCTGCGGCGAGTCGGCCTGCTGGTCGAGGAGGTCACGGTACGTGCCCATCGCCCCGGCAAGGGGGCGAAGCACCGGATCTGGCTGGCCTGCTGAGATGCGACCGGGCGCCGCCGGTTTCCGGGCCCTGCCGCTGCTGCTCGCCGCGCTGCTGCTGAGCGGCTGCGCGGGGCGTATCGTGCCGCCCTCGGCCCCCGTCGATCCGGTCGATATCTACCTGCTCGACCATGGCCGCCATGCCAGCCTGGTGCTGCCGCGGCAGGGGGGCGGGATGGTGCGCTACAGCTACGGGGAGTGGGGCTGGTACGTCGAGGGCAGGCGGCACCTGCCGGCCGCGGTCTCCGCGATGCTGTGGCCGACGACCGGCGGGCTGGGGCGCGGTGTCCACGAGGAGATCGACTCGCCCCACGACCTCCATCGGCTGGCGCCGGAGGGCCTGGTGGGCGTCTATCCCCTCCAGGCGGAGGCGGCGCGGGTAGCGGCACTCCGGCGCCGGCTCGATGCCCACTTCCAGGCGGAGGGCGTGACACCGACCTACAGCGCCGAGTTCGACCTCGAGTTCGTGCCCTATCCACGCGCCTACTGGCTGAGCCACCAGTCCAATCTCGTCGTCGCCCAGTGGCTGCGGCGGCTGGGCGTCGAGGTCAAGGGGGTACCCTGGTTCTCCGACTGGCGCATCGAGGCGCCGCCCGTGGCTCCCTGACGGTACCCGAAAGCGGGTACAATCCACCTCCCTGCAGCCCGCCCGAGACCCGCCATGACCATGTCCGATACCCCATCCGCCGCCGGTAACGCCCCCGGCGCCGAGGAGCGCCTCTCCAAGCGCCTGGCGCGGCTGCTTTCCTGCTCGCGTCGCGAGGCGGAGCAGTACATCGCCGGTGCCTGGGTGCTGGTCGACGGCCGGGTCGTCGAGGAGCCGCAGTTCAAGGTCGGCGACCAGCGTGTCGAACTGGCTCCCGGGGCCAGGGCGGAGGCGATTCCCCCGGCCACCCTGCTGTGCCACTGCCCGCCCGACCACGACGCGGCCGATGGCGCCGCCCTGGCCAGGTCGCGGATCACCCCGGCCACGCACTGGGGGGAGGACCCCAGCGGTCGGCGTCCCCTCAAGGCGCATTTCCGCGGCCTGGCCGCGATGCTGCCGCTGATGCCGGGGGAGGGTGGGCTGCAGGTCTTCACCCAGGACCGCGGGGTGGCCAGGCGGCTCGACGAGCAGGTCGCCCGGCTGGAGCAGGAGTGGCTGGTCGAGGTGCGTGGCACCCTGCACGAGGAGCAGATGGAGGCGCTGCGGCGTGGCTCGGCGGTCCCGGGGCGACGACTGGCACCGGCCCGGGTGAGCTGGCAGAGCGAGACCCGGTTGCGCTTCGCCCTGAAGGGCATGGTCCCGGGCCAGCTCGAGGCGATGTGCACCGGGGTGGGGCTGACCGTACTGTCGGTCAAGCGGCTGCGCATCGGCGGGGTCTCCCTGGGGCGGGTGCCGATGGGCGAGTGGCGCTACCTGAAGCCCGGCGAACGCTTCTGAGGGGCGGGCAGGGCAATCGCCGTTACCCAAAGCGAGAGACGCCGGAACAGCCTCGAGCGTTACCGCCATCTGCGATAGCCCTGGAGGGGCGGGCCACTCGCTTCCCCCTCCTGCGATCGCTATGTATGCTGAGCGTGTTGCACCCATTGCCGCGCGGCCCAGCCGGTCGGTACCGATTCGCAGCCTGAATCCGAGAGGAGACGTCGCATGCCGGAAACCTCGCAGACTTCATTTTTCAAGGACAATCGTGCCAGGGGGCTGGCCGCGGTGGCGGTCGTGGCCGTCATCTGGGCACTGTTCGCCCAGTCCAGCGCCAGCTCCCACAAGGAGGAGCGTGAAGCCCTGGAATCCCGGCTCTCCGCCCTGGAGAGCGAGAACGAGACACTGAGTGGCCGGCTCGCCGAACGCGAGGAGGCCGAGGCGGACATCGAAAGCCTCGAGGCGCGCCTGGCGGAGCTCCGCGACGAGCAGGAGGGCGCCGAGGCCGAACTCGAGCGGGCGCAGCTCGAGGTCGCCGCGGCCAAGGCCGAGCTCGAGGAGATGCAGGCCTCGCGTGAAACGGTGACGGCCGATGTCGAGGGGGCCGAGGCCCGCTTGAACGAAGGCCAGGAGGCGCTGGCGGCACTGCAGCAGGAGTACGACGAGACCGACCGGGCCCGGCAGGAGGCCGACCAGGCCCGCCAGGAAGCGGAAGCCGCCCGCCGGGAAGCCGAGCAGGCGCGCCAGGAGGCGGAGGCGGCCCGGCAGGAGGCCGAGCAGGGGCGTCAGGAAGCCGAGCAGGCCCGCGAGCAGGCCGCCGCCGACCTCGAGGCGCTGCAGGGCGAGATCCAGGAGGCCGAGGCGCGTCTCGAGTCACTGGGTGACGAGATCGCCGAGCGTGAATCGCAGCGCGATGCCCTGGCCGACGAGCTCGGCCGGCTCGAGCAGCAGCGCGAGACCCTCGAGGGGCAGCTCGAGGCCGTCCGCCAGGAGCAGGGCGAGGCCGAGGAGGCCCTGCAGCAGACTCGCAGCGAGCGCGATGATCTGCTGGTGGCCATCGAGATCGGCCGCGAGGAGGTCGAGGCCATCGAGGCGGAGATCGAGCGACGCGAGGCGCAGCTCGAGCGGCTGGAATCGCAGCTCAGCGCCTGGCGCACCGAGCTGGCCGAACTGGAGGCCAACCTGCAGGCCGGCCAGGCCCTGGAGGCCGAGCAGGAGCAGGAGTGACACCAGCGTCGAGCCGAGGAGTGCGGACGGCGAGCCTGGCTCGCCGTTCGTGTTTTCGGACCCCATTGCGTGGCCCGGGACCCTGGCGGGTATACTGGGCGTCTAGCCGCCATCGGCGGCCCAGCCCAACAGCATTGAGGAGCGAGTCGTGATCGAAGGGGTCAAGCATATCGTCGCCGTGGCATCCGGCAAGGGCGGCGTAGGCAAGTCCACCGTCACCGTCAACCTGGCGCTGGCCATGGCTGCCGAGGGCTACCGCGTGGGCATCCTCGATGCCGACATCCACGGGCCCAGCCAGGCCCAGATGCTGGGCGTGGGCGAGGGCGTGCGTCCCCAGTCCGCCGGCGAGAATCGTTTCCGGCCGCTTCAGGCCCATGGGCTCCAGGCCATGTCCATGGCCTTCATGGTCGACACCCGCGAGCCCATGGTGTGGCGCGGCCCGATGGTGGCCGGCGCCTTCCAGCAGCTGCTGACCCAGACCGCCTGGGACGACCTGGACTACCTCTTCATCGACATGCCGCCGGGCACCGGGGATATCCAGCTGACCCTGGCCCAGAAGGTACCGGTGAGCGGCGCGGTGATCGTCACCACGCCCCAGGACATCGCCCTGCTCGACGCCCGCAAGGGCATCGAGATGTTCCGCAAGGTGAACGTGCCGGTGCTGGGCGTGGTGGAGAACATGAGCCTGCATATCTGCTCGAAGTGTGGTCACGGCGAGCCGATTTTCGGCGAGGGCGGGGGCGAGCGCATCGCCGCCGAGTACGAGACCCGGGTGCTGGGACAGCTGCCACTCACCCTGTCGATCCGCGAGCAGGTGGACGGGGGGCGACCCACGGTGGTGGCCGAGCCGGACGGCGAGGTGACGGCCAGCTTCCGCGACATGGCGCGCCAGGTGGCCGAGCAGCTCCAGGGGCAGTCACCCGAGGGGCCGACCATCTCCTTCAGCGACGATTGAGCAGGCCAAGGCTATCGCCGTTCATTTCCAAGCGTCCCAGAGTCGGGGCTGATCCGGGGGCAGGCCTGCGAGGAGGCGCTGTGAACCCCTCCCTGGGCGCTACTTTTGCCTTCCCTGGCAAAAGACCTCCTCTTCGACCTGCCCCCGGCGCCCCTCTATGCATCCAGCTGCAACTGCCCTGTTGAGCAGGCAGTGACGCTCGCCGCCGGGGCCGCTATCATGGCGGCCCCGATTTCTCCTTTCGTTACCCCACCAGGACGTTCCGATGAGCATCAAATCCGACAAGTGGATCCGCCGCATGGCCGAGCGGGAAGGCATGATCGAGCCCTTCGAGGCCGACCAGGTGCGCTATGTGAACGAACGTCGGGTGATCTCCTACGGGACCTCCAGCTACGGCTACGACGTGCGCTGTGCCGACGACTTCAAGGTCTTCACCAACATCCATTCGGCGGTGGTGGACCCCAAGGCCTTCGACGAGAAGAGCTTCGTCGACATCAAGGGCGACGTCTGCGTCATCCCGCCCAACTCCTTCGCCCTGGCGCGCACCGTCGAGTACTTCCGCATCCCGCGCAGCGTGCTCACCATCTGCCTGGGCAAGTCGACCTATGCCCGCTGCGGGATCATCGTCAACGTCACGCCGCTCGAGCCGGAGTGGGAAGGCCACGTGACCCTGGAGTTCTCCAATACCACCAACCTGCCGGCCAGGATCTACGCCAACGAGGGGGTGGCGCAGATGCTGTTCCTGGAGTCCGACGAGGAGTGCGCGATCTCCTACAAGGACCGCGGCGGCAAGTACATGGGGCAGCGGGGGGTCACGCTCCCCCGCACCTGACCCCGGGAGCTGTAAGCCATAAGCTTGAAGCGGTAAGAACAAGCGAACCCCACAGTCGCAAGGCGCGTGGGGTTCGCTTTTGACTATCTGGCTTACGGCTTACGGCTTACGGCTTACGGCTTACGGCGCTTGATCCTCGTCGAGTTCCTCGGCGGCGTCGGCGTGGGACATGCGCAGGCCCTGGGGCGACAGCGGCTGGCCATCGAAGGTCACGCCCTCGGCGCCGAGCTGCAGGCGCCCCTCCAGGAACCACTTCACGGCGATGGGATAGATCAGGTGCTCGCGGGCGTGGACCTTCTGCTTGAGGCTCGCTTCCGTCTCGTCGTCGGCGACGGCCACGGCGGCCTGCAGCGCCACCGGGCCGCCGTCGAGCTCCTCGGTGACGAAGTGCACGCTGCAGCCGTGCTCGGTCACGCCGTCGGCCAGCGCCTTGGCATGGGTGTTCAGCCCCTGGTAGGCGGGCAGCAGCGAGGGGTGGATATTGAGCATGCGACCCAGGAAGCGCTGCACGAAGCGCGGCGATAGGATGCGCATGAAGCCCGCCAGGACGATCAGGTCGGGCTCGTGGCGCTCGATCACCTTGATCAGGGCGCCGTCATAGGCATCCCGGCTCTCGTACTCGCGGTGCGGCAGCACCACGGCGTCGATGCCGGCGTCCCGGGCGCGCTGGAGGCCGTAGGCGTCGGGCTCGTTGGAGATCACCGCGACGATTTCGCCGCCCAGCTCGTCGTGGGCCTGGGCGTCGATCAGCGCCTGGAGGTTGCTGCCGTTGCCGGAGATCAGCACCACCACCCGGCGGGCGTCGGTGGGTTCCGGGGTGAACTCCTTCAAGGTATCGCTCTGGTAACCGGGTTCACTCATGCCTCGATGTTCTCCAGTTGCACCGGCTCCTCGTCGCCCTGGCGCGGGGTGATCTCGCCGATGCGGTACACGGTCTCGCCCTGGGCCTGCAGGTGGGCACGGGCCTGGTCGGCCTGGTCGGCGGGGACCACGACCACCATGCCGATGCCGCAGTTGAGCACGCGATGCATCTCGTGCGCGTCGACGTTGCCCTGCTGCCGCAGCCAGTCGAACACCGCCGGGCGGCTCCAGCTCGAGACGTCGAGGCGCGCGGCGAGGCCGTCCGGCAGCACCCGGGGGATGTTCTCCAGCAGCCCGCCGCCGGTGATGTGGGAGAGCGCATGCACGGCGACGCCGCTCTCCCGGATCAGCGACAGCAGCGGCTTGACGTAGATACGGGTGGGCGCCAGCAGGGCGGCGCCTAGCGGCTGGCCGTCGATGGCGGTATCCAGGTCGGCACCGCTGACCTCGAGGATCTTGCGGATCAGCGAGTAGCCGTTGGAGTGCGGGCCCGAGGAGGCGAGGCCGAGCAGGACATCGCCCGCGGCGACCTTGCTGCCGTCGAGGATCTCGGACTTTTCCACCACGCCGACGCAGAAGCCGGCCAGGTCGTAGTCGCTGCCCTCGTACATGCCGGGCATCTCGGCGGTCTCGCCGCCCACCAGGGCGCATCCGGCCTGGGCGCAACCCTCGCCGATGCCGGTGACCACGTCGGCGGCGATGTCCACATCGAGCCTGCCCGTGGCATAGTAGTCGAGGAAGAACAACGGCTCCGCGCCCGCCACCACCAGGTCGTTGACGCACATCGCCACCAGGTCGATGCCGATGGTGTCGTGGCGGCCCAGCTCCATGGCCAGGCGCAACTTGGTGCCCACCCCGTCGGTGCCGGAGACCAGTACCGGCTCACGGTAGCCGGCAGGCAGCTGGCAGAGCGCACCGAAGCCGCCCAGCCCGCCCATCACCTCGGGGCGGGTGGTGCGCTTGGCCACGCCCTTGATGCGATCGACCAGGGCATTGCCGGCGTCGATGTCGACGCCGGCGTCCTTGTAGCTGAGCGAAGGGCGGGAAGTGGAATCGGTCATGACCTGTCCTGTGTAAGAATGGCTGTCGGGGCGTCGCCGGCGGCCGCTGGCCGCCGGGCAGTGGGCAAGATCGGGGCGTGAATTGTAGCATCATGATGCCGGACTGGCAGCCGTCGGCTTGCCTGCATCGCCGGGATCAGGCATCCGACGCAGGGAGGAAACGATGCGCAGAGAATGGTGGCTCCTGATCGGGGCGGTGGTGCTGATATGGCTGCTGTTTCGCCTCGAGGCGATGCTGATGCCGTTCTTCGCCGGCATGATCCTCGCCTACCTGGGCGACCCCCTGGCCAATCGCCTGGAGCGATGGGGGCTGTCGCGCCCGCTGGCGGTGTGTGGCGTCTTCCTGGTGCTGGTCCTGGTTCTCGCGGTGGGGCTGCTGGTGCTGATTCCGCTGCTTGCCCAGCAGTTCCGCCAGTTCGGCCAGATGATTCCCGGCATCTTCGGCTGGATCGAGTCGGTGCTGGCCCCTCAGCTCCTGGCCTGGACCGGCCTCGACATGACCGGCGAGATCGGCAATGTCCAGGATACCCTCGCCGAGCACTGGCAGGATGCCGGTGGCTACCTGGCGCCGTTCCTGGGACAGATCGGGCGTTCCGGCATGGCCTTCGTCACCTGGGTCACCTATGTGGCGCTGATCCCGGTCGTGACCTTCTACCTGCTGCTCGACTGGAACCGGCTGATGGTCAGCATTCGTGACCTGCTGCCGCGGGAGTGGGAGGCCGATGCGGTGCGTCTGGCGCGGCGTTGCGACGAGGTGCTCGCCGCCTTCCTGCGGGGCCAGTTGCTGGTGATGCTCTGCCTCGGGGCCATCTACGCCGTCGGGCTGTCGCTGATGGGCGTGCGTTTCGGCGTGTTGATCGGCCTGGTCGCGGGGCTGGCGAGTATCGTGCCGTTCCTGGGGTTCATCGTCGGCATCAGCGTGGCGCTGATCGTGGCCTTCTTCCAGTTCGGCGGCTGGCTGGCGTTACTGGGCGTGGTCGTGGTGTTCTCTGTCGGCCAGGTCATCGAGAGCACCGTGCTGCAACCCAAGCTGCTGGGCGACCGGATCGGGCTGCATCCGGTAGCGGTGATCTTCGCCGTGCTGGCGGGGGGCAACCTGTTCGGTTTCACCGGGGTCCTGCTGGCGCTGCCGGCGGCGGCAGTGATCATGGTACTCTTGCGGGAACTCAACGAGCGCTACAAGAACAGTACCTTGTACGACGACAGAACGCACCGCACCGACGACGAGGAGTCGACATGAGCCGAGCACCCGCGCAGTTGCCGTTGGGCGTGGGGCTGCGTGACGATGCCACCTTCGCCAATTTCCTTTCCGGCGCCAACGCCTCCCTGGTCGACCATCTCGTCCATCAGCTCGACGACGGGGGTGAACCCTTTCTCTACCTCTGGGGCAAGCCCGGCGTGGGGCGCAGCCACCTGCTGCAGGCGGCCTGCCATGCGGCGTCCGACCGGGACCGGCGAGCCCTCTACCTGCCGCTGGAGGAGCTGGGGCATTTCCCGCCGCTGATGCTCGAGGAGGTCGAGCGCCTGGACCTGGTGGCCATCGACGACCTGGAGCGGGTGGTCGGTCGCAAGCGCTGGGAGGAGGCGCTGTTCCACGCCTTCAACCGGCTGCGGGATGCCGGCAAGCGGCTGGTGATCGCCGGCGAGGCCGCCCCCCGACAGCTGCCGGTGCGGCTCCCCGACCTGGCCTCGCGGCTGACCTGGGGCGTGACCTTCCAGGTCCAGGGGCTGGATGACGAGCAGCGGCTGGCGGCGCTGACGCTGCGCGCCCGGGGCCGCGGCATGCAGTTGCCCGACGAGGTCGCCCGCTACATCCTGCACCGCGGGCCCCGGCGGCTGGGCGAGCTGTTCGAGGCACTGGAAACCCTCGACAGCGCCTCGCTGTCGGCCCAGCGCAAGCTGACCATTCCCTTCGTCAAGCAGGCGCTGGGCTGGTAGGCATTGTCTGATACCTGCCTGCGCTCGTCGAGGCCTCAGACGATGCCTTTGCTCACTCCTCCCGGCTGCACAGCCACTCGGTGTCGAAGCGGAAGGCGTTGAGAATATCGTCCTGGGTGAAGCCGTAGCCCGCCAGGGTATCCTCCCATTCCTGGGTATTGCGGTAGTCGAGCAGCACCTCGTCGAAGGCGTCGCGCAGCGTCTCCGCGTCCGGCGGGAAGGTGAAGGCCCCCCAGCTGCGCACGATCTCGCCGTCGATGACCGGGTCCTCGAAGTTCTGCACCACCTCGACCTTGGAGTCCTGGGCATCCAACTGGCTCACGGTGAGTCCCGTGCCGGCATAGGCGTCGACCTCGCCGCCGAGCAGGGTATCGATCGCCGCCTCGTTCTCGCCGATCTGGATCACCTGGTCGTCCGGCACCCCGAGCGCTTGCATGATACCGACCTGGGTCGCCCCCTCCAGCACCGCCACGCGGATGTCGTCGCGCTCGGCGAAATCGGCATAGCCGGCGATCTCCAGCGGATTGGCCGCTCGCACCAGCAGGCCCTCGCCGTAGGAGGTGTTGGGGGCGGAGAACAGCACGCGCTCGCAGCGTGATGGACGGATGGCCATCTCGGCGGCGGCCATGTCGAAGCGACCTTCCTCGAGGCCGGGAATCAGGTCGCCGAAGGTGGTCTCGATCCATTCGATCGACTCGATGCCCAGCTCGTCCAACAGGTGCAGGGCGACCTCGGGGCCCGCCCCGCGGGGCTCTCCGTGCTCGTCGATATAGCCGTAGGGCTCCTCATTGGCCACGGCGATGCGAATGCTGCCGCGTTCGCGAATCTCCTCCAGGGTGGCGGCACTGGTATCGGCACCGGCCAGGCCGAGCAGTAGCGCCGTGATGGCCAGTCGCATCGGCCAGCCGGTTCTGCTGTCGTTGCGCATGGGCGAACGTCCCTCCGTGGGTGATGGCCCCGAGTTTCGCCGCGGGCCTGAGAGCCTTAGGCATCAACATAGGAGACGGGGACGGCTCACGCCAGGCGGGGCCTCAGCGGCCGAGGTTGATCTCCAGGCGCTGGCCGCCACCCAGCGACACCTGGCGGATGATGATCCGGCGTTCGCCGCTGGCAGGGTCGACCACGCTGCCGGAGAGGTAGAACTCCCCGGCGGGAAGTCCGTCGAGGCGAAAGTGACCGTTGCCGTCGGTGCGGGTGGTATGGGTGTACTCCCGGGCCCGGGGGTCGGCGGGTTCCACGGCGCGTCCGGCCAGGGCCTGCTCGGCAGCTTCGGCGGAGTAGGTGGTCACCGGCGCCACCGAGACGATCTCGCCGGCGCCGGGGGTGCCGTTGAGGCTCAGGCGACCGCTGATGACGCCGCTGCCGGTCCTCTGCAGGGCGGCGTACTCCGCTTCGGGAAACGCCACCTGCCGGGCCACCCGGCCCGGGGCCGGACGCGCCACCCCGGGCTCGCGCTCGGTGCCGATGTCGATCACCTCGATGCGCTCGGTCGGCGCCGGCGCGGGGGGCATGATTTCGCACCCGGTCAGCAACACGGCGAGCAGCATGACAAGAATCCAGCGTTTCATGATCTCTCTCCCGGTATGGTCATTCCGGGCCCGGCAGGTGGCCCAGAGCAGGGAGAGCTTAACGCAAAAAGGCCGCCGATCGATGATCGGCGGCCCTTCGGGAGCGCTGGCCGGCGCGGGGCCGGCTCGGCTCTGTCGTCTTACTTGGCGACCTTGGTGGCGGTCTCTTGAACCTGCTTGACGCTCTCTTCGGTCAGCTTCTGGCTCTTCTGCACGAAGTCCTGCTGCAGGGAGGCGACCTTCTCGGCGTCGCCCTTGAGGCGCTCGGTCAGGTCCTTGGCGACCTTCTGCTGGCCTTCCATGTAGGTGCGCAGGCCTTCGGCATCCTTGACGTTCATCAGGCTGCGCAGCTGCGCCAGGCCGGTGTCGGTGTAGGCCTTGCCGGCGTCGAGCTGGGCGTTGACCAGCTTCTCGGTGTAGTCGACCGAGAGCGACGCGTAGGCGCGGGCCGGACCGAAGAACATGGACTCGAACTGCTCGGTGAACTGCTTGGTATCGAAGTTTTGCATCGTGAAACCCTCCGGGGCTCTATGAAGTATCGGGAAGCCACACGGCGGTGTCGCGTTTCCCTTCCTGTTGCAGCGCACAATAGCAGAGTGTTTTGTGCACTGCAACATCCTTTTGCGCGCCGCGGCGACCGGTGGATCAGTCCTGACAGAGCCGCTCGCGGGCGCCGTCGTGATCGAGCTCGTGGCCGGAAGGCAGCGCCGCCCGCGGGTCCAGGAGCCAGGCGGCGATGTCCGCGTGGGTCATCGCATCGCCGCTGTAGCGGGTCAACATGTGGAAGCCCTCGGGGTAGAGCACCAGCCGGTGGGCCGGCCGGTCGGGCAGGCGCTCGAGCAGCCGGCAGATCGGTTCCGGGGGAATGACCTCGTCCTGCTCGCCGTAGAGCAGCAGGGTCGGTGGTGGCAGGCGTGCACCGGCCCGGCTGGCGGCATCCATCAGCCGGATCAGGCCATGGAGGGTGTCGATGCGGGCACGCCGCTGGATCAGGGGATCGTCGAGCATGGCGCGTATCACCTCCGGATCGTCGGTGGGGCGGATGCCCAGGCGGCGCGTGACACGGGAGGTGAGACTCAGGCCCGGGAAGAGGCGCACGGCAAGCCGCAGGCCGAGCCGCTGGTACCAGGGCATGGTCTCGAGGCCCCACACCGCCGGCGCGATCAATACGGCACCGTCCGCCTCGGCAGGCGAGTCGCCGGTGAGGGCGAGCATGGCCACGGCCCCACCCATGCTCTTGCCGATCAGGTAGAGGGGGGGCGCGGGGTAGCGCTGGCGCAGCAGGCGGAGCACCAGGCGCGCGTCGTCGACCAGGCGCTGCTCGCCATGCCAAAGGCCGCGTCCGCTGGTGGTGCCGAAGCCGCGCTGGTCGATGGCATGCACGGCGATGCCCCGGCCGCGCAGCGACAGGGCCAGGGGTTCGAGGCTGCCGGCATGGTCGTTGAATCCATGCAATGCCAGTACCACCGCCTCGGGGTCACCCGGCGGTAGCCAGCGGCGCATCGGCAGCTGGTAACCGTCCTCGGCGACCACCCGGCCGTCGCGCAGTTCGGCGGTGGCGCCGGGCGGGGGATCGGGCGGTGCGGGCGCGGTGGCGGCACAGCCGGCCAGCCAGACGACCAGGAGTAGCGGCCGTCGCCGCACGGCCCTTGTCCAGCGAGAGTGGCTGCCTGTCATGCCCGGTTCCGTCCTGGCCTGGGATTCATCACCTCGACGACCATAGCGGAGCCCGGAGGGATTGGCGAGGGCCGTCTTGCAAGCGGCGCCCGGCGGCACCATGGTGAGAAGACGTTTCCCTGCAGCGTCCTTCGACGAGGAGAAGGCCATGAGCGACCATCGCATCGAGCGTGACAGCATGGGCGAGCTCGAGGTGCCCGCAGAGGCCCTCTACGGTGCCCAGACCCAGCGCGCAGTGAACAACTTCCCGGTCTCCGGCCAGCCCATGCCGGCGGCCTTCATCCATGCCATCGCGCGGATCAAGCTGGCCGCGGCCAGGGTCAACCGGGAGCTCGGGCTGCTCGACGCCGAACGGGCCGCGGCGATCGCCGCCGCCGCCGAGGCGGTGATCGCCGGCGAGCACGACGACCAGTTCCCGGTGGATGTCTTCCAGACGGGCTCCGGCACCTCGAGCAACATGAACGTCAACGAGGTGATCGCCCACCTGGCCAGTCGCGACGGCCTGGCGGTGGGGCCCAACGACCACGTCAACATGGGCCAGTCGAGCAACGACGTCATCCCCACCGCCATCCACCTCTCGGCGGCGCTGGAGGTGCAGTCGCGGCTGCGGCCGGCGCTGGTGCATTTGCGTCAGACCATCGAGGTCCGCGCCGCCGAGCTCGACCACGTGGTCAAGACCGGGCGGACGCACCTGATGGATGCCATGCCGCTGCGCATGAGCCAGGAGCTGGGGGGCTGGTCGAGTCAGGTAGGGCAGGCCATCGAGCGCTTCGACAGCGCCATGGTTCGCCTCTGCCGGCTGGCCCAGGGCGGTACGGCGGTGGGCTCCGGCATCAACGCCCCCCCCGGGTTCGCGGACCGCATGGCCCGGGACCTGAGCGAGCAGACCGGGTTGGCGTTCGCCCCCAATGACAGCTTCTTCGCCGGCCTGGCCTCCCAGGATGCCGCCGTGGAGCTGTCGGGCCAGCTCCGCGGGCTCGCCTGCGTGGTGATGAAGATCGCCAACGACCTGCGCTGGATGAACTCCGGCCCCCTGGCGGGGCTCGGCGAGATCGAGCTCGAGGCCCTGCAGCCGGGCAGTTCGATCATGCCGGGCAAGGTCAATCCGGTGATTCCCGAGTCCGCCGCCCAGGTCGCGGCCCAGGTGATCGGCCTCGATACCGCGGTGACGGTGGCCGGCCAGAGCGGCAATTTCCAGCTCAACGTCATGCTGCCGCTGGTGGCCAACAACCTGATCACCGCCATCGACCTGATGGCCAATACCGCCTGGCTGCTGGCCGATCGCGCCATCGCCACCTTCAAGGTGCGCGAGGAGAACCTGCGGCAGCCGCTGTCGCGCAATCCCATCCTGGTGACGGCGCTCAACCCGGTGATCGGCTACGACGCCGCGGCGGCCATCGCCAAGAAGGCCTACCAGGCGGGTCGCCCGATCCTCGAGGTGGCCGAGGAGGAGACCGACCTCGCCCGCGAGGAGCTCGAGCGGCTGCTCGACCCCGCGGCCCTGACCCGGGGCGGGATTCCCGGGTAGGGGGCCCTTGCCTGGCCGAACCGGCTGCCGCCGCGACCTCGGTACGAGCGGTGGGCGCTATTCGAGAGAGCATGCTGCGTATCGAACGGCCGGCGCTTTCCCCGGGTCTCATGCTCAGAAGTATCTCCGAGCGAGGTTGGGAAGGGGGAGTCATGACGAGTCGCAGCAAGGTATTGCGCTTTTCCGGCCAGCACACCGTCGACTGCTCGTCATGCCGGTCGAGTCCCCTCTGTTTCACCGGACGACTGCCGGTCGACGAGATCGCCGAGCTCGGCGATATCATTCGTCCGCTGGCGACGCTGAACAAGGGCGACCCCCTGATCCTGCAGGGCTCGCCCTTCACCAGTCTCTTCATGGTGCGCTCCGGCAGTCTCAAGCAGGCTACCACGACCGGCAGCGACGAATATCTGGTCACGGCGTTCTTCCTTTCGGGCGAGTTGATCGGCCTCGATGCCATCGGCGAAGGCCGCTACCCGGGCAGTGTCGTGTCACTGGAGACCGCCACGGTATGCGAATTGCCGTTCGCGGAGTTCCTGGAGCTGGGTACCCGCGTGCCCGAGTTGCGCCGGCGGTTTCTGCGTAACCTGAGCCTGGAAGTGGGCAGCGAACGGCTGGGGATGCGCCTGCTGCTGCGCCGCACCGCCGAGGTGCGGCTGGCGTACTTCCTCGTCGCCATGTCCGAGCGTTTCAGGCGCCGTGGCTATTCGCCCTATCGCTTCCGCTTGGCGATGCCACGCGGGGATATCGCCAACTACCTGGGGCTGACGGTGGAAACCGTCGGTCGTACCCTGGTGCGCTATCGTGACCAGGGGCTGCTCGTCACTCGTGGCCCAGAGGTCCATATCCTCGACATGCCGCGGCTGGAGCGCCTGGCCGAGGCCAGCGGGCGGCGCAGGCGCGAGGCCTGACCGAGGCCTCGCCGGACGTGCCGGTGGCATTGCCTTGACCCGATGCCGGCTCGCCCGGGTGGGCCGTCACGCCGGTGTCGATTGCGCCAGCCTCTCGCCGAGGATGCGACATTCGGCACGCTTCTGGGCGGCGAAGTCGCGCAGGGGCCGGTGCAGCTCCGGCGTGGCATTGGTCTCCAGCAGCCAGTCGAAGAACAGACGCGAGTCCTCGGCATCCTCCAGGGCCTGTACGAGCGCCTGCCTCTCCAGGGGGCCATCGACGACGAAGAGGCGCTGCCGCTTGCCTGGCGGCGCCTCCTCGGCGTCGTCGGCGACGATGCAGGCCTCGAGCCCCAGAGCCCCGGCCACGTCCTGCAGGGTCTCGAGTCGCTGTTCGTTCTCCCTGCCCAGTTCGGCCATCAGGTGGCCGGCATCGGGTGCGGTGGCCAGGAGCCGACGTGCGAGGCCCCGATAGCGACGCCTCTCCTGCGTCTCGTGAGCGCTGGCCAGCGCGAGCTGTTCCTGGGGCAGCAGGGTGAGGGCGGTAAAGTCGATCATGGGTCGTCGTACCTCTGTGGAAGTCTCGTGTGGCCATGAAGTGAGGCGGGAGAGCATCGGCCGAGTGTCAGCGTAGAGAGCGGACGCTGGAATCGGCCATGACAGCTATCAACTTACGGGACGAATGCCTGGAACGCGTCTCCATCGCCGGTGGAACGCCCGGTGGGGCGTGACAGTTGTCAAGTTTCGGGTCGAATGGTGCAGAGTGGCTGCATTATTTCAGGCATGGTGTCGGGGCTCGGCGAGCGGGGGAGGAGCTGCCTCGTGCCGCCGGCCCGAGCCAACGACCATTCTGGAGCTGACGTATTCACCGACATGAGCTGCTTGCACCTGCCCCTGGGCCTGCCCCTGGAAGAGATCCCCGAACTCCACGATGCCGAGACGTTCACGCTGCTGAGAAAGGACGAAGTGCTCTTCGAGCAGGGAACACCGTTCGCCGGTCTGTTCCTGGTGCGCTCGGGGAGCCTCAAGCAGGTCTCGACGATCCACGGAGGCGACCCCCTGGTCATGGCCTATGCGATGCCGGGAGACCTGGTGGGGCTGGATGCCATTGGCCAGAACGTCTACCCGGGCACCGCCCTGGCGCTGGAGACCCTGACGGTGAGTGTGCTATCGCAGGAGCGGGTCAGCGAACTCGGCGCCCAGGTGCCCGAACTGCGGCAGCAGTTGTGCCGCAACCTGAGCCAGGAGGTGCACGACGAGCGGCTGATGCTCAGGTCGTTGCTGCACAGGACCGCCGTAGGGCGACTGGCGTATTTCTTCGTCGCCATGTCGATGCGCTTCCGGCGCCGCGGCTACTCGCCCACCCAGTTTCGCCTGGCGCTGTCGCGCAGCGACATCGCCAGCTACCTGGGACTGACGGTGGAGACCGTCAGCCGTACCCTGGCGCACTTCCACAAGCAGGAACTGCTCAAGGCCAGCGGGCGTGACTTCCATATTCTCGACCTCGACGGACTCATCCGCCTGGCCGAGTCGAGCGGCCGGCGGGGTGGGAGGTAGCAGCGGACTCCCGGCGGGACAATCACGCGGCCAGTCCTTGACGGTACATGGCGATGTGGCGCGCCAGTCGTTCCACCTGCTTCGGGGTCAGGCGCAGGCCGAGCTTGGTGCGGCGCCATAGGATGTCCTCGGCGCTGCGTGCCCATTCGTGATCGATCAGGTAGTCCACCTCGGCGCTCGTCAGTCCGGCGCCGAACGTCTCACCCAGCTCGCTCTCGGCGCGGACGCCTTCGAGGAAGCGCAAGCAGAGGCTGCCGTAGCTGCGGGCGAAGCGCCGCGCCCTGGTCGCGCCGAGGAAGGGGTAGTCGGCCAGCAGGCGAGCGGTGAAGGCGTCCTGGTCGCCGATGTCGCCACCGGGCAGGGGCGCCGTGGCGGTCCAGGGCGGCGCCATGCCGGGGAGACTGGGCCGCAGGGTGCGCAGGGCCGCTTCGGCGAGCTTGCGGTAGGTGGTGATCTTGCCGCCGAACACCGACAGCAGGGGGGCGCCGTCGTTGTCCAGGTCGAGGGTGTAGTCGCGGGTCATGGCCGACGGGTCCGCCGACTCGTCATCGCACAGCGGTCGCACGCCGGCGAAGGTGCGGATGACGTCGCTGCGGGTCAGCGGGGTGCTGAAGTGGTCGTTGACCACGGACAGCAGGTAGTCGATCTCCTCCTCGGTGGCCTCGACCCGGGAGGGGTCTCCCTCGTAGCGACGGTCGGTGGTGCCGATCAGGCTGAACGACTCCTCGTAGGGCAGCACGAAGACGATGCGCCGATCGGTGTGCTGCAGGATGTAGGCGCGATTGTCGCGGTTGAGACGGGGAACGATCAGGTGACTGCCACGGATCATGCGGATGGCATAGCGCGAGCGTCGTCCCGCCTGGTGCCGCACCACGCTCTCCACCCAGGGGCCCGCGGCATTGACCAGTGCCCGCGCCCGGCGCTCGAAGCGGGCGCCGCTCTCCACGTCCTCCAGGCGAATGACCCAGTGGCCCGCCTCCTGCCGGGTTCCGACGCAGCGGGTGCGTACCAGGATCTCGGCGCCATGCGCCCGCGCCTGGATGGCATTGAGTACCACCAGGCGCGCGTCATCCACCCAGCAGTCGGAGTACTCGAAACCGCGAGAGATGTCGGGGCTGAGCCCGTCGTCCTCGGCGAACCGCACGCTCCGTGAGCCGGCCAAACGCTGCCGCCGACCCAGGTGATCGTAGAGGAAGAGGCCCGTGCGCAGCATCCAGGCCGGCCGCAGGTGCGGGCGGTGAGGCAGGATGAAGCGCAGTGGCCAGATGATGTGGGGCGCCTTGGCCAGCAGCACCTCGCGCTCGCGCAGGGCCTCGCGAACCAGGCGGAACTCGCGATGCTCCAGATAGCGCAGGCCGCCATGGATCAGCTTGCTGCTGGCCGAGGAGGTGGCGCTGGCCAGGTCGGCCTGCTCGCACAGCGCCACCCGCAGGCCTCGCCCGGCGGCATCGACGGCAATGCCGGCACCGTTGATGCCGCCCCCGATGACGAAGAGATCGAGCATGTCGTTCGCCCTGCCACTCATGAATGTCTCCTGCCCGACCATCCCGGGCCGTTGTCGTCATGATTGATGTTAGAAAACGAAAATAGTTTAATCGAAAGCGAACATCAAGAGGCGAGGCGAACTTCTCCCGTCCTGGTGGGTGTCGATGGCGGGACGAGCCGTATCAGGCGATATGCAGGGCCACGTCGTGCGCCTCGAGCAGGCGCAGGATGGCCTCCGGCGGGCGGCGGTCGGTGAACAGGGCGTCGATCTGGCCGAGATTTCCCTGGCGTACGACGGGGTTACGGTGGAACTTGGAGTGGTCGGCGGCGAGGAACACCTGGCGGGAGTTGCGAATGATCGCCTGGGCGACACGCACCTCCTGATAGTCGAACTCGAGCAGCGAGCCGTCCTCGTCGATGCCGCTGATGCCGATGATGCCGAAGTCGACCTTGAACTGGTTGATGAAGTCGATGGTGGCTTCGCCGATGATGCCGCCGTCCCGGGCGCGCACCTGGCCGCCGGCGATGATCACGTTGAAGTCCTCCTGGTGCTGGAGGATGGCCGCCACCTTGAGGTTGTTGGTGATCACCTCCAGGCCCTGGTGCTCGAGCAGGGCCTCGGCCACCACTTCGTTGCTGGTGCCGATGTTGATGAACAGCGAGGAGTGGTCGGGAACATGGCGGGCCAGCAGGGCGGCGATGCGTTGCTTGGCGTCCAGGTTCAGGGTCTTGCGGGTGTTGTAGGCGGTGTTGACCGTGCTCGACTCGAGCCCGGCGCCGCCATGGACCCGGCGGATCAGGCCCTCGCCTGCCAGGGCATTGAGGTCGCGCCGGATGGTCTGGGGGGTGACCGTGAAATGATCGGTGAGCTGCTCGATGCTGGCATAGCCCTGGCGGCGGACCAGGTCGACGATGGCGTCCTGTCGTTGCTGCTGGTTCATGTCGGCTCCTTGTCAATCGCCCCATTGTAGGCCATCCCGGGGGGAGGGAGCAGGCCGCAGGAGGGTATCGTTAGACAAAAGTCGTAAAGCAATACGAACACACTACAGTACTCTTGGTGATCATAAACGAACATCCAACCACAGGAACCATCATGGCCGACTACCTGCTTGCCATCGACCAGGGCACCACCAGCTCGCGCGCCATCCTCTTCGATCGCGAAGGGCGCAACCGGGCCATGGCCCAACGCGAGTTCGCCCAGCACTTTCCCGCCGACGGCTGGGTCGAACATGACCCCGAGGCGATCTGGGAAACGGTGCTCGCCACCTGTCGCGAGGTGATCGAGCGCGCCGGTGTCCGGGTCGAGGAGATCGCCGGCATCGGCATCACCAACCAGCGCGAGACCACGCTGCTGTGGGACAGGGCGACCGGCGAGCCGCTGCACAATGCCATCGTCTGGCAGGACAGGCGCACGGCGGATACCTGCCAGCGGCTGCGCGAGGCGGGGCATACCGCGGCGGTGCAGGCGAGCACGGGGCTGCTGATCGACCCCTACTTCTCGGCCACCAAGCTGGCCTGGCTGCTGGAGAACGTCGACGGGGCCCGGGCGCGGGCCGAGCGCGGCGAGCTGGCCTTCGGCACGGTCGACAGTTTCCTGATCTGGCGACTCACCGGCGGGCGGATGCATGCCACCGATGCCACCAATGCCTCGCGCACGGCGCTGTTCAACATCCACGAGCAGCGCTGGGACCCGGCGCTGCTCGAGCTCTTCGGCATCCCCGAGAGCCTGCTGCCCGAGGTGAAGGACTCCAGCGACGACTTCGGCACCGTCGAGGCGAAATGGCTGGGCGGCGAGCTGCCCATCGCCGGGGTGGCCGGCGACCAGCAGGCGGCGCTGTTCGGCCAGGCCTGCTTCGAGCCGGGCATGGGCAAGAGCACCTACGGCACCGGCTGCTTCATGATCGTCAACACCGGCGAAGCCGCCGAGACCTCCCGCAACCGCCTGCTGACCACCATCGGCTATCGCCTCCATGGCAAGCCGACCTACGCCATGGAGGGCAGCATCTTCGTGGCCGGTGCCACGGTGCAGTGGCTGCGCGACGGCCTGCAGCTGTTCGCCGATGCCGCCGAGACCGAGGCCCTGGCACGACAGACCCGCAGTGGCCATAGTGTCTATCTGGTCCCGGCCTTCACCGGGCTGGGGGCGCCCCACTGGGACCCGAAGGCGCGGGGGGCGATCCTCGGCCTGACCCGGGACACCGGCATCGCCGAGATCGTCGCCGCCGGCCTGCAGGCGGTCTGCTACCAGACCCGCGACCTGCAGGTCTGCATGAGCGATGACATGGCGGCCACGCCGAGCATCCTGCGGGTGGATGGCGGCATGGTCAGCAACAACTGGGTGATGCAGTTCCTCGCCGACATGCTCGGCGTCCAGGTCGACCGCCCCTCGGTGCTCGAGACCACCGCCCTGGGGGCGGCCTATCTCGCCGGGCTGCGCCTCGGCTGGTACCGTGACCTGGACGAGATCGCCGGGCTCTGGCAGTGCGAGCGCAGTTTCGTCCCGCAGATGGAGGAGGGCGAACGCGAACGCCTCTACCAGGGCTGGCAGGAGGCGGTGGAAAGGGTGAAAAGCGGTCGCTGAGGGCTTGCAAACGCCAGTGGTTTCGGTAATATACGCATCCGTTGCCGCGGCGCCGAGCGCGTCGTGCGGCCGACAGGATGCGCCGATGCAGGACCATAGCTCAGTTGGTTAGAGCGCCACGTTGACATCGTGGAGGTCGGCGGTTCAAATCCGCCTGGTCCTACCATTCCCTGGCGGCTGCGATCCTGGCAACAGCGTGACAGGACCATAGCTCAGTTGGTTAGAGCGCCACGTTGACATCGTGGAGGTCGGCGGTTCAAATCCGCCTGGTCCTACCAGCTCCCGAGACGCCCCCGCAGCCCCGCTGCGGGGGCGTCTCTCATTCCAGATCCGTTTGTTCGACGAAGACGTCCACCAGGGCCTCGATGCCGGCCTGGTCGGCGGCCGTGAAGCGGTCGCGCAGCGGGCTGTCCAGGTCGAGCACGCCCCACAGGCGATCACCGGCCAGGATGGGCACCACCAGCTCGGCCTGCGAGTCGGCATCGCAGGCGATATGGTCGTCCACGGCATGCACATCCGCCACGCGCTGGGTCTGCCGGGTGCGCGCCGCGGCGCCGCAGACCCCCTTGTCGAAGGGGATCGGATGGCAGGCGGGCTTGCCCTGGAAGGGGCCCAGGCCGAGCAGTCCGGGCTCGCGCTGCAGGTAGAAACCGGCCCAGTTGAGGTCGGGGAGTTCCTGCATCAGGAAGGCGCAGGTCTGGGCGCTGTTGACCAGCCAGTCGCGGGTGTCGAGCAGGGCCCCGAGCTGGCGGGCAAGCAGGGGATAGTCGGGCGTCATGGTGGCTCCTTCAACGACAGGGTCGGCGCAGTGGCCGACCCTGTAGGTACCTCGAATCGTGGCGTCGCTCGGGGCTGATCCTGCGGCCTGCCCAGAAATGTTTCAGCATTATCAATGCGTTGGGCATGGGTGGGTGGCAGGTTGCCAGCGCTGCCGGTCCCTATGGGGTCAGACCCCGGCGGCGTCGAATCCGCTCGCAAGACGCACTATGACGGGCTTCGCGACTTGGCTGGGGTCTGACCCCAAAGGGGCAGCCTCGGCGCCTTCTTCGGCGAACAAGCTATCAACGTCGAGAAAAACGTGGGGGCAGGCGATCGAGCTGCCCTTACTTCCAGCCGGGAACCGCCTGCGGTCCAAACAGTTCGTTCGCCTTGGCCTCGACCTCCTCGGTCTGGTAGGCCTCGACCAGCTGCCGGATGGCCTCGCGCTCCTCGTCACCGCCGCGTACCACGATCAGGTTGACATAGGGGGACTCCGCGCCCTCCTTGATCAGGGCGTCGTCCAGGCTCAGGCCGGCCGGCTGGGCGAAGGTGTTGTTGATGAAGGCCATGTCCACGTCGGGCAGCACGCGCGGCAGCTGGGCGGCCTCGATCTCGCGGAAGTCGAAGTCGTGCGGATTCTCGACGATGTCCAGAGGCGTGGCCTCCAGGTTCGCCGGGTCGGCGAGTTCGATGAGCTCCAGGTTGTGCATCAGGATCAGGGCGCGCCCTTCGTTGGAGGGGTCGTTGGGCAGGGCGATGGTGGCCCCGTCCGGCAGCTCCTCGATGCTGTCGTACTTCTCGGAGTAGGCGCCGATCGGGTAGACGAAGGTGTAGCCGGCGATGGCGAAGTCGTAACCCCGATCCTCCACCATGCTCTGCATGTAGGGCTCGTGCTGGTAGGCGTTGGCGTCCAGGCTCCCGTCGGCCAGCGCGGCGTTGGGCGAGACGTAGTCGGTGAACTCGACGATCTCCACCTCGAGACCGAACTCCTCGCGGGCGATGCCGGCGGCGACTTCCATCACCTCGGTCTCGGGACCGGCCACGGTGCCGATCTTGATGGACCGGGGCTCGTCGGCGTCGTCGTCGCCGCAGCCGGCCAGCAGGGTGGCGCCGGCCAGGGTGGCGGCGCCGAGCAGACGGGGTAGGGTCAGTTGCATGGTCTTACTCTCCTTTGCGTGCCGCGCTCAGGTGGCGAGGCTGTGAAATCGGGTGCCAGGGGAGCGCTGATTTATGTCGCGAGCGAAGAGAGGCTGGTCGCCGCCGGAGCGCAACAACCGGAGTTGACTGGGGTGCTCAATGAGGATTGTGAGCACCGCCGGCGGCCAGGATCTCGAGCGCAGCAATAAATCAGTGCTCCCCGGTTACTTGTGGTCGGTACGCCGCACCAGGTGGTCGCCGAGCATCTGGAAGCCCTGCACCATCACCACCAGGATCACCACGGTGATCAGCATCACCGTGGGATCGAAGCGATTGTAGCCGTAGCGGATGCCCAGGTCGCCCAGGCCGCCGCCGCCCACGGCGCCGGCCATGGCCGAATAGCTGATCAGGGTCACCACGGTGATGGTCAGCCCGGTGAAGATACCGCCCCTGGCCTCCGGCAGCAGCACCTTGAGGATGATCTGCCGGGGCGTGGCCCCCATGGACTGGGCGGCCTCCACCAGGCCGGGCGGCACCTCGTTCAGGGCGCCCTCCACCAGCCGCGCCACGAAGGGGATGGCGGCGATGGTCAGCGGCACGATGGCGGCGTTGGTGCCGATGGAGGTGCCGACGAGCAGCCGCGTGAAGGGAATGATCGCCACCATCAGGATGATGAAGGGCACCGAGCGGCCGACGTTGGTCACGGTGCCGAGCACCTGGCTGGCCAGGGGGTGGGCCAGTACCTGCCCCGGGCGGGTGACGTAGAGCAGCACGCCCAGGGGCACGCCGAGCAGCGCCGAGATCAGCCCCGAGACCCCCACCATGTAGAGGGTGTCCAGGGTGGCCCTGAGGATGAGCTCAAGCATCGCGCTGGACATGGCCGAGCACCTCCACGTGAAGATCATGGGTTTCGAGATAGTCGATGGCGCGGGCGGTCTCGCTCGTCGCGCCGATCAGCTCGGCGATCATCAGCCCCAGGGTGCGCTCCTGGATCGACTCGACCTTGGCCTGCAGGATACTCACGTCCACGCCGCACTCCCGGGCCAGCCGCGAGATCAGCGGGGTCGAGACGGCGTCGCCCGAGAAGGCCAGGCGCACCACCGGATGGGTGTGCTCGCCGGGGGTCTCCTCGAGACGCTCGATCAGCGCCCGGGGCGGCTCGAGCTGCAGGAAGTCGTTGAGGAAGTCGCGGCCCAGCCGGGTGCGCGGGGCGGTAAAGAAGTCGCCGACGTCGGCCTCCTCGACCAGCTCGCCATCGGAGATCAGGCTGACCCGATGGCAGATCGACTTGACCACCTCCATCTCGTGGGTGATCAGCAGGATGGTCAGGCCGAGCTTGTGGTTGATGTCGCGCAGCAGCGCCAGGATCGAACCGGTGGTCTGGGGATCGAGTGCCGAGGTGGCCTCGTCGCACAGCAGCACCCGCGGGCGGCTGGCGAGCGCCCGGGCGATGGCGACCCGCTGCTTCTGGCCGCCGGAGAGCCGGGCGGGGTACTGGTCGGCCTTGTCGGCCAGGCCGACGAGCTCCAGCAGCGGGGTGACCCGTTCGCGGATCGCCGCGCGCGTCATGCCCATCAGCTCCAGCGGCAGCGCCACGTTGTCGAAGACGTTACGGTTGGTCAGCAGGTTGAAGTGCTGGAAGATCATGCCGATGCGATGGCGCGCCTGGTTGAGGGCGCCGTTGGCGAGGCCGGTGAGCTCCTGGCCGTCGACGGTGACGGTACCGGCGGTGGGGCGCTCGAGCAGGTTGACGCAGCGGATCAGCGTCGACTTGCCGGCCCCGGACAGGCCGATCACGCCGTGGATCTGCCCCGGCGGAACGTGCAGGTCGACGTTCTTCAGGGCCTCGACGACCCTGGGGTCGGCGTCTCGCCCGGGCGGGGCGCCGTGGTTCCCTGAGCGCCCCTGGCGGTGGCCCTTGAGATAGTAGGTCTTGGAAACATTGTGCAGTCGGATCATGGAAGCCTCCGCGGGGGGAGGGCGCCCGGGCGGTGCGGGCCGTGCAGCGAGGGCAAAAAAAGCCACCCTTGGAGGGTGGCCATCAACGCTGGACACACCCTTTTAGCTGCACTTCGCCGCGCCTGCCTCGAGGAGGCAGGCGCGACGCTGGCGCCCGCAATCCGGGTACAAATCGGCGCCTTCAAAATGTGGGGCGAAGGCTAAGACCAAAGCCGAAAGCTGTCAAGCTTGCTGGTGAATGGTCCCATCGTTACGCTTTCCGATCAGTAGATCGTCCCGAATATGCAGGAAAAGCAGAATGATTTTCTGATGCTGGCGGCCTCGGACCTTCCCAGGGCAATCGCCGCTACCCAAAGAGAGAGGCGCCGGAACAGCCTCGAGCGTTACCGCCATCTGCGATAGCCCTGCGGGGCATCCTCGGCGCATGGACGGCGGGCCCGGGAATTCCCTACACTGTCAGGCTTTCCGATATTCCGCGGCCGATGACCGCAATAGCGAGGAGCGCCAATGTTTACAGGCATCGTGCAGGGCACGGCGGAAGTGGTCGCCATCGAGGAGGCCGAGGCCTTTCGCACCCATGTGGTCACGCTGCCCGAGGCGCTGTGCCGCGGGCTCGAGATCGGCGCCTCGGTGGCCCACAACGGTGTCTGCCTGACGGCGACCGCCATCGACGGCGAACGGGTCAGCTTCGACCTGATGCGCGAGACCCTCAGGCTGACCAATCTTGGTGCGCTGCGGGTGGGGGATCGCGTCAACATCGAGCGGGCGGCACGCTTCGGCGACGAGATCGGCGGTCACGCCATGTCCGGTCACGTCATGGCCATGGCCGAACTGGTGGAGCTCGACGAGGCACCCAACAACCGGCGGCTATGGTTCGAGCTGCCCCACGCCCTGGGGCGCTTCCTGTTCGACAAGGGCTACATCGGGGTGGACGGCATCAGCCTGACCATCGGCGAGGTGAAGCCTGCCACGGCGACCCGGGGGCCGCGCTTCTGCGTCAACCTGATTCCCGAGACCCTGGCACGCACCATCCTGGTCGATCGAGCGCCCGGGGATCTCGTCAATATCGAGATCGACCCCCAGACCCAGGCCATCGTCGAGACCGTGGAGCGTGTCCTGGCCGCGCGCGGGGCCTGACCAGGAGGCTGGCTTGACCACTCCGTCAAGTCTGCGTTGGAAGCTCGGCTGGCGAATGGCCCGTTGGTTGCTTATATAAGGCAGACCGAGCCGTATCATGGGCGGCCCGCTGCCTCGCATCCCGACAGGGCATTGGGTACCATAGGCGGCTTTTCTCGCACTCCGGACGACGACACCGTCCCCGCGCAGGAACGACAACGATGCTGAAACGCCTGATGGACGAGCATTTCAAGCTGGCCGAGCACAATACCGATGTAAAGACCGAGGTCATTGCCGGGATCACCACCTTCCTGACCATGGCCTACATCATCTTCGTCAACCCCAGCATCCTCTCCGAGACGGGCATGGACGCTGGCGCCGTCTTCGTCGCCACCTGCCTCGCCGCGGCCCTGGGTTCTCTGATCATGGGGCTGTGGGCCAACTATCCGATCGCCCAGGCGCCGGGCATGGGGCTCAACGCCTTCTTCACCTATGGCGTGGTGCTGGGCATGGGCTACACCTGGGAGGCGGCGCTGGGGGCGGTATTCTTCTCCGGCTTCTGCTTCTTCCTGCTCAGCGTGTTCCGGGTGCGCGAGTGGATCATCAACTCGATCCCGCTCTCCCTGCGCCTGGGCATCGCCGCGGGTATCGGCCTCTTCCTGGCGATGATCGCGCTGAAGAACGCCGGCATCGTGGTCGCCAATCCGGCCACCTATGTGTCGCTGGGCGACCTGTCGCAGCCACCGGCGATCTATGCATTGCTGGGTTTCTTCGTCATCACCGCGCTGGCCTATCTGAAGGTCACCGGGGCGGTGATGATCGGCATACTGGGCATCACCGTGCTGGCCATGATTCTCGGTCACAACGAGTACGGCGGCCTGATGTCCATGCCGCCCTCCATCGCCCCGACCTTCATGGCGCTCGACCTGGCCGGCGCCCTGGATGTGGCGATGCTCAGCGTGATCTTCGCCTTCCTGTTCGTCGACCTGTTCGACACCTCCGGCACATTGGTGGGCGTGGCCCACCGCGGCGGCCTGCTCGACAAGGACGGCAAGCTACCCCGGCTCGGGCGCGCCATGATGGCCGACAGTGGTGCCTCCATGGCCGGTGCCGTGCTCGGCACCTCCACCACCACCAGCTACATCGAGTCTACCGCGGGCATCGCCTCGGGTGGGCGCACCGGCCTGACCGCCGTGGTGGTGGCCGTGCTCTTCCTGGTCAGCCTGTTCTTCGCCCCCCTGGCGGGCTCCATTCCGGCCTACGCCACCGCCGGGGCGCTGCTCTACGTGGCGGTGCTGATGGCCGGCAGCCTGGCCCACGCCAACTGGGAAGACCCCACCGATGCCGCCCCGGTGCTGATCGCCGCCCTGGCCATGCCGCTGACCTTCTCGATCGCCGAGGGCATCGCCCTGGGCTTCATCAGCTACGCTGCCATCAAGGCGTTGTCCGGGCGCTTCAAGGACCTCAACCCGGCGGTGATCGTGCTGGCGCTGCTGTTCGCGACCAAGTTCCTCTTCATCGACTGACCCATACCGACCGCATTCACACACCGAGACCTGTTTTGATGAGCATCTACGGCGACTACATCAAGTCCGTGATCCGCACCGTCCCCGACTGGCCGCAGCCCGGGGTCAACTTCCGCGACATCACCCCGCTGCTGCAGAACAGCGCCGCCTTTCGCAAGCTGATCGACAGCTTCGTGCACCGCTACCAGGAGATGGATCTCGATGCCATCGCCGCCATCGACGCCCGGGGCTTCATCGTCGGCGCGCCGCTGGCCTACGAGCTGGGCTGCAGCTTCGTGCCGGTGCGCAAGAAGGGCAAGTTGCCCTTCAAGACCATCAGCGAGACCTACACCCTGGAGTACGGCGAGGCCGAGGTCGAGCTGCACTCCGACGCCTTCCGCCAGGACGATCGCATCCTGATCGTCGACGACCTCATCGCCACCGGCGGCACCATGCTGGCCGCCGCCAAGCTGATCACCCGCAGCGGTGGCCGGGTGGTCGAGACCGCCACCATCATCGACCTGCCGGATCTCGGCGGGGCGCAGCGCATCCGCGAGGCCGGCTTCGGCGTCTTCGCGGTCTGTTCCTTCACCGAGGACGAGTGAGTCTCCCGCCATGAGCACCCACCGCTACCACCAGCACTTCACCGTCTCCTGGGACCAGCTCCACCGCGACGTGCGCGAGCTCTGCCATCGACTGATCGAGCGTGACTTCAAGGGCATCGTCGCCATCACCCGGGGCGGGTTGATCCCCGCCGCCCTGATCGCCCGCGAGCTCAACGTGCGCCTGATCGATACCGTGTGCATCAAGAGCTATGACCACATGGACCAGGGCGGGCTCGAGGTGATGAAGGGCGTCGATCACGACGGCGACGGCTGGCTGCTGGTCGACGACCTGGTCGACACCGGCAAGACGGCACGCAAGGTACGCGAGATGCTGCCCAGGGCCCACTTCGTGACGGTCTATGCCAAGCCGGAGGGGCGGCCGCTGGTGGACCAGTATCTCACCGAGGTGGCCCAGGACTGCTGGATCCAGTTCCCCTGGGACATGGGCATCGCCTATGTCGAGCCGCTGGTCGACCAGGTGAAGCGCTGAACCATGGCCTGTCCACTTCCCGACAGCTGGCAGCGGTGGCTGGGCGCCGAGTTCGAGGCGCCCTACATGCAGGCCCTGCGTGACTTCCTGGCCGCCGAGAAGGCGGCCAGGAAGGTGATCTACCCGCACTCCTCGAACTGGTTCCGGGCCTTCGAGCTCACGCCGCTCGACCGGGTGCGGGTGGTGATCCTCGGTCAGGACCCCTACCACGGGCCCGGCCAGGCCCATGGCCTCTGCTTCTCGGTGCGCCCCGGCGTGCCCGTGCCGCCGTCGCTGGTCAACATCTACAAGGAGCTGGCCGCCGACGTGGGCTTCACGCCGGTGGATCACGGCAACCTGGAGCCTTGGGCGCGCCAGGGGGTGCTGCTGCTCAACACCTCGCTGACGGTGGAGCAGGGCAATGCCGGCGCCCACCGCGGCCGCGGCTGGGAGACCTTCACCGACCGCGCCATCGCCGCGGTCAACGCCCACGCCGAGCCCTCGGTGTTCCTGCTGTGGGGCAGCCATGCCCGGCAGAAGAAGGCGCTGGTCGATACCTCGCGCCACCTGGTGCTGGAGTCGCCGCACCCCTCGCCGCTCTCGGCGCACCGGGGCTTCTTCGGCAACCACCACTTCTCCCGGGCCAACGCCTTCCTGGCCGAGCATGGGCGCACGCCGGTCGACTGGCAGCTGCCCCCCACCCCCTGACCGGGAGCCTTACCCTCAACGGTGGATGGCGGTAAAATGACGCGCAATTTGTCGGTGCCGTCCCTCCGATGAAGGTCGTTCCCGATCCATTGCCCTCAAGAGGTCCCTTCCATGAGCCTTCACGCCATTCACCATCCACTGGTCCAGCACAAGCTGGGACTGATGCGCGAAGCCGGCATCAGCACCAAGAGCTTCCGCGAACTGGCTGGCGAGCTGGCCAAGCTGCTCACCTACGAGGCGACCCAGGACCTGGAACTCGAGACCCAGGAGATCGACGGCTGGAGCGGCCAGCCCATCCCGGTGCAGCTGCTCAAGGGCAAGAAGGTCACCATCGTGCCGATCCTGCGTGCCGGGCTCGGCATGCTCGACGGGGTCACCGACCTGATCCCCAGCGCCCGGGTCAGCGTGGTGGGGCTCTATCGCGACGAGGAGACCCTGGAGCCGGTGCCCTATTTCGCCAAGTTCGCGAACGACCTCGACGAGCGCCTGGCCATCGTCATCGACCCGATGCTGGCCACCGGCGGCACCATGGTGGCCACCCTGGACATGCTGCGCGATCGTGGCTGCCAGCAGATGAAGGTGATCGTGCTGGTGGCCGCCCCCGAGGGCATCAAGCGGGTGCAGGAGGCCTATCCCGAGATCGAGATCTACACCGCCGCGGTGGACGACCACCTGGACGAGAACGGCTATATCGTCCCGGGACTCGGCGATGCGGGAGACAAGATCTTCGGCACTCGGTAGTCGCCCCCGGCTCCGCTGATCCTGGTGTTCGGCATCGGCGCCGATCGCTCGGCGGAGCCAAGCTTGTATGTTGGAAGTGACCAGACAAGGGCAGTATTGAGAAGACTTGCCGGGGTGGAGGGACGAGCCTGGCATCTGGCCCCATGGGCACAGACAGTGGGAGACATGGCCTCAGGCGTGATGCAGCTCCTGCCCGCCCTCCGAGAAGGTCGGCGGGGAGTTGGCGCTGACGATCACGCACTCCGTCTCGCCCGGGTTGCGGAAGCGGTGGGGCAGGCGGGAGTCGAAGTAGTAGGCATCGCCCGCGCCGAGCACCGCGACCTCGCCGTTCACGGTGATCTCGATGGTGCCCGAGATCACCACCCCGCCTTCCTCGCCCTCGTGCTCGAGCATCTCCTCGCCGGTATCGGCGCCGGGGGGGTAGCGCTCATGGATGATCGACATGCTGCGGTCGGGCCGGCGGGCCGCCACCAGCCGCCAGGAGAGGTGGCCGTCGCCGATCTCGGTGAGCTCGGCGGCCGGGTAGAAGGGGCGCGGCTGGCTCAGCTCGTCGCCGGCGAAGAAGGCGCTGATCGACACCGGCAGGGCATCGAGAATCTTCTTCAGCGAGCTCACCGAGGGGCTGACGCTGTTCTGCTCGACCAGCGAGATGGTGCTGTTGGTGACGCCGGCTCGCTTGGCCAGCTCGCGCTGGGAGAGGCCGCGGGCATTGCGCAGCTGGCGCAGGCGAGCCCCTACATCGAATCCTTGCATCGGGTGTCCTGTCGTCTGGGAACCTGTGATCGTTGAAGATCCTTGACACCATGATACCCGCTCGGCCGACCGCCGATAAACCGCCGCCTTGATCGGCATCAGTACCGGCGCCCGGCGGCATGGCACCACCCGCCCGGCTCAGGCATCATGGGCAACAGCAACACTCGATAACGAATCCGGGACAGCAGGAGAGCCCATGATCACGCAAGGCGAGCTCAGCGGCATGATCCTGGCCGGCGGCCAGGGGCGCCGCATGGGAGGGCGCGACAAGGGGCTCGAGCCCTTCGCCGGACGCCCGCTGGTCGCCCATGTCATCGAGCGCCTCGAGGGGCGGGTGGCCGAGGTGATGATCAACGCCAACCGCCACCTCGATGTCTACCGGGCGCTGGCCGATCGGGTGATCACCGATGCCGAGGACGGCTTCCAGGGGCCGCTGATGGGCATCTACAGTGGCCTGCGGGCCGCCACCACGCCCTGGCTGGTGGTGGTGCCCTGCGACAGCCCGGCGCTGCCCGACGATCTGGTTCCGCGGCTGGTGGCGGGGGTCGGCCGGGCCGATATCGCCGTGGCCCACGACGGCGAGCGGCTGCACCCGGTGGTGGCGCTGCTGCGCACCGCCCTGGCCGACGACC
Source organism: Halomonas sp. LBP4 (assembly GCF_003202205.1). Lineage (GTDB taxonomy): Bacteria > Pseudomonadota > Gammaproteobacteria > Pseudomonadales > Halomonadaceae > Halomonas > Halomonas flagellata. Next base: position 567,896 of record NZ_PDOG01000003.1, read on the forward strand.
TGGCCGCGGCCCTGACCGCCGGCGAGCGCAAGATCGACCGCTGGTACGCCCGCCATGCCTGGTGCGAGGTGGACTTTTCCGACTGTCCCGAGGCCTTCGCCAACCTCAACACCGACGACGAGAAGCGGCGCCTGGAGCAGGCGCACAAGGAGTCCCCGACCTCATGAGCCAGACCCGGCTGGACCTCGACGAGCGACTGCCGCTGCTGGGCATCGCCGCCTGGAGCGGCACCGGCAAGACGACCCTGCTCGAGCGGCTGCTGCCGCGGCTAGGCGAACGCGGGCTGCGCGTCGCGGTGATCAAGCACGCCCACCATGGCTTCGACGTCGACCAGCCCGGCAAGGACAGCTACCGCCTGCGTCAGGCGGGGGCGGCGCCGATGCTGGTCGCCTCGCGGACGCGGCTGGCGTTGATGATGGAGACCCCGGGCCGCGACGAGCCCGACCTCGGGCAGCTGGTCGAGATGGTGCGGCTCCAGGCGCCGGACCTGGTGCTGGTGGAGGGCTTCAAGGCCTGGCCATTACCCAAGCTGGAGCTCTATCGCCCCGAGGTCGGCAAGGCGCTGCGGGTGGCCGAGGATCCCTGGGTCAAGGCGGTGGCGAGCGACGCCCCCCAGCCGCTGCCCGAGGGCGTCGAGGCGCTGGATCTCAACGACCTCGAGGCCATCGCCGCCTGGATCGCCGCCTGGCCGGCGCGCTGGCCCGGCGAGCGGACCCCGCGCACACTCGCGGAGGAGACGGCGAGATGACGCTCTCCTGCTTCGATCTCGGCGAACGCATGCTCTCGGTGGAGGAGGCCGGCGCGGCGCTGGCCGAGCTGGTCGCCGGGCCGCTGCCGGCCGAGAAAGTGGCGCTGGCCGAGTTGCATGGCCGGGTTCTGGCCGAGACCGTCGTCTCGCCCCTCGACGTGCCCCAGAGCACCAACGCCGCCATGGACGGCATCGCCCTGGCCTGGCCGGAGGCGGGCCCCTGGCCCGAGGGTTGGCGACGGGTCGGCCAGCTGTTCGCCGGGCAGCGCCACGCGACCCCGCTGGGGCCGGGCGAGTGCCTGGGCATCACCACCGGGGCGCCGTTGCCCCCGGGGGCCGACACCGTGATCATGCAGGAGCAGCTCGAGGTGCTGGGCGACGACCGGGTGGTCGTGGCGCATCCCGAGCGGGTCCGGCGCGGCCAGAACGTGCGTCGGGCCGGCGAGGACATCGCCCGCGGTGCCCCGGCACTGGCGGCCGGCACCCGGCTGTCGGCGGCCGAGCTCGGCCTGCTGGCCTCCCTCGGCCTGGCCGAGGCGAGGGTGATACGCCGGCCGCGGGTGGCGATCTTCTCCACCGGTGACGAGGTCACCGCCCCGGGCGCGTCGCTGCCCCCGGCCGGCATCTACGATGCCAACCGCTTCACCCTCCGCGGCTTGGTGGCGGAGCAGGGGGGCGAGGTGCTCGACCTCGGCATCCTGCCCGACGACCGGGCCGCCCTGGTCGCCGCCCTGGGCGCCGCCGCACGGCGGGCCGACCTGGTGATCACCAGTGGCGGCGTCTCGGTGGGCGAGGCCGACTTCACCCGGGCGGCACTGGCCGAGCTCGGCGAACTCGGCTTCTGGCGCATCGCCATCCGCCCGGGGCGGCCGCTGGCCTGCGGTCGCCTGGGCGAGGGTGGGGTGCCCTTCCTCGGGCTGCCCGGCAACCCGGTGGCGGTGATGGTCACCTTCCTGCGGTTCGTGGCCCCCCTGTTGGCCCGCCTGCAGGGGCGTGTCGAGCGGCACCCGGCGACCCTCACCGCGCTGGCCGAGCATGAGCTCAAGAGCCGCATCGGGCGCGTCGACTATCTGCGCGGCGTCTACCGCGGCGACGACCGGGGCCGGCTCACGGTCGCCAGCACCGGGGCCCAGGGCTCGGGCATCCTTTCGTCCATGGTCAAGGCCAACTGTCTGATCGAGCTCGCCGCCGACCGCGAGGTCGCCGCGCCCGGCGAGGCAGTCACCATTCATCCTCTTCATCGACTTCCATGAGGCGCTTTCCATGTCACTGACCCATCTCAATACCCGCGGCGAAGCCCATATGGTCGACGTTGCCGACAAGCCGGAGAGCCGGCGCGAGGCGAGCGCCTCGGGACACATCCGCATGCAGCCGGCGACCCTGGCGCTGCTCGCCGAGGGCGGCCTGCCCAAGGGCGACGTGCTGGCCACCGCGCGCATCGCCGGCATCCAGGCCGCCAAGCGGACCCACGAACTGATCCCGCTGTGTCATGCCCTGGCGCTGTCGAAGGTGGCCATCGACTTCCGCCTCGACGAGGCCGCCTCCTGTGTCGAGGTCACCGCGACCTGCCGGCTCAACGGCCGCACCGGGGTGGAGATGGAGGCGCTGACCGCGGTTTCCGTGGCCTGTCTGACCCTCTACGACATGTGCAAGGCGGTGGACAAGGGGATGGAGATCGGCGCCATCCACCTCGATGCCAAGAGCGGCGGCCGCTCGGGCGACTATCGCCGTGACGGCGACGCCGTCGCTTCGGTCGCGCCCATCGTTACCGGCGAGGGCAGTGCCGGGGAGGTGTCGGTGGGTAACCGCTGCGATATCGCCTCGCCCTGTGTGCGGGTCAAGTGCCTGGCCGAGCTGCGCGAGCGGCTCGGCGTCGGCGATCTTTCGGTGCCGTTCGACAGCCTGGCGAGTGCCGACGTGGCCGGCCTCAAGGCGGCCCTCAAGGTGCTCGACCCGCGCTTCTCGCGGCTCGACGAGGGGCGGGTGCTGTGTGCGGTCAATCAGGTGATGGCCGCCGACGACACGCCGATCACCAACGAGGACGAGGTCGCCTTCTTCCCCCCGGTGACCGGAGGCTGAGCATGATTCGTGTCCAGGAGGCGCCCTTCGATGCGGGCGCCGAACAGCAGGCGCTGCTGGCGGGTCGCACCGACGTCGGTGCCGTGGTCAGCTTCACCGGGCTGGTGCGCGACTTCAACGAACGGCCCGAGGTCACGGCCCTGACCCTCGAGCATTACCCCGGCATGACCGAGACGGCCCTGGACGATATCGTCCAGGAAGCCGACGCGCGATGGCCGCTCGAGGGGGTGCGTGTGATCCACCGGATTGGACGCCTCGCCCCGGGAGACCCTATCGTGTTGGTGGTGGTCGCCAGTGCCCATCGGCGTGCCGCCTTCGAGGCCTGCGACTTCATCATGGATTACCTCAAGACTCGCGCCCCGTTCTGGAAGAAGGAACACGCCACCGACGGCGACTACTGGGTGTCAGAGCGTGATTCGGATCACCAGGATGCCCACCGCTGGGAGACATGACGATGGCACTAACCGATGAGCTGATCGACGACTTCGGAAGGCGGGTGCGCTACGTGCGCATCTCGGTCACCGATCGCTGTGATTTCCGCTGCGTCTACTGCATGAGCGAGGAGATGACCTTCCTGCCCCGTGCCCAGGTGTTGACGCTGGAAGAGCTGGCGCTGGTGGCGCGGGCCTTCATCGAGCTCGGCGTGGAAAAGGTGCGCCTGACCGGAGGCGAACCCCTGGTGCGTCGCGACATCGACCGACTGGTCGAGGATATCGGCTCGCTGCCCGGGCTCAGGGATTTCGCCATGACCACCAACGGCGCGGGGCTCGGCAAGTATGCCCATCGGCTCCGCCAGGCCGGACTCAAGCGGCTCAACATCAGCCTCGACTCCCTGGACCCGGAGCGCTTCCGTCGCCTGACCCGCACCGGCGACCTGGCCAAGGTGATCGATGGCATCCACGCCGCCCGGGAGGCCGGCTTCGATCGCATCAAGCTCAACGCGGTCATCCTCAAGGGGCGCAATGACGACGAGGTGATCGAGCTGGTCGATTTCGCGCGACGGGAAGGGGTCGACATCAGCTTTATCGAGGAGATGCCACTGGGGGACGTCTCGGACCATAACCGGGACGAGACCTACTGCTCCAGCGACGAGGTGCAGGCGCTCATCGAGACTCGCCACCAGTTGATCCCCACCACCGAGACCACCCTGGGGCCCTCGCGCTATTTTCGCATGCCCGACAGCGATACCCGCGTCGGCTTCATTTCGCCCCACAGCCACAATTTCTGCGCCACCTGCAATCGGGTTCGGGTGACCGTGGAAGGGCGCCTGCTGCTCTGCCTCGGCAACGAGCACTCGGTGGACCTGCGGGAGGTGCTGCGGCGTCATCCGGGCGATATCGATACCCTGAAGGAACGCATCGTCGCGGCCATGCCCCTCAAGCCCGAGCGCCATCATTTCACCACCGACGGCGATGTCCAGGTGGTGCGCTTCATGAACATGACCGGTGGCTGAATGCCGAATTCATTCGCTTCCCACTTGAAGACGGCGCCAGGATGGCGCCGTCTTCGCGTGAGGATCCCCCCAGGGAACCGCGGGGTTTGGCCGATGGTTCGATGAAAATAATTGCACGTATTTTCTTGCCAAGTCCCGAAGGGTGCATATACTTTTGACGTACAGTGTCATGAATAACCTTTTTCGTTCAATCGCATGGAGGGGGCCAATGTCCAGCGAATCCCTGGAGCGCATCGCTCGCAACAAGAACGTGGCTCGAGCCGCGGCACGCCAGTTGAGCATGGAACAGCTCCATAAGCTGGCAGAGGTGATCGGCGAGGTCATCGAACAGAAGAAGGACGAAGAGCTGCAACGTCAGGAAGAGGAAGCGCAGAAGGAGCGCAAGCTGGCCGAGATACGCGAAGCGCTCAACGACGCCGGTCTTTCGCTCGATGACCTGGTGCCGGAACAACCCCGCCGCAAGCGCGGTCGTCCACCGAAGAACGCCAACGCCAACAAGGCGTAAGTCATGTCGTAAGCGACATCGCCTCGACCGGTAAGGGTCGAAGGGAGGGAGTCGGCAGGACCGGCAGAATAAGAGAGGCGAACCTTCGGGTTCGCCTCTCGGCATTTCGGGGGGCATCCGGCGGGCCGGGTGCCGGGGACGTTCAGTCGAGGTCGCTGAAGCTGGGGGCCTCCACCGCCAGGATCTGCAGGTGAATCTCCGGTACCCGGCGCAGGTGATCGGCGAACCAGGCCAGCAGTTTCGGCTGCAGTGCCAGGCGCAGCTCGGCGAGGGTCTCGGCACGCAGCTCCGGCAGTTGCATGTCGAGCCAGTCGGCGAAGGCGTCCTCATCGAGGTGGCCGGTCTGGCTCGTATCGAGCATCAGCCGGCCGATGCGCGTCCAGCCACGCTCCTCGGTGGCGGTGACCGAGAGGGCCAGATAGAGGCTGCCATGGCGCGAGCGGGTCGTCTCGCCGGCCAGGCCGGGCAGTGGCGTCACGGCGTCCTGGCTGACGATGCAGGGCGGCTGGGGGTGACGGGCCTCCAGGGTCAGGCCATCGGCGTCCAGGCGGATCAGGTCGCCATTGGTCGGGATCAGCGGGGTGCGGATGCCCAGCGATTCGGCCAGTGTCTGGTGGGCCTGCTGGTGGCGTGGCTCGCCATGCACCGGCAGCAGGTGGCCGGGTTTCACCCAGCCGTAGAAGGTGCGCAGCTCCTCCCGGGCCGGGTGTCCGGAGGCGTGCAACTCGGGGTGATTGAATTCGTCGAGCAGGGCGACGCCGAGGTGCCTGAGGCCGGCCTTGAGCCGTTCGATCAACAGCTCGTTGCCGGGAATGGCCCTGGCCGAGAAGATCACGCTGTCACCCCGGCCCAGCTCGAAGGTCGGATGGCGCCCCCGGGCCAGGCGATGGAGCGCGGCGCGGGGCTCGCCCTGGCTGCCGGTGGCGATCACCAGCACCTCCTCCGGCGGCAGGTAGCCGAGGTCGCTCACCGGCACCAGCGGCGGGAAGTCGTCGAGGTAGCCGAGCCCGCGGGCCACACCCACCATGCGCTCCATGGAGCGTCCCATCAGGCTGACCCGTCGGCCGCAGCGCTCGGCGGCGCGGCCGATGGCCAGCACCCGGGCCAGGTTGCTGGCGAAGCAGGAGACCACCACCCGTCCCTCGCAACGGGCGATGGCGTGTTCCAGGGCCACGGCGACCTCACCCTCGCTGCGGGAATGGCCGGGCAGCGGCGCATTGGTCGAGTCACCCACCACCAGGTCCACCGGGGCGATGGCCCGGAAGGTCGAGGCGGACACCGGTGCGCCGATCAGCGGCTCGGGGTCGAGCTTCCAGTCGCCGCTGTGCAGCACCCGATGGTCGCCGGCGGTAATCAGCAGTGCGCAGCTCTCGGGAATCGAGTGGGTCAGCGGCAGGTAGCGCAGGGTGAAGGGGCCGGACTCCAGGGCCTCGCCGGGCGCGATGACCCGGATGGCATCGGTGGCGAGGCCGCGCGCGGCGAACTTGGCCCGCAGCAGGCCGGCGGCCAGCGGGGTGGCGTGGATCGGACACCCCCACTGCGGCCAGAGCCAGGCGGCCGCCCCGATATGGTCCTCGTGGCCGTGGGTGATGATCAGTGCCCGGGGGGTGATGCCGAGCGTCGTCAGGCTGTCCAGGTTGGGCACCTGCAGCGGGCTGTCGGGCAGGTCCTGGCGGATCATCATGCCGCAGTCCACCGCGATCCAGTGCGACTCGAAGCCATAGAGGCTCAGGTTCATGCCGATCTCGCCGCAGCCGCCGAGTGGCAGGAAGTGCAGGGGAGGGCGGCGGCGGGGGCGGATCTGGACACGAGGTTGGGGCATCGGGGGAGTGCAAACCGTGGAAAGTATGCGCTTCACTATACGGGATCGCCGCCGGGGGCCACAACGAAGCGGCCGTGCCGACGGCGGCGGCATTCGCTACAATGCCGTCCTTGTTCCTGTTGTTTTCAGCCAGCGACGGTCATTCGATGTCACACTATTATCGCCTGGTGGTCTCCTGCCCCGACCGCGTGGGGATCGTCTCCCGGGTCTCCGGTTTCATCGCCGGCCATGGCGGCTCGATCACCGAGGCCAGCCAGCACTCCGACCTGGAGGCAGGCCGCTTCTTCATGCGCTACGAGATCCTCGCCGACTCGATCGGGATGGACGCCGCAGCCCTGCGCGTGGCCTTCGCCCCGGTGGCGCGGGAGTTCGGCATGCAGTGGGCGCTGACCGATACCCGGCGCCGCCCGCGGGTGGTGCTGATGGTCTCCCGGGAGTCCCACTGCCTGGTGGACCTGCTCTACCGCTGGACGGCCGGCGAGCTCGACTGCGACATCCCCTGCGTGATCTCCAACCACCAGGACCTGCGCGGCCTGGTGGAGTGGCACGGCATTCCCTACCACCATGTGCCGGTATCCCCCGGCGACAGGGGCGGGGCCTTCGCCGAGATGCAGCGCCTGGTCGAGGAGGCCCGTGCCGACAGCGTGGTGCTGGCGCGCTACATGCAGATCCTGCCGCCGGCCCTCTGCGAGCAGTATGCCGGCCGGGTCATCAACATCCACCACAGCTTCCTGCCCTCCTTCGCCGGGGCCAAGCCCTATCACCAGGCCTACGAGCGCGGCGTCAAGCTGATCGGCGCCACCTGCCACTACGTCACCGAGGAGCTGGACGCCGGGCCGATCATCGAGCAGGACATCCACCGGGTCAGCCACTGCCACACCCCGCATGACCTGGTGCGCTTCGGCCGCGACGTGGAGAAGGCGGTGCTCGCGCGCGGGCTGCGCTGGCACCTGGAGGATCGGGTGCTGATCCACGGCAACAAGACCGTGGTGTTCGCCTGACGGAGCCTCGCGATGTCCTTCGCTGCCCCGGTGCTCTCGCCCTGGCTGCTGCTGGTCGCCTCCCTGGTGTCGCTGGGGATGGTCGGCCTGGCGCTGGCCCAGCGTCCCTGGCGGGCGCTGCTCGCCGACCACGCCCTGCAGCATCGCTGGCTGGCCGCCACCCTGGCCGTCACGCTGCTCTGGCAGCTGCGCGCCCAGGCGGTCGACTGGCTGACCTTGCACCTGATGTTCACGGCACTGCTGACCCTGGTGTTCAAGGCGCCGCTGGCGCTGCTCTCCTGCCTGCTGGCCAACCTGGCGATGGTCGTGCTGGGGCGGGTCGCCTGGCCGCTGCTCGGGGTCAACCTGCTGGTCACCGGGGTGGTGCCGGTGCTGGTGATGGTGCTGGTCTGGCGGCTCGTCGACCGGCGCCTGCCGGATAACCTGATGGTCTTCCTGTTCGTCTGCGGCTTCTTCGGCACGGCCCTGGCCACCCTGGCGGCGGGGCTCTCGGCGGTGGGGCTGATGGCACTGGGGGCCAGCGACCCCGAGGTCATGCACCAGGCGCTCGAGTACGCCCGTTTCCTGCCGCTGCTGATGCCCTCCGAGGCCTTCATCACCGGGATGCTGCTCAGCATCCTGCTGGTCTACCACCCCAGTTGGGTGGCGACCTTCAATGACCACCGCTATATCGATACCAAGTAGCCAGGGTCGGCGTCGTTGCCTCCCCGCGAATATCTCGACGATGGCAGTACGTTCGACGGAGAAACCGCCGTGGCCCGCCACTATGGGGTCAGACCCCGGCGGGGTCGAATCCGCTCGCCATGTGCACGATGACAGGCCCGGTAACTCGGCCGGGGTCTGACCCTGAGGCATCTCCAGAAATACTTCAGCATTATCAATGCGTTGGACATTGGTGGGTGGGTGGCTGCCAGCGCTGCCGGTCCCTATGGGGTCAGACCCCGGCGGCGTCGAATCCGCTCGCAAGACGCACCATGACGGGCTTCGCGACTTGGCTGGGGTCTGACCCCATAGGGGCAGCCTCGGCGCCTTTTTCGGCGAACAAGCTATCAACGTCGAGAAAAATGTGGGGATTCGGCAGGGTCTGACCCCATAGGGCCTCCCCGCGCTGGCGGCTCATCCCGGAGCGCTCTCATTCCCCCTAGGGGGCTCACTCGATCGGCAGGACCAGCTGGCGCCGGGCGTCCTCGGGCACCAGCCGGGCGCCGACGCCGAGCAGTCGCACCGGCCGGCGGGCCCTGGCCCAGGCCTGCTCGAGCAGGCGGGCGTAGCTCTCCGGGGTGGGCAACAGCCCCCGGCTCTCCAGGGTGGTGAGGCTGAAGTCGTCGAAGCGCACCTTGACGAAGATGCCCGCCAGCGGTGGGTGGCCATGGCGGGCCAGGCGTGCCTCGAGCCGTTCGCACAGCGACGCCAGGGCGGCCTGGCAGCTCGCCAGGTCCGGCAGGTCACGCTCGAAGGTGGTCTCGGCGCTGATCGACTTGCGTTCGCGCTCGACGCGCACCTCGCGCTCGTCGATGCCGCGGGAGAGCTCGAACAGCCGTCGGCCGAACTTGCCGAACTCCTCGAGCAACCGCTCCAGCGGCACCCGGCGAAGCTCCTCGCAGGTGGTGATGCCCAGGGCATCGAGCCGCGCCCCGGTGGCCGGGCCGACGCCGTGCAGCTTCTTGACCGGCAGGGGCCTGACGAAGTCGTCGACTCGCGCCGGGGGGATCACCGTGAGGCCGTCGGGCTTGTCCCAGTCGCTGGCGATCTTGGCCAGGAACTTCGAGGGCGCCACGCCCACCGAGACGGTGATGCCGGTGCGGGCCAGGCACTCCCGCTTGAGCCAGTGGGCCATCCAGGTGGCGCTGCCGGAGAAGCGCTCGACCGCGGTGACATCGAGGAAGGCCTCGTCCAGCGAGAGCGGCTCCACCAGGGGCGTGAGTTCGTGGAAGATCGCCTGGATCCGCCGCGAGACCTCGCGGTAGCGGTCGAAGTCGCCGGGGAGCAGGGTCAGGTGGGGGCAGAGGCGCAGCGCCCGGGCGGTGGGCATCGCCGAATGGATGCCGAAGGCCCGCGCCGGGTAGTTGCAGGTGGCGATCACTCCGCGGCGCTCGCGACTGCCGCCGATCGCCAGCGGGATGTCGCGCAGGCTGGGATCGTCGCGCATCTCCACCGCGGCGTAGAAGCAGTCGCAGTCGGCGTGAAGGATCTTGCGCTCAGCCGAGGGCCTGGCCATTACCACCGCGGATCACCCCAACCCCGATACCCTCGATCTCCAGTTCATGCTGGCGCAGGTCGACCTCGATGGGAGGGAAGTCGGGGTTCTCGGCGGCGAGGGTGACCCGATGGCCGTGGCGATGGAAGCGCTTCACCGTCACCTCGTCCTCGAGGCGCGCCACCACGATCTGGCCGTCGCGTACCCGGTCGGTCCGGTGCACGGCGAGCAGATCGCCCTCCAGGATGCCCACGTCCTTCATCGACAGGCCGCGCACCTTGAGCAGGTAGTCGGCGCGGGGAGTGAAGTACTCCGGGGGCAGGGGGCAGTAGCGATCGATATGCTCGGCGGCCAGGATCGGGCTGCCAGCGGCCACCTCGCCGATGATCGGCAGCCCCTGGGTGGCGGCCGTCTCGCCCTCGACGGCCTCGGGCTCCTGGGCGGGCAGGCGGATGCCGCGGGAGGTGCCGGGGATCATGCGGATCACCCCCTTGCGCTCCAGGGCCCGCAGGTGCTCCTCGGCGGCGTTGGGGGAGCGGAACCCCAGGGCCCGGGCGATCTCGGCGCGGGTCGGCGGGTAGCCCTGCTCGTGGATGGTCTTGACGATGAAGTCGTGGACGTTCTGCTGGCGCGGGGTCAGGGGGCGTGTCATACGACCTCCGGGTGGCTGAGGGTGGCGATCGGCAGTCCGGATCACCCATTCATTGGTCAAGTATACAGCATGGAAGTTCATCCAGTAAAAGTTTCGACCCGGGGCGCGTTTGAAACACCGCTCGTCGATTTAGCGTTGAGGGGCGGCCCTTGCCTGACGTACAATTCCGTCACGTTTAAAACAGCTGTTTCCAGGCAGGGTGTCATCGCTCATGGGTCAGACCGATACCGTCACGCGGATCCTCGATACGGCCGAGGTGCTGTTCGCCGAACGCGGCTTCGCCGAGACGTCGCTGCGCAATATCACCAGCAAGGCCAGGGTCAACCTGGCGGCGGTCAACTACCATTTCGGCTCCAAGAAGTCGCTGATCCAGGCGGTCTTCTCCCGCTACCTGGATCCCTTCACCGAGCGCTTTCACGGCGCCCTGGACGAGCTCGAGGCCCGCTACGCCGGCCAGGTGATCCCCCTCGAGGTGCTGCTCGAGACCATGGCCCGCACCGTGCTCGAGGTGCCCGCCGAGCGCAACAGCCTCAAGGTGTTCATGCGCCTGCTCGGGCTCGCCTACAGCCAGGCCCAGGGCCATCTGCGCCGCCATATCCAGGACGAGTACGGCAGCGTCTTCACTCGCTTCAGCGAACTCGTCCGCCTGGCCACCCCGGACCTGCCCGATACCGAACGCTTCTGGCGCCTGCACTTCGTGCTGGGTACCGTCATCTTCACCCTCTCGGGGCTGGATGCGCTACGCGACATCGCCGAGAAGGACTACGGCGAGCATGTCTCGGTGCGCGACCTGATCCGTCGCCTGCGTCCCGTGGTGGTGGCGGCGATGAACGCGCCGCTCCCCGAGCCCGTCGAGCCCAGGGCCGAGGCGAGCTGATGCGCACCCCGCGACTCGACGACCTGCCCCCCGCGCAGGGCCACTGGCTCGAGATCGACACCGCCGGGCAGCGGCTGGTGGTGTGGCGCGGGCGCGAGCCACTGGGCGACTACCCGGTATCCACCGGGGCGGCCGGCACCGGCCAGCGCGAGGGCAGCGGCCAGACTCCGCTGGGCTGGCACTACGTGCGGGCCGCCATCGGCGCCGGCCAGCCAGCCGGCACGGTGTTCCGCGGCCGTCGCCCCACCGGCGAGGTGTTCTCCCCGGCACTGGCCACCGCTCACCCGGGGCGCGACTGGATCCTGACCCGCATTCTCTGGCTGTGCGGCCTCGAGCCCGGCCACAACCGTGGGGGTGACGTCGACTCCCAGCGTCGCTATATCTATCTGCACGGCACGCCGCCCGATCAGCTCATGGGCGAGCCCCGGTCCCACGGCTGCATCCGCCTGCGCGACGCCGACCTGCTGGCCGTCTTCGAACTGGCCGTGCCCGGCACCCCGGTCTGGCTCCACGACTGAGCGGAGCCACCAGGGCTATCGCCGTTGGACATGACGAGGGGCGCCGGGTACAGGTCGATGAGAAGGTCAGCCTGCAATACCCTTGGCTGAGCCACCCGTTCGGCTGTCCCGGCGGGTGACTTTGTTCTAGAATCTGCCCCCTTCCACGCCAAGGAGCATGACCATGACCCAGTCCCTCGGCCCGGTGATGCTGGATCTGGACGGTCCCCGCCTGACGCACGAAGAGCGCGAATTACTGGCACGCCCCGAGGTCGGTGGCGTGATCCTGTTCGCCCGCAACACCGAATCGGCCGCCCAGGTCCGCGAGCTGTGCAGCGAGATCCGTCGGGTCCGGCCCGAGCTGCTGCTGGCGATCGACCAGGAGGGGGGGCGGGTGCAGCGCCTGCGCGAGGGGGTCACCCGCCTGCCCGCCATGGGGCGGCTGGGGCGCGACTTCGCCGCGCTGCCGGAGGTGACCGTGCGGCTCTGCCAGGATACCGGCTGGCTGCTGGGCATGGAGATGGCGGCCTGCGGTCTCGACCTCAGCTTCGCGCCGGTGCTGGATGTGGACCGCGGGCTCTCCACGGTGATCGGTGATCGCAGTTTCTCCGGCGACCCGCAGGCCGTGGCGGCGATGGGCGGTGCCTTCGTCGAGGGGTTGCACGAGGCCGGCATGGTGGCGGTGGCCAAGCACTTTCCCGGCCACGGCGGGGTGGCGGCCGACTCCCACCATGCGTTGCCCGTCGACGAGCGTCCGCTCGACGAGTTGCGCGCCCACGACCTGGTACCCTTCAAGGAGCTGGCGACACGGCTCGGCGCCGTGATGCCGGCCCATGTGGTCTATCCCGCCTTCGACCCGCGCCCGGCCGGTTTCTCCCGGGCCTGGCTGGGGCTGCTGCGCGAGAGCCTGGGCTTCAAGGGCGTGATCTTCTCCGACGACCTGAGCATGGCCGGCGCCCGGACGGCCGGCACCCCCGCCGAGCGGGCGCAGGCGGCCCTGGCGGCCGGCTGCGACATGTTGCTGGTGTGCAACGACCGCGCCGCGGCGCTGGAGGTGCTCGACGCCTGCCAGGGGAGGGTCTCCCGGCGCCTGCTCAAGCTGCGCTACGCCCGCGCCCGGCCCGATCTCGCCGCCCTGGGGGCGCTCTCCCGCTGGCGCCGCGTGCATGCCCGCCTGGAGGCCCTGGCGGCCCACTGAGTTATTCCTGTTCCCTCCGTACCCACGCCGACCGCGAGCCGATAGCCGATGCCCAAACTCGACGCCGATTTTCACCAGTCGCTCTCCGACATGCGCGACGTCATGGACAACGCCGACTGCCTGATCACCCAGGCCGAGGTCGAGCGCGCCCTGGACCGCATGGCCGACGAGATCACCCGTGACCTCGGCGACAAGCTGCCGGTCTTCTACTGCGTGATGAACGGCGGCCTGATCACCACCGGCCACCTGTTGACCCGGCTCGGCTTCCCGCTCGAGGTCGACTACCTGCACGCCACCCGCTACCGCGGCGGCCTGCGTGGCGGCGAGCTGTTCTGGCGCGTCTCGCCGGAGATTCCCATGGCCGGCCGCCATGTGGTGATCGTCGACGACATCCTCGACGAGGGCGCCACACTCGCCGCCATCCTCGCCTATTGTCGAGAGGCCGGGGCGGCGAGCATCGCCACCGCGGTGCTGGTCGACAAGCAGCACGCGCGCAAGGCGGTGCCCGGACTCAAGGCCGACTACTGCAGCCTGGAGGTGGTCGACCGCTACGTCTTCGGCTTCGGCATGGACTACAAGGGCTACTGGCGCAACGCCCCGGGGATCTTCGCGCCGAAGGGATTGTAGGCGGAGGAGCAGGGCACGGGGCGGTAGCCGCCAGGGTCGGTCGACCCCATAACGTCAGCCTAGCCCCAGCTCGTGGGTGGCTTCCTCGCGCATCTTGAACTTCTGGATCTTGCCGGTGACGGTCATCGGGAACTCGTCGACGAACTTCACGTAGCGCGGGACCTTGTAGTGGGCGATCTTGCCCTTGCAGAACTCCTTGAGCTCGTCGGCGGTGAGGGACTCGCCTTCGCTCAGCTTGACCCAGGCCATCACCTCCTCGCCGTACTTCTCGTCGGGCACGCCGATCACCTGGACGTCGGAGATGGCCGGGTGGGTATAGAGGAAGTCCTCGATCTCGCGCGGGTAGATGTTCTCGCCGCCGCGGATGATCATGTCCTTGATGCGGCCGACGATGGCCACGTAGCCCTCCTCGTCCATGGTCGCCAGGTCGCCGGTGTGCATCCAGCCGGCGCCGTCGATGGACCTGGCGGTGGCCTCCTCGTTCTCCCAGTAGCCGAGCATCACGCTGTAGCCGCGGGTGCACAGCTCGCCGGTCTCGCCGCGGGGCACCACGGCGCCGGTCTCGGGGCTGACCAGCTTGACCTCCAGGTGGGGATGGATGGTGCCCACCGTGGTCACGCGCTTCTCCAGCGGCGCGTCGGTCTGGGTCTGGAAGCTCACCGGGCTGGTCTCGGTCATGCCGTAGCAGATGGTGACGTCCTGCATGTGCATGCGCTCGATCACCTTGCGCATCACCTCGATGGGGCAGATCGAGCCGGCCATGACGCCGGTGCGCAGGGTGGAGAGGTCGTAGCGCTCGAAGTCCGGGTGTTCGAGCTCGGCGATGAACATCGTCGGCACGCCATAGAGCGCGGTGGCCTGCTCCTCGGCCACGGCACGCAGGGTCGCTTCCGGGTCGAAGCCGTCACCGGGATAGATCATGGCGGCGCCGTGGGTCATGCAGCCGAGGTTGCCCATCACCATGCCGAAGCAGTGGTAGAGCGGTACCGGGATCACCAGCCGGTCCCGCTCGCTGAAGCCCATGGTGCGGGCGACGAAGAAGCCGTTGTTGAGGATGTTGTGGTGGGATAGCGTCGCCCCCTTGGGGGCGCCGGTGGTGCCTGAGGTGTACTGGATATTGATCGGGTCGTCGAACTGCAGGGTCGCCTGGCGCTCGGCCAGCTGCTCGGCGGAGACCTCGTCGGCGTGGGCCAGCAGCCCCTGCCAGCTGAGCATGCCGGGCAGCGCGAGCTCGGCGTCGAGGCAGACCACCCGCTTCAGCTCGGGCAGCCTGGCACAGGAAAGGGGGGCCGGGGCCTTCTCATCATGGAGCTCCGGAGCCTTCTCATCATGGAGCTCCGGAGCCTTCTCTTCATGGAGCTCCGGGGCCAGCTCTTCATGGAGCTCCGGAGCCTTCTCTTCATGGAGCTCCGGGGCCAGCTCGGCCAGCGTGGCCACATAGTCGGAGCCCTTGAAGGCGCCCTGCAGGATCAGGGTCGAGGCGCCGGAGTGCTTGAGCGCATACTCGAGCTCGTGGGTGCGGTAGCTGGGATTGATGTTGACCAGGATGGCGCCGATCTTGGCGGTGGCGAACTGGGTGATGGTCCATTCGGCGCAGTTGGGTGACCAGATGCCGACCCGGTCGCCTGCCCCGACACCCACCGCCAGCAGGGCGCGGGCCGCCCGATCCACCGCCTGCTGCAACTCGGCCCAGGTGTAGCGCAGCCCCTGGTGCAGGCTGAGCAGGGCGTCGCGGTCGGGGAAGCGGGCAACGGTGTCGTCGAAGCAGTCGCCGATGGTCTGGCCCTTCAGGGGCGTGTCGCTGATGCCACTGACATAGCTGATCGGAGTGTGTTGGCGTGTCATCTTTTCCCGTCTCTTGTTGTTGCAATAGGGCGTGGTGGCGCAGGAGCGTCAGCGGCCGGTCGACTCCGTCTCCAGGCTGGCCAGGACTTCGCGGGCGCGGCTCTCCACATCGTCGAGCTCGCGATGCATCAGGCGGATGTCCTCGAGCTGGCGCTCCAGGTTGGCCCGCTTGTCGGCGAGGATCTCGAGCAGGCGCTTGAGCTGGCGCGCATTGCCG
Organism: Halomonas sp. LBP4; assembly: GCF_003202205.1. Classification (GTDB taxonomy): domain Bacteria; phylum Pseudomonadota; class Gammaproteobacteria; order Pseudomonadales; family Halomonadaceae; genus Halomonas; species Halomonas flagellata. Next base: position 583,614 of record NZ_PDOG01000003.1, read on the forward strand.
TCGGGCATGGCGTCGTACATCTCCACCACCTCGCGGATCTCGGCCAGCGAGAACCCCAACCGCTTGCCGCGCAGCGTCAGCTTGAGGCGTACCCGATCCTTCTCGTGGTAGATGCGGGCCTGGCCACGGCGTTCCGGCGCCAGCAGGCCCTCCTGTTCGTAGAAGCGGATGGTCCGCGGCGTCACCTCGAACATCCGGGCCAGTTCGCCGATCGTATAGGTGCGACGCTGTCGGGACAGGCCGCCGTTGGCCGGCTCCTGGGGGGCCGATGTGCGCTTGCTCATGAGCGTCTTCCTTATACTTTATATTGGCAGGCAGGGGCGCAACCGCCGCCACGTACCCGCAACACTAGCCGAGCTTTACGTTAACGTAAAGTGCTTGTCGACCATGGGCCGATGTGTGATAAACCTAGCAAGTGCTAGGTTGGTCGCTGGGCCTGCACGCGACAACGACAATGCACGCCAATCCACACTATGCCGAGACGAGGGTACTTCCATGGACTTTTCCCTGACCGACGATCAGAAGGCGCTGAGCCAGGCGGCCGCCGACTTCGCCAGGGCCGAGCTGGCCGATCATGCCGCCGAGTGGGACGCCACCTCACACTTTCCGGTCGACGTCATTCGCCGGGCCGGGGAGGCCGGGTTCCTCGGCATCTACATTCCCGAAGAGCGCGGTGGCCTGGGGCTCTCGCGCCTGGATGCCTCGCTGATCTTCGAGCAACTCGCCCAGGGCTGCATCTCGACCACGGCCTATCTTACCATCCACAACATGGTCGCCTGGATGGTCGCCAGCTGGGGCAGCGAGGCCTTGCGCGAGCAGTGGGTCGATCGCCTGGTCAGTGGCGAATGCCTGGGGTGCTACTGCCTCACCGAGCCGGGTGCGGGCTCCGACGCCGCCAGCCTCAGGACCCGGGCGGTCCGCGAGGGCGACGACTACGTGATCAGCGGCTCGAAGATGTTCATCTCCGGCGCCGGCGCCAACGACGTGCTGGTGGTGATGGCGCGCACCGGCGACCCCGACAGCGGGGCGGGGGGCATCTCGGCGATCCTGGTGCCGGCCGATGCCGAGGGCATCGGCTACGGCAAGAACGAGGAGAAGATGGGCTGGAAGAGCCAGCCGACCCGCCTGGTCAGCTTCGATGCGGTGCGGGTCCCGGTGGGCAACCGCCTGGGCGCGGAGGGCGAGGGCTTCAAGCTCGCCATGAAGGGGCTCGACGGTGGCCGCCTCAACATCGCCAGCTGCTCCCTGGGCGCGGCCCAGCAGGCGCTGACCCTGTCCCGCAATTACCTCGGCGAGCGCAAGCAGTTCGGCCGCGAGCTCTCGAGCTTCCAGGCGCTGCAGTTCAAGCTCGCCGACATGGCCACCGAGCTCGTTGCGGCGCGGTTGATGGTGCGCCAGGCGGCCTGGCGACTCGACCAGGGCGACCCCGAGGCCACCGCCCACTGTGCCATGGCCAAGCGCTTCGCCACCGACATGGGGTTCACCGTCTGCAACGAGGCCCTGCAGCTCCACGGTGGCTACGGTTACCTCAAGGAGTTTCCCCTGGAACGCATGGTGCGTGACACTCGGGTGCACCAGATCCTCGAGGGAACCAACGAGATCATGCGCGTGATCGTCGCCCGCCGGCTGCTCGCCGACGGGGTGGTCGAGTCGCTTCAATAGCCAACAGGAGAACCTACTGATGTCGGACCTTGCAGTGATCTTCGACGAGCTGCCGACCCGTGACGGCGGGCGCATCGGGGTCGCCACCCTCAACGCCGCGAAGTCCCTCAACGCCCTGTCGCTGGAGATGATCCGCCAGCTCGAGGCCAAGCTCGAGGCCTGGGCGGTGGATCGCAGCGTGGTGGCGGTGTGGCTCGAGGGGGCCGGCGACAAGGCCTTCTGCGCCGGCGGCGACGTCGTCGCGCTCTACCGCTCGCTGACCGAGGAGGGCGAGAATCGCGGCGCCGGTCGCGACAGCGTCTTCGCCGAGACCTACTTCAGCGCCGAGTACCACCTCGACTACCGCATCCATACCTACCCCAAGCCGCTGCTGGTGTGGGGCGACGGCATCGTCATGGGCGGCGGGCTCGGCCTGATGGCGGGCGGCTTCCAGCGGCTGGTCACCGAAACCACCCGCATCGCCATGCCCGAGATCACCATCGGCCTCTATCCCGACATCGGTGCCAGCTGGTTCCTGGGGCGGATGCCGCGCGGCGTGGGGGCCTACCTGGGGCTCACCGGTGCCCCGCTCAACGCCCGCGACGCCCTCGACCTGGGCCTGGCCGACCGCTTCGTCCCCCGCGAGCGCCGCGAGGCGCTGCTTAGCGCCCTGGAGGAGGCCGACTACGGCCAGCGCACCCCCCGGGACCTGCGCGCCGGCGTCCAGGCGGTGCTCAACGACATGGAGGATCGCAGCCGGGTTCCCGCCGGCCAGGTATGGCCGCATCTCGATCATATCCAGTCGCTGGTCGGGCATGTGGATGCCGCCACCGCCGTCAGGCGCATCCTGCGCGACGAGACCGACGACGCCTGGCTGGCCGCCAATCGGGCGCGACTCGAGGCCGGCTGCCCGATGAGCGCCCAGCTGGTGTGGCGCATGCTCGAGCGTCACGCCCACACCAGCCTGGCCGACGCCTTCCGCGACGAGCTCAGCCTCTCGGTGCAGTGCTGCCGCCGGGGCGAGCTGGTCGAGGGCGTGCGCGCCCTGCTGATCGACAAGGACAAGACCCCCCGCTGGCAGCATGCGGACGCGGCCAGCGTCCCCGAAGAGGACATCCTGGCGCTGATGGCGCCGCTGTGGTCCGACGCGTCGCATCCGCTGCGCGATCTCGGCACGGGACATCGCCTCGGCTGACGCGCGGCCGTACCCCTACACTTCATAACGAAGGTAACCCCGCTTCGGGGTCAGACCCTTAACCCCACTTTGGGGTCTGACCCCAAATACAACTTAACAATCATCAGGAGCCAACCATGAACATCGCCTTTATCGGCCTCGGCAACATGGGCGCGCCCATGGCCACCAACCTGATCAAGGCCGGCCACCAGGTCCGTGTCTTCGATCTGGTCGAGAGCGCCATCCAGGCCCTGGAAGCCGAGGGCGCGACACGCGCCGAGAGCGCCGCGGCCGCCACCCGCGGTGCCGAAGTGGTCATCTCCATGCTGCCGGCCGGTGCCCATGTGCGCGGGCTCTACCTGGGCCGTGACGGCGAGGGCGGCCTGCTCGACGCCCTCGACCACAAGCCGCTGATCATCGAGGCCTCGACCATCTCGCCCGAGGACGCCCGCCTCGTCGGGACCGCCGCCGCCGAGCGTGGCCTGACCTATCTCGACGCCCCGGTCTCCGGTGGGGTGGGCGGCGCCAAGGCCGGCACCCTGACCTTTATCGTCGGTGGATCGGAGGAGGGATACGCGCAAGCGAAACCGGTGCTCGAGGGCATGGGCAAGAACATCTTCCATGCCGGCGAGATCGGCGCGGGGCAGGTGGCCAAGATCTGCAACAACATGCTGCTCGGCATCCTGATGTCGGGGACGGCCGAGGCCCTGGCGCTGGGCGTCAAGAACGGCATGGACCCCGCGGTGCTCTCCGAGATCATGAAGCAGAGCAGCGGCGGCAACTGGGCGCTCAACGTCTACAACCCCTGGCCCGGGGTGATGGAGGGCTCGGCGGCCTCCCGCGACTACCAGGGCGGCTTCCTCACCGACCTGATGGCCAAGGACCTCGGCCTGGCCTGGGAACTGGCGCTGGGCTCGAAATCGACCGTGCCCATGGGCTCCCAGGCGCGCAACCTCTTCGCCCTGCACAGCGCCCAGGGCAACGGCAGGCTGGACTTCTCCAGCATCCAGAAGCTGTACCGCGCCGGCGAGGATAAACCCTAACCCCGCCTTGGGGTCAGACCCCAAAATCCCCTTAGGGGTCTGACCCCGGCCGAGTTGCCAAGCCTGTCATGGTGCACGTGACGAGCGGATTCGCCGCCGTCGGGGGCTGACCCCATAGGGCCCTCCCAACGCTGGCAACCTACCGCCAAGACACCCTCAACAATCTGATTTTTCAGCAGGATTCCTGGGGATCCCTCGGGCTCTGGCCCCCAGGGAGGCATCCTCGGCGCCTGAACCGAAGCGGGCAAAAGATCGCGGCAGGGGGTTGGCAGGGGCGTGTGTATACTCTACATTTAATGAAAATGTAGAAATTATCGCCACCCGTCGAGGAACCCCGTCATGAGCCAGATCACCCCCGTCACCTGGGAAGACCCCCTCCGCCTGGTCGACCAGCTCAGCGAAGACGAGCGCATGGTCCAGCGGACCGCTTACGACTACTGCCAGGAGAAGCTGCTGCCGCGCGTGCTCGAGGCCAACCGCCACGAGCACTTCGACCGCGAGATCATGAACGAGATGGGCGAGCTGGGGCTGCTCGGCGCCACCCTCGACGGCTACGGCTGTGCCGGCCTGAACTACGTCAGCTACGGCCTGATCGCCCGCGAGGTGGAGCGCGTCGACTCCGGCTACCGCAGCGCCATGAGCGTCCAGTCGAGCCTGGTGATGTACCCGATCCACGCCTTCGGCAGCGACGCCCAGCGCGAGAAGTACCTGCCCAAGCTGGCGACCGGCGAGTGGGTGGGCTGCTTCGGCCTCACCGAGCCGGACCACGGCTCCGACCCGGGCGGCATGAGCACTCGCGCCACCCGCACCGAGAACGGCTGGCGCCTCAACGGCACCAAGACCTGGATCACCAACTCGCCCATCGCCGACGTCTTCGTGGTCTGGGCCCGCGACGACGAGGGCGTCATCCGCGGCTTCATCCTCGAGAAGGGCATGGAGGGGCTGTCCGCGCCCAAGATCGAGGGCAAGTTCAGCCTGCGCGCCTCGATCACCGGCCAGATCGCCATCCAGGACGTCGAGGTCGCCGACGCGCAGCGCCTGCCCGGCGTGCAGGGCCTCAAGGGTCCGTTCTCCTGCCTCAACCGGGCGCGTTACGGCATCGCCTGGGGCAGCATGGGCGCCGCCGAGGCGTGCTGGCACGCGGCCCGCCAGTACACCCTGGATCGCAAGCAGTTCGGTCGCCCGTTGGCCGCCAACCAGCTGATCCAGAAGAAGCTCGCCGACATGCAGACCGAGATTACCCTGGGGCTGCAGGCGGCCCTGCGAGTCGGCCGGATGATCGACGACGGCCAGCTGGTGCCCGAGGCGATCTCGCTGATCAAGCGCAACAACTGCGGCAAGGCGCTGGACATCGCCCGCGTGGCTCGCGACATGCACGGCGGCAACGGCATCAGTGACGAGTACCACGTGATCCGCCACATGATGAACCTGGAAGCCGTGAACACCTACGAGGGCACCCACGACGTGCACGCCCTGATCCTGGGGCGGGCCCAGACCGGCATCCAGGCCTTCGCCAATTGACGCTACAAACTACTGCGCTAGGCCATGCGGCGTTGAAATCAGCCTTAAAATGCTCATTTACAACCACGTAAACTCCGCTTTTTCGGCTGATTTCGCCTTGCCTGGCCGTCGCTCGTGACGTTTGTAATACCTCAATGGAGCATTTCATGAGCGGACCCCTGTCGGGCGTGGTGGTGCTGGATCTCTCGCGGGTGCTGGCCGGGCCCTGGGCCGGCCAGCTGCTCGCCGACCTGGGCGCCCGGGTGATCAAGATCGAGCATCCCGGGCGCGGCGACGACACCCGCGGCTGGGGCCCGCCCTGGCTGGCGGAAGACCTCGAGCGGGGCGGCGACGCCGAGCGGGTGGCGGCCTACTTCCTGTGCGCCAACCGCGGCAAGCGTTCGCTGGCCGTGGACATCGCCACGGAAGAGGGGCAGCGGCTGGTCCGCGAACTGGCGAAGGGCGCCGACATCCTGCTGGAGAACTTCAAGGTCGGCGGCCTGGCCAGGTACGGGCTCGACTATGCCAGCCTGCACGCCCTCAACCCGCGGCTGATCGGCTGCTCGATCACCGGTTTCGGCCAGGACGGCCCCTACGCCCATCGCGCCGGCTACGACTTCATGATCCAGGCCATGGGCGGGCTGATGAGCCTCTCCGGCGAGCCCGACGGCATGCCGATGAAGACCGGCGTGGCGATCACCGACGTCATGACCGGGCTCTACGCCGCGGTGGGCGTGCTGGCGGCGCTGCACGAGCGCGGGCGCACCGGCGTCGGCCGCCATATCGACGTGGCGTTGCTCGACGTCCAGGTGGCCACCCTCGCCAACCAGGCCCTCAACGCCCTGGTCAGCGGCGTCTCGCCCGAGCGCCACGGCAACGCCCACCCCAATATCGTGCCCTACCAGGCCTTCGCCTGCGCCGACGGCCACCTGGTGGTCACCGTGGGCAACGACACCCAGTTCGCCCGCTTCGCCAGCCTGCTCGGCCACCCCGAATGGGCCGAGGACCCGGCCTACGCCACCAACGCCGCCCGGGTCGGCAACCGCGAGGTGCTGGTGCCGCTGATCGCGAAGATCATGCTCACCCGCGGGCGCGACGACTGGCTCGCCGAGTGCGAGGCCCGCGGCATTCCCGCCGGCCCCATCAACACCCTCAGCGAGGTGTTCGACGACCCCCAGGTACGCCACCGCGGCATGCGGCGTACCCTGTCGCGGGGCGAGCTCGAGGTGCCCCAGGTCGCCAACCCGCTGCGCTTCGACGGCGAGCCCGCCACCAGCGAGGTCGCCCCGCCGCGGCTCGGCCAGGACAGCGACGCCATCCTGGCCGAGATGGGCCTCACCGCGGACGACATCGCCCGGCTGAGACGGACAGGGGTGGTGCGCTAAGAAAACCTTGGGGTCAGACCCCAAAGGGGGCTTAGGGGTCTGACCCCTCAGGGGGCTTAGGGGTCTGACCCCTCAGGGGGCTTCAGCGCGGCGAGAAGCGCCTTGTGAGCCCCATCTCGGCGATCATCCGGGTGGAGATCTCCTCCACCGAGAAGCGGGTGGTATCGATGAAGGGGATGTGCTTCTGGCGGTAGAGCCCCTCGGCCTGGCCGACCTCCTGCACGCACTGGTCCATGGAGCTGTAGCGGCTGTTGGGGCGGCGCTCGTGGCGGATCGCCGCCAGGCGGCGGGCGTCGATGGTCAGCCCGAACAGCTTGTGGCGATGGGCCGCCAGGGCCCGGGGCAACCTGAGACTGCCGTCCTCGTCGAGGTCGTCCTCGGTGAGCGGGTAGTTGGCCGCGCGGATGCCGAACTGCAACGCCAGGTAGAGCGAGGTCGGCGTCTTGCCGCAGCGCGAGACGCCGATCAGGATCACGTCGGCCTTGCCGTACTGGTGGGTGTGGGCACCGTCGTCATTGTCCAACGCGAAGTGCACCGAGTGGATGCGGTCCATGTAGACCTCATCCTTGCCGATGGAGTGGGTGCGGCCCACGGTGTAGCTGGAGTGGGTCTCCAGTTCCTGCTCCAGGGGCGCGAGGAAGGTCGAGAAGATGTCGATCTTGAAGCCGATGGCGCCGCGGATCACCTCGCGGATCTTCTCGTCGACGATGGTATCGATGATGATCGGCTGTTCCCCGTCGTGAACGGCCGTGGCCTCGATCACCTCCGCCAGGGCGCGGGCCTTGTCGACCGAGTCGATGTAGGGCTTGGTGATCATGCGGATCTCGACGTTCTCGAACTGGGCCAGCAGGCTGCGGCCCAGGCTCTCGGCGGTGATGCCGGTGCCGTCGGAGATGAAGAAGGCGGTACGGGTCATGGTCGGTCCAGTCGCTCGGGCGGGAGATGGGGCCCATTGTCGATGCTGGCCAGGCCGCGGACAAGCGGCGGGACCTTTGTGCTCCCGGCCCTTGCCACTACAGAAAACCGGCGAATCGGCCGATTGTTGTAAAAATCCTCCAGTGACTTCGATGTTAGACCAATGGCGAATATGGTTGGCCGCTGTTAGAGTCGCGACCATCCCTTCATGCCCAAGCGACCGGCACCGTCATCCGGCATGAAGCACCTATCGTCGATATATACTCGGAGGTCACGTGGACGATTACATTCTGTGGTTCGATCAGTTGGGCATGGACGACGTCGAGCGGGTCGGTGGCAAGAACGCCTCCCTCGGCGAGATGATCTCGAACCTCTCCGGTGCCGGTGTCACCGTGCCCGGCGGGTTCGCCACCACGGCCCACGCCTACCGGGAATTCCTCTCCCACGAAGGGCTCAACGACCGGATCAACCAGGCGCTGGCCCGGCTCGACGTCGACGACGTGGGCGAGCTGGCCCGCGTCGGCGCCGAGATCCGCCAGTGGGTGATCGACACCCCGCTGCCGCCGCTCTTCGAGGAGCACCTGCGCACGGCCTACGACAAGCTCGTCACCCAGCACCCCAACCTAAAGGCCGCGGTGCGCAGCTCGGCCACCGCCGAGGACCTGCCGGACGCCTCCTTCGCCGGCCAGCAGGAGACCTTCCTCAACATCGAGGGCTTCGACAACATCAAGCGCGCGGTGCACGAGGTGTTCGCCTCGCTGTTCAACGACCGCGCCATCTCCTACCGCGTGCACCGCGGCTACGCCCACGAGAACGTGGCGCTCTCCGCCGGCATCCAGAAGATGGTGCGCTCCGAGACCGGCGCCTCCGGCGTGATGTTCACCCTGGACACAGAGTCCGGCTACCGCGATGCGGTCTTCGTCACCGCCTCCTGGGGGCTGGGCGAGACCGTGGTGCAGGGGGCGGTCAACCCCGACGAGTTCTACGTGCACAAGCCGACGCTGGCCGCCGGCCGCCCCGCCGTGCTGCGCCGCAACCTGGGCTCCAAGCTGATCAAGATGGTCTACACCGACGATGCCAGTGCCGGCAAGTCGGTGGCCACCGTGGATGTCCCGCTCAAGGAGCGCGGACGCTTCTGTGTCAACGACGACCAGGTGATGGCCCTGGCCCGCCAGGCGGTGACCATCGAGCAGCACTACGGTCGCCCCATGGACATCGAGTGGGCGCTGGACGGCGACGACGGCCAGCTCTACATCGTCCAGGCCCGTCCCGAGACCGTGGTCTCCCAGCAGGAGGGCGGCAAGCTCGAGCGCTTCCAGCTCAAGGAGAAGGGCCGCACCCTGGTGGCCGGCCGCGCCATCGGCCAGCGCATCGGCAGCGGGGCGGTGAAGATCGTCTTCTCGCCGGACGACATGGACAAGGTCAAGCCGGGCGACGTCCTGGTCACCGACATGACCGACCCCGACTGGGAGCCGATCATGAAGCGGGCCTCGGCGATCGTCACCAACCGCGGCGGCCGTACCTGCCACGCGGCGATCATCGCCCGCGAGCTGGGCATTCCCGCGGTGGTCGGCTGCGGCGAGGCCACCGAGCTGCTCCCCGAGGGCCGCGACGTCACCGTCTCCTGCGCCGAGGGCGATGCCGGCCACGTCTACGAGGGGCTGCTCGAGTTCGACCGCCGGGTGACCAGCGTCGACGCCATGCCCGAGATCCCGTTCAAGATCATGATGAACGTGGGCAACCCGGACCGCGCCTTCGGTTTCGCCGGCCTGCCCAATGCCGGCGTCGGCCTGGCACGCCTCGAGTTCATCATCAACCGCATGATCGGCGTGCACCCCAAGGCGCTGCTCGAGTACGACACCCTGCCGGCCGACCTGCAGCAGACCATCGACCTGCGCACCGCCGGCTACACCGATCCGGTCGGCTTCTACGTCGACAAGCTGGTCGAAGGCATCGCCACCCTGGCCGCCGCCTTCCACCCCCAGCCGGTCATCGTGCGGCTGTCGGACTTCAAGTCCAACGAGTACGAGAACCTGATCGGCGGCAAGCTCTACGAGCCCGGCGAAGAGAACCCGATGCTCGGCTTCCGCGGCGCCGCGCGCTACATCTCCGACTCCTTCCGTCCCTGCTTCGAGCTGGAGTGCCGGGCGCTCAAGCGCGTGCGCGAGGAGATGGGCCTGGACAACATCCAGATCATGGTGCCCTTCGTGCGCACCACCGACGAGGCCCGCGAGGTGGTCGAGCTGCTCGCCGCCAACGGCCTGGCCCGCGGCGACAACGGGCTCAAGGTGATCATGATGTGCGAGCTGCCGGCCAACGCCCTGCTCGCCGACGAGTTCCTCGAGCACTTCGACGGCTTCTCCATCGGCTCCAACGACCTGACCCAGCTCACCCTCGGCCTCGACCGCGACTCCGGCATCGTCGCCCACCTCTTCGACGAGCGGAACCCGGCGGTCAAGAAGCTGCTGGCCATGGCGATCCAGGCCTGCAAGGCCCAGGGCAAGTACGTCGGCATCTGTGGCCAGGGCCCGTCGGACCACCCGGACCTCGCCAAGTGGCTGATGGAGCAGGGCATCGACTCGGTCTCGCTCAACCCCGACGCCGTCCTCGAGACCTGGTTCATGCTCGCCGGCGAGACCCTCGGCTAAGCCCCCTGTGGGGTCAGACCCCAAAATTGACTTAGGGGTCTGACCCCGATGCAGGACCACGCCCGGCCGACGCGAGTCAGCCGGGCGTCTCGTATGCGTTATCGCCTATGCTGTTACTCTCCGTTCCGCCAACGACTACAAGGAGAGTTGCCCATGACGACCCCCGCCATGCCCTTCCGCCGTTGCGTGCTGGTGCCGGTCACCGCGGCGCTGATGATCGGCCTGCCGCTGTCGGCCCCGGCCGAGGTCGAGACCGAGGAGGCCTTCGCGTACGACATTCCGGCCATCGCGCCGGAAGTCAGCTCCGGCTTCGAGGAGAAGCCGGGCTGGGCCACCGAGCGCTTCGCGGTGGCGGCGGCCAACCCGCTGGCCACCGACGCCGGCTATCAGGTGCTCAAGGCGGGGGGCAGCGCCATCGATGCGGCCATCGCCGTGCAGATGGTGCTGACCCTGGTGGAGCCGCAGTCGAGCGGCATCGGCGGCGGGGCCTTCCTGATGCACTTCGACGGCGAGGAGGTCACGGCCTTCGACGGTCGCGAGACGGCCCCGGGCGAGGTGGACGAAAGCCTCTTCCTGGACGAGGAGGGCGAGCCGCTGGCGTTCATGGATGCCGCCGCCAGCGGCCTCTCGGTGGGGGTGCCCGGCACGGTGCGCATGCTGGAGATGGCCCACAAGGAGCACGGCAAGCTGCCCTGGGCCGAGCTCTTCGCCCCGGCCATCGCCCTGGCCGAGCAGGGCTTCCCGGTCAGCCCGCGGCTGCACTCCAGCCTGGCGGGGGAGGAGCGGCTGCGCGACGACCCGCTCGCCGGTGGCTTCTACTACGATGACGACGGCGCGCCCCTGGCGGTGGGCCACGAACTCAAGAACCCGGCGCTGGCGGCCATCCTGGGCGAGATCGCCGAGAACGGCAGCAAAGCGCTGCATACCGGCCCCATCGCCGAGGACCTGGTGTTCCGGGTGCAGGAACACCACGAGCGCCCCGGCCGCCTGAGTCTCGAGGACCTGGCGAGCTATGCGGCCAAGGCGCGCGACCCGCTGTGTACCGACTGGCAGGCCTACAGCGTGTGCGGCTTCCCGCCGCCATCTTCCGGCCACCTGACCGTGATGCAGATTCTCGGCATCCTCGAGCACCTGCCGGCCGTGGAGGAGCCGCTGGTGGACGGCCTGCCCGGCGAGGCCTGGTTGCACCAGTTCCTCGAGGCGTCCCGGCTGGCCTTCGCCGACCGCGGCAAGTACATCGCCGACCCGGCGTTCGTCGACCCCCCCGGCGGCGGCTGGTCGAGCATGCTCGACCCCGACTACCTGGCCCTGCGCGCCGACCTGGTCGGCGACGAGAGCCTGGGCAGCGACGGGGCCACGCCCGGCAACCCCGGGAAGCTGGCCACCGCCTGGGCGGTACAGCCCGACCAGCCCGAGTACGGCACCAGCCATATCAGCATCATCGACGAGGAGGGCAACGCCATCGCCATGACCACCACCATCGAGTCGGCCTTCGGCTCGCGGATCATGGCCGACGGCGGCACCGGCCTGCCCGGTGGCTACCTGCTCAACAACGAGCTCACCGACTTCTCCTTCACCCCCGAGGACGAGAGGGGCAGCCCCATCGCCAACCGCGTCGAGCCACGCAAGCGGCCGCGCTCGAGCATGAGCCCCACCCTGGTCTTCGAGCGTGACGGCGGCGAGCTGGTGGCGAGCCTGGGCTCCCCGGGCGGCGCGGCGATCATCCACTACACCGCCAAGGCGCTGGTGGCCATGCTCGACTGGGGGCTCGACGCCCAGCAGGCGCTCGACCTGCCCCACGCCATCACCCTGGGCGGGCCGGTGTTCCTGGAGGCGGGGCGCTACCCGGCCGCGACCCTGGAGGCGCTCAACGCCCGCGGCCATGACGCCAGCGAGCGCGAGCTGGTGAGCGGCCTGCAGGCGATCCAGCGCACCGAGGCGGGCTTCTTCGGCGGCGCCGACCCGCGCCGCGAAGGGGTGGTGATGGGCGATTAGGTCCTCAGCCAGTTGCGCAACTTGACCAGCAGCAGGGCGCCGTCGCTGAGGTCCCGGCGGTCGTCGATCAGCTCGGCGAGCAGCTCGGGGCGGTCGGTGATGATGGCATCGACCCCCAGGTCGATCAGCTGCGACATCCGCGTCCGGTTGTTGATGGTCCAGGCGTGCAACTCGTAGCCGTAGACCTGGGCGAGGCGGATCTCGTTCTCGGTGATGCGGTTGTGGCGCAACCCCAGGGCATCGAAGCTGCGGCGATCCAGGGTGCCGGGCAGGATCAGCTGGGCCAGCAGGGTGGTCTTGAGGGCGGGTTCCCGCGCCTTGATCTCCGGCAACAGCGATGGCGACATGGTGGCCAGGCGCGTCTCGCCGAACACGTCCGGATCGCCGCAGGCCGCGGCCTCGAGGGCGTTGAGGGTGGCGCCCAGGCAGGCGGCACGTGCCTCGGCTTCCCGGTGCAGGGCCTCGATCACCGCCTCGACCAGGGCCACCTCGCGACCCGGGTCGGGCTTCATGTCGATCATCAGGCGGCTGCGGCCGCGTACCGCCGCCAGCGCCTCGTCGAGGCCGGGGATCCGCTCGCCGACGAAGGCATCCCCGAACCAACTGCCCACGTCGAAGGCGGCCAGTTCCTCGCGGCCCAGCTCGCGCAGGTCCCGGGGGTCGCCGGTCAGCCGGGTGAGGCTGCGGTCGTGGTAGAGCACCACCTGCTCGTCGGCGGTGAGGCGCACGTCGATCTCCACGTAGTCGGCGCCATCTGCCACGGCGCGTTTCACCGCGGCCAGGGTGTTCTCGGGTGCGACCAGGGAACTGCCGCGATGGGCGATGTTGGTCACCCGGTCGCGAAGCTCGAAGCTGTTGACGATCAACCAGGCCTGGAAGAGGGCAAAGGCGATCACGCCGAGCTCCACCCCCCAGGCCAGTCGGCCCGGGTGGGCGTCCGCCGGCGGTGGGGCGGGGCGCGGCTCGCGATGGGCCAGGCGCAGGTAGAGGCAGGCACCGAGCAGGGCGTTGGCGGCGATGCCGACGAAGGTGATGGCGAGCGTCAGCAGCACATAGGCGGTGAGATAGCCGAACATGGCCGGGATGAGCACCGCGTTGCGCTCCGGCAGCCACCACAGCATCGGCGTGAAGACCCGGTCGAACAGGCTGGTGGCCAGGAACGGCAGGGCGATGATCACCACCAGCAGGGCGATCACCGCCACGGCGATGTGGTGGCGGCGGCTGCGGGTCAGGTGGTGGCTGCGGGTCAGGGCCTTCAGCGGCGAGAGGTTCTCGATGACGACCAGCGGCAGGGCGAGGATCCAGCGGAAGTAGAGGGTCGCGGCCAGCGCCACCCAGATCACCAGCAGCGGGCTGGCCACGGCGAGGAACTGCCACATCGCCGGCGGGCGAACGCGCTGCACGTAGTAGGGGTCCAGGCCGCCGAGGAAGGCGCCGTAGAGCCAGGCCACGGCGAAGGCCACCGGGATCAGCAGCAGCAGGTGGGTGCCGACCTGGACCACCACCAGGCCCGCCAGTGCGGGCAGGCGGTGCAGGGTCGCCCAGAGCGACTCGAAGGCGAGCCAGTAGTGGTTGTCCCGCGGGCGGATCGCCACCAGGATCATCCCGGCCTGCTGCAGGTAGAGCACCAGGAAGGTCAGGCCGATGGCCGCCAGCAGCCAGAGCATGCCGCCGGTGCTCATCAGGATGTCGACCAGCTCGGCGTTGGTCAGCACCGGCCGGCCGAACTGGCCCAGCAGGCGCGTCAGGGTCCAGGCCACCGCGGGCAGCACCAGGCTCGAGGCCAGCAGGGTGAAGAAGAGGTGGTAGGCCACCAGAGGACGCAGATGCTCGCGCAGGCTGCGCAGCACCGCGTGACTCAGTTGCGGAAGGGCCAGCATGGGCAGGGTGTCATGGTGGGTCGCATGGCATCAGGGTGGCACCGCCAGGACCCGCCAGGCAAGTCGGCCGGATTCAGGCAGTTGGGGTCAGACCCCTAAATCCGCTTTGGGGTCTGACCCCACAGGGTGGTTAGCCTTCCAGCGGCAGCCGTGCCTCGGCGACGAGGATGCCGTTGTTGTCGGCGTAGAGCCACTGGCCCGGGGTCAGGGTCACGCCGGCGAAGGTGACCGGGACGTCACGCTGGCCTTCGCCGCGCTTCTCGCTCTTGCGCGGGTGGGCGCCGAGCGCCTGGACGCCGAGCCCGGTCTCGGCCAGCACGTCGACGTCGCGCACGCAGCCGTACATCACCACGCCGGCCCAGCCGTTCTCCAGCGCCTGCTCGGCCAGCATGTCGCCGAGCATCGCGCAGCGCTGGGAGCCGCCGGCATCCACCACCAGCACCGCGCCCTCGCCGGCTTCGCCGACCGCCTGCTTGACCAGGGAGTTGTCCTCGAAGCACTTGACGGTGCGGATCGGGCCAGAGAAGGCCTCGAGGCCGCCGAAGTTGATGAAGATCGGGTCGAGGACCCGGACCTCGGGGTGGGCGTCGCAGATATCCGGGGTGATGATAGGACTCATGGGGGGCTCCTTGCTCATGGGATCGATGCCCGATGATGCCACGGATTTCGATTTTGGGGTCAGACCCCAAAGCGGATTTTGGGGTCTGACCCTGAGGAATCCTGAGGCCTCCGCCGCCAATCTCGCACCCCTTTTATGAGTGCTCGCTTATGGCGATGTAAGCGATCGGCTATGGTGCCGGCCGTCGATATCCGTAACCTGATCGGTGTGTCACGCAACCGGCAAGGCGCGCGGCAGAGGGCAGGGAGGCGCGACCATGGCCGACCGGTCAGGGTCCGCGGCTTTCCTTCCCGGCATCTCCGGAACGAGTGGACCGCAAGGGAAGCGCATGAAGCTCACATCGCCTTTTCGCCTGCGCGATATCGACCTGCCCCATGTCGAGTCGCCGTACCAGGCTCGGGAGCGGGTCAGGCAGCAGGCCCGGGCCCCGGGCAACGAGCTCTGGACGCTCGGCGTCAACTTGAACCTCTCGTCATCCGAGGGGCAGCGCGGGTATCGACGGCTGCTAGAGCAGGTGGGCGAGGGCGACCTGGTCCTGGTCGAGGAGCATCCCCGTTCGCCGATCGTCGAGTGGGACGGCAGCCGCTGGGTGAAGGCCCCCGGTGTGCTGCCTTTCCACTACGAGAGCCTGCTCAGGCACCAGCTGCCCCGGCTCAATGAACGTGGCCTGGGCCCGGCCGAGGCCAGGCAGGCCCGGTATCCCGCCTGGGCGGTGTCGCGCCCTGCGTCGCCGCCCGAGCCACGGCGGGAGCCCGCACCACCACCACCGCCGGCGGCTCCCGAGCCACCGAGGGAGCGCATCCTCGAGATCGGCATCTTCTTCGATGGCACCGGCAACAACAGGGAGAACGACCGCCGGCGGACGGATCGCGATATCACCAATGTGGCCAAGCTTTTTGACCTGTACCTGGAAAACGAAGACCAAGGTTATCACCGGGTCTATGCGCATGGGGTTGGTACGGTGACTGGCGATGAAGCTGCAGACAGGCTTGCGGCCTTGCGCAATCTATCGGGGTTGGCCTTTGGCGTCGGCCCGGAAGGGGGCCATGCCCGTATCGAGCTGGCCCTGGAGCAGCTCCGCCCGATCCTGCAGGGAAACGAAGGCACCACGGTGATCTTCGATGTGTTCGGCTTCAGCCGCGGCGCGGCCCTGGCCCGGCACTTCGTCAACCTGATCCATCGCTGGCCGGAGACGCTGCTGGTGCCGGACTTTCGCCCGGGGCTGCCGACACCCCCAGTGCCGCTGCGCCGCATCGAGGCCTTCCCGCCCGGCTTCATCCCCTTTCCCCAGGTCCGCTTCGTGGGGCTGTTCGATACCGTGGGCAGCTTCTATCTGCCCGGCAACGCCCGCAACCTCGACTTCAACCTGCACCTGGCGCCGGGCAGCGCCACGCGGGTCGTGCAGCTGACCGCCCACCACGAGATCCGCCGCAACTTTCCCCTCAGCAGCCTGGCCGATCCCCAGGGCAATCTGCCCGGCAGCTTCAGCGAGATCGCACTGCCGGGAGCGCATTCGGATGTGGGTGGGGGCTACGAGAATCCCGAGGTGGATTTCGCCAACCACGAGGAGCTGTTGGTACGCCGCCGGGGCGGGCTGGGCAGCAACGGGCGAACCATTCGCCTGGCGCAGGAGGAGGCCGCGGCACGGGGGCTGGAACTGCGCGTGGAGCCACCCGATGTGCTCGAGATCGAACGCCGCGCCACCCGCAAGGAGCTGGCGATCCACGCCCTGCACCAGATGCATCGCCTGGCGCAGCAGCTCGGTGTGCCCTTGGATGAGCTGAGAAATGATGCAGACCATATCCTCCCCAGCGAGCTCCAAGATGCCCTCGATGCCTGGAAGCAATCCGGCGCCCGTCTGGAGGACGCCCGAAACTACCTGCAAGGCTATATCCATACCTCCCACCGGCAGGAGAGCATGGCCCATGCCCCCGAGGTCTCTGGTGTTCGCCGTGTCTTTGCCAACCGTCCCGGCGGCGTATTCAACGAGGCGCGGGAGGCCCAGGATGCCTGATTTGCTGCGCCTGGGGCGAGCCATACTGCTACTGGTGCTGTCATGGGGACTAACCGCCTGCGAGGCGGAACCGCAACGCTACGAGTTTTCCGTGCAGCCGGTTGGTGGGCCGCGAGGTTGGCCTGTATGGGTGGAAGAGCTGACCTTTGATCATTCGTGGGGATCGCCTGCAGGTAACCTGAATGCCGGTTTCGAAAAACGACCTCCCCGTAGCGGAGCGATCGTCACGTTACCTCATCCCATGGCCGCACCGGCGTCGGTGCAGGCCCGCTGGTTCTCCTATCGTACCCAGACCTTCTACGAGATCGATTTGGCGCTGCCGGAGACGGATGAGTTGCTGCGTCAGTGGTATCGCGAATACCCGGCATCCCGGTATCTCCATTATCTGGTGGCCGGCTTCTCCGGAGAGGGGGAGGTGCTCGTCTGGTGGCGTGCCTGGTGCCGAGATTGTGGCAGTGACCGCAGCCAGGACTTCCATGCACCGATCATCGAGTCGGCCATTGCGGAAGAAGTCGAGGGTGATCCGAGTACTTTTCGTAGCCAGACTGAACGCCGGGTGGAAGAGGGGGTGATTCCCTCGCCCTGGTGAGTGGCATGTTCAACGTAAGGATGCCTAGATTGCACCGCCTATGTCGAGCCTTGCTGTTATTGACACTGTTGTGGCTAATGGCTGCCTGCCCAGCAGAATCAGAGCCGCCCCGCTATGTATTTGCGGTAAAGACCAACGGCGGCCCCAAGGGGTGGCCGGTCTGGGTGGAGGAGCTCACTTTCGATGCCACCTGGCGAGCGCCTGCAGGTAGCCTGAGCGGTGGTTTTGATATCCAACCGCCGAGAGGCGGAAAAACGGTAACACTATCCCGCCCTATGCCGGCACCGTCGTCGATGCAGGCCCGCTGGTTCTCCTATCGTACCCAGACCTTCTACGAGATCGATTTGGCGCTGCCGGAGACGGATGAGTTGCTGTGTCAGTGGTATCGCGAATACCCGGCATCCCGGTATCTCCATTACCTGGTGGCCGGCTTCTCCAGAGAGGGGGAGGTGCTCGTCTGGTGGCGTGCCTGGTGCCGCGATTGTGGCAGTGACCGCAGCCAGGACTTCCATGCGCCGATCATCGAGTCGGCCTTTGCGGAAGAAGTCGAGGGTGATCCGAGTACTTTTCGTAGCCAGACTGAACGCCGGGGGGAAGAGGGGGTGATTCCCTCACCCTGGTAGGCACCTGTGGCCTATGCCGTGTCTCAGTTCACCTAGCAGCAGCGCGAAGCGGCGCTGGAGGAAGCGCCCATAGTAGTCCGCCTGCTGCTGGGCGATGATGAGCTGGAGCGGAACCATCCCGACAAGGCCCGCGATATCGCCCTGGTGGTCGTGGAGAATCCGCCGCGCAACGCAGCGGACCACGCCCAGGCGATCAGTCTGCTTGGCGACGCCTATGAGGTGCTGGGCGATGAGCGCACCGGCGAGCGCAAGCTGCACGACCTCGCCGATCGACTCAGCGGCCTGCCCGCCGCCGCGGCGTTGCAGTGGTTGGCGGCAAGGCAACTGGATCAGCAGCAGCCCCATGCCGCTCTCGAACTGGTGGTTCGGGCCAGCGCCGAGGCCCCCGACGACGTGACCAACGGCATGCTCCTCGTCGTTACCCTGCGCGCCATGGGCGAAGACGAAGGGGCCCGAGAAGCCGCGACCGAGTGGCTGGAACTTGCAGAGGAATGTGGCGATCACGTCTCGGCGGAGTGGTTCCACGAACAGCTTGAGGCGTTGCTCTGAAATCAGCGGGTTGATAGGACTCCTGGGGTCAGACCCCTAAGCAAATTTTGGGGTCTGACCCCACAAATTTGACCCCACAAATCCCTCGCTAGGGGGCCGAGCCGAGGCGGCGGGCAACGGACTGCTGGAAGACTTCGCTGCCCAGCGCGCGGCCGCGGCGGGTCTGCTGGCGAATCTCGTCGAGCAGAGGGGCCGGCAGTTCGCTGCGGAACAGCTCGCGGTAGCGGTGCCGGCGTTTATCCGGGGTGGCGCCCAGCCCGGTGTAGATGGCGTGGGGCTGCACGAGGGGATCGTCGCGGCCCAGGGCGTTGGCACGGTGGCTGGACCACTCGTAATCGGCTGGCCGGGCCACCATGCCGGCCCGCACCGGGTTGAGCTCGATATAGCGGTAGCAGGCGAAGAGGTAGGACTCTTCCGCCACCAGGCAGGAGCGGTAGCGGCCCTCGAAAAGCCCGCCGGTGCGCTGGTGACGGCGGTTGAAGTACTGGGCGTAGCGCTGCCCGAGCTCCTTCATCATCTGACTCACGCCCTGCGGCTCTTCACGGGGCGTCGCCAGCAGGTGCACATGATTGGTCATCAGTACATAGGCATGGAGCGCGATCTGGTACACCTGCCGCAGCTCATCGAGCAGTTCGAGGTAGTGCAGCGCATCCTTGCGGTGAACGAAGCAGGCACCGCGGTTGTTGCCGCGCTGAATCAGGTGGAGCGGTGTATCGGGAAGCAACAGCCGAGCCGGACGCGCCATATTCGCACTTCCTTGTGCCGGGGACGGTTCAATGCCCAGTATAGCCCTAAATCTGCTTAGTGCTTGGCGGGGGTCAGACCCCTAAGCGAATTTAGGGGTCTGACCCCAAAGGGGGGTTAGCCAAGCTGCCGCCGCCAGCGGTGCTCGATGGTGTCGAGCTCGGCGGGGCCGTAGACGGCGTGCGGGTGCCCTCCGTAGCGGGCCCACAGCTGGTCGCCGAGGTCGTAGTGCCACCATTCGCTGGGCAGGTTGGTAAAGCCCTGGTCGAGCATCACGCTGTACAGCAGCCGGCGGTGGTCGCGGGCGCGTTGCTGGCGGGTGTCGAGTTCGCCGAGCCGCTCGAGGTGGTCGCTGTGCGAGGCGGGCACGGCCTCGTCGAACAGGGTGCCCATGTCCAGCGCCAGGCCGTCGGCGTCGCACAGGGTGACGTCCACGGCGCCGCCGGTCAGGTGCGGGCTGGGGGCCTGCGGGTCGCGGCTGGGCACCGAGATGAATTCCCGTGTGCGGGTGAGCAGCTCCGCCTCGCTGGCCGCGGGGTGGTGGGCCCGTATCGCCTCGCTGAGGGTATCGAAGAGGTATTGCTGCACCCGCCAGGGCCGCCAGCCGTCGAGCACCACCAGGCCGAACCCCTCGGGCAGGGCGCGGGCGGCGGCGAGCAGGTGCCGGTAGACCCCCTCGCGCACGAAGCACTCGGGCACCGCGCCGGGAACGCCCAGCCGGGCATAGGCCGGGTAGACCCGGATCGGCCAGGGGGCGAGGCTCATGGGTACCAGGGGCTCGCCGCAGTCGGCGATCGGTATCCGGTTCACCCGGGCCCAGTCGGGCTCGGCGCGGTGGGTGATCGCCGGGCAGGCGAACGCGGATCGAGGGGAGGGAGTCATGTGCGACATCGGGGCATCCAGGGGTGGTCGGTAGCCAGAGCGTCAGCGAAGGGAACAGGATCAGCAACAGCAGCACGGCGGTCGCCGTCGGCACGAAGGGCCAGAGGGTCTTGAACAGCGAGTCGATCTTGAGCCGGCTCACCGCCGCGACGACCCCCTTGCGTTATACTCGGTACGCAGCGTACAGGGATGTTACCGGCGACATGGCCAACCATGACAACGGCTACAAGCTCCTATTCTCGCATCAGCGGAGGGTGCGTGACATGCTCACTGGCTTCGTGAAGGAGGAGTAAACTTTGGGGTCAGACCCCTAAGGGGAGTTAGGGAGCTGACCCCTTTGTCGTGCGGTAGAGAGATACCCCCATGCAGATAGCGAAGATGACGGAGGCCGATTTCCGGCGCTTCTGGCCTACCTTCAAGTCGGTGGTGGCGGCCCGGGAGACCTACGCCTTCGACCCCGGCCTCGGTTACGCAGACGCCTACATCCTATGGTGCGAGCTCCCGCAGTTCACCTACTGCGCCAAGGAGAACGGCGAGGTGCTGGGCTCGTACTACCTGAAGCCCAACGCCGCAGGCCCGGGTGCCCATATCTGCAACTGCGGCTACATGGTCGCCCCCCAGGCGCGCGGCAGGGGCATCGCCAGGGCGCTCTGCCTGCACTCCCAGGAGCTGGCCATCGAGGCCGGCTACCTGGCGATGCAATTCAACGCCGTGGTGTCGACGAACGAAGGCGCCATCAGGCTGTGGCAATCGCTGGGCTTTGACACGATCGGCAGGGTGCCCAAGGGCTACGACCATGCCAGGTTCGGGCTCGTGGACACCTACATCATGTACAAGGCGTTGCGGGGGGAGCCTGGTAACGCCTCAGGGTCAGACCCCTAAGCGAAATTTGGGGTCAGACCCCAAAGGGGATTTAAGGGTCAGACCCCAAAGGGGCAGGTGCCCAGCAGGAGAATGCCATGTACGACGCCCTGAAGGGCCTGGCTGCGGAATTGCTGATGCCGCTGCCCATGATGGTGGTGGCCGTGGTGGTCGGTATCTCGTTGCGGCAATTCGGCCTGCGCCGCCTGGGGAATGCCCTGTGCATCGCGGCGGTGAGCCTGCTGATGCTGGCGAGTTGGGCACCGGTGGCCGATCGCCTGCTCGGGCCCCTGGAGCGGCGCTATCCGGCCATGCTGGTGCCGCCCGATGCGCCGGTCGAGTCCATCGTGGTGCTGGGTGGCGGCTGGCAGCCGGAACCGGAGTGGCCCGTCACCGCGCAGCTTTCCGAGACCTCGCTGCCGCGCCTGATGGAAGGCCTGCGGCTGTGGCACGCCCGGCCCGAGGCCCTGCTGATCGTCAGCGGCGGCAGCAGCCAGGCGTGGTTGCCGGGCATGGCGGTGGGCTACGCCCGGGCCGCGCAGGCGCTCGGTGTGCCGGAAGCGAGCCTCGTCGTGCTCGACTCCGCCCGGGATACCGGCGAAGAGGCCCGGGCCGTTCGCGACCGCCTGGGCGAGGGCGCCAGTATCGTGCTGGTGACCTCGGCATCGCACATGCCCCGGGCCAAGCGGCACTTCGAGGCGGCAGGGCTGCGTCCGCTGCCGGCGCCGACTCATTACCTGACGGGCCGGCAGAGCAGCGGCTGGCGCTACTGGCTCCCGGGCGCCGAGCACTTGGCCAAGACGGAGCGCGCCCTCTACGAGTGGCTGGGGCGCCTGGTCGTGAAGTGGGAACATTAGGCGTCCTAAGTTGATTGAGGGGTCAGACCCCAAAGCAGAATTAGGGGTCTGACCCCTCAGGGGGCTTTGGGGTCGTACCCCGGGTGCCGATGGCTCTCTCGGCGCTCAGCCATGGAGCATGGCCGTGCGGTGACGTAGAATGGCGCGATCATTAAAACGATACCGCAGGGGCTGCCGAGCCGAGGCTTGGCAAGGGACGATGAAGGGGGCGGAGAACCGCTACCCCGGCATGACGTCGTTCATGCCGCCTTCCAGGGCGCTTCATGGCTCCCCTTGTTCTTTCTCGCCGCTCGCCCACCTTCGGTATCCACACCTGGTCCAGGGCATGGGAAGGCGCCCGGCATGATCCCCGGGCGGTAGCGTGCCCGCATGGCCACGGATGGACACGAGTCACTTGACCGACGCGCTCTCGATAGCTGCCCTGCTGACCCAGGGCACCGTGCTGGCCGTACTGGGCACCCTGGCGTTCACGCGCATTGCCCCCGATGTGATCCTGATGGCCGCTATGGCCTTCCTGGTGATCGGCGGCATCCTCACCCCCGGCGAGGCCCTGGTAGGCTTCTCCAACCCCGGCGTGATGACCATCGCCACGCTCTATGTGGTGGCGGCAGGGCTCAAGGAAACCGGCGCCATCCAGTGGCTGGCCCATTGCCTCCTCGGTCAGCCGCATCGCCTGCGTCAGGCCCAGCTGCGGGTACTGCTGCCGGCTTCCGGCCTCAGCGCCTTCATGAACAACACCACGGTGGTGGCGATGTTCATCCCCGCCGTGCAGGAGTGGGCCGGGCGCCTCCGGCTGCCCCCCTCCAAGCTGCTGCTGCCGCTGAGCTATGCGGCCATTCTCGGCGGCACCTGCACGCTCATCGGCACCAGCACCAACCTGGTGGTGAACGGCCTGCTGCAGACCGAGATGGGCATCGGGCTCAGCATGTTCTCGCTGGCGTGGGTCGGCGTGCCGCTGGTGGTGGTGGGTGGCGGCTTCCTCTACCTGTTCGCCGACCGGCTTCTGCCCAACCGCCAGGGCGTGCTGGAGCAGCTCGAGCAGGCCCGCGAGTACGCCGTTGACGTGATCGTCGATGACAAGGGCCCCCTGGTCGGCAAGACCATCGCCGATGCCGGCCTGCGCCATCTCAGCCACGGCTACCTGGCCGACATCGAGCGCCACGGCCGGCTGCTGACCGAGGTGCCGCCGGAAACCGAACTGCAGGCCGGCGACATCCTGGTGTTCATCGGCGACCCCGAATGTGCCCGGGAGCTGCGCCGCATCCATGGCTTGAAGCCCGCCAGCGGCGACGTCCACAAGCTCGATATCGCCCACCACCACCGCTGCCTGGTCGAGGCGGTGATCGGCCCCGACTTCGGCGGCCTGAACCAGACGGTAAGCGAATCGCGCTTTCGTTCCCGCTACCAGGCCGTGATCCTGTCGATCTCCCGGCATGGCGGGCGACTGACCGGCAAGCTGGGTGACATTCGCTTTCAGGTGGGCGACACCCTGCTGCTCGAGACCGCCCAGGACTTCGTCGACCAGTACCGCTACCGCAAGGACTTCCTGCTGGTCAGCGGCTTGCACGACTCCACGCCGCCGGACTTCCGCAAGGCCCCCGTGGCGCTGGGCATCCTGGGCGCCATGGTCACCGTCAGCGCCCTGGGGTTGCTGAGCATCCTGGAAGCGGCGCTGCTGGCCGGCGGCGGCATGCTGGTGACGCGTTGCGTGCCGGCCAGCAAGGCGCGGCGCTATGTGGACCTCTCGGTGCTGATCGTCATCGCGGCCTCCTTCGCCCTGGGGGCCGCCATGACCAAGACCGGCGCCGCGGCGCAGATCGCCCAGTGGCTGCTGCTGAGCGACGACCTGGCCCCCTGGGCGGCCCTGGCGCTGGTCTACCTGATGACGGTGGTCTTCACCGAGCTGATCACCAACAACGCCGCGGCGGTGCTGATGTTTCCCATCGCCGTCGCCGTGGCCGAGCAGTTGGGCGTCAACTTCATGCCCTTCGTCATCGCCATCATGTTCGCCGCCTCGGCCAGCTTCATGACGCCCCTCGGCTACCAGACCAACCTGATGGTGCTCGGCCCCGGCGGCTATCGCTTCACCGACTACCTGAGGCTGGGCACCCCGCTGAGCCTGATCGTCGGCGCCACCGCGGTGGGGCTGATACCGCTGGTGTGGGGGTTTTGAGAGGCAAGACGCCGCTTCGCGGCCTCCTGCACAGCAGCTCACGTTGATGCGCGATGAACCAGAATCATGCCTCTGAGGGAACGCATAGCGGTATATGGTGTAAAGTAGGGTGTAAAGGTCTGTCGATGTTCCATGTTCACGTGTCAGTAGGATGCTCAATGCCATGACCACGCCCGTGTCGCAGGCTCCCGTTTTCTATGCCCTCGCTCAGATCAAGTTCAACCGGATCGAGCAGATGGCCAGCTTTGTGGGGCCTCTGCAGGATGCGCTACGCCGTCAGGGCTATCCGGACTTCCGCGAGGATCATCAGCTGCACATGCAGGTGACGCCCGGGCCTCAGGTCGATGTGCAGCGGCAAGAGGTCAAACGCTGGGTGTTCACCGATCAGGAGCGTCAGGAGGGGTTCATCCTGCTCAAGGATGCGCTGATCTTTCAGACGGCTCGCTACTCCCGCTTCACTGATTTCAAGGACACTGTACTGAAGGGGCTTGGCGCGCTGCATGGGGAAGTGGAGTTGGCCTATGTCGATCGCATCGGCTTGCGCTATCTGGATGCAGTCATTCCTTCCGAGGCCTACCCCCTGGAACGGCTGCTCAGTCCGGGGCTGATCGGGCTCTGCCGCGGGGTCGCCGGCCAGCCCAGGCATACCGTGACGGAAACGGTGAGTGCCATAGGGGGAGGTACCCTGGTGGTGCGTACCCTGATCTCCCCGCAGGGCGTGGTCCTCCCCCCGGACCTGCAGCCGATGTCGCTGAATCTGGACGCGCGGATTCCGGCGTCGCAAGGCCAGGAAACCGCTGTGCTGGATAGTGACTATTTCGTCGAACGCCGGGAGACCTTCGATAGCCAGTCCGTGGAGAGACAACTGGATATCTCGCATGATGTCATCATCGAGGCCTTCGAGCGGGCGACCACTGAGCAGGCGAGGACGCAGCTATGGCAACTGTAAGCTTCGAACATAGCGGCAGCAGCGGTGCGCCGCAGCCGCCCTGGGGGTGGAGCGCTGGTGCCCGGCAAACTGTGGCAGTGGCCGCAACCTGCTTCCTGGTTCCCTTCACGCTGGGAGGCGAACTGGGCTCCGGTGGTGCCATGACCCCGGAAGCCGCCCTGTCACGACACCAATGGCTCCAGGACGAGTTCATCGAAATCGCTGGATCGGCTCCGGATCGGAACACTGACCTTCGCTCACCGGCAGAGTTGCTGGAGCAGGTCCGTCAGGCATTGGGGCTGACGGTCACCGATCTGTCACGGCTGCTCGATACGTCGCGACCGACGGTCTATGCCTGGTTGAACGGGCAGGAGCCTCGCCCCGAGGTACATGAGAGGCTCCTTCGGTTAGAACAGCGTGCTGCCGTAGTGGCGGCGTGCGAGTTGCCGCGCATCAGCAAGTTGATTCGCCGCCCTCTGCGTTGTGGTGGCACCCTGCTGGAACGATTGCAGAGCGGGGCCCCGCTGGAGCAGGCGCTGGATGAGCTCAAGACGCTCGCCCAGCGTGAGCAGGCTGGCCGTCAGCGACATAAGGGATTGACGGAGGCTGCCCGCGGCAGTCGTGAGGCGCTCGATGACGTGGCGGTGCCGCTGGATCGGCGAGGATAGGCCGTGGGGGAGAGTGACTGGACGCGCACGATGCCCTGGGCCCAGGGCAGCCTGATTGACGGTGAGGATATGGTGGCCTTGGGCCTCGCAGCCGCGGACGCGTGCTGGGGAGTAGTGGTCACCCACGACTGCGACTTGGCCAACGACAACCTGGGAATAGAGCCCTCTGTCGAGTTGATTGTGGCGCAACCGGTCTCGTCTCCTGATGGAAACTGTCGACACGCCAAGAACGCTCGCAAGTTGCATCTCGACTGGGAAGGGGAGGCGGAACCGCTTTGCCTGGAGCTGCTGGCCACTCGCAAGTGTCAAGTCGATAAGGCGGCCTTGGCGTCATGCCATCCTGTCCCCGGCCTCACGCTGACGCCGGCCGGCCAGCGTATCCTGCAAAGCTGGCTGGCTGCTCGTTACCGCCGTCAGGCCTTGCCCGACAGCTTGGTGGAAAGGTTGAGGCATGTCGTTCAGCGCCTGGAAAGGCACGGGAAGACCGAGGCGGCCACCGTCGTCGGGTACTGGCTGTCCTTTTCACCAGCCAGAGAGTTGGCCTCCGACGATCCCTACGATCTGGATATCAGCATCGTGTATACGATCGACTCGCCGGAAGCCGAGGAGGCAGCCATCGCCATTGCCGGGGACGTCTCGCAGCGATTCGCGGAGCTGGTCGAGAAAGCCAAGGCCGGTGGCGTGGTGCTGGGGCAGTGTAGTGCCTATTCCGAGGAGGAATTCACCCTCCATGACATCCGCCACCACGTAGAACTACGGTTGGACTACCTCAGCAACCGCGCCTATCCGGATGGGATCGAGCTGGAGTGAATCTGGCCCCGCTGAGCCTGATCGTCGGCGCCACCGCGGTGGGGCTGATACCGTTGGTGTGGGGGTTTTGAGAGGCAAGACGCCGCTTCGCGGCTGAAGAATGAAGAGGTAAGAAGAGGGCGTCACTCTCTTCCCTCTTCCTTCTTCTCTCTTCCGTCTGATTTAAGGAGTTGTTTTGACCCATTTCGTAACCAATGAGCTGCGCGCCCGCCTGATCGAGGGCGTGCACACCGCGGGGCGCGAGGTCCTGGCGATCTACGCGCAGGACTTCGCGGTGGAAACCAAGGACGACGCGAGCCCGCTGACCGAGGCGGACATGGTCTCCCACCATGCGCTGGTGGCACTGCTGGAAAGGTGGGCGCCGGGCGTGCCGGTGCTCTCCGAGGAATCCGGCGAGATCCCCTTCGAGACGCGCCAGGGCTGGGAGCGCTACTGGCTGATCGACCCGCTGGACGGCACCAAGGAGTTCATCAACAAGAACGGCGAGTTCACCCTCAATGTGGCCCTGGTCGAGCAGGGCGTGCCGGTGTTCGGCATCGTGCATGCCCCCGTGCTGCACACCACCTGGGTCGGCCTGGTGGGTGGGGAGGCCTTCAAGGTGAAGAGGGGGATCTACTCCCAGGTGCGGGTGCGCGAGCTGCCCGACCCCGACGTCGAGCCCTGGAAGGTGGTCGGCAGCCGCCGCCACGGCGCCGAGACCTTCGAGGCCTTCTGCGCTGCGCTGCCGCATCACGAGCGGGTCTCCATGGGCAGCTCGATCAAGCTCTGCCTGGTCGCCGAGGGGGCCGCCGACCTCTACCCGCGCCTCGCGCCCACCAGCGAATGGGACACCGCCGCCGCCCAGGCCGTGGTCACCGCCGCCGGCGGCGAGGTGCTCGACGCCAACACCCTCGAGCCGCTGCGCTGCAACCGGCAGGACAGCGTGCTCAACCCCTGGTTCATCGCCTGCGGCCAGCGGGATGAGCGGTGGGAGAGGGCGCTGCGTGCCAGCCTGCCAGGCAGTTGAAGACAGACGGCTAGCGGGGCGGGTTACCGACGCTGGCGCCGCCTCCGGGGCCTGCCCCCCGGGATGTCGAGGTCACCGCGGGGAGCCTATATCGCCGAGGCGCATCGGGCACGGGGTCAGACCCTGAGGCCTCCCCAGAAATATATCTGCATTATCAATGCGTTGGGCATGGGTGGGTGGCAGGTTGCCAGCGCTGCCGGTCCCTATGGGGTTAGACCCTGAGGCCTCCCCAGGAGTCTTACTGAAAAATCAGCATGTTGAGGGCGTTTTGGCGGTGGGCTGCCAGCGCTGGGAGGCCCTATGGGGTCAGACCCCGGCGGTGTCGAATCCGCTCGCCACGTGCACCATGACAAGCCTGGCAACTCGGCTGGGGTCTGACCCCATAGGGGCGGGCCTCGGCGCCTTTACTCGGCGAACATGCCGCCATCATCGAGAAATTCGTGGGGAGGCCGCAGAGTCAGACCCCGGCGGCGTCGAATCCGCTCGCAAGACGCACTATGACGGGCTTCGCGACTTGGCTGGGGTCTGATCCCTTAGGGGCGGCCTCGGCGCCTTCTTCGGCGAACAAGCTATCAACGTCGAGAAAAACGTGGGGATTTCGTCAGGGTCAGGCCCCAAGGATGTAACCTCGACGTCTTCATCTCGTGGAGTGGTATCGCGGGTTCAATAACGTCTAGTCTTGTGGATGTGCCCCGTCAGGAGGTGATCATGCGCAACCTTCAATCAAGAATTACGATTAACCCCGACCAGTGCGGCGGTCGGCCCTGCATTCGCGGGATGCGAATTCGGGTAGTAGATGTGCTTGATCTGCTGGCACAGGGTTTGACGACCGAGCAAGTCCTGGAGGAAATGCCCGACCTCGAACGGGAAGATATCGAAGCCGCTATTAACTACGAATAAGAAGGCAACGTGAACATACGCCACCACGGCGGCGGGGCGGGCGTCACCGCCTGCAGATCGCTCCGGGCCCTGCTGCTCACCAGACAGATCATGCTGAAGTTCGGCGAGCTGCCCGCCTGGGCGAGAAAGGCTCGAGAGTGCCACCACCGACCAGCTGGAAGCCTGGGCCGAGCGTATCCTGAGTGCCGATAGCCTGGAAGCCCTGCTGAAAGAGTGATCGCCCTTCCAGGACCGAGGATCGAGCGCCAAGGACCCCCTTGACCCCGACAAAGCCCCATGCCTCCTGTGGGAGCGATCTTCAGACGCGATAGGCGCCGCCAGGCGCCCGCCTGAATGTTGGCAATAAGGCTCGAATCGAGGGTGACGTTATGTATGCTCAAAATCTTATTGACAAGGACTTGATGAAGACCTCCATCGAGTCCCTGCCATTACCTGGTTTCGTCCGCGACGTCGAGGTAGAGACAGGCATCGATGCCTCAGGAGAAGAGGCAGTCTGGGTGTGGATCGTTGTTGATAAAGGCACAATGACAAGCCTCGAGAACAAGCGAGCCATGAAGGCATTGAGAGAAAAGATCTATGAAATCTTTTCAGACAAGGCCGCAGGCGTGCTGCCCTACATAAGACTGCGAAACCCAGCAGGTACGACAGGGCAGACTCTCGTCAATACAGGACTTTCATGATGGTGTTGATGTTTCACCTTGGCTGGTCAAGAGTATAAGGCTGGAAGTCTTGAGATGTAAGAATTCCTATTGGCTATCTAGCGAGGCGACTAGATCATGAACACGTCTGAAAAGATTGTCAGTAATATCAACCGGCTTCACGAGTCACTCCAGGAAGAGGTGCTGGACTTTACTTATTTTCTGATGCAAAAACTTGAAAAAAGTGAATTGAAAAGCTTTTCTCAGGCACAGGAATCGAGCATGGAAAAGCTATGGGGCAATGACGAGGACGAGGTTTGGAACGATGTACCAGTCCGGTGACGTTGTCCTGATTCCTTTTTCATCAATCAAGATATGGAAAAGCAGGCGTTGGCTGATTGACGGCTAATGCTTCATGGCCTAAAGTTTGGCTATTCAAGTGCCAATGGGGGGCTCTGCATGAAGCCATCTATTGCATATCAGCAGCATCGTGAAGCCATCCGGCAGATCGTGGAGCGGCACCATGCCAAAAACCCCCGCATCTTCGGCTCTGTCCTCCACGGCCAGGACACGGATGGAAGCGATTTGGACATCCTCATCGACACCACCAAGGAGACATCACTCTTTGATGTGGGTGCTATCCGTGAAGAGCTTACAGAACTCCTTGGGGTGGAGGTTGATGTGCTGACCCCTGGTGCATTACCTGACAGGTGGAAAATGGAAGTGCTGAATGAGGCTCAGGCAGTATGAGTCGTCGGGATGAGTTGGCTTTAAGAGACTACCTTGAGCATATTCAGCAGGCCATAGGTCGAATTCAGCGCTATCTCATAGACGTTGACCATGCTGCATTCCTCATGAATGAAGAAAAGCAGGATGCGGTGATCCGCAATCTGGAGATCATCGGTGAGGCAGCGGGTAATATCCAGCACCACTTTCCTGACTTTGCTGCGAAGCATCCGGAATTTCCCCTGAAAGCAGCTTACGGCACACGAAATGCGTTGGCGCATGGGTATTTCAAGGTCGATCTAGATGTGGTTTGGAAGACCGTTGAGAGAGATTTGCCTATGTTGGAGGTTCAGGTTGGCGAGGTGCTTAAATCTCTCAATCGAAGTGGAGCATCGCCATGAGTCTCGAACCTACGCCTTGACCTTCCTTTCTACACCATTGTCAGCCCGTTGATTGATTTCGCCGTCCTTTGATTATTGTCTTTTCTTAACTCTTATCTCTTATCTCTACAGCTTAAAGCTCTCCCTCTACAATCCTTGAGCCCTGAATTCATCTGGGATCTCGATGTCCGAAATAACCCCCGAACGCGCCACCCACCTCAAGCAGCTCGAGGCCGAGTCGAGCTATATCATCCGCGAGGTGGCGGCGGAGTTCCGCAATCCGGTGATGGTGTACTCCATCGGCAAGGACTCCTCGGCGATGCTGCACCTGGCGCGCAAGGCCTTCTATCCAGGGGTGCCGCCGTTCTCGCCGATGCGCGCGAAATGATCGCCTTCCGCGACCGCATGGCCGCGGAATCCGGCATGGAGCTGATCGAGCACATCAACGAAGGGGAGGCGAGCTGCGACGAGGAAGCCAGCCGCGCCAAGCTGCTGAAGAAAGCCGGATAGCGGGTGACCGACCCCGCTGGGAGCCCCTAGGGGGTCAGACCCCGGCGGCGTCGAAACCGCTCGTTCAGTGCCTTGTGACGCGCCACAACTCGGCCGGGGTCTGACCCCATAGGGGCGGGCCTCGGCGCCTGTTTCGGTGAACATGCTGCCATCGTCGAGAAAGTGCAGGCGATGTCCCCGAGTCAAGGCTGCCATTTCACCCGCCAACGCATGCGCCGACTCCCCCGCCCTGTAGGAGCCAGGCTCCGCCGGGCGATCGGCGCCGCAGGCGCCCGGCCAGATCAAAGCACCGCGCCCTATGCGCTGTACAACCTCGGCTACGGCGCGCCGCTCTCGCTGATGAGCTTCATGCGTGCGCTGGAGGCCGCCACCGGCCGCGAGGCCATCTGCGACTACCTGCCCATGCAGCCCGGCGACGTGCCGCGCACCTGGGCCGACACCGAAGCGCTGCTCAAGGCCACCGGCTACCGGCCCAAGGTGCACGTGGAAGAGGGCGTGAAGCGGTTCAATAACGTCTAGTCTTGTGGATGTGCCTCGTCAGGAGGTAATCATCCGCGACCATACAATGACGAAGAAGAAGGCAACGTGAACATACGCCACCACGGCGGCGGGGCGGGCGTCACCGGCAGCTGCCACCGCCTGCAGATCGCCCCGGGCCGGGCCCTGCTCGTCGACTGCGGCATCTTCCAGGGGCAGGACGCCGAGCACCTCGACAGCCTCGAGCAGCACCAGGTGCGCTTCCCGGTGGAAGACGTGCTGGCGCTGGTGGTCACCCACGTGCACATCGACCACATCGGCCGGCTACCCTACCTGCTGGCGGCGGGCTACCAGGGGCCGATCCTCTGCTCGGTGCCCTCGGCACGCCTGCTGCCGCTGGTCATCGAAGACGCCCTGAAAATCGGCTTTACCCGCGACCGCGCCCTGATCGAACGCTTCCTGGCCGAAGTGCAGGGGCGGCTGGTGGCGCTGGACTACCAGGCCTGGCACACCGTGCTCGACGACGAACGCCACCGCCTTCGCGTCAAGCTGCAGCGCGCCGGGCACATCCTCGGCTCCGCCTACGTGGAAGTGGATACCCAGGACAAGGCCAGCGGGCAACGCCGGCGCACCGTGTTCTCCGGCGACCTGGGTGCGCCCTACGCGCCGCTGCTGCCCGCGCCCAGGCCGCCGTACTGCGCCGACGTGCTGGTGCTGGAGAGCACCTACGGCGACCGCCAGCACGAAGACCGGCGCCACCGCCGCGAGCGGCTCAAGGCCGCCATCGATAGAGCCCTGGAGAACGGCGGCACCGTGGTGATCCCCGCCTTCAGCGTGGGCCGCACCCAGGAGCTGCTCTACGAGCTGGAAGGGCTGATACACCACGGCCGTGACGAGCGCTGGCGCGAGCTCGAGATCGTCGTCGACTCGCCCCTGGCCGCCCGCTTCACCGCGGTGTACCGCGAGCTCAAGCCCTGGTGGGACGCCGAGGCGCACCAGACGCTGCGCCGTGGCCGCCACCCGCTCAGCTTCGAGAACCTCTACACCGTGGACGGCCACGAAGCCCACGAGCGCACCGTGGCCTACCTGGCCGAGAGCGGCCGGCCCGCGGTGGTGATCGCCGCCAGCGGCATGGTCAGCGGGGGCAGGGTGGTGAACTACCTCAAGCGCATGCTGAGCGATCCACGCCACTGCGCGCTCTTCACCGGCTACCAGGCCGCCGGCACCCCGGGCCGCGACATCCAGCGCCATGGCCCCAGCGGCGGCTGGGTGATGCTGGATGGCCAGCGTATCGACATTCGCGCCCGCATCGAAACCGTGAACGGCTACTCGGCCCATGCCGACCAGCTTGACCTGCTCAACTTCGTACGCCGCATGCGCCACCCGCCGCGGGAAGTGCGCCTGGTACACGGCGACCCCCACGCCCAGGCCGCGCTCAAGGCCAAGCTGCTGGAATGGGCCGAAGGGGCAGGGCGTTCGCTCGAGGTGACGCTGGGCGGCGATTTCCTGGCGGAAGACACGATTCGCAGTAGGGCCGATCGGGCACGGGCATGAGCAAGCGAGCCGAAACGATTGGAAGACCTGCGGGAGGTATACACCATGCTGCAAGAACGTACCGGCCAATGGCCGCAGCGCTGGAAACAGGAAGGTCGCCAGGAAGGCCGCGAGGAAGGCCGCCAGGAAGCGCTGAAAGAGGCTGAGGCCCGCATCCAGGAGGCGAAGCTCGAAGCCAAGCGAGAGACCGCTTGCAATCTAATCGAGACCACCAACCTTGATAATGTCACCATTGCCAATGCGACCGGCCTGAGCGAGGACGAGGTGCGCGAGCTGCGCTCGACCCACTGAAGGTATACACCATGCTGCAAGAACGTACCGGCCAATGGCCGCAGCGCTGGAAACAGGAAGGTCGCCAGGAAGGTCGCGAGGAAGCGCTGAAAGAGGCTGAGGCCCGCATCCAGGAGGCGAAGCTCGAAGCCAAGCGAGAGACCGCTTGCAATCTAATCGAGACCACCAACCTTGATAATGTCACCATTGCCAATGCGACCGGCCTGAGCGAGGACGAGGTGCACGAGCTGCGCTCGACCCACTGAAAGAGTTACCTGGCTTCGGTTCGGAGGCTCAGCACATGCCCTATGTCACCAGTGCCGAACGCTTCGGCATCGAGAAGGGCCGCCAGGAGGGTGAGCTGCTACTGCTCACCAGGCAGATCACACTGAAGTTCGGCGAGCTGCCCGACTGGGCGCGGGAAAGGCTCGAGGGCGCCACCACCGACCAGCTGGAAGCCTGGGCCGAGCGTATCCTGAGTGCCGATAGCCTGGAAGCCCTGCTGAATGAGTGATCGCCCTTCCAGGGCCGAAGACCAAGCGCCGAGCGCCTTGCCGCGAACTGAAGGATCCATGCGCCTGACAGATACCCAACGACAGACCATCCAGCATATCGTCACCGACGAGCTTGGCCCTGGCGCCACCGTAAGGCTATTCGGCTCACGGCGGGACGACAGCGCCCGTGGCGGCGATATCGTCGTTGAGCTCGATGCGCCAGTGGAGCATCCCGCACAGCTCTCTGCCCGGCTCAGCGTGCGCATCATGCGCGCCATATGAACGACAATCTTTCGCAGCGCCTGCGCGCAGCGGGATGAACGGTGGGAAGCGGACCTGCGGGCCAGCCTGCCAGGCAGTTGAAGACAGCCGGGTAGCCGGTGACCGACGCCGCTGGAAGCCCCCTAGGGGCGGGCCTCGGCGCCTGAACCCGCCTCCGGGGTCTGACCCCCGGGATGTCGAGGTCACCGCGGGGGGCCTATTTCGCCGAGGCACATCGGGCACGGGGTCAGACCCCAAGGATGCGACCTCGGCGCCTTCATCTTCGAACATGCTTCCACCGTCGAGAAAGTGCAGGCGATTTCCCCGAGTCGAGCTGCCATGCCCCCGCCAACACATGCGCCCATCACCCAGCCCTGTAGGAGCCAGGCTCCGCCGGGCGATCGGCGCCGATAGGCGCCCCGGCGGTAACCCCCGTATGCTCCCATCACCGCCCCCATTCCCCCGAGTATCCCTCTGTTTCCCCGCCTGTTTTCCTGTTGACCCGCACACCGGGTGCTGTATGCTCCCAACCCCAAGCAGACTTAGCCCATCACGCATGGCCTACAGCGACCCCCGCGCTCAGCCATGGAGCACGGCCGCGTGTTGGCGTAGAATGCATCGACTCCAAAGAACGATACCGCAGGGGCCGCCGAGCCGAGGCTTGGCAAGGGACGATGAAGGGGGCGGAGCAACCGCCTCCCCGGCATGTTTTTGCTCGCCTACCATGGCGCTGCGCTTCCCTTGTCCTCGCCGCTCGCTCCCCACGGTATCCAGGCTTGATACAGGGCATGGGAATGCGCCCGGCAAAATCCCCGGGCGGTAGCGTGCCCGAATGGCAACGACCACTCGGAACGAGCGAATGCACCAGCAGTCCCCTGGCATAGGCTCAGGAATGGTGGCAGCAGCCTCTGCCGGCAGCTCGATACCTCGGCGAAGGAAGCCGCAGGCCCCCACACTACCCAAGCCCTATGTTTTTTCGCCAGCCGCTGCTTTAGCCTGCGCTTAACCAGCCACGGTTGGCCTCTTCAATGACCAGGGACCGCCACCCATGACCATGCACCAGCGTTGGACGCTGCACGTCGAACACTTCGCCCGCTTCGAGCAGGCGGATTTCGACCTGCGCCCTCTGACCCTGTTCGTGGGCGAGAACAACAGCGGCAAGAGCTATGTCGACCAGGAGCTGATCGCGCCCGACAAAGTGGCAGCCTTCCAGTTCCGCCGCGAGCGGCAGATCACCCAGGTCGCACGGTTCGAGCAGTCGGAGGGCGACATCGCCGTACCGACGTTCAACGAGCCGCTGGAATCCCTGCTGGAAGAAGTGCTGACGCTTCAGGACAACACCGTCTCCGCCACGCAGGTGCAGTAGCGGCTGGCCGCAAGGAACGCGATGAGCTCACTGGACAAACGGCTGGCCTGTATCGAGCCCGATCATTACCAGCAAGGGGAGCGGGTCGACGTCATCGAAACTCGGCTGCAAGGAGCCGGCACCGCCACCTTCGAGGCACCGCAAGGGCACTGCTTGTTGCGATTCAACCTGAGTGAAGACAACCGGCTGCGTTACCTGAAACAGCAAAAGGTGGCGGACGGCGTATTGCTTGAGCTCGATGGCCAAGCGCAACCCATCGCCCTGCACCTGGTCGAGCTCAAGGGGCGGGTCGACACCCGTGCCTGGGCGCACATCCCGAACCCCGTCACCTTCAAAGCTCCTATCGGGCGCAGGCCGCAAGGTAATGCCGGCAATGACTGGGCGGCTACCCACTGCCGCATCAGCGAAGACGCCACCGCCATTGCCCACGAACGTTACCAGCGCGATGGCGCCGGTAACGTCCATATCCGGCTTTGAAGGCAAGTGGGAAGCCTTACTCTCTCATCCTCTCGATCTCACCTATCGGCGACACCGCATGAACCAGATACCTTCTCAAGAACCGCAGCGCTACCCCCAAGACGATGAAATCTCCCTGGTCGATCTCGCCAAGATACTCATCAAACGCTGGAAGATGATGGCCATTGTGTTCCTGGTCGTCGTGCTAGGTGCCTTGGCCTATGTGCTGACCATGACACGAACCTACGAATACGTCTCGATCTATCAGGTTGCGGAGCAGGCGCCAAACGGTGACAGTGCGGTGGCAAGCCTGGAAGCGCCGGGCGCCGTGGTGGCCAAGGTCAACAACCTCTACCTGGGGCCGGTGACCCGTGAGCTTCAAAATTCAGCGGGGCTGGAACGTCTGCCGTTCGAACTTTCAGTATCGAATCCCAGCGATACCCAGCTAATCCGACTGAGCTCTGAAGCCGCGGAAGCCGATAGCGAGCTAGTTGCCCAGATGCACCAAGTCTTGCTGACACGCATTGAAGAAGGACAGCAGGAGTTGCTGGAGCGACGGCGGGCGAGCCTGGAGCGGCGACTTGTGAGTGCCGAGCGTGCCCTTGACGCAGCCCAGGAGAGTAATAGTGCCTTCGCGGGAGATCTGATTGCCAATTACACCACCAGAGTCTCCGAGATCGAAGGCCAGTTAGCACAGCTTCAGGAAGGGGGAGTTGTCCAGGTATCGGTACAAGGCCTCGACCCCATTGGCACTAGCCGCAGCCTGATTATGGCATTGGCCATTGTTCTCGGTGGTATGCTGGCTGCTATGGTGGCTTTCCTTGCGCAGTTTGCGGGTGCGGTCCGGGACAGTCTTAGTGAAGAGTTACTTTGAGTAACATGATTTGCAATGAAGCTCAGCCATCCGAATCACCCGTTGGGGTTGCGGCTTGCAGCGCACGACCGCGATGAGCAGCCGTGTCGGCAGCGCCCCGAGGTCAAAGCTGCGGTTGAAGCAGTAGCTGAACGCCGCGAGGTAACGCGTTGCATACTTGCGAAAGCCGAAGGCATGGTAACACCCCCGACATGCAGGTCTTGAGGTTGCCGAGTACGGTGTTGATCCAGTGGAACTCGGGCACGTCCTTGGGTTTTCGCCCCGCGATGACGGTGGGCTGATGCGTACAGCCTGCCGTGGTGACGGCAGCGAAGCAGGCCAGGCCGTCGGAGTACACCGTACTGCCAGGCGCCAGTGTCGCCTGGGCCAGGGAAAACGCATGAAAAAACGCTCTACGACGGGCTTCGTGGCGCTTTACCAGTAGGAGCTAATGCGATTATCTAACGGCTTTAGCTCATAGATGACTCATACTGACACCGTCTCTCATGCAACATTTATCGATTGTCCCCGACTTTCGCCAGGCTTAGAAAGTGCAGCACCAGCTGTCTGATACCCTGTTTCTGACCGCTGGCGCGGTGATCTGTGGTGCTTAGGGTTGGGACGAGATCGAAGATTTTGGGCACGCGAAGCTGGATTTTCTCCGCTAGTACGGCGATTTCAGCGCTGGCATTCCCAGCGACGATACCTTGGCCAGGGTCATGGCGCTGGTGAATGCCGATCAGCTCCAAAGCGCGTTTGCCAAAGCGCGTTTGCCGAATGGATGAAGGCCTGCCATGACGTCACTGAAGGTGCGGTGGTGGCCATTGATGGCAAGATACTGCGCGGCTCGCACTGCCGTGGCAAGGGCAAAGGTGTCATTCACATGGTGAGTGCCTTCAGTGCCGCCAATGGTGTTGTGTTGGGGCAGGTCAAGACAGCCGAGAAGTCCAATGAGATCACGGCGATTCCTGAGCTACTCAAGCTCCTGAACCTTCAAGGGTGATGGTGACCATTGATGCCATGGGCTGCCAGAAAAAGATCGCGACGCAGATCCTGCAGCAGGGTGCAGACTACCTGCTGTCGGTGAAGGAAAACCAGCCAGCCTTGGCAGATGCCTTTGAGGCGGCGTTCCCCATGGCGAAGGTGGTCAACTTCGAAGGTGATGCCTATGTCACGGATGAGAAGAACCGAGGACGCCAGGAGACTCGTTACCACATTGTCAGTGACCTTCCTTCAGAGTTTCAGGAGGTTAGCTACGAGTGGCCGGGGTTGATAACGGTCGGTGTCGTGATGAGCTTTCGCCAGGAGGGGGGTGAAGCCCCTGAGGCGCCGATGATCCGCTACTACATCAGCTCGGCCGAACTCAGTGCCAAAAAGCTCGCAGAAGCGGCCCGCCAGCATTGGTTCGTCGAGAATAAGCTGCACTGGTCTTTGGATGTAGCGCTTCGAGAAGATGCCTGCAAAATCCACCGCGGGAGGCAGCAGAAAATCTTGCCAGGGTCCGTCATATTGCGCTGAATTACCTGAAAGGGGAGGCGCGTTTCAAGGGCGGAATCCGGCGAAAACAAAAGAAAGCTGCGCTGGATGAGACGTACCTCGCTGACATTCTCGCGGTGTGAAAGCTTTCATGCGTTTTCCCTGAGGGGTGTCCACTTTAGCTGGCAAGATGAGGATGTGGCGTTAAGGGTCTCTCGCACCAAACTGCGCTTGCCACTTGGATTTGCAAAATCCCGGATTGGCTCCCGTTCAGACGGTTGAACGGCCGCAGAACTTATATCTTAATCTTAGGGGAACATATGCTTCGCTTTGCTTTGGTCGGATGCGGTCGCATCACGGT
The DNA here is from genome assembly GCF_003202205.1 of Halomonas sp. LBP4. GTDB lineage: Bacteria > Pseudomonadota > Gammaproteobacteria > Pseudomonadales > Halomonadaceae > Halomonas > Halomonas flagellata. The sequence continues at coordinate 621,840 of NZ_PDOG01000003.1, forward strand.
TCGACACTCGGAACTGCTCGGCAAAGGGTTGGTGTCAGGCGCCAGCCTCGCCGCCGTTTGCGATGTGAACGAACAGAAAGCCGCAGAGATTGGCGGCCGTTACAAGGTTCCGTACTACTGTGACATGCACGAGATGATGAGCCGAGAAGACGTCGACGTCGTCGTCGTGCTGACCGAGAGCGGCAACCATGCCAATCATGTCATCGACCTGGCGCCCTACCGAAGGCACATCGTGGTCGAGAAGCCAATGGCGCTTACGCTTCCCGATGCCGAGGCTATGATTCGTGCCTGCGATCTGAACGGCATCAAGCTTTTCGTAGTGAAACAGAACCGCTTCAATCTGCCGGTGCGCAAGCTGCGGGAGGCTCTGGAAGCGGGCCGCTTCGGGAAGCTGGTGATGGGTACTGTGCGCGTGCGCTGGTGCCGCCCGCAAGCCTATTACGATCAGGATGCGTGGCGCGGAACTTGGGCGTTGGATGGCGGTGTGCTCACCAATCAGGCCAGCCACCATATCGATTTGCTGGAATGGATGATGGGCGAGGTCGAGAGCGTGTACGCGCTCAGCCATACTGCGCTGGTCGACATCGAAACGGAAGATACCGCCGTTGTCGCGCTGCGCTTCGCGAATGGAGCACTCGGGTTGGTTGAGGCCACTACGGCGATACGACCTAAAGACTTGGAAGGTTCGCTGTCAGTGTTGGGTGAGAAGGGTTCGGTCGAAATAGGGGGGTTCGCGGTCAATGAGATCAAGCATTGGAACTTCGTTGAGCCCAGCGAGGAGGATGAGGAAGTCCTGTCGAAATACTCGGTCAACCCCCCTAACGTGTATGGCTTCGGCCATAAGGAATACTACGAGCACGTCGTCGATTGCATCGTCAATGATACTCAGCAGTTGGTGGACGGCCTGGAGGGGCGCAAGAGTCTGGAGTTGATTACGGCGATCTATGAATCGGTGGAGACTGGAAAGGAAGTTCGCCTCCGCTTCCGTCCCATGCTGTGCAAGCTGGGACAGCGCTGATATGGTTGAGCGTGATGGGCATTCGCCGCGCCGGCTCCAGGCCGGGATAGTGGACGTTCGATTCGGTCGAAACGTTACCTATGTCGAACCGGTAAACTTGTACGGCTGCAGCATTGGCGACGATACCTTTGTTGGCCCCTTTGTTGAAATACAGAGAGAAGTTCGGATTGGGGAGCGTTGCCGCATCCAGTCACACAGTTTCATCTGCGAACTTGTGGAAATCGGCAATGATTGCGTCGTGGCTCATGGCGTTATGTTTATCAACGATACCTTCAGAACCGGTGGACCCGCTCGCGGCGACCGCTCGCGTTGGCGCAATACTCATATTGGTGACAGAGTGTCGATCGGTAGCAATGCGACAATCATGCCGGTGACGATATGCGATGATGTCGTAATCGGCGCAGGCTCCGTCGTCATCCGAGATATAACGCAGCCGGGTATTTACGCAGGCAATCCTGCGCGGCAGATAAGAGGCATGGAATGACAAAGTTTCTTGACCTTCAGAAGCAGTATGGTGCTATAAAGAATGAAATTGACAATGCGATTTCGTCCGTCATCACCGATTCTGCCTTCGTAGGCGGCAAGTACGTACAAGAGTTCGAAGTGGCGTTTGCCACTTATCAGCAGGCAGAGCATTGCATTGGCGTCGGCAACGGTACTGATGCGATTGAGATCCTGATCGAAGCGCTAGCCTTACCCTCAGGCAGCGAGATTATCGTGCCAGCCAATTCTTTCATCGCCAGCAGCGAAGCGGTATCGCGTACCGGACACCGTGTCGTATTCGCCGACGTTGACCCGCACACCTACACGCTGGACGTCGATGATGTGGCGAAGCGAATCACGGCCAAGACCGTCGCGATCATGGCCGTGCATCTGTACGGCCATCCCTGCGATATGGATGCTCTGGGCCGTCTGGCGGATGAGTATGGTCTTGCGATCATCGAAGATTGCGCGCAGGCACACGGCGCCGAGTACAAAGGGCGTCGAGTTGGCACTTTCGGCGCTGGCGGCACCTTTAGCTTCTATCCGGGTAAGAATTTGGGGGCCTATGGCGATGGCGGCGCTATCTTGACCAACGATGCCGAGCTTGCGCTACAGTGCCGGCGGATCGCCAATCACGGACGGACCAAGAAGTACGAGCATCTGTTCGAGGGGCGCAATAGTCGTCTCGATGGCCTGCAGGCCGCGATCCTGACTGTCAAGCTCAAGCATCTGGACTCCTGGATCGAGACGCGTGGGCGGGTAGCGGCACTTTATCTGGAGAAACTCCGTGAATTGCCGGGCCTGATCCTGCCGAGTCTGCCCAAAAAAGGACGGCATGCCTTCCACCTTTTCGTTGTCAGGACTGAAGACCGGGATGCACTGGCTGCGCACTTGCATATGCAAGGCATCCAGACAGGGGTTCATTATCCGGTCGCGTTGCCGAAGTTGGCCGCCTATGCTTATATTGGGCAGGCGGAAGAGCCCCTGCGGGCGAATTTTCTCGACAGCCAGTTGCTATCACTCCCTATGGGGGAGCACCTTGGTGATGACGATGTGCGGCATGTAATCGATGCTGTGGTTTCGTTTTTTTAGTACTACTGTGTCACAAACTCGTCGTTTCCTGCCACTAACTATATGCTGAAATGGCCGAAGCCCAGCAGGACCAGGTCATTACGGCACTCAGAATCTTCTCGATTGGACAATCCTGATGACAATATATGGTTATCCAAATGTGGGGCGTTTTGGTCTCGGCCATTCACTGTTGGCTTGGGCACGTTGCACTGTCTGGTGCAGGGAAAATGATGCCACAATGCTGGGTCCAGTCTGGTTGCGCCCGCGGGTTGGCCCCTACCTGCGAAGAGAGCGGGACAAGCGAGAATATTTCCGCCTGTTTACCAATGCCCCCTATCCGAGCATGTTGAAAAGGGCAGCGGTGCTGGCCACCGCCACAAAGATTAAGGCCGAGGATGTTGCACCGGGCAGCTTGCCGAGAAACGGCCAAAGCAAAACCGTTGTAGTGTTTCAAAACTCCTATGCCAATAATTTCGAGAAGCATTTCCACGAAATCATTGGTCACGGAGCCATGTTGAGAGATGCTCTTCACGCCATGACGCGTGAGAAATACTCACCGAGAGGCTCTTTCACCGAGCCATTTGTTGCCATTCATGTCCGATTGGGGGATTTTCAGTCCTATAATTCCAAAGCTGTTGAGGATGGAAGGCACAATCATCGCTTACCCCTTAACTGGTACGGAGAGGCTCTTTGCGCCTTGCGAACGGCACTCGGAACAGATGTACCCGCCGTTGTTTATTCCGATGGTCACGACCATGAACTCGCTCCTCTTTTGGCCTTGCCGAATGTGCAACGGGCAGCGGATGGTGTGGCAATAACGCATATGCTAGAAATGACACATGCGGTTGCGTTGATTGCGGCAGGCTCAGGGTTCAGCTTCTGGTCGGCGTTTCTTGGTGAGGTGCCACGCGTTGTCTTTCCGGGCCAAGACTTCGGTGCAGCGCAGGTTCGTTTGCCGACCTATGTCTTGGGAAAGGAGCGGCAGCCTATTCCACATGATTTTTGCGAAGCAGTTAAAGCCCGTCTTGCGACCAAGCGCTACGACACGTGATTGACATGAAGTTACGAATAGTATGTCTAGTGCTAACGGCGTTATACATCACCTTCTTCCATTATATCTATATCACTTGGGGAGTGAGGTATTGGAATCTTGGGTTGACGTTTGACCCAGTTCTGGGTCTCTCGTTTTTGGGCGTTTTTCTTAGTCTTATTTATGTGTTTCTAACATCGACTAGTCTAAAAAATATCGGCGCATTTATCGTCGAAGCGCATTTTATTATCATTATTTTGCCGGCAATGTTAGTCTTACCGATGCAAGATTATCCGCCGAAGCAACGCTTAACATTGATGCTGAGTTTGTTCTTTGGACAGCTCATTCTGAAGGCCATTTCCCGGCTGCGAATTGGCACAGTCACTATAACCAAAGATTCGAATCTAAACTCAAAAGTAATGCGTAATTTCGTTCTGGGTTTAACTTTTGCGCTTTTGATTTATTTGATTGTCGCATATTTTCCTTATATGAAATTGCATGCGCTGGATGACGTTCATTCCTACAGGGCCCAAGTTTCACAGGCCGTATCAGCACCTTTAATTGGTTATGTGCTAGGATTCTTGCAAATCACCGCTGCGCCGGTGTTGCTTTCAATAGGGATTTTCACACGACGACGGTTTCTGGTAGCAGTGGCGATCGCGATTTCCTTAATCATCTATATGGCGGTGGGCGCCAAAATTGCCTTGGCTCAAATCCTGTTGACTATGGCATTTGCAGTCATTACAAGACAGTCAAAAACTCTCACCATACTGCCCCTTTATGTGATGTTTACCGTGCTACTTGCCGTTAATGCGATCATTATCGCTTTGGGCGCTGCTGAAAGAGGTGTAGGACTTGAAGCATCTGCAGTCATTTTTATGCGGTCATTTGCCCTTCAATCAGCTCAGATAGGGATCTATTACGACTTCTTTTTGGAACATGTGAATACCTATTATTCGCACCTGAATATTTTTAGATTGATCTTGGATTATCCGTATCAAGACTCTCTGGGGATCACGATAGGTAACTTCATGGGGGCGGGTGGAAAAATGAACGCCAATGCAGGGTTCTGGGCAACAGACGGTCTAGCCGCAGCGGATATTACCGGTCTTTTCATCATTGCCGTCATCTTTGGGGTGGTCATCGTTTATATGAAATTCTTGCTGCCGCCTTCTATGACTCCAGTCGCGGCCTGCGCTACCCTTCCTTTCCTGATGGCATGTGCAAATGGGTCGTTATTTACAAATTTGTTGAGCGGTGGTGGAATCTTTCTGATGCTGTGGGTGCGCTTCCTGTTGAAGCCCAGTTTAAGTGAAAATGGTGATTCTGCTACTACTACGGGTAAAACGGTAGATGCGTGATGGTGGTTTTACTAATTTCATGATGGTAAAGTCGACCGCGATCGTCCTTTCTGGAGCACTTCTGGCACAACTGATAGGATTTGTCTCCATACCAATTCTATCTCGAGTTTTCACGCCGGCTGAGATGGGAATATTCCAGATCGCATCGGCTGCGATGGCCACAACCTTGCCACTGAGCACGCTCAAATATGAATTCGCTATTCTGAGGGTGAAAGCCAATTGGCAGGTGGCTGCATTACTTTATACCTGTATTGTGATGACGGTTTGCATGGCAGTCATTGTGCCCTCGGTCGGTCATTTATGGCGTAGTCTGGGTGGTCCGTTAGATAATATCTGGACAAGCTGGATGCTATTCGCGATGCTGACCGGCGGAGGTATTTTTCAAGCGGTTTGGCAGGTGGCGGTACGAGAAAGCCGTTATACACGAATGGCATTGGCTAAACCCCTTCAGGCTCTAGTGTTCAACCTTTTCTCAATTGTTGGAGGGTTTTCTAGTGCCGCCGGTGCCGTCATTCTGGTACTTGGTGATATGTTGAGTCGAATCGCTTCGAGCGCCGTCGCTTTGAGGAAGTGCGATATTTGGCCCGAGCGTATTACATCGCACCTTAATATTCGCAGACTGCGTTTATTGCTTTGGCGTCACCGGAAATATCCCTTTTTCTCCGTGCCAAGTGGGATCATAGGGGCTTTCGCAGCCTCGCTCCCAGTGTTTTGGCTTGGAGCTATGTATTCTGATGAAGTGGTAGGTCAGTTTGGGATGGCCTGGCGTACTGTTTTTATGCCAGCAACCATGATAACTTTAGCCATTAGTCAAGTCGTGAATGGGCGTCTTTCGATTATCGTCCGCCAGAACAGTATGCATGTTGGGTCATATATTATGAAAGTCGCTTTTACCGTGACCGCATATGCGACTCTGCCTATTCTGTCACTGCTGATATGGGGAGAATCAGCGCTTATGCTGCTTCTAGGCCCAGAATGGGATATGGCCGGGAAGATGCTGAATGCAATGGTGCCGCTGCTTTTTTCGGTTGTTTTAGGTGGTCCTATCGGTATGACCTTAGTCGTGATCGGCCGGCCGGATCTTCAGCTTTACTGGGATCTTTCAAGGCTTTTTCTTTTGGTAGCGGTCTTCTCCGTTTGTGTGTCTGTATCTATAAATCCTGTCTTTTTCGTACTGGGATATAGTATGGCAATGCTAATGGCCAGCGTCTGCTTTCTAGCCCTCTCGGTTTGGGCCTCACACAAGAGCTATGCACCAGCATCATGAGTCTACGTGTCTTCCAGGTTGGAAACATTTATGGAGCACATCTTGCGCGGCTGAAATGTCGGCTGGATAGTCTCGAACAGTTTGAAGCGGTTCACAAGACCATTTTGAACGATATACCGCAGACGTTGCTTTTGGCTCCGGCTATTGAAGGCAGTAGCGAATATTTTTTGTGTTTTCCCCAATATGAGCGCGGGTTGAGGCTATGGGCGCGGGAACAGGGGATGCCGGAAAAGGTGAGCTCTGAGGATATCTTACTTGCCCAAATCGAGCATCACCGATCAGAGGTATTTTACACAATCAATGCTTCACGGCATTCCAAGGCATTTTTGCAGCGTATGCCAGGCTCGGTGCGTCTCAAGGTTGCTTGGTTGGGGTCACGAATCGTGGGTGATGCCTTCCCCTTGTTTGATGCGATCGTCTCGAATTTTCCGAGCCTAAATGCGATTCATTCGGCACAAGGGTTGAACACCCATTACCTGGCTCCCTCCTATGAGACGCAGACGGATTGCTTCTTCGACGAGAGCGCTACCCGGCCGATCGATATTTTCTTCGCTGGCACTTATTCACGGCACCATAGGAATCGTGCCCGTCTCATTGAGTCCGTCGCCAAATGGGCACTTTTCCGGAATGTTGAGACCCGGTTTCATCTTTTAAATTCGCGCTACACAACCTTGGCCGAATGGACACCCTTAGGTTGGATACCGCCCTTCCGGGATGTGCGCCGACCGCAGTCCGTGAGACGTGTCGCACGTCCGCCGATTTTCGGGGCAGAGATGTTTCGACAGCTTTGTTCAACCAAGGTGGTTATCAACATGGCTATTGACATTGCGGGTCAGGATCGAGGTAATATGCGGTGTTTTGAAGCCGTCTCTGCCGGCGTAACAATGATTTCGGATGATGGGGTTTTTCCTGAAGGATTTGAAAGCGGCGTTACTCATCTTGTTTATAAAGATATAGAGGGCGCGTTAGTGCACTTGGAGGCTTGTATGGCTTCCCCAGAGAAGTATCAGGTCTTGGGCCAGACAGGGGCGCGAATGCTGCGCGAGAGATACAGTAAGGCAAAGCAATGGACTGAGTTTGTTGCCTTGTGCGACCGATTGTATGGTTCGTTGTGTTGATTGTGGTAAAAGATATGCACATTTTTCCCGTGACATCATCGTCGCATCACGCTTGTAGTGCCAATTTTGACAACGCGTTTCCAGGCTAATCAGTGGATTACGCTTCTATCTGTCGAATTCGGGGGCCTTGGTAAAAGTCTGCTCGATATTGAAGCAGTCGACCGTGACCTCGGCACTGGGCAGGTGTTCAGCAACGCCACTCAGGAAGGCCTGGGACATGTCACAGACCACCGTTGGTAAAGCATAAAGCTATGAATTTTGTAAAGTTAAAAAATGGCAAAAAATTTGAATCTTTTGCCGATAAGTCGATTCTTGATGCTGCGCTTCAGCAGAATATTATTCTGGAGTATAGTTGCCGTACCGGGCGCTGCGGTGTGTGCAAGACTAAAACATTGCAAGGTAAAACAAAGTTATTGCAGCCTGAAGAATCGCTTACGAATAAGGACCGATCTGCCGGGAATATTTTGACCTGTTGCCGTAGCGCTGAAAGCGATCTTGTGTTAGAAGCAGAAGACTTGGGTATTCTGGATAATTATCCAGCAAGGATTTTTCCTTGTCGCATTGACAGTCTTAGGAAAATGACTTCGAATGTGATGGAAGTCATTTTACGTCTTCCTCCTACACAACCAATTCATTACCTGCCGGGCCAGTATGTTGACGTAATTGGGAAAGGCGGGGTTCGGAGGAGTTACTCTATAGCCAACTCTCCTCGTGATGACGGTCGCATCACACTCTTCATAAAGAAAGTAAAAGGTGGAGAGATGAGTCACTATTGGTTTAATGAAGCTAAGGTAAACGACCTACTTCGTCTGGAAGGCCCACTTGGCACATTCTTTTTTCGGGAGGATGCTCCAGGAACAGTTGTAATGCTTGCCACTGGAACGGGCATTGCCCCGGTCAAAGCTTTGTTGGAACAATTGGATTCAAATCCAGTCCTCATTGAAGGACGTCGTATTGTTGTTATCTGGGGTAATCGCGTCGAACAAGATATTTTTTGGGAACATAAATTTGGGCGATTGGATTTTAGTTATATTCCAGTGCTTTCTAAAGCGAGCAAAAGCTGGAGAGGAGCCCGTGGATATGTTCAGGGAGTGCTTCTGCAAAGTGAAATGAAGTTGGAGGACGTCGCAGTTTATGCCTGTGGTTCGGAAGAAATGATCAATTCGGCAAAAACCGAATTGATCCAATCAGGCCTATTTCCACATCACTTCCATTCTGATGCATTCGTAAGTTCTAACCAAGTGAAAGGTAACCGAGCATGAAAGCTGTCATTCTGGCCGGGGGGCTAGGCACAAGGTTAAGCGAAGAAACATCGACTCGCCCTAAACCCATGGTAGAGATCGGTGGTAAGCCGATTCTCTGGCACATCATGAAGATGTACTCAGCACATGGCATCAATGACTTTGTCATTTGCTGCGGGTACAAGGGGTACGTGATCAAGGAGTATTTTGCCAACTATTTTCTGCACATGTCCGATGTCAGCTTCAATATGCGTGACAATACCATGGAGGTTCACGACAAACGCGCCGAACCCTGGAATGTCACGCTGGTGGATACCGGTGAAGACTCCATGACAGGCGGCCGGCTGCTGCGTGTGGCCGACTATATCAAGCACGAAGAGGCCTTCTGCTTCACCTATGGTGACGGGGTGGGGGATATCAACATCGCCGAGACTGTTGATTTTCACCGTACCCATGGCAAGGTGGCCACCCTGACATCCACCTATCCGCCGGGACGCTTCGGGGCGTTGGACATTCGCCAGCGCCAGGTCATGAGCTTCAAGGAAAAGCCCAAGGGCGACGGTGCCATGATCAATGGTGGCTTCTTCGTCCTGTCTCCGCGTGTGCTGGATTACCTCGGGGACGACAAGACGGTCTGGGAGCAAGCCCCCCTGATGAACCTGGCCGCCGACGGTGAGCTGATGGCGTACGAGCACGATGGCTTCTGGCAGCCGATGGATACGCTTCGCGACAAGAACCACCTCGAGGCGTTGTGGGACAGCGGTAACGCGCCTTGGAAGCAATGGGATTGAGCATGGCAGGCACCGTGACGCCGGGCTTCTGGCGCGGCAAGAGAGTATTCCTGACCGGCCACACGGGCTTCAAGGGCAGTTGGCTCGTGTTATGGCTTCAGCAGCTGGGGGCCGAGGTGAAAGGCTACGCCCTGGCACCGCCAACCTCACCGGCGCTGTTTGAAGAAGCCCGAGTCAACGAAGGAATGGAGTCCGAGCTTGCCGACATCCGCGATCTGCCGACGCTGACCCGCAGCATGGCCTCGTTCAATCCCGACGTGCTGATCCATATGGCGGCGCAGCCCCTGGTTCGCCTGTCATACCGCGAACCTGTCGAGACCTATTCCACCAATGTCATGGGTAGCCTGCACGTACTGGAAGCCGCCCGGCAGTGCTCGAACCTGCGTGTCATCGTCAACGTCACCACCGACAAGTGTTACGAAAACCAGGAATGGGTTTGGGGGTATCGAGAAAACGAGCCGATGGGTGGGCACGACCCCTACAGCAGCAGCAAGGCCTGTGTCGAGCTGTTGACGGCGGCGTACCGCAATTCGTTCTTCCATCTGCCCGGCGCGCCGGCCCTTGCCTCCGCCCGCGCCGGCAATGTCATCGGCGGCGGCGACTGGTCAGACGACCGCCTCATTCCGGATATTCTCCTAGCCTTCGAGCAGGGGCGAGCGGTAAAGATCCGCAACCCCGGTGCCATTCGCCCCTGGCAGCATGTGCTCGAACCCCTGGGAGGATACCTGGTGCTGGCCGAGCGACTCTGGGAGCACGGTTCCGACTTTGCACAGGCATGGAACTTCGGGCCCCGTGATGAAGACGCACGGCCGGTCGCCTGGATTCTCGGCCGGATGGCGCAATGCTGGGGGCAGGGAGCGACCTGGGAGCCTGATGACGCCCCCCAGCCTCACGAGGCCCACTACCTCAAGTTGGACATCTCGAAAGCACGTGCCACCCTGGGGTGGTCGCCCACCTGGACGCTCGAGACCACGCTCAGCCGCATCGTCGAGTGGCATCGCGGCTGGCGAAAAGGAGACGACGTTCGCCAGCGCTGTCTCTATGAGATAGACGCCTATCAGGCCGATATGGCCGCGCGGCACTAATCCCTCATTCATCGATTATCAGGATATCGCATGTCACCCGAAGCGCTTCGCCAGGAAATCAGTCGACTCGTCGAGCAATACGCCAACCAGGCCCATGCACCACAGCCATTTCACCCCGGTGAGAGCGTCATACCTCCCTCCGGCAAGGTGATCGGCGCCCGCGAGATCCAGTTCATGGTCGAGGCCTCCCTGGATGGCTGGTTGACCACCGGTCGGTTCAACGCCGAGTTTGAGAAGAAGCTGGCCGCCTTTCTCGGGGTCGAGTATGCCATGACAGTCAATTCGGGCTCATCGGCCAACCTTGTCGCCTTCAGCGCACTGACGTCACCCAAGTTGGGGGAGCGTGCCATCCGCAAGGGCGATGAAGTGATCGGTGTAGCAGCCGGCTTCCCGACCACTGTCAACCCGATCGTTCAATTTGGCGCCGTGCCGGTGTTCGTCGACGTCGACATGGCGACTCACAATATCGACGCCGACCTGATCGAAGCGGCCATCACACCCAAGACGAAAGCCATCATGCTGGCCCATACCTTGGGCAATCCCTTCAACCTCGGCAAGGTCAAGGCCTTGTGCGAAAAGCATAACCTCTGGCTGGTGGAGGATTGCTGCGATGCCCTAGGCGCCACCTACGATGGCAAGCCGGTCGGCACCTTCGGGGACATTGCCACGCTCAGTTTCTATCCGGCCCACCATATCACCATGGGGGAGGGCGGTGCCGTATTCACCAACAATCCCCAGCTCAAGACCATCGCCGAATCCTTCCGCGACTGGGGGCGTGACTGCTACTGCGCACCGGGCTGCGACAACACCTGCGGCAACCGCTTTGGCCAGCAATTCGGCACCCTGCCCCAAGGGTACGACCACAAGTACGTGTATGCCCACCTGGGCTATAACCTCAAGATCACCGACATGCAAGCCGCCTGCGGCCTGGCGCAGCTTGAACGCGCGCAGGAATTCATCGAGGCCCGAAAGCGCAACTTCGCCATCTTGAAGGAACGCCTGGCAGGCCTGAGCGATTTTCTGGAAATCGCCGAGGCGACACCGAACAGTGACCCATCCTGGTTCGGGTTTCCGGTCACACTCAAGGAGGACGCTGGCGTTCAGCGAGTCGATCTTCTCAAGTTCCTCGACCAGAACAAGATCGGCTCGCGTCTCCTGTTCGCCGGCAATCTGACCCGGCAACCCTACTTCCAGGATGTGGAATACAGGGTTGTCGGTGAGCTGACAAACACCGACCGAACCATGAATCAGACCTTCTGGCTGGGTGTTCAGCCGTCACTGGGACAGGAACACTTTGACTTTGTGGGTGAAAAGCTTGAAGAATTTTTTGGACTGAATTTTTGATATGTATCGAATATTGATTAGTGGTTCAACCGGATTTCTTGGTAGTAAGCTATTGGTGCATTTTGCTAGGCTTGGTTGTGAAGTTATTGGCGGGAAAAGATCAAGCTCCGACCTTTCTCGACTGGGGGAGTATAGAAATAATGTTAAGTTTATAAACCTGGATGATCCTGCTGCTTTAAAGCGTTTTTTTGAAAATAAAAAGATAGACTGTGTTATCCACGCTGCGTGCAGTTATGGAAGGGAACCCGGCTCTGAGTTCGATGTCTTTGATTCTAACTTGACTCTTCCGATAAGGCTGGCTAATCTGGCGAAGAAAAACAAAAACTGCTTGTTCTTGAATACTGATACATTCTTTTCTAAACCAGAGTATGATCTTGGTTATATGGGTGCCTATGTCCTATCAAAGAGGCATTGCTGGGAATGGCTTAAAATTTTTATAAAAGACCTTAAGGTTATAAACGTACGGCTTGAACACGTGTATGGCCCTCTTGATGATCGGGCAAAGTTTGTTTCCTGGGTCTGCGATCAATTCATGAGTCATGATAATAAAAAAGATGCCATGGTGCTATCAAGTTGTTCTCAACTAAGGGATTTTGTATATATTGATGATGTCGTATCGGCATTTGATACTCTTTTGAAGTCGAGATCCAGTCTTTTTTCTGGCCAGGTTTTTGAAGTTGGAACAGGAGCTCAAACGACAGTAAGAGAAATGGTGGAATGTATTGAGGAAGCTTTTATAAGGTCTGGGAAAGATGTTGCTCAACCTATTTTTGACTCCTCCCGTAACAGAACTGGAGAGATTCAAAGCTCTGTTGCTGATACTACAGAGCTAGAGAAGCTTGGTTGGCAACCGAATTTTTCCTTGGCTGAAGGTGTGAACTCTTTAGTAAGGGCCGAGATTAATGGCAAATAAAAACTATCTGATCTCTGGCATAGGCCCGGGGCCTGGCGGGGTCGGATCTTTGATGAAAAACCTTGCACCCATTGCACGTAATTACGACTTCCATGTGATTAGTAATTTTAATGGCCCCTCGCTGAGAAAACTTGTAAGTCAGAAAAAGTTTTTTGAAACTGCATGTGTGTTTTTGAAGCGGTTAGTGGCTTGGTTGTGGTTTAATATCCTGATTTTCTTTATAAAAAATTCAAACGTTATATTTCTGCATCCTCAAACAGTCGGCTATAAATCTCTTTTCAGGTTAATAAAGAGGAACAAGGTTTTTCTTTATGTGATGGACAACAGTTTTTTTTGCATTAGGTCTTATAATTACCGGGAATCTAAAAATCAGGAATGTCTTGATTGCTTGGGTTGTTTATCAAATGTTGCAGACGAGTGTTCTCCTTTCCCAATCCCTATTGCTAAGAAAACCAATCTAAGGTACTTGAGAGAGCTCAATGAAAAAAGTCTAGAAATTGTTTTTCTATGCCAAAATAAAAATCAAGAAGAACTTTTAAGGTTGCATTTTGGCCAAAAAGTTAGAGTGTTCGTCTTAGGCATGGACACTGGTGAGGTATCTTTGTCAGATGCTCAGGCTAGACTATTAAAGAAGAAAGTCGAATACCAGAATCCATTCATTTTATTTCATGGAGCCGCTGCGGGTCCAAAAGGGATAAATTATGTTTTGGAGTTGGCGAAAGTTATGCCTGATCTAAAATTTGTTATCCCTGCATCCATAGATGATGTAAAAGGTAAGGAAATTCCCAGAAATATTGAGTTTAGAAATATTACATGGGATACGGGGTTAAAAGAATTGACCGAAAATGCTTCAATTGTTTTGAATCCCTCAATGTGGTCGGCTCCAATTGAAGGTGCTTTAATCAAATCTCTAGCATATAATCCTAATGTCGCAGTTATAAAAACTAAATATGGATTTGAAAAAGAGATTCCGGAAGATATTGGCCTGATTCGTTTGTCAACTGACCCGTTTGAAGCATCCAGTACTTTGAGAAAAACACTGCTAAACGGTGGCTGTACAACACTTCAAATAAAGAATCGTATTGCTTGGTTTGATAAACTGGAGCGGTCTAGTGGATTTGAAGGATTTTTGAGAAATATGATCTAATGCCTGAATTCAGGGGCTATGTGGAACCCCAAACACACTTTGCATTAGCAGCGAGGGTGTGCAGAAACCACGGGGTCACAATAGGCCTATCTGTCAACGTAGTTGTCACATAAATGGATTGATAGATGATTAACCGACCAGAGCTTAGATGAACTATCAGGTGGTCTCCATCCTTTGGACCACTTAAGGGGCCACTGAAGGCCTGGATTTAGAGTTTATTATTATTTGAAGTGATTGGAAGGCAATACATGACTAGAAGAGCTTTGGTTACCGGCATTACCGGCCAAGACGGTTCCTACCTCGCCGAATTTCTGCTTGAAAAAGGCTACGAGGTCCACGGCATCAAGCGCCGGGCCTCGCTGTTCAATACCCAGCGGGTCGATCACATTTACCAGGATCCGCACGTCGAGAATCAGAACTTCGTTCTCCACTATGGTGATCTCTCGGATTCCTCCAACCTGACCCGGATCATCCAGCAGGTGCAGCCGGATGAAGTCTACAACCTGGCGGCGCAGTCGCACGTGGCGGTGAGCTTCGAGTCTCCCGAGTACACCGCCGATGTGGATGCGCTGGGCACCCTGCGCATCCTGGAGGCGATCCGCCTGCTGGGCCTGGAGAAGAAGACCCGCTTCTACCAGGCGTCCACCTCTGAGCTGTTCGGCGAGGTGCAGGAAACGCCGCAGCGCGAGACCACGCCGTTCTACCCGCGCTCGCCCTACGCCGCCGCCAAGCTCTATGCCTACTGGATCACGGTCAACTACCGCGAGTCCTACGGAATGTACGCCTGCAACGGCATCCTCTTCAACCACGAGTCACCGCGCCGGGGCGAGACCTTCGTCACTCGCAAGATCACCCGTGGGCTGGCCAACATCGCCCAGGGCCTCGAGGCGTGCCTCTACATGGGCAACATGGACGCACTGCGCGACTGGGGCCATGCCAAGGACTACGTGCGCATGCAGTGGATGATGCTGCAGCAGCAGCAACCGGAAGACTTCGTGATCGCCACCGGCAAGCAGATCTCGGTGCGGGACTTCATCCGCCTGAGTGCCGAGCAGCTGGGCCTCACGCTGCGCTTCGAAGGGCAGGGCGTCGAGGAGACTGCGGTCGTGGCGGCGATCGATGGCGACAAGGCACCCGGCATCGCGATCGGGGACGTGATCGTGCGAGTCGATCCGCGCTATTTCCGCCCCGCCGAGGTCGAGACCCTGCTGGGGGATCCCACCAAGGCCAAGCAGAAGCTGGGCTGGGAGCCGGAAATCACCGTGCAAGAGATGTGCGCCGAGATGGTCGCCGAGGACCTCAAGGTGGCGCAGCGCCACGCGCTGCTCAAGCGGCACGGCTATGACATCCCCGTGGCAGTGGAGGGCTGAAGATGGCGCGTGAATGCGATCAGGCGGTCTTCGTCGCCGGGCACCGGGGCATGGTCGGCTCGGCCATCGTGCGGCGCCTGGAGGCGCTGGGCTACACTAATATCCGCACCGCCACGCGCGATGAGCTCGATCTCACCGATCAGGCTCAGGTGGCGGCCTTCTTCGAGCGGCACGCCATCGACCAGGTCTACCTGGCCGCTGCCAAGGTGGGGGGCATCCAGGCCAACAACACCTATCCCGCCGACTTCATCTACCAGAACCTGATGATCGAGGCGAACCTCATCCAGGCGGCGCATCGCGCCGGGGTGCAGAAGCTGCTGTTCCTGGGATCGTCGTGCATCTACCCCAAACTGGCCGAGCAGCCGATGCGCGAGGGAGCATTGCTCACCGGCACCCTGGAGCCGACCAACGAGCCCTACGCCATCGCCAAGATTGCCGGCATCAAGCTCTGCGAGAGCTACAATCGTCAGTATGGTCGTGATTACCGCAGCGTGATGCCCACCAATCTCTATGGCCCTAACGACAACTTCCATCCCGAGAACTCCCATGTGATACCGGCACTGTTGCGTCGCTTCCACGAAGCCAAGCTGCGCGGCGACAGCGAAGTGGTGGTATGGGGTAGCGGCACCCCGATGCGTGAGTTCCTGCATGTGGACGACATGGCTGCAGCCAGCGTGCACGTGATGGAGCTCGATACTGGGAGCTATGCCGCTAACACCTCGCCAATGCTCTCGCACATCAATGTAGGCACTGGGCTCGACTGCACCATCCGCGAGCTGGCCGAGACCGTCAGCCGGGTTACCGGCTTTGAGGGTGAACTTCGCTTCGATACCAGTAAGCCTGATGGTGCCCCGCGTAAACTGATGGATGTATCGAGACTCAAGGCCTTGGGCTGGCAAGCCAGTATCAGCCTGGAGGAAGGGTTGCAAGATGCTTACCGTTGGTTCCTCGATAATCAGGATCGCTTCCGTCGATAAGTGTAAGACATGAACGACGCTTTGACCGATGTTGATGGCTGGTTGAGCGATGCGGATTTTGGCCGCGTCGTTGCGCATACGCCCTTGGTATCACTGGACTTCGTGGTGACCAACCCTCAAGGAGATTGGCTGCTTGGCCAGCGTCTCAATCGACCTGCCCAAGGTAGCTGGTTCGTGCCTGGTGGCCGAATACGTAAGGACGAGCCCTTGGAGGCCGCCGCACGTCGTCTAACCGAAACTGAGTTGGACCAGATACATGAACTGGCAACCATGCGCTTTCTCGGCGTATACCAGCATTTCTATGCTGACAGCGTGGTAAGTCCAGAGATCTCGACCCACTACGTAGTGCTGGCCTACCAGCTTCAAACAACGCCGGACCTCGATGCCTTGCCACAGCAGCAGCATGACCGCTACCGCTGGTGGTCGCCCAGAGCTATCGCGAATGCCGAAGCCGTTCACGTCAATACCCGAGCCTACCTGCCAGCCGTTTCGACGCTGACTGACGAATAAGGAGATACCCGATGCTTACCCCCGTCATCATGGCAGGGGGCAGTGGTTCGCGATTGTGGCCGCTGTCACGCCAACTCCATCCGAAGCAGTTCCTGCCGTTGACTGGTGATGGCAGCATGCTGCAGGAGGCCCTCAAGCGACTGGCGCCCATCGAGCACGGCTCGCCCATGCTGATCTGCAACGAAGAGCACCGCTTCCTGGTGGCAGAGCAGTTGCGCCAACACGGCATCTCGGATGCACGTATTCTGCTGGAGCCGGAAGGGCGCAATACCGCCCCAGCGATTGCTCTGGCGGCGCTGCAGGCCGTCGCCGAGAACCCGCAGGCGTTGCTGCTGGTGCTGGCGGCGGATCACCTGATTCAGGATACGGCGGCATTTGCCGAGAGTGTTGCACAGGCCATGGTACTTGCCGAGCAGGGGCAACTAGTCACCTTCGGAGTGGTACCTCTCCATGCTGAAACCGGCTATGGCTATATTCAGCGGGGCGAGCCGAGCGGTACCCAGGGTTTTCGAGTCAAGCGCTTTGTTGAGAAGCCAGGCAGGGCTACCGCGGAAGATTACCTGGCCACCGGCGACTACTACTGGAACAGTGGCATGTTCTTGTTCCAGGCCAAGCGCTATCTAGAGGAACTTGAGCAATTCCGACCATCGATGGTGCAGGCATGCCGTGCGGCCTTGGCGGGGGCCAACCAGGATCTCGACTTCACTCGTTTGGATGCGGAGGCGTTCAAAGCCTGCCCGGCGGATTCCATCGACTACGCAGTGATGGAGCATACCCAGCACGCCAGCGTAGTGCCGCTGGATGCCGGTTGGAGCGATATCGGCTCCTGGTCGGCGCTATGGGAAGTGAGTGATCATGATGCTCACGGCAATTCATGTCAAGGTGACGTAATGCTCCACGATAGCCACAACTTGTTGGTGCATGCCGATCACCGCTTGGTGGCTACGGTGGGTGTGGAGAATCTGGTGGTCGTCGAAACCAAGGATGCTATTTTGGTAGCCCATAAGGATCGTGTCCAGGACGTCAAGAAGATCGTCGAGCGACTCAAGGCGGAGGGACGTGATGAACACCGGAACCATCGCGAAGTCTATCGCCCTTGGGGTGTCTACGATTCGATTGATCATGGCCATCGATATCAAGTTAAACGCATCACGGTGAAGCCCGGTGCCAAGCTCTCAGTTCAGTTGCATCATCACCGTGCCGAACATTGGGTGGTCGTTTCGGGCACCGCCAAGGTCACCAATGGCGACAATACCTATCTGGTCAGCGAGAATGAATCGACCTATATCCCCATTGGCCAGGTACATGCTCTCGAAAACCCAGGAGTGATACCTCTGGAGCTGATCGAGGTGCAGTCTGGCTCCTATCTGGGTGAAGACGATATCGTGCGCCTCAATGATCGCTATGGGCGCTGCTGATGAGTGATCCGTTGAAGATTTCCGTTATCACCGCCTGCTTCAATAGTGAGGCAACCATCGGCGAGGCCATTGCCACCCTTAAACGGCAGACCTGGCAGCCTATCGAGCATGTCGTTATCGATGGTCTGTCGAAGGACTCTACTGTAGCAGTTGCACGGGAAACCCTGGGGGAGGGCGATGTCTTGGTCTCCGAGCGGGACCAAGGCATCTACGATGCCTTGAACAAGGGCATTCGACACGCCACCGGCAATGTGGTGGGTTTCCTGCATTCCGATGACCTCTACGCCCATGATGATGTGCTAAGCAAGGTCGCGGCATGTTTCGCTGATCCAACGGTGGGAGCGGCGTATGGCGATCTGGAATATGTCAGTGCAACCAATCCCGAGAAGGTGATCCGCCACTGGAAATCTGGCTCCTTCAGCCAGAGCAAGCTTAAACGTGGCTGGATGCCACCACATCCGGCTTTCTTCATGCGCCGTGAACTCTATCAGGAATTGGGCACCTTCGATCTGACCTACCGGATTGCCGGCGACTACGATGCCTTGTTGCGCTACCTGAGCAGCGAGAAGGTCAAGGTGTCCTATCTGCCTGAGGTGCTGGTGAAGATGCGCGTTGGTGGGGCCAGCAATGGAAGCCTCAAACAGATATTGCGCAAATCACAAGAGGATGTGTTGGCTATGCGCAAGAATGGTGTCAACCCCTTCATTGCGTTGCCCTGCAAGAATCTTTCCAAGCTGCCGCAGTTTTTTTCGAACCGCAAATGAAATCTGGATGGGCGTGAACGTTTCAGGAGTCAGGGAATGAGGATCACCATTTTTGGTACGGGCTATGTGGGGCTTGTGACGGGCACCTGTTTGGCTGATGTGGGTCACGATGTACTGTGCGTGGATGTGGATTCGGACAAAATTGCACGGCTACGCGATGGAGAGATTCCCATTTACGAACCGGGGCTGGAGTCGATGGTGCGCCATAACGCAGAAGCCGGCCGCCTACAGTTCACCACCGATGCCCGGCAGGCGGTGGAATTCGGTCAGCTGCAGTTTATTGCCGTGGGCACGCCACCGGATGAAGACGGCAGCGCCGATCTGCAGTATGTACTGGCGGTGGCCACGACCATCGGCGAGCATATGGGCGAGTACAAGGTGATTGTCGACAAATCCACCGTGCCGGTAGGCACTGCCGATCAGGTGCGTGATTCCGTGGCCAAGGCGCTGGCTGCTCGCGGTGAGGCTGTCGATTTCGATGTGTGCTCCAACCCGGAATTCCTCAAGGAAGGCAATGCTATCGAGGACTTCACCCATGGCGCTCGAATCGTGGTGGGTACCGATTCCGAACGAGTGAAGGTGTTGATGCGCGAGTGCTACGCGCCCTACATCCGCCTGCAGGAAAAGCTGATGTTCATGGACGTGCGGGCGGCCGAGCTCACCAAGTATGCCGCCAACGCCATGCTGGCCACCAAGATCAGCTTCATGAACGAGATCGCCAACCTGGCCGAGCGACTCGGCGCCGACGTGGAGCAGGTGCGCCGTGGCATCGGCAGCGACCCGCGCATCGGCTACCAGTTCATCTACCCGGGCTGCGGCTATGGTGGCTCCTGCTTCCCCAAGGATGTGCAGGCGTTGGCGCGGACTGCCCAGGAAACCGACTATCAGGCCGAGCTTTTGAATGCGGTAGAAGCCGTTAATCATCGTCAAAAGCAGACGCTCTACTCGAAGCTGGCTCAGGCCTTCGACGGTGACTTGTCTGGCAAGACCATTGCGGTATGGGGCCTGGCCTTCAAGCCCAATACCGACGACATGCGCGATGCGCCAAGCCGTACCCTGATGGAAGCATTGTGGGCGGCAGGGGCCAGGGTGCAGGCCTACGACCCGGAAGCCATGAAGGAGTGCCGCCGGCTTTATGGCGATCGTGACGACCTGATGCTGGTGGCCGACCGCATCCAGGCGGTGAAGGGAGTCGATGCCCTGGTGATCTGTACCGAATGGAAAGACTTCCGTGCTGTAGACTTCACCTGGTTGAAGCAGCAACTCGTCAGTCCGGTGGTGGTGGACGGGCGCAATCTGTACGATCCCGCAGCGGTAAAGGGGGCTGGACTGCTCTACTTCGCGGTCGGCCGCGGTGATTCGATCAAGGGGTAAACGTGAAACAGCGCTACGAGCGCCGCCATTCTCGGTGGTACGAGCAGGTTCTGCTGGGTCTGCCCTTTCAATTGGCCGTTGGCCTGGCGGTGGTGGCCGGGTTACCTTCGCTGGAGCGCTGGGGCTGGGAGTTCTGGCACTACCTGCCTCCAGTGAGAACCAACACCATCCTGGCCTGTGTGCTGGCCTTCCTGGCTATTCTGTTCACACTACGGCGCATGAACCGTTTTCCAGGGGCCCAGGTCTCGGCCTACATCGGCCCCACGGTGTCGGTGATCTATCTGATTGCGGTGGCCGTGCTGTTCTTTTTGCGCGAGGAGTACACTCGGCAGGTGCTGTTCGGTAGCTTCCTGATGAGCCTGGCCTGGTTCTACCTGGCGTTCTTCCTGGGGCGCCGCTATCGCCGCCTCAAGCTGGCCGTGGTGCCGATAGGCCGGACGGAAACGCTGGAAGCGACTCCGCATATCGAGCTGCGTTCGCTCGAAGAACCGGATATGGGCGGAGTACGTTATGACGGCATCGTCGCCGACCTGCATGCCGATACATTGAGCGCCGAGTGGGAGAAGTTCCTGGCCCGCTGCACGCTCAACCATATACCCGTCTACCACGTGCGGCAGATTCAGGAGGCCATGATCGGGCGGGTACAGATCAAGCACCTTACGGAGAATGAGTATGGTAGTCTGATGCCTTCGCTCTCCTATCAAGGCGTTAAGCGCTGCATTGACCTGATAGCTGCCTTGATCCTGCTGCCGATACTTGCGCCGGTGATGTTGGCCACTGCGCTAGCAATACGCCTGGATAGCCCGGGGCCTGCCCTGTTTGTCCAGCAGCGGATGGGCTTCCGTGGTGTGCCGTTCCAGGTCTACAAGTTTCGCAGCATGTATATCGACCAGAGGGGGAGCGGCTTCACGCAAGGAGACGATGACCCCCGTATTACTCGTATCGGGCGCTTCATTCGCAAGTGTCGCCTGGATGAGTTGCCGCAGCTCTTCAATGTGATCAAGGGCGAGATGAGCTTCATCGGGCCGCGGCCGGAGTCCATGGAGCTTTCCGAGTGGTACGAGCGGGATGTGGCCTTCTTCAGCTACCGTCATGTGGTGCGACCGGGGATCTCCGGCTGGGCCCAGGTAGAGCAGGGCTATGCGGCCGAGGTCGACGGCATGACCACCAAGCTGCAGTACGACTTCTACTACATCAAGCACTTCTCACTGTGGCTCGACGTGTTGATCGCCTTCAAGACCCTCAAGACTATCGTTACCGGGGACGGGGCACGTTAAACGCGTGGCGCCAGCTGTCCCCAGTGACACTCATCGAGGTGTCCGCTGCGGCTAGGCAAGCGCGCTCGCGGTGCTGGAGCGACTTGAGATACACTCACGCCCGCGACCGGCCTTCGTGGCGAAATGGCGCCGCGACCGGATCATGGATGAGATGGCCACCGACTACTGGCACTGGTGACGAATGAAGCGTGAGTACGAGCGCCGCCACTCCCGGTGGTATGAGGTCCTGTTGCTGGGCCTGGGGGGGCACCTGCTGGTGGGCATGCCCCTGGTGATCGGCCTGCCCTCGCTGGAGCGCTGGGGCTGGGAGTTCTGGCACTACCTGCCGGACGTGCGCACCAACACCATCATTGCCATCGCCTTGGCCTTCGTGGCCTCGGCCCTGACCCTGCGGCGCATGGCCCGCTTTCCCGGGGCCCAGTTGGCGGCCTACATCATGCCCACGGTGTCCGTCGCCTTCCTGATCGCGGTGGCGATACTGTTCTTTACCCGTGAGGGCTACACGCGGCAGGTGATGTTCGGTGGCTACCTGGTCAGCCTGGTGTGGTTCTTCCTGGGGTACTTCATCGGCCGGCGCTTCCGCAGGCTGAAGCTGGCCCTGGTGCCGTTCGGTGATACCAAGCGGCTGCTGGGCACGCGCCAGGTCGATCTGCGGATGCTGGATTCCACCGATCTGGGGGGCGTGCGCTTCGACGGCGTGGTCGCCGACCTGCGCGCCACCGACCTGCCGGCCGAGTGGGAGCGGTTCCTGGCTCGCTGCACGCTCAATCATATCCCCGTCTACCATATCCGCCAGATTTCGGAATCGCTCTCTGGCCGCGTGCAGATCGATCACCTTTCCGAGAACGAGTTCGGCAGCCTGCTGCCCTCGCTGATGTATGTCGGCTTCAAGCGGGTGGTGGATTTCCTCGGCGCCTTGCTGCTGTTGCCGCTGCTGCTGCCCTTGATGGCCGTGGTGGCCATCCTGATCAAGCGCGACAGCCCCGGGCCGGTGTTCTTCCTGCAGCCACGCATGGGCTACCGGCAGCACCCCTTCCTGATGTACAAGTTTCGCAGCATGTACCACGACATGAGCGGCGAGGACTTCACCATCTCCGAGGACGACCCGCGGATCACCCGGGTCGGCATGTGGATCCGCAAGTATCGCATCGACGAGCTGCCGCAGATCTTCAACATCCTGAAGGGGGAGATGAGCTTCATCGGGCCGCGGCCCGAGTCGACCTCGCTCTCCGAGTGGTACGAGCAGGACGTGCCGTTCTTCAGCTACCGCCACGTGGTGCGCCCGGGCATCACCGGCTGGGCCCAGGTGGAGCAGGGCTACGCCGCCGAGGTGGATGGCATGTCGAAGAAGCTGCAGTACGACTTCTACTACATCAAGCACTTCTCGCTGTGGATCGACGTGCTGATCAGCCTGAAGACGGTGCGGATTCTGTTTACGGGGTTCGGGGCGCGCTGACCTGCCGGTTCCCCTTGGAGGGACGACCATCGCCGCGGCCTGGCCCGCGGCGATGGCGGTTCTGGGTGCACTCCCCGATGGCCGCTGGCACTCACAGTGACTGTGTAAGCGTTCGGGCATCACCGCTTGTCAGTGATCAGGCGTTGTGCTGCCAGTTGTGGGGCAGGAGTTCGTGGATTTGGCTGGCCTTGTGTGTCG
>NZ_PDOG01000003.1:645062-646000 GCF_003202205.1 Halomonas sp. LBP4
GGAGCGTTGGCGCTGAGGTGCCTGCTGACGTCCTCGGTGATGCTGTTGGTCATGGGCCTTGAGGACCCGGTAGATCGTCGATTCCGAGGCCAGGTAGCGACCCTGGTCCGCCTGGTCGGCCACGATGAAGGCCGGAGGGCGACTGCGATAGTCGGGTTCGTTGCAGAGGGCCAGGATGGCCTGCTCTTCCTCGGGCGACAGCTTGTTGTGCGGCGCTGGGCGGTCGGCGTCGGGCCGGCGGTCGGCCGCCACCTCACCGCTGCCTGTCCAGCGCTGATAGGTTCGGGTACTGATGCCGATCACGCGGCATGCCTTGGCCAGCCGGGCACCATGGCGCTGCGCTTCCTGAATCAGCGCCACGGCTTGCTGGCGATCCGGGAGGCTGGTCATTCGTCCTCGTCGTTGCGGCCCCAGATCGCCTCGGCTTTTTTTGACAGCGTCAGCAGCGCTGCCGTCTCGGCCAGTGCCTTGTCCTTGCGGCGCAGCTCACGCTCCAGCTCGCGGA
Organism: Halomonas sp. LBP4; assembly: GCF_003202205.1. GTDB lineage: Bacteria > Pseudomonadota > Gammaproteobacteria > Pseudomonadales > Halomonadaceae > Halomonas > Halomonas flagellata. The sequence goes on from NZ_PDOG01000003.1 coordinate 645,568, forward strand.
GTTTCTTCTGTTCCGCCTTGCGGGCCTTGCGCTGCTGCTTCTCCTGCTCGGCGGCATCGGCGTTGGCGTTCATGCAGGCCTCGCGCCAGGCCTCCACCTGCTCGGGGTAGAGCCCATGCGCGCGGCAGTAGGCACTGAACTCCGCCTCGTTCATCGGGGCGGTCTCCAGGACGATGCGGAACTTCTCCTGGCTGGTCCACTGGTCGGGCGTGGCAGATCGTGATGGCAAAACCTGTCCTCGTGCTCTGGCCTGTTTTCGCCAATTGTAGAGGGTTGCTGCTGAGATGCCTTCCTGTTCGGCGAGTTCCGGGATGGTCAGGCTCATGGGCGGTGCCATCGTAAGCGTTCGGGCATCACCGCTTGTCAGTGATCAGGCGTTGTGCTGCCAGTTGTGGGGCAGGAGTTCGTGGATTTGGCTGGCCTTGTGTGTCGG
>NZ_PDOG01000003.1:646019-646603 GCF_003202205.1 Halomonas sp. LBP4
CAGCCGTTCCAGCACGTTCTTCAGGTAGGCGTAGGGCTCATGGCCGTTCAGCTTCGCGGACTGGATCAGGCTCATGATGTTGGCAGCACGCTGGCCACTGCGCAGCGACCCGGCGAATAGCCAGTTGGTCCGTCCCAACGCCCAAGGGCGAATCAGGTTCTCCACCCGATTGTTGTCGATCGGCAGCCCGCCGTCATCCAGGTAGCGCGTCAGCGCCGCCCAGCGTTTCAGGCTGTAGTCCAGCGCCTTGGCCGTCGCCGAGCCGTTCGGCACCTTCTCGCGATGAGCCAGCATCCAGCGGTGCAGCGTGTCGGCGATGGGCCTCGCCCTGGTGTCGCGTAGCCGCTGGCGTTCTTCGGCGGTGAGCGCCTTGGCCTCACGTTCCACTTGGTAGAGCTGGCCGATGTGCTCGATGGCCTGTTCCGCGATCTGGCTCTTGCCGGCCACGTGCAGGTCGACGAACTTGCGTCTCGCGTGGGCCATGCAGCCGATTTCGGTGACGCCGTTGGCAAAGCTCTGCTTGTAGCCGCTGTAGTCATCGCAGATCAGCTTGCCCCGCCAGTCGCCGAGGAAGTCGCGGGCAT
>NZ_PDOG01000030.1 GCF_003202205.1 Halomonas sp. LBP4
ATTTGAGGCAAACACAAGTTGCACTACAACTACCGCCATGGGTAAGGAAAAGGTCCACATCAACATTGTCGTTATCGGCCACGTCGATTCTGGAAAATCGACGACTACTGGTCACTTGATCTACAAGTGTGGTGGAATCGACAAGCGTACCATCGAGAAGTTCGAGAAGGAAGCCCAAGAAATGGGAAAAGGTTCCTTCAAGTACGCCTGGGTGTTGGACAAGCTGAAGGCTGAGCGTGAACGTGGTATTACCATCGATATCGCTCTGTGGAAGTTCGAGACTTCCAGGTACTACGTGACCATCATCGATGCCCCTGGCCATCGTGATTTTATCAAGAACATGATCACTGGTACTTCTCAGGCTGATTGTGCTGTCTTGGTCGTTGCTTGCGGTACTGGTGAATTTGAAGCTGGTATCTCCAAAAACGGCCAGACTCGTGAGCACGCCCTCTTGGCTCAAACCTTGGGTGTGAAGCAGCTCATCGTTGCTTGCAACAAAATGGACTCCACTGAACCACCTTTCTCTGAGGCCCGTTACACCGAAGTGGTCAACGAAGTCTCCAACTTCATCAAGAAGATCGGATATAACCCAAAGGCTGTTGCCTTCGTTCCAATCTCTGGATTCAATGGGGACAACATGTTGGAAGCTTCTGCCAACATGCCTTGGTTCAAGGGATGGGCTGTTGAGCGCAAGGAAGGAAACGCTTCTGGAAAAACTCTTCTTGAGGCTCTTGACGCTATTATCCCACCAAGCCGTCCCACCGACAGACCTCTCCGTCTGCCTCTCCAAGACGTGTACAAGATTGGAGGTATCGGAACAGTTCCAGTCGGTCGTGTCGAAACCGGTGTCATCAAGCCCGGTATGGTCGTTACTTTCGCCCCACAAGGAGTTACCACTGAGGTGAAGTCCGTTGAAATGCATCACGAATCTTTGGCTGAAGCCGTCCCTGGTGACAACGTTGGTTTCAACGTAAAGAACATCTCCGTCAAGGACATCCGTCGTGGTTCCGTTGCTTCTGACTCCAAGAATGATCCCGCTAAGGAAGCTCGCTCTTTCACCGCTCAGGTTATCATCATGAACCACCCTGGACAGATCGCCGCTGGATACACGCCCGTTTTGGATTGTCACACCGCCCATATTGCTTGCAAGTTCGCTGAGCTCAAGGAGAAGGTTGACCGTCGTTCCGGAAAGAAGGTCGAAGACAACCCAAAATCCTTGAAGTCCGGGGATGCCGGTATTGTGGAGCTCATCCCTACCAAGCCTATGTGTGTTGAAGCCTTCACCGACTATGCTCCTCTTGGTCGTTTCGCCGTCCGTGACATGCGTCAAACCGTTGCCGTTGGTGTCATCAAGGCAGTCGACAAGTCCGAGGGTGGCGGTAAAGTTACCAAGTCGGCTCAGAAGGCTACTGGTGGAAAGAAGAAGTAAATTTGGCGAAATATTTTGTTCCTTGTTAAACATTTGTTTTGGTGTTATAATAAATCCTAACTGAAAGTAAAAA
>NZ_PDOG01000031.1 GCF_003202205.1 Halomonas sp. LBP4
ACCTCGAGGATCTTCAGGGTGTTGGTACCGCCATGGGCGTTCATGTGGTCGCCTCGGGTCAGGATGACATGATCGCCGGGTTCGGCAATGCCTTTTTCCACCAGCAGCGCCAGCGCCCGGTCGTTGACCTCGGTGGGCGCCATCTCGCTGGTGTCGAAGGGCAGCGAGACCACGCCGCGATAGAGCGCCATGCGCCGCTGGGCGATGGGGCTGTGGCCGAGGCCGACGATCGGCAGGCCGGAGCGGATGCGCGAGGCGATCAGCGGCGTGTAGCCGGAGGCGGTCATGCAGGCGATGGCGGCCACCCCCGAGAGGTGGTTGGCGGCGTACATGGCCGACAGCGCGATGGTCTCGTCGATCTGGGTGAAGCCTTCGTGGATGCGGTGGCCGGACTCCTGGGCGATCCGCTCGCGCTCGGCCCCCAGGCAGACCCGGTCCATGGCCTCGATGGTCTCCACCGGGAAGGCGCCGGCGGCGGTCTCGGCGGAGAGCATCACCGCGTCGGTACCGTCGAGCACGGCGTTGGCCACGTCGAACACCTCGGCCCGGGTCGGCAGCGGCGACTCGATCATCGACTCCATCATCTGGGTGGCGGTGATCACCGCCCGGTTGTGGCTGCGGGCGTGCTTGATGATGCGCTTCTGGGTGCCGATCAGCTGGGCGTCGCCGATCTCCACGCCCAGGTCGCCGCGGGCCACCATCACCGCCTCGCTGGCCTCGATGATGCCGTCCAGCGTTTCGTCGTCGGCCACCGCCTCGGCGCGCTCGAGCTTGGCCACCAGGCCGATCTCTTTACCCGCCTCGCCCAATAACTCCCGAGCCTCGCGCATATCGGCGGCGCTGCGCGGAAACGACACGGCCAGGTAATCGACGCCGATCTCCATGGCGGTCTTCAGGTCGGCGCGGTCCTTGTCGGTGAGCGCCGGGGCCGAGAGGCCGCCGCCCTGCTTGTTGATGCCCTTGTTGTTGGAGAGCCGGCCGCCGACCACCACCGAGGTGTGGATCAGGTGGTCGGCGACCCGGTTGACGTCGAGCACCAGGCGGCCGTCGTCGAGCAGCAGGCGGTCGCCGGGGACGACGTCGTCGGCCAGGGTCTTGTAGTCGCAGCCGACCCGGGTGGCGTCGCCGGCATTGCCGTCGAGCGCCATGTCGAGGATGAAGGGCTGGCCCTCCTCGAGGTCCACGGCGCCGTCGCGGAAGCGGGCGATGCGGATCTTGGGCCCCTGCAGGTCGCCCAGCGCCGCGACGCTGCGGCCGAGTCGATCGGCGATCTCGCGCACCCGGGTCAGGCGCCGGCGGTGGTCGTCGGGCGCGCCGTGGGAGAAATTGAGGCGTACCACATCGACGCCGGCGGCGATCATCGCCTCCAGCACGCCGTCGCGGTCGCTGGCCGGGCCCAGGGTGGCGACGATCTTGGTGCGGCGGATGGGATCGTG
>NZ_PDOG01000032.1 GCF_003202205.1 Halomonas sp. LBP4
ATCGGTCGCCTGCTGCTGGTCTATCGCCAGGAAGCCAACCTGGTCGGCGGTATCATCGTCATCCTGTTCGGTGCCTTCATGACCGGGCTCATCCCGCTGCACTGGTTACAGCGAGAGTGGCGGTTTATCGGCAGGCTCAAGGAAGAGGGTGGCGGGCGCGGTGCGGCTTATCTGCTCGGCGTGGCGTTCGCGTTCGGCTGGACCCCCTGTATCGGCCCGATCCTCGGCGCCATTCTGACCGTCAGCGCCTCGACGGCCAATGCCTCGAGCGGCGTGGCATTACTCGGCATTTATTCGCTGGGCCTGGGGGTGCCATTCCTGCTGAGTGCCATTTCGCTCGACCGTTTCTTGCACCACCAGAAATTCCTGCGCCGCTGGGGCCGGGTCATGCATCTGGCGGCCGGGCTGATCATGATCCTGATGGGCATCTTGATGATCACCGGAAAACTGACCGAGCTGTCCTATTGGTTATTGCGCACTTTCCCTGCCCTGGGCAGCATTGGCTAGGCTTTTTCCGAAAACTGCCTGCGCTCGCCCATACGGCGTTAAAAATCAGCTTAAAATGCTCATTTACACCCACGTAAACTCCGCCTTTTCGCTGATTTTTGCCTTGTCTGGCCATCGCTCGCCGACTTTTCGGACAAAGCCTAGCCGTTGTTCAAGGAAATATTGATATGAGAAATATCGCAAGTCGCTTCTTGCAGGCCCTGTCATTGGCGAGTGGGGTCATGGTTAGCCTGGGTATCGCCAGTGTGGCCGGGGCTGCCGAGAAGGCATTGCCGTCGCTGAGTTATGACCGTACGAGCGAACGGCTGCTCAAGGTGGATGCCAACCAGCTTTCCCAGAGCATGAATGGCGGCGCGACCTGGCAAGAGATTCCCTTGCCTGACGTGGTGAAGGATGGACGGTTGGTAACGGCATCGGTTCCGGCAACAGCCGAGAAGGCGCTCTACATCGCAGGCCCCTCCATCGGGGTGCAGCGCAGCACCGATCATGGAGAAAGCTGGCATGCAGCCGATGAAGGCCTACCTAGCCAGGACGTCATCGCTTTCACCGTGCACCGTAACCAGCCAGAAACGCTCTATGCGGTGATCGCCGACGACGGTCTCTACCAAAGCGAGGATGCCGGCACGACCTGGAAGAAGATGGATAGCGGCCCGACTCAGGCCATTCGCCGCCTCGTCCACTCCGACATGGAGGGCAGCATGCAGACCGGCTGGCTCTACGCGGTCTCCGACGATGCGGTGCGCCTGTCGATGGACTGCTTCTGCGGCTGGCGACCGACCGGTGAGCTCGATGCCGGCAGGGTCTATGATATGGCCTACGA
>NZ_PDOG01000033.1 GCF_003202205.1 Halomonas sp. LBP4
TTCCGAGGATGTCAAGGGTAGGTAAGGTTCTTCGCGTTGCATCGAATTAAACCACATGCTCCACCGCTTGTGCGGGCCCCCGTCAATTCATTTGAGTTTTAACCTTGCGGCCGTACTCCCCAGGCGGTCGACTTATCGCGTTAACTGCGCCACAAAGTCCTCTAGGGACCCAACGGCTAGTCGACATCGTTTACGGCGTGGACTACCAGGGTATCTAATCCTGTTTGCTACCCACGCTTTCGCACCTCAGTGTCAGTGTCAGTCCAGAAGGCCGCCTTCGCCACTGGTATTCCTCCCGATCTCTACGCATTTCACCGCTACACCGGGAATTCTACCTTCCTCTCCTGCACTCTAGCCTGACAGTTCCGGATGCCGTTCCCAGGTTGAGCCCGGGGCTTTCACAACCGGCTTATCAAGCCACCTACGCGCGCTTTACGCCCAGTAATTCCGATTAACGCTCGCACCCTCCGTATTACCGCGGCTGCTGGCACGGAGTTAGCCGGTGCTTCTTCTGTGAGTGATGTCCTTCCTCAGGGGTATTAGCCCCAAGGCCTTCTTCCTCACTGAAAGTGCTTTACAACCCGAAGGCCTTCTTCACACACGCGGCATGGCTGGATCAGGGTTGCCCCCATTGTCCAATATTCCCCACTGCTGCCTCCCGTAGGAGTTCGGGCCGTGTCTCAGTCCCGATGTGGCTGATCATCCTCTCAGACCAGCTACGGATCGTTGCCTTGGTGAGCCATTACCTCACCAACCAGCTAATCCGGCATAGGCTCATCCGATAGCGCAAGGCCCGAAGGTCCCCTGCTTTCTCCCGTAGGACGTATGCGGTATTAGCCTGGGTTTCCCCAGGTTATCCCCCACTACCGGGCAGATTCCTATGCGTTACTCACCCGTCCGCCGCTCGTCAGCAGGGAGCAAGCTCCCCCTGTTACCGCTCGACTTGCATGTGTTAGGCCTGCCGCCAGCGTTCAATCTGAGCCATGATCAAACTCTTCAGTTTAAAGTCTGATAGTTCCTAAGGTGGAACCAAACCTGGCTCAAGGGTCAAACGTTCTCAAAAAGACCCGAAAGTCTTTGACGAGTCGCTTGCCTTGATGGTTCTGTGACTGGTCACCGACCCATCGACAAGCGCCCACATGAATTACCTGATCGATTGTTAAAGAGCGGCTCCGAACCCTTAAAGAGTGGAGCGTCTCGCTGTTGCTGTGCCGTCTGGCCCAGCGCCCGGCGAGGAAGGCGTATTCTACGTGACCGG
>NZ_PDOG01000034.1 GCF_003202205.1 Halomonas sp. LBP4
CATGAGCCTGGTCGGGATGGCGACCCTGATCGCCATCGCCCTGCTCTTCTCCACCGACCGCCGCGCCATCCGCCTGCGCACCGTGGGCGGCGCCTTCGCCATCCAGGCCGGCATCGGCGCCTTCGTGCTCTACGTGCCCGCCGGCCAGGCGGTGCTCGCCACCGTCTCCGCGGCGGTCAGCCAGGTGGTGGCCTATGCCAACGACGGCATCGACTTCCTGTTCGGCGGCCTGGCCGACGTGGAGGCCATCGGCTTCGTCTTCGCCATCAAGGTGCTGCCGGTCATCGTCTTCTTCTCCTCGCTGACCGCCGTGCTCTACTACCTGGGCATCATGCAGTGGGTGATCCGGCTGCTCGGCGGCGCCCTGCAGAAGGCCCTCGGCACCTCGCGCACCGAGTCGCTCTCGGCCACCGCCAACATCTTCGTCGGCCAGACCGAGGCGCCCCTGGTGGTACGCCCCTTCATCGCCCGCATGACCCCCTCGCAGCTGTTCGCGGTGATGTGCGGCGGCCTGGCCTCGGTGGCCGGCTCGGTGCTGGCCGGCTATGCCGCACTCGGCATCCCCATGGAGTACCTGGTGGCCGCCTCCTTCATGGCCGCCCCCGGCGGGCTGCTGTTCGCCAAGCTGATCATGCCCGAGACCCAGGCGCCCGAGGACAGCATCTCCGCCGCCGAGGCACGTCTCGAGGAGGAGGAGGACCACCCCACCAACGTGCTCGATGCCGCCGCCGCCGGGGCCTCCTCCGGCCTGATGCTCGCCGCCAACGTCGGCGCCATGCTGATCGCCTTCATCGGCCTGATCGCCCTGATCAACGGCATGCTCGGCGGCGTCGGCGGCTGGGTCGGCATGGAGGCGCTGAGCCTGGAGCTGATACTGGGCTGGCTGTTCGCCCCGCTGGCCTTCCTGCTCGGCATTCCCTGGGAGGAGGCGACCCTGGCCGGCTCCTTCATCGGCCAGAAGCTGGTGGTCAACGAGTTCGTCGCCTACATCAACCTGGCCCCCTACCTCGACGGCGACCAGCTGGTCGCCGCCACCGGCCAGGCGATGACACCGCATACCATGGCGATCCTCTCCTTCGCCCTGTGCGGCTTCGCCAACCTGTCCTCCATCGCCATCCTGCTCGGCGGCCTGGGCAGCATCGCCCCCAGTCGCCGCCACGACATCGCCCGCTTCGGCCTCAAGGCGGTGCTGGCCGGCACCCTCTCCAACCTGATGTCGGCCACCCTCGCCGGCTTCTTCCTGGCCCT
>NZ_PDOG01000035.1 GCF_003202205.1 Halomonas sp. LBP4
GTCGAGTTCCGCGATGTGCACCCGCCGCGGGCCCGGGTGCGCGGCCCGCTGCGCGTCGAGCCCGACCAGTCCTACACCTTCGCCGCCACCGTGGCGCCGCCGTACCGTGGCATGGCCTATGCCATGGACGGCTTCTTCACCCTGCCCGACGGCAGCGTGGTGGAGGGCGTCACCGAGGTCGAGTACACCCCGACCGCCGAGGACGTCGCCCAGGAGCGGGTCGAGGTCCACTACACCGGCTGGATCGAGGGCTACGAGGCCGAGACCACCGTCGAGGCCAGCCACCGCACCTCGGTGTGGGAATACGTGTGGCCGACCTTCTACGCCCTGGACCGGCTGTCGGCCGACGTGGCGCCGGCGGAGATCGCGCTGGCGATCCGCCACCGCAACGGCACGCGGCGCCTGGAGGAGCCGACCTACGCCTGGACGCTGCCCGAGGAGGCGACCCGGGTCGAAGCCAAGGGCGACGCCAAGCGCGTGTTCTGGCTCGAGGCGCCCGGGGTCTACCCGGTCGAGGTGGTGGTGCGCGACGCCCGTGGCCACGAGGCCGTGGTCGAGCACGAGATCGTGCTGGGCCGGCCCGCGCCCTACGACATCGAGCTCGACTACACCGCCTCCAACCGCTACGAGCGGGCCCCGCTGGACGTGCGGGTGCGGCCCTCGGTGCGTGGCGGCCACCCGCGGGACCGGATCATCCACCACCGCTACTACCTGGAAGGCGAGCTGCTCAGCGAAGAGTCGATGTACGGCACCGCCACCCTGGCCGAGGCCGGCACGCACTACCTGATGTACGAGCTGGAGACCCAGATGGGCACCACGGCGCGGCAGCTCCTGCCGATCGAGGTGGCCGAGAACCAGCCGCCGACGTGCGAGCTCGAGGTGCTGGAGACCAGCTACGACTGGCGGGTCTCGGCGGACTGCCAGGACCCCGACGGCCGGGTGCGCGAGTACCAGTGGACGGTGGACGGCGAGCCCTCGGGGCGGACCAGCTACCGGCTGAGCATCAGCCGCAACGACTACGACGCGCTGCCGCCGGTGGCGCTGGTGGTGCGCGATGACGCCGGGGCCCTGTCGTCGCCGGTGCAGGTGCCCTGATCCCAGGCGCCACGGTGCCTGATCGTTTGCCCGGC
>NZ_PDOG01000036.1 GCF_003202205.1 Halomonas sp. LBP4
AAAATGTACCGCACAATCGTGTTGGCTTTGTTGGCGCTTACCGCTTCGGCCAGACTCCAGGGCTTGGAGAAGAAGGTCACCATCAACGACCTGGCCCTCTTCAACAAGTTCGCCACCTTCGCCGAAACTTTCGACAAGACCTATGCCTCTGTCGAGCAAGCCCACGAACGTTTCCAGATCTACAAGGCCAACTACCTTCAACTCCAGGTCTACCAACAATATGAGCAGGGAACCGCCGAGTTCGGAGAGACCCAATTCATGGACATGACCCCCGAAGAGTTCCGCACCCAAGTCTTGACCAACATCAACATCGACGAGGTCGCCCCAGTCAAGAAATTGACCGCCGAAGACTTGGCCCACCTCAAGACCGACCTTCCCGAACTCCACGACTGGAGAGAACAAGGACACGTGACCCCCGTCAAGAACCAGGGAAGCTGCGGATCCTGCTGGGCCTTCTCCGTCACCGGAAACATCGAGGGAGTCTGGAAGAAGAAGACTGGAGAACTTGTCAGCTTGTCCGAACAGGAATTGGTCGACTGTGACGTCAAGGACCAAGGCTGCAACGGAGGATACATGACCTGGACTTACAACGAGATCATCCGCATCGGAGGTCTGGTCAAGGAAGACGACTACAAATACACCGGCCGCGGAGGAGCTTGCCAAGTCGACAAGTACGAGTTCGCCGTCTACATCAACGACTCCGTCCAACTCCCCGAAGACGAGAAGAAGATCCAGGAATACTTGTTCCAATCTGGCCCCATCTCCGTCGGAATCAACGCCAACCCTCTTCAGTTCTACAGCGGTGGAATCCACCATCCTCCCAAGTTCTTCTGCAACCCCAAGGGTGTCAACCACGCCGTTCTCCTCGTTGGATTCGGTGAGGAAGGAGGAAAGCCATACTGGATCGTCAAGAACTCCTGGGGAACCGGCTGGGGAGAGAAGGGATACTTCCGTCTGTACCGTGGAGAGAACGTGTGCGGTGTCAACACTCTTGCCACCTCCGCCCTCATCTACTAGATGAAATTCCTATTAGATTACAGTAGACCTGTGTACATTTTCGACAGCGGATTTGACCAATAAATCATTGCATTCAAA
>NZ_PDOG01000037.1 GCF_003202205.1 Halomonas sp. LBP4
TTCTCTATGCTCTGTATGGAGTATTGCCTTACTCGGTTGCGGAACAGTGATAAGAGCGAGATAGCGTTCCGCGAGGGATGTAGGCATAGAGATCCATCTCGCCGTATTCAGCCAGTTTGGCATAAGCCGCGGCTTCGTTCGATTCCATCATCTCTTCTTCTTCACTTTGCTGATCCTTGATGTTGGCTATCTCCTCTTCTAATTTAGCTATGTCACTCATCAAGTCTTCTCGTCCATGTATAAGGAAATTGTTGCGAGATAGGTCATTCTGCAGGCTCGAAAGCTTTGTTTCTTTGCGAATTAGTTCGAAGGAATATCTGAGGTTATCTCCCATGGTGTGAGTGCCAACACCAAGCTGCCAAGTGCTAATTTCCAGTCCAGTCATTCTTTGGCTGCGCACATAATGGTCTTCATTCATGTGGATGGGGACTTGGAGTTCGTTAACATTTGTATATCGATATCTTCCCTCCAGAAAGTCAATTTCTATTCGCATCTTTCCTGTGACATGACTGTACTGGGGCTGAAGTAGGTTGGGTGTGTTGCCGATGTTTTGTCCATCTACCCCTTCAATCTCATGAGACTTTCTGAGACGTGATATATCAGGTGGAATAATTCTCATCAGCTCTTCAAAGGAAATTCCGCCATCGCGAATTTCAATGTCGTTAATCCTAACCCAGTCAAGGCCTTCTTTCACATAAAGCTCTCCGGGGGTCAGTATGTTGCTTCGAAACCTGTAGTCTTCACTTCGACATCGAAAGGTTATCTCAGACGTAAAGAATGAGCCCTTCACATCTTGGTATTGGCTGTAAAGCGACTCGCCTTGCTGACCATAAACTTCAATGGAGAGCATCAGCAGTATGTAGGGTAGGAATTTGACCATTATGGCGACCTATTCATGAGCGAGGTATAAAGTTCTCTATCG
>NZ_PDOG01000038.1 GCF_003202205.1 Halomonas sp. LBP4
TTATTGGTAAAAACACTCAATTCTGCTGAACATCCCCCTTTTCTCCACCGAACAGGCCAAAGATGAGGATGTGAGAGACCAAGATTCCCATGAACAAGATGAGTTGAACGTTGGAGGCCGACACATCTTTCAACGCGAACTGGAGAGCGACGAAACCAGCTGCACTGTACAAAATGGACAGAAGCAGGTATCCGAAGCTTAAGCCGGTGATCAGACCAAGAACGAGATGGAGACCCAATCCAGCGCCAAGAGTGGCTCCCAAGTAGACTTGACGGGTTCCCAGGGAACCTTCACCGAATTGAGCAACCAGAGCGATGGTCAGCGGGGTCAGGAACATAACTGGGCCAGCAGTGGGAAGATACTTCTGGGACAGGAGGAAGCCCACCAGAAGACCTTCAACGGCGGAAAAGGCGAGAAGTTTGGCACGGTTGGAGGCTTCAGAGCTAGACGCTGAGACATGTTGATAGATGAGGACGGGGAGGAGCACTAAGGAGATGAGGAGAGCCGATCCAGACTCAAGGAACAGGCCAAGGATGGGCGAGAGAACAATGGTCGAAATGATTGATGTGAGGCCGAAGACAAATTGGAGCACGGTCGACCACGCAAACACCTCCAGAACTTTGGATCCAGGAGTGGAAACAGGCCCCATCTCACTCAGCGCCGCCACGGTTTCATCTTTCTTGGCATTCAGAGTCGGCTGCAGTTCAGCGGCTTGCTGTTGAAGGCGTTGCTGAACTTCAGCGACGTTGACTCTTTGCCGCAACCCGTTGAAGGATTCCTCCAACTCCTGCCTGTACTTGCCACCCAGTTCGACGATAGGTCCAGCCATGTTCAGAGAGAAGAGAGAAAGCAACCACTCCTGAGGAAGCTAGTC
>NZ_PDOG01000004.1:0-208 GCF_003202205.1 Halomonas sp. LBP4
ACAAGGGTTGCGCTCGTTACGGGACTTAACCCAACATTTCACAACACGAGCTGACGACAGCCATGCAGCACCTGTCACTCGGCTCCCGAAGGCACTCCGCCGTCTCCGGCAGATTCCGAGGATGTCAAGGGTAGGTAAGGTTCTTCGCGTTGCATCGAATTAAACCACATGCTCCACCGCTTGTGCGGGCCCCCGTCAATTCATTTGA
>NZ_PDOG01000004.1:1274-17280 GCF_003202205.1 Halomonas sp. LBP4
GTAAAAAACTTTCAGGCCGATGACCGAGCCGCGCGAGACAGCTGTCCACAGGCGGTCGGAAGCGAGCGCCTGTGGACGATCGGGCGACTCGTCATCTGGCCTGGCTCGCCCGGTCGAGCAGCGACAGGATCGAACGATAGGGGATACCGCCGTGTTGGCTCAGGCCGATCTCGCAGGTGCGCGAATTGGAGTAGCCGGCACTGCACCCCGCCACCTGTTCGGCCAGTCCCTCGAGCGCCGCGGCATTGAGCTCCGGGGTATTGAACCCCTTGTCGCCGGCGAACCCGCAGCAGGTGATCTCCGCCGGCACCACCACGTCGCGTGCACAGGCCTTCGCCAGGGCCTCGAAGCGGTCGGCCAGTCCCATCCGCGTGCTGGAGCAGGTCACGTGGACCGCAACCCGCTCGTCGAGAGGCGTGATCGCCAGCCTCGGCAGCAGATGATCATGGGCAAAGGCCACCGGTTCCAGCAACGTGAGCCGCTCGTCCAGGTGCTCCTGCATCTGCAGGGTACAGGGACTGGTGTCGCTGAGCACCGGATAGCGGCCGTTCTGGCTGGCCACCAGCAGCTCACGGTTGAGCTCCCGCGCCTTGTGCTTCGCTTCGTCGAACTGCCCCTTGGACTGGAAGGCCATGCCGCAGCAGAGATGGCCGATCATCTCCGGCAGGATCACCTCATACCCCGCCTTGTCGAGCAGCGACAGGGTGATCTCCATCACCGAGCGCGACTCCCCGTCGCCGTGGCCGGCGCCGAATACCCGTGTCGCGCAGGACGGCAGGTAGACCACCTTGTCCCTGGCGACGCCGGCAGAGGCCTGGAGCCTGAGCACCCGAATCGGTGCCGCCTTGGGCAGTGCCGGTGTCCACTGGGGTAGGCGGCCACCGCTCAGTCGGCGCGCGCCACCACTGGCCTTGCTCATCAGGCCATTGCCGAACACCGCACGCGCCGCTCCGGCCACGCTCAGGGCAGCTCGCGCCAGTCGCGTGACCCCGGAGAAGTGCCGGCCGACCCGCCGGGCCACGTCGGCCTTGCCGGCATGGCGTTCGCGGCGCATCTCGCGCACCAGGTCGCCGGTATTGATGTCCACCGGGCACTGGGTGGCACAGAGGCCATCGGCGGCACAGGTCTCGTCGCCGGCGTAACGGTTATCGCGCCGCAGCGTCTCGAGCCGTTCGGCATCCTGTGCATCGAGCGACGCCCCCAGCGCCTCGAGCCGGGCCATCTCACGGGCGATGACGATACGCTGCCGCGGGGTGAGCGTCAGGTCCTTCGAGGGACAGACATGCTCGCAGAAGCCGCACTCGATGCACTTGTCGACGATGGGGTTGGCCGCCGGCAGCGGCTTGAGGTTCTCCAGGTGCAGGGTCGGGTTGCGGCTCAGGATCACCTCGGGGTTCAGCCGGTTATCGGGGTCGAAGAGCGCCTTGATACGCCACATCAGGGCATAGGCGTCGGGTCCCCACTCCAACTCCACGTAGGGCGCCATGTTGCGCCCGGTACCGTGCTCGGCCTTGAGGGAACCGCCATACTCGACGCCCACCAGCTGTGCGACTTCATCCATCAACGCCTGATAGCGCGCTACCTCGCCGGGCTTCTCGAAGCCCTGGGGAAAGACGAAGTGCAGGTTGCCCTCCAGGGCATGACCGAAGAGGATCGCTTCCCGGTAGCCATGCCGATGGAAGGCCTCGGTCAGCGCCAGCACGCCTTCGTCGAGTCGCTCGATGGGGAAGGCGACATCCTCGATGATCACCGTGGTGCCGGTCTCGCGCACCGCCCCCACCGCCGGGAAGAGCCCCTTGCGGAGCTTCCAGTAGCGCGCGTAGGTATCGGCGTCGCGGGTGAAGGCGACCGGCTCCAGGGTCCGGATGCCCTCCAGGGTCGCCTGCACCGCTGCCATGCGAGCCTCGAGCTCGGCAGCGTCGTTGCCGCGCACGTCGACCAGCAGGGCCGCCGCGCCCTCGGGGAGCGTCTTCAATACCTGCGGCATTCCCGCTTTGTCCTGCACCGAGCGCAACGCGGCGCGGTCCATCAGCTCCACGGCCGAGACCGGCGCCTGCTTCAAGGCAATGGTCGCCCGGCAGGTGGTGGCCATGTCGGGAAAGAAGGCCAGCGCCGCCGCCTTCTCGGGCTCGTCGACCACGGTGGCGTAGGTGATGGTGCTGATGAAGCCGAGCGTCCCCTCCGAGCCGATCATCAGGTGCTTGAGGATCTCGATACCATCGGTGAAGTCCACCAGGCTGTTGAGCGCATAGCCGGTGGTGTTCTTGAGCCGGTACTTGTGGCGAATCTTCTCGGCCAGCGCCTCGTTGGCCCGGGTCTCGGCCGAGAGACGCTCGAGCCCCTCGACCAGCTCGCCATGGGAGCGGCGGAAGGCGGCCACGCTGTCGGGGTCCGCGGTATCCAGCAGGCTGCCATCGGCCAGGATCACGCGGATATCGCGCACCGTGCGATAGCTGTTCTGGGCCGTGCCGCAGCACATGCCCGAGGCGTTGTTGGCGGCGATGCCACCGATCATGCAGCTCGCGATGGAGGCCGGATCCGGGCCGATCTTGCGCCCGAAGGGGGCGAGCAGGGCGTTGGCTCGGGCGCCGATCACACCGGGCTGCAGGCGGATGGCCCGGCCCTCGTCGAGGATCTCGTGGTCGCGCCAGCCGCGACCGAGCTGGATCAGCACCGAGTCGGTGACCGCCTGGCCGGAGAGCGAGGTGCCGGCCGCACGAAAGGTCACCGGTAGGCCCCGCGCCCGGCACTCCGCCAGGGTCCGCTGCAGCTCTGGCTCGCTTTCCGGCCGTACCACCAGCTGAGGGATCAGCCGGTAGAAGCTGGCATCGGTGCCATAGGCCAGGGTACGCAGGGGGTCGTCGATCAGCCGCTCGACGGGGATCGTGTCGGCCAGCGCCGCCTTGAGCTCCTGCCATGGGGTCGTGGTCGTCATGCGCCCGCCTCCGTTGCCCCGCCGGCATGTCGCACCAGCACCACCAGCTCGCGAGGACCGTGCACGCCGTAGGCCAGGGTCTGCTCGATGTCCGCGGTCTTGCTCGGCCCGGAGATCAGCAGGGCATTGGTGGGCATGCCGCCGGCCCATCCAGGGCGCTCCACCACGTCGAAGAAGGTGTCCTCGAGCGTGTCGGCGTCCAGCACGGCGATATGGATGGGCGGCACCAGGCTGATCAGGCGCGGTTCGTCAGGGGTGGGCCAGAGCCACAGGCTGCCGGTCTCGGCGATGCCGCCAAGGGTCGAGGTCAGGCCGGCATCGACCCGTTCGAACTGCTCGCGCTTCCAGGCCTCGATGTCGCGGTCGACATCGACCAACTCCACCTCGGCATCGACCAGGGCCCGGCGCGCTTCGGCGGCCACCGGATGCTCGCGGCCCAGCGCCAGTCGCTGCACGCCCTTGGCGGTCAGCACATCAACCAGGGCCGTGGTCCAGTCATGCGTGGCGACATGGATCACCTCGCCATGCACCGAAGTGATCCACCGCTCGAAGCGCTCGAGACGTTCCTCGGGGCTCCAGCCGCGGTTCGTCACCACGGCGAAGTCACACTCGGGGGGGGTCAGCGGACCGTCGGCCCGCTCGCGCAGCCGCTTGAGAATGGCGTCGCGGGCACTCATGGGCGTTTCTCCTCTGCGGCCTTGTCGGCCTGGTGACGCTTGGCCTCGTGCTGTTTCACCAGCGCATGCAGGGTGGTGCCGGCCGGCTTCGGTGCGCTGCGATAGTCGGTCCAGGCGCCCAGTCGCGAGGGCGTCAGCGCTCGCAGCTTGCCGGCCATGGAGGTTCCGGCGCGCCAGACTCCCGGATGGGTGGCCAGCCACTCGAAACCCTTCCATGCCGCGGCCTCCTTGCGGGTGCGCTTGACCCCGGCGCCGGGCACGTTGCCACGCCCCTCGCCCACCGACTCGCGGCGCAGGCGCACCAGCAGGTCGGGGATCGGAATCTTCACCGGACACACCTCGCCGCAGGCCCCGCACAGGCTCGAGGCAGTGGGCAGGTCCTTGGTGTCTTCCAGGCCCATCAGGTGTGGCGACAAAATGCTGCCGATGGGGCCGGGGTAGGTGGTGCCATAGGTATGGCCACCCACCCGGGTATAGACCGGGCAGTGGTTCATGCAGGCGCCGCAGCGGATGCAGCGCAGAGTGTCGAGCAGCTCGTCGTCCTGGTAGATGCTGGACCGGCCGCTGTCCACCAGGACCAGGTGCACCTCCTGCGGCCCATCGTGCTCTTCGGGTTTTCTGGGCCCCGAGATCATATTGAAGTAGGTGGTGACGTGCTGGCCGGTGGCCGAGCGGGTCAGCAGGGCATAGAGGGGCGGCACGTCGCGCAGGTGTTCGACGACCTTCTCGATGCCGGTCACGGCGATGTGGACCGGCGGCACCGTGGTGGTCATGCGGCCGTTGCCCTCGTTCTCCACCAGGCACAGGGTGCCGGTCTCGGCCACCGCGAAGTTGACCCCGGAGACCCCCACGTCGGCGGCCATGAAGCGCTCGCGCAGCTGCTGCCTGGCCGCCGCGGTCATGGTGTCGACGTCGCGGGTGCGCTCGGTGCCGGTCTTGTCGTGCATGATCTCGGATATCTCATCGGTATTGAGATGGATCGCCGGCATGATGATATGCGAGGGCGTCTGCTCGTTGAGCTGCACCAGGTACTCGCCGAGATCGGACTCCAGTGCCTCGATGCCGGCCTCTTCCAGGTGGGCATTGAGGTGCATCTCTTCGGAGACCATCGACTTGCCCTTGATCACCGACCTGGCATCGTGGCTCTCGCACAGCTCGCGGATGATGCGGCACGCCTGGTCACCGTCCTCTGCCCAGTGCACCCGGATGCCGTTGGCCTCACAGTTGGCCTCCAGCTGCTCGAGCAGGTCGGGCAGCTTGGCCAGCGCCCTCAGCCGGATGTTGGCGCCCAGCTCACGCAGGATCTCCAGGTCCCAGTCGCCGAAGCTGTCGTGCCGCTTGGTCATCAGGCCATCCATGGCCTTGCGGAAATTGGCACGGATCTGCGGATTGCCCAGGGCATCATGGGCCTGGCGGTGGAACTCGCGGGGGCTGTAGGCTTGTACGGGATGGGGCCGAACCGAATCGCTTTGTACGCTCATGAGGTCCTCCGCCACAGGTAACTGGCGATATGCTCGCCCTTGACCGACTTCTTCTGATGTGCGAAGCGCCCGCTGATGTTCATCATGCAGCCGCAGTCGGAGGTAACGAAGCGGCGCGCACCGGTGGCCTCGATGGCCTGGGTCTTGTCCTCGACCATGGCGGCGGAGACCTCGGGATGGCGCACCGCGAAGGTGCCACCGAAGCCGCAGCACTCGGCCGCCCGCGCCTGCTCCACCAGCTCGACCTGGCCGAGCTTGGCCAGCAGCACCGGGCCGGTGTCGGCCAGCCCCATCTCGCGACGGGCACTGCAGGAGGTGTGCATGGCGACCTTCTCGGGCTCGCCACGATCCTCGAGCCTGAGATGACAGACATGCACCAGAAACTCGGTGAGCTCGAAGACCCGACCGGCTACCGCCTTCGCCAGGGCTTCACGCTCGCTGCCGGCAAACAGCTGGGGGTAGTGGGTACGCATCATTCCCCCGCAGGAGCCGGACGGCACCACGATCGGCCAGGGCTCGGGAAAGAGATCGAGCTGTGCTGCCGCCACCGCCCGGGCCTCCTGCTGGTAGCCCGAGGTGTAGGCGGGCTGGCCACAGCAGGTCTGGTCCTCGGGGAAGACCACCTCGATACCCTCCCGCTCCAGGAGGCGAATGCCATCCAGCCCCGCTTCGGGGTAGAACAGGTCGATCAGACAGGTGCCGAAGAAGTAGACCTTCTCCGGTTTCGACGGGTAACACTTGACTGGCGTCATCGGCAGGATCCTCGACGATGCCAGGGGCCGTGTCCGGCGAAGGCATCGGGATGGTTGTCGTTCAGTCTGGTAAATTGGTAAAACCAATTTACAGCAGCAATGTTGCCGCACCTTAGGAGGCGCCCCTCACAGTGTCAAACCCGGCCCCGGTTTTTTCTCATCCATCGTTGCTATACTTTGGTAGGGCATGACGAATGACGACAGCAACCCCTTGATCATGCTGGCAATTCAGGATCTCTCACTGACCAGGGTAGCTCGCCGATATTGGTAATACCAATTAAGTGGCGTTACCATGATGTCCGCTTCATGCTCCCAGGAGGCAACCATGGCCTACCAACCCGTCCGGCAGCCCCGCCTCGCCGACGTGATCACCGAACGCCTCGAGGCCCTGATTCTGGAAGGGAGCCTCAAGCCCGGCCAACGCCTCCCCCCGGAGCGAGAGCTGGCGGAGCGCTTCGGCGTCTCGCGCCCCTCGTTGCGCGAGGCGATCCAGAAGCTGGCCGCCCGCGGCCTGCTGACGAGCCGCCAGGGCGGCGGTACCTTCATCACCCAGGAGCTCAACAACAGTTACAGCGATCCGCTGCTGGAGATGCTCGCCCGCCATGGCGAGTTCCACCTGGACCTGCTCGAATTTCGCGACGCCATGGAAGGCATCTCCGCCTACTATGCCGCCCTGCGCTCCACCCCCACCGACAAGGCGATGCTGATCAATCGCTTCGAGGAGCTCGAGGCCTGCTTCAAGGGCCGTGACCCGAGGCTCGAGGCCAAGGCCGACGCCGCCTTCCACATGGCCATCGCCGAGGCGGCTCACAACGTGCTGCTGCTGCACACCATCCGCGGCATCTTCCACCTGCTGGAGCGTAGTATCGTCGACAACCTCGCCCACCTGTTCGAGAAGCCCGACTCCCGCCCCCTGCTGATGCAGCAGCACCGGGCCCTGCTCGATGCCATCCTCGAGGGCCGCGCCGAGGACGCCAGGGCTCGGTCCCACGAGCACCTGGTGTTCGTGGAGGAGAACCTGCTGGAACTGGAGCGGGCCGAAACCCGTGCCCAGCGCGCCCTGCGCCGGGCCCAGGGGATGCCCTCCCCGCAGCGGGACCCGGTGAGATGAAGGCCCGCACACGGCCACCGCGGCTCTCCCGGGCCTGGCGGCGCCTGCTGATCCTGCTGGTGCCCCTGGGGCTCGCCCTGAGCATGTGGCAGGCCGCCCAGCTGGCCCGCGAGCAGGCCCTGCAGAACCTGGTCCGCGAAGCGGAGAACGAGCTTCGCCTCTCGGCCGCGGGGCTCGAGGGCCACCTTTCACGGCATGACTACCTGCCACAGTTGCTGGCCTCCCGCGAGGGCGTGCAACGCTTCCTGAGCTCCCCGCGAAGCCAGGATGCCATGCCGCTCAACCGGCTGCTGGATCGCTTCCGCGCCACCGCCGACGTCTCCGACGTCTATCTCCTCGACCGCGACGCCAATACCCTGGCCGCCAGCAACTGGCACCTGCCCAATACCTTCATCGGCCAGAATTACGCCTTCCGCAGCTACTACCAGGACGCCATCGCCGGCGGCCAGGGGCGCTTCTTCGGCCTGGGTGTGCTATCGAGGGAGCGCGGCTATTACTTCTCCGCCCCGGTGTGGCTCGACGACACCTCCCCCAACGCTACTCCCGACGGCGTGATGGTGGTCAAGGTGCTGCTCGACGCCGTGGAGGAAAGCTGGGCCGACCAGGACGCCGAACTGCTGGTCACCGACGAGGACGACATCATCTTCATGGCCAGCCGCCCGGAGCTGCGCATGGCCGCCCTCCACCCGCTCTCGGACACGGAGCGCCAGGCCCTGCTCGAGACCCGCCGCTATGCCGACGAGCCATTGTCGCCCTCGGGCATCGAGGTCCTCGAGACCCGCGGCGACCAGAGTCGGCTGGTGAGCTTCTCCCGGGGCCCCTTGGCCGAGGGCAGCTACCTCAGCCTGTCGCGTCCCCTCGAGGAGCTCGGCTGGGAGATGCACATCCTCAAGCCCCTGACCCCGGTGATCCGCGCCCAGTGGCTGTCGGCCCTGCTCGCCGGCGGGCTCTACGGCGTGGTGGTCCTCGGCGGCGGCATCGGCTGGCAGCGCCTGCGCCTGCGTCGCGAGCGGGAGCAGTTCGCCGAGCGCGAGCGACGCACCCTGGCCAGCGCCCGGGACGAGCTCGAGCGCAACGTCGAACGTCGTACCCGCGACCTGGTCGAGACCAACCGGCGCCTCTCCGGCGAGATCGAGGAGCGCCGCCGTGCCGAGGCCAACCTGCGCCAGACCCGTGACGAGTTGATCCAGGCGGCCAAGCTCGCCGTGCTCGGCCAGCTGGCCGCCGGCATCAACCACGAGCTCAACCAGCCGCTGGCGGCGATCCGCGCCTACGCCGAGAACGCCCGCGCCTTCCTCGAGCGCCAGCGCCTCGAGGCGGCGAGCAGCAACCTGGAGCAGATCATCGAGCTGACCGCCCGCATGGCGGAGATCAGCTCCCAGTTGCGACAATTCTCGCGCAAATGTGGCGACAGCCTGACCGCCGTCTCGGTCCCCTCCTGCTTCGACTACGCCCTGCGGCTCTTCCAGGCCCGGCTGCGCGACGCCGGGGTCGAGGTGGAGCGCCACTGGCCCGAGGGCGACGTCTGGGTGCGGGCCGACCTGGTCCGGCTCGAGCAAGTGCTGGTCAACCTGATCGGCAACGCCCTGCAGGCGATGAGCGAGGCACCCGACCCGCGGCTGACCCTCTCCATCGACCAGGATGCCGAACGCGTCACCATCGGCGTGGCCGACAACGGCCCCGGCATCGCCGAGGAGAACCTGGCCCGCATCTTCGAGCCGTTCTTCACCACCAAGTCACCGGGCAGCGGCCTGGGGCTCGGGCTGTCGATCTCCGCGCGCATCATCGACGACCTGGGCGGGCGCCTCAGCGCCGGCAACCGCCCTGGCGGTGGCGCCCTGTTCACCATTACCCTGCCCCGCGACACCGACACCCGGAACCCCCACCAGACCCGCAACCAGGAGAGTCCTTCCCATGCATGACCAGGCGGCCCCGCCGGTGATGATCATCGATGACGAACCCCACCTGCGCATCACCGCCGGTCAGACCCTGGAGCTGGCCGGCTACGCCCCCGAGCCCCATGCCAGCGCCGAGGCGGCGCTGGAACACCTCGCCCCCGACTTCCCCGGCGTGGTGGTCAGCGATATCCGCATGCCCGGCATGGACGGCATGACGCTGCTGCGCGAGGTGCGAAGCCGCGACCCGGACCTGCCGGTGATCCTGATCACCGGCCACGGCGACATCTCCACCGCCGTGGAGGCGATGCGTGACGGCGCCTGGGACTTCCTCGAGAAGCCCTTCGCCGGCGAGCGGCTGGTGGAGGTGGTGCGGCGCGGCGTCGAGAAGCGCCGCCTGAGCCTCGAGAACCGCCGCCTCAAGGCCGAGCTGGAGGCCCAGCAGAATGCCCCGGGGCCGCGCATGGTCGGCCGCACCGAGACGATGCAGCGCCTCGCCTCGATGGTCCAGCGCATCAGCCAGGTGGAGACCGACGTGCTGCTGTTCGGCGAGACCGGCGCCGGCAAGGACCTGGTGGCCCGCGCCATCCACGAACGCAGCCGTCGCGGTGGTCGCCCCTTCGTCGCCATCAACTGCGGCGCCGTGCCAGAGAGCATCATCGAGTCGGAGCTGTTCGGCCACGAGAAGGGCGCCTTCACCGGCGCCGTGGAGCGTCGCATCGGCAAGTTCGAGCATGCCGAGGGCGGCACCGTCTTCCTCGACGAGATCGAGTCGATGCCGCTGGCGCTGCAGGTCAAGCTGCTGCGGGTGCTGCAGGAACGCTGTGTCGAGCGCCTCGGCTCCAACGTGCCGGTGCCCCTGGACATCCGCGTGATCGCCGCCACCAAGGTCGACCTCAAGGTCGCCGCCGAGGCGGGACGCTTCCGCGAGGACCTCTACTACCGGCTCAACGTCGTCACCCTGCCGATTCCCGCCCTGCGCGAGCGGCGCGAGGACATCCCGCTGCTGTTCCAGCACTTCGCCGTGGTCGCCGCCAACCGCAGTGAGCTGGAGTGCCCGCCGCTGGATGCCGCCGGCATCTCGGCGCTGCTGGCCCACGACTGGCCGGGCAACGTGCGCGAGCTGCGCAACCTGGCCGAGCGTTATGTGCTGCTCGGGGCCACCTGCGACTATCGCCTCGACGCCCTGCTCGAAGGGGTCGAGAGCGACACCGGCGACATGGCCCTGCCCCAGCAGGTCGAGCTGTTCGAGAAAAGCCTGATCAGCCAGGCGCTGGCCCGCCACCGCGGCCGCATCAGCGAGATCTGCGAGCAGCTCGGGCTGCCGCGCAAGACCCTCTACGACAAGCTGAAGAAGTACGGACTCAAGGCCGAAGACTACCGCCAGAGCGCCGAGCCCTGAACGAGCAGCTCGCGCAGCGGCGGCCAGGGCGGCAGCCACGGCACCAGCGCGGCGGCGAGCACCAGCATGAGCACCGCGTTGCCCGGCTCGCGATAGTCGAACAGCTTGAATGCCGTGCCGAAGGAGCGCTTGATGCGTGTACCGACCAGGTCGACGCTATACAGCTCATCGAGCAGCAGGTGGATCAGCGTGCCCAGGACCAGCGCCAGCCCCTGGGCCCAGGCCAGCCAGGCGCTCTGCGAGAGCCATTGATAACTGGCCGCCGTGGTCGCCAGCCCGCACAGCAACGCTGCCAGCAGCGAATGCCAGATGCCGCGATGCACGGAGAAGCGCTTGAACACCGCGCTCAGTGCATAGCGCACGCCGATATACAGCCCCCCACAGGCGACGACGATGGCCCCCGGGCTGAGCCACTCCTGCAACAGCAGGGCGCCCCCCACCACCGACAGCACGGCGAGCAAGGTGAAGATCAGGCGGATGGCATGGGAGTTGTCGGAATCGATATCCGGCAGTATCCCGCCGAAGGCGGTCAACACGGCCAGGGAGGCGGCTTCGGGGGCCGACAGCGGGGTGGCCTGCCAACCACCGAAACCAAGCAGCACGCCACCGGCCACGGCGACGCCGAGGTGGGTACGAAAATCGGCCATGTGCAGAGACTCGAAGAATACTGGATGGAAATCCAGATTATGCGCAACATGGCCTGAAAAAACAAACAGTTGCCAATTGGCGACAGGCTCAGGCAGACAGGTAGTCGTCCTTGAGCCTGACGTAGTTGCCGGCGGTATAGGGGAAGAAGGCCCGCTCCTGCTCCTTGAGGGGGCGCAGCGCCTTGGCCGGGTTGCCGGCATAGACATGGCCGCTCTCCAACCGCTTGCCCGGCGTCACCACGGCGCCCGCGGCGATGATCACCTCGTCCTCGACCACCGCGCCGTCCATGACGATGGCACCCATGCCCACCAGGATGCGGTTGCCCAGGGTGCAGCCGTGGAGGATCGCCTTGTGGCCAATGGTCACCTCCTCGCCGATGGTCAGCGGAAAGCCCTGGGGGTTGAAATCGCTGGCATGGGTGATATGCAACACGCTGCCGTCCTGCACGCTGGTGCGCGCACCGATGCGGATGCGGTGCATGTCGCCGCGGATCACCGCCATGGGCCACACCGAGCAGTCGTCGCCCAGCACCACGTCGCCCAGCACCATGCTCGCCGGATCGATGTAGACCCGCTCCCCCAGTTGCGGGGTCATCCCCTTCCAGGACCGGATCGTCCCGGCCCGATTCTCGACTGCCTCGCTCATCGCTCACCTCCGGTCGTCAGATACGTGCGTCACAACAGGCCCGCCGCCAATACTACCAGCGTCAGGGGAATCGACACCCAGCGCACCAGGACGCGCCAGGTGCGGAACCCCGCCGGCCCGGCATCGAGCGCGCGCAGGGCGCTCTGCTCGGGCATCACCCAGGCGGCGAAGACGGCGATCGCGAGCCCGCCGACGGGCAGGAAGATCTCGGTGGGCACCGTGGTCACCAGGTCGAAGAAGTTCATGCCGGCCACCGGTCGCCACTCGGCCAGGGTCGAGAAGGAGAACACCGAGAGCAGTCCCACCAGCCACACCGCCACGCCGATGATCGCCGTGGCGCGGCCACGCTTGATGCCGATGCCCTGCAGGGTGGCGACCATGGGCTCGGCCAGGTTGATCGACGAGGTCCAGGTGGCGAGCAGCAGCAGCAGGAAGAAGACGCTGAGCCACAGCGCCCCCCAGGGCAACTGGGCGAAGGCAACCGGCAGGGTCACGAACATCAGCCCGGGCCCCTCGCCGGGGTCCATGCCCTGGGCGAAGACCACCGAGAAGATCGCGATGCCGGCCAGCAGGGCCACGCCGATGTCCAGCAGGGCCACCGCCCCGGCGGCCCGGGGCAGGCTCTGGTGGTCCGGCATGTAGGCGCCGTAGGCCATCAGCGCACAGGCGCCCACCGCCAGGGTGAAGAAGGCGTGGCCCATGGCGTGCAGCACCACCAGCGGCGTCACCGCCGAGACGTCCGGCATGAACAGCCAGGCCAGCGCCTGGCCGAAGCCGTCGGTGGTGGCGGCATAGCCGGCCAGCAGCAACAGCAGCAGGTAGAGCAGCGGCATCAGCAGGTTGTTGAGTTTCTCCAGCCCCTTGGCGACGCCGGCAGCCACCACCGACATGGTCATGAACAGGAAGAAGGAGTGGTTGAGGGTCATGCGCCCCGGGTCGGCGAGGAAGGCCTCGAAGCCGGCGCCGACCTCGGCCGGGCTGGCGCCGACGAAGGCGCCGTTGACCGACGCGACCAGGAACTCGATGGACCAGCCCGACACCACCGAGTAGAACGACAGGATGCAGAACACCGTGAAGGCGCCGAACAGCCCCAGCCAGCGCCAGTGACCACTGCGCCCGGCCTGGGCCGCCAGGTAGCCGAGCGACTGCATCGGGCTTCTGCGCCCGGCCCGGCCGATCATGATCTCGGCCATCATCACCGGCAGTCCCAGCAGCAGCACGAAGGCCACGTAGAGCAGCAGGAAGATGGCCCCGCCGTTCTCGCCGGTGATGTAGGGGAAGCGCCAGATGTTGCCCAGCCCCACGGCGGCCCCGGTCACGGCCAGAATGAAGGCGCGCCGGGTGGTCCAGCGCTCCAGCGTCTCGTTCATGGTGTCCTCTCGCTCCCCAGGGCCGGCAAAGGCAGCAAGACTAGCAGGCCACTCGAGGGGGACCAAACGCTTCGCGGCCTGGGCGACATTGAAACCCTGGTCGAGTGCCCGCATCTAACCTCACGATCACTCTTCTGCCCCCGAGGTGCGCATGTCCCGCAACCCGCTGCTCGAACCCCATCTTCTGCCCCCCTTCGCCGACATCCGCCCCGAGCACGCGGTGCCCGCCATCGAGGAACTGCTGGCGGAGAACCGCACCGCCATCGAGCGCCTGGTGGCAGAAGCCGAGCAGGGCGAGGGAGCGCCCACCTGGGAGAGCCTGGCCGCCCCGCTGGAGGCGCTCAACGACCGCCTCTCCCGGGCCTGGTCGCCGGTCGCGCACCTCAACGGCACCATGAACAACGAGGCCCTGCGCCAGGCCTACCAGACCTGTCTCGCCCAGCTCTCCGACTACAGCACCTGGCTCGGCCAGCACGAAGGGCTGTTCCGCGCCTGGCAGGCGCTGAAGAATGGGCCCGCCTGGGCCGAGCTCGACGAGGGGCAGCGCCAGGCGGTGGACAACACCCTGCGCGACTTCCGCCTGGCCGGGGTCGACCTGCCGGCCGAGCAGAAGCGGCGCTACGGCGAGATCCGCGCCCGCCTCTCCGAGCTCGGCAACGCCTTCTCCAACCAGCTGCTCGACGCCACCCAGGCCTGGCACCTCGACCTACCCGACGCCAGCCGCCTGGCCGGCCTGCCCGAGAGCGCGCGGGACTTGCTCAAGGCCGGTGCCGAGGCCAAGGGGCTCCCGGGCTACCACATCACCCTGGACTTCCCCAGCTTCTTCCCGGTGATGACCTATGCCGATGACCGCGAGCTGCGTCGCGAGGTCTACACCGCCTTCGTCACCCGCGCCTCCGACCAGGGCCCCCAGGCGGGGCAGTTCGACAATGCGCCGATCATGGAGGAGACCCTGGCCCTGCGCCATGAGCTGGCCGAGCTGCTGGGCTTCGCCACCTACGCGGACTACTCGCTCGCCACCAAGATGGCCGAGACGCCCCGCGAGGTGCTCGACTTCCTCGAGGACCTGGCCCGACGCGCCGTGCCTCAGGCCCGGGAGGAGTACGCCGAGCTGGAAGCCTACGCCCATGACGTACTGGGCATGAGCGAGCTCGCCCCCTGGGACGTGGGCTACGCCAGCGAGAAGCTGCGCGAGGCGCGCCACGCCATCTCCCAGGAGCAGCTGCGTCCCTATTTTCCGGCCCCCCGGGTGGTCGACGGCCTGTTCCGGGTGGTCGAACGCCTCTACGGCGTGACCTTCGAGGAGGACGCGGATGCCCCGCGCTATCACCCCGACGTGCGCTATTTCCGCATCGTGGAAGACGGGGCGCCCATCGCCGGTTTCTACCTCGACCTCTACGCCCGCGAGGGCAAGCGCGGTGGCGCCTGGATGGACGAGTGCCGGGTGCGCCGCCTGGAACAGGGCGAACTGCAGCTGCCGGTGGCCTACCTGACCTGCAACTTCACCCGCCCGGTAGGCAACAGGCCGGCACTGCTGACCCATGACGAGGTCACCACCCTGTTCCACGAGTTCGGCCATGGCCTGCACCACATGCTGACCCGGCAGACCATCGCCGACATCTCCGGCATCAACGGCGTGGCCTGGGACGCGGTGGAGCTGCCCAGCCAGTTCATGGAGAACTACTGCTGGGAGCGCGAGGGGCTCGACCTGATCGCCGGCCACGTGGAGACCGGCGAGCCGCTGCCGGCCGAGCTGCTCGAGAAGCTGCAGGCGGCCAAGAACTTCCAGTCGGCCATGGGCATGGTGCGCCAGCTGGAGTTCTCGCTGTTCGACTTCCGCCTGCACCACGAGCTCGAGGCCCCTTCCGCCACCGAGATCCAGGCGCTGCTCGACGCGGTGCGCGACGCCGTCGCCGTGGTGCCTCGCTCCCCCTTCAACCGCTTCCAGAATGGCTTCAGCCATATCTTCGCCGGGGGCTATGCGGCGGGCTACTACAGTTACAAGTGGGCCGAGGTGCTCTCCGCCGATGCCTGGAGCGCCTTCGAGGAGGCCGGGATCTTCGACCCCGAGACCGGGCGGCGCTTCCGCACCGAGATCCTCGAGCGGGGCGGCGCCCGCGACGCCGCCGAGCTGTTCCGCGCCTTCCGCGGCCGCGAGCCCAGCGTCGAGCCGCTGCTGCGCCACAGCGGCATCCGAGCCACCTGAAGCGCCCGCCCCATCGCCACTGCCGCCGGGGTTGCCCCGGCGGCTCGTCATCAGGAGGCCTCATGGCCGTGCAAAAACGCTTTATCGCCGGTGCCATCTGCCCGCGCTGTGCCGAGATGGACCGCATCCGCGCCTGGGAGCAGAACGGTATCCGCTACCGGGAATGCGTCAGCTGCGACTTCTTCGAGCAGCTGCCGATCGAGGACGAGGCGCTACCCGAGCTGGAAACCCGGGTCAGCCGCCCGCGTGACGATCAGACCCGCCAGGACTTCCAGCCGGTGAAGATCCTCGACCCCAAGGGCCGCTGAGCAAGCCGACCCGCGAGTGACGGCCAGGCCGGCCCCACCCGCCGACTCGAGGCGCCGGGCCCTGCCCCGGAGCAGGTGCCCCCGCACCCGGCCGGCTACCGCCGGACCGCGACCTGAACGCCACCGCCCGCCAGCATGCCGTCCCCCGCCGGTCGTCTCCCGACACCGGCCTGACCCCCTGTGCGGATTTCCGCACACCCATCCGCCAGCTGCGTGCGGAGTTCCAGCCATCACGCCCTTCCCGTCTTTCGACCTTCGTCGCACACTGCGTTGCCAACCAACTGATAATAAAGTGATTCCCTGGCGGGCGGCCCACCCCTTGCTATAGTTAAAGGCGTTGAATGCAGCACCTTGTCTGGATCGAGGCGGCCCGGGGAGACACCTGCCACACTGTGTTGGCCATGCCCCCTCGTCTGCCGACCGGACGAACAACCACAACCGCAACGGGAGATACGCCATGCGTAATGTCACCACCCAAGTGCTCACCGGCACCCTGGCCGGCGCCCTGCTGGTCGCGGCCTCGGCCCACGCCGACCGCTCCGAATGGCCGGACAACTTCACCGTGGGCACCGCCAG
>NZ_PDOG01000004.1:19711-27593 GCF_003202205.1 Halomonas sp. LBP4
TCACCTCCGGCTGACCCTCACGCCGTCCCGGCATCAGCAGAAGGGCCCCGCCAACGATGGCGGGGCCCTTTTTCCTTCGCTACCCTCGTCCGGTATCAATCGCTCAGGACCCGACCACGCCGCAGGCCATACGCCCACCGCCGCCGCCCAGCGGTTCGGGGTCGTCGGCGTAATTGTCGCCTCCTGCGTGGAGCATCAGGCTACGCCCCTCCATGTCGTCGAGGCCGAGTCGCGGCGCCAGCACCGGCAGCGTCGCCCGGCCATCGCCGTCGACGGTCAGCACCGGCAGATCGCCGCGGTGACCGTCACCATAGGGCCCCTGGTGGCTGCCGGTCTCATCGGGGTCGTAATGGCCGCCGGCCTGCCGGGCGGCGACGGCCTGCCCCGAGTCGTCCTCGCCGGGTTCGCAGCTGGCGTTCGCGTGGACGTGGAAGCCATGGATGCCCGGCGGTAGCTCGCTCAGGTCGGGCGTCAACAGCAGGCCGTGGTCGCTGTCCTGCAGGGTAATGGTGCCGACGGACGCTTCGATGCCATCGGGACCAACCCGGTGCATCTCGACCTCGAGGGGTTCATCGGCATGGCTGCTGGCGGTCGCCAGCAGCAGGGAGGCAGCGGCAACTCCCGGAAGAATGGCATGGCGCATCTAGCGTCTCCTGATTCCTGATTCCATGGATAGGCAGGAACAAGGCTAGACACTGGGCCGGAAAGCCGCCAGGAGGGATCTGGCCTGGTTGTCGAGAATCTTCAGGGTCGGTTCGGCCTGGTTGAGGCCGGCGTAACGAGGGAAGTGCAGGCCGGACTGCACGCCCGGCCACGCCTGGTTCAGCAACCAATGTTATCCAGCACCCTCAGGGTCGGTTTAGCCTGGTTGAGGGTATAGAAGTGCAGCCCCGGGGCGCCGCCATCGAGCAGCCGCTGGCAAAGCCGCGACACGACCTCCTCGCCGAAGTCGGCGATGGCCTCGCTGTCGTCGCCATAGGCTTCGAGCTGCTTGCGGATCCAGCGCGGAATCTCGGCGCCGCAGGCGTCGGAGAAGCGCGCCAGCTTGGTGTAGTTGGTGATCGGCATGATGCCGGGCACGATCGGCGCCTCCACGCCCAGGGCACGGGCACGCTCCACGAAGTGGAAATAGGCCTCGGCGCTGAAGAAGTACTGGGTGACGGCGAAGTCGGCCCCGGCCTTCATCTTGCGCGCAAAGTTCTCCAGGTCCTTCTCGAAGCTGGGAGCCTGGGGGTGCGATTCCGGGTAGGCGGCCACGGCGATCTCGAAGTGGTCGCCGGTCTCCGCGCGGATGAACTCGACCAGCTCGTTGGCGTAGCGCAGCTCGCCGATGCCGCCCATCCCCGAGGGCAGGTCGCCGCGCAGGGCCACCAGCCTGTCGATGCCCGCCTCCCGGTAGCGGGTGAGCAGGTCGCGCAACCGCGCCTTCTCGCTGCCGATACACGACATGTGCGGTGCGGTGGTGATGCCCGACTGGCGTACGGCCTGCACCGTATGCAGGGTGCGATCCTGGGTAGAGCCGCCGGCGCCATAGGTGACCGAGAAGAATCGAGGGCGCCGCTCCGCCAGGGCATCGCGCACTCCCATCAGCTTGTCGCGCCCCGCATCGGTGTTGGGCGGAAAGAACTCGAAGCTGATGCCCAGCGGGTGTTCCTGCGTGCTCATCGGGGATCCTCATGAAACGGCTGCATGATGCGGCCATTGTGACGACTCCGGGTCGTCGTCTCCAATGAAAGATTCGCGGCGACCTATCGATTTCATTCAAGTTGGCCTCGGCGCCAGGGGCAGGCATCATGGCGCTTTCGACAGGGAGGTTGCATGAACACCATCGATCCCGGTGCCCTGCTGGGCCCCCTGTGGATGCTGCTCGCCTTCGTCGGCCTGGGCTGGCTGTGCGCGCGACGCCTGGCCATCGACCCGCGCCCTATCGCCACCCTGCTGATCTACATCGTCGCCCCGCTGACCTTCTTTCGCGGCCTGACCCTGGGCGGCCCCACCCCGGGTTACCTGCTGCTGACCCTGGGGCTGTTCGTGACGGCCAGCCTGCTTGCCATCGCGGTCGGCCGCCTGGCGCGGCCCTTCTTCCCCGCCCAGGAGGCCGCCGTGCTGGCGTTTTCCGCCGGCACCGGCAATACCGGCTATTTCGGGCTGCCCATCGCCATGGTGCTGCTGCCGCCGGAGGGCGTGACTCAGTACCTGTTCTGCCTGCTGGGCATCACCCTCTACGAATTCACGGTGGGCTACTACCTCAGTGCCCGGGGACAGTTCTCGGTGCGCCAGAGCCTGGCCAGGATCGTCCGCCTGCCGCTGATCTATGCCTTCCTGGCGGCCCTGCTGGTCAGCGGCCTCGGACTGACGGTGCCGGCCGCGGTGATGGCGGGTCTCGACGTCTTCCCGTCGACCTACACCCTGCTCGGCATGATGATCATCGGCATGACGCTGGGCCGGGTCTCCATCCGGGAGTTCGACATGCGCTTCATCGGCGCCTGCGTGGTCGTTCGCTATGGCCTGTGGCCGCTGCTCGCCGGCATCGCGGTGCTCGCCCTGCAGGCCACCCTGGGGATCTCGACGGAGCTGGCCGCGGCGCTGCTGCTGGTCGGCGTGGTGCCGATGGCCGCCAACGTGGTGGTGGTGGCGATGGAACTCTCGATCCGCCCGGAGAAGGGCGCCATCGCCGTGCTCCTGACCACCCTGGCCGCGCCGCTGCTGATCCCGCTCTATCTGGCGGGGTTGCTGTGGCTCACCGGCCTGCGCTGAAGGCCGCGCCACTGCCGCGGGGAGAACTCATGCCGCGCCAGGAAGACCCGCGAGAAATGCGCCGCATCGGCGAAGCCGCAGGCCAGGGCGACCTCGGTGAGGCTGGCGGTCGGGATAGGCACGCGCCTCGATGGTGGGGCGAGCCACGGTCATGACGAACCTCGCGTGATCGGCCGGACGGGGAGGCACAAGGCGACCCGGCAGGGTCGCCATGTCAGCAGGGTACAGGCTAGTAGCGATAGCTGTCGGGCTTGAAGGGCCCCTGGGCCGGCACGCCGGTGTAGCGCTCCTGGGCCTCGGTCATGCGGGTGATCACCCCGCCGAAGCCCTCGACCATGTAGCGGGCGACCTCCTCGTCGAGATGACGCGGCAGCACGGTGACCGTCAGCGCCGCCTGCTTCTCGCCTGC
This sequence comes from Halomonas sp. LBP4, assembly GCF_003202205.1. GTDB lineage: Bacteria > Pseudomonadota > Gammaproteobacteria > Pseudomonadales > Halomonadaceae > Halomonas > Halomonas flagellata. The sequence continues at coordinate 22,878 of NZ_PDOG01000004.1, forward strand.
GGGCAGCTCGGCGAAACGCCGCTCGAAGAGGTGGAGCTGGGCCAGTACCTGGTTGGCGAAGGAGCCGTCCATGACCCGCGACGGGTGCCCGGTGGCATTGCCCAGGTTCACCAGGCGCCCCTCGGAGAGCAGGATCAGGTAGTCGTTGCTGGTGGGGTCGAAGTCGCCCGGGGTGCTGTCGCGGTAGATCTTGTGCACCTGGGGCTTGACCTCCTCCCAGTGCCAGTGGCGGCGCATGTGGGCGGTGTCGATCTCGCTGTCGAAGTGGCCGATGTTGCAGACCACAGCGCCCTTCTTCAGCGCCTCGAGCATCGCGGCGTCGCAGGCGTCGATATTGCCGGTGGCGGTGACCACCAGGTCGATCCTGGCCAGCAGGGCGCGGTCGACGCTCTGCGCCCCGCGGTTGATGCCGTCGAGATAGGGCGAGACCACCTCGAAGCCGTCCATGCAGGCCTGCATGGCACAGATCGGGTCGATCTCGGCGACCTTGACGATCATGCCCTCCTGGCGCAGCGAGGCCGCCGAGCCCTTGCCCACGTCGCCATAGCCCACCACCAGCGCCTGCTTGCCGGCCAGCAGGTGGTCGAGGCCGCGCTTGATGGCGTCGTTGAGCGAGTGGCGGCAGCCGTACTTGTTGTCGTTCTTCGACTTGGTCACGGCGTCGTTGACGTTGATCGCCGGCACCCTGAGGGTACCGTCGCGCCGCATCTCCTGCAGGCGATGCACCCCGGTGGTGGTCTCCTCGCTGATGCCGTGGATGGCGTCGAGCAACGCCGGGCGTTTTTCATGCAACAGCGCCGTCAGGTCGCCGCCGTCGTCGAGCACCAGGTTGGGCGCCCAGCCGTCGGGGCCCTCCACCGTCTGTTCGATGCACCACCAGAACTCCTCCTCGGTCTCGCCCTTCCAGGCGAACACCGGGATGCCGGCGGCGGCAATGGCCGCCGCGGCATGGTCCTGGGTGGAGAAGATGTTGCACGACGACCAGCGCACCGTCGCGCCCAGGTCGATCAGGGTCTCGATCAGCACCGCGGTCTGGATGGTCATGTGGATGCAGCCGGCGATGCGCGCACCGGCCAGCGGCTGCTGCGCACGGTATTTCTCGCGGATCGTCATCAGCGCCGGCATCTCGGTCTCGGCGATGCGGATCTCGCGTCGGCCCCAGTCGGCGAGGGCGATATCGGCCACCTTGTAGTCCTGGGCCTGCAAGGCGGATACGGCGGACTGGCTCATGCGTCACCTCATCTCGTGCGAAAAGCGTGCTCTTCACTATAGGCAGGGAACGAAGACACCGACAATCAACGCGCAAAGCCCTCGACGCCGGCCGTGCCGAGGCGCCCCGCCAACCGCTGCACCTCGGGATGGGCGAAGAAGTCGACCAGCCCCTCGGTTCGCTCCGGGCCGATGCCGGGCCGCCTGCGCCATGCCGCTGCCGAACGCGTGGCCAGCCCGGCCCAGCGCGCATCCTCCCCGAGCTCGAGCCCCGGTGGTGGCCCCAGGGCCGACAGCCAGGCAGCGAAAGGCCGGTCACGAGCGAGGGCGAAGCTCTCCACCAGGCGCTTGGCACGAGTCTCGCCGATGCCCGGCACCTCGACCAGCGCCACGGGGTCGAGCGCCATCCAGGCCAGCAGGTCATCGAGCAGCCCGGCATCCAGCAGCGCCTGCCAGGTGCCGGGGCCGATACCCGGCAGGTCAAGCCCCTGTTGGCCGCCGAGCCAGGCCAGCCGCTCGAGAAACTGCTCCTCGCAGCCCGGGGTCGGTCGCCAACAGCTCAGGGCATGGAACCTCGTCTCGTCGGGCGGCGTCACCCGCGCACGCTCGGCACCCCGCCAGACCACGCCCTCGAGGCGTGGAATGGTCAGACCGGCCAGGGTGATGGCCACCCGATCGCCGGGGCGGATGTCCAGCTCCCGCCAGCGCGCGAGCGAGCCGACGCTGACCCGGCGGATGACGCGACTATCCAGTCGCACGGGGACCAGGTGCAGCAGCGGCGTGATGCGCCCGGTGCGGCCGACGCGGAACTCGACGCCACGCACCTCGGCCAGCGCCTCCCGGGGAGGATGCTTCCAGGCCACCGCCCAGTCCGGCGGCTCGGCCCGCCACTGGCCGCCGGCCGGGCGACCGCCCTGACGCAGCACCACGCCGTCGGTGGCGAAGGGCATCGGCCCCCGATACCAGGCCTCCCGCCAGTGCCGGACCTCGGCGAGGGAATCGACCGGATGGGTCAGGGCCGCGCTGCCGGTGAACCCCATTTCGGCCAGGCCCGCGAGACGCTCGCCCATGGTCGTCGGGCCATTCGGCCAGTCCCAGACGAAGAGCCCGATACGGACGGCATCGGCGTCGTCGAGGGTGTCCCTGGCCATCAACCCGGTCACCTCACTGCGCGCCCCGGCACTGCCCTGCTCGGCCTGCACATGGGCGTCGAGCCGCAGGTAGAGCTCGCCCTGAAGCACCGGCGAACCATGCGCCGCCAGTCGCTTCGGCACGGCGGGGATGCGTCGGGCGGCCGGGGTCCAGTCCTGCCCATGGCGGCCATCGCCGCGGCTGATCGCCCTGACCAGCCGGCCCTCCTCGTAGACCAGGGTCACCGCCACCCCGTCCACCTTGGGCTGTATCCAGGCGTCATCGCGGCGCGCCAGCCAGCCGCGCACCTCGTGCTCGCCCGCGAGCTTGGCCAGCCCCGTCTGGGGCACCGGGTGGGAGAGAGCATCGCCCGCCCGGGGTGGCGGGGGCTCGACCGCGGCATCCGACGACGCCTCGGGAAAGCAGCGCCGCCACAGCGCGAAACGGTCCCGCGCCTGGTCGTAGAGGTCGTCGCTGACCAGCGATTCGCCGCGGCGATAGTAGGCGTCGTCCCATTCGGCCAGGCGGCGCTCCAGGACCGTCAGTTCTCGCTCGGCGCGGGCCACGGGCCAGTCGGGGCAGGCATCGGCCGGGCCCGATGCGGCCGCCACCGGCGTGGCCAGCAGCCAGACGACAAGACTCAGCAGGATAGGCATGGCGGGCATCCTCGGCGAAGCGGTGCCCTGACCATAGCAACAGGCCCCGCGCGGCGAAGCCGGCGGGGCCTGTCATTTGCTGTAGGCGATCGCCTACAGGCCGGCGGCTTCGCGCAGGGCCTGGGCCTTGTCGACCTTCTCCCAGGGGAAGGCCAGGAAGGTCTCGGTCTGCTCCTGCCCCTGGGTGTCGGTCCAGGTGTAGCTGGTCTCGAAGGGCTCACGGCCGAAGTGGCCATAGGCCGCGGTCAGGCGATACATCGGATGCAGCAGGTCGAGCATGCGGGTGATGGCATTGGGCCGCAGCTCGAAGTGCTCGCGTACCAGCTCGATGATGCGTTCGTCGTCGATCCGGCCGGTGCCGAAGGTGTTGATCGACATCGAGGTGGGCTCGGCCACGCCGATGGCGTAGGAGATCTGGATCTCGCACTTGTCGGCCAGCCCCGCGGCGACGAGGTTCTTGGCCACGTAGCGACCGGCATAGGCCGCGCTGCGGTCGACCTTGGACGGGTCCTTGCCGGAGAAGGCCCCCCCGCCATGGCGGGCCATGCCGCCATAGGTGTCGACGATGATCTTGCGCCCGGTCAGGCCACAGTCGCCCACCGGGCCACCGATGACGAACTTGCCGGTGGGATTGATGTGGTACTTGGTAGAGTCGGTGAGCCACGCCTCGGGAATCACCTGCTCGATGATCTCGCGGCGCACCATCTTGCGCAGCTCCTCCTGGTCGATGCCCGGATCGTGCTGGGTGGAGAGCACCACGGCGTCCACGCCGCAGGGCTTGCCGTTGTCATCGTAGCGGAAGGTCACCTGGCTCTTGGCGTCCGGGCGCAGCCAGGGCAGCAGGCCGTGCTTGCGCAGCTCGGCCTGGCGCTCCACCAGCCGGTGGGCATAGTGGATCGGCGCCGGCATGTAGGAATCCGTCTCGTTGGTGGCATAGCCGAACATCAGCCCCTGGTCGCCGGCCCCCTGGTCCTCGGGCTTGGCCCGGTCCACGCCCTGGGCGATGTCCATGCTCTGCTTGCCGATCAGGTTGAGCACGCCGCAAGTCTCGCCGTCGAAGCCGACATCCGATGAGGTATAGCCGATGTCCAGGATCACCCGACGCACCAGCTCCTCGAGATCGACCCAGGCCGAGGTGCTGATCTCGCCGGCGACGATGGCCACGCCGGTCTTCACGAGGGTCTCGCAGGCCACCCGGGCGTGCTTGTCGCGAGCGATGATGGCATCGAGCACCGCATCGGAGATCTGGTCGGCGATCTTGTCCGGATGGCCCTCGGATACGGACTCGGAAGTGAACAGGGAGTATTCGCTCATGGCGTCCTCGACCCTTCTTGTAACGGCAATAGGCAGTCGCGAAGTCTACACCCTACCTTTATCTGCTGACACCCGCCATTTGATGCCGAACGTCAAGTCGGCGACAATAGGCGCCCGATTTCGATCACGCCGCCCGTCCCGCGGCGTCACCCAGCCAGAGCGCACGCCCGGCCAGTCCCCTCGGTCCGGCAGTGCCATTGCTTATTCTGCCGCAGGCGAGGAGCTACCCCATGCCGTCCCGTTTCGAACTGGCCAATGCCATTCGCGCCCTCTCCATGGATGCCGTCCAGAAGGCCAACTCCGGCCACCCGGGCGCCCCCATGGGCATGGCCGACATCGCCGAGGTGCTGTGGAACGACCACCTCAAGCACAACCCGGCCGATCCCCAGTGGCCCGACCGCGACCG
>NZ_PDOG01000004.1:28830-70299 GCF_003202205.1 Halomonas sp. LBP4
CCCAGGCCAACGAGCTGCTCGACGCCTGAGCGCTGGCAGCGAGTCACGAAAGAGGGCACGGCCGATCGGCCGTGCCCTCTTCGTTTCCCGTCACCCTGGCTCAGGCAATGGTTCTCAGGCGATGGTCACGTCCTTCGACAGGTAGACGTCCTGGATGGCGTTGAGCAGCTCGACGCCCTCGGCCATCGGCTTCTGGAACGCCTTGCGCCCGGAGATCAACCCCATGCCGCCGGCACGCTTGTTGATCACCGCGGTGCGTACCGCCTGGGTCAGGTCGCCGGCGCCGCTGGAGGCACCACCGGAGTTGATCAGCCCGGCACGCCCCATGAAGCAGTTGGCCACCTGATAGCGGGCCAGGTCGATGGGATGGTCCGAGGTCAACTCGCTGTAGACCTTGTCGTGGGTGTGGCCGAAGCCGATGGCACGGTAGCCGCCGTTGGTCTCGGGCAGCTTCTGCTTGACGATATCGGCCTTGATGGTGGCGGCCATGTGGATCGCCTGGCCGGTGAGATCCGAGGCCACGTGGTAATCGGTGCCATCCTTCTTGAAGGCCGGGTTGCGCAGGTAGGACCACAGCACCGTGACCATGCCCAGTTCGTGGGCCCGCTCGAAGGCCTCGCTGACCTCCGTGATCTGGCGGCGACTCTCCGACGAACCGTAGTAGATGGTCGCCCCCACCGCCACGCAGCCCATGTCGAAGGCCTGCTCGACCTGGGCGAACAGCGTCTGGTCGTAGACCGCCGGGTAGGTCAGGGTCTCGTTGTGGTTGAGCTTGAGCAGCATCGGGATCCGGTGTGCGTAGCGCCGCGCCACCGAGGCGAGCCCGCCCAGCGTCGAGGCCACCGCGTTGCAGCCCCCCTCGATGGCCAGCTCGACGATGTTGGCCGGGTCGAAATAGATCGGGTTGGGGGCGAAGGAGGCCCCGGCCGAGTGCTCGATGCCCTGGTCCACCGGCAGGATGCTGAGGTAGCCGGTGCCGGCCAGCCGGCCATGGTCGAACAGCGCCTGCATGTTGCGCAGCACATGGGGCCGGCGGTCGCTGAGGGCCATCACCCGATCGATGAAGTCCGCCCCGGGCAGGTGCAGGCGCTCACCGGGAAAGCCGGTACAGACGTGGCCCAGCAGGTCGTCGGCCTCGTCACCCAGCAGCTTGGCGATATCGGTCATGTCGTTCCTCTCCTTGGGTTATCAAAGACGCTATTCCCAGCGTAGTGTAGGACCCTACCGAGCGGACACCCCCCCTTGCAAATGCGAGCGCCCACCCGCAGGGAGTGGGCGCTCGACGGCTAGCGCTCGGCTCAGGCCGCCTGGACCTCGATGCGCCGAGTCCGGTGGCTATCCTTCTTCGGCAGCACCAGATGCAGGACGCCATCCTCGACGCGCGCTTCGATGGCCTCACCGTCGATCTCGTGGCTCAGCGTGAAGCGGCGCGCGAAGCGCTGCGCCCGCACCTCGGCATAGGTCGCGGAGATGCCTTCGGGCATGTCGACCTGGATCTCGCCCTCGAGGCTCAACACATTGTTGTCCACCTCGATGCTCAGCGACTCCCGTTTCACCCCCGGCAGATCGGCCAACAGGTGCAGGGCATTGTCCTCCTCGTAGATGTCCACCGGCGGCAGCATGGCGGGTTCGCGCTGTTCGCGGGTGGCAAGGTCCCGAGCTTCCTCACGTTTGGCGATATCACTCATGGCAGATCACCTCCTTATCTCTCTCGCGTCATGCCGCCTTGATCTCGATGCGCCGCGGCTTGAGTTCCTCGCGCTTGGGCAAGTGAATCTCGAAGATCCCGTCATGGAAGCGCGCCTCGGAGAGGTCGGCATCCAGACCCTCGGGCAGGGCGATGGAGCGAGCAAACTCGCCGTCGAATCGCTCGCGACGGAAGTAGGGACGCCGACTGTCGCCTTCCGGCTCGGGCGGCAGCGCCTCGCGTTTGCCCCGCAGGGTCAGCACGTTGTCCTGGATGCTGATCTCGAGGTCGCTGGGTGAGAGACCCGCGGCAAACACATAGACACGAACCGCGTCGTCGGTGCGACCGACATTGATCATCGGATAACTGCCCCGCGGTACGGCACGGATATCCGCGACGCCACCTTCCGGGAAGAACTCGTCCATCAGTTGCCGGAACCAGTCCAGCCCCTGGAACGGGCCGGTATCGAAACGCCTGAGATCGTCGAACATATCAACCACCTCCTGCTGAAGACAGGTTGTCGGAAGGGGCCAGGTCGGGGCTGACAAGGCCCCCGTAATCTGCAAAATAGGAGCGCTCGATGGCGTTTCAAGTGCCCCGCAAGCAAAATTTTTCGCCCCCTTCACGGTGGCCGAAACCGCCTTTCGCGACTCGACCGGTGGGCCTGCTGGCCGCAAATGCGCTAGAATCGCGGGTTCGTGTTTCACGGCCCGGGGAGACTCCACCACCACCATGGCCCATCGCATCGCCATCAACGGTTACGGCCGCATCGGCCAGTGCGTGCTGCGCGCCCTCTTCGAACGCGCCGAACCGGCGCGTGAGCCGGAACTGGAGATCGTCGCGATCAACGAGCTCTCCGACCTGGCCACCATCGCCTACCTGACCCGCTACGACACCACCCACGGCCGCTTCCCCGGCCGGGTGGAGGTCGAGGGCGACCAGCTGGTGGTCAATGGTCGGGCGATTCGGCTGCTCTCCGAGTCCGATCCCGCCCGACTGCCCTGGGCCGAGCTCGGCATCGACCTGGTGCTCGAGTGCTCCGGCAGCTTCAAGGACCGCGCCACCGCCGAACGGCACCTGGCGGCCGGCGCCGGGCGGCTGCTGTTCTCCCAGCCGGCGGAGAGCGACGTCGACGCCACCATCGTCAGCGGCATCAACGACCAGGTGCTCGAGGCACACCACCGCATCATCTCGGCGGCCTCCTGCACCACCAACTGCCTGGTGCCGGTGCTCACCGTGCTCGACGAGGCGCTCGGCATCGAGCACGGCGTGACCACCACCGTGCACTCGGCGATGAACGACCAGCCGGTGATCGACGCCTACCACCAGACCGACCTGCGCCTGACCCGCTCGGCGATGCACTCCATCGTGCCGGTGGACACCGGCCTGGCCCGCGGCATCAATCGCCTGATGCCGCACCTGGCCGGGCGCCTCGAGTGCCTGCACATGCGCGTGCCGACCATCAATGTCTCGGCCATGGACCTGTCGATCTGCGTGCGACGCGACACCAGCGCCGCCGAGGTCAATGCCCTGCTGCGCGCCGAGAGCCACGCGCGGCTGGCCGGGCTGCTCGGCTACACCGAGGAGCCCATGGCCTCCATCGACTTCAACCACGATCCACGCTCCGGTATCGTGGACGCCACCCAGACCCGGGTGGCGGGAAGCCGCCTGATCAAGCTGCTGTGCTGGTTCGACAACGAGTGGGGCTTCGCCAATCGCATGCTCGACGTGAGCCGGCGCCTGGCCGCCATGCCCCCGCCCACCCCATGACCCCGCTTCGGTTTCTCCAGATGAGGAAGACGCCCCGATGAACGTGCGCAAGATGACCGACCTCGACCTCAACGGCCAGCGCGTGCTGATCCGCGAGGACCTGAACGTACCCGTCAAGCACGGCAAGGTGACCAGCGACGCCCGCCTGCGGGCCTGCCTGCCGACCATCCAGGCCGCCCGGGACGCCGGCGCCAGGGTGATGCTGATGAGCCACCTGGGTCGCCCCACCGAAGGCGAGCCGGCCGAGGAGTTCTCGCTGGCCCCGGTGGCCGAGCACCTCGGCGAGCTGCTCGGCCGCCCGGTCACCCTGGTCAGGGACTACCTGGGCGCCGCCCTGGACCTGGCCGACGGCGAGGTGGTGCTGCTCGAGAACGTGCGCTTCAATGCCGGCGAGAAGAAGGATGACGAGACCCTGGCGAAGCAGTATGCCGCGCTGTGCGACGTCTTCGTGATGGACGCCTTCGGTACCGCCCATCGTGCCCAGGCCTCCACCCATGGCGTCGCGCGCTTCGCCCCCACCGCCTGCGCCGGCCCCCTGCTGGCCGCCGAGCTCGACGCCCTGGAGAAGGCGCTCGCCGCCCCCAGGCGCCCCATGGCGGCCATCGTCGGCGGCTCCAAGGTCTCCACCAAGCTCGAGGTGCTCAATGCACTCTCCGCGAAGTGCGACCAGCTGATCGTCGGCGGCGGCATCGCCAACACCTTCATCGCCGCCGCCGGGCACAAGGTCGGCAAGTCGCTGCACGAGGCCGACCTGATCGAGAAGGCCAGGGAACTGATGGGCCGGGTCGAGATCCCGCTGCCCAGCGACGTGGTGGTGGCCACCGAGTTCTCCGAATCGGCCGAGGCCGTGGTCAAGCCGGTCGACCAGGTCGCCGACGACGAGATGATCCTCGACATCGGCCCCGAGACCGCCGCCCGCCTGGCCGCCCTGCTCAAGGACGCCGGCACCATCCTGTGGAACGGCCCGGTGGGCGTGTTCGAGATCGACCAGTTCGGCCGTGGCACCGAGGTGATCTCGCAGGCCATCGCCGAGAGCCCGGCCTTCTCCATCGCCGGCGGCGGCGACACCCTGGCGGCCATCGACAAGTACGGCATCGGCGACCGGATCTCCTATATCTCCACCGGCGGCGGCGCCTTCCTCGAATACGTGGAAGGCAAGACCCTGCCCGCGGTGAAGGCCCTGGAAGACGCCGCCGCGCGCTGAGACCGCCTCCCCCCTCGATACCCCCTGTCGGCGTGGCCCCTCGGTCACGCCGGCATCGATCGGATTTCACAGACAGGACACTTCATGGCACTGATCAGCATGCGCCAGATGCTCGACCACGCCGCCGAGCGCGGCTACGGCATCCCGGCCTTCAACGTCAACAACCTCGAGCAGATGCGCGCCATCATGGAAGCCGCCGACGCGACCGACTCGCCGGTCATCGTCCAGGCCTCCGCCGGCGCCCGCAAGTACGCCGGGGCCCCCTTCCTGCGTCACCTGATCCTGGCCGCCGTGGAGGAGTTCCCCCACATCCCGGTGGTCATGCACCAGGACCACGGCACCAGCCCCGCGGTGTGCCAGCGCTCGATCCAGCTCGGCTTCTCCTCGGTGATGATGGACGGTTCGCTGGGCGAGGACGGCAAGACGCCCATGGACTACGACTACAACGTCGACGTCACCCGCCGTACCGTCGAGATGGCCCACGCCTGCGGCGTCTCGGTGGAGGGTGAGCTGGGCTGCCTGGGCAGCCTGGAGACCGGCATGGCCGGCGAGGAAGACGGCATCGGCGCCGAGGGCAAGCTGGACATGGAGCAGCTGCTCACCGACCCGGAAGAGGCCGCCGACTTCGTCAAGGCGACCGGCGTGGACGCCCTGGCCATCGCCATCGGCACCAGCCACGGCGCCTACAAGTTCACCCGGCCGCCCACCGGCGACACCCTCTCCATCCGGCGCATCAAGGAGATCCACGAGCGCATCCCCGACACCCATCTGGTGATGCACGGCTCCTCCTCGGTGCCCCAGGAGTGGCTGGCGATCATCAACGAGTTCGGCGGCGAGATCCCCGAGACCTACGGCGTGCCGGTCGAGGAGATCGTCGAGGGCATCCGCCACGGCGTGCGCAAGGTCAACATCGACACCGACCTGCGCCTGGCCTCCACCGGCGCGGTGCGCCGCTTCCTGGCCCAGCACCCCGCCGAGTTCGACCCGCGCAAGTACCTCAAGGAGACCGTGGCCGCCATGCGTGATGTCTGCATCGCGCGCTACGAGGCCTTCGGCACCGCGGGCAATGCCTCCAGGATCAAGCCGATCAGCCTGGAAGCCATGTTCGAGCGCTACGCGAGCGGCGAGCTGGATCCCAAGGTGAAGTGATCTCCTCGCATCCCTTCGCGCATCTCTGTGCGACAGGCGAGTTCGGGCGGCCCTGGTGGCCGCCCTTTTCGTGGCAGGCTGCTAGGCTAGGAAACTGCCCACCCTCGATCAGGAGCCCCAGATGACCAAGCGCATCGTCGCCTATCGGCGGATCAAGCCCCACCACCTCGAGGCCCTGCGCCGCGATTTCCACGTGGATCATTTCCCCGAGCTCGCTTCCGCCGACGACCCGGCCTTTCGTGAGGCGATGGCCAGGGCCCACGGCCTGATCGGGGCGGGGCTCGGGGTCACCCCCGAACTGCTCGACGCCGCGCCGCGCCTGGAAGCCATCGCCACCATCTCGGTGGGCTACGACAACTTCCCGGTGGAGGAACTGACCCGTCGCGGCATCCTGCTCTGCAATACGCCCGACGTGCTCACCGAGACCACCGCCGATACCGGCTTCCTGCTGATCATGGCCGCGGCCCGCCGGGCGGTGGAGCTGGCCGAGCTGGTCAAGCGCGGCGACTGGCAGGCGAGCATCGACGAGCCGCACTTCGGCAGCGACGTGCACGGCAAGACCCTGGGCATGATCGGCTTCGGTCGCATCGGGGCGGCCATCGCCCGCCGCGGCGCGCTGGGCTTCGGCATGCGCATCCTCTACTCCAATGCCTCGCCCAAGCCGGCACTGGAGGCCGAGCTCGGTGCCGAACGTCGCGAACTGGACGCCCTGCTCGCCGAAGCGGATTTCGTCTGCGTGACGGTGCCGCTGACCGCCGAGACCGTGCACCTGATCGGCGCCCATGAGTTCGCCCGGATGAAGCCCTCGGCGATCTTCGTCAATATCGCCCGCGGCAAGGTGGTCGACGAGTCGGCCCTGATCGCCGCCCTGGAAAAGGGCCAGATCCTGGCCGCCGGCCTCGACGTCTTCGAGCAGGAACCGTTGTCGCCGGAATCGCCGCTGCCGCACATGACCAACGTGGTGGCCCTGCCGCACATCGGCTCGGCGACCCACGAGACCCGCGACGCCATGGCACAGCGCGCCGTCGACAACCTCACCCTGGCGCTGACGGGCGAGCGGCCCATCAGCCTGGTCAACGAGGCGGCCTGGACACGGCGCCGGCGCTGAGGCGGGCACGAAAAAAGCCGCCCCCGGCAGGGGCCGGAGGCGGTCGAGGCGGATGACGCCGGGAACGTCAACCGATGGGAGAACCCGCCGCCCGTCCGTGGGCAGCGTCAGGGCTTACCAACCCTGCTCTTCGTCATCCCCTTCTTCTTCCCACTCTTCTTCCTCGTACTCGAACTCCTCCTCCTCGTACTCGAACTCCTCCTCCTCGTTCTCGTACTCAGTGGTGCTATCGACGCCAGCACCCGCTTCGGCATTACCGCCAGCATCCGGCGCCGTCTCTTCCTGGGGAACGCCTTCCTGCTCCTCTTCCTCGTGGAAGTCGGCGAAGGCCAGCGGGCTGGCGATCAGGCCGAAAGAAACACCGAAGATACCGAGTTTCTTGAGGAATTCCTTGGACATCATGTTCGTACCTCCAATGGAGTCTGAGCTTGAGTTTCCTTGTGAAGCCTGGGGCTTCGCTCGTCATGCCGGTGAGGGTCCGCTTGCCACTTGGCGTGTCGAGGTCTCGGCCGGCATGTCTTGCTCGTCCTGACGACTGCAGGGAGCGGACCAGTTCTGCGCCAACAACAGATAAAAGACCTTAAAATCAAATTGCTATAACAAAATCCCGAATCCGAAACGGCACCCGAGCTCCCCTCGCGAGGTGGTGATATCTGACACATGGGCCCCGCGGACACAGCCACAGAGGATGGGGCGGCGATCGCCCGGCCTCACTCCCGCACCTTGCCGATCCTGCCCGATCGAATTAGAATGGGAACGTTCCCATAGGAGATCATCGAGTCATCATGACCACCACGCCGCCGCTACGACGTGCCACCATCCTCGAGGTCGCCAGGTCAGCCGGCGCCTCCAAGACCAGTGTGTCGCGCTACTTCAGTGGTGAACGTGAACGCCTCTCGCGGGAACTGCAGGCACGCATCGCCGAGGCCGCCCGCTGCCTGGGCTACCGCCCCAACCAGATGGCCCGTGGCCTCAAGGGCGGCCACTCGCGATTGATCGGCATGCTGGTGGCGGACATCCGCAACCCCTTCTCGGTGGCGGTGATGCATGGCGTGGAGCAAGCCTGCCGCGAGCAGGGCTATTCCCTGCTGGTCTGCAATACCGACAACGACCCGGCCCAGGAGCGCGCCCGCCTGGCATTGCTGGCCTCCTATCGAGTCGAGGGACTGGTGATCAACGTCGCCGGTCGACCCAGCCGCGAACTCCACACCCTGGCCGACCAGGGCATTCCCCTGGTGCTGCTCGACCGGGAGCTGGATCTGGTCGAGGCCGACGTGGTCGGCCTCGACAATGCCGGGGCCATCGACATGGCCCTCGACCACCTGGCTGGCCAGGGCTACGGCGAGTTGCTCTATGTCAGCGAGCCGCCGGAGCAGATCAGCTCGCGCCAGCGGCGTCTCGAGCGCTTCCGGCAGGGGCTGGGCGAACGTGGCCTGACGGGCGAGGCGCTCTGCCTGGCACTGGAAGGCCAGGAGGGCGCCCTGACCGACGGGATCACCACCTTCCTCGCCAGGCCGGGCCGCCCACCCAGGGCCCTGCTGTGCGCCAACGGCAATGTCACCCTCGCCGTCACCCGCACGCTCCAGAGGCTCGGTATCCGCCTCGGCGAGACCGGGCTGCTCGGTATCGACGAACTCGACTGGTGCGAGCTGGTCCCGCCGGGCATCACCACCCTGGCCCAACCCACGGCGATGATCGGCCAGGCCGCGGTCGACCGCCTGCTGCAACGCCTGGAAGCTTCCGGTCACCGAGCCCCACCGCGACGCCTCCACTATCAGCCGACATTGATCTCGCGAGGCTCCACGCGCCGCTGATTCACGGGAGCTTCACGACGACCCGCGACACAAGGTCCCGACACCCGAGAGAACACGACCATGACGCACGCCAGCGCAGCCAGTCCGGAAATCCTCGCCTTCGGTGAGGCCATGACCATGTTCGTTGCCGACACACCCGGCCCACTGGCCGAGGTGGAGCACTTCCATCGCCGGATCGCCGGCGCCGATACCAACGTGGCCATCGGCCTGGCGCGACTGGGCTTCCCGGTCGGCTGGCTGAGTCGGGTCGGTGCCGACAGCTTCGGCGACTTCATTCGCCACACCCTCGAGGCCGAGGGACTCGACTGCCGGCATCTGACATCCGACCCCACACACCCCACCGGCCTGCTGTTCAAGGCACGCGCCGAGGGCGGCGCCGACCCCCGGGTCGAATACTTCCGTCGCGGCAGTGCCGCCAGCCGGTTGTCGCCGGACGATACCCTCAGCGTCGACTTCGGCGCCCTGCGCCACCTGCATGCCACCGGCATCCCCCCAGCGGTCTCCACGAGCTGTCGCGAACTCTCCTGGCACATGCTGGACAATGCCCGCGCCGCCGGCGCCAGCATCTCCTTCGACCCCAACCTGCGCCCCAGCCTGTGGGCAAGCGAAGCCGAGATGCGCGAGACACTGAACGCCATGGCAGCCAGAGCTGACTGGGTGTTGCCGGGGCTGGCAGAGGGCCGGCGCCTGACCGGGCTCGAGACGCCCCACGATATCGCCGGCTACTATCTCGACCGGGGTGCCAGGGCGGTGATCATCAAGCTCGGTCCCGAGGGCAGCTACTACCGTGGTACCCTCGCGGGCCGGGAAGAGAGCTTCACTCAGGCCGGTTTTCCGGTGGCCGAGGTAGTGGATACCGTCGGCGCCGGTGACGGCTTCGCGGTGGGCGTGGTCAGCGCCCTGCTCGATGGCCTCTCGCCCCGGGGGGCCGTGCGCCGCGGCAACCTGATCGGCGCCCAGGCGGTTCAGGTGGTCGGCGACATGGAAGGCCTCCCCGACCGAGCCCGCCTGGGGGCACTCGAAGCCTCCCTGCCGCCCCTCACCCCCTGAAAGGAGCCCTCATGACCCCACCGCTCTGCCTGCTCTTCGACTCCGACGGTACCCTGGTCGACAGCGAGATCCTGCTCGCCCAGGTCATGGCGGAGGTGCTGCCGCGCTTCGGCCTGCCCTTCACCGCCCACCAGTACATGGAGGAGTTTCGCGGCGTCCGCTTCCTCACCATCGTGCTCACCCTGGAGCAGCGCCACGCCACGCTCGACGAACAACGCCGCCAGCAGATGGAGAGCGAGATGCGCGCGCTGATGGAGGCCCGCATGCGCGCCGAGCTGCTGCCCATCGACGGCATGCCGAAGGCCCTGGGGGCCCTGGCCGCCCACCCCAAGGCGGTGGTCTCTAACGGCCCGGAAGGCAAGATCCGCTGCGCCATGGAGAGCACCGGCCTCGCCCCGCATTTCGGCGACCGGCTGTTCAGCGCCTACACCCTGGGCGTGTGGAAGCCCGATCCGGGCCTCTACCGCCAGGCCGCCGAGGCCATGGGCCATCCCCCCGAACGCTGTGTGGTGATCGACGACGCCGCGGTGGGCGTGGCCGCCGGCCTCGAGGCCGGTATGCGGGTGATCCACCTCAACCGCCTCCCCGACGAGGAAGTCACCCCACCGGGTGCCATCGGCATCCGACATGCCAGCGAGCTGCCGGGGGTGGTGGCCCGGCTGGCTGCCGCCACCCACCCCCTCTGCTAGCCGCGACCGACGGGCTCCTCCAGCCCGGCCACCGGGGCCGGCATCCTGAGCAGGCCGCCGGCGGCCGGCCAGCGGGCTTTCCCTTCAGCATCCAGGTGCTGGGTGGCGGTGGTGATATAGAGGGTCTGCAGGTCGGCCCCGCCGAAGGCCACCATGGTGGGGTGCGGGCAAGGCAGTTCGACGCCGGCTACCAGTTCCCCGTCGGGCGAAAAGCGCACCAGTTGCCCCCCACCGTAGAGCACGCTCCAGTAGTGCCCCTCGCTGTCCACCGCGGCGCCATCGGGCACCCCCGGCAACCCCAGCGCCTCCAGATCAACCCAGGTCTCCGCCACGCCGGTGCCACCGCTCGCCACGTCGAAGGGATAGCGCAGGATACGCCGCGTCAGCGAGTCGGTATGGTAGAGCCAATGCCCGTCGGGGCTGAAGGCCAGGCCGTTGGAGATGCCGATGCCCGACCGGCGTGGTACCAGTTGGCCCTGGTCGAGGCAGTAGAGTGCCGCCGTGGGGCTCTGCTCGTCGGCGGCGATGGTGCCCACCCAGAGCCGGCCGTGCGCATCGCAGCGACCATCATTGAAGCGATTGCCGCCCTCCTCCCGCCACTCCGGGTTGTCCGCCAGACGCTCGGTCCGGCCATCGAACGGCAGGCGCAGCCTGACGATCCCCGAGGCGGTCGCGGCCAGCAGCCCCGCCTCGCACAGGGCAAGGCAACCGACCTTTTCGTCCAGCTCGATACGGGTGGGAGCTTCATCGTGGTCTGGCCGCCAGGCGTAGATCACCCCACGATTGATATCCACCCAATAGAGCGTCTGCCGCGCCACCGACCACAGCGGGCTCTCGCCCAGGCTCATGCCCAACGCGAGCGCCACCTCGATACGTGCCTCCGTCATCGCATCACCCCCCTGCCTCAGTGGTTGTCCCGCGGCGGGCTGAGCCTTGCCACGTCCCGGTACTTGGGCGCCGGTTCCAGCGTCATGCCGCGATCCAGCGGTTCCACCAGCGTGCGCTGGATCTCCTGCCAGGGTGTCTGGTGATCCGGGTAGCGGTAGCCGCCGTTCGCCTCCAGCCTCTGGCGGCGGGCCTCGAGCTCGGCGTCATCGATCAGCAGCTGCACCTCGCCCTTGCCCAGGTCGACTCGCAAGCGATCGCCGGTCTCGAGCAGCGCCAGGCCTCCGCCGCTGGCCGCTTCGGGCGAGGCGTTGAGGATCGACGGCGAACCCGAGGTGCCCGACTGTCGGCCGTCACCCAGGCACGGTAGCGATTCGATGCCGCGTCGGATCAGCGCCTCCGGCGGCTGCATGTTGACCACCTCGGCGCCGCCGGGATGGCCCACGGGGCCGGCACCGCGCATCACCAGGATGGTGCGCTCGTCGATGGCGAGGCTCGGGTCGTCGATGCGCGCATGGTAGTCCTCGGAACCGTCGAACACCGCCACGCGACCCTCGAAGGCGTCCGGGTCGTCGGGGTCGCTGAGGAAGCGCTCGCGGAAGTCCTTCGAAATCACGCTGGTCTTCATCAGCGCCGAATCGAAGAGGTTGCCCCCGAGGTTGAGGAAGCCGGCGTGCGCGACCAGGGGATTGCCATAGCGGCGGATCACGTCGTCGTCGCGGGTCTCCCGTCCGCGGACATTGTCGGCCAGCGAACGGCCGTTGACGGTCATGACATCCCCGTGCAGATGGCCGGCACCCAGGAGTTCACTGATGACCGCCGGCACCCCGCCGGCACGATGGAACTCCTCGCCGAGATAGGCCCCCGCCGGCATGACGTTGGCCAGCAGCGGGATGGCGTGGCCCAGGTGCTGCCAATCGTCGTTGTCGAGTTCGAGGCCGGCGTGGCGGGCGATGGCGTTGACGTGGATCGGCGCATTGGAGGAGCCGCCCAGCGCCGAGCAGGTGACGATGGCGTTCTCGAATGCCTCGCGGGTGAGGATGTCGCTGGGGCGCAGGTCCTCCCAGACCATCTCGACGATCCGCTCGCCGGTCCGGTAGGCGACCATGGCGCGCTCCTTGTAGGGCGCAGGAATCATCGCCGAGCCCGGCAGGCTCATGCCCAGCGCCTCGGCCATGGCGTTCATGGTCGAGGCGGTGCCCATGGTGTTGCAGTGGCCCACCGAGGGCGCCGAATCGGTAGCCCGGGCGAGGAACTCGGCATAGTCGATGTCACCGGCGGCGAGCCGCTTGCGCAGCTCCCAGATGATGGTCCCCGAGCCGACCCGCTCGCTGCCCCGCCAGCCGTTGAGCATGGGCCCGCCGGAGAGCACGATGGCCGGGATATTGACCGTGGCCGCCGCCATCAACGCCGCCGGGGTGGTCTTGTCGCAGCCGGTGGTCAGCACCACGCCATCGAGTGGGTAACCGTGCAGCACCTCCACCAGGCCCAGGTAGGCCAGGTTGCGATCCAGCGCCGCCGTGGGGCGGCGGGCATTCTCGTGGATCGGATGCATGGGGAACTCGAAGGGCACGCCGCCGGCGGCGCGGATGCCGTCCTTGACCCGCTTGGCGAGCTCCACGTGGTGGCGATTGCAGGGCGTCAGGTCGGAGCCCGACTGGCAGATGCCGATGATCGGCCGGCCGCTCGTGAGCTCCTCCAGGGTGATGCCGTAGTTCAGGTAGCGCTCGATGCACAGCGCCGTGGTCCCCGGGTGCTCGGGGTTGTCGAACCAGTCGCGCGAGCGCAGCTGGTCGGATGTGATCTTGGCGTTACTCATCATGTCGATACTCGTCTCATGGATAAAGGAAGCATTTCAGAGGGGAGGGTCAAGTGTCCCCCCAGGCTCCTGCATCACCGCTCGCCAGGCCTCGATCCTCAAGTCACGATAGACGAAGCCCGGAAACGGTAGCGCCGACGCAGGGACTGGCCAGGCGCCAGCTCGACCAGGCCATGCTCGCTGGCACCCAGATGATGGGCATCGACCGCGTGACTGACCGGCTCCACGCAGAAGAAGTCGGCCTCCGCCCCGGGCGAATAGACCAGATACCGCGACACTGCCGGTCCGGCGCTCATCTCCAGCGCCACCCCCCGTTCGGGCCAGTGCAGCAGCGCCCGTCCGCCCCAGCCGGTGAAGAGGTTGTCGATCTTGCCCTCGGGCAGGGCCGAGGGGGCAGAGAAGTTCCACGCCTCCCCCGTCTCGAGTCGGCGCCACTGGGTGGGCAGTTGGGCGGCATCCACCTCCCACACGCCCTCGGCGAGTGCCTCGAGGCGCGCGTCGGCGCTGCGCGGAAACCAGGGGTGCAGCCCCAGGCCGTAGGGCGCCGGCGCCTCGCCCAGGTGTGTGGCCGAGAGCTCGACCGCCAGGCTCTCGCCCTCGAGGCGATAGACCAGCTCCGCGCGGTAGTCGAAGGGGGGCTGCTCGCGCGAGCGCAGCACCAGGCGCAGCTCATGCCTCTCCTGGCCCTCGACCCGCCAGGGTCGCTGCCAGCCGTCGCCATGGATCGGCAACGGCTCGCCGGCGAGGTTGGGCGCCAGCGGATAGTGCCGGCCACGCCACTCGAAGCCTCCCGCCGAGATGCGGTTCGACCAGGGCACCAGCGGGTACATGGCGAGCCGGTTGGGGTCCTGCTCGTCGACGGTGCCGGGACGCATCAGCGCCACCGGGCCATCTTCGGTCAGGGCATCGAAGCGCACCACTGCCCCGCCAATGGCCGGATTGACCAACAGGCGCAACTTGCCGTTGTCGAGAGCAACCATCATGGCGTCCTCCGTGAGATGGTCAGCCGAGGCTGGTGGCATCAGTGCGCCGACGCACGACGTCATCCGACAGGCGCTTTCCGTCGTCGCCGAAGGCGTGCAGCAGCTCATGACGCGGCGTCATATACAGGGTGTCACCATGGCGCAAATCGGAATCGCCGGGCAGACGCACAATCATCGAGCCGGTCGCCTCACTGTCGACATAGGCGAAAGCATCGGCGCCGAGCATCTCGATGACCCGTACATAGCCCTGCCATTCGCCGCTATCGCGACTAACGTCAAGATGTTCCGGACGAATCCCGATCGTGTTAGCGCCGTAGGTTTCGGCGATCCGGCCCTCGATCAGATTCATCTTCGGCGAGCCGATGAAACCCGCCACGAACAGTGTCTCGGGGCGCTGATAGAGCGCCATGGGCGAGCCGACCTGCTCGATCTGTCCAGCGTTCATGACCACAATGCGATCGGCCAGGGTCATGGCCTCGACCTGATCGTGAGTGACATAGATCATGGTGGCGTCGAGACGATAGTGAAGCTCGGCGAGTTCCACGCGCATGCGGTTGCGCAACGACGCATCGAGGTTGGAGAGCGGTTCGTCAAACAGGAAGACCCCGGGGTTGCGCACGATGGCGCGACCGATCGCCACGCGCTGGCGCTGGCCACCGGATAACTCGGCCGGCTTGCGCTCGAGCAGCTCCTCGAGATGCAGCAGCTTTGCCGCTTCTTCGACCTTGGCCTGGCGCTCCTTGACGGGCACCTTGGCCAGGCGCATGCCAAAGTCGATGTTGCGAGCGACCGTCATGTGCGGATAGAGCGCATAGGACTGGAAAACCATAGCGATGTCACGGTCACTGGGCTCCGCCGTGGTCACGTCGCGCTCGCCGATGGCGATCGAGCCACGGGTCACCGTTTCGAGACCGGCGATCATGCGCAGCAGGGTCGACTTGCCGCACCCGGAGGGCCCCACGAGTACCGTGAAGGAGCCATCCTCGATCTGCAGGTTGAGATTGGGAATCACCGTGGCATTGCCGCGGAAGGTCTTTTCGATATCGACCAGTGTCACTTCAGACATGGTGTGCACTCTTTATCAAGCATAGGTTATGGTTCTCAGGCGTGATTGGCAGGCGCTCAACGGAGCTCGCGGCGATAGCGGAACCTGGCGAAGTCGGCCGGCGTACCGCGACCACTGATGTCGTGGGCCGCCATGCCCAGGAAATTGCCGGTGAAGTAGCCATGTGCGCGGCCACTGCCCTCGTCCGAGAGCAGCCCGGCATCGAGCACCGGACCGATCGGCTGCCACTCACCGTCGCCCTGGGCGTAGCGAAACTGCAGCTCTCGCTCGCGAATATCGACGCCGAGCTGCACGGGCGTTCCGGGCTCGAGAACCGCCCCCTGGGTGTCGGCGATATCCAGACGCCCGCTGGGCCACTCGTCGTGGCAGCTCATCACGCTGAGCACCTTGTCGCCGCCATCACCACGGGTTACCGCCAGATAGTGGAACTTGAAGCGGTTGTAGTAGGCAATCAGGCCAGCGAACTGCTGCAGGTCGTCCGGCTCGAATTCAAGCACGGTCTCGGCACTGCAGTACCAGTTGTCCTGACGCCGCGCCACCAGCGCCTGCTCGAACCAGGAGCCCACCGATTCGCGACCATAAAGGCGCAGGAAACCAGGGCGCTCACTCAGGGAGAAGAGCCGCTCGGGCTCGGGGGTGCGCAGCCACTGGAAGTTCGCCGGTAGCGTCTCGGATGCGAACTCGTGGGTCTCCTCGGTGTCCGGGGCACGTTGATCCGTGCCGGGCATCGACACCTCCAGCGTCGGGGTCTTGCCGCCGTCGGCCAGTCGCAACCAGCCGTCGTTGTCCCAGACGGCTCGCTGAATCGCCGTTTCGCGCCCCAACGGCGATAACCGCGTACCCGGCAGCGGACGGCCGCACAGATGCACCATCCAGGTCTCGCCCTCGGGTGTCTCGACCAGGTCGGCGTGGCCGGCACGCTGTAGCGGGTTGTCCGGGTCCTGGCGCGTGGTCAGCACCGGATTGTCGGGATGTACCGCATAGGGGCCGGTAAGATGGCGCGAGCGAGCCATGGTCACGGCGTGGCCGTAACCCGTACCGCCCTCGGCCACCAGCAGGTGGTACCAGCCATCGCGGCGATAGAGGTGCGGTCCCTCGGTGAGCTTCATTTCGGTGCCGGCGAAGATGTTATGGATCGGCCCCACCAGGCGCCTCCGCTCGGTGTCGTACTCCTGGAGCAGGATACCGCCGAAGCGGTCGCCGCCCTCGCGCTGGCGATAGTCCCACTGCAGGTTGACCAGCCACTTGCGACCGTCGTCATCGTGGAACAGCGAGGGATCGAAGCCGCTGGAGTTGAGGTAGACCGGATCGCTCCAGGGCCCCTCAATGGTGGGCGCGGTGACCAGGTAATTGTGGCCATCCTTGAAGTTGCCCTCGTAGCGCTTCATGTCAGTGTAGATCAGCCAGAACTGGCCGTCGGCATAGGACAGGCAGGGCGCCCAGATCCCGCAGGAGTCGGGGTTGCCGCGCATATCGAGCTGAGCGGCCCGCGTCAGCGGCCGAGTGACCAGGCGCCAGTTGGCCAGGTCTCGGGAGTGATGGATCTGTACCCCCGGGTACCACTCGAAGGTGGAGGTGGCAATGTAGTAGTCCTCGCCCACCCGACAGATCGAAGGATCTGGATTGAAGCCGGGCAGGATCGGATTGCGAATCACGTCTTTCATTTGCGGTATCCCTTATCCCTTGACGGAGCCGCCGGTGAGGCCGGCCACGATGTATTTCTGGGCAGCGAGGAAGAAGATCACGGCCGGTGTGATGGTCAGGGTCACGAAGGCCAGGATCATGTTCCACTGGGTCAGGTATTCGCCCTGGAACTGCATCATGCCGAGCGGCCAGGTGTAGATGTCACGGTCGTTGAGCACCACCAGCGGCAGCAGGAAATTGTTCCAGCTCTGCACGAAGACGAACACGCCCACGGTAGCCAGGATCGGCGTCGACAGCGGCAGGGTGAACGACCAGAAGAAGCGCAGATAGCTGCAGCCATCAAGGTAGGCGGCCTCGAACAGCTCCTTGGGAAGCTGATCGAAGAATGCCTTGAACAACAGGATCGCCAGCGACAGACCGAAGGCCGTCTGCGGCAAGATCACCGACCAGTAAGTGTCCAGCAGCCCCAGGTCGCGCACCTTGATGAACAGCGGCAGGATCGCTGCGGCAAAGGGAAACATCAGCCCCAGCAAGAGGTACGAGAGGATCATCTTCGAGCCGAAGAAGCGGATTTGTGAGAACACATAGGCTGCGGCCGCACCCACCACCAGAGTCAGGAATACCGTCATCGAGGAGATGAAGAAGGAGTTGCCCAGGTAACGCCAGAAGCTGCCGTCGAGAAAGATCGCGATGTAGTTTTCCGCGTTCCAGCTATTCGGTAGCCAAAGTGGGTTGGTACGTAACTCAGCATTACTCTTGAAACCGCCGAAGAACGATGCGAGCAAGGGGGCAATGACCAGGCTGGCGACCAAGATCAACAGGATCACGCGTAACGTATTGCGGGTTGTTACATTCTTCATGCTCGGCCCCCCCTCGTTGTAGCGCGCTGGTAGAAGAAGGCAAAACCGATGGCGAGTACGAACAGCACCACGGCGGCGGCGCTACCGAAGCCGATGTTCAGTCGTGACAGGCCGAAGGTATAGAGGTAGGTGACGATGGTATGGGTCGAGTTCGAGGGGCCGCCATTGGTCAGCGGGATGATGATGTCGAAGATCTGCAGCGAGCCGATGATGGCGAAGAAGCCGCTCACCACCAGGGCATGCTTGATCAGCGGGATCTGCACGAACAGGGCCACCTGGCGCGGCTTGGCCCCCTCCAGCTTGGCTGCCTCGATCAGGTCCTTGGGTACGCTCTGGAGCGCCGCAATGTAGATCATCATATGGAAGCCGAAGTACTTCCATACGATCACCGTCATGATTGCCGGAAAGGCCCACTGGTGATCGGCCAATACATAGATTGACTCCTGCCCAAGCGACTGGAATATAGAAGCGGTAATGCCGTAATCGCCGTCGAAGACAAAGCTCCAGATCAGGCCAGCGGCCACTTCCGCCAGGATATAGGGCAGGAAGAACACCAGCCGGAACAGGGTATTGGTCGGCGTCTTGCGATACACCAGCAATGCCAGCCCCAAGGCAAGCGGCATCTGGATGATTAGGGAAACCAGAATCAGCTTGGTGGTATTCCACAGCGCCGTATGGAACACCGAGTGATCAAACAGGCGCGTGTAGTTCTGAGTGCCGACGAAGTCCGTGGGCGAGCCATAGCCGTTCCACGAGAAGCCGCTGTAGTAGGCCGCATCGACCAACGGCAGGATGACAAACAGCGAGAACAGGATCAGTGCCGGTGGCAACAAGATGAGAACAGCGGAGAGCTTGCCGCTGACCAGGTTCTTCTTGATGCGATCGGCGGTACCCCGTTTGTGCACGGTGGGGCGAGTCATAGTCGTCATGATGAGCATCCATCCCGAGACGGGGAGTTGGTGCGTGCCGGCGGCATGCCGCCGGCGTAACAGCAAGGCCGTGCTGGCCGGCCAGGTTTACCGGAACTGCCAGGCCTCATCGACGCGTTCCGCCGCTTCCTCGGGGGTGATTACCCCCTGGGCCAGGTCGCCGCTGATATCGTTGACGGTGGCGCCGACCGAGGTGCCCAGGGCCTGATCGAGGAACACCTGATGGAAGGTCGATTCGCGGAGGATCTCGGCCACCTTGCGGGCATAGGGAGTGGCAAGCTCCTCCTCCGAGCCATGTGCCACCGGCACGAAGATCCCGCGGCTCGCGGCTTCGCGCTGGTTCTCCTCGTTGAGCAGGAAGCGCAGGAAGTCGACCGCCTCGTCGGGGGCCCCCTGGGTGACGGCGTAACCGTTCATGCCACCGAAGCTATGATCATTGCCGGGGGCGCCCTCCACGCTGGGGAAGGGAAGGAACTCCAGGTTCTCATCCGGTACCCCCTCGCCGCTCATGGAGCGCTCCTTCGAGGGGAGATAGTCCCAGTCCCCCATCAAGTGAAAGGCCGCCTCGCCATCACCGAACATGGCGCTGGCTCGTTCATAGGTGGTCGACATGAAGCCCGACTGGAAGGGCTCGAGATCGACGAACGCCTGAAGCAGCTCACCGGCTCGGACGAAGGGCTCGCCAGCGAAACCGCCATCCGCTCCGGTCTTGGCGGCCTCGATGCCGTCACCGCCGGCCAAGCGAGTGGCGAGATAGCCCCAGTAGAAGTGCATCGGCCAACCATCCTTGCCGCCCACGACCGCCGGGGTGATACCCTGCTCGCGCAGCGCCACCACGGCCTCTTCGAGGTCCTCCCAGGTCTCGATGGCATCGACATCGACACCGGCCTGCTCGGTCAGGGCGGTGTTTGTCCAGAAACCCACCACGGTGGCGTAGAGCGGTGCCCCATAGACCTTGCCATCGAGGGTGAAGGCGCTCACCGCCGACTCCGGATAGAGGTCCTGCCAACCGGCCTGCATCTCCTCGGTGATGTCGCGCACGAAACCGGCCTCCACCTTGTCGCGCAGCCCCTCGCCGCCCCAGCTATAGAAGATGTCGGGGCGCTGGTCGGACTGAAGCAGGGTCGGCAGCCGTGTCTTGTAGGCCTCGTTGGAGATATATTCGAGCTCGATGTTGACGTCCGGATTCTGCGCCTCGTACTCGGCGGCGATCTCGCTGTAGTACTCCTTCTCGACATCACTGATCTCGACCCGCAGCACCCGCAGGGTGGTATCCGCCAGGGCCACGCAAGGCCCCAGGAACGAAGCGACGGCGATCGCCACCGCCAGCCGGCGCCGATGGGGATAAGTGGCATTGTGCTGATAGGAAGCGTGCATTACGGACTCCTTGTTGTGTTGTAAGAGCATGGCGCACCTCTAATTTCTGATTACTGAAGAGAAGGCTGGTAACAGATACGACTGGATCAGCCCCAGCCGCCATCAACGGCGAGTTCCTGCCCGGTGATGGCGGCACTCTCGGCACTGGCCAGGAAGAGCACCGCCGGGGCGATATGTTGGGGTTCCAGGCGCAGCTTCAGGCACTGGTGAGCCTGAATGGAGGCCTCCTCCTCGGGACCGATCCATTTCTCGAGCTGCCTTTCGGTCATGATCGAGCCGGGCACCAGGGTGTTGACGCGGATATTGTGGGTGCCGAGATCGCGAGCCAGGCTGCGCGTCAGCCCGTGGACCGCTGCCTTGGCAGTGACGTAGGTGGAGAGATCACCGATAGCCATCTGCACGCTGATCGAGCCGAAGTTGATGATGGACCCGCCACCGGCCTCGATCATCTGGTGCGCGGCGGCCTGGGCGGCGAAGAACATGGGGCGCAGGTTGAGCGACATGCGCTCGTCCCAGTAATCGACATCGACGTCCTGCCAGGAGTGGCGGTCGTCGTTGGCGGCGTTGTTGACCAGGGTGTGGATCGGTCCCAGGCTCTCGCCGATCTCGGCGATCACCGCTTGCAGCGCCTCCACGTCACGAATGTCGCAGCGGTGAAACTGCGGTGCCGTGCCGGTCGCGGCCTTCAACTCATCGACCAGCGCCTGGCTGGCGGCGTCATCGATATCGACGAAGACCACCTTGGCTCCCTGGCGATGGAAGGCGCGGGTCAGTCCCGCGCCAATGCCACTACCGCCACCGGTGATGAAGACCACCCGCTGTTCCAGGCTGGGGTAACGTGTCGCATCATTGCTCATCTTGGCTCCCACTTGGTTTTATCTATTTACTAAGTGCAGAATGATGGGCGGTCCCTTATCCTTCAATGCGACGTTGGTATAAGTGCGGAAAGTCTCAATGCGTTGAGGTAGGCTTAGGGACCGGATCAGGCCGCCGACGGCACCTTCGACGAGGTGATCCGCAGCGTACGATTCGTTTAATATCAGTACCAAGATCCGGCGCGTGATGCTCGCCGAGCCATCGACACCGGGCAGAACGGATAGGGTTCGTTTCTTTTATGTCAACCAGCTTCCAGCAGCACAAGGCGGGCGACCTGCACTTCCTCAAGCGCCTCAACCGTAGCGCCATCCTCGAGCTGGTGCGCCGCACCCCCGGCCTGACCCGGGCCGACATCGCCACCCAGGCCCAACTGACCAAGGCCACCGTCGGCACCGGCGTGCAGTCCCTGCTGAACCAGGGCTGGCTCAGCGAGGGCGAACTGCAGAAGAGCAGTGGCGGCCGGCCGGGGCGGGCGCTGCATCTCAATGACCGTCACTACGTCATGCTCGGCGCCGAGGTCGGCGTGCACGGCCTGCGCCTGGTGGCCTGCTCGCTCTCCGGCGAGGTTCTCGCCTCGCACCATGAGCACCTGGTCCCGACCACTCCCGAGGTCACCGCCGGGCTGCTCGCCGAGCGGCTGCACTCACTGCACTCCGCACCTTCGGTTAGCGACCGTCACTGCCTGGGTGTAGGCGTCGCCCTGCCCGGCCCCATCGACCCCCGCAAACCCGTGCTGCGCCTGGCCCCCAACCTGGGCTGGCGCGACATCCGCTTCCTCGAACTGCTGCGCCCCCATTTCCCGAAGCTGGAGGGCACCTGGCTGATGGACAACGAGGCCAAGTCGGCCGCCTTCGGGGAGTTCTATTTCCGTACCGGCCAGGTGCCCGATTCACTGGTCTATGTCAGCGCCGGCACCGGTATCGGCAGCGGCATGGTCGAGGGCAATCACCTGCCGCTGCTTTCCCGGGGCCTCCAGGGCCTGGCCGGCGAGATCGGCCACACCATCCTGCAGCCCGGAGGCCTCTACTGCCACTGCGGCAATCGCGGCTGTGCGGAGACCCTGGTCAGCGGCTGGTCGATCCGGGCAGCCCTGGGTATCGCCGAGGACGAGGAACTCGTCGAGTCCCTGCTGCCCAGGCTGCAGGAGGAGAACGTCCAACTCACCCTGCGCCGCGCCGGCGAGGCCCTGGGTACCCTGCTGCTCAATCTGCACCACACCCAGAACCCCTCCGAGCTCGTTCTCGGCGGCTCGCTGGTCCAACTGGGTGCCCCACTCCTCGACCCCGCCCTGGCCTACTTCAAGGCCAACCAGAACCGCCTCCTCGGCACGACACAGCAGGTCCCGCTCCGCGTGATCGAGGATTCCACCTTCATCGCCGCCCGCGGCGCCGCCGCCCAGGTGCTGGCCAGCGTCATCCATGGTCCCAGCGACCTCATCTGAGGCATCGACCAAAGTCGAAGCCGGCAAGTAAGTAAATAGCTTGAACTTACACGCTCGACCGCTCAGGATAGTAAAAAGTACAAACCAACATGGGAGGCTCCCTATGCAACCGGCAGGAACGCTACTGCTCGGCCAACAGGCCGTCACCGGTACCCGTGGCGAGATCCGCGCCATCGATCCATCCAGCGGCGAGGCCCTTGAGCCCATCTACCGTGGCGGCGGTGAATTCGAGGTGGCACGAGCCTGCGAGCTCGCCGAGGAGGCCTTCGCCGGCTACCGCGAGAGCTCGCTGGAGGCGCGCGCGACGTTTCTGGAAACCGTCGCCGGCGAGATCGAGGCCCTGGGCGATGCCCTGATCGAGCGCGCCATGGCCGAGACCGGCCTGCCCCGGGCACGCCTGGAGGGCGAGTGCGGCCGCACCTGCGGCCAGCTGCGCCTGTTCGCCTCGGTGGTGCGCGCCGGCGAGTGGCTCGACGTGCGCCTCGACCCGGCGCTGCCCGAGCGGGCGCCGATGCCGCGGGTCGACCTGCGCCAGCGCCACGTGGCCCTGGGCCCGGTGGCGGTGTTCGGCGCCAGCAACTTCCCGCTGGCCTTCTCGGTGGCCGGCGGCGACACCGCCTCGGCACTGGCCGCCGGCTGCCCGGTGGTGGTCAAGGCCCACTCCGCCCACCCCGGCACCTCCGAGCTGGTGGGCCGCGCCGTGCAACAGGCCGTGGCCCAGTGCGGCCTGCCCGAGGGCGTCTTCTCGGTGCTGTTCGGCTCGGGCAAGGAGATCGGCCAGGCCCTGGTCGCCGACCCGCGTATCCAGGCGGTGGGCTTCACCGGTTCGCGCAGCGGCGGCCTGGCACTGATGGCCACCGCCCAGGCGCGGCCCCAGCCGATTCCGGTCTACGCCGAGATGAGCTCCATCAACCCGGTATTTCTGCTGCCGGAAGCATTGGCAACGCGGGGTGCCGAAATCGCCGAGGGCTTCGTCGGTTCGGTCAACATGGGGGCCGGGCAGTTCTGCACCAACCCGGGGCTGGTGATCGGCGTCAAGGGGGCGGCGCTGGACGCCTTCGTCGCGGCCGCCGGCGAGGCGGTGCGCGGCAGCGCCGCCCAGACCATGCTCACCCCGGGCATCTACGCCGCCTACGGCGATGGGGTGAGCCAGCTGGCGGGGGAAGCCCGCGAGATCGCTCGCGGCCCGGCCGGTGAGGGGCCCCACCCGTGCCAGACTGCGCTGTTCGCCGCCCGCGGCGCCGACTTCCTGAACAGCGAGGCGCTGCAGGCCGAGGTGTTCGGTGCCGCCTCGCTGGTCATCGAATGCGACGACCTCGACCAGGTCAAGGCTGTGGCCGAGCATCTGGAGGGCCAGCTCACCGCCACCCTGCAGTTGGACGACGGCGACGTCGAGGCGGCCCGCACGCTGCTGCCGGTGCTCGAGCGCAAGGCGGGTCGAGTGCTGGCCAACGGCTGGCCCACCGGCGTCGAGGTGTGCCACGCCATGGTCCACGGCGGGCCCTTCCCGGCCACCTCGGATAGCCGGACCACCTCGGTGGGCAGCGCCGCCATCCAGCGCTTCCTGCGCCCGGTGTGCTACCAGAACCTGCCCGCGGACCTGCTGCCCGAGGCACTCAAGGACGGCAACCCCCTGGGTGTCACCCGGCTGGTGGACGGCAAGCGCGAGGCATGAGCGACAGACCCATGAACATGACAACCAGGGAGCCCCCCTTGGATTACACAGCCTTTCTTCCCGAGGATCATGAACGCGCCTTGCTGGTAGGGCGCGTCTGGCGCCAGACGCCCCAACCGGGCCCGGCGCTGGTGGTGATCCGCCATGGCGAGGTCATCGATATCAGTGCCGACTACCGCTGCATGGCCGACCTGCTGGACCAGGACGACGCGGCAGGGATCGTCTCTCGCATCGAAGGCGAGTCCCTCGGCTCCGTGGCGGCACTGCTGGAGAACTCGCTGGCAGAACCGCCACGTACGCCCTACCTGCTCGCCCCCTGCGACGTCCAGGCGATCAAGGCCTGCGGGGTGACCTTCGCCGTCAGCCTGATGGAGCGGGTGATCGAGGAGCAGGCCGCCGGCGACCCGGCTCGGGCCACCGAGTTGCGCCGGGAATTTCAGGCGCTGATCGGCAGCGACCTGTCGCAGATCGTGCCCGGCTCCGAGGAGGCCATGGCCCTCAAGTCGGAGCTGCAGGCCCGCGGCGCCTGGTCGCAGTACATGGAGGTGGGCATCGGCCCCGATGCCGAGGTGTTCACCAAGGCCCAGCCGCTCTCCTCGGTAGGCTTCGGGGTCCGGGTCGGCCTGCACCCGGCCTCGCAGTGGAACAATCCCGAGCCGGAGATCGTGCTGGCGGTGGATGCCCAAGGCACGCCCAGGGGCGCGACGCTCGGCAACGACGTCAACCTGCGCGACATCGAGGGTCGCAGCGCCCTGCTGCTGGGCAAGGCCAAGGACAACAACGCCTCCTGCGCCATCGGCCCCTTCATTCGTCTGTTCGATGACGCCTTCACGCTCGACACCGTGCGCCAGGCCCGCGTCTCGCTGCGCATCGAGGGAGAGGACGATGGCTTCGTGCTCGACGACAGCAGCGACATGCGCCAGATCAGCCGCGATCCCCTGGACCTGGTGCACCAGACCATCGGCGCCCATCACCAGTACCCGGACGGCTTCATGCTGTTCCTCGGCACCATGTTCTCGCCGATCCAGGATCGCGACGGCGAAGGCCAGGGCTTCACCCACCACCTGGGCGACACCGTGACCATCGCCACCCCGGCCCTGGGCGCCCTGGTCAACCGGGTGGATCGCAGCGACCGCCTGCCGCCCTGGACCTTCGGCATCCGCCAGTGGCAGATTCAAATGTCGCACCAACGCTGACAACAGCATCGCTTCCCCTCGTTAACCCGACCTTGCAGGCATTGATGATGCAAACGCTCAAGTGGGGCATCCTCAGCACGGCCAAGATCGCCCGTACCGTCATGATTCCCGCCATGCGGACGGCCGCTCACGCCGTGCCGGTGGCCATCGCCAGCGAGCACGGCAAGGCAGTCGAGGTCGCCCGAGAGTTCGGCATTCCCCGCGCCCATGACAGCTTCCAGGCTCTGCTCGAGGACCCCGAGGTCGAGGCAGTCTACATTCCGCTGCCCAACAGCCTGCATGCCGAGTGGACAATCGCCGCCGCCAGGCATGGAAAGCATGTGCTCTGCGAAAAGCCCGCGGCGCTGAACCTCGACGAGGCCCGACGTATGCAGCAGGAGTGCAACGCTTATGGCGTGTGCCTAATGGAAGGTTACATGTACCGGCAGCACCCCCAGCACCAGCGGATCCGTGCTCTGCTGGAGGAGGGCGTAATCGGCGAGCTGCGCCATGTACGCGGCCACTTCTCCTTCCCGCTGGACCTCTCGGCGCCGAGCATCAAGCTCGACCGACAGTTGGGCGGTGGTAGCCTAAACGACGTGGGCTGCTACCCGCTGGACGTGATCCGCCGCCTGCTGGGCATGCCCGAGAAGGTCACGATCGTGGGCGAGCTCGACCCGTACCATGACGTGGACCTCACCGTCAGCGGCATCTTGCGCTTCGCCGAGGGTCGCCTTGCCGAGTTCACCTCCAGCTTCCGCCAGACGCTGACCCATCGCTACGAGCTGATCGGCACTCGAGGCCGAATCACCGTGGTCCGCGCCTTCCGCCCAGACAAGCATGACGGCGAAGGCTTGATCATGATCCATGATGGCCAAGGCAAACCGCGTAGCGAACGACTATCAGCGGATCAGTACCCGGCCCAGCTCGACCATTTCGCCGCCTGGGTGCAGGGAGACAACCGTCATGCCGCCGATACCGGCGAGGTTCTGGCGCAGGCCAGCCTGATCGATGCCTGCCAGCGATCAATGCGTAGCGGCCGGACCGAGGTTCCCGAGACGCCCTGAGGCAGGCGCTTCCCACCGGCACGCCCCCGCCGAGAGATCGGCGGGGGTGTCGTTTCAGGGCAAGCCAGGCTCAGGCCGTCAGCTGGTGCACCGCCAGCTCCACCCCGCGCAGTTCGGCAAGCCCCTTGAGGCGCCCGTAGAGCGGGTAGCCCGGGGCGGTGTCGCGGTGCCGGTCGTCGAGGATGTGGTGGCCATGGTCCGGGCGCAGCGGCAGGCGCGGGCCGCCTTCGCGTGCGCGGCGCCGCTCCTCCGCTACCAGCGCCTGGATCACCGCCACCATGTCGACGTCGCCGTCGAGATGCGGCGCCTCATGGAAGGAGCGCGGATCGGGCGCCTCGCGCCGGGTCGAGCGCAGGTGGGCGAAGTAGACCTTCGGCCCGAAGCGCCGGGCCATGTCGGCCAGGTCGATGTCGGCACGCACCCCGTAGGAGCCGGTGCACAGCGTCAGGCCGTTGGCCGGGCTGGGCACGGCGTCGAGGAGCCACCGGGCGTCCTCGGGGGTGGAGACCACCCGCGGCAGCCCCAGCATCGGGCGGGGCGGGTCGTCGGGGTGGATCGCCATGCGGATGCCCACCTCCTCGGCCACCGGGATCACCGCGCGCAAGAAGTACGCCAGGTGCTCACGCAGGCGTTCGGCATCGATCTCGGCATAGTCCGCCAGCACGCCGCGGAACCGCTCCAGGGTGTAGTGCTCCTCGGCCCCCGGCAGGCCGGCGATCAGGGTGTCGACCAGGGCGTCGCGCCCGGCCGCATCGAGGCCGTCGAGGTAACGCTGCGCCGCGGCCTGCTCCTCGTCCCCGTACTCGGCCGCGGCGCCGGGGCGCCGGAGCAGGTAGAGGTCGAAGGCGGCAAACGCCACCTGGTCGAAGCGCAGCGCCAGGGCCCCGTCCGGCAGCGACCAGCTGAGATCGGTGCGGGTCCAGTCGAGCACCGGCATGAAGTTGTAGCAGACGGTGTCGATGCCGCAGGCCGCCAGGTGGCGCAGGGTCTGGCAATAGGTGGCGATCAGGGCATCGCGCTCGGGCCGGCCCTGCTTGATCGCCTCGGGGACCGGCACGCTCTCCACCACCGACCAGGTCAGGCCGGCGGCCTCGATCAGCGCCTTGCGCTCGCGGATCGCCTCCAGCGACCAGACCCGGTCATTGGGCACCTCGTGCAGGGCCGTGACGATGCCGGTGGCTCCGGTCTGGCGGATCTCCTCGAGGCGGATGGGGTCCTTCGGGCCGAACCAGCGCCAGGTAGCTTCCATGGGGATCTCCTCTCAGCCTCGCACCAGGGCGGCGAGCGCCCCGTCGAGGCC
Organism: Halomonas sp. LBP4; assembly: GCF_003202205.1. Lineage (GTDB taxonomy): Bacteria > Pseudomonadota > Gammaproteobacteria > Pseudomonadales > Halomonadaceae > Halomonas > Halomonas flagellata. The sequence goes on from NZ_PDOG01000004.1 coordinate 56,399, forward strand.
CTGTTCGGTCAGGGAACGATAGGCCGTGAGTACCGCCGTCGCGTACTCGGCGTCGGCCGCCAGGGCCGGCGGCACCACGTCGTCCATGGCCAGGAAGGCGGTGACCAGCGCCTCGGGGTCCTGGCCGTGCCGCGCGTGGAGCTCGGCGAAGCGCGACGCCAGGGGGTCGTCCACCGGGTAGGCGTCGCCCTGGCGGTCCCGGCCGGCGGTATAGCGGATCCAGGCGGCCAGGCCCAGCGCCGTGCAGGGCGCCGCCTGCCCCGCCTCGCGGCGTGCCAGGCTGCCCTGCAGCCAGCGCTGCGGCAGCTTCTGGCTGCCGTCCATGGCGATCTGGTGCAGGCGGTGGCGCAGGCTGTCGTTGGCGAAGCGCGCCAGCAGCGAGTCGGCATAGGCGACGAGATCGGTGCCCTCGGGCATGGCCAGGGTCGGCGCCGCCTCCTCCAGCATATAGCGGTGCAGCAGCGCCCGCAGGTCGTCGCGGCTCACCGCCTCGAAGACCGTCTCGATGCCCTCCGGCGCACCCAGGTAGGCCAGCAGCGAGTGGCTGCCGTTGAGCATGCGCAGCTTCATGGTCTCGAAGGGGGCCACGTCGGCGACCATCTCCACGCCGTCGGCTGCCCAGTCCGGCCGGCCCTGGGGGAAGTCATCCTCCACCACCCACTGGGCGAAGGCCTCGCCGACCACGGCGTTGGGGTCCTCCACGCCCAGCTCGGCGAGTCGGGCGAAATCGGCCGCGGTCATGGCCGGCACGATGCGGTCGACCATGCTGCAGGGGAAGGCCACCTCGGCGGCGATCCACTCGCCCAGGGCGGCGTCGCGCCGCTCGGCCAGCTGGACCACGGCGTTGCGGGTGCGCTTGCCGTTGTCCGGCATATTGTCGCAGGAGAGCACCGTGAAGGGTGGCAAGCCTGTCTCGCGACGCCGCGCCAGCGCCTCCACCAGGATCCCCGGCGCGGTGCGCGGCTGTGTGGGCGTGGCGATGTCCGCGGCGATCATGGGGTCGTCGGCGAGCAGCTCGCCGCTGGCCGGGTTGAGGAAGTAGCCCTTCTCGGTGACGGTGAGGGTGACCAGGCGTGTCTCGGGCGCGGCCAGCCGCGCCAGCAGGGTCTCGCGGTCACGCCCCCAGCGCCCCTCGGCGTCACGGCCGCTGAACAGGGTTTCCTCGATCACCCCGATCTCGCGCAGGGTCAGGGTCTGGCTGTCGGCGTACTCCGCCACGTGATAGCGGTAGCCGGCCTCGCGCAGGGCGTCCACCAGGCCGACGCTGGCGCGCAGGTTGGCGCTGCTCACCCCCCAGCGCGTGTCACCGGTGCGCTGACGATAGCGTTCCAGGTAGACCGCCTGGTGGGCGCGGTGGAAGGCGCCGAGCCCGAGGTGGACGATGCCGATGCGGCCCGCCTGGGGCGCCGCGGGAAGGTGTGTCAGGTTCATGGGCATCCCTTTGATTGCTGGATTCGATCAGAGAACGTCATATGCGTGGAAAGTGCTGCCCCCTATTCGCCCAGCAGCAGGTTCGGCAACCACATCGAGATCGCCGGCACATAGGACACCAGCAGCAGCACGGCGAGGTTGCAGACCAGGAAGGGCACGATGGCCCGCGCCACGGTCAGCATGGGCAGCCTGCCGATCCCTGCGACCACGAACAGGCAGACCCCCACCGGCGGGGTGGTCAGGCCGATCATCAGGTTGAGCACCGCCATGACGGCGAAGTGCACCGGGTCCATGCCCACGCCGGTGGCCACCCCCAGCAGCGCCGGGAAGAGGATGATCAGCGCCGCGATGGTCTCCATGAAGGCACCGACGAACAGCAGGATCAGGTTGAGGATCAGGATGACGACGAGCGGGTTCTCGCTGATGGTCAGGATCAGGCCGGCGATCATCTGGGGGATCTGCTCGCTGGTCAGGATCCAGCCGAAGAGGTTGGCCAGCCCCACCATCAGCAGCAGTGCCGCGGAGGTGAAGACGGTATCGGTGAGGATGGCCGGCAGCTTGCGCCAGGAGAGGCCCTTGTAGACGTACATGCCCACTACCAGCGCGTAGAGGCTGGCGACGATGGAAGCCTCGGTGGGCGTGAAGAAGCCACCGATGATGCCGTAGAGGATGATCGCCGTCATCAGCAGCGCCCAGAAGGCGGTCCTGGCCTCGCGCAGCAACTGCAGGAAGGGCACGCGGGCCCCCTTGGGATAGCCGCGGCGGATGGCAAGGATGTACACCGTGACCATCATCGCCAGGCCCAGCAGCAGGCCGGGGATGGCGCCGGCCAGGAACATGCGACCCACCGAGACCCCGGAGAGCGAACCGGCGATGATCATGGGCACGCTGGGCGGAATGATCGGCCCCACGGTGGAGGAGGCGGCGGTGACCGCCGCGGCGAACGGCTTGTCGTAGCCGGACTTCGCCATGCCGGGGATCATCACCGAGCCGATGCTGGCCGAGTCGGCCACGGCGGTGCCGGAGATGCCGCCGAAGATCATCGAGCCCCCCACGTTGGCCAGGCCGAGTCCGCCACGGATATGGCCCAGCAGCGCATTGGAGAAGCGCACGATGTTCTCGGTGATATTGCCGACGTTCATCAGGTTGCCAGCCAGCACGAAACCGGGGATGCACAGCAGCACGAAGGTGTCGATGCCGGCGTACAGGCGCTGCGGCACGATGGTCAGGGAGATGCCTTCCAGCAGCAGGTAGGCCAGCGAGGCGATGCCCAGGGCGAAGGCGATGGGCATGCCGATCAACAGCAGGACCAGGAAAGCGCTGAACAGGATGATCACTTCCATCACGGCTTCTCCGATGCGGTGCGCTCAGGCGAACGAAAGATGGCGACGAGGCCCTCCAGGAAGCCGATGGCGCCGTAGACCAGCAACAGCGCGAACATCACCACCGTGGAGAAGAAGATGTAGAGCATGGGGATCTTGAGGGTGGGCGAGGTCTGCCAGGCGCCGTTCTGGGCGTACTGCCAGGCGTAGGGCAGCACCAGCCCGGCGAAGCCGGCGATCAGCAGGCAGATCAGCGCCTGGTAGGCGGCCCGCGCCCGCGGCCCCAGGTGGTGGTGGAAGAGCTCCACGCTGACGTTGCGATGCTGACGCAGCACCACTCCCGCCGACAGGGCCACCATGTAGATGAACAGGTAGCGCGACAGCTCCTCGGTCCAGGAGACGCTGAACGGCAGGAAGAGGCGCGCCGAGATCTGCAGCAGCACCGTGCCGGCGATGGCCAGCAGCGCCAGGACGGCGAGGACGGTGAACAGGGTGTCGACCCAGCCGAGCAGGCGCCCCAGGGCGCCCTGCAAGGTGGGCACGGACGAGAGGGAATCCAGCCGCTCGAGCACTTCCTGCTCGGCCGCCTTGTAGTCGGAGTCCATACGCATTCCTCGTGGTGCCGGCGGGCACCCTTGTGCGGGGGGACGGGCCCATGCCTGGCATGGGCCCGTCCGGATGCGACATCACAGGTCCTGGATGGCCTCGAACAGTTCGCGCTGCTCCTCGTCGAGGGCGTCGAGCACTGCCGGGCGAGCCTTCTCGGTGAAGGCATCGATATCCACCTCGACGAACTCCATGCCGCGCTCCTCGAGATCCTGACGCAGGCGCTCCTCATCCTCGGCGAAGAGGTCGGCCTCATAGGCCTGCATGGTATCGGCCGCGTCGAAGACCACCTCCTGCAGGTCCTCCGGCATGCTCTCGAGCTTGTTCCTGCCGATCACCACGTATATCCAGCTGCGCACGTGGCCGGTGAGGTTCACGTAGTCCTGGACCTCATCGAAACTGGCGCTCTCGATCAGGCTCAGCGGGTTCTCCTGGGCCTCGATGGTGCTCTGCTGCAGGGAGGTGAAGACCTCGCTGAAGGCCATGGGCGTGGGGCGGGCACCCAGCGCCTCCCAGGTATCCACGAACAGCGGCACGTTGGGCACGCGCAGGCGGATACCGTCGAGATCGTCGGGATGCTCGATCGGGCGGTTGGAGGTCAGGTGCCGCGGGCCGCGCTCGAACCAGGCCAGGGGCACCAGGTTGGCGCGCTCGGCGATCTGCGCCTCGATCTGGTCACCGATCTCGCCGCTGACCGCCGCATGCAGATGCTCGGAGTCGCGGAAGGCGTAGGGCACCGCCATCATGGCCGCCTTGGGCGCCCAGTTCTGCAGGCTCTCGCCGGTGATGGTCATATCCGCGGTCCCCAGCTGGATGCTGTTGATCACGTCCATCTCGGCGCCGAGCTGCTCGTTGGGGTAGAGCTGCACCTCGATGCGTCCATCGGAGTTGGCCTCGACCTCCTCCTTGAACTTCACCGCGGCCTGGTGCCAGATGTTCTCCTCGTTGGCGAGGTGGCCGAACTTCAGCGTGACGTCGGCGGCCAGGGCCGCCTGGCTACCCAGGATGGTCGCCCCGAGGACGGCACCGGTGAAAAGCTGCTTCATCATGATGTTCACTCCTGCACTTGCTTGTTGTGGATTGTCAGTGATTGCGCGTATCGAGATGGCGCCTCAGGTTCCGATCTGGATCAGCACCTTGCGCGCCCTTTCGGGATGGTGATCGAGCATGTCGATGGCGTCGGGCATGTCATCGAACGCCAGCCGGTGACTGACCAGCGCCAGCGGATCGAGCCGACCGGACGCCATCAGCTCGAGCACCTCCGGAAACTTGCGGTTGTTGAGTCGCGAGCCGACCAGGGTCAGCTCCTTCTTGATCACCTCGAGCTGCACCAGGTCGCTGGGCGTGGGGTTGAAGCCCAGCAGGCCGATGCGCCCGGCCGGCGAGGCCAGGCGCAGCATCTGCGGCAGCAGCGCCGGCACACAGGCGGCATCGGCGATCAGCGGCACGCCCTCGCCCTTGGTCAGTTCCATGACGGCCTGTTCGACGTCCCGGTCACGACCGTTGAGCACATGGCGCGCGCCGAGTGCCTTGGCGGCCTCCAGCCGCTCATCGATGACGTCGGTGACGATCACCTCCTCGATGCCCTTGGCCCGGGCCATCTGCAGGATGGTCAGGCCGATCACCCCGGCGCCGAACACCAGCAGGCGGTCGCCCGGGTGGGGTTGCATGCGATCGAGGACATTGGCAGCGATGGTGTAGGGCTCCACCAAGGCGGCGGCGTCCAGCCCCAAGTGCTTCGGCAGGTGGTGCAGGTTGGCCGCCGGCACGGCGACGCGCTCCTCGAAGCCGCCGTTGCGATGCACGCCGATCACTTCCAGCGAGGTGCAGACGTTGGGCCGACCGATGCGGCAGGGGTAGCAGTGGCCGCAGCTGATCACCGGGTCGATGCAGACGCGATCGCCCACGGCGATGTCCTGCACCCCCTCGCCCACGGCCTCGACCACGCCGGCAAATTCGTGGCCGGTGATGCGCGGGAAGCGCACGAAGGCGTTGTCGCCATGGATGATGTGCATGTCCGAGCCGCAGATGCCGGCGAAGGCGACGCGCACCAGCGCCTCACCGGGCGCGGCCTCGGGCATCTCGATATCGGTGATGCGGTAGTCCAGCGGTGCACTTACCTGAAAGGCTTTCATCGTCGTTTCACCTCGTTACCAGTGCCACAGGGTGCCGTCTTCCAGCCGGTTGACCGGCAGGCTGGCACGCTTGTAGGGATACTTCTTCGCCAGCTCCTCATCGATGTCGACGCCGTGTCCCGGCGCCTCGCCGACGATGAAGTGGCCGTCCTCGAAGCGATAGTCGTGGGGGAAGACCTCATCGGTCTCCTCGGTATGGGGCATATGCTCCTGGATGCCGAAGTTGGGCACCCAGGTGTCGAAGTGGATCGCCGCCCCCAGGCACACCGGCGACAGGTCGGTGGGTCCGTGGAAGCCGGTGCGCACGTGATAGAGCCCCGCCAGGTCGGCGAGGCGCCGCATGTGGGTGATGCCGCCACCGTGGGAGAGCGGCGTGCGGATGTAGTCGATCCACTGGTTCTCGAGCAGCTCGCGGTAGTCGTGGATCGAGTTGAACACCTCGCCCACCGCCAGCGGGGTGGTGGTGTGCTGGCGAATCAGGCGGAAGCCCTCCTGATTCTCGGCCGGCACGCAGTCCTCGAGCCAGAACAGGTGGTAGGGCTCGACCGCCTTGCCCAGGCGTGCCGCCTCGATGGGCGTCAGCCGGTGGTGCACGTCGTGCAGCACGTGCAGGTCGTCGCCGAAGCGCTCGCGCACCGCGGCGAACAGCTTGGGCACGTGGTTGAGGTACTTCTCGGTGCTCCAGACATGCTCGGCGGGCAGGTCGGAATCCGCCGGCTCGTAGCGTTCCCCCTCGCGCTTGGCGACGCCATAGATCGTGGGGATGCCGGGGATGCCGGCCTGCACCCGCACGGCGCGATAGCCGAGCTTGACGTGGGCCTCGACCTCCTCGAGACAGGCGTCGATATCCTTGCCGGTGCAGTGGGCATAGGTCATCACCCGCTCGCGGCTCTTGCCGCCCAGCAGCTGGTAGAGCGGCATGCCGGCCAGCTTGGCCTTGATGTCCCACAGCGCCAGGTCCACCGCGGCGATGGCGGACATGGTCACCGGGCCGCGGCGCCAGTAGGCCCCCCGGTAGAGGTAGTGCCAGATGTCCTCGATGCGCTGCGAGTCGCGGCCGATCAACGCCGGGATCACATGCTCCTCGAGATAAGCCACCACGGCCATCTCGCGGCCGTTGAGGGTGGCGTCGCCGATGCCGTAGACCCCCTCGTCGGTGACGATCTTGAGGGTCACGAAGTTGCGCCCCGGGGAGGTGACGATGGTATAGGCGCGTTCGATCTTCATGGGCTCGCCTCCGCGATGAGTGACTGGGTTGCCTGGGCCTCGAACATCTCGGGGAAGCGGCGCACCAGCTCGGGCAGCGAATGCAGGATCTCTCGCTGATGGCCGCTCATGGCCCGTTCCGCAGCGTCGACGTCGCGGCTGGCGATGGCATCGACTATCGCCTGGTGCTGGTCGGTGAGCTTGAGGATCGGGGTCGACTCCGGAATGCTCAGGTAGCGCACACGATCGAGCTGCGCCTTGACCTCCTCGGCCACCTTCCAGGCGGTCTCCTGGCCGATGCCCAGCGACAGGGTGCGATGGAAGGCCTCGTCGAGCAGGAAGAAGCGGTCGTGATCCGCCGGCTCGATGCAGCGCCGCTGGCGTTCGATCAGCTCGTTCAGCTCGGCGAGTGTGCGCTCATCCAATCCTTGGGTAGCGGCCTCGCGGGCCACCGCCACCTCCACCGCCTCGCGCACGAAACGGGCCTCGAGCACGGCCTGGCGGGAGATCCTCACCACATAGGTACCGCGTTGCGGACGCACCTCTACCAGGCCGGCTTCCGACAGGCGGATGAAGGCTTCCCTGACCGGCTGGCGGCTGACCGCGAAGGTCTCGGCGATCTCCTTCTCGGAGAGCGCCTGCCCCGGCGCCAGCACCATGCGGATGATCGACTGGCGCAGTACCTGATAGAGACGCTGACGCACCGTGCCCTCGTCACGCGTGTCCTGCCACAGGGCTTGCAAGCTGATGTTCATGGCGACTCCCCGACCATTCCGTGCAATGCCAGCGACTCGCCGGCTGATATGACTAGTATGGTAGTATGGTGAAAAAGATGATAGCCCGAATGAATTCGACCTTGGTCGCACCTTGAACAACCGCGGAAATGTAGTAATACTGTTAGGAAACAGCGTTCACAAAGTTATGGCGCGCACAAGCTCTCAATGAAAGCCGAGGCCTGCCGATATCAATGACACTGTTTTCTATCCGTCCATGACCTGCGCGAGATGACCGGCGATGGCATACGCTCCCTGCCTGCTCTTCGATTGTGATGGCACCCTGGTCGACAGCGAACCGCTGCTGGCCGCCGAGATGGCCAACGCCCTGAGTGCCGTCGGCCTACCCTTCCTCGCCAGCGACTACATGGGCGAATTCCGCGGCACCCGTTTCCGCCATATCGTCGCCGAGCTGCAGAGCCGCCATGGCCAGGTCGACCCCGACCACCTCGAGACCATGGAAATCGAGATGCGCCGCAACCTGATGCGTCGCCTGGAGACCGAGCTATTGCCGGTGCCCGGCGCCGCCGAGGCCCTCGCCGCCCTGGCCGACCATCCCATGGCGGTGGTCTCCAACGGCCCGGAAGCCAAGATCCGCGCCTCGCTGAAGAGCAGCGGCCTGGCCGAGTGCTTCGACGACCGCCTGTTCAGCGGCTACACCGCCAAGTGCTGGAAACCCGATCCCTGCCTGTTTCTCCATGCCGCCAGCATGATGGGCCATGCCCCGGAAGACTGTGTGGCCATCGACGACGCCATCGTCGGCGTCAAGGCGGCACTGGCGGCCGGGATGACGGTGATCCATCTCAACCGCTATCCGGACGCGGAGGAGACCCCGGAGGGCGCCATCATGATCAGCAACATGTTCCAGCTGCCCACGATCGTCGCCCGCCTGGTCAAGGCCCGCCGCACGGCCGTCTCCTTTTCCTGAACGTCCGCGCGCCATGCAAGCCGGCGCCGCGGGCGCTATCATCGGGCCAACACACTCGACGAAAGGAGCCCGTCATGGCCTCCCTGCAGGACCAGCTTCGCGGCCTGGTGTATTCCACCGAGCATGGCGACATCTGCCCCGACTGCCGTCACCCACTGGCTGACTGCCGCTGTGCCGAGCAGGCCGACGCGGCCCGTCTCGCGGCGCTCGACGGTGTCGTGCGCATTCGCCGCGAGACCAGCGGGCGCAAGGGCAAGGGTCTGACCACCGTCTCGGGCGTCCCGCTGGCGGAAGCCGAGCTCAAGGCGCTGGCCAAGGCACTGAAGAAGCGCTGCGGCACCGGCGGGGCGCTCAAGGAGGGCGTCATCGAGATCCAGGGGGACCATCGCGACCTGCTGAAGGGCGAGCTCGAGAAGCGCGGCTACCGGGTCAAGCTCGCCGGCGGCTGACGCCGCGGGACACCCCCACCTCCAGCGCCTCGCACAGAGCCACCAGGGCGTCGGCCGGGGCCTCCACCTTCAGCGCATAGAGGTCGTCGGCCCGGGTACGCCCCAGGTTGAGGCAGGCGATCGGCTTGCCGGCCCGGGACGCCGCCCGGGCGAAGCGAAATCCCGAGTAGACCATCAGCGACGACCCCACCACCAGCAGGGCATCGCTGGCGTCCAGCAGTCGATGGGCCGCCGCCACCGTCGCCTTCGGCACGCTGTCGCCGAAGAACACCACGTCCGGCTTCCAGATCCCGTCGCCGCAGCGATCGCAATTCGGTACCCGGAAGCCAGAGAAGTCCCGCTCCAGGTCGGCATCGCCGTCCGGCCCCACCCGGGCCCCCGTGGTCGCCCAGTGCGGATTGCCGCGCTCCAGTTCGGCATGCAGGGCATGGCGCATGCGCCGGGCACCGCAGCACATGCAGCGCACCAGGTCGGCCCGCCCGTGCAGGTCGATCACCCGCCGCGAGCCGGCCGCCTGGTGCAGGCCATCGACGTTCTGGGTGATCACCCCCGCCACCAGGTCCATCGCCTCGAGCCGGGCCAGGGCCCGGTGGGCCTCGTTGGGCCGGGCCTCGCTGAGCGCGCGAAAGCCCACCAGGGCCCGGGCCCAGTAACGCTGCCGGGCCGCATGGCTGGTCATGAACCGCTGATGCTGCATCGGCGGCGAGCGCTTCCAGTCGCCACGCTCGTCGCGGTAGTCGGGGATGCCGCTGGCGGTGCTGATCCCGGCCCCGGTCAGCACCGCCAGGCGCGGATGGCGCGCCACGAAGGCGGCCAGCGTCCGGAGATCGGGCGATAGCACCACCGGGGAAGGCTGCTGCATGACAAGGTCCTGCCGATGCCGAATGTATCCCGAGCATGGCCCCGAGGGGGCGAGGTTGTCTAGAATGGGGGCTCTCTCTCAGGGCAAGGAACCCCGATGGCCTGGCTGGAATACCTGCTCCCCCTGATCTTCCTCTTCCCCCTGGCCGCCACGGCGGTGATCGTGCTGGCACTGCGCAACCTGCATGACGCCCGGGTGCGCTCTCCCTTCGACGCCCACCCCCTGCGCGAACCTGGCCAGGCGCTGCGTGACCGGCTCGACCGCGCCTTCGCCGCGCTCTTCCTCGACGGTGCCCTCGGGCCCATCGTCACCCTGGCGCCGCTGGTCTACGGCATGGGCCGGATGCTCTTCGCCAGCCAGCAGAACTGGATCGAGTGGGCCCTCTACGGGGCGCTCAGCACCGTGCTGGTGCTGGTGTTCTGCCTGCTGCTGATCCGCGACTTCCAGCGTATCCGACGGCTCAAGCTGGGGCTGGCCTGCGAACTGGCGGTGGGCCAGGAACTCGAGACGCTGATCCGCCCCGAGGCCCACCCCTACTATGTCTTCCACGATGTCCCCACCGACAGCTACACCATCGACCATGTGGCGGTCACGCCCCACGGAGTCTTCGTGGTCGAGACCCGCGCCCGCACCCGCCCCTTCACGCCCGACGGCCGCGAGATCAATGTGGTCAGCGTGGAGCGCGAGCGCCTGCGCTTCCCCGGCTGGAGCGAGCGGGCGCCGCTGCTGAAGACCCGCCAGGCCACCCGCTGGCTGGCCGCCTGGCTGCAGAAGCGCACCGGCACGAGGGTGGCGGTGATGGGGGTGCTGACGCTGCCCGGCTGGGACATCGATACCAGCGAGGCAGCCAGCGACCTGCTGGTGATCAGTGGCGAGGACCTCTCGGAGCGACTCATCCGGACCCATCTGGGCGAGATCGACGACGCCACCCACGGCGCCGTGATCGCCGCCCTGCTCGAACGCGCCGCCCGGCTCGACGACGGACAGCTGCAGGGCCCGTCTATCTGACGCCGGACCTCAGTCGAAGGTGGCGATCCGCACCCGGGTGGCGCAGCGGCCACGATCCTGGCGCACCAGGCTCTCGGCCTCGGGAAACTCCTCCAGCCGGTCGACGGCGATGCCGATGCGGACCTCGGTCAGCAGCCGATTGCCGCGCCCGCGGCACTCCAGCCGCAGCGCCCGGCCGCTGCCCTCGCCGAAGGCCGCCTCGAAGGCGTGGATCAGGTCGTTGCGCCCTACCTCGCCGCCCTGGTTGAGTGCCACGAAGGCACCGAAGGCGCTCGCGTTGACCGTCTCGACCAGTGCCACGGAGGCGGCGAAGTAGTCCTCCTCGGGCAGGCCGAGGCAGGCGGCATGCTTGGCGTACTGGTAGCGGTCCAGGCAGCTGGCGCGCCCCGGCATGGCACCGTCCAGGGACTCGTCGAGCGCCTCGGGCAGGGTGAAGGGCGGGTGGGCGCGACAGAAACTCCCGTCGGCACGCGGCCGCTCGAGAAAGCAGCCGTCCTGCCACCAGCGCCGCCGGTCGATGCCCCGGCTGGCGAAGCGCTCGGGCAGCGAGGGCCACAGGCCGTGCAGCACGAAGCCCTGCTCGGCGCCCCGGCGCAGCTCGGGCTCGCGGCACTCCCGGGGCGGACGCGAGCGGCTCGCGCAGAAACCGGGGTGCCAGGTCAGCGCCAGGGTGTAGTGCGCGAAGCCCTCGCCCTGGAGCCGGTCCAGCGGCCCGTCGGCCGCGGCGACCGCTGCCAGCAGCAGCGCGGCCAGCCCGGTGAGAAGGCGCCCCTTCCAGCCCGTCGCCATCGCCTCAGTCCCCCTTCAGCCGCCCGCCCATCTCCTGGGCCAGGTCCACGGCGTAGTGGTCGGTCATGCCACCGATGAAGTCGAGCATGCGCCGGTAGCTGTCGTAGAGGCGCCAGGAGGGCCGCGGGGTGTTCTCCCCGATCAGCGCCAGCACCCGCTGGTGCTTGAAGGTGGAGCGGCCGGTGTGGTGCAGCTCATGGGCCGCCCCGATGAAGGCCTCCAGAAGAATCCCCAGCGTCGTATAAGCACCGATCTCCAGCTTGGCCTTGCGCTCGTTCTGGAAGATGCGCTCCCGGGCCAGCTGCTTGGCCGCGGCCACCCCCCAGCCCAGGTCCGGGTGACAGAGCTCCAGCAGGTCCTCCTGGAGGGTGCCGCTGCGCAGCGCGCTCTCGTGCTGAACGAAGACCGCGCCCACGTCGTTCACCGCCCGCTCCATGGCGGCGCCACGCAGGGCGGCGATACGCCGCCGCTGGGAGACGCCGTCACGCTGCATCTCGGCGTAGTCGGGCGGTGCGCCGCCGGCGATCTGGGTCAGCACCTCGGCCACCTCGTCGAAGCGCAGGATGCCCATCTCCAGGCCGTCCTCGAGGTCGAGCAGGGCGTAACAGATGTCGTCGGCGGCCTCCACCAGCCAGGCCAGCGGGTGGCGGCACCAGCGCCCCTCGCCGCGGGGCAGCAGGCCGAGGCGCTCGGCCACCTCGGCGAGCAGCGCCCGCTCGCTCTGGTAGCAGCCGAACTTGCCGGCCACGCCGCCGTGCTCCACCGTCCACGGATACTTGAGCAGGGTGCCCAGGGTCGCCGTGGTCAGGCGCATGCCGCCGCGAAACTGGTTGTACTCGATCTGGGTGACGATGCGGAAGCCCTGGGCGTTGCCCTCGTAGGTCAGCAGGTCCTCGCGCTCGAGCTCGGAGAGCCCCTCGAGCAGCCCGCTGCCGTCGGCCTCGGCACGCTTGAACCAGTCGCGGATGGCGTACTCGCCGGCATGCCCGAAGGGCGGGTTGCCAATGTCGTGGCCCAGGCAGGCCGCCTGGACGATCACCCCCATGTCCGCCGGGGTGATCCACTCGGGCAGCCGGTCGCGCAGCAGTTCGCCGACGATCATGCCCAGCGAGCGGCCCACGCAGCCCACCTCCAGCGAATGGGTCAGGCGGGTGTGGATATGGTCGTTGTCGGTGAGCGGGTGCACCTGGGTCTTGCGCCCCAGGCGACGGAAGGAACCGGCGAAGACGATCCGGTCGTGGTCCTTGTGGAAGGGGCTGCGGCCGATCTCGTCGCGGGCCCCGCCGGGGCGCTCGCCGCGCTTGTCGTGCAGGCGACTCGGGTCGAGCAGCCGCTCCCAGTTCATCTGCGTCATGCGATCTCTCCTTGGGAGCCCCATTCTGGCAGCCTCGGAAGCCGTCGCCCAGCCCGATGACGAGGTTGCGCATTGGTACCAGTCCCGGCGCCGAGGTCACGCCTGCGGGGTCTGACCCTGACGAATCCCCGCGTTTTTCTCGACATTGATAGCTTGTTCGCCGAAGAAGGCGCCGAGGCTGCCCCTATGGGGTCAGACCCCAGCCAAGTCGCGAAGCCCGTCATAGTGCGTCTTGCGAGCGGATTCGACGCCGCCGGGGTCTGACCCCATAGGGACCGGCAGCGCTGGCAACCTGCCACCCACCCATGCCCAACGCATTGATAATGCAGAAATATTTCTGGGGAGGCCTCAGGGTCTGACCCTGTGGCTGCACACGTTTTTCTCGACATTGATAGCTTGTCCGCCGAAAAAGGCGCCGAGGCTGCCCCTATGGGGTCAGACCCCAGCCAAGTCGCGAAGCCCGTCATGGTGCGTCTTGCGAGCGGATTCGACGCCGCCGGGGGTCTGACCCCATAGGGACCGGCAGCGCTGGCAGCCCCCACCCACCCATGTCCCATTCATTGATAATGCTGAAATATTTCAGGGAGGCCTCAGGGTCAGGCAAAAGGCGCGGCCTCGGCGGCCTCGCCGGTCTTGTGGAGAGCGCCCCGCCGGTATGCTTGAGCGCCGTCTCGATCAGGATCTTCTCGTGAACTCTGGAGAGCGGGACCGCTTCCTCATTCCCCATCGGCCAGCGCCGGCAGCAGCGTCTTCAGCTTGCGGGTCAGGGTATTCCTGCCCCAGCCCAGCAGCTCGGCGGCCTCGCCCTTGCGGCCACCGGTATGCTTGAGCGCCGTCTCGATCAGGATCTTCTCGTGAACTCTGGAGAGCGGGACCGCTTCCTCACTCCCCGTCGGCCAGCGCCGGCAGCAGCGTCTTCAGCTTGCGGGTCAGGGTATTCCTGCCCCAGCCCAGCAGCTCGGCGGCCTCGCCCTTGCGGCCGCCGGTATGCTTGAGCGCCGTCTCGATCAGGATCTTCTCGTGAACTCTGGAGAGCGG
>NZ_PDOG01000004.1:70309-152630 GCF_003202205.1 Halomonas sp. LBP4
ACCGCCGGTGTGCTTGAGCGCCGTCTCGATCAGGATCTTCTCGAAATCCGGTACCGCTTCCTCGAGCAGATGGGTGTGGCCGGCGGCCAGCGCCCGGTCGGCCCAGTCGCGGAAGGCCGCGCGCCAGTCGCCGGTGGCGGCCTCGCCGCCACTGCCGTCGCGCAGCTCCGGCGGCAGGTCCTCGATCAACACTTCGCGCCCCGAGGCCATCACCGTCAGCCAGCGGCAGGTGTTCTCGAGCTGGCGCACGTTGCCCGGCCAGGGCAGCCGGGTCAGGTGCTCCTCGGCCTCGGCGGTCAGCACCTTGACGTCGGTCGAGAGTTCCTTGGCCGCCTCGGCCAGGAAGTGGCGCGCCAGCCGCGGGATATCCTCGCGCCTCTCGGCCAGCTTCGGCAGGTGCACCCGGATCACGTTGAGGCGGTGAAAGAGGTCCTCGCGGAAACGGCCGTCATCCACCAGCGTCTCCAGGTTCTGGTGGGTGGCGGCGATGATCCGCACGTCCACCTTCACCGGGGTATGGCCCCCGACCCGATAGAATTCGCCGTCGGCCAGCACCCGCAGCAGCCGGGTCTGGGTCTCGGCGGGCATGTCGCCGATCTCGTCGAGGAACAGGGTGCCGCCGTTGGCTTGCTCGAAGCGCCCCTGGCGCTGGGCGGTGGCACCGGTGAAGGCGCCCTTCTCGTGGCCGAACAGTTCGGACTCGATCAGGTCACGGGGAATCGCCGCCATGTTCAGCGCGATAAAGGGCTGTCCTCCCCGGGGACTGTGTTGGTGGAGGGCACGGGCGACGCGCTCCTTGCCGGTCCCCGACTCGCCATTGATCAGCACCGTGATATGGGAGTGCGACAGGCGGCCGATGGCGCGGAACACCTCCTGCATGGCCGGCGCCTCGCCGATGATCTCGGCGTCGAGCCCCTCGGGCACGCTGACCGGGCGCTTGCGCTCGCGGGCGTGGGCCACGGCGCGGCGTACCAGGGCCAGTGCCTCGTCGACGTCGAAGGGCTTGGGCAGGTACTCGAAGGCACCGCCCTGGTAGGAGGCGACGGCACTCTCGAGGTCGGAATGGGCGGTCATCACGATGACCGGCAGGTCGGGGTGGGCCTCGCGCACCCGCGACATCAGGTCCAGGCCATCGATGCCCGGCATGCGGATATCGGTGACCAGCACGTCGGGCGGGTCGTCGAGCAGCCGGCCGAGGGCGGTATCGGCGCGCTCGATGCACTCGACCTCCAGGTCGGGCTGGGCCAGGGCGCGCTCCAGCACCCAGCGAATGGCACGATCGTCGTCGACGATCACGACACGTGCGGCATCAGTCATGGCGCTTCTCCAGCGGAATCAGCAGTCGGAATTCGGTTCGGCCAGGCGAGGAGTCACACTCGATCAACCCCTGGTGCTGGTGCAGGATCGCCTGGGCGATGGACAGGCCCAGGCCGCTGCCGTCGGCCCGCCCCGAGACCATCGGGTAGAAGAGCGTCTCGCGCAGCGTTGCGGGAATGCCCGGGCCGTTGTCGATGATCCCCACCTCGCACACCAGCCGGTGGCGCTCGGCCCCCAGGGTGAACTGGCGACGGGCCCGGGTCCGCAGCACCAGCCGCGGCTCGGGGATGCCGGCCTCGGTCATCGCCTCCACGGCGTTGCGTGCCACGTTGAGCGCCGCCTGGATCATCTGCGACTCGTCGCCGGCGAGATCGGGCAGGCTGGGATCGTAGTCGCGCTCGATATGCACCCCAGACTGCTCGACGATCAGCAGCGAGCGTACTCGTTCCAGCACCTTGTGGATGTTCAGCGGCTCATGGCGGGCCACCCGGTTGGGGCCCAGCATGGAGTCCACCAGGTCGCGCAGGCGGTCGACCTCCTCGACGATGATATGGGTGAACTCCTTGAGCCCGGGATCGTCGAGGTCACGCTCCAGCAGTTGGGCGGCGCCGCGGATCCCGCCCAGGGGGTTCTTGACCTCGTGGGCCAGTCCGCGGGTCAGTACCTTGATGGTCTCCTGGCGGGTCATCAGGGCCTCCTCCCGGGAGATGCGCATCAAGCGGTCACGCGGCTCGATTTCCAGCAGCAGCTCGTCGGCGCTGAGTGGCGTGACCGTGTAGTCCACCGTGAGCGCCTCGCCACCGACCACCACCAGTCGCGCCTCGCGCTGGGTGAAGGGGTGGAACTCCTCGCGGGCCTTGTCGAGCACCTCGGCGATGCCGTCCTCACTGCCCACCACAGTGGTGAACGCGACGCCCTCGACCCGACTCAGGCTGACGGCCAGCAGGGCCTCGGCCGAGGGGTTCATCCAGCACAGGCGCAACCGGCCATCCAGCAACAGTACCGCCGTGGTCAGGTGCTCCATCAAGCGTTGATACATCGGGTCTTCTCGAATCATGGCGTTGTCCCGCTCACCGTCCGTGGAGGGGCTGTGACCTCTCGGCTCCCACCGCCCCGTCCGGACATGGCAAGGCGTGCTGCCCATAGCACTGCAAGAAGCGCGCCAGCACCGGAAAGAGCGTCCTGGCGCCGTTTCGGTGCCCTCATGCCCCCCTTTTGTGCACCAAAATAGTGCATTGAAGAAAGTGGCGCACGAAAGCGAGCCAGTGGATCGTCCCGCTGCACCAGCAACGGGAATGTTAGCCCAGGGCGGGCACCAGGGGGGCCGTCAGGGGTGATGGGGGTCGAAGCGTCGCTTGAATCGGCGCCTCCCTTTCGGTCCGTCGAGTTCGTCACGGGAGGGCGAACGGCGCTCGAGGCGACGCCTCTCGCGGCGCCGCTCCTCCCGGTCCAGGGACTGGAACTCCAGGTCGACACTGCGGCGAATCCGCTCGGCGCGATCCATGGGATCAAGGGGCCGCTCGTCACGCGTCACGTCACGACAGGGCCTCGGACTGCCGTCCGGGCACAACGGCCGGGGTGCCCGGCGAAGGGGCAGCTAATCGGGGCGGTTGGGATTCTGGGGCAGGTTGACGCTGGCCCGCTGCACGTAGAGGGTCACCGGCGGGGTACGATGGCGGACCTCGCCGTTGGCATCGAGCAGCTCGGCCTGCAGCACGTGCTCGCCGCGATCCAGGTTGGTGAGCATGAAGGCGCTGGTGTGCATGGCCGACTGACTGACCTGGCCATCCAGCAGCAGGCGCACCCGATGATCCTCGCGCAACTCGGGCTCGATGCCGAGCTCCACCTGCACATTGCCGGCATGGCCGGTCGGCAGCGTCTCCTCATGGGCCGGCGCGAGGATCCGGAAGCCGTCGTAGGGCATGAAGGGCTGCCCCGGCGAGGCGCTCACCGCCGCCGCACCGCTGCCCTCGACCCGCGGCACCGCCTGCTCCCGGCGCACCTCGCGGGAGGGCACCACGGTGAGCGGCGAGAGCTCGACCTCCTCGCCGCCGCGGTCCGGATTGTCGGTGAAGACCACATTGCCCTGGGCATCGGTGGTGCGGTAGATGGTCTGGGCCTGGGCCGCGAGACTCACCGCAAGCCCGAGCGCCAGTACCGCCAGTGCCTTGTTCATGCCTGCTCCCCCGCGTCGGTGCCGATGCCTTCCGGGAACACCGGCCCTGTCGCTCATCTGGTCTTGCCCACGTTGCTTCTTGGATAGTGTACGAAAGAAAGGGGTTCCGCCATGGCGGAACCCCTTTTCCCTTCGACGCACCGGGGCGCCGTGCTGGCCGGCCCCGCAGGGCCGGGAATCAGCAGCTGTAGTACATGTCGAACTCGACCGGATGGGTGGACATGCGGATACGCTCGACGTCTTCCATCTTGAGCTCGATGTAGGCGTCGATCATCTCGTCGGTGAAGACACCGCCCTCGGTGAGGAAGGCGCGATCGGCGTCCAGCGCCTCCAGCGCCTGGTCCAGGCCGCTGGCCACGGTCGGCACGGCCTTGCCCTCTTCCGGCGGCAGGTCGTAGAGGTTCTTGTCCATGGCATCGCCCGGATGGATCTTGTTCTTGATGCCGTCGATACCGGCCATCAGCATCGCCGCGAAGGCCAGGTAGGGGTTGGCGGTCGGATCCGGGAAGCGGCACTCGACGCGCTTGCCCTTGGGGCTGGCGGTATAGGGGATGCGGATGGAGGCGGAGCGGTTGCGGGCGCTGTAAGCCAGCATCACCGGCGCCTCGAAGCCCGGCACCAGCCGCTTGTAGGAGTTGGTGGAGGCGTTGGTGAAGGCGTTCAGGGCGCGGGCGTGCTTGATGATGCCGCCGATGTAGTAGAGCGCCATCTCGGAGAGACCCGCGTACTCGTCACCGGCGAACTGGTTGACGCCATCCTTCCAGAACGACTGGTGGACGTGCATGCCGCTGCCGTTGTCGCCGACCAGCGGCTTGGGCATGAAGGTGGCGGTCTTGCCATAGGCGTGGGCCACGTTGTGGACGACGTACTTCATCTCCTGAAGTTCGTCGGCCTTCTTCACCAGGGTGTTGAACTTGACGCCGATCTCGTTCTGGCCGGCGTTGGCCACCTCGTGGTGGTGCACCTCGACGCGCTGGCCGATGGCCTCCAGGGTGTTGCACATGGCACCGCGGATGTCGTGGAAGCTGTCCACCGGCGGGACCGGGAAGTAGCCGCCCTTGACGCGCGGACGGTGTGCCAGGTTGCCGCCCTCGATGGGACGGTCGGTGGACCAGGCACCCTCTTCCGAGGAGATCTTGTACATGGCGCCTTCGATGTCAGCCTTCCAGTGCACCTCGTCGAAGATGAAGAACTCGGGCTCCGGGCCGAAGAAGGCGGTATCGCCCAGGCCGCTGGACTGCAGGTAGGCCTCGGCGCGCTTGGCGATGGA
The DNA here is from genome assembly GCF_003202205.1 of Halomonas sp. LBP4. Classification (GTDB taxonomy): domain Bacteria; phylum Pseudomonadota; class Gammaproteobacteria; order Pseudomonadales; family Halomonadaceae; genus Halomonas; species Halomonas flagellata. Next base: position 75,073 of record NZ_PDOG01000004.1, read on the forward strand.
GCGCGGGTCGCGGTCATAGCCCTGCATGGTGGCCGGCTCGATGATGTCGCAGCGCAGCACCAGGGTGGCGTCCTCGGTGAAGGGGTCGAGGAAGGCGGTGCCATCTTCCGGACGCAGGATCATGTCCGACTCGTTGATGCCCTTCCAGCCGGAAATCGAGGAGCCGTCGAACATCTGGCCGTTCTCGAAGAACTCCTCGTCGACGTCACGGGCCGGGATGGAGACGTGCTGCTCCTTGCCTTTGGTATCGGTGAAACGCAGATCGATCCACTTGACGTCATGTTCTTCGATCAGGGCGAGAGTCTTGGCAGGCATGTTGTCCTCCACTGTGAGCTTGGCTCGATATGTTGGGATGATGATCCACTGGCGCTGGTCGGCCCAGCGAGAGTTTTATCACGTCGCAGGCATCCTGCCCACGTCCGCCATGCGCGAACATGGCGCTGGCCAAATCAATGCAGGCGGCGTGCCATAATTGCACCAGCATGACGTGCCATCACGGCAACCACTTTATTTCATTGAATTTTCCCATGCGGCATGAAGCACTCTCCTGCACCATGCCGGCCGCATCTCGCCTGGGGAGGCTTCGCAAGGCCCCATCACGGCACCCTATTGGTGCACAAAGAAAGACCATTGCACAATAATGGCGCATGGCTGACGCCGGCCCGCGCTACGGCGGCCTTGCTGATAGCACGGCTCATGCCGTCACAGGGCAGACCTCCTCCTCGTGCCCCAGGAATTTCACCCGGGAAACGCATTGATACGCTTAACAACCAAAAACTACACTCAATTACACACAGGCACCGGTTCGGGAACGCCCGCGTTTCGGCCCCGGCGCCATGGCATGGTGTCCAGTCCAGCGGAGCGCACCCGAGCATGTTTGCTTGCAGCATTTTCCTCGATGCCCGCTCCACGGGCACTAGCCTCCCCAGGCGCCTGGCGGCGCTTCAGAGGCTGCTGCGGGGCCGGGACGGCCGTATCGAGCTGCTGCTGGTCGACGACACCGCCGACCCGCGACTCCCCAGGCTCGCCAATCGCTTCGGTGTCCGCCTGCTACCCTGCGCGAACGAGCCACTGGGCGGCCGCCTCAACGCCGCGGTGGCACGCAGCCAGGGGACGGTGCTGATCTTTCCCGCGCCGACCCTGCCCATCCCTACCGACTGGCTCGCCGTGGTCGTCGACGGGGTCGAGCATCGCGCCTGGGATGTCATGGTCCTGCCCTCGGGGTCCCGCGGCCCGGCCACCCGGCTGTGGCAATGGCTGCGCCGCGCACCTCCTGCCGACACCCTGTGCGTGGTACGGGAGTGGTTCGACCGCATCGGCGGCTTCGACCCCTCGCTGGACACAAGGGCCCTCCCCGAGCTGCTGGAGCGACTGCGCGCCTGCCAGGCCCGGGTCCACTCCCGGTTCCGCTGAGGCCGCCCGGCCATCACTGATAGGTCACGACCAGAAAGCCTACCAGCTCCTCGTCACTGATGTTCTCGATGGTGTGCTCCAGGTCGGCGTGGTAGTGGGCGGAATCGCCGGGACCCAGGACACAGCGATTGTCGCCGGCCTGCACCCGGGCGCTGCCCCGGGTGACGGTCAGGAGCTCGCGGGTCCCCTCGAAGTGCGGCGCACTGTGCAGGCGGGCACGCGGGGCGAGGCACAGCTCGTAGAACTCCACGCTCTTCTCCAGGTGCAGGGGGGAAAGCGTGCGGATCCGACACTCCTGGTCGTCGCGAAACATCTGGCTGGCATCGTCACGGCGCACGATCTCGATCCGGGAGGCGGTCCAGGGCTGATCCACCAGTTCGCCGATGTTCAGGCCAAAGGCCTGGGCAATGCGCAGGGTCACCGCCAGGGTGGGGTTGGCCCGGCCACGTTCGATCTGGCTGAGCATCGAGCGGCTGACCCCCGAGGCGGCCGCCAGTTGCTCCAGGGTCAGATTGCGCTTCTTGCGCAGCTCGATCACGCGACTCGACAGCACCTGGCTGCCCACATCGCCGTGCTGATCCCGACTGACTGTTCTACCGTTCAAGCAAGGCACCTCGTTGTCATGCGGCAAGGTCTCGTGTCCACCAGGCCCGCTTCCTTCACGGCACTAATCCACTATGTGAGAAAAAACTCTTGTATGGTGGAACCGTTCTGCAATACTGGATAATGTTCTTGCATACTAAACGCCTTGCGACAGATTGCCAGGGCCCCGATACAACCACGCACAGGCAAGGGGATAGGGTCATGAAAGCACTGGTCAAGCGAGAGGCCGCGCCGGGCCTATGGCTGGAGGAGGTTCCCGACCCCGAGGTCGGCATCAATGATGTCCTGATCCGGGTGAAGCGCACCGCCATCTGCGGAACCGACATGCACATCTATCACTGGGACGGCTGGGCCCGGAAGACCATTCCCGTGCCGATGGTCGTCGGTCACGAGTTCGTCGGCGAGATCGTCGCGGTCGGCTCCAACGTCAATGACTTCCATCCCGGCCAGATCGTCTCCGGCGAGGGCCACGTGGTCTGCGGCCGCTGCCGCAACTGCCTGGCCGGCCGGCGCCACCTCTGCGCCCATACCAGCGGCATCGGGGTGAACCGGCCCGGTGCCTTCGCCGAGTACGTGGCCCTGCCCATGTCCAACGTCTGGGAGCACCGGCCGGGCATCGACCTCGACGTGGCGGCGCTGTTCGACCCGCTGGGCAATGCCGTGCATACCGCCCTGCAGTACGACCTGCTCGGCGAGGACGTGCTGATCACCGGCGCGGGGCCCATCGGCGCCATGGCCGCGGCGGTCTGCCGTCACGCCGGAGCGCGCCACGTGGTGATCACCGACCTCAATCCCGGGCGCCTGGCCCTGGCCGCCCGCCTGGGCGCCACGCGCACCGTCGACGTGCGCCGCGAGAGCCTGGCCGAGGTGCAGCGCGACCTGGGCCTCCACGAGGGCTTCGATGTGGGGCTCGAGATGTCCGGCAACCCCGACGCCTTCCGCGACATGCTGGCCAACATGTGCCACGGCGGCAGGGTGGCGCTGCTCGGCATTCCCAGCGAGGAGATGGCCATCGACTGGAACACCGTGATCTTCAACATGCTGACGCTGAAGGGGATCTACGGCCGCGAGATGTACGAGACCTGGTACAAGATGTCGGTGATGGTCGACTCCGGGCTCGACATCTCGCCGGTGATCACCCATCGGCTCCCCTACACCGACTTCCAGCAGGGCTTCGATGCCATGCACGCCGGCGAGGCCAGCAAGGTCGTCCTCAATTGGGAGTAACACCATGTACGGCAACTTTCAGCACCACCTGCGCGGCGAGCTCGACGCCATCGAGTCGGCCGGGCTCTACAAGCACGAGCGCCAGCTGACCACCCCCCAGGGGGCCCGTGTCGGCATCCAGGAGGGCCGCGAGGTGCTCAACCTCTGCGCCAACAACTATCTCGGCCTGGCCCAGCATCCGGCGGTCAATGCCGCCGCCGCGGAGGGCCTCGCACAGTGGGGCTACGGCATGGCCTCGGTGCGCTTCATCTGCGGCACCCAGACCCTGCACAAGCAACTGGAGCAGCGGCTGAGCGAGTTCCTCGGCACCGAGGACACCATCCTCTACCCCTCCTGCTTCGACGCCAACGGCGGGCTGTTCGAGACCCTGCTGGGTGCCGAGGACGCCGTCATCTCCGACGAGCTCAACCATGCCAGCATCATCGACGGCATCCGGCTGAGCAAGGCGCGGCGCTACCGCTACCGCAACAGCGACATGGCCGACCTCGAGGCCCAGCTCCAGGCCGCCGACCGGGACGGCGCCCGCTTCAAGCTGATCACCACCGACGGCGTCTTCTCCATGGACGGCTACATCGCCAGGCTCGACGAGATCTGCGACCTGGCCGAGCGCCATGGTGCCCTGGTGCACTTCGACGACTGCCACGCTACCGGCTTCCTCGGCGCCGGCGGGCGCGGCACTCACGAGCGCCTGGGCTGCATGGACCGGGTGGACATCACCACCGGCACCCTGGGCAAGGCCCTGGGCGGCGCCAGCGGCGGTTACACCAGCGGCAGGCGCGAGGTGATCGAGCTGCTGCGCCAGCGCTCGCGCCCCTACCTGTTCTCCAACACCGTCGCACCGCCGGTGGTGGCCGGTGCCCTGAAGGCGCTGGAGCTGGCCGCCGGATCCGGCGAGCTGCGCACGCGGCTCAAGGACAACACCGCCTTCTTCCGAGCCGGCCTGGAATCCCTGGGGTTCACCCTGCTCCCCGGCGAGCACCCCATCGTGCCGGTGATGCTGAACGATGCCGCCGTCGCCGGCCGGTTCGCCGAGGCCATGCTCGAGGAGGGCATCTACGTCACCGCCTTCTCCTACCCCGTGGTGCCGAAGGGCAAGGCCCGCATCCGTACCCAGCTGTCGGCGGCCTTCGAGCGCGACGACCTGGAATTCGCCCTGGCGGCCTTCGGCCGGGTGAAGCGGCGCCTGGCCATCGACGGGGGCTGATCCGCCACGCCCCGCCCGCCACCGTGGAGGCGGGTGGGGCGATTTTCCGTCGGAGCGCCATTTCCGGCCGTCGCCAAGCCATTGAATTCCCGCACCGGGGCCCTCGTCTCGTGGGATAACCGCCGACAGTGCTGGTAGGGGCCACCGCCCTGGCTTTATAATGCGTCCCCACTTTTTCCCAGCAGGATCGCGTCGTGATCGAGAAACTTCGCAACATTGCCATCATCGCCCACGTCGACCACGGCAAGACCACTCTGGTCGACAAGCTGCTCAGCCAGTCCGGCACCCTGGACCGCAAGGCCGAGGGGCAGGAGCGCATCATGGACTCCAATGATCAGGAAAAGGAACGCGGCATCACCATCCTGTCGAAGAACACCGCGATCCGCTGGGAAGATGCCTCCGGTACCCCCTATCACATCAATATCGTCGATACTCCGGGACACGCCGACTTCGGTGGCGAGGTCGAGCGCGTGATGTCGATGGTCGACTCGGTACTGCTGCTGGTCGACGCCGTCGACGGCCCCATGCCGCAGACCCGCTTCGTCACCCAGAAGGCCTTCGACCAGGGCCTCAAGCCGATCGTGGTGGTCAACAAGATCGACCGCCCCGGTGCCCGCCCCGACTGGGTCATCGACCAGATCTTCGACCTGTTCGACAACCTCGGCGCCACCGATGAGCAGCTCGACTTCCCGATCATCTACTGCTCGGCCCTCAACGGCATCGCCGGCATGGACCCCGAGGAGCTGGCCGACGACATGACCCCCATGTTCCAGGCCATCGTCGACATCGTCGAGCCGCCCGAGGTCGAGCTCGACGGCCCCTTCCAGATGCAGATCTCGGCCCTGGACTACAACAGCTACGTCGGCGTCATCGGCCTGGGCCGCATCAAGCGCGGCGCGGTCAGGCCCAACCAGCAGGTCGTGATCGTGGATCCCGACGGCAAGACCCGCAAGGGCAAGGTCGGCCAGGTGATGACCCACCTGGGCCTGGAGCGGGTGCAGACCGACGAGGCCACCGCCGGCGACATCATCTGCATCACCGGCATCGACGACCTGTCGATCTCCGACACCCTCTGCGACCCGGCCGCCGTCGAGGCGCTGCCGCCGCTGTCGGTCGACGAGCCGACCGTCTCCATGACCTTCCAGGTCAACGATTCGCCCTTCGCCGGCAAGGACGGCAAGTTCGTCACCAGCCGCAACATCAAGGATCGCCTCGAGCAGGAGCTGATCCACAACGTGGCGCTGCGCGTCGAGCAGGGCGAGACCCCGGAGAAGTTCAAGGTCTCCGGCCGCGGCGAACTGCACCTCTCGGTGCTGATCGAGACCATGCGTCGCGAGGGCTTCGAGCTGGCCGTGGGTCGCCCCGAGGTGATCATCAAGGAGATCGACGGGGTCAAGCAGGAGCCCTACGAAGAAGTCATCATCGACTGCGAGGAGCAGCACCAGGGCGCCATCATGGAGGAGCTCGGCTACCGCAAGGGCGAGCTGACCAACATGAACCCCGACGGCAAGGGCCGGGTGCGCCTGGACTTCATGATCCCCGCCCGCGGCCTGATCGGCTTCCGCGGCCAGTTCATGACCCTGACCTCCGGCACCGGCATCCTCACCAGCCGCTTCGACCACTACGGCCCGCTCAAGCCCGACGCCTCCATCGAGCGTCGCAACGGCGTGCTGGTCTCCATGGTGCCCGGCAAGGCGCTGGCCTACGCCCTCTACGCCCTGCAGGAGCGCGGCAAGCTGATCATCGACCACGCCACCGAGGTCTACGAGGGCATGCTGGTGGGCATCAACAACCGCGCCAACGACATGGTGGTCAACCCCACCAAGGGCAAGAAGCTCGACAACATGCGCGCCTCGGGCAACGACGAGAACATCGTGCTGACGCCGCCGGTGAAGTTCACCCTGGAGCAGGCGATCGAGTTCCTCGACGACGACGAACTGGTCGAGGTCACCCCCAACCACATCCGCCTGCGCAAGAAGCATCTCACCGAGAACGAGCGCAAGCGCGCCAGCAAGAAGTAATCGCTGACCGGCATCAGGCCGCCTTTCCCGAACCGACCCCCGAAAGTTGGACACTGGTCCAACCGTAGGGGGTTTTGGTTGTTTGGCACCCGCCCGCGACGGCCCACCTTGGCATTCCCGGCCACTCGGCTAGGCTCAGGGAAGCGGGGGCGGCATGCCCCCGCACCATGTCCAGCAGAGGAGACCGCGTCATGCACAAGCACGTCGATTGGGACGATCCGGGCGCCGATAGCGTGATACGCCACTTCGAACGGGACCCCGCGGGCTACGCCGCCCCGGGGCCCGGCGACATCCTCTCGGCGCGCCACGAGGGGGCCACCGTGCGGGTCAGGGTCGAGGCCTACGTCGAAGGCACCAGCATCGGCGAGGTGGTGGCGCTGATCTCGGCCGACAACGGCCGGCGCATGAAGTCCCACGGCAAGCTCGCCCTGGGCGACACCGTGCGCCTGCCCGACGCCAGCCGGGCCCTGGAGCCGCAACGCGACCCCCGCGAAGACGACAGCGAAGCGCGGGGCTGATCCAGCGGGACGATACCATAGCGTGTCCTTAACGCACCCTAAACGATCGCCCACTAGTCAGGCAGCGGGGTAATGACGCAAAGTTGGCGCCTGCGTCGGGACATGCCCCAACGCTGCACACTCCGGCCCACCAGGCCGACCCGAGGCCCACAAGGCCGATCAGGAACACCCGGAACCTTCATGAGCACGCACAACGTCTGGACACACAAGGGCACCTTCCTGCTGGCCGCCGTCGGCTCGGCGGTGGGGCTCGGCAACCTGTGGCGCTTCCCCTATCTCACCGGCGAGAACGGCGGCGGTGCCTTCATCCTGGTCTATGCCCTGACCATCTTCGCCGTGGGCATCCCGATCCTGATCGCCGAGACCATGCTCGGTCGGGCCAGTCGCCGCAGCCCGATCATGGGCATGCGCCACCTGACCCGGACCCACCACGCCTCGCGGGCCTGGGAGTCGATCGGCTGGCTGGGCGCCTCCTCGGCCTTCCTGATCCTCAGTTTCTATTCGGTGATCGCCGGCTGGGCGATCCACTATACCTGGCAGATGCTCACCGGCTCGCTCACCGGCGCCGATGCCGAGACCATCGGGGCCGGCTTCGACGCCCTGCTCGCCTCACCAGGCCTGCTGACCCTCTACCACACCCTCTTCATCATCGCCTCCGGCCTCATCGTCGGCATGGGCATCCACCGGGGCATCGAGAGCAGCCTGCGCATCATGATGCCGTCACTGTTCGTGATCCTGCTGGTGGTACTCGCCTACGGCATCGCCAACGGCGATATCGGGGCCGCGGCCAGCTTCCTGTTCACCTTCAACCTCGCCGACCTGAGCCTCGAGGGCTGGCTGCAGGCCATGGGGCAGTCGTTCTTCACCCTGAGTCTCGGCATGGGCGCGATCATGGCCTACGGCGCCTACATGTCCAGCGAGGCCTCGCTGACCCGCACCGCCATCGCCATCGCCGTCGTCGACACCGCCGTGGCCATGGTCGCCGGCCTGGCGATTTTCTCGCTGGTGTTCGGTGCCGGCCTGGGCCCGGGCCAGGGCCCCGGCCTGATGTTCGTCACCCTGCCCCTGGCCTTCGCCGAGATGCCCTTCGGCGCGCTGATCGGCGGGGTCTTCTTCATCCTGGTGCTGGGAGCGGCCATCAGCTCCTCGATCTCGCTGATCGAACCGGTAGCCGCCTTCCTGGTCGAGCGCTTCGACCTGACCCGCCCCCAGGCCGTAACCCTCATGGTGGTGGCCAGCTGGGCGCTGGGCCTGCTCACCGTCACCAGCTTCAACGTCTGGGCCGAGGGTACCCTCTTCCACGCCCTGTTCGGCCGCAGCGCCTTCGACCTCATCGAACTGCTGACCAACATCTTCATGCCGCTGGGCGGCCTGCTGATCGCCCTGTTCGCCGGCTGGGCCCTGACCCACTCCGAGGTGATGAAGGAGATGCGCACGAGCGAGGCCTGGTTCACCGTCTGGCGCTTCCTGGTGCGCTTCGTCGCCCCGGCCGCGGTGGCCTTCGTCTTCCTGCGCAGCATCCCGCAGGTGGAGGGCTACCTGATCCCGACCATCGGCGCCCTGGTGATCGTCGGCGCCTTCGCCGCCGGCCGCACCTTCCTGGTGGAGCCTAGCCAGGAGCCGTGAGCCGTCTCGCCTGCGGTACGACAGCGGCGCCCGGGTAGCGCCTCCGGGCGCGCCACACAACAGCCGCACACAACAACAATGGAACGGGACATGGCAGCCATCATCGACGTTCGACACGTCCACAAGGCGTTCGGTGGCCTCAAGGTCATCGACGACTGCTCGATCCGGGTGGAAGAGGGCTCGATCACCGGGCTGATCGGCCCCAACGGGGCCGGCAAGTCCACCCTGTTCAACATCATCGCCGGCGCCCTGCCGCTGGACAACGGCCAGGTGCTGTTCGACGGCGAGGACATCACCGGCCTGCCCGCCAACACCCTCTTCCACCAGGGGCTGCTGCGCACCTTCCAGATCGCCCACGAGTTCTCCCAGTTGACGGCGCTGGAGAACCTGATGATGGTGCCGTCCCATCAGGCCGGCGAGAACCTGTTCCATGCCTGGTTCAAACCCGGCCTGGTGCGTCGGCAGGAGGCCGAGGTGCGCCGCAAGGCCCTCGAGGTGATCGACTTCATCGGCCTGCACCAGGTGCGCAACGAGCTCGCCGGCAACCTCTCCGGCGGCCAGAAGAAGCTCCTCGAGCTCGGCCGCACCATGATGACCGACGCCCGGGTGGTGCTGCTCGACGAGATCGGCGCCGGGGTCAACCGCACCCTGCTCGGCGACCTGATGAGCAACATCGAGCGCCTCAACCGCGAACTCGGCTACACCTTCCTGGTGATCGAGCACGACATGGCCATGATCGCCCGGCTCTGCGACCCGGTGATCGTGCTGGCCCAGGGCAGCGTCCTGGTCGAGGGCACCATCGACGAGGTTCGCAACGACCCCCGGGTCATCGAGGCCTACTTTGGCTCCAACGTCGCCTGAGGGCGCCGGCGCCGCCTGAGGGCCTCCGCAACGCGATCACCCCGGGCACCAACAAGACAGTCATTGCGCAGGGAACCATCGATGCCACTACTCGAAGCGCGCGAAGTGCACTGCGGCTACGGCGCCATGAACATCCTCCACGGGGTGGACATGGCGATCGAGGCCGACGAGATCGGCGTGATCGTCGGCCCCAACGGGGCCGGCAAGTCGACCATGCTCAAGGCCGTGTTCGGCCTGCTCACCGTCAGCCAGGGCGAGATCCGGCTGCGCGGCGAGCCGATCCACAACCTGGCGCCCAACCGGCTGGTACAGAAGGGCATGGGCTTCATCCCCCAGGAGCACAACGTCTTCCCGAGCCTGACGGTGCAGGAGAACCTGGAGATGGGCGCCTACCTCAAGCCCGAGAACGTCAAGCGCATGTTGACGCAGGTCTACGAGCTCTTCCCCCCGCTCCAGGACAAGCGCCACCAGCCCGCCGGCGAACTCTCCGGCGGCCAGCGCCAGATGGTCGCCATGGGCCGGGCGCTGATGGCCGAGCCCAGCCTGCTGCTGCTCGACGAGCCCACCGCCGGCCTCTCGCCGCTCTACATGAACGAGATCTTCGAACGGGTGAAGACGATCAACGCCGCCGGGGTCGGCATCCTGATGGTGGAGCAGAACGCCAAGCAGGCGCTGGCCATCGCCGACAAGGGCTTCGTGCTGGCCGCCGGCCAGAACCGCTTCACCGACACCGGTGCCGCCCTGCTGGCCGACCCCGAGGTCGCCAGAAGCTTCCTGGGCGGCTGAGCCGCCTCGCTCGCGCCCTCCTGGCCTAACCCGCGGAGAACACGCCTTGAACGAACTGGTCTTCTTCATCAACAACGTGGTGGTGGCCGGCAGCGTGACCGGCTCGATCTACGCCATCGGCGCCGTCGGCGTGACGCTGGTGTTCAGCATCATGCGCTTCGCCCACTTCGCCCATGCCGACATGATGACCTTCGGTGCCTCCATGGTGCTGCTGCTGACCCTGGCCTTTCCCGGCGCCGGGAGCGCCGTGGGGCTGCCCACCGCCGTCGTCATGCTGCCGCTGGCCATCGTGCTCACCGCCGCCCTGGCGGTCGGCATCGACCACGCCTTCTACAAGCCGCTGCGCGCCCATGGGGTCAAACCCATCGTCATGGTGATCGCCTCGCTGGGCGTGGCACTGATGCTCCAGGGGGTGATCCGGCTGTTCGCCGGCACCGGCGGCCGGAACCTCTACATCGCCGAACGCAAGGAGATCTACCGGATCGACCTGCCCTTCGAGACCGTCACCCGCCCGGTGGTCGTTACCGAACCCCAGGTGATCCTCTTCGTGCTGACCATCGCCGCGGTGGTGGGGCTGCACCTCTTCCTCAGCCGCTCGCGGCTGGGCAAGGCGATGCGCGCCATGTCCGACAACCCCGATCTGGCCCAGGCCTCCGGCATCAACACCCACACCATCGTGGCGGTGACCTGGGTGATCGCCGGCGGCCTGGCCGCCATCGCCGGCACCCTGCTGTCGCTGGACGTGACCTTCAAGCCCGACCTGAGCTTCTTCCTGCTGCTGCCGATCTTCGCCGCGGCCATCGTCGGCGGCGTGGGCCACCCCTTTGGTGCCATCGCCGGTGGCTTCGTGGTCGGCTTCGCCGAGACGCTCGCGGTGTTCAACTGGACGGTGCTGCTGCGCCCCCTTCAGCAGCACTTCCCCGAGTGGCTGGAACTGCCGCGCAGCCTGGCCTTCGTCGGCACCGAGTACAAGATCGTGGTGCCCTTCTTCATCCTGGTCGCCATCCTGGTATGGCGCCCTACCGGACTCTTCAAGGGCAAGGTGATCACATGACCGACACGACCCGATCCCAGCCCCCCGTCCGGCGCTTCCCGCGGCGCGAGGTGCTCCTGTTCGCCGCCCTGCTGGTGGCCGTGCTGGGCGTCTATGCCGTGATGGGCGTCGCCTACAGTACCCGCATGCTGGTGGAAGCCGCCTGCTACGCCATCCTGGCGCTGGGGCTGACCATCCAGTGGGGCTATGCCGGCCAGTTCAACGCCGGGGTAATGGGCTTCGTCGCCCTGGGCGGTTTCAGCGCCATGTTCTTCAGCGTACCGGTCAACGACGCCTTCTGGGACAGCGAGCTGCCCGGCGAACTCGGCCTGGCGCTGCTCTACCTGCTCGGTGCCGCCCTGGTGGTCTATGGCGCCACCAAGCTCGACCGCCTGGGGGTGCCGAAGCGACTGCGCACGGTGATCGCCGTGGCATTGGCGGTAGTGCTCTACCTGATGGTGATCAGCGTGCTGCGCGGGGTCACCGACGAGATCGAGTCGCGCGCCGGCTTCATCGGCGGCCTGGGCCTGCCGGCCTGGACCGGCTGGATCGTCGGCGGGATGCTGGCCGGCGGCATCGGCTACTTCATCGGTCATATCTGCCTGGGGCTGCGCAGTGACTACCTGGCCATCGCCACCCTGGGCATCGCCGAGATCATCAAGGCCTTCCTCAAGAATTCCGACTGGCTGACCCGCGGCACCGCCACCGTCTCGCCGTTGCCCTGGCCGACACCCGGAGCCGGCGACCTCGGCTTCGTGGTGTCCCGCTCACTCTATCTGTCGGTCACGGCGGTGATGATCGCGGCGATCTTCTTCCTGCTGCACCGCGCCTATCACGCCCCCTGGGGCCGCATGATCCGCGCCATCCGCGACAACGAGGTCTCCGCCGCGGCCATGGGCAAGGACATCAACCGTCGCCGCCTGGAGATCTTCGTGCTGGGCTGCATCCTGATGGGCATCGGCGGGGCGGCGCTGACCAGTTTCAACGGCATCTTCGACCCCCAGGGCTTCCTGCCGCTGAACCACACCTTCCTGGTGCTGGTGATGGTGATCCTCGGCGGGCCGGGCAACAACCTGGGCACCATCTTCGGTGCCGTGGCGGTCTACCTCATCTGGATCATGTCCGAGCCCTTGGCGCTGCTGCTGATGCACCTGGCCGTCAGCTTCGGCGAAGGCGTCTTCGGCTGGGAGGCGCCCAGCCATCTGGAAAGCCGCGCCCTGCAGGCCCGGGTGTTCGTGATCGGCCTGCTGATCACCCTGGTACTGCGCTTCGCGCCCAAGGGGATGCTGCCGGAGAAGGTCAAGCACCACGGCTGACCCCTGTCGACACCCGGCCAGGCAAAGGCCCCGGCGGTTGCCCGCCGGGGCCTGCATCTTCACGCCTCGGGCAGCGGGAATCAGAGATCCACGAAGCCCCTGCCGACGAAGGCACCACCCTCGACCGCCATCTCGACCACCACGCCCGGCACGTCGCCGTTCTCGTCGAACTCGTGGCTGCCGGAGGCGCCCTCGTAGTTGATCTCGGTGCCGGCGGCAATCAGCTCCACGGCCTTCTCCCACTCGCCGGGCAGGATCACCTCGCCGGGGGCGGAAGAGACGCTGCGCAGCGCCTCGGAGAGCCCCTCGCGCTCGGCGCTGCCGTTCTGCTCGATGGCCAGGGCCAGCAGGAAGGCGGCGTCGTAGGCCTGGGCGGCGAATACCGCGCTGGGGTCGAAGCCGGCTGCCTGGGCGGCCTCGTTGAAGATCTCGGTCCCCGGCAGGTCGGGGCTGCCCGGGCGGGTGGCGATCATGCCCTCGAGCACGTCGGCCCCCACGGCCTCGATCAGGCCCTCGCCGACCATGCCGTCGCCGCCCACGTACTGGGTGAACATGCCGCCCTCGTAGGCCTGGCGCAACACCGTCTGGCCGGACGTATCGGCATAGGCCAGCACCACCAGGGTCTCGACACCGGAGGCCGACAGCGAGCCGAGCTCGGAGCGGTAGTCGGCCCGGTTGTCCTCGTGGGCCAGGTTCTCGGCCACCAGGCCGCCATTGGCCTCGAAGGCCTCGGCGAAGGCATCCGCCAGGCCGCGGCCATAGTCGTTGTTGACGTAGGTGACCGCCACCTCGTCGATGCCCTTCTCCAGCAGCAGCTTGGCCAGCATCTCGCCCTGGAAGGCGTCCGAGGGCACGGTGCGGAACACCAGGTCGTTGTCGTCCAGCTCGCTCACCGCCGGGGCCGTGGAGGCCGGCGAGACCATGGTCACGCCGCCGGGAATGGCCGCGTTATTGGCCGCGGCGATGGTGGCGCCGGTGCACAGCGCCCCGACGATGGCGGTGACCTGTTCGGAATTGACCATGCGGTCCGCCGCGTTGGAGGCCGCCGAGGCATCGCTGCAGGTGGTGTCACCGCTGGGGATCACCAGCTCCTGGCCGCCCAGGATGCCGCCCTGCTCGTTGACGTGTCGCACCGCCAGTTGGGCGCCATCGAAGATCGGCGGCGTCAGGCTCTCGATCCCCCCGGTGAACCCGCCCAGGAAACCGATCTTCACCTCGGCATGGGCGGCTCCGGCCAGGGCCAGGGCGGAGGCCGCCACCGCCATCGACAGTACGTTCTTCTTCATGATTGTCGTTCCCCTTCGTATGACTGCGTGCGCGATTGGCATCGTTATAGCTTCACGACCTAAATCTGGAAGGCAACGGCCCAAAACACAAGCCCGCGCTGCCAACGTTGGGCATCGCCGGTGCGCAGCCAACCGCCCGAGCGGCCCCACCGTCTCCGGCCCTGCCACCCTGTCGGACGACTGGCCGCGCCGGTTGCCTATACTGAGAGGCTGGATCCCCGCCCATTCGACAGGAGCCCCCATGCCCATGCGCCCCCGGACCGCTTCCGCCGTGCTGCTGGCCACCCTCGGCCTGGCCGCCAATGCCCATGCCTTCACGCCTGCCGGCGACGACGTCCTCTACGATGTCGGCGATGAGGCCTTCGAGGGCTATCTCGCCGCCGCCGAAGGCGAGGCACGCGGCACCGTGTTGATCGTTCACGACTGGGATGGCCTGGGGGACTACGAGCGCCAGCGCGCCGACATGCTCGCCGAGCAGGGCTATGACGCCTTCGCCGTCGACCTCTTCGGCCAGGGCAACCGCCCGGCGACCACCGAGGCCCGCCAGGCCGCCACCCGTGCCCTCTACGAGGACCGCGAACGCATGCGCACCCTGACCCTGGCCGGCCTGGCCGAGGCCCGCAACCAGGGAGCCGCCGAGACCACCGTGGTGATCGGCTACTGCTTCGGCGGCGCCGTGGCCCTGGAGATCGCCCGCTCCAGCGAGGCCGAGGGTGTGGCCGGCTACACCAGTTTCCATGGGGGGCTGGGCACCCCGGAGGGCCAGGCATGGCCCGAGGAGGTCCCGCCGCTGCTGATCGCCCACGGCGGTGCCGACAGCGCCGTGCCCATGAGCGATGTCGCCACCCTGACCGAGGAGCTCGAGGCCGCCGGCGCCACCTACGAGATCCAGGTCTACTCGGGCGCCCCCCACGGCTTCACGGAATTCGGCAGCGACCGCTACCAGGAACGCGCCGACGAGAAGTCCTGGGCCGCCTTCCTCGAGTTCCTCGACGAGGTGCTGTGACATGCGCCTGACCGAACTGACCGGCAGCCGCCACGCGATCGGCGAGGCCCACGGCCTGGCCCATGCCCGGCTCATCCACCGCAGCATCGAGGTCTACGACCGGCTGTTCCTCGACTTCGTCGGCATCCGCTGGAAGGAGGCCCGGGAGGAGGCCGACCGCTTCGCCGCCATGATCGAGCGCGGCTTCCCCGAGATCCTCGACGAGATGGCGGGCATCGCCCGCGGCGCCGGGGTCGACCTCGCCGACATCCTCACCCTCAACTGCCGCAGCGAGATCTCGCTGACCCGGGCCAGCGGCGGCTGCTCTGCCTTCGCCCTGCAACGCGCCGGCCAGCAATGGCTGGCCCAGAACTGGGACTGGCGCACCGACCAGCTGCACAACGTCGTGGCGCTGAAGATCACCGGCGAGCAGGCCGCCCCGCTGCTCAGCATCGGCGAGGCCGGCATGGTGGCCAAGATCGGCATGAACGCCCACGGCATCGGCGTCTGCCTCAATGCCATCCGCTCCCGGACCTGTGGCCAGGGCCTGCCGATCCATGTCGCCCTGCGCAAGATCCTGGAGAGCCCCGACCTGGAAAGCGCCGTGGCCGTGGCTACCCGCGACCGGGTCTGCTCCCCCGCCCACTTCCTGATCGCCAGCGCCGACGGCCAGGCCGCCGGCCTCGAGGTCCACCCCGGCGAGCCCGGCCGGCTGGCCCCCGAACACGGCATGGTCACCCACACCAACCACCTCTACGCCCGGGCCGCCACCTGCCAGGTCGAGGACTTCCCGCGCCCCGACTCCCGCCCACGCCTGGCGAGGCTCGACCGGCTACTGCGCGACCAAATGCCCGACCACGTCGAGGTCGACGAAGCCGCCCTGTTCGACATCCTCAGTGACCACCACGACGCCCCGCTGTCGATCTGCCGCCACTTCAACCCCGACCAGCCACCGGAGGAGCGCATGGAGACGCTGTTCGCCGTGGTCATGAACCTCAGCGAACGCCGCCTCACCCTGCGCCACGGCAAGCCCTGCGAGACCACCGATATCCTGAGCGTGACCCTCGACCCCGCCTAGCTCGGCGCCGGCACGCCTAGCGCCCTGCCTGCCGCCAGCGCCAGGCGCCCAGCGCCGGCGCCTCGTCCAGCTCACCCTTGAGGTACTGCTCGGTGGTCAGCAGGAACAGGCGGCGGAAGAGGTCATGGATCGCCTCCTCGCGCCTGAACTGCAGCAGCTCGAGTTCCTCCTCCGAGAGGTGGGGGTCGCGACGGGGGTACTCCCAGGCCACCCGCACGGAGCCCGAGCTGGCATCGCAGATCTGCAGGGTCGGGTTGGAGCCCTTGAGTCCGGTACTGATGCGGTACGGCATGCTTTCCTCCTTGATCATCCCTGCAAATGATAACAATTATCATTTGCAATGATCAATCTAGGCGCCATGCCGCGCCCTGTCAAATCCTGCGCCAAGTCAACGAGAACGCCCTCGAGAAGATCAACGAAGAGACGGCCGAGATGGCCATTACCCTGGAAGAGGTCCACCTGGGCTCGGAAACCGGCGACGTCGAGCGCGTGCGCGCCAACGGCGAGACCTACCTCGACGCCGCCCAGACGCTGGTGAAGTGAGCTGCCCCGCGGCGGCGGCCTATCAGCCCGCCAGGGCCTCCTCGACCAACGAGCGCGCCTCGGGGGCCATGGGTAGCCCCAGCGCCAGCTCGTGGGCCCGCGGCGACATCTTCTTCCAGGTCTTCTGCACGATGCGGATCAGGTGGTCATGCTCCACCTGTTTCGAGAAATCGGCGAAGTAGTTCTCCAGGAACACCAGGCAGGCGCAGTCCTCCACCGCCTGGGTGCCCTCGTCGCGCCCCAGGCCCTGCTTGCGGATCATCTGCGCCACCCGCTCGGCCTGCTCGGCCGCGTAGCCGGCCTCCTCCATCAGCCGCGCCGTGGTCTCGCCGGCCCGCTTGCCCTGGTCGCGTCGCCAGGTGAGATAGCCCACCCGGCCCTCGGGGTAGTCGCCGCGCGGCACCTGCCAGCGCTGCAGGTGCTGCGCCCGCACCGCCAGCTGCACCAGCTCGTCCGGGGCATCCACCAGCTGCTCGAGCCAGGCACTCATCCGCCGGCCATGCCACAGCTCCAGCGGCAGCGACTCGCCATCGACCTCGACACGGCGCGGGTCCTCCGCGTGCAGGGCATCGATGGCGGCGAGGGTCTTGTCGAAGGGGGTCTCGGGGGTCATGGCACGGTTCCTTGCGATGATGGGCCTTGGTCAGAGGGTAACAGGATCGGGGCGGCCCACGCCCGGGTGGCGGGAGCCTAACCGAAGAAGGCCAGGGTGCGGACCTCGATACTCTCGCGCGGCGGGGCGCCCGGCGGCGTGTTGGGGTCCTGGAAGGCGGTATGGGGGGTGAAGCGGGCACGGCCGTCGCGACGCGAGTCATACCCCTTGATCAGCAAGGCTTCGTCACGGCGCATGTCGGGAAAATAGTACCAGCGTTGGTGCGGATGGTAGGCCAGGTGGTAGATCTCACCGAGGCGATCCGGGTAGACCAGATCGGTGGCCAGCAGGTCGCCGGGGTCGAGCGTCGAGGCGTCCAGCAAGGCCAGCGGCGAGCGCTTCACGGGCCCGCGTATCGGGCGCCACAGGTTGATCTGGGCCACCGGCACCGCTTCCAGGGCGGCGGCCTCGTCCCGCCCCAGCACGTCGCGGATACGCTCGGGCCCCGAGCGCTCGGTGTAGTCGTTATGCACACGGCAGGCCGGGCCGCGAATATCGCGCTGCTCGGCGTCGCTGCGCCGGGTGTGATCGAAGATGACGACCCGGCTCGCGCCGGTCAGCTCCTTGATCAAGGCCTCGACCTCGGCATAGTAGGCGGTTTCGACCGTCGCATCGTCGTAGAGGTCGTCGACCGCCGTCTCCCGCTGGTGAAGCTCGAACCCCTGCGTGTCCAGGGACAAGCCGTCCGCCAACGGACGACCGTTGTATAGCGTGACCTCGCGCGCCTCCTGCTCGGCAAAATAGTGCGGCTCACTGTCACCGGTCAGCGCCTCGGTATGCACGTAGGGTTTCGCATCGCGCTTGACCAGATAGGTGAGTGTCGCGGTGACGCTGGCGGGCATGTCGGTCGTGCGCTGCATGTAATTGCCTCCCGGTCGGTTGGCCGCCTCCGGTGTGATGTCACCGTGGCGGCGCGGTAGCTTGCCTGTCGGTTCCGTCCCTATCAGGTATATGGCTTCGAGCGGGCGCTTTCAAATGCGCCCGGAGGTGCATGGCCCCGACGGGAACGAGCGGACACGGCTCGGTGACATGCGGCGCGTTGTTATCCCGAAGCTCGTGAGGATCAGGATGTGGTCCAGAGGCATCCCAGGAACATAGCGGAAAAATCAGATGGTTGTGGCCGTCTTGGAGATAAGCACCGGCGCGGGTGACCTGCGGGGTCAGACCCCGGCGGTGTCGAATCCGCTCGCTAAGCGCACGATGATGGGCCAATCACTCGGCCGGGGTCTGACCCCGCAGGGACATCCTCGGCGCCTTTTTCGGCGAACATGCCGCCATCGTCGAGATATTCGTGGGTAGCCCCAGGATTAGACTCTCTGCATTACCGGCTGGCCGTCTGGTTGAGCCCCGCGCCTGCGGGGACTGGGCCTGACGGATCCCCAGGAGTCTTACTAAAAAAATCAGCGTGTTGAGGGTGTTATGGCGGTGAACTGCCAGCGCTGGGAGGCCCTATGGGGTCAGACCCCGGCGGTGTCGAATCCGCTCGCCACGTGCACAATGACAAGCCTGGCAACTCGGCTGGGGTCTGACCCCATAGGGGCGGGCCTAGGCGCCTTTATTCGGCGAACATGTCGCCATCATCGAGAAATTCGCGGGGGTACCTCAGGGACCGGGCCCACCAAATAACGCCCTGGTGGGGCGACGCCGGTTGAGCCCCGCGCCTGCGGGGATCGGGATTTGCAGCAGCGCCATGCCCAGCTTGTGGGCGGTTGAGCCCCGCGCCTGCGGGGATCGGGCCAGGCCAATGAGGTAGCGCATGGGCATATCCGGTTGAGCCCCGCGCCTGCGGGGATCGGTCGGCACAGAGCAGCATCTGGGCGAAAACGTGCGGTTGAGCCCCGCGCCTGCGGGGATCGGGACAACATGCCTTGCTGGCCGTCGCACCCGGCCGGTTGAGCCCCGCGCCTGCGGGGATCGGGCCCCGGCGTGCCAGTCGGTGTGCCGCCAGAGCGGTTGAGCCCCGCGCCTGCGGGGATCGGCGCAGGTCCGCGCCCACCACGCCTCCGTAGTGCGGTTGAGCCCCGCGCCTGCGGGGATCGGGATGCGCCGATGCGCCTCCTCACCGGCTATCGCGGTTGAGCCCCGCGCCTGCGGGGATCGGAGCAGCTCGTAGCTGGACGGCGCCCTGGGTTTCGGTTGAGCCCCGCGCCTGCGGGGATCGGAGCACCGGGCAGCGCAGGCGCATCGCCAGCAGCGGTTGAGCCCCGCGCCTGCGGGGATCGGGCCCATGCCGACGACGCCATCCGCGTGTTGTGCGGTTGAGCCCCGCGCCTGCGGGGATCGGGTGTGGTCATACCAGCGATAGAACCGCTCCTGCGGTTGAGCCCCGCGCCTGCGGGGATCGGGTGGTGTACAGCGGTTCGCCGGTGCGCTCGTGCGGTTGAGCCCCGCGCCTGCGGGGATCGGGGGTCGATGTCGCCGCTCAGCGACTTGATCGACGGTTGAGCCCCGCGCCTGCGGGGATCGGGTCGAGCGCACTTCGCTGACGGGTGCTGCCGCCGGTTGAGCCCCGCGCCTGCGGGGATCGGGCCACCAAGACGCTCGACTCCAGCATGGTGGCCGGTTGAGCCCCGCGCCTGCGGGGATCGGGACGCCCAATCTGCATGCCAGCGCCGGCACGCCGGTTGAGCCCCGCGCCTGCGGGGATCGGAGTGACTACGTCTACGTGTTCGGCGAGAGCGCCGGTTGAGCCCCGCGCCTGCGGGGATCGGTACCGACCGCACACTTGGCAGTGCTCGCCCGCCGGTTGAGCCCCGCGCCTGCGGGGATCGGGTGACGATGGACACGTCGAACAGCCGCGCCTCCGGTTGAGCCCCGCGCCTGCGGGGATCGGATCTCGGCCAGCCTGGGGTTCAGGTTGATCATCGGTTGAGCCCCGCGCCTGCGGGGATCGGGCCTACGGCGAGGGCATGGACCAGGCCGAGCGCGGTTGAGCCCCGCGCCTGCGGGGATCGGGTGGCGCCATCGACCCCGCCGATGACGTTGGTCGGTTGAGCCCCGCGCCTGCGGGGATCGGCCGATCAGGCGACCTCGCTAAACCCCAAGTTGCGGTTGAGCCCCGCGCCTGCGGGGATCGGGCGATCACCGCCACCACCAGCGAGGAGGCCGCCGGTTGAGCCCCGCGCCTGCGGGGATCGGGATGTAGGGCTCGTGCCAGTGGGGGTTCAGCGCGGTTGAGCCCCGCGCCTGCGGGGATCGGGCTGACCGCCTACGTGGGCATTTGCTCAGGAGAGGTTGAGCCCCGCGCCTGCGGGGATCGGGGTTCTCTTGAGGCTAGCCCACGGATGCCGATCGGTTGAGCCCCGCGCCTGCGGGGATCGGTATATAATCGCCATGTTGGGCAGTGGAGATATTGGTTGAGCCCCGCGCCTGCGGGGATCGGATAACCGACTGCGCTACAGGCACCCCGATTTGCGGTTGAGCCCCGCGCCTGCGGGGATCGGGTACCAGTAGCCGAGCCCCTGGCCCCGGAAGGCGGTTGAGCCCCGCGCCTGCGGGGATCGGGTCGCCGCCTCGAATGACCGCCTGCGCGAGGCCGGTTGAGCCCCGCGCCTGCGGGGATCGGTGTCGGCGTCGACCGCCTGCATGGTGCCGTCGCGGTTGAGCCCCGCGCCTGCGGGGATCGGGGCGGTGGTGGTGGCATGGCCATGCGCGTCCCCGGTTGAGCCCCGCGCCTGCGGGGATCGGCAGTTCCAGTTTTCCCACAGCGCCGGGCGCACCGGTTGAGCCCCGCGCCTGCGGGGATCGGTTTCTTGAAGTGCACCGCCATCAAGCGAGGGCCGGTTGAGCCCCGCGCCTGCGGGGATCGGATTTGCGGTTTGCTGTATTCATGGTTCGGTTCCGGTTGAGCCCCGCGCCTGCGGGGATCGGACTAATCGTAGATTATTGTTCTACAAAAGGAAAATCGCCGATGGAAATTCCACCGACGATTTTGCCTATTTTTTGTACAGCGTGTTTTTTTAAAGAGCCTTGCGTTTCAACTACTTAATCTCTTGAGGAATAAAGCGCACCAAGCGTAGGCCATCATGGTCCCAGGGAGCGCGTCGGTTGGTGCCATAGGTCTGGAACTCGAAGCCGGATTCATCATTGCTGGCCCAGGCCATGGCGACATTGCCATCCTCGGCAAGAGCATCGATCTGCTCCCAGATCATTTCCCTGATGCGTTTGCTGACATCCCCAACATACACTCCGGCGCGAATTTCCAGCAGCCAGACGGCAAGCCGTCCTCTCAGGCGGGGCGGCACCGCTTCGGTCACTACCACGAGCATGGCCATCATCCACTCCTATGGCCGGCATCACCGATGGATGGCGGTTCGGGAATCGCCGGCGGTACGGCTTCCGGTGCAGGTGGTGGTGGCGTGATCTCCCCGGCCGCCAAGACCTCCTCGATCATCGGGATCAGCCGCTGCAATATCTTGGTCTGCTTGAAGGCGTCCCGGCAGGCGATACGAACCTCACGCTCCGCCATGGGAGGATTGCGCGCCGCGACCCGAAAGGCCGCGGGGACCACCGTCTCGAACTTGACGATATCGGCAATATCGTAGACGAAGCTCTTTGGCTTGCCGGTATGCAGAAAGCCTATGGCCGGGGCATAACCCGCCGCCAGAATGGCGGCCTCACTGATGCCATAGAGACAGGCGGTGGCGGCGGAAAGGCATTGGTTGGCTACATCGGAGGCGTCCCACTGGGTCGGATCGTAGCGCCGCCCCGACCATTTGACGCCATACTGCTTGGCGATCAACTGATAGGTCTTGCGAACCCGTGCGCCCTCGATGCCTCTCAGTTGCTCGACGCTTCGCCGCTCGGGTGGTGGCTCGCCGAAGCGCAGCTCGAACATCTTGCGTACGACCTTCAAGCGCAGTTTGTCATCGAGTGCCAGCTGGGCCTGATAGAGCAGCTTGTCGGATCGCGCGCCTCCTGGCTGCCCGGCACTATAGAGACGAACCCCGGCATCCCCGACCCAGATCAGCAAGGTTCCAACGGCTGCCGCCAACTTGACGGCAGCGTGGGAGACCCGGGTGCCCGGCTCCAGCAACAGGCAAGCCACCGATCCCACCGGGATATGCATGCGCTCGCCATTGACCTCATCGATGACCACGAAGGCGCCATCGCGCACATCGATCTGGCCCATACCGACGAAGATCATCGACATGCGATCCTTCATGGGGATCGGCTTGAGCGGGATAAAGCCCATCATGGCCTCCTTGCCGAGGTTGTCCTACGGTCGGCGGATCAGCATCAACCCACAGCCGAAGGCCTTGGCCCGACCGATACCATGCGCCAGGGTCTCGACCAGGCGACCCGGCTCGGTGACCTCCAGCAAGCCCTCATAATCCACGCTCGAATACTGAATGGCATTACGTCGCCCCGGCTTCTGCAGGGCATGTTGGCGATACGCCCCCACTTCCGGCGCCACCGGCAGATGAAAGCCGAGTTCTTCGACCCTCGTCTGCAGCCAGTCTCGCGCCGCCTGATCCATCGCTTGAACACATTCGGCACTTGTACGCTGTCCTGGTGGAAAGGGTTTCTTCGCGGCCATCAGCACATCGCTGCGGGGAGAGTGCTTGGCACCCTCCACCCGCCGTGCCACCGTAGGGTTTGCTCGCAGTCGAAAGGCCAAGCGATCCCCCTGGCGAAGCTCAGGGGCGAATGGCTTGCACTGGACGTCGAGCAGCCCCGGGATGGTCGAAGGCTCACAGCTGGAGAGCACGTAGAACAAGGGCAGCCCCTTGGGAGGCTTGCCTTGTTCGGTATCCTCTTCCATCTCCTGACGGAAAAGAAAGGGCCGGGGGCCCTGATGGCCTGGAAAGACCTGCCAAAGCAGTTGGTGGACACCATAGGCGCCACCCTGCATCACGTCGAACAGGGCTTCGCGGGAGAGGCCATTGAGATCGACACGAATACGTGAAAGGTACATCAGCGCCCCTCCTCTGCTCGAACAAACCGCCGAAACTCGGCACGTGGCCCGAACTGCCAGCGACGACGGTTGAGTGGCCGGTCCCATACATCGCTGGACTCTACGCCGCGGCTCTCGCCATCCAGCAGATCGGCCCGTCCTTCCCAGGCATACATCACATCGTCGGTAAGTCTCAAAGCTGCTTTTTCAGCCTTTTCCTCTTTACCAACCAGCACGGGAAACACCGTGTCCAGTGCATCACGCAGCCGCTCGGCCTGGACCAGCCGGGGAGCCAAGGGCGCTGCCAGGGGGCAGGACTTACGCCCCAGATAGAGCATGTAACATGGTCGTTTTAACGCTGCTTCCAATTCCTCCAAGGTATGCACCGCATCGTCGGAGAGCCATACCGTGACGGTCCAGAGACCGTCGCAGCGATAGTCGCGGCTGGAGAGGATGGTGTTGATCGCCTTGCGTGGCACATTCAACTCATCGCGGCGAGTGCGATAGCTCACCTTGGCCTGAGACCCCGGCACCTGGGCAGTGTGATAATCGCGCAGCAAGGTACCGGGGGAGAGCTGCTTGACGGCAATGTGAACGCTGCCACACAGCGCCTGCTGGCCGGCTTCGTCTTCGCGCTTGATGCCCAGGGCCGCCCCTAGAAGCCCGATGATCGCCCCTCGCCCGGGATGGGTAGCGGTGGGGCGCGACTCGCCCACTGCCGCTTCCCCCCAGCTGGCTAGTGGCGCATAGAGCCGAAAGACTAGATATTCCGTCATGTCGGCTCCTTAGCGCTCATTGCTGAGAAACTCGATCAAACCATCGAGATTACCCGTCACGATGTCTCCTTCGAGTGCTGGGCCCTGATAATCGGGCAACGCGGAGACGACATAGCGCCGATCGGCCCCCGCCCCATAGGCCCTGTCGAAGGCTTTCGCTTGCTCCTCGAGTCGTTCCACGGCATCACCGGCCTGATCCTGGCCGGCAACCGGGCGCAGGAAGGCGGCCGATAGCGAGCGCGGTTGCTGGTCGCCCTTCTCGGCCAGCACATAGCTGGCATGGGCACGGGAACCGAAGCTGTTCTGCTTGCCCTTCGGCGAAATACGCACAGCAGCCTCTACCAGAGCGGCAATGGCGCGGTCGGCGAGTTCGATATCTCCCTTGAGGTTGTCGAGCAATTGCTGACGGTCGATACAGACATAGCTATAGAACAGGCCGGCAGCGAAACCGGCTTCGCCGACATGGGCGGCCCCCCGATGTTCATCACCGGTGTTGAGGTCATCCACGGCGGTGAAGTAGTCGTCCTCCACCTCTGCCGCGTGGACGGTGATGGCATGGGCCACCTGACAGGCCGCCTCGACGTTGTATTCCGGCACCGCTGCCAACATACGGCCAAACAGCGCGATATCCGCCGCCGCCGGCTTGTGGCGGAGCAGGTCGAGATCGGCCTTCTCGGGCGCACGGTTCTCGGCGGCCAGGGTCTCGACCAGGGCATCTACCGCGGATTGCTCCTCGGGGCCGATATGCACCAGCTGGCTGGTTGCCAGCTCCCCCTTGGCGACGTCTCCAAAGACCCCGGCAATCTCGGTCGCCCACGCCCTGGCGTCCTTGTCATTGACGCCTTTTTCCAGCAGGTGCTTCTCTGCCTCGAGGCCCACGCGCTTGGTGCGGTGACCACGATACTGGCCCAGAGCTTCCTCGAACAGCGCGGAAGTCCGCCAGGTGCGCTTGAGGCTCTGGGAGGAGACGCGCAGGCGCTTGGCACCCCCCATGATGGCGGTCTTCGGCCGTCCCAGGTCGTCACGATTGAGATTGGCCGGCGGGTAGGAAGTCAGCAAATGCAGTTGAATGAAGTGGTTCATGATGAAGTTCCCTGTCGTAATAGATGGCGAAAGCTGGATCAGTCACTGGCGCGCTGATAGCGGGACAGCGCCTCGAAATAGTCATTGGCCCAGAGAAAGCCGAGCCGGCTGGATGGCTGGGGGGCCAACTCGCCCCGAGATTCGCGCCACCAGAGCGCGATATTGTCGGCCAGGTGGACAACGCTGACGCCTCGCTTGTCTGGCTTATCCTGAGAATCAACGAGTCTCAAGGCTCGCCTTAACCTTTTGATCAGTTCTTCCGATGATTGGCAACTCATAAGCTGCTGAAAACGTAGCTCACTCATGCAAGGCTTACCCGTTTCACTCTTCTGTTGCCCCAGTTGCCTCCCTAACGGGACATCTGAGATATCCTTGCGTAACTCGGACAGAATCAGGGCAATACAAGCCCAGGCCTGTAATCGGCTATCGCGCGGCTCGATGCTGTGCTTCCCGACTTGCTCCACTCGATGCCACAGAGTCCGAAAGGCCTCAGCCAGCATGGCAGCCTCCAAGGATTCACAGCGGCGCAACCTGGCCCGCACACCTTTCGGCCAGGGCGGTGCCTGGGTGAAGGCTTTCAGTTCCTCGGCAGGTAACGTCAAACGCCTCCACCAGTGACGCACCTCGTAGGCCTCTTCAGGACGCAGTGCCTGCAATCGTTCGGTGACTGCTGGTGCGCTCTCCGCCACCTCCATCGTTTCTCCCTCGCTCATGGCGCAACCTCCTCGGTTGATGTGGCTTCCTTGGATCCTGTTATCGCGAACCCTCCCTTCTTGGCGAACTGGGTGACGACCTTGCTCCCCTTGCTGCGCCCCGACAACCAGGCCCGCAGGTTACGGCGGGCCCCTGTGATGCGCTTCATATCCAGCTCGGCCATGGGTCCAGTCAGGGCCTGCGCATCGAACAACTGCAGGGCTTCGTGCCTCAAGGTTCGATACCAGTTTTCTGCAGCAGAGGACGGCATATGCGTACTCTCGCCCTCGCCGAGGGCTTGCTGCATATCAAAGAGGGCGCGAAAGAAAGCAGCCTGTGTTCGCTCATAGAACTGGGTATCGATGGGGCTCATGTCGCCCTTGGCATCGGCGGGACGCGAGAACCAGGCGGTCTTGACCTGGTTGCGCACCATCCAGGCCACTTGGCGGGCCAACTCGGTGAAGTCCTGCACCCAAGATCTCAGTACCGCCTGCTTCGCCGGCGGCACCGCGACCAGCGGCATCTCCACGCTATACCAGCCACGGGGCTTCATATTGTCCATGTCATAACCGAAGGCCCAGAGCCGGGCCTGACTCAGCAACGCCTCGAACGCCTCGCCATCGCGTCGTGCATCGCGATTGGCAGGCGCCTTGCCATGCAGGTAGTCATGCACCACGGCCGCCGGCAATGCGCCACTGTTCTCGGCATCCTTCAGCACCAGGTTCGACCAGTGGCGATAGCCCAGTCCGCCCGGCTGGCCCTTGGTGGAAAGCGGTGGCTCATTGGGCTTCTTCGGGTCACAGCGATAAGGGGTCAACGGATGCTCCCAAGGGCCGTCATAGTTGGCGCCGTAGTTCTTGGCCCGAATCTCGCTGACGGATCGGGGCGCTTCCCGTCCACAAAGATCACACTGACAGGGGCGCTCCTCGACGAGCAGGCGGAAACGACGCGGCATGGCCCAATAGGCATGCAGGGCATGCATGTCATTCGGCGACACGACGGCGCCCTTCTTGTCGCTGATGCGGGTAGGCCCAACCCAAGGAAAGAGGGTGTCGTCGTCCGGGCGAGGCGTCTCAACCTTGCCCTGCCGTGCAAAAGATTTGGTCGGCATCACGTTCAGCCACAGCCGTTGCCACAGGCTGGCCTCGGTATCATCCGGCATCACCAGGGTGGTAAGTGGGCCGCCACCGCGTAACCCCACCCGATACCCAGCACCTCCCGATGGGGCATTGATTTGTATGGTAAACAGGGCCAGTGCCGCACAATCGGAGCAGATCGCCTCGACCCGGCCACGCTTGACGAAGTGGTCGGTGTTGAGCTTGAGCCCATTGGCACCGGGCGAGTCGATCAGCAGGCCAGAGACCGGCGCAGGCTTGACATCCTCGAGCGGGTCGAGATCCTGCATAAAGCGCGGCCCATCGCCGTCTAGCTCGAACGCCGCCGCGATGGGCGCGAAGGCCGCTTCGAGAGCGTCGCGATCCAGCGGCTCAGCCAAACGATCCATCCAGCCATCGTGCTCTTCGGGCGGGAGCGCGGTCTGCACCAGCCCGATCAGCCATTGATAGGCGGCACCCTGAAAGTCGGCGCGGGGCAGCGCCAGATCGACGATATCGGGGTCGGCAATGGCCGAGGGCGAGCAGTAGGCCACGCTTCCATCCCTGGTGCGGAGGGGCAGCCATGCATGCATTAGCAGGTTCATGTCGACTCCAATAAGTTTATGTATTCAGTGACGATCAATTCACTGTAGACCATAATCCCCGAATAGCACCCTCCCTGTCCGTTCGGGGTTGAACCGTTTATGTATTCGACGGGTGCTGTGTTCCCCGCCCTGGCGGGGCTTTCTCCTCGTGACCCGCTGACGACGTGGCAGTTATCATGTCCAATAGACGTCGCAGGCGGGATCCAAGGAGCCGACAGATGCCGACACACTACGATCAGGACGCCTATGCCTGGGCACTGGAACAAGCGGCCCTGCTGCGTAGCGGCAAGCTGGATCAGCTGGATATCGAGCACCTTGCCGAGGAGATCGAAAGCATGGGCAAGAGCGAGCGCCGCGCCTTGATCAGCCAGTTGGCTCGACTTCTCATGCACCTGCTGAAATGGGACCACCAGCCTGAACGCCGCTCGCGTAGTTGGCGCCTGTCCATTCAGGATGCCCAGGCCAAGGTGGCTCGGCTGCTGGAAGACAACCCCAGTCTCAGGGCGACAATGCCCGAGCTGATGGCAAAGGCCTATGAGGATGCTCGCCGGGCAGCCGCCATCGAGACCGATATGGAGCCAGACAGCTTTCCCGGGGAGTGCCTGTACGGTTTCGACGAGACCATGGCCTTCGTTCCTGAGGAACACTGAGCAGAGGTTCACGACTGGCTCCCTTCAACGGCGACCAGTCCCCAGTGGGCACTGTAGCGCCAGCCTGAGTCCTTTTCGGCCAGCCACGGCTGTACGTAGCGCAGCGCCTGGTAGCGCTCCTGCAAGGCCTCCCACCGGGCCTGATACTCGGAGGGCAAGTCGGCCAACTTGCGGGCCTGGCTCTGGCGCAGCTTGATCTGGCTGAGCATATCGGCATGGCGCTTCTCCTCGGCCCAGAGCCCCAGAACACCTTCGGTATCACGCTTGAGTAGCGCCACATTGACCGTCGGTTCATCGACCAGTCGCGTGCCCATCTCCTGCTCTTCCTGCCACTTGTGGCGATCCCAGGCGTAGCCCGCCTCGAGCTCCAGGGCGTTGAACGTCGCCATCGACTCAGCGACACCCTGCATGCCCCGTTGCTCCCAGCGCGCCTCCTGAAGACCATCCGGCACCAGATCGATCACAGAGCCATAGACGCCCTCGATCAGTGCACGCGCTTCCTCAGGCATGCGGATTGCCCCCAACTCGCGCAGGATTCTCTGGGTCAACCACAGCAGGGAGGTATCCCGATAGACGGCATTGGTGCCAGGCAAGGCTCGCTTCAGCCACGACTCATCCGGCTCTTCCGACCATTCGGGTGCCAACACATGGAGGGCGGGGGTCCGGCGAGGGCCCCGCATATGACGCTGGAGACGCCCGGCACGCTGGACCAGCAGGTCGATGGGAGCAAGGTCGCTGATCATCAGGTCCACGTCACAGTCCAGCGACTCCTGAAAGACCTGGGTGCTGATCAGCACCTGACCTCGGCGCCCATCCGGCGTGGATGCCTTCCCGAAGCGTTCGATGACGTCGGACTCGATACGCTGACGGTCGATCATGGCGAAGCGGCTGTGGAACAGCAGGCACCGCTCCGGCTCGGGATGCCGCTCACGGATGGCGTCGAAGGCACGGATGGCGTCATCCACGGTATTGCGCACCCAGGCGACACAGTCGCCGCCCTCGACGGCCGCCATGACGGCGTCGATGGCTTGCTCTTCCTGGCTCAGCCAACCGACCTGGACCTCCCGCGATACCTCCGGGCGCGACTGCAACGCAACCTCACGAGGCGCCTCCTGGGTGATCTGCGTCAGCAGCGGAAATTCCTCCTGCTCCAGGGGAGCCGACTCCATGCCAAGCCCGCCCCGCCAGGCCGCAGCCAATGACTGGCGCATCGCTTTCGGCAGGGTAGCGGTCAACAGAATAGCGCTGCCGCCCTGACGTGCGTGATAACTCAACAGCTGATTGAGTAAGGTCTGCATGTAATGGTCATAGGCGTGCACTTCATCGACGATCAACACCTTGCGGGCCAGACCATAGAGACGCAGCGACTGATGGCGGAACGGCAACAACCCCATGAGTGCCTGATCGATGGTGCCTACCCCCACCTCGGCCAGCAGCGCCTTCTTGCGTGAGTCGGCGAGCCAGCGGTTGCACTGGGCGGTCGCCGTGGCCTCCCCAGGCTCATAGTCCCGATCCCCTGGCTGCGGCCTGTCGATGGCGGCCGAAAACGATTCACTCAGCTTGCTGGCTCCATGGGCCAGCACGAAGGAAGGATTGGAATCGGCCGTGTAGAAGCGCCGATGCAGCTTGCCGAGGCGGTCATACATGGCATTGGAGGTCGCCATGGTCGGCAAGGCGAAGTAGAGGCCTTCAGCATGGCCGGCGGCCAGTAACCGCTGGGCAAGGATGCAGGCCGCTTCGGTCTTGCCCGCGCCGGTAACGTCTTCAAGGATAAAGAGCTGCGGCCCCGCCGAAATCGTCAACGTCTCGACTTCTTGCTGCAAGGGGGTTGGCCTAACCGGCTTGCCATCGAACCAGGGCTCGAGCCCGGCATAGGGCAACGGCTCCGGTAGTTGACCGAACCCGGTATCGCTGAGTATCGCCTCGGCCCGGGGCAACGCATAACGCTCCCAATACGCGGCCAGCGGCATCTCTGCCTGACAATAACGAAAGCGCTCCTGGTTGGAGCCCAGCCAGTCGCTAAGCGTCGCCCAGCCCGCAATGGTCCAGCTCAGTGACCGGAAGATATCCAGCCATTCGGCCGAGACCAGTTGCACGACGGGCCACTCGATTTCGATGAGTTCTGCCCATTCCTCGGTGAATCGACGGGCGGCTTCGGTGTCGGCACTGATGGCGTCTTCGGCGAAGAACCGTTCGGGAATAAGCTGATCCGCCTCAACCGGCTGGCCATGATGGCCAAAGAAGGGAACCAGCAATACCTGCATGGCCTTGCGGCGCTGACGCTTTGCCTGACGCTCCAGATGCACCTCGGACCAGCGCAAGACTCCGCCTTCCAGCCAAGTCAACCAGTACTCCTGCCATAGAAGGGCACCCAGTCGGTCATGTCGCACGGTATATTCGTATCGCTCGACGGGCGAAACCAGCTTCACGCCTTCGGGCCGAGCCAGCCCCTGGAAAGTGCGAGAAAACTTGCCGAGATCATGCAAACCAAGCAGAAAGACGAAGAAGCGACGCAGCGCCTCGGGAGACATGGCGAGCTGTGTCGCCAAGTGCAGAGCCAGTGGGCGTTCAGGAGCGAGCAGATACCAACCGACGGCGGCCACATCGAGGCTGTGATAAGGCAATAGATGGCAGCTCTCACCCTCTCCCGATGGCTTCGCCTTGCCCCAGTACCGGAAATAACTCATTCCCGAACTCCATTTCGTTATTGATTGTTACTGCCCCATCTAAGCACCCTATCCCTGTTGCCACCACCACTGTCCATGAGACCAGCATATTTTTCAGGCCGATATTGATCATGGCCATGGTCGCAGAACAGCACCTGATAAGGAGGTTGTATGACCGCAATGGCACCACTTCCCTGGGACACCCTGGCCCGCTACCGGTTGATCGAGATCCTGGCGCTATGGGAGGGCCGGGTGGTGGCGTCGCAGCTTGGCCAGGCCTTCGGCATCGGGCGCCAGCAGGCGCAGAAGGTGCTCAAGCGCTATCGGGAATTGGTGCCCGCGAACCTGGTGTATGACGAGTCGCGCAAGGGCTTCCTGCCCGCCGAGGACTTCTCGCCACACTTCACCCTCGGCCGGGTCGAAGAGTACCTACATCTGCTGGGGTCGGGTCAGGGGCTGGACTCGCCTTTCACCGGGCTCGGCCTGGGGGCGGCGGATACCGAGTCGTTGCCCCTGCCCAGCCGCCAGGTGTCACCGGGGGTAGTACGCGAACTGGTCAAGGCGTCGCGCCAGGGGCTACGGCTGGAGGTGACCTATGCGTCGTTTTCCAGCCCGGCGGGGGAGGAGCGCATCATCGTGCCGCACACCCTGGTGTTCGCTGCCGGGCGCTGGCATGTGCGGGCTTTCTGCGAAAAGCACCTTGCCTATCGGGACTTCGTGTTGAGCCGCTTCCGCAGCGTGCCGGAGCCCTGCGGAGAGATGCTGGGGGCTCATGGCGGCCAGCATGACGAGAAGTGGCACACCCAGGTGGCGGTCAGGCTGATCCCCGACCGGCGGTTGCCCGAAGCCGAGCGTGAACTCCTCGCCATGGACTACGGCATGACGGATGGTGAGCTACTGCTGTATTGCCGAGGCCCGCTGGTGCTCTATGCCCTGCGGGAACTCGGTGTGAACCCGCATCACAGCGAACCCGATCCGCGCGCCCAGCAGATCGAGATCGCCAACCGCGAGGCGCTGGCCACCTGGATCCGCTGGGATTGACCCTGGGGCCTCTCCACGAGCCTCTCGAAAGATGGAAGCATGTTCAGCGAATAACGCACCGAGACCATCCCCTATGGGCCAGATCCTAGCGGACCCCCAGGTTTCTCCCGACCGGGGCGAGCGGCGACGACTGATCGCCTATCCTTAGACCATGTGCGGCCGCTTCGCTCTGTATAGCCCACCTCCCAAGCTCTCCGAATCGCTGCGCTTGCCGCTGGTGGAGCGGGAGCTGACGCCACGCTACAACGTGGCGCCGGGGACCTTTATCACCGCGGTGCGTCGTGCGGATGACGACGCGCCACTGGTGATGGACGACTTGTGGTGGGGCTCTAGGCCGCACTGGGCCCAGGGGACGGCACCACAGCCGATCAACGCCAAGGTCGAGTCGGTGGCCACTTCCAGGTACTTCCGCGGTGCGTTCGCACACCACCGTTGCCTGGTGCCGGCCGATGGCTGGTTCGAGTGGCTGCCGGTCAACGGCCGAAAGCAGCCCCACTACCTGACCAGGGCCGATGGCGAACCGCTATGGTTGGCGGGGATCTGGGCCGAGCGGGCGGATGGCAAGGCCGGCTGCGCGATCCTGACGGAACCGGCGCGCGGGGTGACCAAGGAGATCCACGACCGGATGCCGCTGGCACTGGATGCGGAGAGCCTGGAGCCGTGGCTCGATCCGCATCTGACCGATCGGGAGACGCTTCGCCAGCTGGTGCATCACCTCGAGGCGGAGTTGATGACTCACTGGCCGGTGAGTACACGGGTGAATCGGCCCACACAGGACGACGCTTCGCTGGTCGAGCCCATCTCGTCATGAAGGGTGTGGGCGATGCGGTAGCGGCTACCGGATATTGGCGCTGGGTAGCTCTTCCCACCGCGTGGTCCATCTGGGCGTTCGATGGGCACAGCGCAGGTGCCAAGCGGCGCCGGGGCTGGGCCTGCCAAGCGTGACCGTGCCGCGCCCCATCTTCTGGTTGATCTCGTCAAGCGCCGCCATCAGTTGGTGGCCCTTGTCGCGCTGGGCGGCGCGTTCCGGCGTGTCGAGCAGCGAGAGTTGTTGGCGGTTGGCGTCCACCAGGTCGATGAGCATGACCCCGCCCTTCATGAAGGCGAAGTTCGGCCGGTAGATGGCGGTGAGCGCCTGGCTGGCGGCGTGGAGGATCGCGCGGCTGTCGTCGGTGGGGCGTGCCAGCTCGGCGATGGCGCTGGGGGAGTACTGGGGCAGGTCTGGCCGGTGGGGGTTGGTCTTGAGGAACACGTAGACGGCGCGGGCCTGGCTTCCCTGGGCCCGGAGCTTCTCGGCGCTGCATTGGGCGTGCTGGCGGATGGCCTGGTGGATCTCGCCCAGGTCGCCGCTGAGGCGGCCGAAGCTGCGCGAGGTCATGATGCGCTGGCGGGGCTCGTTGCCGTCGATCATCTCGATGCAGGGGATGCCGCGAAGCTCGAGAGCGGTGCGCTCCAGGGTGACTGAAAAGCGCTGCCGGATCCGCTTCGGATCGGCCTGGGCGAGGTCCCATGCGCTCTTGATGCCCATGAGCGCCAGGCGCTCGACCAGCCGGCGGCCCACGCCCCAGATGTCGCCAAGCTCGATCTTCTGAAGCAGGCCGCGGGCCTCCAGGCTGTCGGCCTGCAGCACGCACACGCCGCCGTAGGCCGGGATCTTTTTCGCCGCCCGGTTAGCGAGCTTGGCGAGGGTTCGGGTCGGCGCGACACCCACGCATACGGGAATGCCAGTGTACTGGCGGACCTTCTGGTGCAGCTGCCGGGCGTGCTCGAGCAGTTGGCCCGACGCGAATCCATCAAACCTCACAAACATCTCATCAATGCTGTAGGGCTCGACGCCAGCGGAGAACTCCTCGAGCACCGCCTGCACGCGTTGGCTCATGTCGCCGTAGAGCTCGTAGTTGCTCGACAGGAGGTGGATACGGCCCTGGCGCACCAAGTGCTGGATCTCGAAGGCAGGCATGCCCATCGGGATGCCGATGGCCTTGAGTTCGGTGGAGAGGGCGATCACGCAGCCATCGTTGTTCGACAGCACGCCGACGGGAAGGGCAATCAGCCGCGGTTGGAACACGCGCTCGCAGCTGACGTAAAAGGAGTTGCAATCGACGAGGCCGATCATACGGGGTACTCGTGGATGACCGAGCGGACCACACCCCAGACCTGGCAGTCCAGGTTGTCGAGGGGGATCGGGGCATAGCGGGGGTTGCCCGAGCAGAGGTGCGGCCGGTTGCCGAGCAGCTCGTAGCGCTTCACGGTGATTTCGCCATCGACCAGGGCCACCAGAATGTGGCCGGGGCGCGGATCAATGGAGCGATCGACCAGCAGCAGGTCGCCTTCGTGGATGCCGAGGCGGACCATGCTGTCGCCGGTGACGCTCATGAAGAACGTGGCCGAAGGGTGCTTCACCAGGCGCTCGTTGAGGTCTAGGGTGCGGCCCTCGTAGTCCTGGGCCGGGCTGGGGAAGCCGCTGAGCCCGACGCGGGTGAGCGCGAGGGGGTGCGGAAGGGGCTGTGAGGGGGGTGCCGGGTGGGCCGGGATGATCAGATCGTGTGGCATGTCGGTGGCCTCTCGTCGAATACTGGCCATATATACAGTATTTTCGACAGGACCGACCACAGGCAAGCGCTAATGTAAGGTGGAGGTCGGTAGATCCCAGCCATCCACACCGCTCACCATCGGATCGAGTCACAGAGTACGCCTGCTTGCGCCCGCCCACCGGAAGCCATTCATACCAGCCATCGGCCGGTACCCAGCAGTAAGGACGGCCAAGGAAACGCGGACGGAGGTCTAGCAGGAGCCAGCGACGGCGTAACCTTCAGGCCGTCGCTGTTCTGCCAGGAGCGGACCTTCAGCAAGGTCTGATGTAACGACAAAGTTCAGCAGCCTGCGCTTAACCGTCCCCGGGCGGGCATTCAATCACCGTTATAAACGGCCCATCAGGAAAAGAATAAGGAGGACGATCAGGATTAGCCCGACTATGCCGCCGCCCCCGGCGAGGATGTTGTTGCCGCTGCGGTAGCCGTAGCCGCCACCCAGCAGAGCGACAGCCAAGATCACGATAAGGATCAGTACGATAGGATCCATTGTTTATTCCTCGCTAATAAAGACGAACACCCGGCCTCCATCCCCTGCCGTTTTGAAAGGCGTTCCTTCGCTGCAGAGGCTGTCCCGATAAGGCACAATTTCTCGGGATATCGGACGGGCTTCAATTGGCCCCGATACCTTGGCCGGATACCCTGCCGAGGTAACGGGCTGGTGAGCAGACCGCTTACGCCTGCCATTCGCCCCTGGGACATCTGGCCGGCGGTCGCCCTGCCCACAACCACTCGCCCTTCGCGTCGCCTAACGTGAAGCTCAGCCGCAGCGAAGCCGTCGGCTATAGGTTGATGTTAGCTGGATCCCATTCGCTTCGCCGCATCGAGCTCCAAGCATCGAAGTCATTACGTTTACCGCCCGAGCACGATGAGGACCACAACCGTGGCCATCCAAAGCACTGCCAGGCCTACGCCTGCATCCTGAGGGCATGAGACGGCAGGGAACGGTGCTCCTGTGAGATCCGAGTCAGTACATAGACCAGGGGGCGGTTATCGGTGCCATTGATCCGGAAGATCACTCCCTCCAGGCGGGCACCTTGGCCGAGCATGCGGTGCAGCATGTCGAGATGCCCCCGAGGCACGTAGCCCAGCTTGCGCCCGGCGTTCTCCATGCGAATGGCCTCGGAGTCAAAGGGGTTGCCAGGCTCCGCCACGAACTGGACAGTACTACCCTCCCGCAGCTCGCCGGCCGCGGCCTCCGACTCGTGGTCGTGGCGAAAGCCGGCCACTTCCAGCAACATCTCGAAGGCTTCAGGCGGTTCGTCGAAGGGATGGACCAACTCGAAGCCGTCGTTGGGCAGCTTGGCACCGCTGTAGCCCAGCAGGGCAAAGTCACTGACCTCGGCAGCTGCCGGAATGGCCCGCAGCTCCAGGTAGCGGCTGAAGTCGCGGCGGCTGCGCGGCGGCAAGCGCCGCATGAAGGCGTCCATCACCTGGTGGCTATGCTCCGCCTGCTTCAGCGGGAACGCCGGATAGCCCTGAAAGCCCATTTCCCTGGCCTCCGCCATCTCGGAGCCATCCAGGTCGTACTGGAGCACCACCTGACCGTCCCGCTTCACCAGCTGGCCCACACGGTAGCGAGAGCAGTTCTTGCTCTCACGGGCCTGCCAGTAGAGCAGCAGACGGCGCGGTTCCACCAGGTGTTCGATAAAACGGTTCATGTCAGTTCTCCAGAGCCTGCAGCAGGCGTGCGCTCCTCGTCAGTAATTGGGAGGCAGCGAGCGGCATATATTCATATAGTATCAAGGCTCGGCAATGGCGCTCGAACATGGTGTTACTTCCCCACCTTGCGATCCCCTACCCCGCCTCGGCATGATGAAGCGCAACCGCCTCCGGCTCCGCCGGTGATTGCCTTTCCCTGCCCCCTGACCAGGAATCTCCATGTCGACCGTCTTTGCTCGCCTCAAGGAAGTGGCCGCGCCCCGCATCGGCCTGGGCTGCATGAACCTCTCCCATGCCTACGGCAGGCCGGTGCCCGAGGCCGAGGCGCTGCGCGCCCTCGATGCGGCGTTCGACATGGGCTATCGCCACTTCGATACCGCGACCCTCTACGGGGCGACGGCCAACGAGCGCCTGGTGGGCAAGGCGCTGGCGGGCAAGCGGGACCAGGTGCTGCTGGCCAGCAAGGGCGGCATGGCCTTCGATCCCGAGCTCGGCCGGAAGGTGATCGATGGGCGCCCCGAGACGCTGCGCCGGCAGTGCGAGGCGAGTCTTGCGCGCCTGGGCACCGACCACCTGGACCTCTACTACCTGCACCGCCTGGATCGCCGGGTGCCCATCGAAGAGAGCGCCGGGGCGCTGGGGCGCCTGGTGGAGGAGGGCAAGATCCGCGCGGTTGGGCTGTCCGAGGTCTCCGCGACCACCCTGCGCCGCGCCAGGGCCGAGCACCCCGTCGCCGCGGTGCAGTCCGAATACTCGCTGTGGACCCGCAACCCCGAGATCGCGCTGCTCGAGGCGTGCCGGGAGGCCGACACGGCGCTGGTGGCCTTCAGCCCCCTGGGAAGGGGCTTTTTGACGGGGACCGTCAAGGATCCCGCCCGCCTCGAGGAGAGCGACATGCGCCGCCACATGCCGCGCTTCAGCGCCGAGAATCTCCCCCATAACCTGCGCCTGCTGGAAGACTTCATGACCGTGGCGAGCGAACTGGGGATGACGCCCGGCCAGCTGGCCCTGGCCTGGCTCACGGCCCAGGGGGGTGACGTCATTCCGATCCCCGGCTCCCGCTCCGTCGATCACATGCGCGAGAGCCTCGCCGCCGAGGAGCTGAACCTGGAGGCCGCGACCGTCACCCGCTTGAACGCCGTGCTGACGCCGGACCACGTGGCGGGCGCCCGCTACAGCGAGGCCCAGCAGGCGGATATCGACACCGAGGAGTTTGGCTAGCCCGAAACAAGCCCCCCGCCTACGCGTTGTCTTAGACTCGAAGAGTCAAGAGGCGGGGGCGTGCTGGTTGTCACGAGAGTGCGGCAGCGCCGCGTCTTGCCCGGTGTCGCGTCGGGCGGGCATGCGGCCCCGCTTCAGTTATGGTCGACCAGCCCGGACTCACCGGCCATTTCGGCACAGTGGGCGCAGCAAAAGATCGTGTCACCGTGCTGCACGCCGTGCCCGACCACCCGGCAGCCGCACTGCACACAGGTCGGCGCCAGCTTGTGGATGGCGCATTCGAAGGAGTCGAAATCGAAACTCTCACCGTCCTTGCTGACCGTGAAAGTGTTGTCGTATTGATTACCGCAAGTTGCACAGGTACCCATCACGCACCTCCTGTCTTCAGCAAGTGAACCTGCACTCAAGCCCCGCCACCGCGACTTCCAACGCCGCGGCCTCCCCTGGCTCACCCTCAAGCCTAGTGGACACCAGGCGAGGCAGCGATCCCTCGAGGGCTCGGGGCGGTGTATTGCGGGGGATAAACGCCCCAGCAAACTGATGTTGCATCGAGATTTCCGGGAACCCGCAGCCCTCAAAGTATCTCCGCCACCTCCTCGAAGGCGAGCCGTGGCGCTCGGGGGCGGGTCATCCTGGGGTCGGCAACGCCCAGGTTGACCAGGAAGTTGCTCTGGTAGCGGCCGTCGGGGAAGAACTCCTCGTCCACCATGGCATTGTCGAAGCCGCTCATGGGGCCGACGTCCAGGCCCAGGGTGCGGGCGGCGAGAATCAGGTAGCCGCCCTGCAGGGTGGCGTTGCGCAGGGCGGTTTCGCGGGCCTTCTCGGGGTTGGCGGCGAAGCGCTCGCGGGCGTTGGGCGAGGTGGGGTACTGCGTCGGCAGGTGCTCGTAGAAGCGGGTATCGGTGGCCACGATCACGGTGGCGGCGGCCTGGACGGTCTGGTCGCGGTTGCCTTCGGAGAGCGCCGGAATCAGCCGCGACTTGGCCTCGAGGCTGGTCACGAAGGCGTAACGCGCCGGCTGGCAGTTCATCGAGGTGGGGCCCCACTTGAGCAGGTCGTAGAGCCGCCGCCAGGTGGCCGGGTCGACGGGCTCGTCGAGAAAGCCGTGGGCGGTGTGCGCCTCTCGAAAGAGGGAGTCGAGGGCGTGGTCGTCGAGGGACGGGCGCATGGGGTCCTCCTCATGGCTGCGCCCTTCGACTCTACGATATCCGCCGGTGAGCGGTCACTTCCACGCCCGGCGGTGTCGGCTCACGCCGCCTGCATCGCCATGGGGAGGGGAAAAACCGGCCGTCGGTGATACGCTTGGAAGGCCCCGCCCTTGTCATCCGGAGACCACCATGCCATCGACTCGTCTGCTGGCCTGCCTGCTGGCCCTGCTGCTGACCGCTCTTGCCGCCCCCACCCTGGCCCAGACGCCCGAACAGGAGTTGCAGGCCTACGAGGATGCCCTGGCCCGGGGCGAGCGCCACGCCAACCGCTGGCAGGCGGGCTGGACCGGGGTCTATGCGACCGGCCTGGCCGTCAACGCCTGGCTGGCCAGCGAGGCGAGCGACCGCGACGATCGCTTCGATGCCCGGGTGGGGGTGGTGAAGTCCGCCCTGGCACTGGGAGGCATGTTCCTGGATCGCCAGCCACACCCTCGGGCCCATCGGGAGCTGCGTGACGGCGAGGGCGATCTCGAGAGCGCCCGGCGGCTGCTCCAGGCCGTGGCCGAGGAGGAGCGCCGGCGGCGCAGCCTGGAGGCGCGGCTGGGGTCACTGGCCGTGAACACCCTGGCGGGGCTGGTGATCGCCGTGGGCGACGGCCGCGAGGGCGACGGGGCGATCAACTTCGCCACCGGCATGCTGGTCAGCGAGCTGCAGCTGCAGACCCAGCCGCGCCAGGCCTTGGCGGCGGTGAACCGCTTCCAGCCGGCGCGGGTGTCGCTCGGCGATATCCATCTCGAGGGGGAGTACGCCTTCCTGGTGGGACCCAATCAGTTGGGGGTGGCGCTGCGCTACTGACCCGCACCCCGTCCTGAAGGGTGGTCCGACATGAAAGATGGGCAGCGACCGTGATAGTTATGTTATAACATAGCACTCAAGACATGCCTCCGGGAATGCTGCGATGCTCGACTCCCTGCTGTGGTGGCTCACCTCGCCACTGGACTATGGCTTCATGCGCCGCGCCCTGGCCGCCTGCATCGCCCTGTCGCTGACCGCGCCGGTCATCGGCGTGCTGCTGACCCTGCGCGGCATGAGCCTGATGGGCGAGGCCCTCTCCCACGCCATTCTGCCCGGCGTGGCCGTGAGCTTCCTGCTGGCGGGTTTCTCGCTGCCGCTGATGATGCTCGGCGGGCTCATCGCCGGCCTGGTGACCGTTGCCATGGCCGGCAGCATCTCCACCATCAGCGGGCTGCGGGAAGACGCCGCCATGGCCAGCCTGTTCCTGGTCGCCATGGCGGCCGGGGTGATGGTGATGTCCCTGTCGGGATCGCCGCTGGATCTCGGCCATGTGCTGTTCGGCTCGATCCTGGCCGTGGACACCCCCACCCTGCTGCTGGTGACGCTGGCCAGCAGCGCCGTGCTGATCACCGTGGCCATCGCCTTCCGGGCCCTGGTGGTGGAGTGCCTCGACCCGGGTTTCCTCACCCTGCAGGGCCGACACGCCGGGTGGTTTCATGCCCTGTTCATGGGGCTGGTGGTCGCCAGCCTGGTGATCGGCTTCCAGACCCTGGGCACCCTGATGGCCGCCGGGCTGATGCTGCTGCCCGCCACCTCGGCACGCTACTGGAGCCGGCGGCTCGAGGGCATGATCGCCATTGCCGTGGGCGTGGCGCTGGCGTCCAGCGTGACCGGCCTGCTGGCGTCCTACCACCTGGGCCTGCCCTCCGGCCCCTGCATCATCCTGCTGGCCGGCGTGGGCTACCTGGCCTCGCTGCTGGCCGGCCCCCGGGGCGGGCTGCTGCAGCGCTGGCCGCCACCGCGCCGGCGGCAGTGCCCGGCCCTTCCGCGACATCGAGGTGGCTCGTGACGCCCGGGGCGGTTCCATTTTTCGCGAAATGCGGGATACTGCACTCCCCGCGGCGAATCAAGCGGGGGGAGGTCGATCCCGAGGCTGCGATCGGGCCTCGCATTTGTTATGTTATATCTTAATCCTGATACCCAGAGGAGCCGTGTCATGGCACACCGCTCACACACCCATCGGCACCGCCCCGAGGGGCCCTGCCATTTCTCCCTGATGTCGCTTTCCGCCACGCGCCGGCTGCTGCTGGCGACGATACCGCTCGCCCTGCTGTGGCTGACGGTGTCCTGGGCGGCGGGGTGGTGGTCCTGATGTCCCGGGCCACAGCGACTCGACTGCGGCTG
Source organism: Halomonas sp. LBP4 (assembly GCF_003202205.1). Lineage (GTDB taxonomy): Bacteria > Pseudomonadota > Gammaproteobacteria > Pseudomonadales > Halomonadaceae > Halomonas > Halomonas flagellata. The sequence continues at coordinate 115,550 of NZ_PDOG01000004.1, forward strand.
CACGACCTGCAGCTGGCCCAGGGCAACCGTACCGTACTCGAGCATGTGGAAGGCAGCTTCCGCGACGGCGCCATCACGGCGCTGATCGGCGCCAACGGCACCGGCAAGAGCACCCTGATCCAGGGCATCATGGGCATGCTCAAGCCGATCGCCGGTCGTGTCGAGTGCTCGGTGCCCAGGGAGCGACGCGCCTGGCTGCCGCAGCAGCTGGCCCTGGACCTCAGCTTCCCCATGAGCGTGGAAGAGCTGGTGATGACCGGCAGCTGGCCCAGCCACGGGGCGCTGACGGGCTACTGCGCCTCGCACTACCGCCGCGGCCGCGAGATCATGGCCCGCCTGGGCATCTCCCACCTGGCCCACCGGCCGCTGGGGGAGCTTTCCGGTGGCCAGCGCCAGCGGGCGCTGATCGGCCGCACCCTGATGCAGGAAGCCGAGCTGCTGCTGCTCGACGAGCCCTTCGCCAACGTCGATGCCGAAACCGTCGACGTGCTGATGACCGTGCTGCGCGACATGGCCCAAGCCGGGGCCACCATCATCGTGGTGTTGCATGACATGGAGCAGCTCGCCCGGCTGGCCGATGAGGTCGTGCTCCTCGCCAGCGGTCACGTGCAGTGGTCCTCGCCCGATGCCGTCCTCAAGACCCAGGCCCCCCACGCGGCGGCCGCCTCGCTGTCGATCGCCATGCCGGGGGTGGGCACATGCTAGCACTGCTGCACGAGTGGCTGATCGCGCCCTTCGACTATGGCTTCATGCGTCGCGCCCTGGTGGCCGGCCTGGCCCTCTCCCTGGCCGCCCCGCCCATGGGCGTGTTCCTGGTGCTGCGCGGCATGAGCCTGATCGGCGATGCCATGGCCCACGCCATCCTGCCGGGCGTGGCACTGGGCTTTCTGGTCGCCGGCTTCTCGCTGCCGATCATGAGCCTCGGCGGCGTGCTCTCCGGGTTGCTGGTGGCGGTGCTGGCGGGCAGCGTGTCGCAGATGACCGGCCAGCGCGAGGATGCCGCCATGGCCAGCTTCTTCCTGATCTCGCTGGCCGCCGGGGTGATGCTGGTCTCGCTGGGCGGCAGCAGCGTCGACCTCACCCATGTGCTGTTCGGCTCGATCCTCGCCGTGAACAGCACCGCCCTGATCCTGATCGCCGCCATCAGCAGCCTGATCGTGGTGATACTCGCGAGCATCTTCCGCGCCCTGGTGGTGGAGTGCCTCGACCCGCTGTTCCTGCGCGGCCAGGGCGTCCACGGCGGCCTGGTCCACGGCATCTTCCTGGGCCTGGTGGTGCTCAACCTCACCGCCGGCTTCCAGACCCTGGGCACGCTGATGGCGGTGGGCCTGATGATGCTGCCGGCCACCGCCGCGCGCTTCTGGAGCAAGCGCCTGGAGGGGCTGATCGGCGTCGCCGTCGGCATCGCCATGGTCGCCAGCAGCGGCGGCCTGCTGCTCTCCTACCACCTCGGCATTCCCTCCGGCCCGGCGATCATCCTGCTGGCCGGCGTCGGCTACATGCTCTCTGCCCTGCTCGGGCGACACCACAGCCTGCGAGCCCGCCTGCAACGGCAGGCCGCCCCGCTGGGTGCCCCCGAACCCCACTGATATGCCTCCATACTGCTAACCCCCAAGGAGCCCTTGCATGCTGCGCAGTCTCAGACCCTCCGCCCTGGTGATCGGCACCTCCGCCATGCTGGCACTGCCGGCCGCCGTCGCGGCCGAGCGCATCCAGGTGATTGCCAGCTTCAGCATCCTCGCCGACATGGTCGAGAATGTCGGCGGCGAGCACGTCGCGGTGACTTCGCTGGTCGGCCCCGACAGCGACACCCATGTCTTCTCGCCGAGCCCCGGCGACGCCCGGGCGCTGGCCGACGCCGACCTGGTGGTGTTCAACGGCCTGCGGTTCGAGGGCTGGATGGAGCGACTGATCGACTCCAGCGACTATGCCGGTCCGCTGGTTGTCACCAGCGAGGGCATCGACCAGCTGGACTACCCTGGCCACGCGCCTGATCGGGCCCATGGGCACGACGACACCCCCGATGACCACGGCCACGACGACCATGACGATCATGAGGATGAAGGCCATGCAGATGAAGGCCATGCGGATGAGGGCCATGACGATCATGACCACGGCGACCAGGACCCCCACGCCTGGCAGGACCTGGCCCTGGGACAGGTCTATGTGGTCAATATCCGCGACGGCCTGATCGCGGCCGACCCGGACAACGCCGAGGCCTACAAGGCCAATGCCGAGCGCTACATCAACGAGATCGAGGCCACCGGGGACGAGATCCGCGAGCTGCTCACCGAGATCCCCGCATCCACCAGCGTGATCACCGGCCACGACTCCTTCGGCTACTTCTCCCAGGCCTACGGCCTGCGCTTCCTCTCGCCGGTCGGGCTCTCCTCCGAGGCCGAGCCCAGCGCCGCCGACATGGCGCGGCTGATCGACGTGATCCGCGAGCAGAACGTCCAGGCGCTGTTCCACGAGAACATGACCAGCCCGGCGGTCATCAATCAGCTCGCCGAGGAGACCGGCCTGCCCATCGCCGGCACCCTCTACGCCGACGCCCTGGCCACCGAGGGCGAGGCGAGCAGCTACCTGGGCATGATGCGCCACAACGCCAAGACCCTGCATGAGGCCCTGGCCGAGCCGGGCCATGACGATGACGGCGGTGACGATCACGGCCATGACGAGGACAGCCACGGCCATAGCCACTGACCCTCGTCCCCGACGACGGTTTCCGGCGCCACCTACGGGTGGCGCCTTTTTTGTGGGACCATCGAAGCCTGAATGTGACGGGAGCCCTTCATGCTCGAGTTCTGCCAGGTCCACAAGGCCTATGCCACGCCCCAGGGGCCGCTGTCGGTGCTGGCCGGTGTCGACCTGATCCTGCACGCCGGCGAGAGCCTGGCGCTGATGGGCGAGTCGGGCAGTGGCAAGTCGACCCTGCTGCACCTGGCCGCGGGGCTGGACCTGCCCGATGCCGGCGAGGTGCGACTGGCGGGCCGGGCGATCTCGATGCTTGCCGAGCCCGACCGCGCCCGGCTGCGCCGTGAATCCCTGGGCCTGGTGTTCCAGCAGTTCCACCTGGTGCCGAGCCTGAACGTCGTCGACAACCTGCGCCTGCAGGCCCGCCTGGCCGGCCGCGAGAATACCGCCTGGACGGCACGGCTGATCGAGCGGTTGGGCCTGGCCGGGCTCGAGAAGCGCTACCCGGAGCAGCTCTCCGGCGGCCAGCAGCAGCGCCTGGCGATCGGCCGCGCCCTGGCCCCGCGCCCCGCCCTGCTGCTCGCCGACGAACCCACCGGCAACCTCGACGAGACCACCGCGGACGAGGTGCTCGCGCTGCTGCGGGCCCTGGTGGATGACGCCGGCAGCGCCCTGCTGGTGGTGACCCACAGCCCCCGGGTGGCGGCGCCGCTGGACCGCTGCCTGCGCCTGTCCCATGGCCGGGTAAATGACGCAACAAGGGAGCGACATGACCCGGCGTGACTGGATATTTCGTTCGGGCGTGCTCATCGCCGCGGCGATGAGCATGACCCTGGTCTGGCTGGTGCTGGGGCGGCTGGGCATGCCCGACTCCCTGTCGCCCGACGCCCTGTCGCGGTGGCTGAACGGCCGCGGCGCGCTGGGGCCGCTGCTGCTGGTGGCCCTCATGGTGCTGACGGTGGTGGTCGGCCCCCTGCCCACCCTGCCGGTCACCGCCGCCTCGGGGCTGGCATTCGGTATCCTTCCCGGGGCCCTGCTCTCGGTGACCGGCGCCCTGTGCGGGGCACTGATCGCCTTCTTCCTCGCCCGGCTGCTGGGGCGTGACCTGTTGCGCGAACGGTTCCGGGACAATCCGCTGTTCGGTGCGCAAGGTTCGCAGCGGCTGCTCTTCCTCACCGTGCTGCTCACCCGCCTGATTCCCATCTTTTCCTTCGCCCTGATCAGTTACGCCGCCGGCGTGACCGCCATCAAGGCATGGCGTTTCGCCCTGGCCTCCGTGATCGGCATGCTGCCGATGACCGTGGTATTCGCCAGTCTCGGCCATACGTTCGAGCTCCATCCCCTGCTCAGCACCACGGCGGCCATCACGATCCTCGCCGTCATGGCCCTGCTGCCCTGGTACCTGAGCCGCCATCGTCACTCGCGACTGGCCCGCTGGCTGCATCTCGATTAATCCGCGTCGGGCTCGACCGGTCAGCGAAAGGTGGCCGGGGGGCGAGACCGCGCTGTGCCTGCCACTCCCCGCCTCGCCGCTTCTGTGAGACGATGCCGGCACAAGGGGCCACAAGGCCCCGGTCGATCCTCACCCTTGTGCCCCCATGCTCACCGCCCTGGCCACCCTGCTCTCCCACTATCGCCGCCACCCCGGCCAGCTGGCCATGCTGCTGCTGGGCCTGTGGGTGGCCAGCGCCCTGTGGAGCAGCGTGCAGGCGATCAACGCCTCGGCCCGCGACAGCTACGCCCGCGCCGAGGCGCTCTTCTCCACCGGCCTGGACCGCCTGGAGCGCCGCGACGGCGAGCCGCTGACCCGCGACGACTTCCTGCGGCTGCGCCGGGCGGGGCTGCCGGTCTCGCCGCTGCTCGAGGGCGAGCTGGAGACCCCGGACGGCACCCGGCTGACGGTGATCGGCATCGACCCACTGACCCTGCCCGGCGACAGCCCCTTCGCCGGCGGCACCGGCGACTTCCTCACGCCGCCGTGGCAGACACGCCTGGCCCCCGACACCCTGCCCGCCCTGGCGGTCACGGCCAGAGACGCGCCGGGGGCCGAACCGCGCCTGCCCGACGGCCGGCGGCTGCCGCCCCTGACCCTGGCCCCCTCGCTGCCCCCCGACACCCTGGTGATGGATATCGCCGCCGCGGCGGCCCTGCTGGACAGCGGCGCGACGCTCACGCGGCTGGTCAGCGCCGCCGACGCCCTGGCCGAGGCACCCGAGGGGCTGGTGCTGACCCGGGCGACGACCCTGGTCGCGCCGGGCCAGCTCACCGAGAGCTTCCACCTCAACCTCACCGCCATGGCGCTGCTGGCCCTGGTGGTGGGGCTGTTCATCGTGCAGGCGGCGCTCGGCCTGGCCCTGGAGCAGCGGCTGGGCATGCTGCGCACCCTGCGGGCGTTGGGCGTGCCCGGCCGCCGCCTGGTGGGCCTGCTGCTGCTCGAGCTGGTGCTGCTGGGGCTCGCCGGCGCCCTGGCCGGCATCGTCAGCGGCGTCTGGCTGGCCCGGGCGCTGCTGCCGGACGTGGCCGCCACCCTGGACAGCCTCTATGGTGCCGGGGTGACGGCCGAGCTCCAGCTGCCCTGGCACTACTGGCTCGGCGGGCTTGCCGTGACCCTGGGCGGCCTGCTGCTGGCCGGCAGCGGCGTGCTATGGCGGGCCGCCCGGCTCAGCGTACTGGGCCTCGGCCAGGCCCAGGCCTGGCGCACGGGGTTCCACCGCCAGCTGCGGCTGATGGCCGCAGCCGGCACCGCCTGTGCCCTGCTCGGCCTGGCGCTGTGGGCCTGGCTCGCCCGCCAGCCGCCCGGCGAGGGGCTGCTGGCCGGCTTCGGCCTGATGGCCATGCTGCTGCTCGCCTGCGCGCTCTGGCTGCCGCCGCTGCTGGCGCTGGGCCTCGCCGGGCTCGCACGCCTCGCCCGGCGGTGGCCGCTGGTCCAGTGGGCCCTGGCCGACCTGCAGCTGCAGTTGCCGCGCCTGGCCCTGGCGATGATGGCGCTGCTGATCGCGCTCTCCGCCAACCTGGGGGTGAGCAGCATGGTGGGCGGTTTCCGCCTGACCTTCCTCGACTGGCTGGACCAGCGCCTGGTGGCGGACCTCTACCTGCGCCCGCCGGCGGAGCGGTATGACGAGATCCACGACTGGCTCGCCGACCGGCCGGAGGTCGAAGAGCTGCTGGCCACCCGCCGCACCGACGCCACCCTGCTCGACGCCGGCACCGACGCCACCCGGCCGCTCAACCTGCCGGTCGGCCTCTACGGCATCACCCCGGGCGAGCGGCTCGTGCCGAGCTGGCCGCTGCTGTCGACCCTCGCCGGGCGCGAGGCGGCCTGGCAGGCCTTCCGCGGGGGCGCGGCCTTCATCAACGAACAACTCGCCATCGCCACCGGCCTGGCGCCGGGCGACCGGCTGACCCTCGACGCCAGGGGCCGCCGGGAGACGGTGAGCCTGGCCGCCATCTACCCGGACTACGGCAACCCCCGCGGCGAGGTGCTGCTGGCCACGCCACGGCTCGCCGAGCGCTTCCGGGCACCGCCGGGGTCCCTGGGCATCGTGCTCCACGGCGACGCCGACGAGGCGACGCTGCGCACCGCCCTCGGCGACCGCCTCGGCCCGGACCGCGAGTCCCTGCTGGACCAGCGCGAGGTGAAACGCGTCTCCACCGAAATCTTCGAACGCACCTTCACCATCACCCGGGCGCTGAACACCCTGACCCTGGGCGTGGCGGCCCTGGCGCTGTTCGCCAGCCTGCTGGCCCAGGCCCGGGAGCGCCGCCGCCAGCTGGCCCCGCTCTGGGCGCTGGGCGTGCCCCGGGCCCGCCTGGTGGTGAGCCAGCTCGTCCAGGTTGGCGGCGCGGCGCTGGCCACCGGCCTGCTCGCCGTGCCGCTGGGCATCGCCGTCACGGCGGGGCTGGTGGCGGTGATCAACGTGGCCGCCTTCGGCTGGCGCCTGCCGCTGCAGCTCTTTCCCGGCGAGATCCTGCTGACCCTGGCCACCGCCGTGGCGGTGGCGCTGCTGGCCACGGTGCTGCCGGCCATGGCACTGTGGCGCACCCCGCCCCGGGCCCTGCTGGCCGAGGAGGAGACCCCATGACGCGGCTCGCCATGCTCGGCCTGCTGGCCGCGCTGGTGCTCATGGGCTGCGAGCGCGATGCGGCCACCGACACCGGCCTCGCCGAGCCGGGCGAGGCGGCCGGGGGCTTCGTGCAGGCGCGCCCCGGCACGACACTGCGCTTCCCCGAGGATCATGGCCCCCACCCGGATACCCGCATCGAGTGGTGGTACCTCACCGCCAACCTCGAGGACGAGCGCGGCGAGCCGCTGGGCCTGCAGTGGACCCTGTTCCGCCAGGCCCTGGTCTCCCCCGCCGAGCGGCCACGTCCCGGCCCCTGGGTCGCCGACCAGGCGTGGATGGCCCATATGGCGGTCTCCCGGGGCCCGACCCACCGGGTGGCGGAGCGCTTCGCCCGCGGTCATTCCCGGCAGGACGATGGCCAGGCCGGCGTCCGGGCCCGGCCCTTTGCCGCCTGGCTCGACGACTGGCGACTCGAGAGCCGGGTGGACGACCCCGACGCCGATACCTTCGCCGAACTCGCGCTGCTCGCCCACCAGGATGACGAACACGGCGGCTTCGGCTACCGCCTCGACCTCACCGCCGAGGGACCCCTGGTGCTGCACGGCGAGGCCGGTTTCAGCCAGAAGACCGCCGACGGCCAGGGCTCGATCTACTACAGCCAACCCTTCTGGCGCATCGAGGGGGAGGTCACGCTCGACGGCGAGACCCGCGCGGTCAGCGGCCGCGGCTGGCTCGACCGGGAGTGGAGCAGCCAGGTGCTCGAACCCGAGCAGAGCGGCTGGGACTGGGTCGCGCTGCATCTCGACAGCGGCCACAAGCTGATGGCCTACCGGCTGCGGGGCGGTGGCGAGGAGGGCGGCGACTTCCTGTTCGGCAATGTGATTGCCCCCGACGGCGCTGCCACCCCGGTCGCCCAGGGAGGACTGCGCCTGACGCCACTGAGCACCAGCCTCGTCGCCGGCCGCGAGATGCCCACCCGCTGGCGGCTCGAGCTGCCGGCGCAGGGCCTCGACCTGGTGGTCGAGGCGCGCCACAGCGAACGCTGGATGGCCACCAGCGTGTCCTACTGGGAGGGCGAGGTGACGGTCAGCGACCATGACGGCGGCGAGGCGCTGGGGGTGGGCTATCTGGAGATGACCGGCTACTGAAGGGATGACACGGCCCGCCAAGCGACCCGACGCCGTCGCAGGCCGCAGAAAGGAGACACCATGAACCTGCTTGTCGCCATGACGGCCTTCGTCCGGGTCGCCGAACTGGGCAGCTACACCCGGGCCGCCGAGCAGCTCGAGCTGTCGCGCACCCAGGTCTCCAAGCTGGTCATGCAGCTGGAGACACACCTGCAGGTGCGGCTACTGCAGCGTACCACCCGACGCCTGCACCTGACCGAGGCCGGCGAACGCTACCTGGCACGTGCCCTGGGCATCCTGCAGGCACTGGAGGAGGCCGAGGCGGAGGTCGGCGCCGGTGTCACCGAGATCCGCGGCCGGCTGCGGGTCAACGGCCCGATGGCCTTTGGCACCGACTACCTGGCGCCGCTGGTGGCACGCTTCATGGTCCGGCACCCGGCCCTGGAGATGCGCCTCGACCTCAACGACCGCCGGGTGGACCTGCTCGAGGAGGGCTACGACCTGGCGATCCGCATCGGCAGCCTGCCGGACTCGAGCCTGGTCGCCCGGCCCCTGACCCGCTGCCATCTGCTGCTGTGCGCCTCGCCCGCCTACCTGGCCGCCCACGGGGAACCGCAACGCCTCGAGGAGCTGACCGAGCATCGCTGCCTGCGCTACCGCACCTCGGGCGGCGGCACCACCTGGCAACTGGGCGATCACAGCCTGCCGGTGAGCGGGCCGCTGGACAGCAACAATGGCGTGGTGCTGGTCCAGGCCGCCGAAGATGGGCTGGGGATCATCCAGCAGCCCAGCTTCCTGCTCACCGAGAGCATCCGGGAGGGACGCCTCGTGCCCATCCTCCCCGAGGCGCCCCCCGTGACGCTGGGGGTCTATGGCCTCTATCCGGCCCGGCGACACCTGCCGGCCAAGGTGGAGCACTTCCTGGATTTTCTCGCCGAGGCCTGGGGCGAGCCGCCCTACTGGGAGGCCGAGCTGGGATTGCCCTCCAAAAGGAAATAATGATGTTCGAGCACGGGTGATTATCCCGCCAAGGAATCTCTCTAGAGTAGCGACATCACCCCCCTGCCAGACTCAATGGAGATTCCCCATGCAAGCACAAGCCATCACCCTGCTGCGCCTTTCCCTCGGCACCATGACCCTGGCCCACGGCCTGCTCAAGGTGTTCGTGTTCACCATCCCCGGTACCGTCGGCTACTTCGAATCGCTCGGCTTCCCGGCCCTTCTCGCCTACCTGACCATCCTGGCCGAAGTCGGCGGTGGCCTGGCGCTGTTGCTGGGCCTCTACACCCGCTGGGTGAGCCTGGCCCTGGTCCCGGTGCTGCTCGGCGCCGCCGCCGTTCACCTGGGCAATGGCTGGATGTTCTCCAACGAAGGCGGCGGCTGGGAATTCCCGGTGTTCTGGGCCATCGCCCTGCTGGTGCAGGCCGGCCTGGGCGGCGGTAACCTGACCCTCAGCCGTCGCTTCGCCTGAGCCATCCCCCCTGGCCGACACCGGTCCCGAATCGGGCCGGCGTTGGCCCATGAAGAGGAGATTCAAGATGTTACCCAGCCTGTACATCTCCCACGGCTCGCCCATGCTGGCGCTCACGCCGACCCCGGCCCACGACTTCCTGCGGGAACTGGGCCGCCACTACCGCCCGGCGGCCATCGTGGTGGTCTCGGCCCACTGGGCGACCCGCGGCCTGGCCGTCAGCACCAGTGCCCGGCCCGAGACCATCCACGACTTCGGCGGCTTTCCGCGGGAACTCTACGAGTGCCAGTATCCCGCCCCCGGCGAGCCCGAACTGGCACGGCGGCTGGCCGAGGAGCTCGGCGCCACGCCGGTGGAGCGCGGCCTCGACCACGGCGCCTGGGTCCCGCTCTCGCTGATGGTGCCGGAGGCCGATATCCCGGTGGTGTCGCTGTCGCTGCCCACCACCTGGTCCAACGCCGCACTGGTCGCGCTGGGCGAGAAGCTCGCCCGACTGCGCGAGGAGAAGGTGCTGGTGATCGGGTCGGGCAGCCTGACCCATAACCTGGGGGCCATGACTCCGGAGCACGGCACCGTGCCCGCCTGGGTCAGCGACTTCATCGACTGGGTGCACGGGCGCCTGCTGGCCGACGATCGCCCCGCCCTGCTCGCCTGGGAGCAGACGCCTCACGGCCGTGCCAACCACCCGACCCCGGAGCACTTCCAGCCGCTGCTGGTGGCGATGGGGGCGGGCGGCCAGGCACAACGCCTGCACCACAGCGTCGAGCACGGCGTGCTGGCCATGGATGTCTACGCCTTCGCCTGAGCCCCCTGGTGAGGCAGGGACGCGAAGGAGCGCCTATGTTGATAAGGATACGCCCCTGCCACCGGAACGAGTCGAGGGTTCACCATGACTGCCATCGACATGAGCCTGGGTGACCACATCACCCTCAAGCAACTGTCCTACGCGCTGACCCACGGCCTCTCACCCATCGTCGAGGTCGAGTCCCAGGACGGCATCTACATCGTGCGCTTCCACCATGCCAACGGGGTCTCGGAGCTGGCGGACGCCAACGGCAAGACCTGGACCTTCCTCGGCACCGGGGAGATCCAGGACCTGCTCGGCGACCTGGGCCTGACCCATGGCGTGCTGACCTGGGCCGACCAGTGCGGCGACGAGATGATCGGCGTATCGGGACATGCCATCACGCCCGACGAGCGGCTGGCCTACGGCACCCGCATCGCCTTTCGCTCCTGACCGCCACGGGCTAATGTAGGGGGCATGACCCTCAGCGAGTGATAACGTCCGGTGCTCGACATGTCCCGCACGCCCCGTCGCGCCGCCCACCGGCGGCGCCCTGTCTCCGGCCCGGCCCTGCGTCTCCTGGCGGCGGGGATGGCGCTGCTGGTGCTGGCCGGTTGTGCCAGCCGCGACCTGGCCACCCGCGACACGGCCCCCGACGAGGGCCTCTCCCTCGAGCGTGCGCTGATCCTCGCCTCCGCCGAACAGGCCCTCGGCACGCCCTATCGCCCGGGCGGCAATACCCCCGAGGGCCTCGACTGCTCCGGCCTGGTCGAGCTGGTCTATCGCAACGCGGGCATTGCGGTGCCACGCACCGCCGACGACCAGTACCGCGAACTGCCGGAGGTGCGCCAGGCCCGTCCGGGTGACCTGCTGTTCTTCGGCGACCGCCGCAAGGCCACCCATGTCGGCATCTACCGCGGCAACGGCCAGATGATCCACGCCCCGGGGCGGGGACGTGACGTGGTCAGCGTGCCGCTCGAGGTCGCCTACTGGCAGGAGCGCTTCCTCGGCGCCGCCGGGCCGGCGCCTTGAGTCCCGGCCTCCACGACCCGGGCCAGCCCGCTGCCCATACGGAGTTCGCCGGCCGGCTTTCCGGCCGGGCGCGCTCCGCGTGTCGTCGATGTTCACAGGGGGTGATTGCATGGTTACAATTATAAAAACGCCCTCATTAAATCTTCTTCGTTATAAAAGTAGATCATCGGCCATGCCGATCGACGCCCCCTGGAGCCCCCCATGTCACGACGCATTCCTCTACTGGCCCTCCTGGCGACGCTGGTACTCGGCGCTGTCGGCCTGGCCAAGGCCAGTGATCATTCGACCACGCTCGAGGTCGGCTACATGCCGATCCTGCCGGTGGCCCAGCTGTTCGTGATGGAGGGCGAGGGCTGGACCGAGGAGGCCGGCCTCGAGCTGGAGCTGACCCGTTTCTCCAGCGGCCCGGCCATGGTCCAGGCGCTGGCCTCCGGCGAGCTCGATGTCATGTACTTCGGCATCGGCCCCGCCATGGTGGCCCGCGCCAACGGCGTGCCGATCAAGGTACTGGCCGCGAGCATCCAGGAGCAGATCGGCCTGGTCGCCCGCGGCGAACTCGCCGGCTACTTCGACCAGTACGATGCCGCCGAGGCGATCACCCGCTTCACCGAGGAGCAGAATCGCCAGCCCAAGATCGCCACCTTTCCCCAGGGGTCGGTCCCCGACACCGTGCTGCGCTACTGGCTGATCGAGCAGCTGGGGGTCGGCCTGGAGGCGGTCGAGATCGTCGCCATGGGCGCCGACCGCGTCCAGCAGGCGCTGCTGGCCGGCGCCGTGGACGCCGCCTCGATTCTCGAGCCGATCCTCACCACGGTCCAGGAACGTGACGACAGTGCCCGGGTGGTCGCGCGTGCCGGCGAGATGCTGCCCGGCCAGCCCGGTGCCGTACTGGCCGCCCGCGAGCGCGTGCTCGAGGAGGAGCCCGAAGCGATGCGCCGGCTGATGGCCCTGCATCTGCGTGCCACCGAGATGCTGGTCGAGGAGCCCGGCCGTGCCGCCCCCCATGTGCGCGAGTTCGTCGGCCGCCGCCTGATCGGCCTGGAAACGGTGGAAGCCGCCCTGAGCTCGCCGTCATCCCACTATGTCAGCGACCCGCATGCGATCCGGGAAGGCACGCGGCGCATGCACGACTTCCAGCTCGCCCAGGGGTCGCTGCGCCAGCCGGTCGATCTGGAGGCACTGTTCGACACCCGCCTGTATGACGAAGTGAGTGCGGAGCTGGCCACCCAATGACCTCTCCCCTGACCCGCTCGCGGCGCACCCTGCTCAGCGCCGCGGGCCTGTCCGGTTTTCTGCTGCTGTGGGAGCTGGCGCTGCGCAGCGGGCTGCTGCCCGGCAGCCTGGTCCCGCTACCCTCGGCGATCCCGCGGGTCTTCTGGTACGAGCTGATCGACGGCATCTGGCTGGAGGTGGTGCGCTCGAGCCTCGGTCACTACAGCGTGGGCCTGCTGCTGGGCTCGAGCCTGGGCATCGCGGTGGGGGTGTCGGCGGCGCTGATGCCGCGCTTCAATGCCCTGCACGCCTGGCTGGCCCGGCTGCTGCGCCCGATCCCGCCCCTGGCGTGGATTCCCTTCGCGATCATCTGGTTCGGCATCAATCCGGCCGCCGCCGCCTTCATCATCAGCATCGGCGTGTTCTGGATCAACTACTTCGCCAGCTACAGCGCGGTGCGCTCGGTGGACCCTGACTTCGACGAGGTGGCCCTGGCCTTTGGCCAGCGCAGTTTCCTGGCCCGGCTGACCAAGGTCAGCCTGCCAGCCGCCGCCCCGGGTATCCTGGGCGGCCTGCGCGCCGGCCTGGGACAGGGCTGGATGACCGTGGTGGCCGCCGAGCTGTTCGGCATCCCCGGTATCGGCCAGCGCATGATGGAGGCCTCGAGCCTGCTGGCCACCGATATCGTGGTGGTCTACATGCTGACCATCGCCGGGCTCTATGCGCTGTTCGACTTCCTGTTCATGCTGGTCCAGCATCGGGTCCTGAGGTGGCAGCCATGAACCGCCCCATCGCCGACGCGTCCCCGGTGCTGAGTGCACGCGAAGTCAGCCTCGGCTTCGGTTACACGCCCGTCCTCGCCGGCGTCGACCTGACCCTCTACCCACGCGAATTCATCGCCGTGGTGGGTGCCTCCGGCGTCGGCAAGTCGACCCTGCTGCGCGCCCTGACTGGCCTGCTCCCCCCGCAGTCCGGCGAGGTGGTGATTCCCGCCGGCAACGCCGAGGATACCCGCGCCTGGTCGATGGTCTTCCAGGCGCCGCGCCTCTTCCCCTGGCGTCGCGTGCGGGCCAACGTAGAGCTGGGGTTGGAGGGGCTGGCGTTATCGCGGGCCGAGCGTCGCCAGCGTGCGCTGGAGCCGTTGGCGCTGGTCGGCCTGGACGCCTATGCCGACCGCTGGCCGCACACCCTCTCCGGGGGCCAGCAGCAGCGGGTCGGCATCGCCCGCGCGCTCGCCGTGCGCCCGCGGGTCCTGTTCATGGACGAGCCCTTCTCGGCGCTCGATGCCATCACTCGCCGGCGGCTGCAGCAGGAGCTGATCGCGCTGCGCCGGCGCACCGAGGCCGCCATCGTCTTCGTCACCCACGACATCGAGGAGGCCGTGCTGCTGGCCGACCGGGTGATGGTGCTCGGAGACCAGGCGCCGGGGCAGCCGGCCAGGGTAGTGGATACCCTGGAGGTCGACCTGCCGCTGGACGAGCGCCGAGACCACCCCGATTTCGCCCCCCTGGTGCAGGGCGTCGAAGCCCGTATCGGCGACCACTGAGGCGATCAAGACCCGAGGAGAACCCCCCATGGCGACACTGCGCGTACTCTTGCATGCTCCCACTCCGCAAGCCCTGGGCCGTGCCCGGCGCAACGCCCGTAACCTGCTCGATGCCCGGCCCGCGGCCGAGGTGCTGATCATTGCCAATGGCGGCGCCGTGGCCGCCGCCCTGGCACAGTCCGACGATACCGACCCCCACCTGCGCCTGTGCCGCAACTCCCTCAAGGCTCAGGGACTCGACAACGCCGCCGGCATCGGGGAGATCGACGCCGCCGTGGTCACCCTGGCCGAGCGCCAGGCCGAGGGCTGGGCCTATATCCGCGCCTGAACCGGCGAGCCGTGGATTTATCCGCCCCCTTAAGCGGGCGTTAAGTTGCCGGGACCAGAGTATCGGGGAAACGTCATGGAGACGCCCCGACACCCTGCCTTCCCCCCGCCGTGCCGGTGACCACCGGGGGCCCCGTGCCCGCCGCCGCTGGCCTGGCGGGAGCGCGCCACATCACTCCCGCCCCGGCGCGTCCCTGCTGGCCAGGTCGGGACGGGATGCGTACTCCACGCCGTGGTCGCGCAGGTAGTCGCGGATCAGCTGTCGCACCACCTGGGACGGGGTCAGGTCCTGGGCCGCACACAGCTGCTCGAAGGCTCGCTTCTTGTGCGGGTCGATCAACAGGGTCAGGCGTGCTGTCTTCTTCTCCATGGCGATTCTCCGGCAGTATTACCATCAAATGTTAATGTCCGCTGCCCGCCGGGGCAATGCCGGGGGCGTATTTGTCGACAATACTAACGACATGTTAATGTCATTCACATAAGCAACCGGATCGATCCCCGCTGGATATGTGGCCACCGGCCCATCCACGGTGCGGGTGACCACCCAGGGAGGACCCCGTGAATGGCACGCCACCGACCGTCCCCACCCCTTCCCGGCATCGCCACCGGCCTGCGCGCGGCCTGGCGAGACGGCTACGGCCTGGACGACCTGCGCCACGACATCCTGGCCGGCGTGACCATCGGCACCGTGGCCGTGCCGCTCTCCATGGCCCTGGCGATCGCCACCGGCGTGCCTCCCCAGCACGGGCTCTACACGGCGATCGTCGCCGGCGCGATCATCGCGCTGACCGGCGGTTCACGCTTCAATGTCTCGGGTCCGACGGCGGCCTTCGTCGTCATCCTCTTCCCCATCGTCCAGCAGTACGGCCTGGGCGGCCTGCTGATCGCCTCGATGATGGCCGGGGTGATCCTGGTGGTCCTCGGCATCACCGGCATGGGGCGCCTCATCCAGTACGTGCCCTATCCGGTGGTGCTCGGCTTCACGGCGGGGATCGCGGTGGTGATCGCCGTGCTGCAGCTGCCCGACTTCCTGGGGCTGGAGGTCGGGCAGCTGGGTGAGCACTTCGTCGAGAATCTGGGACGGATCGCCGTCTCGCTGCCCGGCCTGGCTCCGCTCGAGCTGGGGATCGGGGCCTTCACCCTGGGCGTCCTGCTGCTCTGGCCGCGCCTGCATGTGCCGATTCCGGCACCCCTGATCGGGCTGGTGGTCGGTGCGGTGGTGGCCTATGCGGTCAACCACGGGATAGGCGACCCGAGCACGGGGAACATGGTGGAGACCATCGCCTCGCGCTTCACCTGGGAGGTACAGGGCGAGACAGGCAGTGGCATCCCCCCGATCGCGCCGAGTTTCGTGGCCCCCTGGCGGCTGCCCGGCGCAGATGGTGAGCCACTGGTGCTGGATTTCGACCTGATTCGCGCCCTGCTGGGTCCCGCCTTCGCCATCGCCATGCTGGGGGCGATCGAGTCGTTGCTGTGCGCGATGGTGTCCGACGGACTGACCCGGACCCGGCATGACCCCAACGCCGAACTGATCGGCCAGGGGCTGGGCAACATCGTCGCGCCGCTGTTCGGCGGCATCACCGCCACGGCCGCCATCGCCCGGACCGCCACCAACATCCGCAGCGGCGCCCGTTCGCCGATCGCGGCGGTGGTGCATGCGCTGGTGGTGCTGCTGGCGGTGGTCGCCCTGGCGGGCCTGCTGGGGCTGGTGCCGATGGCCGCGCTGGCGGCACTGCTGTTCATCGTCGCCTGGAACATGAGCGAGGCCCGGCACTTCCTCCACACCCTGCGCTCGGCCCCGCCGGGTGACGTGGCCATCCTGTTGACCTGCTTCACCCTGACCGTGCTCTTCGACATGGTGCTGGCGGTGGCCGTGGGCATCGGGCTGGCCGCCGCCCTGTTCATCCGGCGCATGTCGCTGCTGACCCAGACCCTGCGCGTCGATACCGGGTCCCATGCCCCCATCGACGAGCTGCCCGGCGAGGTCGCCCTCTACGACATCAACGGCCCGCTGTTCTTCGGCGCCGCCGAGAAGGCGCTCTCCTCGCTGCACCTGGTGGACCCGAAAGTGCGGATCGTCATCCTCGACATGCATGACGTGCCGAGCATGGATGGCACCGCCATCGTGGCCCTCAAGGCCCTGATCGACGAGATGCACCGCGAGGGGGTCGCACTGGTGCTGGTCGGCCTGCCGGCGCGGATCCTCGTCAAGCTGCGCCGTGCAGGCATCCGCCGGACGGCCGGCCGGCTGACCTACTGCCGAGAGCTGGCCCACGCCCGGAAGGTGGCCCTGCGCTGGCTCGCCCGCACCGCCTGAAGGGCGGCGCCGCCGCTGACATGCAACGGTCATCCCGCCTTAAGCGATTCTTAAGACGGCGCCTCTAGACATGATGGGTTGACCTGCCTTTACAGCCAGGAAGCGGGCAGGGATAGTGGTGGCCTGACGACAGGGGCGCCGCGGCGATACCGCCACGGCTGAGACGCACCCTCGGAACCTGACCCGGATAATGCCGGCGTAGGGAGTCGTGCAGCTCCCGCCAGCCTGCACGTCCCGCGCCCGGGAGGACAGCATGCCAATCGACCTTTCCCTCTACCTGGTCACCGACCCCGGCCTCTGCGCCGACCGCGGGCTGGTGGACACGGTGGTCGCCGCCGTGCGCGGCGGCGTGACCCTGGTGCAGCTGCGCGACAAGCACGCCTCCGATGCCGAGCTGATCGACCAGGCCCGCCGCCTCAAGGCCGCACTCGCCGGCAGCGGCGTGCCACTGATCATCAACGACCGCCCCGAGGTGGCCCTGGCCGCCGGGGCCGACGGCCTGCACCTGGGCCAGGACGACGGCGACGTGGCCGCCGCCCGTGCCGCCCTGGGCGAGCGGGCGATCCTCGGGCTCTCGGTGCAGACCCACGCGCAGCTCGCTCGCCTCGATCCGGGCCCGCTGGACTACCTGGGCCTGGGCCCGGTGTTCGCCACCCCCACCAAGCACGACCACGCGCGCCCGCTGGGCTTCGACGGCCTGGCCGCGCTGGTCGCCGCCAGCCCCCTGCCCACGGTGGCCATCGGCGGCCTCAAGGCCGAGCATGCCGCAGCGGTGCGCTCGGCGGGGGCCGACGGTCTGGCGGTGATCTCGGCGATCTGCGGCCAACCCGACCCGGAGGCCGCGGCCCGGGCCTTCTTCACCCGGCACTGATGGCACTCAAGAGGTGGGGCGGCGCTTCAGGGTCGTGCGGCGGTCGTGGTAGGCGATCGCCAGGCCGCTGCCGATGATCAGCAGACTGCCGACGAAGACCCAGAGGTCGGGCATCTCGCCCCAGAACCACCAGCCCAGCAGCACCGCCCAGAGCATGGCGGTGTAGTCGAAGGGGGCCGCGATGGCCGCCGGCGCGAAACGAAACGCCAGGGTGATGCACGCCGTCGCCCCGATACCGACGATCCCCGAGCCGAGAAACCCCAGCCAGTGCCAGGGATGCGGCGTCTGCCACACCCAGGGCAGGGTGACCGTGGTCACCATCAGCGGCACCAGGGTGATGTAGAAGACCATGGCCCAGAGATGCTCGCGGCCCCCGTAGCGCCGCGAGGTGATCATCAGCAACGCATAGAAGACCGCCGCGGCCACCATGACCAGCGCGCCGGAGTGGAAACCCTCGCCGCCCGGCCGCACCACCACCAGCACCCCGGCAAAGCCCAGCAACGAGGCCGCCAGCACCTGGCGGTCGACCCTTTCGCCGAGCAGCGGCACCGACAGCAGCGTGACGAACAGCGGCGCGGCGAAGGCGATGGCCGTGGCCTTGGCCAGCGGCAGCAGGGTCAGGCCGAGCACGAAGAAGACCATGGTGCCGGTGTAGATCAGCCCGCGGGCCAGGTGTGCGCCGGGCCGGCGGGTGCGCAGCTTGCGCAGGCCGCCGCCGAAATGCGCCAGCAGCGCGATCAGCGGCAGCGATACCAGGGTACGGAAGAAGATGATCTGCAGCGGCGAATGCACCTCGCCCAGCCACTTGGCGATGGCGTCGCCGAGTGCCAGGCAGAAGACGCCCGCACACATGAACAGGATGCCCTTCAACGACGATGACATGGAGCCCTCCCCGCCCCCCCCGGCTAGCCGGCGCCCAAAAAACCACCCCGCCGGTCCAGGAGGCCGACGGGGCGTGATCGTGACGACAGGCTAGGAGGTTAGCAGACAAACGGCAACCGCCGGGTCGCCGATTGCCACGCGCATGACGGTGCTGGCCGACGTCAGGCCTTGCACCCGCCGCCGCGAGACACGGATGCGACCTCCAACGCGCTCACCCCCAGGGGCATTGTCCCAAACACGAATTGTTATGTTATATAGTAACCTTTATTATTCGTGGAAGAGAGACTCGCCATGGCCGCCTGGACTGGCACGGCCGAGGCCCCGGCGGACGCGCCTGCTGCTGGCCCTGGACCCCGGCTGACCCACCCCGGATGCCTCGCCCCGGATCAGGCGGCCGAACCGACGCCACCGACACCGCTTTCAACGACATACCCACAAGGAAGACTGCACAAGATGTTCCCTCCCCGCCCCCTACTCGCCGGCCTCGCCCTGGCCTTGAGCTCCACCGCTGCCCTGGCCGATGCCCGCAGCCTGGATATCGTCGCCCCCTGGGAGATCACCGGCGCCGACCCTGCCACCTCGGGCTATGTGTTCGGCCGCATGCGGGTCGCCGAGACCCTGGTCGACACCGACGCCGACGGCCGGCCCGCGCCGGGGCTGGCGACCGCTTGGCACCAGGCCGACGATGGCCTCGGCTGGCGTTTCACCCTGCGCGACGACGCCCGCTTCCATGACGGCTCGCCGGTCACCGCCGAGGCCGTCGTCTCGAGCCTCGAGCACGCCCTGGCCAAGCCGGGCATTCTCGACTCGGCGCCGATCACCGCCATCGAGGCCGACGGCAACGAGGTGGTGATAAGCCTGGCGCAAGCCTTCGCGCCGCTGCCGGCGCTGCTCGCCCACTCCACCACCCTGATCCTGGCCCCCGCGGCCTACGGCGACGATGGCCAGGTGACGGCGGTGATCGCCAGCGGCCCCTACCGGGTCGAGTCCCTGACACCGCCCCAACGGCTCACGGTGAGCCGCTTCGACGACTACTGGGGCGAGGCCCCCGAGATCGAACAGGCCAGCTACCTGGCGGTGGGCCGCGGCGAGACCCGTGCGCTGATGGCCGAGAGCGGCGACGCCGATATCGTCTTCACCCTCGACCCGGCAAGCCTCGCGCGGCTCTCCCGCCACGACCGGCTCGACCTGCACGCCGAACCGCTGCCGCGCACCATCGTGCTCAAGACCAATGCCGGCCACCCCTTCCTCGACGACGACCGCGCCCGCCGGGCGCTGGGCCTGGCCATCGATCGCACCGGCATCGCCAGCGGCCTGCTGCGCCACCCGGAGGCCGCGGCCGTCGAGCTGTTCCCGGAAAGCCTCGGGCCCTGGCACCTGGGCCTCGAGGCCGATGCGGCCCGGGACCTCGACCAGGCCCGGGGGCTACTGGCCGAGCTGGGCTGGGAGGCGAACGACAACGGCATCCTCGAGCGCGACGGCGAGCCCTTCCGGCTGACCCTGCGCACCTTCTCCGACCGGCCGGAGCTGCCGCTGGTGGCCACCGCCCTGCAGGACCAGTGGCGCGAGCTGGGCGTGGATCTCGAGGTGGCGGTGGGCAACGCCAGCGAGATCCCCTCCGGGCACCGCGACGGCAGCCTCGAGCTGGGCCTGATGGCCCGCAACTACGGCCTGGTGCCCGACCCGCTGGGCACGCTGCTCGACGACTTCGGCAGCGATCCGGACGCCATGGGCGGCGACTGGGGCGCCATGGGCTGGTCGGATGCCGAGCTGGCCGATTGGCTCGACTCCCTGCGCCATGAAGCCGACCCCGACGCCCGCAGCGAGCTGGCGACCCGGGTCGCCAGGCGCCTGCACGAGGCGATGCCGGTCATCCCCGTCGCCTGGTACCAGCAGACCGCCGCGGTGAACGGTGAACTGGAGGGCTTCTCCATCGACGCGCTGGAACGCAGCTACCGCATCGACGAGCTGAGGTGGTCGGAATGAGCGCCACCCTGACACAGGCAGCCGTCAGCAGGGTGCGTGGCAAGGGGGTGGGCGGCCTGCTGCTGCCGCGGCTGTTCCAGGCCGGGCTGGTGGCGTGGATGGTCGGCACCCTGACCTTCGTGCTGACCCGTACCCTGCCCGGCGACATGGCCTACCGTATCGCCGCCGGGCGCTATGGCCACGACATGGTCAACACCGCCGCCGCCGAGGCGGTACGCGCCGAGCTGGCCCTGGAGCAGCCGGCCCTCACCGCCTACTTCGGTTGGCTATGGGACCTGGTGCAGTTCGACCTGGGCCGTTCGCTGGTCAGCGGCGCACCGGTGGTACACGAGCTGTGGCACCAGCTCGGCCATTCGCTGGGGCTGGCGGCGTCCGCCGTGCTGCTCTCGCTGCTGCTCGGGCCGCCGCTGGGCCTGGCCGCCGGCCTCAGGCCCGGCGGCGCCCTGGACCGCGCCAGCGAAGTCGCCGCCAGCGTGCTGCGCGCCCTGCCCCCCTTCGCCGTGGGCCTGCTGCTGATTCTGCTGTTCTCGGTGACGCTGGGCTGGCTGCCCGCCGCCGGCCACGGCCGCACCGCCCACAGCGTGCTGCCGGCGCTGACCCTGGCGCTCGCCCTGGCGGCGGTCTCCAGCCGGGTGGCGCGCAACGCCATGGCCGACGTCTCCCAGTCGGCCTACTACGCCTTCTCGCGCACCAAGGGGCTCAGCGAGCGGCTGAGCTTCCTGCGCCATGGCCTGCGCAACGCCGCGGTACCGGTGATCGCCTACCTCGGCGTGCAGTTCGTCACCCTGATCGAGGGCGTGGTGGTGGTCGAGACGCTGTTCGCCTGGCCCGGCATCGGCCACGCCCTGGTGCACGCCATCGTCGCCCGCGACGTGCCGATGATCCAGGGCACGGCCCTGGTCATGGGGCTGCTGTTCGTGGCGCTCAACACCCTGGTGGATATCGTCTGCCATCTGCTCGACCCCAGGAGGCGCCAGGCATGACGACCCTCGCTCTTCGCTTACGCGCCCTGCCCCTGCCGGCGCTCGGCCCCCGCCAGCGCCTGGGGGCGGCGCTGCTGGCGCTGCTGCTGGCCTTCGCCTGGCTGGTGCCGTGGCTTTTCGACGCCGACCCGGCTCGCCAGCAGCTGACCCGCATCCTGCAGCTGCCGTCGCTGGCCGAGCCGCTGGGCACCGACCACCTGGGCCGCAGCCTGCTGGCCAGGCTGGCCGCCGCCATCCGCCTGTCATTCGGCATGGCGCTGCTCAGCGTGGCCACCGCCGCGGTACCCGGCGTGCTGATGGGGGTGGTCGCCGGCTGGCGCGGCGGCTGGCTGGACCGGGTGCTGGGCAGCCTGGCCGATGCCTGCCTGGCGCTGCCCGGCCTGCTGCTGGTGCTGCTGCTGGTGGCCATCGCCCCGGGCAACTTCTGGGCGCTCTACGTGGGTATCTCGCTGGTGCTGTGGATCGAGTACTTCCGCCTGGCGCGCGCCCGCACCCGGGCGCTGGCGGCCTCGCCCCAGCTCGAGGCGAGCCGCCTGCTGGGCTTCGGCCCGCTCTACCTGTTCCGCCGCCACCTGTGGCCGGAGCTCGCCCCCCAGGTACTGACCCTGGCCGCCTTCGGCGCCGCCAGCGCGATCCTGGCCATGGCCGCGCTCGGGTTCGTCAGCGTCGGCCTGCGCCCGCCCACCGCCGAACTGGGGCTGATGATGATCGAGCTCCTGCCCTACTACCACGAGGCGCCCTGGGCCATGGCCCAGCCGATCCTGGTGCTGTTCGTACTGGTGATGAGCCTCAACCTGCTGGCCGGGAGGGACCCCCGATGAACGCGCCCCTGCTGAAGGTCGACGACCTAGCGATCCACGGCGATGGCGTGACCATCGCCCCGGTCTCGCTCACCCTGGCCCCGGGCGGGCGCCTCACCCTGCTCGGCGAGACCGGCTCGGGCAAGAGCCTGATCGCCCAGGCGATCATGGGCACCCTGCCCAAGGAGCTCGCCACCCGCGGCCGGCTGGCGATCGACGGCGAGGCCTTCGAGGCCGCCGACGGCCGCTCGCGCCGCCCGCTGTGGGGCCGCACCCTGGCGCTGCTGCCCCAGGAACCCTGGCACGCTCTGGACCCGACCATGCGGGCGGTGCACCAGGTCGCCGAGAGCCATCGTCATGTGGCCGGCCTGTCCCGGCGCCGGGCCACGGAGGCCGCCCGGCGCGACCTGGCCGAGCTGGGGCTGGCGGAGGCCGGGCACAAGCTGCCCGGCGAGCTCTCCGGCGGCATGGCGCAACGGGTGGCGTTCGCCGCCGCCAGCGCCGGCGGCGCGACCATCGTGATCGCCGACGAGCCCACCAAGGGCCTCGATGCGCCGCGCCGCGACGCCGTGGTGGAACTGCTGGCGCGCACGCCGGAACGGGGCGGGGCCCTGCTGACCATCACCCACGATATCGACGTCGCCCGGCGCCTCGGCGGCGAGGTGGCGATCCTGCGCCAGGGCCAGGTGGTCGAGCGCGGCCCGGCCGAGCGCCTGCTCTCGGCACCGCAGAGCGACTACGGCCAGCGCCTGCTGGCCGCCGAACCGGCGCGCTGGCCGGCCCCGCCGCCGCTCTCGGGCGACCGCGGCGCGCCCGTGATCGCGGCCACCGGGCTGGCCAAGGCCCGCGGCGGCCGTGAGCTGTTCCGCGACCTCTCGCTGGCCATCCATCCCGGCGAGATCGTCGGCGTGGTCGGCCCCTCGGGCTGCGGCAAGAGCACCCTGGGCGATATGCTGCTGGGCGTGGCCCACGCGGACGCCGGGGAGGTACACCATGCGCCGGGCTCGCCGCTCGGCCGGCAGAAGCTCTACCAGGATCCGCCGGTGGCCTTCTCGCCCCACTGGACGCTCGGCCGGCTGCTCGACGACCTGGTGCGCCGTCATCGCCTCGATCGCCGCGCCATCGCGCCCTGGATGGAACGCCTGGGCCTCGACGAGCGGCTGCTGGCGCGCCGCCCCGGCGAGATCTCCGGCGGCGAGCTGCAGCGCTTCGCCATCCTGCGGGTGCTGCTGCTCGAGCCGCGTTTCCTGTTCGCCGACGAACCCACCTCGCGGCTCGACCCCATCACCCAGCGCGAGACCCTCGCCCTGCTGGTGGAACTGGCCCGGGAGCACCGCTGCGGCGTGATGCTGGTCAGCCACGACCCGGCGCTGATCGAGCGGCTGTGCGACCGGCGGCTGTCGCTGGAGCGCGATGTACCCGCGGCCAGAGAGTATCTTGCGCGGCCTGAGGCCACTCCCTCGATGTCATGACCCTTTTACGGCTGGCAGTACCTTGGGCGGTCTTCGTGGCCGCCTTTTTTCATCGCCGGGATCAACCACAACCCTCGGCGAAGCGAGCAAGAAATGGCCCCGCGGGCAACTTCTTGCCCGACCCGGGCAATACCTTGCCTAATCCCATTTAGCCCACTCCATCAAAAACAGCTAATCAATTGATGGGCAATGATTTTCCCGACCTTGGCACGCCGCCTGCTCTATCAGGGTGTCCATCGGACATTCTCTTACCTCGTCAAGGAGCAGGCTCATGCCGACACCTTGCTATATCAGCATCGAAGGCCAGACCCAGGGCAACATCACCGCCGGGGCCTTCACCCCCGATTCCGTGGGCAACATCTACGTGGAAGGCCACGAGGACGAGATGCTGGTCCAGGAGTTCAAGCACGTCGTCACCGTGCCCACCGACCCGCAGTCCGGCCAGCCCTCCGGCCAGCGCGCCCACAAGCCGTTCATCTTCACCGTGGCGCTGAACAAGGCCGTGCCGCTGATGTACAACGCCCTGGCCTCCGGCGAGATGCTGCCCAACGTCGAGCTGAAGTGGTACCGCACCTCGGTGGAAGGCAAGCAGGAGCACTTCTTCACCACCACCCTGACCGACGCCACCATCGTCGACATCAACCTGCGCATGCCCCATGCCCAGGACATCACCAAGGCCGAGTTCACCCAGCTGATGGACGTCTCCCTGGCCTACCGCAAGATCGACTGGGAGCACACCGTCGCCGGCACCTCCGGCTCCGACGACTGGCGCGCGCCGATCGAGGGCTGAGGGTCAGCCTGGCGTGATGTCCTGCCCGCTCCCCGCTCGCAATCTCTCCGACGCGGGCGGGGCATCCCGCCCTTGGCGTCACGCGGCCAGTGCTTGCCCGACGAGTGCTGGCCGCGTGGCGTGTCAGCGATCGCTGACACTTCCTGTCAGCTTTCGCCCCTTCGGGCCGTGGCGCCCTTGCCATGCCGGGGCACTCACGTAACCTGCCGGGCAATGGAGTGCCGCGCAATACGCCTTCCAGGAGGGAAGCCCAGATGGCCAACGCAACCGGACTGCAGTTCACCCTGGCGCTCGCCGGGGCCATTGAGCCCGACCTGGCGGTGGTCGACTTCACGCTGACCGAAACCCTCTCGGCGCCCTTCGCGCTGGTCGTCAATCTCGCCAGTCGCGACGGCGACCTCTCCCCCGAGACCTTCCTCGACCGCGAGCTGACCCTGACGATCTGGCAGGACGGCGCGCCGCTGCGCCGGGTCCACGGCGTGGCCACCGCGTTCGGCCGCGGCGATCGCGGCCACCGCCGCACCCGCTACACGCTGACCCTCCAGCCGGCGCTGTGGCGCCTCGGCCTGCGCCACAACTCGCGGATCTTCCAGCGGGTCTCGCCGCTGACCATCATCAACACCCTGTGCGAGGAGCGCGGCCTGCGTGATGTGGCCTTCGCGGTGACCCGCGAGCCCGCCGAGCGCGAATACTGCGTGCAGTACCGCGAGACCGACCTGGCCTTTATCCAGCGCCTGGCCGCCGAGGAGGGGCTGTTCTACTTCCACGAGTTCGAGGAGGCACCGAACGGCGTCCACCGGCTGGTGTTCGCCGACGACCCCCAGGTGCTGGTCGGCCTCGGCGAGCGTACCTACCACGGCCGCGCCGGCGGCACCGCCCCGACCCGCCATCTGCGCAAGCTCTGCCAGGTGTCGCGGGTCAGGCCGGCCTCGACGACGCTCAAGGACTACTCCTTCAAGCAGCCGGGCTATTCACAGTTACATCAGGCCCAACCGCACGATCGCCAGACCGGCGGCCTGGAAGGCCACGCCCAGCGGGGTGTTGTTGGTAGAGAGTACGAGCACTACGACTACCCCGGCCGCTACAAGGCCGACGCCTCCGGCGAGGCCTTCACCCGCATCCGCCTCGAACACCTGCGCCACGATGCGCTGACCGCCGAGGCCGAGAGCGACCTGCCCGAGCTCGCCCCCGGTACCCGCTTCACCCTCACCGATCACGATGCCGACAGCCTCAACCGCGACTGGCAGGTGGTGACGGTCAAGCACCACGGCGAGCAGCCCCAGGCTTTGGAAGAGGACGGTGTCACCCAGGGCGACGCCGAAGGGATGGGCATGACGCGCTACCACAACGACCTGGTGCTGACCCCCGCCGACACCGCCTGGCGCCCCGCGCCCGACCCCAAGCCCCGCGTCGACGGCCCCCAGGTCGCCGTCGTGGTCGGCCCCGAGGGCGAGGAGATCCACTGTGACGCGCACGGCCGGGTCAAGGTGCAGTTCCCCTGGGATCGCTACGCCGAGCCGAATACCGCCGGGGCTGGCGGCGAAGCCGCTGAAAGAGGCGCCAGCGCCTGGCTGAGAGTGAGCCAGGGCTGGGCCGGCGGCGGCTACGGCAGCATCGCCATCCCGCGGATCGGCCACGAGGTCATCGTGTCATTTCTGGAGGGCGATCCCGATCAGCCGTTGATCACCGGGCGCACCTACCACGCCGCCAACACGCCGCCGTACCCGCTGCCCGAGCACAAGACCCGCACGGTGCTGCGCACCCAGAGCCACCAGGGCGACGGCTTCAACGAACTGCGCTTCGAGGACCAGGCCGAACGCGAGCAGATCTGGCTGCACGCCCAGAAGGACCTGGCGCTGCTGACCAATAACGACCGCACCGAGGAGATCGGCAACGACAGCTTCCTCAGCGTGCACCACGACCGCATCGGCGAGATTCACGCCGACGAGCACCACACCGTGCGCGGCAACCGCCATGAGCAGACCGACGGCAGCCAGCACCTGATCGTGCAGGGCAGCCTGCATGTCCAGGCCGGCCAGGCCTGGCTCACCGAGAGCGGCCGCGAGCTGCACATCAAGGCCGGCCACAAGGTGGTGCTCGAAGCCGGCAGCGAACTGACGCTGAACGCCGGCGGCAGCTTCCTCAAGCTCGACGGTAGCGGCGTGACCCTGGTCGGGCCCACGGTGAAGGTCAACGCCGGCGGCAGCCCCGGCAACGGCTCCGGCCAGGCCGCCGAGTCGCCGCTGCTGCCGGGACGGGCGGTGCCCGAGGGGCATGAGGCGATACCGCCCACCGCCCTGCCCAAGCTCAAGGATTACCAGCTCTCCGACGCGACGCTGATGCCGCTGTGCGGCAAGCTGAGCGATACCACCTGCAGCCGGGGGGATTGCCCATGCCTGGCTGGTTGAACCGGATCGGCGAGCGCAGCCAGCGTGTCGACGCCGTGGCCGCCTGCATCGCCGCCCAACGCCCCGTCTATGTGGTACTCGACCAGCGCCGCGCCCCCGAACGCTGCGCCGCGCTCGTGGGGCAGCCCGGCTGGCACGACTTCCTGACCCTGTTCGCCGGCACGCCCCTGGCGCCGCTACTGGAAGCGAGCCCCTGGCTGATCGAACTCACGCTCGGCAGCGAGGCCTGGCAGGCCACCGAGGCCCTGTGCCGCGAGCAGCGCATCGGCTGGGCCTTCCAGCCGGCGCAGGACACCCGCCTCGATGACCTGGCCGACCACCTGCACCGCCTGTTCGTGCTCGACGACCCCCATGGCGGCCAGTCGCTGGTCAACGTGCAGGACCCGGCCGCCTGGACGGCCCTGGTCGCCGCCGGCAGCGACACCAGCTACGCCCACTGCATCGGGCCGCTCGGACAGGTCGCCACCCCCACTCCCCTACAGCACTGGCAGGTCTGGCAACCTGCCGTCCACGACGGCGAAGCCGAGGTGCCGCCGCTGACCCACGAACTGGAACGGGCCCTGAAAGAGGTCCAGCGCGCCTGGTGGCTCAGCCAGGCGGCCGACATACCGCTGCAGGAGCTGCCCCCGGCATGGCTGGAGCGGCTGACACAGCTCGCCGAGGCCGACATCGCACGCTGGCGGGACAGGAAGCGCCTGCTGCCCCTGGTGCGCCACGCCGATGCTGCAACGTGGCGTCACGCTCAAGCCACCCTGCTCGACGCGAGCCTCACCGTGCAGCAGAAAATCAGCGAACTGGAGCGCCATTCATGACCTCGAACTCCCGGCCCGGTAGCCTGCATTCCCCGCTGATCCTGCCCGAATTCCAGCTCCCCGCCTACGAGGGAGGCCGCGAAGCCCCCGCGCCGATGGCCTGTGAGGCGGCCCCCTGGGCCGACATCCTCTATCTGACCGGAACCGGCGCCTTCTGGCTGCTCACCGAGGAGGTCGCCGACGCCCTGCACGAAGCCGCCGAGGAGCTTGCCGGCTGGGTGAAAGTGGAGGACCCCATCCAGCGCATGGAGCACCTCTCCAAGGATGCCGGCGTG
This sequence comes from Halomonas sp. LBP4, assembly GCF_003202205.1. GTDB lineage: Bacteria > Pseudomonadota > Gammaproteobacteria > Pseudomonadales > Halomonadaceae > Halomonas > Halomonas flagellata. The sequence continues at coordinate 143,406 of NZ_PDOG01000004.1, forward strand.
ATGGAGTGCTTCCTGCCCGCGCGCCCGGAAAACTTCCTGGATGAGGCCGAGCGCGAGCAGGCAGGCGAGAAGCTGAAGCGCCTGGGCGAATTGATGCAGGAACGCGGTGATGATGAGATGGATCCGGCTCAGCGCGTCAGCGCCCATACCCCCCTGAGCGAGAATCCCTGGTTCTGGGTCTTTCCATTTCCTGTCAGCGCCTCCCGTCTCTGGAACTGGAACGACGAGGAGACCCGCCTGGTGGGGGAGCTTCATGTCCTCTATCGCCGGGGGATGGAGCGCGCCAGGGAGGAAGGCTATGTGATCGAAGGCGGCGGCTACTATGGCCCCTGGGAAGCGGAGATCGAACAGGCGCTGGAAACCTATCGGCAGTGCCGTGCCACCATCATGCGTACGACAGCCTCCGTCGACCAGCCGGGCGCCTTGCTCCCGGTACGGGAGGCGCTGGTGGAGTACCAGGCCTTCCTCGCCGACTGTGAATCGATGTCGCCCAAGGACTCGTCGCGCTGCGCCGTTATCGGTGATTTCGTGAGTAGCGAGGCTGAGCGGCTCGATGCCGACCTGCGAGCCTACTGCGACAGCATTCTCGCGCTTGCCACCCTGGGCGTCGCCACGCCGGAGTGGGCCCTGGCCGATGCCCCGGCAAACGTTTCCGGCGCCGGACTCGAGCCCGGTATCGAGGCATTCGATCACTACAACCGTGTGCTGAAGCAAGCCGCAAATCTGTTCGGCGAAGTGGAAGCGAAACTCGGGCAGTGGGCCACGGCCACCGCGCATCGATCGGCACTGCCGATTCACCTCTTCGAGGCGGAACGACAGGCCTTCAACCGACTAGTGGAGCAACTGGACGTTCTCTACCAACTGGCCGAAGCGCAGGTACAGCGCATGCGCCCGCAGCGGGTGCTGTTCTGGCAAGCGGACATCAGTGACCAACGCCATGCCCTGGGCTATCGTCGCCAGGACATCGACGTACTGGTACGCAAGGACTTCCCGCTTCGCGAATTCAGCTCGCCCCGCGCCGAGCAGGCGCTGAGCCACGTCAGCCTCCGCCATCTCATGCAAGAGGTGCTTGAAGCGGACCGGCCGGCGCTGCTGCGCGACCTCGAGCAGGATGGCGTGCTGCCCGCCACGCTCTGGGAGGCCAACGAAACGGCCCTGTCCAACTGGTTGGCACGGCGCGGCTGCGATCGCATCGAGCGGCGAGCCGAATGGTTCGAGGAGCGCCTGGGCTTCTTCGTGCCCGACGCCTTCTTCACCTGGCTCGAGGCCCAGGGCCACGAGGTGGCCTCCCTTCAGCAGCAAGACGCCAAGCGCGACTGGGCGGAAACGCTGCAGCGAATCCTGTTCACCGGCCCCAGCCGTGAGCGCCTGCGCCTGTTCGATGCCAGCGCCCAGGCGCAAATGCTGCGCCTGGTGGGCATGCCCCATGCCTCGCTGAACGATGCGCTGGATACCCACCTCGACGAACCGGTGACCCTGATCGATCGTGAGGCCTCGCTGGAACTCTTCGAGTGGGAAGAAAAATCGAAGGCGGAAGGCTCGGTATCGGCGCAAATGCAGCAGCGTCGCGAAGTTGCCGGCGAGCGTAACATCGGCGGCCCTCGCCACGGCCCCTGGCGTGCCAGTGAGGGGGCAAGGGGCACGCCGCGCCCCAGCGCCGGGGCCAAGTACCAGTTGGCGTTGAAAGGCACCTACAGCCTGGCACGTGGTGAGATCAGCCTGGGTACGCTTCACCTTCCTCATGAAAGCGATGCCGTACCATTCGCCGCGGTGCTGACGCAACGCCAGAACGAGCTACGCGATCTCGGCTGCTACTCGTTGCAAGTGGCGGCGGTCGCCAAGGGATTCGCGGGCGCCACCCTGGCGCTGACGGCCGAAACCGGGCTGGGCTTCGACCACAATGGTGTCAAGCTCACCGGGCTCGAGTGGGCTCAGCGCGAGGCCCAAGGGGCCACCTTCAAGGCCTTTGCCGGTGCCACGGTGGGCGTCAATACGCGCTGCAGCATGCGCTGGCAGCCCCCGGCCGACATCACCCGGCAGTTGCCACAATTGGCCGACCGCGACTGGCTGACCCTGAGCAACCAGCAGGCCGAACTCACCGCCTGGCGCACCCTGGGCCATGCCGTGCTGGGGCTGGAAGCCGCCGGCGGGATCGGCGGCGAGCTCGGCCTGCGCCTGGGCATTCACCAGGGGAAGTTCGTGGCCTACTTCAAGGGCAGGGTCGTGGCGGGCAAGGGCGTGGGCGGCCAGATCGCCATGGAGCTCGACCTGCAGCAGCTCAACCTGTGGCTGATGATGCTCAGCCAGGCGCTGCGCGACAACGACTACGCCTTCGTCGACTGGGTCGACCGCGACGCCTTCGAGGGCATGAGCCGCCTCGCCTACCTGGCCACCACCACCCTGCTCGACGTGGGCCTGCTCGCCGCCCAGGGGCTGGACGGTATCCAGCGCCTCTACGACCTGATGACCCAGAGCGAGCACGCGGGGATGGTAGCCCATGCCATCGTCAATGATCCCCGGCGTGATGAAATGTGCGCCTGGATACAGCATTTGCCCCCGGAAGCGCTGGGGCCGCTACTCAATACGCTGGCGACCCCGCCCGGATGGCGCGGTTATACCATCGACGGCGTGCACTTCGACCGGAGCCAAGCCACCGACCTGCAGCAGATCGCCATCGCCAACTGCCTGGGCTGGCTGGAGGATGGCTATACCGCCAGCGGTCACTACGACCGCGCCAAGACCCAGCACCTGTTCGAGCGCGCGGTGGCGCGGATGTCGATGGATGGCACATACGACAGGTTCCAAAGTTGGGTGCAGGCGTATTGCCATAACCGTGAGCGACTGGATCAATTTATGAAGCAAATTGGGTCGACTGGGCTTGCTGGTAGAGATGCTGCGATGGCACGTGACAAGTATCGCCTTATCGCTAACCGGATGGGGACAGATATTGACGAATACCGTCAGGTCGTATCCACACGACGCGGCACCCGAATCCGCTATGAAGAACGCTAACTCAGTGGCGAACAGCATGTTAATCAAGACGTTTCTGGCAATAGCATTACTGGTGTTATCAACTAGCAGTTGGGCCCTGGAGCCCGCGGTGCAAGCGGCCAAGGACGAGGGGATGCGGCTATGGGGCATTTCAGAGTGGATCGAGATGCAGCCCTATCTGGAGCAAGCCGCCGACGCCGGTGACGTGGAAGCCATGTATTACCTGGGGGAGGCGACCCGCCTGCTGGATCGCGGCCTGTCACAAAGGGCTATGGCGTGGTATCTGCAGGCCGCCGAGCAGAATGACGTCTACGCCATGCTGCGGCTATTCCAGGGCGGGGCCTGCATCGCTGGCGATGTCTGTCCCGAGGAACACGAAGACTGGCGTGAAGCCGCCCTGGCCATAGCCAAGCCCCAAGCCGAGGCCGGCGACCCGGATGCCATGCTGGCGATGTTTCATGTGTACCGTATGTTCGATCAGCCGCACTGGGCCGGCGACTGGCTGGAACGCGCCGCCGAGGCGGGCCAGCCCGAGGCCCAGACCATTTTAGGTAACCAGACCCTCGAGGGACGCGGCTGGTACCTGACCAACGGCCGCCGGCTCAGCGCTGCTGAGGAATGGCTCCGCAAGGCAGTGGACCAGGAGCATGTGCCTGCGATGGTAGCTTTAACCTCAGTGCTGGAGAAAGAAGGTGAATATTCCGAGCTATGGTCCTGGGGAGAACGTGCCTCTATGCTTGGGTCTCGAATTGCCAGAGTTGTGCATGGCGAATGCCTTATCGTTCCAGAAAGGGCAGAGTACTGCCGCACGGAAGCAGATCCTGTTCAAGGCTGGGCAATGCTCTACGCTGTTGTGGAAGAAACAGGCGACAATACGGCGAAGCACATACTCGAGCAGGAGCGTTCCAAACTAACGTTGGAAGAGCTAGAAGAAGCTAAAGCTCTGGCAGAACGTGAATGGATCGGCCGCGAGCCTCCACTCTCTAACTTTCCTCCGCGCTTTGGCTACTAGGTCGGCATGCGTACCGTTATCGCCTTGTTGATCGGCTTGCTGGCCCTGTCGTCTCAGGCTTGGGCACTGGAGCCCGAGGTACAAGCCACCAAGGATGAGGGGATGCGATTCTATAACATTGGTCATTCAACGGCAGCTCTACCTTATCTTCGTCAGGCAGCGGAAGCGGGTGATGTGGGGTCCATATACTACTGGGGTGAAGCCAATCGACGCCTGGCTCGAGGATATTCCACCAAGGCAGTGGAGTGGTATGCCCGGACTGAGCCCTATACTGAAGAGCCCCCTCCAGAGCTGCATGATCGCCTATGCAGTTCTGGAGGGGGCTCTTCAATTCGCGGCAACGCCTGCTCTCAGCCTGAATTCGCTCCGGGGATCAGGCCACGGCCCGCTTCCCGTCAGCGGCTCGCGTGCGGCAGCCACTAGAGCCCGGCGTTGATCACCATGCAGTCCATGCCTTCCTGTACCAAGCTGCGGCAGGCGCGGTAGGCCTGGTTCTCGTCGAGGTTGACCAGGCGGGCGCGGAAGACCTTCTGCGGCCCGGTGGTCTCGTCCACGTCGATACGCGCACCGGCCAGCTCGCTGGTCAGGCGATCGGCGGCACGGGTGGCCAGGCTGCGGGCATTGTCGGCATTGCTGAAGGCGCCCACCTGCACGCCCCAGCCGCCGCTCGGCCCTACCGGTTCGAGGCGATGCACCACCCGCTCGGAAGAGGCGGCCGGCGGCTCGGAGCGCGCGATCAGGTCGCGGATCGGGTCTTCCGCGGACCCCTGCTCGGTACCCGAGCGCACGGCGGGAGGTGCCGAGGTGGCCGCCTGGCTGTCGATCGTGGAGGTCTCGAGGCTGGCCAGCAGGGTTGACGACCCGCCGCCGGGTGCCGCGGGAGTCTCCGGTGCCTGCCTGCCGCCGCTGTTGGCAATGAAGTCGCCGGAGAAATCCGATTGTGCGATCCAGTCGCCGCGGTCGAGCAGCGAGGCACGCACGAAGCCGCGGTCGAGCAGGTCGGCCATATGGGCATCGCGGGACTGAGCGGTGAAGCCCCCCATCACCACCGAGAGGATGCGGCGGCCGTCGCGTATCGCCGAGGTGGCGACATTGAAGCCGGAGGCGCGGATGAAGCCGGTCTTGAGGCCGTCGGCCCCGTCATAGTTGCGCACCAGCCGGTTATGGCTGGTGTGGGTGGTCCCACGGTAGGTGAAGCTCTGGGTGGAGAAGTAATGATAGTACTGCGGGAAGTCCTGCATCAGGCGGATCGACAGGGTCGCCATGTCCCGCGCGGTGGTGGTCTGGTCGTTGTCCGGCAGGCCCGAGGCGTTGCGGAACTGGGTGGCCGGCATGCCGAGCTCGCGGGCCTTGGCGGTCATTATCTGGCCGAACTGGCGTTCACTGCCGCCCAGCGCCTCGGCGACGACCACGGCCACGTCGTTGGCCGACCGCACCACCAGGGCGAGGATGGCATCCTTCACCGCGATGCTGGAGCCGGCCTTGAGCCACAGCTTCGAGGCCGGCATGGCGGCCGCCTGGGCCGACACCGGCAACGCCTGGTGCAGGCTCATGGAGCCATTCTCCAGGGCCTCGAACAGCAGGTAGAGCGTCATCATCTTGGTGAGTGACGCCGGATAGCGGGTTTCGTCGGCATTGGCGGCGTGCAGCACCTCGCCGCTCTCGACGTCGACCACGATCGCCGCATAGCGCGGATTGGCCTGGGCCGTCGTGGCGATGGACACGGCCAGGCACGCCAGCAGCACGAATGCCACCATGCCATGGCGCCGTATTGTGGTTATGGTTGCGGTCACCATATGCGTTCCCTCTGAATTCCCTGCGAGCCCAAAAGGCGGCTTCTCATAGAGCATTATGAACAGGATTTCCGCACTGTACAGGATGCTAAACGTGGAACAAGGGCAGTTTTTGCCGGTTACATTGTGTAATCCGTCATTGCCAGGCCGGAAAGGGGTCCGGCAACGTCCTCCACACCGCCTTGCCGGCCAGCAGTTCCCCGTCGGTCAGCAGGCAGTCGTCGAGGGCTCGGCAGATCCGCTTCCGGTCAAGGTGCTGGCCGATGAACACCAGCTCCTGGCGCATGTCGCCGAAGGGCTCTCGCCGGCCATCACCCCGCCAGCCGCTGCCACCCCAGCCAGATCAGGCGCAGCGCCAACAGGGTCAACCCCCCCTTGAACAGCGTATCGAAGCGGCGGTCGGAGAGCCGGTGCAGCAGCCGCAGGCCCAGCCAGGTGCCCAGGAAGCCCGCCGCCACCATGGCCAGCATCAGCGGTAGCCAGGCGTGGAAGACGAAGCCGGCGACGCCGAACACGAAGGCCTTGGTGAGGTGCTGGAAGGTCATGCAGGCGGCGAAGGTGGCCACCCGCGGCAGGCGCTCGCTGAAGTGTTGCTTGATCACCGCGGCCACCAGCGGGCCGGTCGCCCCCACCAGGCTGGAGAGGAAGGTGGTCAGGGCCCCGGCCAGCAGGGTGCCGCCCCGGCCGAGCAGCCCCCGGGGCCAGCCCGGCCCCCAGCAGGAGTAGAGCACGAAGGCGGCGATGCACAGCTCCAGCACGCCGGCGGGCAGGCGCACCAGCAGCCAGGCGGCGGCCAGGGCGCCCAGCACCACCCCGGGCAGGAAGGCGGCCAGCAGGCCGCGGTCCAGGTACCGCCAGGTCATCAGCGCCCGGCCGCCGTTGGAGCCCAGCTGCACCATGCCGTGTACCGGGATCAGCGCCGTGGCCGGCATCACCTGGGCCATGGCCAGGATCAGCAGGGTGCCGCCGCCGATGCCCACCGCGGCGGAGAGTCCCGAGGTAAAGGCCGAGAGCAGCACCAGGCCCAGATTGACAGGCCCCGCGAGCGGCGAGAGCGCTTCAAGCATCGTCGCCCCCCGCCGCTCGCCGCGCGCTGCATGCCGCCGCAGCGACGCTCAGTGTTCTCCCCCGATTGCCTGTCATCCGCTCTCGCTCCTCTTCCGTTCCCTGGACCGGCCCCAGTATAACGGCTGCACGGCGGTGGGATCTCGTGGTCAGATCCTGACCTCCTCCCCATGCCGACCTGCCCGCCCTGAAGTGCCCCCCTCCAGAGCTGCACAGGATCTCGTTGGCTTGCTTCAGCTCGCGGTTCTCACGTTCCAGCGCCTTGATCCGTTCGCGCTCGGTGGTGTTCGTGCCTTCCCGGCGCCCCGCGTCACGCTCGGCCTGCCGGACCCAGCTCCGAAGGGTTTCCGGCTTGCAACCGATCTTGGGGGCAATGGCACCGATGGTCGCCCAATGGAAGGGTTAATCGGCCTCGTAGTCGAAGACCGCCCGCTGACGGACCTCAGAAGCATATCTATTGGAAGTGTTCATGACTCCATCCTCTCAAGGTTTGGAGCTTCCAGGAATCCCGGTACGGTTCAGCCTATAGGCCCCATGAACAACGGGCTCAAGGCATATACGAAAGGTTGCCGAATTAATAGCCAGCGTTTCCCTCAGGCTTCCTTCAGACTTCCCCTTGTTGGAGACATCCTTACCATCGGCTAATACTTTCCCTTGCCTAGCGTTCAGCGACTTCCACCCCGGGGCACTGCTCTCGAGAGCAGCACCAGTCAGGAACTTAACGCCATGCGCGGCGCACAAAAAAGCGGCCTATATAAGGCCGCAACAAACGATCAAAACAGACACTAAGCCTCTAGGACTTTATGTGCGATCCCAACATAGCGACATTAACATTGCTGTATTCGGCACCAACGCCAGGTAAAGAATGACGCCTATAACCCGCATAAATGTCAAGCCATTGAGCCGGCGCATAAACATACCCAACACCGACAGTCTCGGCGTGATCCCCTTTTAACCTATTAAACAACTCCGATCATCCTGCGCAGCACGTAGTGGAGGATGCCGCCGTGGCGGTAGTACTCCAGCTCGTTGGCGGTATCGATGCGGCACAGCGCCTCGAGCTTCTTCTCGCCCTTGTCGCTCTTGATGGTCACCGTGACCCTGCCGCCCGGGGTGAGCTCGCGGAGCCCCTCGATGGAGACTCGCTCGTCACCGGTCAGGCCCAGGGTCTTGCGGCTCTCGCCTTCCGGGAACTGCAGCGGGACCACCCCCATGCCGATTAGGTTGGAGCGGTGGATGCGCTCGTAGGACTCGGCCAGCACCGCGCGTACCCCCAGCAGGCGGGTACCCTTGGCGGCCCAGTCCCGGCTGGAGCCGGTGCCGTACTCCTTGCCGGCGATCACCACCAGGGGTGTGCCCTCCTGCTGGTACCTCATGGCGGCATCGTAGATCGCCATCTGCTCGCCGGAGGGCACGTGACGGGTCTCGCCGCCGACCACGCCATCGAGCATCTCGTTCTTGATGCGCACGTTGGCGAAGGTGCCGCGCATCATCACCTCATGATTACCGCGACGTGACCCGTAGGAGTTGAAGTCCACCGGCTTCACGCCACGCTCCTGAAGGTAACGCCCGGCGGGGCTGTCCGGCTTGATGGCGCCGGCCGGCGAGATATGGTCGGTGGTCACGGAGTCGCCCAGCATGGCCAGTACCCAGGCGTCCTTGACGTCCTCGATGGCATCCGGCTCGCGCCCCATGCCCGCGAAGAAGGGCGGGTGCTGAATGTAGGTGGAGTCCTTCGACCACTGGTAGACCTTGCTCTGGGGGACCTCGATGGCCTGCCACACCTCGTCGCCGTCGAAGACCTCGGCGTACTCCTTGCGGAACATCTCGGTCTTGACCTGCTCCACGGCCTCGGCGATCTCCGCCTGGCTGGGCCAGATGTCCTGCAGGTAGACGGGCTTGCCGTGACGATCGACGCCCAGCGGATCCCGGGCGAGATTCTTCTGGACGTTGCCGGCCAGGGCGTAGGCCACCACCAGGGGCGGCGAGGCGAGCCAGTTGGTCTTGACCAGCGGGTGCACGCGGCCCTCGAAGTTGCGGTTACCCGAGAGCACCGAGGCCACGGCCAGGTCGCCGTCGTTGATGGCCTGCTCGATGGGCTCGGCCAGCGGCCCCGAGTTGCCGATGCAGGTGGTGCAGCCGTAGCCCACCAGGTTGAAGCCCAGGGCGTCGAGGTCGTCCTGGACGCCGCCGGCGGCCAGGTAGTCGGTGACCACCTTGGAGCCCGGGGCCAGGGAGGTCTTGACCCAGGGTTTGGTGGTGAGCCCCTTGGCCAGGGCATTTCTGGCCAGCAGGCCGGCGGCCATCATCACGCTGGGGTTGGAGGTGTTGGTGCAGGAGGTGATGGCGGCGATCACCACGGCG
>NZ_PDOG01000004.1:152640-620280 GCF_003202205.1 Halomonas sp. LBP4
ATCGCTGAAGATCGGCTCATGGCCCGGCTCGCGCCACAGCCCCTGGGCCTTGCTGTAGGCCTCGACCAGGGCGATCTGGGCATCGTCGCGGCCGGTCAGGCGCATGTAGGTGAGGGTCTCGTCGTCCACCGGGAAGAAGCCGCAGGTGGCGCCGTATTCCGGGGCCATGTTGGCGATGGTGGCGCGGTCCGCCAGCGGCAGGTCCGCGAGGCCGTCGCCGTAGAACTCCACGAACTTGCCCACCACGCCCTTCTTGCGCAGCATCTCGGTGACCGTCAGCACCAGGTCGGTGGCGGTGATGCCCTCGCGCAGCTTGCCGGTGAGCTTGAAGCCCACCACCTCGGGGATCAGCATGGAGACCGGTTGGCCGAGCATGGCGGCCTCGGCCTCGATGCCGCCCACGCCCCAGCCGAGCACGCCCAGGCCGTTGATCATGGTGGTGTGGGAGTCGGTGCCCACCAGGGTATCGGGGTAGGCGAGCGTCTTGCCGTCCTCCTCCCGGGTCCATACCGTCCTGCCCAGGTACTCCAGGTTGACCTGGTGGCAGATGCCGGTGCCGGGCGGTACCACGCGGAAGTTGTCGAAGGCCTGCTGCCCCCAGCGCAGGAATTCGTAGCGCTCGCGGTTGCGCTCCATCTCGATGGCCACGTTGTCCTTGAACGCCGTGGGGTTGCCGAACTTGTCGACCATCACCGAGTGGTCGATGACCAGGTCCACCGGCGACAGCGGGTTGATGCGCGCCGGATCCTCGCCGAGTTTCTCCACGGCGGCGCGCATGGAGGCGAGGTCCACCACCCCGGGCACGCCGGTGAAGTCCTGCATCAGGACCCGCGCCGGACGGTAGCCGATCTCGCGATCGGAGCGCGCTTGCTTCTGCCAGTCCACCAGCGCCTGCATGTCCTCCCGGGCGACGCTCGGGTCGTCGGCGAAGCGCAGTTGGTTCTCCAGCAGGATCTTCAGGGTCTTGGGCAGGCGGTCGATGTTGCCCAGCGCGTCGGCGGCCTTCGCCAGGCTGTGGTAGTGGTAAGTGTGGCCACCGGCCTCGAGGGTCTGCAGTGTCTCCGGTAGGGACGAGGTGCTCATGTTGTCTCCTTTCGTTGCGCGGGCCGATGTCGCTAATGGTCGTCGGCCCGCGGTGGACGTTCATGACAGGACTGATTCAGCCGAGCAGCCAGGGATCGATCAATCCGCTCGGGTAGGTCAGGGTCAGGAACTCGGCCATGCCAACCAGAAAAGCTGTGACCCCAAGCGCCATGACAGCTGCCACCCAAGGCTTGAGTCGCGCAATGGTCAGCAGGAAAACGAAGCAGAACAGCGTCGCCACAGTGATAAAGCCCAGTAGCAACATGGCACCTACCAAGGTAAAGAAGCCCACCAGCCAGAGGCCCTGCAGACCGATAGCCTGATGCTCCAAACGGGGCCGGCGAATCACGCAGCGGACGATCTCCGCCAGACAGGAAAGGGCCAAGATCGCGATGGCCAGCCGCGGCATGATGCCACCAATCAAGGTCAGGTCGGCGACATCCACCCAGGCGACGACCGCGGTACCCAGCAGTGCGGCGAAGAGCACCGTATCGATGACGCCCAGGGTGGGGGGGTCGGCCTTTTGGGTGGCCGCCGCGCCCACGGAGACGGCTTCCCGGCGCTTGCGCCACGCGGCAGTGATCATGGGAATGAACATGGCGCCGAGGATCAGAGCACCGATGATCATCACGCCGGGGCGCATGAAGGCGTCCGTACCCTGGAACTGCACCGCCTGATAGAAGTACCCCTCCGCTCCCGGAGCCAGCACGAAACCGATCAGGAAGGCAGGGCGCGACCAATTCGCCTGCTTGAACAGGACGCCTAAGACGCCGACTGCCCCTAGGGCGAGCAGGTCACCCGTGGAACGCGTGGCCTGAAAGGCGGCGAACATGATCAGCACCGTGATCAAAGGTGCCAGCGTGGCGAAGGGCACTCGGGTCAGGCTGGCCACCGGGCGAGCGAGCACCAGGCACAGCGCGGCCCCCAGGATATTGGCCAGGGCCAGTGACCAGATGATGGTGTAGGTCAGGTCCAGGTGAGTCTCGATCATCCCGACACCGGGCTGCAGCCCAAGCAATAACAGTCCACCCAGGAAGACCGCGGCCGTGCCCGAGCCGGGCACGCCGAACAGCAGGGTCGGTACCATGGCGCCGCAGGCGCAGGCATTGTTGGCGGATTCGGGAGCGATCACCCCGCGGATATCCCCCTTGCCAAATTCGGACTTGTCCTTGGCACTTTGCACCGCGTGGCCATAAGTGAGCCAGTCGACCACCGAGCCGGCCAGGCCGGGAATGGTACCAATCAGGCTACCGATGGCGGCACAGCGCGCGACAAGTCCGCGCTGCTGGCCAACATCTCGTATGCCTTGCCGCCAGCCCTCACCGAGCTTGCAGGGCTCTTCGGCGATGGCCCCCCGCTTGACCAGCAGGTCGATAATCTCCGGGAGTGCGAAGATCCCTAGACCCACCACTACCAACGGCAGGCCATCGTAGAGATAGTCGAGCCCCAAGTTCATGCGGAACTCGCCGGTCGCCGGCGCCATGCCGATGGCACCCACCAGCAGGCCCAGGCCACAGGCGGCCAGTCCCTTGAAGAGGTCGCGCCCGGAGAGCACGGCCACCATCGACAGGCCGAGCAGGGTCAGCATGAATAGCTCGGAGGAAGAGAACGACAGCACCAGCGGCCGAGCGATCAGGATGAACCCCGTCAGCACGACGGCGCCGATCAGGCCCCCGATCATCGAGGACAGGAAGGCGCTGGACAGCGCACGTGCCGCCTGGCCCCGCTTGGCCAGCGAGAAGCCATCGATGACGGTGGCCTGGGAAGCACTGGAGCCGGGAATACCCAACAGCACGGAGGCGAAGGTATCACCGGTGGGAATCACGGCGACTAGTCCCATCAGCATGCCTAGGGCCACCGTCGGCTCCATGCCGTAGAGGAAGGGCAGCAGCAGCGACATGCCGGCGATACCACCGAGGCCGGGAATGATGCCGACGACCAGACCGACCAGCACACCCAGGACCATGAAGAGCAGATGGGACAGGGTGAAAAGTTGCCCCAGGCTGGAGAGAAGGATATCGAGCATGGCGTATGGCTCTTATATTGTGTGATCGGGAGGAGCCGGGGCTGCCGGCCCCAAGGGGCCGGCACATCCCGCTGCGCGTTAGATCTTGGCCCCGTGCTCCGACTGCAGCCAGTCGGCCAGCCAGTCACGAGTGGCGTCATCGATGGACATGGCATCATCAAGGTGGCGCTGGACGGTGTCGCCGATAACCGGCGTGTATGGCCCCAGCTGGGCAGCGGCCGCCTCCTTGAACGCTGCGGTGTTCACGAAGTCGCGAGCCGCCTGACGATAGGTGTCGATCAGGGCCTGCGGGGTGTCCTTGGGCACCATGATCAGCTTCTGCAGGGCATAGCCGGAAGCAAAGAACTTGCGAAACGCCTCGTAGGCGTTGCCCGACGGTGCCTCGCCATGCCGGGTCTGGTAGACCTCGTTGAAGGTAGGCAGATCAGGGAAAGCCGGGTCGCGGACGATCTTTCCTTCGTCGTTCAGCACCCCGAGCGTGAACAGCGGCACCGCCTTGCCGGCCTCCACCAGCGGCTCTACGTTGCTCAGATAGGCGGAGGTGGTCTGGAAGTCGATATCGGCTTCACCACGCTCGAATGCCAGACGGCCCTCACCGCGGCTGCGCATGCCGAACACCGCCTGGACATCGGCCCCCAGCATGTCCAGGGCGATCAACACCGGCAACTCGACGCCGGTGGGGTTCTGAGCTGCCAATTTGACCGGCTGTTCCAGCAGGGCGTCCAGCGCGGTATCGGCCGTCTCACCGAGGCTGGGTTGGGCATAGACCACCCCACCCGTCGGCGTGGCCAGGATGGGAGTCCAATCGCTGTAGTCGTAGCGGACGCGGGGATCGTCGAGCATGGCCGGATACTGGGTCGAGGCCGAGGTCCCTAACCAGTCGCTACCATCCGACTTGGCACGCACGGCGAACAGATTGGCACCATTGATGGAGCCGCCACCGGGCACGTTATCGATCATGATGGTCGGCTCTCCCGGCAGGGACTCGCTAAGCCAGGGGGAGAAGAAGCGCGCCCAGACATCCGTACCACCGCCAACGCCAAATGGAATGGTCCACTTGATATTACCGGGCACTTCGGCGTCCTGAGCCTGAGCGGCGGCCGTCAGGCTCAGCCCGGAGATCGCAAGCCCAAGCAGTGCGGCTTTCTTAAGCCGTCCGAGCGTGGGGTTAGAAGTCGCAATCTTGTTGATCATCATGGTATTTCTCCTGGCGTGTTGTCGTTGTCATGGTGGTTGATGAGGGCCCTGTCGATACGAGGACTCAGCTGGCCTTTGAAGTCAGCGTATTTCGACTGGGCGTGGCAGGAAGCGAGTAGAAGATGGTCCCACTCATGATCTTCCTGGCGGTGCGGATGAGGGAAACGCGGGCGATGTCGACGGGATTTCCATTGCGGTGCTCGACGTCCAGTTCGATGAATCCAGAGGGGTGTTCCAGCCTTACCTGCGACAGCTGACCATCGGCCTCCAATTTTCCTGCCTCAAGCGCGATTCGGTTTGCCACGGTGCCAGGAACACTGACGGCCGTGGCCACCGCGATGGCGCCCGTAACGGCAATAGCCTTATGACAGCGGTGAGGCACGAAGTAGCGGGTGCACAGCGTGCTGGTGTTGTCGGACGGTGCTGACACCAATACGGGCTTGGGCAAGACACTCTGGCTAACATCCCCCAGCCCCATTCGTAGTCCGGCCTGGCGACGAATCAGCTCCAGCCGCTCGAGCATGGCGGGATGAGCGTCTAACTCCGCCGCGGACTCCCGGCCGCTGAGGCCCAGATCGGCCGCGTTGACCATCATGATGGGAGTGGCGGCATCGAGGCAGGTGACCTCGATACCATCGATCGTGTCGATGGCGTTCCCGGTCGGCAGCAGCGCGCCCGTCTTGGTGCCAATGATATCCAGGAAGCTGAGCTGAATGCCGGCGGCACGCCCCGGGACGCCGCTGATGGTCGTATCGCCCTCGTAGGAAACTTGGCGCCCTGGCGTCGGCACGCGACATTCGATCAGGCGCTGAGTATTGAGGTTGCGAACACGCACGACGGTGGTCCCTTCCTGAGGCTCCACCAGCCCCGTCTCGATGGCATAAGGCCCCACGGCCGACAGCATGTTGCCGCAATTCGGATTGAAGTCGACGCGCCGGTTGAGCACATCGACCTGCGCGAACAGGTAGTCGACATCCGCCTCGGGATGGGAGGAGTGCTCCACGATGGCTACCTTGCTAGTCAGCGGATCCCCTCCCCCGATGCCATCTATCTGGAGAGCGTGGCCCGATCCCATGAGATTAAGCAGGATCTCGGCTTGCGCTTCCTGGCTGTCGGGAAGGTCTCTCATGCGCAGGACGGGGCCTCGGGAGGTGCCGCCGCGCATGATCATGCAGGGAATGCTGTTCATCATCGTCATGCCATATCGCGTTTCAAAGTTGTGATATGAGCATGTCAGGGGGCATTTGATGCTTCAAATGCAAATAAAGATCTCTATCAATGTCATAATCGCATTAATGTGCTATAATTATTAATCGTCACTACTCCATGCAAGAGTGAGGATATGCAACATCGGCTAGAATTTCTTGATCTGCAAGCCTTTATTCAGGTCGCAGAGCTGGGTTCCTTCCACGAGGCCGCGCAACGTCTGCACCTCTCTCAGCCAGCGCTTTCTCGCCGCATTCAGAAGCTCGAGGAACTCCTAGAGATCGAGCTGCTGGAACGCACCACCCGGCGGACGCGGCTGACCCCCATCGGCACGGACTTCCTTCCCCGCGCGAGACGCATGATCGAGGAGTACGAATCATCGATCCTGGGCATCCGTGAGCTGGCCACACATCAGAAGGGGACGGTCACCATCGCCTGCATTCCCACTGCGGCGTTCTATTTCTTGCCTAGTGTGATCCGTGGCTTCAGCGAGGCATGGCCGAGGATCCGCATCAGGATCCTCGATGTCAGTGCCAAGGAAGGTCTGGAAAAGGTGATCAGCGGCGAGGCCGACTTCGGTATCAATATGTTCAGCGCCCAGAGTCCTGAAGTCTCCTTCACACCACTATTACGAGATCCCTTTGTCCTGGCACTACGTTCCGACCACCCTCTGGCGGATAAAGGTCGCATCGAGTGGTCGGATCTCGAACAGGTCAGGTTGATCACCGTGAGCCGAGACAGTGGCAACCGGATGCTGCTGGACAATACCCTCTCGGCTGAGGGCATCCGGTTGAATAGTTTCTACGAAGTCCAGCACCTTTCCACCTCCCTTGGCCTTGTCGAATCTGGTCTCGGAGTGGCGATCCTGCCCAAAATGACAATGCCTGGCCCCGACCATGACATCCTGTGTTCACGTGAGCTGCCTGAACCACACATTCAGCGCACCATCGGTCTGGTGAGAAGTAATTCGCACAGTATTTCCAGCACAGCCCAGCTGTTTATCGATATGCTCCTCGAGCATTGGGGAAGCTCCACATGCTCCTGAACGATCGGCGGTCTTAAACTGCACTGACCGCTGTGCCTTCTGCTACATGACAATGGCTCTTGGCGATACTCACTCACCACGAGCTTTATCACGAAAATGCAGAGTGGCCAGATCACAGGCCCGCAGCTTGCTATCTATCGCTAGATTAAATTGCGATAGATCGTGTGTCTTCCCGGAAAATTTTGCCGAACACGTATGGATCAAATGACTTTAAGTCGAACTGGTACTTTCCAACCGACCTGTTTGCCTTTGTTCCATGGCTCACGGATTCCAGTTGTTGAGGGGTTCATGGCATGATTCGCCACAGCTGTAGAGGAAAGGGGGGACTCAGTCCATGCTTGACGTGTTTTTGATCCTGCTGGCGGTCGCAGGCGATCCGATCATCCCGAACCATACACGTACCTGTAGCTCCCAAGCCTAGATATACCTGAACCTCCCCAGCCACAAGCATATACAGCATGAACAATATGGTTTTGGTCCTCCTAAGCCCTGCACCGGGATCAGGGCGGTGGCCGGCATCACCTGGGCCATCACCATGATCAGCAGGGTGCCACCGCCGATGCCGGCCGCGGCGGAGAGCCCCGAGGTCAGCGCCGAGAGCAGCACCAAGCCCAGGTTCAGGCTAGCCGACAGCGGTGAGAGCCATTCCAGCATCATGAACGGATCACTCGATTCGTCCCTCCTCCTCTACGGCGTGACTGGCCACCTCGCTGCCGTCATCGCGGGCGATCAGCCGCGGCACCTCGCGCGGGCAGCGTGGGAAGGCGCAGCCCTTGTGACCGTTTCTCCCACACCATAGACAAGAATGCCAACGCCTCCCCGTGCAACCTTGCAGCCGACAACCCGGCACAGGGATACTCGGGCCTGGCTGGCAAGACCGGGGAGGAGACGCCGCATGCCTCTGCTTGAAACCCGTGTGGCCCCGGAGTGGGTCGACTACAACGGACACATGAACGATGCCGAATACGCCCGGGTCTTCTCCCTGGCGGTGGAGGCGCTGATGGACCGCATCGGCCTGGATGTCGGGGGCCGGGCCCGCCACGGCTATACGCTCTACACCCTGGAGACCCACCTCTGCTACCGCCGCGAGGCCCATGAGGGCCAGCCGCTGGCGGTGGATGTCATCCTGCTCGACCATGATGCCAAGCGGTTGCACGTCTACTTTGACATGCGCGATGCACAGGGAGGCCTTCTGGCCACCAGCGAGCAGATGCTGATGGGCATGAGCCAGGAGAGCGGCCGCCCCGCCGCCTTCCCCGCCCCGGTGGCCGAGGCCATCGCCGCCCTACCCCGCGCCGACCGGGATGACTGGCCGGAGCTCGCCGGGCGGCGGATCGGGATCAGAAGCTAGCCGCCGAACAGCGTCTGCACGAGGAAGGTGAAGGCCAGCGCCTGCATGTGGGCCCGCTGGCGGTTGTCGGCCGCGCCGCCGTGGCCGCCCTCGATGTTCTCGTAGTAGAGCACCGGGTGCCCCTGTTCGCGCATGCGCGCCGTCATCTTGCGGGCGTGGCCGGGGTGGACCCGGTCGTCGCGGGTGCTGGTCATCAGCAGCAGCGGCGGGTAGTCCGCCGTGGCGTCGAGGTTGTGGTAGGGCGAATAGTCGCGCAGGAAGGCCCAGTCGTCGCCATCGGGATCGCCGTACTCGGCCATCCAGGAGGCGCCGGCGAGCAGCTCGTGGTAGCGGCGCATGTCGAGCAGCGGCACCTGGCAGACCACGGCGCCGAACAGCCGTGGATACTTCACCAGCATGTTGCCCACCAGCAGGCCACCGTTGGAGCCACCCTGGATGCCCAGGTGCCGCGGTGAGGTGATGCCGCGGGCGATCAGGTCTTCGGCCACCGCGGCGAAGTCCTCATGGGCCCGATGGCGCTTCTCCCGCAGCGCGGCCTGGTGCCAGCGCGGCCCGTACTCGCCGCCACCGCGGATATTGGCGACAACATAGACGCCGCCCCGGGAGAGCCAGCCGCGGCCGACGCCGGGGCTGTAGGACGGCAGCAGCGACACCTCGAAGCCACCGTAGCCGTAGAGCAGGGTCGGGTTGGTGCCGTTGGCCTCGATACCCTCCCTGCCCACCAGGAAGTAGGGCACCCGGGTACCGTCCCGGCTGGTGGCGAAATGCTGGCTGACGGCGAGCCCCGAGGCATCGAACAGCGCCGGCGCCTGCTTGAGTGGCTGCGGCACCTCGCCGACCCGACCGTGGTAGAGCGTGGTCGGCGTGAGGTAGTCGGTGACCACCATGAACAGCTCGTCGGACTCCTCGTCGTCCACCGCCGAGAGGCTCACCGTGCCGAGTTCGGGCGCCCCGGCCAGCGGCTCGCACGGCCACTCGCCGTCGCCGGGCGTGAGCACGTAGAGCCGGTTCCTGACGTCGTCGAGGACATTGAGCACGAGGTAGTGCCGGGTCCAGGTGGCATCCGCCAGGGAGGTCCGCTCGGTCGGCGTAAACAGCACCTGCAGGCCCCGGGCCCCCGCCATAAAGGCCTCCAGGTCGGTGGCCAGCAGCGCCCCCGCCGGGTGGGTCGTGCCGTCGAGCGTCCAGGGCTCGCGCAGCTCCAGGGTCAGCCAGCGCCGGTGCACCTGCTTGCGGGCCGAGTTCGGCACCTCGACCCGATGCAGGGTACCGTCGGCCTCGCGCAGGTAGAGTTCGTTATCGTAGAAGGCTCGGGCACGGCTGACGAAATCACGCTCGTACCCGCGGGTGTGGTCGCGCATGGCGCCCACCACCATGTCATCGGCGTCGCCCTCGAAGACGGTGGTGGCCTCGGCAAGCGGGGTGCCGCGCCGCCACGCCTTGACGATGCGGGGGTAGCCCGAGGCGGTCAGCGATCCCTCGCCGAAGTCGGTATAGACGTAGACGCTGTCGTGGTCGATCCAGGCGAGGCCACCCTTGGCCTCGTCACGGAAGAACCCGTCGCCGACCCAGCGCTGCTCGACGAGATCGAACTCGCGGGTCACGTCGGCGTCGGCGCCACCCCGCGACAGCGAGATCAGGCAGTGTCGCCACGGCGCGTCCGGATGGCGTGGCTTGAGGCAATGGGCGCCATGCCAGACCCAGTTCTCGCCCTCGGCGGCGTTGAGGGCATCGAGGTCGATCAGCACCTCCCAGGCCGGACGGGGCTGGCGGTACTCCGCCGGCGTGGTGCGCCGCCACAGCCCCCGCGGATGCGCCCCATCCTGCCAGAAGTTGTAGTAGTGCGCGCCACGCTTGACCACGAAGGGGATGCGGTCGTCGGCCTCGAGGATCGCCAGCAGGTCGGCCTGCAGGGCAGCGAAGCCGGGATCGGCCTCCAGGCGGGCCCGGGCCACCGCATTGTGCGTTTGCACCCATTCCAGTGCCCGCTCGCCTTCGACCTCCTCGAGCCAGCGATATGGGTCGGGCGCCGCGCTTTCCGGGCTCCCGGTGGGTTGGCTGGGCATGTCGACTCTCCTTACGTTGCCCGATCGAATCACATTAGCAGAGTTGCCAACCCACGGTGCGGCGCCGTCGCGAGATGGCGACCAAGGCGGGTGCGATGCACCGGAGACAAAACGGCAACGGGCACCACCCCGGCATACGACATGTAGTCATTACCTGCCGGGGGAAAGGCGGGGCTGACCCGGTCGTGGCGAGAGGGAGGGGGAACTTTTTATTACGATGTTCTTGACTATACTTCGAGGCATTGCAGGGACGTAAGTGGCCCGCCGGCCTCGCGGCGATCGGACCGCGAACGATAACGACGTTGCGTGCAATGGGAGAACACGACAATGAAAAATGCAACAGCCGCCAGCATAGACACGAAGCCGACCTCGCGCCGCCAGTTCCTCAAGGGCGGCCTGCTGGCCACCGGCGGGGTGGCAGCCAGTACCATCGGCGCCCCAGCGGTGCTGGCGCAGAGCCCGATCGTCATCAGAATGCAGACCTCGTGGCCCTCGGGCGACATCTGGATGGACTTCGCTCGCGAGTATGTCGATCGCGTCCACCGCATGTCCGGTGGCCGGCTACGGATCGACCTGCTGCCCGCGGGCGCGGTGGTCGGTGCTTTCCAGGTACTCGATGCCGTGCATGACGGCATCCTCGACGCCGCCCACACCGTGCCGGTCTACTGGTATGGCAAGCACAAGGCCGCGTCGCTGTTCGGCACCGGTCCGGTCTGGGGCGGCAACGCGACCACCATGCTGGCCTGGTTCTACCAGGGCGGTGGCAAGGAACTCTACCGCGAACTGACCCAGGACATCCTGGGGCTCGACGTCTATGGCTTCTACGGCTTCCCGATGCCGGCCCAGCCCTTCGGCTGGTTCAAGGAGCCGGTGACTACGGTCGAGGAGGTCCGGGGCCTCAAGTACCGCACCGTGGGGCTTGCCGCCGACCTCATGCAGGAGCTCGGCATGAGCGTCACCCAACTCCCGGGTGGTGAAATCGTGCCGGCGATGGAGCGCGGCGTCATCGATGCCTTCGAGTTCAACAACCCGTCCTCCGACCTGCGCTTCGGTGCCCAGGACGTGGCCAAGAATTACATCCTTTCCTCGTATCACCAGGCCAGCGAGTCGTTCGAGTTCCTGTTCAACCGGGACTTCTTCGACGACCTCGACGAGGACCTGCAGGCGATCCTGCAGTATGGCGTCGAGGCCGCATCGACCTCGAACACGGCGTTGGCGCTCGATCAGTACTCCAAGGACCTGCAGGCGCTGCAGGAGGAGCACGGCGTCACCGTACACCGCACCTCGCAGGAGATTCTCGACGCCGAGCTACAGGCTTGGGACAAGCTGATTCCTCAACTGGAAGAGGACGACTTCATGAAGCGCTGCATGGAGAGCCAGCGCGAGTGGGTCGAACGCGTTGTCTTCTATGAGTTGATGAACGCGACCGATCTTGAGCTAGCCTACGAGCACTACTTCCCGGGCAAGCTGAAGCTCTGATGGCGTCGCCTGCACCCTTCCTCGGCCCTGCGCCGGGGAAGGGCGGGATGACGCGGCATACATCAGGTTTCTCCATCCCCCGTGCGACGGTCGCCTGATCGCCGCGCGACCCGATCCGGCAGGTGCTCGCGTATCATGATCAACGTCATTCGTTTCATCGATCGCCTCACGGGTTGGTTCGGCCGAGCCTTTGCCTGGCTGATCCTGCTGATGGCATTCGGCATGGGCTATGAGGTGGTGTCGCGCTACGTCTTCAATGCGCCCACCGCCTGGGCCTTCGACATGTCCTATATCCTCTACGGCACGCTGTTCATGGTGGGGGGCGCCTATACGCTGGCGCGCAACGCCCATGTGCGTGGCGACTTCCTCTATCGGCTGTGGCAACCGCGCACCCAGGCCAAGGTCGAGTTGGTGCTTTATTTCATCTTCTTCTACCCCGGTATCACCGCGCTGGTGGTCGCCGGCTGGAAGTATGCCGAGCGCTCCTGGCGCTATATGGAAGTGAGCACTTTCTCACCGGCGGGCGTGCCGGTATTCCATTTCAAGACCATGCTCATGGTGGCCGGGATCCTGCTGTTCATCCAGGGCATCGCCCAGGTCTGCCGCTGCATCCTCTGTATCCGCACCAATGAATGGCCGCCCAGCGTGGAGGATGTCGAGGAACTCGAGGACAAACTGATCAAGCAGGCGGCTGCCGGAGAGATCGACAAGGCCGAGAAGTTCGCACACGGGAGAGACGACACATGACCGATCCGCAGATCGCCATCATGATGCTGGGGATCTTCATCCTCATCATCTTTCTCGGCTTCCCGATCGCCTTCACCCTGATGGCGCTGGGCATCATCTTTGGCTACTACGCCTATTTCAATCCGGGCCGCATGTGGCGCGACCACGACCGCGCGCTAGAGGCTGGTGCCGGTAACTGGGAACTAGCCGAGACCTGGGTCGGCGGGTTCTTCAACAACCGGATCTTCGATCTGTTCGTCAACCAGACCTACTCGGTGATGGCGAACGAGGTGCTGACCGCGGTGCCCCTGTTCCTGTTCATGGGCTACATCGTCGAGCGTGCCAACATCGTCGACCGGCTGTTCTCGACGCTCTACATTGCCGCCAAGCGATTGCCCGGCGCCATGGCGGTGGCGGCACTGATCACCTGTGCGCTGTTCGCCACGGCTACCGGCATCGTGGGTGCGGTGGTGACGCTGATGGGCCTGCTGGCCTTTCCGGCCATGCTCAAGGCGCGCTACAACACCGGTTTCGCCTCGGGCGTGATCTGCGCCGGCGGCACGCTCGGCATCCTGATCCCGCCCTCGATCATGCTGATCGTCTATGCGGCGGCGTCGGGGGAATCGATCGTGCGGCTCTACGCCGGGGCGCTGCTTCCCGGCTTCCTGCTCGCCGGGCTCTACCTGCTCTACATCATCGGACGCTCGGTGCTGCAGCCCTCAGTGGCACCCAAGCCGACGGAAGAAGAGACCGGCGACATCCCCACGCTGAAGTTGGTGGTGATGATCTTCACCTCCTTCGTGCCGCTGGCGGTGCTGATCATGGCGGTGCTGGGGTCGATCCTGTTCGGATTGGCGACGCCCACCGAGGCGGCCTCGGCGGGTGCGCTCGGCGGGCTGATGCTGGCGGTGGCCTATCGTGCACTGACCTGGCAGCGCCTGCGCGAGGCGGTCTACCTGACCATGAAGACCACGGCCATGGTGTGCTGGTTGTTCGTCGGTTCCTGGACCTTCTCCTCGGTGTTCTCCTACCTGGGAGGCGAGCAACTGATCACCGAATTCGTCACCGGACTCGACATCACCCCGCTCACCTTCCTGATCCTGGCGCAGTTCATCATCTTCCTGCTGGGCTGGCCGTTGGAGTGGTCGGAGATCATCATCATCTTCGTGCCGATCTTCCTGCCGTTGCTGCCGCACTTCGGCGTCGACCCGCTGTTCTTCGGCATCCTGGTGGCGCTCAACCTGCAGACCTCGTTCCTGACGCCACCCATGGCGATGTCGGCCTATTACCTCAAGGGGATCGCACCGCCCCACGTACAACTCGTCGAGATCTTCCGCGGTTGCATGCCCTTCCTGGCCATGGTGTTCCTGGCCATGATCGTGCTGTACAACCTGCCGCAAATCGTGTTCTGGCTGCCGGAGTTGATCTATGGGCGTTAAGAAAAATTCAACGCAGGAGCTTGCCGCGCTGACGGCGTGTGAGGCGGCCCGGCGCATCGCCGAGGGGGGCTTGACTTCGAGTGAGCTGGTGGCGGCTTGCCTGGAGCGCATCGCGGCGGAGGAGGAACGGATCCAGGCCTGGGAATTCATCGACCGCGACAAGGCGATGGCCGAGGCCGAGGAGCGCGACCGGCGCCGCCGGCGCGGGCTGCCGCTCGGGCCCCTGAACGGGGTGCCCGTGGGGCTCAAGGATATCATCGACGTCAAGGGCATGCCGACAGCGAACGGTACCGCCATCGACGCCGGCAAGCGGCCCTCCGTGGACGCCACGGTGACCCGGCGGTTGAGGGCCGCCGGGGCGGTGATCCTCGGCAAGACGGTGACCACCGAGTTTGCCTATTACCAGCCGGGCAAGACGCGCAACCCGCACGACCCGGGACGGACGCCCGGCGGTTCGTCGAGCGGCTCGGCGGCCGCCGTGGCGGCCGGCATGGTGCCGCTGGCGCTCGGCAGTCAGACCAATGGTTCGGTGATCCGACCGGCCGCGTTCTGTGGTGTGGTCGGGTACAAGCCTTCCTTCGGCGCCATCCCGCGCAGCGGTGTGCTGACCCTGGCGCCGAGCCTCGACCAGCTCGGCGTCTTCGCGCGCACGATCGAGGATGCGGCGCTGGCCGAACTGTTGATGGGGCCGGACGGGCAGGATGCGGACGCGCGGGAAAGCCCGGGGCCGCTCACCGCCACCGCGCTGGCCGAGCCGCCGGTGACGCCGGCGCTGGCTTTCGTCAAGACACCCTTCTGGGAGCGTGCGGATGCTTCGACACGGGATGCTTTTGGCGAGCTTGGCGAGGCGCTGGGCGAGCAGGCCGACGAGGTCGAGTTGCCCGAGGTCTTCGCCCGCGGCGCGGGCTGGCTCGGCGGCGTGATGGCGGCCGAGATGGCGCGCAATCTCGGCCACTATGTCGACCGCGCACCACAGGAGACCAGCGAGACGTTCCGCGAATTGATCGCCGACGGGCGGTCGATGAGGGCGCCTGACTACCTGGCGGCACGCGATATGCGCCAGGTGTTGCACGACTCGCTCGGCCCCATCTTCGACCGCTTCGACGCCATCGTCACGCCGGCAGCGCCGGGCGAAGCGCCGGCGGGGCTGGAGAGCACCGGCGATGCAATATTCTGCAGCCTCTGGACCTTCTGCGGACTGCCGGCCATCAGTCTTCCGCTGATGACGGGGGCGAACGGGATGCCGCTGGGGGTGCAACTGGTCGGCCGGCACGGACAGGACGCCCGGCTGCTCAGAACCGCGCGGTGGCTGGTGCGCACGCTCTCGGGGGAGGGGGAAGAATGACCGACAAGGTTCTGGCCATCGCGGCGTTGCTGGGGCTGATCGCCTTCCTCATCACGGTGCCGCTGTTCGTGCCGCATATCGACCTGATCATCTTCACCGTCCTCTGCGTGCTGCTGGCCGCCTTCGACTTCTGGCGCGAGTTGTTTCGCGGTAAACGTTGATCTCTCCCCTGAGTCCGCATGGTGCCGCTAGGCGGACTCGAACCGCCGACCCTCGGCGGTGACCCGCACGCGGTTGCAGGCATCGCAGGGGGAGCGGATGGCGCGGCCGAAGCCGCCGACCTGAGACGTCAGGAGGGGCGCTCCGCCGCCGGCCCGTCCATGGGCAGCCGGGCAATCAGCTCGCCGACGCCCTGGGTGACCGAGGCGATGGTGGCCTCGTCGTAGAGCCGGCCCTTGCGCTTGCGCAGGCCCTGCTCATAGAGCCTGACGTGCTCGGTGGGCGTCACCCCGGCGCTGGCCAGGCAGTGGCTGGCGCAATGCAGCTGGCAGCCGTCGATGGCCACGATGGGCCGGCCGGAGCGGGCCACGCGCACCAGGGCGGGCACGCCGCCGCCCACCCCGGCGATGCAGGACATCTCCGCCACGCCGCCGTGGTCGAGGTGCAGGGCCACTTCGTTGGCCAGCTGGGCCACGTCGGAACAGCCGGAGCAGGCATAGACCAGGGTGCGTGGCCGGTTCGCTTTGCGGGACATCTCGCCTCCCTCGTTGCGGGGTTCAGTCGTCGGCCAGCAGGGTGTCGCGCAGTTTCTGCTCGTCGAGCACCACCAGCCGCTGACGGTCGATGTTGATGGCACCGCTGTCGCGCAGCTTGCCGAGCAGGCGCGACAGGGTCTCCGGGGTCATGGCCAGCTGGGCGGCCAGCCAGCGCTTGGGAATGGTCAACCGCACCACCCGCGGTCCCTTGGCGCGGCTGCCGGGCAACTGGCGCAGGATGTAGCTGACCAGCCGCGCCATGGCATCGGCCTGGGTCAGCAACGCCATGTCCTCCAGGCGTTCGGTGAGCTCCAGGGCCAGGCGGCTCATGAACACCACCCGGCAGGCCGGATGGTTGTCCATGAGCGCACGGCAGCGGGGGGCGGGAATCGCCAGCACGTGGGTGCGGCGCAGTGCCTCGGTGGAATAGAGGTAGACGCCCTCGCTGGACACCATGCTCAGCTGGCCCAGGGGCCCGCCACGCTCCACGCAGCGGATGGTCGCCTGGCGGCCGTCGATGGTGTCGCGCACCAGCCTGACCACCCCGCTGATGACGATGTAGAGCCAGTGCGCCGGGGCGTCCTGGCGGAACAGCCACTCGCGGGTCTTGAGGGTGCGCACCTCGGTGTCTTCCAGCAGGGCGTCGACCTCGTCGTCGTCGAGGGCGGAGAGCCAGGGCACCCCGCGCACCAGGTCGCGCAGCTGCCGGGGCCGGAACAGCAGCTCAGTCGAGGAACTGGGCGACGGGACAGAATCCATGGGCATTCCCTTCCTCCGCGTGGGTATCGGCATCGATCATCAGGTAGCCGTGGGCCTGGCTGGCGGCGCCGAGCATATGGGAGCCCTGGCCTCCCGCGAGGGTCGCGACGGGGGCGCCGCCGGTCCAGTCCAGCACCACCCGCAACAGTTCGCGGCGTCCGCGCGGGCCGCGCCGCGAGAAACCGGCCGCCACCGGGTAGTGCTGCAGCGGTGCCGGGGTACGGCCCTGGCGACCGTGCACGAAGGGCAGGGCCAGCAACTGCCAGCCGACCAGCGAGGCCACCGGGTTGCCGGGCAGGCCGATCAGCGGCGTGCCACTCGCGGCACCGGCGCCGAGCCAGCCGAAGACGAAAGGCTTGCCGGGCTTGATGGCCACGCCATGGAAGGCGATGCCACCCAGGCGCTCGACCACCGGGCGCACATGGTCCTCTTCCCCCACCGAGACCCCGCCGGTGCAGATCACCAGGTCGGCGCTGTCCCGCGCGACGATCAACGCCTCCTGCACGGCCGAGGCCGTGTCGTCGACGATGCCCAGGTCGAGTACCCGGCACTGCTGCTGCGCCAGCAGGGCACGCAGCATGGCGGCGTTGCTGTTGTAGACCTGCCCCGGCACCCGGGGCGAACCCGGTTCGATCAGCTCGTCGCCGGTGGAGATCAGCGCCACCGTCAGGCGCGGGCGCACCACCACCTCGGCGATGCCGTGGCTGGCCAGCAGGGCGATGGCCGCCGGGGTCAGGCGCGTGCCGGCGACCAGCACCCGCTCGCCGGCACGGGCCTCCTCGCCACGGCGGCGGATATTGGCAGCGGCCGACACCTCCCCCTCGACATGCACGAGCCCTTGGGCATCGATTCGGGTGCGCTCCTGGGGCACCACGGCATCGGCGCCCAGCGGCACCGGCGCCCCGGTGAAGATCCGCGCGCAGCCGCCCGGCGGCAGGTGCAGCACCCCGGCACCGGCGGGCACCCGCTGTGCCACCGTCAGGCCACGGCCCTTCGCCTTGGCGTCCTCGAGATCGGCCAGGCGCAGGGCGTAGCCGTCCATGGCGCTGTTGTCGACGCCCGGCAGGTCGAGATCGCCCAGGGCGTCCCCGGCCAGCACCCGCCCGGCCGCCTCGCCCAGCGCCAGGCGCTCCCGGCCGGCCACCGGCACCGCCGCGTCGATCATCCGGGCACGCGCATCGAAGAGATCGAGCAGGCCCGGGGTGACGACCTCCGCACAGCCGCAGTTCATGTCGTCGCTCCGGCCGGGCCGGCCGACTGGCGGCTCGCGCAAGGCTCGGCCTCGGGCAGCACCATGGCGACGAAGTTGCACGGCCGGGTGCGGGCGTCGAGCTGGGCTTTGATGATGCCGTCCCAGGCCGTGGCGCAGGCCTTGGGCGAGCCCGGCATGGCGAAGATCAGGGTGCGGTTGGCCCCCCCGGCCACGGCCCGGGACTGGATCGTCGAGCTGCCGATGGTCTCGAGGGAGAGCTGGCGGAACAGCTCGCCGTAGCCGTCGATGGCCTTGTCGAATAGCGGCGTCAGGGCCTCGGGCGTGGTATCGCGGGGCGTGAAACCGGTGCCGCCGTTGACCAGGATCGCCTGGATGTCGTCGCGTGCCACCCAGGCGGAGACCTCCGCGCGGATGCGGTAGAGGTCATCGGGCACGATGCGCCGTTCGACCAAGCCGTGGCCGGCCGCGGTCAGGCGCGCGCTCAGCAGGTCGCCGCTGCCGTCCGCGTCGAAGCCGCGGGTATCGGAAACGGTCAGCACCGCCATGCCCAGCGGCACGAAGGGGGCATCGGCATGCACATGGGCCATCGGGAATCCTCCGTCACTGCATCAATGAGCGGCCGGCATCGTCGTCCAGGGTGACCCCCTCGACGCCGATCTCGGTCTCCAGCGCCAGCAGGTAGTGGCGCAGGGCACGGCGGGTGGCCTGTTCGCGCAGGCTGTGACGGACGTGCTCGGCGACCCGCTCGTAGGGCAGCTCGCGCCCCTCGACGCGCTCGTCGATGCTGACCAGGTGCCAACCGTAGCGCGAGGCCAGCGGCCGTTCATGGAGCCCCTCGGGCAGGTGCTGCAGGGCGCGGTCGAGCTCGGCCACGGTCTGTCCCGGGGCCAGCCAGCCCAGCTCGCCACCCTGCTCCTTCGATGGGCACGCGGAGTGACGCTGGGCGAACTCGGTGAAGCGCTCGGGCACTGCCTGCAGCTCGCGGATCAGCGTCTCGCCCAGGCGATAGCCGGCATCGCGGGCCTCGGCATCGTCCGGGGCCGCGGCCAGCAGCACGTGGCGTACCCGCAGGCGGGTGGGCTCGCTGAAGCGCTCGGGATGGGCGGCGTGGAAGCGCCGGCAATCCGCCTCGGCGGGGTCCGGCACGTCCAGCTCCTGCTCCAGCAACTCGGCGATGGCGGCATCGGCCTCGTCGAGTTCGCCATTGGCCGCATCACTCAGGCCCAGGGCCGCGGCGCGCTGGCGCAGCAGCTCGCGCACCACCAGCGCACGGGCCGCCTTGAGCTGGGCACTGCCGGCGCTGTCGGCCGGGTGGTACTGCATCTCCTGGGCGATGGCGGCCTCCTCGATGGTGGCCTCGCCGACCCGGATGGGCGGGGGGCTGGCGCCCCCCGGGATCTGCTCGATATCGATCTTTTGCATGGCTAAATCCTTGGAGCTCTTCTCAACGGTCTGGTAGGAGGGGGCTTTTCCGGCGGCAGGGCTGCGAGGAGGCGCTGTGGCCCCCTCCCTGGGCGCTACATTTGCCATCCATGGCAAATGACCTCCTCTTCGCCCTGCCCCCGGCGCCCCTGCCGGAGGTGTGGGCAAGGCCTGTCTCAGCCCCGCTTGCGGACCAACTGATAACGGCGCGTCACATAGCCGAAGGGCACGCTCCAGACATGCACCAGGCGCGAGAACGGGAACAGCAGGATGATGGTCAGCCCGAGAAAGACGTGGAGCTTGTAGATCCAGGAGACCTCGGTCATGTAGTCCGCCGCACCACCGCCGAAGAAGACGATGGCCTGGGCCCAGGCGGCCAGGGTGAGCATCATCTCGCCGTCCAGGTGGCCCAGCGAGAAGTACACGCTGATCACGCCCAGCGCCGCCTGGAAGACGATCAGCCCGAGGATGACGTTGTCCATGATGCTCGACGAGGCCTTGACCCGCGGGTTGGTCAGGCGACGGTAGAGCAGCATGGCGCCGCCCACCAGGCACATCACCCCGGCGATGCCACCGATGACGATGGCCAGCATCTGCTTGGCACCCGCCGACAGGAAGGGCGCATAGGCCCAGTGGGGGGTCAGCATGCCAAACAGGTGGCCGAAGAAGATCACCAGGATGCCGATATGGAAGAGGTTGCTGGCCAGGCGCATGTGCTTCGACGAGAGCATCTGGCTGGAGCCGGTCTTCCAAGTGTACTGGCCATGGTCGTAGCGCAGCAGGCTGCCGACCAGGAACACCGTACCGGCCAGATACGGATAGTAGCCGTAGATCAGGTGTTGCAGGTATTCGGAAAACATGGCGATTCTCCTTCAGCTGGCAGCCGGGCCGGTGCCAGGCATGATACGGACGGGGTCACTGGGCACCTCACGCTTGCGCTCGGCGAGTCGGCGTCCCTCGGCGGACTGCAGGGCGCAGTCCTGGTCGGACTCGGCGGAGAAACGCACCGCCTCCTCCTCCCAGACCTCGTCC
This sequence comes from Halomonas sp. LBP4, assembly GCF_003202205.1. Taxonomy (GTDB): domain Bacteria; phylum Pseudomonadota; class Gammaproteobacteria; order Pseudomonadales; family Halomonadaceae; genus Halomonas; species Halomonas flagellata. The sequence continues at coordinate 172,725 of NZ_PDOG01000004.1, forward strand.
AGCGCCTCGGGGGTGTCGTCGCGGGGCTCCTCGACGACCCGCTCGCGGTGGGCGTCGACGTCGGCCTCGGCGCCGATCAGCGCCAGCAGCGCCAGGGGCACCAGGGCGTGGTCGGCGTCGCGCTCCTCCAGCCGGGCGGCGAGCAGCGCCAGGATATGGCGGATCTCGCCCAGCCAGCGGCCGATGTCGGCCTCCGGTCGGGTGGAGAGGTACTCCAGGAACAGCGGCAGGTAGTCCGGCAGCTCACGGGCGTCGAGCTCGAAGCCCGCGGCGCTGTACTCGGCCAGCAGGTCGACCATGGCCTGGCCGCGGTCGCGGGACTCGCCGTGGACGTGTTCGAAGAGCAGCAGCGAGGTGCTGCGCCCGCGATCGAACAGCGCCACGTACTCGGCCTGCAGGTCCATCAGGTCGGCATCCAGCAGTCGCTGGCACCAGTCCATCAGGGCGGTGCGCAGCGTCGCCGGCAGCCGGAGCTCGGCATCGGTGATCTCGATCATCTCCGGCGCCGCGGCCTGCAGCGCCTCGGTGGGGTAGTCGAGCAACCGGGCCAGCACGCGCAGGCTCAGCATGTCCGGCTCCGTCGCGGGGTATTGCATCGCGGCCTCAGCCATGACGGACCTCCTCGGCTTGCGGGTCATAGGTTTCCACCGGCTTGACCAGGGTGGTGGTCGTCTTGCGACCACCGAACAGGCTGTCGCCGCTCTCGCCGTGGCAGCCGTCGCCGAAGCTGAAGCCGCACCCGCCGCGCTCCGGGAAGGCCTCGGTGGCCATCTCGCGGTGGCTGGTGGGGATCACGAAGCGGTCCTCGTAGTTGGCGATGGCCAGGTAGCGGTACATGTCCTCCACCTGGGCCTCGGTCAGGCCGACGCTCTCCAGCACTTCGGTCTCGGCCTGGCCTTCGACATGCTTGCCGCGCATGTAGAGACGCATCGCCATCAGGCGCTTGAGTGCCAGCACCACGGGCTCTTCCTCGCCGGCGGTGAGCAGGTTGGCCAGGTACTTCACCGGGATGCGCAGCGACTCGATCCTGGGCATCACGCCGTCGAACTCGACCTTGCCCGCCTCGGCGGCAGACTGGATCGGCGACAGCGGCGGCACGTACCAGACCATCGGCAGGGTGCGGTACTCCGGGTGCAGCGGCAGCGCCAGGCCCCAGTCCATGGCCAGCTTGTAGACCGGCGAGGCCTGGGCGGCGGCGATCACGTTGTCGGTGATGCCGTCCTTCCTGGCCTGGGCGATCACTTCCGGGTCGTGGGGGTCGAGGAAGATCTCGCACTGGCGATGGTAGAGGTCGCGCTCGTCCGCCGAGCTGGCCACCTCCTCGATGCGGTCGGCATCATAGAGCAGCACGCCGAGGTAGCGGATGCGGCCCACGCAGGTCTCGGAGCAGACGGTCGGCTGGCCGGCCTCGATGCGCGGGTAGCAGAAGATGCACTTCTCCGACTTGCCGGTCTTCCAGTTGTAGTAGATCTTCTTGTAGGGGCAGCCGGAGATACACATCCGCCAGCCGCGGCACTTGTCCTGGTCGATCAGGACGATGCCGTCCTCCTCGCGCTTGTAGATCGCCCCGCTCGGGCAGCTCGCCACGCAGGTCGGGTTGAGGCAGTGCTCGCACAGCCGCGGCAGGTACATCATGAAGGTGTTCTCGAACTGGCCGTAGATGTCGGCCTGGATCTGCTCGAAGTTCGCGTCCTTGCGCCGCTTGGCGAACTCGGTGCCCAGGATCTCCTCCCAGTTCGGGCCCCACTCGATCTTGTTCATGCGCGCCCCGGAGATCAGCGAACGCGGCCGCGCGGTGGGCTGGTGGTCGCTCTGCCTGGCGGTGTGCAGATGCTGGTAGTCGAAGGTGAACGGCTCGTAATAGTCGTCGATCTCCGGCAGGTCGGGGTTGGCGAAGATGTTCGCCAGCACCCGCCACTTGCCGCCGATGCGCGGCTCGATGCGGCCGTCCTTGCGACGCAGCCAGCCCCCCTTCCACTTGTGCTGGTTCTCCCACTCCTTGGGATAGCCGATACCGGGCTTGGTCTCGACGTTGTTGAACCAGGCGTACTCCACGCCCTCGCGGCTGGTCCAGACGTTCTTGCAGGTCACCGAGCAGGTGTGGCAGCCGATGCACTTGTCGAGGTTGAGGACCATGCCTACCTGGGAACGAATCTTCATTTCACGGCCTCCTGCACGGTGTCATTGCCTTCGCCATCCAGCCAGTCGATCTTCTTCATCTTGCGTACGATGACGAATTCGTCGCGGTTGGAGCCGACGGTGCCGTAGTAGTTGAAGCTGTAGGACAGCTGCGCATAGCCCCCGATCATGTGGGTCGGCTTGGGGCATACGCGGGTCACCGAGTTGTGGATGCCCCCCCGGGTGCCGGTGATCTCGGAGCCCGGCATGTTCAGGATCCGCTCCTGGGCGTGGTACATCATCGCCATGCCGTTCTTGACCCGCTGGCTGACCACCGCCCGGGCGGCGATGGCGCCATTGGCGTTGTAGAGCTCGATCCAGTCGTTGTCCTCGACGCCGATGGCCCTGGCGTCATCCTCGGACATCCAGACGATGGGGCCGCCCCGCGACAGGGTCTGCATCAGCAGGTTGTCGCTGTAGGTGGAGTGGATGCCCCACTTCTGGTGCGGGGTGATCCAGTTCAGGGCGATCTCCGGGTTGCCGTTGCCCTTCGTCTCGGCCAGGCTGATCGCCGCCTTGGTATCGATGGGCGGACGATAGACCAGCAGGCTCTCGCCGAAGGCGCGCATCCAGGGGTGATCCTGGTAGAACTGCTGGCGGCCGCTGACGGTGCGCCACGGGATCAGCTCGTGGACGTTGGTGTAGCCGGCGTTGTAGGAGACATGCTCGTCCTCGAGGCCGGACCAGGTCGGGCTGGAGATGATCTTGCGCGGCTGGGCGACGATGTCGCGGAAGCGGATCTTCTCCTCCTCCTTGGGATGCGCCAGGTGGGTGTGGTCGCGCCCGGTGATCTTCGACAGCGCGCCCCAGGCCTTCACCGCCACCTGGCCGTTGGTCTCCGGCGCCAGGGCCAGGATCATCTCGGCGGCGTCGATGGCGGACTCGATCCGCGGCCGACCCTGGTGCGGCCCGTCCAGCTTGCGGTGGTTGAGCTTGCCGAGCAGGTCCACCTCCTTCTCGGTGTTCCAGCTGATGCCCTTGCCGCCGTTGCCGATGCTCTCCAGCAGCGGGCCCACGGAGGTGAAGCGCTCATAGGTCTCGGGGTAGTTGCGCTTGACCTCGATCAGCGCCGGCATGGTCTTGCCGGGGATCGGCTCGCACTCGCCGCGCTTCCAGTCCTTGACCTCGACCTGGGCCAGCTCGGCGGGGGAATCGTGCTGATGCGGCAGGGTGACCAGGTCGGTCTCCTCGCCCAGGTGCCCCACGCAGGCCTTGGAGAACGCCTTGGCAATGCCCTTGTAGATGTCCCAGTCGCTGCGCGACTCCCAGGCCGGGTCCGTCGCCGCGGTCAGCGGGTGGATGAAGGGGTGCATGTCGGAGGTGTTGAGGTCGTCCTTCTCGTACCAGGTCGCCGTGGGCAGCACGATGTCCGAGTAGAGGCAGGTGGTGGACATGCGGAAGTCCAGGGTCACCAGCAGGTCGAGCTTGCCTTCCGGCGCCTCGTCATGCCACTTGACCTCTTCGGGCTTCTGGCCGCCGACCTCGCCCAGGTCCTTGCCCTGAATGCCGTGGCGGGTCCCCAGCAGGTACTTGAGCATGTACTCGTGGCCCTTGCCGGAACTGCCCAGCAGGTTGGAACGCCAGATGAACAGGTTGCGCGGGAAGTTCCGGGGGGCGTCCGGATCCTCCGCGGCGAAGGCGAGCTTGCCGCTCTTCAACTGCTCCACGGCGTAGTCGGCGGTGGACAGGCCGGCCGCCTTGGCGTCCCTGGCCAGGCGCAGGGGGTTGACGCCCAGCTGCGGGGCCGAGGGCAGCCAGCCCATGCGCTCGGAGCGCACGTTGAAGTCGATCAGGCTGCCGGGGTAGTCCTCGACCCTGGCCAGCGGCGAGAGGATCTCCTTGATCTGGAGCTTCTCGTAGCGCCACTGGGAGGAGTGGTTGTAGAAGAAGGAGGTGGAGTTCATGTGCCGCGGCGGGCGCTGCCAGTCGAGGCCGAAGGCCAGCGGGGTCCAGCCGGTCTGCGGGCGCAGCTTCTCCTGGCCCACGTAGTGGGACCAGCCGCCGCCGCTCTGGCCGATGCAGCCGCACATGACCAGCATGTTGATCAGGCCGCGGTAGTTCATGTCCATGTGGTACCAGTGGTTCATGCCGGCACCGACGATGATCATGGAACGACCCCGGGTCTTGTCGGCGTTGTCGGCGAACTCACGGGCGATACGGGTGGCCTGCTCGGCCGGCACGCCGGTGATCCTCTCCTGCCAGGCCGGGGTATAGGGCCTGACCTGGTCGTAGGAGGTGGCGCCGTCGTCCTCTCCGAAGCCGCGGTCGATGCCGTAGTTGGCGCACATCAGGTCGAAGACGGTGGTGGTCAGCACCTCGCTGCCGTCGGCCTTCTTGAGACGCTTGACCGGCAGGCTGTGGAACAGCAGCTCGTTGCTGGCCCCCCCGCTCTTCACATGGTCGAAGTGCTCGTGCTCGATGCCACCGAAATAGGGGAAGGCGACCCTCGCCACCTCGTCGTGGTGGTCGGCCAGGGTCAGCAGCGGCTTGATCTCGGTACCCTCGGCGTCCAGCGACTCGAGGTTCCACTTGCCCACCTCATCGCCGGTCTCGCCCCAGCGGAAGCCGATGGAACCGCGCGGCACGACGAGCTGGTCGCGGGTCTCGTCCCAGGCCACGGTCTTCCACTCCGGGTTGTTGCCCTGGCCCAGGCTCGCCTCGAAGTCGCTGGCGCGCATCTGGCGGCCCGGCGCGTAGCTGCCATCCTCGCGGGCCTCGAGCTCGACCAGGAAGGGCATGTCGCTGTAGCGCCGCACATAGTCGGTGAAGTAGGCACTGGACCGCTCGAGGTGGAACTCCTTGAGGATGACGTGGCCCATGGCCATGGCCAGCGCCGCGTCGGTGCCCTGCTTGGCGGAGAGCCACTCGTCGGTGAGCTTGGAGACCTCGGCGTAGTCCGGGGTGATGGAGACGGTCTTGGTGCCCTTGTAGCGCACCTCGGTGAAGAAGTGGGCATCCGGCGTGCGGGTCTGGGGCACGTTGGACCCCCAGGCGATGATGTAGCCGGAGTTGTACCAGTCGGCGGACTCGGGCACGTCGGTCTGCTCGCCCCAGGTCATGGGCGAGGCCGGCGGCAGGTCGCAGTACCAGTCGTAGAAGCTCATGCAGACGCCGCCGATCAGAGACAGGTAGCGGCTGCCCGCGGCGTAGCTGACCATGGACATGGCGGGAATCGGCGAGAAGCCGATGATCCGGTCCGGGCCGTACTGCTTGGCGGTGTAGACGTTCGACGCCGCGATCAGCTCGTTGAGCTCATCCCAGTCGGCGCGCACGAAGCCGCCCATGCCGCGGGCCCGCTTGTACTGCTTGGTCCGGGCCGGGTCCTCGACGATGGAGGCCCAGGCGTCGACGGGGTCGCCCTTCTCGGCGACGGCCTCGCGCCACAGCTTGAGCAAGGGCTTGCGGATCAGCGGGTACTTGAGGCGGTTGGCGCTGTACAGGTACCAGGAGTAACTGGCGCCGCGCGGGCAGCCCCGCGGCTCGTGGTTGGGCAGGTCCGGCCGGGTGCGCGGGTAGTCGGTCTGCTGGGTCTCCCAGGTGACAAGACCGTTCTTGACGTAGATCTTCCAGCTGCACGACCCGGTGCAGTTGACGCCATGGGTGCTGCGCACGACCTTGTCGTGCTGCCAGCGCTGCCGGTAGCCGTCCTCCCAGCCGCGGGACTCCTCGCGCAGCTCGCCGTGGTCGTTGGCGAAGGGCTCGCGAGTCTTGCGGAAGAAGTTCAGCCGATCAATGAAGTGACTCATGGTCGCTCTCCAGGCTCCTCGAAAGATGTGTGACCGCTTCCGGCCACCCGGCCCGCCGTGCCGCGTGGAGCTCGTGCCGCACGCCAGGCAGGTTCATGGCAAGGATTCTGGGGGATCGATCGGCGAATTACTGCCCGGTTACCTCCATATACCGCGCCTCTACCCCCAAGGGGATAGAGGCCGTGAAACAAGGGGATAAGCCGATGATGACAGGGTCGTCAGGCCGCCGAGTGCGGCGCCCTGGCGTGGTCGGCGAGCATCACCAGCATGCATACCGCCAGCGAGCCGTAGAGGAACATGAAGCCGGCACTGCGGATGCCGACCCACTCGTTGCCGAGCACGAACATCATCGGCAACAGCGCGGCGAAGAGTCCCCCCAGGGTCAGCGCCAGGCCGCCCACCAGCGCCATGTCGTCGCCGTGGTCGCGGTGGATCAACCGCATCAGGCTACCCTTGCCGATGCCCATGGCCATGCCCATGGCGGTGAGCATCGACAGGAAGCCCCACAGCGGGGCTTCGTAACGCAGGGCGATTGCGCCGTGGACGCCCTCGATCTGCATGGTGAAGGGGGGGTAGGAGAGCAGGAAGAGACAGGCCAGCACGAAGGCGCTGACCCACCAGCGCAGGGCCCGGAAGTCGCGCCAGTCGGCCAGTGCGCCACCGATCACCTGTCCCAGGCCCACCGCCAGGGTGAAGGGCAGCGCCCAGAGCGCCGCACTCCCGAGCGGCAGCCGGTACTGGGCCGCCAGGTAGCCCGGCAACCACAGCGCCAGCGCCACGAAGGCGCCGAAGAAGAAACTGTAGACGAAGGCGAGCCGCCACAGCTGCCAACAAGCCAGGCGCTCCCGCGCCCGGCGCCAGCCGGCGGGCGGTGGGGGCACGTCATCGAGCTCGAGTACCTCGTCCACCGCCCGGGTAGAGGCATCGGCCTGGTCGTCGGCGAACAGCCACAGCAGGCCCGCCACCAGCAGCACCGGCAACAGGTAGAGCTGCGGCGCCAGGCGCCAGCCATAGGCCTGGCTGATCAGCGGCAGCAGCAGGTAGCTCAGCCCGGCACCGAGCATGCCGGCGCCGTAGAGCCCCAGCGCCAGGCCGGCATGATGACGGGGCCCCTGGGTCGCCACATAGACCAGGCCGGCGGCCAGCGACCCGGCCCCCAGCCCCAGGCCGGCCCCGGCCAGCAGGAACTCCAGATAGTGACCCGCCTGGCTGATCCACCACAGGAAGGGGCAGATCAACAGCAGGCAGCCGAGCATGACCCGGCGCCCACCGATCTTCACCGCCAGGCCCGCCATGGGCAGGCTGGCCAGGCCGCCCACCAGCATGGGCACGGCCAGCAGGGCGGCGAAGGCGAGCTCGCCGAAGCCGAGCACCGCCTTGAGCTCGAGGCCCAGCACGGCGAACAGCGTCCAGCAGGCGAAGACCAGGGCGAAGGCCAGCGGCGAGAGCAGCACCACCACCAGCGAGCGGTAACCACCTTCGGTGTCGCGGACGGGGTCTTCCCGGAGGGGCATCATGGGATGGCAGGACTCCGAGACAAGGGAAAGGAAGCATGGGAAAATTCTCGTGAGCCTTGGCCCGCCGGTCAAAAGGGCATGCGAGGTACACCTTTGAGGGGGCAGGGCCTACCTACTAGGGTATGATGATGGCCTTGTGACTCCTTCAGCCCGCCCCGATGCCGGAGGGCCCGCCTCACCCATGAAACTGCTGCAACGTTCCCTGGTGGCCCGCATCATCGCCTCCCTGCTGGCGATCAGCGCCATGGCCCTGATCAGCATCGTGGTCACCATGACCGTGGCCAGCAACAGCCGCGGCGACGCCGCCGCCATCAACATGGCCGGCTCGCTGCGCATGAACACCTACCAGATCGTCGCTGCCCTGCAGCGCTACCAGCAGCAGCCGGAGGCCGAGCACCGCGAGCGGGTGCGTGCGCTCTCGCAGCGCTTCAGGGAACGCCTGACCAGCCCGCAGCTGACCGGCGCCATGCCCGGGGCAGCCGATCACGCCCTGCAGGTCCAGTACCGGCGGCTGCTTGAGCGCTGGGACCAGGAGCTCACCCCCCGGATCGAGGCGACTACCGCCGGCCCTCGGGGCGAGAGCGGCGATCTCGGTGCCCGCCTCGAGGGGCTGGTGGGCGAGATCGATGGCCTGGTGACCCTGCTGGAGGAGAGCAGCGAATCGAAGATCCGCCTGCTCAGTGTGCTGCAGATCATTTTCCTGGGGCTGACCGCCGTGGTCGTGGCCATCGCCCTGTACGATATCCGCCACAACCTGGTCACCCCGTTGCGCCAGTTGATGGTGCTGGCCCGGGAGGCCGCCCATCGCAACTTCGGCCATCGCACCCGCCTGCAGGGCCACGACGAGCTGGCGATGCTTGGCCGCACCCTCGACACCATGGCCGAGGAGCTCGGCGCCAGTTATGCCGAGCTGGAGGAGCGGGTGTCGCGCAAGAAGGCCGAGCTGGAGCGCAGCAACCTGGCCATGCAGGTCATGCACGACGGCAGCCGCCAGCTCTATGGCGGCGGCAACGACCTGTGCTCCAGCGCCGCGCCCATGCTGCGTCGTCTCGAGCAGTTGCTGGAGATCGGCCCCATCCGGTTGTCGCTCAACGACCCCATCGACGACCGCCAGATCCCGATACTCGCCACCCACTCGGCACGCCGCCCCGAGTACTGCCGCGACCACGACTGCCACGCCTGCCTGATCGACCCGCGCCCCCTGCGACTGCGCGAAACCGAAGAGGGCGAGTGCCTGCTGCTGCCGGTGACTGTCGGTGACGAGATGCTCGGCACCCTGGAGATCTGGCACCCCAGGAAACAGCCGCTGACCAGCAGCACCCGGCGCCTGCTCAACGCCCTGGCCGACCAGTTGGCCACCGCGGTCTACCTGCAGCGGCGCATCGAGGAGCAGCAGCAGGTCTCGCTGATGAACGAGCGCACCATCATCGCCCGGGAGCTGCATGACTCCCTGGCCCAGTCGCTCTCCTACCTGAAGATGCAGGTGGCACGGCTCGAGCGCATGCAGCAGAAGGACATGCCCCGGGAGGCTCAGGCCGCCGTGTTCGACGAACTGCGCACCGGCCTCGACAGTGCCTATCGCCAGTTGCGTGAACTGCTCACCACCTTCCGCCTCAAGCTCGAGGGGCCGGGACTCTCGAGCGCCCTGCGCCAGACCACCGCGGAATTCGCCGAGCGCATGGCGGCGCCCATCGAGCTGGACTTCGACGTGCCGCCCCACCTGCTCAATCCCAACGAGGAGATCCACGTCCTGCAGGTGGTCCGCGAGGCCCTGGCCAATATCCACAAGCACGCCCGGGCCCACTGGGCGGGGGTCTCGGTGCGCTTCGCCGAGGCCCGTATCCGGGTGCGGATCGAGGACGACGGCATCGGCCTCGAGGACGACCGCTCGCCACCCATGCACTACGGCCTGGTGATCATGCGCGACCGTGCCGAGACCCTGGGGGGCGAGCTCAGCCTGCGCAATCGCCCCACGGGTGGCACCCTCGTCGAGCTCGTCTTCACGCCCCAGACCGCACGCCTGATCACCCAGCAACCCGCTTCACATGTCCCGGATGCTGCCACCGCCCCCGTCACTGAGCACCGGGCCGGTGATCGCATCGCGCTCAAACACAATGGCAACAGGGAATAAGTCATGATGGCCACGTCAGCCCACGATACGCCCGCCAGCATCCTGATCATCGACGACCATCCGCTGCTGCGTCGTGGCGTCTCCCAGCTGCTCGAGCTGGAGGATGACCTCGAGCTGGTCGGCGAGGCCGGCGAGCCCGAGGAGGGCGTGCGGCTCGCCGCCGAGCTCGACCCGGACATGATCCTGCTCGACCTCAACATGCCGGGCATGAACGGCATCGAGACCCTCAAGCGGCTGCGCGAGACGGACTATGCAGGACGCATCGTGATGTTCACCGTCTCCGACCACGAGGAGGACGTGGTGGACGCCCTGCAGAGCGGCGCCGACGGCTACCTGCTCAAGGACATGGACCCCGACGAGATGGTCCGCCAGCTGCGTCAGGTGGCCCTGGGGCGCATGGTGATCAGCGAGAGCCTCACCGCCCTGCTCGCCGAGGCGCTGCGCAGCCAGCGCAGCCGGCCGGTGGCACCGGACCTCCACAGCCTGACCCAGCGCGAGCGGGAGATCCTGCGCGAGCTCGCCGCCGGGCTCTCCAACAAGCTGATCGCCCGCAAGCTCGATATCACCGAGGGCACCGTCAAGGTCCACGTCAAGCACCTGCTGAAGAAGCTCAACCTGCGCTCCCGGGTGGAGGCCGCGGTGTGGGCCGTCCAGGAAGGCGTCGACCGGTAGCAGGTAACGGGTTCTCTGTGGATACCTCCAAATAATCCCGGGCCGCGCAAGCGGCCCTGCCTCTTTCCCCCCGTGCGAAAAAAACGCTTGGCTATCAACCGGATGGCCTTATACCCCGGCTACCCCTCAAGAGGTATTTCGCTGATTTTTCGGCATTTTTAGCCAGTTTCGCCCCCTCGAGCCGCGGCGTATCTTTCGCCTCAAAGCCCCGCGTGCTGATCCGTGTCACGCCGTGGACCGCAAGGCGGGGCGCAACGGTAATACCCAAGGGGGAATCACCATGGCTAAATCGAGTGCCGACACCGGTCGCATCGCCAGGCCCGGCAGGAATGCCGATATCGAACACTGGGATGTCGAGAACGACGATTTCTGGGAGCGGGAAGGCAAGAAGGTCGCCAACCGCAACCTGTGGATCTCCATTCCCAGCCTGCTGATGGGCTTCGCCGTCTGGCTGATGTGGGGGATGATCACCACCCAGATGCAGAACCTCGGCTTTCCGTTCACGGTCAGCCAGCTGTTCACCCTGACCGCCATCGCCGGCCTCTCCGGGGCCACCCTGCGCATCCCGGCCTCCTTCATGATCCGCATCGCCGGCGGGCGCAACACCATCTTCCTGACCACCGCCCTGTTGATGCTGCCCGCACTGGGCACCGGCCTGGCCCTGATGAACCCCGGGACCCCGTTCTGGGTCTTCCAGGCCCTGGCGCTGCTCTCGGGCATCGGCGGCGGCAACTTCGCCTGCTCGATGAGCAACATCTCGACCTTCTATCCGAAGCACCAGCAGGGCTATGCCCTGGGCATGAATGCCGGCCTGGGCAACTTCGGCGTCACCACCATGCAGATCCTGATCCCGCTGGTGATGACCGTAGGCCTGTTCGGCGCCATCGCCGGTGATCCCATGGAGCTGACCCGCGCCAGCGGCACCCTGATCGGCCGCATCGAGGCGGGCACCGACACCTGGATCCAGAATGCGGGCCTGATCTGGCTGGTCTTCCTGATCCCGCTGGCCTTCGCCGGCTGGTTCGGCATGAACAACCTGCGCACCATCACCCCCAACCCGGGCAACCCCGCGCAAGCCTTCGGCAAGATCCTCGGCCTCTACGGTGTGGGCCTGATCACCTCCGTGGTCGGCGTCGTTGCCCTCGGCTGGCTCAACATGTGGCTGGCGCTGCCGCTGACCATCGTGCTGACCCTGTTGCTGCTGCGCCTGATCCCCGGTGACATCAAGCCGAACATCCAGAAGCAGTTCGAGATCTTCCGCGACAAGCACACCTGGTCGATGACCGTGCTCTACATCGCCACCTTCGGCTCCTTCATCGGCTTCTCCGCCGCCCTGCCGCTGTCCATCACCGTGATCTTCGGCAACATGATGGAGGTCGCCGTCGACGGCAGCGTGACCCGGGTCGCCAACCCGGACGCCCCCAGCGCCCTGACCTGGGCCTGGATGGGACCCTTCGTCGGCGCCCTGATCCGCCCGGTGGGCGGCTGGATCTCCGACAAGGTGGGTGGCGCCATCGTCACCCAGATCATCTCGGTGATCATGGTCGCGGCCTCCGCCGCCGTGGGCTACGTGATGATGCTCGCCTACAACGCCACCGACCCGAACCAGTACTTCTGGATGTTCCTGGTCCTGTTCATCGTGCTGTTCGCCGCCAGCGGCATCGGCAATGGCTCCACCTTCCGCAGCATCGGCGTGATCTTCGATCAGCAGAAGAAGGGGCCGGTGCTCGGCTGGACCTCCGCCGTGGCCGCCTATGGCGCCTTCATCGCCCCGCGGGTGATGGGCGAGCAGATCAAGGCCGGCACCCCGGAGATGGCCATGTACGGCTTCGCCGTCTTCTACGCCCTCTGCCTGGTGGTCAACTGGTGGTTCTACCTGCGTGGCAACGCCTACGTGAAGAACCCCTGAACCGCGCGGAGACCTGAAACCACGCCATCCAAAGACCACCGGGCCCCGAGACGGGCCCGGTCGTCGTTGGCGGCATCGTCGAAGGGAGCATCGGCCCCTACCCCCAAAGGGATAGGCCCGGAATATCAAGGGGTAGCGGCGAGACGGACTTGATGTACGTCAATATCCTCCGCCCCCCAGCTGCCAGTCTGGAAGGCGACCATTCATGCATCGCCGAAGGAGGCTCGACATGAAACATCTCGAGGGCGTGACCCGACCTCAGCAATACCGGGCACTGACGCTCAGCACCCTGGCGTTCACCACCTGCTTCGCGGTGTGGACGATCTTTTCCATCATCGGCATCAAGATCAAGCAGGACCTGGGGCTCAACGAGACCCAGTTCGGCATCCTGGTGGCCACGCCGATCCTCACCGGCTCGATCAGCCGTATCTTCCTGGGCATCTGGACCGAGCAGTTCGGCGGCCGCCGGGTGTTCAGCGTGCTGATGCTGGTCACCGCGGCCTGCGTCTTCCTGCTCTCCTATGTCGAGTCCTACGCGATGTTCCTGGTCGCCGCCCTCGGCGTCGGCCTGGCCGGCGGCTCCTTCATCGTCGGCATCGCCTACACCTCCTACTGGTTCGAGAAGGAGAAGCAGGGCACCGCGCTGGGCATCTTCGGCGCCGGCAACGCCGGGGCGGCGGTCACCAACTTCGCGGCCCCCTTCCTGCTGCTGGCCCTGGGCTGGGAGCAGACCGCGGTGGTCTACGCCATCGTGCTGGCGGTGGTCGCCGTAGGCTTCTGGGTATTCGCCAAGGAAGACCCACTGACCCGGGCCCGCCGCGGCCAGGGCGGCAAACCCACCTCCGCCCGAGAACAGCTGGAGCCGCTCAAGCACTTGCAGGTCTGGCGCTTCGCCCTCTACTACTTCTTCGTCTTCGGCGCCTTCGTCGCCCTGGCCTCCTACCTGCCGCGCTACTACGTGGGGGCCTATGACGTCAGCATCGCCGTGGCCGGCTCGCTGGCCGCCCTCTACACCCTGCCGGCCAGCGTCTTCCGCGCCCTGGGGGGCTGGATGTCCGACCGCTACGGGGCCCGGGCGATCATGTACCTGACCTTCATCGCCTCCCTGGTCTGTCTCTTCCTGCTCGCCTACCCCGAGACCCACTATGTGGTGGAGGGCAAGGAAGGCCAGATCGCCTTCTCCCTGGCCATGCCGCTGTGGGGCGTGGTGCTCCTGACCGTGCTGCTGGGCTTCTTCATGTCGCTGGGCAAGGCCGCGGTCTACAAGCACATACCGGTCTACTACCCGGAGAACGTGGGCTCGGTGGGCGGCCTGGTCGGCATGATCGGTGGCCTGGGTGGCTTCTTCCTGCCCATCCTGTTCGGCGCCGTTCTCGACCTCACCGGGGTCTGGACCAGCTCCTACATGGTGCTCTTCGTGCTGGTGGCCATCTCGCTGATCTGGATGCATGGCGCCATCCGCCGCATGGAGCGCGCCCGCCTGCCGGAACTCGGCGAGGAACGCTATCGCTACCTGCCCGAGATCCAGGATGTGGGGGACCATCCCGCCGGCCAGAAGGAGCAGACCATCGAGTCTAGCCCACTACGCCCTGGCCGCCAGGCCGAGGCCTGATCTCTCGGCACTGCGCCGCGAATGCCGCCCCCGGGCGGCATTCGCGTTTATGGAATTAGACTTGATCCAGGCCAGGAAATCTCGGTGCCTTTCGCGCTATAGTGGTATTTCATATACATCAATAGGTCGGTATCTCACGAGGGGACGGCCGACCATCGGATGCGAGGTCACCATCATGTCCGCAGCCCTCTCCTCTTCCGCACCCGCCCAGGGCAGCAAGGCCGACCGCGGTCGCGGCACGGCCATCGTCGTCTACATGCTCTTACTGGGCAGCATCCTGGCGGTGATCACCGCCCCGCTGGGCGTGCTGATCGCCCACCTGGCAAGGCGCCACGCCGAGGGCTGGGTCGCCTCCCACCTGCAGTTCCAGATCCGCACCTTCTGGCTGGGCGTGCTGGGCGGCGGCCTGTTCGTGGCGGCCTGGCAGCTGCTGGGCCTGGTCGGCCTGCCCGCCCTGGCCCCCTGGGCGCTCGGCTACCTCTACTTCACCGCCTGCCTGATCTGGATGGTGGGCCGCTGCGGGGTGGGCATCGCCCGCCTGACCGACAACCGCCCGGTCGACAACCCGCGCAGCCTGGCCTTCGGCGGCGCCCGGGTGACCCTGGCGGACGGATGAGCGGCCGCGCGCTGCCCAACCCCGGCTGGGGGCCTCTCTCGGCACTGCCCGGCAACCCGCTGATGTGGGTGCTGATCCTCAGCGAACTGCTGGTCTTCACCGCCTTCTTCGCGCTCTACGCCTGGCAACGTGCCGCCGACACGGCGCTCTTCGATGTCTCCCAGCGCGAGCTCGACCCCTTGATGGGCGGGCTCAACACCCTGGTGCTGCTGACCAGTGGGCTCTGCGTGGCCCTGGCCGTGGAGGCAACTAGTGCCGAACGGATCCGCCGCGCCCGCCAGTGGCTCTCGGCCTCCATGGGGCTGGGGGTGGGGTTCTGCGTGATCAAGGTCGTCGAGTACGCCGACAAGCTGGCCGCCGGCCTGACGCCGGAGACCAACGCCTTCTTCGGCTTCTACTACGGGCTGACCGCCTTCCACTTCGCCCATGTGCTGTTCGGCCTGGGGCTGCTGGCGCTGGTGACCTGGCGCACCTCGCTGGACAACGTGGAGACCGCCGCCGCCTTCTGGCACCTGGTCGACCTGATCTGGATCCTGCTCTATCCGCTCGTCTATCTGCTCAGATGACGGCAACCGACCGATGACTGCAGAGGTGATCATGACCGCCCATCCCGGCACCCGCCGCCTGCTCGCGACCTGGGCCACCCTGATGGCCCTGACGGTAATCTCGATGGTCTCGGCACGCCTGGACCAGGGCGACTGGCAGGCGCTGCCGCTGTGGTCGGCGGGCCTGGTGCTTGCCGCCACCGGCTTCAAGGCCCAGCGGCTGCTGATGGTCTACCTCAACCTGCGCGCCGCCACACCGGCCTGGCGGGGAGCCTTCGTGGGGCTGGTGGTGCTGACGCTGGCGCTGATCGGCGGCGGTTACCTGGTGGCGCGGCTGGCCGGCTGACGCTGACTCCAGCCCCAAGGTACCCCTGCCGCGGATCGAACGCTCGAGCCTGCCCGTGGCGACTCCTGGCAGGCAGCGGTATCGATTCGCCCCTTATCGTTGCGCAAGAGGCAGCGAGAACGTGCCCCGCGCCAGGATGACTGTTATAAGTGAAAGCGTAGGCAGCAATCATCATGCCATTCGGCAAGTGACTCACGCGGACATGGCGTCTGCGCTTGCTCAAAAGCGTCGCTGGGCGACGAACAGGTTATGGCTTCCCAACACCCCGTGGCACCTGGCCGCATCGTGGCCATCGGCGGAGCCGAGGACAGGACCTCCGATCTCGAGATCCTGAGACAGGTCTTTGCCCTGGCACCCGAGGGCTATGGCGAGGTCGCCGTCATCGCCACGGCGAGCAGCATTCCCGACGAGGTGCTGCCCGACTACGAAGCGGCCTTTTCGCGCCTGGGTGCCAGCCGCGTCCATTCCCTGGACATCCGCGACCGCCGCCAGGCGGCCGAGGCCGACACCGTACGCCTGATCGAGCAGAGCGGCGTCATCTTCTTCACCGGCGGTGACCAGCTCCGCCTGACCAACGTGATGGGCGGCTCGGCGACCCTGAAGGCCATCCGCAACCGCTTGAAGGAGGGCGCGGTAGTGGCCGGGACCAGTGCCGGCGCGGCGGCCATGCCGGGCACCATGATCTATAACGGCGCTGCCGCCGATGCCCTGCGCAAGGGCGCCGTCAACATGACCTTCGGCCTCGGGCTCGTCGAAGGCTTGATCATCGACAGCCACTTTCTCGAGCGCGGACGGTTCACGCGCCTGATGGAGGTCGGGGCGACCAACCCGGAGTACCTGGGCGTGGGGCTTGGCGAGGATGCCGCGGTGATCATTCATGCGAACCGGGTTCTCGAAGTCATCGGCCCGGGCCATGTCATCCTCATCGACAGCCGCGACCTGGCGAACTCGAACATTGCCGAACTGTCGATGGGGGAGGCGGTGGCCATCGAGCACCTGATCCTGCATGCGCTGGTCAGCGGTCACGGCTTCGATATCGAGGCGCGTCGCTATCTTGCCGCCGACGCGCTGGTCACCACGCTGGCAGATCTCCGATGAATATCCTCGAGCACCGGGCCCTGCGGGGCCCGAACTACTACAGCCGCTACCTGGCCATCTTCATGCGCCTGGACATCGGCGAACTCGAGGAACGGCCCAGCGATACCGTTCCCGGCATCGTCGAACGCCTCCTCGGGTTACTGCCCACCCTGCAGGAGCACCGTTGCTCGGTCGGCCGACCCGGCGGCTTCGTGGAGCGTCTGGAGCGAGGCACCTGGGCCGGTCACGTCGTCGAGCATGTAGCGATCGAACTCCAGAACCTGATCGGCTTCTCGGTCGGCTACGGCAAGACCATCGACAGCTACGAGCCCGGGATCTACAACGTCGTCTACCGCTACCGGGACGAAGCCTGCGGCCTGGCGGCCGGGGTCGAAGCCGTCGAGCTGGTCACCCGGCTGTTCCATGGCGGCGAGATCGACATGCCAGCGATCATCGCCCGCCTCAAGGCGGTGCGCGACGCCCACATGCTGGGCCCCTCCACCGCCTCGATCGTGGCGGCCGCCGAGCGTCGTGGCATTCCCCACATCCGCTTGAGTGACGAGAACAGCTACATCCAGTTGGGTCACGGCCACCGCCAGCAGCGAATCCAGGCGACGGTGACCTGCCATACGGACCTGATCGGCTACGGCATCGCCGACGACAAGGCCTGGACAAAGCAGGTGCTCGGCGATGCCGGCATCCCGGTTCCCCACGGCCGGGTCTGCGCCTCCGTCGATGAAGCCCTCGATGCCGCGCGCGACATCGGCTATCCCGTCGCGGTGAAGCCGCTGATCGGCAACCACGGCCGCGGCGTGAGCACCAACATCGATGATGGCCAGGCCCTGCGCGAGGCCTTCGGCATCGCTTCCCACCGCAACCCCTCGGTGATCGTCGAGCAATACATCGAGGGCGAGGACCATCGTCTGCTGGTCATCGGCAGCAAGCTGGTGGCCGCCGCCAGGCGGCGACCGGCCCATGTGATCGGCGATGGGGTCGCCACGCTGCAGGCCCTGGTCGACAGGGAAAACCAGGACCCGCGTCGCGGCGTCGGGCACGAGAACCTGCTCACGCAGATACAGCTGGACGAGCAGTCGCAGCGGCTGATCGACCAGCAGAACCTGACCCTGCGCAGCGTGATCCCGAAGAATGAGATCGTCTATCTGAAGTCCACGGCGAACTTGAGCACCGGGGGCACGGCCACGGACGTGACCGACGACGTCCATCCGGAGGTACGCTACGCGGCGGAGCGAATCGCGCGCCTGATCGGGCTCGACATCATCGGCATCGACCTGCTGGCCGAGACCCTGACCCGGCCACTGGAGGAGCAGTCCGCCGCGGTGGTCGAGGTCAATGCCGGGCCCGGTTTTCGCATGCACCTGTCGCCCACCCACGGCAACGGCCGCGATGTCGGGCAGCATGTGATCGACATGCTGTTCCCGGACAGCGAGACCGACGCCCGCATTCCCATCACTGCGGTGACCGGGACCAACGGCAAGACGACCACGGTGCGCCTGCTCTCGCATCTGCTGCGCCAGGCGGGACGCAACGTCGGCATGGCCTGTACCGGCGCCATCGAGATCGACAACCATGTCATCATGCGCGGCGACTACAGTGGCCCCCAGGCAGCGGCCATCGTGCTGCGCGAACCCACGGTCGAATACGCCGTGCTCGAAGTGGCCCGCGGCGGTATCATGCGCCGAGGCCTCGGGTTCGACGAGTGCGACGTGGGTGTGCTGCTCAATATCGCCAGCGACCACCTGGGTGAGCATGACATCCACACCCTCGACGAGCTGGCGCGCTGCAAGACCGTGGTGATAGACGCCGTGCGCCGTGGCGGTACGGCCGTGCTCAATGCCGATGACCCACGGGTGCTGGCCGGCCAGGAGTGGGCCCGGGGCGATATCATCTTCTTCACCCTGGACCCGGATTCCCGCCCCATCCGCCAACATGTTCGCGATCACGGCGTCGCCTTCACGGTCCACAATGGGCGTATCGTGATGCGTCAGGGCCATGTCGAGGCCGAGGTGATCCCGGTGGTGGACGTGCCGATCACCTTCGAGGGGCACGCCCGCTTCAATGTCGCCAATGCCCTGGCCGCCAGCGCGGGCGCCTATGCCCTGGGGCTCTCCATCGCCGATATCCAGATGGGTCTGCAGACCTTCCATCCCACCCCCGGACAGAATCCCGGACGCACCAACCTCATTGACGCCAACGGCATGAAGGTGCTGATCGACTACGGGCACAATGTACCGGCGCTCGAAGCCCTCAGCGAGCTGGTGAGCTGTATCCCGGCGCGACGACGCATCAGCGTGGCCAGCGCGCCCGGGAATCGCCGCGACGAGGACCTGTTCAGCCTGGGCACGCTGCTCGCCCGGATGCACGATGTCGTCTTCATCTACGAGACCGACGCCCGCGGTCGTGCCATCGGCGAAGCCGCCGGCCTGTTGCGCGACGGTGCCGAGTCGATGGGGGCCTGCCGGGTCGAGATCGTCCTGGAGGAGCACCAGGCCGTCGACCGGGCCTTCGAGGAGGCCGGCGAAGGTGACCTGCTGGTGTTGCTGATCGACGATGTCGAGGGCACCATCGAGCGCCTGAAGGGCCGCCGCTTCTCGCCGCCGGCGTCGACTGAACCCACCGGCGAGCCGCCATGATGCCCCTTGATGATCGGGACGCCCCCCTGCTGACCCTGCTGCGCGTCGGCCGCATCTTCGCACCGGCGCCCCTCGAGGCCACCGATCTGCTGATAGCGGACGGACGGATCGCGGCGCTGGGGCGCGATCTCGCCGTACCGGAAGGGTGGCCCGTGCGCCTGGTGGAGGCGCGTGACCTCACCGCCGCTCCCGCCTTTATCGACCAGCACGTGCATGTGACCGGTGGCGGCGGCGAAGGCGGCTGCGGTACCCGCTGCCCGGCGATCACCGCCCGGGAGATCGCCGCCATGGGTATCGGCACCGTGGTGGGGGTGCTGGGCACCGACGGCATCAGCCGCTCGCCGGCGGACCTGCTGGCCAAGGTGCGTGGGCTCAAGGCCGAGGGCATCGCGGCCTATATGTACACGGGGTCGTATCGCGTGCCGCCACCGACCCTCACCGGCGACGTGCAGCGCGACCTGGCCTGGATTCCCGAGGTCATCGGTCTGGGCGAGCTGGCGATCTCGGATCATCGCTCCAGCCAACCACGCCAGGACGAGATCGCGCGGCTGGTCAGCGAGGCGCGCGTCGGTGGCATGCTGGCCGGCAAGCGCGGCATCTGCCACTTTCATGTCGGCGACGGACAGCGGGGGATCGAGCCGCTGCGCCGGCTGCTCGCGGAGACCGAGATTCCCGCCGAGCAGGTGATCCCCACCCACGTGAACCGCCACCGCGCCCTGCTCGAGGAGGCCGCCGACTATGCGCTGGCCTTCGCCGCCAGCGTGGATGTGACCGCCTTCGACGACCCCGGGGAGGAGGGCCTCTCCGGCTTCGATGCAGTATCGCGGCTGCTCGTGCGCGGCGTGCCGGTAACCCGTATCACCATGAGCTCCGACTGCAACGGCAGCCTGCCCGAGTTCGATCACCAGGGTAACTACATCGGCATGCGGGTGGCGCGCAACACCGCGCTCATTGCGGACTGGCAGCGCCTGGTACGCGAGGAAGTGCTGCCACTCGATCAGGCCCTGGGCCTGATCTCGGGCCATGTGGCCCGGGTGCTGGGGCTGCATGACCACAAGGGCCGCCTGGCCGTCGGCCATGATGCTGACGTGACCCTGCTCGACGGCGACCTCCAGCCGCAACAAACCTTCGTGGCAGGGAAGCGCATCTACGCCAGGGACGTCCCGCCGTAGTGCCGTGGCCGCCTCAGGTACTACAAACAGTTTACTACCGAAAACCCTCGCGCCCGGACGGCGGCGGCATCGCCCGGGCCCAGCCCTCCAGGGCCCGGCCCAGGCGCAGCAGGCCGTAGACCACGAAGGGCACCGGCAGCATCAGCGCCACGCCCCAGTCGCGGTTGTTGATCAGCCACACCAGCGGCAGCACCACCGCCACGGCGGCCAGGCACCAGGCCGTCACGGCCAGGGCGAGTCGGGAACGGGTCGTCACGGCAACCTCCTCAGGTGGCGATGATCTGGCGGTAGATCCCCGGCAGGGCCAGGGAGAGATGCTCGGGGCGCTGTACGATGGCGTAGCCGCCACGGCCGAACAGGTGCGGGATGTACCGCCCCGCCTGGCGGTCGATGGTCACGCCGAAGACGCGCACCTCCTGGCGGCGTGCCTCGAGCACCGCCTTGCGAGTGTCCTCGATGCCGTAGCGCCCCTCGTAGTAGTCGTTGTCGTTGGGCTTGCCGTCGGTGAGCAGCAGCAGCAGCCGATGGCGGTTGGGTCGTTCGGCAAGCTGCCCGGCCAGGTGGCGGATGGCCGGCCCCATGCGGGTATAGGCACCGGGCTTGAGCGCCGCAATGCGCCGCGACACCCGCTCGCCCATGGGCTCGTCGAAGTCCTTGAGGGTGTTGACCCAGACCTTGTGGCGCCGCTGGGAGGTGAAGCTGTGGATGGCGTAGTCGTCGCCGCAGCCAGCCAGGCCGTGACCCAGCACCAGCAGCGCCTCCTTGGCCACGTCCAGCACCCGGCGATCCTCCAGCCAGGCCTCGGTGGAGAGCGAGACGTCCACCAGGATCGATACCGCCAGGTCGCGGGCCTGGGGGCGGCTGGCCAGGTAGAACCGATCGCTGGCCTCGCCGGTGGCGGCCAGGTCGCAGCGCGCGCGGATCACGGCGTCCATGTCCAGGTCACTGCCGTCCAGCTGGCCGCGCAGGATCTCGCGACGCGGGCGCAGCGCCTCGAACTCGCGCCGCACCCGGCGGATGCGTCGACGCGTCACCTCGTCGGGCGTCCAGTTCTCGCCCTCCTCGCTCTGCACCTCGCTGTGCACCACGCAGTGGTCGGGCAGGTAGGCCTGCTTGCGATGGTTCCACTCCGGGTAGGTATGGCGTCCCTTCAGCCGGCCGCCGGCGGCCTCGTCCGGGGCCAGGTCGAGATCGAGCTTGAGCCTGGAGGCCGCCTTCTGGCGGTTGGGGCTGAGCACGATCTCGTCGATCTGGTCGGCGGCCTGTTTCGCCGCTTCCTCCTCCTCGTCCTCAACGTGACGGTTGAGGTTCACCATCTCGGCCCAGGAGAGCATCTTCTCGGAGGCATTGAGGATCAGCGGATCGTCGCGGTCGGCCTGGTCCTGCTCGCGGCGGTCGGCCTTGCGCTTGCCATGGTCGTCCTCCGCCTGCGGCCTGTCGTCGGCAAGGGAGGCCTCGTCGTCCATCGTGGCCTCGCGGGCCCCGCCACGGGTCCCCAGGGTCACGGCCTGGCCCCATAGCGGTACCGGCAGTGGCGGCCGATAGCCACGCGGCACACGGAAGCCGTCCAGCGGAAAGGCCGCGTCGCGGATGGCGCGCTGCATGGCCAGGGCCCAGTCTCCCTCGGGGTCCGGGGCGCCCAGCTCCGCGCACAGGGCGGTTTCCAGGGCCGCCTCGCGGGGCGGCAGCCGCTTGCGTCTCGGGCGGATCGCCAGCAGCTCGCCGCACAGGTGCACATAGCGGTCGGTGAACCCGGGGAAGCGGGACAGCGCCGCGCGGGTGGCACGCCGCGCCTCGCGCAGCCGCAACAGGTCGGCCTGCAGCGGATCGGCGGCCGGTTCGACCGGCCGAGCCTCGGCCAGGAAGGCCGTGAGCCACAGGTAGAGGTCGCGGTTGAGGGCGGCCTCGGGGAACAGCGCCAGGCGCGGCGGTAACAGCAGGTGTTCCTCGTCGCGGCGGGCCTGGTCGAGGTCCTCCTCGTCGAGGCCCAGGCGCTGGCGCAGGCTCAGCCGGTGGGCGGAGCCACGCCGGGCGATGGCGGCCACCTCGAGGCCCGCCTCGCCGCCGCCGGCGCGGAAGAAGACCCCCAGCATGGGGCGCAGCGACTCGAGCGTCACCGCCGCCTCGGGGTGGTCGGGATAGCTCGCCGCCCCGGAGGCCCAGCGGTGCCAGTGGCGGCCGACGAACTCCTCGACCTCGAGGAAATCGAGCATCTATACCCTCCTGGAGAATGTGTCGGGCTGGATTAACGTAACGCTCACAAACCACCGGGGCTTTGCCGGGAACAGGCCTACGAGGAGGCGCTGTGATCCCTGGGCGCTACATTTGCCTTGCGGCGCTCTCGCATCCTGCTCCGCTTGCAGGACCTGGGTTGGCCATCCATGGCCAACCCGTTCGGCTTTCGCCTCACCCATGGCAAATGACCTCCTCTTCGACCTGTTCCCGGCGCCTCTCACACGGGCGATGTCCGCTAGTCCAGTGGCGCGGCGGCGCCTGGCTAACCGAAGGTGGCGTAAATGGCTTCCATCAGTCCCTCCTGGACGTCGGCATCGTCGGAGAGCGGCTCCACCAGGGTGGCGCGGGCGGCCTCCAGGATCGGCATGCCGGCATGGATCAGGGTCGCGCAGTAGACCAGCAGGCGCGTGGAGACGCCCTCCTCCAGGTCCTGGCCCTTCATGGCCCGCAGGCTGGCCGCCAGGTTGACCAGCGCCGCGCACCGCTCGGCGGGCAGGCCGCTCTCGCGGGCCACGATGTCGCGTTCCGTCGCCGGCGGCGGGAAGTCGAAGGACATGGCCACGAAGCGCTGCCGGGTACTCGGCTTGAGCGACTTGAGGATGTGCTGGTAGCCGGGGTTGTAGGAGACCACCAGCATGAAGTCGTCCGGCGCCTCGAGCAGCTCGCCGGTACGCTCCAGCGGCAGCAGGCGGCGATCGTCGGTGAGCGGATGCAGCACCACGGTGACGTCCTTGCGTGCTTCCACCACCTCGTCGAGGTAGCAGATGCCGCCCTCGCGCACGGCACGGGTCAGGGGGCCATCGACCCAGCGGGTCTCGCCGCCCTGCAGCAGGTAGCGGCCGGTGAGATCGGCGGCGGTCAGGTCGTCGTGGCAGGAGACGGTGAACAGCGGTCGCCCGAGCTTCGCCGCCATATGGCTGACGAAGCGGGTCTTCCCGCAGCCGGTCGGCCCCTTGAGCAGCAGCGGCAGGCGCTGTCGAAAGGCCTGCTCGAACATGCCGCACTCGTTGCCGACGCTCTGGTAGAAGGGCAGCTCGCGCTCGCTGGCGGAGGTGGCCAGGGGGGAAAGGGGCATGGGGATCACTCCCGGTTCGGATTCGAGGCAGGCGGCCCGTGGGGGCCGCCTCGTTCAGAGGCGCTGGGCGCCCGCGGTCAACTGGGTGCCGCCGCCCGGCACCTGCTCGCGGGCCGGGCCGAAGAAGGCGTAGATCAGCATGATCGCCCCCACGGCCACGGCCACACCGGCGCCCAGGCGCATGATGTAGAAGAGGCCGAGCTGGCTCTGCACCTCCATGAAGTTCATGCCCAGCACGCGCTGCAGGTGGGTCTGCACCACCCCGGCGAAGGTCAGGGTGAAGGTCATGAAGCACATCGCCGAGGTCATGATCCAGAAGCCCCACATGTTCAGCACCTGGTTGTAGGGCTGGACGCGGCGCAGCTGCGGCATGGCGAAGGTGATGATGCCGAGCATCAGCATCACGTAGGCACCATAGAAGGCCAGGTGGCCGTGGGCGGCGGTGACCTGGGTGCCATGGCTGTAGTAGTTGATGAACGACAGGGTGTGCATGAAGCCCCACACCCCGGCCCCGAAGAAGGCGATGGTCGGGCAGCCCAGCGCCCAGAGCATGGCGGCCTTGTTGGGGTGGTTCCGGCTGCCTTTCCAGAACATGGTGAAGGCGAACACCACCATGGCGAAGAAGGGAATCACCTCCAGGGTGGAGAAGATGCTGCCGATGGGCTGCCAGTAGCTCGGCGCCCCGATCCAGTAGTAGTGGTGACCGGTGCCCAGCAGACCGGAGAACAGCGACAGGCCGACGATGACGTAGAGCCACTTCTCGATCACCTCGCGGTCGACCCCGGTCATCTTGATCAGCAGGTAGCCGAGCAGCGAGGCCATGATCAGTTCCCACACGCCCTCGACCCAGAGGTGCACGACCCACCACCAGTAGAGCTTGTCCACCGCCAGGTTGGTGGGGTTGTAGAAGGCGAACAGCCAGAACACCGCGGCCAGCCACAGCCCCAGCATCAGCACCAGGTTGATGGCGGTCTTGCGGCCCTTGGCCAGGGTCAAGCTGGTGTTGAACAGGAACATCAGGAAGGAGATGGTGATCAGCACCTTGACCCAGAACGGCTGCTCGAGGAACTCGCGTCCCTCATGGATCCCGAACTGGTAGCCGACCAGGGCGGCGGCACCGGCGAAGGCGAAGATCGCCAGCTGCACATAGGCCAGGCCGGGGCTGTGGATCTCTTGCTCGGCCTCTTCCGGCATCAGGTAGTAGGTGGCGCCCATGAAGCCGATCAGCAGCCAGACGATCAGCAGGTTGGTGTGGCTGACGCGCATGACGTTGAAGGGCATCAGCTCGGCCATGAAATTCGGCGCGACATAGACGGAGGCAGCCAGCAGGCCGAAGACGACCTGCAACGCGAACAGTGCCATGGCCACCATGAAGAAGGGCAGGGCCACCTTCTGGGTTTCGTATTTCATCGGTGTCGTTCTCCTTGGTTCATCCGGCGTTCAGGCGGCTCAGCCGGCGGGATGCGGCGGCCAGTCCTGGTCGTCGATGCCGTCGGTCCACTCCAGGAAGTCGATCAGCGACTGCATCTCCTCCTCGCTGAAGTCGTAGGCCGGCATCTGACGACGCCCTTCGGCACCCAATGGCTGGGCACGGATCCAGGCGGCGAGGCCCGCACGGGCCGCCTCGGGGTTCTCGTGGCCACCGTAGCGCTCCCAGACGTTGCCCAGCTCCGGCGCGAAGTAGGCCCCCTCGCCCATGATGCTGTGGCAGTTGATGCACATGTTCTTTTCCCACACTTCCTTGCCGTGCTTGACGGACTCGGTGAGTCCCGCACTGTCGGTGGATGTATTGACCATGTACCAGTGGCTGTGGGCCGTCAGCGCGGCGAACAGCAGAAAGAAGAACAGCGACCCGCCATAGAAGATATTGCGGGCCGCCGATCGAGTGAGACCCTCGGCCATGAATCATTTCCCCCTTGCTGGTGTGATGTTCCCTCGGAACAGGACAGCCTCGGCTGCCTGCCGCCATGAACATGCATATCACATACATGTTAAAGAGTAGCAGCTCGAACCGGCCCTTGGCTTTGACACCGGTCAAGTTGCGATGGACGGAATGTCGCAGCAGGGTTTGACGAACGCAGAAAATCGCGGCAGACAGCAGAAGGCGCCGCCGGCGACGCTGCGCCGACGGCAGGCCCTCACCCCTTGTCGGTGATGTCCTCGATCCAGGTCAGGGCGGCGACACCGGCGGGAAGCCCGATGGTGGGGATGGCCAGCATGGCCACCTGCTTGAGCGCCTCGGGCTCGACGCCTTCGCGCAGGGCACGACGCATGTGGGAGTGCACCGCCCCTTCGGACCCGGCGCCCACCGACAGCGCCAGCTTGACCAGCCGACGGGTGCGCGCATCGAGCGGCCCGCTCTCGGAGCAGGCCTTGCCGAGCCGGGAAAAGGCCTCCCACACCTCGGGATACTGGGTCGCCACCTTGCCGGCGCCGGAGGGAAGATCCTGTGGACTCATGGTCGGGCTCCTCGTCATGGTAGGGCTATGGAGAGACTTGATAAAAGCCGTCGTGAAGTGAAGGCTCGCCGCCTCAGTATAGGAGACACGTGGGGGATCAGGTTCTGTACGAAAAGTCGACGAACAATGATCAGACAAGGCAAAAATCAGCGAAAAAGCGGAGTTTACATTGGAGTAAATGAGCATTTTGAGCTGATTTTTAACGCCGTATGATCGAGTGCAGGCAGTTTTCGCCTAGAGCCTAGAGGCCGGCCAGCCAGGAGAGCGGGCTATGGCGGATGGCGGCCCCCAGCATATAGAGGAAGGCGGCCACCGCGGCCAGCGCCGCCGCACCGCGCATCGCCGGCGTGCGGCCACGCTTGATCGCCACCGTGCCCAGCCCGATGTAGGCCAGCAGGGCGAGCAGCTTGGCGGCCAGCCAGGGGTGCTGGTGCGGCCAAATCGAGAGCATCACCATCAGGGTGACGCCCAGTGCCAGCAGGGCGGTGTCGACCAGGTGCGGCACTACCCTCACCCACCGCTGCTGGAGGAGCGGGGCCTGGCGCACCGACCACCAGGCCCTCAGCACGAAGAAGAGGATGCTCACGGTGGCGGCGGTGATATGCAGGTGCTTGATCGGCAGGTAGTACTCCATCACGGCGCGCTCCTTGCATCGGGCGGCGGGCAGAGTCGTGGCTCGTGGCTCGTCGCCAGCTGCTGGCGCGAAGCGCCGGCTAGCCGTCCTTGCCATCCAGACGAGGCATGAACAGGGGGACAGTGTAGTGGAACAGGAAGATCAGGTAGGCGAGACACCAGAAGAGGATGCCCAGGTTGTAGGTCCAGTGGGTGATCTGCGGGAAGAGCGCCAGCACCGGGGAGCGCAGCAGGGCCGCCGCCAGCATCAGGCCCAGCGCCACCCCGATGCCCGGCAGGGTACGGATGGGGCGCGCGGTATGGCCCAGCACGACCCGCGACATCATCGCCAGCATCATGGTGCCCATGCCGCCGATGGTCAGGGCGTGCACCGCCAGCTCGGCCCGGAAGACGCCCAGCGCCGCCAGGGCCCACATGGCCAGGCCCACGGGGATGAAGGCGTAGCTGCCGTGCAGGCCCCAGAGCAGCGGCTCGCGCCAGCTGGCAAGGCCGCCCCAGCGGCCCAGGCGCACGGCATTGGCCAGGGCGGCCAGGCCCATCAGGGCCGCCAGCAGGGCGCCGGGTAGCGGCACGCCGAGCATCACCAGCAGCTGGGCCGCCACCACGGCCAGGGTGCTGCCCAGGGCCAGGGCCTCGAGGGCGGGGACCGGCGCCGGCTTCGCGCGCCCCAGGCGGTTGGCGGTGAACATGGCGATCACCCGGCCGCCCACCACCACCATCAGCAGGGTGACCAGCAGCACCGCCAGGTAGGCGGCCTGGCGAATCAGCTCGGCATCGCCGTTCATCACCCCCAGGTGCATCGCCAGGTTGGCGAGGGTCAGCAGCGCGAGTGCCGGCAGGAAGATCAGGTTGCGCCAGCGCTTCGCGGCGATCACCAACCGGGCCATGACCCCCGCCACCAGCGGCAGGAAGGCCAGGTCGACCAGCATCGGCAGCCAGGCCGGCAGCCCCAGGGGAGCGGCCATCAGCAGCCGGCCCGCCAGCCAGACGCCGACCAGCGCGAGCAGCGGGCCGCCCCGGAGGCTCGGCAGGCCGGTCCAGTTCTGTACCGCGGTGAGCAAGAAGCCCGCCACCACGGCGGCGGCGAAGCCGAACAGCATCTCGTGCTGGTGCCAGAACATCAGCCCGCCATGGGGGCGCAGCAGGATGTCGCCATGCCAGAAGGCCAGCCAGACCACCATGGAGACCACGCTGAACAGGGCGGCCAGCAGAAAGAAGGGCCGGAAGGCCAGGCGGGCCACCGGCAGGCGCGTCAGCATGGAGGAACTCGCGGGGAGAGAGGATGGCTGCATGGCACAATACCCGACCGGAACGCTTGGATATGCCCATTCTGCGTCAGCCACCTCCTGGAAACCATGACTGGCATCAAGAATGCTTCTTATCGACGCCACCGGCGTCAGTGACTCGTCCCTTCTTCATAGCGCGTCTTGTTCCAGACGTTGTACTTGCCCGACGGCTTGCTCATGGGAATGCGCTTCTCCTCTTCCAGACTGTCGCCGTCGTAGACGATCACCGCACCGTCGTCCTCCCAGAGGCTGAGCAGCAGCTTCTCGCCGTCGCGGTCGAACTCCACGTGGGCGGCGGTCTTGCCGGGCTCGGGAGTGAGGGTCTCGATGATCTCCAGGCTGGCCTTGTCGATCACGTGCACCCGGTCGCGGTGGGGGCCGAAGAAGACATCCACCCAGGCGTAGGGCGAGTTGGCGTGGCTGCGCATGAAGAAGCCGGGGCCGTCGGTCTCGAGGGTCTTGATCAGCGACCAGTCGCTCATGTCGATGATCGACACCGCCGCCTTGGCCAGGTGCGGCAGCGCCATCACCCGGCGCCCCTCGTGCTCCCAGGTAATGCCGGAACCCAGGTGCGGCATCCCCTCCAGGGGCAGGTCGGCGACCTTCTCGCCGCTGTCCAGGTTGACCACCATGCCGCCCTGGCCACCCCGCGAGGCACCGATGACGTGCTCATACTCGAGATCGAAGAAGAAATCGTCCAGGTAGTCGGGCACCGGGAGGCGCCGCACCTGGAAGCTGGGGGTGTCATGCCCGCGTTGCTGCTCCAGTGGCGTGGCCATATGACCGGTGGAGACCACCGGCTCGGTGGGCAGCGGCCAAGGGATCTCCCACACCTCCTCGAGGTCCTTGAGCGCGGCGATGAAGCTGCCCCGCGGCGGCGCGGCGTAGACAGCGCTGACCCGCGAGCTCTCGCCGCTCTCGCCCACCACCGGGTAGACCTTCATCAGCTCGAGGTTGTGGGCGTCGAAGAGCACCAGGCTGTGGGGCAGGGTGTTGGCGGCCATCACGTAGCGGCCATCGCCGGAGACGGCGATGTTGCGCATGTTGATGCCGGCGCGCACCTCGGCCACCACCTCCAGGTTGTAGAGGTCGTACTTGGTGATCCAGCCATCCCGGGAGCCGAAGAAGACATGGCGCCCGTCGGGGGTGTACTTGGGACCGCCGTGCAGGGCGTAGCGGGTCTCGAAGCGGTGGATCCGTTCGAAGGTGTCGCCGTCGAGCAGGCTGGCATGGTGATCGCCGGTCTCGACCACGATGAAGAGGTTGAGCGGGTCGGCGTCGAAGCGCGGCACATCGGGCAGGCTGCCCGCGGGATGCCGCACGACCTGGCTGGCCAGGATCTCCTCCTTCGCCCAGCCGGGCTCGACCTCGGGCTCGCGGTAGATCCACTCGGCCAGGGAAGCGATCTGGCCGTCGTCGAGCTGCTCGCCGAAGGCCGGCATCTGGCTGGCCGGGCGCCCGTCGCGGATCACCGCCGCGGCGGCCTGCGGCTTGAGCCGCGAGAGGTTGCCCGGCAGCAGCGCCGGGCCGATGCCGCCCAGCCGCGCCTCGCCGTGGCAGGAGGCGCACCGGGCCTGGTAGAGCGCCCGGGTGTCGTCGGCACCGGCCGGCGCCATGGCCGAGACCAGCACCGCCGCGACCAGGGCCTGCAGGGACGTCCGGAGAGAAACGGCTCGCTTCACAGGGCAATCTGCTCCCGCGCCAGCTCCAGGGTCTCGCCCTCGGCGAAGGTCGCCTCCTTGGGGGCGGGCTGGGCCAGGGTGTCGGCCAGGCGCACCACCTCGCCCACCACGATCAGCGTCGGCGGCTTCAACCCCTCGCGCTCGAGGGTCTCGACCAGTTCGCCCAGACAGGTGATCACCCGGCGCTGCTCGGGGGTGGTGCCCCGCTCCACCAGGGCCACCGGGTGGCTGGCCGGCAGGCCGTGGGCCTGCAGCCGTTCGCTGATCAGCCCGGCATTGGCCAGGCCCATGTAGAACACCAGCGTATGGTGGGGCACCGCCAGGGAGGACCAGTCCAGGGCCAGGTCGCCGTCGCCCTTGCAGTGGCCGGTGACGAAGGTGACGCTCTGGGCGTGGTCGCGATGGGTCAGCGGGAAACCGCCATAGGCGGCGCAGCCCTGGGCGGAGGTGATCCCCGGCACCACCCGGAAGCCGATGCCGTGGTCGATCAGCACCTCGGCCTCCTCGCCGCCGCGCCCGAAGATATAGGGGTCGCCGCCCTTGAGCCGCACCACCCGCTTGCCCTCCCCGGCCAGGCGCACCAGCAGGGCGTTGGTCTCGTCCTGGGTCAGGGCATGGCAGCGCGAGGCCTTGCCCACGTAGAAGCGCCGGGCCCCGGGGCTGGCCAGGGCCAGCACCTCCCGGGAGACCAGGCGGTCGAAGACCAGGCAGTCGGCCTGCTCGAGCAGCGACAGGGCCCGCAGGGTCAGCAGCCCGGGGTCGCCGGGACCGGCACCGACGATGGCCACCTCGCCGGACGCCAGGGGCGCCTCGGCCAGAGCATAGGAAACGCGACGTGACGGCATGGCGGAATCCTCGCAAGCCTACTGGATTTCGACGGCCTGGATGGCCTCATAGGGGGCACAGACACGACGCCCGCCCTCGTCGGCGACCCCGATCTCGCGGTGGGTCAGATAGCAGCCCGGATCCTCCTCCCAGGGGTCGCCGGTGACCTTCCAGGCGCGCACCCGGGTGTTGCCGTTGCAGATCGACAGGAAGTGGCACTCGGCGCAGCGCCCCTTGAGCGGCCGCGGGCGCTGGCGGAAGCCGGCCATCAGCGGGTCGCGGGTGTCGCGCCAGATCGCCGAGAAGGGCCGCTCGCGCACGTTGCCCAGGCCGTGGTCCCACCAGAAGGTGTCGGGGTGGACGTTGCCCAGGTTGTCGATGTTGGCGATATGCTCCCCGGAGGCGTTGCCGCCCCAGTTCACCAGCCGCCGCTCCAGGGCCTCGGCCTGCTCGGGGAAGTGCTCCCGCGCCCACATCAGCAGGAAGGGGCCGTCGGCGTCGTTGTTGCCGGTGACGTACTCCCGCTCCACGCCACGCTCGAGTTCGCTGCGGCAATGGTCGAAGAGCCGGGTCATGGCGTCGCGGGTCATGCGGTACCAGGCGTCCTGCTTGCTGTGGCGCCGGCCGCGGCCGCCGTAGTTGAGGTGCGAGAGGTAGAACTTGTCGACGTCGTGCGCGTCGAGCAGCGCCAGGATGTCGCCGAGCTGCTCGACGTTCTCGCGGGTCAGGGTGAAGCGCAGGCCGACCTTGATGCCGCGCGCCTTGCACAGCTTCACCGCATGCATGGACTCGCGGAAGGCCCCCTGGCGCCGGCGGATAGCGTCGTGGGTGGCCTCCAGGCCGTCGATGCTGATGCCCACGTAGTCGTAGCCGACCTCGGCGATGGCATCGATGTTCGCCTCGGTGATCAGGGTGCCGTTGGTGGAGAGCCCGGTGTAGATGCCCAGCTCCCGGGCGCGGCGGGAGAGCGCGAAGATATCCGGGCGCATCAGCGGCTCGCCGCCGGAGAGGATCAGCGCCGGCACCCGGAAGGCGTGCAGGTCGTCGAGCACCGCGTGGGCCTCGGCGGTGGAGAGCTCGCCGGCGAAGTCGATATCCGCCGAGGTGGTGTAGCAGTGCTTGCAGGTCAGGTTGCAGCGACGGATCAGGTTCCAGATCACCACCGGGCCCGGCGGCTTGCGCGCCGGCGCTCTTGTTTCATGACCCGGGGGCCCCGGCTCGATCAGCGACTTGATGTAGCGGGTGACGCGGAACATGGCTACCTCCTGGGCGGATCCTCGGGACGAACGGCGAGCCGCAGTCCGGTCTTCTTGAGGATGCGTGAGCTATAGAGGATGCGGTGGTCGCGGCACGCCTCGCCCAGGCGCTCGCGCAGTACCGCCGCCTGGCGCTCGACCTCATCGAAGCTGCGGCCATGCAGCATGGCGAACAGGTTATAGGGCCAGAGGGGCAGGTGGCGCGGGCGGCGATAGCAGTGGCTGACGCCCTCGATGGCGGCCACCTCGCGGCCCAGGCGGTCGATCTGGGCGTCGTCCACGTCCCATACCGTCATGCCGTTGGCCACGTAGCCGAGCCGGTAGTGGTTGGGCACCGCCGCGACCCGGCGGATCACCCCGCGTTCCTGCATGGCCTGCATGCGCTCGAGCACCGCCTCGCCGCTCATGCCCACCTCGCGACCCACCGCGCCCCAGGGGTCGGGGACCAGCGGCAGGCCGGCCTGGGTGGCCAGCACGATGGCACGGTCGGCGGCGTCCAGCCCCTGGGCGTCGCGATGCTGGACGTTGCAACCCCGGGCCGGCCTAGACGGGCAGATGGAGACGGACATGGAACTCCTCTTCCTTGGGCATGTTGTAGACGGCCAGGCCGGTGGCCGCCTCGATCCCGGCGATCGCCTCAGGGATGCGCTCGGGAGTCTCGGTGGCCAGCACGAACCACATGTTGAGTTCGTGCTCGCGGCGGTAGTTGTGGGCCACCTCGGGGAAGGCGTTGACCGCCTCGGTGGCGCGCTCGAAATCGACCTCGGGCACCGCCAATGCCGCCAGGGTCAGGCCGCCGCCCAGGCGCTCGGCGTGGTACATGGGGCCGAAGCGGCTCAGCACCCCGTCACGCAGCAGCAGCTCGAGCCGATACAGCAGCTCGCCCTCGCTGATGCCCAACTCGGCGGCCACCGTGGCGAAAGGGGCCTCGACCAGCGGCAGCCCCTCCTGCAGGCGGTTGATGATCCGGCGATCGGCAGCGTCCAGCGCTGCCGTGTCAGGGCGCAAGGCGGTCACGGGGCTCGTCCTCCCGGGCATAGCGGCCGCCGCACTGGCGGTAGGCGTGGGTGCTGAAGAGCGCCCGGTGCTCCAGGTCATCGAGGCCCAGGCGCTCGACGATGGCCGCGAGCTCCGACAGCACCCGATCGCGGCGGGTGCCGTGGATCATGCAGAAGAGGTTGTAGGGCCAGTCGGGCAGGCGCCGCGGGCGACGATAGCAGAGCGTCACGGCGGTCTCCCGGGCGAGCCGACGGCCCACCAGGGCAACCCGCTCGTCCGGCACGTCCCATACCACCATGGCATTGGCCTGAATACCCAGGCGGCGATGGCGCAGCACCAGCCCCAGTCGCTTGATCAGCCCTTCGGCCTGCCAGCGGCGCACGCAGGCCATCACCTCCTCCTCGGTCATGCCGGCCTGTTCGGCCAGGGCCTGCCAGGGCCGGGGGGTGAGCGGCAGCCCCTGCTCGAGCAGGGCACGCAGGCGGCGGTGGGCATCCGGCTCGCCGGGCGAGCGGGCGGCCTCGAGGGACAGCGGGGTCGCGGTGTTCATGTGCGCTCCAGTTCGGCCCAGGGAATGGGGAAGGACAGGTTGATATGGAAGCCCTCCAGCATCGGCAGGCGCAGGATCGGCACGCCCAGGCGGACCTCCAGGGCCTCGAGCCGCGCCTCGAGCTCGGGCTCGTCCGGCGCGGTCATCACGAACCACAGGTTGTAGCCGTGCTCCCGGGCCAGATCTTCACGGGCATGCTCTTCACGTGCATGCTCTTCACGTGCGTAGTTGTGGTTGACGCCGGGGGCGGCGTTGATGAGCTCTGCGCAGGCATCGCGCTCGGCCACGGCCACGGCCACGGCGGCGAGCAGGCTGGCGCCGGCCCGGGCATGGTCGAAGACCGGCCCCACGCGGCTCACCACGCCCAGCGACTGCAGGCGCTCGAGGCGGGAGATCACCTCGGCCTCCGGGCAACCCAGTCGTTCGGCCACGGTCGCAAAGGGGCGGGTGCAGACCGGCAGGCCGCGCTGGTAGCAGTCGATGAGGCGACGGTCCAGCGCATCGAGGTCTTGAACTTGGCAATACATCGGCATAGCTCACTTGCGGCGGGTGGCGGCGGGCTTGCACCCGCCGCCGGTTCCCGATCAGTAGATGTCGTGCTGGGTGTTGATCACGTTGAACTTGCCGGTCGGGGTGACCAGGCGCTCGTCCTTGATCACGTGCTTCAGCTCGCGAGTCTTGTCATCGACGACCACGATTGCAGAGGTCTCGTCCATGGTGTTCCAGACGGAGAACCACACCTCGTCACCGGCCTGGTTGTACTCCGGCTGCACGACACGCTTGGGTCCCTCGCCCACGTCGGCCCACTCGGCGATCGGCAGGACATCAAAGCCGGCCTCCAGGTCGTTGATGTCGAAGACCGCCACGCTCTGGCTGATCGCCTCGCCCGGGTTGAGGGCGGTGTCGACATAGAGGTTGTCGGACTCCGGGTGGGTCTTGATGAACAGCGAGCCGCCGCCCTGACCCTCCAGGGTGCGCACCACCTGCCAGGCGTTGTCCGGATGCCCGGCCGGGTCGGTGCCAATCAGCTGGATGCTGGCGTCGCCCAGGTGGCTGGTGGCCCAGACCGGCCCGAACTCGGGGTCGACGAAGTTGGCGCCGCGCCCCGGGTGCGGAATCTTGCCTACGTCGACGATGGCCTCGAGCTCACGCTCCTGCGCGTCGATGACCACGATCTGGTTGGACTCGTTGGCTGCGGTGAGGAAGTAGCGGCCCGAGGCGTCCCAGCCGCCGTCGTGCAGGAAGCGGGAGGTGTCGATCTCGACGGTGGAGAGGGCATCCAGGTTCTCGTAGTTCACCAGGCGGACCTTGCCGGTCTCCTTGATGTTGACGATGAACTCCGGGTGCTGGTGGGAGGCCACGATGGCCGCCACGCGGGGCTCCGGGTGGTACTCCTGGGTGTCGACGGTCATGCCGCGGGTGGCCACGATCTTCTTCGGCTCCAGGGTCTGGCCGTCCATGATCACGTACTGGGGCGGCCAGTAGGCGCCGGCGATGGCCAGGTCGTCCTCGTAGCCCTCGAACTTGGAGGTCTCCACGGAGCGCGCCTCCATGCCAATCTTGATGGTGGCGACGATCTCCGGCTCCTCCATCCACAGGTCGATCATGTCGACCTTGGCATCGCGACCGATGACGAACAGGTAGCGGCCGGAGGCGGACATGCGCGAGATATGCACCGCATAGCCGGTGTCGAGGACCTTGACGATCTCCTTGGAGTCGCCATCGATCAGGGCGACCTGGCCGGCGTCGCGCAGGGTGACCGAGATGAGGTTCTCGATGTCCAGGTCGTTCATCTGCTCGGTGGGACGATCCTCGGGAGCAACCCGCACCTCCCAGGTCTCCTTCATCTCGGGCATGCCGAATTCCGGCGGCTGCGGCGGCTCGTGCATGATGTACTTGGCCATCAGCTCGACTTCGTCCTCGGTGAAGTCGCCGGAGGTGCCCCAGTTGGGCATGCCGGCCGGAGAGCCGTAGTTGATGAACACCTTGAGGTAATCCAGGCCGCGCTCCTGGGTGATATCGGTGGTCAGCGGCTTGCCGGTGGCCCCCTTGCGCAGCACGCCATGGCAGCCCGCGCAGCGCTGGAAATAGATCTCCTTGGCCTTCTCGAACTCCTCGTCGGTCAGGTCCGGCGCGCCGGGCGTGCGTACCACCTTGGCCGACCCCGGATCCACGCTCGAGGACGAGCCCTGATAGGCGGTCTTCGATTCATCTTCCGCGTGCTGGGCCTGGGCCGCGCCGATTCCCAGGGCGACGGTAGTTACCGCCACCGCCAGGGGCTTGAGATACCCGTCTTTCTTCATCATCGTTCCACCTCTGTCGTGATCCACGAAAGCAGCATCGCCAGGCGGTGACATTCTTGTTGTCGGCGGGGGTGGCCGGGGGTCCGGCGCCGCACTCCCGGAGCAAGACTGGGCCAGTAAAAGTCATTTTTCATGCACCTTTTGCATCTCCCACCCCGCTTTCGCACTCCCCCTTGACGTGCGTCAACGCGAGCTCGACCTACCTCCAAAGACACGTTGCCAGACGCCGGAAAGCTTGATCCTCTCGACCCGTCGCATGCTCCATTGACGCCGGTCAAGGCGAGCCGGAGCCGTGGGCCCGACACTGGGCCCCGACGACACCGGTCGCTGCCGACCCGAGGAAACCCCCCATGCTTCGCCGCCATCGTCTTGCACTGCTCTGTGCCCTCTGGCCGCTCTCCGGCCCGGCCACCGCGGCGGAACAGGCTGCCATCGACCCGGCCCGGGAGGCGGAACTGGAGACCCTGCTCTATCAGGACTGCGGCTCCTGCCACGGCATGACGCTGCGTGGCGGCCTGGGGCCGGCACTGCCCCGCGATCGCATGCAGGCGCTCGGCGCGGATGCGCTCAGCCATGTCATCCTGCACGGCATCCCCGGCAGCGCCATGCCCGGCTGGAAGGCGCTGATCAGCGAGGCGGACGCCCGTTGGCTGGCCGACCACCTGCAGACCGACAGCCGGCTGGAAACGCTGGAAAAAGACTGATCTCTCGGCACAGGAGACCCGCCATGCCCCTTTCGCCTTTGTTCAAGTCACTGCTCGCCGGCGTTGCCCTGGCCCTGCTGGTCGCCGGCCAGAGCCTTGCCGAACCGGCCACGGGAGAGATCGAGTTGCGTGGCACGGGGGACCTCGGCGTGGTGATCGAGCGCGCCACCGGCAGCGTGGCGCTGGTCGACACCACCCGCAAGGCGGTGCTGCGCCATGTCGAGGGCTTCGGGGATCTCTCCCACGCCTCGGTGAAGTTCTCCCGCGACGCCCGTCACGCCTTCGTCTTCGGCCGCGACGGTGGCCTGACCCGGCTCGACCTGCTCACCGGCGAGGTCGACGGGCGCATCATCCAGTCGGGCAACAGCATCGGTGGTGCCATCTCCCAGGACGGCCGCTACGTCGCCGTGGCCAACTATGAGCCGGGCGGGGTGAAGGTCTTCGATACCGCGACCCTGGAGCTGATGGTCGACCTGCCGGCCACCTTCGAGAAGCCCGACGGCACCACCGACCGGGCCAAGGTGGTGGGCCTGGTGGATGCCCCCGGCAACCGCTTCGTGTTCAGCCTGTTCGAGGCCGGCGAGATATGGCTGCTGGACCTGTCCGGCGACGAACCGGCGCTGGAGAAACACCGCGCCGTGGGTAGCCTGCCCTATGACGCCCTGATCACGCCCAGCGGCCGCTACTACATCGCCGGCCTGTTCGGCGAGGATGGCATGGCCCTGCTCGACCTCTGGCACCCGGAGGCAGGGGCACAGCGCATCCTGCCGGACTACGGCCGCGGCGAGGAGCGCCTGCCGGTCTACAAGATGCCGCACCTGGAGGGCTGGGCCATGGCCGGCGACCGGGCCTACTTCCCGGCGGTGGGCCGCCACGAGGTGCTGGTGGCCGACACCCGTGACTGGACACTGACTGATCGCATCGAGGTCCAGGGCCAGCCGGTCTTCGTGATGAGCCGCCCCGACGAGCAGCAGGTGTGGGTCACCTTCGCCCATCCACACAACGACGTGGTCCAGGTGATCGACACCCGCCACCACGAGGTGATCGAGACCCTCTCGCCGGGCGAGTCGATCCTGCACACGGAGTTCACCCCCCGTGGCGAGCACATCTGGATCTCGGCCCGGGACAGCGGCCACGTCAAGGTCTACGACACCCGCACCTTCGAGGAGCTGGCGATCCTGCCGGCCGAGTCGCCCAGCGGCATCTTCTTCACCCACCGGGCCCACCGCATCGGGCTATAACGCCGAGTGCGACGAGTTGTCGCACCCGCGAGGGGATGATATCCGCCATGCCCAGATATAAGATGTATTTTCAATGAATCTTACAAGATCCCCGAGGAGCCCATGCTGACCCAGGACCAGGAACGACTGATCGCCGCCACCGCCCCCGTGGTGGCCGACCACCTCGACGCCATCACCCAGCGCTTCTATCCGTTGATGTTCGACCGCTACCCCGAGGTCAAGCCGCTGTTCAACGACGCCCACCAGCAGAGCGGTGGTCAGCCCCGCGCCCTGGCCGGTGCGGTGCTGGCCTATGTGCAACTGCGCTCAGACCCGCGGAAGGCCCGCGACACCCTGGCCACGGTGGTCAGCAAGCACGTCTCCCTGGACATCCGGCCCGAGCAGTACCCCATCGTCGGCGAGTGCCTGATGGCCGCCATCGGCGAGGTGCTGGGCGAGGCGGTGACCCCGGAGATCGCCGCGGCCTGGAGCGCGCTCTACGAGGAGCTCGCCGGCCTGCTGATCGAGCTGGAGGATCATCGTTACCGGGAATTCGCGCAGCGTCCGGGCGGCTGGCGCGGCAAGCGGCGCTTCCGTATCGCCGCGACCCGGCAGGAGAGCGCGGTGATCCGTTCCTTCGTGCTGGAGCCCGAGGATGGCGGTGCCGTCGCCGACCATCAGCCCGGCCAGTACATCGGCGTGCGTCTGGTCATCGACGGCGAGCCCGTCCATCGCCACTACAGCCTGTCGGATGCCCCCAACGGCAGGAGCTATCGCCTCTCCATCAAGCGCGAGCCGGACGGCCGGGCGAGCCGCCACTTCCACGACGTCCTGCAGGTGGGCGACACCCTGGAGCTCCTGCCCCCCGCCGGGGACCTGACCCTGGCGGAGGGGCACGAGCCGCTGCTGCTGGCCAGCGGCGGCGTCGGCCAGACCCCCATGCTGCCCCTGGCGCGCCATGCCCTGGCCCGGGGGCGCCGGGTGGTCTACCTGCACGCCGCCCTGGACGCCGAGCACCACGCCTTCGCCGACGAGGTCGCGGCCCTGGCGGCCGAGCATCCCGGGCGGCTGCAGACGGTGACGGTGCACGAGCGTGGCGATGGCGCCGACCACAGCGGCCGGGTCGACCGCGAGCTGCTGGCCCGTGTCCTGCCCGAGGGGGCGCACTGCTACTTCGTCGGCCCCCAGGGGTTCATGAGTGCCGTGGACCGCGCCCTGGCCGAACTGGGCGTGCCCGACGAGCGCCGCCACTACGAGCACTTCGGCCCCTCACGCCCCCTCGACGCGGCCTGATCGACTCCCG
Source organism: Halomonas sp. LBP4 (assembly GCF_003202205.1). Classification (GTDB taxonomy): domain Bacteria; phylum Pseudomonadota; class Gammaproteobacteria; order Pseudomonadales; family Halomonadaceae; genus Halomonas; species Halomonas flagellata. The sequence goes on from NZ_PDOG01000004.1 coordinate 211,427, forward strand.
ACGGCATACGCACGGGGCCCGGACGCATGGCGCCCGGGCCCCGTGCTTCTTGGCACCGGGTGAACGCCCGGTTCACTGGAACCCCACCACCTCTCCCGCCCGGTCGAATGCCAGGAACTGATCGACGCTGCCCATCTTCAGCGACTCCACCATGCGCTGGAGGTGCCGTTCGGCGAGTTCCGGCCCACCCTGGTCGGCCATGGCCGCCACGAAGACGATGTCCCACTCGACACTGGTCGCTTCCGACTCCGCCACCAGCGCCGCCATGTCGCTGAGCTCGTCGGGCGTCTTGTCGACGCAGAGCATCGGGGTCAGCACCCCGCCCTCGCCCTGCTCGAAGCGGCGACGCTGCTCCTCGCTGGGGTGGTCCGGCAGTTCGGCGCGGGTACAGACGAACAGCAGGCGCTGCGGATCGGGTTGACGACGCGCCTCCTCGAGCAGGTCGGCAAAGCTGGAAATGGCCACGGGGCCTCCTTCGGCTGATGGCAAGGGGGAAAATGGCAGCGTAACGGCCCGCCCCCCTTCGCGGGAAGGGAAAAGTCGGGAAGGGCCGGCCGGGAGGGGCCGGCGATCAACGCTGCGGCTGTCGCGTCCACCCCCGGTCGTCGAGCAGCACGTAGAGCGCCGGAATCACCACCAGCACCAGCACGGTGGAGGTGAGCAGGCCGAACACCACCGAGATCACCAGTGGCTTGATGGCCGCCGCCTGGGTGCTGGTCTCCGCCAGCAGCGGCAGCAGCCCGGCGATGGTAGTGGAGGACGAGATCAGGATGGCACGCAGCCGGTCGCGACTGGCCTGGCCGGCGGCGGCCACCGCATCGAGCCCCGCCTCGCGATGCTCCTTGGTGAAGAGGATCAGCAGGATGGCGTTGTTGACCACGATGCCGGCCAGGGACGCCGCGCCAACCAGCGAGGGCATCGACAGGTAGTAGCCCATGATCACATGGCCCCAGATGGCACCGAGGAAGGCCAGCGGAATCGCGGCCATCACGATCAGCGGCTCCACATAGCTGCGGAACTGGAAGGAGAGGATCACGAAGATGCCGACCAGCCCGGCCAGCAGGCTGCGCGCGATGGAACCGCCGGTCTCGGCGGCGCTGGCCACCTGCCCCTCGAAGCTCACCTCGGCCCCGGGGTGGCGGGTACGGAAGTCCTCCAGCCAGCCGCCCCGCAGGTCGTCGACGATCGCCTGGCCACTGGAGAGCCTCGCATCCACGTTGGCCTCCACGGTTACCGTGCGCCGCCCGTCGATGCGGGTGATGCGTGCCCACTCGCGGCGCTCGGCCACCTCGGTCACCACCGAGAGCGGCACCCGGCTGCCATCGGGCAGGGCGATGGTCTGGTCGAGCAGGTCGTCGAGGCTGTCGCGGTCTTCCGCGGCCTGACGCACCAGGATCTCGATGTCCCGGTCGCCGATGCGCTGGGTGTCGGCGATCTCGCCGAGCAGCGCCGCCCGCAGCTGGGAGGCCACCTCCTCGGCGGTCAATCCCAGGCCGTGGGCGCCCTCGGCCAGGGCGAAGGAGCGCTGGGGCTTGCCCGGACGCAGGTCGTCGATGATGTTGTAGACGGCGCGGTAGCCGGCCAGGTGCTCGCCCAGCTCCCGCGCCGCGGCGCCGAGGGCCTCCAGGTCCTCGCCCTGCAGGCGTACCTCCACCGGCAACCCGGCGGGCCCGAGCCCCGGCTCCTGGATGATCAGGCTCTGCAGGCCGCCGATCCGGCCGATCTCCTCGCGCCAGGCCTCGGTCAGTTCGTCCAGGGCGACCCGCCGGCGCTCGGCGGTGAGCAGGTCGACCATCACCGTGGCCACATGGGCCCCGGCTTCGCGGGCGCTGGGGTTGTGGTTGAAGCGCACCTGGATCGCCTCGACCAGGGGGGCGCCGCCGGGCTGGTCGGGGGTGAGGCGCTCGTCGAGGCGCCACATCGCCGCCTCGACCCGCTCGGCCACCGCCTCGGTGCGCGCCAGGGGCGTGCCCTGGGGCAGCAGGATACGCGCCTCCAGCACGTCGCCGTCGATGTCGGGAATCGCCTCGCGGCCGATATGGCCGCCGGCCATGAAGCCGACCGACCCCAGCAGCATCGCCAGCACACCGCCCAATACCGCATGGCGCCAGCGGATCGCGGCGTCGGTGACACGCCCCACCCGCTTGCGGAACCCGGTGAAGCCGCGCTCGAAGGCGGTGCGGAAACGCGAGTCATGCCCCTCGCCCAACCGCGAGATGCTGCCCTTCAGGTGATGCGGCAGGATCCAGAAGGCCTCGACCAGGCTGGCGGCCAGGGCGGCGATCAGCACCACCGGCAGCACCTCGAGCACCGCTCCCAGCTCGCCGGCGAGGAACGACAGGGGCGCGAACACCGCCACCGTGGTGAGAAACGACGACAGCACCCCGGGCAGCACCTGGCGGGTTCCCGCCACCACCGCCTCGAGCGGCGAGGCGCTCTCCAGGGCGTGGGCGGCGACGTTGTCGGTGATGACGATGGCGTCGTCCATGACGATGCCGATGGCCATCAGCAGCGCCACCAGGGTGATCATGTTGAGCGACAACCCGGTCAGGCCCATCACCAGGAAGGCCCCCATGAAGGCGGCCGGCAGCCCCAGTACCGCCCACAGGGCCAGCCGTGGCCGGAAGAACAGGCTCATCACCAGCAGCACCAGCGCCAGGCCCAGCAGGCCGTTGCTTACCAGCATCCGCAGCCGGTCGCGCACGATGCCGGTCATGTCCCGGGTCAGGTCGAGCCGGACCCCGCCGTCCCAGCGCGCCCGCTCGGCCTCGACCAGGGCGGTGAGGTCATCCATCACGTCCAGGGCATCGTCGCGCAGGGTCTTGCTCACCTCCAGCACCAGGGCGGGCTCGCCGTTGAAGCGGATCCGCTCCTCGGGATGCTCGCCGACTTCCGTCAGGGTGGCGATGTCGCCCAGGGTCAGCTCCCCGCCCGCCGCGTCGGAGACCACCACCAGGCTCTCCAGCTCGCGCAGCGAACGCCGCTGGTCGGTGAAGCGCAGCAGGATGTCGCGGTCGCGGGTCTCCAGGGTGCCCAGCGGCATGTCGAGGCTCTGCCGCGCCACCCGTGCCGCCAGCTCGCGGGCCGAGAGGCCATGCTGGCCGAGCACGTCGCGGGGCACCTCGACCTGCCACTGTCGCTGCGACATGCCCTGGATGGCCACGCCCGCCACCCCGGGCAGGGTCATCAGCCGCTCCTCGAGGGCCAGGGCATAGTCCTCCAGCTGGATCAGGGGCATGTCGCCCCGGACCGCCACCGCCGCCACCAGGTCGCTGCGGTGCCGCTCGCGCACCACCGGACGCTCGGCGCGGGCCGGCAGGTCGGTGATGGCATCGACCTCGGTATCCAGGTCATTGATGAAGCGGATCGCGTCGCCGCCGGCCTCCATGGTCGCCGTGGCGCTGGCCAGGTTGTCCTGGGCCACGCAGGCGAACTCGTCGAGGAAATCGATGCCCTTGATCGCATCGTGCAGCCGACGGCAGACGGCGTCCTCGACATCGGCGGCGCTGGCACCGCGATAGACCACCTCGATGCTCGCCTCGACGGCGCGGAAGTCGGGAAAGGTCTCGCGCTTGAGCCCGGGGGCGACGAACAGGCCGGCGGCCAGCAGCAGGAGCAGCAGCAGGTTGGCGGCGGTGGGATGGCCGGCGAACCAGCGGATCATGGCCGCTCTCCCGCGGCCAGCGCCCGCAGCCGTTGCGCCAGGGCATCATCATACCGCGGCGCCAGCGCCATGCCGGCGATCGCCGGCTGCAGGTCATCGACGATCACCCGTTCCCTCGGCGCGAGCCCCGCCGCGATCACCGTCAGGTCGTGCTGCTCGAAGGCGACCTCGACCGGGCGACGCTCCAGCCGGTCGTCGCCGTTCGCCAGGTAGACCTCGCCGCGATGCACCGCCGCGGCCGGCACCACCAGCCTGGGAGTGGCGTCGGCGGCCCACAGCGTCACCCGGGTGTACATGTCGCGCAGCAGCGGGGGTCGATCGGGTGGCCGGGCATCGCGATAGGGATGATCGACCTGCACCACCACCCGGGCGGTACGGGTGGCGGGATCCAGGCCACTGGCCACCCGCACCACGCGCCCCGTCCAGGCCACGTCCCCGGTCCCGACCAGTTCCACCTCGGCGCGAATCTCCGAGAAGTCCAGCCGCTCGCCGAGATCCAGGGCCCCCTCGGGCAGTTCCGGGAATGACACGACGCCCAGCAGCCGTCGCATCTGGGCGAAGGGCACATGCGCCTCGACCTCGGCGGCCGCCAGGTTGTCGGCCTGGAACAGTCGCTGGCCGGCCCCCACGAACTGGTGCATCTCCACCTCGACCTCACCGAGGCGCAGGTCATAGGGCGCCACGAAGCGGGTGTCCTCGAGGTCGCGTCGGGCCTGGGCCAGGCGCGTGCTGGCCCGCTCCACCTGGGCCCGATGCGACTGGCCGCGTGCGGGGACCAGCGCCAGCTGGTTCTCCAGCGACGCCACGGCCTGGCGCTGGGCCAGGGTCGCGCGGCGCTGCTCGTCGAGCTGGGAGCGCGAGACGGCGTTGCGGGCCGCCAGCCGCTCGAGACGCGCCAGCTCCTGCTCGGTCAGGCCGAGCCGCTCCCGCTCGAGCGTCAGCAGGCGGCGGGTGTTCTCCTCCTCCGTCTCGAGCAGCGTCTGCTCGGCGGCCAGCGTGGCCAGCTCGGCCTCGGCCTCGGCGATGGCCAGCTCATAGCGGGAGGGGTCCAGCGCCACCAGCAGGGTGCCTTCGCGCAGCAGGGTACCGCTGTCGAGTCCCGGATGGCGCTCCACCACCCGGCCGGCCACGTTGGCCACCGCCTGCCAGGTCTCGGTGGGGCGGGCCACGCCGTGGCCGCGGGCCTCGAGGCGGAAGTCCAGGGGCCGGGCCTCGACAATCCTGACCGGGGTGGCGGAGGTCGTCGCCTCCTGACGCTCGGGGGCCTGGCGGTTGGCCACGAACAGCACGGCCAGGCCGATGCCCAGCGCCAGCCCGGCCAGCACCATGACGGCGCGGCCCAGGCGACGGAGTCGGGGGGTCATGTCCGCGCCTCCCCGTCGGCGGCGATGCCGTGGCGATAGATCGCGAAGACACGCGGCGCCTGGTCGAGGGTGCCCGTGACCTCGCCGGCCATCAGCGACTGGATCACCAGCCCCTGGATGGTGCCGATGAACTGCATCGTCGCGGCCTCGAGATCCAGCCCCTCGCGCAGCTCGCCCGTGGCGCGCGCCTGCTCGAGCAGGCCGGCGATCCGCTCGCGGTAGCGAAACAGCAGCGACCGCACCATGCGCCGTGCCGGCGTGGGGCGGGCATGCTGCAGCTGTCCCAGCAGCAGCCGCGGCACCCCGGGATGCTCGGCGATGAAGGCGACATGGGCCATGAACATGGCCTCCAGCGCCTCGAGGGGGGTGTCGGCACGGGCCGCCGCGGCGTCCACCCGCTGCATCACCCGCGTGCCGACCCAGTCCACCACCGCCTCCCAGATGGCGTCCTTGCTCGGGAAGTGGCGGAACAGCGCCCCCTGGGTGACGCCCATCTGCCTGGCGATCTCGCCGGTGGTGAGCGTCGCCGGCTCGTCGCGGGCACACAGCGCGATGACCGTCTCCACGGTGCGCTCGCGGCGCGCCTCGGCGGTGAGGTGACGTTTCGCTGGCATGCTCGTCTCGCCAAAAGATAGTAATTGATTACTATCTTATGCCAGGTCTCCCTCGCGCGCCAGCGGCCAAGACCTGACGCGGTCGACCAGAAACACCAGCGCCATCCTCATCCGCTCATCCGGCTGCTGGTTGGCCAGGGCCCGTGTACTGGCCGAACAGCCGATCATGGAAGTCGTGAAGCCATTCGAGCAGATCTTTCACCTGTCGAAAGGCCATCTCGCACTTACTGCGGTGGGTATCGCATCACTGCGGTCAGCTGCCACGCACCAGCAGCATCGCCTTGATCTGGTCGATGGCACGCATGGGGTTGAGCTCCTTGGGGCAGCCCCAGCTTCCAGTGGCTCTACCGGAAGATCGCCGATCACCACACCGGGTTGCGCCTGGGCCACGACGAACAGGCCGACTTCTGCCCGCTCTGCGATGCCAGGCCGGCCCACTCTTCTTGATTCAGCCATCAAATGAATCCACCGCATCGGCTCCCCATGGGCACCGCCCATGGGGGGCTCGTTGCACGGGTCTAATCGGAGCGGACACCCCGGTCGTAATGGAACGTCATGAAGACGATGCCCGGCGTCATCACCAGCCGCCAAGCCAGCTCCACCTCGTCATCGAACTGCTCGTCGAAGGTTCGAACCGTGTCGATCAGGGTCTCTAGCCAGAGGTCATACAGCCCGGGACGTATGTCGAGGTGCGCGCGATCGTGGCTGATCGCCACCTCCTGCAGGTAGTAGTCGGCATGGCTCGACGCGTAGAACGCCAGAAGGTGATAGAAGGCCTTTTTCAGCATGGCTTGCTGGCGAGCCATGTCGGTATGGCGAAACTTCTCTGCGACCTCGGGGGAAGCCGCGAGAAAGCGCTCATAGAAGGCCACGAAGAACGCCCGTCCCTCGACCTCTCGGCTCAGTACCCGCACGTAACTCGCGTCGAACAGGCGTTCAATGTCCATGACCACCCCGCATGGTGCGCGTGTCTATACCAAGACTAGGCCAGAGGCTCCCGCAAGGCCTCGTCGGGAGTCCTCCTCATGGCCCCGGCATGACCTGGATCACGCCAATCGTGAATGCCTCCTCACCATGACGCCAGTCAAGGGCCAGGCAAGGATGGTCGACTAGCATGGTCGGGTTTTCATCGACAGGAGTCCGCCATGGAGCTCGTCTGCCCCGCCGGCAACCTGCCCGCCCTGAAGCGCGCCGTGGACGAAGGGGCCGATGCCGTCTACTTCGGCTTCCAGAACACCACCAACGCCCGCCAGTTCGCCGGGCTCAACTTCACCGACAGGCGCGCCCGGGAAGGCATCGACTATGCCCACGCCCGCGACAAGCGGGTGTTCTGCGCCATCAACACCTATCCACAGCCCGACGGCTGGGAGCTGTGGACCCGCGCCGTGGACCAGGCCGTCGAGCTCGGCGTCGATGCCCTGATCCTGGCCGACATGGGCCTGCTCGACTACGCCGCCCGCCGCCATCCCTCCCTTCCCCGGCACCTGTCGGTGCAGGGCTCGGCCACCAGCCATGAGGCGTTGCGCTTCTACCACGAACAGTTCGGCATCCGGCGCGCCGTGCTGCCGCGGGTGCTGTCGATCACCCAGGTGCGCGACCTGGCCAGGCAGAGCCCGGTGGAGCTCGAGGTGTTCGCCTTCGGCAGCCTGTGCATCATGGCCGAGGGGCGCTGCTACCTGTCGTCCTATCTCACCGGCGAGTCGCCCAACACCCGCGGCGTCTGCTCGCCGGCGGCCCAGGTGCGCTGGGAGGAGACTCCCGAGGGGCTGGAGTCGCGCCTGGGCGGCGTGCTGATCGACCGCTACGCCGAGGGCGAACGGGCCGGCTACCCGACGCTGTGCAAGGGGCGCTTCGAAGTCGGCGGCGAGACCTACCACGCCATCGAGGAGCCCACCAGCCTCAACACCCTGGCGCTGCTCCCGGAGCTCGCCGAGCTCGGCATCAGCGCGGTGAAGATCGAGGGCCGCCAGCGCAGCCCCGCCTATGTGTCGAAGGTCGCCGGCATCTGGCGCCAGGCGCTCGACCGCCTGGAGCGTAGCCCCGAACGCTTCCACCCCGACCCCGCCTGGATGGCCGGCCTCGGCGAGGTCTCCGAGGGCGCCACCACCACCCTGGGCGCCTACGAGCGCCGCTGGAAATAGGAGGCCCCATGCCAACCCCCGACACCCTCAAGCTGTCGCTGGGCCCGGTGCTCTTCTACTGGACCCGCGAGCGCTACGCCGACTTCTACCGCGAGGCCGCCGACTGGCCGATCGAGATCGTCACCCTCGGCGAATCGGTCTGCTCGCGGCGCCGCGACATGAAGCTCGACGACTGGCTGGGCATCGGCCGCGAGCTGGCCCAGAGCGGCAAGAAGGTGGTGCTGGCGAGCCAGACCCTGATCGAGTCCGAGGCCGACCTGCGCGACCTGCGCCGGCTGTGCCACAACGGCGAATTCACCGTCGAGGCCAATGACCAGAGCGCGGTGCAGCGGCTCTCGGCGGCCGGCCTGCCCTTCGTCGCCGGGGCGGCGCTCAACCTCTACAACCCGGCGACCCTGGCCGTGCTGGCCCGCGCCGGCATGCAGTGCTGGCAGGCCCCGGTGGAGATGTCCCGCGCCGACCTGGCGCGGCTGCTCGACGACTGCCGCGACCAGGGCCTCGAGCAGCCCTGCGAGGTGTTCGCCTACGGCCACCTGCCGCTGGCCTGGTCGTCGCGCTGCTTCACCGCGCGCCGCCACCAGAAGCCCAAGGACCGCTGCCGGTTCGTCTGCCAGCAGTACCCCGAGGGCCTGGCGCTGCGCTCCCAGGAATCCCGCGAGGTGTTTACCCTCAACGGCATCCAGACCCTCTCCGGCGCCTGCCAGGACCTGCGCCACGAGATCCCGGGCATGGCCGGGATGGGCGTCGGGGTCGCACGGCTGAGCCCACGCGCCGAGGGCATGGCCGAGGTGGTCACCGCCTTCGATGCAGCCCGGCGCGGTGCGCTTCCGCCCCCCGACCCGCTGGCCCTGGTCGACGCCGAGATCTGCGACGGCTACTGGCATGGCCGTCCCGGCATGGACTACACCCGCGCCGGCTGATCCCGGCCAACGGCACGGCCAGCCTCTTACGGGCTCTACCTCGGGTGGAGCCCATTTCGTTGGTGACGCAACCCACCCACATCCTTACCCGCCCTTTTTCTGACCTGGGTCATCTCCCGCCATCTCGTCAGTCCCCAACCTGTAAAACACAATATATAGTGTCTTATAGTTCAAAATATGGCATATATAGGGAGATCGCAGTGCCCCCCTCTACTAACGGTCAAACTGAAAAGCACCGCCTCGCTGTCGCCGCCACGGTCGACGAGTACCTCGAGCGCACCGACTGGCGCGTCCACGCCAACGCCAACCAGGGCTACTCCCTGGGCGGGCTGATCCTCAACGTCTCGGGCAAGCTGATCGCCAACTACTGGCTCGACGAGGTCTACCCCGCCGCGGTGGGCGAGGCACATCGCCGGGGCGACCTGCATATCCACGACCTCGACATGCTGTGCGGCTACTGCGCCGGCTGGTCGCTGCGCACCCTGCTGATCGAGGGCTTCAACGGCGTGCCCGGCCGCGCCGAGAGTGACCCGCCCCGACACTTCACCAGCGCCCTGGGCCAGATGGTCAACTTCCTCGGTACCCTGCAGAACGAGTGGGCCGGCGCCCAGGCCTTCAGCTCCTTCGATACCTACCTGGCGCCCTATGTGCGCAAGGAGGCACTGGACTACCCGGCGGTGAAACAGGCCATCCAGGAGTTCATCTACAACCTCAACGTGCCCTCGCGCTGGGGCAGCCAGACGCCCTTCACCAACCTGACCTTCGACTGGGTCTGCCCGGAGGATCTGCGCCGGCAGGTGCCGGTCATCGGCGGCGAGGAGCAGCCCTTCGCCTACGGCGAGCTAAAGGCCGAGATGGACCTGATCAACCGCGCCTACCTGGAGGTGATGGAGGCCGGCGATCGCCAGGGGCGAGTCTTCACCTTCCCGATCCCCACCTACAACATCACCCGCGACTTCGACTGGGAGAGCGACAATGCCGAGCGACTCTTCGCGCTGACCGCCAAGTACGGCCTGCCCTACTTCCAGAACTTCCTCAACTCCGACCTGGAGCCGCACATGGTGCGCTCCATGTGCTGCCGCCTGCAGCTCGACCTCGGCGAGCTGCTCAAGCGCGGCAACGGCCTGTTCGGCAGCGCCGAGCAGACCGGCTCGCTGGGGGTGGTGACGATCAACTGCGCGCGGCTGGGCCATCGCTTCGCCGGCGACCGCACGGGGCTGCTCGACGAGCTCGACCGGCTGCTGGCGCTGGGCCGCGACAGCCTGGAACTCAAGCGGGAACGCATCCAGGCGTGGATGGACGGCGGCCTCTACCCCTTCACCCGGCGCTACCTCGGCACCCTGCGCAACCACTTCTCGACCCTCGGCGTGAACGGCCTCAACGAGATGGTCCGCAACTTCAGCGACGACACCCATGACATCGCCGACCCGGAAGGGCAGCAACTGGCCCTGGAGGTGCTCGACCACGTACGCGGGCGGATGCAGGAGTACCAGGAGCAGACCGGGCACCTCTACAATCTGGAGGCCACCCCGGCCGAGGGCACCACCTACCGCTTCGCCCGGGAGGACCGCGCTCGTTACCCCGGCATCCTCCAGGCCGGCACGCCGGAGGCGCCCTACTACACCAACTCCAGCCAGTTGCCGGTGGGTCACACCGACGACCCCTTCGAGGCGCTGATCCACCAGGACCCACTGCAGACCCGCTACACCGGCGGCACCGTGCTGCATCTCTACATGCGCGAGAAGCTGTCCAGCGCTGCGGCCTGCCGGACCCTGGTGCGCACCGCCCTGTCCCGTTTCCGCCTGCCCTACCTGACCGTGACACCGACCTTCTCGATCTGTCCGGTACACGGCTACCTGGCCGGCGAACACGAATTCTGCCCCAGGTGCGACGACGCCCTGCTGGCAGAGCAGGCCTCGACGGCCGATGCCACGGCCTGAGGCGCCATTCCCCCCCACCCCCGAAGCACGAAGGAGCATCACATGAGCCAAGCACACCACGACACCCTGCCCACCGAGCGTCGCCAGCGCTGCGAGGTCTGGACCCGGGTGATGGGCTACCACCGCCCGGTCAGCCAGTTCAACCTCGGCAAGCGCGCCGAGCATCGCGAGCGCCGCCACTTCACCGAGCAGGCCTCGAGCCACTGACCCGCAACGCCGGGCATCCACGGATGCCCGGCCCGGACACCTCGCCATGCCCAGCTCCCGCCTCCACCTGCCCGTGGCCGGCCTGACGCCCATGACCACCCTCGACTACCCGGGCCACCTGGCCTGCGTGGTCTTCCTGCAGGGCTGCCCGCTGCGCTGCGGCTATTGCCACAACCCTCAGATGCTCGCCCCGCGACGCGGCGATCCGCAGGAGTGGCAGGCGGTCCGCGACTTCCTGGCGCGTCGCCGCAGCCTGCTCGAGGCCGTGGTGTTCAGCGGCGGCGAGCCGACCCAGCACCCCGACCTGCCCGCGGCCATCGCCCAGGCCAGCGCCATGGGCTTCAAGGTCGGGCTCCACACCGCCGGGGTCTACCCCCATCGCCTGGCCGAGCTGCTGCCCTGGCTCGACTGGGTGGGGCTGGACGTCAAGGGCGACGCCGAGGCCTTCGACCGGATCTGCGGCCGCCCCGGCCTCCAGGCGGCACACGGGCGCAGCCTGGCCCTGCTGCTGGCGAACGGGGTGGACCTGGAGTGCCGCACCACCGTGCACTGGCGCGATTTCGACCTGGCGGCGGTGAAGCGGCTGGCACTGAGCCTGGCCGAGTGCGGCGTGACCCGCTATGCGCTGCAGATCGCCCGCCCCGGGCAGAGCCTCGACGGCGCCTACGCCGCACCGGTCCCGGGCGCCCCGGGCATGGCGGCCCTGGACGCGCTCGTCGAGAGCCTGCGGCCCGCCTTCGAGAGCCTGATCCTGCGCCGCTGAGCCACCGCCGGCCGCCCGAACCCGCCTCGCCATGACCCGCGTCAAGGCCGCCGGCGAATGGTCGACTAGCATGGTGGGGTTTTCATCGAGAGGAGTCCGCCATGGAGCTCGTCTGCCCCGCCGGCAACCTGCCCGCCCTGAAGCACGCCGTGGACCAGGCCGCCGAGATCTGCGACGGCTACTGGCACGGCCGCCCGGGCATGGACCACAGCCGAGCGGGGAACGTCATATGAGCGCCCGGATCATCCCCCTCGCCCCCGAGTCGCCCCCGGCGATCCGCCTGCCGGTAGCAGGTTTCACCGCCCTGGACACCCGAGCCTTTCCGGGCCGGCGTGCCGCCGTGGTCTATCTGCAGGGCTGCCCGCTACAGTGCGGCTACTGCGAAACCGGCGAGATGTCCACCCCGCGCCGCGGCGAGCCCGGCGAGTGGGAGGGCCTCCAGGCCCTGCTGGCCGCCGGCAGCGGTCAGATCGATGCGGTGGTGTTCAGCGGCGGCGAGCCGACCCTGCACGCCGACCTGCCGGCCGCCGCCGAGGCCTGTCGGGCGCTGGGCCTGGCGGTGGGGCTGCACACCGCCGGCCCCTATCCCGAGCGGCTCGAGGCCCTGCTGCCACAACTCGATTGGGTGGCGCTGGACACCAAGGGGCGCGGTGCCGACTTCGACCGCATCGCCGGCCGCGAGCGGATCTGGCAACGCCACGCCCGGAGCCTCTCGCTGCTGCTGGAGGGCGATACCCCCTTCGAGTGCCGCACCACGGTGCACTGGCGCGACTTCAGCCTCGAGGCCCTGGAGCGACTGGCCTATACCCTGGCCGACTGCGGCGTGCGCCACTACGCCATCCAGCTGGCCCGCCTCGAGCGCTGCCGTGATCCCGACTACTGCCGGCCGGTGGCCGATGCCCCCTCCCGGGAGACCCTGGAGACCCTGGTCCGGCGGCTGCGGCCCCACTTCGCGCATATCGAGCTGCGCGGCTAGCCAGCGGCAAGGGGGCCACGCCGGCGGGGCGCCGGGACCGCACCTATGCTATTGGGTCCATCGAGAGGAAAAGGCGTCGGAGATACCGTCATGTCCCATTCCAGCGAAGGACAGGCCCCGTCTTACCGGCTGTTCTACTCACCGGACAGCGCCAACCTGGTGATCCGCATGGTGCTGGAGGAGGTGGGCGCCCGCTACCGCGACGTGCGCATCGACCGCGCCAGGGGTGGCCTCGACGATCCGGCCTTTCGTGCCCTGAATCCCCAGGGGCTGCTACCGGTCCTGGTGGACGAGACCAGCGGGGTCCCCCTGTTCGAGACCGGGGCCATCCTGCTGCACCTGTGCGAGCGGCATGCCAGCCTTGCGATCACGGATCCGGCGCAACGAGGGGCCTTCCTGGCCTGGCTGTTCTTCCTCTCCAACACCCTGCACGCCGACCTGCGGCTGCGCTTCTACACCTGGCGCTATGCCGAAGGCAAGGCGGAGATCCCGCACCTTAGAGATATGCTGAGTCGCCGCATTCAGCAGCATCTGCAACTGCTCGAGGCCGTGGCCGCCCATGGCCAGGGAGCGGGGTTGCTACCGAGCGGCCCCAGCGTGCTCGACCCCTACCTGGCCTGCCTGATTCGCTGGATGCAGCTCTACCCCCTCGACGCCCCCCTCGGTGGCATCGCCCGGGACGAGTACCCCCATCTCGTCCAGCTGTTGAGGCGGCTGGAAGGCCGACCGGCCATCCGCCGCGCGGCGACAGCCGAGGGCATCGAGGGACGCCTGTTTCTCACCCCCGACTATCCTCGCGGTGACCCGTGCCGACTCGTAGGTCACGCCCCGAACCAAATCGACTGAGCCACGCGCTGGCCGAGGCCTTAGCCGCACTTCGACCAGCCGCAGCCGGCGTAGCAGGTGGGGCAGCCGTCCATCATGATCAGCTCGCCGTTGCACTCGGGGCAGTACCCGACCACGGTGGGCTTGCCGCTCTTGTCGTGGGCCTCGCGCTCGGCGTGGGCGATCTCCTCGGGGGTCGGCGGCTGCCAGGCATGGCCGCTGGCCAGCCGCTGGGCGTAGCGGCTGGCCAGGTCCTCCACCGGCACCTGGTTGCCGTCGATGTCGAGGAAGCCGCGGCGGTAGAGGATCTGCTGGATCGACCAGGCGATGGCCGCGACCTCGGAGTCGTGGAACATCGGCTTGCCCCAGCGGTTCATGCCGCAGCGCACCAGGCCCTTGTCCCAGGCCACCTTGCGCAGGTCGGCCACCGCCTGGGTGACGTAGCCGCCGCGGGCGGCCAGCGACAGGCTGCGCATGGTGGCGGTGATCCACTGGTGCTCGCTGGAGAGCTGGCCGGAGGGGAAGAAGAACTCCACCGGGCGCTCGATCACCACCCGCTTGCCGCCCAGCACGCCCTCCACCGGCATGAAGGAGACCAGCAGGTAGACCTTCTTGCGGCCCTCGGCGCCGACATAGGAGATCTTCTCCGACACGGCCTCCAGGGTGCCCTCGGGACGCGACGGGATGCGCACCGTGAGCGGGTTCTCGTCGGCGAGCGGCGGCGCTTCCTCGACCGCCTTCTTGACGCTGTAGGAGACGATCTTCGAGGTGATTTCGACGGCCATCAGCGGGCTCCTCCGGAAAGTTGTTGGGTGGCGCAATGCTTCCATCGCTCGGGGCTGATCCGGCATAAGCCTGGCTTACCACTTGCCATAGGTGCCCTCTTTCAAGGCGTCATAGAGGTTCGCCGCGTTGTGCTCCTCGCCGTCGTAGATCACCTTCTCGTCGCCCTTGAGCTCCAGGGTCTCGCCGTTCTCCAGCTCGAAGACGTAGGTGGTGTTCTTGAGGTCCTCCTCGCGCACCAGCACGCCCTGGAAGGCCTCGGGGTTGAAGCGGAAGGTGGTGCAGCCCTTGAGCTGGCTGTCGTAAGCGTCGAGGTAGAGGCCCTTGAAGTCGTCGAAGGCAAAGTCGGTGGGCACGTTCACCGTCTTGGAGATCGCCGAATCGACCCAGGCCTGGGCCGCCGCCTGCACCGCCACGTGCTGCTTCGGGGACACCGCATCGGCGGTGATGAAGTAGTCGGGCAGATCGCTCTCCACCGCGTCGGCGGCGATGAAGTGGCGGTAGGCGGCCAACTCGAAGGAGCACACTTCCACTTGCTCCTTGGTCTTCTTGCCCGCCTGGATGACGTTGCGGAAGTAACGGTGCGAGAACGATGGCTCGATGCCGTTGGAGGCGTTGTTGCCCAGGGACAGCGAGATGGTGCCGGTCGGTGCGATGGACGAATGGTGGGTGAAGCGTGCGCCGTGCTCGGAGAGTGCGGCGACCAGTTCCGGCTCCACCTCGGCGATCTTCTGCATGTAGCGGCTGTAGCGGGCATGCAGCAGGCGGCCCGGCACCTTGTCGCCCACCTCGTAACCGTCCTTGGCCAGCTCGGGGCGTTCGCGCAGCATCTTCGGGGTGATCTCGAAGTCATCGGCCAGTATCGGCGCCATGCCCTTCTCGCGGGAGAGCTCGAGGGCCTGTTTCCAGCCCTCCACCGCCATCACCTTGCTCACCTCCTCGGTGAAGGCCAGCGACTCCGGCGAGCCGTAGGGAATCTTGAGCATGGTCAGGGTCGAACCCAGCCCCAGAAAGCCCATGCCGTGGCGCCGCTTGGCCTCGATCTCGCGACGCTGGCCGGCGAGCGGCAGGCTGCTGATCTCCACCACGTTGTCGAGCATGCGGGTGAAGATCGCCACCACCTTGCGGTAGCGCTCCCAGTCGAAGCGCGGCGTCTTGCCGAAGGGCTCGATGACGAAGCGGGTCAGGTTCACCGACCCCAGCAGGCAGGCGCCCTCGGGCGGCAATGGCTGTTCGCCACAGGGGTTGGTCGCGCGGATCTCCTCGCAGAACCAGTTGTTGTTCATGCGGTTGACCTGGTCGATCAGGATGAAGCCCGGCTCGGCGAAGTCGTAGGTCGAGCGCATGATGGTGTTCCACAGCTCTCGGGCCTTGATCACCTCGACGATGCGGCAGGCCACGCGCCCCTCGTCGTCGAGGGTGTAGCCCTCCTCGATCACCGGCCAGTCGCGATAGATGAGCTCGTCGGGGCCCACGTCCTCCTTCTCGCCGGGGTGCAGCGGGAAGGCCAGCGGCCAGTCGGCGTCGCTCCTGACCGCCTCCATGAACTCGTCGGTGATCAGCAGGCTCAGGTTGAACTGGCGCAGCCGGCCGGCCTCGCGCTTGGCCTCGATGAACTGGCGGACGTCGGGATGGCCCACGTCGAAGGTGGCCATCTGGGCGCCGCGGCGCCCGCCGGCGGAGGCCACCGTGAAGCACATCTTGTCGTAGATATCCATGAACGCCAGCGGGCCGTTGGTGCCGGCCCCGGCGCCGAACACGAAGGCGCCCCTGTGGCGCAGGGTGGAAAAGTCATAGCCGATTCCCGCTCCGCTTTTTAACGTCATGCCGGCATCCACCACCGCGGAGAGGATGTCGTGCATGGAGTCGCGGATGGTGCGCGACACCGTGCAATTGATCAGGCTCACCGCCGGCTTGTAGTCGTCGGCGCCGGCGTTGGACATGATCCGCCCGGCCGGAATGGCGCCGTTCTCCAGCGCCCAGCGGAACTTCGGCAGCCACTCGTCGGCCTGGTCGCCCTCCACCGCGGCCAGGGCGCGGGCCACCCGCTCCCAGGTGGCCGCCACGTCCTTGTCCACCGGGCGCCCGTGGCGATCCTTGAGCCGGTACTTGGAATCCCAGATATCACGGGAGGGAACCTGCATCGGTACCTCGTTGGATGTCTTGACGGCCTTGGCGGAAGTGCTCATTCAGGGTCTCCAGAGAAGTCTAGGATAACGGGGTCAGTGATCGCGATGCGCCAACCGCTCGAGTCGCAGCAGCCATTCGCCCAGGCGACCCTGGGCCAGGCCCTCCTCGCGGCCGTCGAGCAGGTTCTTGACCGTCAGGCCCAGCTCGGTGTCGCCCTCGATCAGCAGGCGACGCTGGAAGAACAGGGCATCGGGGTCCTCGCGACGGGTGGCCAGGCAGAGGAACTCGCGCCAGCCGCCGTGGATGGTCGCCTCGCCGGCCCCGCGGCAGAGCACCAGGCGGCCCGCCTCGAGCCCCAGGGTCAGCACCACCCCCAGGTCGTCGACGGCCAGGCTGACCCGGCGCCCCTCGAGGGCATCGAACTCGCCTTCCGCCAGCGGCTCGGCGAAGGTGCGATTGAGCAACGGCTCCACCAGGCAACGCTTGACGGCGATGGGCACCCTCGGGTCGAGGGCACGGATCAGGCGGCTCGGGGCGGGTGGGCGCGGCAGTGACAGGGACGGGAAAGGCAGGGACATGCTAACTCTCCTGGTGACGTCGATGCGGCCGGGGCCGCCGAACCGCTCATCCTAGGCGTCATGAAAGACGTTCGTACTGACATGCATCAAGCCCTGGCCGGTGCGACCACTCGCACGGCCCGATACCATATATAGATCATTCGACCGCAGAAAGCACAAGATGTCGTTGAGCTTGACCATCAACGCTGCGACGGCCTACCGCTGTCGTCAGCGCTTGATGCCCGGCCGGCGGGCCAGCTTGTGCAGGTTGCTCGGGTCCATGGCGAGCCGCCGCGCGGCCGCCGCCCAGTTGCCCCGGCAGGCGGCCAGGGCAGCGTGAATCGCCTGATCAGACCGTGCGGGAATAGCGCCCCGCGCTGCGTGCCAGATAGGCATCGAAGGCCATGGCGGCATTGCGCATCATCAGTCGCCCGGCGGGCAGCACCTCGATCTCGCCCTCGCGGATCGCCAGCAGGCCGTCGGCGGCCATCTCCTCGAGTTCGGCGAGGGCGTCGGCGAAGTAGTCGCGGAAGACGATGCCGTGGGCGGCCTCGATCGTGGCGAAGTCGATGCGGCCGTGGCACATCAGGGCGTTGATCACGTCGCGACGCAGGCGGTCGTCGTCGTTGAGGCGATAGCCGCGCATCACCGGCAGCCGGCCCTCCGCCAGGCGGTGCTGGTACTGGGCGGTCTCCTTGACGTTCTGGCTGTAGCTGTCACCGACCTTGCCGATGGAGGTGATGCCCAGGCCAATCAGGTCGCAGTCGGCGTGGGTCGAGTAGCCCTGGAAGTTGCGCTGCAGGGTGCCGTTCTCGCGCGCCAGGGAGAGCTCGTCCTCGGGCAGGGCGAAGTGGTCCATGCCGATATAGACATAGCCGGCCGCGGACAGCCGGCGGATGGTCAGCTCCAGCAATTCCAGCTTGCGCTCCGGGGGCGGCATGTCCTCGGGGCGGATCAGCCGCTGGGCCTTGAACAGCTCGGGCAGGTGGGCATAGCTGTAGGCGGCGATGCGGTCGGGCCGCAGGGCGATGATCTTGTCCAGGGTGACGTCAAAGCTCGCCACCGTCTGCAGCGGCAGGCCATAGATCAGGTCGACGCTGACCGACTGGAAGCCGGCCTCGCGGGCCGCCTGCACCAGGGCCACCACCTGCTCCTCGCTCTGGATGCGATTGACGGCCTGCTGGACGTCAGCATCGAAGTCCTGCACGCCGAAGCTCAGGCGGTTGAAGCCCAGGGCACGCAGCTCATGGATCTGCTCGGGGGTGACGGTGCGCGGATCCACCTCCAGGGAGAACTCGCGCGCTTCCGGTGGCGCGAAGTGGAAGGCCGCGTCCAGTGCCTCCATCAGCTCGCCCAGCTGGGCGTTGCTCAGGTAGGTGGGGGTGCCGCCGCCCAGGTGCAGCTGGGTCATGCGCCGCGAGGCGTCGAACAGCGCGGCCTGGACCCGGATCTCCTGCTTGAGCCACTCGAGGTACTCGGCGGCCCGCTCGGTGTTGTGGGTGATGATCTTGTTGCAGGCGCAGTAGTAGCACAGGCTCTTGCAGAACGGGATGTGCACGTAGACCGACAGCGGCTTGGGCGACTCGGCCCGGTTGCTGCGCTCCGCCGCCGCGCGGTAGTCATCCTCGGCGAAGGCCGCATGGAACTGGGGCGCCGTGGGGTAGGAGGTGTAGCGCGGCCCCGGGCGGTCGTACTTCTCCACCAGGGGGCGGTTGAACGGGAGATCCTGTGGCATGTCGTGAAGCGGCCTCTTGAAGCCTGTATTCAAGCAAGAACGGGGGCAGGGCCCGCGGGCCCCGCCGAATGAGGGAAGTATGCCATCCGCCATCCGCGGCGTCGGTACCCTTCAAGAGGTAGCTGACCCAGGTCAAAGGAGGGAGGGCATGAGGAGATCAAGCGTTGACAACCTCCCTTAACATTCATGTAAATTACATTTTATGATATCGCCCGAAGGGCACCATACGGCCGACCAGGGTGGTTTCACGACTCGCCTGGAGCGGGCTGGCCCTGACGGCCGCGACCTGCTTCTGCTGTGGAGTGGGCGCCTCGTGCTGATGCGACCCGATGCCGCACCCCTGCCCGCCATGGGCACTCGGGAACTGGTAAACTGAACAGACGTTGACCCATCGTTATCGACCGCTACCCAGCCACGAGGCGCCGGATCCTGCCATGCACCTGACTCGCTTTACCGACTACTCGCTGCGCGTGCTGATCTTCCTGGCCGTCAAGGGCGAGGAACGCTCCACGATCCAGGAGATCGCCGAGCGCTTCGAGGTCTCTCACAATCACCTGATGAAGGTGGTGCAGGAGCTCAGCCACAAGGGCTACATCACGGCCATTCGCGGCAAGAACGGTGGCCTGCTGCTCAAGAAGGCACCGGAAACGATCACCCTCGGCGCCCTGGTCCGCGATACCGAGCACGACCTGCAGCTGGTGGAGTGCTTCGGCGACCATAACGAGTGCCTGATCACTCCGGCGTGTCGCCTCAAGCCGATCCTGGCCGAGGCCCTGAAGGCCTTTCTCGACGTGCTCGACCAGTACACCCTGGCCGACATGCTGGGGCCACAGCGTCCCGAGCTCGCCCAGTTGCTGCGTATCGAACCGGCGTCGTGAACATGGCTGGTGCGCTGAGGCGGGCTTATGCTGACACAGGTCAGTACCCCACCATCGGCCCACTGGCACCATGGGACCCTTCGGCCCGGAACCCCGGGTCTCTTCAAGCCGGCAAGAACGCGTCATGGAGATTGGTTATGAAAAGACTGGCCGCCGCCACCCTCACCGGCATTGCCGCCCTGGCATTCTCGGCCTTCGCCCAGGCGGAGCCCGACGGCGAGGCGATCTACAACCAGGCCTGCATGGCCTGCCACATGACCGGCGCCGCCGGCGCGCCCATCAAGGACGACGAGGAGGCCTGGGCGCCTCGCCTGGAGAAGGGCATGGAGACCCTCTACGACCACGCCATCAACGGCTTCCAGGCCATGCCGCCCAAGGGTGGGCAGATGAACCTGAGTGACGAGGAGGTCAAGGCGGCGGTCGACTTCATGCTCGAGCCGGTCCTCTGACACCGAGCCACCCAGCAGGCCCGGCAGGACCAACCGCCGATGTGACGAGGCGTCATGCGGCATTCGCGGCATGGCGCCCCGTCGTTCTTCTCTCTTGAAGCCCCCTACCCTCACACCCTCCCCCCGCGTCTTCGATTTCGACGCTCCTACCTCATTGGGGTTACTCCCACAGGCTTGATCCACGTCCCCGGCGACATGACCCATGTCAATTCGAGCCCATGGGCCAGCTGGCATGATAGAGCCAATTGCAAAAGATTCATTTCATGTGCCTGTTGACGAAACGCTGCCCTCCCGCAGGCACCACGCCACAGGTACGGAAACAAGGACCGCCCCATGTCCACCCGGCGCACCCTCACCTCCCTGGCCCTCACCTGGCTGCTCGGCCTGCTGCTGCTCGTCGCCATGCCGACCGCACAGGCCATCGAGCTCGAGCAGGTGAGGCCGGGCTTCCCCGAGGCGACCCGCCTGGTCGGTGCCGAGGGCGAGCTCCCGACGTCGGCCGTTCATGCCGATGACCGCCTGCTCGGCTATGTCTTCGAGACGGTGGACATCGCGCCGATCCCCGCCTACTCCGGCAAGCCCGTGAACCTGCTGGTGGGCATCGATCTCGAGGGCAGGATCCGCCTGGCCAGCATCCTCGGCCACGAGGAGCCGATCATGCTGGTCGGCATCCCCGAACACCGGCTGGCAGGCTTCGCGGATGCCCATGTGCCCCATCATGTGAATGACCGCCTCAAGATCGGCGACAACCTCGACGCCATCTCCGGTGCCACCGTCACGGTCATCGTGGTCAACGAGACCATCATGCGTACCGCTCGCCGGGTGGCCGCCGAACAGGGACTGATCGCCGATCCCTCGGCCACGCCGCCGGCCCGGGTCCTGCCCGAGGTCTTCGAGCCCGCCGACTGGGAGACCCTCACCGGCGACGGCACCATTCGCCGACGGCACCTGACCCATGGCGAGATCGACGAGGCCTTCGTCGGCACGCCCGCCGAGGACTACCTGCGCACGCCCGAACCGGCCGACAAGACCTTCATCGAGCTGTTCTACACCTACCTGAACCCGCCGACGGCCGGCCGCAACCTGCTCGGCGACACCGCCTACGAGCAGCTCATGGCCGGGCTCGACGAGGACGAGCACGCCATCGCCGTCATGGCTCGCGGCGACTACTCCTTCAAGGGCTCGGGCTATGTGCGCGGCGGCATCTTCGACCGCCTCGAGCTGTCCCAGGGCAACACCACCGTCAGCTTCCACGACAGCGACCACAGCCGCCTGGGCAGCCTGGGTATCGAGGGAGCGCCGTCGTTCGACGAGCGCGACATCTTCATCGTTCGCAACGATGCCGCCTTCGATCCCGGCCGGCCCTGGCAGCTGGAACTGCTGGTGCGCCGTGCCTCGGGCCCGCTGGACACCGAGTTCACCCGCTTCAGCGCCGACTACAGCGTACCGGAGGCCTACATCACACGCCCGGAACCGCCGGTGGAGGAGCCGCTATGGGTCCAGGTGTGGCGCGACAAGGCCTTCCAGATCGCCGTGCTGGCCGCCGGCCTGCTGGTGCTGACGGTGATCATGCTGTTCCAGGACGTGCTGGCGCGTCATCCGAAGATCCTGCGTCCGCTTCGGCTGGGCTTTCTGGTCTACACCCTGGGGTTCATCGGCTGGTATTCGCTGGCCCAGCTGTCGGTGGTCAATATCCTGACCTTCACCAACTCGTTGATCAGCGGCTTCAGCTGGGAGTCGTTCCTGATCGACCCGCTGCTGTTCATCCTCTGGTCGTTCGTCGCGGTGACCCTGCTGCTGTGGGGGCGCGGGGTGTTCTGCGGCTGGCTGTGCCCGTTCGGCGCCCTGCAGGACCTGGTCAACCAGGTCGCGCGCAAGCTCGGCGTGCAGCAGCTCGAGGTGCCCTTCGGCCTCCACGAACGGCTGTGGGCGATCAAGTACATCATCCTGCTGGCGCTGTTCGCCGTCTCGCTGCACTCGTTGGGCACCGCCGAGCGCTATGCCGAGGTGGAGCCCTTCAAGACCGCCATCACCCTGCGCTTCCAGCGCGACTGGGGCTTCTTGCTTTATGCCGTGGCGCTGGTGGCGATCTCGGCGGTCAACCACAAGGCCTACTGCCGCTATGTCTGCCCACTGGGGGCCGGCCTGGCCATCCCCGCCCGCCTGCGCCTGTTCGACTGGCTCAAGCGTCACCGCGGCAGCTGCGGCACGCCCTGCCAGATCTGCGCCAACGAGTGCGAAGTGGGCGCCATCCACCCCGACGGCCGCATCAATGCCAACGAGTGCCACTACTGTCTCGACTGCCAGGTGACCTATCACGACGACCGGCGGTGCCCGCCCATGATCAAGCGCCGCAAGCGCTTCGAGAAGGCGGCCCGGGTGTCCTCGGGAGGCACGGCCGTCGCGACCTTCCCGGCCACTGCTGCCCGTGGCAGCAAGGCCAGCCTGCAACGCATTCCCACTCACAACGAGGAATGAACCATGAGTGACAAGAAGGACACGATCCAGAACCTCGGCCGCCGCCACTTCCTGCGCAACAGCGCCGTGACGGGAGTCGCCGGTGCCGGGCTGGCCGGCGGCTTCGGCGCGGGTGCCCTGATCGGCAGTCGGCCGGCCCGGGCCGCCGCCACCGGCGACGCCGCCATAGCCCCCGGCGAGCTCGACGAGTACTACGGTTTCTGGAGTGGCGGCCACTCCGGCGAGGTGCGCGTGCTGGGCGTACCCTCGATGCGCGAACTGATGCGCATCCCGGTCTTCAATACCGACAGCGCCACCGGCTACGGCATCAGCAACGAGTCGAAGCGCGTCCTGGGCGACTCGTCGCGCTTCCTCAACGGCGACTCCCACCACCCGCACATCTCGATGACCGACGGCCGCTACGATGGCAAGTACCTGTTCATCAACGACAAGGCCAATACCCGAGTGGCGCGCATCCGTCTCGACATCATGAAGACGGACAGGATCACCACCATTCCCAACGTCCAGGCCATCCACGGGCTGCGCCTGCAGAAGGTTCCCCACACCAAGTACGTGTTCTGCAACGCCGAACTGCCGATCCCGCAGATCAACGACGGCCGCGACCTGGAGAACCCCGACAACTACTGGACCATGTTCAATGCCGTGGATGCCGAGAGCATGGAGGTGGCCTGGCAGGTGATCGTCGACGGCAACCTGGACAACACCGATGCCGACTACACCGGTCGCTTCGTCGCCGCCACCTGTTACAACTCGGAAAAGGGCATGACGCTCGCCGACACCATGCGCGCCGAGCGTGACTGGGTGGTGGTGTTCGATGTCGAGGCGATCGAGGCCGCCGTGGCCGCCGGCGAGTACGAGGCCCTGGGCGACGCCCCGGTGCCGGTGCTCGACGGGCGCAAGGGCTCGGCGCTGACCCGCTACATCCCGGTACCCAAGAACCCCCACGGCCTGAATACCTCGCCGGACGGCAAGTACTTCATCGCCAACGGCAAGCTCTCGCCGACCTGTACGGTGATCGCCATCGACCGGCTGCCCGAGCTGTTCGACGACGCCATCGAGCCGCGCGACGCCGTGGTCGCCGAGCCGGAACTGGGCCTCGGGCCGCTGCATACCACCTTCGACGGCCGCGGCAACGCCTATACGACCCTGTTCATCGACAGCCAGGTGGCCAAGTGGAACATCGAGGACGCCATCCGCGCCTACAACGGCGAGGAGGTCAACTACCTGCGCCAGAAGCTCGACGTCCACTATCAGCCCGGCCACAACCACGCCAGCCTCACCGAATCGCGGGATGCCGACGGCAAGTGGCTGGTGGTGCTCTCCAAGTTCTCCAAGGACCGCTTCCTGCCGGTGGGCCCGCTGCACCCGGAGAACGACCAATTGATCGACATCTCCGGCGAGGAGATGCGCCTGGTGCATGACGGCCCCACCTACGCCGAACCCCACGACTGCATCCTGGTGCGCGCCGACCAGCTCTCGCCGAGCCGGATATGGAGCCGTGACGACCCCTACTTCGCCGAGACCGTGGCCATGGCCGAGGCCGACGGCATCACCCTGGAGCGCGACAGCAAGGTCATCCGTGACGGCAATCGGGTCCGCGTCTACATGACCTCGGTGGCACCGAACTTCGGGCTCACCGAGTTCAAGGTCAAGCAGGGCGACGAGGTCACCGTGGTGATCACCAACCTCGACCAGGTCGAGGACCTGACCCACGGCTTCTGCATGGTCAACCATGGCGCCCAGATGGAGATCGCCCCCCAGCAGACCGCCAGCGTCACCTTCATCGCCGACAAGCCCGGGGTGCACTGGTACTACTGCAACTGGTTCTGCCACGCCATGCACATGGAGATGACCGGCCGCATGCTGGTCGAGAAGGCCTGACGGCCCACCGGGGCCGGGCGGATGCCCGGCTCCGTCACCCGGAGACACCCATGACCCGACGACCGATTCTCGGCGTCCTGACCTTGATTCTTGCCGCCTGGCTGCTGTGGCCGCCGGGGGCACTGCTGGCCGCCGACTGGACGGCCAGCCCGGGCGAATCATTGCAGCCGCTGGTCGAACGGGCCGGCGATGGCGATCGCCTGATACTGCCCGCGGGCCGCTATCCCGGCCCGCTGACGATCGACCGCTCCCTGTCCGTCGTGGCCGAAAGCGGCGCCGTGATCGATGGCGGCGCCCAGGGGCATGCCGTGACCCTGGCCGCCCCCGACATCCTGATGGAAGGCCTGCGAATCGAGAACTGGGGCGATGACCTCACCGCCATGGACGCCGGCATCTTCGTCGACCGCAGCGCCACCGGCAGCGTGATCCGCGACAACGACCTGCAGGGCCCCGGTTTCGGCATCCGGCTGGACGCCGTGCGCGGGGTGCGGGTCCTCGACAACCGCATTCGCGGCGACGCCGGCCGGCGCTCGCAGGATCGCGGCAACGGCATCCACCTCTTCAACGTCGAGGAGGTCCTGGTGGCCGGCAACGACATCCGCCGGACCCGCGACGGCATCTATATCGACACCAGTCGCCACAGCATCCTGCGCGGCAACCGCCTGGAGGAGCTGCGCTACGGCGTGCACTACATGTACGCCTTCGACAATCGCCTGGAGGGCAACGTCACCCGCAACACCCGTACCGGCTACGCCCTGATGCAGTCCAAGCGGCTCACGGTCCTCGACAACCGTTCGGTGAACGACGAGAACTACGGCATCCTGATGAACAACATCACCGACTCACGGTTGCGCGGCAACCGCGTCGAGGGGATCCGGCAACCGCTGGATGCCGCGGGCCAGGGCTTGGTCAGCGGCGGTGAAGGCAAGGCGATCTTCATCTACAACTCGCAGTTCAACCACTTCGAGGCCAACCGCTTCACCAACAGCGATATCGGCATCCATCTCACCGCCGGCTCCGAGGACAACGTGCTGGTGGGCAACGCCTTCGTCGCCAACCGCCAGCAGGTGATGTACGTGGCCACCCGCCCCCAGGAGTGGTCGGCGGACGGCCGCGGCAACTACTGGAGCGACTACCTGGGCTGGGACCTGGCCGGTGACGGCATCGGTGACACCGCCTTCGAACCCAACGATGCCGTGGACCGGCTGCTGTGGCGCTACCCTGCCGCCCGGCTGCTGATGAGCAGTCCCGCCGTGGTGGCACTGCGCTGGGTACAGCGCCAGTTTCCCATCTTCCGCGCCCAGGGCGTGCGCGACAGCGCCCCCCTGATGCGCGCCCCCGACCTTGGAGGCCTCCGCCCATGAACCCGGTGATCGACTGCCGCGGCCTGACCCTGCGCCACGGTCCCCTCACCCGCCTCGACGGCCTGGACCTCCAGGTGCAGGAGGGTGAGGTGCTGGCCCTGCTCGGCCACAACGGGGCCGGCAAGACCACCACCATGAAGCTGTTCCTGGGGCTGCTCTCGCCCAGTGCCGGCACCCTCTCGGTGCTCGGCGGCGCCCCCGACGGCCCCCACGCCGAGACCCTGCGCCGCCGGCTGGGCTACCTGCCCGAGAACGTCAGCTTCTACGAGCAGCTGACCGGCCGCGAGGTGCTGACCTATTTCGCCCGGCTCAAGCGGGTCGGCCGGCGCCAGGTCGACGCCCTGCTCGCGCGGGTCGGCCTCGGCGAGGCCGCGCGCCGCCGGGTCAGGACCTACTCCAAGGGCATGCGCCAGCGCCTCGGCCTGGCCCAGGCGCTGCTCGGCGAGCCCCGGCTGCTGCTGCTCGACGAACCCACCACCGGGCTCGACCCCGCCGCCACCCGCGACTTCTACGAGACGGTGAGCGAGCTGCGCGAGGGCGGCTGCACGGTGCTGCTGTCGTCCCACGTCCTGCCCGGCGTCGAACCCTACATCGACCGCGCCCTGATCCTCGGTGCCGGGCGCCGCCTGGCCCTGGGTAGCCTCGACGAGCTGCGCCATGAGGCCGCGCTGCCGCTGACCATCCGCGCCCGGGGACGCTGGCCCGGGGTCGACTGGTCCCGGGGCTGGGACGACGCGGACGTCACGCCGCGCCACCTCAACGGCCGGGCCCTGGAGCTCGGCGTGCACCCCGCTGCCAAGATGACGGCGCTGCGCCGCCTGAGCGCCACGCCGGGCGTCGAGGATATCGAGGTGCTGCCGCCGACCCTCGAGCATCTCTACGCCCACTTCTCCACGGGGGCCAGCCCCCAGGCATCGGGAGACGCCCCATGAACGCCACCCTGATCGTCGCCCGCAAGGAGTTCCAGGACGGCCTGCGCAACCGCTGGGTGCTGGCCATCGCCCTGATCCTGGCCGCCCTGGCGGTGGGCATCGCCTGGTTCGGCGCCGCCGCCAGCGGCGGCCTGGGCTTCACCTCGCTGGCCACCACCCTGGTCAGCCTGTCGACCCTGGCGGTGTTC
The DNA here is from genome assembly GCF_003202205.1 of Halomonas sp. LBP4. GTDB lineage: Bacteria > Pseudomonadota > Gammaproteobacteria > Pseudomonadales > Halomonadaceae > Halomonas > Halomonas flagellata. The sequence continues at coordinate 238,216 of NZ_PDOG01000004.1, forward strand.
CTGATCCCGCTGATCGCCCTGCTGCTGGCCTTTGATGCCGTGGTCGGCGAACAGGAGGCCGGCACCCTGCTGCTGCTGCTCACCTACCCGCTGAGTCGCACAGCGCTGCTTCTCGGCAAGTTCCTCGGCCACGGCCTGATCCTCGGCGCAGCCACGGCGCTGGGCTTCGGCATTGCCGGGGGGGTGATCGCCGTCGGCGCCGAGGGCGTCGATCTCCGCGAGCTCGCCGCCAGCCTGGGCCGGCTGATTCTCAGCAGCGTGCTGCTGGGCTGGGTGTTCCTCGCCTTCGCCTACCTGATCAGCGTCTGGGTCGGCGAGAAGGCGCGAGCCGCCGGCCTGGCGCTGGGCGTGTGGTTCCTGTTCGTACTGGTCTTCGACCTGGGGCTGCTGGCGCTGCTGGTCAGCGTGGACAGCGGCGCCGACTGGCTGCCCTGGCTGCTGCTGCTCAACCCCACCGACGGCTTCCGGCTGATCAACATGGTCGGCTTCGATGCCGCCCAGGCCCACACCGGCGTCACCGCCATCGCCCAGGGCGGCGCCTTCCAGGTCGGCTGGCTGCTGCTGGTGCTGGTCGGCTGGATCGCCGCCCCCCTGGGGCTGGCCATCCTGCGCTTCCGTCACCACACGGCCTGAACCCCGGCCTCGTTTCTTACAGGAGTCTGCCCATGATACGTCCCTTCCCCGCCGCGCCGCTGCTGGTCCTGTCACTGCTGCTGGCCGGCTGCGGCAGCGAGCCCGACGGCGCCGCCCTGGCGTCGGCCCAGCCCATCGGCGACGGCGACAGCTGCCATGTCTGCGGCATGCTGATCGAGGAGTTCCCCGGGCCCAAGGGGCAGGCCTACCTCGACCGCGACACGGCGCCGCGCAAGTTCTGCTCCACCACCGAGCTGTTCGCCTTCCTGCTGCAGCCGGAGAACGAGACCCGCCTCTCCCACGCCTATGTGCATGACGTGGCTGCCGCGCCCTGGGCCACGCCGGACGACGAGGCCTTCATCCCGGCCAGCGAGGCCTGGTACGTGGTCGAGCACGAACGCCGCGGCAGCATGGGGCACACCCTGGCCTCGTTCCGCAAGCGCCGGCATGCCGAGGCCTTCCGCGACACCCACGGCGGCCGGGTGCTGGCCTTCGAGGAGATCGACCTGGCACTGCTCGCCGACCTCGGCAGCCGCGCAATGCCGGGCACGTCGGGACACGGGCGCCATTGAGCCCATCCTCACGCCGAAACGCCCACCGGGACAGCCCCAGCGGGCTCTGCTAGCATCCGGGGTTCGTCTCCACGCCACCCAGGATGCTGCTGCCGATGTCATCGCCGGTCACCCGCCTCGCTCGCCTGCTGCCCGCCCTGCTGCTCGCGCTGGGCCTGGCCGCCCCGGTCCAGGCCACCACCTTCAACACCGGCAACGTCGAGGCCCATGGTGCCTGGCACTCGTTGACCCTGACGCTGGGCGAGGAGCGCCACTTCCGCGCCATGGAAGGGCAGAGCTACAGCGATTCCCTGCTCAGCGTCAACGTGACGCCGGGGGTCTGCGACCTTCCCTGGCTGGAGCTGCGGGTCGAACTCGACGAGCACCAGGCCGAGGACCGCACGGTCAACCGGGTACCCGCCGACCTGCGGGTCGACCACGAGACCATCCACAGCGGCCGGGCCGAGTTCGTCATCGAGCGCGGCGACAGCGGCTTCTACGTACACTTCTTCCTGGAGGAGCAGCCGCTGCTGCTCGAGGAGATGCGCAGCGGCGAGACCCTGCACCTGCGCCTGATGCGAGCCGAGGACGACCCCTGGTTCATGACCTTCGACCTCGACGGTGCCGACGCGGCGATTGACCGGATGTTGCGCCGCTGCGAGGCTGCCTCCCCCAACGCGAAGGGACTCGACGGCTAGCCCTGCCCGCCGTGACGGCGCCGGCTCCCCCAAGCATGGACTAGGGCCGAGGGGCCTCAAGGCCAGCCACCGGCCGAGGGTGCGCCGTCAACGACAGCTCCTCGACGGAGACCGGACGGCCGAACAGGTAGCCCTGGAAGGCCCGGCAGCCCTGCGCGGCCAGCCAGTGCCGGTGGGCCTCGCTCTCCACCCCCTCGGCGATCACCTCGAGTTCCAGGCTGCGGGCCAGGGTGATGATGGTGGTGACGATGGTGGCATCGGTGGGGTCATCGAGCAGGTCGCGCACGAAGGACTGGTCGATCTTCAGCTGGTCCAGCGGCAGCCGCTTGAGGTAGGCCAGCGACGAGTAGCCGGTGCCGAAGTCATCCAGGGCGAAGCCGATGCCCAGCGACTTGAGTCGCTGCATCTTGTACCGGGTGTCCTCGCTGTCTTCCAGGAAGAGGGTCTCGGTCAGCTCCAGCTTGAGTCGCTCGGGCCGCGCCCCGGTGGCGGCGAGGATCCGCTCGAGCCGGTCGACGAAGTCCGGCGCCCGGAACTGGTCGCGGCTGACGTTCACCGCCATGGTCAGGTGCTCGGTGGCCGGCGTCGCGGCCCACTTGGCGAGCTGCCGGCAGGCGGTCTCCAGCACCCAGAACCCCATCGGCACGATCAGGCCGTTCTCCTCGGCGACGGGAATGAACACCCCCGGCGACACCAGGCCCCGCTCGGGGTGCTCCCAGCGCAGCAGCGCCTCGACGCCGGTGATCTGCCCCTCGCCATCGACCTGGACCTGATAGAAGAGCCGCAGCAGGCCATCGGCGAGGGCCTGTCGCAGGTCGGCCTCGAGGCTGGCCCGCTCCATCACCCTGGCCTGCATGGCCGGGTCGAAGAAGCACAGGGCGTGTCGCCCCGCCGCCTTGGCCTGGTACATGGCCAGATCGGCCTGCTGGAGGATATCGTTCACCGTGGCATGGCCGTCGGTGAACAAGGTGATGCCGATGCTGCCGCTCACCTGGCAGCGCATCTCGCCCAGCATGCAGGGCGCCACCAGGCTCGCCAGCAGCTTCTCGCCCACCCGCTCGGCCACCATGGCGGCCTCGTCGGCCTCCAGGCCCAGGTCGTGCAGCATCACCACGAACTCGTCGCCGCCCAGGCGGGCGATGGTGTCGGTCTCGCGGGTGATGGCGGTGAGTCGCTCGGCGATGATCAGCAGCAGCTCGTCGCCGCGATGATGCCCCAGGCTGTCGTTGATGGTCTTGAAGTTGTCCAGGTCGATGAACATCACCGCCCCGTACTCGCCGCTGCGCCGGCTATCCTTCAATGCCGACTCCAGCCGATCGACCAGCAACCGTCGATTGGGCAGGCTGGTCAGGGGATCATAGAAGGCCAGCTGATGGATCTCCTCCTCGGCGGCCTTGCGCTCGGTGATGTCGCTCAGGGTGGCCACGTAGTTGGTGACCCGCCCCTGCTCGTCCTTCACCGCGCTGATGGTCAGCCACTGGGGATGGATCTCGCCGTTGCGACGACGATTCCAGACCTCACCCTGCCAGCTCCCCTTGTCGCCGATGGCATGCCACATGCGCTGGTAGAAGAGGTCATCATGGCGTCCGGAGTTGAGGATACGCGGGCTGTGGCCGACGATCTCCTCGGCGGCGTAGCCGGTGATCTGTCGGAAGGTCGCGTTGATCTGCAGGATCCGCCCCTCGGCATCGGTGATGAACATGCCCAGGTGGGTCTCGAAGGCCATGGCGGCAATGCGCAACTGGGCCTCCTGGCCCTGGCGGCGGGCCAGCTCCCGCTGCCGTTTGGCAATGGCCTGCCAGCGGGACCAGCGTCGCCGCCTAGCGCCCTGCCTCGATACCCCGCCATCCCGTGTCGTCATTGCCGCACATGCCCCCGATTCGTGCTCGCCCTGCACGACGGGGCCCGGTGGCCCTCTGGTGCATCACGGCGTATCGGCCCGCCGGGCCGGAAACTCGAGCCTCCCTTCCTCGCGGATATCCCTCCATGGCAGGCCCCCATTATGCCAGCATGAGCGCCCATCACGAACGAGATTTCCTCCCCCGGGTACGACACACCGGCCAGGGTAGCGGTCAGACCCTTGCCGGTGCGGTGCTTCCCGGGTCCTGGAGCCTGATCATGGCGGGTCTCGCTTCGACTTGCAGTTATCATGGGAAGAGAGAAACACTGAGCGAAACCGAACCCCATATGGATAATATGAGATGTTGTTGATATAACGAACTCAATCCAAGTGTTGTGACGATAGCATGCCAACCGATTTCCTCAACGCTCGCGGGGCCTGGCGCAACCGCTACCTGCTGATGCGCCACGGCCATAGTCGGGCCAACGAGCAGGGCCTGATCATCAGCGACCCACGCCACGGCCTGGCCGACTACGGTCTCTCTGCCGAGGGCGAGGCGCAGCTCGCCCGGCTCGTCGACGACTGGGCCTGGCCCGCCCCCACCCTCGTCCTCCACTCGGACTTCCTGCGCACCACCCAGACCGCTGGCCGGGTGGCCGAGCATTTCGGCCTCTCGCCCAGCCCCGAGCCGCGCCTGCGCGAGCGCCACTTCGGCGAGTTCGAGTCCCGTTCCGCCGACCGCTACCTTGAGGTCTGGGCGCTGGACGAGCGGGACCCGGCCCACCGGACCCATGGCGTCGAGCCGGTGGCCACGGTGGCCGCGCGGATGCAGGCGGTGATCGAGGAGCTGGAGCGTACCGTCACCGGCATGACGATCCTGCTGGTGAGCCACGGCGATCCGTTGCAGATCCTGCTCACCGCCCTGGAGGGACGACCGTTGAACCGGCACCGGGACCGCCCGCCGTTGCTGCCGGCGAGCATCACCCCGCTGGGCGACGCCCCCGTGGCATAATGGGCACCCAGCTTCCATCGGCGCCGGGAGAGCGATCGTGACGGTACTGCTGTTTCGGCTGAACAACGTGCCCGACGAGGAGGCCGAGGAGGTACGCCGGCTGCTCGACGAACACGGCTTCGATACCTACGAGACCCGCGCCGGCTTCTGGGGACTGGGGGTCGCGGCGATCTGGCTGCGCGACGAAGCCCAGCGGGAGGCGGCCCGCGAGGTGATCGACCGCTACCAGCAGGCGCTGGGGGAACGGATGCGGCGCGAGCACCACGAGCTCGACGCCCGCGGCCAGGCCCCCACCCTGTGGCGCCGCCTGCTGCACCACCCCTTCCGGGTGCTGCTGCTCACCGCCGCGGCCCTGGGCATCCTGGCCCTTTCCCTGCTTCCCTTCCTGGGGCTGATCGACTGACCCGCCCTGTCCCCAGCCCGGGCAGAGCGGCTCATGCTCTCTCCTCGTCTCTGTCATCAGCCCTGCTTGAGTAGCAGCTCCACCCGTCGGTTGGCGGCCCGCCCCTCGGCACTGGCGTTGCTTTCGAGCGGCCGGGTGTCGGCATAGCCGATGGCCCGCAGCCGCGCCGGCGGCACCCCCTGTTCGGCAAGGTAACGCAATACGGCGATGGCCCGCCCGGTGGAGAGCTCCCAGTTCGAGGGGAAGCGTGCCGTGGTGATGGGAATAGCGTCGGTATGCCCCTCCACCGAGACCTGGCCATCGAAGTCGGCCAGGGTGGCGACCAGGCCCCGCAGGATCTCGCGGCCGCCGGTGGTGAGTTCCGCCTGGCCACTGGAGAACAGCAGGTTGTCGTCGATGCGCAGGGTGACGCCCCGATTCCCCTCGGCGACGCTGACCCCCTCGATCTCGAGGCCACGGAAACGCGGCTTGAGGCCCTCGTGGCGCGGCTTGAGCCCCGATGCCGTCGACCCCGACATCGCCCCCGGGCCGCCGGCCAGCGCGAGGGCGGCCGACTCGGCCCGCGGCGACACCTGTCGCCTCGCCTCGCCGCCGTGCTCGCTGCCGGTGACCCTCAGGCCGTTGCCGGCCAGCGACAGCAGCAGCACGAACAGCGTGATCAGCAGGGTGAGCACGTCGAGGTAGCTCACCAGCCAGCCTTCGCCATCGTCGCCGCCCGACGCCTCCGGCAGCAGCGACTCCCGGGCGTGCCGGTCAAGCATGTTGGCCGGCCTCGCCGCCGCCCGGCCGCGGCCTGCCGGGCTCGCGGATCTCGTCATGGTAGTTGGCCACGAAGGAGTTGAGGGTTTCCTCGATGAAGGAGGGCAGGCGGCGCTTGGTGATCAGCGAGATCCCCTCCAGCACCATGTTCATGGCGATCAGCCGCTCCTCGGTGCGTCGCTCGAGCTTCACCGCGATGGGCTTGAACACCAGGTTGGCGAGCAGGATGCCGTAGAAGGTGGTCAGCAGGGCCACCGCCATGCGCGGGCCGATCACGTGCAGGTCCCCGGCCTCCATCACCTCGAGCATGTTGACCAGCCCCACCAGGGTACCGATCATGCCGAACGCCGGGGCATAGGTGGCCATGGTGCGGAAGATCTGTGCCTCGGCCTGCTCCCGGGCCTTGAGCCGGGCGATGCGCCAGCGCAGCAGGTCGAAGATCTCCTGCTCCCGGGTATTGGCGATCACCAGTTGGATACCGGTACGCAGGAAGGGGTTGCGGGTGTGCTCCAGGGCCTCCTCCACGGCACGCACGTCGCCCTTGAACCACAGCCGCGACATGTCCACCAGCTCCTTGATGTCGTCGCGGGTATAGGTATTCTCGCGGCGGAACACCAGCCCCACCAGGCGGACCACCCGCACCACCTCCTTGAGCGGATAGCTGATGAAGGTGGCGGCCATGGTGCCGGCCAGCACGATGGCCAGGCCGGGGAGGTTGAGGAAGCTCTGGGGCGACTCGGCGGTGAAGAGCAGGACGCTGGCCAGCAGCACGCAGCTGACGAAGATACCGATGAGCGTCGACGGGTTCATGCGCGGCTCCTTGCCGGTAAGGGGAGGCTTGATAGGGATATCGGCCGCCACGGGCCGGGCTTTAGTCGGGGCGCCCGACCGCGGACAAGCGACGGGGCGCAATGATACTCTTTGTTACATCGCCTGCCGGTCACCGGGCCAGCCCCACCACGATCACGACACACGGCAGGCATCATGTCGCAGGGAGCCATACCATGTCAGGACAGAGGGAAGCCGACGCCTTCGCCATCGCGCTGCAGCCCATCCACGACGCCGATTACCGCCATGTCGCCGACCGCCTGCTCTACCGCCATCACGGCGAGGGCCTCGACGACCCGGTCGCCGCCACCGCCCGGGCCCTGGCCACCGCCATCTACGAGCTGGATGAGGGCAAGCGGCTCGGCCCCCGGGAGCTGATCATCGACCTGCCCGCCGAGTGGCTGGAGCGCGCCGACCTGCTGCCCTCGCCGGCCCGGCAGGTGATCATCGGCCTGCCGCGCGCCCTGTTCCTGACGCCCGCGCTGGTGGGCACCCTCGAGCAGCTACGCGAGCGCGGCTATCGGCTGCTGATGCCCGCCTCCAGCCTGCAGGGCGACGGTCGGGCGTTCGCCCCGCTGGTCGACCTGATCCGCCTGCGTCGCCCCGACGAGCTCGACGGCGACCAGTTGCGTGCCCATCGCCAGCGCGGCGCCCGGCTGCTGGCCGAGGAGATCCGCGATCCCGAGCGGCTCGAGCACTTCCGCGCCCTCGACTGCCACTACTTCGACGGCCGCTACCTGGCCGAGCCGGCCTTCTACGCCGCCCGGCCCCGCGGCCGTCACGGCAACCGCGCGGCCCAGCTGCGCCTGGTCAACGAGCTCTACCGCGAGGATGCCGACCTGCACCGCCTCTTCGAACTGCTGATCCAGATGCCCCACCTCCATGTGGCGATCCTGCGCCGGGCCAACTCCAGCCAGTTCGGCCAGGGCGCACGGCAGAGCGATCTCAAGCGGGCCATGCAGGTCATCGGCCTCAACGAGCTGCGCCGGCTGGTGATGACGCTGTCGCTGGCCAGCGATCTGCCATCGTCGAAGCTCAAGGTGCGCATGGCACTGATCCGCGCCTTCATGTGCCGCAACCTGGCCACGCCCTTCAGCAACATCGATCCCGAGAACGCCTTCGCCACCGGGCTCTTCTCGATGATGGGCCCGCTGCTCGACGAGGCCCAGGACGCCCTGCTCGCGGAGCTGCCGCTGCCCGCCGCCGTCGCCCGGGCCCTGACCGACCGCGAGGGCCACCTCGGCGCCCTGCTGACCCTCTGCGAGGAGCACGAGCACCAGGTCGCCGACGGCGGCGCCACGGCCAGCACCGACCGGCTGCAGCAGTGCTACCTGGATGCCCTCGACCAGACCGATGCGCTGATGAGCCGCCTCTGAAGAGCTCGTTTGAGCTCGTTTGGGGTCAGACCCCAAAGGGAATTTAAGGGTCTGACCCCATAGGGCCCCTCAATCGTCGCGCAGCCGCGCCCGCAGCCGGCTCACCGCCTGGCCGTGGAGCTGGCAGACCCGCGACTCGGTCACCCCCAGCACGGCGCCGATCTCCTTGAGGTTGAGCTCCTCCTGGTAGTAGAGCGCCATCAGCAGCTTCTCCCGCTCGGGCAGCGCCTCGATCGCCTCGACCAGGCGTCGCCGCTGCTCGCCGTCGACCAGGGCGGTGAAGGGCGACGCCAGCGGGTCGGGGCCGCGCGGTTCCGCCCCCTCCGCCACCAGCGCCTCGAAGGGCAGCAGCTGGCCGTTGTTGGTATCGCTGAGCAGCTGGCGGTAGTCGGCCAGGTCCATCTCCAGCTCGGCGGCGATCTCGTGCTCCTCGGCCGGCCGCCCCAGGCGCTGCTCGAGGCGCCGCACCGCCTCGTCCACCGCCCGGGCGTTGCGCCGCACGCTGCGCGGCAGCCAGTCGCGACTGCGCAGCTCGTCGAGCATGGCACCCCGGATGCGCTGGCTGGCGAAGGTCGCGAAGCTTGCCCCCTGGCTGGCGTCGAAGCGCCCCATGGCCTCCAGCAGGCCCATGGTGCCGGCCTGGATCAGGTCATCCAGCTCGATGCTCGCCGGCAGCCTGACCTGCAGCGCCAGCGCCTGACGCCGCACCTGCGGCAGGTACTGCGTCAGCAGCTCGTGCTGGTCGATCTTGCCCTTTGCGGTATACATCCCCTTCGACTGCCCCCGTCAGGACCTTCCCTCAGCGATAGTTCTTAACGATGGTGCTCAGCGATAGTTGACGATCACCTGCAGCCCCTGCACCGCCACCGCCTGTCGCTGGACCGGCGCCAGGGCGAAGCGGAAGTGCAGCGGCGCGTCTGCCGGCAGCCCGGCCAGGGCACGGCTGCGGCCCTGCGCCGCCCCCAGCGCCATGCACCCCTCGGCGTGACAGAGCCTGGCCTGCACCGATGCGCCGGGCGGCAGCCGGAACCGCCAGCCGACGCTGTCGATCGTCCCGCCCGACACCGCCGCCGGCGGTGGCAGCGTCGCCGACGCCACCTCGCGTTCGACCAGCGCCACCCGCACCCCCGGCGCCGTGGCCACCCAGCTACCGGCGGCGAGCGCCGGCCCGACGGTCAGCGCCATGACCAGTGCCAATGCCGGACCGAGCGCCACCCCCAGGCTGGCCAGTTTCCCCCCCGCGCCGCTCATGCCAGCACCACCAACTCGATGCCCAGATAGGCCGCGGCGGCCTGCTGCAGGTTGTCGAGCAGCCCATGGCGCGAGATGCCGGGCGGATGCACCGCCAGCAGACGCCGCGGACCGGGGCGCTCGGCGAGCCGAATCAGCACCCGCCAGGCACGGCGGAAGGCTTCGGCGTCGCCCTCCACCCACAGCGCCCAGCGCGGTTGCTGGGCGGCCAGCAGCGCCAGGTGGGGGCTCGTGACCCCGACGGGCACCACCTGCCAGGCCGCCGGGTCCCCCACCCAGCGACGCCCCTGGGCGGCCCAGTAGTCGATCAGGGCGCCGACCCGCCTGGCCTGCCGCGGGGAGCCGTCGGGCAAGCCCACCACCATCAGGGTGACCGGCGACGAAGCCCGCGTGACGGCCGGCGAGGGCGGCCGAGCGATCGGTGCTGACGGCCCGGCCACCGCCAGCTCGCACAACATCTCGGCCACGTGCCGCGGGCAGCCCGCCTCGTTCGGTGGCGCGCTGGACGCCCACTGCCGCAAGCCGTCGGCCTGATCGGCACTCATCCGTCGAGCCCCTCCAGCCCCGCCGCCCCCAGCTGGCGAATGGCGTCACGCGCCACGCCGAGATAGAGCAGCGCCTCGAGCAGCGTCTCGGCGCTGCGTCGGCGACGGCCACCGAGCAGGCCCAGCAGCTCGGCGCGCAGGTCCATGGCCCACTCCGCCTCGCTGCGCTCCAGCTGGCCGGCCACCGCGGCCAGGCCGGCGGCGATCGACAGCCGCAGCGCCGGCATCAGCGCCGGGTAGGCGTCCTCGAGCCGCCGGTGGGCCCGACGGGTCAGCCGCGGCAGCGCCTCGGCGTCAAGCTGGCCGAGCAGCCACTCCACCGCCTCGTCGCCCAGCCACTCCGGCGCCAGCCAGCAGCGACGCCCCAACCGACGGCCGCTCTCGCGCTCCTCCAGGTCGGCGAACCAGGCCCGCAGTGGCGCCGTCGTGGTCTCATCGCTCAGCGAGAGCCGCGCCAGCCGAATCCTGGTCTCGCGTCCCTTCAGCCGGCGAATCGGCTCGGCCAGGGGGGCGGCCAGGTCGGCGAGAGTGCCGAGGGCGTGACGCTCGCCCGCGTGGGCCACCCGCTGGGTGGCCCGGGCCTGGGCGACCCAGACACCGTCACGGGCCGCCAGCCACGCTCGGGCCTCGTCGTCGGGCGGTGTCGGCAACAGGTGGACGGCAGCCCCATGGGTTCGCTCGGCCCAGTCGAGCCGTGCCGCCTGGCCGGCCGGCTGGCGATGCTGGGGCAGCGGCAGGGCCGACCAGCCGCCTGCGGCGTCGAGCGGCAGATCGGGCGGCGACCAGTCGCCGCCGCGCACCCGGGCACGCGGCGTCCAGAGCATGCCGTGGGCACGCACATCTGCGGCCTCGAGCAGGGCATCGAGCCGCTCGCCCTGCAGGCTCGTCGGCAGCGCCGAGAGCGCCCAGGCCGCCTCGAGAGCGGCGAAGCCGGTGATGTGCCGGCGCAGGCCGGCGAGCACCGTCGCCAGCCGTCGCCCCTGGCCGAGCAGCTCCCGGGCACCGCCCGCGGAGGCCGGTTCCGGCGCCGGGGCGGCACGGCGGGCCGCCAGCGCCTGGCCCACCAGGTCGGCGGCGTCGGCGACCGCCAGGTCCTCCGGCACTCGCTGGCCATGGGCCACGAACAACAGCCGCAGGCCATGACGCATCAGGGCGTCGAGCAGCGGCCCCGTGCGCCCCGCCTCGTCCTGCTTGCTGATCACGCAGTCGTCCAGGGAGGCGCCGGCGGCGCGGGCCGCCTGGCGGTAGTTGGTGATCACCTCCTCCAGGGTCTCCGGCTGGCTGGCGGCGTTGAGCAGCAGCACCAGGCGGACCGCCACCGGTCCGCCCTGCAGCCGTGCCACCTGCTCGATGATGCGCCGGTCGCGCTGGCTCATGCCCACGGTATCGATGATCACGAAGCGCTTGTCGGCCAGCCGCGCCAGCAGCTCGTCCAGCGGCTGCTCGGCGTCCAGGGCATGCATGGGAATGTCGAGCAGCCCGGCGTAGATGCGCAGCTGCTCATGGGCGCCGATGCGGAAGCTGTCGGTGGTGACCAGCGCCACCTGGTCGGGACCGTGGCGCATCACGTAGCGGGCCGCCAGCTTGGCGGTGGTGGTGGTCTTGCCGACCCCGGTCGGTCCCACCAGGGCCAGGATACCCCCCTGATCGAGCAGCGACGCCTCGTCGTCGAGCACCGCCAGGCGCGCACTCAGCTGGCGGCCCAGCCAGGCCAGCAGGCGCTTCTCGCCGGCGTCCTGCAGCTCCTGCGGCAGGCCGGCGAGCAGTTCCTCGATGATGGCCCGGCCGAAGCCGGCCTCGGCCAGCCATTGCGCCAATTGCTCGCGACGGCCCGCTTCGGGGGCCTGCTCGGCCCGGGACCGGGCCAGCAGGGCGCGCATGTCCTGCATCTCCCTGAGCAGCTGCGCGCTCGTGGCCTGGAAGGCCTCGGCGCCGCTCGCCGGCGGCGAGACCGGTCGCCGCGGAGCGGCCTCGGACAACGGGGCGGGCCGGGAATCGGCGGCGCTACCGGCCATGGCCTCGGCGACCTGGTCGGCCAGGGCGAGGATCTCCACCCCGGTCTCGGTGCGGCGGTTGGCCAGGATCAGGGCATCATCGCCCAGGGCGGCACGCACCTGGCGCATCGCCTCGCGGCTGCTGGCCCCAGTGAATCGCATCACGCTCATCTACTCAGTCTCCTTCCACCTGTCAGCGCCCCCCCACCAGCTGGGTGACCCGCAGGGTCCGGTCGTCGGGAATCTCGGCCTGGGACATCACCACCAGGTGGCGCAGCCGTCGGCGCAGGAAGCGCGCCAGCACCGGGCGCAGGGCGTGCTGCACCACCAGTACCGGTGGTTCGCCGCTCGCCTCCTGCCGCTCGAGGGCCTGTTCGGCCTGGGTCATCAGGGTCTCGGCCAGGCCCGGCTCCAGCGCGCCGCTGCCGTTCATGGCCTGCATCAGCACCTGCTCGAGCTGCGCCTCCAGGCCGATCACCCTGAGCTCGCCGTCACCGGGGAACCACTGCTGGACGATGCTGCGGCCCAGGGCGATCCGCACCAGGGCGGTCAGCTCGCCGGCGTCCTGCTGCTGGCCGGCATGCTCGGCCAGGGTGTCGAGGATGGAGCGCAGGTCGCGGATCGAGACGTCCTCGTCGAGCAGGTTCTGCAGGATGCGCTGGAACACGGTGAGCGAGATCGCCTTGGGCACCACCTCCTCCACCAGGCTCTTCTGCTCCTCGCCGAGCTTGTCGAGCAGCTTCTGCACCTCCGCACGCCCCAGCATCTCGGCGGCGTGCTGGTGCAGCAGGTGATTGAGATGGGTGGCCACCACGGTGCTGGCATCCACCACCGTGTAGCCGTAGACCTGGGCGTGCTCGCGCTGGCCGCTGTCGATCCATACCGCCGGCAGGCCGAAGGCCGGGTCCCGGGTCGGGGTGCCCGAGAGCTCGCCCGATACCTGGCCCGGGTCGATCGCCAGCCACTTGCCGGGATAGGCCTCGGCGCGGCCGATCTCGGCACCCTTGAGGGTGATCACATAGGTGTTGGGCCCGAGTTCCAGGTTGTCGCGGATATGCACCACCGGCGGCAGGAAGCCCACCTCCTGGGCGAACTTCTTGCGCACGCTCTTGATGCGGCCGAGCAGCTCGCCCTCCTGACGCTGGTCGACCAGCGGGATCAACCGGTGTCCCACCTCGAGGCCCAGGGTATCGACCAGTTGGACGTCGTCCCAGCTCGCCTCGGGCGCCTCCGGCGCCGGCAGCGGTTCGGCGGCGAGCTCCTCCTGGACCTGGCGCTGCTCCTTCTGGCGGATCAGCCACCAGGCCAGGCCGCCGAGCAGCACGGTGAAGATCAGGAACACGACATTGGGCATGCCCGGCACCAGCCCCAGCAGCCCCATGACCGCCGCCGCCAGTATCATCACCTGGGGGTTGACGAACAGCTGGCTGATCATCTGCTGGCCGACGTCCTGGTCGGTGTTGACCCGGGAGACGGTGACGCCGGCGGCGGTGGAGATCACCAGCGCCGGGATCTGCGCCACCAGGCCGTCGCCGATGGTCATCAGGGTGTAGGTGCGCGCGGCGCTGCCGAAGTCCATGCCGTGCTGCAGCATGCCGATCAGCAGCCCGCCGATGATGTTGACCACCATGATCACCAGGCCGGCCATGGCGTCGCCGCGCACGAACTTGCTGGCACCGTCCATGGAGCCGTAGAAGTCGGCCTCCTGGGCCACCTCGCCACGGCGCTGCCGGGCGTCGTCCTCGCCGATCAGCCCGGCATTGAGGTCGGCGTCGATGGCCATCTGCTTGCCGGGCATGGCGTCGAGCATGAAGCGCGCGCCCACCTCGGCGATGCGCCCGGCGCCCTTGGTGATGACCATGAAGTTGATGACGATCAGGATCAGGAACACCACCAGGCCCACGGCGAAGTTGCCGCCGACCAGGAACTGGCCGAACGCCTCGATCACCTTGCCGGCGGCAGCGCCGCCCTGGTGGCCCTCCATCAGGATGACCCGGGTGGAGGCCACGTTGAGCGACAGCCGCAGCAGGGTGGTGAACAGCAGCACCGCCGGGAAAGCGGCGAAATCCAGCGGCTTCTGGGTGAACATGCTGACCAGCAGCACCATCACCGCCAGGGCGATGTTGAAGGTGAAGAACAGATCCAGCGCGAAGGGCGGCAGCGGCAGGATCAGCATCGACATGACCAGCAGGATCAGCAGCGGCCCGGCCAGCAGCTTCATGCGCACGTCGCCCATCCAGTCGCGGCGTCCCAGATAGTCTCCCCAGGCCTTCATGCGTCAGCCTCGCGGTGGCGGCCCGGCATCGCCAGGGAGTCCGGTACCGGCAGGTCCTCGGGTGTCGGTGGCACCTCGCCCCCCTCCTGTGACACCCGCCGCAGCCGGAAGGCCCAGGCCAGGACCTCCGCCACGGCGGTATAGAGTGCTTCGGGGACCTCGGCGTCGAGGTCCACGTGGTGGTAGAGCGCGCGGGCCAGCGGCGGCGCCTCGAGCCGCGGCACCGTGTGTTCCTCGCCCAGTTCGCGGATCCGCGCGGCCACCTGGTCGGCACCCTTGGCGACTACCCGGGGCGCCGCCATGCCGGTCTCCTCGTACTTCAGCGCCACGGCGTAGTGGGTGGGGTTGGTGATGATCACGTCCGCCTCGGGCACCTGGCTCATCATCCGTCCCCGGGCCATGGCCTGCTGCTGCTGGCGGATCCGCGCCTTCACATGGGGGTCACCCTCCGACTCCTTGTGCTCGCGCTTGACCTCCTCCTTGCTCATGCGCAGTTTCTTGGCATGGCTCCAGAGCTGGTAGGGCACGTCGATCAGGATCACCACCAGCAGGGTCAACACCATCAGCCCGGAGGCCAGGGCCGCCAGCTCCATGGCACTGGCCAGGGCCTGCTGGATCGGCTGGTCCATCAGGCTCATGAAGGTACCGCGGTTGAGCCACAGGAAGGCCCCCGCCACGCTGCCCACCAGCAGCGACTTGGCGATCGCCTTGGCCAGCTCCACCAGCGCCTGGACGCCGAAGATGCGCTTGAGCCCCTTCAGCGGGTTGAGCTTCGACAGTTGCGGCTTCAATGACTTGGCCGAGACCAGCCAGCCGCCGAGCAGCGCCGGGGCCGCCAGCGTCACCACGGTGAGCAGCAGGAACAGCGGCAGCATCGCCAGCAGCGTCCGTTCCCCGAGGTCCAGGGCGTGGCTGAGCATCGGCGTGGTTTCCAGCGCATGGCGCCGCTCGAACAGGAAGGCCTGCTCCATCACCAGGCCCAGCTGGTCGTAGAGCATCGCGCCCATGGCCCACAGCCCGCCCACGCCGCCGAGCAGCAGCATGAAGGTGGTCAACTCGCGGGAACGGGCGACCTGGCCATCCTCGCGCGCCTTCTCCAGGCGGCGTGGCGTGGCCTCTTCGGTCTTTTCCTGATCGCTGCTCTCGTCGGCCATGGCCAGTCATCGGGACACTCGTGTGGACCCTGGCCATTGTGGTGACTGGAGGGAAGGGGCGATACGTCGATAAGCGCCGATAATCGTGTCCTGTTCACGACTATCGACGGCAGGGAAGGTGTCGGTCAGAAACCCAGTTGGTCGAGCAGGTCATCGACTTGGTCCTGGCTGCTCACCACGTCGGCGGCCTCCGGCTTGATCTGGGGGCCGTTGAGCAGGCCCTCCTCGCGCTTGCGGGCGTCGGACTGGCGCTGGCCGTCGGCGCGGCGCTGCATGTCGTTGCGCTTCTCGCCCTCGGGCACGCTGTCGATCAGCACCTGCACCAGCTGGGTCTCGATCTCGCGGATGACGTCCATCATCTTCTTGATCACCTGGCCGGTCAGGTCCTGGAAGTCCTGGGCCATCATGATCTCGAGCAGCTCCTTGCTGGTGGCCTGGGCCTGCTCCGGCACCTCGGCCAGGTACGCGCGGGTCTCGGTGACCAGCTCACGGGCCTCGTCGAGCGCCTTGGGCTCGGCGAACCACTCGGCCCAGCGCCTGTCCAGCTGCTCGGCCCTCTCGCTGAGACGGTCCTGCAATGGCTGGGCGCGGTCGATGGCATTGAGCGCCCGCTCGGCGGCCTGCTCGGTCATGGCGCCCACGTAGTTGAGGCGGTCCCGGGCATCGGGAATCGCCTCGGCGGCCCGCTCGATCTCCTTGTCGAGCCCCAGCTCGCGCATACTCTCGCGCAGCATGCGGGTCAGGTGCCCGATGCGCTGCACCAGGTCGTCGCTGGCCGCCGCCTTGGCGATATCGGGCTGCTCGTTCGTGCTCATGATTCGGTCTCCTTCGCCCCGGGTCGTCCCGGCGGCCTCACATGCCCAGTTTTTCGAAGATCTTGTTGAGCTTCTCTTCCAGGGTGGCGGCGGTGAAGGGCTTGACCACATAGCCGTTGGCACCGGCCTGGGCCGCGGCGATGATGTTCTCCTTCTTGGCCTCGGCGGTCACCATCAGCACCGGCAGGTGCTTGAGGCCGTCATCGGCGCGGATCTGCTTGAGCATCTCCAGGCCGTCGAGGTTGGGCATGTTCCAGTCGGAAACCACGAACTCGAAGCCGCCGGCCCTGAGCTTGGCCAGGGCGTCCTGACCGTCCTCGGCTTCCTCCACGTTGGTGAAGCCGAGCTCCTTGAGCAGGCTGCGCACGATGCGGCGCATGGTCGGAAAGTCATCCACCACCAGGATGCTCATGTTCTTGTCTGCCATCGGGATTCCTCTATCGATTCACGGCATTCGGGATGACCGGCGGCCGGGCCACCGGTCAGGTTCGGTAGATATCGCGTCAGAACTCTTCCCACTCGTCCTCGGTGACCGCCTCGCGGCGTGCCGGACGAGGGGCCGGCGCCTGCCGGCCGGCGGGCGGCTGGCTGGCCTGCGGCAGCGCGGCGGGGGAGCGGTCGGCCTGCGGCAGCGAGGGCTGGCTCGCCATCCCGGCCAGGCGGAACACCGCCACGGCCTGCTCCAGGCGGCTCGCCTGCTCCTCCAGCGAGGCCGCGGCGGCCGAGGCCTGTTGCACCAGGGCGGCGTTCTGCTGGGTCACCTGGTCCATCTGTCCCACCGCCTGGCTGACCTGCTCGATGCCGTCGCTCTGCTCCTGGGAGGCGGCGGAGATCTCATCCATGATGTCGGTGACCCGCCGTACCGCGGTGACCACCTCGTCCATGGTCGTGCCGGCCTGCTCGACCAGCGTCGAGCCCTCCTGCACCTGGGCCACCGAGCCCTCGATCAGCGCCTTGATCTCCTTGGCGGCATCGGCGCTGCGACTGGCCAGGTTGCGCACCTCGCCGGCCACCACCGCGAAGCCGCGGCCCTGCTCGCCGGCCCGGGCCGCCTCGACGGAAGCGTTGAGCGCCAGGATATTGGTCTGGAAGGCGATCGAGTCGATCACCCCGGTGATGTCGGCGATCTTCTGCGAGCTGGTGGAAATGCCATGCATGGTCTTGACCACGCGCTCGACCACCTCGCCGCCACGCTCGGCGGTCGAGGAGGCGTCCAGCGCCAGGCCGCTGGCCTGGCGGGCGTTGTCGGCGTTCTGCTTCACGGTGGCGGTGAGCTGCTCCATGCTCGCCGCGGTCTCCTCGAGCGAGGCCGCCTGCTGCTCGGTGCGCGAGGACAGGTCGACGTTGCCGCCGGCGATCTCTCGGCTGCCGACATGGATCGAACCGCTGCTGCCGCGTACGTCGCTGACGATCCGCGTCAGGCTCTGCTGCATGTCGCGCATCGCGGCGAACAGCTTGCCGATCTCATTGCGGCCGAGCACCTGGATCTCCCGGGAGAGGTCCGCCTGGGCGATGGCCTCGAGGCTCTCCACCGCCGCATCCAGCGGGCGGATGACGATACTACGCAGCCCCAGGTAGATCAGCACCACCAGCAGGCCGATCAGCGCCAGCACCCCCAGCCCGATCCATTCGAAGCGTTGGGCCTGGTCGTGGAAGTCGGCCACCATGGCCTCGGAACTCGCGAACCCGTACCTGACGAAGGCCGTCATGCTGTCCGCCAGTGCCGCCGAGGGCGCCTCGAGCTCCTCTCGCAGCAGGTTGAAGACCGGGGGGTCGAGCTGCTCGAGGCTGTCGAGCTGCTGGCGGACCAGGGCGAGCACGGCATGGAAGTCGTCGCCGAGGGGCTCGGCCAGGGCCTGGCCCTGCTCGGACTTGGGCACGCTCGCGAAGTGCTCGAAGCGCCGCTCGGCACGCTCGAGTCGATCCGCCGCCGCGGCGATCTGCGCGTTGGCCTCGTCCATGCTACCGATCATGATCAGGTTGGCGGCAGCCTCGAGACTGAACCGGGCCTGGCTGAGCAGGGCCTCGGCGCGGTTGACCTCGTTGAGCTGCTCGGTGCTGACCCGGTTGAGGGTGGTCAGCGTGCGGTCGCCGTGGCGCTCCGCCATGAAGCCCAGCGCGGCGATCACCGCGATGAACGCCACGAAGCAGGCCAGGACGGCGACCGTCGCCGCATGGATGCTGATATTGCGCAGTAATCGTGTCATGCCGGCGCTTCCTTCATTATCGAAATCATGAGTGTCATCGGTTCCGCTCGGCTCCCTGCCCCCTCGGATCGTCCCTGTGCCTGCTGCGGCCCCGCTACTCGCTCGGCGGCCTCACACACGCTGGGCACGGCCGGAGGCCGCCACCAGCGCCATCAGCCGCGGCGCGACGTCGTCGAGCGCCACCACCTCGCCGGCCCCGCCCAGGGCGATGGCCTCACGCGGCATGCCGAACACCACGCAGCTGGCCTCGTCCTGGGCGAGGGTCGGGGCACCGGCCTGGTGCATCTCGACCAGGCCCGCGGCGCCGTCCTTGCCCATGCCGGTGAGCAGCACGCCGATGGCGTTGCGCCCGGCCTGGGTCGCCGCCGAGTGGAAGAGCACGTCCACCGAGGGGCGGTGCCGGTTGACCGGTGGCCCGTCGTCCAGCCGCGCCACGTAGTTGGCGCCGCTGCGCGCCAGCTTCAGGTGGGCATCCCCCGGGGCGATGTAGGCGTGGCCCGGCAGGACCCGTTCGCCGTCCTCGGCCTCCTTGACGCTGATCTGGCACAGCCGGTCGAGCCGCTCGGCGAAGGAGCGGGTGAAGCCCCCCGGCATGTGCTGGGTGATCAGGATCGCCGGGCTGTTGGCCGGCAGCGGCTCCAGCACCCGACGGATCGCCTCGGTGCCGCCGGTGGAGGCGCCGATGATGACCAGCTTCTCGCTGGACACCAGCGGCGCCTCGAGGCGCACCGGCGGCGGGGCGTCGCGGCGGGTCGCCTGGCGCGGCCGCGAGCGTGAGGCGGCGCGGATCTTCTCGGCGATCTCCTCGGCGTACTCGAGCATGCCACTGCGGATGCCCAGCGAGGGCTTGGCGACGAAGTCCAGCGCGCCCAGCTCCAGGGCCCGCAGGGTCACCTCGGAGCCGGCCTGGGTCAGCGAGGAGACCATCAGCACCGGCATCGGGCGCAGCCGCATCAGGCGCTCGAGGAAATCGAGCCCGTCCATGCGCGGCATCTCCACGTCCAGGGTCAGCACATCGGGGTTGTGCCGCTTGATCAGGTCCCGGGCGGCAATGGGGTCCGGCGCCACCGCCACCACTTCCATGTCCGGCTGGCTGTTGATGATCTCGCTGAGCAGGTCACGAATCAGCGCCGAGTCGTCGACGCACAGCACCCTTATCCTGGCTGCACTCAAGGCAGGCCTCCTCATCCCTTCGGCGCGACGGCGCTGGATGGCACCGCCTCGAGTTCTGGCTTCATGTTCTTCTATCGGCGCCAGGCCCCCGAACTTTAGGCGGCCCGTGCCAGGCTTTCCCTTCAGGCCAGCGTGTAGACCGTCTGCCCCCGCAGCCGGAACGCCTGGCTGATATAGGAGAAGTTCTCGGAATGGCCGGCGAACAGCAGGCCGTCGGGCTTGAGCAGCGGGGCGAAACGCTCGAGGATCCGCGCCTGGGTCTCCTTGTCGAAGTAGATCATCACGTTGCGACAGAAGATGGCGTCGAAGGGCCCCTTGAGGGCCCAGCCGGGGGCCAGCAGGTTGAGCGACTCGAACGCCACCATGGCCCGGATGTCGGGCCGCACCCTGGCCAGTCCCGCCTGGCGCCCCGTGCCCTTCTGGAAGAAGCGCTTGACCCTCGCCTCCTCCAGCTTGTGCACCTGCTCCAGGGGATAGGTCCCGGCCCGCGCCCGGGCCAGGGCGTCGCTGTCGATGTCGGTACCGATCACCGTGGCCTCCCGGGGTCGGGGGCCCAGGGTCTCGGCCAGGGTCATGGCGATGGAGTAGGGCTCCTCACCGGTGGAGGCCGCCGCGCTCCAGATCCGCACCGGCCCCGGCCGGCCGCGCAGGTGCTCGGCCAGCAGCGGGAAGTGGTGCGCCTCGCGGAAGAAGGCCGTGAGGTTGGTGGTCAGGGCATTGGTGAAGGCCTCCCACTCGCGGGCCTCGGGCTGGCGCTCGAGCCGCGCCAGGTAGTCGCCAAAGCGGGTCAGGCCGTGATGGCGCAGGCGCTTGGCGAGCCGGCTATAGACCATCTCGCGCTTGTGCTCGGCCAGCACGATGCCGGCACGCCGGTAGATCAGCTCGCGAATCCGCGCGAAGTCGGCATCGGTCAGCTCCAGGTCCCGCTCCAGGCCCCCGGAGGACGACCAGCCGCCGGCGGTGAAAGCCGGTGGTTCCCGTGGTTCGATCAAAACTCCTCCCACTCCTCAACGTCGGCGGCCTGGTGACGCACCGGCTGCCGCGACTCGGCCTGGCCGGATGCGGGCAGGGCCGGCCGGCCGGTGCCATCGGCGCCCTTGTCGGCGGCCCGGGCGTGCTGCGCCTCGAGGCTCGGCGCCCGCTCCATGCCGGCGCCGCGCAGGCGGAAGGCCGACACGGCGATCGACAGCAGCTGCGCCTGGCGCTCCAGCTCGGCCGCGGCCCGGGCGCTGGCCTGGACCCGTGCGGCGTTCTGCTGGGTGACCTGGTCCATCTCGGTGATGGCCTGGTTGATCTGGCCGATGCCGCCGCTCTGCTCCTCGGAGGCCGCGGTGATCTCGCCCATGATGTCGTTGACCCGGGTGGTCGCCGACACCACCTCGGCGATGGCTCCCTCCGCCCGCGTCACCACCTCGGCGCCGGTACCGATCTCCCGGGAGGAGTCGTCGATCAGCGTGCGGATCTCCTTGGCGGCGTCGGCACTGCGCCCGGCCAGGTTGCGGACCTCGCCGGCCACCACGGCGAAGCCGCGGCCCTGCTCGCCGGCCCGGGCCGCCTCGACGGAGGCGTTGAGTGCCAGGATGTTGGTCTGGAAGGCGATGGAGTCGATGACGTCGATGATCTCGGTCATCCTGCGCGAGCTCTCGGTGATGCGTCCCATGGTCGCCACCACCTCCTGCATCAGCTCGCCGGTCTCGCGGACCCGGCCGGCGTTCTCGGTGGCCAGGCCGCTGGCCTGGCGGGCGTTGTCGGTGTTCTGCTCCACGGTGGTGGTCATCTCCTCCATGCTCGAGGCGGTCTGCTGCAGCGACGCCGCCTGCTGCTCGGTGCGCGAGGAGAGGTCGTCGTTGCCGACGGCGATGTCGCGGGCCGCCGGGGTCACCACCTGGATGCCGCCATGGACGTCGCCGACGATGCTGCCGAGGCTCTTGCGCATGATGTCCAGGGCCCCCAGCAGCCGGCCGACCTCGTCGCGACGGCGCGCCGGCACCCGGGCCGCCAGGTTGCCGGCGGCGATCTGAAGGGTGAAGGCCATGGCGTCGCGCAGCGGCCGGGCCACCGCCCGCAGCGTCATGACGCCCAGCACGACCAGCAGCAGCAGGCCGGCGGCCAGCCCCCCGGCCTGGGCCAGCAGCATCTGCCGCTGGCCGGCCTCGGCGGCGGCGGCCATCGCCTCGGCGGCCTGACGCTTGCGCTCGATGAGTTCGTTGGCCGTCGCCACCAGCTCCCCCGACGACTCCAGCAGCGGCGCCAGCTGTTTGTTGAGCGCCATCAGCGCATCGAAGGACTCGCCGGTGAGCGAGGCGGCCATCGGCAGCAGTCCGTCCTGCATGAAGGCATCCAGTGCCTCGCCGAAGGCACGGGTCTCGGGCGCCTGGTTGACTTCGCGGGCCATGAAGTCGGCCCAGATCGCCTCGAGCCGCTCGACGGTCTGCTGCAGATCGGCGGCGCGCTCCTCGCGCGCGCTCATCACCGACCTGCGGTCCTGGCGCGACAGGCTCTGCGGCGCCTCGGCCACCAGTTGACCGATCTGCTGCAGACGCACCACGTCCTCGAGGCCGTCGCGATTGAGCTCCGCCAGCCGCTCGCCGGACACCTGGAGGCTGAACAGCCCCATGCCGCCGCTGGCCAGCAGCAGCAGCGCCGCCACCCCGACCATCAGGGAGATCCGCGCGCGCATGGTGGAAAAATTGAGACGCGCCAGGGCCCCGCGCAGCCCGCGACGGCGCAGTTGGCCGCGCTCCAGGCGCAGGTGCTTGCCCTTGCCGGCGCGGATCCGGGCATAGGCATCCTCGGCCCGCTCGATCGCCTCGCGGCTGGCCTTGACCCGCACCGAGGCGTAGCCGACCACCTCGCCCTCCTCGACGATGGGGGTGACGTTGGCGTCGACCCAGTAGTGGTCGCCGTTCTTGCGCCGGTTCTTGACCAGCCCGCGCCAGCTCTCGCCGGCGGCGAGGGTCTCCCAGAGGTTGGCGAAGGCCTCCGGCGGCATATCCGGGTGGCGCACCAGGTTGTGGGGCGCCCCGATCAGTTCGTCGTGGCTGAAGCCGCTGACCTCGGCGAAGGCCGGGTTGGCGTAGGTGATCCGCCCCTTGAGGTCGGTACGGGAGATCAGGAAGTGATCGTCCTCGAGCTGGTACTCCTGCCGGGTGACAGGTTGATTATCGCGCATCGTCATTTCCCCTGGTGGCGGCTGTCGGCGCCGCTCTTGTCGATGGGTTGTCGTTAGGATGGTCGTGGCCGAGGCGGCCGGCGGGTTCCTGGCGTGCCCCGTCCCTCCGCGACGGCATCAGGGACGGCATCCAGCGGGCCAGGTCGCCGGTATCGTCGCTACCGCCCCCGGCCAGGCGGAAGCCGGCCACGGCCCCCTTGAGTCGCTCCGCCTCGGCCTCCACCTGGTGGGCCGCGGCGGCGGCCTGTTGCACCAGCGCGGCGTTCTGCTGGGTCACCTGGTCCATCTGCGCCACGGCCAGGTTGACCTGGTCGATACCGTGGCTCTGTTCCTGGGAGGCGGAGGCGATCTCGTCCATGATGTCGCTCACCTTCTGCACCGCGGCGACGATCTCGCCCATGGTCTGGCCGGCCCTGTCGGCTCGCGCGGTGCCGGTCTCGACCCGGGCCACCGAGGCCTCGATCAGGCCGCGGATCTCGCGGGCGGCATCGGCCGAACGCCCGGCCAGATTGCGCACCTCGCCGGCCACCACGGCGAAGCCGCGCCCCTGCTCGCCGGCCCGGGCGGCCTCGACGGAAGCGTTGAGCGCCAGGATATTGGTCTGGAAGGCGATGGAATCGATCACCTTGATGATCTCGGTGATCTGCTGCGAGCTCTGGCGGATCTCGTGCATGGTGGTGACCACCTCGCCCACCACCTCACCGCCCGCCCCGGCGGTACGCGAGGCCTCCACGGCCAGCTGGTTGGCATGATGGGCATTGTCGGCGTTCTGCTTCACCGTGGAGGAGAGCTCCTCCATGCTCGAGGCGGTCTCCTCCAGGGAGGCGGCCTGCTGTTCGGTCCGCGCCGAGAGGTCGCTGTTGCCGTGGGCGATGCGCTGCGAGCCGCGGTAGATGGCGTCGCTGCTTCCGCGCACCGTTCCCACGGTCCGCGACAGGCTCTGCTGCATCTTTTCCACCGCAGCGTAGAGCCGGCCGATCTCATTGTCGCCGAGATGCTCGATCGGCACCGCGAGGTCGCCGCCGGCCATGGTGTCGAAGTGTGCCACCACCCGCGAGAGCGGCCGGATCACGTTGACGGTGACGCCCCAGACCACGGTCAATGTGGTCAGTACCGCGAGCAGCAGCACGGCGACGATGGCCAGGCGCAGGGCGTCCGCCGCCGCGGCGAAGGCCTGCTGCTGCAGCGCGCCGGCCTCGCCGGCATGGGGGGCCATCTCGGCGACCGCCTGACGTCCCTGCTCGAGCACGTAGAGGCCCAACCCGCTGAGCGCCAGGATCAGGACGAAGAAGGTTCCCAGCACCAGGAACCAGCTCAGCCGCACCGTCATGTTATCGAGAACCCGCTTCACCCATCGCTTCACGCTGCCACCCCGTCTGTGAAATTCCCTGCTTCTGCCACGGTCGAGCCTTGGCACCCTTCGGATTCGGGGAGGGCCCGGCTCTCGCGGCCGGTTCCCCTCCCCCGACGCCAGGGGGCGTCATGACATGGCCGGGTCAGGCCTCGACCGGCGCCTGGCTCTCCTGCACTTCCCGAGACGCCCCGGGCGCCGCCAGGGCGGGGTGCCGGGCCTCGCCCGAGCCTGCTGCCGCCCGCTGGCCGGCAGCGACACGGAAGCGCTCGACATGTGCACGCAGGCGCTGGCCCTGGTCGGCCAGGCGCTGCGAGGCGACGGTGTGCTCTTCGACCAGGCCGGCGTTCTGCTGGGTCATGCGATCCATCTGGGAGACCGCCTCGTTGACCTGCTCGATGCCGTGGCTCTGCTCCCGGGAGGCGGCGGAGATCTCGTCGACCAGGGTGCTCAACTGGGTGATCTCCCGGGCGATACCGGCGATGATCCCGCCGGTCTCCTCCACCTGGCGGGTGCCCTCGACGACCTGGTTGTCCGAGGTCCCGATCAAGCCCTTGATCTCCTGGGCGGCCTCGGCGCTGCGACTGGCCAGCTTGCGCACCTCCTCGGCGACCACGGCGAAACCGCGGCCATGCTCGCCGGCCCTGGCGGCCTCGACGGAGGCGTTGAGCGCCAGGATGTTGGTCTGGAAGGCAATGGCGTCGATGGTCTCGACGATGGTGGTCATCTGGCCGGCGCTCTCGTTGATCGCCGACATGGAGTCGATCACGCTGGTCATGGCCTGGCGGCCCCGCTCGGCGCTCTGCGCCGCGCTGCCGGCCAGTTCACGGGCCTGCTCGCCGTGTTCGGCGTTCTGCTTCACGGTGGCGGTCAGCTGCTCCATGCTCGAGGCGGTCTCGGCGAGCGACGCCGCCTGCTGCTCGGTGCGGGTGGCCAGCTCGTCGTTGCCCGCGGCGAGTTCCGCCACGGCGTGGTTGAGCTCGTCGGCGCTGTGGTGGATCTCGCCGATGGTCGAGGCCAGCGAAGCGCGCATGCGGTCGATGTCGTAGAGCAGGCTCTGCCGGTCGCCCGCACTCAGGCGCACGTCACGGGTCAGATCGCCATCGGCGATATGGCTGACCACCTCGGCGGCATAGCGCGGGTCGCCGCCCAGACGGCGGGAGATATCGCGGATCGCGAGCCCCATCAGTCCCGTCAGCGGCAGGCCCACCGCCAGCAGTGCGAGCAGGTTGCCGACCAGCGAGGAGAGGAAGGCGGCGTCGATGTCATCGATGTAGACCCCGGTGCCCACCACCCAGCCCCAGGGCGCGTAGAAGGCATGGGAGGAGGACTTCTCCGCCAGGCCGCCCTGCGCCTCGTGGGCCCAGAGATAGTCGACGAAGCCATCGTCGTGCCGCACGGACTCGAGGAACTCCCGGAACAGGTAGCGCCCCTCGTCGTTCTGGAAGTCGCCGACGGAGGTGCCTACCGGCAGGCGCGGATGGGCCAGCAGCTCGTAGTCCTCGTTGAAGACATAGAGGTAGCCGCGGCCTTGGTCATAGGTCATGTCGCGGACCATGGCCGCCGCCAGGGTCCTGGCCTCGGCCTCGTCGAGCTCGCCACTCTCGACCCGCTCGGCCTGGCCGGCGATGGCGTTCATCGCCATGTCGATGGTGTCGCCGAGCGCCGCCTTGCGCTCGCTGAGCATGGTTTGCCGGTTCTCCCAGGCGCCCCAGCCGACCAGCAGCAGCATGGCCAGCCAGATGATGCCCAGCAGTCCCCACAGTCTTTTCGTTGTCGACGGTCCCTTCATGGCGTCCTCGGTCGTACTCATCTGGTGTTGTGGTGGTATCGGTGCGTCCCGCCTCGCACCGGCACTCATGGCTGGACATCGGCCCGTGCCGCCGGTGCTTGAGGCCGGTGGGGGCCGGCTCACTCGCCGGCGTGCTCGACCAGCGCCATCTCCTCGCTGGTCAGCAGCTTGTCGATGTCCACCAGCACCAGCATGCGGTCCTCCAGGCTGCCCAGGCCGCTGAGGAAGTCCGACGACAGGGTCACCCCGAACTCCGGGGCCGGCTTGATCTGGTCCGGCGACAGGGTCATGACGTCGGAAACGCCGTCGACCACGATGCCCACGATCCGATCCTGGACGTTGACCACGATCACCACGGTCTGGCCACCGTACTCGACCTTGTCGAGGTGGAACTTGATGCGCAGGTCGACGATCGGCACGATCACGCCGCGCAGGTTGGTGACGCCCTTGATGAAGTCCGGGGCATTGGCGATCCGCGTGACGTTCTCGTAGCCGCGGATCTCCTGCACCTTGAGGATATCGACGGCGTACTCCTCCTCGCCCAGCGAGAACACCAGGAACTCACGGTGGTGGGCGTCGGCCGCGGTCAGGGCCGCATCGGTCATCTGGTTCATGATGATGTCTCCAGCGCGTTGTCGGATAAGGCTTCGAGAGAGTGGGCGGCACGCCCGGGACGACGCGCCTCCTTCTTGGTCCGGCTGAGGCGGTGCAGGCCGGTGATGTCGAGGATCAGGGCCACGCTGCCGTCCCCCAGGATGGTCGCCGCCGATACCCCCGGCACCTTGCGATAGTTGGTCTCCAGGTTCTTCACCACCACCTGCTGCTGGCCGACCAGGTCGTCCACCAGCAAGGCGTAGCGGCGTCCCTCGCCCTGCACGATCACCGCAATGGTCTCGGTCAACTCGGTCCTCGCGCCGGGCACGTCCAGGGCCTCGTGGACCGCCACCACCGGCAGGTACTCGTCGCGCACCTTGAGCACCACGTCGTCGCCGGCCATGGCGTAGAGGTCCTCCCTGGCCGGCTGCAGCGACTCGAGCACCGCCGACAGCGGCAGGATGAACACCTCGTTGCCCACCTTGATCGACATGCCGTCGAGGATCGCCAGGGTCAGCGGCAGCACGATACGGATCGTCGTCCCCTCACCGGGCGTCGACATGATCTGCACATGCCCGCCCATGCCCTGGATGTTGCGCTTGACCACGTCCATGCCGACGCCGCGACCGGAGACGTCGGTGACCTCCCTGGCGGTGGAGAAGCCGGGGGCGAAGATCAGCTGCCACACCTCGTCGTCGCTCATGGTGTCCGCGACGTTCAGGCCGTTCTCGCGGGCCTTGGCCAGCAGCCTGTCGCGGTTGAGGCCCGCTCCGTCGTCGATCACCTCGATGAGGATGTTGCCGCCCTGGTGCCGGGCCGAGAGCGTGAGCCTGCCGGTGCGCGGCTTGCCCGCGGCCTCGCGCACCTCCGGCGGCTCGATGCCGTGGTCGAGGCTGTTGCGCACCAGGTGGGTGAGGGGGTCGATGATGCGCTCGGTGAGGCTCTTGTCGAGCTCGGTGGACTCGCCCTCGGTGATCAGCTCGATCTCCTTGCCGAGCTTGCTCGAGGTCTCGCGCACGACACGGGGAAAGCGACTGAAGACGAAGTCCATGGGGATCATGCGGATCGACATCACCGCTTCCTGCAGGTCCCGGGCGTTGCGCTGCAGCAGGTTCATGCCGTTGACCAGCGAGCCGTTGGTCACGCCGTCGAGTTCGCCGACGGTCTGGTCGAGCATCGACTGGGTGATGATCAGCTCGCCCACCAGGTTGATGATCTGGTCCACCTTGTCCACCGAGACACGGATCGAGGTCGACTCGCCGGCGCCCTTGGCCTTCGACTTGGCCGCCGGCTTCTGTGTCGGTGCCGACCGGGTCACGGCGGTGGCTGCCGGTCCGCCGGACGCCGGCTCGGCAGCCACCGGGGCAGCCGGCGCCTGCGGCGCCGCGGCGGTCGTCGAGGACTCACCGCCGGCCGCGCGCACCTCGACCTGCTCCGGCTCGACGATGAAGCACATCACCGCCTCGATGTCATCGGCGCTGGCCGTGGTCTCGAGCGTCACCTCGTAGCGGGCCGCGTCGCCGGACTGGTCGCGCACCTCGCCGAGCTGGCCGAGCTCCTCGACCAGCAACTGGCGGTTCGCGTCGTTTACCCCCAGCAGGGCCACGATCAGGTGGCCGGAGGCGGTGGCAGCCCCCGCTTCCGGCTCGACCACGGGCGTCGGCTCGGGCGCCTTGGCCGCCGTCGGTGCAGGCGCCCCGCCGCCGTCGAGATCCTGGCCGATCTCCTCCAGCGCCAGCTGCTGCAGGGTCCGGCAGATGCGCTCGAAGGCCTCCTGGTCCGGCTCGTTGCCGTTGCGATAGGCATCCAGCTGGTCGTGAAGCATGTCCTTGGTTTCCAGAAAGGTGTCGACGATGTCACGCCGCAGGGCGAGCTCCCCGCGGCGGGTATGGTCGAGCAGGTTCTCGAACAGGTGGGTCGTCTTCTGCAGCACGTCGAAGCCGAAGGTGCCGGCGCCACCCTTGATCGAGTGCGCGGCGCGGAAGATCGCATTGAGCTGTTCGGCGTCCGGCTCCTCGACATCCAGTTCCAGGAGGTAGCGCTCCATGTCGGCGAGCAGCTCTTCGGCTTCCTCGAAGAAGGTGTCGTAGAAATCGGTGATATCCATCCGCGTTTTCCACCCTGGAGTTGTTGACGGGGCTCAGCGCCCCTGTTCGCCATCGAGGGCCTGGCGCAGGCTGTCGGTGAATCGCTCCACCGGCGCCGGGTCGATGGGACTGGTGTCTCGCCGCCTCAGCAGCGACGGCATGCCGGGGCCGTCCAGCAGGCTGGGCGAGCGGATCCGCTCGCTCACCTGCGGGAAGAGCACCAGCAGTTCGATGCGTCGGTTGATCGGGTCGACCGGGGCGGTATCCGGCATCGGCACCCGGTCGGCGAAGCCCGACACCCGCAGCAGCTTGTCCGGTTCCAGCCCGCCCGCCACCAGCTCGCGGCGCGAGGCGTTGGCCCGACCGCTGGCGAGCTCCCAGTTGCCGTAGCCCCGGTAGCCGTTGAGATAGGCCAGGCTGTCGGTATGGCCGCTGAGGCTCAGGTCATTGGGCAGCTCGTTGAGCAGCGGGGCGATGGTGCGCAGCAGGTCGCGCATGTAGGGCGCCACCCGGTCGCTGCCGAGATCGAACATCGGCCGCTGGTCGGTATCCAGCAGCTGGATCCTCAGCCCCTCCTGGGTCAGGTCGAAGCGCAGCTGCGGCCTCAGCTGGCGCAGCTCGGGATCGGCCTCGATCACCGTCTCGATGCGCCGCTGCAGGTCCATGAAGAAGCGCCGCTGCTCGTCGCTGGGGCGGGTCTGGGTGCGCATGTCGATGCGCGCCCGCTCGCCGTCGGTGTGGGCCGGATCCGGCCCGCCCCCGGGAATCGGCCGGGTGCTGCCGGTGATCCGCTCCCCGCCGGTGATGGCACCGACCAGCGGAGTACTGAAATAGTCGGCGACTCCCTCGCGCTGCTCCGGCGACGCCGCGGCGAGGATCCACATCACCAGGAACAGCGCCATCAGCGCCGTCATGAAGTCGGCCAGGGCGATCTTCCAGCTGCCGCCATGGTGGTGGTTGACCACCTTCTTGCGGCGGATGATGATCGGCCGCCGCTCCCCCGCCGTACTCATGCGCTACCCGCACCCGACCTGGCGTTGCGTACGTACTCCTCGAGCTCGCTGAAGCCGGGGCGTTCGGCGGTGTGCAGGGCCTTGCGGCCAAACTCCACCGCCAACTGCGGGGCATAGCCGTGCAGGCTGGCCAGCAGGGTGACCCGAATGCACTGCAGCATCTTCTCCGCCTCCTTGGCCTGGCGTTCGATACGGCTGGCCACCGGACTGATGAAGCCGTAGCCCAGCAGGATTCCCAGGAAGGTGCCGACCAGGGCGTGGGCAATCATCACGCCCATCTCGTCGGGAGCGGCATCGGCGGTGCTCAGGGCCCGTACCACCCCCATGACCGCCGCTACGATGCCGAAGGCGGGCATGGCGTCGCCGACCTTGGCAATGGCATCGGCAGGCACATGCGCCTCCTGCTCGAAGGCCTCGATCTCATGCAGCATCAGTTCGTCGATCTCCATGGGGTCCATGCTGCCGCTGACCATCAGGCGCAGGTAGTCGGTGAGGAAGTTCATGATCATGGGGTCGGCGAGCACCTGGGGGTGCTCGTTGAACAGCGTGCTCTCCGCGGGGTTGTCGATGTCCCGCTCGATCCCCAGCATGCCCTCGCGGCGGATCTTGGAGAGCAGCTTGAACTGCAGCGCCATCAGCTCCATGTAGAGCGCCTTGTTGTACTTCTTGGAGCGCCGCAGTCGCGGGAAGATGCGGAAAGTGGCCTTGATCGCCTTGCCGTTGTTGGAGGCGATGAAGGCGCCGATGCCGGCCCCGCCGATCATCAGGAACTCGGTGGGCTGGTAGAGCGGGCCCAGGCTACCGCCGGCCAGCACGAAGCCACCGAACACGCAGAGGATGACGACGATATATCCAAGGGGTATCAGCACTGCCGGTATCCTTTTCTCACAACGTTTTTCGCCCCACGGCTGGCGTTACACCATCGACGTCCCCGCGGCTCGACGCACGCGCTCGGCAGCGGGAGCGTCATCTCCGTTATCGGCAGCACCGAGAGGGACTTGAGGAAGAGGGCGGAAAAAATCGGCAGGGGCCGCCCCTGAACGACAGACGCCCCACGAAGGGGCGTCCGGTGGAATCGGCAGAGATCAGGCCTGGTGGCGAACGCCAGGTTCCCGGGCACTGTCGGCGGCCACGGCCGAGGCCTGCTGCCGCTTGCGGGTCTTGCCGGCCCGGGAGGGGGGCTGGCAGATGCCGCACACATAGTCGTGCGCGGGGCTGTGGGCGTGGGCGACGAAGTGACCGCCACAGCGGGCGCACTCCGAGAGCTGCAGCAGGTCGCTCTCGAAGAAGCGCACCAGGGTCCAGGCCCGGGTCAGCCCCAGCACTGCCTCGACGCCGTCGATCTGCACCTGTTCCCGGTAGAGCCGGAAGGCCCGCACGAAGGCCTCCATGCGCTCGCAGCCATGATCTTCCCGCAACCGCGAGTAGATGTTGTAGAACAGCGAGGAGTGGATATTGGGCAACCAGGTGATGAACCAGTCGGTGGAGAACGGCAGCATGCCCTTGGGCGGCGACATGCCGCGGACTTCCTTGTAGAGCTTGATCAGCCGGGCACGGCTGATGTCGGTTTCGGTTTCCAGCACCTGCAGCCGGGCCCCGAGCTCGATCAGCTCGATGGCCAGCTGCACCTGCTCCATTTCGGCGACCAGACTCTTCTGTGACATGGGTCAGGCTCCCACGGCCAGCTCTTCCTGACGGCAGGCCATCAGCAGGGACGCGTGGAAGTGGGAGAGACCCTGTTCGCGCTGATTGTGGGTCACCTGGCGTAGCCGCTCGGCGCTGTCATGGCCGAAGTGACACAGCAACTGGTTGGTCCGCGCCAGCTTCGCCAGCTGTCGGGCATTGAGCGACAGCAGTAGCTCCGCCATCTTGTCATCGATCTTGAGGCGGAACATCGCCGAGGTACGGTCGCCGTGCAGCATGCGCTGCGCGAGCAGAAGGTAGGCGAGGTTGAGTTCCTCGATCTCGTCCAGAATATCGTTCATGGCTCCCTAATTCCCTGCGCCAAGGTGGGCCCGCGTGCAGAGGGTGACACCCAAGGTTATTGTTTTTTTCCGCCCGGCCATGCTCTTCCGGCTTGGTCATCGTCGCGGACGTCAGTTCGCTGACAAATTGTGAACATTTATTGCCGGCTTGCAATCGTCCGAAATGCTACAGTCAGGAAACGAAAAAATCCGAGCCGGGACTGGTCAGAAAAAACATGAGAAAAATCATGCTACTGGCGTAGCGGAATCGAGTTAGCGTCTATCTTGCAACAAAGTAAAGTTTGATTTTTTACAAAAAAATATCATTTTTTTACAAAAGCAAACTGCTATCCAGCCCCTTTCCCCGCTTCATCGGCGATCTCGCGCACCCAGACCAGCAACTCGGCGATGACCCGGTAGAGATTCGGCGGAATCCGCTCGTCGAGATCCAGGCGCATCAACAGCGCCACCAGCTCCGGTGCGTCATGCACATGGATGCCCTGGCGCCGCGCCTCGGCCATGATGCGCTCGGCGAGCTCGCCATAGCCCTTGGCCACCACCCGCGGAGCATCGTCATCGTCACGGTAGGCCAGCGCCACGGCACGCTTGCGTCGCTCCTGCGGCTTGTCGCTCATGGCGCCCCCCCTGGGCCGGCCGGCCTGACGCACACCCTGACATCCTCCAGGCCGCAGGCCTCGAGGCGAGGCGTCAGCCGAGCGATGCCCTGTTCGAGTTCACGCAGCACGCCGGCCTCGTGGGCCCTGAGAGCGAGATCCAGCCGTTCGCCACGCAGCCAGAGGTCGACGCCCACCTCTCCCAGGCCGGCCACCTGCAGCGTCATGGCGGAACGCCAACCCTGCGATTCGTGCTCCTGCCGGCTGGCTTCGTCGTCCGGCGCCTCCTCGCCCTCCCGTTCCCCCGGGGGCAGGTGTACCACCAGCGCCATGAAGATGCCCGTCCAGATGTCGCCTTCCCAGCGCAGCACCGGCATGGCCAGCATCTCCAACTGATGGCGCACGATACCCTGCAGGCTCTCGTGCAACGGTTCCCGCGCCACGCGAACCGGCCGGCTTGTCGCCTCGTCCGACAACGGCTGCCCCGCGTCCGGCGCGCTGGGTTCGCGCCCGGCGACACCCGTGGCGGCCGTCGCAGTGAAGGTCGTTCCGGCCGGTGGCGGCGACGGAGGCGTCGCCACTCCGGCCGCCACCGGCCCGGCGCCGCGCTCGATGCCGGCCGGTGCTTCGCCTCCCCGCGTCCGGCCCGTCTCGGGCAGCGGCATATTCGCCTGCAGGGGAGCCAGCCTCTCGCGGGCGGCGGCAGGCGAGGCGGGGGAGAAGCGCTGGGTGCGCCACATCTGGGGTTCGCGCTGCAGTTGCCCGCGGGGCAGCTCGCCGCGGAACCAGCGTGCCAGATGGGATTCGTAGAACAGGCCGCTGTCACGCACGCTGCCCTGCAGGCGCTCCGCCAGCCGGGACGGCCGGGCTTCCCCGTCGGTGACCAACGGGAGGGGGGGGCGCACCACCGAGGGGGGAGCGGGAAAGCGAATCAGCAGATCGGCGATGGAGCGCGCCGAGGGACTGAAGTGGGTCTGGGTCGAAGGCGGCGTCGCCTCGCCGGCGGGCCGGGGCCCGGCAGGCGCGCCCTCCCCCGGCCGTGCCGTACGGGCGACTTCCGACAGGGGAGAGGAAGAGGCGCGGGCATCGAGCCGGGAATCGCTGTGCAGTGCCCGGGGAGCCTCGGAGGGGGCGACCGGCTTGACCGGCTCGTTGAGCGCCTTGGGCGGCGGGGTGTCGACCCGCTTGCCGAGCACCTGGTGCAACAGGGTGTCGATGAGAAGGTTGATCCCACTCACGACGGCTTCTTGGTGAAGCGCTGCTCGGCATCTATCGTCTGCGGCCCGTAGGTGCGCGACAGGGCCAGCTGCCGCCGCCCACTGCCGATCAGGCGATCGAGCTCGTCACGGCGCGCGACGAGGCGCTGACGGATCTCGAGATCCTGCTCGAGGATGCGCTCGAGCAGCTTGACCTTGCGCTCGCCCCCTTCGTCATCGAGGGGCAGCTCGGCATCCAGACGGCTGATGTGCTCGACCTGCACCACGTACTGCGTCTCCAGGTCGACAAGCGCCTCCCAGTCGGCATCCCGGGCCGAATCGAGCATACGCGAGGAGCGGTCGAGCAACGCCTCGTAGGCGCCGAGCAGGACCTGCTGGGCATCGGGGCCCCCGGGGGGTCTCTGGTGATGTCTCATCGTCAGCCCCCTGCTGCCTGGTCGCCGATCTCGCGCCAGGCGGATGCCACGTCGTCGAGCAACGCCTCGGCCTGGGTCAGGCTCTGCTCGTCGTTGTGCAGGTTGGCGGCCAGCAGCAGCCGTGAGATGTAGTCGTAGAGCGAGGCCAGCCGCTCGGCGATCTCGCCGCCCTGCTCGGCGTCGAGCGCCGCCATCAGGCCGTTGTTGACGATATCCAGGGCCTTGGAGATCGTCTTGCCCTTCTCCGCCGCATTGCCGGCCTGCATATGGAGGCGGGCGGCCCGGATCGAGGCCTGGGCCCCGTCGAAGAGCATCACGATCAACTGGTGGGGGCTGGCGGCCATGACCCCGCTCTCGACCCCGACCCGGGCATAGGCACCGGCTCCGCGGCCGTAGCCCGCCGCTCCACGCATGGCACTCATGGTCATCTCACTCCTGTCGTATCCCTCGGGTCGGGCTCATGCGGGCGGCACCGACTGGGCCCCGATCACTTCTTGCGCCCGAGCTGGGCATTCATCATGTCGAACTGCTGGGTCAGGCAGGCGCTAGTCCGGTTCATGCTGGCGATCATCGCATCAGGCTGACCGCATTACGCATCCTTTACGATCCAGCCAGTCTGCCAGACACTTCGCCGGATATTGCGACGAAAAGCCCCTGCCCGAAGGGTTATTTCCTTCTATCGGCGGGTGGCCGCAGGACTTTAGGCTCAGGTGGAAACCGGCACTTCGGCCACCGGAGGCCCCAGCCTCGCCAGCCGCTCGCCCTGCAGCACCTCGCCGAGCGATGCGCCCGGGGGCGCGGCCTCCCCGGCGAGCTGCACCCGGGCCGGCTGCCCGCGTTCGTCCAGGCCCTGCACCCAGCCCAGCTCGCCGCCCTCGAAACGCACCAGCGAGCCGATCGGCAGCAGGCCGAAGTGCCGGATGTAGCGTTTCACCCAACGCGGGTCGAAACGAGCGGGATGGCCGAGCAGATGACGATAGATATCGGCGATGCCCCAGGCGGGGCGATCCGCCCGATTGCGGCGCATGGCCTCCACGACGTCCACCACCATGGCCAGGCGCGTCAGCTCGTGAAGCCGCTCGCCGGACAACCCCCGGGGGTAGCCGCTGCCGTCGAGGCGTTCGTTGATGCGCTCCACCACGGCCTCCACCACGCCGCCGGCGAGCCACTGACAGTGCTCGAGACGCGGCCGCAGCAGCGCCACATGTGCGTGCAGCTGCGCTCGCTGGTCCCGATCGAGCCGGGGCGCCTCGAGCAGCGCCTTCGGCAGCAGCGCCTTGCCCAGATCGTGCACCATGGCACAGGCGACCATCGCCTTGCGCACATCACGGGGCATGGAGACGGTCGCGGCGAGGTCGAGCAGGTGCACCGCCACGGCGAGGCCATGGCGCACCATCACGGTTTCATACAGCATGCAGCGGGGAGCGAACAGCAACCCCTCGCGATCCTCGTCATGCAGCGCCAGCAGCCGATCGGCATGGCGCGAGAGCTGCACCGAATCCAGCGCGCGGCCCTGCTGGAGCTCGAGGAGCTGGGCATCCAGATAGCCGGCCACCTTGGCGAGCCGCCTGGCCATGGGCGTGGCATGGGCCTGTACATTGCGCCGACCCACTGGCGGCGGGGCCGAAGGCTCGGCCTGGAACAGCGGCGACGGCAGCAGCGAGGCATCCGCCTCCTTGGACAGGCGGGTTGCCTCCCGCTCGATCTCGCGCACGAAGAACCACAGCTGGCGCTCCTGCGCCCCGCTGGGCGCGACGAACCGGAAACCGGCCCGCACCGCCTGGCGCTCGGTATCGGCCACGTGATGACGCGGGTTCGCCCGGATCACGAAGCGGGTGCCGTTGGGAAAACAGAGCTCGACCTCCAGCGGCAGGGCCGAGGCCAGCCGGCTCGCCGCCCCGAGGGGCAGCTCCAGCTGGCAGCCCTCCAGCGACAGGTCCTTGAGATCGCCCTGGATCGACGCCTCGGCCTCACCGCCGCGCAGGATGGCCCCCACCTCCATGCCCAGCCGCAGCCTGGCACGGAAGGACTCGCGGCGCTGCAGGACGTCCAGACTGAGCGGATAGGGGCACTGGCACTGCAGGCGCCCCTCCGTCTCGAAGCATTTGCCCATCACCAGCGGCGGGGTACGCAACATCTTGTCGCGCGCCTGGCCCAACAGGCGGAAGGGCTGGCCGCGTTTGAGCGCCCCGGCGACCTCGCGGATGGCGCTGATGTCGAGCAGCAGGTGGTCGCCCGGCTGCTGCGCCTCGACCAGCACCGGCAGGGGCTTGCCACCCGATGCGTCGAACTGCAGGGAGGCGCCGCCCGGTTCGCTCAGCGCCTCGAGCAGCGCCTCGATCTCTGCCGGGCTCTCCACCCGGATATATCCTGCCTGCGGTCGTGTCATCCCAGCCTCTACCTGCCCCATGTGACGAGTCCAGCCTTGCCGAACTGAGATCGGCCTTCACGTACCATCGGCCATTGCGGCAGGAACTTGAGCTTGGATGATGCACTTGCCAATAAGTTTGCTGGGCTCGATGTTGGGATTGAAGATCTGGCGCCTCGGCCAGGCCCGCGGTACAGCTACACCACCAGCTTCAATAGCTCGTCTACGAGCTGCCCTTTCAAGCAGTTGCTGGCATCGATGACAACGTCCGGATTCAACGGAGGCTCATAAGGGCTATTGATTCCGGTAAAGTCCTGGATCTTTCCCACCCGGGCCTTTTTGTAGAGCCCTTTCGGGTCGCGCTGCTCGCATACTTCAAGTGGCGTAGCGACATGCACTTCAACAAACTCACCTTCGGAAAACAAGTCACGCGCGTTCTGGCGGTCTTCACGAAACGGCGATATGAAAGCCGTAATCACAATCAACCCGGCCTCGGTAAAAAGACGCGCCACTTCACCGATTCGGCGGATGTTCTCGGCGCGATCAGCCGCACTCATGCCGAGATCACGACACAAGCCGTGGCGAACGTTGTCGCCATCCAGGAGCATGGTGTGATAACCCAAGCGGTTCAATCGCACCTCTAGCTCATTCGCTAGGGTGGACTTCCCTGATCCAGAGAGCCCGGTGAACCACACGCACTTGCCTTTGTGTCCCTTGCCCCCCTCTCGCATTGCCTGGTTGACGCTGGCGGGATTCCAAACCACGTTCGCCTTGCATGCCGGGTGGCTCGGTCGAGAGGCGGGATCCTCCGCATCTCGGATCATCCCCGTGCCCACCGTGACATTGGCGAAGCGGTCATGGCGATGAAGCTGCCGGTGTCAGGGTGGCGCTTGGGCAGGTGCTCCACGTTCAGGCGAATGGTAAACAGCTCAAGCTCCAGGGCAGCGCGCTGCTCCTCGCGACGGGCACGCTCGCGAGGATCGCTGGCCGCCTCAATCACCGTATCGAAGGTATTATTGACCAATGCCTCTATCGTATGAAGGCGCGGAAGAACCTCGTGGATCAGGGCATGGGCGGTAATATATAGATAATAGTTCCTATAACCTACCCACTCATCCACGACCCTACAAATAGCACCCATTGATACCGAAGCCATCATCGAAATACTTTTTTAACACCATCATCCAAAAACAATGAATCAAGGGCCTTTTCAACAAACACAGGGTCGAAAAATGCCACTCTATTCAAGACTTCGGCTTCCTCTTCAAGAAATGAAAGAGCTTCAGGATATCGCCCTTTCACTTTATTGGGATTATGATGCACAGACGCAATTCCTTTATGATGCTCTTCAGCCACCTCTCTATCTGAAACGCTCAAACCAAAAAAGGCACCTACTTCCATCACATTGTCAAAATCATGGAAATCATTGGCTGTCAGCCAGCGATATTTTCCACCTTCATTATCGTAAATACTCGCTGCTTGTATTTGCCTCGCATAAGAATCAAGCACCCCCCAGTAGCAAAGCTGGTAGTCCGTCAAGCTTTCTGGCTCGTGAACTGGGAGACTTCCAGGAACACGAGGATCCGCCGAAAAATGCCTTCCCCTTTGCGTTCGCATTGGTGTACTCCCCCTCTCAAAAAGGCTGGATGCTGTTTTTCTGAAATCTCTATTCAAAAGTAGCAACCCAGGCATTATTCCCAGGCGGAGCAATGGGATCAAAAAGCCTTTACCAAAAACATTGCTCGTCTCTACATAATGACCTTCAGGATAACCATTGATATGATCAATCTTTTTTTCCAAGAAAGTAATGGCACGTTCGGGATCCTCTTTGACCAGAGGGAACACAGTGGCATAATTTGGCTCTGGTTCATGAAGGGAACGTGTATCATCAAATATCCTGAAGACTTCCGTCAAGAATGTTGTACCTGTTC
Organism: Halomonas sp. LBP4; assembly: GCF_003202205.1. Classification (GTDB taxonomy): domain Bacteria; phylum Pseudomonadota; class Gammaproteobacteria; order Pseudomonadales; family Halomonadaceae; genus Halomonas; species Halomonas flagellata. The sequence continues at coordinate 276,249 of NZ_PDOG01000004.1, forward strand.
TCCCATGAGTCACGGTAAAAATTAGATTCTTATTGGAAGAAGTCATAACGGCTCTCCCGTAATCTTTTTCACGGGCTTGGCAGGGCGGCCAGCAACGATAGTATTAGCGGGGACATCTCCCACAACAAGGCTACCCGCCGCAACAACAGCATTTTCCCCTATCACTGCCGGACCTAGTACGGTAGAGCCGGACCCCACCCACACTCCTCTCTTGACATGGATATCGCGCCCAGTGTCGGGCACCGCTGCAAGTCGCTCTTTCCCTGTCTTTTGATAGTCATGCGTTCCAGTAAGAAGCATACAACGATGACCGAAGAAACACTCCTCTTCTACTGTTACGTGCCCGGAACGAGTATTTATCAGAAGGTCATTAACAGATATCGTTGCTCTATCCAGATGCACCCGACTCTTATCCCCCCAAATACGAACCTGCCTGAGCTCATACTCAGCGATATAGGGCATCAAAAGCTTTGCCAAAACCGAGAGCTCTTGCTTCTTTGCCGTTCTCAACAAGCTCAAGAATTCGCTTTCCTGCCCCTCTGTAACTTTTTCCTCCTTCAGAGGAGGTGCTTTTTTAACCACCTTTTCTTTTTCCAAGTTGGCAACAGGTATCATAGCCAGCCCTCAAAAATATTTATTAGCAGCCATTCATCAGCCGATCAATATCTTGACTGATCGTATCGTCAAGTTCACATGACAACCGATCTTCCCCTTGAGCATATTGATATCCTATTGGCTCACTCTCGAAACCGTTTACTCCTGCAATGCCTTCAGCTATCAGATATCGTTCTGCTCTTTCGGGTTCCACGCTCGCTATCACCGAATAGGTGAAATCCTTTACGCCATATACCGTATGCAGTAAAAATGCCAGCTTGACCCGCTGATCATCACTCAGCACGGCTATACGCTCATGGCTGGGTAGAAACAACGCATCGGCACTCTCCAACTCGGTAGCCTGATACTGTTGCAAATCATCACGTGTCGGAAGGTAACTACGGTAGGCCAGATCGTTCAAGCGATAGAAACGAAAGCCATGCCGAGACATCCAGTGGCTAACTTCGGCAAGATTGGGCTGTCGTTCATGCGTCGGCTGAAAAGCGATACGTGCTTGGATCAGCAGGGTATCACGCAACGCTTGCGAGGCATGCTCCAGCACTTTCAGACCCTCATGATTGGCATCCAGAGCCAGTAAGTCGATGTTGGGAAGCCCCTCGATGCTATCGAGGGCGATCGTGGGAATCTGGTGCTGCTCGATATTGAGGTCGCCATCCAGTGGCGGAAGGGATGTGGGCTCAGCTCCCTCGGCGATATATAAGGTTGCAGGCTCGCCATCACCTAGACTGGTAGTGGGGAAGTACTGAATCTCGCCATACTGGGCCAGATGATCCACGGTCTCCAGTTTGCCCCCAGGGTCGAAGCTCAGCATCACGATACGCCCACTACCGAGCAACTCTCTTGCATCCGGGCGTGAGGCCAAAACGGCGCCATTGTCCACGGCGAGTACCGGGCTCTCCAGCTGCCAATCGAAACCATCACTGGGTAGCGCCAGGGCCAGCTTGACCGGTGCCTCCTCATCGGCGAACTGGGCCGCTCCGCTCTTGCTGAAGGTCAGTGCCTCAGGCACCTTGCCTTCGCAGTGGCGCTGCCAGATGGCGCGGAGCGCCGTGGTCAGGTGATTGGCGAAACGGGGACCATCACAGATGGGGGAGTCCATCAGGATGGTACGCAGGGATGCCCGGATGACCGCCAGGCTGGGCAGGTCGCTGGCCAGTTCCTTGGCCCGTCTGCGGAAGTCTTCCCAGCTATCGGTCACCAATTCGGGAAGCCCGGCATTGACCAGGTGGGTGGCGCTATGGCGCCCAGCGAAGGTGGGGCCGACCCGGGTCACAACCGGTACCCCCATCATCAGGGCCTCGCAGGTGGTCAGCCCCCCGGAGTAGGGCCAGGTATCCAGGGCGATATCGATGCGCTGGTAGGTGGCCATGAATTCTCGATGCTGAGCAGGCCCTTCCAGAATCAGGCGATCGCTACTTATTCCGTGCTCGGCAAGAGTACCGAAAACCTTATTACGATAACGCTTGCTCTCGAATTGAACCCCTCTTAGCAACAGCTTGCTACCCGGGATCTCATGAAGGAGTACGGCCCACTCTGCCAACATCGGCGGCGATAGCTTGGCCGGGTTGTTCAAGCAACCAAAAGTGATGTAACCGTTTCTCAGTGCCGGAAGAGAATTCCCTGGGGGGGCATCTTCGGGAACATGGTAACAGATATAGTCATCGGGAAGACGAATCAAGCTTTCCGTATAAAGCGAGTCGATGCCATCGGGGGCCTCGATACTATCGCCAAGCAGATAGTCGATGCAGCTTAACCCAGTAGTATTTATCAGGCTGCCTACCCACTTGACGATCAGTGGAGCAGGTTCACGAGCCAGGGTATCGCAACGCGATCCCTCACCGGCACCGTTCATATCGATCAGGATATCGATGCCATCATCGCGAAACTTCCGATCCAGCTGGCTATCGCCGAGTCCTTCGATCACCTCCCAGCGGTGTACCACCCGCTGAATTTTTTGGGTCAGCTCATCGACTACCTGACTGGTGCTATAGGCAATCAATTCGAACTGCTCGGCCGCCAAGTTCTCTAGTGCCGGAAGTATCATCTGCCCCACCGGGTGCATTCTGAAACCGCCGGAGAGCAAGCCAATGCGCAGCTTCTTCGCGGGATCCTTCAACGTATCGGCGCGCCCCGAGGGAGACGGTTTGGCAAAGCGTTTTTCCCACTCAAGCGCCTTGACGAAGATATCTTCGGCACTATATTCCGGATTATAGTGTGCCGTCATCAGGAGATTCGAATGAACCTGGCCATTCGAGGGGTCTAACTCCAGCTCCTTCGCAAAATGTGCCTCGGCTTTCTTATAGCTACCCTCCCTGACATAGAGGGTGGCGATATGGTTGTGCACCCCAATGTGCTTCGGGTTGACTGCCAGCAGTCTCTCCAAGGTCTCCAGGGCATCATCATGGCGCTTGAGCTGGTCGAGGATGCGCGCTCTCCATAGCAGCGCCTCTTCATGACGGGCATCCAGCGCCAGGGCACGGTCGTTAACCTCAAGAGCCTTACGGTTATTGCCCAGTTGATGACAGGCACGGCTTAACCATACTAAGGCCACTAGGTGGGCCGGCGTAGCCTCGACGACCTCCTCCAGAGCCGTCACCGCGGCAGCGGCCCTCCCCGCCAGCACCTGATACTGGGCCAGTTTCAGCAGTTGGGCGGCACCTGGCGTCGCCACCAGTTCCACCACCCTTGCCATGGCATCACTGGCATCGTCAAATCGCTCTAACCGCCCCAGCACATTGGCATAGAGCTCATGGGCCTGGGCGGCGCCTGGATAGCGTTGCACCATGGCTTCGGCCAACCGCAGCGCTCGAGAGTAACCCCCTCCTTGAAACGCCATATCGAAGGCGCTGAGTTGAGCGGTCGGTAAGGTGTTACCGGCCTCGGGAGCGCGCGTAGTGGAGCGTCGACGAGCATGTTTCTTGGCCATGGCAAGGGCACCTTGACAGTCGGATACGATGATAATTGCCAAGGATAGCGATTCTTGCGGTGGGGGGATGGTGGCAAATAGCCTCTCACTACCCCTCATTTCTTCTCTTAGGAGGTGGCCTAGTCACCCGTGCCCACAACGAAGCGAGGCTGGCCAGAAGGCCAGCCTCGAGGCAAGGAGTGCGCGGCGCAATCCTTGCTGCCAAGCGGTTGCGTCTTAGCCCAGCAGGGAAAGCACCGTCTGCGGGGTCTGGTTGGCCTGTGCCAGCATGGAAGTACCCGCCTGCTGCAGGATATTCGCACGGGTCATATTGGAGACCTCGACCGCGAAGTCGGCATCCTCGATCCGCGAGCGGGCCTCGGTGAGGTTGGTGGTATTGGTGGTCAGGTTCTCGATCACCGAATCGAAGCGGTTCAGGGTCGCACCCAGGGTCGCCCGGTTGTCATCGATGGTCTGAAGAGCCGTATCAACGGAGTCGATGGCAGTCTGAGCCGCTGTAAAGGAAGAAACATCCAATGCACCAACACCCAGAGTCGCTGCAGTTGCATCAACAGTTGCCACAGCGATGTCATCAACACCGGCAGTGGTATTGGCACCCACCTGAATGTTCAGCGTTGCAACAGCATTCAGCAGAGCGGTATCGTTGAAGGTGGTCGCACCGGCCACACGATCGATCTCTGCGACACGCTCATCGATCTCGAGCTGGATGGAAGCCCGGTCTTCGGTAGAGTTGGTATCGTTGGCCGCCTGCACCGCCAGCTCACGGATACGCTGCAGGTTGTCGCTGATCTGGTTCAGGCCGCCTTCCATGGTCTGCGTAAGGGAGATGCCATCGTTGGCATTACGCTCGGCCTGCTGCATGCCCCTGATCTGGGCGGTCATACGGTTGGCGATGGCCTGGCCGGCGGCATCGTCGGCGGCGCTGTTGATACGCAGACCGGAGGAAAGGCGTTCCTGGGCCTTGGCCAACATGGACTGGGAGGACTTCAGGTTGTTCTGGCCGATCAGGGCGGTGATATTGGTATTGATCACGGACATGGTGTCATTCCTTCTTCGTTAAGGGCTCCATTGGCCGCCCCGAGCCTTGCAACGGCGGGGCCTGCCGCAACGGCGCCGTTGGCCGTTACCCTAGTTAACGGCCAGGCCGGGCAGGACTTTAGGGGCTGGATGAATTTTTTTCGTATCCCCCAGAGGCGATGCCCAGCCCGGCACTGGCCCCAGCTGACACCAAGCGCGCCACCTTCGCTCCAATACGAAAGCGGGCCCGAATCGACGGGCCCGCGTAAAGGAAATCGCTCAGGAAGGACTAAGAATCGTTCTGAAAATTCAGTGAACTAAGCTGCTGCGTCAGGAAATCGTTGATGGAGTTCATTTGCGCCAGCATGGCATCCAGTTGCCCAAACTGTTGGCGCAAACGATCGACGGTGCGTTCGATGCGCACCTCGGTGCGGTCGAAGCGCTCCTCGAGCCGCCCCACTCGCCCTTCGGAACTGTCGATGGAACGCTTGAGAATCCCGTCACTGTCCAGCACCTGACCCAGGGTCGCCTCCAGGCGTCCGGCCATACCGGCCTCATCGCTATCGCCGGCGAAGAAGTCGGCCAGGGCCTGGGGATTACTGGCGATCGCCTCATCGAGCTTGGTCTCGTCGAGCTCCAGGCGCCCCTCGGGGGTCAACGAGATGCCCAGTTGAGAGAAGAGCTCGATGTCTCCCCCCTCCACCAAGTCGCCAAGATCACGACTAAGGCGCGACTCGATGGTGCGCACGGTACGATCGCCGACCAGCTCGCCGGCGGTCTCCGGATCACCGGTCACCGCCGTCATCCGCCCGATGGTGGACTTCATCTCGTTATAGGCAGAAACGAACTCGCCGACGGCTTCCTTGAGGGACTCACTGTCCTGCTCGATCACCACCGTGGCCGTTTTGCCTTCGGCACTGGCATCCAATGTGAGGGTCACCCCCTGGATGGCATCTTCCACGGTATTGGACGTGCTGGTGATCTCGATGCCGTTGATGTTCAGCAGGGCATCACGCCCCAGCTGCTGGGTGCTGGCATCCGCTTCCAGGGTGGCGTCAGTGAAGTTGGTGAAGGTCATGTCGGTAATCCCGGCATCCTCGCCGGTTTCCTTCGAGGTCAGCACCAGACGGTGGCCCTCCCCATCGTTGATGATCGAGGCATTGACGCCGGCATCCGGGTCATCGTTGATGGTATCGCGGATCTCCGCCAGGGTAGCGTCTTGAGCCAGTGCCACGCTGTGGGTTGAGCCATCGCCGAAGGTAAGGTCGATGCTGGCGTCGGCATCGGTCAGGGTGGCTTCCAGATCGGTCACCCGCGTACTGGCCAGGCTGCCGGCACGGGCAGTCTGAGTCACCGTGACCTCATAGCTCCCGGCAGTCGCCTCGGCGCTCGCCGTGGCACTGATGCCGTCCCCCTGCACGCTGGCGCTCAGAGCGGTGTAGAGCGAGGTGTCGTTGAGCTTGGCCACGGCGTCCTGGAACTTGTCCAAGCCGGACTGCAGGCGCCCATAGGCCGAGATCTTGGCCTGCTCCTGGGCCTTCTGCTGAGTAATGGGCTGCAGCTTCTGGCGCTCGGCAGCGCTCAGCTGATTGAGCAAGCCAGTCAGGTCGAGCCCGGAGCCAACTCCGAGAGAGGAAATACTTGCCATATGCTCGCCTCCTTGAACGGTGGTAGTAAACCAAGGTCACCTACTCTATCGGCCTCTTCCGAGGCAACTTTAGGGAAACGCTCCATCAGAATCCTCACCCATACCGAATATGATGCCGCCTTGCACTGTCGGGTGAATTGGCCTCCTCTCCCTGGGGCCACGGCGATCACCGCCACGGTAGCGATGAGGATGCGAAGACGCAGGGAGGTAGGCATGGACACTCTCTCAGGCAGGGAAGTCGAGCAAGGGGCGGCACGCGGGTGCTACGCGCCGTCCCGACGCCATATCGGCGGCCTCGCCTACGACTTTAGGATGCAGGGCTCATTCCCTGGCGATAGCCGCGCCCTCCCACGCCACCAGGGCCCGTAGCCATCGCCGCTCGAACCCGGCGGCGTCGACCGGACGCCCGGTCAGGTAGCCCTGGAGCAGACCGACGGGATAGCGAGAGAGTGCCTGGCGCTGGGCTTCGGTCTCCATCCCTTCGGCGACCACGCGCAGGCCCAGCTCTCGCGCCAGGCCCGGAGCTGGGCCGCCACCAGCCGCATCAGTCGCTGGCCCAGGGGGATGATCAGTCCCGAGCGCTCCGCCAGGGGGATGAACTCCCTTGGGGAGACCGCACCGAACCCCGGCGGGCTCCAGCGCAGCAGCGCCTCGGCGCCATGCACCTCGCCGCTGTCGCGCTCGACCAGCGGTTGATAGTGCACCTCCAGCCCCTCACCGCTCTCCATGCACCCCACCCGGAACTCATGGCCACCCATCGAGAAGGGCTCGCTGACCTCCTCGATCCGCCGCCGCGCCACCCGGGTCACCGCATCCAGGGCGTCGAACTCGGGCAGCAGCACGAGGAACTCGTCGCCGCCCTCGCAGGCCGGCCGCTTGCCTGACCACCGGCTGACAGTCAGTCGGCCCAAACCGGACAACGCTTGATGCCACTCGACCAGCGGTGGAATTAAAGATGCCGCGCCACTGGCCGATAGCCAAGGAACCAATAACAAACGCGATCCCCGGATGGCTTAACCCACAGGTGAGGACGCAGCGATGACCCGCATGGAGACCTTCCCCACGGCATCGGACATGAACGTCGTCGACAGGCTCAATCTGGCACTGAAGCGGCTGGGTGAGCGCGACGCGGCCCTGCTGGACGACGAGGCGAGCGAACGGAGTATCGCCTGTCGCCTGGCCTGCCACCTGCAACCGCTGTTCCCCGACTGGGACGTCGACTGCGAGTTCAACTGCTGGGTCGACCCCAGGCAGCGCAAGGGTAACCTGGTGGTCGCCACCACCAGCGATGCCACCGAGGCGCGCACCATCTTTCCCGACCTGCTGATCCACCGCCGTGGCCACGACGAGCGCCTGGCGGTGATCGAGCTGCACAAGAGCACCCTGCAGCAGTCACGCCACCGGGAGCTCAAGAAGCTTCGCCAGTGCCAGTCGCGGCTCGGCTGCCGGCATGCCTTGCTGATCGAGGTCGGCGTCGGCGAGGCCCGCGGCGAGCACCGGCTGGAAGCCCTCTCGGCCGGCACCGGCATTAAAGCCCCGGCCCGGCGTGCCGATAATCGCTAGTGACTGTCACTCGTGACGGAATCTATCAGGGTCGCCGCGGCCGGTACCGGCGCGGCCTCATCACGACAGCAAGCACCAAAGGAAGCCGGCCATGAGCTCACCGCTGACCGACGCGACATCCGCTCCCTCGACCTCGCCCTTCAACGACCTGACGCCACGCCAACAGGTCGAGAGGGTACTCGCCAACCTGCCTACCGCCGGCGGCGCCCTGGCCCAGGCCGAGAGCAGCAGCGTGGCGCTGGGCAGGGGCGAGCTGGTCGAACCGATCCAGCGTATCAACGAGGTGATGCGTCACTACGGGGTGCAGTTCGAGCTGGCGGAGCACGAGTCGCGGGTGGTGACCCGCATCGTCGACCGCGAGAGCGGCGAGGTGATCCGCCAGATTCCCGCCGAGGAGGTGCTGAAGATCGCCGAGCGGCTGCAGGAGGTCCAGGGCCGGCTGGTCGACCTGGAAGCATGACACTGGTGTCGACCCGAGTGTATTTCCGTCGCGAGCGATGAGAGGCAGCAGGAAAGACTAAACCTGCATGTTCATCACGTCCTTGTACGCCGTCACCAGGCGGTTGCGCACCTGAACCCCCATCTGGAAGGCCACGCTGGCCTTCTGCATGTCGACCATCAGGTCGTTGAGCTCGACATCAGGGTCGCCGGCCTGGAAGGCCTCGGCCTTGGCCGCCGAGGCCTGCTGCAGGCGGTTGATGCGCTGGATCGAGGCCTGCAGCTCACCGGCGAAGCCGCCCGCCCCCACCGCCGTGGCTACCTGCTGGCCCTTGGGCGGCTGACCGGCGGCCTGGGTCGCCAGCGACTGCATCTGGGTCAGTGCCGACTGAATCGCGGGTGAACTCATGGAAACCCCTCGCCTGTGACGGTAAAAACAGTGCTGCCAAGGCTACCAACCCCGGCGGGAAACCATGCCCCCAAATGGGCACGAAAAGACGGGCTTTTCCGCGGTTCACGCTCGACGCTGCCGCGGATAATGGCGTCCATCAGAGTTCCGCCTGTTCGACCGGGCGGCCAACCGCGATGAATGGACGCAGGACATGCCTTCTTCTTCGATGACCGTGGGACCCGGGATCCACTGCACCCCCTCAGTGAGGTGGTGCACATGAGCAATGGTGCCTCGGCCACCGGCTCCCAGGACGCCTCCCGGCAGCAGGACACTCCCCGCCAGGCGGGCCTCGAGCGCCTGATGGCCCAGCTGCGCGCCAATCCGCTGATCCCGTTGATGATCGCCGGGGCCGCCTCGATCGCCATCGTGGTGGCACTGCTGATGTGGGCGCGCAGCCCCGAGTACCGGGTGCTCTACAGCAACCTCACCGAGGCCGATGGCGGCCGCATCATCGGTGAGCTGGACAACCGTGGCGTTCCCTACCGCTTCAGCCAGGGCGGCCAGGCACTGCTGGTGCCCGGCGACCAGGTCCACGGCCTGCGCCTGCAGCTGGCCGAGCAGGGCCTGCCGCGGGGCGGCAACGTCGGTTTCGAGCTGATGGATGGCCAGGCCTTCGGCATCAGCCAGTTCGCCGAACAGGTCAACTTCCAGCGCGGCCTGGAGGGTGAGCTGGCACGCTCCATGGAGTCCCTGGGGCCGGTGGAGCGCGCCCGGGTGCACCTCGCCCTGGCCAAGCAGTCGGTGTTCGTGCGCGACCGGGAACCGGCCAAGGCCTCGGTGATCCTCACCCTGCACGGCGGCCGGGTGATGAGCGAGGGCCAGGTCAATGCCATCGTCCACATGGTCTCCAGCAGCGTGCCGGAGCTGGCCGCCGATGACGTCACGGTGGTCGACCAGAACGGCCGCCTGCTGTCGATGCAGGGTGCCAAGGGCCGCGACCTGGACGGCACCCAGCTCGACTACATCAACGAGGTCGAGCGCTCCTACCAGCGGCGCATCGAGAACATCCTGGTGCCGATCCTCGGCCGCGACAACGTCCGCGCCCAGGTGGCGGCACAGATCGACTTCTCCCGTCGCGAGGAGACCTCGGAGCGCTACGGCCCCAACCAGCCCCCCAACGAGGCCGCGGTGCGCAGCCGCCAGTCGAGCCTCTCCTACAACGGCGGCGACGACCTGGCCCAGGGCATTCCCGGGGCCCTGAGCAACACCCCGCCCGGCACGGCGCCGTCGCCCATCGAGCGGCCCGAAGGCGAGGAGGGCGAAGAGGGCGACGCCGCCGGGCTCCAGGCCCTCAACAACCTGCGCCGGGACGACGTCACCAACTATGAGGTCGACCGCAGCGTGGCCCACGTGGAGCACCGCCTGGGCCAGGTGGAGCGGCTCTCGGCGGCGGTGGTGGTCAACTTCCGCGACGACCTCGACGAGAACGGCGAGCCGGTCCGCACGGCCCTCGCCCCCGAGGAGATCGCCCAGATCGAGCGCCTGGTGCGCCAGGCCATGGGCTTCTCGGCAGCCCGCGGCGACGAGGTCGAGGTGGTCAACAGCCCCTTCAGCCGCGTCGACGAGCGCGGGGAGACCCCGGAGTGGTGGCAATCACCGCAGGTCCACCAGCTGGCGCTCACCCTGGGACGCTACCTGCTGGTGGCGCTGGCCGCCCTGCTGCTCTACCTGCTGATCCTGCGCCCCTTGATCAAGCGCCACACCCAGGCACCGGTGACCCTGCCTCAGCCGGCCCCCACCCTGCGGGCCCAGGTCGGCGGTAGCGACGATGAGGACCCCGCGGCCACGGGGGACGAAGAGGACACCTACGCGCCGCCGCGCCGGCGCAAGCGCAAGTCCTCGGCCTATGAACAGAACCTCAGCGACCTGCGCGAGATGGCCCATGAAGACCCGCGCATGGTCGCCATGATCGTTCGCAGCTGGATGAACAAGCATGACTAAGGCCCAGACGAGCGGCGCACGACGCAGCGCCATCCTGCTGCTGGCCCTCGACGAGGACAGCGCGGCGGAGGTCTTCAAGTACCTCTCGGCCGGCGAGATCCAGGACATCAGCGCCGAGATGGCCCGCCTCGACCAGGTCTCCCACGAGGAGATGCAACAGGTGCTCACCGAGTTCCACGCCGAGACCGAGGAGTTCATCGCGCTGAACCTCAACTCCAGCGAGCACATCCGCTCGGTGCTGACCAAGGCGTTGGGCAGCGAGCGCGCCTCCAGCCTGATCGAGGATGTCCTCGAGACCTCCGGCGCCAGCTCCGGCATCGATGCCCTGAACCTGATGGAGGCCCCGCTGGTGGCCGAGCTGATCCGCGACGAGCACCCGCAGATCATCGCCACCGTGCTGATCCACCTGGAGCGCCACCAGGCCGCCGCCGTGCTCGAGCTGTTCGACGACAAGCTGCGCAACGACGTGGTGCTGCGCATCGCCACCTTCAGCGGGGTGCAGCCGGCGGCCCTGCAGGAGCTCACCGAGGTGCTCTCGGGGATGCTCGACGGCCAGAACCTCAAGCGCAGCAAGATGGGCGGCGTGAGGACCGCGGCCGAGATCCTCAACCTGATGAACTCCAGCCAGGAGGAGGCCGTCATCGAGACGGTTCGCGCCCACAACGAGGACCTGGCACAGAGGGTCATCGACGAGATGTTCCTGTTCGAGAACCTGCTCGACCTGGACGATCGCAGCATCCAGCTGGTGCTCAAGGAGATCGACACCAACTCCCTGGTGGTCGCCCTCAAGGGCGCCCCCGAGGCGCTCATGGACAAGTTCCTGCGCAACATGTCCCAACGCGCCGCCGACCTGGTGCGCGAGGACATGGAGGCCCGCGGGCCGATCCGCGTCTCCCAGGTGGAGGCCGAGCAGAAGGCGATCCTGCAGGTCGTGCGGCGCCTCGCCGACACCGGCGAGATCGTGCTGCGCGGCGGGGACGACACCTATGTCTGATCTGCACCGCGGCGATACCGCCCGCCAGCCGCTCCGCGACGACGAAGTCGCCTGGCGCCGCTGGGAGATGGACGAGCTGGTCGGTCGGCGCGAGGAAGCCGCCAGGGACGATGGCCCCTCGCCGAGCGAGACCGCCCGGCGCAAGGCGGCCTTCCAGCGACAGGCCGAACTGCGCGCCCTGCGCGAGCAGGTGAGCCGGGAGGCCCGCGAGCAGGGCCACCGCGAGGGATTCACGGCCGGCCATGCCGAAGGGCTCGCCCAGGGGCTGGCCGAGGGCCGCGAACAGGCCCGCGCCGAGTTCGAGCGCGAGGTACGCGAGACCCTGGCTCCGCTGCTGTCGCTGGCCGAGCAGTTCGGCGAGGCCCTGGCCCGGCTCGACGAGGCGGTGGCCGGCGAGCTGGTCGAGCTGGCACTCGCCACCGGACGCCAGCTCGCCGGCGAGGCCCTCAAGGCGCGCCCGCGCCAGGTCCTGGAGACCGTCCGCGCCCTGCTGCACTCCGAGCCGGCCATGACCGGCAAGCCACGCCTGTGGCTGCACCCGCTGGACCACCGGCTGGTCGAGGAGCATCTCGGCCACGAGCTGGAGGCGGCCGGCTGGACGCTGCAGCCCGACGACCAGCTCCGCCGCGGCGGCTGCCGCGTCACCAGCGCCAGCGGCGAGCTCGACGCCACCTGGGAGAGCCGCTGGCAGGCGGTGAAGGGCCAGGTGCGCCGGCGGCGCCCCGCCGACGGCAACGGGAGCGCCACGTGAGCGCCGCGACCCCGGCCAACCCGCACCATCGGCGCTGGCAGGCGTCGCTGCACAAGGTGCGCGCGCGCATCGAGACGGTCCCGCCCTTCCGCGCCAGCGGCCGGGTGGTGCGCGCCACCGGCATGGTGATCGAAGCCATCGGCCTGCAGGCCCCACTGGGCAGCGCCTGCCGCATCGAACTCCCGACGCCCTACCGCCACGAGGCGACGCGCCATGCCGAGGCCCAGGTAGTGGGTTTCGCCGGCGAGCGCCTGTTCCTGATGCCGCTGGCCGAGATCACCGGCCTGCTGCCCGGCGCCCGGGTCTTCCCGCTGGGCGGAGGCAACGGCCACGGCACCCGCCGCTTCCCGCTCGGCGACGCCCTGCTGGGCCGCGTGGTCGACGGCAACGGCGAGCCGCTCGACGGCCAGCCCCCCCTCGACGAGGTGCCCCACGCCCCCCTGCAGACCCCGCCGCTCAACCCCCTCTCCCGCGCCCCCATCGAGCGCCAGATCGACGTCGGCATCCGTGCCATCAACGCCCTGCTCGCCGTCGGTCGCGGCCAGCGCATGGGGCTGTTCGCCGGCTCCGGCGTCGGCAAGTCGGTGCTGCTCGGCATGATGGCCCGCTTCACCCGGGCCGACGTCATCGTGGTGGGGCTGATCGGCGAGCGTGGCCGCGAGGTACAGGACTTCATCGACAACATCCTGGGGCCGGAGGGCCGCCGACGCGCCGTGGTGGTCGCCGCCCCCGCCGACACCTCGCCGCTACAGCGGCTGCAGGGCGCGGCCTATGCCACGCGGCTGGCGGAAGGCTTCCGCGACGAGGGCCGAGACGTGCTGCTGATCATGGATTCGCTGACCCGCTACGCCATGGCCCAGCGCGAGATCGCCCTGGCCATCGGCGAGCCACCGGCCACCAAGGGCTATCCGCCCTCGGTGTTCGCCAAGCTGCCGAGCCTGGTGGAGCGGGCCGGCAACGCCGAGCGCGGCGGCGGCTCGATCACCGCCTTCTACACCGTGCTGACCGAAGGCGACGACCAGCAGGACCCCATCGCCGATTCCGCCCGCGCGATCCTCGACGGCCATATCGTGCTGTCGCGGGAGCTGGCGGAGGCCGGACACTACCCGGCCATCGACATCGAGGCCTCGATCAGCCGCGCCATGACCGCCATCGTCGACGACGGTCAGTTGCAGCTCGCCCAGCGCTTCAAGCGGCTGTTCTCCCGCTACCAGCGCAACCGCGACCTGATCAGCGTCGGCGCCTACAGCCCCGGGCACGACCCGCAGCTCGACGAGGCCGTCCAGTACTACCCGGAGCTGGAGGCCTTCCTGCAACAGCGCATCGACGACTGCGCCTCCCTGGAGGCTTCGCACCGGGGGCTCGCCAGCGCACTCGGAGGGACACGATGAGCACCGCATCCACACCGCTCGAGACCCTGGTCGACCTGGCCCGGGAGGCCCGCGACCAGGCCGGCCAGGCGCTCGCCGGCGAACGCGCAAGCGAACGGCAGGTGGCGGGCCAGCTGGAATCGCTGGGCCGCTATCGGCTGGAGTACGCCCAACGCCTGCAGCAGGCCATGCGCGAGGGCATCGACCCGGCCATCATGCGCAACTACCAGCGCTTCCTCGACTCCCTCGACGATGCCCTGGCCCGCGCCCGCCAGGCGCTGGCCGCCCAGCAGCAGCGCGTCGGCCAGCGCCAGGCCCAGTGGCAGCAGGAGCAGCGCAAGCTCTCCTCCTACGACACCCTGGTCTCCCGCCGGGCGATGCAGCAGAACCTGAAGGAGCAGCGCCGGGAGCTGCGCGCCAGCGACGACCTGGTCAACGGTCGCCTGATCCGCGAACGCCACGCCTCGAGCGCCCCCTGATTCCGCCGGAGAACCGACATGGACATTCCGCTGTTACTCGCATCTGCCCCGGGCCAGGGCCCGACCCCCGCCGGTCCGTCGAACCCCGGCGCCAAGGGCGACTTCGCCCTGGCGCTGACCCGTGCCGGCAAGCCGGGCGCCGACGCCCAGGCACTCACCGCGCGCGGCCAGCCGGCCACCGAGGCCGGACGGTACCTGGGCGTGGCGGCTGGCGGCGAATTCGACCTCGCCCCGGGCAGCCGGGAGGTGATGATGCAGGCCCTTGGCGAGGGCACGCCGGCGGAAGGTGGCGATGCCCGGCTGGCCGAGATCGCCGAGCGCCTGGCGCTGATCGAAGGTGCCGGCCGCGACGACGCAACGCTGCCGGCCGATGACCTGGCCGAGCGGGCGCTCGACACCGAGGCACTCGCCCTCCGGATAGCCGCCATAGAAGCCGCCGAGGTCCCGCCGGAGGCGGCGCCCGGCCACCCGCCCGAAACGGTTCTGGCCGACACCGGCGCCTGGCCGACCCTGGCCGGCCAGGCCCTGCAGAACGCGCCGAGCGACGCCCCCCGGGCCGAAGCGCGGCCGGCGATGCGCACCGAGCGCCACGACTCCATGGCCGGCGAGCCGCCGCGTCCCGAACGTCAGGCCGCTCCGCAGGCCCTGGAGACGATCCGTGCGGCCAGCGAGCGCGGCGCAGCCCCGCGTCCCGAGCCGTTACCCTCCGCGCAGTCCACCGCACAGGCCACCGCACAGGCCGCCCGGGGTGACACCCTGCCGACGGCCGCCGAGTCTCGCAGCGCCGAGCCAAGAGGCGAGAGCTTCGCCGCCCTGCTGGGTGGCCAGCCGTCCGTGGCCGCCGCTGCCGGCACGCCCGGTGCCGCCCCCATCGCCCTGCCGGCACCGCTCGCCAGCCCTGCCTGGCCCCAACAGTTCACGCAGCAGGTCGGCCAGCAACTGGTGATGCTCGGCCAACGCGGCGGCGAGCAGCGCATCGAGCTGCACCTCAACCCGGCGGAACTGGGCCCCCTGACGGTCTCGCTGAAGGTGAGCGAGCAGGCCGCCCAGGCCCAGTTCCTGTCGGCCCACGCGCCGGTGAGGAGCGCCGTGGAGCAGGCGATTCCCCAGCTGCGCGAGGCGCTGGCCGAGCAGGGCATCAGCCTCGGCGAGGCGTCGGTGGGCGAACAGTCGCGTGACGGGGCCGCGCGCGACTTCGCCGGTCGCGGCATGGCCGGCGGCGGATTGGCAGTCGAGCCGGGCGACGAGAGCGAGGGCCCCGGCGCCTCAGCCCCGCCGGTGGCGGCCGATATCGCTCTCGCCGGCCGGGTGGATCTCTACGCCTGACGATATCCCGAACGGCGCCACCCGGCACCACGCAAAAAGCCAAGATAGGCCCTTTCCCGAGGCCTGTTCGTTTCATGGTGCCACGGCCTGCGTCCGCATACTGGGCAGGCTGGCACCACAACCCTCTGGATAGGTAAGGCAATGGCGACATCGAAGGGTGGCTCCAGAAAGCTGCTGTGGCTCATGGTGATCCTGGTGATCCTCTCCTCCTCCGTGGCGGCGGCGGTGATCTACCTGGTGCTCGACCAGCGCGATGGCGCCGTCCTGGCATCGACCGAGGCCGTGCCGGAACGGCGGGCGCCGATCTTCGTCAAGATCGACCCCTTCACGGTCAACCTGGCCGACGACGCCTACGGCTCGCGCCTGCTCTATGCCGGGCTGTCGCTGAAGGTGGGCGACGAGGAGACCCGGGAGATCCTCGAGGAGCACATGCCCCAGGTACGCAGCCGCCTGCTGATGATGTTCGCCGGCAAGCAGGCCGGCGACCTGACCGACCCCGGCAGCAAGCAGCGCCTCGGCGACCAGGTGATGGCGGTGCTGGACCCGCCGATGACCGACCATCAGCCCGAATTGGTGATCGAAGACGTGCTCTTTACCGAGTTCATCGTGCAATAACCCTCGGGGAACCGATCCTTCATGTCCCAAGACGATCTGCTGTCGCAGGAAGAGATCGACGCCCTGCTCAAGGGCGTCAGCGGCGAGGAGGAGTCCACCACCGGCGCCGGCGGCGACGACTCGCGTATCCGCCCCTATGACCCGGCCACCCAGCACCGGGTCATCCGCGAGCGCCTGCACGCCCTGGACATCATCAACGAGCGCTTCGCCCGTCACTTCCGCATGGGGCTGTTCAACCTGCTGCGGCGCAGCGCCGACATCACCGTGGATGCGGTGCGCTACCAGAGTTACAGCGACTTCTCGCGCAACGTGCCGGTACCGACCAACATCAACATCATCGCCATGAAGCCGCTACGCGGCTCGGCCTTGATCGTGTTTCCGCCGAGCCTGGTGTTCATGGTGGTGGACAACCTCTTCGGCGGCGACGGTCGCTTCCTGACCAAGTCGGAAGGCCGCGAGTTCACCAACACCGAGCAGCGCATCATCATGCGCCTGCTCAACCTGGCCATCGACGCCTACAGCGAGTCGTGGAAGTCGGTCTACCCGCTGGAGATCGGCTACCTGCGCTCGGAGATGCAGTCGAAGTTCGCCAACATCACCAACTCGCCCAACGAGATCGTGGTGACCACCTCCTTCAACCTGGAAGTCGGCAACCTCGCCAGCAATTTCCAGATCTGCATGCCCTACTCGATGATCGAGCCGCTGCGCGACCTGCTGGCCAACCCGCTCAACGACGGCCATCACGATCCGGACGGCAGCTGGGCGAAGCGCATGGCCGGCGAGATCCGCCACTCGGAGGTGGAGCTGGTCGCCGACTTCACCACCATTCCCACCCGTATCGCCCACGTCATGGCGCTCAAGGTGGGCGACATCCTGCCCCTGGAGCTGCCGGAAGCCATCATCGCCCGGGTCGACGGGGTGCCGGTGATGGAGTGCGACTACGGCAGCCAGCACGAGCAACGGGCCCTGCGGGTGATCCGCATGATCGACCACGCCCCGACCGCTGCGTCGTCCGACGCCTTCGTCAAGGGGTCGGCGCCGCCATCCAAGGAACCCAAGAATGACTGATCCCAAGAAGCCCGATCAGAGCATCGACGACGCCTGGGCCGATGCCATGTTCGAACAAGAAAACGCCGAACAGCACGAAGCCGAACGACAGGGCGACGACGAGGACCCCTGGGCCGCGGCCATGGCCGAACAGGCCGCCTCGGCGTCGGGCGACGACGGCCCGGACGAGGAGCCCGAACCCGCCAGGGCCAAGGCCGCCGGCGAGAGCGTCTTCCGTCCCCTCGAGCAGGGCGGCGGCAGCGCCGCGGCGCGCGACCTGGAGATGATCATGGACATTCCGGTCAAGCTCGCCGTCGAGCTCGGCCGCACCCGGATCACCATCAAGCAGCTGCTCGAGCTGGCCCAGGGCTCGGTGATCGAGCTCGACGGCCTGGCCGGCGAGCCCATGGACATCCTGATCAACGGCTACCTGATCGCCCAGGGCGAGGTGGTGGTCGTCGACGACAAGTACGGCATCCGCATCACCGAGATCATCACCCCCTCCGAGCGCGTGCAGAAACTGAACCGTTGACCGCCATGAACGATACCCCCCGCGACGCCGGCACCGGCGGCCTCGACGCCCTGGCCGCCGGCGACGCCCTGATCGGCCTGGCCACCCTGGGCAAGACCGCCGCCGCCCTGGCGCTGATCGTGGTGATCATTGTCGTCGCCAGCGCCGTGCTGAAGCGCGTCGGGGTGAACCGCCAGGCGCACGGCGGCCGCCTGAGGGTGGTCGGCGGCACCAGCGTGGGCAATCGCGAGCGGGTGGTGATCGTCCAGGTGGAAGAGACCTGGCTGGTGCTCGGCGTGGGCGGCGGCCAGGTCAGCAAGCTCCACGAGCTCCCCGCCCCGGCGCCGATCGGCGAGACGACGACCGGCGGCGGGCCGGCCTTCGCCGAGGGCGACAGCTTCGCCAGGCGCTTCGCCAAGGCGCTGAAACACAACAGCGGCCTGGGGCGAGACAGATCGTGAGCCGCCGCCTTCTTCGCCTGACGGCGGGACTCGCGGTCCTGCTGCTGTCGCTACCCGACGCGGCCCTGGCCCAGCAGCTCCCCGGCATCGTCAGCCAGCCGCTGGCGGACGGCGGCCAGCAGTGGTCGCTCTCGCTGCAGACCCTGCTGCTGCTCAGCGCCATGGCCTTCCTGCCGGCCCTGCTGCTGATGATGACCGGCTTCACCCGCATCATCATCGTGCTGAGCCTGCTGCGCACCGCCATGGGCACCCAGGCCACGCCGCCCAACCAGGTGCTGCTGGGGCTGGCACTGTTCCTCACCTTCTTCGTCATGGCGCCGGTGTTCAACCTGGTCTACGAGACCGCCTGGCTGCCGCTCACCGCCGAGCAGATCGACTTCGAGCAGTTCCTGCAGCTGGCCCAGGAGCCCTTCCGCGAGTTCATGCTGGGCCAGGTCCGCGAGCCCGACCTGGCGCTGTTCGCCCGCCTCGCCGACGTCGGCCCGATGCAGGGGCCCGAGGACGTGCCGCTGCGCATCCTGGTGCCGGCCTTCGTCACCAGCGAGCTGAAGACCGCCTTCCAGATCGGCTTCACCATCTTCATCCCCTTCCTGATCATCGACCTGGTGGTGGCCAGCACCCTGATGTCGCTGGGCATGATGATGGTGCCCCCGGTCACCATCTCGCTGCCCTTCAAGCTGATGCTGTTTGTGCTGGTCGACGGCTGGCAGCTGATCGTGGGCTCGATGGCGGAGAGTTTCTTCCTATGACCGGGAGCGACGCATGACCCCCGAAACGGTGATGGGCCTGGCCTACCAGGGCATGAAGGTGACCCTCTTCCTCGGCGGCCCGCTGCTGCTCACCGCCCTGGTGACCGGCCTCATCGTCAGCCTGTTCCAGGCCGCCACCCAGATCAACGAGATGACCCTGTCGTTCATCCCCAAGATCCTCGGGGTATTCGTCGTGCTGGTGCTCACCGGCCCCTGGCTGCTCAAGCTGATCACCGACTTCACCCGCGAGCTGTTCATGAACATCCCGCTGATGGTGTCGTGATGCCGAGGGGCCGCTGATGGTGGACGTCACCTTCGCCCAACTGCAGGGCTGGCTGGTGGCCTTCCTGTGGCCCTTCGCCCGGCTCACCGCCTTCCTGGCGGCCGCGCCGCTGTGGGGGCACTCCAGCGTCCCCAACCAGGCCAAGGTGGGCCTGGCCGCCCTGGTGGCCGTGGTGATCGCCCCCACCCTGCCGACGCCGCCCACCGCCGCGGTGCTCTCCTGGGCGGGAGTCGGCATCATGGTCGAGCAGGTGCTGATCGGCATCGCCATGGGGCTGGTGATGCGCGTCACCTTCGCCGTGGTGCAGGCCACCGGCGAGTTCATCGGCCTGCAGATGGGCCTGGCCTTCGCCACCTTCTTCGACCCCGGCAGCGGCACCAACATGGTGGTGCTGTCGCGCTTCCTCTACATGATCACGCTGCTGATGTTCCTGGCCTTCGACGGCCACCTGATCGTGCTGGAGATCCTGGCGACCAGCTTCGTGACCCTGCCGATCGGCCTGGGCGGCTTCAATCCCGGCGCCTTCGAGATGCTGGCCCGCTACGGCAGCACCATCTTCGTCTCCGGGATGCTGCTGGCCCTGCCGCTGGTGGGCGCGCTGCTGATCATCAACCTGGCGCTGGGCATCCTCAACCGCTCGGCGCCCCAGTTGACGGTGTTCAATATCGGCTTTCCCACCTCACTGACCGTGGGCCTGGCGCTGATGATGGTGCTGATGATCGACATCGGTCGTTTCCTGCAGGGGCTGTTCGCCCAGGGCATCGACTTCCTGCGCCAGCTGCTCGACGCCCTGGCACCGCTCTCGGGCGTCGGCTGAGCGCAAAAAAAAACCGCCCGGGACGCGAACCAGGGCGGGACAAGCGGTCATGGCGGGAGGTAGCGATACCACGACCGGGAGAGAGCAATGCGCGGTCAGCGCAGAAAGTCGAAGAGCGACAGCCCCTTGATATCGACGAAGGCCTTCTGGGCCGCCTGCAGCCCCACCTGGCGCAGGCTGTACTCGGAGATCGCCTCGGCGTAGTCCAGGTCGACCAGGTCCGACAGCGTCTGCTCGAAGTTCATCATGCGGTTGCCGCCCACGGCATCCACCACGTCGAGTTCGTTGAGCCGTGCCCCCACCGAGGCGCGTACGGTAAGCACGTTGTCGAGGCCGTTGTCGAGCTCGCGCATCACGGTGTTGAGGGTGTTGCGCAGCTCGGCCTTCTCGGCCGGGGTGGCGGCGGGGTTCTCCAGCACCGCCAGGGCCTTCTCGAAGGACTCGAACAGGTCGGTGTTCATCGCCTCGGCCTGGCCGACGCGAAACTCGTCGCCGACCGCCGGATCGCCTTCCAGGGTAATGCTCAGCCCGCCGAAGGCGATCGGCTGGCCGTCGACATGGGCACCGCCGGCCACCACGCTGCCATCGGAGGCCGTCACCTCGAAGATCGGGTTGCCGCCGCCGTCCTCGTCGAAGACCAGGGTATAGGTGTCGCCGAAGCCGGGATCCGCGGGATCGGTGACCTGGGGCCCCCCCTTGAAGGTGACATTGCCCGCGTTGTCGCCGGCCTCGGCGATATACCTCGCTCCGATGGCCACGCCCTGGAAGATCCTCGCTCCGTTGTCGGCCACCGGCATCAGCCGCGAGGCGTCGATGCGCTGGGCGCGGGTGTTCTGGTCGCCGATGTATTCGACGTTGCCGTCGCCATTGCGGATGAAGGGCGGGCTGTCGTCCTTGTAACCCCCGAACAGGTAGCGGCCGTTGCCGTCGGTGGCATTGGCCTGGCCGATCAGGGTCTCGTAGATGCCGCGCAGCTCCGAGGCCACCGACTGGCGATCGGCGTCGCTCAGGGTGTCGCTGGCGGCCTGGACCAGCAGCGTCTTGCCGCCGGCGATGGCATCGCTGACGCTGTTGAGCACGCTCTCGGACTGGGAGAGGGCATTGCGCGCGCTGACCCGGGCGTCGGCGTACTGCTGGGTGACGGTCTGGGCCTGGGAGACCCCCACCGCCCGGGAAGCGGCCTGGGGGTCGTCGGAGGGATTGACCACCCGGCGGCCGCTGGCGATCTGCTGGCCCACCTTGAGGAAGTCGCCCTGCTGGCGGTTCATGGAGGTCACGCTCTGGTCGAACATGGTGACGGTGCTGATACGCATCGTGTGACTCCCTCAGGATCAGTTGCGCAGGCCGAGGATGGTGTCGAACACCGTGGAGGCGGTGTCGATCACCCGGGCATTGGCGGAATAGAACTGCTGGTAACGCAGCAGGTTGGCGGCCTCCTCGTCGAGGTTGACCCCGGACTCGGACTGCTGAACGGCCTCGAGCTGGTCGGTCAGGCCCTGGCGCGCCTCGAGGTTGACCTGCACGATATTGGTCCGATTGCCGACGTCGCTGACCATGCCGGCATAGGCCTGGCTCAGCGAGGCCCGGCCACTCACCAGCAGCTCGTCCTGCAGGCCCTGAAGCGCCAGGGCATTGCGGTTGTCGCCGGTGCCGGTGAAGACCCAGTCCGCCGGATCATCGTCGGGATTGGCCGGCTGGGCCGCGGCGATCTTGTCCAGGTCGCGGATATTGCTCTGCATGTCGGCCGCGGCGCGGCGAGTCGGCTGGATCTCGAAGCGGTCGTTGACCAGCAGGTTGGCCGCATCGTCGAAGGTCAGCACCACACCACCGAAGCTCAGCTCACCCTCGGCCGGATCGAAACTCACCTCGTCGGCATCCAGGGCCTGGCCATTGTCCTGGCGGATCACCTGGAAGTCCTCGGGAGCCCCTGCCGGCGCATTGACCACACGCACCGTATAGTCGGTGGCCCGCAGCCGATCGATATTCCCCGTATCGAAGCGGGTGGCGCCGATCTCCGCCGTGCCGCCATTGCGATCATGGGAGTAGGCGCGCGGCGTACCGATGGAGAAGACGTCGCCGCCCTGCTCGCCGTTGAGGTCCATGCCCCTGGCATGCTGCTCGTTGACCCCCACCGCCAGCGACACCGCCAGCTGGCCGATCTGGCTCTGGGTCTTGTCCAGGGTCTCGGCACGGAAGTCCATCAGCCCGCCCAGGGTGCCGCCCTTGACGGTGCTCTCCGGCAGGGCGACCAGGTTGCCGCCCGAGTCGCGATAGCCGAGCACGGTGCGCTGCGGATCGCCGGGGGCGTCCATGGCCTCGAGGCGGTAGTGGTCGGTGCCGGACACCAGCGGCTGGCCATTGGGCAGGCTGATGTTGTAGGTCTTGCCGTCCTGGACGTTGAGGCGCACGTCCATGCGCTCGCTGAGTTCGTGCACCAGTTGGTCGCGCTGGTTGAGCAGGCCATTGGGCGCCTCGCCCTGACGGGCACGCGCCAGGGCGATCTCGCGGTTGAGGGTGGTGAGCTGCTCGGTGGTGTTGTTGATTTGGGTGACCTCGTCGGCGATCCGGCCGTTGAGGCCCGCCTGCATGTCCTGCAGGTAGCCGTCGAAGGCGCGGAACTGGGCGGTCAGGGTGTCGGCGGTGCCGAGCACGCCCTGACGGGCCGCCGGGTCGGAGGGGGTGCCGGCCAGGTCTTCCAGCGCCGAGAAGAAGTTCTGCATCAGCGGCGCCAGCCCGGCCTCGCGGTCGGCCAGCAGGCTGTCGATCTGGCTGACCTGGCCCTGGTAGGCGGCCAGCGCACTGGAGCTGCTGGTGGCCGCATTCAGCTGGTCGGCCACGTAACGGTTGAACTGACGCTGGATGTCGTTGACCCGCACCCCACCGTCGGCACGGCTCTCCCCCAGGAGCACCAGTTCCCGGTTGTAGCCCGGCGTATAGACGTTGCTGATGTTGTTGCTGGTGGTGTTCAGGGCGTTCTGGGCGGCGTTGAGGCCGCTGAGCCCGATGGAAAAGATGCTCATGCTGTCGTGTCCTTAGGCCAATGCTTCCCTTATCGGCCATGCCGGGAGGAACTTGAGGCCACCGCCGCGCCTCTCGACCGGGCTCAATAGCTGAAGAAGACCAGCGACTCGCCGCCGCGGGGCTCCACCGCCTCCAGGGTGTCCATCACCGCGATCAGCTTGTCGGCGTAGGCCGGATCGGTGGCATAGCCACCGGCCTGCAGTTCCCGCGCCGCCTGCTCGGCATCGGGCGCGGCGGTCACCCGGGCGTAGCGCGGGTTGTCGCCGATCAGCCGGGCATGGTCGGTGAAGGCCGCCTCGAAGGAGTCGTAGACGCGGAAGCTGTCGATGACCTTCGTGCGCCGGCCATCCAGATACTCGTGGGTGGTGACCTCGGTGGTGGGTCCCTGCCAGCCGCTGCCGGCCTTGATGCCGAACAGGTTGTGGCTGTTGCCGCCCTCGCGGGTGGCGATCTCGTGGCGCCCCCAGCCGGTCTCCAGCGCCGCCTGGGCGAGGATCAGCTCGGCCGGCACGCCGGTGGTGCGACTGGCCGCCCGGGCCGGGCCGGAAAGCCGGTCGAGGAAGGCCTGCACATGGTCGGGCGCTGCGCCGTCGCTGCCGCCGGCACGGGTCGCCTGGCCTGTGGCCGTGACGGCGTCGCGGTCGGCCGCGGCGGCCCGCTCGCCGGCCGGCACCGCGGCCAGCCGCTCCATAAAGCCGGCGGAGGCCGTCTCGAGCTCGTCCAGGAAGCTCTCCGGCCTGGCGATCGCCTCGGCCACCCGGGCCTTCTCGGCGGCCTCGACCGGCTCGGGCTCGTCATCGGCCGCCTGGGGGCGCAGGGCGTCCCGCAGTGGTCGCGGCGCACCACGGGGGATGCCGGCGATCAAGTCGTCGATATCGCTGCCCTGCTGTTGCCGCGCCGGCACCATGCCGCTGCCCTCGAGCTGGGCCACCAGGCTGTCGGCCAGGCCGATGCCCCGGGTCGCCATGGTCTGGGACCATTGCTGGTCGAGCAGCGACTGGTAGAACGCGGTCTGCTTGCTGTCGATCAGCCCGGTGGTGGGCACGGCGTCGCGCATGCTCTTGAGCATCATCTGGATGAACAGCGCCTCGAACTGCTGGGCGGCGCCCCGCACGCCCGCCGACGGGTCCTGGCGGGCGCTGTGCTTGAGCCGCTGCAGGCCCTGCATGTCGAGGGCGAACCGGCTGCCGACGTCCTCCATGCCCATCACAGGACCTCCAGGTCGGCACGCAGGGAGCCGGCGGCCTTGAGCGCCTCGAGGATCGCCATCAGGTCGTCGGGCGTGGCGCCGAGCGCATTCAGGGCGTTGACCACATCGACCAGGTCGGCGCCCTCCACCACCCGCAGGTAGGCGTCCTGCTGCTGGATCTCGATGTCGCTGTCGGGAATCACCACCGTCGCGCCCTCGCTGAAGGGCGCCGGCTGGCTGACGCCGAAGCGGGTGTCGATGACGATGGAGAGGTTGCCGTGGGCCACCGCGGCGCGATGCAGGGTGACGGCGCTGTTCATCACCACCGAGCCGGTGCGCGAGTTGAACACCACCCTGGCCGGCGCCTCGGTGGGCGTGACCCGGATGTTCTCCACCCGGGCCATGAAGTTGACCCGCGAATTGTCGTTGGCCGGCCCGTCCAGGGCGATCACCCGGCC
This sequence comes from Halomonas sp. LBP4, assembly GCF_003202205.1. Taxonomy (GTDB): domain Bacteria; phylum Pseudomonadota; class Gammaproteobacteria; order Pseudomonadales; family Halomonadaceae; genus Halomonas; species Halomonas flagellata. Next base: position 300,919 of record NZ_PDOG01000004.1, read on the forward strand.
GTTGCGTGCCGCCGCCACCGGACGGCCGAATTCGCTGTTGATGGCGCTCACCACGCGCTGGGCGGTGCCGAAGTCGGCCTCCTTGAGCTCCAGCTCGAGCAGGCCGCCGTTGGCCCCCAGGTCCACCGGCACCTCGCGCTCGACCATGGCACCGCCGGCGATGCGCCCACCGGCCTGCTGGTTGATCTGCACGCTGCTGCCGCCAGCCTCGGCCCCCGCACCGGCCACCACCAGGTTGCCCTGGGCGATGGCGTAGGTGTCACTGTCGGCGCCCTTCAGCGGGGTCATCAGCAGGGTACCGCCGCGCAGGCTGCGGGCGTTGCCCACCGAGGAGACGTTGACGTCGAGCCGCTGGCCGGGCCGCGAGAAGGGCGGGAGGTCGGCGGTGACCATCACCGCCGCCACGTTGCGCAGCTGCATGTTGGTGCCCGGCGGCACGGTGATGCCGAGCTGGGAGAGCATGTTGGTCAGGCTCTGGCCGGTGAAGGGCGCCTGCATGGTCTGGTCGCCGGTGCCGTCGAGCCCCACCACCAGGCCGTAGCCCACCAGGACGTTGTCGCGCACGCCGGCGAAGTTGGCCAGCTCGCGGATCCGCTCGGCCTGGGCCGGCAGCGCCAGCAGGGCGGCCAGCAGCAGGATGAGCAGCCGCGTAACGAGGAGGGAGGAAGCGGTCTTGATGGCTCTACTCGTGCTCATGCTGACCCCGGTCAGAAAGGCGAGACATTGAGGAAGAAGCGTTGCAGCCAGCCCAGGTGCTGCGCCTCGTTGATGTAGCCGTCGCCCACATACTCGATGCGCGCATCGGCCACCAAGGTGGAGGGCACGGTGTTCTGGCCGGTAATGGTGCGCGGGTCGACCACCCCGGAGAAGCGGATGAATTCCGCCCCCTGGTTGATGGCGATCTGCTTCTCGCCGCGCACCCGCAGGTTGCCGTTGTGCATCACTTCGAGCACCGAGACGGTGATGGTGCCGGTGAAGCTGTTGTTGGCCTCGGAACCACCGCCGCCGATGAAGTCGCTGGCCCCGTCGAGGTCGAAGCCGAACTCGGCGAGCCGCTCCATGGCGTCGGGCAGATCGGCGAAGGAGAGACTGGCCGAGCCGTTGCGGTTCATGTTCGACCGCGAGTTCTTGCTGGCGCTGACCTGCTCGTCGAGCACGATGGTCAGGATTTCACCGGCCATGTGTGGGCGACGATCCTCGAACAGTGGCTGGTAGCCACGCTGGGCCTGATAGATCGAGCCGTTGGCCAGCGATGCCGGGCGATCGGGGATGGCGATCTGCTCCTGCTCGCCGACCACCGAGGCCCGCGGAATCTGGGCGCAGCCGCCCAGTATCAGCATGGCCAGCGCCAGCAGCAGCGTCGCCGGACGCAGGGGAATCCACCGTCTCATCACACTCTCTCCCGGCCGGGCGGCCTTACAGCTGCGCCAGGCGTGCCAGCATCTCGTCGCTGGTCTGCACCGCCTTGCTGTTGATCTCGTAGGCCCGCTGGGTCTGGATCATGCTGACCATCTCCTCCACCACATTGACGTTGGAGGTCTCCGCGTACTCATGGAACAACCGCCCCGCGCCGTTCATGCCCGGCATGGTCTCGTTGCGCGGGCCCGAGGAGGTGGTCTCCCGGTAGAGGTTGCCGCCGATGCTCTCGAGACCGGTGGGGTTGACGAAGGTGGAGATGGAGATCTGCCCCACCTCCAGCGACTGGGTGGTGCCCGGCTGGGTCACCGAGACGATGCCATCCTCGCCGACCGACACCGAGAGGGCGTTGTCGGGAATGATGATCGCCGGCTCCAGCGGGTAGCCGTTGGCGGTGACCATCTGGCCGTTCTCGTCGAGCTGGAAGCTGCCGTCGCGGGTGTAGGCGGTGGAGCCGTCGGGCATCAGCACCTGGAAGAAGCCGTTGCCGTTGATCGCCAGGTCGCGGGAGTTGCCGGTGTGCTCGAGCCCGCCCTGGGTATGCAGCCGCTCGGTGGCCACCGGGCGCACGCCGGTGCCGACCTGCATGCCGGACGGCAGGCGGTTCTGCACGTCGTTCTGGGCACCGGGCTGGCGCAGGTTCTGGTAGAGCAGGTCCTCGAACACCGCCCGCGAGCGCTTGAAGCCGTTGGTGCTGACGTTGGCCAGGTTGTTGGAGATGACGTCCAGCTTGACCTGCTGGGATTCCAGGCCGGTCTTGGCCGTCCAGAGTGACTTGATCATGTCGGGATTTCCTCGTGCCGGGGGCGCATCAGCCCTGGATCGACAACAGGTGGTTGGCGCGCTGGGCGTTCTCGTCGGCGGTGCCGATGACTTTCATCTGCATCTCGTAGCGGCGGGCCACGTCGATCATCGACACCATGGCCTCGATGGCGCTGACGTTGCTGCCCTCCAGGGCGCCACTGGCGACCCTGGCATTCTCGTCGGCGGGCAGCGCCGCCACGTCGCCTTCCGGTCCCGGTGCCGGGCGGAACAGGCCATCCTCGCCGCGCAGCAGCGACTCGTCGGGAGTGACCAGCTTCAGGCGACCGACATCCACCAGGGCGTCAGGATCCTCGCCGGGGCCGATGGCGCTGAGGGTGCCGTCGGCGCCCACCGAGACGCTCGAGCCCAGCGGCACGATGATCGGTCCGCCCTCGCCGATCACCGGGCGTCCGGCGATCATCAGCAGGCCATCGCCGTCCACCTGCAGGTCGCCACGGCGGGTGTAGGCCTCGCCGCCATCCGGCGCCTGCACGGCGATCCAGGCATTGCCCTCGAGCGCCACGTCGAGCTCGCGACCGGTGGTGGTCATCGGCCCGGGGGTGAAGTCGCTCCCCGGGGTCGAGGCCACCACCGAAGTCCGGGTGGCCAGCGCCGCCTCGCCCTGCACCGGCACCGCGCGCATGGCGTGCAGCTGGGCACGGAAGCCGGCGGTGTCGACGTTGGCCAGGTTGTGGCTGACCACCGACTGCTGGTCCATGCTCTGCTTGGCGCCGCTCATGGCGGTGTAGAGAATACGATCCATGGTTCAGGCTCCCGGTCAGACGCCTCAGCGCAGGTTGATGGCGGTCTGCAGGACCTCGTCCTCGGTCTTGATGGTCTGGGAATTGGCCTGGTAGGCGCGTTGGGTAACGATCATGTCGACCAGTTCCCTGGCCATGTCGACGTTGGAGGTCTCGATGGCATTCGACTCGATCAAACCCAGCAGCCCGCTACCCGGCGCGCCGACCAGCTCCTGCCCGGAAGCGGCGGACGCGGTCCAGGCGTTGTCGCCCGCCGGTTTCAGCCCTTCGGGGTTGCGGAAGGAGGCCAGGGCGATCTGGCCGGCCGGGCGCGACTGCTCGTTGGCGTAGTTGCGCATGATGGTGCCGTCGCCCTGGATGGTGATCCCCACCAGCGCCCCGGAGGTGTAGCCGTTCTGGGTCAGGGAACTGGTGGTGGACTCATTGCCGAACTGGGTGGAGCCGGCCAGATCGAGGTCGAACTCCAGGTCTTCAGGATCCCCCCCCATGGAAGCGGAGTTGAACAGGATTTGCGGGATATTGCCTGGCACGGCAGCGCCCCCGCTATCGGTTATTGCATCCAAGGTACCGTTCTGGTTGAACGCGACGGTAAAGTCATTGGCCTGGGTTTCGTCATAAGCGCCATCCATCACCACCTTGGCATCCCAGGTATTGGAGCCGGTCTTTTCGTAATAGACGGCGATATTGCGCGGATTGCCCAGCGAATCGAAGGTGGTGAAGTTATTGGAATAGTGGTAGTCCAGCGTCTGGGTACCACCACCTAGCTCATTGACCTCCACTTGGCTGAGTTCGTCCCCCACTACCTCGCGGGAATCGAGGTTGAGGGTCGTCGCCACGTCGGTGGTGGCACTCGCCGGCATCTCATCAGCCGAGACATTCAACACCCGGGGCTGGCCGCCGGTCTGCACCTCGCCGGCGGCGTTCAGGCCGTAGCCCATGATGCGCGCGCCGGTGGCGCTCTCGAGAAAACCATCCGGCGTCATGCTGAGCTGGCCGTTGCGCGAATAGACGATCTCGCCGCCCTGCTCGAAGCGATAGAATCCCTGGCCGCTGATCGCCAGATCGAGCTCGCGGTTGGTGGCCTCGATATTGCCTGCGTTGAAGTTCTGCAACGTGGCCGAAACACGCGTGCCTAGACCAACCCTGGAGCTGGCGAAGACATCGGCGAATTGCGAATTGGAGGCCTTGAAGCCAACGGTCTGCGAGTTGGCGATGTTGTTGCCCAACACGCCCAGTTTCGACGCCGCGGCATTCAGGCCGCTGAGTGCTTGTGAAAAGCCCATGTCTGGTTCCTCTGCCTACTGGCTTGACTTGGTGGTGGTGCAGTTGCGATGGCGGATGCGAATCACAGGATCTGCCTGACCTGGTCGAGGGCGACCTGGCCATAGACGGCGCCCAGGTCGAGACGCACGCCGCCGTCGTCATCGGACGGCGTCACCCCACTGACCACGGCAAAGTTGAGGGTCTCGACGTCCAGGCTGTCGTCACCCCGGGTGGCCTCGATGCCGACCCGGTAGGCGCCCGGCACGGCGGATTCGCCCTCGCTGGTCTTGCCGTCCCAGCTGAACGACTCCACCCCGGCCTTGGCCGGGCCGATGTCGTAGCGGTTGATCACCTGACCATCGGCATTGGTGATGGTCACCTGGACGTTGTCGGCGGATTCCCCGAGCTCGATGCCGAAGGGCGTGGTATGCACCTGCCCTTCGGCATCGGTCTCGAGCAGGACCCGGTCGCCCGGCACCAGCACGCCCTGGCCGATCAGCGCCGTGGCCTGGAGGGTCTGGCCGGCATCGATCTGGCTGGTGATGCCGCTCAGGGTCTCGTTGAGCTCCTCGATCCCGCTGACGGTATTGACCTGGGCCAGCTGGGAGGTCATCTCGCTGTTCTCCATGGGATTCAGCGGGTCCTGGTTCTGCAGCTGGGTGATCAGCAGGGTCATGAAGTTGTCGCGCAGCTCGGCCGACTGGCTGGCATCCACGCTGCCGGAGGCGCCGGCATTCATGCGGCCGATGACACTGGAATCGATGGTGGTGGTCATGGCGGTCAGCCCTCGCCCAGGGTCAGGGTCTTCAGCATCATCTGCTTGCTGGTGTTCATGACCTCGACGTTGGCCTGGTAGGAACGCGAGGCGGAGATCATGTTGACCATCTCGTGCACCGGCTCGACATTGGGCATGGCCACGTAGCCCTCGTCATCGGCGAGCGGGTGCTCGGGGCGGTACTCCATGCGCATCGGCGAGGGATCCTCGACCACCTCGCGTACCCCGACGCCACCGATCCCCTGGGCGGCGGCACGGCTCTCGAACATCACCTGCTTGGCGCGGTAGGCCTCCCCGTCCGGCCCGGCCACGCTGTCGGCGTTGGCCAGGTTGCTGGCGGTGACGTTCATGCGCTGCGACTGGGCGCTCATCGCCGAGCCGGCGATATCGAACACGGAAAACATCGACATGGGTGAGGCTCCTTATTCGGGCTGCATGGCCGTCTTGAGGCCCTGGATGCGGCTGTTGAGGATGGTCAGGCCGGCCTGGTAGCGCACCGCATTGTCGGCGAACTGGGTGCGCTCGCGATCCATGTCCACGGTGTTGCCGTCGAGGCTGGGCTGGTCGGGCACGCGGTAGAGCAGGCCGCCGCTGGCCGGGGCGATCCCCTGGCCGGCGATGTGCCCCTCGGCGGTGCGGGAGAGCGCCAGCCCCTTGCCGCCGCTGCGCCCATGCTCCACGGCCTTCTTCAGCTCGCTGGCGAAGTCCATGTCTCGCGCCTTGTAGCCCGGCGTGTCGGCGTTGGCGATGTTGCTGGCCAGCACCTTGTGGCGCTGCTGGCGCAGCCCCAGGGCCTGCTGATGGACGTTGAAGGCGGCTTCGAGCTGATCGATCACGACGGCGCTCCCCCTGAATACGGAATTCGTTGACGATGGAGAATAGCCAGCCCGGCGTCATCCCAAAGGAACGAACAGTCCCGCTTTCCGCGTCCATTTCGACTCTTTCGCTTTCGTCCGCCCCGCTAGAATGCTCCTAGCGTCCCATCCGACCCTCGCGAGCGCGCCATGCCCGATGCTTCTTCCCACCGCCCAAGCCCCCTCTCCACGAGGCTCCTCGGCACCTGCCTGGCGCTGGCGTGGCTGTTCGTGCCTCAGCCGACCCTGGCGGGCGATGCCCTGATGACCGGAGTGCATGCCTTCCTCTATGAGCAGGCGCAGGGGCATGGCGAGGAAGTGGTCATCGAGGTGCGTCCGCCGTCCGCCCACCTGCCGCCCTGCGAGGCGCCGCAGCCGTTCCTGACCCATGCCTCCCGGCCGGTGCTCGGCCGGGTGTCGGTGGGCGTGCGCTGCGGCGAGGAAGGCCGCCAGGTGCGCTACCTGCAGGCGGAAGTGGGCGTGATCGGCGACTATCCGGTCGCGGCACGCGACATCGCGCCGGGCACCACGATCACCGACGAGCTGCTGGAGACCCGCCGCGGCGACCTGAGCCGACTGCCGCGCCAGGCGGTAGTCGACGAGGCGGAAGTCCTCGGCCAGGTCGCCCAGCGCCGGCTGGCCAGCGGCTCGCCTCTGCAGGCCCACCAGTTCCAGGCCCGGCCACTGGTCGAACGCGGCCAGCAGGTGACGGTCGAAGCGCAGGGAGCGAGTTTTCGCGTGACCCGCGAAGGCGAGGCCCTGGAGCCCGGGGGGGAAGGCGAGCGAGTGAGGGTGCGCTTTGCCAACCGCGACCTGATCACCGCCACGGTCGTCGGTGACGCCCGGCTCGCCGTGGACTTCTGAGTTCCTAGCCATATAGCGTCGGCAGGCCTAAAGTTTCCGTCGAGACGGCCGATAGTCCGGTCAAGCACCCAGACACTCACGTCCTGGACTCACTCTCTGGACTCACTTTCTGGACAAAGGCACCGGTCACGAGGCAACCATCTTGAAGATCGACAACCAGAACCCGCTGATCCGCCCCGGCCAGCCCCAGCCGCGCGACGAGCCCCAGAAGGTCAGGAGCGCAAGCCAGGCGAGCGGCCAGGATGCCGGTCCGGCGGCGGCGACCCACCTGAACCGGCATGCGGCCGACGGCAGCCAGGACATCGACACCGCGCGGGTCGAGGAGATTCGCGAGGCGATCCGCGAGGGGCGCCTCGAGATCCGCGCCGACCGGATCGCCGACGGCCTGATCGCCAATGTGCGCGAGATGCTGGGGAAAGACGAGGCATGAGCCTGGCGCGGCTGCTGAACGACCAGCAGGGACGCCTCGCGGCCCTCGTCACCCTGCTCGAGGAGGAGCTCGAGGCGCTGACCGCCGGGCAGATCGACGGCAGCCGGCTCGAGCGGATCGCCACGGAGAAACAGGCCTTGCTGGCCGAGCTCGAGGGCATGGAGCAGCTGCGCCGCCAGGTGCAGCGGCGCCTGGGCTACCGCGACGGCCACGAGGGCGCCCGGGCAGCCGCCCGGGATGCCGATTGCCTGGCGGGCTGGGAGGCCACCCTGGGCGCGACCGAGCGGGCCGACCGCCTCAATCGCCTGGCCGGCCAGCTGCTGGGCATGCGCCTGGCGCACAACCAGCGCATGCTCGACTTCATCCATGAGGTGTCGGAAAAGACCCTCTACGACCCCCGCGGTCGCACCGGCCGCCAGCCCGGGCGCCTCAACGCCTCGGCCTGACCGCCCCGCTCCTCCGACCACTCATCCTCGGCCGGCGGCACGCCCCGTCACTGCTGTGAAGTTGCGTGCCAGGCCGCCAGTTCGGCGACGCCCAGCGGCGGCGAGAACAGATTGCCCTGCACCAGCGCGAAGCCCAGCCCGCGAACCGCTTCCAGCTGAGCGTGGGTCTCCACCCCCACCACCACGGTCCGCAGCCCCAGTGCCGCCAGGCACGGCGCCAGCGCCGCCAGGGCACGATCGGCATTGGGGCCGCGGCCGACCCCGCTGACCAGCCGCCGACTGACCTTGGCCCGCGTGACCGGCAGCGCCGAGAGCTGGAGCAGGTCGAGGGGGTCGCAACCCAGCTCGTCGGCTACCAGGGCGACGCCCAACTGCTCGAGCCGCTTGAGCAGGTGGGCATGTGCCTTGCCCCTGGCCGCCAGGCCGGCGCCCTCGATCTCCAGCGAGAGCCAGGCGAGATCCTCCGCCTGCTGGCGCAGGAAGTGATCCAGGGGGCGGCTGTCGAAGACCGACTGCTCCAGCATCGCCGCATCGAGGTTCACCGACATCCCGAGGGTCGCCAGCGCCGAGCCCTCCTCCTGCCACTGCCGATGCTGGAGGATGACCCGCTCCAGCACCCAGCGATCCAACCGGATCAGTTGGCCCATCTCGGCGACCTCGGGCAGGAAGTCTCGCGGATCCAGCAGGCCGCAGCGAGGGTGCTGCCAGCGCACCAGCGCCTCGAGTCCCCGGCAGGTTCCATCGATGGAATCGACCTGGGGCTGGTAGACGATATGGAAGTGCTTGCTCGGCGACAGCAAGGCCTCCTGAAGCTGGCGACGGACGGCCTCCTGCTCCTCGAGGCGGCGCCGCAGACGGGCATCGACGAAGTCGTGGCGACCGTGCCCCGCCTTGCCGGCCCGGGATAGCGCCTCCTGGGCCCGCTTCATCAGTTCCTCCTCACTCTCGCCGTCCTCGGGGTAGCGGGCGATGCCGATGGAGGTGGTCAGCAGCAGCGGCCGGCCGGCGGCATCGAAGGGGGCATCCATCGCCTCGAGGAAGCGCTGGGCGGTGGTCTGGAGACCCAGCACAGAGACCGGATGCTCGATCAGTACCCCCCAGCGCGCCCTGCCCAGCAACGCCACGCTGTCCTCGCTGCGGAATGTCCGCTCGAGGCGACGAGCCACCTGGCGCTCCAGTTCCCGGGCGACCGCCGGCCCGACGCGCCCGGGCAGCGTCTGGTGGTCATCGAGCTCGATCAACAGCAGGGCGAGCCCCTGGTCGAGGCGGTCGGCCCGCTCCATGGCGTGGATCAGGCGATCCCGGAAGAGCCAGGCGCTGGCCAGGCCGGTGAGGGCATGTTGGCCGGGCACCGCGGCCATGACCTCGTCCAGCGCCACCAGGGTCAGCAATCTCGAATTCCCTTCGTCGACCGGCTGCACGGCGACCAGCAGCTCCCGGGAAACGCCCGCGGGGGCGTCGCGCCCGAGGGAATGCCATGTCGGCACCACGTCATCGGCCTCGTCGGCCGCCAGTGCCTCGGCCACCGGCAGCAGCTCGGCCACCGGCCGCCCGCGGGCGGCCCGCAGCGGCAGGCCGGCCAGGGCGCAGAACCGCGAGTTGGCGGCCTGGAGCAGGCCACGCCCATCGACCACGGCCAGGCCCACCGGCGCCCGTTCGAAGGCCAGTGCCGACTGCCCCGCCGGATGCGCCGTCACGCGCCGGCCGGGAGAGAATGAAGGGGGTCCCGATGGCGGCTCCATGGTGGTCTCCTGAAACGGCTGGACTTGTCCTAACTATACCTAGATTGGCTCCGATACTGAAAACTGGACTGTAAATTTCATCTCTTGATGACTCGGCCCGGTCCACGAACGCAAGCGCCCCCGCCGGCGTGGCCGGCGGGGGCCTGGCTGCCCCGGGGCAGCGGATCGGTACGTGTCAGCTTCGAATGAGATGGTCGAAGGCGCCCAGCGCGGCCCTGGAGCCCTCGCCCATGGCGATGACGATCTGCTTGTAGGGCACGGTGGTGACGTCGCCGGCGGCGAAGACGCCCGGTATCGAGGTCATGCCGCGCTCGTCGGTGATGATCTCGCCGCGCCCGGAGAGCTCCACCGGGGAGCCCTCGAGCCACTCGGTGTTGGGCACCAGGCCGATCTGCACGAAGACGCCCTCCAGGTCGATCGTCCTCGCCTCGCCCGTGGCCCGCTCTTCAAAGATCAGGCCGTTGACCCGGGTGCCGTCGCCCTTGACCTCGGTGGTCTTCGCCCCCTTGATCACGGTGACGTTGGGCAGGCTGGCCAGCTTCTTCTGCAGCACCGCATCGGCACGCAGCTCGTCCATGAACTCGATCAGGGTGACCTCGGCGACCAGGCCGGCCAGGTCGATGGCCGCCTCGACGCCGGAGTTGCCGCCCCCGATCACCGCCACGCGCTTGCCCTTGAACAGCGGACCGTCGCAGTGCGGGCAGTAGGCCACGCCGCGGTTGCGGTACTCCTCCTCGCCGGGCACGCCCATCTGGCGCCAGCGGGCACCGGTGGCCAGGATCAGCGTCCTGCTCTTGAGGCTGGCGCCGGAGGCGAACCGCACCTCATGCTCGCCGCCGGGCCGGGCGGCCGGGACCAGCTCGACGGCCCGCTGCAGGTTCATGATGTCGACGTCGTACTGCTTGACGTGCTCCTCCAGGGCCGCGGCCAGCTTGGGCCCTTCGGTCTCCTGCACGGAGATGAAGTTCTCGATCGCCAGGGTGTCGAGCACCTGGCCGCCGAAGCGCTCGGCGGCGACCCCCGTGCGGATGCCCTTGCGGGCGGCGTAGATGGCCGACGCGGCGCCGGCGGGGCCGCCGCCCACCACCAGCACGTCGAAGGCGTCCTTGTCGCTGAGCCTGACCGCCTCGCGCTCGGCGGCACCGGTATCGACCTTGGCCAGGATCTGCTCGAGGCTCATGCGCCCCTGGTCGAAGGGCTCGCCGTTGAGGTAGAGGCTCGGCACCGACATCACCTGGCGCTCTTCCACCTCATCCTGGAACAAGGCGCCGTCGATGGCGACGTGGTGGACGCCGGGGTTGAGGATCGCCATCAGGTTCAGCGCCTGCACCACGTCCGGGCAGTTCTGGCAGGAGAGCGAGAAGTAGGTCTCGAAGCGCAGCTCGCCCTCGAGGCCCTTGATCTGGTCGATCACCTCTCGGCTCGCCTTGGGCGGATGACCGCCGACCTGCAGCAGCGCCAGCACCAGGGAGGTGAACTCGTGGCCCATGGGGAGGCCGGCGAAGACTAGGCCGGTATCTTCCTCCGGGCGATTGAGGGCGAAGGAGGGCTTGCGGGCGTCCTCGCCGTCGGTACGCAGGGTGATCTTGTCGCACAGGCCGGCGATATCGGTCAGCAGACCATGCAGTTCCTGTGACTTGGCGCCATCATCGAGGGAGGCGACGATCTCGAATGGCTGCGTGACCTTTTCCAGATAGCCTTTGAGCTGGCTTTTCAGATTGTCGTCCAACATGACAGCGGGTTCCTTCATGTTCGGGTGTCAGGCGTCACGACCCGCCCATGACGACGACCGCGGGGGTGTCGCGCAAACGGCATCGGGACTCGAAAGGGGTACCCGGGCGGGATCCACCCGGGTAAGGACGGGCGAGGCCGGGGGACGGCCTCGCTTTGATTCTACGTAGGAAACAGCTGATTCATGTCGCGAGCGAAGAGAGGTTGGCCGCCGCCGGAGCGCAGAAACCGGAGCCTATGCGGTACTAGGTGAGGATTTCGAGCACCGCCGGTGGCCATCCCTTCACAAAAGAACTCGAGCGCAGCAATGAATCAGCGTTTCCTTAGATCTTGCCGACCAGGTCCAGGGACGGCGCCAGCGTGGCTTCGCCTTCCTGCCACTTGGCGGGGCAGACTTCGTTCGGGTTGGCGGCCACGTACTGGGCGGCCTTGACCTTGCGCAGCAGCTCCTCGGCGTTGCGGCCGATGTTGCCGGCGTTGATCTCGACGATCTGGATCTTGCCTTCCGGATCGATCACGAAGGTGCCACGCTCGGCCAGGCCGGCGTCCTCGATCAGCACCTCGAAGTTACGCGAGATGGCCAGGGTCGGGTCGGCCAGCATCGGGTACTGGATCTTGTTGATGGTCTCGGAGCTGTCGTGCCACGCCTTGTGGGTGAAGTGGGTGTCGGTGGAGACGCCGTAGATCTCGACGCCCAGCTTCTTGAACTCCTCGTAGTTGTCTGCCAGGTCACCCAGCTCGGTGGGGCAGACGAAGGTGAAGTCGGCCGGATAGAAGAAGAAGATGTTCCACTTGCCCTTCAGGCTCTCTTCGGTGACGTCGATGAACTCGCCATTGTGGAACGCGGTGGCTTTGAACGGCTTGACTTCGGTGTTGATCAGGGACATCCGTGGATAACTCCTTGATGGGTGGGTGGTGAATCTGGATACAGGGGCCATGGTACCCCTTGTCGGCCGATTGGCTAAATTGAATGGCGACATGGGGGCGATAGGAGGCGCCTATGCTGCCATTACCTGGCAAAAGCCGACACACACGGGCCTCGCACGCATCGTGGTACCCTGGAGATGCATGGGCCGGGATTCTCGACTTTCGTGGAGGGCTCGAAGCTATCAGCAGGTAGCGCAGAAATCCAGACCCGCGCCTCGAGAAACCAAGCGACACCGCAACCCGACGGAGGCAAGGAAAACACCCAGCGTGACCGGCTGGTGCACAATATCGTCAGCCACCACAAGGGCGTCAGGTCAGCCTCTCGTGTCATTCACGGGGAGTGGCGTCTCGCAAGCGAGAGCTATTCAGTGCCCCTGTGTGCCGCGTTTCACCCGCGTAAAGAAATCCTTGCCGCCGATCTGACCGCCCTTGAGCACCACCTCCAGCCCGTCGATCGGCGAACCGGTGGCGACCAGGCGACACAGGTGGCCGCCCTGGGCCTCGTCGAAGGCCACCAGCTCCAGTGCCTCGGCGCCGACTTGGCGCATGGCATGGCTCGAGGTATCGCCACCGGCGAAGACCACCCGGTGAAGGTCGCCGGCATCCCGCACCTCGCGGGTCAGGCGAGCGAAGACCTCGCCCACGGCCGTCGCCAGACGCTCGGTGGAGAGGTCGGCGACCACATCTGCCTCACCGCGCGAGGTCGCCACGGCGACATCACGGCCCTCGCCGAACAGCGCCGCCACCTGGCCGGCCAACCGCCTGGCCAGGCCCGGTGCATCGCGTAGGGCCTCCTCGGGCGGCAGCGACAGGATCGCCCCGCCCCGGGACTCGAAGTGCGCCAACTGGCCGCGGGTCTGCGGCGAACAACTGCCGGACAGCACCAGCAGCCGGGCCACGCCGGGGTAGGTGGTCGGCAACGGCTGCCGCTCCGCCGTATCGCGGGTCACCACGCGCCCCACGGCATCGGCCAGCCCCTGGGCGGCCACCGCCAGCGTGGGTCGCCGGTCGGCCAGGCGCAGGATCAACTCGGCGGCATGCTGCAGTTCGGCCTGGTCGGTGGCGTCGAGGACCGCGAAGCGCTCCGCCTCGGCGGCTGACCACAACGCCTGCCAGCCACCGTCCGGCGCACGATAGTCGAGCAGCGTCACCGCCGCCGCCGGAATGGCTGTCTGGGCCGCCAGGTGCCGGCGCAGGTCCGCCTCGGTCATCGGCGTCGAGGGGTGGTGGGCCATGGCCGGGTTCTGGTCGAGCCGGCAGATCTCGCCCTGGTAGCGCGTGAACAGGTGGGAGAACGCCGTGAATCGCCCGAAGGCCGGGGTGGCGGGCAGCACCGGCAGGGCACAGCCTGGCCAGCGCCGCCTGGCCAGTTCCATGACATGGCCAATGCTGCCCACCGTCGGCGACGAATCGAAGGTCGAACACACCTTGAACTGCTTGATCCGGGGATCCAGCGCTTCGATCAGCGCCAGGGCCGGCTCGACCTCTCGGGTCATCGCCGCCGGGGCCAGGCCCCGGGCCGTTCCCGCCAGCCCCACCACATCGAGTTCGGGAGCCATCTCCAGGATGGTGTCGCGGTTGGCGCTGGAGAAGAACAGCCGGCCACGCAGGCCATGGCGGCCGAACTGCGCCAGGTTCTCCGTCGAGCCGGTGAAATCGTCGCCATAGAAAGCCGCCAGTAGTCGCTGCATGGTCTCGCCTCCTTCGGGCACGGGTTCAGGTGCTCTCGCGCACGGTCAGTTCATAGCCGATGTCGACCCGCGGCAAGGCGGGCGACCGGCCCTCCAGGCGGGCCAGCAACAGCTTGGCCGCTTCGACGCCCATCTCGAAGCGTGGCACCGTCACGGTGGTCAGGCGAGGGGTCAGGTGCTCCCCCAGTGACAGGCCCAGATAGCCGCCGATGGCGATATCCTCCGGCACCCGCATCCCGCGCCGATTGGCTTCCAGGATCGCCCCGGCGGCCAGGTTGTCGTTGGCGAAGTGCAGCGCCTCGAGATCGGGACGCGCCTCCAGCGCCTCGAGGAACAGCTGCCGGCCCACTTCATACGAGGAGGGCTCGTCTTGCTGGAACAGCAGCTCGCTCTCCACCCCGGCCTCCAGTAGTACCCGGCGATGCCCCTCGTAACGCTGCCTGGCCCGATAGTCGCGTGCCATGCCGGTGCCCAGGAAGGCGATGCGCCGATAGCCCCGCTCCAACAGGTGCAGCGCCATGCAGGCCCCTACCTCGGCGTTATCCACACCCACGTTCATGTCGATGCTGGCATCGCCGAGCTCCATGATCTCGACCACCGGGCGCCCCCAGGCCTTCAGGCGACGCACGGTGCTCTCGTGATGCCGCAGCCCGGTCAGGATCACCCCGGAGGGCGAGTAGCCCAGCACCGAGTCAAGCAACGCTGACTCACGGTCCAGGTCGAAATCGGACGAGCCCAGCAGCACCTGGTAGCCGGCGGCTTCCAGGGTCTGCTGGATGCCGTGGATCACCTCGATGAAGGTCAGGATCGACAGCGACGGCACCACCACCGGAATCACCCGGGTGCCCGCCGAGGCCAGCCCGCCGGCGATCAGGTTCGGCACATAGCCCAGCGTCTCCACCGCCTGGTCGATGCGTTCGCGCAGGCGGGCCGAGACCTTCTCCGGGGTGTTCAGAGCGCGCGACACCGTGATCGGGGCGACCCCCGCCTGTTTGGCCACGTCCTCGATGGTCACGCGGTTGTCGCCGCGATGACGGCGCCGTTCCCGAACGCCCGCCTTGTCGATCGCCATGCCCACGTCCTCATCCAGCCGGGTTGCGTTCCTTTCAGTCTATCCTAGAATGAAAAATATGGTAGCGCTACCAAATAACCCGTGCTAGCTTTCTAACCACAACAACAGACCGGCTTCACCCGGCAGGAGCACACCAATGGCATCACCCCAGGCCCGACCTGGCCTGCCCAGGATCCGCGCCAGCTATCGCATCGAGACGCCGCTCGACCCCGAGCGCGCCGCCGCGGCCATGGCCGGCGAGCAGTCCTCCGGCACCTTCCTCAAGCTCGCCGGTGAGACCGATGCATTGCGTGAACGCCACGCTGCGCGGGTCGAGTCGGTGGCCCTCCTCGCCACCGTGGACACGCCATCCCTGCCCGGTTCGCTGACTGGCGATGCCTATCATCGGGCCAATGTCACCCTGTCCTGGCCGCAGGAGAACATCGGCGCCAGCCTGCCCAATCTGCTCGCCACGGTGCTGGGCAACCTCACCGAGCTGCGCGAACTCTCCGGCATCCGGCTGACGGACGTCGAGCTGCCGCGCGACTTCATCGAGGCCTTCCCGGGGCCGCAGTTCTCCATCGCCGGCACGCGGCGCCTCGCCGGGGTCGACCACGGCCCGCTGATCGGCACCATCATCAAGCCCAGCGTGGGCCTGTCGCCCGAGGAAACGGCGGACCTGGTCCGCCAACTGATCGAGGCGGGCATCGACTTCATCAAGGACGACGAGCTGATCGCCGATCCCCCCTACTCGCCGCTGGCCGAGCGTGTCCCGGCGGTCATGCGGGTCATCGAGGAGCACGCCCAGCGCACCGGGCGCAAGCCGATGTATGCCTTCAACATCACCGGTGATATCGACGAGATGCGCCGGCGCCACGACTTGGTTCGGGCCCATGGCGGCACCTGCGTCATGGCCAGCGTCAACTGGATCGGCATGGCCTCGCTGGTGGCGCTGCGTCGTCACGCGGAGCTGCCGATCCATGGCCATCGCAACGGCTGGGGCCTGTTCTATCGCCATCCGCAAATCGGCATCGACTATCGCGCCTACCAGGCCCTGCTGCGCCTGGCGGGGGCCGACCATCTGCACGTCAACGGGCTGGGCAGCAAGTTCGCCGAGGCCGATGCCTCGGTAATCGACTCGGCCCGCGCCTGCCTCACCCCGTTGCTCGAGGCACCGGGCCGGGACGACCGCGCCTTGCCGGTGTTCTCCTCGGCGCAGACGGTCCACCAGGCGCCCCCTACCTTCGCGGCGCTGAAGTCGACCGACCTCATCTTCACGTGCGGGGGCGGCATCATGGGCCATCCCGACGGGGTGGCCGCCGGCTGCCGCAGCCTTCGCGCCGCCTGGGAGGCCACCGCCAGCGGTGTGACCCTGGAAGACCATGCCAGACAGGAACCCGACCTCGCCGTCGCGTTGCGGGCCTATCAAAGCCCGTTTTCAGGATGAAGAAGCAACGACACGCCACCCAAGCTCGAACCGCACAGGGGTACTCAAGATGAAGACAATAACAGCAAGCGGCATCGTCCTCGCCGGCCTCGCCTCCCTCGCCACCGCGGCGAATGCCTCGGCCGCGGAGCTGGCCATCGCCATCCACGTCGAGCCCTCGCACGCCATGTTCAAGGTCGGCGAGCGGCTCAAGGAAAGCATCGAGGAGCAGACCAACGGCGAGTTCTCGATCACCCTGCTGGGCACCGAGGTGGGTGGCGAACGCGACCACCTCGAGGGTGCCAGCTACGGCGAATACGACATCGCCCTGGGGGGCTCGATGCCCATGACGCTGTATGCCGAGGAGTTCTCCGCCGCCGATCTACCGTTCGTCTACGGCTCCAGCGGGGAGGCCAGGGAAGTCTACGAAGGGGAAACCGGCGAGCTACTCAACGAGCAGTTGGTTACCAATGGCAACATGCGCCTGGTCGGGCTTTCCGCGCGCAACCCGCGCAACCTGACCTCCAACTTCGCGGTCGAGGCACCGGAGGACGTCGAGGGCGTACGCATGCGCGTTCCCGAGATCGCCCCCTGGCTCCAGATCTGGGAGGAGATCGGCGCCCTGCCCAGCCCCATCGCCTGGCCCGAGGTCTACACCTCGCTGCAGACCGGGGTGATCGAGATGCAGGAAAACCCGGTCGACCTGATCCATGCCGGCAAGATCTACGAGGTGCAGAGCCACATCAATCGCACCGAGCACGTCTACTCCTTCTTCCACTGGCTGATGAACGAGGACTTCTACCAGGGGCTGTCCGACGACGATCGCGAGATCATCCTCGGCGCCATCGAGGAGGCCACCACCTGGGGTAACGAGATGGTCGCCGATGGCCAGGCCGACCTCTACCAGCAGCTCCAGGAACTCGGCATGACGGTCGTCGAGCCGGACGTGGCCGCCTTCCGCAGTGCCGCCGAGCCCGCCATCCGCGACATCGCCGAAAGCTATCACCCCGCGGTACGCGACTACGTCCTGTCACTGGTCGAATGAACGGCAGGGCGATCCGCCGCCACCGGCGGATCGCCCCCTCCTCACCACTGCGAACCACATCCCTCGGAGGCGCCCGTGAAAACCGCGGAACGCATTACCCGTGCCCTCGACCTGTTCTGGCGATTGCTGACCGGTGTCGTCATGACCGCCTTCGCCCTGATGCTGGCCATCATGGCCATCCAGGTCATCTCGCGCTACGCCCTGGGCATTGCGGTGTCCTGGACCGACGAGGCCTCGCGCTACCTGTTCCTGGCCGAGATCTTCCTGGGCTCCGTGCTCGCCTTGCGTTACCAGGAGCACATTCGCATCACCATCGTCACCGACATCATGAGTCCGTCCCTTCGCAACATCGCCGCCAGTGTGGCGGACGTGATCTGCGTGCTGGTGCTGCTGATGCTGGTGGTCGGCGCCTGGAACATGATGGACCGCACGGCCGGCATCATGGCCAGCACCTTCCAGATGAGCTTTTCCTATATCTACCTCATCCAGCTGATTTCCGCGCTGCTGATGATCGGGCTGCTGCTCGACGACCTCTACCAGCGCATCGTCGTCAGCCGCCGGCCCTCCACCGAAAACGGCAGGAGTGATTGACCATGGAAGTTTTCGTCATCATGTTCGTCGGCTTGATCATCCTGCTGATGATCGGCGTTCCCGTGGCCTTCGCCATGATCGCCTCCTCGGCCCTGGTACTGGGCTATACCCGCGGCTTCGATGCCATCCCCATGGAGATGATCTCCCAGCGTACGCTCTACGGGGTCAACAGCTTCACCCTGCTGGCCATCCCCGCCTTCCTGCTCATCGGGCGGCTGATGAACAGTGCCGGCATCTCGGACCGCGTGTTCGACGTCGCCCGCACCATGGTCGGCCACCTCAAGGGCGGCCTGGGCCACGTCAACATCGTCGCCAGCATGCTGTTCGCCGGGATGTCGGGCTCGGCGGTCGCCGATGCCGGGGGGCTCGGCGCGCTCGAGATCAAGGCCATGGAGGACGACGGCTACCCGACCGGCTTCAGCGCCGCGGTCACCGCCAGCTCGGCGACCATCGGCCCGATCATTCCGCCCAGCATCCCCGCGGTCATCTACGGGGCCCTGGCCAATGCCTCGATTGCCGCAATCTTCCTGGCCTCCATCATTCCCGGGCTGTTCATGGGGCTGGGCCTGATGGTGATGGTCGCCATCATCTCCCATCGCCGCGGCTTCCCCACCCGAGCCAGGGCGCGCCTGAGCGAATTCACCCTCGCCATCACGCGAGGCCTGCTGCCGATGCTGACACCCCTGATCATCATCGTGGGCATCCTGTCGGGCGTGTTCACCCCCACCGAGGCCTCAGTGGTCGCGCTGCTCTACTGCATGATCATCTCGTTTCTGGTCTACCGCTCGATCAGCTTCCGGGAATTCCTGGAGATCCTGCGCGCCACCGCCATCGACACCGCGGCCCTGCTGTTCATCATCGCCGGCAGTGCCCTGTACAGCTGGGTGTTGGCACGCTACCAGGTCACCGCCCTGGTGGCGGACTTCCTGCTCGCGACCATCACCGACCCGCTGGCACTGCTGCTGCTACTCGCGCTTTTCATCCTGCTGATCGGGCTGTTCATCGATTCGGTACCGGCACTGTTCCTGCTGACGCCGCTGTTGGTGCCGGTGGTGGTGCAATACGGTATCGATCCCGTGCATTTCGGCGTGGTGATGATCTTCACCCTGATGATCGGGTTGATCACGCCGCCGGTCGGCACCGTGCTGTTCACGATACAGAAGATCACCGGCATGTCCTTTGCGGGCCTGGTGCGGGAAACCATGCCGTTCTATATCCCGCTGTTCGTGGTACTGCTGATCATCATCTGTTTTCCGGCAATCGTCATGTTCCTGCCCGACCTGGTACTCAACTAGGGCAGGCAACGCCTGTCCGCGACAATCAAGGAGATTCACATCATGTCCGTTCTGATCACGGGGGGGCTCGGCCACGTCGGCTCCTGGGTGGCCTACCAACTGGCCAAGCAAGGCAAGCAGGTCATCATCGCCGACATGGCCGCCGGCCACTTCGATCGGCTGGGGCTCGACTACCTGGAGGAGGTGCGCGACCAGCTGGTGCTGGAAAGCGTCGACGTGCTCGACTACCACAGCATGTTCGAGCTGATGCTGCGCCATCGCGACGACCTCGAAGGGGTGATCCACGGCGTCTCGGTCATCGCCGGGCCGCACTTCCAGCAGCGTCCCTTCAAGCACATCTCGATCAATGCCACCGGCACCCTGAACGTGCTCGAGATCTGTCGCATCCTGGGCATCGACAAGGTCGTCAACATGAGCTCCGGCGCCGTCTACGGCGATGCTCCCGGGCCGCAGAGCGAAGCGACCCCCTACAAGGCCACCGATCTCTACGGCGCCACCAAGATCGCCGGCGAGCTCTACGGGCTGCAATACAGCGACACCTACGGCATGGACGTGCGCAACGCGCGGCTGTTCTTCGTCTACGGCCCGGGCAAGCGCCCCTCGCACATGCACCTGGTCTACCAGGCGATGTTCGGCCCGCTGGAAGGGCTCGACGACATCCAGGCGCCCAACGGCTCCGAGCAGGCCCTGGACTGGACCCATGTCCACGACACGGCGGCCGGGATCGTCAAGTTGTTCGAGAAGGAGAGCGTCACCCACCGCAACTTCAACATCTCCAGCGGTGTCACCGTCGATCACCTGCAGATCGTCGAACATGTGGCGGATATCATCGGCAAGCGGTCCAACGTCCAGCTCGGCCCCGGCCCCTTCGTGGTCAGGGGAGCGCCGCTGGATATCTCGCTGGCCCAACGAGAGCTCGGTTTCACACCTCAGTACACGGATATACGTACAGGTATTCAAGACTACTGGCAGTGGTTGAAGGCCAACACTCCTTGAGAGGTGGTACTGACATCGGGAAAAGTGCTAGTCCGTGTATCGATTTTTTAAGCTCAAAGCAGCAAGGTGCTTGAATAGCCCCCAGATCAGAACCGGAAGACACCACCGCTACAACATCAGCCTGACACCGGCCACGACCCCGGTGTCTTCCGTGGGGTCGCCCTGGACCCGGGCCAGGTCGGCGGTATCGCCGTAGCGTTTTTCCCAGTAAGCGCCGAGGTAAGGGGCAAACTTGCGGCTGATCTCGTAGCGCAACCGCAGGCCGGCCCGTACCGAGTTGAGCCCCTCTCCCACACCGAACTCCTCGACCTCGCTGCCCGCCACGACGATCTCGGTGCGTGGCTGCAGGAAGAGCCGCTGCGTCAGGCGTACGTCATGCTCGGCCTCGAGGGCCGCCGAAACATCGCCTTCGTCGCTGACCCTCAGGGCAAGATCGGTTTCGATACGGTAGGGGGCCAAGCCCTGCAGGCCGATCACACCGAAATAGCGCTCGGGGTGATCGTCCGAGGCAATGCCGCCTTGATAGCCGATGCCGCCCTGGAGCTCCCAGAAGTCGTCGATCAGGCGGCTGTAGAGCAGGTCGAGGGATTCGAACTCGGCATCCTCGCCATCGCCCTGCACGTTCTCGCCCTCGCCCTTGAGGTAGACGCGATGGACATCGCCGCCATACCAGGCATTGAAGTCCCAGACCCAGGCCTCGTCTCCCTTGTCGGGGACGACATACTCGAGGCGCTCGACGAGCACCGCGCCCGTGAGGTGCTCCTCCATCGGCGATGGCCAGTCGGCCGGGGCATCATAGCCATCCTCGGCGTGAACCCCGGTCATCGTCAGCATGGCAAGGGCGGCGCAGCTAACGGGCAATGCAGTCCTGGTTTTCATGCAGGCTCCTTATGAGACCTTGACGACCCGGAACATGCCGGCATCCATGTGGTAGAGAAGATGACAGTGGAACGCCCAACTGCCTTCGGCATCGGCGGTGATCAGGGCGGACACCCGTTCCCCCGGCTTGACGTTCAGGGTGTGCTTGCGGGGAATCAGTTCACCGGCACCGTTTTCCAGTTCCATCCACATGCCGTGGAGATGGATGGGATGCTCCATCATGGTGTCGTTGACCAGGATCAGGCGCAGGCGCTCGTCCTTGTGGAAATGGATGGGGCCAGAGACCTCGCTGAATTTCTTGCCGTCGAAGGACCACATATAGCGTTCCATGTTGCCGGTCAGGTGGAGCTCCAGTTCACGCCCGGGCGGACGCCGGTCGGGCCACGGCGTGAAGGCCTTGAGGTCGCGATATACCAGCACGCGGCGTTCGTCAGGATCGATGCCGATACCGGCCTGGTCGTATTGGGAGCCGGGCTGGGCGGCGCCGGCGGGGAGCATGGCGCCCTCCCCCTCTCCCGACGACGAGGCCTCATCCATGCCCGCCATATTGGAGTGGTCCATGCCCGCCATGGCGGAATGCTCCATGTCGCCCATGGTGGAGTCGTCCATGCCCCGCATATCGGAGTGATCCATGCCCGCCATGGCGGAATGCTCCATGTCGCCCATGCTTGAGTGATCCATGCCACCATGCGCGCCCATCGCTTCCATGCCGCGGTCGGCAATCCTTCTAGGCTCCGGGATGGCCGCCGTCATGCCCTCGCGTGGTGCCAGGGTGCCGCGGGCGTAGCCGCTGCGGTCCATGGCCTCGGCGAACAGGGTATAGGCGGTATCGGCTTCGGGCGCGACGAGCACGTCGTAGGTCTCGGCGACCCCGATACGAAACTCGTCGACGGGTACCGGCTGGCCATCGGCGGCCACCACGGTCATCTTCAGCCCGGGGATGCGCACATCGAAGTAGGACATCGCCGAGCCATTGATCACGCGGAGGCGAACCCGCTCGCCGGGGTTGAACAGCGCCGTCCAGTTCTCTCCCGGGGCATGCCCGTTGAGCAGGTAGGTATAGGTGCTGCCGGTGACATCGGCGATATCCCGCGAGCTCATGCGCATCCGGGCCCACATGGCGCGCCTCCTGGCCGTGTCGGCGAAGCCGTCTGCGCGTACATCGGCCAGGAAGTCGGCGATGGTGCGCTCCTGGAAGTTGTAGTACCCCTCGCCGATCTTCAAGTGACGGAACACCCGGGCCGGATCCTCGAAGGTCCAGTCGGTGAGCAGTAGCACATGCTCGCGGTCGTAGCGGAAGGGCTCCCGCTCGGCCGCATCGATGATCAGCGGCCCGGCATGGCCGAGCTGCTCCTGCAAGCCCGAGTGGCTGTGATACCAGTAGGTGCCGTTCTGGCGGACCGGAAAACGGTAGGTGAAGGTCTCGCCCGGTTCGATGCCGGCGAAGCTGATCCCCGGCACGCCGTCCATCGCCGCGGGCAGGATCAGGCCGTGCCAGTGGATGGACGTCGGCTCCTCGAGCAGGTTGGTAACCTTGAGGACGGCATCCTGGCCCTCCTTGAGCCGGATCAGGGGGCCGGGGCTGGTGCCATTGATGCTGATCGGGCGGGCGGCCCGGCCGTCGATGGGCAATGACTCCCGGCGGATGGCCAGGGCGACTTCGGGGCCCTCCTCGACGCCCTTGGGATAGGCCGTGCTCTGCCCCCAGGGGTTGGCCCAGGTCGGCTGCAGGCCCAAAGCCGCCGTACTCAGCCCCAGGGCGGCACCGCCCTGGAGGATCTGGCGGCGCGAGAGAGGGAAAGCAGCAGCTTTCGAGCTTGCCATGCGTGTCTCCTGTCAGGGGATGAAACAGGAGTCGATAGTGACCCACCAAGCTGAAACAAGGCTGAATGGCGCGGTCAGGGACACGGCTCGCCATGGGCAATGGTGAGCACCACCCGCAGGCCTCCTCGCGCACCGATGTCGAACCGCAGCTGGCCACCGTACTGCTCGACCAGCTGCCGAAGGATGGAGAGCCCCAGGCCGTGGCCGGGGCGACTCTCGTCGAGACGCCTCCCCCGCTGGCCCAGCAGTGGAATGTCACCCGGCGTCACACCGGGGCCATCGTCCTCGACGGTGATCCTCAGCGATGACGCCAGTTCCAGGCGACAGACCACCGCGCGCTCGGCCCACTTCCCGGCATTGTCGAGCACGATGCCCAGCATCTCCGAGAAGTCCCGGGATTCGATCGGCGCGCAGGCTTCACCGTCGGGAAGGACCTCGAGGCGAAAGTCCTTGTCCGGATAGAGGACGCCGAACATCTCGATCAGGCGCTCGCCATCCCGTCGCAGATGCGTGACCTGGCCGGCATGGGGCCCGGCGATCTGTGATCGGCGCAACTCGGCGGCGAGCTGGGCATGAATGTCCTCCAGGCGCTGCAGCATCCTGTGGCGGCGCTCGTCATCGATGGGACGGGAGCCCCGCAGCACCTGGGTGACGGCCGCCAGGGGCGTCTTCAGCGCATGCGACAGGTTGGCGACGGATTCGCGGGAGCGCTCGAGGCGCCTGTCGATCTCGTCCATGAAGCGGTTGAGCTGCGCCACCAGGTCATCGAGTTCGGAGGGCGTCTCGAGGTCAAGCCGATGCCGACTGCCCGACTGCAGCTCGTGGAGCTGACGCTGCAGCCGGGACAGCGGACGCAAGCCTCGGTTGACCGCCATCAGGTTGAGGGCGAACAGCAACACCAGCAGCAGGCCGGCAATGCCCCCGACCCACCAGTGCAGCGTCGCCAGCCCCGCCTTCACTTGGGCGAAATCCTCACCGATCAGCAACACCCCCCGACCACCCTCCAGCGTGAAGGCGCGGCGATGGATCAGTAGCTGGCGGTCCTGCCACACGACATCGACGAGGGCATCGTCCTCCCCCTCCAGGTGGGGCTCGAGTGGCGCCAACCAGCGCGGATGGGACGTGGTGACCTCGCCATTCAGCTGCAGCACATAGAGGTGATGGAACACTTGGTAACCCTGGCTCGCCGAATCAAGCAGGGAAGGTGCCGAGGAGCGGTCCTGGCGAAGCTGCTGCAGGGTATGGCTGGCCTCCTGACGCAGACGCTCGCCGAGAAAGTCCCGTGCCAGATCCTGCAACAGGAAGCCGTGCAGCAGCCAGGTCGTCCCGACGACGACCAGGGCGACACCACACAACCAGGTGAACAGGTGGAAGCGCAGGCTGCGCCGATCAATGCGAAACAAAGATGTACCCCTGGCCACGCCGGGTCTGGATGACATCCTTGCCGAGCCGACGTCGCAAGCGGCCGATATAGACCTCGACCAGGTTCGGGGCGGCGGCATCCTGCTCCAGCGCATAAAGCTGGTCGAGGAGTTGCGACTTGGAGTGCAGCCGGTCGGGGTGATGCATCAGATACCGCAGCAGCCGGAACTCGGTGGCCGTGAGGGCCTGCCAGGTCGCCCCATCGGTACTGACACGCTGCGTGTCCTCATCGAGCCGGATGCCGTGGAGGGTCAGGCCATGGACCCCGCCGCCGGAGCGGCGCCGCAGCAGCGCGTGCAGCCTGGCCAGCAACTCGGCTTCGTGGAACGGCTTGGTCAGATAGTCATCCGCGCCACGCCGCAGCCCGACGACCTTGTCCTCCCAGGTATCCCGGGCCGTGAGGACGAGAACGGGCAAGTCATGCCCCTGATGCCGCCATCGCTCCAGCAGGTCGAGCCCCGAACCATCGGGCAGGCCGAGGTCGAGGATCGCCAGCGCGTAGTCTTCGGTCGCCATCAAGGACTCGGCCTCACGGATGCTCGTGGCCGAGTCGATGCGATAGCCGTTGTCTTCAAGGGTCTCTGCCAGGCTCTCGGCCAGCAGGTCATCGTCTTCGAGAAGCAACAGCTTCATGCGTCAGCCCTGGATATCGATCATTCCCGACATGCCCGACTCGTAGTGGCCGGGAAGGTTGCAGGCGAACTCCAGGCTATCGACCTCCGCGGGCGCGGTCCATACCAGGGTGGTGGTTTCACCCGGCGCGATGGTCACCGAAGGCATCTGGCCACCGTGCTCGCCTTCGGCCATGTCGTGGCCATGATGGTCGCCGTGCCCACCATGCCCGGCCGCCCCCATCTCCTGCATCATCTTGCGGTGCGCTTCCTGGGCCTGGGCATCGCCGATCACGAACTCGTGCTCGAGATTGCCGGTGTTGGCGATCTCGAACTTCACCGTCTCGCCCGGCTCGATATCCAGCTTGCCGGGGGTGAACCACATGTCGCCGGCCTCGAAGCTGATGGTCCGATCTACCCGGGCATCGCCTTGCTCAGCGTGCTGGCCAGCGTGTTCGCCTGCTGCCATGGCGGCGGTCGAGAACATTCCAAAGGCCATTACCAACAATCTCTTACGCATGTCACTACCTCTTGATTCGATCAGGGGAGTCCCCGTTGTAACCGATGATCCTGAAAAGGAGCTGAATGACTGCCACTGCATCGCGTTGGCGAGCATCGTGGGCAATGAAGAATAGCCAAGCAAGGCTGTTCCCATCACGATATCAGCGCCTGACCTTCCGATGATAGGAAGGCTTATGGTGCAGGGAGTGCTTCTCACAGCGGAGTGCGGCGCATGTCGACCAACGATGCAGCAAGGCCAAGGCCGGCGGCTCGGGCCTGGCGCCGGTGAAGTCGCTTGTGGAAACGGCACTGGCTGCGTCGACATCGTGCTAGCGATCAAACACGACCGTGCGCCCGGCATGCAGGAAGACCCGCCGCTCCACGTGCAGGGCGACGGCCCGGGCCAGCGTGAGACACTCGATATCGCGCCCCTTGGCCACCAGGTCCTCCGGGTAGTCGGCATGGCCGACAGGCTCCACCCCCTGGGTGATGATCGGCCCCTCGTCCAGGTCGTCGTTGATGTAGTGGGCCGTCGCCCCGACCAGCTTGACCCCCTTCTCGTAGGCCTGGTGGTAGGGGCGTGCCCCCTTGAAGCCGGGCAGCAGCGAGTGGTGGATATTGATCGCCCGACCGGCGAGCTTCTCGCACATGTCGCTGGAGAGGACTTGCATGTAGCGGGCCAGGATCACCAGCTCGGCGCCGGACGTCTCGACCACCTCCCAGACACGGGCTTCCTGCTCGGACTTGGTCTCGGGGGTGATCGGGAAGTGGTGGTAGGGGATGTCATGCCACTCCGCCAAGGGCGCCAGGTCGGGGTGGTTGGAAACGATGGCGCGGATCTCGATGGGCAACTGGCCGATGCGATAGCGGTAGAGCAGGTCGTTGAGGCAATGATCGGCCCTGGAGACCAGGATCACCACCGGTATGCGCCGTCCTGGCGGGGTCAGCTCGAAGCTCATTGCGAACTCGGCGGCCCGCTCGGCGAAGCCGGCCTGGAAGGGGGTGGCATCGAACCCCGCCTCCTCGGGCCGGAATTCGGTGCGGATGAAGAAGCCCCCGCTCAGCCGGTCATCGAAGGAGTGCTGCTCGGTGATGTAGCAACGCTGCTCCTTGAGGAAGCGCGTCACCACGTCCACCGTACCCAGTCGGCTCGGGCACTGGGCCGCCAGGATCCAGCAGTTGTTGTCTTGCATGATAGGTCTCTCCCGGACGGGGCCGGCGACTGCCGGCCCCGTCGCTGTCAGGCCTCGACGCCGATGGCATACTCCGCGCCGGCATCCAGCAGCCAGCGATAGAGGTAGTCGGCGAAGCTGCGGCGCACCACCAGTTCCCAGCGCTGCTCATCCGGGCGGCGCAGGATCAGGTTGCTCTTGGCGAATACCGTGGTGACCCCCTTGCCCACCGGGAAGGCGTCGGGATGGACATCGTAGGGCGTCGACTTCATCAGCAGCTCGCGGGCCTTCTCGCCCTCGAGCTCGAGCAGGGTCTGGCCGCCGCTGACGTTGACGATGGCGTAGTGGGCGTCGCCCAGCGCCTCGCGCAGCTTGGCCTCCAGGGCGAACTCCTCGCCGCCGGGCACGATCAGCAGCCACTCGTCGGGCGAGAGCCACTGGATCGAGCGCTCGCCGCTCTCGTCCCGGGTCAGGCCGTTGGGACGCGCCGGCAGGCCGACACCGAGCACCTGGCGCACCGCCTCGTCGAGCACGATGGCGCCGCCGCGCAGGATCATATGACCCAGCATGGCCCGCTCGCGCAGCACCACGCAGCTCTTGGCGCTGACGCCGGGGCGGCCGCTATGGTGGTAGGACCAGGCCAGCGGGGACTCTGCCGGCACCGTGGCTTCGGGGTGCGTCTCGAAGGTCCTGACGTTCTGGGCAACCGAATTAGACATGCTGGCGCTCCCCCTTGGGATCATAAAAGACATTGCTGACGATCTCAGCCTCATGCACCTGGCCATCGACCATGGGCAGGTAGACCGTTTCCCCCATCCGGTTATGCCCGCCCTTGACCACCGCCAGGGCGATACCGTGACCGAGGATGGCGCTGTAGTAGCTGGAGGTCACATGGCCCACCATGGGCATGGGGATGGCATGGTCCGGGTCGAGGACGATCTGCGCGCCCTCCTCCAGTACCACCGCCGGATCCCGGGGCTTGAGGCCCACCAGCTGCTTGCGGTCGACCCGACGCGTATCGGGGCGGGAGAGGGCGCGCTTGCCGATCCAGGGAAACGGCTTGTCGTAGCCGATCGCCCAGTGCATGCCCAGGTCCTCCGGGGTCACCGAGCCGTCGGTGTCCTGGCCGGCGATGATCAGGCCCTTCTCGGCCCGCAGCACGTGCATCGTCTCGGTGCCGTAGGGCGTCAGGTCATACTTCTCGCCGTGCGCGAACAGCGTCTTCCAGACATGCATGGCGTAGTTGGCCTGGACGTTGATCTCGTAGGCGAGCTCGCCGGTGAAGGAGATGCGGAACACTCGGGCCGGCACCTCGGCCACCTTGCCCTCGCGCCAGTCCATGAACTTGAACTGCTCCTTGTCGAGATCGATATCGGTGATCTCGGCGAGCAGCTTGCGCGCCTCGGGCCCGGTGACGGTGATCGTCGCCCAGTGGTCGGTCACCGAGGTGAAGGTCACGTCGAGCTCCGGCCACTCGGTCTGGTGCCACAGCTCCAGCCACTCCATGACCCCGGCGGCCCCGCCGGTGGTGGTGGTCATCAGGAAGTGGTTCTCCCCCAGGCAGCTGGTGGTCCCGTCGTCCATCAACATGCCGTCGTCCTTGCACATCAGCCCGTAGCGCACCCGGCCGGGGGCCAGCTTGGCCCACTTGTTGGTGTAGACCCGCCCCAGGAACTCCCGGGCGTCCGGTCCCTGGATGTCGATCTTGCCCAGGGTCGACGCATCCAGCACCCCCACCCCCTGGCGGACGGCCAGACACTCCCGCGCCACCGCCTCGTCCAGCGTCTCGAGCTTGCCGTTGACATTCTTCGGGAAGTACCAGGGGCGCTTCCACTGGCCCACGTCCTCGAACTCGGCGCCGTGCTCCACGTGCCACTGGTGCATCGCGGTGTAGCGCTCCGGGTCGAACAGCTCGCGGCAGTGACGCCCGGCGATGGCGCCGAAGGTGACCGGGGTGTAGTTGGGGCGGAACACCGTGGTCCCCACCTCGGGAATCGTGCGATTCAGGCAGCGCGCGGCGATGGCCATGCCGTTGATGTTGCCGAGCTTGCCCTGGTCGGTGCCGAAGCCCATGGCGGTGTAGCGCTTGACATGCTCGATGGACTCGAAGCCCTCGCGGGTGGCCAGCTCAATGGCCGCCGCCGTGACGTCGTTCTGCAGGTCGACGAACTGCTTGGGCCCGCGCAGGGTCGGCTTCTCGTGGGGCACCTGGTAGAGCGCGCAGGTGGCTCCTTCACGACGCGCATCGACCTGGGGCAGCTCGAGGGTCCCGGCGGAGAGGTCCAGCGCGGCGAGCGCCCGGGCGGCCGCGGCGCTGCCGTCGGCCAGCCCCTCGGCCAGGTCATGGATACCGCGGGCGCTGCCGGCGGCATGCACGCCCTTCACCAGACTGGGCACGAAGCCGAGGATCTCGTCGTTCCAGATCGGCCGGGCACCGGTGTGCGAGGCCAGGTGGATCACCGGGCTGTAGCCACCGGAGCTGGCGATGGTGTCGCACGCCAGGGTCTCGGCCTGGCCGGTGACCTTGAAGGCCTCGGCGTCGATGGTCGCCACACGGGCGCCGCTCACGCGCTTGTCCCCCTTGGCCTCGAGCACGGCACTGCCGGTGATGATCCGGATACCGCGGGCGCGGGCCTGCTCCACCCACTCGCCGTCCGGCGCCTGGCGGGCATCGACGATGGCCACCACCTCGCGGCCGGCCTCATCCCAGTCCAGGGCGGCGCGATAGGCGTGATCGTTGCTGGTCGAGAGCACCAGCCTGTTGCCCGGCACCACACCATAGCGGCGGATGTAGGTGGAGACGGCGCCGGCCAGCAGGTTGCCCGGCACGTCGTTGTTGCCATAGACCAGCGGCCGCTCATGGGCGCCGGTGGCCAGCAGCACCTGGCCGGCCCGCACGCGATGCATGCGCGAACGAGCGGGACGGACACCGTCGACCAGCGGCGCGGTCTCGCCGAGGTGCTCGGTGCGCCGCTCGTGCAGGGTGACGAAGTGGTGGTCGTGGTAGCCGTTGGCGGTGGTGCGGGCCAGCAGGGTGACGTTGTCGAGCGCGGCGAGCTCGTCGATCACGCGCTCGGCCCACTGGGCGGCAGGTTGGTGGTCGAGCAGCTCGCGGCTGTCGAGCAGCGAGCCGCCCATCTCCTCCTGCTCGTCGCAGAGGATCACCCGGGCGCCGCCACGCGCCGCGGTCTGGGCCGCTGACAGGCCGGCGGGGCCGGCGCCGATCACCAGCAGGTCACAGTGCTGGTGGAGATGGTCGTAGCTGTCCGGGTCGTTCTCCATGGGGCTGCGGCCCAGGCCCGCCCCCTTGCGGATATACTTCTCGTATGTCATCCACATCGAGGCCGGGGCCATGAAGGTCTTGTAGTAGAAGCCCGGCGGCATGAAGCGCCCGCCCAGCTTGCCGACCAGGCTCATGACATCCCGCTGCACGTTGGGCCAGCCGTTGGTGCTTTGCGCGGTGAGGCCGTCGAACAGCACCTGCTGGGTGGCGCGCACGTTGGGCACCTGGGCCGCTTCGGTGCTGCCCAGCTGGACCAGGGCATTGGGCTCCTCGGCGCCGGCGGCGACGATGCCCCGCGGGCGCGAGTACTTGAAGCTGCGGTTGACGATGTCCACCCCGTTGGCGAGCAGCGCCGAGGCCAGGGTGTCGCCGGCATGGCCTTGGTAGCGCGTGCCGTTGAAGGTGAAACTCAGCGTGCGAGCGCGATCGACGCGTCCACCTTCGCGAAGACGATTCGGCTGTTTCAACGACTGGCTCATACGTTGACTCCTTCCTGACGCGACACCGCTTCCGCCTCGGCGGCCACCTTCTCGGCTGGCTTGCCGTCGGGGTGCTCGGCGGTGAAGTGGGGCTGCTCGCCCATCTTGTAGGTCTCGAGGATCGCGTAGCTCACGGTGTTACGCGTGATGTTGAAGAACTTGCGGCAACCCACCGCATGCACCCACAGCTCGTGATGGATGCCACGCGGGTTGTCGCGGAAGAACAGGTAGTCACCCCACTCCTGGTCACTACAGGACTCGGGGTCCGCCGGCCGGGCGATATGCGCCTGGCCCTTGGCATGGAACTCCTCTTCCTCGCGGTGCTCCTCGCAGTAGGGGCAATGAATATAGAACATGTCGGCTTTCCTCTGCGGTTGGTCAGTGCGCCACGCCGGCGGCACCATGCTCGTCGACCAGCGCCCCGGTGTGGAAACGGTCGATGGAGAACGGGGCCGCGAGCGGATGGGTCTGGCCCTTGGCCAGGGTCCAGGCGAAGACGTGACCCGAGCCGGGGGTGGCCTTGAAGCCGCCGGTACCCCAGCCGCAGTTGAAGAAGAGCCCCTTCACCGGCGTCTTCGACAGGATCGGGCAGGCGTCCGGGCAGGTGTCGACGATGCCGCCCCACTGGCGGTTCATGCGCACCCGCGAGAAGATCGGGAACATCTCGACGATGGCCTGCAGGGTGTGCTCCACGGTCGGGTAGCTGCCCCGCTGGCCGTAGCCGTTGTAGCCGTCGATGCCGGCGCCGATCACCAGGTCGCCCTTGTCGGTCTGGCTGATGTAGCCGTGCACATGGTTGGACATCACCACCGTATCCAGTACCGGCTTGAGCGGCTCGGAGACCAGCGCCTGCAGCGGGTGGGACTCCAGCGGCAGCCGGAAGCCGGCCATCTTGGCCAGCACCCCGGAGTTGCCGGCCGCCACGCAGCCCACGGTCTTGGCCTCGATGTCGCCGCGGTTGGTGTGAACCCCGTGGACGCGGCCGTCGCGGATCTTGAAGCCGGTGACCTCGGTGTTCTGTAGCAGGTCGACACCGAGCGCGTCGGCGGCCCGGGCATAGCCCCAGGCCACGGCGTCGTGGCGCGCCACGCCGGCGCGCGGCTGCCAGGAGGCCCCCAGCACCGGGTAGCGGGCATTCTTCGAGCAGTCCATGATCGGCACGATCTCCTGGATCCGCTCGGGGGTGATCACCTCGCTGTCGATGCCGTTGAGGCGGTTGGCGTTGACCCGCCGCTGGACGTCGCGCATGTCCTGCAGGGTATGGGCCAGGTTCATCACGCCGCGCTGGGAGAACATCACGTTGTAGTTGATATCCTGGGATAGCCCCTCCCACAGCTTCATGGCGTGCTCGTAGAGCGCGGCGGACTCGTCCCATAAGTAGTTGGAGCGCACGATGGTCGTGTTGCGGGCGGTGTTGCCGCCGCCCAGCCAGCCCTTCTCCACCACGGCGACGTTGGTGATGCCGTGCTCCTTGGCCAGGTAGTAGGCGGTGGCCAGGCCGTGGCCGCCGCCGCCGACGATGATCACGTCGTACTGCTTCTTGGGCGTGGGATTGCGCCACTGGCGTTCCCAGTTCTCATGGTGGCTGAGCGCGTGCTTGGCCAGCCCGAATCCTGAATAGCGTTGCATGAATTCTCTCCTGAAACCGCTCCTGACTCGTGAAGGCGATCAGACCGCTGACGCGGCGTCAGCCTGGGCGTGGGCCTGGCGACCCTCGGCGACAGATTCGCCGTAGACCGGATGGCGCTCGCAGAGCGCGGCGACCTTCTCGCGTACCTCGGCCTCCACGGCACCGGTGCTGTGGCGCTCGGCCAGCATGTCGAGGATGTCGCAGATCCAGCCCGCCAGCGCGGCGCACTCGGCCTCGTCGAAGCCACGGCTGGTCACCGCCGGGGTGCCGATGCGCAGGCCCGAGGTGACGAAAGGGCTCTCCGGGTCGTTGGGCACGGCGTTCTTGTTGACGGTGATATGGGCCCGGCCCAGGGCCGCGTCGGCATCCTTGCCGGTCACGCCCTGCTTGATCAGCGAGACCAGGAAGAGGTGGTCGTCGGTGCCGCCGGAGACGACGTCATAGCCGCGCTCGACGAACACCCCGGCCATGGCGCGGGCGTTGTCGATCACCCGCTGCTGGTAGCGCACGAAGTCCTGGCTCATGGCCTCCTTGAAGGCCACCGACTTGGCGGCGATGACGTGCATCAGCGGGCCGCCCTGCTGGCCCGGGAAGACCGCGCCGTTGAGCTTCTTGTACAGCGTCTCGTCGCCGTGGGCGGAGAGGATCAGGCCGCCACGCGGGCCGCGCAGGGTCTTGTGGGTGGTGGTGGTCACCACGTGGGCGTGGGGCAGCGGGCTCGGGTAGAGGCCGGCCGCCACGAGCCCTGCCACATGAGCCATGTCCACCAGCAGCCAGGCGCCCACGGCATCGGCGATGGCACGGAAACGCCGCCAGTCGACCACCCGCGCATAGGCCGAGAAGCCGGCGATGATCATCTTCGGCTTGTGGCTGCGCGCCAGGCGCTCGACCTCTTCATAGTCGATCTCGCCGGTCTCCGGGTTCAGGCCGTACTGCACGGCGTGATAGTGCTTGCCGGAGAAGTTCGGGGCGGCGCCGTGGGTCAGGTGGCCGCCGTGGGCCAGGCTCATCCCCAGCACGGTGTCGCCCGGGCTGACCAGGGCCATGAAGGCCGCGGCGTTGGCCTGGGCGCCGGAGTGGGGCTGGACGTTGGCGTAGTCGGCGCCGAACAGGTCGCAGGCGCGGTCAATGGCCAGCTGCTCGACCACGTCGACATGCTCACAGCCGCCGTAGTAGCGCTTGCCCGGATAGCCCTCTGCGTACTTGTTGGTCAGCTGGGTGCCCTGGGCCTCCATCACGGCGCGGCTGGCGTAGTTCTCGGAGGCGATCAGCTCGACGTGGGCCTCCTGGCGGGCCACCTCGTCGGCGATGGCCACGGCAACTTGGGAGTCGAAGTCGGAAAGGGGGGAATGGTTCATGGAAGTCTCCTTTGTTGTTGGATCTCGGCACAAGCCCTCTGTCAGCAATCTATTTTCGATGGCGCCTAAGGACCAATGAGAAGGGCAAATGCCGTGATAAGGCGGAGATAAAGGAGGCAGCCATAAGAGGCATCACCCCATAGCCCCACCCGCATGGCCCCGTGGGATATACTCAGGGATAGTGTTGCTGCTCATCCCGTTCGCGTGTTGCCGCAGCAACTGAGCGAAGTCGAGCATGGCGCTCATACTGGCCGGGGCAAGAATTGGCGCCCTTGCGCTGGCATCGATGGCCCAACCAGACATCACAATGGCAATAAAATGACCAACATACCCACCGATCTTCTGAGAACCTTTGTCACCATAAAGGACCTGGGAGGCTTCACCAGTGCGGGTGAGCTGCTTGGCCGCTCGCAACCGGCCATCAGCCTTCAGGTGAAGAAACTCGAGGAGATCCTCAACACCAAGATCTTCCTGAGGGGGTCGAGCCTCGAGCTGACCGAGGACGGGGAATATCTCTATGAGGCTGCGCGACAGATTCTGGAAATCAACGACCAGATCATTGCCAAGGTCAGAGGAGACAACATTTCTGGCAAGGTCAGGCTCGGCATCCCCAACGACTTCGAGCTGGCGTTCCTTCCCAAGGCACTGAGAAATCTCTCGCGTGTCTACCCGAACATCATCGTGGAAGTCGACTGCGAGATCAGCAAGGTGATACTCCAGCGCTATCAGAAGGGGCACTATGACATCGCCCTGGCCATGGAACGCGCAAAGAAAAGCGAGGATCGGGATTCACGTGATTATCGCCTGGAGGCCCTGGAGTGGGTCTACAAGGATAGTCGCCTCATCGACGGCTATGATGAGCCGATTCCCCTGGTCGCCTACCCTCAAGGATGTGTCTACCGCTCCCTTATGGAAGAGTCGCTAGCGGCACAACAGCATCCTTTCCGCTTCATGTATACGAGCACCAGTTTGCTGGGAATCTTCTCGGCCGTTGAGGAAGGGCTGGGGATTACAGCGATGGCCAGCTCGGTGATTCCAGACCACTTGAAGCATGCCGGCAGCACCGACAGCCTTCCGAGCCTGGAGAAGGTGTGCATCGGGTTGTACTATAAGGAGCGTGAGCTGAACGTGGCCTCTCGGCATGTACTCGATTTTCTGCGCTCGGGGATTGCCAACATATAAAGGCTTAAAGACATTGCCACCCATCATGGATGGCAATGCCCGTTACCGATTCAGCTGAATGTCTTGGCAATCTTCTCGATGCACTCGTCGAGAATCCATTCGCCTTTCTCGGCAGTTGCCTTTGACGGCGAGGAGAGAGTTCCCGATTCGGGAACCCAGGAGGGGTCCGGCGGGAAGACGTCATACGGAGGAAACTCCGCGGGTGGAATATCGACCGCTCTTGACATATCTACCAGCTCGGGGTGGATCTTAAGCATTATTGACGTCTCTAGAACGCCCCCATGCTCGACGGCCCAGCCCGAGAACCCCTCGGGAAAGACCTTTCCGACAGTGGCCTCACTGATGAAGTCCCAATAGGAGAGCAGGACCACCTTCAGTTCTATCCCTGCCAGCCTGGCATGCTTCACGGCACGGTCGGCCGCCTCGACCAGGAACATGGA
Organism: Halomonas sp. LBP4; assembly: GCF_003202205.1. GTDB lineage: Bacteria > Pseudomonadota > Gammaproteobacteria > Pseudomonadales > Halomonadaceae > Halomonas > Halomonas flagellata. Next base: position 335,808 of record NZ_PDOG01000004.1, read on the forward strand.
GTTCTCGTAATGCCCATTGATCACGATGAACTCCCGGTTGCCATGCTCCATGAAGGCGAGGATCACGTCGTAGGCATACTCCTCCAGGGAACGACCGCTGACGCAGGTGGTACCGGGAAAGAAGTTGCCGCCCCCCGACTTGACCTGTGACTTGTAGCCATAGGCAATCGGCGGAGCGACTAACATATTGCCACTCCGCTCGGCCACCCGGCAGGCGATATGTTCCGGAATCAGCACATCGGGGTTCAGGGACATATGCGGCCCATGCTGTTCAATGGCGCCCACCGGCATCACTATCTTGCACCTACCATGCTTCACCCTGTCGCGATATGACACCCAGTCCATTTCCGCTATCTTGACACTATTCATCAGACTTTCCCCTCCGAAATGGACTTTAGCGTGTGTGGCTCGCGAAAGTAGCTATCATTCTGTACCGCCTTGAGAATCGAGTAGGCCATCAAGAGCATGATCACCGAGAAAGGCAGTGCCGAGAGGATGGCAGCGGTCTGCAAGGTCGACAACGCCCAGGCGCCTCCCACCAGCAGCAGTACAGCCGCGATGGCTCCCTCCATGACGCCCCAGAACACGCGGTGTCTGGAGAGCGGGTGCGGATCCCCCTCACTGAGGATGGTGGTAATGACCAGGGTTCCCGAGTCGGACGAGGTAATGAAGTAGGTGGCGACCAACACCGTACCGAAGAATCCGGCCAGCACCCCGACGACACCAACGTCCATGGCCGTGAAGGTAGCATAGAGCGCCAGGGAGACATCGTTGGCGACGGCGTCTGCAATGCCCCCACTGCCGAACAGTTCAGCGTAGATCGCCGTGCCGCCATAGGCCGATAGCCAGACGAAGGAGAGCAAGGACGATACCCCCACTACACCAAAGATGAACTCACGGATGGTTCTGCCCCTCGAGACCCTCGCCACGAAGACCCCAACGAAGGGAGCCCAGGACATCCACCACCCCCAGTAGAAGACGGTCCACCAGCCCTGCCAGGAATCCTGCCATGATTCGGCACCATTCGCTGCGGTCACATTGCTGCCAGTATAGAAGCTCAGGGGAATCACCGACCTGGCATAGTCACCCACTGAGTCCAGGAAGCCACCGATGATGTAACGTGTCGGGCCGAAGATGAAGAAGAAGGCGAGCAGCAGGAAGGTCAGCCACATATTGGCCTGAGAGAGATATTTGATTCCTCGTTTCAAGCCCGTGAGAACCGAGATGAGTGCCAGAATGGTGATCACACCGATCAACGCGACCTGCACCAGGCTATTGACAGGCACATCCCACAGATAATTAAGACCAGAATTGATTTGTTGGACACCCAGCCCCAGAGAGGTTGCAATACCAAAGAGGGTGGCAAAGACAGCAATGATATCAATGAGGTTACCAATCCACCCATTGACCCTCTCTCCCAGGATTGGATAGAGCGTGTAGCGGATGCTCAGTGGCTTACCATAGCGATAGGCCATCAAGGCCAGGCCAAGGGCGACGATGCAGTAGATGGCCCAGGCATTGAGTCCCCAGTGGAAGTAGGCAAGACGCATGGCAACATCTGCGGCTTCTCCGTCGCCTACCGCCGACGAGAAGGGTGTCCCGTGCGAGAGGTGCATGATGGGCTCAGCGATTGACCAGAAGATAATGCCAATGCCTTGGCCGGCCGCATACAGCATCGCGAACCATGTAAAGTAGCCAAACTCCGGCTTTTCATCCTCTTCTCCCAGCTTCAAACGACCATACTTGCTGAACGCCAGGGCCAGGAGGAAGATCAGGAAGCTCGCCGCCAGTCCGACATACCACCAATTGAAATAGAAGGTTACATAGGTTCTTCCTTTGTCGATCAGCCCCGTCGCGGCCTCGGGGAAGAGTATGGCAAGGGATATAAAAGCGACCATGACCAGTACTGATACCATGGTAACCAGTGGATTCACCCCCCTGAAGGGGCCTGAGTGAAGGACCATACCGAACACTCCTATAGTCATTGTTCTTGTACGCAAAAAGGGGGCCATGCCCCCTTGAATGCTACCTGATGATATTGTGGTTCGGGCCGTACGGGAACCCGGTGATGTTGTCGGCTCCGTGCTCGTTGACTACCAGGATATCATGTTCGCGGTAGCCCCCCGCGCCTGGCTGGCCTTCCGGCACCATGATCATCGGCTCCATGGAGACGACCATGTTGGGCTCGAGCACCGTTTCGATATCTTCACGCAACTCCAGACCCGCTTCGCGACCATAGTAGTGGCTGAGGGTACCGAAGGAGTGGCCATAGCCGAAGGTGCGGTACTTGAGCAGGTCGTGCTTGGCGAAGATCTCGTTGAGCTCATGGGCGATATCGCAGCAGCGCACGCCGGGCTTGATCAGCTCCTGGCCACGACGGTGGACCTCGCAGTTTGCCTCCCAGAGGCGCAGGTGCTCATCGGAGGCATGCTCGCAGAACAGGGTGCGCTCCAAGGCGGTGTAGTAGCCCGAGATCATCGGGAAGGTGTTCAGGCTGAGGATATCACCCGGCTGAACGCGACGGCTGGTCACCGGGTTGTGGGCACCGTCGGTATTGATGCCGGACTGGAACCACACCCAGGTATCCATCAGCTCGCTGTGCGGGTAGGTCCTGGCGATCTCGCGCACCATGGCCCCTTGGCCGGCCAGAGCCACTTCATATTCCGGCACACCCGCGGTGATGGCATCGCGCACGGCGACCCCGCCCACGTCGGCGATACGGGCCCCCTGGCGGATCAGCGCGATCTCCTCGGCGGACTTGATCATGCGCATCTTCATGGTCGGCACGCCGATATCGACCAGTTCCACCTCCCCCAGCGCCGCCAGCAGCTTCTGCTGATTCTGCAGCGTCAGGTGGTCGAACTCGACGCCGACGCGACGACGGCCCTCGCAGAGCTGCTTGACGGCCTTGAAGAAATTGTCCTTCTGCCAGTCGGTATAGACGATATTGTCGCCCAGGCGATTGCGCCGCCAGGGCTGGCCTCCGTCGATATTGGCGGTGACAGTGGTAAAGCGATCCTGGGTGACGACAAGACCATAGTCACGTCCAAACTTGCAATAAACGAAGTCGCTGAAGTAGTTGATGTTGTGATAGGAAGTCATCACTACAGCATCGATGTCATTCGACGCCATGTAGTCCCTGAGCCGGGAAAGGCGGCCTTTCATCTCTGCGTCCGAGAAGGTCGGAACCACCTTGTCCCCGTTGGGGATCTCAATCAGTGACGGCAGATTCATCTTGTTGTCTCCTTCGTCGTTATCAAGCGACTTTCATCGCGGGGTTTGAACCGATCTTTATCGTCATCCCGGCCGCGTCCTTGTCATACAGCTCACCAAACTGCATGATGGACAGCCGGTATCTCGCTTCGAGGATCTTCAACAACCTCATGATGTGGTTGAATTCATGATCCTCAGCGAAGAAATCAACGCCTAGCATACGAATTCCCAGACACTGCACTTCATAGGTATCCGAGACTCGCATGATGGTGCTGATGTCATGCTTTAGCGTTTTGGAGTCCTGCGACTCTTCTGCATGACGAGCGATCCGAAAGACTAGCCTCCAATGCTTCATTCTTTAACTCTCCTGCTGGTACCGATGAATATGGCCAGCAGGAGATGGCAATACCAATGACTAGTGCAAATCGGCCCATTGGCTACGGTAATGCCTTGGGTTTTCATTGGCTTGTGGGGCAGTTCGCCTCTCTTCCATGACCCGGGCAACGGGCTCCGACCGGTTTGCCCTGCCGCAATCACGCCTTGGCTTACCTGCATCACATGACCTGTGAGCTGGCGCAGGCGGGTTTCGAGAGAATCATTGAAAACGACCCCGACTGCGTGATGTCGCATCGGGGCGTTACCGGCCTCGTTCCGCAGCCTCGGGGGGCTCAATGGTGAGCTTGGGGGCGCTCCCCCGGACGCCGGCCAGGGAACTGCGAGCCTATCGCTTCAAATACGCTTGCGCCTCGATGACACCTGGCCTCGCCGAGCCCCCAGCGATGTCAAGCAAGGTGGCGTAGTGGTCGCCCGCCGTCTGGGCTTTGCCTGCAGCGGCGGCGGCACGGGCAGCGCCGAGCAGGGTGTTGTAGCGCCTGGGCCACACCACGTCGGAAGCTTGATACGCTTCCCAGGCCTCCGCCGGGCGGTCGAGATCGAGAAGCAGGTCGCCCAGCGCCTCGTAGGGCGGCAGCAGGGCGCCCGGGGTGACCGTGGGTTTTTCGACGGTGCTGTCCAGTTCCGCGGCAGTGCCGATCAACTGGATCGCCTCCTCCGGCCGGTCCTGAGTACGTGCGATCCAGCCGGCAAGGATGAGCCGGTCCATCTCGATATAGGTCGCGAAGGTGGCCTCGTCTTCCGCCGCCGCAGCGTCGCGCAGTGCGATGAGCCTGTCTTCAGCCTCCTGCGCGGCGTCCACCTTGCCACTGTGCAAGGCACCGAGCCCGCGGGCGAGCCATGTCAGCCCCTCGGCCCAGGGCGCATCATCCCAGGGCAGATAGTCCGGCATGCGCGGCGTCAGCGCGGCCGCTTCGCCCCACTGCCGCCGCTCCACGGCATAGCGCGCGGGCATGGAGGCGAGGTGGAAGGCACTGATGAAGGACGGCTGGTAGTCCGTATGGGACAGCACCTCCTCTACCATGGCCTTCGCGCGCTCGTCCGCCCCCTGCTGCAGGAGGGCGTACAGGCCATAGTCCATCGCGTGCAGGTAATGCTGCGATACGGTGTCGCCTCCCAAACGGCGGAGCGCCGCATCGGCGGAGCGCCGGTTCCATTCAATGACCTCCGGCCATTCGCCGAGGCGCACAAAGAGGTGCGTGGGCATGTGCTGCGCGTGCGGCACTTCCGGGGCTATGTCGCTGTAGCTTCTGACGATGTCCAAGGCATGGCCAGCGCGGCCGGTCGCGTCGGTGGCGTGGAGGGTGTAGTGCACGGCGCCCGGATGCGTCGGCTCCTGCTCGTAGACGCCGCGCAATACGCGCTCGGCCTCGTCGAACAGCGCCGCCCGGTTCTCCGTCACGGGGACCAGGGCAAGCCGCGAGAGCGCGTAGAGGGTTGCCACATCGGCGTCCTCAGGCGTGGCGCGATAGGCTCGTTCCATCGCCTCTCCCCACCGACGAATGCGCGTCCACCACTCCGCCGTGTCGGGCTCGCGGAAAAAGGCCTCGGTCGCCGCCACCAGATTGCGTTCGCGCTCGCTCGCCGGGAGATGGGCTTTTACCTCCTGGATCGCCCTCCAGCCGCGGTTCATCACCTCGGCACCCGGCCGGATCGCCCATAGGGGCTGGAACAACGTGGTGGCAACGCCCCAGTGCGCCATCACGCAGTCGGGGTCGTTTTCAACGATATTCTCGAAACCCGCCTGCGCCAGCTCATAGGTCATGTGATGCAGGTAAGCCAAGGCCTGATCGAACGCCGCTCGGCTGGCCTCGGTGCAGGAGACCCGAAAGTCCACCGTGCCGAGGGCTTCGTCGGCGACCTCGATCGCCTGGTCACCGTCACCGTACATGGTCGCCTCATCCGCCCGGGCGTCCGGGGCGAGCCCTGCCGCGCCCGCGAGCAGTAGTGAGGCGGAGAACACTATCGCGAAGTGACTGCGCCACCGCCGAGATGCGATAGATCCAAGCACACATCGCGCCCTCTGAGGCGCGGCACGGAGGGTTCGACTCATGGCACCCCCTTGTTGGCTATGATCAGTCGATGGATTCTTAGTATAGCCTCGCGCCGAGGGCGGTGGTCGGCCGCTCCGTTGCCTCATCTGCGGCAACCGTCTCGCCCGCCACCACGTTTTCGAGAAGGTCGCCGGCAAGCATCAAACCCTGGGCATCAAGTGGACCAGCCACGGTTCGACCGCGCCAACCAGCGCGCGGCGATGGCGAAGGCCACCACGTAGCAGGCAGCCCCGGCCACCAGGGCCGCGTTCTGGCCAATATGGATGGAGAGCAGCGGCGCCAGCGACGCCCCCAGCACCGAGGTGAAGCCGTTGATGCCCCACGCCCAGGGAATCCAGCGCTCCTGCCCGGCGAGTTGGCGCAACGCCCAGGGGAAGGGGCGGCCCATGGCCCAGGCCAGGGGCAGCAACAAGGCAACCAGCAGCGCCACGCGCCCCGCCAATGGCGGGGTACTCAGGGCATGCACGGCCAAAAACGGCACCAGGGCCAGCGCCAGACCCACGGCCACGGCGCTGTAGATCCGCCCCAGACTGGCGCGGCTGGCGTCTGCCGGCGTCATGGCGCTGCCGATACCGGAGCCGATCAGGAAGGTGGCGAAGACCAGCGCCGCGGCAAGGACCGGCTCCCCCAGGTACAGGATCAGGCGCTGGAAGACCACCAGCTCCACGACGATGTAGCCCAGGCCGAGCGCGGTGAAATACCCGGCGACCGAGAGCCGGCCGAAGGGGCGCTGGATCGCCGGTAACCGCCCCAGCGGCACCAGGACCAGCAGGAACGCCAGCACGGCGACGACCACGGTGGTCACCACCGACAGGATCAGGGTCCAGTCGAGATAGCTCCAGCCGCGTCCGCCCAGTTCGCGGACCAGCCGCGGCGTCTCGCCCCAGGCCAGGGAGCGCCACGGATAGGGGCGGTCGAGCTCGGCCGGCGCGGCATGGAACAGGCGTGCCGCCGCCGGCATCGGTCGTTGCTCGAACAAGGCGCGGGCGATGTCGTGGAAAACGGGGGAGTCCAAGCGGTGATAACGATTGGCCTGCTCGCGGGCCAGGCCAGGCAACCAGGCGATGTCGAAGCGCCACCGCTCGGCGAAGTCCCGCAGGGTGGCGATGTCTGTCTCGGCCAGTGGCCGCGGCGAGGCCAGGATCAGCAACGCCTGCAGGCCGCGCAGCACGGCCACGTGTTCGCCCGGCGCCGCCGCACCCTGCCGATGCAGGGCACGCTCCAGCGTGGCCATCACGCGGGGGTAATAGCGGGGCGGGTCGTCAAGCGGCAGCGGAATGGCGAGCAGGCCGTCGGCCTCCAGCCGCGCCAGGGCGAGCGCCAGGCCGGCCACCGTGAGGACATAGTCCTCGGCAGCGGCATCGCCCTCCTCCCAGGCCGCGTCGAAGGCGATGATCGAATAGGGGCCGTCGGGGGCGGTGACCAGATGCCGCCAGGCGCCATCCTCGACCAGGGTGATACCGGCCTCGCTCGCGCCACGCGCCCGGGCGATCTCGAGCAGACGACCGTCGGCTTCCACCCAGGTGACCGCCCGGCCGCCGGCGGCGACCGGGGTCTGCCAGGCGCCGCTGCCCAGCACCAGTGCCCGTCCGTGGGAGCGCAATTGCCGGGGCAGCCCGGCCAGCGAAGCGCGCCTGTGCTCCGCCTCGACCGGCCATCGGCGCACCAGGGGCACCACCCGATCGCTGCCGACCACCGCCACGTCCACCGACGGCACGCTCTCGGTCCAGCCCAGGCTCAGGCCCGGTGCGTAGCGCAGGCTATCGGCCCGCAGCAGGGTAAGCTGGCCCGGCAGACCGGGGCGGACCGCCAGGGTTTCCACCCCGGGCAGCTCGCCTATCCGCGACAAGGCCTTGAAATCCGAGACGGCGGGTTCCGGCGGACGAACGGCGGCCATCAAGGCCAGCGCCAGGCCCAGGACACACGCCGCCCCCGCCACCCGCTGCCCGCGAACCCACCCGATCACGCTCCCGAGGGCGAACAGCAGCACGGCGACCACCGCCAGCGCCATGGCCACCGGCACGGTCGCCAGCAGTAGCGCCGCCCCCAGGCTGCCAATGCCGCTGCCGAGCATATTGGCGGCATACAGGGCTCGGGTACGCTCGGGCCAGCGCAGGAACACCTGGCCGATCGCCAGGCCGGCCCCATAGAAGGGCACGAACGCCGCGAGGTCCACCAGCAGCAGCCGCACCAGCTCGCCCAGGTCCCAACCGGCGAACACCGGGCGCAACGTGACCCGGGACTGCACCACGAGCAGCAGCAGGAAACCGGCGCCGGTCACCCCCAGCCCGGTGAGAAACCAGCCATCGCCGCGGCTGAAGGGGTAGCGCCCGGCCAGGGCCAGGGTGGTGCCCGCCGTCCCCAGGCCCAGCAACGCCAGGGCAATGGCCAACCCGGCGAAGTGGTACCAGTGGCTGAACTCGAAAAGCCGCAGCAGCAGGACCTCAAGGGCCAGCAACGCCGCGGAGACGCCGGCCACGGCCACCAGGTCGAGTCGCCCCGGTGTCTCCCGCGCCACCATCAGTGGCCACCGGTCAGCGGCACGAAACGCACCGACGCCAGGTTGCGGGTGCTCACCTCGCCGTCGGCATGCTTCTCCACCAGCAGCAGGTTCTGGATCCAGCCGGCACGTCCTACCGGGATCACCATGCGCCCGCCGGGACGCAGCTGGGCCACCAACGGCGGAGGGGTGTGGGATGCCGCGGCCGTGACGACGATGGCATCGAACGGCGCGCGTGCCGCGTAGCCGTGGTAGCCGTCGCCGTGCAGCACGGTGATATTGCGATAGCCCATCCGCTGGAGACGTTCGGCGGCGCTATCGGCCAACTCACGGATGATCTCGATCGTGACCACCTCACCGACGATCTCGGCGAGGATCGCCGCCTGGTAGCCGGAGCCCGTACCGACCTCCAGCACGCGATCATCGGCGCCCAGTTCCAGTACCTCGGTCATGTAGGCGACGGTGTAGGGCTGGGAGATCGTCTGGCCGTGGCCGATCGGCTGGGGCTTATCCCCATAGGCGCTTCGCGCCGACACCATCGGCGCGAAGCGGTGCCGGGGCAGGCGTCGCATGGCCGCAAGCACGGCCTCGTCCGCCACCCCTCGGCCCTCGATCTGGTCGCGTACCATCGCCGTCCTGAGCTCGACGAACTCATCGTCGTCGAAATGCGGACGTGGCGGGGCCTGCTCCGGAGGGGAAGCCTGCAGGAGCACCGTGACCTCCTGCGCGGCAGCCGGCACACAGGCAACCAGGGCCGCCAGCAGCGCGGCGCGAATCCAGCCGGCTTGCGAAGATGCCTGGACCATCGCCGGCTCCCCTTTCGGCCCCTGGAATCCCAAGGATAGGCCACGATCGACGACGACAGCTACGGCAGGTCCCGCTCGAGGATCCCCCTCCCCCCGAGACCTTCCCGATCAAGTGGCTTTGATAGGCGTGACGCAGCGCTTGCGACCCCCCCAGTGACCAGACAACGCCAACGGTCAATCGTAAGCCGGTGAATCCATCTACCGCAGTTATGCCCAGTTCGGGATTATGCGCAGCTGCGCATAAGCGCCGTTACTGGCTATTCTGCTGGAGCGAGATCGGTGCCGAGCACGTCGGTATCCTGCAGAGCCTGCTGACCACCTGCCGGCTGCAGGGGGTGGCCCCCTACACCTACCTGGTCGACGTGCTGCAGCGCATCGCCATCCCTCCGGCGTCGCGTGCTGAAGAGTTGACGCCGCGCCGCTGGAAGGTGCTGTTCGCCGATAACCCGCTCCGGTCAGACATCGAAGGGGAAGTCCAGGCGCTCTGGAATGACCGTACACAGAAGGCCAGCCAGGTCCACGAACTCCTGCCTCAGAACTAGCGGCACAACGTCTGATCACTGACAATCGGTGATGGCCGAGCGCTTACTTTTGAAAAGGAATCTTACCCATGCAAATGCCCACCAACGACTTCAAGCAACGGCTGCTGGCCGGTGAGGTCATGACCGGGATCTGGCTGGGGCTGGCGAGTCCCTATGTCGCAGAGTTGGCTGCTACCGCCGGCTTTGACTGGCTGCTACTGGATGGCGAGCATGCCCCTAATGACTTGCAGAGTCTCTTGGGCCAATTACAGGCTGTCGCTCCATACGATAGTCAGCCGGTGGTTCGACCGCCTTATGGTGACCCGGTGCTGATCAAGCAGTATTTGGACATCGGTGTGCAGAACCTTCTCATCCCTATGGTGGAGAGTGCCGAACAAGCTGCCGCCCTGGTTGCTGCAACGCGATACCCGCCCGAGGGGATTCGGGGTATGGGCAGCATGCTGGCGCGTGCGTCGCGATGGGGGCAGATAGAGGATTATTTGGAGAAAGCGGATAACGAAGTATGCCTGATCCTGCAGGTGGAGAGCCCCAGTGCCCTCGCAGAGATCGAAGCGATCGCGGCTGTGGAGGGGGTCGATGGCATCTTCATCGGTCCTGCGGACCTGTCGGCTGCCATGGGCTACCGGTGCCAGCCTGGGCACCCGGAGGTGGTGCACGCCATCGAATCGGCTATTGTCCGGATCCGAGCGGCCGGCAAAGCGGCAGGTATCATCACCCTGGATGAGCAAGCGGCACGCGGCTACCTGGACGCGGGCTGCACCTTCGTCGGCGTGGGTGTGGATGCTCTGCTACTGACTGATGCTATGCGCAAGCTGGCCGCACGGTTTCGTCCCTCCTGACCATGGCAGGTGTTGTCCGTCGAGACGCTCAGCGGCCGGCCAGGTCTCGCATCAGCTCGCGTATGCCGTAGGTCCAGGGCGGGAGCTGATCACTTCTGCCGACGTTGTTGACCAGCGCTCCAAGGGTTGGTGTCGAGATTGTGACGATGTCACCGAGGTGGTGCGTAAAGCCTTGTCCTTCGCCACTGCGATCCTTGATGGGGGAGAACATGGTGCCGAGATAGAGCATGAAACCGTCGGGATACTGGTGGTGGGTGCCCACGGTCTGCTTCACCAGGTCCAGGGGGTCACGGCTGATTTCGGCCATGTCGCTCTCGCCCTCCAGTCGGAAGCCATCGTCTTGCCCCTCGATGCGCAACGAGACCTGCGCCCGGCGTACGTCATCGATACCGAAGCCGTCGTCGAACAGCCGGATGAAGGGGCCAATGGAGCTTGATGCATTGTTGTCCTTGGCCTTGCCGAGCAGAAGTGCGCTTCGCCCCTCGATGTCGCGCAGGTTGACGTCATTGCCGAGCGTCGCGCCTTTGACGTTGCCATGGCTGTCAACAGCCAGGACGATCTCCGGTTCGGGGTTGTTCCACCGCGATGCGGGGTGAAGGCCCACGCTGGCCCCGAAGCCCACGGAAGAGAGCGGCTGGGCCTTTGTGAATACCTCGGCGTCTGGACCAATTCCCACTTCCATGTACTGTGACCAGCCGCCACGGGTCTGAAGCTCTCGCTTGAGCGCCATCGCCTCTTCAGAACCCGGCACGATGCGAGACAGGTTGCTACCGATAAGCGCCTGAAGTTCGGCGCGCAGCTCGTTGGCCCTTGTCGCGTCGCCGCCGGCCTGTTCCTCGATGACCCGCTCCAGCAGACTCACCGCGAAAGTGACGCCACATGCCTTCACCGCTTGGACATCGCAGGGTGCCAGCAGAAAGGGCGGACGCTGGGGCGTGGATAATGAGTTTTCCAACAGGCTTTCTACGGACCCCAGCGATGCGCCCTCAGTATTCCGCAGGGTGCTCTCCACATCGGCATGATCCAGCAGATCGGCCATCGTGGGACCAAGATGGGTGACATCAAGGGCCTCTCCGTCACGGATCACGAACAGCACCGGCCCGGGACGGGGCGACTCGCACCAGGCGCGGCCTACCAGCAGGGCGCGGTCAAGGTCCTTTGGCAGATAGTCTGTTACCGGACGATGCGGTGAGTCGGAAAGGGTCATGGAGCCTCCTGGGTCGGGTCGCTGGCATCTGGCCAGCGCTCAACTATCATGTTATTGGTGTAGTGATGTATGACAGGTATGCCAATGGCTTCACTCTAGTCCATGGCGTGGCCCCGGGTCGATAGCGTGATGCCAAGAGAGGAGCCCCCACCTCAACCGACAAGAACGGGAGACGGCAATGCTGGAGGAATGGAAAGGTAAGCGAGTACTGGTGACCGGCGCGAGCCGAGGTATCGGGGCTGCCGTGGCCAGACAGCTCGGTGCCCTTGGGGCTCATGTGGCGGTGCATTACCACGCCAGTGCCGAGGGCGCTGAAGCCGTGGCCGAGGCGATCCGCGAAACGCACGGCGAAGCCTTTACGGTGAAGGGTGATATCAGTCGTTCAGCCGAAGCGACTCGCTTGGTCGACGAGGCCGCCGAGCGGCTTGGCGGGCTGGACCTGCTGATCAACAACGCCGGCGATATGCTTGGCCGGGTAACGCTGGAGGAAATGGACGATACACAGTATGACCGCGTGATGGGTCTCAACGCCCGGTCGGTGGTGATGGCCAGCCGAGCCGCGTTGCCCTATTTCCGTCGTGCCGGTCGCGGCAACATCATTCATACCACCTCCATCGCCGCGCGCAATGGTGGAGGCCTGGGGGCCGGGCTCTATGCTTCGGCCAAGGGCTTCGTCAGCACCTTGACGCGCAACATGGCCAAGGAGCTCGCCGGGGAGAGTATCCGGGTAAACGGCGTGGCTCCCGGAACCATCGCCACCGACTTCCATGAACGCCACTCCAACGACAACCACATTGCCGCGGCTCGAGCCTCGATCCCCATGGGGCGACTGGGCAGTGCTGAGGAGTGTGTTGGCGCCTATGTATTTCTGGGCACCGAGAGCATGAGCGGTTATGTCACCGGCCAGGTAATCGAAGTCAATGGCGGGCAGTTGATGCCATGAATCGTTCATCGCACACCTACGGCATCGCCATCACCATGGGAGATCCGGCCGGTATCGGGCCGGAGATCATCTGTCGTGCTCTGGCGGCCATGTCTCATGACGATCGGGCCAGCACCATGGTCGTCGGTCACCCGGCGATCTACCGTCGCGCCGCGGCCACCATCGGCGCCGAGCTCACCTTCGTTCCACTCGACCAGAAAACCCAGGACGACGACAGCGTGGCAGTCGCCGTGGTCGAGGCGCCGGAGGGTGTCGAGATCCCCGATGGCCGTATCAGTGCCGGTGGTGGAGACATGGCCTTTCGTTGCGTCCGGACAGCCGTGGAGCTGGTGCAAGCCGGACGTGCGCGGGTGATCGTCACCGCGCCGCTCAACAAGGCCGCGCTGCATGAGGCTGGCCATCATTATGATGGCCACACTGGCATGCTGGCGTCGCTGACCGGCGCCCCCTCATCGTTCATGCTGCTGGCCTCCGAGACGCTGTCGACCCTGCATGTTTCCACACACGTGTCGCTGCGCGGCGCCATCGAGAGGGTCACCGAGTCGCGCATCATCGAGACAGTGGAAGCCGGTCAAGCGCACCTGGCCGCCATGGGGGCAGCCCGGCCGCGCATCGCCGTGGCAGGGCTCAACCCCCACTGCGGCGAAGGCGGTATCTTCGGCGATGAGGACGACCGCATCATTGCCCCGGCAGTCAGGGCCCTGCGAGATCGAGGCTATGACGTCCAGGGGCCCATCTCTGCCGATACCGTCTTCTATCGGGCTCACCGCGGCGAGTTCGACCTGGTGGTGGCCCAGTATCACGATCAGGGTCACATCCCGGTCAAGCTGATTGCTTTCGACACCACGGTGAATGTCAGCCTTGGCCTACCTGTTCAGCGCACGTCGGTAGATCATGGTACCGCCTTCGACATCGCCTGGCAGGGCAGGGCGGATGCCACCAACATGGGCGCCGCCATCGCCTATGCGCGCCGCCTGGCGGCAGGCAATGATGAGGCGTCAGTGTCATGAGTCAGCGCATGACCGGCTGTCGGCTCGCTATCGTTGCCGATGACCTGACCGGCGCGCTGGATGCCACGGCCCCCTTTGCTGCGCGAGGCGCCGATGCGCGGGTGGTGATCTCCCTGGCGGCGTTGGACGACGTGCTGGCGAGCTGGCAAGGCGCCTGGCCTGATGTGATTGCGGTGAACACTGAATCCCGTCATCTGGGCGCCGCCGAGGCCGCCGAACGGGTTGCCGACGCAGCCCGTCGTCTCAAGAGGGCAACGCCGGCAGCCTGGTTCAAGAAGATCGACTCGACCTTGCGTGGCCAGGTGGTGGCTGAATGTATTGCCATGCGCGAATCGACGGGGAGAGCGTTGCTGCTGGCCCCGGCGGTACCCGCCCAGGGCCGCATAGTGCGGGATGCAGAGGTCTGGGTGGACGACGTTCGCCTGGCCGACAGCGTCTATCAGGGCGATGCACGTTCGGCGCCGCTGAGCGGTCCGCTCGACAGCGCTTTCAACGCTGGCGGGATGAAACTGGCCCGCTACGCCGGTGATGAGGCCGCATTGCCCCAGGGTGACGCGGTGGCAGATGCCGATAGTGACCTCACTCTGGCTCGTCTCTATGATGCGACGCTGGCAGCTGGCATTCCACGGCTGATGGTAGGGGCGGCAGGCCTTGCCACGGCCATGGCTCAGCGATGCTTCGGGCGTCTGCGCGCCAGCCATCGTTCCCTATCCAGGGTGAGTGCGGTGCTCTATGTAGTGGGCTCGCAAAGTCCGCGAGCCGCCGAGCAGCTTGCCAGGTTGCGTTGCGAGCTACCGCCGCTGCCGGTGATTGAGGCGCTGAGCCCCCCATACGCTATTCCACAGGGTAAAGCTGCGCTACTAGTGCCCGGCATGATATCCAGTGGTGGCACCTCGGGAGCGCTGGAGGACACCGAAATGGTCGGTGCCGAAGAGGTGGCACAGGCCATGGCCGAGGGCGTTGCACATACTCTGGAGTGTTGGCCGGATGGCAGAGAGACCCTGCTGTTTCTGACCGGCGGCGATATCGCCATGGCCACGCTGACGCGACTCGGTGTTACCTCGATCAGCGTGGAGGCGGAGTGGGCACCCGGCGTGGCGCTTGGCAGTCTCGACGGAGAGCCGACGCGCCGCGTGATGACCAAGGCAGGTGGCTTCGGAGCGCCGGACCTTCTACAACACCTGCACCGCACCTTCCACTAAAGGCGAATACCGATAGGTCTGCTTCCTGGTTGCGCGGGGCTGCGGGAAGGGCTAGTTTGAAGTCGGTGGTATGATACGTATACAGACATACGCTCAGGTAAGCGCACGAGAGCCATCGAACCGAGCATGGATGCGCCACCGTTCCAGCCACAAGCAGAACAAACTCAACGGTTGTGAGGAGTACAAGATGAGCGATAAGCCCCAACGCCAGTTCACGCTGTCCCGGGTGATGACTGCCCTCCTGATCGCCGGCGGCATCAGCCTGGCCGGTGCCGCCCAGGCCGAGGAGCTGAACTTCGCCCACGTCTACGAGACATCGGAGCCCTACCACGAATGGGCCCTGTGGGCGGCAGAGCAGATCGAGGAGCGCACTGACGGTCGCTACTCCATTACCGTGCACCCGGCCTCATCGCTGGGCAAGGAAGCGGATATCAACGAGGGCCTGCAGCTGGGGACCGTAGACCTGATCTACACTGGCAACCAGTTCGCCGGTCGCTTCTATGGTCCGATCGGCATCG
This sequence comes from Halomonas sp. LBP4, assembly GCF_003202205.1. Lineage (GTDB taxonomy): Bacteria > Pseudomonadota > Gammaproteobacteria > Pseudomonadales > Halomonadaceae > Halomonas > Halomonas flagellata. The sequence goes on from NZ_PDOG01000004.1 coordinate 351,035, forward strand.
CGGGAGCGCCCTACATGTTCCGCGACTTCGACCACTGGCAGGCCTATGCCGACAGCGACCTCTTCAAAGAAATCGCCCAAGGCTACCAGGATGCCACCGGCAACGTGCCCCTGGCCATGAACTATTATGGTCGGCGCCACGCCACCTCCAACAAGCCGATCAATACCCCCGCAGACATGCAGGATCTGAAGATCCGCACGCCCAACGCGCCGATGTACATGATGTTCCCCGAGGCGGTCGGCGCGAACCCCACCCCCATCGCCTTCGCCGAGGTCTATCTGGCGCTGCAGCAGGGTGTGGTTGATGCTCAGGAAAATCCGCTTCCCACCATCAAGGCCAAGGCCTTCCACGAGGTTCAGGACTACATCAACTTGACCGGCCATATTACAGATTCGCTGATCACCATTGCCGGTGGGCCGCTGTGGAACCGCCTCTCCGAGGAGGATCAAGATATCTTCCGCGAGGTCTACGCAGAGGCCGGCGAGCGCATTACCCAGGATATCCTGCAGTCCGAGGAGGATCTGGTTGCCTGGTTCGAGGAGCAGGGCACCACGGTGAATGAGGTCGACATCACGCCCTTCCGCGAGGCCACGATCCCTGCCCACAACAGCGACGCGGCCACCTGGGATCAAGAGACCTACGACCGCCTCCAGGCCATCGGCCTGTAACCCTCCCTTCCATCTCGGACGTCGCATCACCCCGGTGTCGGGGGTGATGCGCGGGAGTCTGACATGAACCAATCGGACCGAGACGAGGCGCCCGCCTTCGACTTTCTCGAGGAGGATTCCTTTGATAAACGGGATCATGGCCTCGAGGACTACCTGACCCTGGGGATCTTCTGGCTACTGGCACTGGACGTCTTTCTTCAGTTCTTCACCCGCTACGTGCTGGGTAACTCCATCGCCTGGACCGAAGAGATGGCCCGTTACCTGCTGGTGATGGTGGGTTTCATGGGCGGCACCATGGCGGTGCGCAAAGGGTCCCATATCGCCGTTGAGTTCTTCTATCGCTACATGCCGTCCTGGATGGCACGTATGGCCTCGACGCTGGTGGACCTGGTCAACATCGCCTTCTTTTCCGCCATGGTGTGGATTACCTTCAAACTGGCCGGTCGCACCTCGGCATTGATGACGTCCGTGGATATACCCAAGAGCTACCTCTACTACATCGTGATGCTGGGGTTCGTGCTGATGCTGGCGCGCGCCGTCCAGGTGGCCATCCGCCATTGGCGCAGCGGAACCAGCGAGCTGCTGGATTCACAGTGATAACGTCGACCGAGAGAGCCTGTCCATGTCCAATACCCTGATCCTGAGGCGGCACGGTGCCCTGGTGCCGCCGTTGGTCGCTGCACTCGCCATCCTCGGCTGCATCGTCCTGGCAGTCACCGAGCAATATCTGCTGTTCCTCTTCGCCGCTCTTTTCACCATGCTGGTGCTCGGCGTGCCCATCGCCGTCAGCCTCGCGGGGTCCTGCCTGATCTATGTGTTGTTGACCGGGCGCGTGCCCGACGTGGTGGTCGTGCACCGCATGATTAACGGCATCGACAGCTTCCCTTTGCTAGCGATTCCCTTCTTCATCCTTGCCGGCAACCTGATGAATAACGGCGGTATCACCACGCGTATCTTCGACTTCGCCAAGGCGTTGATGGGGTGGATGCGCGGTGGCCTGGGCCACGTCAATGTCGGTGCCAGCATCGTCTTCTCGGGAATGTCCGGTGCTGCCGTGGCCGATGCCGGTGGCCTGGGTACCATCGAGATCAAGGCGATGCGAGATGCGGGCTACGACCAGGAATTTGCAGTGGGCATCACCGCGGCGTCCTCCACTATCGGCCCCATTATCCCGCCCAGCCTGCCCATGGTGATTTATGGCGTCATGGCTTCAGTCTCGGTGGGCCAGCTGTTCGTGGCCGGCTTGATCCCTGGACTGCTGATGGGGCTCGTGTTGATGCTGATGATATTCTTCCTGGCAAGGCGTCGCGGTTATCAGCGCGATGCGGCGTTCTCGGTGCCGGTGCTGTGGGAGACGTTCAAGCGTGCCTTCTTCTCCCTGCTTACTCCGGTGATCATCGTCGGCGGCATCATGACCGGCGCCTTTACTCCCACAGAAGCCGCGATAGCTGCAGTCGTCTACGCGCTCTTTCTCGGTGGTGTGGTCTATCGCAGTCTGACCTGGAAGCGCCTGCTCAAGGTCAGCATGGAGACCATTGAAACCACCGCCGTCATTCTGTTGATCGTGGCCGGCGCCTCGATCTTCGCCTGGATCCTGACCAGCAACCAGGTCACCCAGCACGTCATCGAGTTGCTCGGGCCCTTCGCTGACAACCCCGTCGCCACCCTGATCATCATCAACCTCGTGCTGATCATCGTCGGCTGCTTCATGGAGACCATCGCCGCTATCACCATTCTGGTGCCAGTACTGCTGCCACTGGCGGTGGCATCCGGGGTCGACCCGGTCCATTTCGGGGTGATCATGGTCCTCAACCTGATGATCGGACTGCTGACGCCGCCCGTGGGCATGGTGCTCTACGTGCTTTCGCGGGTGTCGAACATCTCCTTCGAGAAGTGCATGCGCGGGACCCTGCCGTTCCTGGTGCCGCTGGTGCTCGCCCTGCTGCTGGTGACCTTTGTCCCGGCGATCTCCATGTGGTTGCCGACCTTGATATACCGCTGATCATGAGGAAGACCGATCGATGAGTGACGCCTCCCAGGCATTTCGTGTGCCCCGAGATGAACTCGAGCGCTTCATGCTGGCGGTGCTGGCGCGCGCAGGAGCCGATGCCCTTTCGGCCGAGGCAGTGACCCGGGCACTGGTGACCGCTTCGCGCATGGGCACTGACAGCCACGGCTTGCGCCTGCTGCCCCACTATATCCATGCGCTCAAGGGCGGGCGCATCTCAGGAGCACCTGAGATGCACTTCGAGCGTCGCCTGCCCGCCACCGGCTACCTGGATGCCGGTGACGGTTTCGGACACCTGGCGGGCTACACCGCCATGGAGCATGCTGCGGCCATGGCCGACGAGGTGGGCGTGGGGGCTGTGGCGGTGGGGCGCTCCTCGCACTTCGGGGCGGCAGGTTGTTATGCCCTGGCCGCGGCCGAGCGCGGCCTTCTCGGCCTGGCGGTATGCAACTCCGACCCCTTCGTACTGTTGCACCAGGGGAGCCGGCCCTTCCATGGCACCAATCCCATCGCCTTTGCCGCCCCGGTGGAGGGAGAGAACCCCTTTCTGCTCGATATGGCCACCAGCTCGATCCCTTGGAATCGGGTGCAGCAGTACGGAGCCATCGGTCGTGAGTTGCCGGACCAGGTGGCCGCCGATTCGGCGGGCGGGGTAACCCGTATCCCGGCGGAAGTGGCGGCGCTGCTGCCGTTAGGAGGTAGCGACTTCGGCTTCAAGGGGGCGGGGCTGGGTGGCATGGTGGAAGTGCTCAGCTCCACTCTCTCAGGCATGCTGCACGGTTTCCGCCTGCTGCCTATGGGCGGCCCCGACATGACAACACCGCGTGGGGTCGGCCACTTCTTCCTGGCGCTCCGGCCCGATGCCTTCGCACCGGGCGACCCCTTCCCCGAGGGCATGCGCCGCTATCTTGAGGACCTCCGAGCCCAACCGGGCCGGGGCAGCGCTCGGGTCATGGCGCCCGGGGACCGGGAGTGGGGCTGCCGGGCGCGCCGCGACGCTGAGGGTATTCCGCTGGACAGCGCCAACCAACGCGCTTATGCCGAACTGGCCGAGACCCTGAATGTTCCGGCATTGCAGCCTGTTGTCTGAGCGGGGGGAGGGGCAAATGCAGTAACATGGCAGTCAAGCAGCGGGTCAACCAGGAGAACCAGCCCATGTCCCGATACCGGATCGAGCGCAAGACGCTCTCCGAACAGGTCGCCGAGCAGCTCGAGGCGGACATCCTCGAGGGACGGCTTGGCGAGAACGATCAACTGCCCTCCGAGCGAGAGTTGATGGAGCAGTTCGGCGTCGGCCGTCCGGCGGTGCGCGAGGCGTTGTTTTACTTGCAGCAGCTGGGCCTGATCGCCATTAACAGTGGTACCCGGGCACGAGTGATCCGGCCCACCGCCGAGGCGGTGATGGCGCGGCTCTCCGGGGTAACCCGCCAGCTGCTCTCCAAGCCCGACGGCCAGCAGTACTTCCAGGAGGCCCGGGCCTTGTTCGAGATCTCCTTGGCCCGCTATGCGGCGCGCTACGCCGGGGAGGAGGACTTGGCTCGCCTGCGTGGCGCCCTGCAGGAGAATCATGACGCCGTAGGCGACGAGGCGCGCTTCAAGCGTTCCGATAACGACTTCCACGGTGTGCTGGCGAGCATCGCTCGCAACCCTATCTTCGATGCCATCCATGTGGCGCTCTCCGAGTGGCTTGACGATCGTCGCGCCCAGGTGCTTCAGCAGAAGGATGAGGACGAGGCGGCGCTGGCGGCCCACACCGAGATCGTCGAGGCCATCGAGTCCCGTGATCCTGATGCTGCCGAGGCGGCCATGCGGCGCCATCTGGACCGTCACTATGGCACCTACATGCAGCTCAAGAAGCGTCTCACTGCTGAGGAGTGAGTCCCCTATCTGCCACTAGCCGGAAGCTATCGCGAAGAAGGGCCCGCTGCATGAGCAGCGGGCCCTTTAGGCTGTGGGGGTGTCGCTACAAGGAAACCCCTCGTTTCCAGGGGATGAAGTCGTGCTGCGCCAGCTTCAGCGCGCGGGGACGATAGCACCCCGAGGCGGCGTCGATGCACAGTCTCAGCAGCTGCTCTGCCAGCTCGTCGATGCTGGTCTCTCCGCGGATGATGGGGCCGGCATCAAAGTCGATGACGTCGCTCATGCGCTCGGCCAGCTCGCTGTTGCTGGAGATCTTGATGACCGGGGTGACCGGGTTGCCGGTGGGAGTGCCCAGCCCGGTGGTGAAGAGGATCAGGTTGGCACCGGAACCCGCAAGTGCCGTCGTGGACTCCACGTCATTACCTGGTGAGCAGAGCAGATTGAGGCCAGCCTTGGTGCGGGGTTCGGTGTAGTCAAGCACGTCCACCACCGGGCTGTCGCCACCCTTCTTGGCGGCGCCGGCGGATTTCATGGCATCGGTGATCAGTCCGTCTCGGATGTTGCCGGGGGATGGATTCATCGAGAAGTCGGCGCCTACCCGTGCGGCGTGCTGCTGGTAGGCCTCCATCAGGTTCTGGAAGCGGCTTGCCACGGTGTCGTCGGTACAGCGGGCGATCAGCTCGTGTTCCACGCCACACAGTTCAGGGAACTCGCTAAGAATGCCGCTGCCACCCAGCGCTACCAGGCGATCGACGACCGCGCCTACCAAGGGGTTGGCGGAGAGCCCGGAGAAGCCGTCGGAGCCGCCGCACTCCACGCCCAGGGTCAGCGCCGAGAGCGGCGCCGGGGCTCGCGTGACGTTGTTGGCCTCGGCCAGGCCGTCGAAGATGGTGGTCAGCGCCTCGCGGATCAGCGCCTCCTCGCTCTGGCTGGCCTGCTGCTCCAGGTAGTGCACCGGGCGCAGGCCGTCGGGATCGCGTTCGGCCACGGCGTCGCGCAGCATGCCGATTTGGGCCTTCTGACAGCCCAGGCTCAGGACCGTGGCGCCGGCCACGTTAGGGTGGCAGATGTAGCCTGCCAGCAGCTGGCACAGCGCTTCGGCATCGTCATCGGTACCGCCGCAGCCCAGGGTATGGGTGAGGAATCGCACCCCGTCGACGTTGGGGAAGAGCCGTTCACCGGGCGGCTCGGCCGGTGCGGCGCCGGCTGAACCGTGAAGCAGTTCGCGGGCCATGTGCTTGTAATCGCGATAGGGGTCCTCGCCCAGAGCATCAGCCACGCACTGTCGCAGCACCTCGATGTTGCGGTTCTCGCAAAATACCAAGGGGACCACCAGCCAGGCATTGGCGGTGCCAACCTGACCATCGGGGCGGTGGAAGCCTTCGAAGGTGGCGTCGCGAAAGGCCGTGACATCAGGAGCCTGCCACTCGCCGCGCCTCGCCTGGGGCTGGGTGGTGGCGGTGCCGTGCTCGGTGTTTTCGGTGGTGATGGCCGCGCCTTCAGGGATCGGTCGAGTAGCGCGACCCACAGTGACGCCGTACATGATCACTGCCTCGCCCGTGTCGAGCGGCCGGACGGTGAACTTGTGCTTGTGGCGGATCGCCTCATCCAGGCGCAGGGTGCGGCCATCATCGTCGATCTCGGTGCTGGCTGGCAGGTCCTTGAGGGCGACGCGCACGTTATCGGCGGCGTGCACGCGCAGGCTGGCCAGCTGGCCGCTGTCACTGGCGATGGTCTGGGGCATTGTCGGCCTCCGCTGAAACATATCCTGGGGAATCGAGCTCTATCATGGCCTTGATAACGCCGCTGTCCGGGGCGCACCAGGCGGGCATGTATTCGGGCAGGTCATCGAGCTCGGTGCGGTGGGTGATCATGGCGCTGGCCGGGAGGCGGCCCGCTTCCATCAGCCGGCATACCTCGTCGAAGTCCTCTCGGGTGGCGTTGCGGCTGGAGAGCAGGCTCATCTCCTTGCGGTGGAAGTCTGGATCGTGGAAGGAGATGTCTGCCTTGACGATGCTGACCAATACGTAGCGGCCGGCGTGGCCGACCAGGTCGAAGCCCTGCTGCATGGCGGTAGGGTTGCCCGTGGCATCGAACACCGCGTCGGCCAGCTGGCCATCGCTGAGTGCCTGCAGAGCCGCGGCAACGTCCTCCTCGACGGGATTCAAAGTGTCCGTGATACCGAGCCGTTCGCGGCAGAAGGCCAGGCGCTCGGGGTTGGTGTCGACCACCACCACTCTGGCTCCTCGCTCGCGGGCAAGCTGCGCTACGCCCATGCCGATGGGGCCGGCGCCGGCCACCACGGCTAGTTCACCCTCGGTGAGCCCGCTGCGGCGCACCGCGTGGGCGCCGATGGCCTGGCACTCGACCAGGGCCAGCTGGTCCAGAGGCAGGGTGTCGGAGGTCACGAGCTGCTCTACGGGCACCGCCAGGTTATCGCACATGCCCCCGTCGCGATGCACACCGATCACCTGCATTTGCCGGCAACAGTTGGTACGGCCCTGGCGACAGGCCCGGCAGTCTCCGCAGTGCAGGTAAGGAATCACGTAAGCGTTTCGGCCTATCAGCGCCGGGTCGACCTGGTCGCCCACCGCGACGATCTCGCCGGCCAGTTCGTGGCCGAGTACCCGCGGATACTGGAAGTAGGGCTGGTTGCCACCGAAGGCGTGGATATCGGTGCCGCACACCCCGACCCGGCGGATGCGCAGCAGGGCCTCGCCGGCCCCGCATGACGGGGCGGCGCGCTCCTCGAGGATTAGCCGGCCGGGTTCCTGGCAGACGACAGTTCGCATGACGGCCTCCGGATCAGCGGCTGGGTTCGGCGACGACAGCCTGATGCTGCTCGCCGAGCCCCTCGATGCCCAGGCGCATGTGCTGGCCGGGTTTCAGGTAGGTCGGCGGCTGCTGGCCCATGCCCACTCCCGGCGGTGTGCCGGTCGAGATGACATCACCCGGCTGCAGGCTCATGAAGCGACTCAGATAACTGATCAGGAAGGGGATCTGGTAGACCATGGTGCGGGTATTGCCATCCTGGTAGCGCTGGCCGTCTACTTCCAGCCAGAGGTCGAGGGCGTGGGGGTCTGTGATCTCGTCCGGAGTCACCAGCCAGGGGCCCAGGGGGCCGAAAGTGTCGCACCCCTTGCCCTTGTCCCAGCTGCCGCTGCGATGGAGCTGGAACTCGCGCTCGGAAACGTCATTGACCACGCAGTAGCCGGCCACAAAGTCCATGGCTACGGCCTCGCTCACGTAGCGGGCCTCCTTGCCAATCACCACGCCGAGCTCCACTTCCCAGTCGGTCTTGGTGGAGTCGCGGGGGATGATGACATCGTCATTGGGACCGCAGATGGCGCTGGTCCATTTGTTGAAGACCACCGGCTCCGGCGGCACCTCGGCGCCGGTCTCGGCGGCGTGGTCAGAGTAATTGAGGCCGATGCAGATGAACTTGCCGACGCGTCCCACGCAGGGACCGAGATGGGTGTCGGCCGGGACTTCAGGCAGGCGCGAGGGGTCGAGCTCGGCCAGTCGGGCCAGCGTCTCGCGGTCCAGATGCCGGCCGTCGAGGTCGGGCAGATGGGCCGACAGGTCGCGGATCACGCCGCCGGCGTCGAGCAGGCCGGGTTTCTCGTGGCCCCGGGGGCCAAAGCGCAGCAGTTTCATGGGATCTCCTTGCAATTCAGATCAGCCAACCGCCGTCGATGACTTGGGCGGTGCCGGTGGTGTAGGCGGACTCGTCCGCGGCGAGATAGGTGGCCAGGGCGGCGATCTCTTCCGGGGTGCCCAGCCGCCCCAGCGGCTGGCGGGCGAGAAAGTCAGCCTGTACCTCGGCCTCCGGTCGTCCTTGCTGGTGGGCCTGGTCGCGGATGCGCTGGCGCAGCGAGGGGGAATCCACGGTGCCAGGGCAGATGGCGTTGCAACGGATGCCCCGGTTGATGAAGTCGGCGGCGATCGATTTGGTCAATCCGATCACCGCAGCTTTGGTAGTGCCATAGGCGCAGCGGTCAGGAACGCCTTTGAGGCTCGAAGCTACCGAGGCCATGTTGATGATGCTGCCACCGCCGTGGTCGACCATGGCTGGAAGCAGTGCTCGGGTCAGGCGTGCCATCGCGGTGACGTTGAGGGCCAGTGATAGCTCCCAGTCGGCATCCGAGCCTGTGAGTAGGGTGCCACCGGCCACGTAGCCGGCGCAGTTGAAGAGCACATCCAGGGGTGGCAACTCAGCTGCTAGAGCTTCAATGGACGCAGCGTCGAGCACATCAAGGCGACGTGTCTCGATGCCAGGAGTCGCCTCCAGCTCGCGTAGCTTACCGGTGTCGATGTCGGTGGCGATGACCCGCGCGCCCTCCGCGGCGAAGTGCAGAGCAGTGGCGCGGCCGATGCCCTGGCCAGCGGCGGTGATCAGGGCCGTCTTGTCCTTCAATCGCATGGTGCGGGCTTCCTGAGATTGTGTCGGTTGTTGGGGAAGGGCCATGGTGCGTTACTGGTATGACAGGATGCTAGCCTGATAGTAGGTCAGAGTATGGCCTAGTCGCCCAGTAGTTGCCAACATGCGCCAGCGCCTCCGCTCTCCTTCCGGGCTGAAGCTGCAGAAAAAAGGCGGCCCGAAGGCCGCCGAAGGGTTCCAACCGCTTGCAAATTCCAGGGATTACTCCCGCTTGCCGTCCACCAGCCGGCTAACGCCCAGCGGGTTGCCCTCCTTGAGGGCCTCGGGCAGCAGAACACCGGGTTGATGGAGCTCATCTCGGCGTAGACGGGGATCGGTTGGGGGCGCGCCTGGGCGGTGGCCATCAGGGCCAGGCCACCGTTGCGTGAACCGGTGAAGCCCATTGCCGCCGTGCTGGTCCGGGCGGAAGGCGCGACTCACGGTGATCCAGCCACGGGTCCCGATCAGTTCGTAGTGATGGCGCATCGTCTGGTAAAAGCTGGATGTGAACTCGGCCAGCCGGCCGTCGGCGAAGCTCAGAATGCCGCTTGCCGAGGGTGTCGACGATGGTGCGGAAGCGTACGCCACGAAACTCCTCCAGATACTGCCGGGCGGAGAAGGGCAGGTCGAAGGCCGGCAGAATTTCACCCATCACCTCGGCGAGCAGGATCTCGCTGTCGACCAGGGTGCCGTCGGAGTCGAAGAGCAGGCAGAGCGGTTCCCCTGTCTTCTCTGGCATAGCACCCACATCCGCCCGCCACTCCATCCGGTGACATGACCATCAGCGACATCAACGTCGACGCGGCCCTGAACGGGTCCGGCAGCAGCTCAAGGAAGACCGCACGGTCTCACCGTCCTTGCGCGCCGCCATCGACGTGCTGCGTTTTCTCGAGGATTCCGCCGCGCCCTTCACCAACAACCAGGGGTAGCGCGACCTGCGGATGACCAAGGTCCAGCAGAAGATCTCGGGCTGTTTTCGATCCTGGGAGGGCGCCGAGATCTTTTGCTGGATGCGCAGCTTCCTCTCGACCGCGGTCAAGCAGGGCCTGGCGGCGCACACGGCATTGGAGCAACTGTTTGCCGGCGAGGTGCCTGCCTTCATGCGACAGGACGACCTGGATCAGGCGGCGTGAGCTGAATAGTTATAATGCATATACACTGCGTTCCAGTCAGCGCGCGGTTACACCATTGGAGCTGGTCACAACGAGGCCACAGGATGGTCACAGAAGCGAAAAGGGCCTACGACAGTGTCGTAGGCCCTTGAATTCGTGGCGCGCCCGGCAGGACTTGAACCTGCGACCCTCGGCTTCGGAGGCCGATACTCTATCCAGCTGAGCTACGGGCGCTTGTTGCTCGAGACGCGGCGCCATCGAGCGGTCCACATCCTACCCGGCTCCCCCACTCCTGTCCAGCGAGAGCCCCCGGCAATCGCAGTTACCCAAGGCGAGAGGCGCCGGGGACAGCCTCGAGCGTTACCGCCATCTGCGTCAGCCCTGCCCATGGTATCGACGGCCATGCTGCCAAAGACGTTGGCCGCGGCATTTTCCAGCCGAATGCGTTGCCGGTATACTGTCGCTCATTGTGCGCGTCAGGGCGTCCCTCGGCTGTCGTGTTGCCGTTAGCGACGTCGCCACGGGCAGATTCGATTACAGGACCGTCAAGAGGTGGAGAGAGTGAAATCCAGCAAGCTGATCATCGGGGCCCTGGCCGCCCTGGGCCTGACCGCAGGCATGGCCTCCGCCCAGGCCGAGGAAGACCGTGACGCCATCGCCGAGCGGCTCAAGCCGGTGGGCCAGCTGTGCCTGCAGGGCGAGGATTGCGGTACGGCATCCGCGGCCGGCAGCGATGGCGGCGGAGACAATGGCTCATCGAATGGTGCCGACGGCGAATCCATCTACGGCAGCGTCTGTGCCGCCTGTCACGACTCCGGCGCCGCCGGCGCCCCGGTGCGTGGCGACGAGGCCGCCTGGAGCGACCGGACCGGCCAGGGCTTCGAGACCCTGCTGGATCACGCCATCAACGGCATCGGCGCCATGCCGGCCAAGGGTGGCAACCCCAACCTCTCCGACGAGGAAGTGCAGGCCGCGGTCGCCTACATGGTCGAGCCGGTGATGGAGGTCCCCGAGCTGGGCAACGGCGACGAGGCCGCCGCCGAGGAAGACGCCACCACTGAAGAAGACGCTGCTACCGACGAGGTCGCCGCGGAAGACGAGGCCACCGAGCTGGCCGAGAATGGCAACGGCTTGGATGGCGCAGCGCTGTATGCCGGTTCGGCCTGTGTCGCCTGCCACGCCAGCGGTGCCGCCGGCGCTCCGGTGGTAGGCAACGCCGATGACTGGGCCGAGCGGCTCGACAAGGGAGTCGAAACCCTCTACCAGAGCGCCATCAACGGCATCGGTGCCATGCCACCCAAGGGTGGCGCCATGGCCCTCTCCGACGAGGAGGTGAAGGCTATCGTCGACCATATGGTCGCCGAGGCGCAGTAAGCCGACCTACCCGAAGAGACCACGAAAGGGCGCCGTTTGGCGCCCTTTCGCGTTATGGGTCGATCCGTCGAGCCTAAGCCCGGCAGGAGCCTTCGGCCAATTCAGCTCAACAAGGAACGCAGCCCGGCGATGGCGTCCTGGCCACGGGCCTGCTTCTTCTCCGGGTCCTCCTTGTCGGCGCGCCCTTCCCAGTCGAGGTCATCGGCGGGCAGCTCGTCGAGGAAACGGCTCGGCACGCAGTCCATCAGCTCGCCATAGGCCTTGCGCTGGCGCGCCAGCGTCAGGGTCAGGGTGCGCCGCGCCCGGGTGATGCCCACATAGGCCAGGCGACGCTCCTCCTCCACGGTGCCGGCCTCCACGGCGTTGCGGTGGGGCAGCAGCTCCTCCTCGAGCCCCATCAGGTAGACATGGGGAAACTCCAGCCCCTTGGAGGCGTGCATGGTGAGCAGCTGCACCCGGTCGGAGTCGTCCTCCTCGGCCTGCTGCTCGAGGATGTCGCGCAGCACCAGCCGCGAGATGGCCGCCTCGACGCCGTCGGTCTCGGTCTCCGTGCTGGCCGTGTCCTCGGGGTCACGGTTCATGGACTTCTCCAGCTGGTCGATCAGGATCCAGACATTGGCCATGCGCCGCTCGGCGATGGTCGGGGCGCTGGCGTTCTGGTAGAGCCAGGCCTCGTAGTCCATCTCGCGCAGCATGTCGCGGATGGCGGCGATGGCATCGCCCTGGTCCATGCGCCGGCGCACCCCGTCGATGAAGTGGGTGAAGCGCCCCAGCCGCTCGACGGCACGGATCGGCAACTGCTGCTCCAGGCCCAGCTCGTGGCAGGCGGCGAACAGCGAGATCCCGCGATCGGTGGCGTAGTTGGCCAGCTTCTCCAGGGTGCCGGGGCCGACCTCGCGGCGCGGCACGTTGACGATGCGCAAAAAGGCGTTGTCGTCGGCCGGGTTGATCAGCAGCCGCAGGTAGGCCATGGCGTCCTTGATCTCGTTGCGCGAGAAGAAGGAGGTGCCGCCGGAGAGCTTGTAGGGGATCTGGTAGTGCTGCAGCTTGAGCTCGAGCAGCCGGGCCTGGAAGTTGCCGCGGTAGAGCACCGCGAAGTCGCGCCACTCGGCCCGCTCCTTGATGCGCCGGGTGAGGATCTCGCTGGCCACCCGCTCCGCCTCGGCCTCCTCATGGCGGTTGACCACCACGCGGATCGCCGCCCCCTCGCCCATCTCCGACCACAGGGTCTTCTCGTAGACGTGGGGGTTGTTACTGATCAGGGTGTTGGCGGCGCGCAGGATGGTGCCGGTGGAGCGGTAGTTCTGCTCCAGCTTGATGACATTGAGCCGCGGGAAGTCCTCGCCCAGGGTAACGAGGTTCTCGGGCCGGGCGCCGCGCCAGGCATAGATCGACTGGTCGTCGTCGCCGACCACGGTGAAAGTCTTCCGCTCGCCCATCAGCAGCTGGACCAACTGGTACTGGCTGACGTTGGTGTCCTGGTACTCGTCCACCAGCATGTAGTGGATCTTGCGCCGCCAGCGGGCGAGCGCCTCCGGGTCGTCGCGCAGCAATACCACCGGCAGCAGGATCAGGTCGTCGAAGTCGACGGCATTGTAGGCCTTGAGGTGGCGACCATAGGCCTCGAAGACCCGGGCCGCGTACTGTTCGTCGTCGTCCGCGGCATGGGAGAGCGCCTGGCCGGGCAGGATCAGGTCGTTCTTCCACTGGGAGATCTGGTGCTGGACCCGATTGATCTGGTCGGCGTCGACCTGGGCATCCTTGTTCATCAGGTCGCGCAGCAGCGCCTTGGCATCCTCCGGGTCGAACAGCGAGAAGCCGGGCTTGTAGCCCAGCGCCTTGAGCTCGGCGCGAATGATGTTGAGGCCCAGGGTATGGAAGGTCGAGACGGTCAGGCCATGCCCCTCGCGCCCCTTGAGCATCTGCCCCACGCGCTCCTTCATCTCGCGGGCGGCCTTGTTGGTGAAGGTCACGGCGGCGATGCGACGCGCGCTCATGCCGCACTCCTGCACCAGGTAGGCGATCTTGGTGGTGATCACGCTGGTCTTGCCGGAGCCGGCCCCGGCCAGCACCAGGCAGGGGCCATCGATGTAGCGCACCGCCTCCTGCTGGCGGGGGTTCAACTTGGCCAGGCGCTGCTTGATCGACATCGCTTACTCCTTCAGGGTGCCGAGGTTCCCGGGCTGCACCGGGCTGGCCCCGGGCAGGCCCGCCCCCCTGAACCCCAGCTGGCGCCAGGCCTCGAAGACGACCACCGCACAGGCGTTGGCGAGGTTCAGGCTGCGGCTCTCGGGCAGCATGGGGATGCGCAGGCGCCGCTCGGCGGGCAGGGCGTCGAGCATCGCCTGGGGCAGGCCGCGGGTCTCGGGTCCGAACACCAGGGCATCGCCCTCGCGATAGGCCGGCTCATGATAGCCGGTCCGCCCCCGGGTCGATACGGCGAAGACCCGCTCGGGCGCCACGGCGTCGAGAAAGGCGCGCCAGTCGGCGTGCACCCGGACACGCGCCCACTCGTGGTAGTCGAGCCCGGCACGGCGCAGGCGCCGGTCGTCGAGTTCGAAGCCCAGCGGCTCGATCAGGTGCAGGTGGAAGCCGGTATTGGCACACAAGCGGATCAGGTTGCCGGTGTTGGGGGCGATCTCCGGCTGGTAGAGGACGATATCGAGCATCGGGCTCCTGCAGGGTGGCCTTCAACGCAGTCGGGCCCCACCCGGGGCCCGACGCTGATGGCACGGGGGCGGTTACTCAGAAAGAGAGACGAACACCGAGCAGCGGGCCGCTGTCCAGGGTGCGCGAACCGCCGCGGTCGTCATCGAAATCGGCGCGCAGGGCCCGGTAGCCGACATAGCCGTCGACGTTGGGGGTGAAGGCATAGCGGGCCCGCACGCCCAGCTCGTAGCCGTCGTTCAGGTCGCGGGTACTGACCGCGCTCGGGGTGTAGAAGCCGTAGCCCCCCAGCGACAGCGCCGGCATGGCCGGCACGTAGGCATAGCCGTAACCGCCGAGGCCCAGGCCGCCGCCGTCGCCATGGTCGGTGTCGAACTGGGTCCAGCGGGCACCCACGCCGATGTCGTAGTCGGCGTTACGCTCCACGCCGAGCAGCTGGGCATGGAAGGCCGTGGCATCGCCACGGTCGTCGCTGTCGATCACGCCACCCCCCAGGGCGATGCCGTCGACAAGCTCGCCGGTTGCCTCGAACTGCACGGCATCCTGGCTGAGGTTCAGGTCCAGGCTGGCGGTCTGGGCCTGGGCAAGGGCCGCGGTGCCCAGCAGCGCCGCCCCGGCGATGATGGTGATGGCCCGTCTCATGTCACTCTCCTGTCCGCCCCGTGGGCGTGACTGCTGTGCATCGGGTCAGTCGGCCTGCACGCCGTAGCGCGCGCGATAGTCACGAATGGCCGCCGCATGACCCTGGAGTGCATCGCCTGCATGCTGTTCAAGATAGGCCAGGACCATGTCCAGCGTCACTATACTGATCACCGGCATGCCGTAGCTGGCCTCGACCTCCTGGATGGCGCTCATCGCCCCGTTGCCGCGCTCCTGGCGGTCCAGGGCGATGACCACGCCGGCGGCCCGTGCCCCTGCGGCCTCGATCAGCCCCATCACCTCGCGAATGGCGGTGCCGGCGGTGATGACGTCGTCGATGATCAGGACGCGGCCGTCGAGCTCGGCGCCGACGATGCTGCCGCCCTCGCCATGGGCCTTGGCCTCCTTGCGGTTGAAGGCGTAGGGCAGGTCACGATCATGGTGATCGGCCAGGGCCACGGCGGTGGTAGCCGCCAGCGGAATCCCCTTGTAGGCGGGGCCGAAGAGCACGTCGATCGCCAGGCCGCTGTCGGCGATGGCCCGGGCATAGAAGCGCCCCAGCCTGGCCAGGGCCCGGCCGGTGCGGAACAGGCCGGCATTGAAGAAGTAGGGGCTGACCCGGCCCGACTTCAGGGTGAACTCGCCGAAGCGCAGCACCCCCTGCTCGATGGCGAACTCGATGAACTCTCGCTGGTAGGCTTGCAACTCGCCGTTCTGCTGCCTGGACACGCCGGAATTCTCCACCTCGGCCTCTCTATATCATGTTCATGGGCAAAGGCCATTTACCCAAACGTCGAAACGTCGGGTATCATACACGCGCGACGCAAAAGGGACCATGTATGAAAATCGCCACCATCAATGTCAACGGCATTCGGGAGGCGGTCGGTCGGGGCTTTCTCGACTGGCTGGCCGACCAGGATGCCGATGTC
This sequence comes from Halomonas sp. LBP4, assembly GCF_003202205.1. Lineage (GTDB taxonomy): Bacteria > Pseudomonadota > Gammaproteobacteria > Pseudomonadales > Halomonadaceae > Halomonas > Halomonas flagellata. The sequence continues at coordinate 366,712 of NZ_PDOG01000004.1, forward strand.
GTCTGCGTACAGAACCTCAAGGCCAAGAGCTTCGAGCTGGACGACAGTATCCTCTACCCGGAAGGCTACGAGGGCTACTTCCTCGACGCCGAGCAGGACGGCTTCTCCGGCGTCGGGCTCTACTGCCGCAAGATTCCCAAGGCCATCATGTACGGCCTGGGCTTCCCGCAGTGCGACCATGAAGGCCGCTTCCTGCAAGCCGATTACGACCGCTTCAGCATCGCCAGCTTCCTGATGCCCGACGGCAGCGACCCGACCGCCAAGCAGACCTTCATGGCCCAGTACCAGGAGTACCTGGCCAAGATGGCCCGCAAGCGTCGGGAATACATCATCTGCGGCACCTGGCACATCGCCCACAAGACCATCGACCTGGCCAACTGGGCGGACAACCAGACCACTCCCGGCTTCAAGCCCGAGGAGCGCGCCTGGATGGACCAGGTCTTCGGCCCCACTGGCTTCATCGATACCTTCCGCGAGATCAACCGCGACGCCGGGGAGTACACCTGGTGGCCGGCCCTGGATCAGGACCAGCCACGCTCGCGCCAGGAAGGCTGGCGCATCGACTACCAGGTGGTGGGCCCCAACTTCCGCCGCCACGTGATCGATGCCTGGATCGATACCGACGCCACCTTCTCCGAGTTCGCCCCGTTGATCGTCGAGTACGACCTGACGCTCTGATCGCGCCCCTTCGTCGCCGCTCCGGCTCCGGCCGGAACGCATTGCGCCGGCCCAATAAGGCCGGCGCAATGCGTTAGGTAGTGGCTCATGGCTGTTCCGTCGACAGGCCTTCGCGGAGGCGCTGTGAACCCATCCCTGGGCGCTACCTGCGCCCAGCTGCGCTCTCGCATCCTGCTCCGCTTGCAGGGCCGGTGCTGGCCATCCATGGCCAGCCCGTTCGGAGCAGTGCTCCTCACCCCTGGCGCAGGACCTCCGCTTCGGCCTGTCCCCCCGCCATTCGCGCCAACGCCATGTCAGCGACGAATCCCCAGGGCCTCGCGCTGATGGGCGAACAGCTCGGCCCCGGCCCGTTCGGCCAGGTCGAGCATGGCGTCGAGCTCCGTGCGGGAGAAGGTGCCCGCCTCGGCGGTGCCCTGCACCTCGATCATCCCGCCGCTCTCGGCCATCACCACGTTCATGTCGGTATCGGCGCCGCTGTCTTCGGGGTAGTCGAGGTCCACCACCGGCACGCCCTGGAAGATGCCCACCGAGACCGAGCTGACCAGTTGCTTGAAGGGGTCGCCCTTGAGCTTCTTCTCGCGTTGCAGGTAGCGGATGGCGTCGATCAGCGCCACGCAGCCACCGGTGATCGCGGCGGTGCGGGTGCCGCCATCGGCCTGGATCACGTCGCAATCCACGGTGATGGTGAACTCGCCGATCTTCTTGAGGTTCACCGCCGCCCGCAGCGAGCGCCCGATCAGCCGCTGGATCTCCAGGGTACGGCCGCCCTGCTTGCCGCGGGCCGCCTCGCGTCCGCCGCGGGTATGGGTGGCACGGGGCAGCATGCCGTACTCGGCGGTGACCCAGCCCTGTCCCTTGCCGCGCAGCCAGCGCGGCACCCCGGCCTCGACGCTGGCGTTGCACAGCACCCGGGTGTCACCGAACTCCACCAGCACCGACCCCTCGGCATGGCGGGTATAGTCACGGGTCAGGCGGATCTCGCGGGGCTGGTCGGGCTGTCGTCCACTGGGGCGCATAGAATCTCTCGTCTTTCGGTTGGGCATCATGGCCGCGTCGGCCTGGGGGCCGCCATTCTACACCCTTAATCGGGTACACTGGTGCCCCACCGCCGCGACGCATCAGGAGTTCCCATGGCTCACAGCATGACCGCCTTTACCCGCCTGGGCCGGGAAGCCGAGTGGGGCAGCCTGCAGCTGGAGCTGCGCTCGGTGAACCAGCGCTACCTGGACCCCCACTTCCGCCTGCCGGAGTGCCTGCGCGACCTGGAGCCGGTGTTCCGCGAGGGGCTCCGCTCGCGCCTGGCCCGCGGCAAGGTGGAGTGCACCCTGCGCTTCGAGCCGGCCAGCGACGCGGCGACCCTGGCCGTCAGCCGCGAACGGCTCGAGGCCCTGGCCGCGGCCCTGGCCGAGGTGCGCGGCGTGGTGAGCGACGCCCCCATGCCCGATGCCCTGGCCCTGCTCGACCACCCCGGCGTGCTCGATGCCCGGGGCCCGGACCTCGAGACCGTCAAGGCCGAGGCCACCGCGCTGTTCGAGGCCGCGCTCGACGACCTGGTCGCCGGCCGCGCCCGCGAGGGCGACAAGCTCGCCGGCCTGATCCGCGAGCGGCTGGCGGCGGTGAACGCCCAGGTGGCCGAGGTACGTCGGCTGATGCCGGAGATCCTCGAGCGCCAGCGCGCCCAGCTGCTGGAGCGTCTCGAGGTGGTCAAGGCCGACCTCGAGCCCCAGCGGCTCGAGGCCGAGCTGGTGCTGCTGGCCCAGAAGGCCGACGTCGACGAGGAGCTCGACCGCCTGGCGACCCATGTCGCCGAGGTCGAGCGTCAGCTGGGCCAGAAGGGCCCGGTGGGGCGGCGACTCGACTTCCTGATGCAGGAGCTCAACCGCGAGGCCAACACCCTCTCCTCCAAGGCGGTGGTCGCCAGCACCACCCGCTGCGCCGTGGAGCTGAAGGTGCTGATCGAGCAGATGCGCGAGCAGATCCAGAACATCGAGTAACGGCCGATGACGGCAAGACAGGCGCCATCACGACGTACGACTGCCCCCGCCGCATCGGGCCTGCTGTGGGCGATCGCGGTGGTCGTCAGTCTCCCCCTGACGCCGTTGTCGGGCTGGGGGCAAGAATCGTCCCCCGCCGACGAAGGCCGCAGCGACGCCACCATCGTCGTCGGGGGAGATCACTACCACCCGCCCTACGAGTTCCTCGACGAGGACGGCCAGCCCACCGGCTACAACGTGGAGTTGACCCGGGCCATCGCCGAGTTGATGGGCATCGAGGTGCAGATCGAGCTCGGCGTCTGGGGCGACATGCGCCGCCGCCTGGTAAGCGGCGAGATCGACATCCTCCAGGGCATGTCCTACTCCGAGGAACGCGCCCGGCAGTTCGACTTCGCCCCACCCCACGCCATCGTGCATCAATCGATCTTCGCCCGCCGCGGCGACCCGGCCGTGGAGGTGGAGGGATTGAGGGGCAAGGAGGTGATCGTCCAGCGCGGCGACATCATGCACGACTACCTGGTCGAGCACGACGTGGGCGCACGGCTGATCACCACGGATACCCATGCCGATGCCCTGCGCCTGCTGGCCTCGGGTCAGCATGACTATGCCCTGGTCGCCAACCTGCCGGCGCTCTACCTGGGCCGGGAGCTGGGGCTGACCAACATCGTGCCGGTGGCCAGGCCCTTCTCGTTGCGCTACGGCTACGCGGTGAAACGAGGCGATTCGAACCTGCTCGCCCAGTTCAGCGAGGGGCTGGCCATCCTGAAGAACACCGGCCGCCACCAGGCGATCTACGACAAGTGGCTGGGGCCCCTGGAGGCCCCGGACGGCATTCCCTGGAAGAAGATCGGCCAGGTCGGCGCGGCGGCCTCCGCGGCCCTGCTGTTGATCCTGGGCGGTATCGTGGTCTGGAACCGGATGCTCAAGCGACAGGTCGCCAGCCGCACCGAGGAGCTGCGCCTGCACCAGCAGCAACTGATCCAGGCCGACAAGATGACGTCTCTCGGCATTCTGGTGTCCGGCGTCGCCCACGAGATCAACAACCCCAGCAGCCTGTTGCTGCTCAACCTGCCGGTACTGCGCGATGCCTATGCCGACGCCCAGCCGATTCTCGAAGCGCACTACCGCACCCATGGCGACTTCACGCTCGGCGGCCTCGAGTATTCACGCATGCGCGACGAGATCCCGTACATGCTCGACGACATGCTGGAGGGCACCAAGCGCATCAGGCGCATCGTCGGGGATCTCAAGGACTTCGCTCGGCAAGGCAGCCCGGGCCAGGCAGAAGCGCTGGACCTCAACGAGGTCGTGGGCACCGCCATTCGTCTGGTCGACACCTCGATTCGCCAGGCCACCCGGTGCTTCGCCACGCACTATGCGGAAGACCTGCCCGCCATCGAAGGCAATGCCCAGCGCATCGAGCAGGTGGTGATCAACCTGGTGCTGAATGCCTGCCAGGCCCTGGATGACATGGAGCAGGCCATCGTCCTGACCACCCGCCACGATCGCGACAGGCGCTGCGTGCTCCTCGAGGTGAGCGACCAGGGCCGGGGCATCGACCCCGAGTCGATGAACCTGCTGACCGACCCGTTCTTCACCACCCGGCGCGAATGCGGCGGCACCGGACTGGGACTGTCCGTCTCCGCCGGTATCGTGCGTGAGCACCACGGCACCCTGACCTTCGCGTCGAGCCCGGGAGAGGGCACCACCGTCACCCTTGCCCTGCCGGTACCGCCGCAACCGCCCCCCGCCGAGGCGCCGTCGCCCCCGGCGCCGGGCTGAAACAGCGCAAGAGCGCCGCACGAGAAGCCACGCACTCCTGGACTGTAGGTGGAAAGCGTCCGATGACGAAGAATCTCTACCCCTCCTTTGGCCTGCTGCTCGTCGATGACGAGCCCTCCTTCCTGCGCAGCCTGAGCATCGCGCTGGAGCGCTCGGGCGGCATCACCAACATCCACCGCTGCCAGGACAGCCGGGAGGTCTTGACGCTGCTGGAACGCGAGAACATCGGCCTGGTGACCCTCGACCTGACCATGCCCCACCTCTCGGGCGAGCAGCTGCTGGCCCGCATCGTCGAGGAACATCCGGATGTCGGCGTGATCGTGATCAGCGGCCTGAACCAGGTGGAAACGGCCGTGAACTGCATCAAGCAGGGTGCCTTCGACTACTTCGTCAAGACCGACGAGGAAGACCGGCTGCTCGAGGGCATCAAGCGCGCCATTCGCCTGCAGGAGCTGCGCCAGGAGAACCAGGAGCTGCGCAAGCGCTTCCTCAACGATACCCTGGAGCACCCCGAGGCCTTCGCCCACATCGTCACCGCCGACAAGGGCATGCGCTCGGTTTTCCAGTACCTGGAGTCGGTGGCGCCAACCAGCCAGCCGATCCTGATCGGTGGCGAGAGCGGCGTGGGCAAGGAACTGATCGCCCGCGCCGCCCATGACCTGAGCGGCCGCGCAGGGCCCCTGGTGTGCGTCAACGTCGCGGGGCTGGATGACAACGTCTTCGCCGACACCCTGTTCGGCCACCAGCGCGGCGCCTTCACCGGCGCCGACCAGCCACGCGCCGGGATGATCGAGCAGGCCGCCGGCGGCACGCTGTTCCTCGACGAGATCGGCGATCTCAGCCGGGCCTCCCAGGTCAAGCTGCTGCGCCTGCTCCAGGAGGGGGATTACTACCCGCTCGGCAGCGATCGTCCCAAGCGCCTGCGGGCGCGGGTCGTGGTGGCGACCCACCAGGACCTGGACGAGAAGCAGCGCCAGGGCGAGTTTCGCAAGGACCTCTACTACCGGCTGCGCACGCACCAGGTCCAGGTACCGCCCCTGCGACAACGCAAGCAGGACATCCCGCTGCTGCTGGCGCATTTCCTCGCCGAAGCGGCCGACGAGCTCGGCAAGAGCAAGCCGACCTTCCCGGCGGAACTGCCCGTGCTGCTCTCCACCTACTCCTTTCCCGGCAATGTCCGCGAACTGCGCGCGATGGCCTTCGATGCCATGAGCGTGCACCGCTCCAGGACCCTGTCCATGGAGGTCTTCAAGCGCGCCATGCAGCGCACGGGCGACACGCCGCTGCCCAGCCCTGTCGCCCGGCACGCCACATTCGCACCCGACGAACCCCTGCCGACACTGCATGCGGTCGCCGACCTGCTGGTCGACGAAGCGATGAAGCGCGCCGAGGGCAACCAGTCCATCGCCTCGCGCCTGCTGGGCATCTCCCAGCCGGCGCTGAGCAAGCGGCTGAAGAAGATGCGCGATGGCAGGCCGGACGACTAGGCAGCCGCCAACCCCTATAACCGGCGCCATACCCATAACCCTGGTTATAACCTGGCGTATCATGCTGTATTAATTGGCTTTTCCATGCCTGATGCAGGCACCTGGCAGCCCACGGTTATACCCCTTCGTCTCGCCCCGGCCAGCAGGCCATCGCCAATAGCCTTTCCATAACAACGGGTTAAATCTTTTCGGCCGGATGGCACGCCATTTGCGTTGTATCTGTCGGCTCGTGACGACCCACGGGCCCCGGAAAGCCCGGCAACGACAGAGACGATTAACAACCACGGCGACGGCCAACACGGCCACTGCGCACCTTTCCATGCCAACAACAACCACCGGTGGAGATTCATCATGCTGGATGTCATCAACGATATACTCTGGGGCAAGATACTGATCGTGCTGCTGATCGCGGTCGGTATCGGCTTCACCCTCGCCTCCCGCTTCGTCCAGTTCCGCTACTTCGGTCGCATGTTCCGGATCCTGAGTGCCAGCCAGGCGTTCAGACGGGACAAGCACGGCCACCTGAGTTCCTTCCAGGCCCTGCTCCTGTCCGTGGCCGGCCGTGTCGGCGGCGGCAATATCGCCGGGGTGGCGGTCGCCATCACCCTCGGCGGCCCCGGCGCCATCTTCTGGATGTGGGTGGTCGGCCTGATGGGCATGGCCACCAGCTACCTGGAATGCACCCTCGCCCAGACCTACAAGACGGCCGAACCCAATGGCACCTACCGGGGCGGCCCGGCGTACTACATCGCCCGCGGACTGGGCAGCAACTGGAAGTGGCTCGCGAGCCTCTATTCAGTGCTGCTGCTGGTCACCTTCGGCTTCGGCTTCACCGCCCTGCAGTCCTATGCCGTCGCCACCTCGGTGGACGATGCCTTCGGCGTGCCGGTGCTCTTCACCGGAGTCGCCATGGCCATTATCGTCGGCCTGATCATCTTCGGTGGCGTCAAGCGGATCGCCCGGGTGACGGAAGTCCTGGTGCCGGTGATGGCGGTCGGCTACCTGCTGGTCGCCATCGTGGTGCTGGCCCTGAACATCACCCGCATCCCCGAGGTGATCATGCTGATCGTCAACAGCGCCTTCGGGCTCGAGCAGGCGATCGGCGGCGGCATCGGCGCGGCCATCATGATGGGCGTCAAGCGCGGCCTGTTCTCCAACGAGGCGGGGCTGGGCAGCGCGCCGAACGTGGCGGCGGTCGCCTACGTGCCGCACCCGGCCAACCAGGGCATCGTGCAGGCCTTCTCGGTGTTCATCGATACCCTGATCATCTGCTCGGCCACGGCCTTCACCATCCTGCTCAGCGGTATCTACGACCCGGCCACCACCGCCGATATCGGCGGCGTGGCGCTGACCCAGGCCGCGCTCGCCGAGCACGTGGGCGAATGGGGGCGCAGCTTCGTCAGCATCGCCCTGCTGCTGTTCGGTTTCAGTACCATCCTCTACAACTACTACCTGGGGGAGAACAGCCTCAACTTCTTCAGCCGCCAGAACGCGACGCTGTTCAATGGCTTCCGTGTCGCCATCATCGCGCTCTGCGCCTGGGGCGCCACCACCGACCTGGGCACGGTGTTCGGCTTCGCCGACGTGACCATGGGCTTTCTGGCACTGGCCAACCTCATCGCCCTGATCATGCTGTTCAAGCCCGGCCTCAGGGTCATGCGCGACTTCGACGCGCAGATCGCCGCCGGCGCCGAACAGCCCATCTTCGATGCCAGCAAGTTCACCGACCTGGACATCGACCCGGCCGCCTGGGACATCGAGCCCGAGGACCTGCAGTCGCGGCAGCGGGCGGCGGCGGCCAGCCCCTCGTCCAGCTAGACCTCAACCGGCCCGGCCATGGCCGGGCCCCCCTCTCGTCCCTGTCAGGGGTCACTACAACGCATGAATACCTGCACGAAACGCGCTTCGACCCGAGGCCTGGCATCATGCTGACGATGCAGTCATGGGTGGAGGAGATAGACCGACGCGCACGGGAGACACTGGGGCAGGGCCGCGTCGCCGATTACATACCGGCGCTCGCGGAGCAGGATGCCAACCGGTTCGGCATCGCGATCTGCACCACCGACGGGGCGCAGTACACGGCTGGCGATGCGCAGGAGCCGTTCTCCATCCAGAGCCTGTCGAAGGTGTTCCTGCTGACCCTGGCCCTGCGTGCGCACGGGGACGCGCTGTGGGAACGGGTTGGCCTCAACCCCTCGGGGATGCCGTTCAACTCCCTGGCGCAGCTGGAAGCGGAGCGCGGCAGGCCCCGAAACCCCTTCATCAACGCCGGCGCCATCGTGGTCGCCGACCACCTGGTCAGCGCCTTCGCCACCCCCTCGAAGCATATCCAGGACATCGCCAGGACGCTGTCCGGCAACCCCTCGATCCTGATCGACAGGCACGTGCTGGCGTCGGAATGGCAGCACCGCTCCCGAAATGCCGCCATGGCCTACCTGATGAAGGCCTTCGGCAATATCGACAACGATGTCGACGCTGTCCTCGACGCCTATTTCTCCTGCTGCTCGCTACGCATGAGCTGCCTCGACCTTGCCGTCGCCATGAACTACCTCGCCGCCGACGGCCACGCCCTGGCGACCGGCAAGTCGTTCATCACACCGGACCTGGCGCGCCGGATCAATTCGATCATGTTCACCTGCGGCATGTACGATGCCGCGGGCGACTTCGCCTACCGCGTGGGCCTGCCGGCCAAGAGCGGCGTCGGTGGCGGCATCGTCGCCATCGTGCCTGGCCGGTTGTCGGTCTGCGCCTGGTCCCCGGCTCTCGACGCGAACGGCAACTCGGTAGCCGCCCAGCATGCCCTCGAGCTGCTCACCGACAAGCTGGGAGTCCGGATCGCCAATACCGCCCCAGCCGGGGCAGGGGTCCGGTAAGCCAACGACGCACGGCGGCGCCAACCGTCGCCGGGCTCGAGTCGTCGAGGGGAGGGAGCGTGGGAGGCGGTACGGCCGAAGGAGCCAGGCATCCAGGTAGAAGCCGGGGGGCATTGTGCGATAATGTACGCCCTTCCTCGAAGCGGCTCGATCGGACGCATGCCCATGGCCCAAGGTACACTCTTCATCGTTTCCGCCCCCTCCGGTGCCGGCAAGACCAGCCTGGTGCGCGAACTGGTCGAGAGCCTCGACGGCATCCAGGTATCGGTCTCGCACACCACCCGCGAGCGCCGGCCCGGCGAGGTGGACGGCGTCAACTACCACTTCGTCGACGTACCGGGCTTCGAGGCAATGATCGAGCGGGGCGAGTTCTTCGAGTATGCCCGGGTGTTCGACAACTACTACGGCACCTCCCGCCCGGCGGTGGAAGCCATGCTGGGTGCCGGCCAGGACGTCATCCTGGAGATCGACTGGCAGGGCGCCCGCCAGGTGCGCAGCCAGCTGCCCGAGGCCGTCTCGATCTTCATCCTGCCGCCCTCCCGCAGCGAGCTGGAGCACCGCCTGGCCAGCCGTGGCACCGACGAGCACGCGGTGATCGCCCGGCGCATGCGCGAGGCGATCCAGGAGATGTCGCACCACGACGAGTACGACTACCTGGTGATCAACGACGACTTCACCACCGCCCTGCGCGAGCTCCAGTCGCTGGTCATCGCCCGCCGCCTGACCCTGGAGAAGATCCGCGAGCGTCACGGCCCGCTGCTCGCGGCACTTTTATCCTGACCTCCAGCCGCAGGCGCTTGCCATAACCCCAGCCGCAGGCGCTTATCCTGACCCCCCCGCCGCGGCGCTTGTCAGGGGAACCGAGGGTCGAGTAACCTATTGGGTCTATCCATTGGTGGAATCCTGGCCCGCGACCGCCCTCACCGCGGGTCCGGCGCCGATTCCCCACCAGCATTCAGGAAGGCATCCATGGCGCGAGTCACAGTCGAAGATTGTCTGGAAAACGTCGAAAACCGCTTCAAGCTGGTGATGATCTCCACCCAGCGTGCCCGCCAGCTGGCCCGCGGCTCCCGCGACGCCCTGCTGCCCTGGGAGAACGACAAGGCCACCGTGATGGCACTGCGCGAGATCGCCGAAGGCCTGATCGACGAGAACGTGCTCGACGAACCGGTCGAGGCGCCGGTGCGCATCCGCCGCGAACCCGAGCCGGGTCTCGCCGCCGAGGAGTGATCCCGCACGACGGCTTCCCGCCGCCTCACTTCGTAGGGCTCTCACGCAGGATTCAGGGCGCGCCGCATGTTCACCATCGATGACCTGGCCGACCGACTCGGCGGCTACCTCCCCCCGGACGAGATCCAGCAGGTCAAGCGTGCCTTCTACTACGCCGAGCAGGCCCACGACGGCCAGCGGCGGCGCTCGGGCGAGCCCTACGTCACGCATCCGCTGGCCGTGGCGAACATTCTCGCCAACATGCACATGGACCATCAGAGCCTGATGGCCGCCATGCTGCACGACGTGATCGAGGACACCGGGGTCGGCAAGGAGGCCCTGGCCGAGCAGTTCGGCAAGCCGGTGGCGGAACTGGTCGACGGCGTCTCCAAGCTGACCCAGATCACCTTCGAGGACAAGGCGGTCGCCCAGGCCGAGAACTTCCAGAAGATGGTGCTGGCGATGTCCCGGGACATCCGGGTGATCATCGTCAAGCTCGCCGACCGCCTGCACAACATGCGCACCCTGGGCGCCCTGCGCCCCGAGAAGAAGCGCCGCATCGCCCGCGAGACGCTCGAGATCTACGCCCGCGTCGCCAGCCGGCTGGGCATCAACACCATCCGGGTCGAGCTCGAGGACCTCTCCTTCCAGGCCCTGCACCCGATGCGCGCCGAGCGCATCAAGCGCGCCGTTTCCAGCGCCCGCGGCAACCGCCGCTCGGCGATCCGCCAGATCCAGAATGCCCTGCAGACGAGCCTCGACGACGAGGGGTTGCCCGGCACCGTGGTCGGCCGCCAGAAACACCTGCTGTCGATCTACAAGAAGATGCGCGACCAGCGCAAGCCGTTCGCCGAGATCATGGACGTCTTCGGCTTCCGCATCATCACCAACGACGTCGACAGCTGCTACCGTATCCTCGGCGTGGTGCACAACCTCTACAAGCCGGTGCCGGGCCGCTTCAAGGACTATATCGCCATCCCCAAGGCCAACGGCTACCAGAGCCTGCACACCACCCTGTTCGGTTCGAGCGGCATGCCCATCGAGGTGCAGATCCGCACCCGCGAGATGGAGGCGATGGCCAACAACGGCATCGCCGCCCACTGGCTCTACAAGGCCGGCCAGACCGAGCATCCCATCGCCGAGGGCAGCCATGCCCGGGCCCGGGCCTGGGTCAAGGGGCTGCTGGAGATGCAGCGCCACGCCGGGGATTCGCTCGAGTTCATCGAGCACGTCAAGAACGACCTCTTCCCCGACGACATCTATGTCTTCACGCCCAAGGGCGACATCATGGAGCTGCCCCAGGGCGCCACGGTGATCGACTTCGCCTACAGCGTGCATACCGATATCGGCAACAGCTGCATCGCCTGCCGCATCGACCGCCACCTGGCACCGCTCTCCACCCGGCTCGAGAGCGGCCAGACCCTGGAGATCATCACCGCCCCCGGGGCCAAGCCCAACCTGGCCTGGCTCAATTTCGTGATCACCGCCAAGGCACGCTCGGCGATCCGCCATGCCCTGAAGCACCAGCAGCAGACCGAGGCGGTGCAGCTCGGCCGGCGCCTGCTCAACAAGTCCCTGGCCGACTTCGAGACCAGCCTGGAGGAGCTGCCCGACGGCCCGCTCCGCACCCTGCTGGCCGAGCTCACGCTGAAGAACGAGGACTCCCTGCTGGAGTCCATCGGCCTGGGCACCCGGGTCGCCCATGTGGTGGCACGCCGGCTGATCGACCTGCAGCATGGCGATGCGCGCGCGACGGCGGATCGCCAGGGCCGGCCCCACGGCCCCATCGTGATCAGCGGTGCCGAGGGCATGGTGATCAAGTTCGCCCGCTGCTGCCATCCGCTGCCCGGCGACCCGGTGATCGGCCATCTCTCGGTGGGCAAGGGGATCGTGGTGCATCGCACCGAGTGCCGCAATCTCGGCGAGCTGAAGAGCGACCCGGACAAGCTGTTCGCCCTGGAGTGGTCCGACGAGGTCGACGAGGACTTCCCCGTCGCGTTGCGGCTGGAAGTGGAGAGCCGCCGCGGCCTGGTGGCCGAACTCGCCGGCCTGGCCACCGACGCCGGGGCCAACATCGAGCGCATCGGCATCGAGGAGCGTGACGCCCGGCTGTCGATCGTTCACCTGACCCTGGCGGTGCACGACCGCGTCCATCTGGCCAGGATCATCAAGCGCCTGCGCAACCTGTCCCACATCGGCAGGATCTCGCGCGTCGGCAACTGACTCATTCCCTGGGGAGCCGCGCGCCGGGGACACGGCGGGCGGGTTCCCTTTTTCTCAACGATCCTTATCGAACGTCCTCAATCGAACGACAACGCGGAGAACCCCATGAGCAACAAGGCCGTGATCAATACCGACAAGGCGCCTGCCGCCATCGGCCCCTACTCCCAGGCCATCAAGGCCGGCAACACCGTCTACCTCTCCGGCCAGATCCCGCTGGACCCGGCCACCATGACGATCGTCTCCGACGACTTCGAGGCCCAGGCCCGCCAGGTCTTCGCCAACCTCAAGGCCGTCTGCGAGGAGGCCGCCGGGTCGCTCGGCGAGATCGTCAAGATCAACCTCTACCTGGTGGACCTGGACAACTTCGCCATCGTCAACCGGGTGATGGAGGAGTTCTTCAGCGCCCCCTTCCCGGCCCGCGCCGCCATGGGGGTGAAGGCGCTGCCCAAGGGCAGCCAGGTGGAAGCCGAGGCGGTGATGGTCATCGGCGACTAGAAGGTGGCTGACCCTCGCTCGCCAATTTTCGCAACAGACCAGCGTTGAAATGATGCGGTTGTTCTTCGGCCTGTGGCCCGATGAGGCACTGCGCCACGAGCTGGCCACGCTGGCGCGGCAGGTGCAGGGCACGTGCGGCGGGCGCCGCCCGCGCGACGAGGCCCTGCACCTGACCCTGGCGTTTCTCGGCGATGTCTCCCCGGCGCGGGCCTCGCGCCTGATCACCTTGACCCGACACTTCGGCTGTCCAACCGGTCAGTGGACGCTGGACCATCTTGGCTACTTCAGGCGTGGCGGCATACTGTGGCTGGGCAGTCAGTCACCGGCCCCGGGCCTGGAAGTCCTGTACCAGACCCTCTGGAAAGAGCTGACGGTATGCGGTTTCACGCCCCCGAGGCGCCCGTTCCTGCCCCATGTCACCCTGCTGCGTAAGGCGCTCCATCCGCCCGCGACTACATGCCTAAGCACGTCCCTTGAATGGCGCTTTAATCAGCTTGCACTGATACACTCGGTGCCCCAGCAGCGGGGGGGGTGCTACGTTACCCTCGCTCGAACGGCCTTGCCAAAGGAGTCAACATGAACGTCTCCCCACTCCCCGCCCTCACCCTCGCCGTTGCTCTCGCGCTCTTGCCACTGATCATGACCACCGACGCCTATGCGGACCCGAGTCTTGAGCTCGGGTCCACCAGTGTCAGCACCCCGGCGCTGAGAGTCACCCTCGACCGCGATTACGACCTCAGCCACTGGCACCCGCAACTCAGCCTGCGCCTGGCCACCGGCGTGCTATTACTTCCCGGCGACGACGAAGACGATAATGCGGCCTGGGTGCTGACCCCGGCGTTCCGCTATACCTTCGCCGGAGAGCGCTCGATATTTGTCGAGGGGAGCGTCGGTGCCGGACTGTTTCTCAATACCCGAGTCGAGTCGCGCGAGTTGTCCACCGCCTTCCAGTTCGAGTCACGCATTGCCACCGGGGTGAAGTTGGGCAAGGGGGGCGAGCTGGGCATCAGTGCCGTGCATTACTCCAATGCCCACATCAAGCCGCCCAACAACGGGTTAGAAGCTTATTCGGTCACCTATCGCCACCCTTGGTAGGCAGCACAGTCAAGCCTTCAGGTGTTGCAGAAAGCCACTCTCCTTGAGCACCTGGGCATAGCCCTCGCGGTAGCTCGGGTAGCGGAAGACGTAGCCGCTCTCCAGCAGGCGGGCGTTGTCGCAGCGCTTGCTGGCCCGGCGGCGCAGCGGCGACTGGATGGTCTCGGTGGCCTCGACCTTGAGCTGCCTGGCCAGCCAGGTCATCACCTCGTGTAACGGCGCCGGCTCGCAGTCACTGGCGAGATAGAGCTCATGGAGCGGCTCGCCGGCCAGCGCCAGGCCGATCAGGTGCGCCAGCACGCCGGCGCAGTCATCGCGGTGGATGCGGTTGGTATACATGGCCGGGCTGGCGGGCGCGATACGCCCCTCGCTCACCTGGCGAATCAGCCGGTCGCGACCGGGGCCATAGATGCCCGAGAAGCGCACCACCGTGCCCGGCAGCTGGTGATCGATCAGGGCCTGCTCGGCCTCGCGCATCAACTGGCCGGAGAAGCCCGATGGCGCCGTGGGGCTGGCTTCATCGACCTTCTCGCCGTCCTGCTGGGCGTAGACGCTGGTGGAGGAGACGAAGAAGACATGACGTGGCCGCTTGCCGCGGCCGGCGTATTCGGCCAGCACCGCCTTGAGGCCGCCCGGATAGGCCGCCCGATAGGCCTCCTCGTCGAAGTGATCGGCGCTGACCACATAGACCAGCACGTCGGCATCCGGGAGCTCGGCCAGGCGGGGGGCGTCGCCCAGGTCCGCGGACACGGCTTCGAGGCCACTGCCTTCCAGGGCCGCCGTGTTGCGCCGTACGCCGATCACCCGCTGGCCTGCCCGCTGCAGCCGTTGTCCCAGGGCCATGCCGATATCGCCACAGCCCAGAATGAGAGTCGTCTTCTTCACCTTTCCCTCGCCCCCTGATAAAAAGTCCCTATTGGCATTATTCTGTCCCTGTGCATCGCGCCCCCGTGCGTCGGGGCAACACCCGTATCGAGAGGATGCCTACCGGCACCAAGATGACTCTAACAGAACTTCGCTACATCGTAACCCTGGCCCAGGAACGCCACTTCGGGCGCGCCGCAGAGCACTGTTTCGTTTCCCAGCCGACCCTGTCGGTGGCGGTCAAGAAGCTCGAGGAAGAGCTGGGCGTGGCGCTGTTCGAGCGGTCGAAGTCAACCGTGCAGGTCACCCCGCTGGGCGAGAAGATCGTCGAGCAAGCCCAGCGCGTGCTCGAACAGAGCAGCGTGATCAAGGAGCTGGCCACGGCCGGCCGCGACCAGCTGGCCAGCCCGCTGCGCATCGGCGCCATCTATACCATCGGGCCCTACCTGTTCCCGCACCTGGTGCCGGCACTGGCCGCCGGCGCCCCGCAGATGCCGCTCTACATCGAGGAGGGCTTCACCGGCAACCTGAGGCGCAAGCTGAGAAACGGCGAGCTCGATGCCATCATCATCGCCTTGCCCTTCACCGAGACCGACGTGGTCACCAAGGCGCTCTACGAGGAGGAGTTCGAGGTGCTGATCCCGGCTGACCATCCCTGGGCCGAGCGGGAGAGCATCGACAAGGAGGCCCTGCTCGAGGAACGCCTGCTGCTGCTGGGCGAGGGCCACTGCTTCCGCGACCAGATCCTCGAGGCCTGCCCGGCCATCAGCCACAAGCTCAACAGCCCCAGCAATACCCTCACCGCCGAAGGCGGCTCGCTGGAGACCATCCGTCACATGGTGGCCTCCAAGCTGGGCATCACGGTACTGCCGCGCTCGGCCATCGGCACCGGCCACTACGAGAGCGGGCTGCTGACCAGCCGGCCGTTCAGCCCGCCGTCACCCTCCCGCACCGTGGCCGTCGCCTGGCGGGCCAGCTTCCCGCGGCCCAGGGCCATCGATGCCGTGACCGACGCCATCGCTCGCTGCCGCGAGACCGAACCCGAGCCGGCATGAGCGCTGACATAAATGCCCTTGATGCACCGGTCACGTCACTCAAGGGGGTCGGCGAGGCGCTGGTGCTGAAGCTCGCCCGGCTGCGCATCGCCAGCGTAGCCGACCTGCTGTTTCACCTGCCCCTGCGCTATCAGGATCGCACCCGCATCACCCCCATCGGCACCCTGCGTGCCGGGCACGAGGCGGTGGTAGAGGGCGAGGTGGTGGCCGGCGAGGTGGTCCGCGGTCGTCGGCGCAGCCTGCTGGTCCGGCTGCGCGACGGCTCCGGCATCCTCAGCCTGCGCTTCTTCCACTTCTCGCCGGCCCAGCAGCAGCAGTTCCGCCCCGGCGCGCGGGTGCGCTGCTTCGGCGAGGCCCGGGCCGGGGCCACCGGGCTGGAGATCTACCATCCGGAGTATCGGCTGCTCAGCAGCGATGCCCCGCCGGTGGAGGATCACCTGACGCCGATCTATCCGACCACCGAGGGGCTGCACCAGACGCGGCTGCGGCCGCTGATCGAGCAGGCTCTCGCGTGCCTCGAGGCCACCCCGGAGGCGCTGCCCGACTGGCTCCCCCAGGCGCTGCGCAGGCGCTTCGGCCTGCCCGAGCTGCACCACTGCCTGCGGGCCCTGCACCAGCCGCCCCCGGAGGCCGACCCCGAGCAGCTCGCCAGCGGCCGTCATCCGGCCAGCCGTCGCCTGGCCCTGGAGGAGCTGCTCGCCCACCAGCTCAGCCTGCGCGAGGTGCGCCTGCGCATCCAGGCCGACGGCGCTCCCCGGCTGCCCAGCGGGCGCGGCCTGCAGGCGCGCTTTCTCACCCAGCTGCCGTTCTCGCTGACCGCCGCCCAGCGCCGGGTACTCGACGAGATCGCGGCCGACCTGGCGCGCGAAATGCCGATGCTGCGCCTGGTCCAGGGCGATGTGGGCTCGGGCAAGACGGTGGTGGCGGCGATGGCCGCCCTGTCGGCCATCGCCGGCGACTGCCAGGCGGCGATGATGGCGCCCACCGAGATCCTCGCCGAGCAGCACTACCGCGCCTTCCGCGCCTGGTTCGAACCGCTCGGCATCGAGGTCGCCTGGCTGGCCGGCAAGCTCAAGGGCAAGGCGCGGCTGGACACCAAGGCGGCGATCCTCGATGGCCGGGCGCGCATGGTGGTGGGCACCCATGCCCTCTTCCAGGGCGACGTCCACTTCCAGCGCCTGGGGCTGGCCATCGTCGACGAACAGCACCGCTTCGGCGTGCACCAGCGCCTGGCGCTGCGCGAGAAGGGCGAGGCCGGGGGGCTGACACCCCACCAGCTGGTGATGACCGCCACGCCGATCCCCCGCACCCTGGCGATGAGCGCCTACGCCGACCTGGATGTCTCGGTGATCGACGAGCTGCCGCCCGGCCGCACCCCGGTGAAGACGGTGGTGGTGCCCGACGAGCGCCGCCCCGAGGTGGTGGCGCGTATCCGCCATGCCTGCGCCGAGGGCCGCCAGGCCTACTGGGTCTGCACCCTGATCGAGGAGTCCGAGGCGCTGCAGTGCCAGGCCGCCGAGGCGACCCGCGACGAACTCACCGAGGCTTTGCCGGAGCTTTCCATCGGGCTGGTCCACGGGCGCATGAAGGCGGCCGAGAAGGCCGCGGTGATGGACGCCTTCAAGGCCGGCGAGCTGGACCTGCTGGTGGCCACCACGGTGATCGAGGTGGGCGTCGACGTGCCCAACGCCAGCCTGATGATCATCGAGAACCCGGAACGACTGGGGCTCTCCCAGCTCCACCAGCTGCGCGGACGGGTCGGGCGCGGCTCCACCGAGAGCTTCTGCGTGCTGCTCTACCACGGGCCGCTCTCGGCCCACTCCCGGGAGCGCCTGTCGGTGATGCGCGAAACCACCGACGGCTTCCGCATCGCCGAGAAGGACCTGGAGCTTCGCGGCCCGGGCGAGGTGCTGGGGACCCGCCAGACCGGGCTCGCCCAGATGAAGATCGCCGACCTGGAGCGCGATGCCGATCTGCTCGAGCGGGTCTCGCCACTGGCCGAGGCACTGCTCGCCACCCACCCCGAGGCCAGCCGGCCACTGATCCGTCGCTGGCTCGGCGAGGAGGCGGGGCGCTATGGGCAGGTGTGACAGGGCCGAGCACCGAGCAGGATGATAGCGTGTTACGACTGATGCGAGCGACGCCGGGGACAGGTCGGAGCGGAGGTCATTCTTCAGGGAAGAAGAATGTAGCGCCCAGGGAGGGGTTCACAGCGCCTCCGCGTAGACCTGTCGCCGGGAAAGCCGCAACGTCAGGCAACCCCTTGGGCGTTCAAAGGTGCTTCAGCAGCCGCTGCAGCCTCTGCAGGTCGCCGGAGTCGCCGACCAGGCGCACGGTGCCGGCCATCATGCCGTCGAGGAAGGCCTGCTGGGTGGGCTTCTTGAGTACCCTGAGGGCCGTGGCCTCGTCCTCGAAGCGCAGCTCCAGGTCGAGATCCACCGGCAGCCCGGCGCCGGTGCGGATGCCGCGTGGCGTCATGCGGTAATGACGGGCGATGGAGAGGTCCTCGGTGCCGATGCCCCAGTCGAGGCCACGCATGTCGGTGAGCAGTTCGCGGAAACGGGGCTTGCGGCGCAGGGCACGCTTGAGCAGCAGTCCCAGCAGCCAGAGCATCAATCGCAGCTTCATGTCGATTCCGCCGCCCGAGGAGTGGTGAGGAGATGGTCCTGCGGCCCGCGTCCCCGCGGGCCGCTTCAGAGCACCGGCTGGCTTTCGAGATGGCCTATTGGGTGACGGCGTCCTTGAGCCCCTTGCCCGGCTTGAAGGCCACGGTCTTGCTGGCCGGAATCTTGAGCGGGGCACCGGTCTGGGGGTTCTTGCCGGTCCGAGCGGCGCGCTCGCGCACGGTGAAAGTGCCGAAGCCGATCAACGAGACATCCTGCCCCTGGGACACGCTGCCGGTGATCTCGTCGAGGATCACGTTGAGCACCTGGCTCGCCTTGTCCTTGGAGAGATCGGCACGCTCGGCAATCGCCGCAGCGAGTTCTGGTTTACGCATACAGCCCTCCTGGTATTGGCTTGATTCCCGGCGAGATCGCTCGCCGGTGTTGTTGTTGATATCTGAGTCGATGACACCCTGCTTTTTGTATCACTCGCATGCGGCCTCCCCAGAACACTCCATCCGGGTCGGGTGACGCGCGATCGGAATGACGACATGCGAATGACACCAATCAGCAACGACGCAGCAGACCCGGCCCAAGCGCCGGGGGCGCCGTCGTTGACGACACTAGCCTAGCAACGGCGGGGCCGCCCGCGCCAGTTCGACTTTCCGACGGACGCAGGCCCCTGTCAACGCAAATCCGATCAAACGTCCGTCCTCGGTCTCGGCGAAGGCGGCCAGATCGCCCCCCTCCCCCTCGATGCGCCAGCGTGCCGGCGACCGGGCCGGCGGCAACGCCACCACCGGCAGCAATGGCGTCTTGACCAGCACCGGCCAGGCGCCATAGGCCACCGGCGTGGGGGTCCCGGCCAGCGTCCTGGCCAGGGCCTTGGCACTGGCCTGCAACGGCAGGACATACATGGCATTGACCCCGTCGACGCAGGCCACGTCGCCCAGCGCAAAGACCCCGCGGGCCGAGGTGGCGAGCAGGCGGTCGGTGAGGATGCCCGCGTCGCCGACCGCGAGCCCGGCCGCCTCGGCCAGGTCGGAGCGGGGCCGCAACCCGGTGGCGACCAGCACCAGGTCGGCCGCGAGCCGGCTGCCATCGCTCAACGCCACGCCGACATGGGTGCCCGCCGCCTCCAGCGTATCCAGATGACGCCCCAGATGCAGTTGCATGCCCGCCGCCTCGAAGGCCTCGCCGAGGGCGCGGCCCAGGGGTTCGGGCAGCAGCCTCGGCAGCGGCGCCTGCTCCGGCGCCACCAGGCTCACCCGATGGCCACCGGCGGTCAGGTCGTTGGCGAACTCGCAGCCCACCAGCCCCACGCCGATGATCGCCACCCGCGCCGGCCGACCGAGCGCCGTCAGGGCGGCGTGGAAAGCGCGATAGTCGTCCAGGTCGTTGATGGTGAAGACACGATCGTGCAGGGCCTCGGGAATGGCAAAGGGCCGTGCCGGCCTGGCACCGGTCGCCAGCACCAGCTCGCTCCAGGGCAGGCGCTCCTCCCCGAGGCGCAGGGTGCGGGCCCTGGGGTCGATGGCGTCGACCCGGGTGTGGGTGCGCACCACGGCACCCAGCCGGTCGGCCACTTCCAGCGCCGAGCGAGCCGCCAGCCGCCCCGGGGGCAGATGCTTGGCGAAGCCGGTGGAGAGCAGCGGCTTCGAGTAATCGTCGCCACTGTCGGCGGTGATCAGGGTGACGGGACGCTCGGCGTCCAGGGCCCGCAGCTGGCGGAGCAGGCCGATGCCCGCCATGCCGGAGCCGATGATGGTCAGGGGAGCGCTCATGGAACTCCTTCGTGCACTGGGCCCACGCCGGGGCTACCACGGGGAAGCGTCTGGGGACGACATGTTACACTACGCGCCCCTCCACAGCCCCGGATAGACACAGTGACGCGGAGCGACCCGGTGCACGACGGCCAGACGTCCGATACCAGCCCATCCTGCCCCATCTGGCGCCCCCTGGCGGCGGCCCGTCCGGCCATGAGTCCCGACTGGTGGCAGTGGATCGCCTCGCGCGATTCCCTCACCGCACGACTGATCGTCGCCGGTGGTGAACGCGCCTTCCGGGTCCGGCTGCTCGACCAGCGGCTGATTCGGCCCCGACGCGACGAGGCCCGGGCACTGGGTATCCCCTTCCCCCGACACGCCTGGCGCCGGGAGGTCGCGCTCTGCCTCGACGGGCGCCCCTGGGTGGTGGCCCGGTCGGTGGCGCCGCTGGCCCGGCTGCGTGGCCAGCGCCTCGACCGGCTCGGCGAGCGCTCGCTGGGCAGCTGGCTGTTCCGCCTGCCGGATCTCGAACGCAGCCCCATCGAGGTCACCGCCTCACCGCCGCCCTTCCACCCGGACGGCGGCCCCTGGGGGCGACGCTCGGTGTTCCGCCACGGGCACTTCGCGGTGCTGGTGCAGGAGTTCTTTCTCGATCGCATGGCGGATGACCTGGGGCTGCCTTCGCGCTAGGCTCCCGGGCAGCCAAACCGGATATCACGAGGACGAGATGGACCGATCCCTGATGCGCCCCAAGGGCCTGGCCCGAGTGCCCGACTTCCTGCACCTGACGCGCCTCGACCGCCCCATCGGCACCTGGCTGCTGATGTGGCCCACCCTCTGGGCCCTGTGGTTCGCCGCCGAGGGCGTGCCCGGCCGCGATGTGCTGCTGATCTTCGTCGCCGGGGTCTACCTGATGCGCGCCGCCGGCTGCGTGGTCAACGACTATGCCGACCGGAACTTCGATGGCCACGTCAAGCGCACGAGGAACCGTCCCCTGGCCACGGGACGGATCAGCGAGGGCGAGGCCCAGGCGCTGTTCCTGGTCCTGGTGACGGCGGCCTTCGTGCTGGTGTGGTTCACCAACCTGTTCACGGTGATGCTGTCGCTGGTGGGGGTGGTGCTGGCCTTCATCTACCCCTTCATGAAGCGCTACACCCACCTGCCCCAGCTGTTCCTGGGGGCCGCCTTCTCCTGGGCGATTCCCATGGCCTTCGGCGCGGTACTGGGGACGGTGCCGGCCGAGGCCTGGCTACTGTTCGCCGCCAACGTGGCCTGGACGGTGGCCTACGACACCGAATACGCCATGGTCGACCGCGACGACGACCTGAAGATCGGCATCAAGTCCACCGCCGTGCTGTTCGGCCGCGCCGACCGGCTGATGATCGGCCTGCTGCAGGGGCTGACCCTCGTCCTGCTGGCCTGGGCCGGCGCCCGCCTGGCCCTGGGCGGCTTCTTCTGGCTCGGGCTGGCGACCATGGCGGCGACCTTCGTCCACCAGCAGTTCCTGATCCGCCACCGGGAACGCGACCGCTGCTTCCAGGCCTTCCTCAACAATCACTGGTCGGGCCTGGTGGTCTTCGCCGGTATCGCGCTCAGCCTCTGGCCCACCGCCGGCTGAGGGCAGGGCAATCACAGTTACCAACGTACGGGGCGTCGGGGACAAATAGCCCTGTGGCTGGAGGGGCCATGGCGGCGCTGTCATCCAACTGTCATCATGGCATGATGTCATCGTCATCGACCGTCATTGACCACGAGGCCCCGCGATGACCGCCAAGACCGTTCTGATCGTCGATGATGAAGCGTCGATCCGCGAGATGATCGCCGTGGCGCTGGAGATGGCCGACTATCGCGTCCTCGAGGCGGACAATGCCCAGGATGCCCACGCCATGGTGGTGGACCGCCAGCCCGACCTGGTGCTGCTCGACTGGATGATGCCCGGTACCAGCGGCATCGAGCTGGCCCGGCGCCTCAAGCGCGAGGAGGCCACCGCCGAGTTGCCGATCATCATGCTCACCGCCAAGGGCGAGGAGGACAACAAGATCCAGGGGCTCGAGGCCGGCGCCGACGACTACATCACCAAGCCCTTCTCGCCGCGGGAACTGGTGGCACGCCTCAAGGCCGTGCTGCGTCGCACCACGCCGCGGGGCGTGGAGGAGCCGGTGGAGGTCGAGGGGCTGCTGCTCGACCCGGTCAGCCACCGGGTCAGCTCCCGCGGCCATGCGGTGGAGATGGGCCCCACCGAGTATCGCCTGCTGCAGTTCTTCATGACCCACCAGGAGCGCGCCTATACTCGCGGTCAGCTGCTCGACCAGGTATGGGGCGGCAATGTCTATGTCGAGGAGCGTACCGTGGACGTGCATATCCGCCGCCTGCGCAAGGCACTGGGCGACACCCATCAGCACCTGATCCAGACCGTGCGTGGCACCGGCTACCGGTTCTCCGCCAAGGGTTGACGTGCGCCTCTGGAGCCGTGAACTCTGGCGCCTGGGCCTGCTCGCCGGCCTCGGCGCCCTGGCAGGCTGGCCGCTCTCGGCCCCCGGGCTCGGTCTCGCCGTCGGCCTGGCCCTCTGCCTGCTCCACCACCTGCGCCGACTGCATGCCCTGCACGCCTGGCTGACCCACAATCCCCAGGCCGAGCCCCCCGCCGCCGGTGGCCTGTGGGGCGAGCTGTTCGACCGCCTCTACCGCTACCAGAAGGGCCAGCGCCTCACCCAGAGCCGGCTGCGCAGCACCCTCAAGCGCATCCAGGAATCCTCCGAGGCGATGCGCGACAGCGTGGTGATGCTCGACCGCCACGGCGACCTGGAGTGGTGGAACAGCGCTGCCGCGCGGATGCTCGGCCTGCAGGCCGCCCACGACCGCGGGCAGCACGTCACCAACCTGATCCGCGACCCGCGCTTCGTCGCCTACTTCAATGCCCGCGACTACCGCGACCCCCTGACCCTGCCCTCGCCCATCGACGAGCGGCTGATCCTGCAGTTCCAGATCACCCTCTACGGTGACGACGAGCGCCTGCTGATGGCCCGCGACATCACCCGCCTGCATCGCCTGGAACAGATGCGCCGCGACTTCGTGGCCAACGTCTCCCATGAGCTGCGCACGCCGCTGACCGTGCTGGCCGGCTACCTGGAGACCTTTTCGAGCTACGTTGCCGAGAACGGCGCCGACCGGTTGCCGCCGCGTTTCGCCCGCGGTCTTTCCCAGATGCAGGAGCAGACCACGCGCATGCAGAACCTGGTCAACGACCTGCTGCTGCTCTCGCGGCTGGAGATCGACCAGGGGGGCGACGACCACACGCCGCTGGCCATGGACGCACTGCTGGAGAGCGTGCGCCGCGATGCCGAGGCGCTCTCCGCCGGGCGCCAGCGGATCACGGTGGAGGTCGAGGAAGCCCGGCGGCTGATCGGCAGCGAGCAGGAGATCCGCAGCGCGATCTCCAACCTCGCCTTCAACGCCGTGCGCTACACCCCCCAGGGTTGCCAGGTCACCCTGCGCTGGAAGCCCCATCCCCAGGGCGCCTGCGTGGAGGTGGAGGACGACGGCGACGGCATCGACCCCGTGCACATCCCCCGGCTCACCGAGCGCTTCTACCGGGTCGACAAGGGGCGCAGCGCCGCCACCGGCGGTACCGGCCTGGGCCTGGCCATCGTCAAGCACGTGCTGCTGCGCCACGACGCCCGCCTGGAGATCGAGTCCCGTCCCGGCCGGGGCGCACGGTTCCGCTGTGTCTATCCAGCCGCCCGCCTGGCCGCGCCCGAGTCCGTCGCCTCGGCCTGAGCCTTTCGCGCATGGATTTCCAGACGTCAAAGGGTGTAAAGCATCCGGGCTCGTATCCCCTCGAATGAGTAGCCCCGGCTTCACGGTTCTTATCCTTGGCCAGGCGGTTAATGGCTTCGGTGAAGGCGTTGGTGATTCTGACCTCGGTAGCGAAAGAGGCCAGGATCTCTGGCTGAGTCGTTTATCGACTCACTGCCGATGGGTTACGCCCTTGGATCCCCCGCCTCGCCGAGACCTTCATGCAATGACGCAATCAGTGGGCAGGTGATGTTGCCTTCCTCTCTGTGGCAGCGGTGTACCATCTCGTCCAGCACCTGCTCGATACGCTGGAGACCTTCGATCTTCTTTCGCACATCCTCCAACTTGTGCTCGGCCAGGGTGCTGGCTTCCTGGCAATGGGTGCCATCCTCCAGGCGCAGCAACTCGGCCACCTCGTTGAGGCTGAAGCCCAACCGCTGCGCGGTTTTCACGAAGGTCAGGCGCGACACCTCGGCGGTACCGTAACGGCGGATACTGCCGTAGGGCCGGGCTGGCTCCGGCAGTAGCCCCCGACGCTGGTAATACCGGATTGTCTCGACATGCACGTTAGCCGCCTTGGCCAGGCCGCCGATGGTCAGAGAGTTCAATTCATTCTGCATGCGCCTTGACTCCGTATCTGACTACGGAAGTAACCTTATCTCAGTGAACAAGGTCATGAAAGGTGCAAGCGCAATGTCAACATCGAAATCGGGGCGGGGCCCCTTGGCCGCCGGAGGGATCGCGGCCCTCCTGGCCTCGGCCTGCTGTCTCGGCCCGCTGGTGCTGATCATGCTGGGCGTTTCCGGCGCCTGGATCGGCAACCTTGCTGCCCTGGAACCGTATCGCCCGCTCTTCATTGGCGTGGCGCTGGTGGCACTGTTCTTCGCCTGGCGACGGATCTTCCGGCCAGTGGAAAAGTGCCAGCCGGGTGAGCTTTGTGCCGTGCCACGCGTCAGGACGGGCTACAAGGTCATGTTCTGGATCGTGTCGCTACTGGTACTGACCGCGCTCGTCTTTCCCTACACCTTGCCGTGGTTCTATTGAGAGGAGGTTCCCCATGACAACAGCGGAAGCGGATCAGGAGTGACCATGAAGAACCCGAAAACCCTACTGCGCGTGAGCGTGATTGGCACCGTCCTGGTGGCGCTGTGCTGCTTTACGCCGATCCTGGTGATCCTGCTCGGCACGGTGGGCCTGGCGGCTCTGACCGGCTATCTCGACTATGTGCTACTGCCGGCCCTGGCCTTTTTCATCGGCCTGACCCTCTATGCGATTTGGCGCAAAAAGCAGTACGACGCCCGTTGTGCCAACAGCTCCAGCAAATCAAGGAATACCCCCCATGAGTGACGTCAAGAAGCTGCACATCGCGGTCATCGGCAGCGGCAGCGCCGCCATGGCGGCGGCCCTCAAAGCCGCCGAACGCGGCGCCCGCATCACCCTGATCGAACGCGGGACCCTCGGCGGCACCTGCGTCAATACCGGCTGTGTGCCCTCGAAGATCATGATTCGCGCCGCCCATATTGCCCACTTGCGCACGGCAAGTCCCTTCGATGCAGGCCTGAGCGCCCAGACGCCGGTGGTGGACCGGGCGCAGCTGCTCAGGCAACAGCAGGGGCGTGTCGAGGAACTGCGTGATGCCAAGTACGAGGGGATTCTGCGCGACCACCCGGCCATCACGGTCCTGCATGGCGAGGCCCGGTTCGTCGATGCCCAGCATCTGACGGTCAAGTTGAAGGAAGGCGGCGAGCAGACCGTCCGCTTCGATCGCGCCTTCATCGGCACCGGCGCCCGTCCGGCAGAACCGCCGGTGCCGGGGCTGGCCGACACCCCGTACTTGACCTCCACCAGCGCGCTGGCCCTGGACACCCTTCCCGAGCGGCTGATCGTGATCGGGGCCTCGGTGGTGGCCCTGGAACTGGCCCAGGCCTTCGCCCGGCTGGGCAGCCGGGTCACCCTGCTGGCCCGCAGCCGCCTGTTGTCTCGGGAAGACCCGACGGTGGGGGACGCGGTGGAGGCGGCGTTTCGCCGCGAGGGCATCGAGGTACTCAAGCAGACCCAGGCGAGCCGCGTGGACTACACCGACAATACCGACAATGAATTCAGTGTCGACACCAACGCCGGCACCTTGCGGGCGGATCAACTGCTGGTGGCCACCGGACGGACACCCAACACCGAGGCGCTGAACCTGGCGGGCATCGGCGTGGAAACCGCGCGTGGCGCGATTCTGGTGAATGAGCATCTGCAAACCACGGTGCCGGGACTCTATGCCGCCGGTGACTGCACCGATCAGCCGGAGTATGTCTACGTCGCCGCCGCCGGGGGCAGCCGAGCCGCCGTCAACATGACCGGCGGCGAGGCCACCCTGGACCTCAGTGCCATGCCGGCGGTGATCTTCACCGACCCCCAGGTGGCCACCGTCGGCCTGACGGAGGCCGAGGCACTCAAGCAGGGCTTCAGCGTGGAGACCCGCGTGCTCGATCTGGAGAACGTGCCGCGTGCGCTGGTGAATTTCGACACCGGTGGTTTCATCAAGATGGTGGCCGAACGCGACTCGGGGCGGTTGCTGGGCGTCCAGGCGGTGGCGGGGGAAGCCGGTGAGCTGATCCAGACCGCAGTGATGGCGCTGCGCGCCCGCATGACCGTGCAGGCCATCGGCGATGAGCTGTTTCCCTACCTGACCATGGTGGAAGGCCTCAAGCTCTGTGCCCAGACCTTCACCAAGGATGTCAAGCAGTTGTCCTGCTGTGCTGGATGAACCATATGAGCGCGACCGTGGTGCCGCATGGCGGCACCACCGGTTTGGTGAAGTACCTGTAATCTAGCAAGTGAGCATATTGAGCCAGCCATCATCCACCCAGGATGCCTCGATGGCGTCCCGGGCGAGCCGATCCTCGCTCAACCGCCACTACTGGATGCCGTTCAGCGCCAACCGTGACTTCCAAGCCCATCCGCGGGTGATCACCGGCGCCGAGGGCCGCTACTTCATCGACGACCGCGGGCGGCGGCTCTTCGATGCCGTGGCCACCACGTTGGACGCGCTGGCGTGACAGCGAGGCGGGGAACGCAGTCGATGCCCATCGTTCCCCACCCGTTCAACGCTGAAAGTACGTGCGGTTCGTATGATCCAGGGCAGTAGACGCCCCCGCTGTCGCTGTGGTGCCTACTTGTGTATGATCCGAGTATAGGCTTGTTTTTTATCGATTTTCCGAAAGAGCACATGGTTTGCCATGCGTAGGCGATCGGAGCGGATCGCCAGAGAAACACGGGATGGCTGCAAGGTACCCCCCAGATGGCAAGAAAACAGGATGAAATAAGGCGCCACAATCGGGGGAAAATCTTGCTTGCCGCCGAGCGCGTCTTCGCCGAGAGAGGCTACGCCGGGGCCTCGATGGGCGATATCGCCAGACTGGCCGAACTTCCCAAATCCAACGTGCACTACTACTTCGCCACCAAGGAAGTGCTCTATCGCGAGGTGCTGCTGGAGCTGCTGGAGGTCTGGAAGCAGGATGCGCTGTGCTTTGAACTCTACGACGACCCACGCATCGTGCTCTCGACCTATATCCGCGCCAAGATGATGCACTCCCGCAATCGCGCCCACGGCTCCAAGGTGTGGGCGGCAGAGGTGATGCAGGGTGCCCCGATCCTGCAGGAGCACCTGCGCGACAACCTCTACGAGTGGGCCAAGCTCAAGGAAGCCAAGATCCGCGAGTGGATCGAGGCGGGCGCGATCCTGCCGGTGGAGCCCTCCCATCTGCTCTACATGATCTGGGCCTCGACCCAGCACTACGCCGACTTCGATCACCAGATCGCCCTGCTCAACGACGACCGCCCCCTCGATGACATGCAGTTCGAGAAGGCGGTCCAGTCGGTGATCTCGGTGATACTGCGCGGTATCGGCCTGACCCCCTAGCAGCTGATTCGTTAAATAGCTCGCTATTCGCCTCATCAGATCGATAAACTTGACTCGAAATCCGTATTTCTCGCGACGATCGGTCAAGTCCGACAGGCTGCTGGGCGACGAGATCCGGTGTCGTCAGCCGGCCTGGCGGAAGGGATTGCGCGGGTCCTGATCCCAGCTCAGGTAGGGCTTGCCGGTTTCCTGGGGCAGCATGGTGATGCAGTCCTGCACCGGGCAGGTGATCTGGCACAGGTTGCAGCCCACGCACTCCTCCTCGATCACCTCGTAGCGCCGTGCCCCGCCGGCGTCGACCAGCTTGGCGATCGACTGGTGCGAGGTGTCCTCGCAGGCGATGTAGCAGCGACCGCACTGGATGCACGTGTCCTGGTCGATGTGGGCGATGGTCTGGAAGTTCATGTCGAGGTGCTTCCAGTCGGTGGTGTTGGCCACCGCCCTGCCGGAGAACGCCTCGATCGAGCGGTAGCCCTTCTCGGCCATCCAGCGCGACAGCCCGTCCTTCATCTCCTCGACGATGCGAAAGCCGTGCAGCATGGCGGCGGTGCACACCTGCACGCTGCCGGCGCCGAGCGCCACGAACTCCGCGGCATCGCGCCAGTTGGAGATGCCGCCGATGCCCGAGATCGGCAGGTCGCGGGTGGGGGCATCGCGGGCGATCTCGGCGACCATGTTCAGCGCGATGGGCTTGACCGCGCTGCCGCAGTAGCCGCCGTGGGTGCTCTGGCCGCCCACGGTGGGCCTGGCGACCATGGCGTCGAGGTCGAGGCTGGTGATCGAGTTGATGGTATTGATCAGCGACACCGCATCGGCCCCGCCGCGCAGGGCGGCCTGGGCGGCCACACGAATGTCGGTGATGTTGGGGGTCAGCTTGACGATCACCGGCTTGGCGTAATACTGCTTGCACCAGCGGGCGACCTGCTCGATCAGGTCGGGATTCTGGCCCACCGCGGCGCCCATGCCACGCTCGGGCATGCCGTGGGGACAGCCCAGGTTGAGCTCGATGCCGTCGGCCCCGGTGGCCTCCACCAGCGGCAGGATATGCTGCCACGCGGCCTCTTCACACGGGACCATGATCGACACGATCAGCGCGCGGTCCGGCCACGCCTGCTTGACCGCGGTGATCTCGCGCAGGTTGACCGCGAGCGAACGGTCGGTGATCAGCTCGATGTTGTTGAAGCCGAGCACCTCGCGGTTCCTGCCGAAGTGCGCCGAGTAGCGCGACGAGACGTTGACCGCGGGCGGATCCTCGCCGAGGGTCTTCCACACCACGCCGCCCCAGCCCGCCTCATAGGCGCGCACCACGTTGTAGGCCTTGTCGGTGGGGGGTGCCGAGGCCAGCCAGAAGGGGTTGGGGGCCTTGATACCGACGAAGTCGATGGAAAGATCGACGCCATTGACGAGCCCGGTGTCGGGCCCTTGGGGAAGAGTCGTCATGCGGCCTCCTGCTTGGCCAAGAGATCCTGGTGGATGGCATGGGCGGCGAGCTTGCCGTGCTGCACGGCCTGAACGGTGAGGTCCTGGCCGGGGGCCACGCAGTCGCCGCCGGCATAGACCCCCGGCAGCGAAGTGCGAAACGCCTCGTCGACCCGGATGCGCTCGCCGTCGCGGGCCAGCTCGCCGGCCGCCGGGTCGCTGAGGCTGTCGCCGTCGAAGCCCTGGCCGATGGCCCTGAACACGGCGTCGGCGGCGACCTCGAAGGTCTCGCCGGTACCGACCAGCCGTCCATCGGCGGCGCGGGTCTTCTCGAAGCGCATGCCGGCCACGCGCCCCCCGGCGTCGAGCAGCACTTCCACTGGCTTCGCCCAGGTCACCATGCGCACCCCGTTGGCCCTGGCGATCTCCTGCTCGTGGCCAGTGGCCGACATGGCCTCCACACCGCGGCGATAGACCAGGGCCACCTCGTCGGCACCCAACCGGGCCATCTGCGTCGCCATGTCGATGGCGGTGTTGCCGGCACCGATCACCACGCAGCGCCGGGCCAGTGGCAGCCGGGTCAGGTCGTCGGCCTGGCGCAACTCCTTGATATAATCCACCGCCGGCGCAAGGCCCGGGGCCTCCTCGCCGGTCAGCCCCAGCCGACGGCTGGTGCCCAGGCCGAGGCCCAGAAACACGCTGTCGTAGTCGGTGTGCAGTCGCGCCAGGCTCAGGTTATGGCCCAGCCGTTGACCATGACGGATCTCGATGCCACCGATCTCGAGCAGGAATTCCACCTCCTTGCGGGCGAAGTCATCGGTCATCTTGTAGCGGGCGATGCCGTACTCGTTGAGGCCACCGGGCTTGGCCTCGGCCTCGAAGATGGTCACCCGGTGGCCGAACATCGCCAGTCGGTGGGCACAGGCCAGGCCTGCCGGGCCGGCACCGACCACCGCCACATGGCGGCCGCTGTCGGCGGCGCGCTCGAACGGATGCGCGTCGAACTGCATATGGTCGGTGGCGTGGCGCTGCAGCAGGCCGATCAGTACCGGTTGGCACTCGGCGTCATGGTTGCGCACGCAGCTCCGCTCGCAGAGGATCTCGGTGGGACAGACCCGGGCGCAGCTGCCGCCGAGGATGTTCTGCTCGAGGATGGTGTGTGCGGCGCCATTGATATTGTGCTCGCTGATCTGGCGGATGAAGCGCGGGATATCGATGTCCGACGGGCAGGCCTCGATGCAGGGGGCGTCGTAGCAGTACAGGCAGCGCTCACTCTCGATGATTGCCTGGCGCTGGGTCAGCGGTGGATGCAGGTCGCTGAAATTGTCATCCAGCGCCTGGGGTGACATACCCGGGCGATCGGCGAGAGCATCGCCGACCCGGGGCAGATGGGTCAGGTCGTGATTCACGGTGGTTACCTCGTTGTTGTTGTGGGCCTGTCAGGGGCCGGCTATGCGTCTAGGGGCGTGTCACCGGCTTGGGCGCATTGAGCTCGGCGCGGCGTTCGAGCAGTTCATACACCCCCGGGTAGGCCGGACGCTCGAGGTAGCGACCCGCGCCACGCTCGGCGCGCAGCTCACCGTCGCGCCACACCCACTTGCCCTGGCTGACGGTGTGGCGCGGAATGCCGCGCACCGTCTTGCCCTCGAAGATGTTGAAGTCGACGTTCTGGTGGTGGGTCTCGGCCGAGATGGTGCGGGTTCCCGCGGGGTCCCATACCACCAGGTCGGCGTCGGCGCCCACCTGCACCGCCCCCTTGCGCGGGTAGAGGTTGAAGATCCTGGCGGTGTTGGTGGAGGTCAGGGCGACGAACTCCTGCATCGACAGCTTGCCGCCGTTCACGCCCTCCTCCCACAGCACCGCCATGCGATCCTCGACCCCGGCAGTCCCGTTGGGGATCCTGGTGAAGTCCTCGCGTCCGGCGGCCTTCTGCTCGGCGCAGAAGCAGCAGTGATCGGTGGCGGTGGTCTGCAGGTTGCCGGACTGCAGGCCGTGCCACAGCGCCTCCTGGTGGCCCTTGGGCCGGAACGGCGGGCTCATCACATGCGCCGCGGCGCGCCCCCAGTCGGTGTCGAGATAGACGCTGTCGTCGAGCACCAGGTGGCCGGCCAGGCACTCGCCGTAGACCGGGTGGCCCTGCTGGCGGGCATAGGCGATCTCGTCGACGGCGTCCCGGGTCGAGACGTGTACCAGGTAGATCGGCGCGCCCAGCGTGCTGGCGATACGGATCGCCCGGCTGGCGGCCTCGCCCTCGACCTGGGGCGGGCGCGACAGGGGGTGCGCCTCCGGCCCGGTCATCCCCTCGGCCAGCAGCTTCTGCTGCATGTGGTAGACCAGCTCGCCGTTCTCGGCATGCACGGTGGGCACCGCGCCGAGTTCCAGACAGCGCGAGAAGCTCTCCACCAGGATGTCGTCGGTGGCCATGATCGCGCCCTTGTAGGCCATGAAGTGCTTGAAGCTGTTGACGCCGTGCTCGCGTACCAGGGTGCCCATCTCCTCCCTGACGCTGTCGTCCCACCAGGTGATGGCGACGTGGAAGGCGAAGTCGGCGGCAGCCTTCTCGGCCCAGCCCTGCCAGGTCTCGAAGGCCTCCAGCAGCGACTGCCCGGGGCTCGGGATCACGAAGTCGATGATCGAGGTGGTGCCGCCGGCCAGGGCGGCGGCGGTGCCGGTATAGAAGTCCTCGCTGGCCACGGTGCCCATGAACGGCAGCTGCATATGGGTGTGGGGGTCGATGCCGCCGGGCATCACATACATGCCGCCGGCGTCGATCACCTCGCAGCCTGCCGGGGTGTCGAGGTCGGCGCCGATGGCCTGGATCTTGCCGTCGTCGCAGAGGATATCGGCGCGGTAGGTGTCGCTATCGGTGACCACGGTGCCACCGCGAATCAAGAGGGTCATGGTGGTTCTCGCTCGATTGTCGTTGAGGTTGAGGTACTAGCCGTCGAGTCATTCCCCGTCGGTCAGGCGCGCATAGGCCTCCGGCCGTCGGTCGCGGAAGAACTGCCAGTTGTTGCGCACCTCGCGGACCATCTCGAGGTCGATCTCGTGAATCAGCAGTTCGTCGTCCTTGTCGCTGGCCTGGGCCTCGATCTGGCCGCGGGGATTGACGATGTAGCTCGAGCCGTAGAATTCGCCGATGTTCCAGGGGGCCTCGGTGCCGACGCGGTTGATGGCGGCGATGAAGCAGCCGTTGGCGGCGGCCGAGGCGGGCTGTTCGAGTTCCCACAGGTATTGGGAGAGCCCTGCCACCGTCGCCGAGGGGTTGAAGATCACCTCGGCACCGTTGAGGGCCAGGGCACGCCAGCCCTCGGGGAAGTGGCGGTCGTAGCAGATATAGACGCCGAGCTTGCCGTAGGCGGTGTCGAATACCGGCCACTCGGACCTGCCGGGCTTGAAGTAGAACTTCTCCCAGAAGCCGGCGACCTGGGGGATATGGGTCTTGTGGTACTTGCCCAGGTAGCTGCCGTCGGCATCGAACACCGCGGCGGTGTTGTAGTAGACGCCGGTCACCGTCTCCTCGTAGATCGGCACGATCATTACCATGCGGTGCTCGGCGGCGAGCTTTTGCATCATCCGGCAGGTCGGGCCCTCGGGCACGCGCTCGGCGGCGGCGTACCACTTGGGGTCCTGGCTGGGACAGAAATAGGGCTGGTTGAAGACTTCCTGGAAGCACAGCACCTGTACACCGGCATCGGCGGCCCGCTGGATCAGCGGCAGGTGGGCCTCGTTCATGGCATCGCGAATCGCCTCCGGCTCAAGGTCGGTACTGGCCTTGAGACCCATCTGGATCAGGCCGATTTTCATCTTCTGCATGGTGACTCACCCGAATCGTAGTTGTTGTCGGACCCATGAGGACCGGAAGGTGGACCTCACGAACCCCTGATGGAACGGCTGGGCTAAAAAAAGCTGTCTAGTGAGACAGCTTTTTGAAACTAGACCCTTGCCGGGGACTCCTGCAAGTCATTTTTTTCCTTTCGCTATACTTTACTTCAAGCCATTGTATTAAAAGATAAATTCTGGATTTCTGCGGTCCCCTTCACCAAGCGGGTGAGCGGCTGCACCAGCATGAAGCCCTGTCAAATGCTCCATAAATCAAAATAAAAACATATAGTTAAACAAAATAACCGGCGGTTTTACTTAGACGGCTAACAGATCTTGAACCATGATGAAAACTGACTAGCCTGTCATGAAGCGTGAAAACATCCACGGTATCGGGAACCGTCATGGAGGCCTTACGGCCTTCTAAATTGCTGTCGATATCGTCAGTTTTTTCTGGAAATCATCGAGTTGCTGCCCATGCCCGAAGGAAGAGCGAAGGGTACCGTGACGCCCTGGCTTCGCCTTGGCAGCAATTGGGCACGCTTATTGCCTCGCGTTTGGCACGGTCGCCAGCCAGGCATGGTGAAATCATCCAGTGACGAGGAGAACAACAATGACCGCCAAGTCATCGAAGATGTTGGACAAGCAAGGCCTGATCGAGCTCGAGGAGGGCGATGACATCCGCGACAGCCCGCGCTTCAATGCCGATATCGCCCCGACCAAGGCGCATGAACGCACCTGGTCGAAATGGAACATTGCCGCCCTGTGGGTGGGAATGTCGATCTGTGTGCCGACCTATACCCTGGGCGGGGTGCTGACCGCCTACTTCGGCCTCAGCGTGGGCGAGGCGCTGTTCGCGATCCTGCTCGCCAACGTGATCGTGCTGATCCCCCTGACCCTCAATGCCTTTCCCGGCACCAGGTTCGGCATCCCCTTTCCGGTGGTGCTGCGCTCGTCGTTCGGCATCCTCGGCTCGAATGTGCCGTGCCTGATCCGGGCGCTGGTCGGCTGCGGCTGGTTCGGCGTACAGACCATGTTCGGGGGCCTGGCCATTCACCTGCTGCTCTCGGCGATCTTCCCCCCCTGGCGGGCGCTGGGGGGCGTCGGCGAAGTGATCGGCTTCTTCGTCTTCGGGGCCATGAACCTCTACGTGGTGATTCGCGGCGCCGAATCGATCAAGTGGCTGGAGACGCTGGCGGCCCCGCTGCTGCTGGCGGTGGGTGTCGGCTTGATGTTCTGGGCCTGGCCGCACATGTCGATGACCGAGCTGTTGGCGCAGCCACCATCACGCCCCGAGGGGGCGCCGGTCTATGGCTATTTCTTCGCCGGGCTGACCGCCATGGTCGGTTTCTGGGCCACGCTGTCGCTGAACATTCCCGATTTCAGCCGCTTCGCCCGAAGCCAGAAGGACCAGATCGTCGGCCAGGTACTGGGCCTGCCGCTGACCATGTTCTTCTTCGCCGCCCTGGGGGTGGTGATGACCGCCGCCTCGGCGTCGCTGGTGGGCCAGACCGTCGCCGACCCGGTCAACCTGATCGGCATGATCGACAATCCGTTCTGGGTGAGCATCGCCATGGTCCTGATCATCGTGGCGACCCTGTCCACCAACACGGCGGCCAATATCGTCTCGCCGACCAACGATTTCCAGAACGTGGCGCCGAAGCTGGTCGACCACACCCGTGGGGTGCTGATCACCGGCCTGGTGGGGGTGCTGCTGATGGGCTACGACCTGCTCCAGAAGGCCGGCATCATCGCCTCCGGCGTCTCGCTGGAAAGCATGTATTCCAATTGGCTACTGGGGTATTCCAGCCTGCTGGGGCCGATCGCCGGGATCATGGCGGTGGACTATTTCCTGATCAAGCGCCAGCAGCTCGACGTGCCGAGCCTGTATCGGGATGGGCAGGCCTACCCGGCCGTCAATGTCGCTGGCTTCATCGCCTTCGGCATTCCGGTGACGCTGACCCTTTTGTCGCTGACCACCGGCACCCTGTACTGGTTCTACGACTACGGCTGGTTCACCGGCTCGATCCTCGGGGCGGTCATCTACTACGTGGCCAGCCTGTTGCTGTCACCGCTACCGGCCGTCACCGCGGCCACCGGCATCGAGATCGACAAGCTGCCCTGACCCCTGGGCCATCGAGCTTCCCTGCCCCGCGGCGTCTCGCCGCGGGGCAGATCCGCCTCAATGATGGTGATCCGCGGCGTCCTCGCTGCCCTCCCCGGCGCTCTGTACCCAGACCTCCACCTCGATCTCGCCGCGCTCGGCGAACTCCAGGGTCAGGGGGAAGCGATCGCCGTCGTTGAGGGGGGCGACGAGGTCAAACAACATCAGGTGGTAGCCACCGCCGGGACGCATGGTCTGGAGGGTGCCGGCGGGGATATCGATCCGTTCGACCCGGCGCATCTGCATCACGCCGTCGTCCATGGCCATGTCGTGCAGTTCGACCGTCTCGCTCGCCGGGCTGCGGGCCCCCACCAGCACGGCGGGCTCGCTGCCGTCGACGCGGATGTCCACGTAGGCCGCGGCGTGGGGCACGCTGGGCGGGGCCGGGGTGGCGAAGGGATGGCTGACCCGCACATCGTCCAGCGGGTAGTCGTGGGCCAGGGCGGTGGCGGAGAACACCAGGCCGGCGGCGAACATCAGGGAAGCACGAAGCGGCATGTAGCGGTTTCCTTGTCGGCTGCATGAGGGAAAGAAGGGGTAAGGGGCGAACATCGTCGCCTACAGCATAGCAGCCGCCCCCCTGGCCCGGTCAGCGCGGGGCGGGGACCGACTCCAGGCCGCGGTAGTGCCGCTCCCACATCAGCACCGCGCCGGCCACGGCGCCGGGCAGCAGGAAGAGGTTGGCCAGCGGGATCCAGGTGATCAGGGTCACCCAGCCGCCGTAGTTCAGCGTCGGCCACCAGCGGGCGGCGAGACGGCGGCGCATGTCGGCGAAGCTCACCTTGTTGTTGTCCATGGGATAGTCGAGGTAGGTGATGGCCATGATCCAGGCCGAGAAGGCCAACCACAGCAAGGGGGCGACCAGGTTGAGCAGCGGGATCCAACTGATCACGAACAGCAGCGCCATCCGCGGCAGGATGTAGGCCAGCTTGACCAGCTCGCGGCCCAGGGCGTCCACCGCGGTCCGGAGCAGGCCACGGTCGTCCAGCGGCGGCCGGCCGGTGGCGACCACCTCGACCTTCGCCGCCAGGAAGCCGTAGAAGGGCGCGGCGATCAGGTGGGTCACCAGGGTGAAGGTGAAGAACACGATCAGCACCAGGCTGATCACGAACAGCGGCCAGATCAGCCAGGAGAGCCAGGTGAGCCACCCCGGCACCATGGCCATCCAGCCGTCGAGCCAGGCCCCGAAGTTGGCCAGCACGTAATGCAGCATGGCCGCATAGACCAGCAGGTTGACGGCGATGGGCACGAAGACGTAGCGGCGCAGGCCGCGGCCATAGACCAGGCGGGTACCGCGGGAAAGGGCCGAGAAGGCATCGAGCATGAGGGGTCCTCGCAGGCAGCAGCGCACTCAACAACACGGCAGGCCACCGCCGGGGGCGGTGGCCCGCGTCATTGACGGCCAAACCGGCCTGCCGGTCAACCCTTGCCGGTCAGCGACTGCTCGTCGAGCTCGTCCGGGTCGGTGTGACGGATGTCGAGCCCCTTGACCAGGTAGACCACGTACTCGGCCAGGTTGTTGGCATGGTCGCCGATGCGCTCCAGGGCCCGCAGGATCCACATCACGCTGAGCACCGGCGAGATCACCCGGGCATCCTCCATCATGAAGGTCATCAGCGAGCGCATGGCACTCTGGTACTCGCTGTCCACCTGCTCGTCCTCGTGGACCACCTGGAGGGCCAGCTCGGTATCGAAACGGGCGAAGGACGTCAGGGCGTCACGCACCATCTTGCGCACATGCTCGCTGATCAGCCTCACCTCGACGAAGCCGCGGGAGCCGTTGTCGGCTTCCACCAAGCCGATGGCGTTGCGGGCGATCTTGCTGGCCTCGTCGCCGATGCGCTCGAGGTCCGAGGCGGCGCGGATCACCGCCAGCACCAGGCGCAGGTCGGACGCCGCCGGCTGACGGCGGGCCAGCACCCGGGTGCACTCCTCGTCGAGGCGAATCTGCATCTCGTTGACCTGATTGTCGTTGTCGACCACCCGCTCGGCCAGGCGGGTATCGCCGTCGAGCAGGGCGGTGACCGCATCCTGGACCTGCTTCTCGACCAGACCGCCCATGGCCATCAGGTGGGTCTTGAGTTCCTCGAGCTCCTGGTTGAACTGCCGGGAGATATGCTGGCTGTGGGTATCGCTGGTGATGTCCATGGGACTCTCCTCGGGGGCAGGGCGTCAGGCCATGCGCCCGGTAATGTAGTTCTCGGTACGCCGCAGGCGCGGATTGGTGAACAGGGTATCGGTGGGGCCGTACTCCACCAGTTCCCCCTCCTGCAGGAAGGCGGTGTAGTCGGAGACCCGCGCGGCCTGCTGCATGTTGTGGGTGACCAGCACCAGGGTCAGCTGTGACTTCAGGTTGCGGATCAGCTCCTCGATCTTCAAGGTCGAGATGGGGTCCAGGGCCGAGGCCGGCTCGTCGAGCAGCAGCACCTCGGGCCTGACCGCCAGGGTCCGGGCGATCACCAGGCGCTGCTGCTGGCCGCCGGAAAGCGACCAGGCCGAGGCCCTCAGGCGATCCTTCACCTCGTGCCAGAGTGCCGCCGAGGTCAGCGCCCACTCGACCACGTCGTCCATCTGGCGCCGGCGCATGCCCCCCAGCAGGCGCAGGCCGAAGGCCACGTTGTCGTAGATCGACATCGGGAAGGGGTTGGGCACCTGGAACACCATGCCCACCCGCCGCCGCAGCTCGGCCACGGCCACCTCCGGGTCGTGGATGTCACGCCCCTCGAGCAGCACCTTCCCCTCGTGGCTGACCTCCTCGTTGAGGTCATGGAGGCGATTGAGTGCCCGCAGCAGGGTCGACTTGCCGCAGCCCGAGGGACCGATGAAGGCCGTCACCCGATGCCGCGGCACACGCAGGGTCAAGCCGCGCAGCGCCGGCTTGTCGCCATAGGCGAGGCTCAGGTCCTCGATCTCCAGGCAGCTTGCCTCGCGGTGAAAGTCGATGATCGGACCGGAACCGGTCGATCGCGGCTGCACAAGCACGGACATCGAGGTCACTCCTTCCGGCACCACGGCGCTCGATGATTAGACACGCGGCAGCGCTCCATGACGCACCTTCAGATGATGCCGCAGAAATATTGCAGTCAGGTTAAGTACCAGGATCACCAGCACCAGCAGCAGCGCCGTGGCATAGACCAGTGGCAAGGCGGCCTGGACATCGCCGCCATGGAAGGCCGTGTCGAAGATGTGGTAGCCCAGGTGCATGAACTTCCTTTCAAGATGCAGGAAGGGAAAGTCACCGTCCACCGGTACCTGGGGCGCCAGCTTGGCCACCCCCACCAGCATCAGGGGCGCCACCTCACCGGCGGCCCTGGCCACCGCCAGGATCAACCCGGTGAGCATCGCCGGCGTCGCCATGGGCAGCACCACCCGGGTCAGCATCTCCAGGCGGGTGGCCCCCAGGGCCAGGGCGCCCTCGCGCTGCTGGTCGGGGATACGCGCCAGCCCCTCCTCGGTGGCCACGATGACCACCGGCAGGGTCAGCAGCGCCAGGGTCAGCGAGGCCCACAGCAGGCCCCCGGTGCCAAAGGTCGGCGAGGGCAGCGCCTCCTCGAAGAACCAGGCGTCCAGGGAACCGCCGATGCCATGGACGAATACCCCCAGGCCGAAGACACCATAGACGATCGACGGCACCCCGGCCAGGTTGCGCACGGCGATGCGGACCAGCCGGGTAAAGCGTCCCTGGTGCGCCACCTCGTTGAGATAGATCGCCGCCAGCACGCCGAAGGGGGTGACCAGCACCGACATCAGCAGCACCATCAGCACGGTGCCGAAGATCGCCGGCCAGACGCCGCCGGCGGTATTCGCCGCCCGCGGCCCCTCGGCGAGGAAGCGCCAGACGCCCTGTCCCCAGGCGGCGAGCTTCTCGACCGGCGACATGGCATTGGGCCGCCAGGCACGCACCACCTCCACCAGCGGCTGCTCCAGCCGTCGCCCGTCGGCACTCTCCAGCACCAGGCGATCACGGCCCATCTCGGCCCGGAGCTCGCGCAGTTGGGCATTGGCCCGGGCCAGGTCACGGCTCGCCTCGGCGTCGGGGCCGGTCGCCAGTCGTGCCGCCAGCGGCATGATCGTCTTCCGGCGCAGCCTGGCCTGTTCATCACGCAGTACCTCCAGCTCGACGAGTCGCGCCTGTAGCACCGTCCAGGCCGATTTCCCCTCACCCAGCGGGCGTCCGTCGCGCTCCACCGCCATCAGCCGGCCGATGAAATCCCCCCAGCGGCGACGCTCCAGCACCACCAGCTCATCCGGGTAGCCCACGTCGGCGATCGTCTCCAGCGCCACCCAGGTCCAGATGCCATCGTCCAGATCCCGATTGGCGGTGCGATAGAGCCGCTCGCGTCCACGGGTCCCGCTGCCCTCCGCCCCTGGCAGCCGCGCCTCCTTCACCGCCTCGCCGGCCAGCCAGCGGCCATTCTCGAGCTCGACCAGCGCCACCGGCGCCGGCCAGAAATGGCCCAGGCCACGCCCGGCCAGCAACACCAGCAGGGCGCCCAGCATCAGCAACGACAGCGCTACGCTGCCTGCCGCCAGCCAGGGCCAGGGGCCCTCGCCCCGGGTCAGGTCATGGGACATCATGGCGCGCCGCCCAGGCGCCGATAGCGATGTCGCAGCCGAGCGCGCACCACCTCGGCCAGGGTGTTGACCAGGAAGGTGAAGACGAACAGCGCCAGCGCCGCCAGCAGCAGCAGCCGGTAGTGAGTCCCGCCGAACGCGGCCTCGGGCAGCTCGATGGCGATGCTGGCGGCCATCGAGCGCATGCCGTCGAAGGGGCTCAGGGTCATCAGCGCGGTATTGCCGCTGGCCATCAGCACGATCATGGTCTCGCCCACCGCCCGGCCGGCGCCGATCATCACCGCCGAGAAGACCCCGGGACTGGCGGCGGGCAGTACCACCTTCCACAGGGTCTGCCAGCGGGTCGCGCCCATCGCCTGAGCTCCTTCGCCGAGGCTTCCCGGGACCCCGGACAGCGCGTCCTCGGCCAGGGCGTAGACGCTCGGCATCACCGCGAAGCCCATGGCCAGTCCGACGATCATGGCATTGCGGCTGGCATAATCGAGCCCCAGGCGGAGCTCCAGCCAGCCACGCAGGTCGCCGCCGAACCAGCCGGCCTCCAGCCAGGGGGCGAGGCCCAGCGCCGCGGCCACCAGCAGCAACAGCCAGGGCACCAGCCAGAGCCCGGCCCAGCCCAGCGGCAGGCAGCGGCGCAGCCGCACCGGCAGCCGTGTCCAGCCCCAGCCGGCGATCAGCACCCCCGGGGGCAACAGCACCACCAGCGCCAGGGCCCCGGCCAGGTGCCGCTCCACCCAGGGGGCCAGCACCAGACCGGCGATGAAGCCGATCACCACGCCGGGCAACGCCTCCATCAGCTCCAGGGTGGGCTTGATGCGGCTACGCAGGCGCCGCGACATGAACATGGCGGAGTGAATCGCCGCCCCCAGCGCCAGCGGCACGGCGATCACCAGTGCCCAGGCCGCCGCCTTGAGGGTGCCCCAGACCAGCGGGGTCATGCCGTATTGCGGACGCTCCTCCGCCGAGGTCACCGTGGGCTGCCAGCGATGCTGGGGCGCGTCGTAGCCCTCGTAGGATTGCGGCAACCACAGCGCCCGCCAGCTCACCTCGTGGCCGGTGTCCGTCGGGGTGGACCAGAACAGCGGCACCACCTCCACCACCAGGAAGACCCCGATGGCCAGGAGGGCGGCGATCACCCCGATGCCACCGGCGGTGATCAGCGCGGTGGCCAGATGATCACGGCCCCGGCGCAGGCGCTGTCGCAGATGCAGTGACGGGGAGGGGTCGCTCATGGCCATGGCCTTCGAGGAGTTGCACCAGCAAAATACGACAGAATCATGACACTCGCGTGACAGGGTCAGGGGGTCTCGTGCAATCCCAGGCGTCGGCGCTGGCGTTCCAGGGTCGCCTGGGGCAGGGCGACGAAACCGAGCTCGACGACCGTTTCCTGTCCTTCGGGCGAGAGGATCAGCTCGACGAAGGCTCGTTCGGGGCCGGGCAGCGCCTCGCCCGGTGGCAGGTTGAGATAGAGGTAGAGGGTCCGGGAGAGGGGGTAGTCGCCCTGGCGAACGCGCTCGGGGTCCGGCCGGACCGCCCTGCCCTCGGCATCGACCAGCGGCAGGGCGCGAACCCCCGCCGTGAGGTGATTGCGCCCGGCATAGCCGATGGCGCGCGGCGACGCCGCCACCGCCGCCACCACCGCCGCCGACCCGGGATGCTCGTCGAGGCGGGCCCGGTAGTCGCCGTTGCACAGGGCGCGCTGCCTGAACAGCCCGTAGGTGCCCGAGGCGGCATTGCGCCCATGCAGGGCGAGCCGCCCCCTCGGACGCTCGATGCCCAGCTCGCGCCAGCGGGTGATGGCATGCCCGCCACCGCAGCGACGCGTCGCGGAGAAGATCCCGTCCAGCTCCGCCAGGCTCAGCTGCGTCAACGGGTTGTGGCGATGCACGATTACCACCAGGGCGTCCCGAGCGACCTCGATCTCCACCGGGGGGTAGCCATGGCGCTCGATGAAGTCGCGGCGCTCGGTGTCGGACATGGCACGGGACATGGGGCCCAGCCGCGTCGTGCCGGCCACCAGTGCCGGCGGGGCACTGGCCGAGCCGCTGGCCTGCAGCTGCAGCCGGATGCCGGGATGCCGGTCGGTGAGCTGTTCCCCCCAGCGCAGCATCAGCCCGGCCAGGGTATCCGACCCGACCGCGCCCAGGCTGCCCACCACCTCGTCGGCCATGGCCACGGGCATCGCCAGCATCAGTATCAGGGCACCCAGCCAGCGGCGTCGTGCCTTCCCGCCTCGTTGCATGCTGTCTCCCCCGAGAAACGCCCCCCTGGGGCGAGTCATGATGTTGCAATACTGGTGACGGAGCATGTCCAGCGTATACCATGCCGCTGTTGTCCGGCCTACTCCGGCAACAGGCCCCACGGCATTTCACGACAGGATTTCACAACAACAAGTCAGGCAGACGCCCCATCATGACCGAACTCGATGATGTACCCGCCCCCCAGGGCCAGCTGACCCTCAAGCTGCTGGCGAGCCGCCAGGACACCAATCTCCATGGCGATATCGCCGGTGGCTGGCTGGTGGCCCTCATGGACCAGGCCGCCGAGCTGGCCGCCGGCCGCGAGGCCTGCGGCCGCACCGCCACCGTGGCCATCGAGGCCATGGACTTCCTCTGCCCGGTGCGCGTCGGCTCGATAGTCAACATCTTCACCGCCGTGCGCGAAATCGGCCACAGCTCGATCAAGATCGACGTGGAGGTGTGGATCCGCGCGCCCCAGGAGCGCGACCCGGACGAGCTGCACAAGGTCACCGAGGCCCGCTTCGTGATGGTGGCACTGGACGACAAC
This sequence comes from Halomonas sp. LBP4, assembly GCF_003202205.1. GTDB lineage: Bacteria > Pseudomonadota > Gammaproteobacteria > Pseudomonadales > Halomonadaceae > Halomonas > Halomonas flagellata. Next base: position 409,305 of record NZ_PDOG01000004.1, read on the forward strand.
GGCCGCATCCGCGCCGTGCGCCAGAACGACTGACACCGCCGTGACCGACATGGGCGCCACCAGGGCGCCCATGAACGCGTCCGACGAGCCGGGGATCAGGCCCCTACCGCTTCGCGCCCTTTCAGGTAGGCGTACTCGCCCACGTCGCTGAACGGCCGCACCAGCTTCTGGAAGGCCAGGTAGGATTCGTACACCTTGGCCGAATCCGGATCGCTGTCGACCTGCGCCTGGATCGCCGCCTTGGAAGAGTCATAGAGCGCCGCCATGACGTCATCCGGGAAGGAGCGCAGCTGCACCTCGTGTTCGTTGACCAGGGTGTCCAGGGCCTGGGCATTGCGATAGGCGAACTCGCTGACCATCGCCAGGTTGGCGGCCATGGCGGCCTCGCGCACCACGTCCTTGAGGTCGTCGGGCAGGGCGTTCCAGGCATCCAGGTTGACCGTGCCTTCCAGGATCGCACTGGGCTCGTTCCAGGCCGAGGTGTAGTAGTAGTCGGCCACCTGATGCAGGCCGAAGGCCAGGTCGTTGTAGGGACCGACCCAGTCGGCGGCGTCGAGCACGCCGGTCTGCATGGAGGTGAAGATCTCGCCACCGGGCATGTTCACCGTGGTGACGCCGATGCCGTTCATCGCCTCGCCGGCCAGTCCCGGCAACCGCAGCTTGAGGCCCTGCATGTCCTCGAGGGAGTTGATCTCCTTCTTGAACCAGCCGGCCATCTGGGTACCGGTGTTGCCCACCGGGAACGGCTTGAGATTGTGCTTGGCGTAGACCTCGTCCCACAGTTCCTGACCACCCCCGTGGTAGAGCCAGGCATTGGTCTCGGTGGTGTTCATGCCGAAGGGCACGGCAGTGAAGAACTGGGAGGCCGCGACCTTGCCGCGCCAGTAGTAGGAAGCGGAGTGCCCCATCTCGGCGGTGCCGGCGGCCACCGCATCGAATACCTCCAGGGCGGGCACCAGCTCGCCGGCACCGTGCACGCGAATGCGCATGCGACCGTTGGAGAGCTTCTCGATGCGCTCGGCGAAGTCGTTGGCACCGGTCCCCAGGGCGGGAAAGTTCTTCGGCCAGGAGGTCACCATGTCCCAGGTGATGGTCTCCTGGGCCTTGGCGGTGGAGACGAAGGGCGCGGCGACGGCGCCGGCGGCACCGATGCTGGCGGTCTTGAGGAATCTACGACGCTGCATGACGGGCATGACTCCGAGGTGATTGTTGTGAGCCGCGCCTTCTGTGGCGCGGTCTGTCCGCCCGTGAGTATGGGTCAGCGCCGATTGGTCCGGCAAGCCTCTCCGTTGACGTGCACGTCAACGGAGAGGCGCTCGGCGCCTACAGGGGCGTCAGCTTGGCGAAGCCCAGCACCAGCCACTTGTCGCCCTCGCCCTCGAAGCTGACCTGTACCCGGGCACGCTCCCCCTCGCCCTCGGCATTGAGGATCACCCCCTCGCCGAACACCGGGTGATGGACCCGCTGGCCCAGGCTCAGGCTGGGCAGGTCGCCGCCGCCGTTGACCGAGGTCTGGCGAGAGAGGCCCACGGCCGGGCGGCTGGCGGTCACCGGTCGCGAGATCTGCCCGCGCAGGCGCACCTCCTCGAGATACTCCTCGGGGAGCTCGCGCAGGAAGCGCGAGGGGCGCTGGAAGGTCTCCTTGCCGTGCAGGCGGCGCAGCTCGGCATGGGTCAGGTAGAGCTTGCGCATGGCCCGGGTCAGGCCCACGTAGCAGAGTCGGCGCTCCTCCTCGAGGCGCCCCGGCTCCTCCAGGGACATGCGGTGGGGAAACAGCCCCTCCTCGACCCCGGCGATGAACACCACCGGGAACTCCAACCCCTTGGCCGAGTGCAGGGTCATCAGCTGCACGCAGTCCTCGAAGTCGTCGGCCTCGTGGTCGCCGGCATTGAGCGCCGCCTCGGCGAGGAAGGCCTCCAGCGCCACGCCGCCCTCGCCGGCCTCGGGAGGGTCAAGGGCCTCGCCCTGGGTGAAGGCACGGGCCGCCGTCACCAACTCCTCGAGGTTCTCGACCCGGGCCTGGCCCTTCTCGCCCTTCTCGCTGCGGTGGTGCTCGACCAGGCCGGAGACCTCGGTGACGTGGTCGATGATCTCGTGCAGCGCCAGCCCGGCGGTATCGTTGTCGAGCCGCTCGATCAGGTCGGCGAAGGCCTTGACCGCGGTGCCGGCGCGGCCCCTGAGCGAGGCATCACCGATGCCGTCGTGCAGCGCCTGCCACAGCGAGACCCCGGTGTGCCGGGCCCGTTCACGCAGGAGCTCCACGGTGCGGGTGCCGATGCCGCGGGCCGGGACGTTGATCACCCGCTCCAGCGAGGCGTCGTCGTCGCGGTTGAGCAGCAGGCGTAGATAGGCCAGGGCATTCTTGATCTCCAGGCGCTCGTAGAAGCGCTGGCCACCGTAGATGCGGTAGGGGACGCCCTGGCGGATCAGGGTCTCCTCCAGCACCCGGGACTGGGCATTGGAGCGGTAGAGGATGGCGATCTCGCGGCGGGCGTGGCCCTCGTTCACCTGCTCCCTGATCGTGTCGACGATGAAGCGTGCTTCATCGAGATCATTGAAGCCCGCATAGACCGAGATCGGCTCGCCGCGGCTGCCGGCGGTCCACAGCTCCTTGCCCATGCGGGCGGTGTTGTGGCTGATCAGGGCGTTGGCGGCATCGAGAATGGCGCTGGTGGAGCGGTAGTTCTGCTCCAGGCGCACGGTGCGGGTGTCGCGGAACTCCTGCTCGAAGCGGCGGATGTTCTCGACCCGGGCCCCGCGCCAGCCGTAGATCGACTGGTCGTCGTCGCCGACCACCGTCATCGGCGTCTGCATCCCGGAGAGCAGCTTGAGCCAGGCGTACTGCAGGGTGTTGGTGTCCTGGAACTCGTCGACCAGCACATGGGCGAAACGCTCCCGGTAGTGGGCGAGCAGCGCCGGGTTGTCGCGCAACAGCTCCAGGCTCCTCAGCAGCAGCTCGCCGAAGTCGACCAGCCCGCCGCGCTCGCAGGTCAGCTGGTAACGCTCGTAGAGCTCGACCATCTGCCCCATGTAGGCGTCGCCGTGGACATCGACCTGGTGGGGGCGAAGCCCCTCCTCCTTGCAGCCCGAGATGAACGACTGCACCTGGCGCGGCGGGAAGCGCTCGTCGTCGATGCGGTGATCCTTGAGCAGCCGCTTGATCAGGCGCAGCTGGTCGTCGGCATCGATGATCTGGAAGTGCTGGGGCAGCCGGGCGTCCTGCCAGTGGGTGCGCAGCAAGCGGTGGGCGATCGAGTGGAAGGTGCCGACCCAGACGTGGCGCAGCGACAGGCCCAGCAGCGCCTCGAGGCGGGTGCGCATCTCGCGGGCCGCCTTGTTGGTGAAGGTCACGGCGAGCACCGCATAGGGCGAGAGCCCCTCTGCCTGCATCAGCCAGGCGATGCGATGCACCAGCACCCGGGTCTTGCCGGAGCCGGCGCCGGCCAGCACCAGCATGTTGCCCTGGGGGGCGCTGACCGCCTCGCGCTGGGCGGTGTTCAGGTGGTCGAGAATCGCCGTGACGTCGTCCATGGTGCGGGGAAAGCCGGGTCGAAAATGGAGACCCAGCTTAGCATATCGGCCAGCCCAATCATCGAGGCGAGCGGCGCCGGGGACAGGTCGAAGCGGAGGTCATTCGTCAGGGATGACGAATGTAGCGCCCAAGGATGGGTTCACAGCGCCTCCGCATAGACCTGTCGCCGGGAAAGCCGCGTCTTCAGGTGGCTACGGCTTGCCTTCCTGCTCGGGAAAGCGCAACGGCGTCAGGCTCTTCTTCACCTCCCTGAGCTGCTCGGCGAGCTTGGGGCCACGGGTCTTGGCCACCCCCACGGCGAGCACGTCGACCAGCACCAGATGGGCGATGCGCGAGCTCATCGGGGTATAGATCTCGGTGTCCTCGTGGACATCGATATAGAGCGGCAGGGTGACCTCCTCGGCCAGCGGCGAGCCGCTGGGGCAGAGCCCGATCACCGTGGCCCCGGCCTCGCGGGCCAGGCGTACGCTGGCCACCAGCGCCCGGGTGCGGCCGGTCTGGGAGATGGCCACCACCACGTCGCCATCGCCCAGGGTCACCGCCGACATGTTCTGCATGTGCGGGTCAGCGTAGGCGGCGGTGGAGATCTGCAGGCGGAAGAACTTGTGCTGGGCGTCGAAGGCCACCGCACCGGAGGCGCCGAAGCCGTAGAACTCGACGCGGTTGGCCATGGCCAGGGCGTTGATGGCGCGGCTCAACGCCTCGTTGTCGAGCCGGTCACGCACCGACAGCAGGGTGCCCACGGTGGAGTCGAAGATGCTGTGGGAGAATTCCGCCACCGAGTCGCTGTCGTTCATCGAGAACTGGGCGAACTGGCTGCCGGTGGCCAGCATCTGGGCCAGCTTGAGCTTGAAATCCTGGAAGCCGTTGCAGCCCAGGGCACGGCAGAAGCGCACCACCGTCGGCTCGCTGACCTTGGCCTCGGTGGCCAGGTCGACGATGCGCATGTGGATGACTTCCTCGGGGTTGCGCAGCACGAAGCGCGCGACCTTCTGCTCGGAGCGGCGGAAGTGCTCCATGCGACGTCTCATCTCATCGAACAGGGCGCGGCTCACGCGGGACTCCTTGCTTGAGGGTCGCCGCGCCCGGGGGGCGAAGCGACGAAAACGATGGCGGGTTCATGGTCACAGTATGCCCCAAGCCGAAGGGCGATGCGCACTGGCCGCGGCATTCTGTCCAAGGGCGGCCCCGGGGCCTTGCGTTGGCACAGCGTTGCGTCCAATCGGCTCACGTCGTCATCATTCTGTCAAGTGCGGTATAGTAAGAAATGCAGTGTCGCGCAGCGTCCCTGAAGCCGGCACATTCACTGCAGACAGGAGAGTCGATCATGCGCAATGTCGAACGGTTAACCTCCCTGAAGAGTGAACTTCTCGACATCTTCATGAGCATGCAGGTCGCCGAACACGAGCAGCGCTCACGGACCGCCGCCCAGCGCAACCTGCGCGCCCGCCGCGGTATCGAGCTGCACAACGAGTTCAAGCGTCTGTCCCGGGACATCGCCCAGTTGCCCGAGGACGAGATGCACTGAACGGCCCGACCCATGACGGGTCGAGGGAATTTCCGGACGCAGCGAGCCCCGCCAGAGCGGGGCTCGCAGGGGAACTTGCCCCCTTTGCCTCAGCCGCTTGCCTCGTACCCCTGAGGCCTCACAGGCTCGAGACGAAGACCAGGACCACCCCGATGGGGGCCACGTAGCGTGCCACCAGGTGCCAGAGCTTCTCGGCACCGCCGGCGAGATTCAGCTCGTCGGCCACGCTCTTGCGCTCCAGGCACCAGGCGACGAAGACGATCGCCCCCAGCCCGGTCAGCGGCAGCAGGATCTTGCTGGTGAAGGTATCCAGCAGGTCGAAGACATTGAGGCCGAACAGCACCGGTACGTCCCAGACGTTGAACGACATCAGCGCCGCGATGCCCAGCGCCCAGACCGCCACGCCGCCGGCCAGGGTGGCCATCACCCGGGTCAGCGGAGTGCGCTCCTCGACGAACTCCACCACCGGCTCCAGCAGCGAGATGGCCGAGGTCAGGGCCGCAAAGGTCAGCAACAGGAAGAACATCAGGCCGAGCACGGTGCCACCGGTCATGTTGCCGAAGGCCAACGGCAGGGTGACGAAGATCAGCCCCGGGCCTTCGCCGGCGCTCAGGCCGTTGGCGAACACGATCGGGAAGATCGCCAGTCCCGCCAGCAGCGCGATGACGGTATCGAGGATGATCACCGTGCGCGCGGTACCCAGCAGCTTGACGTCCTCCCCCAGGTAGGAACCGTAGGCCATCATGATGCCCATGCCCAGCGACAGGGTGAAGAAGGCCTGCCCCATGGCGGCCAGTACCACACCGCCGGTGAGAGCACTCCAGTCGGGGCGGAACATGAAGGCCAGCGCCTCGCCGAAGTGGCCGGTGGTCATGCCGTAGCCGACCAGCACCAGCATCAGCACCACCAGGGCCGGCATCATGGTGCGCACCGCTCCCTCCAGGCCCTTGGTCACGCCCCGCGCGACGATCCACACCACCAGCGCCATGAAGGCCGTGTGCCACAGCAGCAGCACGCCGGGGCTGGCCAGCAGGTTACCGAAGATGGCGCCCACGCCGTCGGCATCCTGGCCGGTGAAGGTGCCGATCACCGAATTGAGGGTATAGGAAAGCGACCAGCCGCCGATCACGCTGTAGAAGGAGAGGATCAGGAAGGCGGCCAGTATCCCGCTGGCCCCCAGCAGTGCCCAGGCCCGGGGCTGCCCGCTCCTGCCGGCGAGTTCCGCCATGGCGTTGACGGGATTCTTCTGGGCGCGGCGACCGATCAGCCATTCGGCGACCAGGATCGGCATGCCGACCACCGCCACGCAGATCAGGTAGACCAGCACGAAGGCGGCGCCTCCGCTGTCGCCGACCATGTAGGAGAAGCGCCAGATATTGCCTAGCCCCACCGCGGACCCGGCCGCGGCAAGCACGAAGGTCATCTTCGATGACCACTGCGCGTGTGCGAGTTTCGACATGAATCACCTGTTGTTGTCTGTATCGATGTGCATTCGTTATTGATCTGTATCAGGCATGAAAATCAGCAATATCACGCTGTTTTATGCCATGAAGACCGCAAATCTATCCGATCATACGCTTGATGGCTAGCCATGAGGCAAGAAAGACGCAGCGGCTGTCGGGAGCCACCATCCCAGCCTCGGGTATCGGCCTCAGAATAGCCGCTCCTGACGTTCACCGGGGAAGTCCGGAAGCGGCGGCAACGAACAGTGTTCGACCAAGCGGGAATGGAGGCGCCGCGCCAGTTCCGGCGCCTGCCGGTTGTCGGGCGTATGCACAAGCAGGAAAGGGGTTTTCCCCTGTTTTATCCACAGGGCGAGGCGCTCGATCCAGGGCTGGAAATAGCGCTCATTGATGACCGGATCGACGTGGCCGATGAAGCGCACCAGCGGCCTGTCTCCCGTGGAAAGCACGTGTAATGGGCGTTTCGGCTTCTCGCCCCGGGCCTTGAGCAGGCCGGGGTGGTCGCCGGCCGGTGTGGAGAAGAGTGGCCGCACATCGAGCATCACTCGGTCGGCGCCGTGAGTTATCAACAATCGGTTCAGGGCGATTTCGGCCGCCCCCTTGTGGAAAAATTCCCTGTGACGCACTTCCACCGCACAGGGAATGCCGGTGGGCCAGCGCGACAACAGGGCTTCCAGCTGGGGTAGCTCATCGACCCCGAAATCCCTCGGCAGTTGGACCATCAGCGGGCCGAAGCGATCGTGCAGCGGAGCGAGGGCCGCCAGGAAACCGTCGAATTCGGCCTCGACCCCGGCCAGACGCCGCTGGTGGGTCAGGGCCGCCGGCAGCTTGAAACAGAAGCGGAAATCCGGCGGCGCCTGGCGCGCCCAGTCCGTCACCGTCTCGGCACGCGGCGCGCCGCTGTAGAAGGTGGTATTGCCCTCGACGGTGGAAAACACCCGGGCATACTCCTCGAGCATGCCGTCGCTGCCACCATGGGCCGGATAGAGGGTGCCACGCCACGCCTGCTTGGCCCACATGGGCAACCCGAGATACAGTCCGGCCAAACCGGTCACTCTTCTGCAACAAAAAGGCAATGGGAAGGCATGAGCACCGACGACTCAGAACTGTCCCAGCAGCCATTCGCCAGGCTCGCCATTCAGCAACAGCTCACCGTCCTTCAGCTGCAGGTGAATAGTGTAGCGGTCGCCTGCTTCGCGGCGAACGATGCCGAGTTCCAGCATCGACGCCAGTTCCTCCGCCACCAGGTCTTTGGCCATCGCTTCGAGCGCCTTGCCCTCGGGCGGGGACGTCAGGCCGTTGTACTGCTGGCGGATCGACTCGCGGGCCACCTTGTGCACCAGCAGCGCAGAGACGTCGGCGCTGAATTCCAGCCGATTGCCCGGCGAGAAGAGCGCCTGCTCGCCAAGGAGCGCGAAGTCCTGCAGCTGGACATCGGCTTCCAGCGCCATGTCGAGGTCCGCGTCGCCGATGCGTAACGTCACCGGCTTGGCGGCCAGGGTCGAGCGATCTCCCATCATCGCCATGCCGGCTTCCCCCACCCGCTCAAGCACGGCCAGTGAGGCATCGGGGTCGTCGACCCGGAATTCGTCCATGGCCCGGTAGAACAGGCGCCAGAGCTCGTCATACCCGGCGCGCTGCAGCTGTCCAAGGCGGGATTCGACATGATACTCCAGCGGTTCCTCCATGCCCTGGATACGCAGATCGCGTGACGACAGGCGCGTGACCAACTCGAGTGAAGCCTCCGACTCTGGCTCCAGCCCCAGTTGAAACTGCATGGCGTCGAGCGAGACACCCGGCGAGCCCTTCTCGCGCATCTCCAGGCCATCGAACGCGAGGCCCAGCTCTCCATACCAGCTGTACTCGCCCTGGCGCGAACCGGTGAACTCGAGCGCCATGCCATCCATCTGCAGGTACTGATCCGGCTTCTGCCCCTGGAACCCCTCGATGCCAAGGCGCGAGACGATGCTTTCGAAACGCCCCTGGTCGTCGAAATGCAGACCAATATCGACGGTCTGGTCCTCGATACGGGTATCGAGTGGCTGGTCGACATCGCGGCGCTCCGACAACGTCAGGGAATCGCGGGACTGCAGTCGCAGCTCGCGAAGCACGCCCGACGAGAAACGCACCAGATGATGCGATGTGGAACTCTCGAACGTGTGCACGGCAGCGGGCTCCTCCAGGCGGGAAGGCCCCATGTGGTGGGTGGCGCGATACTCGCCGGAACCGGGGTCGAAGCTGAAGTCACCGCCTCGGTAATCCATGACATAGCGCGTGTTCAGGCCGAGGTCGCTGAGCAGCGGGCCAGCGGACACCGCCATCTCCATGGGTTCCCACTCGCCATGGACGACCCGGTCATAACCGATCCGCGCAGCATAGCGTTGGTTCGACCGGCCACCTTCGAAGGCGACGACCTCCCCGACCAGCCACCCCGACACCTCGACATCTCCTTCCAGGCTGGCCATGCCTCCGGTAAAGGGTCCATGGGTGATCCGCTCGCTGACGCCGATGCGGAACGGCTCTTGCGGCACGTCCAGGTCGGCAAACAGCTGCGCAAGCGGCAGGGCGAATCGTGGATCGAGAATGAGTTCATAGTCGGCACGTGCCGAGAACCAACCCCGTTCATACTCGGCATTCTCGACCTGGAGATAGCCCAGTCCCTCCAACTGCTGGAGATACGCGGCATGCTGCTGCTCGATCTGTCGTCCCAACCAGTTGGGTGCCCCCACCCCGGCCGCGACGACCAGCACCACCAGTAGCATGGCGATCCGTGTCCAGCGGCCTCCCGAACGTCCCTTTTCGTTTCCCACGTCTGTTCCCCTTTTTCTTGTTTCGTTTCATCGACGTCCGGCAGTCATAGGGAAGATCCCATGACTGCCGGACGTTCAAGTAACGTATTGTAGTAACAAACAATAAGAAAGGGGAAATATAGCCAATCGCCGCGATGGCGTTTCACTCCACGGTAACGGATTTGGCCAGATTGCGCGGCTGGTCCACGTCGGTGCCCTTGAGCACCGCCACATGGTAGCTGAGCAGCTGCAGCGGCACGGTGTAGACGATCGGCGCCAGCACCTCGTGGACATGGGGCAGGCGCAGTACCCGGATGCCTTCCTCTTCCTCCAGCTTCACCTGCTCGTCGGCAAAGACGAACAGCTCGCCGCCCCGGGCCCGCACCTCCTGGAGGTTGGACTTGAGCTTGTCGAGCAGCTCGTCGTTGGGGGCCACGGAGATGACCGGCATCTCGCTGTCCACCAGCGCCAGCGGGCCGTGCTTGAGCTCGCCGGCCGGGTAGGCCTCGGCGTGGATGTAGGAGATCTCCTTGAGCTTGAGCGCGCCCTCGAGGGCGATGGGGAAGTGCGCCCCACGACCGAGGAAGAGCGCATGGTGCTTCTCGGCGAAGGCCGCGGAGAGCGCCTCGACCTGCGGGTCGAGCCGCAGTACCCGCTCCACCAGGCCGGGCAGGCCGCGCAGGGCGGCCACCAGCTCGGCCTGGACGCCCCCATCGAGCCCCTTGACCCGACCCAGCGCCAGGGTCAACAGCATCAGGGCGGTGAGCTGGGTGGTGAAGGCCTTGGTCGAGGCGACGCCGATCTCCGGGCCGGCCTGGGTCATCAGGGTCAGGTCGGATTCGCGCACCAGGGAGCTGCCCGGCACGTTGCAGATCGCCAGGCTGGCCACATAGCCTCGCTCGCGGGCGAAGCGCAGCGCCGCCAGGGTGTCGGCGGTCTCGCCGGACTGGGAGAGCGTCACGAACAGGGTGTCCTCCGGTACCACCACCTGCCGGTAGCGATACTCCGAGGCGACCTCGACCTGCACCGGTACCCCGGCGAAGCGCTCGAGCCAGTAACGGGCCACCATGCCGGCATGATAGCTGGTGCCACAGGCGACGATATGGATCTGGCGCACCCGGTCGAACAGCGCCTCGGCCTCGGGGCCGAAGCTCTCCACCAGCACCGACTGCTCGCCCAGGCGCCCCTCCAGGGCCGCGGCGATCACCGCCGGCTGCTCATGGATCTCCTTGAGCATGAAGTGGCGATAGTCGCCCTTGCTCGCCGCGCCGTCGCCGTGCTCGAAGGCCTGCACCTCGCGCTCGACCGACCGCCCCGCCGCGTCGAACACCGCGACGCCCCCCCGGGCGGAGAGTCGCACCACGTCGCCCTCCTGCAGGTAGACGTAGCGGTCGGTGACCTGCAGCAGGGCCAGGGGATCGGAGCCCAGGAAGGCCTCGTCGATGCCCACGCCCACCACCAGCGGGCTGCCCCTGCGGGCGCCGACGATGACGTCGGGCTCGTCGGCATGCATCACGGCCAGCGCATAGGCACCGTCGAGGTGTGCCAGCGCCCGCTGGACCGCGGCCAGCAGATCGCCGCTCCTGTCGAACTCCCGGTCCACCAGGTGGGCGACCACCTCGGTGTCGGTCTCCGATGCGAAGACATAACCGGCGTCGCGGAGCTGCTGGCGCAGCGCCTCGTGATTCTCGATGATGCCGTTGTGCACCACCACCAGTCGCTCGCCGGACTGGTGCGGGTGGGCATTGACCTCGCTGGGCCTGCCGTGGGTGGCCCAGCGGGTATGGGCGATACCGCAGCGGCCGGGCAGCGGCTCGGCGGCGAGCCGCTCCTCGAGGGCCGCCACCTTGCCCACGGCGCGGCACCGCTGCAGGGTGCCCTGGGGGGACTGCACCGCCATGCCCGCCGAGTCATAGCCACGATATTCGAGGCGCTTGAGCCCCTCGAGCAGGATGCCCTGGACGTTGCGCTCGGCGACGGCGCCGACGATTCCACACATGCGATCTCTCCTCAGGGTTCCTGGCGCTTGGTCGGCCGCGCCCAGTCGGCCTTGCTCACCTGGCGGCCGCGGGAGACCGCCAGGGCGTTGTCGGGCACGTCCTTGCTGATGGTGGAGCCGGCGCCGACGGTGGCTCCCTTGCCGATGCTGACCGGCGCGACCAGCGCGGTATTGGAGCCGATGAAGGCGTCGTCGCCGATCTCGGTGCGGTGCTTGTTGGCACCGTCGTAGTTGCAGGTGATGGTGCCGGCCCCGACGTTGACGTCGCGCCCCAGCGAGGCATCGCCCACATAGCTCAGGTGGTTGATCTTGCTGCCTTCTCCCACCTCGACATTCTTGGTCTCGACGAAGTTGCCGACCTTGGCCCCCACCGCCAGTCGCGAACCGGGACGCAGCCGGGCGAAGGGACCGACGCGGTTGCGGCCGGCCACCACCGCGCCCTCGATGACGCTGTGGGGCTCGACCAGGGTCTCGGCACCGATGTGGCTGTCGCGGATCACGCAGTGGGGACCGATGCGCACCCCTTCGCCCAGTTCCACCTCGCCCTCGAAGATGCAGCCCACATCGATCTCCACGTCGTGGCCGCAGGTCAGGGTGCCGCGGATGTCGAGACGCGCCGGATCGAGCAGCGCCACGCCCTCGGCCATCAGCCGCTCGGCCAGCTCGCGCTGGTGGGCACGCTCCAGGCGCGCCATCTGGGCCCGATTGTTGACGCCCTCCACTTCGAGCGCCTGGGCCGGCTGGGTGGTGACGATCCTCACCCCCTCGGCCGCCGCCATGGCGATCACGTCGGTCAGGTAGTACTCGCCCTGGGCATTGTCGGCCGAGAGCTGCGGCAACCAACGTCTGAGCTGAGCCGCGGTCATGGCCATGATGCCGGTGTTGCACTCGCGGATGGCGAGCTCGGTCTGGGAGGCGTCCTTGTGCTCGACGATGGCCACCACCTCCCCCGCCTCGTTGCGCAGGATGCGACCGTAGCCGCCGGGCTCGGGCAGGGTCACGGTCAGCAGCCCCATATGCCGTTCGTCGACCCCCTCGAGCAGCGTCGCCAGGGTCTCGCGGCGAATCAACGGCACGTCGCCGTAGAGCACCAGCACCTTGTCGTGGCCGAGCCCGTCCAGGGCCTGGGCGACGGCATGCCCGGTGCCCTTCTGCTCGGTCTGCAGGGCGAAGCGCACCTCGCAGTCGGCCAGTGCCTCGCGCACATGCTCGGCCCCGTGGCCGACCACCACATGGGTGCGATCGGCGGCAAGCCCCCGAGCGGTATCGACCACATGGCGCACCATCGGCTTGCCGGCCAGGCAATGCAGTACCTTGGGCAGCGTCGAGCGCATCCGCGTGCCCTGTCCGGCCGCCAGAATCACCACGTCGAGCGTCATCATGACTCCATGTCCATTCTCGTCAGTCGTTACATTCTAGATGGTTCCGGGCCCGGCACTCCATGCCGGCCTGGACTGGTTTGCCCCTCACCGCACCTCGAGGCCGAGTTCCTCGACCAGCGCCTCGCCGAAGGTTTCGACGAAGCCGGGGCTGACCCGGCTGCTCCAGCCCTCGTCCTCGCGCACGATCATCAGCACGGCGAGGCCCTGCTCCCTGGCCAGGGCCATCCCCTGCTCCTCGCCCAGCACCATCAGTGCCGTGGCCCAGGCATCCGCCCAGGCGTTGGAGGGGTGGGCCACCGTCACCGAGGCCAGCCGATGTGCGATGGGACGGCCGGTACGCGGATCGAGGGTGTGAGAGTAACGCCGGCCCTCCTCCTCGAAGTAGTTGCGGTAGTCGCCGGAGGTGGCGACCGAGATGTCATGCAGCGGCACCACATGCCGCGCTTCCCGGCGGTCGTCCAGGGGCGCCTCGATGCCGATGCGCCAGGGCGTTCCCTCGGCGTCACGGTAGCCCTTCGCCATCACCTCCCCCCCCAGGTTGACCAGGTAGTGCTCGATGCCCCGGCGATCCAGGTAGGCCGCCACGCGATCCGTGCCGTGGCCCTTGGCCACCCCGGAGAGATCGATGAAGATGTCCCTCACGCGCCGCGCCTGGAGCCCCTCCACGTCGAGCTCGAAACTCTCCGGGCCGACCTCGGCCAGCCGCTCGGCCAGGGTCTCGTCGTCGGGAATCTCCCGCGGGCGGGCCTCGGGACCGAAGCTCCAGAGATTGACCAGGCCACCCAGGGACATGTCGAAGGCCCCATCGCTGGCCTCGGCCACCGCCTGGCCGATCGCCAGCACCTCGATCAGTTCGTCGGAGAGGGGTTGCCATTCCCCGACCGGCGCCTGGTTGAAGGCCACCAGTTCCGAGTCGTCACGATACGTGGACATGGAAGCATCCACCTCATCGAGCTCGGCGAGAAACTCCGTCTCGATCTCGCGCGCCTCGCCCTGGGTCAAGGGATCGGCGATGGTCACCTGGTAGAAGCTGCCGAAGACCTGCCCCTCCAGGCGCACCGGCGACTCCAGCGGCCTATCGCTCTCCGAGCAGGCCGCCAGCAAGGCGGCGAAGGCCAGCAGCAGCGTCAACGACAGCAGACGGGACGGGGTCATTGCTCAGGGTCTCCGGCAGGCAGGTGGTGCGAGCTTACCAGAACAACCACAGCAGCCAGAGTCCCAGCACGATGCGATAGACCACGAAGGGCTGCATGCCGATCCGGCGGATGAAGACCAGGAAGTAGTGGATGCAGAGGTAGGCACTGATGCCCGACAGCAGGCTGCCCACCACCAGGGTCGACCAGTCCACCGCCCGGTCCGCGCTGACCAGGCCGAGGATCTCGAGGGCGCTGGCGAGCACGATCACCGGAATCGACAGCAGGAAGGAGAAGCGTGCCGCCCCTTCCCGGCTCAGGCCCAGCAGCAGCGCCGCGGTGATGGTGATCCCCGAGCGTGACGTGCCGGGGATCAGCGCCAGCGCCTGGGCGCCGCCGATCAGCAGGGCGTCCTTCAGGGTCAGCTGGTACTCGCTGCGCGCCCCGCGATGGCGCCAGTCGGCATAGCCGAGCAGCACGCCGAAGCCGATCAGGCCGGCGGCGATGATCAGCGGCGAGCGCATGCCGACCTCGATGGCGTCGTGAAAGACCAGGCCGACCACGCAGACCGGGATCGTCGCCAGCAGCACCCACCAGGCGAGGCGGGCATCCTCGTCGGCCGCCCGGCCGCGCAGCGAATCGGCCCAGCTGACGATCATCCTGCGCAGTTCGTGGCGGAAATAGAGCACCACCGCCGCCAGGCTGCCGAGATGCAGCGCGACGTCGAAGGCCAGTCCCTGGTCGTCCCAGGGGGTCAGCACCGGTACCAGGATCAGGTGAGCGGAGCTGGAGATGGGCAGGAACTCGGTCAGTCCCTGAACGATCGAGAGAACGGCAACCTGGAGCCAGTCCATGGCGATTCCTGTGTGGATGGACGAAGCCGATGACGGCGAACACGGTGGCGAAGCGACTCGAGCGGCCCGTCCACTGGAGCGGCTCGTCGCCCGGCCGACGCCGAGCATACACATCCGTCACGAGGTTGTCCGCCTCGCCTCCGCGACGGACGAAGCGACGTTGTGTGCTGGCGGCGACGATCACAGGCCGGCCAGGATCGCCGTGGCGATACTGAAATAGATCAGCACCCCCGAGGCATCGATCAGCGTCGTCACCAGCGGTGCCGAAGCCGTGGCCGGGTCCCAGCCCAGGCGGTCGAGCAGGAACGGCAGGCACATGCCCAGCAGGCTGCCGAACAGCACGATGGTGACCATGCTCATGGCCACCACCATGGCCACCGCCTCGCCACCGCGCAGCACACCGATGGGCGCCACCGCCAGCGCCATGGTCAGCCCCAGGGAACCGGCCACCAGCAGCTCGCGGCCGAGCAGCTTGCCCCAGTCCTTGACCCCGACGTCGCCGGTGGCCATGCCGCGCACCATCAGGGTGGCGGCCTGGGCGCCGGCGTTGCCGCCGCTGCCGATCAGCAGCGGCAGGAAGAACACCAGGGCCACCTGGGCGACGATGGTGTCCTCGAAGTAGGCGATGCCGGCACCGGAGAGGAGGTTACCGAACACCAGCAGCACCAGCCAGATCACCCGCTTGCGGTAGAGGCTCCACAGCGGCACCCGGCTGACGCCATCCTCCAGCTGGCCGATGGACATCCCCTTGTGGATATCCTCGGTGGCCTCGGACTCGGCCACGTCCATGGCGTCATCGTGGGTGACGATGCCGACCAGGCGCTGCTCGGCATCGATCACCGGCACGGCCAGCAGGTCGTAGCGAGCCACCGCCCGGGCGACTTCCTCCTGCTCCTGGTCGACGGGGATGCTGATCACGTCCTTGATCATCAGGTCGTCGACCCTGGCCGTCGGCCGCGCCACCATCAGCTGGCGCAGCGACAGGGTGCCGGCCAGGCGGCCATCCGGGTCGATGATGTAGAGCTGGTAGACGGTCTCCGCATCCGGCGCCGTCTGACGCACCCGCATCATCGCCTGGGAGACCGTCATGCCGCTGGGGATGGCCACGTAGTCCGAGGTCATGATGGCCCCGGCGGTGCCCTCCTCATAGCTGGCCAGCCGCTTGAGATCCTCGCGCTCCTGGCGCGCCATGCGCCGCAGCAGGGTCTCGCGGCGGTCCTCGCCGAGCAGGTTGAAGAGGTCGGCACGCTCGTCCGACCCCATCTCTTCCAGCACCGCGAGCAGCGTTTCGTCGGACATCGCCTCGGCCACATCGGTCTGCTCCTCGCCCGGCAGGTAGCCGAGCACATTGGCCCGCCGTTCGATGGGCAGGCTGTCGAGCAGGCCGAGGGCGATGGGCAGATCATCCTCTTCGGCGAGGATGTCCTCGACGATCTCGGCGATATCCGCGGAACGCAACTCCGGCAGCAGTTGATCGAGACGCTCGCCCTGCTCCTCGGACAGCGCCGTCAGCAGCGCCTCCTTCTGTTCCTGCAGGGTCTCATTCAATGACATGGGCATCCTCCTGACGCCGCCAGGCTGCAGGCAAGGGCCGCCTGCGCGGAGACGCGTTGTGCAGCGAGCATGATATCAGACGCGAAAACGCCCCCCGAACATGGCTCCGGGGGGCGTCTTCCACGGCAGGAGCGTCGATCAGCCCTTGCCGGCCTTCTTGCGCAGTTGCTGGATGGTACGCAGCTGCGCCACGGCTTCGGCGAGCTCTGCCGTGGCGCGGGTGTAATCCAGCTCCGCGGACTGGTCGTTGAGCGCCCTCAGCGCATGCTGCCGGGCTTCCTCGGCGGAAGCCTCGTCCAGGTCCTTGGCGCGGGCGGCGGAGTCGGCGAGGATGGTCACCACGTCGGGCTGCACTTCGAGGAAGCCGCCGGAGACGTAGTAGTTCTCCTCCTGTCCACCGTCATGGATCACGCGGATCGGCCCCGGATGCAGCTCGGTCAGCAGCGGAGCGTGGCCCGGGAGGATCCCCAGGTCGCCCATCACCCCGGCGGCGATCACCTGCTCGACCTCGCCGGAGTAGACCGAGGCCTCGGCGCTCACGATTTCGCACTTGAAGCTGTTCGCCATAGCGAAGTCCCCCTGGTGGACGGCCTTACTTCATCTGGTTGGCTTTCTCGACGGCCTCGTCGATGCTGCCCACCATGTAGAAGGCCTGCTCCGGGAGCTCATCGTACTCGCCGTCGAGGATGCCCTGGAAGCCACGGATGGTCTCCTTGAGCGGCACATACTTGCCCGGAGAGCCGGTGAACACCTCGGCAACGAAGAACGGCTGCGACAGGAAGCGCTGGATCTTGCGCGCCCGCGCCACGGACAGCTTGTCCTCGTCGGACAGCTCGTCCATGCCCAGGATCGCAATGATGTCCTTGAGCTCCTTGTAGCGCTGCAGCACGTTCTGGACGCCGCGGGCGGTACCGTAGTGCTCCTCGCCCACCACCAGCGGATCGAGCTGACGCGAGGTGGAGTCCAGCGGGTCGATGGCCGGGTAGATGCCCAGCTCGGCGATGGAACGCGCCAGCACCACGGTGGCGTCCAGGTGCGAGAAGGTGGTCGCCGGGGACGGGTCGGTCAGGTCGTCCGCGGGCACGTACACCGCCTGCACGGAGGTGATGGAGCCGGTCTTGGTGGAGGTGATGCGCTCCTGCAGGACACCCATCTCCTCGGCCAGGGTCGGCTGGTAACCCACCGCGGAGGGCATGCGACCCAGCAGGGCGGACACCTCGGTACCGGCCAGGGTGTAGCGATAGATGTTGTCGATGAACAGCAGCACGTCGCGGCCTTCATCACGGAACTTCTCGGCGATGGTCAGGCCGGTCAGGGCCACGCGCAGGCGGTTGCCGGGCGGCTCGTTCATCTGACCGTAGACCAGCGACACCTTGTCGATGACGTTGGATTCGGTCATTTCATGATAGAAGTCGTTGCCCTCGCGGGTCCGCTCGCCGACACCGGCGAACACGGAGTAGCCGCTGTGCTCGGTGGCGATGTTGCGGATCAGCTCCATCATGTTCACGGTCTTGCCCACGCCGGCGCCGCCGAACAGGCCGACCTTGCCGCCCTTGGCGAACGGGCAGACCAGGTCGATGACCTTGATGCCGGTCTCGAGCAGCTCCTCGGAAGCCGCCTGGTCGGCATAGCCCGGTGCCTTGCGGTGGATCGGCATGCGCTCGGTCTCGCCGATCTCGCCGGCCTCGTCGATCGGCTCGCCGAGCACGTTCATGATGCGGCCCAGCGTCTCCTTGCCCACCGGCACGGAGATGGCGGCGCCGGTGTTGGTGATCTCCAGGCCGCGCTTGAGACCCTCGGTGGAGCCCATGGCGATGGTGCGCACCACGCCGTCGCCCAGCTGCTGCTGGACCTCGAGCACGGTGTCGGCGTTCGCGACCTTCAGGGCGTCGTAGACCTTGGGAACATCGTCCCGCGGAAACTCGACGTCAATCACCGCGCCGATGATTTGTACGATACGTCCGCTCATCTTGGTTCCTCTCAAAGTACCTGCAATTGAAACCTGCATGCCGGGAGGGCACCCCTCCCCTGGCGCTATACGGCGGCGGCGCCCCCGACGATCTCGGAGATCTCCTGGGTGATGGCGGCCTGACGGGCCTTGTTGTACACCATCTCCAGATCGTCGATCAGCCCGCCGGCGTTGTCGGTGGCGCTTTTCATGGCGATCATGCGGGCCGCCTGCTCACAGGCGCCGTTCTCGACCACCGACTGGTAGACCTGCGACTCGATGAAACGAATCAGAAGGCTGTCCAGCAGCGCCTTGGCATCCGGCTCATACAGGTAGTCCCAGCCACCGGGACGCTTGTTCTCTTCGGAATGCTTGTGGTGCCCGTTGTTGCCCATGTCGGGTGACAGGGGCAACAGCTGCCTGACCACCGGCTTCTGGGTCATGGTGTTGACGAATTCGTTGTACACCACATAGAGCCGGTCCAGGCGCCCCTCGTCATAGGCATCCAGCATGACCTTCACGCTGCCGATCAGATCCTCGACCTCGGGCGACTCGCCCAGGCCGCTCTTCGACGCCACCAGGTTGCCCCCGTAGTTGCGGAAGAAGCCGCCGGCCTTGCTGCCCAGGGCGCAGAAGTCGAGTTCCGCTCCCTGGTCGCGCCACGCCTTGGCATCCTTCACCACGGCCTTGAACAGGTTGACGTTCAGGCCGCCACACAGGCCGCGGTCGGTGGAGACGACGATATAGCCCACCCGCTTGGCGTCCCGCTCGATCATGTAGTCGTGGCGGTACTCGGGCTGGGCGTCGGCGATATGGCCCACGACGTTGCGGATCTGGCGGGCGTAGGGCTGGCTGGCCCTCATCAGGTCCTGTGCCTTACGCATCTTCGACGCAGCGACCATTTCCATGGCGCTGGTGATCTTCTGCGTATTCTTGATGCTCCCGATCTGGGTGCGTATCTCTTTTGCAGCTGCCATAGCGATCTACCTCGTTCGTGGCCCTCAGAAAGCTCCAGGGCCCGCCCCTGGGGGCGGGCCGGCGGGATTACCAGCTCTGAGTGGCCTTGAACTTCTCGAGACCCTCTTTCAACCCCTTCTGGATCTCGTCGCTGTAGTCGCCGCTCTGGTTGATCTGGTCGAGCAGCTCGGCATGTTCGGCCTTCATGTAGTCGCGCAGGGCGCGCTCGAAGTCCAGTACCTTGCGCACCTCGACGTCATCCAGGAAGCCCTCGTTGGCGGCATAGAGCGACAGCGCCATCTCGGCCACGGACATCGGCGAGTACTGCGTCTGCTTCATCAGCTCGGTGACGCGCTGGCCGTGCTCCAGCTGCTTGCGGGTGGCCTCGTCCAGGTCGGACGCGAACTGGGAGAAGGCCGCCAGCTCGCGGTACTGGGCCAGGGCCAGACGCACGCCGCCGCCGAGCTTCTTGATGATCTTGGTCTGGGCCGAACCGCCGACCCGGGATACCGAGAGGCCGGCGTTGATGGCCGGACGGATGCCCGAGTTGAACAGGTCGGCCTCGAGGAAGATCTGGCCGTCGGTGATCGAGATCACGTTGGTCGGAACGAACGCCGAGACGTCGCCGCCCTGGGTCTCGATGATCGGCAGCGCGGTGAGCGAGCCGGTCTTGCCCTTGACCTCGCCGTCGGTGAACTTCTCGACGTAGTCGGTGTTGACGCGGGCGGCACGCTCGAGCAGGCGGGAGTGCAGGTAGAAGACGTCGCCCGGATAGGCTTCACGGCCCGGCGGACGACGCAGCAGCAGGGAGACCTGGCGGTAGGCCACGGCCTGCTTGGACAGGTCGTCATAGACGATCAGGGCATCTTCGCCGCGGTCACGGAAATACTCGCCCATGGTGCAGCCGGCGTAGGGCGCCAGGAACTGCATCGGGGCCGGGTCGGAGGCGCCGGCGGCGACCACGATGGTGTGCTCCATGGCTCCGTGCTCTTCGAGCTTGCGCACCACGTTGGCAATGGTCGACTGCTTCTGGCCGATGGCCACATAGATGCAGGTGACGCCCTTGCCCTTCTGGTTGATGATGGTGTCGATGGCGATCGCCGACTTGCCGATCTGGCGGTCGCCGATGATCAGCTCGCGCTGGCCACGACCGATCGGCACCATGGCGTCGATGGACTTGAGGCCGGTCTGGATCGGCTGGTCCACCGACTGGCGGGTGATGACGCCCGGGGCGACCTTTTCCACCGCGTCGGTGAGCTTGGCACCGATCTCGCCCTTGGCGTCGATGGGGTTGCCCAGCGGATCGACCACGCGGCCGATCAGTTCGGGGCCCACCGGCACCTCGAGGATGCGCCCGGTGCACTGGGCGGTCATGCCCTCTTCGAGCTCCAGGTAGTCCCCCAGCACCACGGCACCCACGGAGTCGCGCTCGAGGTTGAGCACCATGCCGAAGATGCTGCCGGGGAATTCGATCATCTCGCCGAACATCGCGTCCTCGAGGCCGTGGATCTTCACGATGCCGTCGGAGACGCTGACGATGGTGCCCTGGTTGCGGGCTTCGGATGCGACATCAAGCTTCTCGATCCGCTGCTTGATGATGTCGCTGATCTCGGAAGGATTCAGTTGCTGCATGCCATGTCCCTCAGACTCAGGCGGAAAGGGCTTCGGTGAGGCGGTTGAGTCGACCGCGTACCGAACCGTCGATGACGGTGTCGCCGGTACGCAGGATGACACCGCCGAGAAGCGTCGGGTCCACCTGAGTGGTAATGGAGATTTCGCGATTCAGGCGCTTCTTGAGCGCGCCGGCGAGCTTCTGCTGCTGCTTGTCATCGAGCGCATAGGCCGAGACCACGGTGACGTCGATGCGCTTCTCGAGCTCCGCGCGCATCCGCTCGAACTGCTCGGCGATGTCGGTCAGGGCCGCCAGGCGCCCCTTCTCTCCGAGGGTCTCGAGGAAGCGACGCGCGGCGTGGTCGACATCGACGTCGGCCACCTCGATGACCAGGGCCACCTTGCGCTCGGTGGACAGCTTCGGGCTGGAGAGCAGCTTCTGGACATCACGGTCGGCAGCGACCTGGCCCAGCATCGCGAGCCAGCCGGCCCAGGCGTCCAGCACCTGATGATCGCGTGCGTACTCGAATGCCGCCTTGGCGTAGGGTCGAGCGACGGTAGACAGTTCCGCCATGGATCACCTCCTCACAGTTCGGCGGCAAGCTTGTCGAGCAGCTTGCGATGTGCCTTCTCGTCGACGGAGGCTTCAAGGACACGCTCGGCACCGGCGACGGCCAGCGTCGACACCTGGGCACGCAGCTCGTCCTTGGCGCGGTGGATTTCCTGCTCGATCTCGGCGCGCGCGCCGGCGACCAATCGCTCGCCTTCGGCACGGGCCTGCTCGCGGGCCTCCTCGATCATCTGAGCGGAGCGCTTGTTCGCCTGCTCGAGGATCTGGGAGGCCTGCTCCTTGCTCTCGCGCAGGGTCTCGTTGGCGCGCTCCTGGGCGAGCTCGAGGTCACGGGTTGCACGGCTGGCCGCATCGAGGCCATCGGCGATCTTCTTCTGACGCTCGTGGAGCGCATTGCTGATCGGTGGCCACACGTACTTCAGGCAAAACCAGACAAAGATCGCGAAGGCGATCGTCTGTCCGATAAGCGTCATGTTGATATTCACAGGGATGTACCTCTGACAGGTTCGTGGCGACCGGAAACGAACACACCGAGCGCCGGGCGCCCGGTGCTGTCATTAACCGGCAACGACGAAGATCAGGTACATCGCGATACCGACACCGATCATCGGCACGGCGTCCAGCAGGCCCGCCATCAGGAAGGTCTTGGTCTGCAGCTGATCGCCCAGCTCCGGCTGGCGGGCAGTGGATTCCAGCAGCTTGCCACCCAGCAGGGCGAAGCCGATACCGGTACCCAGGGCGCCCAGGCCGATCATGAGGGACGCAGCAATGTAGACGAGTTCCATGGTGGTGCTCCTAGTTTTCTCGAGTTGAGGTTCAAGGGGTTAAGGGTTGATGAAAGTGCAAGCGTTGCTCGTTTCAGTGATGTTCGTGCGCCTGGTTCAGGTAGACGACGGACAGCACGGTGAAGATGAAGGCCTGAAGGGTGATGATCAGGAGGTGGAAGATCGCCCAGGGCACATCCAGCACCCAGATGGCCCAGAACGGCAGCAGGGCGATCAGGATGAAGATCACCTCGCCGGCGAACATGTTGCCGAACAGACGCAGGCCCAGGCTCAGCGGCTTGACCAGCAGGCCGATCAGCTCCATGACCAGGTTGAAGGGAATCAGCGACCAGTGGTTGAACGGAGTGAGCGAGAGCTCCTTGGCGAAACCACCGGCGCCCTTGACCTTCAGACTGTAGTAGATGATCAGCAGAAAGACCCCCAGGGCCATGCCCAGGGTGGCATTGGGATCGGTGGTGGGCACCATCTTCATGTAGTCGACGCCGAGGCGCAGGAAGATCTCGGGCACGTAATCCACCGGAATCAGCTTGAGGAAGTTCATCAGGAAGATCCAGACGAACAGCGTCAGGGCCAGCGGGGCGATGACGGAATTCCTGCCGTGGAAGGCCCCGCGGACGGTGAGCTCGACGAACTCGATGACCATCTCGACGACATTCTGCAGGGTACCGGGAACCCCGGTTGTCGCCACCTTGCCGGCCTTGCGGAACAGCCAGATGAACAGCGCCCCCATGGCGATGGACCAGCCCATGGTATCCAGATGCAGTGCCCAGAAGCCCATCTCCTGGGCCTCCTCGGCGGAGTGAGCCAGCGACCAGCCATTCTCGGGATGCTTGCCGAAGGTCAGGTTCTGCAGGTGGTGCCTGATATATTCGCTCGGCGAGGGGGTATTGCCAGCCATGGGTCTGCCTCTCGTTGGGGTCGGTCAGTCACGCAGCAGCCAGGGAGCCAGCCAGTGCATGAGGTGAACCGCCACGTATGCGCCAAAGAAAAAAGCCGGGTTTGAGGGGGGCACTGTCACGAACACCAGGGCGAACAGTGCCACCGTCAAACCAAACTTGCCCGCCTCGGCCCGATAGAAAATCGACACGAAGCGCCTTGCATGTCGGCCGGCACGCTGGCTGCCGACCCGCCATACGAAATACAGGTTGGGAAGAAGACAGATCAGCCCGCCGGTCGCCGCCGAGATGGCTGCCTTCTGCCCGCCGACCGCGAAGCCGAGGACAGCCATGACGATGATGGCCAGTCCCTGGGCCTGCAGAAGGCGACGATGATTCGGAAGTCGTCGCTCCGCACGGGACCTAGCCATGCCGACTCCCCATGACTTCCAGCGGACGAGGCAGCGCCGTCTGCGGCGCTGCGTCCCGCGCGGACAAACACCGGCGGATTATAGGGAAGCCCCTCCGGCCGTTCAACCAGAGCGGTGTCGATTCCGAGGATATCCGGTCACTTTTCGACCAAAGGGGGACGGGTTGTCGACATTGGCCGGCGCGCGCCGCCCTGTCCGGCACCGCCCTCAACGAATGTGCTCCAGGATGCCGTCCAGTTCGTCGAGGCTGGCGTAGCGGATCGTGACCCGCCCCTTGCCGCCGCGACCGTGCTGGATCTTCACCGGCGCGCCGAGCA
Organism: Halomonas sp. LBP4; assembly: GCF_003202205.1. Classification (GTDB taxonomy): domain Bacteria; phylum Pseudomonadota; class Gammaproteobacteria; order Pseudomonadales; family Halomonadaceae; genus Halomonas; species Halomonas flagellata. Next base: position 433,034 of record NZ_PDOG01000004.1, read on the forward strand.
GCTCGCCCAGCCGGGTCTCGAGACGCGCCACATCGGGGCTCGGCGCCGGCCGCTCGGCCTTGCGCGGCTCGCCGGCGGCGAGCCGCTTGACCAGCGCCTCGGTGTCTCGGACGGTGAGATCCTTGTTGACCACCTCGTGGGCCGCCTTGCGCTGCTTCGCCCCGGACAGCGCCAGCAGGGCCCGGGCGTGCCCCATGTCCAGGTCGCCGCGCTCGAGCAGGGTCTGGACCTCCGGGTCGAGGGTGAGCAGGCGCAGCAGGTTGGCCACCTGGGCGCGGGACCGTCCCACGGCATCGGCCGCCTGCTGCTGGGTGAGTTCGAACTCCTCGAGCAGACGCTTGAGGGCCATCGCCTCCTCCACCGGATTGAGGTTCTCGCGCTGGATGTTCTCGATCAGCGCCAGCGCCAGCGCCACCTGGTCGCTGACGTCGCGGATGACCGCGGGAATGACGTCCAGCTCCGCCAGCTGGGCGGCACGCCAGCGACGTTCGCCGGCGATGATCTCGTAGCGATCCTTGGCGACGGGACGCACCACGATGGGCTGCATCACGCCCTGGGCGCGGATCGAGTCGGCGAGTTCCTCCAGCGCCTCGGGCTGGATATCGCGCCGCGGCTGATACTTGCCGCGGGTGAGCTGGCCCAGCGACAGGCGTTCGAGTCGCTCCTCGGCCACCGGCGCCTCGCCCTCCTCCGGCCCGGTCGGGTCGACCCCCGGAAGGTCCAGATTCTCGCGGCGGCGGGCATTGGCCCCGATCAGGGCATCCAGGCCGCGTCCCAGGGCGCGTTTATTGCGCGTCATCGACATTCCCTCATCACAGCGGATTACAGCGCTCGGTCTACAGAGACAGCCGGCGGATCAGCTCCTTGGCCAGCACCCGATGGGCCTGGCTGCCCCGCGAGAAACGCGCGTACTTGGTCACCGGCAGGCCATGGCTCGGCGCCTCGGCGACCCGCACGTTGCGGGGGATGGTGGTCTTGAGCAGGGCATCACCGAAGTAGTCGCGCAGTTGCTTGCTGACATCCCGCGTCAGGCTGTTGCGCGAGTCGAACATGGTGCGCAGGATGCCATAGACCTCCAGGTCCAGGTTCACGCTGTCCTTGATCTGTTCGACGGTATCGAGCAGCGCCGAGAGTCCCTCGAGGGCGTAGAACTCGCACTGCAGCGGAATCAGCACGCCGTTGGCCGCGGTCAGGGCATTGACGGTGAGCATGTTGAGCGACGGCGGACAGTCGATCAGCACCACGTCATACTCGCCGGCGACATCGGAGAGGGCCTCGACCAGGCAGCGTTCGCGCCCCTCGTCGCGGTCGAGCAGCTCGACCTCGGCAGCGGTCAGGTCGCCGTTGCCCGGCAACAGAGCGAAGCCGGCCGCCGGGCAGTCGAGGATCACCTCGATGGAGCGCCGCTCTCCCAGCAGCACGTCGAGCACACTGCCATCGAGCGTGTGCTTGTCCACGCCGCTGCCCATGGTGGCATGGCCCTGGGGGTCCAGGTCGACCAGCAGCACGCGACGGTCCAGGGCGGCCAGGCTGGCGGCCAGGTTCACGGCGGTAGTGGTCTTGCCCACGCCGCCCTTCTGGTTGGTCAAGGCTATGATCTTGGTCACGGTCGTCATCCTTGGGGTGACGGACGCCTCAGGGGCGGCCTGGGGTGGAACCTTGGCGCTCGAGAATCACCAGTCGGCGGCTACCGCTCTCGAAGGGTACCGTCAGCTCGTGACGCGCAATCGGTGCGACCTCGGCGGGCAATCCGGCCAGTTCGTCCTCCACGGCCGGCCCCTTCATGGCCAGCCACTGCCCCCCGGGGGCGAGCAGGTGCTCGCTCAGCTCGACGAAATCGCCCAGGCTGGCGAAGGCCCGCGAGATGATCTGGTCGAAGCGTCCCTGGATGGCCTCGACCCGGGCCTGCACCGGGGTGACATTGCTCAGCCCCAATTCCAGCACGGCCTGGCGTTGAAAGCGTACCTTCTTGCCGTTGCTGTCGAGCAGGGTGACCGCGAGTTCCGGCCTGAGGATGGCCAGGACCAGTCCCGGCAGTCCCGCTCCCGCCCCCACATCGAGCAGTCGTGGTCCCCGGACCCAGGGCAGCACGGCGGCGCTGTCGAGCAGATGCCGGGAGACCATCTCGAGGGGATCGCGTACCGCGGTGAGGTTATAGGCGCGATTCCACTTGTGCAATAGCGACACCAGGCGCAGCAGCCCGAGGCGTGTTTCATCATCGGCGGCGATGTCGAGTCGTGCCAGGCCCTGGTCGAGCCGTTCGGCGAGCTGGGGGGCGACTGCCGTCATCCGCTGGCCACCCGGCTGTCGTCGAGCAGGCGTCGTTTCTTGAGATGGATCAGCAGGATCGACACCGCCGCCGGGGTCACGCCGGAGATCCGCGAGGCCTGGGCCAGGGTGGCCGGGCGCGCCGCGGCGAGCTTCTGGCGGATCTCGTGGGACAGGCCTTCGACCCGCTCATAGTCGAGGTCGGCGGGCAGCGGCGTGGCCTCGTGGCGCTTGAGCCGGTCGATCTCGTCCTGCTGGCGGTCGATGTAGCCCTGGTACTTGGCCTGGATCTGCACCTGCTCGGCGACCGAGTCCTCCCCCACCGGCTCGCCGGAGAGCCCGGCCACGTCGGCATACTCGAGCTCGGGGCGCTTGAGCAGGTCCATCAGGCTGTACTCGCGGGCGAGCGCCTTGCCGGTCTTGGCTTCGACCGCCTCGGCGGCCGCGCTCCCGGGCTGTACCCAGGTGGCCCGGAGCCGGGCACTCTCGGCCTCGATGGCCTCGCGACGGGCGGTGAAGGCCGCCCAGCGGGCGTCGTCCACCAGCCCCAGCGCACGGCCACGCTCGGTGAGGCGCAGGTCGGCGTTGTCCTCCCGCAGCAGCAGCCGGTACTCGGCCCGCGAGGTGAACATGCGGTAGGGCTCCTTCGTTCCCAGGGTGATCAGGTCGTCCACCAGCACGCCCAGGTAGGCCTCGTCACGGCGCGGCCACCAGGCCTCGACTCCCCTGGCACGGCGGGCGGCATTGAGCCCGGCCAGCAGCCCCTGGGCCCCGGCCTCCTCGTAGCCGGTGGTGCCGTTGATCTGCCCGGCGAAGAACAGGTTGTGGATAAACTTGGTCTCCAGCGAGTGCTTCAGGTCCCGCGGGTCGAAGAAATCGTACTCGATGGCGTAACCGGGCCGGGTGATGTGCGCGTTCTCCAGGCCCTCGATCGAGCGCACCACCTGCAGCTGCACGTCGAAGGGCAGCGAGGTGGAGATGCCGTTGGGGTAGAGCTCGTGGGTATCGAGCCCTTCCGGCTCGATGAACACCTGGTGGCTCGCCTTGTCGGCGAAGCGATGCACCTTGTCCTCGATGGAGGGGCAGTAGCGCGGCCCCACTCCTTCGATCACCCCGGAGTACATCGGCGAGCGATCGAGATTGGCCAGGATGATCTCGTGGGTGCGCTCGTTGGTGTGGGCGATGTGACAGCTCACCTGGCGCGGATGCATGTTGCGCCGACCCATGAACGACATCACCGGCGTCGGCGTGTCGCCGGGCTGTTGCTCCAGCACCGAGAAATCGAGGCTCCTGGCGTCGATGCGCGGCGGGGTGCCGGTCTTGAGGCGGTCGACCCGGAACGGCAATGCCCGCAGCCGCTCGGCCAGGGCATTGGAGGGCGGATCGCCGGCGCGACCGCCACGGCTGGTGTCGAGGCCGATATGGATCACCCCGCCGAGGAAGGTCCCGGTGGCGAGCACCACGCTCTCGGCGAGGAAGCGGATGCCGGTCTCGGTGACCACGCCGCGCACGGTATCGCCCTCGACGATCAGGTCGCCGGCCGCCTGCTGGAAGAGCGTCAGGTTGGCCTGGGTTTCCAGCATGGTGCGAATCGCCGCCTTGTAGCGAACCCGATCGGCCTGGGCCCGGGTGGCACGTACCGCCGGTCCCTTGCGGGCATTGAGCACGCGGAACTGGATGCCGCCCAGGTCGGTGGCCAGGCCCATGGCACCGCCCAGGGCGTCGATCTCCTTGACCAGATGACTCTTGCCGATACCGCCGATGGCGGGATTGCAGGACATCTGGCCCAGGGTCTCGATGTTGTGGGTCAGCAGCAGGGTCTGACAGCCCAGGCGAGCGGAGGCCAGAGCGGCTTCGGTTCCCGCATGGCCACCGCCGATGACGATGACGTCAAAGCGGTCGGGATACTCCAAGTTGCACCTCGTTGGCGCCGCGGCGCCGATGTCGTTGATACCGGTCATCGGAAAGTCGGTCCGAATCAGCCCGGCAGTATAAACCCCCTGTGGGTAATCGTCAGGGTTTTCCACACCCGGATCCGTCGAACACGCCGTGCTTCCCTTCCCGGTTATCAGTTAATACAGAATAAAAGAGAGAAGTTCTGTTGTGGTAGTAACTACTGGTGTGGACAAAATCCGGGGATAAGCCGATTTATCTCTTTACTATCAACAATATATTTTGTTGACCAAAGGCTGGACAAAGGGCTGGGCGGCTGCGGACAGGCGGTCGGGAGCCTGTGGACGGAATGGCGGCTTGTCCACAGCGGCGACGGCGCACCGCTTGTCCACCGTCGGCTACCGGGCTTGTGCCCGCGACTGTGAACAACCCCGCGCGGTAGCAGCGAAGCCGCCGGTGACGGGGGATACAGCGCGTTGGAGAGACCCTGTGCAGGAATTCTGTCCACAGGCAGAAAAAGGGCCCTGTCGATAACGACAGGGCCCTGCTGAACCGCGCAACGTGGCCGAATTCAGTGCTTGAGCACCCGCGACAGGAAGTTCCGGGTGCGGTCGTTCTGCGGGGCGTCGAAGAGCGTCTCGGGAGGGCCCTGCTCGACGATCTCCCCCCGGTCGATGAAGATCACCCGGTCCGCCACCTCGCGGGCGAAGCCCATCTCGTGGGTGACGATCACCATGGTCATGCCCTCCTTCGCCAGTTCGCGCATGGCGTCGAGGACCTCGCCGATCATCTCCGGGTCGAGTGCCGAGGTGGGCTCGTCGAACAGCATCAGCCGTGGTTCCATGGCCAGCGCCCGGGCCAGGGCCACGCGCTGCTGCTGGCCGCCGGAGAGCTGGGCAGGGTGCTTGGCACTCTGGTCGGCGATGCCCACGCGCTCGAGCAGCCGTTCGGCGATCTCGAGGGCATCCGCCCGGCTCCAGCCGCGTACCTTCATCGGCGCCAGGATGACGTTGTCGAGCACGCTGAGATGAGGAAAGAGGTTGAACTGCTGGAACACCATGCCGACTTCGGTGCGGATCTTCTGCAGCGCCCTGGCGCTCTTGCCGTCGGGCAGCAGTTCCTTGTCGTCGACCTCGATATGGCCCTGCTGGAACTCCTCGAGGCCATTGATGCAGCGGATCAGGGTCGACTTCCCGGAGCCGCTGGCACCGATCACCACCACCACCTCGCCGTGCTGGACCTCGAGGTCGATATCCTTGAGCACGTGCAGGCTGCCGAAGTGCTTGTTGACCTTCTCCATGCGCACGATGGGCGTGGAGGTCGTGTCGCCTTGGGTCATGTGCTGGCTCTCCCCTTTCATTGGCCGACCAGGCCGCGGCGTTCAAGCTGGCGCAACGCGATGGAGAGGCTCCAGGTGATGGCCAGATACATCAGGGCCACCATCAGGTAGACCTCGAGGGCGGTGAAGGTGGTGGCGATGTAGATCTGCCCCTGGCGAACCAGCTCGCCGACGCCGATTACCGAGAACAGCGAGGTGTCCTTGATGCTGATGATGGCCTGGTTGCCGAGTGGCGGGATCATGCGCCGGAAGGCCTGGGGCCAGATCACGTAGCGGAAGGCCTGGGTGCGGGACAGGCCCAGCGAGAGCGAGGCCTCTCGCTGGCCGCGCTCGATGGACTGCACGCCGCCGCGCACCACTTCGGAGATGTAGGCGCCGGAGTTGACCGCGATGGCGGCGATGCCGGCGGTGAGGGCGTTGATGGGGCCGCCGAGGAGCTGGGGCAGGCCGTAGAAGATGAACAGCACCTGGACCAGGATGGGGGTACCGCGAAACACCTCGATATAGAGGATCGCGGGGAAGCGTAGCCAGCGCAGCGGGCTGATGCGCAGCAGGCCGAAGAAGATGCCGATGAAAAAGCCGATGGCCAGGCCGCCGAAGGAGATCAGCAGGGTCCAGGGAATGCCCGGCAACAGGTGCGGAATCGAGCGGAAGGCCGCCGCCCAGTCGAATTGAAAGGTCACTTCCACGAGGGGGTCTCCGGAATGTCGGGGGGCCAGAAACGACACGGAGCCGGGAGGTCCTGCCGCCCGGCCCCGCTCATGCCTCGCACGCTGGCGGGGCGATCAGGCCGACTGGTCGATCAGTCGTCGCTCGGCGACTCGCCGAACCACTTCGCGTAGATCTCGTCGTAGGTGCCGTCCTCGCGCATCGCGGCCAGCGCCTCGTTCACCGGCTCGACCCACTCGCTGCCCTTGTGGAAGACGATGCCGTACTGCTGGCCCTCGTAGAGCGGTCCCACCACCTTGGTGCGACCCTCCCCACGGGTCTGGGAGAAGTAGGCGACGTTGGGAGCGTCGTAGAAGGCGGCATCGACATTGCGGCCGAGCAGGGCCATGTACATGTCCGAGGTGCCCGGATAGGGGGTGATGTCGGCATTGTCGCCCAGGGTTTCCTGCAGGTAGTCGTAGCTGGTGGAGCCGATCTTGGTGGCGATGGACATGCCCTCGAGATCCTCGATGGTCTCGACGCTGTCGTTGTCGGCGCGAACGATGATCCGCAGGCCGGAATCGTAGTAGGGATCCGAGTAGTCGACGATCTCGGCACGTTCCTCGGTGATGGTCACCCCGGCGATGGCGATCTCCTGGCTGCCGGTTTGCACGGCCGGGATGATGCCGGCGAACTCCATGGTGGTGAGGTCCACCTCGAAGCCGGCGCGCTCGGCCACTTCGTTGATGATGTCCATGTCGAACCCGATCATCTCGCCGGTGTCCGCATCCATCATCTCGAAGGGCACGAAGCTGGGGTCGGTGACGACCTTGACGGTGGGCGTCTGGGCCATGGCGTGGCCGGCGAGGCCGAGGCCCAGCGACAGGGTGGCGGCCAGTGTGACTTGCTTCACCAGCGGTGAAGCGATGGAGGATCTGTTCATGAGGCTCCCCGTGTATTGGACTTTTCCGGTGGGATTCACCCTTTCAACTTGGCGAGGTTCCCGGAAAGCGTCAAGTCGCGGGGAGCACGAGGGGTCAACGGGGGGTCAGACCATGAAGGAGGCGCCACAGCCGCAGGTGGTGGTGGCGTTGGGGTTCTGGACCAGGAAGCGGGCGCCGGCCAGGCCCTCCTCGAAGTCCACGGTGGAGCCGACCAGGTACTGGTAGGAGAGCGGGTCGACCACCAGGGCGACATCGCCGAAGGGGATCAGGGTGTCGTCCTCGGCGACCTCGTCGGCGAAGTCGAAGCCGTACTGGAAACCCGAACAGCCGCCGCCGGTCACGTAGACCCGCAGTTTCAGTTCGGCATTGCCCTCCTCCTCGATCAATGCCCGCAGACGCGCTTGCGCGCTGTCCGACAGCATCAAGGGGGTGGGGACGAAGGATTCGGCACCGCTCATGGAAGAGCTCCCTGAAGGGAAATGGAGAATTCGACCGACCATTATCCCCAATCCCCAGCAAATTGGTCAACTTTTGTGGGAGGGACCTTCCCTCGGTGCCCTCAATGTCCAGGGGAGTGAGATCAGGGCATCAGCGCGGGGGCCGACAGGCCGGCGCGTTCGTCGAAGCCGAACATCAGGTTGAGGTTCTGGACCGCCTGGCCGGAGGCGCCCTTGACCAGGTTGTCGATCACCGACAGCACCACCACGGTGTCGCCGTCGCCGGGGCGGTGCACGGCGAGTCGGCAGAGGTTGGCGCCCTTGACGCTGCGCGTCTCGGGGTGGCTGCCGGCGGGCATGACGTCGACGAAGGGTTCGTCCGCGAAGCGCCGCTCGAACAACGCCTGCAGGTCCCCTGGCTCGGCGGTGAGCCGACCGTAGAGGGTGGCATGGATGCCGCGGATCATCGGCGTGAGGTGGGGTACGAAGGTCAGGCCCACCGGGCCGCCGGCGGCGTCGCCGAGCCCCTGGCGGATCTCCGGCAGATGGCGGTGGCCGCCGGCGCCGTAGGCCTTCATCGATTCGCTGGCCTCGGCCAGCAGCGAGGGCACCTTGGCGCCGCGGCCGGCGCCGGTGACGCCGGACTTGCAGTCGGCGATCACCCGGTCGGCATCGATCAGGCCGGCCTCGAGCAGCGGCAGCAGGCCGAGCTGCACGGCGGTGGGGTAGCAGCCGGGCACCGCGATCAGGCGGGCCCCGCGGATCGCCTCGCGATGCATCTCGGGCAGGCCGTAGACGGCCTCGCCGAGCAGCTCCGGGGCGCCGTGGGGCTGGCCGTACCAGTGGGCCCACTCCTCGGCGTCGCGCAGGCGGAAGTCCGCCGAGAGATCGATCACCCGGGTGCCCTTGTCGAGCAGCTCGCCGGCCAGGGCATGGGCGACGCCGTGGGGCGTGGCGAAGAAGACCGCATCGCAGGCGCCGAGGCGTTCGGCGTCGGGGGCGCCGAACGCCAGGTCGTCGTAGTGGCCGCGCAGGTTGGGGTACATGTCACCGACGCGCATGCCCGCCTCGGATCGAGACGTGATCGCCTCCACCTCGACCTCGGGGTGCTGGGCCAGCAGCCTGAGCAGTTCGACCCCGGTGTACCCGGTGCCGCCGACGATTCCGACCTTGATCACGATGCCCTCCTTCCTGATGGCCTGACGAGCCTGTTGACCCGGCGTGGACGGTGCGTCGAACGCGTGCAGCAGCCGGGACCTCTGATGACGCTTATGATACACAAGAGAGAGGGGGCCTACCCAGGCCGCTCTTCGGAACCGGATGAACAGGATCGTCGCTGTGTCGCGCTTCTCGCTCCCTGATCTCAGCCTGGAAGGCTTTCGCCGCCAGCTGGCCAATGTCGATGCCCTGCCCCAGCTGTGCGTGCTGGGGGTGCTCTCGGGGCTGATCACCGGGGGGCTGATGGTGGGCTTCCGCCTGCTGCTCGACCTGGGGGCCCTGGCCTTCATGCCGGGGGGCGATTCCGAGGCCTTCGAGGGCCTGCCGCCCCTGCTGCGGTCGGCGATGCCGCTGGTCGCGGTGGCGCTGATCGGTGTGCTGCTGTGGCGCCAGCCGGCGGTGGCGCGCAAGCTGGGTGTCGGTCACGTGATCGAGCGGCTGACCTACCATCAGGGACGCTTCCCGCTGCGCAACTGGCTCAACCAGTGGTGGGTGGGGGTGGTCTCGGTGCTCGGCGGGCTCTCCGCCGGTCGCGAGGGGCCGGCGATCCACCTGGGCGCGGCGGCCTCCAGCGGCCTGGGCCAACGGCTGCGGTTGCCCCACAACAGCCTGCGAGTGCTGGTGGCCTGCGGTACGGCCGCGGGTATCTCCGCCTCCTTCAACACCCCCATCGCCGGGGTCATCTTCGCCATGGAAGTGGTGATGATGGAGTACACCATCGCCGGCTTCATGCCGGTGATCCTCGCCTCGTCCATGGGCGCCGTGGTGGCCCAGCTGGTCTATGGCGCCGAGCCGGCCTTCCAGGTCCCCACGGTGAGCCTGGGGTCGATGTTCAACCTGCCCTGGATCGTGATCACCGCCTTGCTGATCGGGCTGCTGGCCGGCGTCTTCATCCATGTGGCGAAGAGCTCGCGGATCACCGGCCTGCGGGTCTGGCTGCGCCTGTCGCTGGTGGCGGTGGCCACGGCGGGCGTGGCCTGGTGGTACCCGGAGGTACAGGGCATCGGCTATGACAGCCTGGCGGCGTCCCTCTCCGGCGACCTCGCTGTCGATGTGCTGCTGGCGCTGGTGGTGGCGAAACTGCTGCTCACGGCCCTCACCGTGGCCAGTGGCGTGCCCATCGGCATCATCGGCCCGGTGCTGGTGATCGGCGCCGCCGCCGGGGCGCTGATGGGCCTGGCGGGGGACTGGCTGTGGCCGGGCGCCGCCGCCGACCCGGGGCTCTACGCCATGCTCGGCATGGCGGCGATGATGGGCGCGGTGCTGCAGGCGCCGCTGGCGGCGTTGATGGCGCTGCTCGAACTGACCCACAACCCCAACATCATCCTGCCCGGGATGCTGGCGGTGGTGGTGTCCGGCCTGACCACACGACAGCTGTGCCACTGCGATGGCTTCTTCATCAGCATGACCCGCCACGGCCTGCATCCCCTCCAGCAGCCGCTGATGCAGGCGCTCTCCCGGGTTTCGGTGCCGGCGGTGATGGAGCGTAGCCTGGTGCGGACGCCACGGATGGTGACCCGCGACCAGGCCCGGGCCCTGCTCGAGGCCAATCCGGTCTGGGTGTTGATCGAACGCTCCACCGATGACCAGCCGACCCTGGCCCTCAAGGCCGCCGACCTGGCGCGCTGGCTGATGGGGCAGGACGAGACGGGGGGCGAGGCACAGGACGACGGCGAACTGCTCGACCTGCTGGAGATTCCCGGCCTGCGCCTGGAGATGGCACCGATCCACCTGCAGGCGACCCTGTCCGAGGCCTTTGCCCGACTCAACGACCAGGCGGTGGACGCCCTCTACGTGGAGCATGGTCACCGGCCGAAGCAGAAGCGGATTTCCGGTATCATCACCCGCGGCGCCATCGAGCGCTATTACCGTTTCGACCCGTCATCGCCGTCCTGAGGAGCCCGAATGTACCTGTGGATCAAGGCCCTGCACCTGATTGCCATGGTGACCTGGTTCGCCGCGCTGTTCTATCTGCCGCGGCTGTACGTCTATCACGCCATGGCCCGCGACCGCGGCGAGCAGCAGGCCATCGATCACTTCCTGGTCATGGAGCGCAAGCTCTACCGCGGCATCATGACGCCGTCGATGATCGTCGTGCTGCTGTTCGGCGGTGGGATGCTCTTGCTGACGCCCGCCTGGCTCGGCCAGGGCTGGATGCACGTCAAGCTGCTGCTGGTGGCGCTGCTGGTGGCCTACCACCATGTCTGCCTGATCTATCTGAAGCAGTTCGCCCAGGGCCGCTGCACGAAGAGTCACGTCTTCTTCCGCTGGTTCAACGAGCTGCCGGTGATCGCCCTGCTGGTCATCGTCTTCCTCGCAGTGCTCAAGCCCTTCTGATGGTGGCCGCTTCCGATGTCTCACCCCATCTGCCGGTGGTCCTGGTGCTGGCGGGTCACGACCCCACCGGGGGCGCCGGGCTGGTGGCCGACGCCGAGGCGATCGCCGCCTGTGGCGGCTGGGCGCTGACCATCCCCACGGCGCTGACCGTGCAGAACTGCCGGGACGTGGCCGAGGTGCTGCCGGTGGACCCTGGCGCCATGCGGCGCATGATGGCGGCGCTCGACGGGTTCGAGATCGCCGCCATCAAGGTCGGGCTGGTGGCCCACTCGGCGACCCTCGACGCCGTGACCGATATCGTTCGCCGCCTTCCGGGGGTGCCGCTGGTGGTGGACCCGGTGCTGCGTGCGGGTGGCGGCAGTGAGTTGTCCACAGTCGAACTGGTGGATGCCTTCCGCGAGCGCCTGCTGCCCCTTGTGGATATCCTCACCCCCAATCGGCAGGAGCTGGCGCGGTTGACAGCCGGTGTCGACGGAGATGATACCGAACGGGCGGTGGAGTTGATGACGCTGGGCTGCCAGGCGGTCCTGGTGACCGGCACCGATGACCCGAGTGGACGCGTGCCGGCCGGCCGGGTGGAGCACACCCTGCATGCGCCGGATGTCAGCCGCCAGTGGTCCTGGCCGCGGCTCGACGGCGACTTCCACGGTTCCGGCTGCACGCTCGCCGCGGCATTGGCGACGCGCCTGGCGGCCGGCGAGTCGGTGGTGACGGCGTGTGAGCAGGCCCAGGCGTTCACCTGGCAGGCGCTGGCCCATGGCTGGCGACCGGGCCATGACCAGGCGCTGCCACGGCGGCTCTGGCAGCTGCCGGCGCCGATGAGCTTGCCCGGGGACACACCGCGTGGATGAGGGCGGGCTGGCCATCGCCGGCGCGAGCACCGAGAATGGACATAGAGGCCGGCAGCTTGTCCAGTGACTTGTCCACAGCCCGATGCCGCGGGCTGACCCCCTTTCCTTTGCACGAGGTAGACATGACGACATCCGCTCAGCTCTTCGAACAGGCCTGCCATCACATCCCCGGGGGCGTCAATTCGCCGGTGCGTGCCTTCAAGGGGCTGGAGCGCCCGCCGGTGTTCATGGAGCGTGCCCAGGGTGCCTACCTGTTCGATGTGGAGGGCAAGCGCTACGTCGATTACGTGGGCTCCTGGGGGCCGATGATCACCGGCCATGCCGACCCCGATGTCCTTGCCGCGGTGCGCGAGCGGCTCGACAATGGCCTCTCCTTCGGGACGCCCACGGCCATCGAGACCACCATGGCCGATCTGATCTGCGAGATGATCCCCTCCATCGAGATGGTGCGCATGGTCAACTCCGGCACCGAGGCCACCATGTCGGCGATTCGCCTGGCGCGGGGCGTCACCGGACGCGACAAGATCGTCAAGTTCGAGGGCAACTACCACGGCCACTCCGACTCGCTGCTGGTCAAGGCCGGCTCCGGCGCCCTGACCCACGGCGAGCCGAGTTCCCCGGGCGTGCCGGCGTCCCTGGCCGAGCACACCATCACCCTGCCCTACAACGACCTGGATGCCGTCGAGCAGTGCTTCGAGGAGATCGGCGACCAGGTGGCCTGCATCATCGTCGAGCCGGTGGCCGGCAACATGAACTGCATCCCGCCGCAGCCGGGCTTCCTGCAGACCCTGCGTCGGGTCTGCAATGCCCATGACAGCGTGCTGATCTTCGACGAGGTGATGACCGGCTTCCGGGTCGCCCTGGGAGGGGCCCAGGCCCACTATGACGTCAAGCCGGACCTTACCTGCCTGGGCAAGATCGTCGGCGGTGGCATGCCGGTGGGGGCCTTCGGCGGCAGCGAGACGCTCATGTCGAACATCTCGCCGCTGGGCCCGATCTACCAGGCCGGCACCCTGTCGGGCAATCCGCTGGCCATGGCCGCCGGCATCGCCCTGCTCTCCAAGCTGCGGGTTCCGGGCTTCCACGATGCCCTGGCCCAGCGGGTCGCTACCCTCTGTCATGGCCTGCAGGAGCGCGCCGACGCGGCCGGCGTCGACATGATCACCCAACGGGTCGGCGGCATGTTCGGGGTCTTCTTCACCCGCCAGAGCCGGGTCGACAATTTCGCCCAGGCCACGGCCTGCGATGCCGGCGCCTTCCGCCGCTTCTTCTCGGCGATGCTCGACCGGGGAGTCTATCTGGCGCCCTCGGCCTATGAGGCGGGGTTCATGTCCAGTGCCCACACGCCGGAGGACATCCAGGTGACACTGGATGCGGCGGAGCAGGCCCTGGCCGCCATGCAGGAGGCATGAGACGCTGCCCGCCGGCGGCTTCCCGATACCGGATGGAGATGCAATATGAGCCAGACAACGGGGTTCGTCCCATCATCTGGTAGTGAGGCCCTCGAACTGGAGGCGCTGGTCGAGCGGCTGGCGGTCTTTCACCGCGATGCCGCCCTGTCGACGGCCTCCGCCGATGCCGGCCGGCAGGCGGCTGAGGCCATGGCCATGGGCGAAGTGCGGGCTATCCAAAAGCGCCTCGAGGGTGACGAGGATCGGGCCCGCCTGCAGCATCTCGTCGAGTGGCTCGAGCAGGATATCCAGCGTCTCGCACCGGTCTTCGAGGCGCGTCGGGAACGGCTCTGCCGTAGCTGGGCACTCGCTCACCCCGGCAGCCGGCTCTGCTTCCGAGGACGGGTCCTGCTGGCCAATGCCATCGGTCGGGACCTCACGGGGCCCGGCGTCGAGTTGCCGGCCGATCCGGCCAGCGATCTGGCTGCATTGCTGGTGGGGCTGGAGAGTCGCGATGAGCGCGGGTTGGCACATCAGGCCCTGGACCACTACCTGCGGCTTTCCGGCGACTACGAGGCGGCCAGGCTGCTGGCGCTGTGGCAGGCCTGCCATGCCCTCTGTGGGGCGCGCCGGGCGCTGGAGCGGCGTCCCCCGGCCGGTCAGGATCCCGAACATCCGGCGCTGCTCGCCGAGACCATGGCCGAGTGTCGCCACTTCCTCGGCCTGGCCGAGAGCCACGCCGAATTCCGCTTTCCCCCGCTGGTGATCGCCGTCGGGGTGTGCGGCAGTGGCAAGAGTCGTTTCACCAGCGGGCTGGTACAGCGACTGGGGGCCGTACGGCTCTGCTCCGATGTCGAGCGGCGTCGGCTATACGGCATCGATCCACAGCCCTCTACCGCGACACCACCTGTGGATATCTTCTCCGGGGAGGCGACCGAGCGCACCTACCGGCAGCTCGCCGGCCTCGCCGGTATGCTGCTGGATGCGGGCCTTGCTGCCTGTGTCGACGGGACCTGCCTGCGCCGCTGGCAGCGCGACCTGCTGCGCCAGCAGGCCGAGGCCCGGGGGTTGCCGTGCCTGCTCGTCAGCTTCGAGGCCGATGAGGTTACCCTGCGCCGGCGCATCGAGAAGCGGGCCAGACAGCAGGGAGTCGCCGTGGCAGCGAGCCTGTCGGTGCTGACCCGTCAGCAGGCCGATCTCGAGCCTTTCGCCGACGAGGAACGCCTCCATCTGGTCCATCTCGACACCACCGCCGACAACGCCGCCGAGACCCTGGCGGGGCTGATCCAGGAGCATGCCCGGCTGATCTGAAGCGGCCCGGCTCAGTGGCCGTTGGACGCCAAGGGGGGCTCGTTGCGTCGGCGTCGGCCGACCAGCGGCGGGGGGGCGCCCAGGTTCTGGCGCGCCCAGTTCACCGCCTGGATGCGGTTGTGTACCTTGATCTTGCGGAAGATGTTGTAGAGGTGCGACTTGACGGTGTGTTCGCTGACGAACAGCTGATCGGCGATCTCGGTGTTCGAGGCCCCGGTCCCCAGCATGGCGATGATCTCCAGCTCCCGGTGGGTCAGGCCACAGACCGGGCGATAGGAGTTGAGCTGCTGGCGGCGGAAGAACTGGATCATGCGGGTCATCAGCGAGCGCGACATCCAGAGGTAGCCGTCGATCAGGGTATTGAGTCCCTTGCAGATCAGCGGCAGGGGGTCGCTGCGGTAGAAGACCCCTTGCAGGTTCATGGCGGAGAGCACCTCCACCGCGTGATCCTCGTCACGCAGGTTGAAGGCGGCCAGGGTCATGCCGGTCTCTTCGGCGGCCTTGACATGCCACTGCTGCATGGTGGCCTCGTCGATGTGATCCGCATCGAGCAGGACCAGCACGTGAGAGGAGTCCCTGCCCTTCCAGTCGGCCGCCGGCGCCACGACCGATACCGGGCAGTCGAGCTGCTGATGCAGGTAATCGATGAAAAGCTGTGTCTGTGGATTGCTGGTCGTCACCAGCAGTACGATTCCTTTACCCTGATTCATGATGTGACTCCCACGGTAGCACAGGTGGAGTCCCCCATCCCTGACCATCCTTCAGGCTGAGCGGGACTTACTGAAGAGGTCAATTGAGTGTCGGTCAGGGTGTAACAATTTATTACTAACTTTTGGTTATGTTCTTTTGTCTTTTTTAGAAGATATTTCTTGCTCTTGTCAAATTATCAATGATGACAAAGGGTTGCGTGTAACGCGCGAAGCGGGTAGCGGAGGGGGCGTTCGCCGAGACAATGAAATTCATGCCCATTCCGTGCCAGTCTTGTATCTTCTTCTCAGTCTTTAGCATGCTTTTCTTCATGCCGACAGTATGGCGTTCATCACCCTTTCGGGTGCATTCCCCTGGCCAGGCCCGACTCGTAGAATGGGCACCCACGCCCACCCTGGAGAAGCGACCATGACCCCGACCCCTCTGGTGCTGGCCAGCGGCAATGCCGGCAAGCTGCGGGAGTTCCATCAACTGCTCGGCCCCCTGGGCTTCGATGTCCGCCCCCAGGCGGACTTCCGGGTACCCGAGGCCGAGGAGACCGGGTTGACCTTCGTCGAGAATGCCCTGCTCAAGGCCCGCCAGGCGAGCCGCGTCAGCGGGCGGCCCGCCCTGGCCGATGATTCCGGGCTCGAGGTCGACGCCCTGCATGGCCAGCCGGGTATCCATTCGGCGCGCTACGCCGGTGAGCCGAAGAGCGATGCGCGCAACAATGCGAAGCTGCTGGAGGCGCTGTCTTCGGTACCGGAGGGCAGTCGTACCGGGCGCTACTGGTGCGTGCTGGTCTATCTCCGCCATGCCGAGGATCCGGTTCCCCTGATCGTGCAGCGCTGCTGGGAGGGTGAGATCCTGGCGCATCCGCGCGGCGACGGCGGCTTCGGCTATGACCCGCTGTTCTGGTTGCCCGAGCAGGGCATGAGCGTTGCCGAGCTCTCCTCCGAGGTGAAGAACCGCTTCAGCCATCGCGGTCGTGCCCTGCAGGCCCTGGTGGAGGCCCTGCGCGAGGCACCCGCTCGCCGAGGAGCAGCCGAGTGATGGACGCTTCCCCCGCCCTGCCGCCCCTGGCGCTCTATGTCCACGTGCCCTGGTGCGTGCGCAAGTGCCCCTATTGCGATTTCAACTCCCATGGCGTGGGGCGTGGCGCGGCGTTGCCCGAGGACGAGTATCTGGCGGCACTGATCGCCGATCTCGATGGTGACCTGCCGCTCGCCGCCGGGCGCCCGCTTGCCAGCGTCTTCATCGGCGGCGGAACGCCCAGCCTGATGTCGGCGGGGTTCTACGCCGGCCTCCTCGAGGCGTTGGCCGACCGGCTGCCCCTGGCGCGGAACATCGAGATCACCCTCGAGGCCAATCCGGGTACCCTGGAGCGTGGCCGCTTCGCCGGCTACCGGTCCGCGGGGATCAATCGCCTGTCGCTGGGGGTGCAGAGCTTCCACGACGAGCAGCTAGACGCCCTGGGCCGGATCCACTCGGGGGCCGATGCGGTGGCGGCCGTGGACGAGGCCAGGCGGGCCGGCTTCGACAACCTCAACCTCGATCTCATGCATGGCCTGCCGGGGCAGACCCCGGCCCTTGCCCTGGCTGACCTGGAGGCGGCGCTCGCCCTGTCACCGGAGCATCTCTCCTGGTACCAGCTGACCCTGGAGCCCAACACCGAGTTTCATTCCCACCCGCCGCCGCTGCCCGAGGAGGAGGTGCTGTGGGATATCCAGGACCTGGGCCATGAGCGCCTCGAAGCGGCCGGACTGGTGCGCTACGAGATCTCCGCCTATGCCCGTGGCGGCCGGCGCTCGCGTCACAATCTCAATTACTGGCGCTTCGGTGATTACCTGGGCATCGGCGCGGGGGCCCACGGCAAGCTGAGCCGGCGCGGGGCGGACGGCGCCATGGCCATCGAGCGACGCTGGAAGTCACGCCAGCCGGACGCCTACCTGCGCCGGCGCGAGGACCCGCGAGGCTTCGTCGCCGGCCGCAGCCTCATCGACGAGGCGGAGCTGCCGCTGGAGTTCGCCATGAACGCCCTGCGGCTGGTGGACGGCGTCCCGCTGTCGACCTGGTCGCACTGTACCGGGCGCGAGCCATCACGACTGGAGCAGCGGTTGGCGGCGGCGCGCAAAAAAGGACTTCTTGTGGAAGATGCCGGCCGACTGCAGGCATCCCCTCGAGGTCTATTATTCTTGAACGAGCTGCTGGCCCTGATCAGTGTGGATCGGGGCTGTCAGGGATAGAATGGCAGGCCATTTCGATCACCAAGGAGATACGACCCCATGATCAAGCCTCTTCGTCTTTTCGTGCCGGTGGCTGCAGCCGCCCTGCTGATGGGCTGTGCCACGACCGACCCCTACTCCGGCGAGACCCAGCGCAGCAAGACCGGGACCGGCGCTGCCATTGGCGCTGCCGTCGGCGCTGCCGCCGGTGCGCTCAGTGGAGACGGCAGCACCAGCCGCCGTGATCGCGCCCTGATCGGTGCCGCTGCTGGCGCTGCCGCCGGGGCGGGCATCGGTGCCTACATGGACCGCCAGGAGGAGCAGTTGCGCGCCAGCACCCAGGGCACCGGGATCGAGGTCGATCGTCGCGGCGACGACATCGTGCTCAACATGCCGAGCAGCGTGACCTTCGGTTTCGACTCCAGCGAGCTGACCCCGAACGCCCGCAATGCGCTCAACGATGTGTCCCAGGTGCTTCAGCAATACACCGACACTCGCGTCAACATCGCCGGCCATACCGACAGTACCGGCAATGCTGACTACAACCAGAGGCTTTCCGAGCGACGTGCCGAGTCCGTCGGCAATTATCTGGCCCAGTCCGGTGTCTCGCGGAGCCGCCTCCAGATGAGGGGGTATGGTCAGACCCAGCCCATCGCCAGTAACGACAACGAGGCGGGGCGTGCCCAGAACCGCCGCGTCGAGATCACCCTGTCGGCCATCGAGTCCCAGTTCCAGCAATAGAACGTCCTGGCTCGATGCCACCGATACGGGCCCGCCACTGTCACTGTGGCGGGCCCGTTGCTTGCCGAATCACGGATGTCGATCCATGCTTTCCTACCAGCACGCCTACCATGCCGGCAATTTCGCCGACGTTCACAAGCACCTGACGCTCTTTGCGGTCATCGATCATTTATTACGTAAGAATTCAGCCATTACGTATATCGATACCCATGCCGGTCGTGGCGTCTACCCCCTGCTGGCGGAGGAGACGAGGAAGCTGCGGGAGTACCGGCAGGGGGTGGCGCCGCTCTGGCAGGCGCGCCAGGCGCTGGCGGCGGAGCCGCTGCTCAATGGCTGGCTGGCGTCGCTGGCGGAGGTGCAGCAGCACGAGAGAGAGCTGGATCACTATCCTGGCTCTCCCTGGTGGCTGGCGCAGCGGCTGCGCCCGGTGGACCGCCTGATGCTGTTCGAGCTGCACCCGGGAGAGCACGAGCATCTCGCTCGTCAGCGCCTGCCGGACAATGTGCAGCGCATCCATGGCGATGGCCTGCAGGGGCTCCGGCGGCGGTTGCCGGTCTCGACACCGCGGCTCTGCGTACTGGTCGATCCCAGCTACGAGCGCAAGTCGGAATACGCCGAGGTGGCGGAGGCGCTGCTGGAAGCGATGCGCAAGGTGCGCCACGCCGTGATGCTGGTGTGGTACCCGCTGCTGCCGGCCGGGCGTCACCATGAGCTGCTGGCCGGGCTGCGCGACGGTGGGTTGCGCAAGATCTGGCGCAGCGAACTGACCCTGCGCGAACCCGCCACGGACGAGCACGGGATGCACGGGAGCGGGATGCTGGTGGTGAACCCGCCCTGGGGGCTCGACGAACGGCTCGCCGCCGCCATGGCGCCCGTCACGGCGTTGCTGGGCGAGACCGCCAGCCATCGCAGTGACTGGTGGGTGGGGGAGTAGGGGAAGGGGCCGACATCACTTGCCAATGCAGAAGCAGCCGAAGGTATCGCCGAGCAGCCGTTGGGTGGGCCGGCGCTTCGGCGCCGACTGCGGGGGGAGATGAATGCCGCTATTTCCCGATGCAGAAGCTGCCGAAGATCTCGCCGAGCAGGTCGTCGGCACTGAATTCGCCGGTGATCTCGCCCAGCGCCTGCTGGGCCTCGCGCAGGTCCTCGGCGAGCAGCTCACCGGCGCCGTAGCCAGCCAGCTGCGCCTCGCCGTTGGTGAGCGCTCGCTTCGCCCGGTCCAGGGCATCCAGATGGCGCCGTCGCGCCGAGAAGCGGCCCTCGGTGGTGGCCGCATAGCCCATCACCGCCTTGAGGTGCTCCTTGAGGTTATCCACACCCTGTCCGGTCTTCGCCGAGAGCCGAATCACCGGGGGGGCTGTGGACGAGTCGATGCCCGGGGGCTCGTGGCTGGCATCGATCTTGTTGCGCACCAGGGTCAGGCGCGAAGCATCGGCCAGGCGGGCGACGAACTCGGGCCAGATGGCCATGGGATCGGTGACGTCGGTGGTGGCCGCGTCGACCATCAACAGCACACGGTCGGCCTTCTCGATCTCGTCCCAGGCACGGGCCACGCCGATCCTTTCCACCGCATCGGGGGTATCGCGCAGGCCGGCGGTATCGATCACGTGCAGTGGCATGCCATCGATGTGGATATGTTCGCGCAGCACGTCCCGGGTGGTGCCCTCGATTTCGGTGACGATGGCGGTCTCCTGCTGGGTGAGGGCATTGAGCAGGCTCGACTTGCCGGCGTTGGGGCGGCCGGCGATCACCACGCTCATGCCCTCGCGCAGCAGCGCGCCCTGGCCGGCGGCGGCGCGCACCTCGGCCAGTTCGGCGGTCACCCCGGCGAGCATCTCGGCGACCCGGCCGTCGGCGAGGAAGTCGATCTCCTCCTCGGGGAAATCGATGGCCGCCTCCACGTACATGCGCAGCTCGATCAGCCGCTGCACCAGGGCCTCGACCCGGCGCGAGAACTCGCCCTGCAGTGAACGCAGGGCATTCTCGGCGGCGGTGCGCGAGCTGGCATCGATCAGGTCGGCGATGGCCTCGGCCTGGGCCAGGTCGAGCTTGTCGTTGAGGAAGGCACGCTCGGAGAACTCGCCGGGGCGCGCCAGGCGCGCGCCCAGCTGCACGCAGCGCTCGAGCAGCAGGTCCATGATCACCGGCCCGCCATGCCCCTGCAGTTCCAGTACGTCCTCGCCGGTGAAGGAGTGGGGGCCGGCGAAGTAGAGCGCGATGCCCTCGTCGATCACCGCGGTCTGGCCCTGGAAGGGGCCGTAGTGGGCACGGCGCGGGGCAGGGCAGTGCCCGACCACCGTCTCGGCGATTGCCGCACAGGCGGGCCCGGAGACGCGAATGATGCCCACGCCGCCACGCCCCGGCGGGGTGGCGAGTGCCGCAATGGTGTCCTGGACGTAAAGGGGCTCGGGCATCGTCTTCTCCTCGTCGCGTCGTGGGTCATTGTCGGCACCGGGCCCCATGAACGCCAGACCCCCGCCAGGGGCGGGGGTCTGGGGGCTCTGGGCGGGGCCGGGTCACTTGGTCTTCATGCCCTTGCCCACGCTGGGGTCACTCTCGATCTTGCGCGTGATCACGTACTGCTGGGCGATCGAGATGACATTGTTGACCACCCAGTAGATGACCAGGCCGGCCGGGAACCACAGGAAGAAGAAGGTGAAGACGACCGGCAGCATCTTCATGATCTTCGCCTGCATGGGGTCCGGCGGGGTCGGGTTCAGCAACTGCTGCACGAACATCGAGGCGCCCATCAGGATCGGCAGGATGAAGAACGGATCCTTCACCGACAGGTCCTGGATCCAGAACATGAAGGGAGCATGGCGCAGTTCGACGGACTCGAGCAGCATCCAGTAGAGCGCAATGAACACCGGCATCTGCACCAGGATCGGCAGGCAGCCGCCCAGAGGATTGATCTTCTCCTTCTGGTAGAACTTCATCATCTCCTGGGACATCTTCTGGCGATCGTCGCCGTACTGCTCCTTGAGACGCTGCATCTCCGGGCCCAGCTTGCGCATGCGCGCCATGGACTTGTAGGCCTTGGCCGAGAGCGGCCACATGGCCAGCTTGACCAGGACGGTGAGCAGCACGATCGACCAGCCCCAGTTGCCGATCAGGTCGTGAATCTGGTCGAGCAGCCAGAACAGCGGGTTGGCGATGAACCACAGCCAGCCGAAGTCCACGGTCAGGCGCAGGTTGGGGGCCACGGTTTCCATGTAGTCCTGGACCTTGGGTCCCATGTACAAAGTGGCACCCAGCCGCGCCTCGCCATCCGGGGCCACGCTGCTGATCGGGCCGGCGAAGGCCGCCACGTTGCGACTCTGCGAGTCGGTAGCGGCGTAGTAGAGGTTCTGCTGGTTCTGGGGGGGGGCCCAGGCGGAGACGAAGTAGTGCTGGATGATGGCGACCCAGCCGCCCTCGACGTCACGGTTCGGGAACTTGCCGGCCTGGATGTCCTCGAAGTCGACCTTCTGGTAGCGGTCATCCGGCGAGGAGTAGGCGGCGCCCAGGTAGGAGCGCATGCCAAGGGCCGGGCCGCTGGAGGGGTCGGGGCTGTTGTCCCGGGCCAACTGGCCGATGAAGCGGGCGTTGACCGGCTCTTCGCTGCGGTTGGCGAGGTAGTAGTTCACGTCCACGGCATAGCTGCCGCGCTCGAAGGTGAAGCGCTTGATGAGGTCGACGCCGTTGACCTCGGCGGCGAGGTCCACCTCGAGGCGATTGTCGTTCTCGGTCAGGCGGTACTCGGTGCTCTCGGGAGTAAAGGAGATGCGGCCGGCGTGTCCATCGAGCTGCAGTCCGGAACGGGCCACGTAGCTGCGGCTTTCGCTGTCGGAAAGCAGCACGTAGGGGCGGTCGGAGTTCAGCGTGAAGCGATGCTGCGGCAGGGCGGCATAGACGATGTCACCGCCCTGGGGATCGATGCGCACATCCAGCACGTCGGTGATCACGGCCACCAGGTCGCGACTGCGACTGGTCGTGGCCGGCTCGCCGGGCATTTCCTGGCCCATGTCGCCTTCGGCCCGGGGAGTCGTCGGGACCGCGAGGTCGTCGCCACCTTCGGCCGGGGCGGCGGTTTCCTCCCCAGGGGCTCCGGCGGTGATGGAGGGGGCTGCCGGTTCAGGCGCTACCTGACCGTAATCCTGGTTCCACTGCACGACGATCAGGTAGGCGAGCACCGCCAGAGGAATCAGCAAGAGGAGTCGTTTTACGTCCATGAGGGGTCTGCCCGATGGGTGGTGAACTTTCCGATGGCGTCGTGCGGGTCGCACGCCCGATATACACGAAAGCCTGCCGAAGGCAGGCTAGGCTTTGTCCGAAAACTGCCTGCGCTCGCCGACTTTTCGGACAAAGCCTAGGCCCCGCACGCTGACCCTCGGTACTCGGCTCAGCGGTGTCGATGATCGTCCGACGAGAGGCGTTGGCGCTCATGCAGACTCCGTGACTGGCCGATCTACGCCGCGGCCGAGGCTCGGCGGCGCAGGTGGCAGGATACCTTGGGCCCATCAGTCGTCGGTCTTCGACTTCTGCACGTCTCGCGCCAGACGCTTCCACATGCCGTGAAGCTGGCGATGCAGGCTATCGTTGTCGAGCTCGTGAACGCCACGCCTGGCCAGAATCACGATATCCACGGAGGGCAGACGCTGTTGCTGCAGCCGGATCGACTCGCGAGCGAGTCGCTTGAGACGGTTGCGGTCGACGGCTCGCCGGACGTTCTTCTTGCTGAAGACCAGGCCGAGGCGAGGGTGTCCCAGGTCGTTGGGAGTGGCCAGTGCCAGCAACCCCTTGCCATGGACCTTGTACGCAGCCGTATCGAAGACACGCCGATAGTCCCCGGCCGTCAGCAGCCGCAGACGCCGGGGAAAGTCCTGACGGGACACGTGCGGTCCGCGTTCAGGCGCTCAGGCGCTTGCGACCCTTGGCGCGACGACGCGCCAGAACGGCACGACCATTCTTGGTGGCCATGCGGGCACGGAAGCCGTGCACGCGCTTGCGCTTGAGAACGCTGGGTTGAAAGGTGCGTTTCATAACTCGTTATTCCCACGTGGTTTTCAGGAAGAATCGGCAATTTCGAGGCGTCCGGATTCCGCATCGCAATCCGGGGGTATTCGGCTCAAGACCGGAAATTGTAGTGATTTCGGTGCGCCGGTGCAATTTTTCCGTGTCGATGCTCAGGGCTATCGCAGTTGACTGTAGCGAGGGGCGCCGGGGGCAGGCCTGCGGATCACCCCGAGCAATGCTGCTATCTGCGATAGCCCTGTGTTGATGCCGGCCGCATGGTGGCCGGTGGGAGACGGCGACCTCGAACGAACACAGTCAATCATCATCATTGGAGATGTTTAGATGATGTTGTTATCAATACTGGGGACAGTTTCTGTGGATATCCACGTATTACTCAACTGAATCATTAGCTTGTAGTT
Organism: Halomonas sp. LBP4; assembly: GCF_003202205.1. Lineage (GTDB taxonomy): Bacteria > Pseudomonadota > Gammaproteobacteria > Pseudomonadales > Halomonadaceae > Halomonas > Halomonas flagellata. The sequence continues at coordinate 456,738 of NZ_PDOG01000004.1, forward strand.
GTTGAATGACTGTGGGCAAGTCGCGTACGACCTGCGGATGGCTTGTTCATCGTTGGTGCACGATCGAGAACACTCGTCCACAGGATCGAGCTGTCCCAAGCGGATCTTGGAGGTTTCCCCGCTGGCCGGGACGGGTTGTCCACAGCAGCGGATGAAGGGGTGGCTCATGTGGATAACCTTGGCCCTGGGCGATACAATGGCGGTCGTTTTTTCGATGAATGGTGAGGTCGCGTGTCGCTCGCTCTCTGGCAACAGTGTCTGGACTACCTGCAGGACGAACTGAATTCACAGCAGTTCAATACCTGGATTCGCCCGTTGCAGGCGGAGGAGGGGGAGTCCAATGAGCTTTGTCTGCTGGCGCCCAACCGGTTCGTCCGGGACTGGGTCAGCGACAAGTATGCCAAACGCATCAGCGAGCTGATGCGGGAGCTGTCGCCTGCCAAGCCACCCAAGGTGGTGCTGTCGGTGGGCAGTCGCCGCACGACGCCGGCGCCCCAGCCGCGTGAACTCGGCAACCCGGTTTCGGCCAGCCCCCGCCAGCCGGTTGCGCCGGCGGTCCAGGTGCCACCGCGTGGGAGTGTGGGTGACGAGCGCGAGATCGAGGCGCTGCGCGAGGAGGGGATGGCCAGCCGTCGCCCCGGTGAGCGCCAGGTCCAGGTGGAGGGCAGTCTCAAGCACAACAGCGGCCTCAACCCGAACTTCACCTTCGAGACCTTCGTCGAGGGCAAGTCCAACCAGCTGGCGAGGGCGGCCTCGAGGCAGGTTTCCGAGAACCCCGGCGGGGCCTACAACCCGCTGTTCCTCTATGGTGGCGTGGGGCTCGGCAAGACGCACCTGATGCATGCGGTGGGCAACGCCCTGGCCGGGCGTCGCGAAAATGCGCGGGTCGTCTACCTGCATTCCGAGCGCTTCGTGGCCGATATGGTCAAGGCGCTGCAGCTCAATGCCATCAACGACTTCAAGCGCTTCTACCGCAGCGTGGATGCCCTGCTGATCGATGACATCCAGTTCTTTGCCGGCAAGGAGCGTTCCCAGGAGGAGTTCTTCCACACCTTCAATGCGCTGCTCGAGGGCGGCCAGCAAATGATCCTCACCTCCGACCGTTATCCCAAGGAAATCAGTGGGGTAGAGGAGCGCCTGAAGTCTCGCTTCGGCTGGGGGCTAACGGTTGCCATCGAGCCGCCCGAGCTCGAGACCCGGGTGGCGATCCTGATGAAGAAGGCCGACCAGGCCAAGGTCGAGCTGCCGCACGATGCCGCCTTCTTCATTGCCCAGAAGATCCGTTCGAATGTCCGCGAGCTGGAGGGGGCCCTGAAGAAGGTAATCGCCGACTCCCACTTCATGGGCAAGCCGATCACCCAGGACTTCATTCGCGAGTCGCTCAAGGACCTGTTGGCCCTGCAGGACAAGCAGGTAGGTGTCGACAATATCCAGCGCACCGTGGCCGAGTACTACAAGATCAAGCTCTCCGACCTGCTGTCGAAGCGGCGCTCGCGCTCGGTGGCCAGACCCCGTCAGGTGGCCATGGCGCTGGCCAAGGAGTTGACCAATCACAGCCTGCCGGAGATCGGTGATGCCTTCGGCGGGCGCGATCACACCACGGTGTTGCACGCTTGTCGCAAGGTACAGGCCCTGCAGGAGGAGAATGCGGATATCCGCGAGGATTACAAGAACCTGCTGCGTCTGCTGACCAGCTAGGTTTGCTGCCTTTGACCCCTTGAGACTCAACAACAGCGATGCCGATCGACCGGCCACAGCCGCCGCCGGCCGCAACCCTTCAGGACAAGACGTGGAGCCGACATGAAATTTTCCATCTCCCGAGAAGCCCTGCTGCGCCCGCTGACGCTGGTCGCCGGCGTGGTGGAGCGACGCCAGACCCTGCCGGTGCTCTCCAACGTGCTGATCCAGGTCGACCAGGACCAGGTGTCGCTAACCGGTACCGACCTGGAGGTCGAGCTGATCGGGCGTACCGCCGCGAGCCTGGTCGAGGAGCCGGGGGCCGCCACCGTGCCGGCTCGCAAGCTGATGGACATCTGCAAGTCGCTGCCGGACCAGTCCGAGATCCAGCTCGCCCTGGAGGACGGTCGGGCCGTGCTGCGCAGCGGGCGCTCCCGCTTCACCCTCTCGACCCTGCCGGTGGCCGAATTTCCCAACATCGAGGATAGCCAGGGCAGTATCGAGCTCAGCCTGCCGCGGGGTACCCTCAAGCACCTGATCGATGCCACCTCCTTCGCCATGGCGCAGCAGGACGTGCGCTACTACCTCAATGGCATGCTGCTGGAGCTGCGCTCCAACCTCGTCCGTGCCGTGGCCACCGACGGCCACCGCCTGGCGGTCTGTTCGCGGCCCACGGAGGTCCAGGTCGAGCCCGCCCAGAAGCTGATCGTGCCGCGCAAGGGTATTCTCGAGCTGGCACGCCTGCTGGATGACGGCGACGAGCCGGTCAGCTTGACCCTGGGAGCCAGCCACGTACGCGCCCATACCGGCGACTTCACCTTCACCTCGAAGCTGGTGGACGGCAAGTTCCCGGACTACGAGCGGGTCGTGCCTCGTGGTGGCGACAAGGTGTTCATCGCCGATCGGGCCGAGCTGCGCCAGGTGCTGTCGCGCACCGCCATTCTCTCCAACGAGAAGTATCGTGGCGTGCGCCTGCATCTGGAGGAGGGCAACCTGCGCGTGATGGCCAACAACCCCGAACAGGAGGAGGCGGAGGAGAACGTAGGCATCGAGTACAGCGGTGCGGCCATGGAGATTGGCTTCAATGTCGGCTATCTGGTCGATGTGCTGAACGCGCTGGATGAGGACCGGGTGCAGATGACCCTGGCGGACCCCAACAGCAGCGCACTGATGGAAGAACCCGGCGGTGGCGACGCTCTCTACGTCGTCATGCCGATGCGTCTCTGACGAGTCTGGCGCCGCCTCGGCGTCGCCGGCTGACTCACGCTACCCCATGCCACTCGATCGTCTCACCTTCCAGGGCCTGCGCAACCTGCAGGCCCTCGACCTTCGCCCCGGGCCCCGGATCAACCTGCTCACCGGAGCCAATGGCAGCGGCAAGACCAGCCTGCTGGAGGGCATCCATATCCTCGGCATGGGCCGCTCCTTTCGCACACGCCAGCTGCGTCACGTGATGGCCCATGACGCCGAGGCGTTGACCCTGCATGGGCGCCTCGCCGGGGATCCCCCCGTACCCTTCGGGGTGCGCCGCCATCGCGATGTCCCGGAGCTGGAGATGCGCCTCGCCGGCGAGCGAATCGGGCGTATCTCTCGGCTGGTCGAGACCCTGCCGTTGCAGTTGATCAACCCCGACGCCTTCCGCCTGCTCGAGGGGCCGCCGGCCGGTCGGCGCGAGTTTCTCGACTGGGGTGTGTTTCACGTGAAACATGAGTTCCTCGACATCTGGCAGCGAGCGCGGCGGGCGCTGAAACATCGGAATGCGCTGCTCAGGCATGGTAGAATGAACGATGGTTCCCTGCCGGTCTGGGAACAGGAACTGGTGCGCTGGAGCGAGCGCCTCGACGGCTTGCGGGCGGCCTGGATCGAAGCCTTCCTGCCGGTCTTCGAGGAGACCCTGGCAGGCCTGCTGCCGCTCCCGGACCTGCGACTTCGCTACTCGCGTGGCTGGGACCGGCGGCGCGAACTCGCCGATATCCTGCGCCAGGGACGGGAAACCGACCGGCAGATGGGGTTCACCCAACAGGGGCCGCAACGTGCCGACCTCGGCATTCGGCTGGGGCGGCGGCCGGCCGTGGAGGTGCTCTCGCGGGGCCAGCAGAAGCTGGTCGTCAGCGCCCTCAAGCTGGCCCAGGGACGACTGCTCGAGGCGAGCACGGGGCGAACCTGTGTCTACCTGATCGACGACCTCCCGGCCGAGCTGGACAGCGAGCATCGGCGCGTGTTCTGCGACTGGTTGGAGAGAATGCACTGCCAGGTATTCATTACCAGCGTCGATCACGACGCCCTGGTAGATCTGTGGCAACCCGAGACCCCGGTGACGATGTTTCACGTGAAACGTTCGAGTTCGGGCGAAGGGCAGTTGTTGCCACTGGACAGACAGACTTCATGACGGAGTAGTCAATGAGCGAACAGGCTTACGACTCATCGAGCATCAAGGTCCTCAAGGGGCTGGATGCCGTACGCAAGCGTCCCGGGATGTACATCGGCGACACCGATGACGGGACCGGCCTACACCACATGGTGTTCGAGCTGGTGGACAACTCCATCGATGAGGCCCTGGCTGGCTACTGCAGCGAGATCCGTGTGGTCATCCACCCCGACGAGTCGGTCACCGTCAGCGACAATGGCCGCGGCGTTCCCACCGATATGCATGAGGGAGAAGGGGTGTCGGCGGCCGAAGTGATCATGACGGTGCTCCATGCGGGGGGCAAGTTCGACGACAACTCCTACAAGGTATCGGGCGGGCTGCATGGCGTCGGCGTCTCGGTGGTCAACGCTCTGTCCGAGGAACTCAAGCTGACCATTTGGCGTGCCGGCCAGGTTCACGAGCAGATCTATGCCCACGGCGTGCCCCAGGCGCCCCTGGCGGTGGTCGGCAAGACCGAGAAAAGCGGCACCCGGGTGCATTTTCGGCCCTCGCCGAAGACCTTTGCCAATATCGAATTTCATTTTGATATCCTCGCCAAGCGATTGAGAGAGCTCTCTTTTCTCAATTCCGGCGTGGCCATCCGCCTGATGGATGAACGGAGTGGCAAGGAGGAACTCTTCCACTACGAGGGTGGCCTCAAGGCGTTCGTCGACCACCTGAACACCAACAAGACGGTACTCAACCCGGTGTTCCATTTCGAGGCCGAGCGCGAGGACGGCGTGGTCGTCGAGGTGGCGATGCAGTGGAACGACTCCTTCTCGGAGAATATCTTCTGCTACACCAACAACATTCCCCAGCGGGATGGCGGCACCCACCTGGCCGGTTTCCGTGCGGCCCTGACCCGCAGCCTCAATCACTATATCGAGGCAGAAGGGCTGCTCAAGAAGTCCAAGGTCAACACGTCCGGTGACGATGCCCGTGAGGGGCTGACGGCGATCATTTCGGTGAAGGTGCCGGATCCCAAATTCTCCTCCCAGACCAAGGACAAGCTGGTCTCCTCGGAGGTCAAGACCGCGGTGGAGCAGGAGATGGGGCGCCTGTTCTCCGAGTATCTGATCGAGAAGCCCAACGAGGCCAAGGCGATCGTCAACAAGATGCTCGATGCCGCCCGGGCCCGCGAAGCGGCGCGCAAGGCCCGCGACATGACACGGCGCAAGGGCGCGCTGGACATTGCCGGCCTGCCGGGCAAGCTGGCCGATTGCCAGGAGAAGGACCCGAGCCTCTCCGAGCTGTTCCTGGTCGAGGGTGACTCGGCCGGCGGCAGTGCCAAGCAGGGGCGCGATCGCCGCACCCAAGCGATCCTGCCGCTCAAGGGCAAGATCCTCAACGTGGAGAAGGCGCGCTTCGACAAGATGCTCTCATCGGCGGAGGTGGGCACCCTGATCACCGCGCTCGGCTGCGGCATCGGTCGCGAGGAGTTCAATCCCGACAAGCTGCGCTACCACTCGATCATCATCATGACCGATGCCGACGTGGACGGCTCCCATATTCGCACGCTGCTGCTGACCTTCTTCTTCCGCCAGATGTCGCAGCTGATCGAGCGTGGCCATGTCTTCATCGCCCAGCCGCCGCTCTACAAGATCAAGCGCGGCAAGCAGGAGAGCTACCTCAAGGACGAGCAGGCCCTGGTCGACTACCTGACCACCACGGCGCTGGACGGGGGGCGTCTCTACGTCAATCCGGACGCGCCGGGCATCAGCGGTGCGGGCCTCGAGAGTCTGGTCAACCAGTACCGCGACGTGATGAAGCGGATCGATCGCCTCTCCCGGGTCTATCCCAAGGAGGTACTGCGCCGAATCGTCCATGCGGCACACTTGGAAGGCGAAAGGAGCCTCAAGGACCGTGTCACCATGCAGAACTGGATCGAGTATCTGCAGGCGGAAATGGACGCCCTGGTGGCCTACGAGGGTGGCCCGCGCTACACCTTCCGGCTCGAGGAAGACAGCGAGCGTGGGCTCTTCCTGCCCGCCGTCTCCCTGACCGCCCATGGCGTGACCACCGACTATGTGTGGGGCATCGATTTCTTCACCAGCGCCGATTACCGCATCATTGCCAGTCTCGGCGAGACCCTGGATGGCCTGCTGGAGGAGGGAGCCTATGTGGCTCGCGGCGAGCGCCAGAAGCCGGTCTCCACCTTCTATCAGGCGCTGGAATGGCTGATGGGGGAGGCCCAGCGCGGTCTCTCTATCCAGCGCTACAAGGGGCTGGGCGAGATGAACCCCGACCAGCTGTGGGACACCACCATGAATCCGGAGACGCGGCGCATGCTGCGGGTTTCCATCGAGGATGCGGTGGCCGCCGACATGATGTTCAACACCCTCATGGGCGATGAGGTGGAGCCACGCCGTGACTTCATCGAACGCAACGCCCTGGTGGCCAACCTGGACGTCTGAGCCGAGGTGTTTCACGTGAAACACTCCTGAGCGCCGCGCGCCAAGGCCGAACAAAAACCCCGCAGGCTGCTTGCCTGCGGGGTTTTTGTCTGTCAGGAGCACTTACACTGCATTGCTTGCAGCTTGCAGCTTGCAGCTTGCAGCTTGCAGCTTGCAGCTTGCAGCTTGCAGCTTGCAGCTTGCAGCTTGCAGCCTGCAGCCTGCAGCTATCGGGTATCGAGGAGCCAGTCGACGAAGGCCGCCAGGTCGTCGAAGACAAGAACATCGTCCAGGCCCTTGCCATTGGCCAGTGTGCGTTCCCCCTTGCCCGTCCTGACCAGCACCGGGCGGCAACCCAGCGGTTCGCCGGCCTGCAGGTCTCGCAGGCTATCGCCGACCATCCAGCTGCCCGCGAGGCTCTCGAGCTCCAGGGCATCGCGAATCTGCTCGAGGAGCCCGGGCAGCGGCTTGCGACAATCGCAGTCATCCTCGGGGCCATGCGGGCAGTAGGCGATATGGGCGATCTCGCCACCGGCCGCGGCGACTCGCCGCCTGAGCTCCTCGTGCATGGCGGCCAGGGTGGCTTCGTCGTAGAAACCGCGGGCGATACCTGACTGGTTGGTGGCCACCGCGACGGTCCAGCCGGCCCGGGTCAGCCGGGCGATGGCGGCAATGGCGGAGGGGTAGGGGAGCCATTCGTCGAGGGACTTCACGTAAGAGTCGGAATCTCGGTTGATGACGCCGTCACGGTCGAGGATCACGAGCTTGGGTGGGTTGGCCATGGGGAGGTCACGAATCAGTCGCTGGGGGTGCCCAGTGTTTCACGTGGAACATCCGGTTGCCAAGCGACGGAGAGAGATGCAGGGCTATCGCAATTGACTGTCGCGCGGGGCGTTCGGGGGCAGGCCGAAGAGGAGGTCCTACGCCAGGGGGAGGCAGATTCCGCCGAGCGGGTTGGCCATCCATGGCCAAATACCGGCCCTACAAGCGGAGCAGGATGCGAAAGCGCAGCAGGGCGTCGGTAGCAATGGGAGGAGTTAACAGCGCCTCCTCGCAGGCCTGCCGGCGGATCAGCCCCGAGCAATGCTGCTATCTGCGATTGCCCTGGGGAGAGGCCGGAGGATGTTCCACGTGAAACATCCCATGTCGGAGAGGCGCCTGGTGGAGGGGCAGCGGGGGCACATGTGCAACAGGACCAGGGCATGAAAATGGCCGGCGAATCCATCTCGCCGGCCCTGTGCGAGGGGAGTCCGGTTACTGCTGCAGCTGGGCGATATCGGCGACTTCCAGGAACAGCGCCTGCAGGCCCGCGAGCAGTGACAGCCGGTTGCGACGGACCGCCTCGTCCTCGGACATGACCATGACCTGGTCGAAGAAGGTGTCGACCGGTTCGCGCAGGCTCGACAGGGCGTCCAGTGCCTCGCGGTACCGCCCCTCGGCGAACAGCGGCATCACCGTTTCGCGGCGTTCGGCGAGGGCCGCATGGAGGGCCTTCTCGGCGGCTTCCTCGAGCAGTGCGGCATCCACCCGTGTCGAGCCGTCGTGCTCCTGCTTGGCGAGGATATTGGAGACCCGCTTGTTGGCGGCGGCCAGGGCGGCGGCTTCCTCGCGGCTGGCGAAGGCGTGTACCGCCCGCAGGCGACGGGCGAAGTCGAGAGGCCGAGTGACCGGGCGTGCCCGCACGGCGAGATAGATCTCGGCCTCGATGCCCTCGTCCTGGCCCCAGGCGCGGAAGCGGTCGAGCATGTAATCGAGCACCTCATCGACCAGGGACTCGGCATAGGGCAGTTCCTGGTGCTGGGCGGCCGCCAGTTCGAGCAGCTCGCGCAGGTCGAGGGCGAGCTCGCCCTTGATCAGGATGTTGAGCACACCGATGGCGGCACGGCGCAGGGCGAAGGGGTCCTTGGTGCCGGTGGGCCGCTGGCCGATGCCGAAGATGCCGGTCAGGGTGTCGAGGCGGTCGGCCAGCGCCAGGGCCAGGCCGGTACGGGTGCGGGGGATCTCGTCGCCGGCGAAGCGGGGCAGGTACTGCTCTTCCAGGGCCTCGGCCACATCCTCGGGTTCGCCGTCGTGGGTGGCGTAGTAGCGGCCCATGGTGCCCTGCAGCTCGGGGAACTCCAGCACCATCTCGGTGACCAGGTCGCACTTGGCCAGCTCCGCGGCACGCCGGGCATGAGCCACGTCGCCGTCGATGCGGCCGGCGATGAAGGCGGCCACGGCGGCGGTGCGGTGCGCCTTGTCGGCCAGGGTGCCGAGCTGTTTCTGGAACACCACGCCGGAGAGCCCGCCGATGTGGCTGGCCAGTGGCCGCTTGCGGTCGGTGTCGTAGAAGAAGGCGGCGTCGGCCAGGCGCGGGCGGATCACCTTCTCGTTGCCCTCGATCACCTGTTGGGGGTCCTGGCTGTCGATATTGGAGATGGTGATGAACAGCGGCTTCAGGCCACCCTGCTCGTCGAGCAGGTGGAAGTATTTCTGGTTGGTCTTCATCGAGGAGATCAGGCACTCCGCCGGCACCTCGAGGAAGCGCTCGTCGAAGCTGCCGGTCAGGGCCACCGGCCACTCGACCAGGCCGCTGACCTCGGTGAGCAGTTCCTCGTCGATCACCGCCAGGCCATCCTGGACCTCGGCCTCGGCCAGCACCTGCTCGCGGATGCGCTCGCGGCGCTTGTCGCGGTCGGCCAGTACCCAGGCGGTCTCCAGCACGGCGAGGTAGTCGTCGGCATGGGCCAGTTCGATGGCGTCGGGCGCATGGAAGCGATGCCCGCGGGTGGTGCGGCCGGCGCGAAGGCCCAGGGCCTCGGCTTCGACCACCTCACTGCCGTAGAGCATCACCAGCCAGTGGACTGGACGGGAGAACTCGACCCGGGAGGCCCCCCAGCGCATGTTCTTGGGCACCGGCAGGGCGCCGATCGCCTTCTCGACGATGGCGGGCAGCAGGGCGGTGGTGGCCTCGCCCGGCTGTCGCTCGCGGTGGCCGAGCCATGTGCCCTTGTCGGTCTCCAGGTGGATCAAGTCGTCGACGATGACGCCGCAGGAGCGGGCGAAGCCCTCGGCGGCCTTGGTCGGCTGGCCGTCCTTGAAGGCCGCGGCCAGCGCCGGGCCGCGCCGCTCGATCTCCCGGTCGGGCTGCTTGTCGGAGAGTTCACGGATCTGGACCGCCAGGCGTCGCGGGCTGGCATAGGCGAGCACCTCGCCGAAGGTGACCTCGGCCTCGGTCAGGCCGCGGCGGATGCCTTCGGCCAGGGCGTCGGAGAGGGTGTCGATGGCGCTCGGTGGCAGCTCCTCGACGCCCAGTTCAACCAGTAGGGTGTTGGCAGCCATGCTCATGCGTCTCCCTGTTCGGCGTCGGCCAGCAGTTCGTTGCGCAGGGCCTCGGGGGCCAGCGGGAAGCCGGCGGCCTTGCGTGATGCGTAATAGGCGTGGGCCACGTCACGGGCCATGGTGCGAACCCGCAGGATGTAGCGCTGGCGTTCGGTGACCGAGATGGCGTGACGGGCGTCCAGCAGGTTGAAGGTGTGCGAGGCCTTGAGCACCTGCTCGTAGGCGGGCAGTGGCAGGGACGCCTCGAGCAGCTTGGTGCACTCCCGCTCCTGGTGGTCGAAGGCAGCGAACAGCGCCGGCACGTCGGCGTGCTCGAAGTTGTAGGCAGACTGCTCGCGCTCGTTCTGCAGATAGACGTCGCCGTAGCTGACGCGGGTGCCATCCGGTGCCATGGTCCAGACCAGGTCGTAGACGCTGTCGACGTCCTGCAGGTACATGGCGATGCGCTCGAGGCCGTAGGTCAGCTCACCGGTGACCGGGTAGCACTCCAGGCCGCCGGCCTGCTGGAAATAGGTGAACTGGGTCACCTCCATGCCGTTGAGCCAGACTTCCCAGCCCAGCCCCCAGGCACCGAGGGTGGGAGACTCCCAGTTGTCCTCGACGAAGCGGATGTCGTGCACCAGCGGGTCGAGGCCCAGGCGCTTCAGCGAGCCCAGGTAGAGCTCCTGCAACTCGGCGGGGGATGGCTTCATCACCACCTGGAACTGGTAGTAGTGCTGCAGGCGGTTGGGGTTCTCGCCGTAGCGGCCGTCGGTGGGCCGGCGGGAGGGCTGTACGTAGGCGGCATTCCAGGTCTCGGGGCCGATGGAGCGCAGGAAGGTGGCCGGGTGGAAGGTGCCGGCACCGACTTCCATGTCCAGGGGCTGCAGGATCACGCAGCCCTGTTCGGCCCAGTACTGCTGCAGGGCGAGGATCAGGCCCTGGAAGGTTGCCACGTCTGGCGTCGACTGTGTCATTGCGAAAGCACCGTTGGCCATGAATTCACGAGGCGTCAAGTATACAATCACAGGCAGATCGGTTATAGGCGCAGTCCGCTGTGCCCCAACGAGGACATCCCAATGATCGTAGTGACAGGCGGAGCCGGCTTCATCGGCTCGAATCTGGTCAAGGCACTCAACGCCCGCCGCCGCGACGACGTGCTGGTGGTCGACGACCTCTCCGACGGCACCAAGTTCGTCAACCTGGCCGACTGCACCCTCGGCGACTACCTGGACAAGGACGACTTCCGCGCCCGGGTCGAGGCGGTGTTGCGCGGCGAACCCTCCAGGCTGCCGCCGATCGAGGCGATCTTCCACGAGGGGGCCTGCTCCGACACCACCGAGTGGGACGGCCGCTTCATGCTCGACAACAACTTCGAGTACTCGAAGGTGCTGCTGCACTTCTGCCAGCGGCAGGGCATTCCCTTCCTCTACGCCTCCTCGGCGGCCACCTACGGCGGCAGCGAGGTGTTCGTGGAGGCACCGGAGCACGAGAAGCCGCTCAACGTCTACGGCTACTCCAAGCTGCTGTTCGACCAGTACGTGCGGGCGCGCTGGGATGACTTCCAGAGCCAGGTGGTGGGCTTTCGCTACTTCAACGTCTATGGCCCCCGCGAACAGCACAAGGGCAAGATGGCCAGCGTCGCCTACCACCACCACACCCAGGTGAGCGCCGGCGAGAATCTCAAGCTGTTCGGCGCCTGGGACGGCTATGAAGCGGGCATGCAGAGCCGCGACTTCGTCTACGTGGGCGACGTGGTCGACGTCAACCTGTGGTTCCTGGACCACCCGGAGCGGTCCGGCATCTTCAACCTGGGGACCGGCCGCGCCGAGCCGTTCAAGGCGATCGGCGAGGCGGTAATCGGCTTCCACGGCAAGGGCGAGATCGAGTACATCGACTTCCCCGAGGAACTCAAGGGACGCTACCAGAGCTACACCCGGGCCGATATCTCGCGGCTGCGCGAGGCCGGCTATGACCGCGAGTTTCGTACCGTCGCCGAGGGGGTACGCGAGTACCTGGAGTGGCTGCATGGCTGAGGCCGGTACCGCGCCCCCGCCGACGGGCGAGCGGATCCTGGTGGTGGGACCTTCCTGGGTGGGTGACATGGTCATGGCCCAGAGCCTGCTGATGACCCTCAAGGCGCGTCATCCCGGTTGCCGGATCGGCGTGGTGGCCCCGGCCTGGTCGCGGCCGATCCTCGAGCGCATGGCGGAGGTCGACGAGGTGGCGTGTCTCGAGACGGGCCACGGCGAGTTCGGCTGGCGGGCCCGGCGGGCACTGGCCAGGGATCTGCGCGGACGCTTCGATCGAGCCATCGTGCTGCCGCGCTCCTGGAAGTCGGCCCTGGTGCCCTTCCTGGCAGGCATTCCACGGCGTATCGGTTTCACCGGCGAACAGCGCTATGGCCTGCTCAATGACCGCCGCCGGCTCGACAAGACGGTGCTGGACCAGACCGTCAAGCGCTTCGTCGCCCTCGGCCTGCCCGCCGTGCAGGCCGAGCCGGGGACCTTTGCCATTCCCCCTCCGCGGCTCGCCGTCGATGCCGACAACCTCGATGAATTGCGCGCGGCCCTCGGGCTCTCGTCGCGGCCCGCCATCGGCATGATGCCGGGAGCGGAATACGGCCCGGCCAAGCAGTGGCCGCTCGCCTACTTCCGCGAACTGGCCGCACGGCTCGTGACCGAAGGCTTCGAGGTCAGGGTCCTGGGGGGGCCAAAGGACGAGGCCGCCGGCGAGACGATCAGCGCGGGACAGGCCCATGTGCACAACCTGTGCGGACGCACCCGGCTGGCCGATGCGGTGGACCTGCTGGCGGACTGCCGCCAGGTGGTCACCAACGATTCGGGCCTGATGCATGTGGCGGCCGCCGTGGGCACCCGGGTCCAGGCGATCTATGGCTCCTCCTCGCCACGCTACACTCCGCCGCTGACCGACAATGCCGAGATCCATTATCTCGGCCTCTCCTGCTCGCCCTGTTTCGAGCGGACCTGCCCGCTCGGGCATACCCACTGTCTGGTGCAGTTGCCTCCGGAGCGTCTGCTGAAGGCGGTGCTGGCGTCGACCGAGACGGTCATCGCCCGGGGGTAGCTGCGGTTCACTGCACCATGGCGGGCTCCTCGCCGGTGGCATCCTCCGGGTTCTCCACGACCTGCTCCTGCTCCGGCGGCGCTTCCTCGGGCGGCCGCTCGGGTACCAGCCCATCCCACATGTGTTTCTGCAGCGCCGTCTCTTCGCGTAGACGGTCGTTGACGAGCTCCCTGTCGTACAGTTCCAGCAGGGTCGGAGAGGAGGAGAGCAGCGAGGCACCCAGGCCGGCACGGTTATCCTCGATCTCGAACCCCATGGCCTCGAGCACGGTCGGCAGGACGTCGAGCATAGAGGACTCACGCCGCACCCGGCCCAGCGGGACCTCGGGGCCCAGCAGCATGAAGGTGTTGTCTCGTTCGTCGCGGATCAGGTCGTCCCATGCCGAGACGCGCATGGTCAGGTGGTCGCTGGCGATCACCACCAGGGTGTTCTCCAGCAGGCCCTCGGCCTCGAGCCGCTCGACCAGGTTCCGGGCCAGCCAGGCCGAACACTCGACCGAATAGAGGATGTCGGCACCATCGAATTCGCCCTGGCGATCGATGCAGCTCTGCGCCGGATAGCCGTAGGGCGCGTGGCCGGACAGGCTCAGGGTGACGACGCCCCAGGGGTCGCCGGTCTCGTCCAGGCGGCGAATCTCCTCCAGGGTGAAGGCGTAGAGGGAGTCGTCGTATAGCCCCCAGTTGTTGAGATACTCGGGATCCTCGAGCCGCGGGCGCAGCTCCTCACGGCCCAGCACGGTATCGAAGCCGTGGTCCTCGTAGAAGACACCCTTGCCGGCGAAGGCCGTGCTGGCGCCGCCCAGGTAGGCGAGTCGATAGCCCTGGTCGGCGAGCAGGTCGCCGAGGCAGTCGATGCCGGGCACCACCTGGCCCAGGGGCTCGAACTGGCTGTCGTGGAGCAGGCCGGCGGGCATCAGTGGCGTGCCGCACTGGCTGGCGATCATGCCGGCCATGGTCCAGCCGGTGTTGTCGAGCTGGCGCACGGCCTCGAAGACCCGTCCCTGCTCGCCGAGGGCTTCCAGATCGGCATAGGCATCGCCGAAGCGCTCGCGGTCGCCGTAGGTGCGCTCGATGCTCTCCAGGTAGAGCAGCAGCAGGTTGGGCGGGTCCGCGGGGGCCTGCCGGATCACCGGCGCGACATAGCGGCGCTCCAGCCAGGCGCCGTCGTCGGTGACGATGGCGGCCCCGCGCTGGGTGATGCCGAAGAGCAGGGGGTTGCTGGCCAGCAGGCCCAGGGCCAGCAGACGCTCCCAGAGCCGCCAGCGGTGATCCCTCCTGATCAACCAGGTGAAGGAGGCGAGCAGTGCGACCATCGACAGGTTGTAGAGCACCGCGGCCAGCTTGCGGTCGACGCCGCCGTGATCGGTCATGCCCGCCTGCAGGTGGAAGAACACCGCTCCCAGGTCGACGTTGCCGAAGCTGGCGGCCAGGTAGACATAGAGCCCCCAGAGGGCGATGGGCAGCAGCGACCAGGGCCAGACGCGGACCGGCGGACGCGGATGGCGCGGTGCCCCCCAGCGCAGCAACCAGCCCAGCCCGAGCCAGGCGCCGGCGATCGGCACCAGGCCCCAGGGGGGCAGCAGGGTCACGGTCACGGCGGCATGGCCGATCCACAGCCCGATGACGAGCAGGACCCACCAGCGAGGTCGGCGCAGGGGGGCGAGGGTGGCAGGGAGGGGCATGACGATATCCCGGTTGGGTTCGCGGTTAGCTTATCAAGGCGGAGCAGCGGGATGGAGCCCCGGCCGCCTTTGCGGCGCGGCCGGGGCTCCCGTCACTCATCGTCCCGGTGACTGTCGTTCTCGTACAGTTCGTTGAGCTTGGCGTACTTCATGTAGGCATGGAAGGCGGTAGTGATGGCCACGGTCAGGCCATCGGCCCCCTGGAGGATGCCGCCCTTGAGGATCAGCTTGCGCAGGGTCGCGCTCGCGGCATGCAGGGCGGGCCGCCACGCCGAGGGGGTGACCCCTCGCTCCTTCATGGCCCAGGCATCCCGGGTGGACAGCTGATCGATACGCTGTATCCAGTGGGAGAGGCCATCGTAGGTGAAGTGACGGATGTGCGCGCCGGTATCCTGGACCCTGGGTGCGCGCACCGAGGCGTGGCCCTTCTTCGGCAGGTAGCCCGAGGTGGTGCGGTTGTAGAGCCGGACCACCCTGTCCGGGTAGAACCCCGCCGCCCTGATCCAGTGGTTGGCGCAGAAGTTGCGGCGGTTGAAGCGGTAGGCCAGGGCGGGATCATCCAGCGTCAGGGCCTGGATGGCGGCCACCGCATCCTCCTCCAGCCGCTCGTCCGCATCCAGGCTGAGGATCCAGTCGTTGGCGGCATGGGGAACGCCGTGGGCCTTCTGGGGGCCGTCACCGAGGTATTCCTGCAGCAGGACCCGCGCTCCCTTGCCTTCGGCGATGCGGACGGTGTCGTCCTGGCTCAGCGAATCGACGACGATGATCTCGCTGCAGACCCGCTGCAGGGAGTCGATGCAGGCGGCGATCCGCTGCTGCTCGTTGAGCGTGATGACGATGCCGGTGATGGGCTTCATGGCGCGGGCTCGTTGATGGTGAGTGTCTGGATGTGGTGCGCGATTTGCTCTGCCGCCGCCTGCAGGTCGATGCTCGTCATGTCGGTCTCGTCGGCGCCATGCGGTGGGCTGAAGGCCAGGCGATGGGCCCGGGCATTGCAGGTCTGCCAGCGCAGGGGGGTGGCCGAGCGTCGAGCCGGGTAGAAGCCCGCCGTGGGGCGATCCAGGCAGCCGGCGATATGCAGGGGGCCGGTGGAGCCGGCAATGAACAGGTCCGCCGCCGCGAGGCTCAGGGCGAAATCATCGAGCCCCTGGCGGGGCGGTAGCCGAGTGGCGTAGAGTCCCTCGGCGACGAGCCGGTCGCACAATGCATCGGCCGTCGCCTCTTCCCCCGGCCCCGCGGTCAGCAGCCAGGTCGGTCGTGGGGCGGACGCCGTCGCGAGGCGCGATTCGACCTCGCGGATCAGCTCGTCATACTGGTCGAGCGACAGGTTTACCGCCGAACCGCCGCTGCCGGGATGCACGAAGATCCAGGGGCGCCTGGCGTCGAGGCCGAGCTCACCCGCGAGACGGGCGCGCTGGGCGTCGCGGGTGCCGTCGGGCAGCGGCCAGAAGGGGGGGGCCGGGCGTGGTGGCAGGGGGTGGCCGAGCTCGTCGAGCAGGCCTTCGGCCAGCTCCAGGTTGTAGACGTACTCGGGCTTCTCCGAACGCGACCTGCGCTGGGTGATGCGTCGGTTGTAGAATAGCTGGGCCCACTTGGTGGCCGGGGCGAGGCGCAGCGGTATGCCGGCCCGCCAGCCCAGCCAGCCGATACGCGGGGTGGAGAAAAGCGTCAGCAGGGCGTCGAAGCGGCCGTCGCGCAGCCTGGTCAGCAGTTCGCGTCGGCCATCGGCCCCGGCGTCATCGCCCGGGTCGAGCAGCACCTCGTCGATCCAGGGACAGAGCCTGGCGATCGGGGCGGTGTAGGCCGGCACCAGCACGCTCACATGGGCGGCCGGGTCGGCTGCCTTGAGGCAGGCCAGTGCCGGCCAGGCCAGCATGAAGTCACCGAGCTTGTCGTTGCGAACCACCAGCAGGCGGGAGCGGCGTTCGTCCATGGCAGTGGCGGAAATTATCGTCATCCGGGCTCCCGGGCCCCGATACCGGAAAGGAGTCAACCTTGTCCCACAAGGTCATGCATATCTGCCTCTCGCACGGCTGGGGCGGACTGGAAATGTATCCTTCGCGGATTATACCCGAGCTGAAGCGTCAGGGGTGGGAGCCCCATGGCCTGGCCCTGTCCGGCTCGCGTGTCGCCGCGAGCCTGGAGGAGGCCGGCATCACGCCGCTGCAGGTACCGACCCAGGGCCGGGCACTCTTGGCGATGGCACGGATCCTCGCCTACCTGAAGGCCAATGACATTCGCGTGCTGCACTGCCACAAGTCCAGCGACCTGCGCCTGGGCGCGCTGCTGTCGACCCTTCGGCCGGGGCTGAGGCTCTTCTTCACCGACCACATGGGCGTCACGCGGCCGAAGAAGGACCCCTACCACCGTTGGGCCTACGGGCGCGTCACCCGGCTGTTCGCCATCAGCGAGGCGACCCGCCAACGCAACCTGGCCGCCTTTCCGCTGCCGGCCGCGCGGATTCGCCGGCTCTACCTGGGGATCGATCCGGCAGCCTATGCGCCTCGCCTGTCGAGCGAGGCGCGCGAGGCACTGCGGCGCGAGCTGGGCCTTCCCGAGAGGGCCGTGGCGATCGGCCTGCCGGGGCGGCTCACCCCGGGCAAGGGGCAGGCGGCATGGGTCGAGGCCCTGGCGCGACTGGCCGACGGTTGGCCCGATCTGGCCTGGCACGGGGTGCTGATCGGCGGCCTGACGGCCGGTGAGGGCAGCAACGAAGACTACGTGGCGGCGCTCCGGGAGCGTGTCGCCGCGCTGGGCCTCGAGGGACGGGTCACCTTCGCCGGCTTTCGCCGCGACCTGCCAAGGTTGTTCGAGGCCCTCGATATCGTCTGCGTCCCCTCGCGCAACGAGGCCTTCGGGCTGACGGTGATCGAGGCCATGGCCGCCGGCAAGGCGGTCATCGGTGCCGATAGCGGCGCCATACCCGAGCTGATCGATGTCGACAACGGTCGCCTGGCATCGCCGGAAGCGCCCGATGCCTGGGCCGGGGCCATGGCCGAACTGGCCGCCGACGCGGGCCTGCGCCGACGGCTGGGCGAGTCGGCCCGGCGGCGGATACGCAAGGACTTCACCCTCGAGGCCCATGTGACGGCCCTGATCGAGGAGTACGCAGGGAACGAAGGGGAACTCGAGAGATGAAGGCGTGGATCGAGAAGGGCGGCTACCTCAATACGCGAGGACGTCGCTGGCTCTCCCGGCTCCACGTGGAGCAGGTTCGGCGGATCCTGGTGATCCGCCAGTGTGCCTTCGGGGACTACATGGCGGCCCGTCCCTTTCTGGTGGAGCTGCGCCGCTTCTTTCCCGGGGCGCATATCATCCTGAGCACCGTCAGCAAGTACCGGTATGCGGTGCCTGAAGATCTGGTCGACGAGGTCCATGTGCTGGACACCCGCGGTGGACCAGGCGAGCAGTGGCGTTCGCTGAGGGCGGTGGGCGAGGTCGACGTACTCTTCGACCTCGCCGATACCTCTCGCTCGCGTCTGCTGACCCTGATGACGACCGCACAGGTCAAGCTTGGCTTCCCTTATCGTCGGGTTTTCAACCACCTGCTCTTCGATGTGGGCATCCTGCGCTCGGATTTCCATTACGAGGCCGAAGTGCTGCTGGATTTCCTCAAGATCATGGGGCACAAGCCGCGCTATCCCCTGGAGTTCGCCATGCCGCGGCATCGACGCGCCCAGGCCGACCCATGTATCGCCTACTTTCCCTTCGCGTCGAGGGCGGAGAAGTCGCTGTCGCTGAGCACCTGGTGCGAGGTGATCGAGCAGGCGGCCGAGACGTTTCCACACTATCGCCATGTATTGCTGGAGGGGCACAAGGCGAAGGAGTCCGGCGATTTCCTGGCCGAGGTGGCGGCACGGCACGACAACGTCGAGATCCAGCCGCGGATGGGGCTCGATCGACTGGCGCCCTGGATGGCGAAGGCGAGCGTGCTGGTATGCGGTGATACCGGGGTGCGCAACCTGGCCCTGGCGACCCATACGCCGACCCTGGGCATCTTCTTCATGACGGTGCCGTTCCGCTATTGGCCCCGCTACGAGGATTGCCATGAGGCCGTGTTTCATCGGGACGGCCAGGTACCCGGCAGGATGGATATCCTCCAGGGGCTGGAGGAACTGCTGCAGCGTGTCTATCCGGAGCGTGGCGTGCCACGCGAACTCGGCGTCTCGTAGCCCCGCCGAATGGCGGCCATGGCCGCGTCGGCATCGAATTTCGCCAGCGAGCGCTGCAGGCGCTCGAGATTGGCTGCCCGCCAGGGGCCAGGGGCTCGCAGCCGGCAGCGATCGAGGTCGATCAGCCAGACCCGGTCGCGCTCGTCGACGAGCAGGTTGCGGGCGTTGAGGTCCACATGGTCGAGGCCGGCGTCGTGGAAGCGACGGACCGTGGCGCCGACGGTTTCCAGCAGGGGGGTGTGGTACCCTTCCCCGGCCAGGCGTGCGGCCAGGGCGCGGGCCCCGGGAAGACGCTCCGTGATCAGCGCCGCCTCGTAGGTGACGCCATGCCGGGTCACGCCGGCGGCCACCGGGCGCGGGACCGGCAGGCCACGCGAGAAGAGCTCGGCGGTCAGGCGCAGTTCGCGGAAGGCGCGGGTGCGCTCGAGACCGGTCCACAGGTAGCGGGCACTGCTGATCCGGGCGATCAGGCCGCCGCGGCGATAGGGGCGCAGCACCCACTGGCCGCGCCCGGCATCGAGAAACAGGCTGGCGCCGCGGCCGGGTGCCTCGCCGACGACACGACCCTCTCGCCGCCAATGGTCGGGATCGAAGGCCTGCGGGCTAATCGGCGGACCGGTTTGTGGCGCCCGGCAGGCGTCACATAAACTGTCCGCATCATATAGAATGGAAACCTTTCCCGTTCGAAATGTTGCCAAGCGCATGAAGCATCCTCTGCCTGCCCAACCTCGGCACATCGGCGTGCTGCGACTCTCCGCCCTGGGCGATGTCTGCAACCTGGTGCCGACGGTACGCGCCCTGCAGCGCCAGTGGCCCGAGGCGCGTATCACCTGGATCATCGGCAAGGGCGAGCACAGTCTACTGGCCGGCCTCACCGGGGTCGAGTTCGTCGTCTACGACAAGGCCACCGGCGTGGCCGGCATGCGCCGGCTGTGGCGCGAGCTGGCGGACACCCGCTTCGACGTCCTGCTGCACATGCAGCAGGCGCTGCGCGCCAGTGTCCTCTCCCTGGGATTGAAGGCCGGGGTGCGGGTGGGCTACGACAAGGCCCGCGCCAAGGACGCCCAGCACTGGTTCACCCATCGCCGGCTCGCGCCCCACCCCCGGGCCCATGTGCTGGAGTCGTTCCTGGACTTCGCCCGCCTGCTGGGGGTCGAGGACCTCTCACTGGAATGGGACCTGCCGGTGCCCGCGGCCGCCTTCGACGAGGCCCTCGCCCTGACCGGCGATGCCGCCTACCTGCTGATGAGCCCCTGTGCCAATCCCCGGCTGCGCAACTTCCGCAACTGGTCTGCCGAGGGCTATGCGGCCGTGATCGAGCACGCCTGGGTTCAGCACGGGCTGAAGGCGGTGCTCACCGGCGGCGGCAGCACCCAGGAGCGCGAGATGGGCGAGCGCATCCAGGCCCTCAGCCGGCCGGAGGCGGTGATCGATGCCATCGGCGGCACCTCGCTCAAGGGGCTGCTGGCGCTGATCGCCCGGGCCCGGGCCGTCGTCGCGCCCGATTCCGGGCCGGTGCACATGGCCAATGCCCTGGGCGTGCCGGTGGTGGGGCTCTATGCCACCACCAACCCCGATCGCGCCGCTCCCTACCTGTGGCGCGAGTTCGTGGTCGATCGCTATCCGGAGGCGGTACGTGCCTACCTGCACAAGGCGCCGGAGACGCTTCCCTGGGGCCAGCGGGTACGCCACCCCGATGCCATGTCGCTGATCCGCGCCGAGGACGTGATCGAGCGACTCGACACCCTGCTCGCCGACACCACCGCTCACCAGGACACGGAGTCCCCTGCCGATGAAGCTTGATCTGACTGCCATGGAACACTCGCGCCTGCTGGTGGTGGGTGATGTGATGCTCGACCGCTACTGGCACGGGGGCACCTCGCGCATCTCGCCGGAGGCGCCGGTGCCGGTGGTGCGCGTGGAGGAGGCCGAGGACCGGCCCGGCGGCGCCGCCAACGTGGCGCTCAATATCGCCTCCCTGGGGGCCCATGCCGCCCTGGCCGGCATGGTCGGTGACGACGACAACGCCGACCGCCTGGGCAGCCGCCTGGAGAGCTCCGGAGTGAGCACTCACTTCGAACGCAGCCCCGGCATTCCCACCATCACCAAGCTGCGGGTGATGAGTCGCAACCAGCAGCTGATCCGCCTGGACTTCGAGCAGGGCCTCGGCGAGGTGGACACCTCGGGGCTGCTGGCACGGGTCGAGGCGGCCCTGCCCGACTGCGACCTGGTGATCCTCTCCGACTACGGCAAGGGCACCCTCAACCGGGTCGAGGCGCTGATCCGCCTGGTACGCGGCGCCGGCAAGCGGGTACTGGTCGACCCCAAGGGCGGCGACTTCCATCGTTACCGCGGGGCCAGCGTGATCACCCCCAACCTGACCGAATTCGAGGCCGTGGTGGGGCACTGCCGTGACGATGCCGAGCTGGCCGCCAGGGGGGAGGCGCTGCGCACCGAACTCGAGCTCGAGGCACTGCTGATCACCCGCAGCGAGAAGGGCATGACCCTGATCCGCGGCGACCACGAGCCGCTGCACCTGCCGACCCGGGCCCGCGAGGTCTATGACGTCACCGGTGCCGGCGACACCGTGATCGGCGTACTGGGGCTGGCGCTGGCCGCCGGCCACGGCTTCCCCGAGGCGATGACCCTGGCCAACCTGGCCGCCGGTCTGGTTGTCGCCAAGCCGGGCACCGCCACGCTCTCCATTGCCGAGCTCTACACCGCCCTGCACGGCGACAAGCTGGCCGAGTTCGGCGCCATCGAGGAAGGCCCGCTGATCGAGGCGGTGCGTGCCGCCCAGGCCCGCGGCGAGCGGGTGGTGATGACCAACGGCTGCTTCGATATCCTGCACGCCGGCCACGTGGCCTACCTGGAGCAGGCCCACAAGCTAGGCGACCGGTTGATCGTGGCGGTCAACGACGACGCCTCCATCGCCCGGCTCAAGGGCCCCAAGCGGCCCATCAACCCGCTGCCGCGGCGCATGCAGGTGCTGGCCGGCCTGGGGGCCGTGGACTGGGTGGTCGCCTTCGCCGAGGACACCCCGCAGCGGCTGATCGAGGCGGTGTTGCCGGACGTGCTGGTCAAGGGCGGCGACTATCGCCCCGAGCAGATCGCCGGCGGCGCGGCCGTGCGTGAGGCAGGTGGCGAGGTGAAGGTGCTGGGCTTCGAGGACGGCGTCTCCACCACGGCGATGATCTCCACCATCCTCGACCGCGAGACCTGATGGCCGCTCGCCAGCCGGCCCAGCGGGGAGCCCCCTGGGCGCGCCGGCTCTACTCGGCGGTCCTCTACGGGCTCGCGCCGCTGATCTGGTGGCGGGTCTGGCGCGAACGGCTGCCCGGCCGACCCCGGCGGGAACGACTGGGCCAGCTGTCTCCCGTGCCGGCCGGCGAGCGAACGATCTGGCTGCACTGTGCCTCGGTGGGCGAGGTTCAGGCCGCCCGGCCACTGATCGAGGCGCTGCTGGCGCACTACCCGGGGCATCACCTCACCGTCACCACCATGACTGCCACCGGCGCCGAGCGCGTGCAGGCGTTGCGCGAGGCGCTAGCGAAACCCGGCGAAGCGCCACGCCTTCGTCATGCCTTCGTGCCGCTGGACTTCCCCGGCGCGGCGAAACGCTTCGTCGCCCGTCTCCGCCCGGAGCTGGCGCTGTTCTTCGAGACCGAGCTGTGGCCCAACCTGCTGCACGCCTGTCGGCGTCGAGGCGTCCCGGTGGCGGTGGTCAATGGCCGGCTGTCGCCCCGGGCCTTCCGGGGCTATCGCCGCCTGCGTCCGCTGATGCGGGACGCCCTGAGCCGGGTGGACTGGCTGGCCGCCAAGTCCGCCGCCGACGCCGAACGCTTCCGGGCGCTGGGCATGGCGCCGGCGCTTACCCGGGTGGTGGGGTCGCTGAAATTCGACATCTCGCCGGATGGCGGGGCTATCGAGGTGAGTGAGCGCTTGCGCACGCGGCTGGGCGAGCGCCCCGTCTGGGTGGCCGGCTCCACCCACCCCGGCGAGGACGAGCAGCTGCTG
This sequence comes from Halomonas sp. LBP4, assembly GCF_003202205.1. Classification (GTDB taxonomy): domain Bacteria; phylum Pseudomonadota; class Gammaproteobacteria; order Pseudomonadales; family Halomonadaceae; genus Halomonas; species Halomonas flagellata. Next base: position 479,472 of record NZ_PDOG01000004.1, read on the forward strand.
GCCGCCCATGCCCGGCTGCGCGAGACGCTGCCGAGCGCCCTGCTGGTCCTGGTGCCCCGCCATCCCCGGCGCTTCGACGCCGTGGCCGCGCTCTGCCGGGAGCAGGGGCTGGCGCTGGCACGACGCTCCCGCGATGAATGGCCGGCCGCCGATACGGCCGTCTACCTGGGCGACACCATGGGCGAGCTGCTCGCCCTCTACGGCGCGGGCGACCTGGCCTTCGTCGGCGGCAGCCTGGCGCCGATCGGCGGCCACAACCTGCTCGAGCCCGCTGCCATGGGCGTGCCGGTCCTCACCGGCCCCGGGCTCGCCAACTTCGAGGACGTGGCCGAGGTGTTGCGCGAGGCCGGGGCCCTGGTGGAAGTGGCCGACGGCGAGGCGCTGGCCGGGACCCTGGTCCGACTGCTCGCCGACCGGAGTGAATGTCGGCGCCTGGCCGACGCCGGGCGCCGGGTGGTGGCGGCCAACCGTGGCGCCCTGGCGACCACCCTGGAGGGCCTGGCGACGCTGCTGCCTGGTGAGTAAGTGCTCACTCGCGAGGGGTGCCGGCCTCAGGCCGGGGTGAGCCGCTCGACGCCGCTCGAGGTGCCCAGCAGCAGCACGTCGGCGCCGCGGGCGGCGAACAGGCCGTTGGTGACCACGCCGACGATGGCGTTGAGACGCGTCTCCATGGCGACCGGGTCGTCGATCATGAACTCGAAACAGTCGATGATCTGGTTGCCGTTGTCGGTGACCACACCCTGGCGGTAGACCGGATCGGCCCCCAGCTTGACCAGTTCCCGGGCCACGTAGGAGCGCGCCATGGGGATCACCTCCACCGGCAGCGGAAACTCACCCAGTCGATCGACCTTCTTGGAGGCATCGGCGATGCAGATGAATGTCTCGGCGCAGGCGGCGACGATCTTCTCGCGGGTCAGGGCCGCCCCGCCGCCCTTGATCATGTGCAAGTGAGCGTTCACTTCGTCGGCGCCGTCGATGTAGAAGGGGATGCTGCCCACGCTGTTGAGTTCGAACACCTCGATGCCGTGGCCGCGCAGGCGCTCGGCGCTGGCCTCGGAGCTGGCCACCGCCCCCTTGAAGTCGTGGCGCAGGGCGGCCAGGCGGTCGATGAAGAGGTTGGCGGTGGAGCCGGTGCCGATGCCGAGCACCGTATCGTTCTCGAGCGAGGGGGCGATCTCGTCGATGGCGGCCGCGGCCACGGCATCCTTCAGTTCGTCCTGGGTCATGCAAACGTTCTCCGGTGGCTGGAAGTGGGCGCCATTATAGGCCAGCGAGCGTCCCCTGCCGATGTCAGGGGGCGGTAACGCTCGAGGCTGATCCGGCGCCTCTCGCCCTCAGCTGCTGCGATGACCCCACGGGGGCCGGCAGCGCCATAGCCCAAGGATGGAAGGGGCTGCGCTGGACGCCATGCCTCCGGGAATGCTACCAATAGGGGTTCTCTGCACTGCAGCACAGCCCTCCGCGCCATTCCTCTGGGACATCAGGATGCTAGAAGCCACCGTCAAGAAGATTCTCCAGGCCCGGGTCTATGAAGCCGCCCGGGAAACGCCGATCTCCCCGGCCCCCTTCCTCTCTCGCCGCTTCAACAACCAGATCCTGATCAAGCGCGAGGACCTGCAGCCGGTCTTCTCCTTCAAGATTCGTGGCGCCTACAACAAGATGGCCCAGCTCAGCGAGGAGCAGAAGGCCAAGGGCGTGATCGCCGCCTCCGCCGGCAATCATGCCCAGGGCCTGGCCATGGCCGCCAAGCTGATGGGCGTCAAGGCGGTGATCGTGATGCCGCGCATCACCCCGGACATCAAGGTCCAGGCGGTGCGCGCCCGCGGGGCCCGGGTGGTGCTCAGGGGCGACGCCTTCGCGGCGGCCGCCGAGCATGCCCAGGAGCTGATCGAGGAGCACGGTTACACCTACATCCCGCCCTTCGACGACATCGACGTGATCGCCGGCCAGGGCACCGTGGCCATGGAGATCCTGCACCAGCATGCCGGCCCGCTGGACGCCATCTTCGTGCCGGTGGGCGGCGGCGGCCTGATCGCCGGCGTGGCGGCCTATATCAAGTACCTGCGGCCCGACATCAAGGTGATCGGCGTCGAGGCCGAGGACAGTGCCTGCCTCAAGGCGGCCCTGACGGCCGGCAAGCGGGTGGTGCTGGAGCAGGTCGGGGTCTTCGCCGAGGGCGTGGCCGTGGCCCAGATCGGCAAGGTGCCCTTCTCCATCATCCGCGACCTGATCGACGACGTCATCACCGTCAATACCGACGAGATGTGCGCGGCGGTGAAGGACATCTTCGAGGACACCCGGGCGGTGTCCGAGACCTCCGGCGCCCTGTCGCTGGCCGGGCTCAAGAAGTACATCCAGCAGACCGGGGCCGAGGGCCAGACGTTGCTGTGCATCAACTCCGGGGCCAATACCAACTTCGACCGGCTGCAGCACATCGCCGAACGCACCGAACTCGGCGAGCAGCGCGAGGCGATCCTGGCGGTGACCATCCCCGAACGGCCCGGCAGCTTCAAGAAGTTCTGCAAGACCATCGGCAAGCGCATGGTCACCGAGTTCAATTACCGCTATGCCGACCCGGAGAACGCCCATATCTTCGTCGGCGTGCAGGTCAAGCCCGGTGGCGAGGACCGCCAGGCGGTAATCGAGAAGTTGTGCGATGCCGGCTACCCGGTGGAGGACCTCACCGACAACGAACTGGCCAAGCTGCATATCCGCCACCTGGGCGGCGGCCGGCCGAAGGAGAGTTTCGACGAGGAGGTCTACCGCTTCGAATTCCCCGAACGCCCGGGAGCGTTGATGAACTTCCTGACCCACCTGCCCCAGGACTGGAACATCTCGCTGTTCCATTACCGTAACCACGGTGCCGCCTACGGTCGGGTACTGGTGGGGATGCAGGTGCCCAATGGCGACCGTTCCCATGTCGAGGAGTACTTCGACGAGATCGGTTATCGCTACTGGAAAGAGTCGGACAATTCCGCCTACCGGTTGTTCATGGCCTGAAGGGGCAGGCCGCCGCTGTGTAAGCACTGACTCACTGCGCAGGCGAGAATTGCCAAGTGTTTAAAAATGTAACCCCTGCGTGATGAAGGTTGTCATCGTGCAGGTGGTAGCCCTATAGTCACAGCGTTGCCGAGGCCTGATTGGCTGCAGGAGGCGACACCTTGACAAGGTCCTTACCACCACTCTTCCGACCCCTTGTGGTCGAGTCTCCAACGGAGTAGGCAATGAAGCGCAAGCCCGATCTGGTCATGGCACTGCTGCTGGTCTTCGGCATCGGCGTCGTGGCAACCGGCTATGCCCAGGCGCTGGTCGGCAGCTAGTACGACGCCGGCTGACAGCGCCATGACCAGAACCGCAAGACGACACGGGCCGATGCAGCGCATCGGCCCGTTCGCGTATCAGGGACGGATGATGCGCGCATCACTGACGATGGCGTCCAGCGGCACATCCCAGGGGGCGACCGGCAATCGCTCGACACGCTGGCAGTCGTGGGCCAGGCCGATCAGCCGCGGGCGTGGCCCCGGGCGACGGGTGAAGGCCAGGGTACGGTCGTAGAAGCCGCCGCCCATGCCCAGGCGCTGGCCGTCGTCATCGAACCCGACCAGTGGCAGCAGGATCAGGTCCAGCGCCCAGGCCGCACGTCGCCGGGCACGATGGGCGCCATGGCGGGTATCGGGCTCGGGAATGCCAAAGCGATTTGCCGTCATCGGGGTGTCGGCATGGTAGTGGACGAACCACAGCGCATTGTGGGAGAGCGGCTTGAGGACCGGCAGGTGCACGCGGGCATTACGCTCCCGGAACCAGGAGATCAGCCCCGTGGGATCGATTTCGCCATCATTGGGCAGGTAGAGGGCCACACGCCGGGCGCGCCGGACCTCGGGGAGTTGCTTGAGCCGCCGACACAGCCGCCGGGAGGCGTCGCGATGCTGGCGCGGTGTCAGGGCACGCCGTCGTCGCCGCAACTCGCGGCGTAGCTCGTGACGGGGGCCGTCGAAGGCAAGAGGTGCGGCAAGATCCTGCATGGTGGTCATGTCGGACGAGGTTCCCCAGAGTGCCGCTGTCGTTCTGGCCCTTGAACCCAGTGGTTCAAGGTGGGTGGCCGCAGCCGAACCGTCAGGCTTTCCGACGCACGGACATGCACACGGGTCCGGCTAGCATATGGCCCCCTGGGTATTGCGCATAGGCTCGAGGGACGATAACGACTGGCAAACACCCCAGGGAACACCTTCATCCTACCAGAGCCACGGACAGGGCCAAAGTGCTGATTGCCTATCGGCGAGGCGTGTCGGCGAGGGCCTGGTCGAGCCGGGCGCTCAGCTGGTTCAGGTTCTGCTCGCCCTCGCGCTGGGCATCGAGCGTCTCGAGCAGCTCGTTGGTGATGTTCAGCGCCGCCATGATGGCGATCTTCTCGGCACCCAGGACCTTGCCACGGGCATGGATGCCATCCATGGCCCGGTCCAGATAGCGGGCGGCGCGCTCGAGCTTGGCCTGCTCGTCTGGTGGGCAGGCGATGACGTAACTACGCCCCAGCAGGGTGATTTCGGTGGTCGGCCGCGAGGCATCGGTCATGACGGGCTCCGGTTCGGTCCAGTCGGGCGGGGGCGATGGCCGCGCCTCCCGGTGGCCCGATGCGTTAACATCCAGGAATGGAATCGATTCGATCCTCACTATAAGAGAGCCGTTCTCGGGCGGTCAACGCGCCCCGGAACATCGTCGCTCTCTGCATGCACGGCCCCATCACGGACTTTTGCTATGTCACTGATCAACGAACGCCAGGACTTCTCCACCATCGCCGACCTCTTCCTGCTGCATGGCAGCATGCAGTCACCGGCCTTTCTCGATGGCAGGCTGAGCGCCGCCCTGGCCCTTCAGGACCTCTCCGCCGAGGCCTGGCTGGAGCAGGTCTGTCTCTCCCTGGGGGTCGAGCAGCCCCGCGACGCGCAAGCCGCCGAGCGTCTCCTGGCCTGGCGGCGCCAGACGCTGGACGCTCTCTCGGCGGCGGAGCTCGGCTTCGAGCCGCTGCTGCCGGACGAGCTGTTCTCGCTGGCCGAGCGTGCCCAGGGCCTCAAGGAGTGGACGCTGGGCTTCCTCGAGGTGGTCCAGGATGCCGGCGAGGCGCCCCGGCAGGGCTGGTCGGCGCCCCTGCGCGAGGCCCTGGAGGATCTCGAGGGCCTGGCGGCCATGGAGACCGATATCGAGGACAGCCCCGAGAACGAGAACGATCTCTTCGCCCTGACCGAGCATGCCCGCATGGCCGCCATGCTGCTCTACACCGAGCAGCACCCGGGCAAACCCCAGGTCGAGCGGGTCGACGACGAGACGCGCCACTGACGCCACTGGACCCCCACACACACACCGAGGAGCCACGATGCTGCCCGAGATCCTGCCCCGCCCTGCCCCCATCGGCAACGACGAATACCGCGCTCGCCGGCAGGCGCTGATGGCGTCGTTGCCGGCCGGCAGCGCCGTGCTGCTGCCCGGCGCTGCCCTGGTCACCCGTTCGCGCGACAGCGAGTTCCCCTTTCGCCAGGACAGTGACTTCCACTACCTGACAGGCTTTCCCGAGCCCGATGCCCTGCTGGTCCTGCTGCCGGGCCGTGCGGAGGGCGAAAGCGTGCTCTTCTGCCAGGACCGCGACCCGGCCCTGGAGGCCTGGACCGGCATCCGCCTCGGCGCCGAGGGGGCCGTCCGCGAGCATGGGGTCGACCAGGCCTTCGGGAATGCCGAGCGCGACGAGCGCCTCGAGGCACTGCTCGATGGCCGTCGTGCCCTCTACCTGCTCCTGGCGAATAACGAGGCCCTGGTCCTGGCCGACGAGCTGCGTGGCCGCCTGGCCGGCCGGGTGCGCCGCGGCGCCCGCCCGCCCGAGGCCTTCGCCGATATCGCCCCGCTGCTCCACGCGCAACGCCAGGTCAAGAGCGAGGCCGAGCTCGCCCTGATGCGCCACGCCGCGGAGGTCTCGGCCCGGGCCCATGTGCGGGCCATGCAGGCGGCCCGGCCGGGGCTCGCCGAGTACCAGCTGCAGGCCGAGCTCGAACACGAGTTCCGCTGGCAGGGCGGTAGCGGCCCGGCCTACGCCAGCATCGTCGGTGGCGGCGCCAATGCGTGTGTGCTGCACTACATCGAGAACGCGGCCAGGCTGCGCGATGGTGACCTGGTGCTGATCGACGCCGGTGGCGAGTTCGACCTCTATGCCGGCGACATCACCCGCACCTTCCCGATCAACGGGCGCTTCGACGGGGCCCAGCGCTCGCTCTACGAGCTGGTGCTCGGGGTGCAGGAGCGGGCGGTGGACGCCGTGCGCCCCGGCGCCACCCTGGCCGAGATCCACGACCTGGTGGTGTACGGCCTCACCGAGGGGCTGATCGGCCTGGGGCTGCTCGAAGGCGAGGTGCAGGCGCGCATCGAAGACGACAGCTATCGTCGCTTCTACCTGCACTCCACCTCCCACTGGCTGGGGCTCGATGTCCACGACGTGGGGACCTACCGCCGCGACGGCGAGCCACTGCCCCTGGAGCCGGGCATGGTGCTGACCATCGAGCCGGGGCTCTATGTTCCCGCCGACGATGACATCCCCGAGGCCTTCCGCGGTATCGGCATCCGCATCGAGGACGACGTGGCGGTCACCGCCACCGGCCACGAGGTGCTCTCCGCCGGGGTGCCCAAGCGGGTGGCCGAGATCGAGGCCCTGATGGCCAGAAAATGACCAGCCGGGACACTCCTCGAAATGCCCTTATGTAAAGTACATTATGAAATGATCGGGAGGCCTCGATGACGGGTGCCGTGGAGCAGCGGGTGGACATCGCCATCGTCGGCGGCGGCCTGGTGGGGGCGAGCCTGGGCTGTGCCCTGGTGCCGCTGATCGAGCGGCTGGGGCTGTCGGTGGCGGTGATCGAGGCCGCTCCGCTGCTCGACCGGGTGGAGGCACCCTGGCAGCCCAGTTTCGATGCTCGGGCCAGCGCCATCGCCCAGGGCTCGGCGACACACTTCGCCGGCATGGGCCTGTGGTCCGCCATGGCCGAACAGGCTGCACCGATCCGCCGGATCCACGTCAGCGAGCAGGGCCGCCTCGGGGCCACCCGGCTGCGCAGCGATGAGCTGGGCGTCGAGGCACTGGGCCACGTGATCCCCAACGCCTGGATGGGGCGGGTGCTCCATCGCCGGCTGGCGCAACTGCCGCTGGCCTGGCACTGTCCCGCCCGGGTCGAGGCGATTCGCCCCGAGGCGGGTGGCTATCGGCTGGGCCTCTCCGACGGCAGCCGGCTCCAGGCCGGGTTGACGGTGCTGGCCGACGGCGGTCGCTCCGGGCTCAAGGAGCGGCTCGGTATCGAGAGTCGCGAGCAGCCCTATGACCAGGTGGCGCTGATCGCCAGCGTGGAGGTGAGCGAGCCCCACGGCGGCATGGCCTGGGAGCGCTTCACCGGCGAGGGGCCCATCGCCCTGTTGCCGCTGCGTGGCCAGGCCATGGAGCTGATCTGGACCCACGGCGCCGGCCGCGAGTCCCGCCGGCTGGCGCTCTCCGATGGCGACTTCCTCGCCGAGCTGCAGCGGGCCTTCGGTGAACGTGCCGGGCGCTTTCGCCGGGTCGGCAGCCGGCACGCCTACCCGCTGTCGCTGATCACCGCTCGGGAGTCGGTGCGCCCCGGGCTCGCCGTGTTGGGCAATGCCGCTCACTCGCTGCACCCGGTGGCCGGTCAGGGGTTCAACCTGGCCCTGCGCGGCGTGATGGACCTGGTCGCCGCCCTGGAGCATGGCCTGGCCCGGGGCGAGTCGGTCGGCAGCATGGCCGTACTGGCCGACTTCGAAGCCCGGCGAGGTGCCGACCGCCACAACGTGATCCGCTTCAGCGATGGCCTGATCCGCCTGTTCGGCATCGACAGCCCGCTGCTCTCCCACGCCCGGGCCGCGGGGCTCGTCGGGTTGAACCTGGTGGGCCCGTTGCGCCGTACCCTGGCCCGGCGCGCCATGGGGCTGGAAAGATAGGAGAACCACATGCAGGAAACGCATCACCAGGGGCCGCCGCCGGAAGGCCGGGAGCGCGGTGAGGAGGGGGAAGCCGCCGAGGTGGTGATCGTCGGCGGCGGCATGGTAGGCGCGACCCTGGCCTGCCTGCTCGGCAATGCCGGGGTGGCGGTGGCCCTGCTCGATGCCCGCGAGGCACCGCTGGACGCCGACCGGGTCGGCCATGGCCGGCCCGGCCGGCGGGTCAGTGCCCTGACGCCGGTCTCGCAGCGGCTGCTCGAGGGGCTCGACGCCTGGGACTGGATACGGGGCCGACGGGCCAGTCCCTACCGCTTCATGCAGGTGTGGGACGCCGAGGGCAGTGGCGAGGTCAACTTCTCCGCCGACCAGGCCGGGGTCCCGGTGCTGGGCCATATCGTCGAGAACGACGTGATCCTGGCCGGCCTGGAGTCACGCCTCGCCGCCTTGCCCGGGGTACAGCGGCACTACGGTGCCCGGGTGGCAGGGCTCGAGGAGCGGGGGGACGATCGCGAGGTGGTGCTGGAGGATGGTCGCCGGCTGGCCGCGCCCCTGGTGGTGGCCGCCGACGGTGCCCGTTCGCCGCTGCGCGAGATGGCGGGCATCGGGGTCAGCGCCCGGGATACCGGCCATGTGGCGGTGGTGACCACGGTCAGGACCACGCGCCCCCATGGCGAGGTGGCCCGCCAGGTGTTCCTGCCCACCGGGCCGCTGGCCTTCCTGCCGCTGGTCGTTGATGGTGATGACCACCACTGCTCCATCGTCTGGTCGACCTCGCCCGGCGAGGCCGAGCGCCTGGTGGCCCTGCCGCCGGAAGCACTGGCCCGCGAGATGGCCGCCGCCGTGGAGTTGCGGCTCGGCGAGGTGACGGTGATCGACCGGGCCCTGGCGGTGCCGCTGACCCAGCGTCATGCCGAGCGCTATGTGCTGCCGGGGCTGGCGCTGGTCGGCGATGCCGCCCACAGCATCCATCCGCTGGCGGGCCAGGGGGTCAACCTGGGGCTGATGGACGCGGCGGTGTTGGCCGAGGAACTGGTAAGGGGGCGTGCCCGTGGGGTGGCGCCGGGAGACGAGCGACTGCTGGCCCGCTATGCCCGGCGCCGGCGCGGGGACAACGCCACGATGCTGGCACTGATGGACGGCTTCCGGCTGCTGTTCGGGTCCCGCCACCCGGCGCTGACCCTGGCGCGCAACCTGGGCATGTCCGGGGTCGACCGCTCGGGGCCGCTCAAGCGCCTGCTGATGCAGCAGGCCACCGGCCACCGGGGCAGGCTGCCGGCCTCCTGCCGGTAACCTGCCCATGGTGTTGCGTTAACGATCGCGCTGGCTCAGCACATTCAACGCCTTGAGCAGGTTGAGTGCCTCGCCGAGCTGGTAGTCCTCGCGCAGGCGCTCGCCCAGCTCGCCGCGGGTGCGCGGTTCGCCGCGGGAGCGCAGGTGACCCTCCAGGTCGGCCTCGCGCACCCGTAGCTCGCTGCCCTCGGCGACTTCCAGCCGGCCGCGCACCACCTGGACGTCGGGCTCGATGCCCTGGGCCTGGATCGAGCGACCGCCCGGCGTGAAGTAGAGGGCGGTGGTCAGCTTGAGCCCCTCGCCGTTGCCCAGCGGCATGATCTGCTGCACCGAGCCCTTGCCGAAGCTCTCGGTACCCATCACCACGCCGCGGCGCTGGTCCTGCAGGGCGCCGGCGACGATCTCCGCCGCCGAGGCGCTGCCGCCGTTGATCAGCACCACCAGGGGCACGTCCGGCGCGGCGGTCTCGGTGCTGGCCGAGAAGCGCATCTCGGTGTCCGGCAGGCGTCCCTCGGTGTAGACGATCAACCCGCTGTCGAGGAAGGCGTCGGCCACCGCCACGGCGGCCTGCAGCACGCCGCCGGGGTTGTTGCGCAGGTCCAGCACCAGGCCGTTGAGGGCGCCCTCGCGCTCCATGCTGGTGAGGGCGCTGCGTACCTGGTCACCGGTGCGGGTCTGGAACTGGCTGACCCGCAGGTAGCCGTAGCCGGGTTCGAGCAGTTCGCTGCGCACGCTCTCGGTGCGGATCACTTCCCGGGTCAGGGTGAAGGTGCGCGGGGCCTCTTCGCCCTGGCGCATGATGGTCAGGCTGATCTCGGTCCCCGGGTCCCCACGCATCAGGTTGACCGCCTCCTGGAGCGAGAGGCGGTCGGTGGGGGTGTCGTCGATGCGCAGGATGACGTCCCGGGACTGCAGCCCGGCGCGGGACGCCGGGGTGTCGTCGATGGGGGTGATCACCGTCAGCTGGCCGTCCTGGGTGCCGACCTCGATGCCTACGCCGCCGAACTCGCCCTCGGTGGACTCGTGCAGGCTCTGGAACTCCTCGCGGTCGAGATAGGCCGAGTGGGGGTCGAGCTCGCTGAGCATGCCGCGCATGGCGTTGCGCAACAGGGTGCTGTCGTCGACCTCCTCGACATAGGCGCGCTTGATGCGCTCGAACACCTCGGCGAAGGTCTGGATGTCCTCCACCGGCAGGTCGTTGGCCGAGGGGGTGGCGGCAGCCGGCAGGGGCAGGGCCAGCAGGGCGACGGGCAGAAGCATCGCCATCAGCCGCCGTGGCGAGGCGGCAGGGCCGGCGAGACGTGGATGCATGCGATCTCCGCTGTTCCATGACGGGCAGCTCAGCATAGCCCGTGGGCGAGGCTGTGGGAAAGGGGCCGGGTTCATCGCGAGGCGATCCAGGACTGCGGGTCGATCGGCTCGCCGCCGCGGCGGACCTCGAAATAGAGGGCCGGGGTGTCGTGGCCGCCGCTCGCGCCTACCGCCCCCAGGGTGTCGCCCCGGGAGACCGCCTGGCCCACCTCGACGCCGAAGTGTTGCAAGTGGGCGTGCAGGGTCATCACCTGGTCACCGTGATCGACGATCAGCAGGTTGCCGAAGCCGCGCATCCAGTCGGCGAACACCACCCGACCGCCGTGGACGGCCCGCACCGGGGTGCCCTCGGCGGCCCGGATCAGCATGCCGTTGCGGTGTACGCCGTCGCCGCGCCGGAAGCGCGAGGCGACCTGCCCCTGTACCGGCCAGGGCAGCTCACCCTGGGTCTGTTCGATGGCGGTGGAGGGCGGCGGCCGCTGCAGCCGGGCGAGCGCCTCCTGCACCTCGCGCAGCACCCGCTCGGCGTGGGCACGATCCTGGTTGAGGTCCTCCAGCCGTGCCTGCTCGGTGGCGTAGCGACTGTCGAGTTCGGCGACCAGCTGGGCACGGCCCTGCATCTGCTCGGCGAGGTCGGCGCTACGGCTCGCCAGTTCCTCGGCCAGGGCGTCGAGGCGCGTGCCGCGGGCCTCGAGCGCCCGGCGGTTGTCGGCCAGCGCGCTGTCGAGCCGGGCGAGTTCGTCGAGGCGTTCGTTGCGGGCCTTCGCCAGGCGGTTGAGGTAGTGCTGCAGGCGGTCGAGCCGGGCCGGGTCGTCCTGGTTGAGCAGCAGCTTGAGCTGGGGGGTGAGGCCGAGACGGTAGAGGGCGTCGAGCTGGGCATTGAGCGCCTCGACCTGGTCGGCGCGTTCGGCCTCGAGGCCATTGCGCCGGGACTCGAGGGCGTCGATCTCGTCGGTGAGCCCGCGGCGCTCGGCCTGCAGGGCGTCGAGGCGGCGGTGGGTCTCGGCCAGCGCCGTCTCCACCTCGCGCAGCTCGCGACCGGCATCGTCACGGGCCTCGCGGGTGGTGGAGAGGCGCCGGGAGAGCCCCTGGATCTCCTCGCCGATGGCATCGAGTTGCTCCCGGGCGGCCCGTTCGCTGGGCTGGGCGGCCAGCGGCGGGACCAGGCAGAGGGCCAGCAGCAGCACGCCGAGTGTCGCGACACCTCTCGCCATCCGCTGGCCTCCCGTCGCGCGGTATCAGCCGAAGTCGATCAGCACCCGGCCGCTCATCTCCTCGGGGATCGCCTGGTCCATCATGGTCAGCAGGGTCGGGGCGATGTCGCACAGGCGGCCGTCGTCGCGGAGCTTCGCCGGGCGGGGGCCGACATAGACCAGCGGCACGTCGAAGGTGGTGTGGGCGGTCTGGGCGACGCCGGTCTCGGGGTTGACCATCTGCTCGGCGTTGCCGTGGTCGGCGGTGACCAGGCAGGCGCCGCCGGCGCGCTGGATCGCCTCCACCACCCGGCCGACGCAGGCGTCCACCGCCTCGATGGCCTTGACGGCGGCGTCGAACTTGCCGGTATGACCGACCATGTCGCCGTTGGCGTAGTTGCAGACGATCAGGTCGTACCGGCCGGAGTCGATCGCCTCCACCAGCCGGTCGGTGACCTCCACGGCGCTCATCTCGGGCTTCTCGTCGTAGGTCTTCACCTCCTGGGGCGAGGGCACCAGCACCCGGGTCTCGCCGTCGTACTCGTCCTCGCGGCCGCCGGAGAAGAAGAAGGTCACATGGGCGTACTTCTCGGTCTCGGCGATGCGCAGCTGGGTCAGGCCACGCTTCTCCATTACCTCGCCCAGGGTGTTGGTCAGCTCCGCCGGCGGGAAGGCGGCGGGGGCGGGGATGTCGGCGGCGTACTGGGTCAGCGTCACCAGGCCGTCGGCGGCGAGGCGCGGGCGGGCGCGGCGCGCGAAGCCGCCGAAGTCGTCCTCGACGAAGGCGCGGGTCAGCTCCCGGGCACGGTCGGCGCGGAAGTTCATGAAGATGGCGGCGTCACCATCCTCCATGGTGACGGGGGTACCGTCCGGGCGGATGCTGGTGGCGCTGACGAACTCGTCGGTCTCGTCGCGCTCGTAGGCGGCGCGCAGGCCCTCCTCGGCGCTTCCCGCGTCGAACTCGCCCTCGCCGAGGGTCAGCAGGTGGTAGGCCTTCTCGACGCGGTCCCAGCGGTTGTCGCGGTCCATGGCGTAGTAGCGGCCGATGAGCGAGGCGACGAAGCCGTTCTCGGCACCGACCAGCTCGGCGAGGCGCGCGTTGACGCGCTCGATGGAGGCCAGGGCGCTCTTGGGCGGCATGTCGCGGCCGTCGAGGAAGCCGTGGACGACGATGCGCCGGGCGCCGCGGCGGGCGGCCAGTTCGGCCATGGCGAGGAAGTGCTCCTCGTGGCTGTGCACGCCCCCCGGCGAGAGCAGGCCCAGCAGGTGAACGGCCTTGCCCGCGGCCACGGCGGCATCGATGGGCGCGGTGAGCTCGGCGATGGCGTCCAGGTCGCCGTCCTCGATCGCCTTGGTGATGCGGGTGAAGTCCTGGTAGACGATGCGTCCGGCGCCCAGGTTCATGTGACCGACTTCCGAGTTGCCCATCTGGCCGTCCGGCAGGCCCACGTAGCGGCCGTCGGTGTGGATCAGGGTGGCGGGGTGCTCCTGCTGCAGGCGGTCCATCACCGGGGTGCGGGCGGCCAGCACGGCGTTGTCCGCGGCGTCGGGGTTGTGGCCGTAGCCGTCGAGAATGATCAGTGCCACCGGGCGGGGGGCGGAGGTCGAAGCGTCGGTCATGGGGGAAGGGCCTCTTGTTGATGGCGACGCCGCGACGAACGCGGGGCGCTCATCGGGGTCGCGACTTGTTGCTGCTTGCGGCATCATATCGCATGGCAGCGCCGGGCGTCATGGTCGCCGTCCGCCGGCCGCGGTTCGCCACGGCTTCGTGTATACTGGGCGCCGCCCGGCGGCGGGCCTGCGAGCCGTGCCGGTTTCACCCCATCATGCACCGAGTAAAGAGTGTTCCGGACCCATGATCGATCAGCTGTTTGAATTCGTGCAGAATCACCCGCTGCTGGTGGGTGCCTTCCTGCTGGTGTTGGCCGCCTGGATCGCCTACGAGGTCCGCAACAGCGCCGCCAGCGGCGTGACCGCCAGCGAGGCCACCCAGCTGATCAACCGCGAGGATGCCGTGGTGCTCGACATCCGGGAAGCGGGCGATTTCAAGGCCGGCCATATCGCTGGCGCGCGCAACATTCCCCAGAGCAAGCTCGAGAATCGCCTGAACGAGCTCGACAAGTTCAAGGACAAGCCGATCATCGTGGCCTGCAAGCATGGCCAGAGTTCCGGCGTCGCCCTGGCCAAGCTGACCAAGGCCGGCTTCGAGCGGGCGGTCAAGCTCAAGGGCGGCATGGCCCAGTGGCAGGCCGATGGTCTCCCCGTGGTCAAGAAGTAACCACGCCAACTTCCTTTTCGTTCACCGTTTCAAAGGACCTTTCCCATGGCGGAAGAGAACAACCAGAACGCCGGCGCGGCCGCCGGCCAGCAGGACAAGCCGCAACTGCAGTTCGCCCTGCAGCGCATCTATGTCAAGGACATCTCCTTCGAGGCCCCCAACTCGCCGACCGTGTTCCAGCAGCCGTTCAAGCCCAAGGTCGGCCTGGACCTGAACACCTCCAGCCAGCAGGTGGGCGACGGCCTCTACGAGGTGGTGGTCAAGGTCACCGCCCAGGTGACCCACAGCGAGGAGGGGACCACCTCCTTCCTGGCCGAGATCGAGCAGGCCGGCCTGTTCCGCATCAGCGGCATCGAGGGGGCGCAACTCGACCACACCCTGGGCGCCTTCTGCCCCAACGTGCTCTTCCCCTATGCCCGCGAGTGCATCGACAACCTGGTCAACCGTGGCGGCTTCCCGCCGCTGATGCTGGCGCCGGTCAACTTCGAGGCGATCTACGCCCAGAAGAAGAAGCGCGAGGCCGAGCAGGCACAGCAGCAGGGCGAGCAGACGACCCAGTAAAGGCAAGGGGCGGCGATCGATGAAGACCGAGGCCAGGTCCCTGGCAAGAGCCCCGCGCATCCACGTCGCCGCCGACTTCACCGTCGGCGGCGATGTCGTTCTGCCCGAAGGCGCCGCGCGCCATGTGGCGCGGGTGCTGCGCCTGGGCGTGGGGGCGTCGCTGGTGCTGTTCGACGGCCGTGGCCAGGAGGCCCGCGCGGTGCTGGTGGAGGCTGGTCGCAAGCGGGTGGTGGCGCGCATCGAGGCCGTCGAGGCCGGCCGCGGCGAGTCGCCGCTGGCGGTGCACCTGGGCCAGGCGATTTCCAAGGGCGACCGCATGGACTACGCCATCCAGAAGGCCGTGGAGCTGGGGGTGGCGGCGATCACCCCGCTCCATACCGAGCACGGCGACGTGCGCCTCAAGGGCGAACGCGAGGCGAAGAAGCTCGCCCACTGGCAGGCGGTGGCCGCCAGCGCCTGCGAGCAGTGCGGTCGCGCCACCCTGCCGCCTATCCATCCCCCCGTTGCCCTGGCCGACTGGCTGGCCGACCGCGGCGAGGCCCTGCGGCTGGTGCTGCATCCCGGCACCCGGGGCGCGCTCGAGCATGAGCCCGCTCCCGCCAGCGCCGCCCTGCTGATCGGCCCGGAAGGCGGCCTGTCCGACGCCGAGGTCGAGGCCGCCCTGGCCGCCGACTTCGCCTCCCTCTCCCTCGGCCCGCGCATCCTGCGCACCGAGACTGCCCCGGTGGTGGCGCTCTCCCTGCTGCAGCATCGCTTCGGGGATCTGTGACAGTCAGAAGGTGATGGACTCAGCGGGCGGCTTTCTGATGCGGTTGCAACTGTCGGAGGAAGTCGAGAGCGGTGGTTCAACTACGGGCTGCCTCCGCCGTGGCCTCGTCGAAGCGGTCGACCCGGCGCAGCGGGGCGAAGGCGCGCATCCACACGCCGACCACCGCCAGGGTGCCGAGCCCGCCGATCACCGCCGCCGGCACCACGCCGACCCAGGCGGCCATGCTGCCGGCGCGGAACTCGCCGAGCTCGTTGGAGGAGCCGATGAACAGCATGTTGACGGCGTTGACCCGGCCGCGCATCTCGTCCGGGGTGGCCAGCTGGATCAGCGTCATGCGCACGTAGACGCTGATCATGTCGGCGGCGCCGGCGACCAGCATGGCGGCCAGCGACAGCCAGAACAGCGTCGAGAAGGCGAACACCAGGTTGGCGACGCCGAACACCGCTACCGCGGCGAACATCACCGTCCCGGCGTGGCGCCGGATGCCGCGCACCCCCAGGTAGAGCCCCATCAGCAGCGCGCCGACGGCGATGGCGCTGCGCAGCGCGCCCAGGCCCTCGGGGCCCACGTGCAGCACCTCCTGGGCATAGATCGGCAGCAGCGCCACCACGCCGCCCAGCAGCACCGCGAACAGGTCCAGGGAGATGGCGCCGAGGATGATCGGCTGGTGGCGGATATAGCCGATGCCCGCGGTGAAGCGTCGCCAGGCGGTGGCCTCCAGGGGCCCGCTCTGCTGGGCATGGCGGAGCGGCACCGGCACCAGCAGCGCCAGGGCCGCCACGAAGCCGCCCAGGCACACCGCATAGGCCAGGCTGCCGCCCACCGCGTAGAGAATGCCCCCGAGCAGAGGGCCGCCGATCACCGCGATCTTCATGATCGAGCTGTTGAGCGCGATGGCCTGGGCGAGCTGGGCGCGGGGCACGATGTTCGGCAGCAGGCTCTGCAGGGTCGGTCCGGTGAAGGCCCGGGCGCAGCCGAACAGCGCCAGCACGGCATAGTAGGGCGTCACGTCGCCGCCGGCGGCGGCGGAGAGCGCCAGCAGCAGGGCGCTGCACAGGGCCTGCACGGCCCAGCTGAGCTGCAGGATGCGCTTGCGCGGGAAGCGATCGACCAGGTCGCCGGCGGGAAGCAACAACAGCACCATGGGCAGGAACTGGGCCAGGCCCACATAGGCCAGCGACATGGGATCGCGGGTGATGGCGTAGACCTGCCAGGCCACCACCACGGCCTGGATCTGCATGGCAAACACCGCCGCCAGCCGCGAGAGGAGGAAGCTCAGGAAGCCGGGCTGGCGGTGGAGGGGCAGAAGGTCGTCGGTGGAGCCGTGGGTGATGACGCCGGGTCGCATGGGCCTGTCGTGTGGATGGAACGAAGCTCGAGTCTAGCCGCTCGGTGGATCACATTCATTCGACGCATGGCACGCACGCAGTACCCTTCGGCGGCCCGGGTGGCCGCCGTTTTTGTCATAATGGCGGCACACTTCCGCTGGAAATCGCGCCATGCCTGACTCCCGAGACCCCCGCCCCGGCCATGCGCCGCGCCCTGCCGCTTCGCCCGGTACACGCTCAGCCCGCCGTTATCGGGCCCCGAAGACGGCGGTCGGCGAGGTCGCCTACCTCGAGGTGGTCACGGTCAACGACACCGGCGCCTTCCTCGACTGGGGCCACCCCCGCGACCTGCTGCTGCCCTATGGCGAGCAGCACTTCCGCCCCTCGGTGGGCAAGCGGGTGCTGGTGATGATCTACGAGGACCAGCAGGGACGGCCGGTGGCCACGCAGAAGCTCGACCGCTTCGTCCAGGACGAAGCGGCGGGGCTGGCGCCGGGCGACGAGGTGACGCTGGTGATCGCCGACCAGACCGACCTCGGCTTCAAGACGGTGGTGAACCACCGCTTCTGGGGGCTGCTCTACCGTGACGACGTGACCCGGCCGCTGCGCCGCGGCCAGCGCGTCACCGGCTTTATCAAGCGGCTGCGCGACGACGGCCGGCTGGATCTCTCGCTGCTGCCCCCGGGCGAGGCGCGCCTCGACGTGGTGGGCGAGCAGGTGCTCCAGGCGCTGCGCACGAGCGGCGGCTTTCTGCCGCTCTCGGACAAGAGCAATGCCGGCGAGATCAAGGCGCGTCTGGGGGTGAGCAAGAACGCCTTCAAGCAGGCGATCGGGCGGCTCTACAAGCGGCGGCTGATCGTCATCGAGGCGGCCGGCATCCGCCTGGCACCGGGTAACGACGGCGACGCGAGCCGCTAGGTCCCGGCCGCTTCCGGGGGCCGCCCCCGGCCTGCGTGCCTTGGTGTTGCCGCGGGCCCTGCGGCATACTGCCGGCATCCCCATTCTTTCCTGTGGACACCCGAACCGATGAGCGAACGCATGCTGAGGGTCGGTGTGGTGATGGATCCCATCGCCGACATCGCCTACAAGAAGGACACCACCATGGCCATGCTGTGGGCCGCCCGGGACCGCGGCTGGTCGCTGCACTACCTGGAGCAGGAGGACCTCTTCCTGCGCGAAGGCCGTGCCTTCGGCCGCCTGCGTGACCTCGCGGTGCACCGCGACCCCACCCACTGGTATGACCTGGGCGAGCCCGAGCCGAGGCCGCTGGCCGAGCTCGACGTGATCCTGATGCGCAAGGATCCGCCGGTGGACGCCCACTTCCTCAACGCCGTGCATCTGCTGGGCTTCGCCGAGCGCGAGGGCGTGCTGGTGGTCAACCCGACCCGGGCGCTGCTCGAGTGCAACGAGAAGCTCTTCGCCCAGCAGTTTCCCCAGTGCTGCACCCCGACCCTGGTCTCCTGCAGCGAACCGGTGCTGCGGGCCTTCCATGCCGAACACCGGGACGTGATCTTCAAGCCGCTGGACGGCATGGGCGGCAGCGGGATCTTCCACGTGCAGCCGGAGGGCCGCAACCTCGGCGCCATCATCGAGACCCTCACCGAGCGCGGCCAGCGCCAGATCATGGCCCAGCGCTATATCCCCGAAATCAGCGATGGCGACACCCGTATCCTGCTGGTGGAGGGGGAGCCGGTGCCCTTCGGCCTCGCCCGGATGCCCATGGCCGGGGAGACGCGGGGCAACCTGGCCGCCGGCGGCACCGGCATCAGCCGCGAGCTCACCGCGCGCGATCACTGGCTGGTCGAACAGGTGCAGCCGACGGTCCGCGAGAAGGGGCTGATGTTCGTCGGCCTCGACGTGATCGGCGACTACATCACCGAGATCAACGTGACGAGCCCCACCTGCGTGCGCGAGATCGACGACCAGCGCGGCACCGACATTGCCGGCCTGCTGATGGACGCCATCGAGCGCCGCCTGGGATAAGCCATGACGATCCATGTCAGCGACCCCATCCAGTACGCCCCGGTCACCCGGCCGCATCGCCGCTGGCTGGCCTGGTCGCTGGCGCTGCTGCTGCACCTGGCGGTGATCGGCATCGTGGCGAGCTGGCAGTTTGCCCCGGCCCCGGCCGAGCGCACCAGCCTCGACGTGGTGCTGGTGACCCGCTCCTCGGACACGCCCGTCGAGGCCGAGGCGATCGCCGAGGCCGATCAGCAGGCTCGCGGCGAGCAACAGGAGGAGGTGCCCGCCGAGTCCCGCGCCGCGCCCATGGACGACCTGCCCGTGCTGCAGGAGACGGACAGCGCGGTGGATCCGGCCACGCCCGCCGAGCCCGAGCAGGCCGCCGAACTGGAGCAAGACGAGCCCGAGGCGCTACCCGACGAGGCCGCGCCGCCGGCGGCCGAGGCGCCGAGCGAGATCGACACTCCCCCCGAGCCCCGGGCCAGCGCCCCCCAGGCGGCGGAGACGCCAGCGGTGCCCTCCGCGGCGGCCCCCTCGGCCTCCGGCCGCGACCTGCTGGCCCAGGCGACCACCAGCATCCGCGAGCAGGGGCTCACGCCGGAGGCGCAAGGGCCCGAGGGCGACGCCAGCCAGCAGGCCGCTCGGCGTGCCGCCGAGGCTCGCTACATCGACGACTGGACCCGCCGCGTCGAGGACTACGGCAACCGGGTGCACCCGGCGCCGCGCCATCTGCACGGCCAACTGCGCATTCGTGTGGTGATCGACCGTGATGGTCAGCTACTTCAGGCAGAGGTGGTACAATCCTCGGGACACGCCGAACTCGACCAGGCGGCACTGGATACCGTGCACGGCGCGGCACCCTACCGGCCCTTCGACCGCGGCATGGGTGAGCTCGACAGCCTGTCCATCACGCGCGTCTGGCGGTTCGGCCAAGGCAATCATTACGGCGTGCGTTAGGACCGCCGGGGAGTCCCATGCAAAGCTTGAAAAACCACTTCCTGATGGCGATGCCGCACCTGGAAGACCCCAACTTCGCTGGCAGCCTCAGTTACCTCTGCGACCATGACGACAACGGCACCATGGGGGTGATCGTCAACCGGCCGCTGGAATTGACCCTCGACGCCCTGTTCGAACAGCTGGAGCTGGGTGGCGAGGCGAGCCCGCATCGCAATGCTCCGGTCTACTATGGTGGGCCGGTGCACAAGGATCGTGGTTTCATCCTGCACCGCGGCACCAGCGACGTCTGGGATTCCAGTATCCAGGTGGCCGAGGGCATCGCCCTGACCACGTCCATGGACATGCTCCAGGCGCTGGCGGCGGGCGAGGGCCCGGAGCAGTTCCTCGTCTGTCTCGGCTGCGCCGGCTGGGAGTCCGGCCAGCTCGAGACGGAGCTGATGGACAACGCCTGGCTCACCGTGGAGGGGCGTGCCGACATCCTCTTCGAGGTGCCCCCGGAGCAGCGTCTCTCCGCCGCCGCCGGCATCCTCGGCATCGACCTCAACCTGATGACCCGCGAGGCGGGGCACTCCTGATGGCCGAGGCCGGCCAGCGCCTGATCCTCGCCTTCGATTTCGGCACCCGGCGCATCGGCGTGGCGGTGGGCAACGAGATGATCCACAGCGCCCGGCCACTCGATCCGCTGCCGGCCCGCGACGGCATTCCCGACTGGGCGGTGGTCGCGCGGCTGGTGGAGGCGTGGCGCCCCGACCTGTTCGTGGTGGGGCTGCCGCTGGAAGTGGACGGCAGCGAAGCGGAGATGTGCGCCCGTGCGCGCAAGTTCGGCAAGCGGCTCTTCGGCCGCTACGGCATCCCCTGCGAGATGGTCGACGAGCGCGGCTCCACCCGCGAGGCCAAGGCCATCGCCCGGGAGGCGGGGCACCGTGGCAACTACCGCGACGAGGGGGTCGATGGCATCAGTGCGGTGCTGATCCTCGAGAGCTGGTTCGCCCGCCGGGAGGGCCTGCCGCCAGGCTGAGGCCGGCGGCGGCCCGGCCGGTCATGCCGGGCTGGTGCCGCCGCCGGTGTACTTGTCGGCGAAGTCGCGCACCGAGATGCAGGTGAACTTCTCGATGAAGAACGCCAGGGTCGCCGGGCAGGTGAAGCGTTCCTCGAACCTCTCCACTTCCGCTTCCCGCTGCCGCACCACGCTGGCGCGGTACTCGTTGCCGGCCTTCTGGACCCTGACGGTCGCCTGACGGTCCTCCGCCTGCTTCTCCACCATCAGCTCGGGCTGCGCTTCCAGCAGCTCGCCCAGCAGCTTGCCGCCCTCGAGTTCCTCCGGTGAGGCCCAGAGCGCCTGGTCGCGATCGCCGTAGCGGTAGAGGAGGATCATCAGCAGCAGCGAGAAGATGGTGCTGGTCAGCATCCAGGTGATCTCGGTGCCCGACGGCGACGCCGCGAAGACCAGGAACAGCTGCACCGCCGCCGCAACGCCCAGCAGGCAGGCGAAGGGGCGCCACATGCGCGGATTCATGAACCCCTTCTTGAGGATATAGCCCCATAGCCCGACCACGCCCAGGGCGCCCACGGCGAGTTGCGGCAGGGCCAGCAGGGTGCCGCCGCCGGCGAGCAGGGCGATCAGTCCGATCAGCAGGAGCAGGCTATAGAAAGCCGCCAGCAGAACATATGCGCGGTGCAGAGTCATGGGCGTAACGCCTCCCTTCGTTATGGGTTGCCGGGGCCGGCAACACGTCTTGTTGTCCGCAGGGTCGGCGGCCCCGTCGCGGGCCGCCGCTTCAGCTTCGCATATTCCCCGGCGCACATCAGCATAGGCGATGGACGGCGACCCGCCGCGTGATCAGAAGGGGGCGTCGTCAACGCCCACACGGCCGGGCACGAACCAGCGCACAGGGCGCAGGTCCTTCTCGATCAGCTCCTCGACCTGCAGCAGGGTGGCGAAGATCGCCATGCGCACCGGGATGCCGTTGTCGGTCTGGCGGAAGATCGCCAGGCGCGGGTCGCCGTTGAGGTCCACGTCAAGGTCGTTGGCATCGGGGCGGCTGTCCCGCGGCAAGGGGTGCATGACGATGGTGGTGTCCGAGCAGCGGGCATCGAGGAAGGCGCGGTCCACGGTGAAGTCCCGCGACAGGCTGAAGCCCTCGCTCATCTCGGCGGTGAAGCGCTCCTTCTGGATGCGCGTGGTGTAGACCACGTCGAGATCGGAGAAGTCGCTGGCCAGGCTGTCGCGTTGCTCCACCCGGTGGCCGCGGGAGGCGACAAGGTCGATCAGGTGGCTCGGCATTTCCAGCCCCGGGGGGGCGACCAGGGTGAGACGCATCGGGGCATAGAGCGAGAGCAGCTTGATCAGCGAGTGGACGGTGCGGCCGTACCGGAGGTCGCCGGTGAGCAACACATGGGCGCCCGCCAGCGACTTGCCGAGGCGAGTGAACTCCTTGTCGATGGTATAGAGGTCGAGCAGCGCCTGGCTGGGGTGCTCGCCGGGGCCGTCGCCGCCGTTGATCACCGGGACATGGGTCGCCGCGGCGAATTCGGCCACCGAGCCCTGCTCCGGGTGGCGCATCACGATGGCATCGCAATAGCCGCTCATCACCCGGCTGGTGTCGTAGAGCGACTCCCCCTTGGCCATGGAGGAGAAGGTGAAGCCGGTAGTGTCGCAGACGCTGCCGCCCAGCCGGCAGAAGGCCGCGTTGAAGCTGACCCGGGTGCGGGTGCTGGCCTCGAAGAAGAGGTTGCCGAGCACCGCGCCCTCCAGCACCCGGGTGACCTGGCGCCGCTGGGCGATGGGCTCCATGCGCGCGGCGACCCGCAGCAGGTGATCGACATGGTCTCTGGACAGGGAATCGACGGAGAGCAGGTGGGAACTCATCGAGGGCCTCGGCTGGCAGCGGGGACATGAACTGGGCGCTAGTGTAACCCCGCGGGGCGTTCGCTTCACGAGCTAGCCGCCGTGCGGGCGATTCCGTTTCAAGTGAAACAAATTTGATGCGGGTCAAGGCACAGCATCGCCGAGCGGACGATACTCATCTCGAACCGCCATCAAGGGAGACCGATCATGGCCCACATCGGCACCACCCCGCGCCGCCCGTCCTGGTGGAAGCGCCTCGGCGAGCACTGCTACCGGGCGTCCACCCCCCAGCTGGTGCGCGATATGCAGCACGCATCCAGCGGGGCCTTCGATGCCCTGGTGAAGGACCTCGAGGCGCCACTCGAGGCCGGCTTCGAGCGTGAAGTGGCCAGGCAGATGAACCAGGGGGCCTACCTGGCCTTCGTGCCGTCCGAGACCCTGATGCCGGTGATGATGCAGCGCTTCGGCCTCGAGGCCTCGCGCATTGCCGAGGACAGCGACCTCCAGGCGATGCGCCGGACCTGCAACGCCTGCCCGGTGGCCGGCCGCTGCTGGCGCGCCATGCGCCGCGATGCCGGCGTCGAGGAGTGTCGTGGCTTCTGCCCCAACGCCGAGGCGTTCGACCGGCGGGCGGCCGTGGCCTGAGCCGGCAGCACGCCATGGCCGAGATCCGTCCGGGGCTCGGGGGCCGCCAGGTCCTCGGGCCCGAACGGGTCCTGACGCAAGTCGAAGCGGTATTGGTGTCTGACCAACGCCGGTCCGATCAGTGGATCACCACCAGCGTGCCGACATCCAACCAGCGCTCCAGCATCTGAATTTCCGTGTTGGTGACGGCAATGCAGCCCTCGGTCCAGTCGCGAAGCTGGTCCTCAACGGGACAGGTAGCCCTCGGCGCGCAGGCCTGCGGTGACCTCGAGGATGCTCTCCTTCAAGGTCTCGGCGACGAAGTCGACATCCTCGCGGGTGAGGATCAGGGGCGGCGAGAGGATGTTCATGTGCGCGAGCGGGCGCACGATCAGGCCGCGCCTCTGGCAGGCGTCGGCGATGCGGTTACCCACCTTGGCCCTGGGATCGATCAGCTCCCTGGTGTGCTTGTCGGCCACGCTCTCCAGGCAGATCATGAACTTGCGCCCCCGCACATCGCCTACCAGGTCGAGCTCGCCGAGTTCGCGGATGCGATTCTCGAAATAGGCGCCGACGTCCTTGACGTGATCGCAGATGCTCTCGCGCTCGAGGATTTCGATGTTCTTCAGCGCCGCGGCACAGCTCACCGGGTGGCCGGAGTAGGTGAAGCCGTGGGTGAAGATGGCACCCTCGGCCTGGGGCTTGCTGATCACCGCATAGATGCGGTCGGAGAAAATAGTGGCTCCCAGCGGCAGGTAGCCGGAGGTGAGCCCCTTGGCGCAGGTGATGATGTCCGGGACGATGCCGAACTCGTCCTCCGAGGCGAACATGTGGCCCAGGCGACCGAAGGCGGTGACCACCTCGTCGGAGACATAAAGCACGTCGTACTTGCGGCACACCTCGAGGGTCGCCTTGTGGTAGCCCTCGGGCGGCACGATCACCCCACCGGCGCCCATGATCGGCTCGGCGAAGAAGGCGGCCACGTTGTCCGGGCCGATCTCTAGTATCTTGTCCTCGAGTTCCTGCACCTTCTCGTCACAGAAGGCTTCCAGGCTCTGGCCTTCCGGACGGCGATAGGGGTTGGGGCAGGAGATGTGATGCACCAGTCTTTCGTCGATATCGAAGCCGATATGGTCGACCTTGACTCCGGTGATCGACATCGCCATGTAGGTGCTGCCGTGGTAGCCGTCGATGCGCGAGATGATCTGCTTCTTGGTAGGCCTGCCCAACTGGTTGAAGTAGAAGTGAATCAGGCGCACCGCGGTGTCGTTGGCCACCGAGCCCCCGCAGCCGTAGAAGACGTGGTTGAGATCGCCCGGGGCCAGCTCGGCCAGCTTGGCGGCGAGCCTGGCCGCCGGCGGCGTGGTGTGGTGGCCGAAGGTGGAGAAGTAGGGAATGGCGCAGATCTGCTCCGCCACCGCCGCGGCGATCTCCTTGCGGCCATAGCCGATATTGACGCACCACAGGCCACCGATGCCGTCCAGGTAGCGCCTGCCGTCGGCGTCCTGGATGGAGACCCCGTCGGCGGCGGTGAAGACCATGGAACCGGTCTCCTTGAAGGTGGAGAAGTCGGTCCAGGGGTGCATGAAGTGATCGCGATCGGCTTCCCAGATGCGCTGCTTCTCGTCGCTGGCGATCGTGGTGACGGTTTGGTTGAGGCTGTTCATGGCGGCGCTCCTGTACGAGTCGGGGCTTGCTGTTGTTCGAGGCATCGGGCCTGTGACCCGATACCGAATTTCGGGATCAGTCGCTGCTCGGTTGGCTTCCGGTGTCGGCCATCAGCTCATCCAGCGGCTCGGGGCGAAACAGCGGCTTCTTCATCACGCCCTTGATCCACACCACGGCCACCAGGCTGACGATGCCCAGCACCACACCGGCGCTGGTGAAGATCCAGGTGGTCAGCTCCGGGGCCGGCGAGGCGTAGACGATGGCGTAGACCATGCCGCCGATGCCGATCAGCTGGGGCAGCGGGTAGAAGGGGGTGCGATAGGGACGCTCGGCGTCGGGATAGCGGCGACGCAGGGCAATCACATTGACGTGGGCGATGATGTAGGCGAGCAACCAGGCAATGGCGGCAGCCACCAGCAGCAGTCCCACGGTGCCCGGCTCATTGCCCCAGATCAGCAGCGGCAGGCCGGTGACGCCGGCAATGAACAGCACCGCCACCCAGGGCACCCGGCTCGTCGGCGTCAGGCGCCCGAGGACCGGGAACACCTGCCCCTGCTCGGCCATGCCCTGAAGCATGCGTGGCACCGAGGCCAGCGAGGTGTTGAGGGTGCTGCAGGTGGCCGTGACCGCCGCCACCGCCAGCAGGAAGGTGCCGGAGCCGCCGAAGGTCGCGGTGGCATATTCCAGGTGCGGCAGCTCGGCGTTCATCAGGGTCTCGCGGGGAATGTAGAAGAGCGCACCCAGGCAATAGAGAAGGAAGACGCCGAAGATCATGGTCAGGCCGACGAACATGGCGCGGGGAATGTTGCGCGCCGGGTTGCGGCACTCCCCCACCAGCGGGCAGACGAACTCCACACCAACATAACCCCAGATGGCCAGGGCGATCAGGGTCAGGGCGCCATCTCCCAGGTTGAACTCGCCGAAGACCTGTCCCGCGGCAATCTCGTGAGGCGCGAAGCCGCCGCTCAGGGCGCTGACGCCGAGCAGGGTCAGGGCCACCACCATCACGAAGGCCAGCAGGTTCTGCAGCTTGGCGAAGACATCGATGCCGAGCAGGTTGAGCGCGGTGAACACGCCGAGGATGCCGAAGGCGATCCAGAGGCTGCCGCCCAGGCCGGGATAGAGCACCCCCAGCAGGTAGTTGACCAGCAAGAGCTCCGCGGAGAGCGCGAACATGGCCACCACCACATAGCCGGAGAAGACCGAAAGGATGGCCGGGAAGTGGCCCAGCGCGACCTCGGTATAGGCACTCAGGCTGCCCGCCCGGGGCACCATCAGCGCCAGTTCCGAGAAGGACGCGGCGTAGCAGAGTGCCAGCACCCAGGCGATGGTCAGGGGCACGATGAAGGCGGCGCCGGCGATACCGACCCCCTGGAGCATGATCACCATCACTCCCTGGGAGACTACCAGGCCGACCGCCACTGCCAGCAGTGATTTGAAGCCCAGGACACCGCGGGGTGGGCCGCTGGTGGTTGCCTCGGCGGGGGCGCCGGCAACCGGGGTCTGTGTCTGTTGCATTGTCGTCACCTTCGTTGTTGTTGTGCTGTCGTCGACACTCGCCGCCGGGGTCGGGCGACGAGCGGGGAACATCGCTCAGAGGCGAATCCAGGTGGTCTTGAGTTGCGTGAACTTGTCCAGGGCGTGAAGCGACAGGTCGCGGCCAAAGCCGGACTGCTTGTAGCCGCCGAAGGGGGTGGTGAAGTCGATGGCATCGACGGTGTTCACCGAGACGGTGCCGGCCTGCAGGCGGCGCGACACCCGGTGCGCCCGGGACAGGTCCCGGGTCCATACCGAGGCGGCCAGGCCGTAGATGGAGTCGTTGGCGATGGTCACCGCCTCGTCCTCGTCGGCGAACTCGATCATCACCGCCACCGGGCCGAAGATCTCTTCCCGGGCGATGGTCATCTGGGGAGTGACGCCCTCGAAGAGGGTCGGAATGACGAAGGCGCCCTCGGCATCCGCCGCTGGGGCCTCGCCCAGGGCCAACCTGGCGCCCTCTTCCACGCCTAGTTGGATAAAGCCGCGCACCCGCTTGGCATGATCGTTGTCGATCAGCGATCCGACCCGGGTCTCGGGATCCAGGGGATCACCCACCTTGAGCTTGGCGGCCTCCTCGACGAAGCGGGCCACGAAGGCCTCCTTGATGTCGCGCTGCACCAGGATCCGCGAGTTGGCGGAGCACACCTCGCCCTGGTTGAAGTAGATGCCCTGCACCGCGGCGGCGGCGGCGGCATCCAGGTCGCAGTCGGCGAAGATCAGGTTGGGGCTCTTGCCGCCACACTCCAGCCATACCTGCTTCATGTTGGAGGCGGCGGCGTACTCCAGGAAGCGCTTGCCGGTCGCGGTGGAACCGGTGAAGGCGAGGCAGTCCACGTCCGGGTGCAGGCCGAGCGCCTGACCGGTGACGTGGCCATGGCCGGGCAGCACATTGAACACGCCGTCGGGCAGGCCCGCCTCCTTGGCCAGCTCGGCCAGGCGCAGGGCGGTGAGCGGCGACTGCTCCGCCGGCTTGAGGATCACGCTATTGCCGGCGGCGAGTGCCGGGGCCAGCTTCCAGGCGGTGATATCGAGGGGGAAGTTCCAGGGGATCACCGCCGCCACCACGCCGACGGGTTCCCGGGTGATGGTGGCCAGGTTGTCGCCATCGGTGGGCGCCACCTCGCCATAGAGCTTGTCGGTGGCCTCGGCGTACCAGGCGAAGCAGCCGGCGGCACCGGGGATATCGATGCCGTGGGCATCGCTGATCGGCTTGCCGGTGTCCAGGGTCTCGAGCAGAGCCAGCTCGTCCCGATGCTCCATCATCAAGACCGCCAGGCGCTGCAGCACCGCCTTGCGATGGGCCGGTGCGGCCCGGGACCAGGTGCCCGCCTCGAAGCTCGCGCGCGCCGCGGCCACGGTCCGGTCCACGTCCGCGGCGGTGCAGGCCGCCACCTCGCCCAGCGCCTCGCCGGTAGCCGGGTTCCAGGTAGTCAGGGTACCGCCATCGGCGCCCTCGACACGCTGCCCATCGATGAAGGCGCCACCGGACAGGCTCAGCCGAGTGCGCAGGTCACGCCAGTAGTAAAGATCGTGTGCCGCCATGGGAAGCACTCCAGTCGTCGGGGGTTGTAGTTATGGGCCTCGAGAGGCATGAATCACGCTTGGTGAGTTCACGATAGTCCTGGGGGTTGATTAGCTAAAATATTATTATGCTAAGCCTTGCCTCAGTTTTTCTTATGCAAAAAGGAACTCAACCCGCCGGCTGCGCCGTTCATTGATAAAGGGGAAATCGTGGGCAGCGACGCCGGGCCTCGTTGGCCCAGCTCGCAGGGGCGGCAAGGCCAACAAGGCGCGCTAGTGGCGTCAATCCGCGTCCTGGAGTCCGATCAACGGCTCGGGTGCCTGGACGAGATAGGGCGCCAGCAGTTCCAGGGTCGGCGTCAGCGTTTCGACGTTGCAGACCAGCCGGTGCATGGCCTCGGCGGCGGGGCTCAGGCGCAGCCCGCGCAGACAGGCGATGCCCATGGAGAGTGGCGGCGCCTCATCGTCGAGGGTCAGCGCCTTGAGCCGCCCGCCATCGAAGGCGTCGAGAGTGGTCAAGGGCGTATTGAACAGCGAGAAGCCGAAGCCGTTGGCCACCAGGCCGCGAATCATGTCCATGGACTTGGCGCGGTGAGCCACGGTGGGCGAGAGGCCCAGGAGGGAGAAGATCGAGAGGAAGTACTCGCGGCTCAGCGGCCAGTCGAGCATCACCATGGGGTACTTCACCAGCTCGGCGAGGCGCACGCTGTCGCGGCTGGCCAGGGGGTGAGCGACGCTGATCACCGCATAGGGGGGAAAGCGGTAGAGGGGCGTGAAGTCGATGCTCTCGGGGACCTGAAGGTCGTAGGTGAAGGCCAGCTCGTAGTCCCCCTTGCCCAGCCCGGCGACGATATCCGCCTGGTTCATCTCGTCGCACTGCAGGCTCACCGCCGGGTAGCGATCGGCATAGCGGCGCAGCAGCTGGGGCAGGAAGACCGGGGCGAAGGTGGGAAAGGTCACCAGGCGCAGCTCGCCGCCGATCTCCTCGCCCAGGGAAACGGCGAAGCGCTCCAGCCCCTCGGCGTCCCGTAGCAACTGCTTGGCGCGCACCAGCAATTGCTTGCCGGCCGGCGTCAGGGAGAGCCCCTGGGCGTGATGGCGCACGAAGAGCTGCAGGCCGGTGGTCTCCTCGATCTGCTGGATGGCCGCCGAGATGGAGGGCTGGGAGACATGCAACTGCCTGGCCGCCTGGGTGACGCTGGAGAGGTCGCCGGCGACGACGAAGTAGCGCAGCTGCTTGAGGGTAAAGTGACGCATCGACGATTATCCAGGCTCGGGGGCTCGAAGCGGCGACGCCGCCCCTGCCGAGCATACCAAGGCTGGCTCGGCGGCGCCCGCCCCACTGGCCCGTCACGGCACTACCCGGCGGGCGCCTGGGCCGCGCAGGCGCGATCCAGGCGCGCCACCGCCTCGGGGTCGCCCAGCGCCTCGGTCAGCCGCGCCAGGAAGGCCTCGCAGCGGCCCAACTGCTCCCGGGTCACGTACTCGTCGGGCTGATGCCCTTGGGCCATGCTGCCGGGGCCGCAGACCAGGGTGGGAATTCCCAGTTCCTGCTGGAAGAGCCCCGCCTCGGTGCCGAAGCCGATGCGCTCACGGCCCGGGTCGGCCAGCAGCGCCAGGATTACCTCCACCAGCTCGCCCTGCTCGGCCATGGCCAGGCCCGGGTAATCGCCGAGCCGGCTCAGGCTGGCCCCGGCCTCGGGATGGCGCGCCCTGAGTTCGGTATCCAGGCGTGCCACCTCGGCCTCGAGCGGCGCCAGCAGGCGATCCGGGTCTTCGTCCGGCACGTTACGCACTTCGAAGTCGAAACGGCACTGGGCCGGCACGATATTCAGCGCCGTGCCCCCCTTGATAGTGCCCAACTGCAGGGTGGTATAGGGGATGGCGAAGCGGGTATCGAAGGGCCCGGTCTCGGCCTTGGCAGCGGCGGTGTCGGCGAACCACTGGATCAGCGGCGCCGCCGCCTGGATGGCATTGATGCCCTCCGGGGCCATGCCGGAGTGGCAAGCCTTGCCCGTCACCTCGATGCGGCCGGCCAGCTTGCCCTTGTGGGCGGTGGCCAGACGCATTGAGGTGGGCTCGCCCACCACACAGGCGGCGGGGCGCACCCAGTAGCGCTGCATAGCCGCCAGCAGGCTGCGCACTCCTACGCAGCCCACTTCCTCGTCGTGGGAAAAAGCCAGATGGATCGGCGCGGTCAGCTCGGCGCGGGCCATGGCCGGTACCGCCGCCAGCACCGCCGCCAGGAAGCCCTTCATGTCCGCGGTGCCGCGACCATGGAGGCGCTGCCCCCTGGCGGTCAGGCAGTAGGGGTCGCTGCTCCAGGCCTGGCCGGTCACCGGCACGGTGTCGGTATGCCCGGACAGCATCACCCCGGGGCGGTCCCGGGGGCCGATGGTGGCGTAGAGATTGGCCTTCTCGCCGCAGGCCGAAGGGATCAGGGTCGCCTCGATGCCCTGCTCGGCGAGAGTGTCCCGCACGAAGTGAATCAGCGGCAGGTTGCTGCGCTCGCTGGTGGTATCGAAGGCGATCAGCCGCTTGAGCAACGCGACACACGCCGCCGAGGCGTCGAAGTCGCTCATCGGTCGTCCCCCGGCACCCCATAGCCCGGTGCCTGGTTGGGATCGATGGCGCGGCAGACATAGGCGTCGCGCTGGGGGCGGTAGGCCTGCCATACCATGCGCAATTCCTGGATGGGTGCGATATGCCAGTCCACCCGCAGGTCCACCACCGGCCAGCTGGCCCGGTCGGTCACCTTGAGCCCCGCCGAATGCACCGGCCCCATCTCGCCACCGTCGGCCTGCGCTGCCTCCAGCGCCGCCAGCAACCGCTCGGCGAGCTCACCCTCGTGGCGCTCGAAGGTCTCCACCAGGGCATCGATCACCGCGGTGTCAGCCAGCATATTTCCACCGGCCGCGCAGTCACGCCCCTGGCGAGTAGCGTGGATTCCCAGGGTCTCTGCACCGCTATGCACGGCGCTGCGCCCCTCGGCATCCAGTACCTGAAGCTGGCGCCATTCGGGGAAACGTTCCTCCTCGACGAGGCGCGCCAGCACCGTGTCGGCGTCCAGGCCCTGGGCCAGCAGCTCGGTGCCGCGCTGGCCCAGCACCGGGTTGGTGACGTTCTGGGTCAAGACCACCCCGCGCCCCGGGGCGATAAAGGGGCAGCGACTGGCCACGCAGATGCTCGATGAACTGATGGCGGTGCCGAACTGGCCGGTCTCGCGGCAGAAGCCGGCGATGGAAAAGGTCATAGGGCGCCCTCCTTGTCTTCCGGGATCACGGCGATCACATCGATCTCCATCAGCCACTCCGGCTGGGCCAGACCCGCCACCACCAGGCCGGTGGAGATGGGATAGACCCCCTTGAGCCACTGCCCCACCTCCCGGTAGACCGGCTCGCGGAAACGCGGGTCGGTGATATAGGTGGTGGTCTTGACGATATGGCTGAGGTCGCTGCCAGCTTCTTCCAACAGCTGCTTGACGTTCTTCATCGCCTGGTTGGCCTGGGCTTCGGGGTCGCCCAGGCCGACCAGGCGCCCCTCGAAGTCGGTACCCACCTGGCCACGCACATAAACAGTGTTGCCTGCCCGCACAGCCTGGCAGAGATCGTTATCCAGGCTCTGGTTGGGATATGTCGCCTTGGTATTGAACATGCGGATTCGGGTATGCGTCGGCATCGACGGCTCCTTGGTCCTGCTGAAGCAATAAAGGAGGGAGGCGGAGCGCCTCCCCACGGGCTTACTCGACGGTCACTGCTCGGCGCGGCGAGGCATCATCCTCGGCCCGGCGCTGGGCCTCGGCGTGGTAGGCCAGGTACTTGCGCTGGGTGGCGATGTGATCGGCGATATGCTTGGCGTCGTGCCACACCCCCCAGATAAAGCTGGAGCCACGCCGGGACAGCCAGGGCAGGCCGACGAAGTAGACGCCGGGCTCGCGGGTAACGCCGCGCTGGTGCCGGGGTTTGCCGTTCTCGTCGAAGGCGTCCACCTTCAACCAGCGGTAGTCCACCGTGAAGCCGGTGGCCCAGACGATGGCGCCGATTCCGGCCTCGGCCAGGGCGAGCTCCAGCACCGGCTCGGTCACGCAGGTCGGGTCGGCGGGGATGCGCCGCGCTTCCGGCTCCTCCGGCAAGTCGAGGCCATTACGGCGGGCATAGTCGTCGGCGGCATCCAGCATCGACAGGTAATTGGCGTCGCCGGCGGCCAGGTTGTCGGCCAGGTCGGATTCGAAGGTCACCTTGCCGTCGGCAAAGGCCCGGGTGCGCCCGACCAGGGTCATGCCCTGGTGGGCCAGCTCGCGGAAGTCGATGGTCTTGCCGCCATCGGCCCCGCTCACCGCGATGGTGACGTGCTCGGTACCGGGCCGCATCATCTCGGCATCCCACTCGCCGAGCACCCCCAGCCACCAGCAGAAATCGCGACCCCGGTAGGCGCGGGGCGGACGATCGTGGGGCCCCACCGAGAGGTAGACCCGCCGGCCCGAGCGCTGCAGCTCCTCGGCGATCTGCACCCCGGAGGAACCGGCGCCCACCACCAACGCCGCCCCTTCCGGCAACTGCTCGGGATTACGATACTCGGCGGAGTGAATCTGCGTGAAGGCCTCGTCGTCGGGTGCGATGGGAGGAATCACCGGCGTCTGGAAGGGACCGGTGGCAGCCACCACCCGATTGGCCTCGATGACCCCATCGGAGGTCTCGACAGTGAAGCCCGGCCGGCCAGTGTTGCGCTCCACCGACCTGACCTCGACCCCAGTGCGGATGGGGGCCTGGATCTTCTCGGCATAGGCCTCGAAATAGGCCGCCACCCGCTCCTTCGAGGCGAAGGCATCCGGGTCCAGGTCGTCGAACTCGAGCCCCGGGAAGCGATCGTGCCAGGCAGGACCATTGGCCACCAGGGAGTCCCAGCG
This sequence comes from Halomonas sp. LBP4, assembly GCF_003202205.1. Lineage (GTDB taxonomy): Bacteria > Pseudomonadota > Gammaproteobacteria > Pseudomonadales > Halomonadaceae > Halomonas > Halomonas flagellata. Next base: position 512,210 of record NZ_PDOG01000004.1, read on the forward strand.
ACGGGTGCGCCAGGCCTCGGCGATACGGTTGCGCTCCAGTACCAGGTGGGGCACGCCCTGATTGCTCAAGTGTTCGCTCATGGCCACGCCGGCCTGACCGGCGCCAACCACCAGCGTATCGACGCTTTCGACTGTCATGGGCGGTGTCTCCTTCGGTGATGTTGTTATTCCCACACCTTAGGCGCGCCCCATGATTAGTTAAAATATAGTTATTATTGTCTTTGGATCAGAAAAACAGATTCTCTGCCCGCGGCCGGGCGGGCCACTCGGAACACGATGGCCCGTCACTGCCGCCGACACAGCGCCACCAGCCGCGCCTTGGAGGGCACGCCCAGCTTGGCATAGGCGCGCTTGCGGTAGGTTTCCGCCGTCGACACGGCGATATTGAGCTCGGCGGCGGCGGTCTTGAGAGTGTGGCCGCGCAGCAGGAAGAGGCAGAGCTGGCGCTCGCGTTCGGAGAGCGGGGCGAGCACGGCGGCCTCCTCGGCGCTGGGCTGCTGGGAGACGGGGCGGGCGGTCGCGTAGTGGCGGCGTATCAGGCTGGCGAGCAGCGGTGCCATGGCGTCCAGGCCGGCCAGGTCGGCCGTCGAGAAGGCGCCGGTATCGCTGCCGCGATAGAGATTGAGGGTATAGGCGACCTCGGCCTCGCGGACGGTCAGGGCAACCTTGTCCACCAGGTCGGGGAAGGCGAACAGGTGGCCGCGGTAGGCCGGTGGCATCTCCTCGGCCCGCATCGGGGCGAGCCCCACCCGGGGGGCATCGTCGCTGGCCTGGCGCAGCCCCCGGTAGTTGGGATCCTGGCGGAACAGGCCGTCGGTATAGAGCCGGGCCAGGCGTCCGGCCATGCGCGGCTGGCGCTCGTTGGCGGCCAGCAGGCAGTCGACCCCATCTGCGTCGTCGTAGGCGAAGATCATGCACTGCTCGATGCGCGCCGTGTCACGCAGCAGCGCCAGCAGGTGGGTCTCGAAGGCCGGATCGCCCAGGGCCTCGATGCAGGCGGCCACGGAGGACATCAGCGAGGGCCAGTCGGTCGAGGGGCGAGGGGCGGTCATGCGGTCTCTCCTGGGCAGTGCTGCCCTCTCTTGTCCCGGCTTTTACGGGACAGGCATGGGGCTCTCGGCGGGATATGCTGCGTGATAGCTGATCCGACAACCATAACAGGAGCCCGCCCCATGCGACCCGCCGGACGCGCCGAGACCGACTCGCTCTATTTCGATTATCCCCATTTCCCCTTCGTCCGTCCTCCCGAGCTGGATGGCCGGGCCGTGCGCCACCGCGTGGCCATCGTCGGCGCCGGCCCGGTGGGCGTGACCGCCGCCCTGGAGCTGGCCCGCCACGGCATCGAATCGGTGGTGCTCGACGACAAGGCCACCGTCAACGACGGCTCCCGGGCGATCTGCATTTCCCGCCACAGCCTCGAGATCCTGCAGCAGCTCGGCATCGACGAACGCTTCACCGCCAAGGGGCTGGGCTGGACCCAGGGGCGCACCTACTTCCGCGACCGCGAGATCTACCGCTTCGAGATGCCCCACTCGGATCAGGAGCGCTTCTACCCGATGGTCAACCTGCAGCAGCAGTACATCGAGCAGTTCCTGATCGACAAGGCCGAGGAGAGCGACCTCGTCGAGTTGCGCTGGCAGAGCGCGGTGACCGGTGTCAGCCAGGACGACCGGGGCGTGACCCTGGAGGTGACCACGCCGGAGGGCGACTACCGGCTCGAGGCCGACTACCTGCTGGCCGCCGACGGGGCCCGCAGCGTGGTGCGCAAGGCCTTCGACCTGTCGCTGCACGGCGAGGCCTACGAGGGGCGCTACGTGATCGCCGACGTGCGAATGAAATCGGACTTCCCCACCGAGCGCCGCGCCTTCTTCCACTCCTCGGCGCTGCCCGACTCCACCCTCCTGGTGCACAAGCAACCCGACGATATCTGGCGCATCGACTACCAGCTCGGCCCCGACGAGGATCCCGAGCAGGCGGTGGAGGAGGCCAACATCCGCGAGCGGGTCGCCACCATCATCGCGATGCTCGGCGAAGAGGGCGGCTGGGAGCTGGAGTGGTGGAGCCTCTACAAGGCCCACACCCTGGCGCTCGACGACTATCGCCATGGCCGGGTGCTGTTCATCGGTGACAGCGCCCACCTGGTGCCGATCTTCGGCGTTCGCGGGCTCAACAACGGCCTGGCCGATGCGGTCAACGCCGGCTGGAAGCTGGCCCGGGTGCTCCAGGGGCAGGCCCCGGACCGGCTGCTCGACAGCTACACACCGGAGCGCCGTGGCGCCACCCTGGATGTGTTCGCCAATGCCGGCAGGAGCACCCGCTTCATGACCCCACCGACTCGCGGTTATCGGCTGATGCGCGACGCCGCCTTGGCACTGGCCTTCCACAACGACTACGCCAGCGGTTTTGCCGACCCGCGCCAGGTCACCCCCTACACCTATGCCGAGAGCCCCTTGACCCTGGCCGACCGTGACGCCTTCAGTGCCGGCCCGATCCCGGGGGCGCCGCTGATCAATCGCCGCCTGGGCGAGGACGACTTCCTGCTCGACCACCTGGGCCGGGGCTTCACCCTGTTGCTGTTCAGCGAGGACGGCCGCCTGCCGGACGACCTGGACAAGCGCCTGGTGGACCTGCGGGCCCGCGACCCCGAGTTCACGGTCGTGACCCTCAGCCGCCAGGTGGCTGAGGAGGGCCCGGGCCCCATCCTGCCGGACCCCGACGGCGATCACTTCGCCGCCTATGGGGCCACGAACGGCACGGCCTATCTGGTCCGCCCGGACCGCCATGTGGTGGCGCGCTGGCAGCGCCTTGATCCCGCCGCCCTCGATACCGCTCTGATGACCGCCCTGGGAGGAGAATGATCATGACCACACCGACACTACCCTTCGCCGACCTGGAGCAGGTCTACGAGCAGCTGGCCACCACCCTGGACGGCCTGCCCGAGGAGCAGGAGCGTCTGTTCCTCGCCCAACTGGCGCTGGCCCTGGCGCATCGGGTCTCCGATGTCGACCAGGTGATGGCTGCCATCGAGGAGGCCCGGCGCGGTGTCGAGGACACTGGCTCCCGCTGAGCGGACCGGCCCACCGTGCTGGCCTGAGCCCTCGCCTGAGTGAGGGCTCACTTTGTTCCCGCTACCCTGATCCAGATCAAGGCAAGAGGCGACGGAGGGAGCGACGCTGTGGGTCGGGCGACAGAGGAACACGCAATGAGTTCACCTCGATCCTCCCCCCATCCCACGGCGCCCGCCAGCGAGGCGCGGCTTCGCGACTACCTCGAGGGCGAGCAGGCCCTGCTCGAGCTCAAGTGTTGTGCGCCGAAAAAGCTGAGTGTGCTGATCCATGACCTGTCGCGGCCGATGAGCCGCACTCTGGAGCAGGCACTGGCGCGCAGCCTGGCCGCCGGTGAGATCCCGGGCTTCTGGCCTAGCGATACCCTGATGCCGCCGATGATGCAGCGCTTCGGGCTCACCCCGGCGGTGCTCGCCAAGGACCCGGCCATCCATGCCCTGCGCACCACCTGCAACACCTGCTCGAAGGCGGGGACCTGCTGGCTGGCCCTGAGACACCAGGCGTCGCGGGCGGAGTGCCGCGATTTCTGCCCCAATGCCGAGGCCTTCGAGCGCCGGGCGCCACCGGCTGGGAGCGACGCGTCCGGGCAGGCCCGTGCCCATCAGTGCGGCAATTGTGGTACCCCGTCAGTCCGCTGCACTTGAACGAGCGGAGACAGCAGCTCCCAGCGGAGGGCCTTGGGCACGACCACGCGGGCCATCGAGACACTCCGGCCCGAGGGCTGGGCTCATGCCCGATTTCGAGACTGCTCGGCGGCGGGTACGGCGCAGGGGGCCGACCTCACTAGCCCCAGGTAGGCCACCAGCGCCAGCACGCCGCCGAGGCCGATGGCAATGGCCATGGTGCGCGAGGTGCCGTCGTGGAACTGGCCGACCAGGGCGCCGCCCAGGGCGGCGATGGTCATCTGCAGGAAGCCGAACAGCGAGGAGGCCGAGCCGGCGATGCGGGGGTTGGGGGCGAGCGCCCCGGCCATGCTCTGGGGCATGACGATGCCGAAGCCGATCAAGTAGAGCATGTGGGGCCCGATCACCGCCCAGGGGGTGAAGACCCCGGCCAGCGCCAGGGCCGCCATGCTGCTGCCACCCAGGGCACACAGCAGGGCGCCCATCTGGATCAGGCGGTCATGACCCAGGCGGCGGCTGTAGCGTCCGCTGAGCAGGGTGCCGGTGAAGAAGCCGCCGACGATCAAGGTAAAGAGCACGCCGTAGAGGGTGGGCGCCACCCCCATGAACTCGATCAGCACGAAAGACGAACCGGAGAGGAAGGCGAACATTCCGGCGAAGGCGGCGGCGTTGGTCAGGGTGTAGCCGACGAAGGCGCGCTGGCCGAGCAGCAGGTGGAAGTTGGCGAGAATCGCCCGGGGGCTGGTCGACTGGCGATACTCGGGGGGCAGGGGCTCCGGCAGCAGGAAGACCAGGATCAGCAGCATCACCGCGGCATACAGGGCCAGCAGCACGAACACCGACGCCCAGCCGAAGAGCAGCAGCAGCCCGGCGCCGATGACCGGGGCGAGCGCCGGGGCGAGCGCCATGGTGCTGGCCATGTAGGAGAGCACCCGCCCCGCCTCCAGGGGGCCATGGATGTCGCGCACCGCGGCCCGCCCCAGCACCGGCCCGGCGGAACCGCCGAAGGCCTGCAGGAAGCGTCCCACCAGCAGCCACTCGATGCTCGGCGCGAAGGCGCACAACAGGCTGGCGACGAGGAACAGCGCGAACCCGGCGATCATCACCGGCTTGCGGCCGAAGCGGTCGGCGATGGGGCCGCAGATCAGCTGGGCCAGGGCGAAGCCGGCCATGTAGAGGCTCAGGGTCAGCTGTATCTGGTCGGGACCGGTGTCTAGGGCGGCGGCCATTTCCGGCATGGCCGGCAGGTACATGTCGGTGGCCAGTGGGCCCAGGGCGGTCAGCGCGGCTAGCACCACCACGGTGGCGGGGGAGGTCAGCCTTAGCACCCGGTTCTCCTTGGGCGGCGCCGCGTTGCGCCGTCCCATCTCAAGGCGGTGGAACGAGAAGCGGGCGCGATTCGATGGCAACAGGAATCGCGCCCGCTTTGTTAGCTCGCTTATTGTAACTCAGCTCGCGTCAGGCTGCGCCCCCGGTGCCGCCTGCTGGAAGGCCTCCTGGGCATGGCAGTTGGCGACGATGCGCCGGATCCGCGGGTAGGCCGAGAGGTCGCACTCGAAGCGCTCGGCGTTGTACACCTGCGGCACCAGGCAGATGTCCGCCAGGGTGGGGGCGTCGCCGTGGCAGAAGTCGCCGCTGCCCGCCTCGCGGGAGAGCATCGCCTCCAGGGCGCCGAACCCTTCGGTGATCCAGTGGCGGTACCAGGCCAGCTTGGCGTCGTCGTCCAGCTTCAGTTCATGGACGAGGTACTTGAGCACCCGCAGGTTGTTGAGCGGGTGGATCTCGCAGGCCACCAGCTGGGCCAGGGCGCGGACCCGGGCGCGCTCCGCCGGGTCGATCGGCAGTAGCGGCGGCTCGGGGTAGCGCTCCTCCAGGTACTCGCAGATCGCCAGCGACTGGGTCAGATGGGTGCCGTCGTCGATGGAGAGCAGCGGCACTAGCCCCTGGGGGTTGAGGGCGCGGAAGGCGTCTCCGCTCTGCTCGCCCTTGACCAGGTTGACCAGGGCCTGGTCGTACTCCAGGCCCTTGAGGTTCAGGGCGATGCGCACCCGATAGGCGGCCGACGAGCGGAAATAGCCGTAAAGCGTCGTCATGGCTCGCTCCTTACTTGGGTTGATATTTCACTACCTGCTGGTCGATGGCGCCGAAGATGCTCTTGCCCTCGCGGTCGAACATCTCGATGCGCACCCGGTCGCCGAAGCGCATGAAGGGAGTCTTGCTGTCGCCATGCAGGATCTTCTCCACCATACGGACCTCGGCCAGGCAGCTGTAGCCCACGCCGCCATCCGACACCGGCTTTCCGGGGCCGCCGTCGGGATCCGGGTTGGAGACGGTGCCCGAGCCGACGATGGCACCGGCGCCCAGGTAGCGGGTCCGGCCGGCATGGGCCACCAGTTGCGGGAAGTTGAAGATCATGTCCGGGCCCGCCTCCGGCTCGCCGAACTTTTCGCCGTTGAGGTGCACGGTCAGCGGCAGGTGGACCTTGCCGTCCCGCCAGGCGTCGCCCAGTTCGTCCGGGGTCACGGCGATCGGCGAGAAGCTCGAGGCCGGCTTGGCCTGGAAGAAGCCGAAACCCTTGGCCAGCTCGCCGGGGATCAGGCCGCGCAGGCTGACGTCGTTGACCAGCATCACCAGCTTGATATGGCCGGCGGCCTGCTCGGGTGTCACCGCCATGGGCACGTCGTCGGTGACCACGGCGATCTCGCCCTCGAAGTCGATGCCGTGCTCCTCGCTCACCGCCTCGATGTCCTCGGTGGGGGCGAGAAACTTGTCGCCACCGCCCTGATACATCAGCGGGTCGGTCCAGAAGGTCTCGGGCATCTCGGCGTTACGAGCCCGTCGCACCAGCTGAACATGGTTGAGATAGGCCGAACCGTCGGCCCAGTGGTAGGTCCGCGGCAGCGGCGAATGCAGGGCGGCCTGGTCGAGGTCGAAGGCGCCCTCGGCCTGGCCGTCGTTGAGCTTGGCGTAGAGCGCCTCCAGCTGCGGAGCCAGGGCATCCCAGGCCTCGATGGCCTGCTGCAGGGTGGCGGCGATACCGGTGGCGCGCACCGCGCGGGTCAGGTCGCGTGAGACCACGATCAGTTCGCCGTCGCGGCCGTTCTTGAGGGTGGCGAGTTTCATCGTCTTTCGATCCTTGTCGTCAGGGGCGAGGCCCTTTCTTCGGGGGCCTCGCGAACGTGGGCCGTGTCGCTCAGGGCCCATACCTCAGGGCTTGGTCGGGTCGAAGTGTGAGCGCAGGGTCGACCAGACGTCCACGTAGTCGCGCTGGCGATACTCCGTGGCAAGCGCTGCCTCGGTGGGGTGATAGACGTAGCGGCTCTCGAACATGAAGGCGAGGGTATCACCCAGATACTGCGGCTTCAGCTCGGCATTGGAGGCCTTCTCGAACGTTTCGGCATCAGGGCCGTGGGGCGACATGCAGTTGTGCAGGCTGGCGCCGCCCGGCAGGAAGCCTTCGGCCTTGGCGTCATATTCACCGTGGATCAGGCCCATGAACTCGCTCATCAGGTTGCGGTGGAACCAGGGCGGACGGAAGGTGTTCTCGGCCACCATCCAGCGCGGCGGGAAGATGACGAAGTCCAGGTTGGCCATCCCCGGGGTGTCGGAGGCCGAGGTCAGTACGGTGAAGATCGACGGATCGGGGTGGTCGAAGCTCACCGTGTTGATGGTATTGAAGTTGGCCAGGTCGTACTTGTAGGGCGCGTAGTTGCCGTGCCAGGCGACCACGTCCAGCGGCGAGTGATCCAGCCGGGTCGCCCAGAAGCGGCCGGAGAACTTGGCCACCAGGGAGAAATCGCCTTCGACATCTTCGTAGGCGGCCACGGGGCTCCGGAAGTCACGCGGGTTGGCCAGGCCGTTAGCGCCGATGGGGCCCAGGCCGGGCAGCTCCATCGGGCTGCCGTAGTTCTCGCAGATATAGCCGCGAGCGGCGTCGACGCCGGCCGCCCGGCGGACCTGGAACTTGACGCCGCGGGGGATCACGGCGATGTCGCCGTTGGCGACGTCGAGATCGCCGAATTCGGTACGCAGCCGTAGCGCGCCCAGCTGCGGGACGAAGAGCATCTCGCCATCCGCCGTGTAGAAGAAGCGGTCGGTCATGTCCTGGTTGAAGGCGTAGATATGCACGCCAACACCACACTGGGCGCCGGCATCACCGTTGACGGCGATGGTCAGCAGGCCGTCGATGAAGTCGGTGGGCTCGCCGGGCAGCGGGGCCGGATCCCAGCGCATCTGGTTGGGGTCGGCGGCGGGCTTGTCCAGCGGCGAGGTGTGAACCTGATGGTTCTCCAGCGGCTGATAGGCGCTCTGTACCACGGACGGGCGGATACGATAGAGCCAGCTTCTCAGGTTCTGGTGGCGGGGCGCCGTGAAGGCCGACCCGGTCAGCTGCTCGGCATAGAGGCCGTAGGCGCAGCGCTGGGGCGAGTTCTGGCCCTCGGGCAGGGCACCGGGCAGCGCCTCGGTGGCGAAGTGGTTGCGGAAACCGCTCTGGTACTGAAGCGTCTCGGTGGTCATGGCAGTATCCTCTCTCAGCGCTGTTCTTGTTGGGCCGATGCCGAGTCGGCGGCCTGGCCGGCGATGGCCAGCGCCTCCTCGAGCACCTGCTGGTCGCCGATATGGTTGGCCAGCAGCAGGATCAGCCGGGCGTTGATGCGTTCGCTCTCCTCCTCGCTGCGTTCCCGGTGCGCTTCGGTCAGCGCGGCGTAGAAGGCGTCCGGGTCGGTGAAGTTCGGGTTCAGTTCAAGCCGTGGCATGGCGGTCTCCCTGAATTTGGGAAAGAGGGGCAAGGTGGGTGCCCAGGGCGCGGCCCAGTGCAGCGCCGACCGCCTCGGCCGACACCTCGGTCCAGCGGGCGGTCACATGCTGGTCGGGGCGGAACAGGTAGCTCGCTCCGGGGGCCAGTCCATAGCGCTCGGCCACCAGGCCCTCGGCGTCCTCGATCACCACGCTACGCGGCAGCTGCGTCAGGGCGTGGGGGGTGGGGCCGACGATCACCAGGTCCAGGTCGGCCTGGTGATCCAGCAGCCCCTCGAGGTCGGCGCTCAGCTTCTCGGCCTCGGGGGTATCGACCCGGCCGTCGAGGAGCAATACGAAGCGGTTGCCGATCTGGTTAAGCAGCCAGGCGTCGCTGCCCTCGAGGCGTATCGGGGCGTCCTTGGCCGGGCTGCCAGGGCGCAGATCGAGCGGCATCCCCTCGGCATCGGGGCCATTGAGCGGCGAGTCGTCGTAGCGGCAGGGCATCGACAGCCTGCCGCTGTTGACCAGGCTGCGTGCAAAGGGATACTGCTCCGCCAGCTCCAGGGTGGTGTCGCGGAACAGCCGGCTGACGCGGCTCTTGGGCGTGATGAAATCGGTGGCCCGGGTCGAGTTGAGGATGTTCTCCGCCGCACCGTGCTGGCGTTCGGTGTTGTAGGTCTCAAGCAGCGCCGCGGGAGCCTGGCCCTTGATCACCCTGGCCAGCTTCCAGGCCAGGTTGTCGATGCCTTGGGCGCCACCGTTGGCACCGCGGGCGCCGAAGGGCGAGACCTGATGAGCGGCGTCGCCCATGAAGAACACGCGCTGATGGATGAAGTCATCCATCTTGCGGCAGCGGAAGGTATAGACGCTGGCCCACTCCAGCTCGAACTCCACCTCCTCACCGAGCATCGCCTGCACGCGGGGGCGGATGTTCTCCTCCTTCTTCTCCTCTTCCGGGTCGGCGTCCCAGCCGAGCTGGAAGTCGATGCGCCAGACGTTATCCGGCTGCTTGTGCAGCAGCACCGACTGGCCGGGGTGGAAGGGCGGGTCGAACCAGAACCAGCGTTCGGTGGGGAAGTCGGCCTTCATGATCACGTCGGCGATCAGGAAGCGGTCCTGGAAGATCTGGCCCTTGCACTCCAGGCCCAGCTGGTCACGGATCTTGCTGTTGGCGCCGTCGGCTACCAGCAGGTAGTCGCAGCTGAGCCGGTAGTCACCGTCCTGGGTGGCGATCGTCACCACGCTATGGTCTGGTCGGCTGTCCACTGCGGTGACCCGGTTCAGCCAGCGCAGGTCGATGCGGTCGGCGAGCTCCTGGGCGCGATCGACCAGGTACTCTTCCAGGTAGTACTGCTGCAGGTTGATGAAGGCCGGCACGCGGTGGCCTTCCTCGGGCAGCAGGTTGAAGTCATAGACCTCGCGATCCTGGAAGAAGACGCGGCCATGCTGCCAGGTGACCCCCTTGTCGAGCATTGGCTGGGCGGCCCCCAGGCGGTCCATGATCTCCAGGGTGCGCTTGGCGAAGCAGATCGCCCGCGAGCCCACGCTGACGGTGTTGTTGTCGTCCAGCAAGATGCTGTCGATGCCCTGCTGGGCCAGGTCGATGGCGGCGGTCAGCCCCGAGGGGCCCGCCCCGACGACCACCACCGGGCAGTGGCGTATCTCGCTGAGGTCCAGTTCGGGCGGGCGTCGATAGGGATAGACGGGATTCTTGTAGGTCTTCGGCATGAGTGGCTCCCACGGCATCGCCGGGGCAGGAGCCCCCGGCGAGCTTGTCTCGATCCGGACCGGGTCCGGACAGCGGTTACTGGATCTCGACGACGTCCTGCAGCGAGTGCCACATGTCGGTGTCGCGCTCGGCGGTCCAGATGCGCGGATCCGGGTACTCGCCACCCGCCTCGTCATAGCAGCGGGTGATATCGAAGGGTAGGCAGTGATCGAAGATTACCCAGTGGCCGTACTTGGGCTTGAGCTTGGCGTAGGTCTCGGCGTAGCACTCGGACAGCGACTTGCCGGCGGCCTTGCCGGCCTTGACGCTCTCGTACATGTCGGCGAGGAAGTCGCGAGTGCCCTGGATGGCTTCCTGACACTGCGCGGGGCTCTGCAGGGCGTCGCCGCGGCCCGGCACCAGTTTCTGCGGGGCCATCGCCTGCAGGCGGTCCAGGGTGGCGGGCCAGTCCTCGTGGTAGGCGTCGCCGGTGTAGGGGGTGGCGCCGTATTCGACCAGGTCGCCGGAGTACATAACCTTCTCCTCGGGCAGCCAGACGATGGTGTCGCCCTTGGTGTGGCCGCGGCCCAGGTGGATGATGCGCACCTCGCGCTTGCCCATGAACACGGTCAGTTCCTGCTGGAAGACGATGTTCGGCCAGGTCAGGCCGGGCACGGAGTCGACGCCCTTGAACAATCGCGGGAAGCGGCCGACCTCGGACTCGTAGTCCTGCTGGCCGCGCTCCTTGATCAGGTCATAGGTGTTCTGGCTGGCGTAGATGTTCTCGGCGTCGTAGGCGGAGGCCCCCAGCACGCGCACGGCATGGTAGTGGGTCATCACCACGTGCTTGATCGGCAGGTCGGTGACCTCGCGGATCCGGCGGATGACGTCCTGGGCCATGATCGGGGTGGCCTGAGTGTCGATGACCATCACGCTGTCGTCGCCGATGACGATGCCGGTGTTGGGGTCGCCCTCGGCGGTGTAGGCGTAAAGGCCTTCGGCCAGCTTGTCGAAGCTGATCTGCTTCTCTTCGGTATCGGCGTGCGAGGCGAATTTCTTGCTCATGGTTCCTCCGGTGTCGTCGGGCTGGGCCCGGTCGGCGTTGTCTCTGCCATTGGCTCGGCCAGTGGCAAGATAATAGTTGCTTGTGAAACTGGTTGTCCAGCCGTCCTCGGGACTTTCACGGGTGTTAAGGGCTGTTGTGTGTAGTAACCCGCTGTGGTCGCTGGCTTTCATCTCACCATTAGACTTAAGTTTAAGCCGTATTGGTGCCTTTATGGTTGCACGGGAGACTAATTGGCAGGCAAGGTGTGCGCAACAGACACTGGCTCCGCGGCCCCGGCCAAGCAGGGCCCTCTGGTGGCATTCACCATCACTGCGAGGTCACCACGATCTCACCACCTCACTACAAGAACGGGCGGCACCCTGGCCGCCATCCCGTGACGACGGAGGACACAATGAACAAGACCATCGGACTGATGTTGGGCACCCTGGCCGCGGCGACCCTGAGCTCGCAGGTCCTGGCCCAGACCACCATCAACGTCAGCAGTTGGGGCGGGCCCAACCACGGCATCAATACCATTGTCTGGCCGACCTGGAAGAGCTGGATCGAGGAGGCCACCGAGGGGCGCGTGACGCTCCAGGTCACCGAGGACCTGGGGCCGCCCGCAGCCCAGATGGCACTGGTCGCCGACGGCGTCGCTGATGCCAGCTGGATCTTCCACGGCCACATGGCCGGGCGCTTCGCACTGACGCAGCTGCCGGAGTTTCCCACCTTCGAGGACTTCTCCTCCGAAGCCGCTTCCGCCGCCTACTGGCGCACCCACCAGGAGCACCTGGCCCAGGCCAACGAGCACAGGGGGTTGGAGGTCATGGCCGTGGGCGTGCATGGCCCCGGCCAGATCTTCACCGGTGAGCAGGTCGAGAGCCTCGACGACCTGACCGGCAAGCGCCTGCGCGTGGGTGGTGGAGTGATGACCGAGCTGGCCAACGCCATGCAGGTGACCGGCGTGGCGCTGCCGCCCACCGGTGTCTACGAGGCGGCTTCCCAGGGGGTGATCGACGGCGCCATGCTGACCCTCGAAGGGCTGCGCAGCTTCCGCGTGGCCGAGGTGCTGCCCAATACCCTGCAGGTCGACGGCGGCTTCTACCGCGGCAGTTTCGCCATCATCATGAATCCGATGGTCTGGGACCAGGTCTCCGCCGAGGATCGCGAGGCCATCGAGGCGGTCTCGGGGGAGTCCCTCTCACGGCTGTTCGGCTACATGATGGATGTCTCCGACGAGCGCGGCGTCGCCTTTGCCGAGGAACTAGGCAATACCTTCACCCAGGCCTCCGAGGCGGATATCGCCATGCTCCGGGACGTCAACGACGAGTTGATCGACCAGTGGGCCGACAAGGTCAGCCGTGGCGACCTGGATGCCCGGGAGGCGCTGAGCTTCTTCCGCGAGCAGCTGGCCGTGGCGGCCGAAGGCGACAGCATCGAGTCACGCGTGGCGCAGGAATAACCCCCGTCAGGAGCTGACCATGACTAGCATGTCGACCCCCTGGCCGCGCGTCGGTCGGGCCATGCAGCTGGGGCTGGAAGGGGTGGCGGGCGCCACCCTCTTCGCCATGATGCTGCTGACCACCGCCGACGTGACCGGCCGCTACTTCTTCAATTCACCGATCCTCGGTGCCGTCGAGCTGACCCAGCTGATGCTGGCGGCGGTGATCTTCCTGTCGCTGCCGGTGGTGTGCTGGCGCGAGGAGCATGTCAGCGTCGACCTGCTCGACGCGATCTTTCCGGCGCGCTGGATCTGGCTGCGTCAGGTGATCGTCAACCTGATCGTCACCGCGGCGCTGTGGGTGATGGCCGGGCGCGTCTGGGCGCTGGGCGTGCGGGCCTTCGAGTGGGGCGACGTCACCGAGTTCCTGCGCATCCCGACCGGCTACCTGATCTACCTGATGGCGATCATGCTGGCGGTCTCCGCGCTGCTCACCCTGGGCCGCGCGCTGGGCTATCTGCTCGAGGGCGTGGGCGCGGTCGCACGCGGTGGGCCACTGAGCCCGGGAGGCGATAAATGATCGAGTCACTCTACGGCTTCGCCGCCCTGCTGCTGCTGGCCTTCCTGCGCGTCCCGCTGGCGTTCGCCATGGGCATCGTCGGTTTCGTCGGCTTCTACTACCTGACCGGCAACTGGAGCGCCGCCGAGGCGATGGCCGCGCGGCGGGTGGTGGACACCGGCATGGACTACGGCCTGTCGGTGATCCCGCTGTTCATCCTGATGGGCAACTTCGTCTCCCATGCCGGGCTGTCGGATGCGCTGTTCCGTGCCTCCAACGGCTTTCTCGGTCACCGCAAGGGCGGCCAGGCGATGGCCACCATCGTCGCCTGTGGCGGCTTCAGCGCGATCTGCGGTTCGAGCCTGGCCACGGCGGCGACCATGGGACGGGTGGCGATGCCGCAGATGCGCAAGTACGGCTACAAGGACTCGCTGGCCGCGGCGTCGATCGCCGCCGGCGGCACCCTGGGCATCCTGATCCCGCCCAGCGTGATGCTGGTGATCTACGGCATCCTCACCGAGACCAGCATCCGCGAGCTGTTCGCCGCGGGCTTCATTCCCGGGATGGTCGGCATCCTGTTCTACCTGGTGGCGGTGAAGTGGGTGCTGTGGCGCGACCCGGACGCCGGCCCGGCCGGCGAGACGGTGCCCTGGGCCGAGCGGATCGCCGCGCTCAAGAACGTGGGCAGCACCCTGGCGCTGTTCGTGCTGGTGATCGGCGGCATCTACCTGGGGGTGTTCACGCCCACCGAGGCGGCCGGCATCGGCGCCATGGGGGCCTTCCTGATCGCCCTGGCCAAGCGGGCACTGAGCCCGCGGGTGGTGATGAATGTGCTGATGGACACGGTGCGCACCACCGCGATGCTGTTCGCGGTGGTGCTCACCGCGCTGATCTTCGCCAACTTCATCAACCGCGCCGGGCTGCCCACTGACCTGCTGGCGCTGGTCAACGGGCTCGACGTGGCGCCGTTCGTGGTGATCCTGGTGATCCTGGCGATCTACGTGTTGCTGGGCTGCGTGTTCGAGAGCATGTCGATGCTGCTGCTGACGGTGCCGGTGTTCTTCCCGGTGGTGGCGGGGCTGGGCTACGACCTGGTGTGGTTCGGCATCCTGGTGGTGATCGTGATCGAGATCAGCCTGATCACGCCACCGGTGGGGATGAACGTCTTCGTGCTGCGGGCGGTGCTGCCGGACGTGTCGACGGGGACGATCTTCCGCGGGGTGACGCCGTTCTGGATGGCGGGCACGGCGCGCGCGTTGCTGGTGCTGGTGTTCCCGGGTATCGTGCTGTTCCTGCCGCAACTACTCTACTGACCTCGCCGGGCGACAGGGCCGGCGTATCGTGATCGACAGGGAGATCGCTTGATGGACCGCAAGCAAGTGCCGCTGGCTCCGGAAGACGAGCGGCAGGGCGCCAACCGGGCAGGGCTGCCCACCAAGCCCGAGCTGGACCTCGACCAGTTCCTGCCCTATCGGCTCAACAGCCTGGCCGATCGCATCAGCGACGAACTGGCGAGAATGTACGAGGAGCGCTACGCGCTCAACGTGGCCCAGTGGCGGGTGCTGGCCTGGCTCAGCCACCGCGACCTGCTCAATGCCAAGCAGATCTGCGAGGCGACGCGCATGGACAAGGCGCGGGTCTCGCGGGCGGTACAGGCGCTGGTGGATCGTGGCCTGATCAGCCGCAGCCCCTCGAGCCGGGACCAGCGGCTGCATGACCTGCGCCTCACCGAGGCGGGGCAGGCACTGCTCGCCGAGCTGATTCCCGAGGCCCAGGCTTGGGAGGCCGAGCTGGTGGCGACCCTTACCGCAGGCGAATATCGCGACCTGCTTCACGCCATGCGCAAGCTGGAGCGCCAGCTCGAGCGTATCGGCTAGCGCTGCACCCCGTACCGATTACCTCCTCTCTGCGCCCGGCCCTTCGGCCGGGCGCACTGCGTTTCACGAGGTCGGGTCGGCAAGGCTGCTCAGCCGACCTGTTCAGGCCTCCGGCACCCGGCCGCCCAGGCGTGCGGAGATCTCGGCGGCGGTCTCGCGCACCAGCTCCCCCAGCTCCCCCAGCCGCGTCTCGGGAATGCGTGCCACCGGCCCCGAGACCGAGATGGCCGCCAGCGGAATGCCGTGCTCGTCGTGCAGGCAGGCCGCCACGCAGTGCAGGCCGATGGCATGCTCCTCACGATCGCAGGCATACCCTTCGCGGCGGATCCGGGCGAGTTCCTCGCGCAGCGACTCGGGGGTGTACAGGGTGTTCTCGGTGACCCGGGTCAGGCCGCGTTCGGTGAGGACACGCTCGAACTCGTCGTCGGGCAGCCAGGCCATCAGGGCCTTGCCCACGCCGGAGGCGTGCAGCGGTGCCCGGGAGCCGAGCCGGGTGATCATGCGCATCATCTGCGGCGACTCGCTCTGGGCGAGGAACACCGCGGTGCTCCCGTCGCGGATGCCGAGGTTGGCGGTCTCGCCGGTCTGGACGGTGAGGCGGCGCAGGAAGGGGCGGCTGGCGCCGACGAAGTCGCGGGCCTCGAGGAAGCTGTTGCCGATGCGGAAGGTCTTGACGTCGATCTTCCAGAGCCCGAGCTCGTTGTCCTGGGTCACGAAGCCCTGGCTCTGCAGCGCCTGGAGCAGCCGATGGGTGGTAGAAGGCGCCAGGTCGGCCTGCTCGGCGATCTCCGAGAGGGCCAGGCCGCCGGGGCTGGCCGCCAGGCGCTCGAGCATGTTGAGCCCCCGTACTAGTGACTGGCTGTGACCGCTGGTGCTCTTGCCCGACCCGGCGGGCCGCCCCGCTGTTCTGCGCTTGCCTTCGCTCACCGCAACTTCTCCCGCCTGCCCTTTCGAGAATGCCGCCCGGACCCCATGCCCGGCTATCGTTCATCAGGATACCCTGTCGGTGCCGCGCTGTCTCGTTTGCGGAAAAGGGTTCCATATCGATTGTGGCATTGGCCCTGGCAAGACGGGAGCCTGACATGACGGGGCCCGCTCGATAAGCGGGCCCCGTCATGGCCGAAGGGTGAGGGGTCAGACGTTGGCGCGGAACGCGCGATCCTTCTTGGGCAGTACCAGGTTCAGCACGATGGCGGCGATGGCACCGGGGATCAGGCCGGACTCGATGATCGCCTGGACGTTGGTGCTGAGGTCGGCGTAGAGCCCTTCCTGGGCCGGCAAGCCCACCGCGGCTGACAAGGAGATGCCGATGATCACCATGTTGCGCTTGTTAAAGTCGATATGGGAGAGCATCTTGATGCCAGCGCTGGCGATCATGCCGAACATGATCAGCACGGCGCCGCCGAGCACGGCATTGGGAATGCTGGAGATGATGGCGCCGAGCTTCGGCACCAGGCCGGCCAGCACCAGGAAGCCGCCGCCGATGGCGACCACGAAGCGGCTGACGACCCCGGTCAGGGCGACCATGCCGACATTCTGGCTGAAGCTGATCTGGGGGAAGGCGTTGAAGATGGCGGCGAAGACGCTGGCCAGGCCGTCGGCCATGACGCCACCGGAGAGTTCCTTGGCGGTGGGCTCGCGGTCCAGGCCGCCGGCGGTGGTGCCGACGATGTCGCCGATGGATTCGGCACAGGTGACGATGGCCAGCAACACCACCGGGATGATGGCGGCGAAGTGGAATTCCAGGCCGATGGTCAGCGGTACCGGCAGCGACAGCCAGCCGGCGTTGCCGATGCCGTCGAAGCCGATGTAGCCGAAGGCGGCAGCGACGGCGTAGCCGGCGACCAGGCCGAGCAGCGGTGCGGTCTCGGACCAGATGCCGCGGCCGAACTGGTGCAGGCCGAGGGTGACGACCAGCACCAGGGCGCCGAGCAGCAGGTGATGAGGGGCACCGAAGTCCTCGGCACCGAAGCCCCCGCCCCAATAGGCGAAGCCTACCGGCATCAGCAGGGTGCCGAGCATGACCACGAAGGTGCCGGTGACCACCGGCGGGAACAGGAAGCGGAACACCGGCAGGAACAGGCCCACCAGGGTCATGGCGATCCCGCCGCACAGGGCCGCGCCGAGCGCCGCGGGCAGGCCCATGCCGACGGCGATGGGGATCAGCACCGGGACGAAGCCGAAGCTGGTACCCATGACGATGGGCAGGCGGGCGCCGATGGGGCCGAGGCCCAGGGACTGGACCAGGGTGGCGATCCCGGCGACGAACATGGCGGCCTGGATCATGAAGGCGGTCTGGTCCGGCGGCAGGTCGGCGGCCCCGGCGATGATGATGGGCACCGTGACGTTACCCACGAACATCGCCAGCACGTGCTGCAGCCCCAGGGGCACCGCCCGGCTGAGCGGCGGCATGGCGTTGACGTCACGGGTGCTGCGCACCTGTTCGTCCATCCCTTCGGCGGTCAATTCGCTGGTTGGCATAGGTAGGGTTCTCCTGTTGTCGTTGTTGGGAAGTGCCGTCTAAATGCCTGCGCGGGCGAATCGCTGGGTTGCGCGGTGCTCGAAAGCCTCACCTATACCCCCTAGGCTCCGGTTGACTCGAAACCTGCGGTTTCTCGCCCCTTCGGGGCCATCCTGCGGATGTTTGTCGCTGCGCTCGGCTCTGCGCTCCGTGCGCCTTGCGCTTCATCCCGCTCGGCGATTTCTTCAGCGCTCCATTGCCACCCCGGAAACCGTGCCAGGCACCCGTTGAGGGGCAGGTCACGGTAACCGTATGAAAATCATGCACCGATCGTGCCGACCGCGGTGCTCGCCGCCCCGCCCTAGAGGGCCTGGCGCAGGGCGCGAGCCGCGGCGTCGTGCCGGGCCAGCAGCGCCTCGAGGTCGACGTCCAGCGGCCGGCCCCCGGCGACGCGCCACTGCCCGGCGACCATTACCCGGTCGGCGCGGTGGGCACCGCACAGCAGCAGGGCGGCCAGCGGGTTCTCGGCGCCGGAAAAGCGCGGCTCATCGAGCTTGAACAGGGCCAGGTCGGCCTGCTGTCTCGGCTTGAGGCCACCGATGTCGCGGCGGCCGAGGCAGCCGGCCGAGCCCTCGGTGGCCCAGCGAATCACGTCCTGGTGACGCACCCGGCTCGGCGAGTAGCGCAGGCGGCCGATCAGCAGCGCCTGGCGCATTTCCTCGGCCAGGTTGGAGTGATCGGCGGAGGCCGAGCCGTCCACCGCCAGGCCCACCGGGCAGCCCGCGGCCTCGAGTTCCAGGGTGCGGCACATGCCGGAGCCCAGCACCATGTTGGAGGACGGGCAGTGGGCGATGCCGGTACCGGCCCGGCCCAGGCGCTGGACCTCGTCGTCGTTGAAATGGATGCCGTGGGCCAGCCAGCTTCGGTCGGATAGCCAGCCGGTGGCCTCCAGGTAATCGAGCGGGCGCATGCCAAACAGCGTCTGGCAGTAGTTGGTCTCGTCCTCGGTCTCGGCCAGATGGGTATGCAGGCGCACGTCCTTGGCTTCGGCCAGGCGAGCGCTCTCCTGCATCAGCTCGCGGCTGACCGAGAAGGGCGAGCAGGGTGCCAGCGCCAGGGTCACCATGGCGCCCTCGCCGCGCTCATGGTAGGCGTCGATCAGCCGCACGCTCTCGTCGAGGATGGTGACCTCGTCCTGTACCACCGACTGCGGCGGCAGGCCGCCGGCCTCGCGTCCCACGCTCATCGAGCCGCGGGTCAGGGCCGCGCGGACCTTGAGGCGCCTGGCGGTCTCGACCTGGATGTCGATGGCCTGCTCGAGGGCTCCGGAGAAGACGTAATGGTGGTCGGCCACGGTGGTGCAGCCGCTCATCAGCAGCTCCACCATGGCCAGTTCGCTGGCCAGCGCCAGCTGGTCTTCGGTGAGGTGGGCCCAGACGTCGTAGAGGGTTGTCAGCCAGGGAAACAGCTCCTTGTTGAGCGCCGGCGAGTAGGCCCGGGTCAGGGTCTGGTAGAAGTGGTGATGGGTGTTGACCAGGCCGGGCAGCAGCACATGGGCGGAGGCGTCGAAGGTCTGGTCGATCGGCGTGCTGGGGGTGGCGCCCCGGGCCACGGCCTCGACGATGCGATCGCCCTGGATCACCACGCCACCCGCGGCGGCGGAATCGCTGGCGGCGAGGGGGTGGCGGATCCACAGGGTGTCGTGGCGGTTGTCGGGATGGGTCATGCAGTCCTCCTGGGTGACTTCGCGAAGCGAAGGGTTACCCAAGCATCGTGACCAGCCATGAGGCGGATACCTGGTTCAGGTGCCTTCGATGGAATCGGCCCGACGAGGCGGCACGGGCGCGGGACGCGGCCTCATGGTGCCTGTCTATCGGGCTGTGTACTCTTTTGGTTCTTGGTTGTTCTCATTAATTGTGTACAAAATGAAAGGCCAAGGGAGGAATGTCAAGCACTCCCGCTCACCCCGGCAGGCTTTCTCCCGGGTGTGGTTCGAAGGCCGCTCATGTCGGCCTAGCGGTCCTGGCGATCGGGTGGGTGGGCCGTTGCTGCGTCCTGGACGCCGGAGGGCGTTTCGATGGTATTGGCCTTGAGCCGGGCCAATCGGTCGCCGAACAGGTAGGCCCCGAGGGCCACCAGGATCAGGGCGGCGCCGATGAGCATCGAGGCGGAGGGCTGCTCCCGGTTCAGGGTCATGCCCAGTGTCAGGGCCAGCACCGGGGTGATCAGGGTGACCAGCGCCACGGTGGCGGCGGGCAGCCGCGAGAGGATCAGGAAGTAGCAGAGAAAGCCCAGCAGCGAACCGAACAGCGCCAGGTAGAGCACCGACCAGAGCCCGCGGGGGCTGAGCGGGATGGTCAGCGATTCGCCACTGGTCAGCCACAGGACGAGGAAGCAGGGCAGGCTGAAGGCCAGGGCGCCCAGGGTCTGCTCCAACGGGCCGACGAGGAAGGCGATCAGATAGGCCGGTCCGGTCGGCATGTCGGAAGTCCTGTGGCGAAAAGCCGCCGCGTCGATGCGACGCGGCGGCTTGCTGTCACGGCCCGGGCGAGGGGGTCACTCCTCGTAGTTGGTCTCGGAGTAGAGCACGCGCACCCGCAGGGTGTGCTCGACATGGCGCAGGGCGTCGAGCGCCTGGCGACCGTAGGCCTTGTCCACGTCGATGACCACGTAGCCGACCTTCTCGTTGGTCTGCAGGTACTGGCCGGAGATGTTGATGTCGTTCTCGGAGAGCACCCGGTTGATCTCGGAGAGCACGCCCGGCACGTTGTCGTGGATGTGCAGCAGGCGGTGCTTGTCCGGGTGGGCCGGCAGGGCGACCTCCGGGAAGTTGACCGAGGTGACGGTGGTGCCGTTGTCGGAGTAGGTGATCAGCTTCTCGGAGACCTCGATGCCGATGTTCTCCTGGGCCTCCAGGGTGGAACCGCCGACGTGCGGGGTGAGGATGACGTTGTCCAGGCCGCGCAGCGGGCTGACGAACTCCTCGTTGTTGCCCTTGGGCTCGACCGGGAAGACATCGATGGCGGCGCCATTGAGCTTGCCGGCGGAGAGCGCCTCGGCCAGCGCCTCGATCACCACCACGCTGCCGCGGGAGGCGTTGATCAGGATGCCGCCCTGCTTCATCAGGGCGATCTGCTCCTGGCCGATCATCCACTTGGTGGAGGGCAGCTCGGGCACGTGCAGGCTGACCACGTCGGCGCGGGCCAGCAGTTCCTCGAGGCTGGCCACCTGGCGGGCGTTGCCCATGGCCAGCTTGGCCACCACGTCATAGTAGATGACGTCGAAGCCCAGCGACTCGGCGAGCACCGAGAGCTGCGAGCCGATGCTGCCATAGCCGATGATCCCCAGGGTCTTGCCGCGCGCCTCGTGGGAGTTCCTGGCCGACTTCAGCCAGCCGCCACGATGGGCGTGGGCACTCTTCTCGGGAATGCCGCGCAGCAGCATGATCGCCTCGGCCAGCACCAGCTCGGCCACCGAGCGGGTGTTGGAGTAGGGGGCGTTGAACACCGGGATACCGCGGACGAGCGCGGCGGTCAGGTCGACCTGGTTGGTGCCGATGCAGAAGCAGCCCACGGCGACCAGCTTCTCGGCGGCGGCGAAGACGCGCTCGGTGAGCTGGGTGCGCGAGCGGATGCCGAGGAAGTGAACATCGCGGATCTTCTCGATCAGCGTCTCCTCGTCGAGCGAGGTCGGCAGATGCTCGATGTTGGTGTAACCGGCGTTCAGGAAATTGTCCACCGCGCTCTGGTGGACGCCCTCGAGCAGCAGGATCTTGATCTTGCTCTTGTCCAGGGACGTTTTGGCCATGGTCGAATCAACCCCTTTCTTCGGTGCGAGCCGCATGCTGTGTCGTGACATTGGAGAGCCTGGTGGCCAGCCGATCAGGAACGGCCGCGGGCTAGGGCAGGCTCGAAACAGGGCGCCTATGGTAGCACAGCGGGCATGAGCAAAGATGAAAATGCTACGCTGCCCAGATGAGCGGCCTGCATGTTGGCCGGCCCGCCCCCGGGGCAGACGACCCCCGGGGGAGAGCGTGTATACTGTCGCCTTTACTGGATTCGTGACTGGCAAGGGGTCCCATGGCAGAGCGTGACGAGCGGTCGCCCGACCTGGCGGAAGGCGAGGAGGCCCGGATGGACTTCGCCGCCACCGTCGAGCGGCTCGAGCAGCTGGTGGAACGGCTGGAGTCCGGCGAGCTGTCGCTGGAAGGGTCGCTCGCCGCCTTCGAGCAGGGCGTGCGCCTGACCCGCGATGCCCAGCGCCGCCTGGACGAGGCGGAGCTCAAGGTGCGCACCCTGATCGAGGGGCCCGAGGGGAGCATCGAGCTCGAGCCCTTCGCCGCCCCGCCTGCGGAGGACGACGGTGAACGCTGATACCCTGATGGCCCGCCTGGCCGCCGACCGTGCCCGGGTCGATACGCGCCTCGAGGCGCTCTTTGCGGGACGCTCGGCGCCGGCGCCCCGGCTCGAGGCGGCGATGCGGCACGGCGTGCTGGTGGGCGGCAAGCGCCTGCGGCCGGTGCTGGTCTATTCCGCCGGCCGCGCCCTGGGCGCGGCCGACGACGCCCTCGATGCCCCGGCCATGGCCCTGGAACTGATCCATGCCTACTCGCTGGTCCACGATGACCTGCCGGCCATGGACGACGACGAGCTGCGTCGCGGCCAGCCCACGGTGCACAAGGCCTTCGACGAGGCCACGGCGATACTGGCCGGCGACGCCCTGCAGACCCTGGCGTTCGAGGTGCTGGCCCGGGCCGCTCACCCGCGGTTGTCGACGCTGATGCTGACCCTGGCCGTGGCCGCCGGCCGCGATGGCATGGCCGGCGGCCAGGCGCTGGATCTCGCCGCGGTCGGTGGCTACCCCGACGTCGACGCCCTGGCCACCATGCATGGCCACAAGACCGGCGCGCTGATTCGCGCCGCGGTGCGCCTGGGCGGGCTGGTCGCCGTCGCCGAGGATGACCCGCGCATCGCGGCCCTGGAGGCCTACGCCCGGGCCATCGGCCTGGCCTTCCAGATCCACGACGACGTGCTCGACGTGACCGGCGACACCGCGACCCTGGGCAAGGCGTCCGGTGCCGATGCCGCCCACGACAAGCCGACCTATCCGGCCCTGCTGGGGCTCGAGGGTGCCCGTTCGCGGGCCAGGGAGCTGGTCGAGCAGGCCATCACCGCCCTGGCGCCGCTGGGCAGTGAGGGTGTCCCCCTGGTTGGCCTCGCACGCTACATGATCGAGCGTGACCACTGACGACGACAGATGACCCCATGAAGCTGTTCGATGACATTCCCGTCGAGCGCCCGGCCACGCCGCTGCTCGATACCCTGGAAACGCCGGCCGCCCTGCGCGCCATGTCCATGACACAGCTGCTGCAGGTGGCCGACGAGCTGCGCGCCTACCTGCTCTACAGCGTGGGGGTGAGTGGCGGCCACTTCGGTGCGGGCCTCGGCGTGGTGGAGCTCACCGTGGCGCTGCACCAGGCGCTGGAGACGCCCCATGACCGCCTGGTATGGGACGTGGGTCACCAGGCCTACCCGCACAAGATCCTCACCGGGCGACGGGAGGCCATGCAGCGGATTCGCCAGTACGGCGGCCTGGCGGCCTTCCCGAGGCGGGCCGAGTCCGAGTACGACACCTTCGGCGTGGGGCACTCCAGCACCTCGATCTCGGCGGCGCTGGGCATGGCCCTGGCCGCCCGCACCCGGGGCGAGCAGCGCCGGGTCTGTGCGGTGATCGGCGACGGCGCCCTGACCGCCGGCATGGCCTTCGAGGCCCTGGCCCATGCCGGTCACGTCGATGCCAACCTGCTGGTGGTGCTCAACGACAACGAGATGTCGATCTCCGAGAACGTCGGCGGCATCGCCAGCTACCTGGCGCGGATCCTGGCCAGCAAGCCCTACACCACCATGCGCGAGGGCGGCAAGAAGGTGCTCTCGCACCTGCCCGGGGCGCTCGAGCTGGCGCGGCGCACGGAAGAGCACATGAAGGGCATGGTCAGCCCGGCGACGCTCTTCGAGGAGATGGGCTTCAACTACATCGGCCCCATCGACGGTCACGACCTGCCGTTGCTGGTGCAGACCCTGCGCAACATGCGCGACCTGGAGGGCCCGCAGTTCCTCCATGTGAAGACCCGCAAGGGCAAGGGCTTCCTGCCCGCCGAGGCCGACCCGATCGGCTACCACGCCATCACGAAGTTGGAAAAGAACGACGAGGCGCCGCTGGCCCCTGTGGCCCCGCAGCCCGTCGCCAAGAAGAAAAAGAAGAAGTACTGCAATGTCTTCGGCGACTGGCTGTGCGACATGGCGGCCGCCGACGAGCGGCTGATCGGCATCACCCCGGCGATGCGCGAGGGGTCCGATCTGATCCGCTTCTCCCAGGAGTACCCCGAGCGCTACTTCGACGTGGCGATCGCCGAGCAGCATGCGGTGACTCTGGCCGCCGGCCTGGCCTGCGAGGGCATGAAGCCGGTGGTGGCGATCTACTCCACCTTCCTGCAGCGTGGTTACGACCAGCTGATCCATGACGTGGCGGTACAGGAGCTCGACGTCACCTTCGCCATCGACCGCGCCGGTCTGGTCGGCGAAGACGGCCCTACCCACCACGGCAGCTTCGACCTCGCCTACCTGCGCTGCGTGCCGGGGATGGTGGTGCTGGCCCCGGCCGACGAGGCCGAGTGCCGCGCCATGCTCAGCGCCGCCTACCACCACCCCGGCCCCGCCGCGGTGCGCTACCCCCGGGGCACCGGCCCCGGGGTGGAGATTCCCGGCCACCTGGAGCCCCTGGCGATCGGCAAGGCGGCGCTGCGTCGCCAGGGCAGCAGCCGGGTCGCCCTGCTGGCCTTCGGCAGCCTCAACAGCGCCGCCGCCGAGGTGGCCGAGCGCCTCGATGCGACTCACTTCAATATGCGTTCCATCAAGCCGCTGGACCGCGATGCGGTGCTCGCCGCGGCCGACGACCACGACCTGCTGGTGACCCTGGAGGAGAACGTGACGGCCGGCGGTGCCGGCAGCGCGGTCAACGAGCTGCTGGTCGCCGAGGGCGTGCAGGTGGAAGTGCTCAACCTGGGGCTGCCCGACGCCTTCGTCGAGCACGGCAAGCCCGCCGAGCTGCTCGCCGAGTGCGGGCTGGATGCCGGCGGCATCGAGGCGTCGATTCGCGACCGCCTGCCCCGAGATGACCAGGATGGCCAGGCGGGCGAGGCTCGCCCCGCGTGACCGTCACCCGCCGGGCGTAATCGCCTCGTCGACCCGCACCCGGACATAGGAACCCGGCGCCTCCTCGAGGGGCGGGAAGCGCCCGCCACCGGGTTCGCGGGCGGGCACCTGGCCGCCCGCGTGGCGCTGGAGCCAGTTGCGCCATTCCGGCCACCAGGAGCCCGGGTGGTGGGTGGCCGAGGCCAGCCAGCGCTCGGGGTCGCGGGGCAGGTGGCCATAAGCCCAGTAGCCGTACTTCGGGGAACCGGCCGGGTTGATGACCCCGGCGATATGGCCGGAGCCGCCGAGCAGGAAGCGAGGTCGACTGCCCAGCAGGTGCGCGCCGCGGTAACAGGACTGCCAGGGGGCGATGTGATCCTTCTCGGTCGCCACGAAGAACGCCGGGGTGCGTACCTTGCCCAGATCGATGGCTTCCCCTGCCAGGGAAATGCCCCCGGGTTCGGCGAGGCGATTCTCCAGATACATGTTGCGCAGGTAGAAGCTCTGCATGCGCCGCGGCATGCGCGTGGAGTCGGAATTCCAGTAGAGCAGGTCGAAGGCCTGGGGGGCGCGGCCGAGCAGGTAGTTGTTGATCACGAAGCCCCAGATCAGGTCGGCGGACTGCAGCAGGTTGAAGGCGTTGGCCAGGTGCGTGCCCTCCAGGTAGCCGCGCTGTTCCATGTGCTGCTCCATGTAGCGGACCTGCTCCTCGTCGATGAACACCTCCAGCGGCCCCACCTCGCTGAAGTCGAGCAGGGAGGTGAAGAAGGTGGCACTGCGCACCCGCTCATCGCCCCGGGCGGCCTGATGCGCCAGGGTGCAGGCCAGCAGGGTACCGCCGATGCAGTAGCCGATGGTGTTGAGCGTCTCCTCGCCGGTGACCTCCGCCACCACGTCCATGGCCTTGAGGGTGCCCCGGGTGAGGTAGTCGTCGAAGGCCACCTCGGCATAGCGTTCGTCCGGATTGACCCAGGAGATGACGAAGACCGTCATCCCCTGTTCGACGGCCCAGCGGATGAAGGAGCGCTGCGGGGTCAGGTCGAGGATGTAGAACTTGTTGATCCAGGGCGGGACGATCAGCAGCGGCCGGCGGTCGACCGCCTCGGTGGCCGGCGCGTACTGGATGAGCTGCATCAGCTCGTTCTGGTAGATGACCTTGCCCGGGGTCACCGCGATGTTCTTGCCCAGCTCCAGCCCGGCCGAATCGCTCTGCGTGATGCGCAGCAACCCCTCGCCCCGTGCCAGGTCCTCCATCAGGTTGGCCAGGCCCTGCAGCAGGTTGGCGCCGCCGGTGTGCACCGTGGCCTCGATCACCTCCGGATTGCTGGTGGCGAAGTTGCTGGGGGCGAGGGCGTCCATCAGCTGGCGGGCGTAGAACTCGACCTTCACCCGCTCGTCGTGGTCCAGTTCCTCGGTGACCTCATGCACCCCCTTCAACCACTGCTCGGAGGTCAGCTGGTAGGCCTGGCGCAGCGCATCGAAGAAGAGGTTCTCCTCCCAACCCTTTCCCTTGAAGCGCCGGTCCCGCGGGTCGGGGGCGACGGCCGGTGATGGCGCCTCGCCAGACAGGCGCCGCGCGGTGTTCTGCCAGAGTGTCGTATAGCCCTGCCACAGCTGCTGCTGGACCTCCAGGGCGCGTTGCGGATGGAGCAGGAACTGCTGGCCCAGGCTGGTCAGCGCCTTGGCCGCGACCGCCGGGTCGGGCAGGGTGAAGAAATCCCCGCGCGTCTGACGCTCGAGCCAGCCCTGCCAGGCCCGGGACGACCCGGCCGACAATCGCTCGAGGGCCTCGGCATAGCGCCGTGCCAGCTCGTCGGGTTGATCGCCTGGCTTCGGTGACGACGGTTTCGGGTCATTCATGGCCTTGCCCCCCTTTGTGAGTGCTACGCGATAGCGGCATCGTCCGACCCATGGCCGGCTGGCGAACCAGGGCTGAGGCGCTTGCCCCCATCTGCCGCAACCTACCGTTTCAGTATCGTAGGCACCGGCTGAGACGCAACCGGTCAGGTCCTGACTGGTTATCGCGGCATTCAGGTGCCGCACCACCTGGCGGATCGTCTCCCTGTTCGTCAGGTGTGGGTCGAGCCAGGGCACAAGACTCTCGGGCTTGAGGCATCCGGTCGTGGATCTCCTTGGCCACCCCACGCGCCGGATCGGTCAGGATCGCACAGCCCGGCGTGCCATCCGCCCGCTCGGCCCAGATCCCCGTGAACCACAGCGGCTCGCCATCGGTGCGGGTGATGAAATGTGGCTGCTTGCGGTCATCAACCGCAAACCACTCGTACCAACCATCCGCCGGCACCAGGCATCAATGTCGACATCGGCCCAGATGCCCGCGACCGCCCGGCTCGGGAACGCACCAGCAACCCTTGGCACGTCCTACCTCAACACCGCCCCCTCGCCGACCAGAACCGCGCCCGCAAGCAGATCTACCACGAAACCTTGAGGGTAAGGCAGTGCATCAACCCGTCAACGGTGAGCAGCACTTCCAGCCCTGAGTGGCGGAGCCATCCAAAGGTGCCAGCCCCCTACGACTTTTTTCTCAGGATTTGACTACGCAAGCCTAAGCATCATTTAGTAAGCTGAGTGTAAATCAATGTTTCAAATCGGGTTCTAATGTTATCCCAATGGAGACACGCGGGCGGCCTGCGACCGCCAGGAAGGAGGGCCGGTGATCGGTCACTCTCGGCGGTAGCGTGCCTGATCGAAAATCCCGACCCGCACTTGACAGGGCAACGGTTTTCGTAGGAACGCAGATTATCTGCGCGATTAGAGGGCTGCATGTGACCCATAGCTGCCACTATTGATTGTATCGAGTTGTAGGAAAGAGCTGTATATCGCGACAGGCGGCTTTCGACCCGCAGCAGCTACCGTCGGTGGCATCGAATTGTAGGAGGTCGCTTTAGCGCGCGACTGGCGGAGGCGACCCTCGTGTGATAGAGACAACCATGGTATCGGCGGACGCCGATTTATCAGACGAAGGGCAGCAATCGACCCCAAGCGGACATGGCGGAAAAGGTCGCGTTCACGTTCATCGGGGATATGCTGCGTGCACGGTGATTGGTGTTATGCTGCCGAGCTTTTCTTAAATCATAGAGTTTTCAATGGGTTGTGAGTGTTGTTGCGTGCGGGATAACATTGTTGAACGCGCGTGCTCGTTAAAGTGGAATATCGAGAACGCTATATAATACAACTGTTAAGCAGGAGAGGATTCCATCTGGTGAGTATCAACATATTTATCGATACAAATATTTTCCTGTCTTTTTACCACCTCTCCGATGATGACCTCGAAGAGATTCGAAAGCTGAGTGTGCTTTTGGAAAGAGACGAGGTCAGGCTTTGGTTGCCCCAGCAAGTAAAAGATGAGTTTTTCAGAAACAGAGAAAATAAGGTCCACGATGCGATTAAGCGCCTGAAGGACCAAAATAAAAAAGCATCGTTTCCTGTATTTTGTAAAAGCTACCCTGAATTCGATGAGATTCGTGAGCTTCAAAATAATTTCAACTCGAAAATGAAGGACTTAGTAAGTAGTTTGGAGTCCGACATTAGAGAGCGGAAGCTTGAGGCTGATGAGGTCATTGGCGAGCTCTTCCGGAATTCGAAGGAGCTGCCTATAAGCGACGAAGTCGTTAGCAAGGCAAGGTTCCGTGTTGATGTGGGGAATCCACCGGGGAAAAATGGATCTCTCGGCGATGCAATAAATTGGGAGGTACTTCTTTCTCAGGTGCCTATGGGAGAAGAATTGTATTTAATAGCGGATGATAAGGATTACTACTCTGTATTGGACGAAAACTCTTTGAAAGATTTCTTGATTGATGAGTGGTCCGAGACAAATAAGTCTGACGTTATTTTCTACAGGAGGCTATCTCAGTTCTTTAAGGACCATTATCCAGATATTCGAATGGCTAGTGAGCTCGAGAAAGAACTTGATATCAAGTCACTCCGTGAGAGCTCCAATTTTGCAGCAACGCACTCCACGATTGCGAGACTATCGTCCTACGGCGATTTTTCTTATAGTCAAGTAAACGAGTTATCAAGAATCTTGGTCAACAATGAACAAGTGAGTTGGATTATATGTGATTCTGATGTAAATGGTTTCTACGCCGATTTGGTGAATAAGTACCGTGAGCAAATTGAGACCGAATACCTTCAAGAAGTTGAAGCCCATTTGTGGTCATGTGTCGACGAGTAGCATGCTTAATCACTGTTATGTTTACAAGGTGTAGGGCTATGGAAGATATACGAGGAAATCTCAGGTCATACCCCAAGCAAGAAATAGCTATGGAGTATTTGAATCTAGCTCTACGCGAATATGTAGCCGGTAGAAATTTAATAGCTGTCATCAATCTTTCTGGTGCAGCAGAGGAGATGCTTGGCAAGATTGTATCACTCAAAAAGAATGAGAGCGCTTTTCAGCGAGCTCAAAGGTGGACGCGAAGCTGGTTCAAATTAGTCGGCAAAGAAACGCCGGCGAATAAAGACCTTAACAAGCACCTCCTTAAAGTGAAAAATGGTATCAAACACATCGATGGTAAAGATGACTTGGATATTGAGTTCGATATAGACCGAGAAGCCAAGGAAGCAATCCGGAGAGCAATTGAAAATTTTAACCAAATACCTGGCATTAGCCAATCTGCAGAAATACTTGCATATTATCAACGTGAGAGAACATAACAAGGTGCACCACCAACGGCCACTTCGTGGCCTGGACCTCGCTTCGCGAGGCCGGTGTGCGCGGCGTTATGTGTGTTGCGCATGTACTGCACTAGGGAGGTAGTATGATTTTCGAAAAATCAAAATTTGAACAAGCATGTCGCTCTAATTCAGCAAAATTGGCTGCGTTACCTCAAGACAATGAAAAATGGTGTTTGGCTATGAAAGTCGGATCCGCAACAGCTTATCTTGGGCATTCAAGTGCTGATGTGGCTGTAGAGTTTTCAACTTTAGATGAGTTGATTAGCTACGCCCATCAAAATGAAATTGGTGAGGTTTTGGTTATTACAGGCGCACGGCCTTGGAGTTTCTGATGTGATTTTGTTAACACATAACAAACGCCATCAAAACGTCCCCGTTGGGGTAATCGGGGACGTACCCCTATTTACCATTGCGGTAGCGTGCCCACAGATCGGAAAACCTATATATGAGCAGAGCAGGGAGCTTGCGATTGGCCGATATCGACCCAAAGGCGACATGTCAGCAATGGTCGCCACCATCTCGCCCCGTGTTAGCCGTCACTGATCAGAGGTCTCCGATGGAACCGAAGGACATCGCTTACACCGTAGGCATATTTCTCACCTTCTCGATTGGCGTTTGGAATCTCGTGTTGAACTACTGGCATACGCGCCGAACGAACTTCATCAACACCGTTACCAGTCAACGCGTGAAGTGGATCGAACAGCTCCGTCAGGACATCTCGACGTTTTCTGGCCTTACATACACGTGGTCTGCCTCGAGTATGGAAGGGAAGCCACAAGAATTCGATATGGTTAGGGAGATTGACCGGCTCCGGCACGTTATTCGCCTGCGCCTGAATCCGCGAGGAAAGCACGATAACCGGATCGAAACGTTGCTGGAAGAGATACCGAGGTACACCGACCCAAGTCAGAGCGCGAAGCTCGCGGCAGCATTGAACGACCTTACGACTACAACTCAGCTTCTTCTTAAGGAGGAGTGGGAGAAGGTGAAGAAGGAAGCGGAGTGTGGCAACCTTCAGGGCGGTAACGGCTAACTCAAGCGTTAGCTGCATTACGAGAGAGAAACTATGTCCCGGTTTTGAGTTGCTGCTGCGCTATTGACAGCAAGTCTTACAGCATACTCGCAAGACAGTACGTCCATGCACTGCTCCGTAGCAGGATATTTTGAGGGGCAAGAGGAATTGTTTTATGCAGACTTAGCAAAGGCCGTGATTGCGAGGATGGCCTGGGGGAAACTGCAGCTTGCAAAGAAGACTTTAAGAGGGGGCGCATTGCTGCGCAATTCTATCAAGAGCATCGTGAGCCGAAGAACGAGGAAGATCGTGCGATATTGCAGCAGGCCGCAATCTTTAAAGCGAAAGTCCGTCGTTTCATATTGGGCGGCGCCGGTATTTGAGTAAAGCGTTGCTTGTGCTTACGGTTTTCGCGAGACCTTCTCCGCTAACAAATTGCTCGATGGGACGCTCGCTAGGCTCGCGTCCCTCAGCTT
Source organism: Halomonas sp. LBP4 (assembly GCF_003202205.1). Taxonomy (GTDB): domain Bacteria; phylum Pseudomonadota; class Gammaproteobacteria; order Pseudomonadales; family Halomonadaceae; genus Halomonas; species Halomonas flagellata. Next base: position 543,102 of record NZ_PDOG01000004.1, read on the forward strand.
TACGTTAGGAGCCTTACAGCCCGATGAACTACCTAATAACACCACCATCCACACATTATGATGGAGGCATAGGAATTACTGGCTGCAATTTTCGTCATGCTGCCGAGACTCTTAAAGAGCACGGTTCATCGCTAGATGGAGTGCTTCCACTTTGCTATCTTCACCGGCATGCGGTTGAGCTCTTTTTGAAGTCAATAACATTCATACTTCACAAGAAATATGGCATTGAGTTCGGTGGAGATTTTTCCATTGATAAGCCAGGAATAAAAGTCGTAAATAAATGGGTTTCTTTGGAGAATACACACAATCTTTCTGGCTTATATTATTATTTTTGTGAAATATACGAATCTTGCAAAGACCTTTTGCCTTCAACAACCTGTTGGGATATGCCGGGAGATATAAAAGTTAAAATAAACCTCGTAAACGGCACAGATCCAAAAAGTACATTCTTTAGGTATCCCAAGGCTGGCAGTTCACAGCAAGATTACAAAAAGTCAAGAATACAGAAAACCAATATTGATGGTGCGTTTGGCAATTCAGGAAAACCAAGAAAATTGGTCTTGATGCTGGATGCGAATGACAACATAGTTGAAACCTACGATTTAGATGCTGATGCGCTAAGCGAGGTTCAAAAAGCGTTAGATTATTTAAGTGACTTTTTCTATGGGGTTCATGCAGCATTCAGAGCGGAGCTAACGAATGGTTACTAACGAGCGCATGTTGCCGGACTGGTTCTCCGCTACGCTCCAAACCAGCCGCAAATTCGGGCATTATGCTTCCTGTGCGGTAATGGCGGACGTACCCCCATGCCATAATGAGCACCCAGCCCTTGTCGGAGATTTCGTAACGTCCTGCCATACCTAACTTATGCAGCTGCGGCATACACGACATTAGCCAATTAGACTTTTCATGCAAAGCCTAGTCTTCTAGGGTTTCAATGGGTTATAGCTCATCTGCAGGCGCGCTTATTGACTTGGGCGTGCCGGCACGATAACCCGATGATAGAGCGTTCGGTGTGATCACTGTTAGGTTTTTGACAGGACAATTATGGAGTCAACTATGATCGATCAGCTACGTAAGGAGGTGGATCGACTACAAAAGCATCATTACAAAGGGCAACGGCTATGGAGCTTTGCTCACCATTTCAGCACTTTTGGAGCAGCTCTCCTGAGCCTGACCGTTGCCACACTGTCGCAACAGGACGGCTGGGACGCCGCAAGCTTCATAGTTAGCCGTAACACCTTGATAGCGATTCTATCGCTCTCTGCTGCGATTTTGTCGGCGCTTGCGGCACGCGGTGGCTTTGAACGAAAGTGGATTGCCAATCGGCTAACTCGGAGCAAACTTGATAACCTACGCCTTGATATGCTCGAGGATGTGGAGGACCCGACGCCATTAAAAGAAAAACTCAAGCGTATTATCTCAGAGCATGATTCCGCGATTGTGGGATCTAGCAGCCAAAGAGAGGACGATGGAAAAGGTTAACAGTTACATCAGCTTTGACCGATCGTCCGCTTCTGGCCGAAGAGAAAACTTTAGACCTCGCTCATGAATAGGTGGCATCAGCATCCGCTCAAGTAGTCAAGAAAGTGAATGTCATTTATTTCCGTCCATTATTTTCGGTGGGAGGGAGTATGGAGTGGTTGATTGCAATTGTTTTGATGGTTGTAATTGGTTACGTAAGTTGGAAAGCAGGAATGGAGGCAGGGCATGGAGAAGCAATGAACAAGGTTCATGATCATAAAGACAAAAGGTTGATTGAACTTAGAGATGTTTTTGGGATAAGTCGAATGCATGAATGTGGTTCATCAATAGGTGTAAGGTATGCGAACTTCGAATTATATGATGAGGAAATTGGTCCGCTTTTGATAGTCAGTGCGAAAGACATGATAGATTCTGCTGTAGGCAGTCGGATCGACATGATAAACGTAGCGTATGGGAATGATATTGAACAAGAGGGCGATGAGGAAAGTGGCGATGACAAAGTTGATGAGTTTAACATGCTTTGCGAAAATGTGAGGAAAGAGGTAATAGAGGAGTTTGTAAAGGAAAATTTTGCCATGGCTGAGAGTGTCAAGGCGAGACTGATGAATGATATTGGATGAAATTGCTAGATGGGCAGTGCGGTCTCAATGACCAAGTGTTTACAGTGACAGTATTTACCTGACACAGGCCTCTTGACTCACTATGCTGTAGGCTCTATTCGTTTAACGATGGGGTAAGCGAACCATTCTTAATGATGACAATGATCTTCGTAGCAGATTTTCTACGCGGTTGAAGAGCAGTATACGACCCATAGTAGCCACTGTCGGGTGTAGGAAGGAGCTCTAGCTCGAGACTGGCTGGTGTTGGCTAAAGTGGACGTTCTAGAAAAACGGGCGGCGTGAATGAACTCAGAGGCGGCAACTTGCTTGACAACTGCCGAGTTTCAATAGATGCATAGGGGGAAAGTATGGGTATGGGAATGTTTGTTTTTGGAAATCTCTCAGGTGTGCAAATGACGCCTTCTCAGTTCGGTCAAGCAATAATCGAGTGGGCACATCAGAGCTCGAAAAGTACGCTTGCGACGATAGTGGACTCTCCTGACTCATCGTTGCTGATGATGAAAATTCGAGAAGCTCCATTTCAAGTGGAGTTGCAGCTAATTGCGCTTGATGTTGCAACTTATATGACCTACGCTTCTGATGTCTTACGTATACCGAACCAAGCAGCTGTTGAGTTGAAGCACGGTATGGAAGAAGGCCTTCGAAGAATGCGTGACCCTCAAGGAAAACCGTTTGATAGTGCATTGCACGAAATGTTTAGTATTTCTCTAAACGCTTACATGAAGGCTGTGAGAGAAGAGTTTAAAAACTCTTCAACATCTGATCCACTGGTTGTTAATCCGAAGGGAGGCCTTCCCTCTCAGGTGTTTTTTCACATCACCCGTCAAGCATACTTCATGAGAAATGAGTCTATTGATCCAGCAACCCAATTCCTCGTTGGAAACATTATTGATAACTTAGTAACAATAAGCATGAGTTCTCTTAAAGATGATCTGGGTGTTTGCTATAAATGATGATTTTTGCCCAATAAGGCGCTGCTTCCGGACAATTTTTTCGCTGGGCTCAAAATTTTCCGCAGACCGCAGCGTTTCCCAGAGTCAGGTCTATCAAAGAATCGTTGCCGTTCTTATGGACTACCCCTCGAACCTCTCGGCTAGTAAAGCAGCAGAAATTCTTTACGACGCCGTACGGAATGCCGACGGCAAGATCATAGGTGAACTAGATGAAGATGGTCTGATCCCATGATTACCACGATTGCAGCGACGTACAACGACAGGTTCCAGTGGACGGTCCTCGCACTGCGCGCTCGGCTCGCAGATAAACCTTGACGTTAGCCGGACCTTGCCTCCTGATGGCCTCCAAGCAACCTCCATTCTGCAGCCTCGCGGACATCCCGTACCTGGATGCCTCCGCTCTCCATGGGCGCGTCGCCCACCTTATGCCGTTCTGGGACGGCGAAGAGTGGCACCTGTGGGTACCGGAGGGCGATCGTGGCCTCATGCACCTCCGACCGGCTGATGCCGCACACATTGACTACGTGGCGAAGGAGCCCGCATCCCAGTCGGACTTGTTGATTCCGTTCGTTGACTTCATGTGGCAGCACGCTGGTTGGCCCGACGTCTACCCAACAATCTCCGCCATCATCGACGACTTTCACAACCTGGCGACTTCGGTCGCGAAAATCGACCACTTCTTTGAGGTTCGGGAAACCCTGGGGATCGGTGGAACGGCTTTCGTCGCAACTGAACTTGAGTATCTTTTCGTCCTATCCCGCAGCGTCTTCGACCTGCTTCAGTTCGCGATTGCCTCCATCTGGGATAAGCACATCCAGCTTGTCGATGAAGAAGCGAATCGAAGGAAGCGCCGTCCGAAGGAGTCCTTCACGAAAGTGGTTCTAAAGGAACGCAAGCAACCTCGTACGCAAGCGGAGCTCATGGAGGCAAACGGCTTCACGCCGGCGCTAGCTTCCACCTACGAAAAGGTGGCCCCGTTCTTCATTCAGATCCTGAATGCTCGTGATGGCATCATTCACGGGAACAAGAGTGCGGGGTCGCTCACGCCGGTGTACGACACCGAGCGAGGATGGTGCGTGCATAGAAAAGCGAAGGGCATATCCGAATTTAGCGTGTGGACCGACGAGCATCGCTACAACGACAACCTTGTCTCCTTGCGTCCGCTCCTGGCGCACGTTGTGTTCGGCACCATTAGTGCTTGCGGGGAGTTGGTGACCTCCCTCGCGCGCGACATCCAGTTCCCTCCTCCGATCGCTCCTGGGCACCGCATCTTCGTTCGAGGGTTTCACAACGAGGCGATTACCCGACTGTGGGAGGTTCACCAAGGCGGAAGCGCTTGGTGGGCGAGCGAAAAAACGGCAACCGAGCCGGCCGGCTAACATCGCGATGAACCAGACGAACGGCCCAGGTGCCGTCTGCGACATTGGCGGGAGCGGCTGCTGCGCTGCGGTGGTGGTCTACCACCTCCGCTCCGCGGCCTGGTCGTGGTAGCTTCGACGCCAGGGGGCCGCTCGCAGGTTATCGCGGCCTCCGTTATATCAGCTCTCGCTGAAAGACCGCTTATGGCCGAGGCCTGACTTTTATCAATCTCTAATATATTGGTATGAGTGGCGCTATCTGGATGGCAGTTGGCAGAAATTGAACCCTCCTGGAATTGAGAAGAAAAATTCCGATGTTGTAGAATTCGGATGCCCTTAGTCGCGCGCTAAAGCGACCTCCTACAACACCTCACCCAGCACTGTGGCTGCATTTGGCCGAGTGGATAACTTTAGTCAACTCTGATGGAATGGCTGAAGCAGCTGACGATCCAAAGCTGACTTTTGCGAATGTTCAGGGAGTTTCGAGTCTGCCACCGATCTAATCGTCACCCGGGTTTCCCCAAGGTCTCATTATTCTTCTGCCCTCTAATAAGGCTCCAGTCGGAAGGAATGACCCGCCTGCTGCGTGGTTGAGGGCTCCTGTTGGCGCGGGTGGGGACTATGACTCTCGCATCGGCTGCGGATGGGCGCGCAGCAGCCAGGAGGCGGCGGCCACGCCGGCCAGGCCGACGATGGCGCCGGGCAGGGCGCCGAGTGCCAGGCTGACGATGATGCCGCCCAGTAGCGCCGCGCCCCCGGCCAGAATCGCCGGGGTGCCGGTGGCCGAGACCACGTCGCGCTTGCGGCTCATCTCGAAGGTCACCACCGCGACCATCACCGGGGCGACGGCCACGATGCACAGCAGGATCCACCACAGGCGGCCGAGCCAGAAGCCCACTTCCCCGGGTATGCCGGCGTCGATGGGCAGGCCGAGGCGCTCGCCCAGCCAGGCCGCCGGCAGTTCGGCGAGCTTGTGCCAGAGATAGAGCGGCATGCCCAGGGCGCCGAGGATCGTCACCATCCTGTCGACCCGGCGGCGCTCCAGCAGGCGCCGCACCGGGCCTTCGCAGGCGAGCACCGCGCCCACCTGGACCCACATCACGCCCACCAGGGCCAGGGTCGGCGGCAGCAGGTTGCTGGGGGCGCCGAACGCGCCATCGACCATGGCGACGGGGTAGCCGGAGGCCACCGCGGCGGCCAGCCACAGCAGCCCCAGCAGCAACAGGGCGAGGCCGGTGCCCAGGCCGGAGAAGCGGCCGCGCTTCCAGGCGATGCCGAGCTGCTGCGGCAGCAGCCAGACGACGGCGGCGTTGAGCCAGCCGATGCCGCCGCCGTTGCCGGTGACCCGTGTGCCCAGCTCCAGCAGGTCGGCGGGCGTTGCGAGGCCGGCGCGCAGGACGTCGACCGTGGCGGCGATCAGCAGCAGGCCCGCCACGGCCTTGAGCCCCCAGCGGCGATCGGCCCAGACGCTGAGCGGCAGCAGCGCCTGCACCCCCAGCAGCATCATCAGGAACCACAGATGAACGGTCAGCGAGTGGTTGAGGGGGCCGAGCAGCCGGCCCCCGGTATAGGCAGCGAGGATGACGAAGGCCACCAGCACCGCCAGGTAGGTGACGGTGGGGCGAGCGAGCCCCAGCGCCCGGCCCGCCCACCAGTGCAGTTGGCGATGGCCCTGTTCCAGCCGGCGCTGGGCGCCGTCCGCGCTCACCGCGGCCGAGACGAACACGAACAGCGGGACGACCTGCAGCACCCAGGTGAGCACGCCGGCGCCCGTCCACACCAGCAGCAGGTGGTCGGTCGAGGTCATCAGCCCGTTTTCGAGCCGGGGCAGGGTGGCGATCCAGTGGCCGAACACCACCACCAGCAGCGCCCCGGCGCGCAGCGCATCGGGGTAGCGGTCCCTGGCGCTCGTCTCGCTACCGGCCCTGTCCTGGCGTGTCTGGCGGCTGGCGTTCCGGGGTGCACTGTTCATCTTCGATCGGCCCTTGCAAAAGCCCGGTGCTTGGCTAAGATGGTTATCGAACACCGTTTCCCAACATCTTCCATGAAACCCCGGCGCCATGCAAGACCACCCTCCATCGTGCCGAACCCGAGGGACGTCCCATGGATACCCAGGTACTGCTGATCCATGTGCTGTTGTACGTCTTCCTGCCCCTGTGGGGGCTCGCCGGCTTTGCCGACTGGTGCTGTCACCGGGCCACCCGCATCGAGGAGACGTCGGGCCTGAAGGAGTCGCTGATGCATTCGTTGATGGGCCTTCAGGTCGGTATCCCCATCATTGTCTGCCTGCTCTTCCGCATCAATGTCCTGGTCCTGCTGATCTGCCTGCTGGCCTGGGTGCTGCATGAGGCGGTGGCCCACTGGGACGTTCACTATGCGGCGCCGCGCCGGCGTATCAGCATCTGGGAAATGCACGCCCACAGCTACCTGGCCAGCCTGCCGCTCTACATGCTGGCGATGATCATGGTCATCAACTGGCCGGTGGTGGTGGACCTGGTGACCTTCGCCTGGCAGGGCCAGTTGCAGCTGGTGCCCCTGGACGTGCCCCATGGCGGGGAGCGCTACCTGCCCTACTACCTGACGTTCATGGCGCTGCTGTGCGTCTTTCCCTACCTGGAAGAGAACCTGCGCTGTCTGCGCCATGCCCTGAAGCACGGGAGCCAACACTCGTGAGCGTCTATATCACCAGCACCGGGCACTATCTGCCGGGCGACCCCGTGGACAACGAACGGATCGAGGCGGTGCTCGGCCTGGTCAACGGCAAGCCGAGCCGCCTCAAGCGTCGGATCCTGCAGTCCAACGGCATCCGGCAGCGCCACTACGCCATCGATGCCGACCACAACACCACCATCAGCAATAGCGAAATGGCGGCGCGTGCCGGTCAGGCGTGTCTCGACCAGGGTTACCTGGGCAAGTCGCGGCTCGACATGCTGAGCGTGGCCACCAGCCAGGGCGACCTGGTGCTGCCCGGTTTCGGCAGCATGGTGCAGGCGCAGCTGGGCGTGTCCGGCGTGGAGCTGCACAGCAGCCACGGCATCTGCTCGAGCAGCATGATGGCGCTGAAGGCCGCCTACACCGGCCTCAAGGCCGGCGAGCACGCCAACGCCCTGGTGGTCGCCAGCGAGCTGGCGTCGCGCCTGTTCAAGGCCAGCCGCTACGAGGCGGTGGCGGAGGAGGTCGATTTCAATGCCGAGTTCCTGCGCTGGATGCTGTCGGACGGCGCGGGTGCCCTGCTGCTGGAAAACGTCCCGCGCCAGCGCTGCTTTCGCATCGACTGGATTCGCGGGTTCTCCCACGCCGATGCCTATCCGGTGTGCATGAGCGTCGGCCAGGCGGCCGCCGCCGGCGAGGCCAGGAGCTGGCAGGACTTCCCCACCTACGCCGAGGCGGAGGCCGCCGGGGCCCTGCTGATCCGCCAGGATGTCCGCCTGCTCGACAACATCGTCAAGCTCGGCGTCGACGGGCTGCTGCGGCTGATCGACGAGGGGCGGGTCGAGGTGGACAGGGTCGACCATGTGCTCTGCCATTATTCGTCGCACTATTTCCGCGGCAGGATCTTCGACATGTTGACCCAGGCCGGGGCGGCCATTCCCGAAGCGAAGTGGTACACCAACCTCTATACCCGGGGAAATACCGGCTGCGCCTCGCTGTTCATCATGCTCGACGAGTTCCGCCGCACCCGGCCCTACCGGGCCGGGGACACCCTCCTGTGCATGGTGCCGGAGAGCGGCCGGTTCAATAACGTCTACATGCAACTGACGGTCGTGGAGGAGTAGCCATGGAAAGCAAGGTCACCACCCGGGTGGGGCAGGAGTGTCTTCAGGGCCTGATGCGCGTCTGGTTCGATTTCGAGCGCCAGCTGGGCCGGGTGCCGGTGATCCAGCGTCTGGAGCGCGGCAGGTTCACCCGGGCGGACTACCGCACCCTGTTGCTGCATCTGCGCCAGCAGGTGGTCGAAGGGGCACGCTGGATCACCCGCGGGGCCTCGAGTTTCGACCGCGACTTCGCCGATGTGCGCTCGGAGGTGATCGGCCACGCCCGGGAGGAGCACCGCGACTACGAGATGCTGGAAGCCGACTTCGTCGCCGCGGGCGGTGAGCCGGACGAGATCCGGGAAGCGCAGCGCAATGCCGGCAGCGAGGCGCTGCACGCCTTCATGATGTACCGCGCCAGCCAGCCCAACCCCGTCGACCTGATCGGCGCCATGTGGATCATCGAGGGGCTGGGCCAGAAGATGGCCGGTGACTGGGCCCGACGGATCGACGAGGCCACCGACGGCGATGGCCGTTACACCCGCTTCATGCGCTACCACGGCGAGAACGACGACGCCCACCTGGACAAGCTCTACGCATTGATCGACCGGGTGTGCCGCACGCAGCGCGACCTGCGGTCGATCCTGCGCACCGCACGGGTGGTGGCGCGGCTCTATGCCCTGCAGCTGGAGGAGATCGACCATGGATGACACCGGGAACAGGCCCCGCAGCCCCTTCCTGCGGGCCCTGGCAGTCGACGACTCCCTGCCCATCGAACCCGAGGCGGTGCGGCTGTGGCTGAACGATATCGAGACCCCGACGCGCTGGTCGCTGCGCCCGCTGCTGCAGTTCCTGCTGGCGATGCTGCTGCACCTGATCTGGTTCGTGAAGCGCCTGCCGCTGCCCCAGTTCCGCGCCCATGGGCTGCTGCAGCGACTGATCTGCGCCTTCTGCACCCACTTCGTCAGCCCGCACGCCAACCGGCTGATCCTGCGCCACTTCGCCACCGAATCCAATATCCTCAACTTCCTCATCGACAACAGCGAGGAGCTCGAGGTCGAACCCCTGACGCTCTACCCCACCGGTATCGACGACATGCTCGACGCCAGCTTCGTCAAGCACGACCAGGAGCTGTTCCGGGTCATCGAGGAACTGGGCCACTGGCGGCCTCCCGCGGCGCCGCTGTCGCCGCACGCCATCAGCTGGCGGCACTGGCGCCCGCTGGAGGGGGAGGCTGGCGAGACGCCGCGCAAGCGCACCCAGGTGCTGGACTTCGAGAGCGCCCACGCGCTGTTCATGTGCCTGTTCTGCCTGCTGCTGACCCGCGAGGAGTACCGTGATGCCATCAACGGCTTCAATCTCGACCAGTCGATCGCGATCCGCATCGGCCAGTTGATCGGCGACCCGAGCCTGGCCGAGATGGCCTACAACAAGTACCCGCACTACCTGGTCGGCCCCTGGAACCTGAGCCAGCGCTTCCTGATGCACGGCTTCTTCACCGAGTACCTCTACGCGCGGCTGGAGCGGTTGCGGTGTCGAGGGGCGTTGGTCTGATTGTCGCTCTACAGTCTGATAGCGCATGGTTCCCGAGCGTCCGGTACGCTGCTAGCGTAACGACACCGGCTTGTTGCCTCGTTTGTCACGTCGAAGGAGTGACCAAGATGATCACGCTGTACGGCTTTCCCTCGTCCCGTTCGCTGCGGGTGGCCTGGACCCTCGAGGAGCTGGGGCTCGAGTATGACTACCATCATGTCGACATGATGGCCGGCGAGGGGCAGGGCGAGGCGCACCTGGTGCGCCATCCCGACGGCAAGGTGCCGGTGCTTCAGGATGGCGAGCTGACGCTGTTCGAGTCCTCGGCGATCTGTCGCTACCTGGCCGAACGCCATGGCGAGCCGGGCGGCTTGCTGCCGGCCTCGGTCGAGGACCGGGCCCGGGTCGATCAGTGGCTGAGCTTCGTGATCGGCGAGCTCGAACAACCGCTCTGGACCCAGGCCAAGCACACGTTCGCCCTGCCGAGCGAGCAGCGGGTGCCGGCGGTGCTGCCCACCGCGGCCTGGGAGTTCCAGCGGGCCCTGGCGGCGCTGGAGCGGCGCTTCGACGGCGAGGGCTGGCTGGTGGGGGAGCGCTTTACCGTGGCGGACCTGCTGATGGGCCATACCCTGAGCTGGGGCGTGAAGTTCAAGCACCGCCTGCCGGAGTCGCTGGTGGCCTATCGCCAACGCTGCGTGTCGCGGCCTGCGCTGGCCAGGGCCGTCGAGCGTGAGCAGCAGGCGGCCGGGGTGGCGTGAGGCGCCTCAGGCCTCGAAGGGCAGCACGGCGGCGTAGATCGCGAAATAGTGACAGGTGCTGCCACCGAGGACGAACAGGTGCCAGATGGCGTGGTTGAAGGGGATCGCCTGGATCGCATAGAAGACCACGCCGAGGGTATAGGTGATGCCGCCGGCGACCAGCAGGGCGATGCCGGTCGACGAGAGGCTCGCCGCCAGCTCGTCGCCGGCGAAGACGACCAGCCAGCCCATCACCAGATAGATCGTCACGCGCAGCACGGCGAAGCGGTGGGGCCAGAGCAGCTTGCAGGCGATGCCGCCCAGCGCCAGGGACCAGACGATGGCGAACAGGGTCCAGCCGGTGGTGCCGCGCATGTTGACCAGCAGGAAGGGGGTGTAGGTGCCGGCGATCAACAGGTAGATGGCGCAGTGGTCGAGCAGCTGGAACAGGCGCTTCAGCCGCGGGTGGCGGACGCCGTGGTAGAGGGTCGAGGAGGTATAGAGCAGCACCAGGGTGGTGCCATAGAGGCTGATGCCGACGATCTTCCAGGGGTCGATCTGGGCGCCCAGGCTGGCCAGGACGATCAGCACCGTGCCTCCGGCCAGGCTGAGGACGGCGCCGATGCCGTGGCTGATGCTGTGCAGCAACTCCTCGATGACGCCGTAGTGGTGCTCGCCTCGCGACGTTGGGGGAGTCATGGGGGTCTCCTCCATGATCCGGAGTGGCCCCGACACCGGCCATCGGTTCAGGGCTTGCGTTCGATATCCACGTCACTGGCCTGGGTGAAGTCGCCCAACGCCATCATGTGGCCGAGCTTGCCGGCCTTGGTGGACAGATACTGTTCGTTATGAGGGTTGAGACCCGTGGTCAGCGGTACTCGTTCCGCCACGGTGACCCCGGCCTTGGTCAGGGCATCGACCTTGCGCGGGTTGTTGGTCATCAGCCGGAGGCCGCTGACGCCCAGGTGGTCGAGCATCGGGACGCAGAGGTCGTAGCGGCGCAGGTCGGCGCCGAAGCCCAGCTGCTCGTTGGCCTCGACGGTGTCGGCGCCCTGGTCCTGCAGGTGGTAGGCGCGGATCTTGTTGAGCAGGCCGATGCCGCGGCCCTCCTGACGCAGGTAGAGCAGCACGCCGCGCCCTTCGTCGGCGATGCGCTTGAGCGCCTCCTGCAACTGGTAGCCGCAGTCGCAGCGCATCGAGAACAGCGCGTCTCCCGTCAGGCACTCGGAGTGCACCCGTCCCAGAACCGGCTCGCCATCGGCCACATCACCCAGCGTCAGGGCGATATGATCCTTGCCGGTGGCCTCGTCTTCGAAGCCATGCATGGTGAAGGTGGCCCAGGGGGTGGGCAGCCGGGAGGCGGCGATGAATCGGATCGTCACGGGTAACCTCGGTGTCAGACCACGGCAGTGCCGGCAGGTGGAGCGCCATTCTAGCAGGAAGGCGCGACGGGCTCACGGTTGTCGCCCGGGTCGCGATGTCCGGGGGCCGATGTTCGGGTACAATGAGGCCCACATTTTCCGTGGATAACCGCCCGCATGGAACTCAAGAACGATCGCTTTCTGCGCGCCCTGGCGCGTCAGCCGGTGGACCGCACGCCGGTGTGGATGATGCGCCAGGCCGGCCGCTACCTGCCGGAGTACCGCGCCACCCGCGCCGCGGCCGGTGACTTCATGGACCTCTGCCGCAACCACGAGCTCGCCTGCGAGGTCACCCTGCAGCCGCTGGAGCGCTACCCGCTGGATGCGGCCATCCTGTTCTCGGACATCCTGACCATCCCCGATGCCATGGGGCTGGGGCTCTACTTCGAGACCGGCGAGGGCCCGAAATTCCGCAAGCCGGTGCGCACCACCGCGGACGTCGAGGCGCTGGCCGTTCCCGATGCCGAGCGTGACCTGGACTACGTGATGCGGGCGGTTTCCACCATCCGCCGCGAGCTGAACGGCCGCGTGCCGCTGATCGGCTTCTCCGGCAGCCCCTGGACGCTGGCCACCTACATGGTCGAGGGCAGCTCGAGCAAGGACTTCCGCCACGTCAAGGCGATGCTCTACGACACGCCGGACACCATGCACCAGCTGCTCGATACGCTGGCCCATGCGGTCACCGACTACCTGAATGCCCAGATCCGTGCCGGCGCCCAGGCCGTGCAGATCTTCGACACCTGGGGCGGCGTGCTCTCCACGCCGGCCTACCTGGAGTTCTCGCTGCGCTACATGGAGCAGATCGTCGCCGGCCTGATCCGCGATCACGAGGGCAAGCGCGTGCCGGTGATCCTGTTCACCAAGAACGGCGGGCAGTGGCTCGAGGACATGGCCACGGCCGGGGCCGATGCCCTGGGGCTGGACTGGACCACGGAGCTCTCCGAGGCGCGGGCCCGGGTCGGGCACCGCGTCGCCCTGCAGGGCAACCTGGACCCCAACGTGCTGTTCGCCCGCCCCACGGCCATCCGTGCCGAGGTGGCGCGCACCCTCGACAGCTTCGGGGCGGGGCCGGGGCACGTCTTCAACCTGGGCCATGGCATCAGCCAGTTCACCGACCCGGACCGTGTCACGGCCTTCATGGAGGCCCTGCACGAGCTGAGCCCGGCTTACCATCGCCAGATCCAGCATGGCTGAGTGGTGGCGACGGCTGGCCTGGGGTGAGGATAGAAAGTGGCGCCGCCTGTGGGCGGCGCTGGCCGTTCTGGGGGCGATCGCCATCGCGCTGGGCAGCCTGACCCCGGGCAGCGAGATGCCCGACCGCCTGCCCTGGGACAAGGCCAACCACTTCGTCGGCTACGCCGGCCTGGCGGGGCTCATGGGGCTGGCCGGGGTGCGCCTGCCGATCGCCTTCGCTGTCGCCGTGCTCTACGGCATCGCCATCGAGTATGCCCAGATTCCGGTGCCCGGCCGCAGCGGCGGCGACGGGCACGACATCCTCGCCAACGGTCTGGGCGCGGCCTTTGCCGTCTTGGTGCTGCACGCCTTGCGCCGCTTGCGGAATCCCTGACTCCCCGCTGTCATCGTCACCTACGGCTCCACCGCCAAGGTTCCGGCATGGGGCACATCGGCAGGCTGCTAGAGTCGAGGCTCCCTGGACGAGGGGGCTTCGGCGACGCCGCTGGCGGCCAGGTCGAGGGTCGGCTCGTTGCTGGCGCTGCGGGGGCGCAGACGCTCGGCGGGGCGCGTCACCCTGGCGTTGCCGAGGATGCCGTCCCCGGTCTCGAGCGGGCGCGCCTCGCTGGTCCAGGCGGCCTCCTCGGCGTGAACCGCCGGGCGGCGCTCGAAGGAACGGGTGACCACGGCCCCCGGGGCGAAGCCGGGACGCGGGCCGGCCAGGTGGTGGGGCAGCAACCACAGCTCGGCGAGCAGGCGCAGGCCCACGGCGGCCAGCAGCCAGGCGCCGCCACCCAGCGCGAGCGCCGGCCAGGCACTGGCCCAGTCGACCGGGGCGAGCCAGGGGGTACGGGGTGCCAGCCACAGGGCGGCGCCGGCGAGCAGGCCGAGCTGCAGCAGCAGGTGGCAGCTCAGCAGGGTGGCGCGGGCCAGGGGGCGGCGGGGAAACAGCAACTGTCGCATCGGGGGTCCTCCCGGAGGATGCACATCGTCATGATGAGTCGGGTCGGTATCCTTACCGACAAGGCGGAATCCTACCCCAGTTCCGGGCAGGCTGCAGTCACCTCTTGTGACGGCCGCTGCCGGGTTGACCAGCGGGGGTGGGCTTGCCAATGTTGAATGAGAGGCGAAAGCGTGGTGTCCGGGGTTTGGCTTCGCCCATTCAACCAGCATCAAGGAGTTGCTATGACAACCTATATCGTGGTGGCCGATGCAGCGCGGGCGCGGATCTTCACCCGCGATGCGCTCAAGCTGGTAGAGCATGACAGCCTGTTGCATGCCGCAGGGCGGTTGCACGAGGGCGACCTGGTGACCGATAACGGTGCCGATGTCCACGAGTCGATGTCGACGATGTCGCGCTCCTCCGGGGAGGAAAACTCAGCCTCGCAGCATGAAGAGACCATCTTCGCCAAGGAAGTCGCCGATCGCCTCTACCGGGCCCGGGTCGACAATAGCATGAAGAAGTTGATCATGGTGGCCCCGCCGCGTTTCCTGGGGTTGTTGCGTGACAAGCTCGATGGCCCGACCACCAAGCTGGTCATTCACACCCTGTCCAAGGACCTCTCCAAGGCCAGCCTCGGCGATATCCAGGAGGCGGTGAGCGACCTGCGCTGATCGCCCGACGACACCGGGGACGGTAGCCGCGTCCCGGGGGTCAAGTCATCAAGGCATTGTGCCGATAGGGGCATGACGCGGCTTCGCCGCGTCACCAAAACGAGAACTCTGCCCCTATTCGTGAGAGCCTTCCATGACGATCTTTCCCCTGACCCTTGCTGTGGCTTGCCCGCCCCGTCTCGACGTCCTTCTCCTTCCCTGGACGGGCCTTGCCCGAGTCGGCTTCCTCATCCTGAACGAGGAGGCCGGCCATGCGCTTTAAGTCGCTGCGTACCCATGTCGCCCTGCTGGTGGGGCTGTGCATCCTGGCCGTGGTGGCGGTGCTGGTCGGCTATGCCACCCTGGCCGCTTCCCGCTCCCAGGCGCTGGTGGCGGAGCGCACTGGCGAGCTGCTCGAAGCCAACGCCGAGCAGCGGCTCAGGGCCCTGGCCGATGCCCGCACCCAGGAGATCCGTCGCCAGCTCGAGCAGGCGCTGGCGGTGGCCCAGGGCCTGGCCGACACCAACGCCCTGATGGGGAAAAGCGACGACCGGGGCCGCCCCCGGCTGACCCTGGGCCGCCGCGAACTCTCCAGCCTGGTGCGCGACAAGGTGGTCGAGACCCCCGCGCTGCTGGACGCCTTCATCGGCTGGGAGCCCGACGCCTTCGGCCCCGATGCCCTCCATGCCGGCAAGACCGACGGCGGCTACGACGGCAGTGGCCGCTTCATGCCCTGGTGGTACCGCACCGGCGAGGGCGACCTCGAGGTCCTGCCGCTGGGCGACAGCATGGAGAACGAGGCACGAAATGCCCAAGGCATCCGCAAGGGCGAATACTACCTCTGCCCGCGGGAGACCCGCCGCACCTGCATCATCGATCCCCACTACTATGACTACGGCGGCGAGCGGCTGCTGGTCACCTCCTTCAACGTTCCCATCCTGGTCGACGGCGAGTTCCGCGGCATCGCCGGGGTGGACCTGGACGTGGACTTCCTCCAGGGCATGCTCGACGAGGCCAACCAGGGCCTGTACGGCGGCGTCGGCGAGATGGACCTGATCGCCTCGAGGGGCGTGGTGGCGGCATCCACCGCCCGCCAGTCCGCGCTGGGCGAGTTGGCCACCGAGACCCTCGACGAATCGACGCAGGCGCCGCTGGCGGCGGCCCGGGATGGCGAGACGGTGTACCGTTTCAATGAGACGGCCGACCGCTTCGAGCTCTACCGGCCCTTCACCCTGGGCGACACCGACACCTCCTGGGTGCTGAGTGTCCGTCTGCCCGAGGCCGCGGTGCTGGCCGGCCTCCACGACCTCGAGGCCCAGCTCGCCGACCAGCGCCGCGCCGACCTCTGGGGCATGACCCTGGTGGGGCTGCTTGTGGCCGGCCTGGGCCTGCTGGCGAGCTGGCTGGTGGGCGGCAGCATCGCTCGGCCGCTGCGCCGCCTGGCCGAGCGGATGCGCGACATCGCTTCCGGCGACGGTGACCTCACCCGCCGCCTGCCGGTGCGCGGCCGCGACGAGACGGCGCAGCTGGCCACCCAGTTCAACGCCTTCGCCGACAAGGTCAACGGCGTCCTGCTCGACGTCCGCAACAGCAGCGAGTCGGTGCGCGTGGCCGCTACCGAGATCACCCAGGGCGGCCAGGACCTGTCGCGGCGCACCGAGACCGCCGCCTCCAGCCTGCAGCAGACCTCCGCCTCCATGGAGGAGATCACCAGCACCGTGGAGCACACCGCCGAGTCCTCCCGCCAGGCCAACGGCCTGGCCGAGTCCGCCACCCAGGTGGCGCGCCGCGGTGGCGAGGCGGTCGGCCAGGTGGTGGCGACCATGCAGGGCATCACCGACTCCTCCCGACAGATCGGCGAGATCGTCACCGTGATGGACGGCATCGCCTTCCAGACCAACCTGCTGGCGCTCAACGCCTCGGTGGAGGCGGCCCGGGCCGGCGAGCAGGGTCGCGGCTTCGCGGTGGTGGCCGGCGAGGTCCGCCAGCTGGCCAGCCGCTCGGCCGAGGCGGCCAAGCAGATCAAGGGGTTGATCGACACCTCGGTGGAACGCACCGAGGCGGGCGCGGCTCAGGTGAAGGAGGCCGGCCAGACCATGGACGAGATGGTGGAGAGCGTGACCCGGGTGGCCGATGTCCTGGCAGAGATCACTGCCGCCACCGGCGAGCAGAGCGATGGCATCGGCCAGGTCAACGTGGCGGTCTCCGAGCTGGACCGCATGACCCAGCAGAACGCCGCCCTGGTGGAGGAGTCCACCACCGCCGCCGAGCAACTCCAGGACCAGGCCGACCGCCTTGCAGAACTGGTGGGCGGCTTCACCCTGAAGGCTCGCGAGACGTCGGCGCCGGCCCTGCCCTCCGGCCGTCCCCGGGTCGCTGAGCCCGCCTGAGGCGGGGCGTCAGGAGTAGTGAGGCAGGTCGATCTGGTCGCTGCGCCGGATGCCTTCGGTCATCTGCCGGCACAGCCGCAGGAACTCGCGCATGCCGGTGGCCAGGTACTTGTGGCGGTGCCAGATGAAGCTGAACTGACGGCTCAGGTCGAGCTCCGGGGTGGGGATCGCCACCAGGCTGCCACGCCCAAAGGCATCGCGCAGCGCCAGTTTCGACACGCAGCCAATGCCGAGCCCCGACTCCACCGCCCGCTTGATGCCCTCGGTATGTTCCAGTTCGAGCAGGATATTGAAGCGCCCGCGTCGGTGGCGGGCGGCCTGCTCCAGGGTCAGGCGAGTACCGGAACCCTGCTCGCGCATGATCCAGGCCTCGCGCAGCAGCCGGTCCAGCTCCACCCTGCCGGCCCCGGCCAGGGGATGGCGGGGCGAACAGAACACCGCCAGTTCGTCCTCCACCCAGGGCTGGGTGATCACGTCATCGTCCTCGCACTGCCCCTCGATCAGCCCCAGGTCGAGCTCATGGTGGCGCACGCTGTCGATGATGGCGCGGGTGTTGCGTACCGAGAGACGCACCCGGCTCCCCGGGTGACGCTGCATGAAGTCGCTGATCAGCAGGGTCGCCAGGTAGTTGCCGATGGTCAGGGTGGCGCCCACATCCAGCGAGCCCACCCCCTGCTGGCCGCGCAGGAGCTCCTCGACCTCCTCGGCGCGATCGAGCAGGGCCACCGCCTTGGGCAGTAGCTGGAAGCCCAGGGCATTGAGCTTCAGCCGCCTGCCGATGCGATCCAGCAGCTGGCAGTCGAACTGCCGCTCCAGCTCGGCCAGGGCAGTGCTCGCCGCCGACTGGGAGAGGGCCAGGGCACGGGCGGCGTGGGAGACGCTCTCGTGCTGGGCGACGGCGACGAAGACTTCCAGCTGACGCAGGGTGTAGCGCATGGCGGGGCTCCCGGGGCTTTGTATCTGTAGTATAGATATGGGTTATCCACATAATCCATTTAACAGATATCAAGCGACCTCTTAGAATTGCTTACACAGATTACGCGGCGCATTTATTCGCCAATGGAATATCAAAGGAGCCGGCATGAGCAAATTCGCCCTTGAAGAGGTACTCAGTGTTCACCACTGGAACGACACCCTGTTCAGCTTCCGTACCACCCGCGAGCGTAGCCTGCGCTTCAAGAACGGCCAGTTCGTGATGATCGGCCTCGAGGTGGACGGCAAGCCGCTGATGCGCGCCTACTCCATCGCCAGCCCCAACTACGAGGACCATCTGGAGTTCTTCAGCATCAAGGTGCCGGACGGCCCCCTGACCTCGCGGCTCCAGCACCTCAAGGTGGGTGACCATATCATGGTCAGCCGCAAGCCCACCGGCACCCTGGTCACCGATGACCTGCTGCCGGGGCGCAATCTCTACCTGCTCTCTACCGGTACCGGCCTGGCGCCCTTCATGAGCCTGATCCAGGATCCGGAAGCATACGAGCGCTACGAGAAGATCGTGCTGATCCACGGCGTGCGCACCGTCAGCGAGCTCGCCTATGCCGACTTCATTTCCAAGGAGCTGCCGGCACACGAGTACCTGGGCGAGGAGATCGCCGAGAAGCTGGTCTACTACCCGACGGTGACCCGCGAGGAGTTCCATACCATGGGGCGCCTCACCGACCATATCCGCAGCGGCAAGCTCGCCGAGGATACCGGCCTGCCGCCGCTCGATCCCAAGCAGGACCGGGCGATGATCTGCGGCAGCCCGGCGATGCTCGACGAGACCAGCGGCCTGCTCGACGAACTGGGCTTCAACATCTCGCCGCGCATGGGCGAGCCCGGCGACTATGTGATCGAGCGCGCCTTCGTCGAAAAATGATCCCCGGCTTCGCCGGGAGCTGGAAGAGCGCCGCTACGCGGCTGGAAGCTTGAAGCTGTAAGAAAACCGCCTCCGTGGCCTTGCCACGGAGGCGGTTCTATTTAGGCTGCCTTCCAGCTGTCAGACCGCGTCCTTGCCGGTTTCACCGGTACGGATACGGATCACCTGCTCCAGCGGGGTGACGAAGATCTTGCCGTCGCCGATCTTGCCGGTATTGGCCACCTGGGTGATGGCATCGATCACCTTCTCGGCCATCTCCTCGTCCACGGCGACCTCGAGCTTGACCTTGGGCAGGAAGTCGACCACATACTCGGCACCGCGATAGAGCTCGGTGTGCCCCTTCTGGCGACCGAAGCCCTTGACCTCGGTGACGGTGATGCCCTGGACGCCGATCTCGGAAAGGGATTCCCGCACGTCGTCGAGCTTGAAGGGTTTGATGATGGCGGTCACCAGTTTCATGGTTGCTGTCCTCGTCCTGTCCGGGTGTCGATGGCCGGGGCCATCATGCTAGTAGCGCTCATGGTGTCCAAGCATACACCGCGGAGGGGGGGAATAAAAAAGGCCCCCGTAGGGGGCCTTGGCAAGTGCGTGAAGACACGTGAGGTTATTCGGCATGCGGCTGGGGTCTGGGGTGCGCCACATGACCGCTGGCGCCGCGGCCGAACCCCCCGCCGTTGACGTTGGCCACGCGGAACTCGGGGTAGGCTTCCAGGCCGCACTCGGCCAGATCGACCCCTTCGTACTCTTCCTCTTCGCTGACCCGCACGCCCATCACGGCCTTGAGGATCAGCCACACGATCAGGCTGGCCACGAACACCCAGATGAAGATGCCGAGGACACCGATGATCTGGGCGCCGAAGCTCGTGTCTCCGTTGGAGAGCGGCACCGCCAGCACGCCCCAGATGCCCACCACGCCGTGCACCGAGATGGCGCCGACCGGATCGTCGAGCTTAAGCTTGTCGAGGCTGACGATGGAGGCCACCACGAGGGCGCCACCCACGGCACCGATCAGCATGGCGCCGAACGCCGAGGGCGCCAGCGGCTCGGCGGTGATGGCCACCAGGCCGGCCAGGGCGCCGTTCAGGGCCATGGTCAGGTCGGCCTTGCGGAACCACAGCTTGGCCAGTATCAGGGCGGCGATGACGCCACCGGCGGCCGCGGCATTGGTGTTGACGAACACCTGGGCCACGTTGTTGGCGGAGAGGGCGTCGGACATCTTCAACTCGGAGCCGCCATTGAAGCCGAACCAGCCCATCCACAGGATGAAGGTGCCCAGGGTGGCCAGGGGCAGGTTGGCGCCGGGAATGGCGTAGATGGTGCCATCCTTGCCGTACTTGCCCTTGCGCGGGCCGAGGATCAGCACGCCGGCCAGGGCCGCGGCGGCACCCGCCAGGTGCACGATGCCGGAACCGGCATAGTCGGAGTAGCCGACCGCATCGAGCCAACCACCGCCCCAGGTCCAGTAGCCGGAGATCGGGTAGATGACCGCGGTCATCACCACGGCGAAGGCGAGGAAGGCCCACAGCTTCATCCGTTCGGCCACGGCACCGGAGACGATGGACATGGCGGTGGCCACGAACACCACCTGGAAGAAGAAGTCGGAGCGCATGGAGTAGTAGGGGGCATCCGCGTCACCGGAGAGCACTGCATCGACGCTGTTCTCGGCGCCGATCAGGAAGCCCAGGCTCGGCAGGAAGCCGCCCTCGCTGCTGGAGTACATCAGGTAGTAGCCCACCAGCAGGTACATGGTGCAGGCGATGGCGAACAGGGCGATGTTCTTGGTGAGGATCTCGGCGGTGTTCTTGGAACGCACCAGGCCGGCCTCGAGCATCGAGAAGCCCGCGGCCATCCACATCACCAGCACGCCGCAGATCAGGAAGTAGAAGGTATCGACCGCATACATCAGCTCGGTCAGTTCGGTCAGCTCTGTCATGGGATTACTCCGTGCAGGGGATCATGAGCGTCATCAGACGGCGTCGGCACCGCGCTCACCGGTGCGGATGCGGATGACGTCCTCGAGCGGGGTCACGAACACCTTGCCGTCGCCGATCTTGCCGCTGTTGGCGGCATTGCAGATGGCCTCGAGCACTCCTTCGAGGCGTGCGGCGTCGACGGCGACCTCGACCTTGACCTTGGGCAGGAAGTCGACGACGTACTCGGCACCGCGATAGAGCTCGGTGTGGCCCTTCTGCCGGCCGAAGCCCTTGACCTCGGTGACGGTGATGCCCTGGACGCCGTTGTCGGCCAGTGCCTCGCGGACATCGTCGAGTTTGAATGGCTTGATGATGGCGGTGATGAGCTTCATCCCGTGTCTCCACTACTGGGTTGGCAGCGGCTAGTCAGCCGCCGATGCATGACTGCCCTGTCTTTGCGCAAACCGTGCCAGTAACAGGAAATCTTTTTGTTATCAGATTGATGGCTTGAGGATAGGGGGGCGAAAGGAAGCCGTATCGCCTGTCCCGGGGCAGCAAATGCACTGTTGTGGTGCTGAGTGCTGGTGCGCTTGCGCCATAACGGGGCGAGATGGGCGAATGCGCGGGAGGGGCGGCTTGCGTATCCTGTAGGCAGCCACCCCAAGACGCAGGAGAAACTCCATGGTGAGTCATGACCGCATCAGTCGCCTGGCCCAGCAGATCGGCGACCGGTTGCAGGGGGCCTCGCAGGCTCCGGAAGAGGTGCAGAAGGGGATCCAGCAGGTGGTGCGCGGCGCCTTCGACCGCCTCGAGCTGGTGTCACGGGAGGACTTCGACATCCTGATGGATGTGCTGCAGCGCACCCGGGCCCGGGTGGAGGCACTGGAGAAGCAGGTCGCCGCCCTGGAGGAGGCCCTGGAGGCCCGTCAGGCCAACGCGCCTGCCGCTGGGGCCGAACCCGGTGCCGGGGATGAGGCCCTGGCACCCGAGGAGGATGCCGGTGGTGGCGAGACCAACCGCTGAGGTCGCCCGGGCGAGGGGGGGCTGCTAGCCTGAAGTCAGACGACACGCGAGGGACCGCGCATGACGCTGGCGATCATTCACACCCGGGCCGGCCTCGGCCTCGAGGCCCCCGAGGTGCAGGTCGAGGTGCATCTGGCCAATGGACTGCCCGGCATGACCCTGGTGGGACTGCCCGAGGCCGCGGTGAAGGAGAGCCGCGAGCGGGTGCGTAGCGCCCTGGTCAACGCCGGCTTCGACTTCCCCAACACCCGCCGTATCACCCTCAACCTGGCGCCCGCCGACCTGCCCAAGGAGGGCGGGCGCTTCGACCTGCCCATTGCCCTGGGGCTGCTGGTGGCGTCGGAGCAGGTGCCGCCGGAGGCGCTGGCGCATGTCGAGAGTGCCGGTGAGCTGGCCCTCGATGGCCGCTTGCGCCCGGTGACCGGCGTGCTGCCGCTGGCACTGGCCGCCCGTGCCGCCGGCCGGAGGCTGATCGTGCCGCGGGCCAACGCCGACGAGGCGGCCCTGGCCGGTGACCTCGAGGTGTTGCCCGCCGACCACCTGCTCGAGGTAGTGGCCCACCTGCTCGGCCAGGCGCTCATCGCCCCCCACCGTCTCTCGCGGCCGGCCGCTCGCGCGGACCACGGCGCCGACCTGATCGACGTGCGCGGCCAGCATCAGGCGCGCCGTGCCCTGGAGGTGGCCGCGGCCGGCGGCCACAACCTGCTGTTGGCCGGCCCGCCCGGCACCGGCAAGACCATGCTGGCGAGCCGCCTGCCCGGGATCCTGCCGCCGCTCTCCGAGGACGAGGCGCTGGAGGTGGCGGCGATCCGCTCGGTCAGTGGCCTGCCGCTGCGCGAGCAGTGGGGGCAGCGGCCCTTTCGTGCACCGCACCACACGGCCAGTGCCGTGGCGCTGGTCGGGGGCGGCGCGAAGCCGCGTCCCGGGGAGATCTCCCTGGCCCACCACGGCGTACTCTTTCTCGACGAGTTTCCCGAATTTTCACGCCACGTGCTGGAAGTGATGCGCGAGCCCATGGAATCGGGGCAGATCCATATCGCCCGGGCCAGCCATGAGCGCCGCTACCCGGCCCGTTTCCAACTGGTGGCGGCCATGAACCCTTGCCCCTGCGGCCATCTGGGGGACCCGCGCAACCGCTGCCAGTGCACCGCCGCCCAGATCCAGCGCTACCAGGCGCGGCTCTCCGGGCCCTTGCTCGACCGTATCGACCTGCAGGTGGAAGTGCCGGCGCTGCCGCCGGAGCAGCTCACCTCACGGGCGGTGGGGGAGCCGTCGGCCGTGGTGCGCGAGCGGGTGATGGCAGCCCGGCAGCGTCAGTGGGCAAGGGGGGCGCTGAATGCCCATCTGGCCGGGCGCGAGCTGGAGGCGGCCTGTGGTCTCGAGGCCGGTGATCGGGCCTGGCTGGCCGGGGTGCTGGAGCGGCTGCGCCTCTCGGCCCGGGCCTACCATCGGGTACTGCGGGTGGCCCTGACCCTGGCCGACCTGGCCGGTGCGCCGCGCCCGCGGCGAGAGCAGCTGATCGAGGCCATCGGCTATCGCCAACTCGACCGCATGCTGAAGGGGTAGGGGGTCTGCACCGCCAGCGCGCCAGGTGGTAAGGCGACCAGGCTACAGCGCCGTGGCGTCGAAGGCGCCGTGGATCTCCGTTTCCCACAGCGTCTCGTCGCTACCCGGGCGTCGCAGCGACAGGCTCAACCGATAGGGCAGCATTTCCCGGTCGGAGAGCTGCAGCCGCGGGCCGTCGGCCTCCAGTCGGCTGTCCAGCCGCCACTGGTTGTCACCGCCTCCCTCGGCCATGACGTCGTTCCAGTTGAGCACCTGCGGGCCACCGGAGGCACCGAGCAGCGCCCGGGTAAGGCTCTCGAGGAAGCGCTCACGGCCGATGCTGAGGGTGTCATCCACCTCGGGAGGAGCCAGCAGCAGGACCAGGTCGGCCGGCGGACGCGGCAGGGACGGCGCCTCGATGACCCGTTTGGCGGCCCGTTCGCCGAGGCCGAACAGCGCCTGACGCAGGGTCTCGGGGCGGTCGGGCTGTGCGGCGCAACCGGCCAGTAGCAGCAGGAGGGAGAGCAGCAGGGCTGGCAGGCGCGTGTTCATCGCTTCTCGGTCTCTCGCGGGGGGATGGGCTCCAGGGCAGCGACGAAGCGGTCGAGGGCGCCGAACAGCGTCTGTCGGATCGGCTCGGCCTCGTTGACCAGATGGTGGCGTGCCTCCGGGTGGCGATGGATCTCGGCATTGGGAAACTTGCGCTCCAGTACCGCCAGGTTCCACTCCCAGTCCACGGTCAGGTCCTGTTCACCCTGCAGGATCAGGGTCGGTACCGGACTGGGGGGGAGGGCCAGCAAGCGTGGCATCCAGCGGCGCATGGCGCTGACCCACTCCATGGTCAGGCGGTCGGGCTGAAGCGGGTCCTGGTCGCGCAGGAAGGCGGCGAAGTCGGCGTCGGTGGAGTTGGCGCGGAACTTGCGCGGGATCGAGTTCACGAAGGGGCCGACCAGGAGGTGCAGCCAGCTCGACTGGTTCCAGCCCCAGGGGCGCACCAGGGGGGCCAGCAGCGCCAGCCCCGCCCAGTGGCCATCGTCGCCCCGGGCGAGGGCATCGGTGGCCAGTATCGCCGCGCCGGTGCTCTGGCCGACCCCCAGCCAGGGGCGTGGGGCCAGATTCTCCTCCTCGAGGTGCTGCTGCAGGCTCTGCAGGCAGCGGCCATAGTCATCGAAGTCATTGATGGAGGCGCGCGGGCCGCTGGAGAGGCCGTGGCCCGGCAGGTCCCAGAGCACGACCCGCCAGCCGCGATCCAGCAGGCGTTCCAGCAGATGGCGGTAGAGGCCGAGATGATCGAAGTAGCCATGCACCACGAAGGCGGTGCCGATTGGCTCCGCCGGGCTCCAGACCTGGGTCCAGAGGCGGAAGTCACGGGCATCCACGTAGCCCACGTAGAGGCCCACCTGCTCGACGAGCAGCGGTGCCAGGCCATAGTGGCCGAGGTAGCGCTCCAGGTCGTCGCTACCGGGTACCAGGCTGGTCAGGTCGACCAGGCTGACGGGGCCCAGGGCCTGCAGTGGGGTAAAGTCGCTCATCGAATCCTCCGCAACGCCTGGACATGCTAGCGTCAAGGCGGTGAGCGGGCCACTGATTCCACTCGGGCGGGTCGCCCGGCAGCCCATGATGTCTTATCTTTTGGTCTAGCAGCCTGTCGGACTTAACGCTGATCTACTGCGAAACCCGGTCTTTCGGCCAATTTCATTCGATCTGATTCGTTAAATAGCTCGCTATTCGCCTCATCAGATCGATAAACTTGACTCGAAATCCGACTTTCTCGCGACGATCGGTCAAGTTCGACAGGCTGCTAGCTCGGCATGGCTTCCGAGGCTTTAGGGTTTACATATGGAATTATTTTCCACAAAATCCCGCACGCAGTCACCCAACCCGACCCAGGCCGACCGGTGCGACCCAAGACCGGCTGCCAAAGCACGAGGAGATCCACCATGACCGAACGCGTCACTCGCCACCGCCTGCAGGTGGCCACCGAGCTGGACCGTTTCATCAACGAGCAGGCGCTCCCGGGTACCGGCATCGACGCCGAGGCCTTCTGGTCCGGCGTCGACGCGCTATTTCACGATTTGACACCGAAGAACCGTGAACTGCTCGCCGAGCGCGACCGCCTGCAGGAGAAACTGGACGCCTGGCATCGCGAGCACCCCGGCCCGGTGCGCGACCTGGCGGCCTATCGCGCCTTCCTGAAGGAGATCGGCTACCTGGTCGAGGCACCGGCCAAGGTCGGCGTCACCACCACCAACGTCGATCGCGAGATCGCCGTCCAGGCCGGCCCCCAGCTGGTCGTGCCGGTGAGCAATGCCCGCTACGCGCTGAATGCCGCCAATGCCCGCTGGGGCAGCCTGTACGACGCCCTCTATGGCACCGACGCCATCTCCGAGGAGAACGGCGCCGAGAAGGGCGAGAGCTTCAACCCCAAGCGCGGCGAGAAGGTCATCGCCTACGCCCGTGGCGTGCTCGACCGTGCCGCGCCGCTGGCCACCGGCTCCCACCGCGATGCCGTCAAGTATGCCCTGCGTGATGGCCATCTGGTGGTAACCCTCGACGGTGGCCGCGAGACCGGCCTCAAGGATCCGGGCAAGCTGGTCGGCATCAACGGTGATGCGGCCAAGCCCGACGCCATCCTGCTGGTCAACCATGGCCTGCACCTGGAGATCCAGATCGACCCCAGTCACCCGATCGGCAAGACCGACCCGGCTGGCGTCAAGGACGTGGTCGTCGAGGCCGCGCTGACCACCATCATGGACTGCGAGGACTCCGTGGCCGCGGTGGACGCCGAGGACAAGGTCGGCGTCTACGCCAACTGGCTGGGGCTGATGAAGGGCGACCTGGAAGAGCAGGTCGAGAAGGGTGGCAAGACCATCACCCGCCGCCTGCATGGCGACCGTAGCTGGACCAACAGCGATGGCGAGACCGTCACCCTGCCGGGCCGCTCGCTGATGTTCGTGCGCAACGTCGGCCACCTGATGACCACTCCGGCGGTGCTCGACGCCGAGGGCAACGAACTGCCGGAAGGCATCCTCGATGGCGTGGTCACCGGCCTGATCGCCCTGCACGACCTGAAGAAGGGCGAGGGCGAGCCGCGCAACTCGCGCAGTGGCTCCATGTACATCGTCAAGCCGAAGATGCACGGCCCGAAGGAAGTCGCCTTCGCCAACGCGCTGTTCGGTCGCGTCGAGGACATCCTGGGCATGGCCCGCGATACCCTCAAGATGGGCATCATGGACGAGGAGCGGCGTACCACCGTCAACCTCAAGGCCTGTATCGCCGAGGCCGCCTCGCGCGTGGTGTTCATCAACACCGGCTTTCTCGACCGTACCGGCGACGAGATGCACACCGCCATGGAAGCCGGCCCGATGATCCGCAAGGGCGACATGAAGAACGCCGCCTGGATCGGCGCCTACGAGCGCAACAACGTCCAGGTCGGCCTGGCTTGCGGCCTGCGCGGCCGCGCCCAGATCGGCAAGGGCATGTGGGCCATGCCGGACCTGATGGCGGCCATGCTGGAGCAGAAGATCGGCCATCCCAAGGCCGGTGCCAACACCGCCTGGGTGCCGTCGCCCACCGCCGCCACCCTGCACGCCCTGCACTACCACCAGGTGAACGTCACCGCCATCCAGCGCGAGCTCGAGGGCCAGGGGGAACCCGATCTCCTCGATGATCTGCTCAGCGTGCCGGTGGCGGAGGCGCCCGATTGGTCCGACGAGGAGATCCAGCAGGAGCTCGACAACAACTGCCAGGGCATCCTTGGCTACGTGGTGCGCTGGGTCGAGCACGGCGTGGGCTGCTCCAAGGTGCCGGATATCCACAACGTCGGCCTGATGGAGGACCGTGCCACCCTGCGCATCTCCAGCCAGCACATCGCCAACTGGCTGCACCACGGCGTGGTCGACGCCGAGCGCGTCCAGGCGACGCTGGAGCGCATGGCCAAGGTGGTCGACGCGCAGAACGCCGGTGACCCGGCCTACACGCCGATGAGTGCCGACTTCGCTGCCTCCACCGCCTTCCAGGCCGCCAGCGACCTGATCTTCAAGGGGCGTGTGCAGCCCGCCGGCTATACCGAGCCGCTGCTGCACCACTGGCGTGCCGTGCACAAGGCCAGGTAAGCTCCGCTGCGGGCTGCGGCCATGAAAAACGCCCCTGCCGGGAAGTGAACTGCACCCCGAAGGTTGGATTGTGTGTCCAACTTTCGGGGGTCAGTTCAAAGACCGGTGGGGGCGTTCTTGTTGGTGGTGAGGCGGTGTTTCACTGCTCTGGCAAGGCGTCATTCCAGCCACTGAAGTGCTCGGCGTTTTCCCGGGTGACCAGGCGGGTAGGGAGGCGGATCACCTGGTGTTCCTGCCGTCCGGCCTTGGCCAAGCGCTGCAGGCTCTCGCGAATGGCCGTCCGGGCCATGCTGCGAGGGAACTGCGCAGCGGTGGCCGCCAGTAGGGGCGGGGTTTCCTGCAAGGCCGCCACGCCTTCGGGGGAACCGTCGACCGAGACGATGAACAGGTTCGTCCGCCCGGCCAGGTGAGCGGCATTGACCGCGCCCATGGCCGACGGGTCATTGATGGCAAAGACGGCGTCGAGATCCGGATAGGCATTGACGAGATAGGTCATGGCTTCCAATCCACCGCTGTAGGTGCCGCCACCGTTGTAATCGTCGCTGAGTAGCTGGATCCGGTCATGGTTGTCCAGGACCCCACGACAGCCGGCCACCCGGTCGGTCACCGATGACACCGGTGCCCCGTTGATGATCGCCACGCGGCCGGCGTACCCCAGTCGCTCGGCCATGTAGTCACAAGCGATTTCCCCCGCCTGGACGTTATCGGTGGTCACGGTCACATCCGCCCCGCGGGCATTGATATCGACCGCCGCCACGATGATACCGGCCTGCTGGGCACGGCGGACGGCCGGGGCGATGGCCTCGCTATCCGCGGCGGCCAGGATGATGATGTCCGTTCGCGCGTCCACGAAGTCGTCGATCTGGCTCACCTGGCGGTCGAGGTCATAGGCACTGGAGCGTACCAGCAGCGTTACCTCCCCGGGATGGGCCGACCGGGCCGAAGTGCCGACGGCATCCGCCAGGATGGCAAAGAACGGGTTGCCGAGGTCCGCCACGCTGACACCGATTTTCAGCGGCTCGGCGTGGAGCTGGGCGGTGTACACCGACAACAGGACGAGAAGAAGCTTGCGCATGCTGGTTTCCTGATCGGGAAGCCGAGTCACAGCGGTGTTCACTGTAGCGCCAGGCGCTCACGCGACGATAGGATTTGCCTCCATGGCGCCGGTCATGATGGCGACGGCATCGGACATGGTATGCGTGTCCGGCCGGATCACCGCGATGCGACGCCCCAGGCGGTGCACGTGAATGCGGTCGGCGACCTCGAAGACATGCGGCATATTATGGCTGATCAGGACGATAGGCATGCCCTTGTCGCGCAATTGCCGGATCAGGTTCAGCACCCGCCGCGACTCCTTGACGCCCAGTGCCGCCGTTGGCTCGTCCAGAATCACCACCTGGCTGCCGAAGGCCGCCGAACGGGCTACCGACACCCCTTGGCGCTGCCCTCCGGAGAGCGTCTCCACGGCCTGGTTGATGTTCTGAATGGTCAGCAGGCCCAGATCCGACAGCTTCTCCCGTGCCTGGCGCTGCATGGCCGCCTTGTCGAGCATGCGAAAGACGGACCCCAGGATGCCTGGCTTGCGCAGTTCCCGGCCCAGGAAGAGGTTGTCGGCGATGCCCAGCGCCGGCGCCACGGCCAACGTCTGGTAGACCGTCTCGATTCCCGCTGCCCGGGCTTCCATCGGGTTGTGGAACCGCACGGGCTTGCCGTGCATGCGGATCTCCCCGGCATCGGGCACCACCGCACCGGACAGGGCCTTGATCAGCGACGACTTGCCCGCGCCATTGTCGCCGATCACCGCCAGTACCTCGCCGGGATAGAGGTCGAAGTCCGCCCGGTCGAGTGCGGTCACTCGGCCATAACGCTTGACCAGCCCGGTTGCCTGCAGAATAGGGGATGGTGCACTCATGCCGATACCCTCCGAATCCACTGGTCGGTGGTCACTGCCACGATGATGAGCATGCCGACGGTGAACTCCTGCCACAGCACGTCGACCCCGGCCAGTGCCAGCCCGTTGCGGAATACCCCGACGATCAGGGCGCCGATCAGCGTACCGAAGATCGACCCTCGCCCGCCGAACAGGGACGTGCCGCCGATCACCACGGCGGTGATGCTGTCCAGGTTGGCGGTATAGCCTGCCTGTGGACTCACCGATCCGGTGCGCCCGATCAGCAGCCAGGCGCCGATTGCGCAGATGATGCCGGCAACGATGTAGACCGACAGCAAGACCCGGCGCGTGCGGATGCCGGCCAGTTCGGCGGCGTCCTTGTCATCGCCGGTGGCATAGACATGACGGCCCCAGGCGGTCCAGTTCAGCGCATACCAGACGGCGCAGAACAGTACGATCATGAGGATCGAGCCGTAGGTGAAGCGAGCCCCGAACAGCTCGAAGGCGGTGCCTCCCCATTGCAGTAACGGTGCCGTTGCCTCGATGTCCTGGGAGCGAATGGCTTCACTCTTCGAATACCACAGGTTCAACGCAAAGAAGATATTCCAGGTACCCAGGGTGGCGATGAAGGGTGGCAGCTTCAGCCGCGTCACCAAGGTACCGTTGAGCAGCCCACAAACGGCGCCCGTCAGCAGGCCGATGGCCAGTGCCAGAGACGGCGGCAGGCCGAAGTCGATGGCCATGCGCCCCATGACCACCGATGAGAGCACCATGATGGCGCCGACAGAGAGGTCGATGCCCATGGTCAGAATGATCAGCGTCTGCGCGATGCCCAGGGTGCCGATGATGGTGACCTGTTGCAGCACCAGTGAAAGGTTGAACGGAGCCAGGAAGCGTTCGCCCACCAGCAACATGAAGGCCAGCACGGATACGACCAGCACCAGCGCCGGTGCCGCCGTCGGGTTGGCATGGAAGAAGCGATGTATGCGCCGGCCCAGGGAGAGTGTCTCTTCCTCGAACCGGGCCACCTGACCGGCCGAGGTTTCCGCGATCTGTTCATGCGCGTCAGCGGTACGAGGGCCTGATTGCTTGGGGTGTGTCATAACTCACCTGTTTGTGGGTCGGGCGCCCCTGCCCGGGGCGCCGACAGACAGTGGCTGCTTAGCCCCAACACTGTTCCAGGCCTTCGCTGGAGGAGAGCGAGGGTAGCGACTCCACCGGCGCATCGGTGATCAGCTCCACGCCGGTGTCCACGAAATCGAGCCCCTGCGACATGCGTGGCATTTCCCCGCTATTGGCATACTCGACGATCGCCTCGACCCCCATGGATGCCATCCGCAGGGGAAACTGCATGGAGGTGGCGCCGATGACGCCGTCCTCGACGTTGCGCACGCCAGGGCACCCTCCGTCGACCGAGACGATGGTGACCGCGTCTTCGCGGCCCGCCGCTTTGAGGGCCTCGTAGGCACCGGCGGCGGCCGGCTCATTGATGGTGTACACCAGGTTCACGCCGGGATCCTTCTGCAACAGGTTCTCCATGGCCCGCCGGCCGCCTTCCTCGGAGCCCTGGGTCACGTCGTTGCCGACGATACGCGGGTCGTCTTCGTCGCCGATATCGTTGGGATCGCCCAGCTCGATGCCGAAGCCCTGCAGGAAGCCCTGGTTCCGGGCGACGTCGACGGTGATCTCGCTGGCGCTCAGGTCCAGCAGGGCGATCCTGGCGCTGTCGGCGTCCTCGCCCATCCGCGCCCGCGCCCACTGGCCGATCAGTTCGCCGGCCTTGAAGTTGTCGGTGGCCAGGGTGGCATCGGCGGCACTGGCCGGACTCAAGGGGGTATCCAGGGCGATGACCAGGACACCGGCCTCGCGGGCTCGCTCGATGGTGGGAACGATCGCCACCGGATCGTTGGGGGTAATCAGGATGCCCCTGGCCCCGGAGGACACCAGGTTTTCGATGGCCTGCACCTGGGAGTCGTTATCGCCGTCGAAGCGGCCGGCAAAGGTGCGCAGTTCAGCACCCAACTTCTCGGCTTGCACCTGGGCGCCTTCCCGCATTTTCACGAAGAAGGGATTGGTGTTGGTCTTGGTGATGAGACCCACCAACACATCGTCGGCTACCGCCAACGGGGTGATAAGCGTTGCCGTCAAGCCGAGTGCCAGAGCGGAGAGGGATTTCTTCATGGTGTGCTCCTGAATGTTGTTGTTGTACCAGTGACACGAGACACCCTGGCACCGCCGTGCTAATGAACGATTTCATCATCGCGGGTCGGCTTGAAACATTTGTAATATTTGCTGCGGGCGACCTTAGCGGTCGGTGGAAGGGCCGGCAAAGAACGCTTGCCACTGCTCGGGGCGGATCGGCTTCTGCAGGAAGGCGTCCCCCATCGACAGGCCATACTCACGCTCCAGCGCCTCGCGCGGCATGCCCGATGCCAGCACCACCGGGATCGCGGGCCAGCGGTGACGCACCTGCTCGCGCAGGTCGACGCCGCTGAGGGGGCCGTTGAGATTGACATCGGTGATGACCAGGCCGGTTGCCTGGGCGTTGTGCTGCAACCAGTCAAGCGCCTGCTGCGCATGGCGGAAGGCCTCGACGGGCCGCTGGTAGGTGGCGATGAGTTCAACCGTCACCCGCCTGACCTCGGTGTCGTCCTCCACCACCACCACGGTCTTGCCGTTCGGTACCGCCAAGGGCAGGACGGGCGGGGTGGCACGTTCGGGGCGCTCCGTGGCGGTACTGGTCGGCCAGCGCAAGCGTACCGTCGTGCCCTGGCCGGGTTCGGATTCCATGCTGAACTCGCCCCCGCTCTGGGTGACGAAACCGTAGACGGAGCTCAACCCCAGCCCGCTGCCCTGGCCCATGGGCTTGGTGGTGAAGAAGGGTTCCAGGACCCGGGCTTTCAGTTCGGCCGGTATCCCCTGGCCGGTATCGCTTACGGTGATCGTCACTGCGGGTGCCGTCCCCGCGCTTTGGCCGGTGGTGATGGTCAACTGGCCGCCCTCCGGCATGGCCGCGCTGCTGTTCAATGCCAGGTTCAGCACGGCGTTTTCCAGTTGCGACGGGTCGATGTACAGCCTCGCGCCCGGCGCTTGCCGCCGGATCAGCAACCGGGTGTGCGCCGATACGCTGTATTCCAGCAGTTCCTCGAGCCCGCCGATCAGGGCATCGATCTCGACCAATTCCGGCTGCAAGTGCTGCTTGCGGCTGAACGCCAGCAAGCGCTGTACCAGTTGCGTGCCGCGCTCGCTGACATCCCGGGCGCGCTCGGTGTACTTGCGCGCCTTGTCGGACAGGCTCGCCTGCTGTTCGAGCAGTTGTAGGTTGCCGAGAATGGCGGCCAGCAGGTTGTTGAAATCGTGCGCCACACCGCCGGTCAGTTGGCCCAGTACCTCCATCTTCTGGGCCTGTTGCAGTTGCTGCTCGACCGTGCGGCGGTCGGTGAGATCGCTGTAGAGCGTCACGAAACCGCCGCCAGGCATGGGTTGGCTGCGAAACTCGATCACGCGGCCATCGTCGTAATGGCGCTCGAAGCTCTGGTAGACCTGGTGGCGACGCACGTTGATCGCGCTCATGTCGACCGAGTGATTGGCCAGCGTCAGGTTACGGTGAGGATGGCGGGCCATCTGGCGCTGCACCTCGGCCAGGGGCATGCCGGGCTCGATCGTCCCCGGAGCCAGGCCGAACATGTCCAGGTAGCGGCGATTCCAGGCGATCAGCCGATCGTCGGCGGAGAATACGCTGAGACCGTCCTGGATTTCGTTGAAGACCGTTTCCAGCAGGTGTTTCTGAGCTCTCAGGTCATGCCCGGCCTGTTCGATGCGCCCGGCGTGATCGCGGAACACCTCGTAGGCCCTGGCCAGCGTCCCGATCTCATCGTGACGGGTCACGGCGATGTGCTTGGGTGCTTCGCCGCCCTGCGCCAGTTGCATCATGTCCTGGGTGACGATCCCCAGGTCACGTACCGTCTTCAGGTTGCTCATGTAGTGCAGGATCACCCCCACGATCAGCAGGCCGGTCATCAGCATCATGCCGAACAGCACGCGATTCACCTGTGCATGGACGGTCTGCTGCTGGGCCACCACCTGGCGTTGCAAGTCGCCGGCAAAGCCGTTGACCTCCCGGGTCAGGCGCTCGGATTTGGCGCGCAGGCTGGCCAGCAGGAAGGCCTTCTGCTGACCGACTTGCGTCAGTTGGGCAGCGCTGCTCCCTGCCAGTTGTCGTAGCTGCCGGTAGGCCGGCGCGTGCGGCATCGACGGGGGTGGGGGCGCCGTCAGTGTGGTCCATTGCTCGACCCACTGGTCGGGGTCGCTGAGGCCCTGGTATAGCGCCTGCAGTATCTGCCAGTCAGTAACGGTGCGAGCGTCTTCCGTCTCTGCGATCCGACGGACGATCTGGTTGACTTCGAACTGGGCGGTCAGCAGGTCCTCGCGAATGAAGAGCTCGGTTTCCACCAGATCTGTCAGGCGGTCGATGTCGGTTCGCAACGCCTGAAGCAGGGATTGCAGCGTCAAGCGAAAGGGGCGGTCGCGGATGGAGGCGGCCACCACTACCAGCGACTGGAAGCGCTGCGTTAGCCGGTCGCGCTCGGTCTGCAAGAGAAAGGGCTTGGCGGCCGAGGCAACGTAAGGGGCCAGGGCGGCCACTTGCGCCACTTCTTCGGACAGGGTCAGGGCGGTCCGAATCTCCGGCAGCGTGCGCGCCTCGAACTCGCTGACGGCATTGCGGGTCTGGGTCAGGCCAAACCAGGCAACCAGTACCAGGCCGATCGCCAACAGCGTGGCCAGGACCAGCGCCACCAGGGCACGTCGCTGCAGGGTCCAGCGTCTCATCTCATCTCAGCGCTTGCGCACCTGGGCTTGAAACACGTAGCCCAGGCCGCGTTCGGTCAGAATGTAACGGGGGTGCTTGGGGTTGGCTTCGAGCTTGCGGCGCAGCCGCAGGATCAGCACATCGATGCTGCGGTCGAAGGAGTCGCAGTCGGTACCGCGGGTCCGCTCCAGCAGGCTGTCGCGGCTCAGTACCTGGTTGGCCGACGAGACCAGGCTTTCCAACAGGTTGAACTCGCCGAAGGTGAGGTTGACCGGCTGGTTGGCCGGGTTGTAGAGCATGCGCCGGGTCAAATCGAGTCGCCAGTCGTCGAACCAGAGGCAGGCATGGTCCTGATCATCGACGCTCTGCAGGGGCACGCTGAGTTGCTTGGAGCGGCGCAGCAGGGCATGCACCCGCGCCATCAGCTCACGCAGATTGAAAGGTTTCATCAGGAAATCGTCTGCCGCGACCTCCAGGCCCAGGATGCGGTCGGTTTCATCGCCCTTGCCGGTCAGCATCATGATCGGTACCGCGCTGGTGGCCCGTATATCGCGAGCCACCTGCAAGCCATTCTCTCCGGCCAGTTTCAGGTCGAGCACGATCAGGTCCACCGGGTCCCGGGCGATCAGTTCGTGCAGCGCCTGGCCACTTCGCAGGGCACTGACCCGGTAGCCTTCGTCCTGCAGCGCATCCTGCAGGACATCCAGCATGTCGGGTTCATCGTCCACCACGGCAAGGTGGTATCTGGTCTGGTGGGTCACGGGGATTGGATTCGTCATTGTCTCTCCCGCCATGGCAGAGGCGTACCCGCCCCATTTCGAAGAAAGCCCTCGCATCGACATATTAATGTAAAACTTCAATCATTTCGGAGTGCTCGACTATAGAAGGAGCCGAGTGACTGTGTGCACGCCATGCCTTGCGCTATCTTGGGGTGCAGTGTCCATCGTCTCGTGCCGCAGGAGAACCCCATGACCGTGATGACCGCCGCCGCCATCGAGGACTTCCTCGACGAGGTCTTTCCCCAGCGGACGGGGACCATCGAGGGCGTCGATCACATGCGGGCCACCATGAGCCTGGCGATCGAGGACGAGCACCTGCGGCCCGGGGCCAGCGTCTCCGGCCCCACCCTGATGGGGTTGGCCGATGTCTGCCTGTACGTGGCGATACTGGCCCAGGTCGGCCCGGAGCCCATGGCCGTGACCAGCGACCTGCATTGCCGCTTCCTGCGCCGGCCCCGGGGCGATCGCGATGTCATCGCCAATGCCCGTCTCGTCAAGCTGGGGAATCGCCTGGCGGTGGGCGAGGTGCAGCTCTATTCCGCCGGTGACGAGCGGCCGGTGGCCCTGGTCACCGCCACCTATGTGTTGCCCGACCGTGACTAGCTCGCGGCTCTGGCTCGCAGCACGCACCCGGCCAGCGCCAGCCAGCCGGCGAGCATCAGCACGCCGCCGAGCGGCGTGATCATGCCCAGGCCGCGCACGCCGGTCAGGGCCAGGGCATAGAGCGAGCCCGAGAACAGCAGCACCCCCGCCACCCAGAGCCCCAGGACGAGCCGCTGGCCCGCCAGGCGGTGCGAGGCGCGCCAGGCCAGCACGGCGAGCAGCGCCAGGGTATGCCAGGCCTGGTAGCGCACGCCGGTCTCGAAGGCGGCCGCCAGGCGCGGGGCCAGCTGCCCTTCCAGGGCATGGGCGCCGAAGGCGCCGGCCATCACCACCAGGGCGCCCGAGAGCGCGCCTGCGAACCACCACCCCCTGTCCTGCATGGGCCGGCCTCCCTCGTCACTCGAGAATGGTTGCGAATCGAAGCCTACCGTACCCCGGCCGGCTCGACTCCGCTACAATGGTGGCCCCGCGAATCCCCGAGCACGAAGAGAGGACGCCATGCAGATTCAGCTCAATGGCGAAGCGCGCACCCTGACGCCCGACCTCACGGTCGCCGAGCTGGTCGAGTCCCTGGGGCTCGCCGGCCGGCGCATCGCCGTGGAGGTCAACGAGGAGATCGTGCCGAAGAGCGCGCACGGCGAGATCCGACTGGCCGAGGGCGACCGGGTCGAGGTCGTTCACGCCATCGGCGGCGGCTAGTCGCCGGGCCCCCGGCTGTCGGGCATTCCACGGGTATACAGGAGCAGAGCATGAGTGAGTTTTTCCAGGACCAGCCGCTGAACATCGCCGGGCGCGAGTTTGCCTCCCGCCTGCTGGTCGGTACCGGCAAGTACAAGGACTTCGACGAGACGGCCGAGGCGATCGCCGCCAGCGGTGCCGAGGTGGTGACCTTCGCGGTGCGTCGCACCAATCTGGGGCAGGAAGCCGGTGAGCCGAACCTGCTCGACGCCGTTCCTCCGGAGCGTTTCACCCTGCTGCCCAATACCGCCGGCTGCTATACGGCCAAGGACGCGGTGCGCACCTGCAGGCTGGCTCGGGAGCTGCTCGACGGTCATCACCTGGTCAAGCTCGAGGTGCTGGGCGACGACTCGACCCTCTACCCCAATGTGGTCGAGACCCTGTCGGCCGCCGAGACGCTGATCGCCGATGGCTTCGACGTCATGGTCTACACCAGCGACGATCCCATCGTGGCCCGGGAGCTCGAGCGCCTCGGCTGCTGTGCCATCATGCCGCTGGGCTCGCTGATCGGCTCCGGTCACGGCATCCAGAACCCGCACAACATCCGCCTGATCATCGAGCAGGCCGGCGTCCCGGTGCTGGTGGATGCCGGCATCGGCACCGCCTCCGACGCGGCCATGGCCATGGAGCTCGGCTGCGACGGCGTGCTGATGAATTCCGCCATCGCCCACGCCCGCCAGCCGGTGTTGATGGCCAGCGCCATGAGGAAAGCGGTGGAGGCCGGCCGCGAGGCCTTCCTGGCGGGGCGCATGCCGCGCCGTCAGAGCGCCGACCCCTCCTCGCCCTTCGCCGGCCGCATCAACGGCTGAGCCACCCGCAACCCGAGCCCCAGAGAGCCCCTTTCGATTCCATGAACGATCCGCAACACGACGCGCCTGCCTCGACCACCGGCCCGGAAGGGCCCGACGCCCCGCTGCACCGCCGTGGCATCAAGAGCTATGTGCTGCGCGCCGGCCGGATGACCCAGGCCCAGACCCGTGGCCTGGAAGAGGTCTGGCCGCGGCTGGGCCTGACGCTGGCGGACGGCCGGCAGGACCTCGATGCCCTGTTCGGCCGCCGGGCGGCACGGGTGCTGGAGATCGGCTTCGGCATGGGCGCCTCGCTGGTCGAGCAGGCCGAGACCCATCCGGATACCGACTTCATCGGCATCGAGGTGCATGCCCCCGGGGTCGGCAAGCTGCTCGACGAGGCCGACAAGCGCGGCCTGACCAACCTCCGGGTCTACCGCGAGGATGCGTTGGCGGTGCTCGAGCAGTGCCTGCCGGAGGCGAGCCTCGACACCCTGCAGCTGTTCTTCCCCGACCCCTGGCCGAAGAAGAAGCACCACAAGCGACGCATCGTCAAGCCCGCCTTCGTCGAGCTGGTGCGCACCCGGCTCAAGCCCGGCGGCATCTTCCACCTGGCCACCGACTGGGAGGCCTACGCCGAGTGGATGGCCGAGGTCATGGCCGCGGCGCCGGGCTATCGCAATGTGGCGGCTCCGGACACGGCGCCCTATGTGCCGCGACCGGCGTTTCGCCCGCTGACCAAGTTCGAGGCCCGGGGCGAGCGCCTCGGTCATGGCGTCTGGGACCTGATGTATCGACGCTGCGAATAGTCAGGCCGACACCGGCGATGGCAATGCCCATGCCGATGATGCCCTGCCCCCCCGGGCGCTCGCCGAACATGGCCGCCGCCCAGAGCAGGGTCACGGCGGGGGTCAGGTAGACCAGCGTCGAGGTCAGGGTCACCCCGAGCCGGCGCAGGCTCGCGACGAAGAACCCGTACCCTCCCAGGCTCGATAGCACGATCAGCCAGCCGATCGCGGTGACGCTGGGCAGGTCGGCGGCGGGAAACGCGAGGACTCCACCGCCGGCGATCAAGGCGGCCAGCGTGAAGATTGCCGTGGCGGCAAGGAGCTGGAACAGCAAGGTTGCCGATATCGGCATCGCCGTCGTCCAGCGCACGGCCAGCAGGCTACCCAGCGTCACCGCCACCACCGAGCCGAGCGGCAGCAGGTAGGCCCACAGCGGGGCGCCGCTGCCGCGCTCGATATCGTCGGCCACGTACAGCAGCATCCCCAGCGTGGCGATCGCCATGCCCGCCCAGCCCCGGGGGGCCAGGCGCTCGCCGAGCCAGGGGCCGGCCAGCGCCGCCGCCAGCAACGGCTGCAGGGCGGTGATCAGCGCGGTCACCCCGGCGCTGACGCCGAGCTGGATCGCCAGTATCACCCCCAGCAGGTACCCCCCCATGGTCAGGCCGCCGATGGCCATTTCGCGCAGGACATCCCGGCATGCCAGCCGGCCGGGCCGGCGCAGCCGCCAATACAGGCCAACCAGCAGGCCGGCCAGCAGGAAGCGCCAGGCAAACAGCGCCAGCACCGGGGTGTCGGCCTCGATCGCCAGCCGTCCGCCGACGAACCCCGAGCTCCAGCACACCACGAAGCCCATGGCGATCAGCGGCGTCAGCAGGATAGGTGGCATGGCGATCTCTCTCCGTCAGGCGATGTTCGTCCTTGAGCCTGGGGCAGGAATCGATTTCAATAAATCGAAATTATCTGCAAGGAGGGTTCAGCATGTCTGAAGTCATGGCGTCGGCCCTGGATCTCGAGTCGCTGCGCAGCTTCCAGGTGGCGGCGCAACTGGGATCCCTCGGTGCCGCAGCGCAGCAGCGGCATCGCACCACCAGTGCCATCAGCATGCAGATCAAGCGGCTGGAGGAGGTGCTGGGCACGCGGCTGCTGGAGCGCGGCCCGCGCGGGGTGACGCCGACCGCCGCCGGGGAAGCCCTGTTGCAGGAGTCGCGGGAGCTCCTGCGGTTGCACGACGGCATGCTGTCGCGCTTCACCGGTCGCGGGCTGGGCGGCAAGGTGCGCCTCGGTCTCCCGGAAGACTATGCCCGTGAGCTGCTCGTCGACGTGTTGCCGGATTTCATCGCGCGCCACCCCGATGTGTTGCTGGAGGCGGTGACCGCCACCAGTGGCGAGCTGGCGCGCCAGTTGACCCGTTCTCAACTGGCGCTGGCGGTGGTGCTGGATCGCCCGCACCCCCTCCCCGGCGGTGTGTCGCTGTGGCGGACCACGCCGGTATGGGCCGGCCCCCGCGTGGGACGGCTGACCGAACGCGCCAGCATCCCCCTGGCCCTTCACGAGGTCGACTGTCCGTATCGGGAGCTGGCGGTCGAGGCGTTGGAAGCCGCGGGCACGCCCTGGCATGCGGTCTTTACCAGTACCAGCATCCATGCCGTGGAGAAGGCGGTCGAGGCGGGCCTGGCGATCAGCGTGATCGACCGCGAGCGACTGACGTCGGCGATGCGCGAGCTGGGGCGTGACGAGGGCCTGCCGCCGCTGCCCCCCTGTGAGGCACGGCTGCACGTCGGGAAGCGTATCGAGGAGGCGTCACGCCCGGCGGTGGAAGCCCTGGCCGCGTTACTGCGCGAGCGCCTGCATGAACGTGGCCCCTGGCGTGCGGCGCCACGCTCGACCTGATCGAGCAAAAAAAACGCCACCGGGAGGGTGGCGGCAAGACCGTGACTAGCAATGAGAGGGAGAAACCATGGCAGGAGCCTGGCGGCCCTGCCCTGGCCGTGGCGCCTCATCAACGCCACGAATGGAAAGATAATCGTTCTCATTTATCCCGTCAACACAAATGCGAATGTTTTTTTATTGAGGCCTCTCACTGCCCGGCCAG
Source organism: Halomonas sp. LBP4 (assembly GCF_003202205.1). GTDB lineage: Bacteria > Pseudomonadota > Gammaproteobacteria > Pseudomonadales > Halomonadaceae > Halomonas > Halomonas flagellata. Next base: position 583,060 of record NZ_PDOG01000004.1, read on the forward strand.
GCGCAGCCACAGGGGCAGGGTCACCATGGCCAGCAGCGTCTGACCGGTGATCAGCGCCGCCATCAGTTCGGCGTCCCCCCCCAGCTGGCGGGCCAGGATATAGGCCGAAGTGGCGGTGGGCAGGGCGGCGAACAGCAGGGCCACGTCGCGGCTCACCGGGTCGAGTCCCAGCATCAGGGCGAGCCCCAGTACCAGGACCGGCATCAGCACCAGCTTGACCAGGTTGGTGGCCCAGACGCCGCGGTCCAGGCGGATCAGCGCGGCGGGGCGCAGTGCCACGCCCACCGCCACCAGGCCCAGCGGCAAGGCGGCTTGCCCCAGCAGCTCCACGGCGGCGCCGCTCCAGCCGGGCAGGCCGATGCCACCGACATTGAGGGCGATGCCGATCAGGCAGCCGAGGATCAGCGGGTTGCGGATCAGGGCCGCCAGGCTCCGGCCCAGGCCGGAAGGGCCCAGGGTGCCGGCGGCGATGAAGCTGGTCACGCAGAACACATTGACCACCGGCACCATCAGCGCCACCGCCACCGCGGCCACGGTGGCACCGGCACCGCCATGAAGCGCGGCGGCGCCGGCCACGCCGACATAGGTGTTGAAGCGCAGGGCCCCCTGGAAGGCCGAGGTGAAGGCGGGGGACGCGAGCCGCAATCGCTCACGCAGGAGCCACATCAGGGCGCCGAGCAGGCCCATGGCCCCGAGCAGGGCCAGGGCCAGCCGGGTGACCGGCACCTGGCTCACGTCGGCGGTGGCCAGGGTCGAGATCAGCATGGCGGGAAACAGCAGGAAGTAGATCAGCCTTTCCATCCGGGGCCAGAAGTCACCCCCGGGCTGGCGGGTCCGGCCCAGCAGGGCCCCCAGCAGGATCAGCAGGAACAGCGGCCCCAGTGCACTTGCCACTCCCTCCATGAATGCCTCCCTTGTCGTGCCGCCCTGCGACATCCTTGCGCAGTCCGCCCAGGAATGCTGGTAAGCTTACCCCCCATCCTGCCCCCCTTGGGAGTGCTTCTTTCGCCGCCATGGCCGACCACCCCCCGATGGACACCGGTATTTCGCGTTCCCCGCTGCTGCGCCTGCTGATGCTGGTGACCCTGGGGGTCGTCGCCGTGGCGCTCTGGTACCTGACCAGCTACAGCCTGCGCGGTGGCGGCGAGGTGCGCTGGCTCGCCCCCGGGGCGCCTTGCGACTTGCATGCCGGCGCCTGCACGGCGACCCTGGAGCAAGGCGCCAGCCTCACCCTCGAGGTCGAAGCCGCGGGGCGGATCCGGGCGCTGGAGGTGCTGCCCCTGGTGGTGACCCTCGAGGGCCTGGAGGCCGAGTCGGTGCGGGTCGAGTTCGTCGGTCGCGGCATGGAGATGGGACTGCATCGCTTCCCGCTCGCGGCGGGTGCCGACGGCGTCTTCCATGGTGACGGGCAGGTGACGATCTGTACCGAGTCGGTCATGCCATGGCGGGCCAGGGTGATAGTGGAGACTTCCCGGGGGAGCCTGGGGAGCTGGTTCGATTTCGATGTGGAGCGAAGCACACCATGAAGCGACTGGGGATCTGGATGGGACTGGGCGTGATCGTGCTGATCATCGCCCTCGGCGGCTATGCCTGGTATCAGCAGCAGGTCGCCAGTGACGCGGGCAGCGGACCGCAGGGCGGCCCGGTGGAACTCCCCTCGACCCATGGCGATTTCTCGCTCTCCCAGCTCGGCGACGATCAGCTGGCGGTGCTCTTCTTCGGTTACACCTCCTGCCCCGACGTCTGCCCCATGAGCATGGCGGTGGTGCGCCAGGCGCTGGCCGAGCTCGACGAGGCGAGCCGCGAACGGGTGGTGCCGGTGATGATCTCGGTGGACCCCGAGCGCGACACCCTGGAGCGGCTGACCGAGTACACCGGCTACTTCGGCGACGCCTTCATCGGTGCCACCGGCAGCCAGGCGCAGCTCGAGGAGGTCGCCGAGCGCTACGGGGTGGTCTGGCGGCGGGTGGAGACGCCGGAATCGGCGATGGAGTACACCATCGATCACAGCTCGTCGCTCTATCTGGTCGATCGGGACGGCAGGATCCGGAAGCGGGTGCTCTATTCGCCCGCGCCCCATGCCCTGCTCTCGGCGTTGCAGAGCGAACTCGATGGCTGACGCTCCCGCTCAATCGTCCGGCGACTCCGCCAGCCGGTCGATCATGCCCATCAGGGCGCCTATCTGGGTCCCCTGCCGGGTATCGTGAAGGGGGTTCAGCTGCCAGGCGCTCTCGGCGAAGCCCCACCAGTCCCAGCAGCCCTGGGGGTTGGCCAGGCTGGTGTCCGCCTGGGGGTAGAGGATCACGCGACGATTGGTGGTCGCCCAGTCGTTCAGTCCGCTGTGGCGCACGAAGGCATCGTCGATCTGTCCGGCGCCCATACCGCAGCCGTGCAGGGCCATGGTCAGCCCGCAGCCGCCGTCCTCGCAGCCTTCCGGCACGAACAGGTAGCCGGCATCGGCGAGCCCCTTGGCGTCGCGCACCTCGGCCTGGTCGAAACGCATCAGGTTGCCGCCGACCGCCGCCTCGGCGGGGGGCGCCAGCTCCCCATGTAGCCAGCCCAGCGCCTCACCGGCGATGTCCAGCCCGCAGGCCAGCAGCTGGGTGCCGCCCCCGTGGCGGCAGTCGGCGAGGATGTCGACGGGGGTTGCCACCCGGGCCATCACCGGCCAGCCGTGGCCGATGTCCTCGCTCTCGAGCTGCAGGAGCTGCTCTTCGGGAGTCGCCAGCCAGCCCTGGAACTGCTCGGCCAGGGCGCGGCCCAGGTCCGGCGACACCGTATCGTCCTCGGTGCCATGCCAGACGAACACCCGTAGCTGCGCCAGTGCCTGGCGATCGCCCACCAGGTCGCGCTCCAGGTAGTCGCGGTGACGGTTGGCCACTTCGTCGAGTTCCGGGGCGCCCAGCCGCGATGTCATGCATTGCCCGAGCGCGAGGCGCAGGGCCCCCCGGGCGCAGGACCAGGGGCCGGCCGCCAGTACGCCCAGCCCGGAGAACCGTTCGGGCCAGGCGACGGCGAGCTGGGTGGCCATGTAGCCGCCGGAGGAGACACCGACGACGCTGACGTCATCGGCGGCGATGCCCAACGGGGGCAGCTCGGGGAGCCGCTCGGCGGCGGCCAGGGGGGCCGCCAGCCCCGTCAGGACGAGGCCGGCGGCAACGGAGGCAAGAAGGGGCATGGTCGGGGGTCAGTCGGCGTCGTCTACGTCGAGCAGCTCGACCTTGAAGATCAGCGTCTCGTGAGGGCCGATGGGGCCCTGGCCCTGGGCGCCGTAGGCGAGCTCGGAGGGAATGACGATCTCCCAGGTGTCACCGACGCTCATCAGCTGCAGCGCCTCCTGCCAGCCCTCGATGACCTGACCGACCCGGAAGTTGACCGGCTCGCCACGCGAGTAGGAGCTGTCGAAGACGGTGCCGTCGATCAGGGTGCCCTCGTAGTGCACCTCGACGTTGGACTCGGGACCCGGCGAGGCGCCATCACCGGCTTCCAGCACCTTGTACTGCAGGCCGGAGTCGGTGACCTCGACGCCGTCCTCCTCGGCGTTGGCGGCCAGGAAGGCCTCGCCGTCGGCGCGGTTGGCCTCGGCCTGCTGCTCGGCCTCGGCCTCGCGGGCGGCCATGGCCTCCTGCTGGAAGCGCATCAGGGCCGCGGCCATCTCCTCGTCGCTCATGGCCAGCTCGCCGCCCTCGAAGACGTCGCGGATGGCCTGGGTGAAGGCGTCGACGTTCAGGTCCTCGACGTCCTGCTGGATGCTCTGGCCCAGGGTCACGCCCAGGCTGTAGCCGAGGCGTTCGTCGTCGGTTTGTGGTGTCGCCAGCGCCAGGGGAGCGGCGCCCAGGAGGGCGGTCAGGGATGCGGTGGTCAGCAGTCTCTTCATGAACGAGCCTTGTGGTCCGGGCGCCGAGGCGCCAGTGCATGGAAACCATGGGACTGTAGCAGGGCCGGGCCGGTTCCGCACCAGCGTCAGGCGCGCGGAGCCGGCGCGGCAGGCGGCGGCGGGCTCAGACGACCAGGGTCGGGCAGTGGGCCGAGCCCGCCACCCGCTGGGCCACGCTGCCCAGCAGCATGCTCTTCTCGCCGTTGGTGCCCTGGGAGCCGATCACGATCAGGTCGCACTCGCGCTTGCGCGCGAAGCGCACGATGGTGCGTGAGGGGCGGCCGCCCTTGACGAAGGCGCGCAGCTTGGTCGACTCGGCCCCCAGCGCCAGCGCTTCGCCCTTGGCATGCACGGCGATCTCGGTGGCGTACTCCTTGAGGGCATCGTCGGGGATGTCCAGCTTGTCGGGCCGGACCATGGAGAGCGAGGCCTCCAGCAGGCTGTGGTGCTTGAACACACACAGGAGGTAGAGCTCGGCGCCGGTCAGCATCTGTAGCCCCACGGCCTTCTCCAGCGCCTTCAGCGCCCCCTTCGAGCCGTCCACCGGTATCAGTATCCGATCGAACATCGTTGCCATCTCCTGGGGTTAGTGGGGCTGGATCAGCGGAAGGCCAGGTCGCGCAGGAACAGCGCGATCTGCGGGAACATGATCAGCAGGGCCGCGGCCAGGATCAGCAGGAAGACGAAGGGGGGCGTGCCGCGGATCACCTCCCAGTAGGGTCGCTTGAAGATGGCGATGGCGGTGAAGATGTCGCAGCCGAAGGGGGGCGTCGCCGAGCCGATGGCCACCTGCAGGGTGATCAGGATGCCCACCAGCACCGGGTCGAGGCCGGTAGCCGCGACGGCCGGGGCGAAGATGGGCGTCAGCACCAGGATCACCACGATGGGGTCGACGAACATGCAGGCCACGAAGAAGGCCACGCAGATCGCGATCAGCACGCCCACGGGGCCGGCCTCGTTGATCCCCACCGCCGCGAGGATCGTCTGGGGGATCTGGGCGAAGGAGATGATCCAGGAGAAGCCGTTGCCCACCGCCACCAGGATGAACACCACCGCGGTGATCAGGCCGGTGGACTTGGCGATGGCGTAAATTTCGGCGACCTTCAGCGAGCGAAAGACCACGAACTCCAGCACGATGGCATACAGCACGCAGGCCGCCGCGGCCTCGGTGGGGCTGAAGATGCCGCCATAGATGCCGCCGACGATGATCACCGGGAAGCCCAGCGGCCAGAGGGCGTCGCGCACCGCCAGGCCCCGGGTTCGCCAGCTCGCCCTGGCCTCGGTGGGCACGTCCTTGACGATGGCGTAGACGACGCAGTAGACGGCGAACATCAGCAGGATCAACAGGCCCGGGCCAATGCCGGCGATGAACAGCTCGCCGATGGAGGTGCCCGAGATGACGCCGTAGATGATCATGCCGATGCTCGGCGGGATCAGGAAGGCGATGTCGCTGGAGTTGATGATCAGCGCCAGGGTGAAGGAGTCCGAATAGCCGGCCTTGAGCATCTTGGGGCGCAGGGGGGAGCCGATGGCCACCACCGTGGCCTGGGTGGAGCCCGAGACGGCCCCGAACAGGGTGCAGGAGGCCGCGGTGCTCACCGCCAGCCCACCCTTCACGTGGCCAATGAAGGCCATCACCATGTTGATCAGCCGCTCGGCCGACTGGCCGCGGGTCATGATATCGGCGGCGAGGATGAACATCGGCACCGCGATCAGCGAGGCAGGCCGGATGCCCGCCATCATCTGCTGGATCAGGGTGTCCATCTGCCCCAGGCCGTTGAACATCATGTAGAAGCCGATCACCGCCGCGGTGATCAGCGGGATCATCATGGGAAAGCCCAGCAGCAGCAGGACTATCATCGTGGTGACCATTATGGTTGTCATGGTGTGCTCTCCTGGGCACCGGGCCCTGCGTCAGACTTCCTTTTCCGTATCCTTGTAGCCGTCGACCACGCTCGTCGACAGATAGACGTCACGCGAGGTCATGTTCTTGATGGCCGTGAGGAAGTACTGGATGCCCGTGATCAGGAAGCCCAGGGGGACCCAGACATAGATGATCCAGATGGGTAGCGCCAGGGCCGGCAGAACGCGTCCCTTGGCGTAGAGACTGGCGATATAGATGATCGAGTAGTAGAGCAGGAAGAACATCACCAGGGAGGTGAATAGCGAGATCAGGATCATCAAGGCACGCCGGCCACCCGTCGGCAGGGCATCATAGATCGCCGACATGCGGATGTGGCGGCCGTGGCGGGCCGCGTAGCCGATACCGGCAAAGGTGATCATGATGATCAGGATGCGGTTGATCTCACCGGAAAAGAAGATGCTGGTGCCGAAGACGAAGCGTCCCACCACATTGGCGACGGTATTGACTGCCATCAGCAGTACGCCGAGCGCCAGGATCACCGCCTCTACCTTGCTGATGAAGGTATCGATCGGTCCCAGGGGACCGGGCAGCGTCGACCGGTAGTGCTTTTCGGATTCTTCTTCAGTCATGTGACCAGACTCCTGAGGGTTGTCCCCGGTTGTCGCCTTGCTCGTTCTCAAGGGTACGCAACGGGTGGCCGGACCCCGTGCCGGCTCTTCAACGCTGATTGGCCGGGCCCAACGCCAAGGGGGCAGCCGGACGGCTGCCCCCTTGGCGTGCTTGCGGCGGAGCGGCCCTGAGGCTTACTCGCCGCTCACGGCTTTCAGGTCGGCCTTGAACTGCTCCAGCAGCTGTGCGCCGGTCTCGTCGGTCATCTCGAGGAAGCGCGCCTCGACCTGGGGCGCCCGCTCGCGGAAGGCCTGGATCTGCTCCTCGGTCAGGCGCGTCACGGTGACCTCGTCGGAGGCCTCCTGGATCTTGGCCAGCGACTCCTCGGCCAGGCCCTGGATGTGCTCGATGGTGTGGTCGTAGGCCGCATCGGCGGCATCGCGGATCAGCTGCTGGTCTTCCTCGGGAAGGCCCTCGTAGAAGTCCTGGTTGGCCATCATGGCGGTGGTGAACCAGCCGTGACTGGTGAAGGTCAGGTGGGGCGAGACCTCATAGAGGCCACCGGATTCGATCCAGAAGATCGGGTTCTCCTGGCCGTCGATGATGCCGGTCTGCAGCCCGCCGTAGACCTCGCCCCAGGGCAGCGGCGTGGCCGTGGCACCGAAGGCGTTGTAGGTCTCCGCCAGCAGCGGGTTGGTCATCACCCGGATCTTCTTGTTGTCGAAATCCGCCGGAGTGGTGATCGGCTCGTCGGCGGTGACCACCATTTCCCCTTCCGGATACATCTTGAGCAGTTCCAGTCCATGCTCGGCATAGATCTTGGGGAACATCTCGTTGATGGCCTTGCTCTCGTCGAAGAACTCGAGCACCGACTCCATGTCGGTAGGCATCAGATAGGGGATGAAAAAGATCTGCGCCGAGGGGATCAGGGCGCCGGTGAAGCCGGGGGACTGGTTGACGAACTGCAGGATACCGTTCTGCGTCTGCTCCATGATGTCGTCGGACTCGCCCAACTCACCGAAGCGATAGACCTGAACGCTATGATCGGAGTTTTCCTCGATGTAGTCCTTGAAGGCGTAGGCGAAGACGTCTTGCACATCGCCCTCGAACTCCTCGTGGGCATAACGCCACTCGGCGGAATGGGCCGCGGCGGACAGGCCGAACAGCAGTGCGCCGACAGTGGCCGTGGTCAACAGCTTGGTTGCCTTCATTCTTGTGTTCCCCTCGCAGGTTGGACTGGTCAAGATCGGATGATATTGCCAGGTAACGAGCAGGTAAAAATCCTGCACGGCTAGTTTCAGGCTAGCGTGGGCCTCGGGAGGGGTCAAGCGAGCCTTCTAGCCTTTGCAGGGCAGAAAGATGCGATTTTTTCTGTAGTTGCAGATAGTCCGCGAGATGTTCTTTCAACCCCGGATCGGCTGACGGAAGTGATATCGGGCGGCAGTCGGCGGTGAGTGCCTCCAGGCGGGTGAGGGTCTCCCGCTCGGCCGCGAGCTCGGCTCGCTGGAGCGTGCGGCGCAGGGCGGCGACAGCGGGGCGAGTCGCCGCCTCGGCCTTCAGGGTGCGGCGCAGCCGGCGCAGCGGCGTAGTGACCTCTTGCTGCCAGCGCCGGATCTCGTCCAGGCCGGCGGGCTCGTCGGCCGGCTGGAGTCCGTGGTGGAACAGCCAGCAGCGCCACAGCAGTTCGCAGACGTCCAGCCCGGCGTCGTCCTGCAGGTGCAGGCAGGCGGCCTCGACGCCTTCCCGGGCGTAGAGCGCCAGGGCGAAGTCCCAGAGTGGCCTGGCGGTGAGTCGGGCCCACAGAGCGGGCGGCAATTCGGTAGAATCGGGAGTCATCATCGGCTGTCGTCGTGTCGCGGCGGCAGTCTCACGCACCGTCGAGTGGAGCCAGCATGATCGCACTGCGCCAAGTTTCCCTGCAACGCGGCACCCAGCGACTGTTCGAGGGGGCCGACCTGACCCTGCATGCGGGGCACAAGGCGGGAATCGTCGGCCCCAATGGCGCCGGCAAATCGAGCCTGTTCGGCCTGCTGCTGGGCCAGCTGGCGCCGGACGCCGGCCAGGTGGAGATGAGCGGCGGTCAGCGCATCGCCCATATGGCCCAGGAGGTGGAGGCGCTGGATCGCCCCATCGTCGACTATGTGCTCGATGGCGATCACGAGCTGCGGCGTGCCGAGGCCGCCCTGGAGGCGGCCCGCGAGCGCGACGACGCGCATCGCGAGGCCGAGCTTCACGGCATCATCGAGGCCCTGGATGGCTACAGCGCTCCGGCCCGGGCGGCCCAGCTGCTGGTGGGGCTGGGCTTCGCCCAGGCCGATCTCGAGCGGCCGCTGGCGGACTTCTCCGGTGGCTGGCGCATGCGCGCCAACCTGGCCCGTACCCTGTTCATGCCCTCCGACCTGCTGCTGCTCGACGAGCCCACCAACCACCTGGACCTCGATGCCCTGCTGTGGCTCGAGCAGTGGCTGGTGCGCTACCCGGGCACCCTGCTGCTGATCTCCCACGACCGCGACTTCCTGGATGCGGTCTGTGACCATATCGTGCACTTCGACCGCCAGCGGCTCGCGCTCTACCGCGGCAACTACACCACCTTCGAGCGCACCCGGGCCGAGAAGCTGGCGCTGCAGCAGGCGGAGGCCGCCAAGCAGCAGGCCCGCAAAGCGGAGATCGAGCAGTTCGTGGCGCGTTTCCGCTACAAGGCGACCAAGGCGCGCCAGGCCCAGAGCCGCCTGAAGATGCTCGAGCGCATGGGCGACATCGCCATGGCCCATGCCGACTCACCCTTCCATTTCACCCTGCCCTCTGCCGACAAGACCTCCCACCCGCTGCTGGTGCTGGACGAGGCGCGGCTCGGCTACCGTGACGAGGCGGGGCACGAGACGGTCCAGCTCGGCGGGGTGAAGCTCACCCTGCTGCCGGGCCAGCGGATCGGCCTGCTGGGCCCCAATGGCGCCGGCAAGTCGACCCTGATCAAGTCGCTCACCGGCGAGCTGCCACTGCTGGCCGGCAAGCGGGTGCCCGGCGAACACCTGGCCATCGGCTATTTCGCCCAGCACCAGCTCGAGGGGCTCGATCTCGATGCCTCGCCCTTCATGCATGTGCAGCGTCTCTCGCCCACCGCCAGCGACCAGGAGATCCGCAACTTCCTCGGTGGCTTCGGCTTCAAGGGCGACGATGCCTTCGCCCAGGTCGGCAGCTTCTCCGGCGGCGAGAAGGCGCGCCTGGCGCTGGCCCTGGTGGCCTGGCACAGGCCCAACCTGCTGCTGCTCGACGAGCCGACCAACCATCTGGACCTGGAGATGCGCGAGGCGCTCACCGAGGCCCTGGCGAGCTTCGAGGGCACGGTGATCCTGGTCTCTCACGACCGTCACCTGCTGCGCGCCACGGTGGATGAGTTCTGGCGGGTGGCCGATCACCGGGTCGAGCCCTTCGATGGCGACCTCGAGGATTACCGCGCCTGGCTCAAGGCCCGCCTCGAGGGCGAGCGGCGCGAGGCCCGGGCCGACAAGGCCGAACGCCAGACCGGGAACACGGCGCCGAAGGAGGATCGCAAGGCGACCCGGCGGGCCGCCGCCGAGCTGCGCGAGCAGCTGCGCCCGCTCAAGCGCGAGCGCGACCGGGCCGAGAAGGCGATGGAGAAGGTCCAGGCCGAGCTTGCCACCGTGGAGGAGGCGCTGGGCGAGGCCGAGCTCTACACCGACGCCTCGCGCAAGGCCGAACTCACCAAGCAGCTGGCGCGCCAGGGGGAGCTCAAGTCGCGCCTCGAGGAGCTCGAGCTGGCGTGGCTCGCCGCCGAGGAGGCGCTGGAGGCCGAGCTCAACGGGACTTGAGGTCGCGTATCCTTTGAGTATCCGGTATGGCTGCCTTCGCCGGGGGAGCGCGAGTCGCGACCCCCGGGATGAAACCCTGGCGCTACGCTCGCGGCTTGTCCGTCGCGTCACAACATAATCCCTCACGAGCGACGCTCGCTCGCCATCCCTGGCGAGCGTCGGACGTCGCTTCGCTTGCGCCAGCATCCCGGGGTATATGTCGCTTTCGCGCTCCCCCGGCTTCACTTTCGCACCTGCGGCGGGCGGCACCCTATCCTGCTTGGCGCTTGGCGCTTGGCGCTTGGCGCTTGGCGCTTTCAGCTTTCCAGCAGGAAGGTCACCGGCCCGTCGTTGACCAGCTCGACCTGCATGTTCGCCGCGAACTCGCCGCTCTCGACCTTCGGCCAGGCCTCGCGGGCACGGTCGAGCAGGTAGTGGAAGAGGCGCTCGCCCTCGGTGGGCGGGGCGGCGCTGGAGAAACCGGGCCTGAGCCCCTTGCGGGTATCGGCGGCCAGGGTGAACTGGGAGACCAGCAGCAGGCCCCCCTCGACCTGCTGGAGATCGAGGTTCATCCTGCCGGCGTCATCGCCGAACACCCGGTAGTGCAGCAGCTTGTACAGCAGCCGGTCGGCGGCGGCCTCGTCGTCTCCCCTCTCGACGCCCACCAGGGCCAGCAGGCCCTGGCCGATGGCGCCGACTTCCCGGCCTTCCACCTCCACGCTGGCGCGCCGTACGCGCTGAATCAGGGCTCGCATGCCGTCTCCCTCGTCGTTCGACCGAAACGCGGCAAAGGGTATCACGGCCCGCGGGCCCGGGCTCACCAGGCGCGGCAGAGCATGATGTCGCAGTGGGGCTCGGCCAGCAGCTGCTCGGTGATCTGGCTCTGGCGGCCCAGCTGCCCGCGGCTGCCCAGCGCCAGCAGGTCCGGCGGCAGGCGGCGCAGGCGGGTCATCAGCACCTCGAGGGGGTCGCCCTGTTCCAGTACCAGCTCCAGCTCCGGGACGTCGTCGAGCTCGCTCATCAACTGCTCGGTCTCGCGCTCGAGCTGGGTGCGCAGCCGCGCCACTTCCCGGTCGCGCCAGCGGGCGTAGTCGCTGTCGGAGCCGAGCTCCCGCTCGCCGGGGATGTCCCAGGCATGCAGCAGGGTGAGGCGGGCGTCGGGGAAGCGCTTCAAGGTCTCGCGCAGGGTGTGGCGCGAGGTCAGCGAGAAGTCCACCGGGACCAGGATATCCTGCCACTCCTGGGTGGCCAGGTGGCTCACCGAGAGCACCGGGCAGGGGGCGCTGCGCAGCACTCGCGCCAGGGTGGTACCGGCGACGAGATCCGGCTGGCCGCGCTTGCGATGGGCACCGAGGATGATCATGTCCACTTCGCGCTCGTGGGCCTCGCGGATGATCTCGGCATAGGCCGACCCGGCCACCGTCTGGATCAGCGTCTTCGGCTCGGGCAGGGCATAGTCCTCGCGGATGTCGGTGAGGATGGCCTTCATGTCGGCGACCACCGCCTCCTCCAGATCGTGCAGCACCCGGTGCGGCAGATAGGGGTCGAGCACATGGATCACGTCGAGGCGCGCACCGTGCTCCACCGCCAGGCGGACGGCGCGGGCATAGGCGGCACGGTTCTCGGCGGAAAGATCGCAGGCGAACAGCAGGGTCTGGGTCATGACGCATCCCTCCGGTGCATGAAGGCGCCGGGCGGCGTTCCCGGCGGGTCGGACCTTCAGGATGGGTGGGGCTCGGCCGGGCTGCAAGCCGAATCGGCGACCGCGTGTTTCACCACCAGGCGTGGAAGTGGTGTACCGGGCCGTGGCCCCGCCCTACCGCGAGGCGGCGGCTCTCGGCCAGCGCGGTGGCGAGCCAGGCCTTGGCGGTGGTGACCGCGCCGGCGAGGTCGTCACCCAGGGCCAGGCGGGTGGTGATCGCCGAGGAGAGGGTGCAGCCGGTGCCGTGGAGGTTGTCGGTGGCGATCCGCGGACCCTCCAGCCAGTGCCGGGACTCGGGCATGATCAGCAGGTCCGGGCAGGCATCGCCGGCCAGGTGGCCACCCTTGAGCAGTACCGCGCCGGCGCCCAGCGCGCGCAGCCCGGGAGTCAGGGCCGCCATGGCCTCACGGTCGCGGGGTTCCGCGCACCCGAGCAGGACGGCGGCCTCCGGCAGGTTGGGCGTGATCAGGTCGGCCAGCGGCACCAGTACCTCGCGCACCGCGCGGATGCCGGCGTCGTCGACCAGGGTATCGCCGCTCTTGGCCACCATCACCGGGTCGATCACGATCCAGCGCGGGCGTCGGCGTTCGAGGAGGGTGCGCAGGGTCTCGGCCACCTCGCGGCTCGCCACCATGCCGATCTTCACGGCAGCGATGTCGATGTCGGCCAGTAGCGTCTCGAGTTGTGCGGCGATAAAGTCCGCCGGCACCGGGTGCACGCCGGTGACGCCGCGGGTGTTCTGGGCGGTGAGGGCGGTGATCACGCTGGTACCATAGGCGCCCAGCGCCGAGAAGGTCTTGAGGTCGGCCTGGATGCCGGCGCCGCCGCTGGGGTCGGAGCCGGCGATGGTCAGCACATTGGGGATGGGTCGAGGGAGCGTCATGGCGTCATCGTATCGCAAGGGAGTGTCGGTTGCTCGGCGGGCGGCATGCTGAGCCTGTTCGTGGTCGCCCTGCTCAGCGCCACCCTGCTGCCCGGTGGCTCCGAGGTGTGGCTGGCCCGGCTCTGGTGCCTGGGCGAGCCGGGGCCGATGCTATGGGCGGTGGCCACCGCCGGCAATACCCTGGGCAGCCTGATCAATGTCTGGCTGGGCCGCTACGCCCGTCGCTTCCAGGATCGCCGCTGGTTCCCCGCCTCGCGGGAGGGGCTGGCCCGGGCCGAGCGCTGGTACTTCCGCTTCGGCGAGTGGAGCCTGCTGGTGTCCTGGGCGCCGGTGGTCGGCGACCCGCTCACCGTGCTGGCCGGCATCTTCCGGCTGCCCTGGTGGCGGGCCATCCTGCTCATCTCCCTGGCCAAGGGGGCCCGCTACGCCCTCGTCCTCTACCTGGCCCAGAGCTGGCTGGCGCCCCTCTGCCAGTAAAGGGCAAGGGCCAGGCCCTCGCCTTCACAGCACCGAAGGCAGCCAGGTAGCGATGCCCGGGAACAGCGCCAGCACCAGCAGCATGGTCAACTGCAGCCCGATGAACGGGATCACCCCGCGGTAGATCGCCGAGGTCGGCACCGACTCCGGCGTCACGCCGCGCAGGTAGAAGAGCGCGAAGCCGAACGGCGGCGTGAGGAAGGAGGTCTGCAGGTTCACCGCGATCATGATGCCCAGCCAGATCGGGTCGAGCCCCATGGTCAGCAGCACCGGGCCGACGATCGGCACCACCACGAAGGTGATCTCGATGAAGTCGAGGATGAAGCCGAGCAGGAAGATCACCAGCATCACCACCAGGGTGGCGCCGACCACGCCGCCGGGCAGCGACTCGAACAGCTCGATGACCAGCTCCTCGCCGCCGAAGGCGCGGAACACCAGCGAGAAGAGGGTGGCGCCGATCAGGATCAGGAACACCATGCTGGTGACCTGGGTGGTGGAGTCCACCACTTCGCGCAGCATCGGCCGGCTCAACCGGCGGTTGGCCAGGGCCAGCAGGAAGGCGCCGGAGGCCCCCACCGCCGAGGCCTCGGTGGGCGTGGCGAAGCCGCCGAGGATCGAGCCCAGCACGGCGACGATCAGCAGCACCGGCGGGATCAGCCCCTTGACCAGCAGCGGCCAGAGGCTGCCGCTGTGCCCCAGCTCCTGCATCAGCGCCTGACGGTCGGCCGGCGGTGCCGTCTCCGGCTTCAGCCAGGCGATGATCATCAGATAGACGATATAGGCCGCCACCAGCAGCAGGCCGGGTACCAGGGCACCGATGAACAGGTCGCCCACCGAGAGGGTCTTGGGGCTCCATACCCCCATGGCCAGCTGGGCCTGCTGGTAGGCGTTGGAGAGCACGTCGCCGAGCAGCACCAGGGCGATGGAGGGCGGGATGATCTGGCCCAGGGTGCCGGTGGCGCAGATGCAGCCGGTGGCGAGCGCCGGCGAGTAGCCGCGCTTGAGCATGGTCGGCAGCGACAGCAGGCCCATGGTCACCACGGTGGCGCCGACGATGCCGGTGGAGGCCGCCAGCAGCATGCCGACCAGCACCACGGCGATGCCGAGCCCGCCGCGCAGGGCACCGAAGGCCAGGGCCATGGCATCGAGCAGGGTTTCGGCGACCCGCGACTTCTCCAGCAGCACGCCCATCAGCACGAACAGTGGCACGGCCAGCAGGGTCTGGTTGGTCATGATGCCGTAGAGCCGGTTGGGCATGGCACTCAGGTAGCGCGTCTCGAAGGGCATCGGCACGCCCATCTGCGTCAGTGCATAACCGAGGCCGGCGAAGATCAGCGCGGTGCCGGCCAGCGACAGGGCCACCGGGTAGCCCAGCATCAGCACGCCGCAGACGGCGGCGAACAGCGCCAGCGGCATGAGTTCGAGGAGGGTCACGAGCACTAGAGGACCTCCTCGTGACCGGGGGCGTGGCCCGGCAGGCGGCCACGCAGGATCAGCACCTGGCGGATCACCTGGGCAATGGCCTGGATCAGCAGCAGCGCCACCATCACCAGGATCAGGCTCTTGAGCAGGAAGACGGCGGGAAGGCCGCCGTCGGGGGAGCGCTCGAGGATCGCCCAACTGCTCTTCACGTAGCCGAGGCTGGCGAGCGCGATGAACACCATCACCGGGATCAGCAGGAAGAGGGTGCCGCCGAGGTCGATCCAGGCGCGGCCGCGGGCGGACAGCTTGCGGTAGAAGATGTCCACGCGCACATGGCCGTCGTGGCGCAGGGTCCAGGCGGCGGCCAGCATGAATACCATGGCATGCATGTACATCACCGACTCCTGCATCACGATGCTGTGGAGGCCGAAGACGTAGCGCATGACCACGATGGCGAACTGCACCACCATCATGACAATGACCAGCCAGGCGATGCCGTGCCCGACCAGGTCGGTGAAGGCGTCGAGCCGCGCGAGCAGGGCCGGTTCGCGTTTCGCGGGATTCATGGGAACTCTCGTGATGAAGGACAACCGGAGGCGCATCATCGCCGATTCGGGGGCGAGCGTCATCCCACCCCTCAGCGCCGGCTCAGCGGGCCCCCCGTGGCGGAGACCCGGTCATGGCCTGGAGGCAGGCCGGCGGCAGGCGCACGTCCACGGCGATGGGCAGGTGGTCGGAGAAGAGGTGGTCGAGCACCCGCACCTCGCCGGCCTCCAGCGAGTCGGAGAGCAGGATGTGATCGAGGGCCCGGCGCGGCTGCCAGGAGGGGTAGCTGAGCAGCGGGCGTACCGGGTGCAGCGGCAGCGAGGCACGGAAGCGGGCGTGGGTGTGCAACTGCTCCGGGGTGCAGTTGAGGTCGCCCATCACCACCACATGGCGCAGCGGCTGGATGATCTCGCTCAGGTAGTCGAGCTGACGGACCCGGCCCCGATGGCTCAGGGCCAGGTGGGCGACGAACAGGTGCAGGGCATCGGGCCCTGCACCGTAGCATGCATGGATGGCGCCGCGGCCGGGCAGGGTACCCGGCAGGCGGTGCTCCTCGATGCGGGTCGGGGTCAGGCGCGACAGCAGCCCGTTGCTGTGCTGGGCGATGCGGCCCAGGTTGCGGTTGAGCTGCTGGAAGTGGTGCGGGAAGCCGGCCCGGGTCGCCAGATACTCCACCTGATTGACGTGGTTCGAGCGGAAGCTGCCGCCGTCGACCTCCTGAAGGCCGACGATGTCGAAGCGACCGATCACCTCGCTCATCATGTCCAGTCGCCGCATGCGCTTGGGGTGGGGCAGCAGGTGCTGCCAGCTGCGGGTCAGGTAGTGATGATAGGCGGAGGTCTGGATGCCCACCTGCAGGTTGAAGGTGAGCAGCTTCAGGTGGCCGCCGTCGAGCAGCGGTATCCGGGCGTCGGCCAGCTGTGGCATGTCAGTCCGCACGCTCCTCGCGTACCTTCTCGACCAGTGCATCGACGATCTGCGGCATGTTGTCGAGGCTGCCGGCGCTGCTGGGAGTCACCAGGTAGCGGCCATCGACGATCAGGGCCGGCACCCCCATCAGGCGCATGGCGCGCATGCGGGCATGGGCCTGGTTGACCTGGCTCTTCACGCCGAAGGAGGTCAGGGCCTCGCGTGCCTCCTCTTCGCTGACCCCGTAGTCAGCGAAGAAGGCGGCGATGTCGTCGAGCTCGGTGAGGCGGCGGCCATTCTCGTGGATGGCGTCGAAGAAGTCTTCGTGTACCGCATCGAGAATGCCCAGCTCCTGGGCAGCATAGAAGGCCATGGCATGCTGGTTCCAGTCGCCTCCCATGGTGGCGGGCAGGCGCTGGAAGACGACGTCCTCGGGCTGCTCGGCGACCCAGGCATTGAGCGGGTCCTCGAGGTTGTAGCAGTGCGGGCAGCCGTACCAGAAGGCCTCGGTGACCTCGATCTGGCCCTCGTCGACGCGGGTCTCGACCGCCTCGGGGAGGACTTCGTAATGCTGGCCTTCCACCAGGGGGGCGGCCGAGGCCAGGGTCGACAGGCCGAGGCCTGCCAGGGCAACCATCAGGGTCTTGAACATCGGTGGGATACCTCTTCCTTGGGTGAACCGGTGCCACGGCCGGGCACGCGTCGCTGCCTTTGAGCCCGTATCGCTGCCGGGGTTCCCGGCGGGCCGGCGGCGGTCGTCGCCGGAGACGGCAAGGGCGGCCGCGGGGCCGCCCTTGCCGAGGTCCTGGCGGGTGACGGCGGCGGTGTCAGTGCAGGCCGAGGATGTAGTTGGCGACGGCTTGCATGTCGGCATCGCTCATCTTGGCGGCGATGTCGCGCATGATGTTGGCGGGATCGTTGGCACGCTCGCCGGTGGCGAAGGCCTGCAGGGTGGCGACGGTGTAGTCGGTGTGCTGGCCGGAGAGTGCCGGGTAGCCGGCACTGCCGATGCCCTCGCCGGTGGGGGTGTGACAGGCGGCACAGGCCGGAATGCCCTTGGACATGTCACCGGAGCGATAGAGTTCGCGACCGCGGGCGATCAGCTCCTCGTCCGGGTCGGCCTGGCCGAGGGCCGGGTCCTGGTCGGCGAAGTAAGCGGCCACGTCCCAGGCATCCTGGTCGGAGAAGTCGTCGACCTGCCCGGCCATCTGGGGGACCTCGCGGTTGCCGTCGCGGATGTCCATGATCTGCTTGGCCAGGTAGGAGGCCTGCTGGCCGGCCAGGTTGGGGAAGCTGCCGGACGGGCTGATGCCCTGCTGGCCGTGACAGGCGGCGCAGGCCTGCGCCTTCTCCTGTCCCGCCGCCGCGTCTGCGTCGGCTTCCAGATCCGCGTGGGCGGCGCTCACGGCGCCCATGGTGATAACCAGGCTTGCCAGTAACTTTCTCATCGCTGTTCCACTATGCCGTTACGTTATTGACCGGTACGTACCCTGGGTGCCGCCCGGATCGCGAAGCCTGCGGGGCCGGACCAGGCTGCGGCTCGGCGGCCTGGCGGTTCGCGGACGTCGAGGGCGCGGTGGTACACTAGCGTGCCCCGGGTCGCAGACAAAAGACACTGTATTATAACGAAACACCCCGGCCGCGGGAATGCAAGCCGCGGCCCTGCCACCCTCGACCATCGTCAGGACCTGCCCGCCATGTCGCGACTCGATCATTCGCTCAACGCTCGTCTCAACTACCAGGCCGCCCGCTTCCTCACCAGCGCCCCGACGCTGGCGACCTGTCCGCCCGACAGCGGCGCCGAGGTGGCCTTCGCCGGGCGCTCCAACGCCGGCAAGTCCAGCGCCATCAATGCCCTGACCCGCCAGAAGGCCCTGGCGCGCACCTCCAAGACCCCGGGGCGTACCCAGCTGATCAACTTCTTCACCCTGGGCGACGACACCGAGCGACGCCTGGTCGACCTGCCCGGCTACGGCTTCGCCAAGGTGCCGGAGTCGGTCAAGCTGGAGTGGCAGCGCCACCTCTCCGACTACCTGCAGCGTCGCGCCTCGCTGCGCGGCCTGGTGCTGGTGATGGACGTGCGCCACCCGCTCTCGGAGTTCGACCAGACCCTGCTCGGCTGGGCCGACGACAAGGCGATGCCGGTGCATATCCTGCTGACCAAGGCCGACAAGCTGAAGTCCGGCGCGGGCAAGAATGCCCTGCAGCAGGTGCGTAGCCGACTGCGCGAGTGGGAGGACCTGGTGAGCATCCAGCTGTTCTCGTCGCTCAAGGGCCAGGGCATCGAGGAGGTGCATCAGCGCCTCGATAGCTGGCTGCTCTATTAGTATCGAAGGTAGTACCGAAGGCCCGTGCTGGCGACATGGCCTCTTTGGGGGCAGATCCTGAGGAACCCCCAGGAGTCTTGCTGAAAAATCAGTATGTTGAGGGTGTTATGGCGGTGGAATGCCAGCGCTGGGAGGCCCTAGGGGGTCAGACCCCGGCGGTGTCGAATCCGCTCGCCACGTGCACGATGACAAGCCTGGCAACTCGGCTGGGGTCTGACCCCCTAGGGGTGGGCCTCGGCGCCTTTGTTCGGCTATTCGGCGCGAATATGCCGCCATCATCGCGAAATTCGCGGGGAGACCCCATAAGGGAACTTCGGCGCTCCTCCCCGCTGTCAGCGCCGCTTCTCCAACCACTCGATCAGCTCCGGCAGTTCCCTGATGTGCGCCAGGCGATGGACGCCCGTCGGCAGGCCGACGTCGGCGCCGGCGATCCAGACCGCCTGCATGCCCAGGCGCCGGGCCGGCAGCACGTCCTCCTTCCACGAATCCCCCACGTGCAGCGCCAGTGCCGGGGCGGTGTCGAGCCGGGCCAGCGCCGCCAGGAAGGGGCGCGCATCGGGCTTGGGGGCGAACATCTCGCCGGCGGCGATGGCCACCGGGAAGTGGCGATGCAGCGCCAGGCGGCGGACGTCGACGTTGCCGTTGGTGATACTGGCCAGCCGATAACGTCTTCCCAGTGCCTCGAGCATCGGCTCCACCTCTGGGTGGGGAGAGACTTCATGCCTTAGCGCCATAAAGCGCTGCATCGCCCGGGCGGCCCACAGGAGGGCGGCGCTGCGTGGCAGGCCGTAGCCCTCCAGAAGCGCCGCCAGGGCGCGTTCGCGCAGCCAGCTGAAGTCGCCTCGCCGCAGCGGGTATCGGCGGGCGAGGTCGAGGCGCCGGGCCTGGTAGGCGGCCAGTGGGAAGCGTTCGGCGAAGCGGGCTGCCGGCGCTTCGCCGCGCTGGCCCAGCCAGTCGGCCAGGGCCGCATCGAGCCAGGCATAGTGCCCCGTCTCGGTGCGCTCCATCACCCCATGGTTGTCCCACAGGGTGTCGTCGAGGTCGAAGGTGATGGCCTGGAGGAAGGCGGTCGTCATCGGTGGTCACCCTGGTCATCGGAACGGCGCCGGGCCCGCGGGTGGGCGGCGTCGTAGCTGGCGGCCAGGTGCTGCCAGTCGAGCCGGGTATAGACCTGGGTCGTGGAGAGGTTGGCGTGGCCGAGCAGCTCCTGCACGGCGCGCAGGTCCTGGCTGGATTCCAGCAGGTGGCTGGCGAAGGAGTGACGCAGCCGGTGCGGATGCAGATGCTCCGCCAGGCCGCGTTCCCTGGCCAACTGGGCCAGGCGTTTCTGGATGGCGCGGTGGCCGAGGCGCGCCCCCCGGGCGCCGACGAAGAGCGCCGGTTCGCCGGCGCCGGTCAGTTGGTCGCGAACCTCGAGCCAGGCGGCCAGGGCCTGGCGGGCGCGGCTGCCCACCGGCACCTGGCGCGGCTTGCGGCCCTTGCCGAGCACCCGCACGCGCTGGGGCTGCAGGTCGCCGAGGTCGAGGGCGGCGAGCTCGGCCAGGCGCAGGCCGCTGGAGTAGAAGAGCTCCAGCATCGCCTGGTCGCGCCGGCCCAGGGGCGAGCCGTCGTGGGGCGTGTCGAGGAAGCGGGCCAGCTGGTCGGCATCCAGGGGCTTCGGCAGGTGCCGGGGCTGGCGCGGGGCGCGGGTCAGGGCTACCGGGTTGTGCGAGAGGATGCCGGCCTGCAGCAGGTGCGCGGCGAACCGCGAGATCGCCGCGCGCCGCCGTGCCAGGCTCCGCGGGGCCTGGCCGCGGCTTCGCTCGCCGCCGAGGAAACGCCGCAGCAGGGTCAGGTCGAACCGGGCCCAGTCGTCGCAGCCTCCCTGCGCGAGAGAGCCGGCCAGGGCCTCCAGGTCGCGACGGTAGGCGCTCACCGTGGCCGGGCTGGCGGTGCGAGCGAGTCCCGCCAGGAAGGCCTCGACCTCCCGCATCAGCGGGTTATCGGCCTCCGGGCGCCTAGCCATGGGGGGCGTGGGCCAGGCGCACCAGCAGGCGGGCGACCACGTCACCGACATACTCGGTGAACAGGGTGTCCATGCTGGCGCGGAAGTGGTCGGGGTCGGGGCTCGCCAGCACCAGGTAGCCCAGCGGCTCGCCCAGGGTCAGGCGGGCGAGGGCGCAGGAGCCCGCCTTGCGCGGTGCCTGGGCATGGGGCAGCAGGCGCTTCCAGTCGGTGGGGGTGAGCCGCGTGCAGCGGCTGGCGCGGCCATCGAGCAGCGCGGCGAGGCGCTGGCCGGCGTGATCGTCGAGCACGTGGCGCGGCGGCTGGGGGGGGCGGGGTTCGGCATCGGTGAGGCTGGCCGGGCACCACAGCGCCACCGCCGAGGTGTGGAAGCGCTCGCTGAGCTGGGTGGCCAGCGCCTGGCCCAGGGCGTCGTTGTTCTCGGCTTCCAGCAGGGCCAGCACCAGCTCCCGGGTGCGACGGTACTGGGCCTCGTTGTGGCGGGCGGATTCCAGCAGCTGCTCGAGGCGCCATTCGGCCTGCTCGGCGCGGGAGCGCAGGTCATGGACCAGGCGCTCGAGCAGCGAGGTGGCGCCGCGGGCCTCCGGATGCGGCACCCGGAGCTGCTGGAGCAGCCCCTCGCGCCCGACGAAGAAGTCCGGATGCGTGGCCAGCCACTGGGCCACCCGGTCGGGGTCGAGGGTCTTGCGCGGTTCGGGGGCGACTCGTGACATGCTGGCTTCTCCTTTGGGGCACTTTTCCAGCTGAAGGCTCTTGTTGGCTGAAGGCTCTTGTTCTGCCGGGGTGCCGGCAGGCGTCAGCTCAGGACGATACGGCCGTCGAAGACGCGCACGGCGGGGCCGGTCATGGTCAGGTGGGCCTCGCCGCCGGCCCACTCGATGCGCAGGTCACCGCCGGGCAGGTGCACGGTGACCGGGCTCTCGAGCAGCCCCTGGCGGATGCCGCAGGCCACCGCGGCGCAGGCGCCGGTGCCGCAGGCGAGCGTCTCGCCGCTGCCCCGCTCATACACCCTGAGCCGGATCTCGTGGGGTGACACGATCTGCATGAAGCCGGCGTTGACCCGCCTGGGGAAGCGCGGGTGGGCCTCGATGGCCGGGCCCAGACGCGCCACCGGGGCCGTGTCGACGTCCTCGACCCGCAGCACGGCATGGGGGTTGCCCAGGGAGACCACGCCGATCTCGAGCCGCTCGCCGGCCACCTCGAGCGCGTGGCGCAGGCGGTCCTCGGCGGCGTCGAAGGGCAGCGCCTCGGGGGCGAAGCGGGGCACGCCCATGTCCACGCGGACCTGGCCGTCGTCCTCCACCCGCAGCGTCAGCGGGCCGCCGGCGGTCTCGACGTGGAGCTCGTGCTTGTGGGTCAGCCGCTGGTCACGCACGAAGCGGGCGAAGCAGCGTGCGCCGTTGCCGCAGTTCTCCACCTCGCTGCCGTCGGCATTGAAGATGCGGTAGCGGAAGTCCATGTCCGGATCGCGGGGCGGCTCGACGATCAGCAACTGATCGAAGCCGATGCCGAAGCGGCGGTCGGCGAGTCGGCGGATCTGCGCCTCCTCCAGCCGGGCGCGCTGGGTGACCAGGTCGACCACCATGAAGTCGTTGCCGAGGCCATGCATCTTGGTGAAGTGCAGCAGCATCAGGGTGCCTCCCCGTCATCGTCGGGCAGCAGCGCCTCGCCGGCCCAGAGGTCCTCGAGGCGCTCGCGGCGGCGTACCAGGTGCGCGACCTCGCCGTCGACCATCACCTCGGCCGGCCGCGCACGGCTGTTGTAGTTCGATGCCATGACGAAGCCGTAGGCCCCGGCGGAGCGCACCGCCAGCAGGTCGCCTTCGGCGATGGCCAGTTCGCGCTCCTTGCCCAGGAAGTCGCCGGTCTCGCACACCGGGCCCACCACGTCGTAGGTGACGGTGTCACGGGCGCGGCGGGTGTCCACCGGCAGGATCGCCTGCCAGGCCTGGTAGAGCGCAGGGCGGATCAGGTCGTTCATGCCGGCGTCGACGATGGCGAAGTTCTTCGTCTCGCCGGGCTTGAGGAACTCGACCCGGGTCAGCAGCACCCCGGCGTTGGCGGCGATGGAGCGACCCGGCTCGAACAGCAGGGTGAGCCGTTCGCTGCCTTCCCAGCGTGCGAGGCGCTCGAGCAGCGCGGTGGCGTAGTCGAAGGGCTGGGGCGGGCGCTCGTGGTGGTAGGGCACGCCGAGGCCGCCGCCCAGGTCGAGGTGCTCGACCTCGATGCCGCGCTCGCGTAGCCGCTCGAGCAGCACCAGCAGGCGGTCGAGGGCGTCGAGGAAGGGCGAGAGCTCGGTGAGCTGGGAGCCGATATGGCAGTCGAGGCCCACCACCTCGAGGTTGGGCAGGCCGGCGGCCAGCTCGTAGGCGGCCAGCGCCTCGTCCACCGCGATGCCGAACTTGTTGTCCTTGAGCCCGGTGGAGATGTAGGGGTGGGTGCCGGCATCCACGTCCGGGTTGACCCGCAGCGACACCGGCGCCACCTTGCCGAGCCGCCCGGCCACGGCATCGAGCCGCTCGAGCTCGGGGCGCGACTCGACGTTGAAGCACTTGATGCCGACCTCCAGTGCCCGGGCCATCTCCGCTTCCTGCTTGGCCACGCCGGAGAAGACCACCCGGGCGGGGTCGCCGCCGGCGACCAGTACCCGCTCCAGCTCGCCAACGGAGACGATGTCGAAGCCGGCGCCCATCCGGGCCAGCAGGCCAAGCACGGCCAGGTTGGAATTGGCCTTCACCGCGTAGCAGATCAGGTGCGGGTGGCTGCCCAGGGCCTCGGTGTAGGCGCGGAAGTGGCGCGCCAGGGTGGCCTTGGAATAGACGTAGCAGGGCGTGCCGATCTCGTCGGCGATGCGGGTCAGGGGCACGTCCTCGCCGTAGAGCACGCCGTCGCGGTATTCGAAATGATCCATGCCTAGCTCTCGTCGTCACTGGCGGTATCGTCGTCCTGCCGGGCCGCGTCGTCGTCCGACGCCTCGTGCTGGCCGGCAGGGTCGTAGCGTTCTGCGGCCTCCTCGTCGCCGGGCAGGTAGAGGGGGCCCTTCTGGCCGCAGCCGGCCAGCGCCACGCCCAGCAGCAGGGCCAGCCACGGGGGAGTGGCGAACCGGGCGAGGCGCCGCATCAGGTGGCACCGCCCAGGGCCGTCAGCGCCTCGCGGGCGCGACTCGCCGCGGCGCGCACCTGGTCCGGGGCGGTGCCGCCGATATGGTTGCGCGCGGCCACCGAGCCCTCCAGGGTCAGCACCTCGAAGACGTCCGCCTCGATGACGTCGGAGAACTGTTGGAGCTCCTCGAGGCTCATCTCGGAGAGGTCCTTCTTCTGGCGCAGGCCGTAGGCCACCGACTGGCCGACGATCTCGTGGGCGTCGCGGAAGGCCACGCCGCGGCGCACCAGGTAGTCGGCGAGGTCGGTGGCGGTCGAGAAGCCGCGCCGCGCCGCCTCATGCATGCTCGCCTTGCGGGCCTCGATGGCCGGCACCATGTCGGCGAAGGCCTTGAGGCAGTCCTTGACCGTGTCCAGGGTGTCGAACAGCGGCTCCTTGTCCTCCTGGTTGTCCTTGTTGTAGGCCAGCGGCTGGGACTTCATCAGGGTCAGCAGGCCCATCAGGTGGCCGTAGACCCGGCCGGTCTTGCCGCGCACCAGCTCGGGCACGTCGGGGTTCTTCTTCTGCGGCATGATCGAGGAGCCGGTGCAGAAGCGGTCGGGCAGGTCGATGAAGTCGAACTGGGCGCTGGTCCACAGCACCAGTTCCTCGCTCATGCGCGACAGGTGCATCAGCAGCAGGCTGGCGAAGGCCGTGAACTCGATGGCGAAGTCGCGATCGCTGACCGCGTCCAGGGAGTTCTCGGCGGGACGCTCGAAACCGAGCAGTTCGGCGGTGACGTGGCGGTCGATCGGGTAGGTGGTGCCGGCCAGCGCCGCGGCCCCGAGCGGCAGCACGTTGACCCGGCCGCGGCAGTCGAGCAGCCGCGCGTGGTCACGGGCCAGCATCTCCTGCCAGGCCAGCAAGTGGTGGCCGAAGGTCACCGGCTGGGCGGTCTGCAGGTGGGTGAAGCCGGGCATGATGGTGTCGGCCTCGCGCTCGGCGAGCGTGATCAGCCCTTCGCGCAGCCGTGTCAGCTCGGCGGCGACCAGGTCGATCTCGTCGCGCAGGAAGAGGCGGATGTCGGTGGCCACCTGGTCGTTGCGCGAACGCCCGGTGTGCAGCTTCTTGCCGGTGATGCCGATCTTCTCGGTGAGCCGCGCCTCGATGTTCATATGCACGTCTTCCAGCTGCACGGACCACTCGAAGGTGCCGGCCTCGATCTCGGCGCGGATCTCGCCGAGCCCGGCGACGATGGCGTCACGCTCCGCGTCGGTGAGCACGCCCACCCGGGCCAGCATGGTGGCATGGGCGACGGAGCCCTGGATGTCGTGGAGGGCGAGGCGCCGGTCGAAGCCGACCGAGGCGGTGAAACGCTCGACGAAGGCATCGGTGGGCTCGTTGAAGCGGCCGCCCCAGGACTGGTTGGTGCTATTGCTCGTCGGACTTGGGCTCATCGGGCTGGGCATCCTGCATGACTGTGCGGTGGGTGAGGTGCCGGTCGCAGCGCCGCCGTGAGCGCACCGCCGGGACATGGCAGAAGTGTACCAGAGTCGAGGGGGCTGGCGAGGGGCGCGCCCCACCAGGGTGTGGCGATCGGTCACGATTTTTCCTGCCCCGCCGGGTGCTTTATGATGAGGGCAGTCCATGTTCATTGCCGCCGGCCGCCAGGGCGGGCCCCCTGCCGAGCAGGGCCACCCGTCAGGACCCGGTACAGGGAGAATTTCGTGCACGCCATCACCACGCTGCGTATCGCCACCCGCAAGAGTCAACTGGCCATGTGGCAGGCCGAACATGTCCGTGACCGCCTGATGGCGGCTCACCCCGGCCTGAAGGTGGAACTGGTGGCCATGGCCACCCGCGGCGACAAGATCCTCGACACCCCCCTGGCCAAGGTTGGCGGCAAGGGGCTGTTCGTGAAGGAGCTCGAGGAGGCCATGCTCGATGGCCGCGCCGACATCGCCGTGCACTCCATGAAGGATGTGCCGATGCACTTTCCCGAGGGGCTCGGCCTGTCGGTGATTCTCGAGGGCGCCGAGCCCACCGACGCCTTCGTCTCCAACCACTATGCCACCCTCGACGAGTTGCCCGAGGGCGCGCGCATCGGCACCTCCAGCCTGCGCCGCGGCCTGCAGATGCGCGAGGCGCGCCCCGACCTCGAGATCCTCAACCTGCGCGGCAACGTCCAGACGCGGCTGGGCAAGCTCGATGCCGGCGAGTTCGACGCCATCCTGCTGGCCACCTCCGGCCTGCGGCGCCTGGGGCTGGGTGACCGCATCGCCATGGAACTGCCGCCGGAGGTCTGCCTGCCGGCCTGCGGCCAGGGCGCGCTGGGCATCGAGTGCCGCATGCACGACGCCGAGCTGATCGCGCTGCTGGCCCCACTGGACGACCCGGCCACCGCGACCCGAGTGCGTGCCGAGCGGGCCATGAACACCCGCCTGGAGGGGGGCTGCCAGGTTCCCATCGCCGGCCATGCCATCTTCGAGGATGACGGCCAGACCCTCTGGCTGCGCGCCCTGGTGGGTACCCCCGACGGCACCCGGGTGCTGCGTGCCGAGGGGCGCGGCTCGCTCCACGAGCCCGAGGCCCTGGGCATCCGGGTCGCCGAGGAACTGCTCGACCAGGGCGCCGGCGAGATTCTCGCCGAGGTCTACGGCGCCGGTTGATGTCGGCCCGGCCGGTTCTGATCAGTCGCCCCGGTGCCCGGGGCGAGGTGCTGGCGGCGGCCGTCGCGGCCGCCGGGTTGCCGGTGGCGCGGCTCGAGGCCATGCGCCTGGAGCCGCTCCCCGAGACCCCGGTGATGCGCACGGCCTGGCTGGACATCGATCATTTCCACAAGGTGGTGGTGGTGAGCCCCTTCGCCGCCGAGTGCCTGGCCGAGGCGCTCGACCGCTACTGGCCGCAGCTGCCGGTGGGCCTGGCCTTCTATGCGGTGGGTGCCGCCACCGCCGCCACCCTTCACCAACGACTCGGCGTGCGGGTCCGCCTGCCACCGCCGGAGGCCGGCGAGGACACCAGCGAGGCGCTGCTGCGCCTGGCCTCGCTGGCGTCGCTCCATGACCAGCGCGTGCTGCTGGTGGCCGGCGAGGGCGGGCGGGCCCTGCTCGCCGATACCCTGGCGTCCCGCGGTGCCCGGGTGACCCGCCTGGCGGTCTACCGCCGCCTGCCGCTCGACCCCTCGCCCGGCATGCGGCAGCGATTGGCCCGGGGCGATTACCGGGCACTGGTGGTCAGTAGCGGAGAAATCCTCGAACATCTGGCAAGATGGTGCGGTGACGCCGCTTTGAACCAACCGCTAATCGTTTCCAGCGCCAGGTTGGCTACACTGGCCGGCACACTGGGGTTTCGTGCCCCCGTCGTGGCGGCCGGTGCCACGCCGGACGCCCTCGCGGCGGCGGTGGCCGACGCCTGCGACCCGGAGGATGCCGATGTCGATCAAGACGATCTCGAAAAGGGCTAGCGACAGATGAGCAAGCAATCAAACGACCAGGACGAACCGCAGAAACCGTCCGGCGCAGCCCAGGGCGGCGCGAAATCGACGACCCCGGGCAACCAGGCCGACACATCGGGGAAGGGGCGCTCGCGCCGCCGTGGCAAGGGCGGGCAGCCGGCGGCCACTGCCGCCGGGGGCTCATCTTCCTCGGCGGCCGCCGACAGCGCCACGCCATCCAGGGCGGAGAGTGCCGCCGGAGGGGCGACGACGTCCGGATCGGCGGCTGCCGCCTCGGGCCCCTCATCCGGCACCGGGGACGCCGGCAAGCGCGAGCCGTCGACGACGGCCGGGCCCGCCGGCAAGGCGGCCGGGGCGGGTACCGGCAAGGAGGCGCCGAAACCCGGCGGCGGGGCGGGTGGCGGTGCCAGGGCCGCCTCGGCCACCGGTGGCTCGGGTAACGGCAAGGGGAGCGGCAAGGCCGGCCTGCTGGCCCTGGTGCTGGTGATCGTGCTGGCGGTTGGCGTGGCGCTGCTCGGCTGGTTGGGCTGGCAGCAGCTCGATGCCCAGCGCCAGCGGCTGGCCGAGCTGGAGTCGCAGTCGGCGAGCCAGACCGCCCTGGCCGAACTGGAGAGCCGTCTCGACGCGGGCGAGAGCGAGCGTGACGCGGCCCTGGAGAGCGCCATCGGTGAGCTGCAGAGCGAGTTCGCCGGCTATCGCAGCGAGGTGGACGATACCCTGGATCGGGTGCTCGCCGAACTCGCCAGCGAGCAGGAGACCGACGAGCGCGACTGGCTGCACGCCGAGGCCGCCTACCTGCTGCGCCTGGCCAACCAGCGCCTGCAGCTGGAGCGCGATGTTCAGGGCGCCGCCGCCCTGCTGCGCACCGCCGACGACCGCCTGCGCGAGGCCGACAACCCGGCCCTGGTGCCGGTGCGCCGCGAGATCGCCGCCGAGCTGGCCGCCCTGGATGCGGTGCCGCGGGTCGATCGCACCGGCCTGTGGCTGGCGCTGAACGCCCAGCAGACGCAGATCGCCCGCCAGCCGCTGGGCCAGGACATCGAGGAACAGGTCGCCGGCTCGAGCCTCGAGCAGGCCCCCAGCGGCGGCTGGCAACAGCAGCTGTCGCGTTTCGGCCAGGAGCTCAAGGACCTGGTCACCGTTCGCCATCACGACGAGGCCCTCGAGGCCCTGATCACCCCGGAGCAGGAGTCCTACCTGCGCCAGAGCGTGCGCCTGGTGCTGGAGCAGGCCCAGCTGGCACTGCTCAAGGAGGAGCAGGCGCTCTATGAGGCCAGCCTCGACAAGGCACTGACGCTGATCAACGGCTACTACGACACCGACGCCAACGGCGTGCGCTCGGTGGTCACGCGCCTCGAGGCGCTCAAGGGTGAGGCGATCCGTCCCGAACTCCCCGACATCAGCGGTTCCCAGCAGGCCCTGGCCGGCTTCATCGAGCGCCGCTTCGAGTCGCGCAGCGCCAGCCAGGGCAACGGTGCCCGGGGAGATGACGCATGAGAAAGCTGATCCTGATCGTCGTCCTGGGCCTGGCGCTCGGTGCGCTGTTCGGCCAGCTGATGATGTCGGTGCCGGGCTACTGGCTGGTGCGGGTGGGTGACACCTCCTTCCAGACCTCCTTCTGGTTCGGCCTGGTCATCCTGCTGGCGGCCTTCGTGGTGCTGCACTTCGGCCTGCGGGTGCTGATGCGCCTGAGCCGGCCGATGAGCCGCTTCAAGGTGTGGAACAGCCGTACCCGCAACCGCAATGCCATGAAGCGTACCGTGCGCGGTCTGGTGGCGCTGGCCGAGGGGCGCTGGAAGCGCGCCGAGAGGTCGCTGGTCAAGGCCGCCGACGACTCCAGCACGCCACTGGTCAACTATCTCTCGGCGGCCCTGGCCGCCCATTACCAGGGGCACTATGACCAGGCCGACACCCTGCTCAAGCGGGCCCACCTGAGCACCGAAGGGGCCGACACGGCGGTGGGCATGATGCAGGCCCAGCTGATGCTCGACCGCCAGCAGTACGAGGAGGCGCTGGCGATCCTCACCCGCCTCGATCGCCAGCTGCCCAACCATCCCCAGGTGCTCAAGCAGCTCAAGCAGGCCTATCTCAGCGTCAGCGACTGGGATGGGCTGCGCCGCCTGATGCCCCGTCTCGGTGCTCAGCACCTGATCTCCCGCGAGGAGCGCGAGGAGCTCGAGCAGCGCGCCTACCGCGAGCTGATCATCCGTGAGGCGCGCGAGGGCGGCGACATCGAGCGGGTGCGCAACCTCTGGGCCGACATGCCCGATCACCTGCGCGGCCACATCGAGCTGATCGTGCTCTACGCCGAGGCGCTGGTGCGCGGCAACCAGGAGCCCATCGCCGAACGGCTGCTGCGTCACTCCCTCAAGGAGCACTGGGACAGCCGCCTGGTGCTGCGCTACGGCCTGCTCAACGTGGATGCGGCACGTCAGCTGGTCTACGCCGAGAAATGGCTTCAGGAGCGGCCCAACGATCCGGACCTGCTGCTCACCCTGGGGCGGCTGTCGCTGCGCAACGCCTACTGGGCCAAGGCCCAGGAGTACTTCGAGGCGAGTCAGCGCCAGCGTCCCAGCGGCGTGGTCTGCGCCGAGCTGGCAAGGCTCTACGCCAACCTCGGCGAGCATAACAAGAGCCAGCTCTACTACCGCCAGAGCGTCGAGTTGCTCGACAAATCGCTGCCCTCGCTGCCCCAGCCCAGCGAAGTGGGCGGGCCGGGCGCGAGCGGCGGCAAGTCTCGGGGCAAGGCGAAGGCGGGCGACGGCAAGGCCTGACCCGGGTGCCCGTCGCGCCCACCTGGCAGTGATCCCTCTTTTCCGGGGCGCCTTATCGGCGCCCTTTTTGCTGTCCGGGTGCCCGGTATCCAGTCATTATATCTTTTTGTATACCAATGTCGTACTCCGGGTGTTGTCCAATTGGTCAGGAATTGCCTACCCTAGGGTCGTGACCCGAAGGGCCATCGCCTGGTGATGCTGCCCTCACGGCTTTCGACAACGCGATTCGACAACAACAATGGGCCCTACCATGGAACAGACTTCAACAGTCCCGTCAGAACGTTACACTGGAGGCGGCGAGGAGCACTGGATCGGACGCTACTTCGGCGTGCGCCGCCGAGGCTCTACCTTGCGTACCGAAGTGCTCGCCGGTGTCGCCACTTTCCTGGCCTCGATGTATATCATCGTGGTCAATCCGGCGATTCTCAGCGACGCCGGCATCCCCTTCTCCGCGGCACTCTCGGCCACCGTGCTGATCAGCTTCATGAGCAGCCTGGCCATGGGGCTCTATGCCCGCAACCCCATCCTGGTGGCGCCGGGCATGGGCATGAATGCCCTGTTCACCTACACCCTGGTGCTGGGGGCCGGCCTGTCCTGGGAGGTGGCGCTGGGCTGCGTGTTCTGGTCGGGTGTGCTGTTCGCCACCCTGGCCATGTTCAACGTGCGCAAGGCGATCATCGAGGCGATCCCGGCCTCGCTGCGCTATGCCATCACCTGCGGCATCGGCCTGTTCATCACCTTCATCGGCTTCAAGAATGCCGGCTTCATCGTCGGCAGTGACGCGACCCTGGTGACCCTGGGCAGCTTCGATGCCAGCCTGCTGGTCTTCTTCGCGGGCCTGATGGCCACGGCGATCATGGTGGTGCTGCGCTTCAACGGCGCGCTGATCCTGGGCATCGCCCTGACCACCCTGCTGGCCGCGCCCATGGGGCGGCTGTGGGGCGAGGAGGAGATGGTGCAGTGGAGCGGCCTGGCCGCCTGGCCCGACTTCAGCGCGGTGATGCAGGTGGACATCTGGGGGGCGCTGAAGGTGGCCTACCTGCCGTTCATCTTCGTGATGCTGTTCACCAACTTCTTCGATGCGCTCTCCTGCTTCATGGCGCTCTCCGAGTCGGCGGACCTCAAGGACGAGGACGGCAACCCGCGCAACCTCAAGCGCTCCATGACCGTGGATGCCTTCGCCTCGATGATCGCCGCGCCGCTCGGCACCAGTGCCGCCCAGACCTTCATCGAGTCCGGTGCCGGCGTCGCCCAGGGCGGGCGCACCGGCCTGGTGGCGGTCACCATCGCGCTGCTCTTCCTGCCCTTCCTGTTCCTCTCGCCGCTGCTGTCGCTGGTGCCGGGCATCGCCACGGCCCCGGCCCTGGTGCTGGTGGGGCTGTTCATGCTGGCCCCGGTGGCGAAGATCGACTGGGCCCGGGCCGACGAGGCCTTCCCCGCCTTCCTGGCGATCATCCTGATGCCGCTGACCTACTCGATCACCCTGGGGATCGCCTTCGGCTTCCTCAGCTTCGTGGTGATCAAGCTCGGTACCGGCCGCTTCCAGGAGATCAGGCCGGCCATGTGGGTCTCGGCGGCGCTCAGCGTGGTGATGCTGGTGACCACGCATTGACGACGCCGGAGCGTCCGGTCCGCAACGACAGCGGGGCTGCCAGACGGCAGCCCCGCTGTCGTTGGTGAGGCTCCTGGCATCAGTCCTCGTCGAAGTCCCCCGTGAACTCGGGGTTGGGCTTGGCGCGCGGGTCGTCCTCCGACTCGCGGCTGCTCTCGCCGGAGCGGGGCTGGCCGCCCGGGCGCCCGTCGATGTCGAAGGGCTGCTGCATGACGCGCAGGTTGGCCGGGGGCGCCTCGGCCTCCTTGCCCACGCCGAAGTAGAGGGTGGTGTGGGGGAAGGGGATCTCGATGCCCTTGGCGTCGAAGTGCAGCTTGACCAGGCGGTTGAAGGCGCGGCCGGTGGCCCACTGGGTGCCCGGCGTGGTCTTGATGCGTACGCGGATGTTCACCGAGCTGTCGGCCAGGGCGACGACACCGGCGACCTCCAGCGGGGCGAGGATGTTCATCTTGTGGTCGTCGTCGGCCACCAGCTCGTCGAAGGCCTCGCGCAGTGCCACGATGGCATCGTCGATGCTCTCGCGGTAGGCGATGCCGTACTCGCCGACGTGGTAGGCGAAGTCGCGCATATAGTTGGAGACCGTGTCGACGCTGGAGAAGGGCACGATGTGGTAGGTGCCGTTGAGGTCGCGGATGCCCACCGAGCGGATGCTGAGGCGCTCGGCGGTGCCGGTGATGCCGCCCACCGTGACCACGTCGCCGGTGTTCATGGCGTTCTCCACCTGGATGAAGATGCCGGTGATGATGTCCTGCACCAGCTTCTGGGCGCCGAAGCCGATGGCCAGGCCGAGCACGCCGGCACCGGCGATCAGCGGCCCGATGTTGATGCCGATCTCGGCCAGCACGATCATCGCCGTCATGGTGATGATGGTGATCGCCAGGGCGTTGCGGAAGAGGGCCAGCAGGGTCTGGGCGCGGGCCGAAGGCACGCCGCCACCGGTCTCGGGGTTGAGCTTGTGCTCGATCAGGCTGGCCAGGCCGAGCCAGGCGGCCACGGCGATTGCCAGGATCACCGCCACGCTGACCAGCTTGCCGACCAGGCCACGACCGGCCTCGGAGGCGTACCAGGCCGCCAGGTCGAAGGCGCCCCAGGCATTGAGTACCAGCATGACCACCACGATCAGGATGATCGTGCGGATCACCCGCAGGGCATTGGGCACGTAGCTGTTGAGGCGAGGCTCGAGCAGCGGCAGCTTGCGGCGCAGGTCCTCGGAGAGGGTGATGCGTCGGCCGATGGTCTGGCTCAGCAGGCTCGAGAGCAGCATGCCGACCACCACCGCGGCCAGGGTCTTGAGGGTGGCGAAGAGCACGAAGGGCAGGGCGTCGGCGGGCCGAGTGAGGGTCAGCACCAGTACCATCAGGAAGTAGGCCAGGGCGAACAGGTGCCAGGTGCGGGCGAACAGCTGCAGCGAGACCCGGCTGGCGGCCAGGGTCGCCTGGTTCGCCTTGACATTGATGGCGTCGCGCAGGCGCCGGCGGTTCTTGAGCACGACCGCCACGGCATAGAGGAAGGCGCCGAACATGATCAGGGTGCCGAGGCCCTGGCCCAGGGCGGGTGCGAGATAGACGTTGACCAGCGGTACCACCACCATCAGGCCGTAGCCGACCAGGCCGATCAGCCGGGCGATCCAGCGGTTCCAGTAGGCGGCCTCGTGGGCGGTGATCGGCAGCAGCCGCAGCCCCTCGTAGCGCGACGAGAAGAGCATGCGCACCGCGGCCTTGAGCAGCTCGATGACCAGGAAGGCGTTGAGGAACAGCGAGGCGCGGGTGGAGAGTTCACCGGTCTCGCCGATGGCGAAGGTGGCGATCAGGTTGCCGCCGACATAGGCCAGCGCCACCACCAGCACGTCCACCAGGGCGGCCAGGGCCACGCTGAGCACCAGGCGCAGCACCGGGGTCAGGCCGGCGCCGTTGAGCGACCACTGGCTGATGCCGGTGAACAGTGGCCTGGCCAGGCGCCGGAAGCCGACGAATAGCGCGAAGGTCGCCAGGATCACCAGGCCCAGGTTGATGGCCGCGCTGGAGAAGGCCGCCGTGTCGAAGGCGCTGCCCTCGCCGCTGAGCCCACCGGTGAAGAGGGCCCCGACCACGCCGATCAGGTTGTCGACCTGGTCGCCGACATCGCTGACGATGCGGCTGGTGGCCTCGGCCAGCTGGCGCGGCAGGGAAGGCTCCGCGTCGGGCGTGGCGGAAGGCGGCGTTGCTGTCTCGGGGCGGGGCGCTGGGCCGTCGTCGGCCAGGTCGCGCAGCCGGTCGATCAGTTGCTGGCGGGACTGCTCGTCCTCGAGCAGCTCGGCCAGGGTGGCGTAGGCGGCCGGGTCGCCGCTGCCCTCGGCCGGCTGGGCCTGGGCGGGGGCGGCGAACGCCACCAGGGCGATCAGTAGCCAGCCGAGGGTCAAGGATAGGGCTCGCATGGGATTCACGCTGTGACCTCCGTTTCTGGGCGTGGTGGCGATGGCGACATCAGGGGGTGGCGGTCCTGGGCGGGTTGCCGGGGAGTGTCGTCGTTGGTTTGTGGTCGCAAACCAGCATGATACGGACTTTGGACGATGATCACGACCGACGGCAAGGGCGACGCCCGACACGGCACAACCATGTACGATATTTGTACACTAACAGAAAGTTGTGCGATTATCGTAGGGTGGTCGTTGATTCGTACGACCCCTGCCAGGTAAGCATGCGATACACTTGGGCCACCCACTGGGGGTGGTCTTTTTTATTGGCGGGTGTCGGGGCAGGGAGGCACGCATGACGATCGGCCTGACGGGCTTGCTGCTGGTGGCGGGTGGCGGCGCCCTGGGCGGCATGGGGCGCCTGGCCCTCTCCAACCTGGTGGCTCGCCGTCTGGGGGCGGCCTTTCCCTGGGGAACCCTGGCGGTCAATCTCAGTGGTGCGCTGCTGATGGGGCTGCTGGCGGGCGTGCTGGGGCCGTCGGCACCCGGCGGCGCCGGGCCGGTGTGGCAGCTGCTGGCGATCGGTCTGCTCGGGGGCTATACCACGGTGTCGTCGCTCAGCCTGCAGACCCTGACGCTGTGGCAGCAGGGGCGTACCCATGCCGCCCTGGCCAATCTGCTGGTGACGCTCGTGGTGGGCCTGTTGGCGCTCGTGCTCGGCTGGTGGCTGGCGGGAGGCCCGGCATGATCGCCTGGCGCGCCTACGCCGCGGTGGGGGTCGGCAGTGCGCTCGGGACCTCGCTGCGCTACCTGGTCTCGCTGGCGATGCCGGGCATCGTCGGCCCCGCCTTTCCCTGGGCGACCCTGGCGGTGAATGCCCTCGGCTCCTGGCTGATCGCCGCCTTCGCCGCCTACGGCGCGCGGCGCACCACCGGGCGGGTGGCGCGCTGGCAACCCTTCCTGGTGGCCGGCTTCTGCGGCGGCTTCACCACCTTCTCGCTGTTCGGGCTCGAGACGCTCCGGCTGCTCGAGCAGGGCAGGGCGAGCCTGGCGCTCGCCTATGTGCTGCTCAGCGTGGTGCTCTGGCTGGCGGGGGCCTGGTCGGGCCACCGTGCCGGTAGGCGGGCCGCGGCGCGGGCCTGACGCCGCGGCCCGCCTACCGGCGACGGCTCAGCCTTTCCGGCCTCGCTTGCCGGCCTTGCCCCCGCTCGCCGTGGCGGTCGCAGCCGGCTCGAGTGCGGCGCCGCCATGCCCGAGCCTCTCTTCCTGGAAATGCCCCCGCACCAGGGCCAGCAGCCCCTGGGTCGAGGCATCGAAGTCCTGGCTGTGCTCGTCGATCCGCTCGCTGATCTCGCCGGCGATGCGCTTGCCGAGCTGCACGCCCCACTGGTCGAAGGAGTTGATGTTCCAGATCACCCCCTGGACGAACACCTTGTGCTCGTAGAGCGCGATCAGGGCGCCGAGGTTCTTCGGTGTCAGCTCGTCGAGCAGCAGCACGCTGGAGGGACGGTTGCCGGGGCAGCTGTAGGGGTCGAGCCGGCTGCCGCTCTGGCTGCCCTCCATGAAGGCGTTGGCCTGGGCGAGCATATTGGTGAGCAGCGCGAAGTGATGGTCTTCCACCCCCGGTTCGGGCTTCAGCGAGGCGATGAAGTCGATGGGCACGTAGCGGGTGCCCTGGTGCAGCAGCTGGAAGAAGGCGTGCTGGCCGTTGGAGCCGGTCTGCCCCCAGACGATGGGGCCGGTCTTGTAGTCCACCGGGTGGCCGAAGATGTCCACCGACTTGCCGTTGGACTCCATGTCGAGCTGCTGGAGGAAGGAGGGCAGCTGATGCAGCGCCTGGTCGTAGGGCACGATGGCCTGGGTCTCGGCGCCGACGAAGTTGATGTACCAGATGCCGATCAGCGCCATCAGCACCGGCATGTTCTCGCGGAAGGGGGCGGAGAGGAAGTGCTGGTCCATCTCGTAGGCGCCCTCGAGCATCTCCATGAAGCCGTCGAAGCCGATGGAGAGCGCGATGGGCAGGCCGATGGAGGACCACATGGAGTAGCGCCCCCCGACCCAGGCCCAGAACTCGAAGACGTTCTCCTCGCGGATGCCGAATTCCATGGCCGCCTGGCGGTTGGTAGAGGCGGCGATGAAGTGGGCGCCGACGTCGGCGTCCTCGCCGGCATTGTCGAGGAACCAGCGGCGTGCGGTCTTGGCGTTGAGCAGCGTCTCCTGGGTGGAGAAGGTCTTGGTGGAGACGATGAACAGGGTCGTGGCCGGGTCGAGGCGCTTGAGCACCTTCTGGATATGGGCGCCGTCGACATTGGAGACGAAGTGGAAGTTGAGCTCCGGGTGGCGGTACTTGAGCAGCGCCCGGCTGGCCATGTTGGGGCCCAGGTCGGAGCCACCGATGCCGATGTTGACCACGTCCTTGATGCGCTCGCCGCTGTAGCCCTTCCACTCGCCGCTGCGCACGGCCTCGGAGAAGGCGCGGATCTGCTCGCGGGTGCGCTGGATCTCCGGCATCACGTCCTGGCCGTCGACCATCAGCGGGCCCTCGCCGATGTTGCGCAGGGCGGTGTGCAGTACCGGGCGATTCTCGGTGACGTTGATGATGTCGCCGGAGAACATCTGGGCGCGGCGCTGCACCAGCGCCGAGTGGTCGGCCAGCTCGAGCAGCTTGTCGAGCACGGCGCCCGAGATGGCGTGCTTGGAATAGTCGAGGAACAGGCCACCGACGCGCAGGCTCATCTTCTCGAAGCGCTGCGGGTCGGCGGTGAAGTAGTCGCGGATACGGTCGTTGGCGGTCTGCTCGTGCAGGTCCTTCAGGGCCTGCCAGGTGACGCTGCGGGTGAGCTGGAACATGGTGGCCTCACATATCGTGGCGTTGATGCGTTGTCGTAATAAGGGTGTCACTCGCCGGCGCGGCTGGCGACCCAGGCCCCGGCATCGGGGATGGCCATCTCGTAGGCCTGGGTGAGCCAGGGCGAGCTGATCAGGAAGTCGGCGCTGGCCGCGTTGCACGCCACCGGGATGTTCCACAGGGCGGCCAGGCGCAGCAGTGCCTTGACGTCGGGGTCATGGGGCTGGGGGGCGAAGGGGTCCCAGAAGAAGATCAGCAGGTCGAGCTGCTGCTCGGTGATCAGGGCGCCGATCTGCTGGTCGCCGCCCAGCGGGCCGCTCATCAGCCCGGTCACCGGTAGCTCCAGGGTGTCCGCGACGCGCCGGGCGGTGGTGCCGGTGCCGATCAGCTCGTGATCGGTCAGGGTCTCGCGCCAGCGGGCGGCCCACTCCAGCAACTCCTCCTTCTTGCCGTCGTGGGCGATCAGCGCGATGCGCTTGCGCTCCGGCAGGGTACGGCGCACGCTGCGCCGTGGGCGTGGCTCAGTCATGGTCTCCTACCTCGAGGATCTTCAGGGTGTTGGTACCGCCATGGGCGTTCATGTGGTCGCCTCGGGTCAGGATGACATGATCGCCGGGTTCGGCAATGCCTTT
>NZ_PDOG01000039.1 GCF_003202205.1 Halomonas sp. LBP4
CAGGCCCAGGAAAGCGCCCAGCAGGCCACCGAGACCGCGACCAAGGCCGTCAAGGACGTCGCGCCCAAGGCCAAGTAAGCCGAAGAAAGCGTTAGACCCGCCCCGCGGGCCGCGATGACGCCAGACCACAGGCCGCCGATCCATGATCGGCGGCCTGTTGGTGTGGGTGAGGGTAATGAGGGGGCCCCGTTTCCCGCCTTGCCCGAATCAACCAGCGGCCGGCATCGAGCCGAGGCGGGGCACCGTGGTGGTGGGCCGCCAACGCCGGGAGGCCATAGGGGGTCAGACCCCGGCGGCGGCGATTCCGCCGGCAAGGTGCGCCACGACAGGCCTGACGACTTGGCTGGGGTCTGACCCCATAGGGGCAGGCCTCGGCGCCTTTTGCTGCGAACGTGCTCGGGTAGGACAGCCCCCTCCCTTTCCGCTGGGCGGCGCCCATGCCGCCATCGATTCTCCATCGATGTTGCATTGCACAAAAAACCCTGCTACGATGGCTTGCAACAGAGCGGGAGTCTCCCGTTCCATGGCATTCAGAACCCCGGAGGTTCCCATCATGACCAACGCATTCGATTTCGGCGCCAAGCAGTTCGACACCGCCCAGCTCGAGTCCCTGTTCTTCGGCCCGGCGCGCGCCTTCGCCGCCCTGTCCATCGACGTGACCGAGAAGCTGGTCAATGCCCAGCTCGACGCCACCAAGGCCTATACCGACACCAGCCTGGCGCAGCTGCGCCAACTGGTGGAGGTCAAGGACGCCGAGGGCCTGAAGAGCTACCTGGAAGGCCAGCAGGAGGTCGCCAAGGAGCTGACCGAGCGCCTGAAGGGCGATGCCGAGAAGGTGGTGGCCCTGCAGCAGGAGTTCATC
>NZ_PDOG01000040.1 GCF_003202205.1 Halomonas sp. LBP4
CCAAGTTTGAGTGGGTACGATGAAACTCAACATTGCTTACCCGGCCACCGGGTGTCAGAAATTGTATGAAGTTGACGACGAGAAGAAGCTCAGAATCTTTTACGAAAAGCGAATGGCACAAGAAGTCGAAGCTGATGCCCTCGGAGATGAGTGGAAGGGTTACATTCTTCGGATCACCGGTGGTAACGATAAACAAGGTTTCCCCATGAAGCAGGGTGTACTGACCAACGGCCGCGTTCGTCTCCTTCTCTCCAAGGGTCACTCTTGTTACCGTCAACGAAGAAAGGGAGAGCGAAAAAGAAAGTCTGTCAGAGGCTGTATTGTCGATGCCGCTCTTTCCGCTTTGTCTCTCATCATTGTCAAGAAGGGAGATGGCGAAATCGAAGGTCTTACGGACAAGACTATCGCTCGTGCCTGTGGTCCAAAGCGTGCCACCAAGATCCGTCGTCTGTTTAACCTGACTAAGGAAGATGATGTCCGAAAATACGTTCTGCGCAGAACCATCCAACCCAAAGAAGAAGGAAAGAAGGTTCACACCAAGGCCCCGAAAATTCAGAGACTTGTAACTCCCGCTCGTCTTCAACGAAAGAGAAGAATCGCCGCCCAGAAGGTTAAGAGACGCATCAAGAACCGCGAGGAAGCCGCTAACTACCAAAAGTTGTTGGCCAAGTACGCCAAGGAACGATTGGCTGAGAAGGCCGCTCGCCGTCGTTCATCAGCTTCTGCTTCCAAATCGGAAAGCAAGCACTCCGTGTCCAAGAAATAATACTATGATGTTAAGACTTTGTTTGTTGTTTCCATAAACATTTGTTTGAA
>NZ_PDOG01000041.1 GCF_003202205.1 Halomonas sp. LBP4
AATTTGAGAAATTTTGCGAAGTTTCACCCTCCGTGGGCAAACCATCGATCCAAGACCAAAAATGGCCGACGAAAAGAAGATCGAACTCAATGAAAAGGGCGATAACCCCATCTCCCAAAACGAATCTGAAGCCGAACCTAAGGAGAAGCCTCAGCTCAGCACTGTCGTTGATGAATCCGACCCGAAGAAGGTTGTTCTTCGCGGTGTCAAGGGAACAGTCAAGTGGTTCAGCATCTCGAAGGGATTTGGTTTCATCCGCCGCCACGATAATGACAAGGATATCTTCGTCCACAGCACTGCCATCGTTCAGCGTGATGATCGTCGTTGGAAATATGCCTTGACTGCCGAATTGGAGGTTGAATTCGACGTGATCTCCGGGTTCAAGGGACCGAAGGCTCAAGCTGTTACTCTTCCTGGAGGAGAACCTGTTGAAGCCATCAGACTATACGAACGCTTCAGCCGTTTCAAGGGAGGTCGTCGCCGTTCCAAGAGTGAAAATGCTTCTGAAGGAGACAAAACCGATTCCTCTCGTCGCCGTTATGTGTCCGATGGAGGAGAGAGCTCCGAAGAGAATAAGAAGAAGAGCGCCGGAAAACGCAAGCCGTTCTCTGGACGTCGTGTTCGCAAGACCAAGGAAGACAAGAGTGCCAGCGACGACAAGAAACAGATCCAGGCCGAGGAGAAACAAGCTGAATTGGTGGCCTAAGTCTATTTTGTTATTTGTAATTGCTGCTATTGTTGTTATGTAAAAAGTAAA
>NZ_PDOG01000042.1 GCF_003202205.1 Halomonas sp. LBP4
AGTACATTAAGCTCTTGCTTCAACTGGCCCCAAAATGCTGATCTACAAGTGCGCCTTTTCCGATGATGAGCTCGCCTCTGACTCCTTCCCTACAAAGTTGGTCGATGGCCTCATCTACGAGTTCAAAGGACGTCACGTCGTCCGCAAGGAAGGCGAGATCCTCCTCGATGGTGCCAATCCTTCGGCCGAAGGTGAAGATGGAGATGACGGTGCTGATGAGCACGTTGAACGTGGTATCGACTTTGTCTTGAACCACAAGCTCCAGGAAATGAACTGCTACGAAGATCCAGCAACCTTTAAATCCTACATCAAGGATTTCATGAAGAAGGTCATTGAATTGATGCAGAAGAATGGAAAGTCCGAGGCTGAAGTTGCCGAGTTCAAGAAGAAGATCCAAGGATGGGTTGTCTCTCTTCTCTCCAAAGACCGGTTCAAGAACCTCCAGTTCTTCATTGGTGAGAACATGGCCGAAGGCCGAGGAGAAGGGCAAGTTGCTATCGTCGAGTTCCGTGATGAAGAAGACGGTGAGCACCCATACCTGATGTTGGTCAAGGAAGCCCTGATCGAAGAGAAATGCTAAACACCAACGGGATATGCCTTCTTTCTCCTTTCCTCTATACCCTGCATCAGTTTGTTATAATTTTTGTTGTCCTTTCCGATCCATAAATTATCTCTAACGAATATCATGTGGTTGTTTCAAGTTAACAATATCAATAAAGGGATTGGTA
>NZ_PDOG01000043.1 GCF_003202205.1 Halomonas sp. LBP4
TTTTAACACAAAAACAAGAGGCTTTATAACAACCTTCAACAAATAAAAAACATTTTAACGGTTGGATTTGGCTACACGTTCCAATTCGTCCTTCTTCTTGATGGCATAAGAGTTGCTGGATCCCTTTGCGGCGTTGATAAGCTCATCAGCCAAACATTCGGCAATTGTTTTGATGTTTCTGAACGCAGATTCACGAGCTCCAGTACAGATCAACCAGATTGCCTGGTTGACACGACGAAGAGGGGCAACATCAACAGCTTGACGACGGACGGTACCGGCACGGCCAATACGAGTGGAGTCTTCACGGGGTCCACTGTTGATAACAGCGTTGACTAAGATTTGCACTGGGTTCTCGCCGGTAAGCAGATGGATGATTTCAAAGGCATGCTTGACAATTCTGACGGTCATCAATTTCTTACCGTTGTTGCGACCATGAGCCATCAAAGAAGAGGCCAAACGCTCAGCAATCGGGCACGTCGCCTTGCGGAATCTTCTGATTTGATAACGACCAGCCGAGTGCGGCAGATATTTGGCACCCTTTTCTTTAACCGCGACGTAGTCAACGAGTGAGATATCGGAAACTTCAACATCGTTCAGGGACCATTTGTTGAAAAGCTTGACCTCTGGCATCTCAAGTTGCTCTTCCTCAGGGGCGGCAACGACACCTTCGATCTCCTCCTCGTTCCAGCTCATTTTCGTGTAAACCTCAAATTA
>NZ_PDOG01000044.1 GCF_003202205.1 Halomonas sp. LBP4
ATTTTTATAACACTGTAAAGGGAAAACAAATAAAAACAACAATTTAGATAGGGTTGTTAACCCACTCGGCGAGTGGACCATGTTCTCGAATGAACTTGCAGTGAACACCATCTGGTACAACACGTCCTTCCTTTCTGTATTGTTCGTAATCTTCACGGTCAAACTTGGTGAATCCCCACTTCCTTGAGACAACAACGTATTGACGTCCAGGGAACTTGAACTTAGCACGACGGAAAGCTTCAAGTGCATGCTCAACTTGATGATCACGGATTCTGACGGACAACAGGATATCTCCAATACCAACACGGGCGACAAGCCCTTGCGGTTTACCGAAGGCACCCCTCATTCCAGTTTGCAGACGATCAGCACCAGCACATGATAACATCTTATTGATACGGACGACGTGGTAGGGATGTTTGCGCACACGCATGTGGAAACCTTCCTTACCGCAGGTCTTTATCATGTACTTGTTGGCACAGATACGAGCGGCTTCCAAAGCTTCGGACGACAAGTGCTCTCTTTCGTTGGAGATCAGATGAACGCAGCTAGGGAACTCATCGACGGTGGCCTTCTTCCGGCCCAAATCGAAGATCCTGATCTTAGCATCTGGAACACCACGACAGAACCTCGACTTGGGGTACGGTTTATTCTTGATGTAACGGTAACAACGAGCGGGACGACGTCCCATGTTGACCCTCAAACTTGG
>NZ_PDOG01000045.1 GCF_003202205.1 Halomonas sp. LBP4
TAACCATCCAACGAAGGAGACCTTTAACAATTCATTCGGGAAACTCGTAAACGAAAACAACCAAGAAAAAATAATTTTGACGCGTCCTTCTCAAATTGAGATTCGCACGATTGGGAACGGAAAACAACGAATAGCCAACAGCAAACGAGTTCAACGAAAAGCTTGATCTAGGCCTCTTGTTTCTCCTCAGCCTTGGCTTC
The DNA here is from genome assembly GCF_003202205.1 of Halomonas sp. LBP4. GTDB lineage: Bacteria > Pseudomonadota > Gammaproteobacteria > Pseudomonadales > Halomonadaceae > Halomonas > Halomonas flagellata. Next base: position 201 of record NZ_PDOG01000045.1, read on the forward strand.
TGTTTTTGAGGCTTCTTCGAAGTCGCCAACGAGATCTGGTATTTCTTCTTCTCCCGCTTTGTATTGGCTGGTAACATTGTTGGCCAGCTTCTTCAAGTGGGTCAGTGATTCAGCACCCAATTGGTTTAAGATTCCTGGGAGCATTTCCGTCAATTGTTTGTTTTCAGCAGTTCCGGTAACCGAAAATGTGTTAGCAGGAACCGAAGCCTGCACCTTCGGATTGTTGAAATGGATAACAGATCCATCATCCTTGATCATGTTGACCTCCTCGATACCGGGAATGTTGGTCACGGAGAGCTTCTTCAAATTACTCTGGAGCTTCTTGTCATCGGTGGCAGCGGTTTTATGTACAATCTTCTTCTTTCTTCTGGCGGTTCCCTTTCCTCCAGTACGAACAGCCTCAGAAGCTGCCTGGAGCTTCTTTATTTTCTCAGCGTTCATGAGTAGTACAAGTTTCGACCGAGTTCTCGAATGACTTCTCAAA
>NZ_PDOG01000046.1 GCF_003202205.1 Halomonas sp. LBP4
AAAGAGGGTAAACCGGCCAAAATGCCGCGTCTTTTAACCCACTATTCCAAGGTTTATGATGTCCCCCGTCGTCCATTCGAAAAGGAACGTCTCGACCAAGAGTTGAAATTGATCGGTGAATTCGGCCTTCGTAACAAGCGTGAGGTCTGGAGAGTCAAGCTTACTTTGGCCAAGATACGAAAGGTCGCCCGTCAATTGCTTATGTTAGACGACAAAGATCCAAAGCGTCTTTTTGAGGGTAACGTCTTGCTCCGTCGTCTGGTCCTTATGGGAGTTTTGCCCGAAGACAAGATGAAGCTCGATTACGTTTTGGGTCTTCGTGTCGAAGATTTCTTGGAACGTCGTCTTCAGACTCAGGTTTTGAAGCTTGGTCTGGCCAAGTCCATCCATCATGCCCGTTGTTTGATCCGCCAAAGACATATTCGTGTCCGTCGTCAGTTGGTTAACATCCCATCATTCTTGGTCCGTTTGGAGTCTCAGAAACACATTGATTTTGCTGAGAAGTCGCCCTACGCTGGCGGCAGACCTGGCCGTGTAAAGAGAAGAAACCTGAAGAAGGGAGGTGGAAACGCCTCTGGAGGTGAAGATGACGAGTAGATTCTATCCTTTTTGATTACTCGTTAAACTGTTTTTACAATTTGTTCTGTTGTTAAAATAAAACAATCCTTTCGAAAAAAA
>NZ_PDOG01000047.1 GCF_003202205.1 Halomonas sp. LBP4
TGACAACAAAAGTTTATTTTATAACAAAACAAGTAATAGATCCACTTTTTACTTTCTGCGGCGGTATTGGTTTCTGCGGGCTTCCTTAGGCTTGGGTGGGAGGATAACACCGTCAAACTTCTGTTGGAACCATTTGATTGATTCCTCTCTCTGCACACGGTGAGAGGGTCCTACTGTTCCCTTAGCACGTCTGCGCTTGGCAACACGCCTTCCGGCACGATCCAGCACAACGTAGAAGTCCATTCCGTAGATACCAATGCTGGGATCGTACTTAAGACCCAAGTCGATGTGTTCTTGAATACCGAATCCGAAACTACCAGTGTTAGAGAAATTCTCACGGTACAACTCGTATTCCTTGACCTTCAGACCCCGGTCGATAATTTCTTCAGCCTTTGGGCCACGTACGGTGCAGTGAACAGCGATCTTTTCATTACGTCTGATACCAAAAGAACGAACGGTGTATCGGGCTTTGGAGAAAACGGGAGTTTGCCCGGTGAGTTGCTCCAATACCTTAGCAGCACGAGTCAGTCTGTCACCAGATTCACCCACACAGATGTTCAGGCAAAGCTTCTGGATCTTCAACTCTCTCATGGGGTTGGCCAGCTTCTTCTCCTTGACCTCGGCTTTCTTGTCGTCAGCCATTTTCCCTGAAAATTTAAC
>NZ_PDOG01000048.1 GCF_003202205.1 Halomonas sp. LBP4
TAGCGTACATTTTTATCCAAAATCAACCGTAACAATAATCAGCAACAAAAGATTTATCTTTAATATTCTCCACGAGCCAACTGACGGCGTTGTTTTTTCTTCGACTCCTTCTTGGTCTTGATGGCAACATCGGTGGGCTTGGAGACAACGTCTTTCTGTTCGGAAAGGATGAACTCGACATGGCATGGGGATGACATGTAGGGATTGATGCGACCGTGAGCTCTATAAGTCCTTCTGCGCATCTTAGCGGCACGCTGGACAACAACGTGTTCGACAACGAGATGATCAACATCCAACCCCTTGACCTCAGCGTTAGATTCGGCGTTTCTCAATAAACCGAGCAGGTAATCAGCAGATTTGATGGGCCATCTTCCCTGGGTAACGTTCCAGGTCTTAGCTTGGGCCTTGCGGCCGACGGTGTGCTTGAATCGCCGGAAAGGAACGATCTCCTTCTTTTCCTTGACATTCTCCAAGAATCTGATGGCGCGCTTGATGGTCATGCCTTTCAGGGCACGTGCGGTTTCATGGGTGTTCTTGAAGTGAACACGGAGGTCGGTGCCGCGAGCCTTGCACGACTTGGTGTTATTCTCAGGCTCCTTGCAGTAATGGACCTTAGTCATTTTACCCTCAAA
>NZ_PDOG01000005.1:0-3522 GCF_003202205.1 Halomonas sp. LBP4
GGACGTCGTGACACGCACCGTCAGCTCGGTGTAGTCGGTGCCCGGCCGGCTGGGGAGCGGCATCAGGGCGCCACGCTCGATGGTGATGCGCGCCGTATTGCGGCGGTTGATGGCGGCCATGCTCGCGATGATACTTCGTTGGTAGATCCCTACTGGTTCATCGAACTGCTGCAGGCCAATGTGCTGCGGTCTCAGGTTATCGATTCTGATTTTCTGAAACGCAATGGCTACTCGAAGGGAGTGTTCCTACTCCCGCCACAAGCGACATGGAAGCCGTCAACCAACCACTGGCTGGAACGTATCTCGCACGACATGGGGACACTCTTTATTCCACTCGATGCGCTCAAGCTAGCCGCTCTCGTCGGGCATGCGGCCATTCAGATTATGACCAAGACCGGGGCTCGCATGAACGAGTTCCTGCAGATCAGATTGAGTCCGGAGCATCTATCACGAGTGCTGCTCGCCAAGGACCGGGAAGCGATCGCTTTCCGGGCAGCTCCCAAGGGACGCCGGGCAGAAGAGCCCTATTATATTGACGAACGCTGCATGAGAGCGCTACACGCCTGGTGGAAGTTCCAGCGAGAGCGGGGGCAGAGCCTGGAGACCATCCCTCCTACCAGAAGTTTGCGGCATAAACTTCGACCGGCACCCTACTTATGGCAGCATGCCGGAAGGCATTTCAGTCATAAGGACATCAATGCGACGATGTCTATCATGTTGCACGGTATCTCGCTGCAAACTGCTGCCGGTGAGGCCGTACGGGTCACCTCCCACCTGCTGCGCCACGGCTTTGCCACCGAAATGCGGGCGTTGAACACGCCTGTGGATGTGATCGCACTACTCATGAAACAGAGAGATGTGCGAGTGACCGAATACTATTCCCAGCCGACGCCGGCCAGGCTGGTGGAGTTGCAACGAAAGATCTTTGAAAACCGTGTGGATCTATCCCGTACCCATATACGATCCCCAGCGCAAATCCGGCGGCAGGTCGAAGCCGCGCAGGAGCAGGTGGGTGCACTGATCCCGGTTATCGGTGGACGTTGCACAGTGGCCAGTCAGTGCCCCATCAAGTTCGCCTGCATCGGCTGTGCCGGGAATGCACCCGACTGGCGCAAGCGCGACCAAGTTATCATCTACCGGCAGGCCTGTGCGCAGATGGCAGAAATGGCGGAAGCACAGAACCTACCCGCTGAAGGGCGCAAGGCAAAGGAAGCCATGTTGAGCTGCGACGATGTGCTGGCCGAGATGGAACTTCTTGAGCAAGCTGATCAGGCGGCAGCAGACCCCGTCATACTGATCATCGGGAGGAAGGAGAGATGACACGACAATCCAGTAAGGCACTTTCAGAGGCTGCGATGGCTGGTTTGAAACGCAGTCATCAGCAGCGTCGCAATCGAAGCGTTACGATCGTGCGCCGGGCGATCAGTCGGCTACAAGAGATCGACAGCCCCGTAACGCTGGGGCGCATTGCGAGAATATCGCGCGAACTCTCCGACACGGGAATTGGTATCTCCGAGTCCACTATTCTGCGCAATCCCGAATGCCGTCAACTATACGAGGAAGCGGCCCAACCCGTTCGACGGCGGCGTACCGTTGGACGCCTACTGAATAGCGAGGTGGAAAGACCCACCGATGCGGAGCGGCGTCGCATGCATTACTTGATGCGCCTGACAAAAGCTGAGCTGGCCGCTCGCATTATTGCTGTTGAGCGGGACTGGCTTGCTCGGAAAAATCGAATGGGGTCCTGCGCGATCGGATTCTCCGGGAAAATCTGGGTCTATAATCACCTTTAAAGATCTAGATATAATGGTTTATAGAGCCTCCCGGATAACTTGTAAGTGTGAGTTGGAAAATTCCATCTCAGAGAAGTATCAGGGACGGTGGCTGCGACCGTTCAGTACCAAGAAGCAACGAGCAAAGTCAGAAAGAATTATCCTCTGACAGCCAGGGAAAGAAACATTACCGATATCAAGGCCAGGAAGATTCCTCCGCTGAATAGCCCCAGCATCCAGCCCAGGCGCCGGGTATTTTCGGCTGCGTCTCTCGGACCCTTACGAACCGCATCACTACCCGCAGAGGTGACAGTCATCCTTGCCTTTCCCATTCGGTCTTTCTTATAGCCCCAGCGTCTGATAATCACCAGAAACGGCACCAGCGACATCATGCTGCCAAGGATCCAGACAATGAGCCCTCCCAGCAGTTCGTCCATGTTTCCCTCAACCCACAATCGTCCCAGTTCATCGTAGACCGGGAATAATACGCCTGTCTTCATCGTCAGGTAGGCACCCAGGGCAATGTTAGCGGTCGTGACAATCCACAACATGGCCAGTCGAGTTCCATAGCGCGTGCTCGAGGGACGGGTATCGAAGATGCACCACCAGAACAACAGCCCGGACCCCAGCATGGTGACGTGCATCAGGTAATGCACCATGTCATTGCGCAAGGCCAACTCGAAATACGGTGGATACTGCCAGACATAAGCCAGGCCTGCAAACAACAGGGTTGCCGTGATCGGATGCGCCAGTACACCGAGTCCCGTCACGCGTCCCACTCGGGCCAGAACCCGCCGAGTATTCGTGTTCAATCCGGATATAAAGGTTGTCTGTGGGGAGGGAAGAAACAGCAGCATGGGCCCCAGGGTGCGTAATAAGAGATGCTGCACCTGGTGCATGGAGAAGCTTCGCTCGCCGAGCGGATCGATGGGCGACTGGAGGGCGAGGAAAAGCATGAAGAGTCCCAGAAAGACCAGAGAGGTCTCTCGATGACTGGTTAGTCGTCCGCGTTGTTGGCGTTGCCGTATACCACGTAGATAGACGAAGCACACCAGCGCCAAGGGCAGCATGAAATCCAGATCAAAGGACCAGGAAAACCAGACATTAGCCGCCAGCGCACCATCGCTATGTGCTGCCGCCGGTGTCGCAAGCAGCACCAATAGTAGGCACATCCAGTACCGCTGTCGGGAAGTTGCCATGGCACTCATCCTTGATTGGAAATATCGACCGAGAGCATCGCTACTCACTTTGCGTCAGAAATGGGGCTCCCTCGCTCTCTTCCGCCTGATGGCGGCGTTGCTCCGGCGTCCATAACGTCTTGAGGTAGTTCACCACGTCGCGAATCTCGGCAGGGCTCAGGAGATCCTTGAAGGCCGGCATGGTGAGTCGCTCGGTCTTGTTCCAGGGGTCGCGCCACCCCTCGGAGACAATCCGGTAGAGCATGGCATCGGAGTGCTTCCAGGTATGGCCCTCCGGCCCGTGGGGGGGAGCCGGCAGTTCGCCCTGGGCATTCTGGCGCTCCCAGTTCGGCATGCCCTCGCCCCGAGGTCCATGGCAGCTGGCACAATACTGCAGGTAGATCCTTTCCCCGTCTTCCAGCGGAGAGGCATCGCTCGAAGAGGGGCCATCCTCCGCCATGGCCTGACCGGCAGCAATTAACAGCAGCCACGTCGTGACGAGGGGCCAGCGGTCACGCATCGGGGGGTGTCCAGCTCTGTCCCTGGTCTTCGCTACGCATGAGCTCCCCCTC
>NZ_PDOG01000005.1:3532-40798 GCF_003202205.1 Halomonas sp. LBP4
CACCGCATAGAGCCAGCCGGTCTGCATGCTGCCCTCCATGTCGGAGTGGACGAGCCGGCGAATGGTCTGAGTCGGGCCACTATCCATCTTCTTCCACGACTTGCCGGCATCCTCGCTTTGGTAGAGGCCGTCATCGACGACCACGGCATAGAGCGTTTCTGGCTGGTTACGGTGCACGGTGAAAGCGATAACATCTTGGCTAGGTAGGCCCTCATCGGCTGCATGCCAGCTTTCTCCATGATCGGTGCTGCGCTGCACCCCGATGGAGGGGCCCGCGATGTAGAGGGCCTGTTCGGCTGTTGCCGATACCGCTACCAACTGTCCTTCCGATACCTTCTGGGGCAAGGGGATCGCGGTCCAGGCCGCGCCGCCATCCGTGCTCTCAAAAAGCCGGTTGGTCTGCACCTTGAACAGCCGTTCGCCTGTTTGGTCGTAACTCAGCGATGGCAATGCCTCCGCGGCGGCGCCGGCCATGCCGACGATGCCCAGGCTGGCCACGATCAAGCTCGCCAATGACAGAGCATGCAAGAAACGACTCGCAATATTTTTCATATTACTAATTCCTTGAATAACGGCTAGCCGATGCTGCCCAGGGCAGGGAAGGTGCGTAATAACCAGTAGGACAGCTCGGTCAGTTTGCCGGTGATCATCAGGATACCCATCAGGATCATGATCAGTCCCGCCGCCAGATGCATGACTCGGCCCCAGCGGCGCAGGAATTTCTGGTGGTGCAAGAAACGGTCGAGCGAAACCGCACTCAGCAGAAAGGGCACGCCCAGGCCCAGCGAATAAACGCCGAGCAACGCCACGCCGCTCGAGGCATTGGCCGTCGAGGCGCTGACGGTCAGAATGGCGCCCAGAATCGGGCCGATGCAGGGGGTCCAGCCGAACGCGAACGCCACACCGAGCAGGTAAGCCGCACCGGGCCCGCCACCCTCCTCCTTGAGCCTGCCGATAAACCGCCATTCTCGCTGTAACCAATGCAGTGGGATGAGCCCGGTCATGAAGGCACCGAACAGGATGACGATGATACCGCCGACCAGGTTGGCTTCCTGGCGATAGACCAGCAGCAGGCGACCGATGGCCGTGGCACTGGCCCCAAGCATCAGGAATACCGTGGAGAACCCGAGCACGAACCATATCGACTGGGTCAACACCCGGAGCCGCTCGCGCCGGTCCGCTTCCCGTATCTGCCCCAGCGAGCGCCCGGCCACGAAGGAGAGATAGCCAGGCACAAGCGGCAAGACACAGGGCGAAACGAACGAAATCAGGCCCGCCAGAAAGGCAGTGGCCAGCCCGATATTGGCAACTTCCCACATCACCCCTTACCCCGCGGCTAGGCTTGAAGCTTCGACACGGGCTGCTCGGTCGGCACGTTGTGATCCGCTTCGTGGCGAGTGGTGGTGTCGGTCGCCCTTGACGCTATAGGAGAGGCTTCCACCTTGGCTTGGACGTCAGAGACTTCGCCCTGGTCGGTAGCCTTACCTTTCTTGTCCTTGCATTTCATCATGCACATTGCTCCGCACATCACGAGGCAAGGCAAGAGGGTTACCAGGATAGGCGCGATACCGAGCAGGACCAGTTGATCCCAGCCCATGGCAAGGCCACCAGCCACCACCACGGCCCCCAAAAGCATCCAGCGGCGTGGTCCTGTCACCCAGCCTTTCAGACCGGAGGTCTCCTGCCCCTGCGGGGTCTTGTCGTCACAGCAACTCATGGCGCTTCCTCTTTACTGGTTTCAATCGTTTCGGTAAGAAACTCGATCATCTCGGGGGTATTCCATTCGGCCTCCCCGACCAGGCGTCCGATCTCCATGCCCTGGCGGTCGAGCAGAAGCGTCGTGGGAATACCCACGGCACCCAGGTCCGCGCTGGCCATGCCGGTTTGATCGACATAGGGGGCAAGATGCTCGATACCCACCTCCTGATAGAACTCGTTGACGACCTCGATGCCCTTGCGGTCGATCGAAAGCGCGACGACCTCGAAATCCGTCCCACCCAATTCAGCCTGAAGGGCATCCAGGGTGGGCATTTCCTCGCGGCAAGGGCCACACCATGTCGCCCAGACGTTGAGCAGGATCAGCTTCCCTTCGAAGTCAGCCAGCGTCAGTGAGGTACCATCGACATCCTCGAAGCTGATGTCCGACACGTCGCGCGGGCTTTCCCAGAGAAGCAATCCATTCGGCCCCACACGTTCGGGCGGTTCGGCGGCGGCCGAAGAGGTCATCGCTCCCCACAATGCCGCCGCTAGCCAACTGGTTCCGATCAGTTTTCTCATTACCAAAGCTCACCTTCAGTGGGTGGCGTAAACCTCAGGGGTATCGGTCGGCTCGAAGGCCAAGGTGTAGACCTCGAGTGGGCCACGTTTCTCTCCCGTCATTCCCGGTGAGCCAAGCGGCATCCCCGGTACGCTCAGCCCTTGGATGAAGGGCTCCTCATCAAGTACCTTGGCTACGCTTTCCACGGGTACGTGGCCTTCGAAGAGGTAGTCTCCAATGAGCGTGGTATGGCAACCATGCAGTTTCTCGGGGACATTGTGCTCGGCTTTCAGCTGGGCGAGATCATTGGTATCGATCGCCTCCACGTCGAAGCCGTTTTGTTCCAGATACTTGGCGTATTCGGCACAGCAGCCACAGTTGGGATTCTTGTAGAGAGTCGCCGAGGTCTCGGCTGCCAATCCCGAAAGGGGGAAGGTCATCAGCGCAGCCATGGTGAGTGTCTTCAAGTGCTTCATCTGTGGGGTCTCCTGAAAAGTCATGGATAACACTCAATGGTTTGTTGTGCTATATTTTCGCAACATTAATTGAAGATATTGGTGACATAATGATGGATACGGCCCCATAAGCTGTCAGACAGTGCCTCCGGCCCCTTGACCAACACTTCTACATAATCGACCAGGTGCTCCGGCGCGAATTCCAGACCATGAAAGCGGGCGCGCATACGCCCCGACTGATCGATGACATGAGTCACGACGCCATGACTCTGGACGCCCTCGGCCACATCGTCGAACTTGAGGCCATAGGTTTCCGCGACCTGGCGTGTGGTGTCGGCAGGCTCGTTTTCGCTCCGATAAAGAAACCGCCAATTGGCGGGGTCGAAGTCGAAATTTGTGCCATAGGCCCGCATGTTGTTGCGCGTGCCAGCGATGTCCTCGCTATCGGTAGCAATCGTGATAAATTCGACCTCATCACGCAGGCCGGCATCGTTGACTTGCCCCTGCACCTCGGCAATCAGGTTCATATGCACCGGGCAGGCTTCCTTGCAGCGCGTGTAGATGAAATTGAGCACCACGACGCTCTCTTCCAGGTCGGAGGAAGAGACGATATTGCTGTCAACATCGGTCAAGGAGAATGCCGGAGCCGGCTGGTCGACAAACTGGGCGTAGCGCTCCCGATCCTGCAACTCTGCTTCGGCGTCCTCAAGGGAATGAGCAAAGGAAGGAGAACTGGTCATCAGTGATAGGATAAGTAGCGGAGCATAGATTGCATTCTTCACGTACCGTCCTCCCCTCGCACCACCAAAAACGTCAAGCGGCTGCTCCTGTACGGAGCAGCCCCTGCCCATCTCACGTCAGGCGTTACTATCGCCCTCATGACCCTGTTGCATGTTTTCCATCATGGCATTGCATTTTTCCATCATGGCAGTCATTTCACTCATCATCCCCATCATGCCGCCCTCTTGCATCATATCGCCATGCATGCCCTTGCCCTCCATTGGCTCCTGCTGCGCATCTTCCTGTTCCTGCGCAAGGAGCGAGCCGGCCCCGAAGGCGCTGGTGGCGATGATGGCGGCGGTCAAGATCGCAGTACGACGTTTCCGCATGACACTCTCCTTTGTTCCTGTGAAGCACCTTCCCGCCAGGTAGGCAGGTGTCAAGGCTTGATTACGGCTTCCCTTCAGCAGCTGGGCTGCTAGCTGCAAAGGTATCCTTGAAGCCCACTTCAAGGTCAAGCCCTCTTTTTGGAACCTCGGGCCGGGATGGCGTTCCCATCATGGGCCGCCCCAGCCAGGGCCTTGACCCTTGGGCTGCCCTGCGGTTGTAGACTGCTCATAGGCACGTGGGAGAGGGTAGGTCATGCGAGTCACCAAGCTGGCTCGGGCTGGTGGGGTAACCGCGGAAACGGTACGCCACTACACACGGGAAGGCTTGTTGCGACCGCGCCGGGATCCGCGCAACGGCTATCAGCTCTATGATGCGGAGGCGTTGGGCCGCCTGCGTTTCATCGATTGCCTTCGTTCGCTGGGAGTCGGTCTCCCAGAAATCAAGCAGATATTGTCCTGGGCGGACCAAGACAGCCCTCCGGTTGTCGATAGGTACACGCCGCTGGCCGATCAAGCGCCACGTATTCGCTCACGGATCCAGGAACTCCAGGCGATAGCGAGATGGTTGGATAGCACGATCCGCGATGATACTTCCGAGGCTCCCAGCCTGAGGCAACTGATCGAAACGCTGGGATCGGAGAAATCCGCTATCGTCAGTGGCCATCAGTGATGCGACGACGTCATGCCGTTGGCCATATCGTCCATGCCAGTCATGGAGTGCAAATGCCAGAGTTGCCCGATGGCAAACGCAATGATCAGCAACGCCGCCAGCGTGCGGGTCGCCGAGATGACGACTCTCTAGCGAGAAGCGACGCGCCGCCACGCCGGTCGCCAGGACGACGGGCAGGGTGCCGAGCCCGAAGGCCCCCATCATCGCCGCGGCGCGCAACGGCTCGGCCACGGCCAGACTCCAGGCCAGCATCGAATAGATCAGCCCACAGGGCAGCCAGCCCATATCGCTCCTGGGCGACTGCCTGAGGTACCCCCATGACTTGCCAAATTCCGATGTCGAGTCTTCTTGGTCATGAGCACCTCCACTGCCTCCATTATGAGGTTTATCGAGGTATCTGCTCCAATTGGACCACTTCAGCCTGTGCTGAACCTTTTGATGAGCCTCCACATTTGGTCCATCCGTGGAATGAACTTTGGCAGGCGCTGCCGGTAGGTGCGGTACTCCTCGCCAAATTGTTCAACCATCCGTCGCTCCTCATGGCGCGCGAGCATGCTGTAGACAAGCAAGATAATTGGAAACAGACCGACCGAGAACAGTGTCGGCCAGTGCACGACACCTTCGCCGAAGAGGGCGATAAATAGCCCTGTGTACTGCGGATGCCTTACTAGACCATAAAGACCTTCCGTTGCGATCCGGTTTTGTTGATATGCGCGGTAAAGCTCGCGCCACCCCTGAATAAAAATGCCGATGCCGATAAAGACCAGGCCATAGCCGAGCAGCATCGAAATAAGCATTCCCGCATTACCTATATCGAGCAGCGTAGTCCAAAGATTTGCGTGGAGGTCGCTGCCGTCCAAACCAAAAAATCGTACGAGCAAATAGATGGTGAGCGGGAAACCATACATTTCCGCATACAGTGCGATAATAAACGCCTGGACTGCTCCGACACTGCCCCACTCACGCCATGTTTGGGGCGCAAGATAACGATACAGAGCCCAGGACACCAGCACGATCATGATCAATGCCAGGCCCCAAGATCCGGAATGTGAAATGTTCTCTGTCATGCTGCAATTCTCTCAGTGTGGCATCAAGTGGAGGCGAAATCGTTCCTCGCGTATTGGCGCCAAACCCCGCAGTGGTCATTGACCGTTTTGGCAGCTTTATTGCGCTTCAGGGCAAGCACACACCTACTCTACTGGCTTCGCTATCGCTCTCTCCTAGCAAGGCGGAAGCTTGTTTACAACAGTCTATCTTTAAAGCAAACTTTAAGGTCAAGCTCCTTTTGGCTCCCTTGACCTGCCCCCAATCAATGAGCCATCGGGTGCCTAGGTAAACTTTGCATCAGGGTTTCTGTTGCTACAAGCGGGTGATAACCCAGTCGTTTTTTACTATATTTTTATTGATAATCCTCATTCGTATCCGTGGCTCGCGGGAGGTATTTTTGCGTTATGCTGCGGGTAAGTCGATGGGAGTAACCTGAATGGCCGACAACGGCGTGAACAAAGGGCGACGCCGCTTCCTTGTGGGTGCCACTACCGTTGTGGGTACGGTGGGCGCTGTCGGGGTGGCGGTTCCCTTTGTGGCTTCCTGGCAGCCCAGTGCCAGAGCAAGGGCTGCGGGTGCCCCGGTAGAGGCTGACATTTCCAAACTGGATGTGGGGCAGCAGATGACCGTCGAGTGGCGCGGGAAGCCGGTCTGGGTGGTGCATCGTTCCGATGAGATGATCGAACGTACTCGCGATGTCGATCCCTCCTATCTGGTGGACCCTGATTCTGAAGTCCCGCAACAGCCCGCTTACGCAACAGGGCCGCTGCGAGCCATTCGCCCCGAAATCAGCGTCCTGGTGGGGATCTGTACCCATCTGGGCTGTTCACCATTGTACCGCCCCGAGCCTGATGCCGCAGAGATGGGCGATAACTGGCCAGGCGGTTATTTCTGCCCTTGTCACGGTTCTCGCTTCGACCTCGCCGGTCGCGTATTCGTCAATGTGCCGGCGCCGACAAACCTGGTAGTGCCCCCACACCGTTATGATAGTGATGACATCATCATCGTTGGCGAAGACGAGGAGACTGCCTGATGGGTGGATCAAGTCATAGAGTCTTGGCAAGACATGCCCAACGCTGTTCCCACTGAGATTAGCCTAGGCCGGCTGGTTGGTGACTTTTCACGTACGCGTCCGCTGATCACCGACAAGGGGTGATCGGCGTTCGCTTACCGTCGTGTAACGCTTTGATCTTGTGAATCATTCCCCAGTCCTTCACGTCTCCCTCCCGACCCTTGGCTGAGCCGACACGGTAGGTGGATGGTGGCAGCGCTGCCCCCTCGGGGGTGGGTCAGAAGCGTTGGCCGGTGGGTTACTTTACTTGGCCATTAACACCACCATGACCCAGGCGCAGGTCAACCTAGCCGATGGTGGGCAGATTGGGCTGGACCGACCCATTACTTACTTCCGGCTTTCCAAGAGAAGCCGAAATTATATTGCTTGTCGGCCTTTGCATGGCCAGAGAAGTAATTGACCTCTTTTGAGATGTGTAGTGCGCCATTATGGTTTTCCAGCATGGCTATTACACAGAAACCTTGATTGCTACCAGCCGCATCCATCCGGATTTCGATTTCCGGCTGGTCAGGCGACATGATCCGCACCACCCCATCGGTCTGGGACCAGTTGGGGACGCCCTCGTAAATGAAGGCAAAGACCATAATCCGCTCGACCTCACTCCAGAACTTGCCATTGATTTGGAGGTTTTCACCCGAATTCGCTGAGCCTGTGCGGTCGTCGCCGTCCAACTTGATATAAGGCGGCTCACTGAGGCTGCCAAAACGTTTGCCTAAGGCTTGGATGACACCTTTTTGTCCATTCTTGAGCTCGAACATACAGCCGAGGTCGAGATCGATCCTTCCGTCGCTCCCTCCGCCAGTCAGAGCGCCGAGAATGCCCCGCTTCTTCGAGCCGGAACCCTGATTCCAGTTGAGGTTGATGCGGATCTGACCAAAGGAGCTGGACTTCTTTTCGAGCGAAATTGTATCGCCCTTCTTTTCCAGCGTGATCTTGCTCAGATTGATGCGCTTCTCAGGCTCGGGGGCTGCTGCCGGCGGCACTGTCTGGCTGCTGCGATCATCTACCACTACACCGAAATGTTCGGCCAAAGGTGCCATGCCGCCTGCGAATCCCTGATCGACGACTTTTACCTTCCAAATCCCGTCACGACGATACAGCTCGCAGACAATCAATGACTTTTCCTGCCGGCCCGAGCCTTTCCCATCGAAGCTAAAGGCTTCGCCCTGGTCCTGGGTAACCGTGAAGGAGTAGCCGTTTTTCAGTGCCGCGAGCCCACCCTCAACAGTGAGCACGAACGCTAGTCGATGGATACTCGCGGGCACCCGGGAAAGGTCGGCCTGAAAGACCGATCCAGACGTCATAACGAGCGCCCCGCTTGGATGGCGCGGCTGGTTAAAAAAGATGAAGTCCTGATCACTGCTGACCTTCCCGGCCTCGGTTAGCAGGACCACTGATGCATCCAGCGAGCCTCCTTGCATAGCAGAGGCTTCTAATGTGAGAGACAGTCTTGAGCCACTAAGCTTCGCATTCTGGCCAGTAATCAATTTCGTTGGCATATTGCTTTTACTCCTTTTGTTGGCTGTTTATCAGTAGGTGCTTGAATTTCCATGGGTTCTATCGACACCTGTCAGGCCCTCGAAGGAGCACTACTCGTATTCAAGCGCCGGGGTTCCAATATCACCCCATAGTTAACAATTCTAGCCTCAGAGATTCGCTTCGTATCATGGCCGTGTTGAGGCAGCCAGCGTGCTGGCTGCCATCATGTCCGTTCCTTGGTTAGCTAGTGTAGGTGCGGGCGAAAGCCTGGAGCGAGGTCTCCAAGTCGCGTTCAGAAATGGCTGCGCCGATCGAGCGGAACTTCCAAGTTGCGCCATGACGATAGACACTACCCATAATCATGCTCACTTTGCCGGCGAAGCTTTCATCGTGAGCCACATCAAACTTGGCAAAGACGGAACTGTTGCCCTGCGCCTTGCCCTCATGGATACGGATGTTGGCAAACGGGATATCACCGAAGTTTTGCTGGCTGAAGGAATTCAGTACCAGCGCCAGCTGCGTCACATTCGAAGGTACCTGGGGCAGGTCGATGGTGATGACCTCGTTATCCTGGCCATCATCGCCGCCAACATCCCCCTCGCGGTCGTCGCCACTGTGCTGAATGGAGCCACACTTTGATTTTAGCTGGCGAAACCAGACAGTATCGACGACGTTACCTTGTGCATCGAACATACCGACCGAGGCATCCAGATCGACGGCCTCATACTTCTTACCGCCAAAGAAGCCTTTCTTCTCGATCGCACCCCAGTTGACTCCGATCTCGATGTGGGTGAGTTCGCTACCTTCTTTTGCCAAGCTGATGCTTTGGCCTTTCTCTAGTGAAATGGTCATTTTAATCGACTCCAATGGTCTATTTGGCTATTCAGGAGCGGGAGCTGCCATGCACGCAGCGCATGGCAGCTCGGCTCCGTCATTCGATGGCGCTGTTGCAGGTAGCTGCACTGTTGGCATTGTAATTTCCCTGATTAACCGGGGAGCGAACCGAGCAGGACTTTTCCCAGCTCACCGCCCTGTTGCCTAGCGCCGAGTGGATGCTGCAGCACAACGCCATCGGCCCCGGCCCGCTTGGTTGTGCCCTCTGTGACCATAATGATTCCTCATCTGGCATACCCTGACTGGCGTTCTGCACATCGCGATGGTGGTGGGCATAAGGCGGCTCATTCAGGTCGCCGTGGCACTCAGCATCTACCAGGTACATCTTGTCGCTCAGCATCAGAATCGAGCAACGCAGTTCCAGATCACCGTTGCCGTCGGCATCATCGCCGTCATCGACCCACTGCGCTCGGACGACAGGGTGATCGCTAACTTGGTGAGATCGATAGTTGCGGTTTGATCTGGCTCGCTGAGATTGATCATGCAATTCGGTCCTCTGCGTTAGGGTTACTGTGCTGCTTGTAATGCCTGGATGCGTTGTGCCCAGTTGCTATGGCACGTTTGCTCCAACATCTGCCCTCCATCCTTGAAAACGGCGTCGCTCCGGCTGAGAAGGTTATGCACCTGTTGGCTTTGCCGCTCGAGAGCCTGGCTGAGGTGGGCCTCTACCACGTCGATCTGAGACGGGTGGACGCAGGTCTTCGCATAGAATCCCCAGGCGATATCCTGGGCCACCTCGCGCGACAGTGTTTCTGGCTCGCCGATCAGGTCACACACCGGAGCTGCGAGCTCGTAGCCAGCCGGCCGGAACAACGTGATGAGGCGCTCGATTGTGGAGCGCAGCGGTGTATCGTAGATCGTCTGGCCCGACTGGCGCTTGAGGCCAATGGCGCCCAGCATGTCATTCGCCCCGATGCGCAGCGCAATAACTGGGTTGGCCAGAGCGTCGATCGCTTGCAGCGTATCGATTACCGAGGATTCACGAAAGAGAAGGGCAGTCTCTAGGGTGGGCATGACAGCCAGCTTAGGGGTCTGACCAAGGACTTCCCGCCAGTCCAAGGCGGTGTGCGCATCGAACTTGGGGATAACCACGCCATCCAGCTTCGCCATCGCCTCGGGTGCATCAATCAATTGGCGCAGGATAAAGGGGCTTCGCGGCCGGACAAATCGAAGAAACGGGGTCTTGGCTGGAGCCATCCTCAATTCTTTGATAAGCCGCCGCACGGCCCAGGCGACCGATCTCGGGGAAACAGCATCCTCGGTGCAGATGATCAAGGATCGCGCACTATGGCATCCTTCCGACAGGATATGGCTAAGAGAGGGGTGTGTCGCCGGCACGTAGAGCGACGCGCCCAGGGCGCCATAGCTGGGTGTTGCTGACATTAGCAGGCCTCCTGTCTTGGAAGCGCTTTAATCAATGAACAGGCATAGAAAGGCATGTCGGCGCGCACTTCCACAGGCACCCCTTTTTCTTTCGCAAGCAGCATGAGGTGTTCGACATCAGGATGGTTCGTATCGCGCAGCAGCAGAAGGGCAGGAACTCGACGGAGCAAGACGCGAGTAGCTTCAGCAATCCCTGGCTTGATGTAATTCAACTCTTCCACGAGGTAGTCACGCTGAATCTGCGCCAGCATGTCCTGCATGAGAGCTCGCTGACGGACGCGATCGCTCTCCTCGGTTGGCTTTGCGTCGGCCGGCGCCGTTGCGAAGTGGGCCGAGACCCGATCAAGAAATTGTTGCGTCTGGTCATGCTGGGCCAGTTCATGATACACGACGCACCCATGGAATGCGCCTTCGTCAATCTGGTCATTCAGGACGGAGCGCGAAATCAGTCCCGACACTGTGGCATTGAGGATGCCAGAGGGGATGGCATAGTCTGCGCAAGTCGCTGCATAGTCAGCCGTGCCGCCGATATCAGAGATCACCGCTAAGCGGGGCGGGATGGCTGTCTTGCCCTGGGCACATCGAGCGGTATTGTAACGTGTCATAGTATGGCGGAGTTCTCGGGTAATCACGCCTTTGGCAGTCCAGGCATCCACAAAAACGACACGCTCAGGATTGACACCAACCTCATCGAGCAGATAATCCAGGGCGGTTCCATCGATACCGCGATCCCGAATGATTGAGACGCTGTAATGCTCGCAGGGCTGTGATTCATGATCCACCATGACGCGGCGCAGTAGCGCGCCAGCCGGTGTGCCGGCACGCACAAGACTGACCAGCACAATGGGTTCCTGACTGTGACCGAGATCGGCAATGAGCTGTTGTGCCAGTTGGCGAACCTCCCTTGCCAGACGCGCCTCATAGCGGTTGCACAGCGTTTCGAATAACTGCAGATAACGACTGCTGGGTGCGGCCTCGCGATGGATCATTTCACTGTAGTGGGCCTGCCCTGATTGGATACGTCGTTCCTTCTCTTCGATGGTCAAGTACTCTATCCTGATCGGTGTGAGCAGGAATTGGCAGTCCTCGGGCCGGTAGGAGCCATGCAGGGGCGTGCGCTGGGCCAGGGCAATCATTGGGCGAGTTCCTTAATGTGCGTCCAAATTTGGCTTTGTGTCGGCATCAAGGTCATATTGCCAGCATCCATGAAGCGTATGTCGGAAAGGCTGTCGCCCAGCGTAAGGACGGTATCGCCTGGCTGACGCTTGATGATCTCTTTTAGTAGGAAGGCGCACGCATCAGCCTTGCAAGTGTAGCTGGGCCGCAGGGCGGCATTACGGGTATTGGCATGCAATTGAAGGCCATGCCGTTCCGCAGCATCGTGAAGGACACCCAAGGCGTCGTTATCCAGTTCTGTGGGCGTCTTGACCGACAGATAAACAGGGCATCCCAGGTCTTCGAGCAGTCTCAAGGAGATGCCTGACTCGGGCGCCACCTGCGCTAGCTGATCCTCCAATTCGTGTAGGGCCTGGGCCATGCGTTCCCGTGCCACGGCGATGCGTTCTGCTATATGATTCTGCCATGCTGGCACGACCTGGCCATCATGCAGGACTAGGGCGCCATGACTGACGACAGCGAGCCCACCCTTGGCAAGAAGGGTAACCCGATTCAGGGCGTAGCTGGTTCGGCCAGTGACCGGGATGATCAGATCCGCCGCCTGGCTCAGCACTGACCAAAGCCTGTGCTGATGGCCCGTCTGGAAGGACAGCGGCTCGCCCTGTGCATCCACCGCGCCCAAATACTTGCGTTCCTCGGTGTCCGGCAAGGAGCGGTGACTCATAAAGAGCGTGTCATCGAGGTCAGTAAAGAGGATCAGTCGGGTGCCGCTCATGCATGCTCCTCGAAAAATGATGGGGAGTGCAGCGCTTGAAAGCTGGCTTCCAGTTCCTCCGCCAACTCCGGGCAGCCGACGCCATCGAACGCCATGGGTGCGTGAACCTTTGTCGCATTGTAAAGATAGTGGCGTTTGTCAGTGGCTCCCGGGGCAGCGTGCTCGATACGTGATTCGATGCAGTCGCCCAGCGCGATCGGTGATCTCGTTGAACTCTGGAAGAGTACGTCACCACCACGCTGCTCCAGCGAGAGAGCCATCCGAAAGGGTTGATCGAGGTATTCACCCATGCCAACAATGACCGTTGGCCGCGTTATTACTGAAAGCGCGGGCTCGAGCGACGAAGTCCTGATGATCTTGCCGAACAGACCGTCCTGCTCATGGGGCAGGCGGTCTCTGTCGAGATAATCTGTCAGCAGTACGTCGCAGAAACTCGTGTCGACGTCTTCGGGAAGCTGGGGGGCGTAGTCCGGGTTCGGCGTGAAGGAGAACTGGCCGGCCATCAGTTGGACGAAGCGCACGTCGATGCGCTCGGGCAGTTGAGAGAGAAAGTCTTTCTGGCCTTGCTCTGATAGCCAACTCACAATCGAGACAATGTGCAGGCGCTTGACGCTTGTCATCTCAGGCTGTTCAAGCAGGCTTTGAGCCAGCCGGGCGAGTGTCAGGCCGGTAGAAATCTCATCGTCGACTAGCACCAGGTCCTGGGTGCTCTGCATGGCAAGGCGCGCCTCTTCTTCGTCCAGCTTTGCCATATGCATGGTGTCCGCATGTGAATGCGCTTCGCGGATACGAATCCAGGGGTCCGGTACCAAAAAGCGAGTCGTATGATGAAAGACGGTGTGCTCGCTGTTCTGACCAAGATGACGAGCAACACCCGCCCCTAGCCCCACTGCGGTTTCGGCCATGCCTACCACGTAAGCATTATTCCCGAGCAGCTGAAGTCTCTCTGCCAGCTCAGAATGAATGCGATCCATAATGCTGGGGCGAACAGGGATATGCTTGCCCAAGACCCGCGAGACGAAGAGATAGCCGCGCCGAGGGTTCAGACGCGAGGCGAAGCCGAGCAGTTCCTCAAGCCGGTGTCCGTTTTCGTGTAGTGCTAGCTCAAGATGGCCGGCCTGGATAGAGTGAGAGAGATGGCGAGCGCTCATGCTCTTGTTCCTTTTCGAAGGCTCTGGAAACTGTCCGCGGCGACGAACGGGACCCTGTGCTCGGCGCCGCGCCCGCGCTTTCCCGGCCGTTCACCGCCCAGGTAGGCATCATCGATCTCGATGCGCCCGGTGAGCGTCTCTCCCTGGTTGCGCTCGAGCATGACCTGCAGAATCTTGTGCTTGAGCTTCCAGGCCGTGTTGTAGCTGACCCCGAGCTCGCGGGACAGCTGCAGGGCCGAGAGAGGCCAGTCTTGCGTTGGGTCAGCAGGTAGATGGCCAGGAACCAGATGGTGAGCGGCAGATGGGTGGCATGGAAGATAGTGCCGGCGGTGAGCGAGGTCTGATGATGGCAGTGATGGCACTGGTACACCCCGCGGGCGAGCAGGCAGCCGGTGGTGTTGCCACAGTCGGGGCACACGAACCCCTTGGGCCAGCGATGCTGGAAGAGGGCCGCCCAGCACTGCGCTTCCGTGCCGTACTGTTCGAGAAACGTCGGCAACGACAGGCCGGGCTGGAACTGGACGGGATTGCGCGCCATGGCACTAACTCCTTGACTGTCCATATGATTCCAGTATGGCCCCAGGCTGGCATGATGGCTGATCAACAGGCGTAATCAGGTTATCTATTGATAAAGTCATCGACGATGTCCCGATTCGCCTCGGCTTCTCGGCGCGCTTGCTCTTGGCGCTCACGCTCAGCTCGCGCTTCGCGTGCTGCTGCGCGCCGCCGCTTCCACCGGCGGTATCGCCGGGTGATCTCAAAGAGCACGCCGAGAATAGTCAAACCAATGACAATCTTGGCCCACGGAGTGTAGTTGTAATCGGCGGGGACTTCCTTGACCGAGAGGACGTTGGGAAACATGGATATAAGAGGTATGCGCCAACCGTAGTAGCGCACCAATGCGAATGTGGGCTCGCTCCGCGTGGCAAGGTTTTGAGCACGGCCTTGGATAGTTGCAGAGTCAAGCTTCAGGAAATACAGAACACTGTCATCGTTGGCGAAAACTGCGGTATCTCTGCTATCGCGCAGCTCAACGATGATGTAGCGTACGTCGCGGGTCCCCTGCCCGCTGCCCTTGGCGTCCATGCGCTTGACTTCTGTTCCCCCTATCCGTCCGACAGCGCCGCTGGGTGTCCAGTAATCAAACAGAGCGAGGGCAGTCAGGATCGCCAGCAGATAGAAGCTGTAGCGGCCGATTTTCGAAAATTTTGGCATGGCAGGCATTAGTCTCCACTCTTTGAACGTTAAGGACTGGCGCCTTGCCGAGCCATCCCGCCGAGTGAGCATCTCGGGCCGGAAAAAGCAATCGGCCCCGGGGAGGTTGGCTAGGTTTCTACCGATATTGGCACCGTGCTGATAAACACCTCACGAAGCACGAACGCTTGAAGCAAGACTACGGTCTGTCTGGAAATCGACTGCAGTTGACCATGCGTCGTCAGAATAGACTCAAGATACTCTTTTACACTGCGTAAACTCGTGTGCGATCTCAGTCCGTACTTTACTTTCATCGATTTTTCCTTGTCTGGTCTACGCTCGCCGAATTTTCAGACAAGGCCCGGGGTGCAACGCACCCCGGTGTCCGATCAGCTGATTAGACGTTAACGCCGAAGTCACGGGCGACCACGCCAAGACCACCAGCATAGCCTTGACCAATCGCCTTGAACTTCCATTCATCATTGTGGCGGTAGAGCTCGGCGAAGACCATCGCAGTCTCGGTCGAGTAGTCTTCGGAGAGGTCGAAGCGGGTGATTTCGGCGTTTCCTGCGTCGTTCACCACTCGGATGAAGGCGTTGGAGACCATGCCGAAGTTTTGGCTTCGGGCTTCAGCCTCGTGGATTGTGACCACAAAGACGACCTTCTTTGCCTCTGAAGGTACATTATTGAGCGCCACCTTAATCACCTCATCGTCGCCCTCGCCCTCACCGGTGAGGTTATCGCCCTGATGGACCACAGCACCGGACGGATCCTGCTTGTTATTGAAGAACACGAAGTGACCGTCTGAGAGGACCTTGCCGCTCTCACCGACCACCAGTGCACTGGCGTCAAGATCGAAGTCCTTGCCATCGGTGGTACGAACATCCCAGCCGAGACCGACGCTCACGTTGGTAAGACCCGGCGCTTCCTTGGACAGGGATACGTTGCCACCCTTTTGCAGACTTACTGCCATTTCTCTTCTCCTTTCGCTCGTGATTGCCATTGATTGCTCGATATTCCGCGACATTGCACGCCGTTGAACGCCAAGGCGTCGGAAGGTTTACGAATCCGGTCATGGCTCCAGGGAGCCCGTGCGGAAAGAAAGCCATGGACTATTGCTCACTACTGCACAACCGAAATCAAACCAACTATAGCCAGTATCGTTTGCCCACCCGATCCGCCGAGGACCTTCGAACTTATGCTCTGTCATTCTCAGTCTTTGCCTTTTTATCTCCGGGAAGAATAAAGGAAGCGACCACACCAACGCCCAGTGTGCCGAGCACGATAAGGAGACTTAAGTTCGGACTTAAGTGTATGCCGGTATCGCCCATCGTGTGGTTCCAGCTCTGCAGGGCGAGCTTGGCGGCGATGAAGAACAACAGACCAATAACTGCCTTCTCCAGATGCACGAGATACCTGGTGAGCGCCGCGAGTATGAAGTAGAGACTACGCAGACCGAGGATAGCGAAGATCATCGCTGCATAGACCAGCAGCGGTTCCTGGGTAATCGCGATCACCGCCGGTACCGAATCGAAGGCGAACATCACATCCGACGTCTCGATCGCCATCAGCGCCAAGAATGCCGGCGTGGCGAAGTACGCGGCTGTCGCACGGCCGCGGCCCTGGACACTGATCGAAGGATCCTGGCTCTGTAGATCTTCGACGACCTTGCGGGTGATGAAGAACCTCTCCAGATGCAGGCGCGGGAACACCGGCACCACCTTCTTAGCCAGATGCACCGACCAATGCTCGGAGTAGTCCTCGATCTCGTCGTCGCCCCCCCTGGCCGTGAGCATCTTCCAGCCACTCCAGGCAACGATCGCCGCGAAGAGGAAGCCGACCCACGCGCTGGCGAGGAAGAGACTGGTACCGAGCAGCACGAAGACTGCGCGGAAGAGCAGCGCACCGACGATGCCCCAGTAGAGGATGCGGTGCTGAAGCACACCCTTGATGCCGAAGCTCGCGAAGATCGCCATGAATACCATAAGGTTGTCGATCGAGAGGGTTTTCTCCAGCACATAGCCAGCGAGATACATATCGGCCCACTGCTGATCGAAGCGGACTATTAGATAGACGTAGAAAGCGAGCGCCAAGCCGATCCAGAAGAGCGACCAGAGGCTTGCGTCCTTCAGCGTGATCTCCGTGCTATTGCGATGCGCAAAGAGATCGAGATAGACGGAGACGGCGATCACGACGAAGAAGATCACCACCGCCTCGAGCGGAAAGCCGAAGCTACCCATACTATACGTTCCTGGTTGACGACCTAGAGGTCGAAATCCGCCGGGGAAAGGCCCAGTTCAAGGCAGATCTTGCGTACGGCCTGCTTTTCGCTCTCATCGAAGTCGCCGTCGGAGCCGGCAATCGCGCAGGAGACGCGTACCAGGAGTCGCGCCTGATCGGGCTTGTCGCGAAGCCTGCCGATCGTGGCAAGTGTATCCATCTCGCCGATCTGGGAATCGAACTCGAAGCGGCTGGAGAACTTCTCGAAGAGCGTGATGATGTCCTCGGTCTTGAACACCGACATGATGTCGTTGCTGCGCATGAAGCCCAGCATCTTTTGCTTTTCCTCAGGCTTGACGACACCATCGGCGTAGGCGACCAGTGTGCAGCCAGCGACGACACCTTCGAGGAAGGTCTGATTGCGGATCTTGGAAACCTCGTCTTTTAGGGTCTTCGAGACTTCGTTGAACTTGCCCTTGAGCCAGCTGAGTGCCATGAGAATCTTCTCCGTTAGAATGGGTTGCGCGACTACTTCCGGCCCGCTTTACAGCGGAGGCCAAACCATAAGCCTCTTCGACAAACCGATGACCTCGGGAGTAGTCGATAAGCTTACCGTCTTCCCTTCAGCAGTTCAGCAGTTGGGCTGCTGAGTGCAACTGTATCCTTGAAGCCGACTTCAAGGTCAAGCCCTCTTTTTGGAACCTCGGGGCCGGGAGGGGATTCCTATCATCAGTCGCCCCAGCCAGGGCCTTGACCCTTGGGCTGCCCTGCGGTTGTAGACTGCTCATAGGCACGTGGGAGAGGGTAGGTCATGCGAGTCACCAAGCTGGCTCGGGCTGGCGGGGTAACCGCGGAAACGGTACACCACTACACACGGGAAGGCTTGTTGCGACCGCGCCGGGACCCGCGCAACGGCTACCAGCTCTATGATGCGGAGGCGTTGGGCCGCCTGCGTCTCATCGATCGCCTTCGTTCGCTGGGAGTCGGTCTCCCAGAAATCAAGCAGATATTGTCCTGGGCGGACCAAGACAGCCCTCCGGTTGTCGATAGGTACACGCCGCTGGCTGAACAAGGGCGCCACTTTTGCTTGAGGATTCAAGAACTTCAGGCGATAGCGCGATGGTTGGATAGCATCGACCACGATAATGCATCCGAGGCTCCCAGCCTGAGGTAACTGATCGAAACGCTGGGATCGGCGCAACCGGCTATCGTCACGGATGGTCCGCGCAGTGGCCATCAGTGATGGGACGGCGCCATGCTGGCCATATCGTCCATGCCGGTCATGGAGTGCAGATGCCAGAGTTGCCAGGCGGCAAATGAAATGATCAGCAATGCCGCCATCGTGCGGGTCGCCGGATGACGAATCCATAGCGAAACGCGACGTGCCGCCACGCCGGTCGCCAGGACGGCGGGCAAGGTGCCGAGCCCGAAGGCCCCCATCATCGTCGCGGCGCGCAACGGCTCGGCCACGGCCAGACTCCAGGCCAGCATCGAATAGATCAGCCCGCAGGGCATCCAGCCCCATAGCGACCCCAGCACGAAGGCCTGGGGCACCTTCACGACGGGCATCAAGCCTCGACCAAGCGGTTCGATACGACGCCACAGCGAGCGCCCCAGGGCCTCGACATGAACCACCCCCTTCCACCAGTTGGCTATATACAGCGCCATCAGAATCAGCATGACAGCCGCCAGGATACGCAGCACCAGGGCGATACCGTCCAGGGCATGATTGAGCACGGAACCGAGCAGCGCCACCAAGGCGCCGGCGATCATGTAGCTTGTGATGCGACCCAAATTGTAGCCGAGCAACAGGCCAGCCAGGCGGCTCGGCTGCCGCATGCTGGGAGGCACGGCAAAGGTCAGGGCACTCATGATCCCGCCGCACATGCCAATGCAGTGCGCCCCCCCGAGCAGGCCGAAGACGAAGGCCGCCGCCAACGGCGGCAGGCTCAGGTCGGTGGGATCCATTCAAAGCGCTCCTTTGGGGCTATCCGCTGTATCACGGGAGGGGCTGGTGGTGAAGGCCGCCGGAGGCGAACCGTACAGCGCTTCGAGCTCGATCTGTTCGGGCGGATAGCAAAGCCCCTGATCGGAACAGCCCTGAAAGGTCACCGTGATGGCCAGCGGCTCGGTAGCGGCTTCGCTCGCTTCGATGGGTGCACTGACCACCACCTGGTCATAGAACACGCGGATCTCCCCCAGAGACGCATGCACCATGAGCTCGCCGGGAGGCAAGGCCAGCTCAGCGAAACTGACCCCCGGGTCGCGGCTATCAAGCGCAAACTGGTGCCGGTGGAGGTAATAGTCTTCGGCATTGATAAAGCCGACATATAGCCGTTCATCGTCTCGCCAGGCGCTGGCCCGGAAGGCTTCTTTAGCCGGCAGGAATTTCCCCTGAACCGGGTCACTGAAAGGGGGGCTCTGGTCACGGCCCACGGGAAACTCCCCACGGGCCGATACCGGCGTGGCGACGAACAGCAGAACCAGCAGAAAAGCGAAGGCCGTTTTCATGAGGCCGCCGCCGTTTTCGCCTTATCCACCGGCTGACGCCTCGCCCAGACGACCAGGGCAAGGCCCGCGATGAGCATCGGCAGGGTCAACAGCTGCCCCATGGTTAGCCAGCCGAAGGCGATGAACCCCAGATGGGGGTCGGGCAGGCGCACGAACTCCACGGAGAAGCGGAAGGCGCCATAAAGCACCAGGAACAGCCCGGAGATCATGCCCCGCTGGCGCGGTCGGCTCGACAGCCACCACAGCACGGCAAACAGCACCACTCCCTCCAGGGCGAACTCGTAGAGCGCTGAAGGATGGCGCGGCTCCGGCTCCAGCTCCATCATGGGGGGGAATACCATGGCCCAGGGGACCTCGCTGATACGCCCCGGCAACTCGTGATTGATGAAATTGCCGAGGCGCCCAGCGCCCAGGCCGATCGGCACCAGCGGGGCGATGAAATCGGTCAGCTGAAAGAAGGCCAGACGGTGCTTGCGGGCAAACAGCCATGCCGCGAGCAACACACCGGCCAGCCCGCCATGAAAACTCATGCCTCCATCCCAAACTCGAAATAGCCACAAGGGGTTGGCCAGGAGTTGTTCGAGCCCATAGAACAGCACATAGCCCAGGCGGCCACCCAAGATGATCCCCACGGCGCCGTAAAAAATCAGATCGCCGATATCATCGTGACTCAAACCCAGGCGATGGGCTCGACGACGCCCTAGCCACCAGGCGGCGGCCAGCCCGACCACATACATCAGGCCATACCAGTGAATCTGCACGGGCCCCAGGGAGATGGCCACGGGATCGATCTGCGGATATTGCAGCATGAATCTTCCTTATATTTTGGCAGCCAATGGATGTTGCCGGATTAGGTTGCGATAGGTCTGCATTACTCGACGACGCGATCGATGGTGACGTCGATCGGCGTGTCGGACTCACCGAGCATCACCGGTCCCGCCTCGCCGATCAGGTCGCCTGGCTGCGGGGTGGCCTCGCCCGACGAGGAGACACGCACCGTCAGGCGCAGCTCGGCAACCCGGGAGAGCCGTGCTTGGGGCGCCATGGCATCGTCGTCGTCCAGGGTTACCTCGAGCGGCAGGTCGGCAACCGTGGCCCGTTCCACCGCCAGCGGCGGCAATTCACCGGCCACGTCGCGGGCAATGACGAATACCGTGTCGTTTGGCGCGACCCACTCGCGGAGCGATTCGGCGAGGCCGACCCTGACTGCGAGCGACGGGCCGTCCTGCGCAGCTTGAAGGGCATCGACCTTGTCGGACGACGCGTCCATGCGCTGTTGTGCCACGGCAATGCCCTCCCGCAGCGCCTCCGCCGAGCCGGGGTCGTCGAAACCGGCGATCGCGCGCCGCCAGTAATCGATGGCCTCTTCATAGCGGGCGCGATCGAAGGCATGGATGCCCAGCATGCCGAGCACGGTGGGCTGGCGTGGATCCTGACCGAGGATCTCGTCGACCAGTGCCTGGACCTCGTCGGTCAGCGAGCGGTTGGCGACGAAGAATTGGATCTGCGCCAACTGCGCCAGCAGGGAAGGCTGTCGACCCTCCAGTTCGATCAGGCGCTCGAGCGCGGTGATGGCATCACGTCCCCGATTGCCGTCACGGTACAGCGGAAACAGCGACATCCACACCTTGGGATTGTCCGGCTGTCGCTTGGCCTGCTCCTCGAGCCGCTCGATCAGCATCGCCAGCGAGCCGTCAGGCGAGTTGCGCACCTCCTGATGCACGGCATAGAGGGCCAGATCGCCCTCCGCTCCTTCCCGCTGATACCAGAGCAGACTGGCAACCACCAACGCCACCATCACCAGCGGCACCAACAACCGTCCGGCCTGGGGCGACCTGAGCGGTGCGCGGCGGCGTGCCTGGGTATCCTCGAGCAGGCTGCGATCGAGCTCCAGCCGACCCTCCTCGACTCGCGCGGCGTCGATCTCGCCACGTGCATGGGCCGCTTCCAGCGAGGCCAGGCGCTGGCGATAGACCGCCACGTTCTGGGCATCGGTGCGCTCCTCGGCTTCGAAGGCCTGCTGGGCGTCGTGCAGCGCGCGGGCCCGCCTCAGCGGCAGGATCACGATCCACAGGGCCGGCAACAGTAACAGGGCGATGCCCAACCAGAGCAGGTTCATTCGCTCCCCTCGCGGTTGACCAAAGCGTTGAGGCGCTCGCGTTCCTCGGCGCTGAGCGCTCGAACCCGGATATGCCTGCGGTTGCGGACGAAGGCCGCCACGATAAGCCCCCCGATCATCACCAGCACCGCCGGCAACCCCCACAGCAGCCAGGTACGCTCGTCGAGGCGCGGGTTATAAAGCACGAACTCGCCGAAGCGCGCGACCATGTAATCGAGGATCTCTTTATCGGATCGCCCTTCGCGTAGCAGATGCACAACACGCTCGCGCATGTCGGCAGCCACCGGAGAGTTGGAGCTGTCGATGGCCTGGGCATCGCATTTGGGGCAGCGCAACGAGGCGGTAAGATCACGATAGCGCTCGGCCATCACTGGATTCTCGAAGTCACGCACCTCGATGGCCGAATCCGCCAGCACAGGAACCGACGTTACCAACAAGAGCAACAGCAGGCCGGCCCGAATCATCAACGCCATTTGTCCACCTCCTGCACGACACGCTCGACATCCTCGGGAGTGATATAGCCCGTGTGCTTATAGCGAATGATGCCCTCTTTATCGACCAGGAAGGTCTCCGGCACACCGTAGACGCCGAGCTCGAACCCCAGATCGCCATCCGGATCGAAGATATTGACTTCGAAGGGATCGCCGAACTCGTCGAGAAACTCCAGCCCCTTGGCGCGGGTGTCCTTGTAGTTGATGCCGACCAAGCGCACGCCGCGTTCGGCGAGTGTCAGCAACTGGGGCATTTCCTCCTTGCAGGTCGGGCACCATTCGGCCCAGACATTGACCAGCGTGACCTGCCCAAGCAGTAGGGACTCATCGACCCGGGCATCGGAATCCTTCAGTGTCGAGAGGGTAAAGGCCGGAAACTTCTGGGCCAGCAGTGCCGAATCACGGGCACTGGGATCCATGGCCAAGCCGCGATAGAGAAAGAACCCTAGCCCCAGGAAAACCAACAGGGGGAAAAGCAGTAACAATCGCCGTTTCACGTGTGAACCTCACGGGGGAGAGTGGAGTCAGGTGCCACTGAGCGCTGACGTCGATAGCGACTGTCCGCCACCGCCAGCAGGCCGCCGGTGGCCATCAGCAGCGCCCCCAGCCAGAGCCAACGTACGAACGGTTTGATCTGGATTCGCATGGCCCAGGCGCCGTCACCCAGGTCTTCGCCCAGTGCCACATAAATGTCCTGCAGCAGCCCGGGGCGCAGCGCCACGTCGGTCATGGGCTGGCCTCGGGCAATATACAGGCGCTTCTCGGGCCGTAGGGTGGTGACACGCTGGCCGTCACGCGCCATCTCGATGGTTACTGTATCGGCCAGGAAATTAGGGCCGCGGCGCTCGCTCAGGTCGGTCATGGTGAAGCTGTAGCCGCCTATCTCGACACGCTCCCCCACGGCAAGACGCACGTTACGCTCGATGGCGTAGTTCGACACCATGGCGACCCCCACGATGGTGACGGCCATGCCCAGATGGCCGATCACCATGCCCCAGTGCGCCAGCGACAGCTTGCGAAAACCGGCCAGGGGGGAGGAGGCATGGCGGGTCTTGTCGAACAGATCACGCACCAACGCCAGCACGACCCACAAGGCAGTGACCAGCCCCAGTGCCACGGCGGCGTTCCACTCCCCGCCGTAGAGAAACGGTACCGCCGCCGCAATGGTCAGCGCGGCAATGCCGGCCCAGAGCAGGCGGCTGAACAGTTCGCGCCCCGGCATCTGCTTCCAGCGCGCCACGGGGCCCAACCCCATGAAGGCGCAGAGCAAGACGGTCAATGGCACGAACAGCGCATTGAAGTACGGCGGCCCGACGCTGATCTTGCCCAGCCCCAAGGCATCGAGGATCAACGGGTAGACCGTGCCCAGCAAAACGGTCACGGTCATGACGACCAAGAGGATATTATTGATCAGCAACAGGGCATCACGAGACAACCAGCCGAAGCCAACATTGCCGCTCATCCGCGGTGCACGCAGGGCAAAGATCAGCAGGGAAGCGCCCACCGTGATACCCAGCAGCGCCAGAATGAAGATCCCCCGTGACGGGTCATTGGCGAAAGCATGCACCGACGTCAGCACCCCGGAGCGCACCAGGAAGGTGCCCAGTAGCGACAGCGAGAAGGTAAAGATCGCCAGCAGCGCGGTCCAGCTCTTGAAGGTGCCACGCTTTTCCGTGACCGCCAGCGAGTGGATGAGCGCCGTACCGGTCAGCCAGGGCAGGAACGAGGCGTTCTCTACCGGGTCCCAGAACCACCAGCCGCCCCAACCCAGCTCGTAGTAGGCCCACCAGCTACCCAGTGCGATACCGACGGTGAGGAAAGCCCAGGCAATATTGGTCCAGGGCCGCGCCCAGCGTGTCCAGGCGGCATCGAGTCGGCCACCCAGCAAGGCGGCGATGGCAAAGGCGAAAACCACAGAGAAGCCCACATAGCCCATATAGAGCATGGGGGGATGGATGATCAGCCCGACGTCCTGTAGTAGCGGGTTGAGATCGGCGCCATCCTGAGGTACTCCCGGCAGAAGCCGTTCGAAAGGGCTCGAGGTGATCAGGATGAACAGCAGGAATCCCGTGCTCACCATGCCCATGACCCCCAGGACACGAGCCAGCATGTCACGCGGCAGATTGTGCGAGAGCAGGCTGACGGCGAAGCCCCAACCACTGAGGATCAGGCTCCATAGGAGTACCGAGCCTTCGTGGCCCCCCCACACCGCCGTGAACTTGTAGTACCACGGCAGCATCGAGTTGGAGTTGTTGGCCACATAGGACACGCTGAAATCGTCGAGCAGGAAGCTCGTGGTCAGGCTGGCATAGGCAACCAGCAAGAAGGCGAACTGCCCCCATGCCATGGGTTCGGCGAAGGCCATCCATAGCGGGCGACGGAGGGTGGTACCCGCCAACGGAGCGACAGCCTGTAGAAATGCCAGGCCCAGCGCCACGACCAGCGCGAAGAGACCGAGTTCAGGAATGATTTTGACGAGCATGGTGATTCCGTCTTGAGTCGCGTGATTTCATGGGGCGAGGCAATCGGCCTCGGCAGCCGTCAATTCGAGCTATTCCGTCGCTTTCGATGCAGAGCCCAAACGAATTTCGCCAGGAGCGGCAGGAGCGTGACACCGCTGATCAGAATCAACGCAACCGTGAGGCCACGGGAGTCGGCGGTAATCAGTACTTCGCCAAACATGACGATCAGGTACGCCGTCGGAACCACCCCGGCCAGCGTGGCAATCAAGAAACGCCAGAAAGCCAGCGGTGTGAGGCCTGCCGCGTAACTGACGGCATCGAACGAGATAAATGGCACCAATCGCGATGCGAATACGACGAGCATCAACCCCGTCTGAGAGCGCTCCTTTCCCAGCCAGTCCAACATGGGACGTATACGCGTCCAGCGATGGATCACCTCGTAGCCGAGCAGGCGGGCAATGCCGAAGGCGATCAGCGCGCCGGCCTCGGCACCGAGGACCACATACACCGTTCCCCATAGAGGCCCATAGGTCGCACCGGCCACCATGGCGATCGGGCCACTGGGTATCGGGCTCATGACAATGGCTGCTATCATCATGCCCATAATGGCCAGCGGTCCCCAGACACCCAACTGACCAACCCACTCACGCAAGGCGCTCTTATCAGTAAATATCGATAAGGTCCCGGTCTCCATCAGGGTCCAGTAGAGAGCTGCCAAGCCAATCAATACAGCAACTCCCACTGCGAGCCTGGGATTTACACCAAGCTTGCTTGCCATGCCCATCTCAAGTCGTGTGTCGATAGCCAACCTCTTTCGAGGGAATCGACAAGTCGTGTGGTATGACATGTTATGTCATTCCTTTACCGTTATGGCGCATCACTCAACACCTAATATTCCGCGAAGCCGGTCGGTCGACACCGCACCATTGATACGCTGCACTTTCCCAGCTTCATCGCGGTAGTAGCTGGTCGGCGTCCCCGTGGCGCCTGCCTCGCGCATGAGCTGGGCATGCCGTGTCAGAAGCGCTCGACTCTCCTCCGATGGCACCACCGGCCCAATGCCGCCATCGCGGAAGTTCAATTCATGGGTTTCGAGGGCGCTGGCCGGGTCATTCGACTCAAGGATCGCAGCCGCCTTGCGGAGACTGTCTTCTGACAGAACGCCGACCAGCACATGACGAAGCTGAAGCTCACCTTGCTCGATTAGAGGCCGTGAACTTTTCCACAGCGCGTTGCAGTAGGGGCAATTGGGGTCGGTCAGTGTATACACGATATGTGACGCATTATCAGGCCCTTCCGGGATGAAGCGAGTATCTTCAAACGCGCTCCAGGCAGCCTCTAGCATCGGTCCCAGTACCAGAGCTTGGACCTGCCTTTCCATCACAGCATTGCCCTGAGGATCGATTAAGGTGCCGACGATCGCGTAATCGTCAGCAGAGGGAACATAGGCTGGCATAGGCTCATTATTATAAGATAAGGCGTATCCTTGGATATCGCCCGGGGCATCGAAGGTACCGTGGAATTTGAATCCCTGGTCCAACAATGCCGTAATCGATTCGGGCAGAGGAGCCCCGGTATCGGCTGCGCTACTGACTTGGTGGTCTTCATGGGAATCGGTCCCCGTTTCCTCCGCCTGAGCAGGGAGCGTGATGAGACCGAACAGCCCTGCAATAGCAAGGAAATAAGTGAAACGAATGGTGTTTTTCATGAACGGCCTCTTGAACATACTCTCCGGTCAACCCAAGGAAAAAGGGCTGTCGCAGGCGATTGGTTGTCAGCTATTGCGCTTCTTTCCGAAAAACAGATACTTGACGAGCGCGGCAACGCCAAGTACCAGCGTAATAATCAGCAGGATGGCTATCAGCCCCATCCCCGCCATAGGCCACATGCATGCTTCGCTTCCCATCATCTCGGTCTCCTGTTTACTTTCGCTGCTTAAGCCTGGTGGACTTGACCCGCTTGGGGTTCACCGACTGTCATGGGTGACGTGTCATCGATATCCGGCGTGAAGCGGCGTAACCGCAACGAGTTGGTCAGCACGAAGATGCTGGAGAAGCTCATGGCGGCAGCCGCCAGCATGGGGTTGAGCAATAGGCCGACCACCGGGTACAGCACCCCTGCCGCGACGGGAATCAGCGACACGTTGTAGCCGTAGGCCCAGACGAAGTTGCCGAGAATGGTCCGACGGGTACGCTTGGAGAGCGCCGTGGCATTGACGATGCCTCGCAGGTCGCCCCGCATCAGCACCACATCGGCGGCCTCGATGGCGATATCCGTGCCGGTGCCAATCGCGATGCCCACATCGGCCTGGACCAGCGCAGGGGCATCGTTGATACCGTCACCCACGAAGGCGACACGCCTGCCTTCCGTTTGAAGACGCTGAATTTCCGCCGCCTTCTGATCGGGCAGCACCTCGGCGAGTACCCGTTGAATGCCAACCTGCCTGGCGATGGCGTCGGCGGTACCACGGTTGTCGCCGGTGAGCATGGCCACCTCGAGCCCCATCGCCTTGAGAGCGGCGATGGCCTCGGCGGAACCCGTCTTGAGCGGGTCGGCCACCGCGATGATCGCCGCGAGCCGGCCATCCACCGCTGCATAGAGGGGGCTCTTGGCGTCCTCGGCAAGTGCTTTGGCCTGCACCTCCACAACCTCCAGATCGATGCCGAGTCGGTGCATGTAACGATCGGCACCGACATGGACCTGGTGGCCGTCGACCTCGGCCTCGATGCCGTAGCCAGGCTCGGCATTGAAGCGACTGATCGTGGGCAGTTCAAGCCCGCGCGCCTTGGCACCCTGTACGATGGCCTCGGCGATGGGATGCTCGCTCTGGGCTTCTACTGCGGCGACCAGGCGCAGCAGTTCGTCTTCGTGGCCTTCGACCACGACGAAGTCGGTCAGCTCGGGGCGTCCCCGGGTCAGGGTACCGGTCTTGTCCAGCACCACCGTATTCATCTTGCCGAGCGTCTCGAGCGCCGCACCCTTGCGGAACAGGACGCCCATCTCGGCTCCCTTGCCCGAGCCCACCATGATGGCGGTAGGCGTGGCCAGCCCCATGGCGCAGGGGCAGGCGATCACCAGCACACTGACAGTAGTGACGAAGGCAAACGAGAGCGCCGGCTGCGGCCCGACGGCGAACCACACCCCGAAGGTGATCAGCGCGATACCCATGACCACGGGCACGAACACGCCGGCGATCTTGTCGGCCAGCTGCTGAATCGGCGGCTTATCGGCCTGGGCTGACTCCACCATCTGGATGATCTGCGCCAGCACCGTATCGGCACCCACCCGCGTGGCACGAAAGGTGAGGGCGCCATTCTTGTTGATGGTGCCGCCGACGACCTCGGCATCCTTGCCTTTCGCCACGGGTATCGGCTCGCCGCTGATCATCGATTCGTCGACGTAGGAATGGCCCTCTTCGACCACGCCGTCTACCGGGAGGCGTTCGCCCGGGCGAACCAGAAGGCGATCACCGGGTACGACGGCCTCGATCGGCACCTCATGCGTTTCACCATCGCGCAGGACGCGGGCGGTTTTCGCCTGCAACTGCAACAGTTTCTTGATGGCTTGCGAGGTCCGCCCCTTGGCAATATGTTCAAGGTAGCGCCCGAGCAGGATCAGCGTGACGATGACCGCCGCCGCCTCGAAATAGCTTACCGCAGTGCCCGGAGGGAAGAGTTGGGGCACGAGCAGGGCGGCAACCGAAAAGAAATAGGCCGCGCTGGTACCGATCATGACCAGGCTGTTCATGCCAGGATTGGCATGCCGGAGCTCGGCATAGCCGGCACGGTAGAAACGTGCCCCGGCGTAGAATTGTACCGGCGTGGTCAACAGCCATTCAATGGCCATCCATCCGCGGTGGGGCATCAGGCTGGAAAAGAAGGGCTGGAATGCCGGGACCATCTGGCCCATGGCGATCACCACCACCGGTATCGTCAGCAGTATGGCGAGAATGACCTTGTGGCGAAGCTGAATACCCTCCCGGTCCTCGCTGTCCGCCTGCTGTGGCGTATCGACATCCTGCGGCTCATAGCCCGCCTCCCGGATGGCATGATGGATACGCGACAACGACACGGCACCCGGCAGGAAGCGGACGAAGGCCTTCTGTGTGGCAAGATTGATACTCACCTCCACCATGCCGGGCAGCTTCCCGAGCGCTCGCTCTATCCGCGAGACGCAGGATCCGCAGCTCATGCCGGTGACGGGAATGTCGATGCTTTCCACCACCGGCTGATAGCCCGCCGCTTCGATGGCGTCGAGCAGGCCGGCAGTAACGGTGCCGCCTTCCATCTGGATCGCCGCCTTCTGCGTGGCCAGGTTTACCTGAGCGTCGATGACGCCCGGCTGCTGGCCGAGCGCACGCTCCACCCGTCCGACGCAGGATGCACAGGACATGCCACGAATCTCGATGTCGACGTTTTCAGCCATAATTGCCTTCTCATGTCCCTTGTCCACCCGACAAGACACACTAGTTGTGGGTATCAGAAGTTGCGCTGTTAGTGGTTTCGATCCCGCTCATCGACTTTCTCGGCGATAGCCTCGACGATCGGGCAGCCTTCCTGCATCGGCCCCTCTCCCGTGCACTCGGCAAGGGATCGCGACAACACGGCCTCGATCCGGGAAAGATGCTTGATCTGCTCGCGGATCTTGTGCAGTTTTTCTTCGGCGATGCGCTTGGCCTGCGCTTGGTCGCCGTTGGCATCCTGGAGGATCAGCAGTTCGCGAATTTCGTCGAGCGTGAAGCCCCACTGCTTGGCGTGAACGATGAATTGCAGCCTGGCCACGGCATCCATGGGATAACGCCGATAGTTGGCTTCCGTGCGCTGAGGGGCGGGCATGAGCTTCTCTTTCTCGTAAAAGCGAATCGCCTGGCTGGCAACCCCGCTACGTTCGGCAAGCTCGCCGATACTGATTGTTTGCATGGCTTCACCTCACGATACTGTGCATCGGAGCTTCCGGCAGCCCGATTGGGCCGGGCTGCCGGATTCACGAGCCGTGCTCCGATTAGTCCGGTTGGCGCACGACACGCAGGTAGGGCGTCTTGGCTTCCCAGCCATCCGGAAAACGTTGTTTGGCGTCGTCATCCGACAGCGACGGCACGATGATGACATCCTCGCCGTTTTGCCAATCGACGGGCGTAGCCACCTTGTGCTTGTCGGTCAGTTGGAGCGAGTCGATAACCCGCAGGATTTCGTCGACGTTTCGCCCGGTGCTGGGTGGGTAGGTCAAGGTCAGGCGGATCTTCTTGTCGGAATCGATGATAAAAACAGTGCGCACCGTCACCTTGGGGTCGGCTTTCGGATGGATCATTCCATACAGCGTCGCCACCACCTGGTCCGCGTCCGCGAGCAGGGGGTAGTTCAGGGCCGCGCCCTGGGTCTGCTCGATATCCCTGGCCCAGCCATGGTGGGAGGCGAGGGGATCGACCGATACCCCCACCAGCTTGACGCCACGCGCGGCGAACTCGTCCTTGCGCCTGGCAAACGCGCCCAGTTCCGTGGTGCAGACTGGCGTATAATCGGCGGGGTGCGAGAACAGCACGGCCCAGTCCTTGCCCAGCCACTGATGAAAGCCAAGCGTACCTTCGGTGGATTCGACCGTGAAATCGGGAGCTATCTCCCCTAGCTGTAGGGTCATCTCGCTTTCCTTATCTATGGCAAGTGTCGGATGATGCACTACGCACGATATCCTTTAAGTCAACTTTAAGGTCAAGGGCTTTCGAGGGGAGGGTGGTATTCTTTTAGGTTATATTGATAGACATTTATTCTTGATTGACCTTGAGGTAGACGTAACCTTTAGAATCATCCGCCGAACTGAATGCGAAGCAGGCAGCAGGCCGGTTCGCGCCTAGCACGTTGCCCCCAGGAAGCGTAATGCCTTGGAATCTCTCTCTTCTATCGGTCTGATCGGTGCCTTCGCCGGCGGGTTGATCTCCTTCTTCTCGCCCTGCACGCTGCCGCTGCTACCGGCCTACCTGTCGGTGGTCACGGGCGGTAGTGCCGGCAAGGCCGATAGGCGGCTGGAGGCATTGATTCTCAGTGCCTTCTTCGTCTTCGGCTTCAGCATCGTGTTCATCGTGTTGGGGCTCGGCGCCAGTGGCATCGGCCAACTGCTGCGCGGCTATCGCCAGGAATTCAACTGGGTCGCCGGCTCGGTGGTGATCGTGCTCGGCCTGTTCATGACCGGGGTGTTCCGGTTGTCGCTGTTCCAGCGCACCCTTCAGTTCACACCGAACGTCCAGGGCGGTTCCCCGCTGGCGGCGACGGTGTTCGGGGTATCCTTCGCCATCGGCTGGACACCCTGTATCGGCCCCATCCTGGGCGCCATCCTGATGGCCACCTCCAGTGCCGCCGGTGCCCAGGCCGGCATGATCTATCTCAGCGCCTATTCAGTGGGCCTGGCGCTGCCTTTTCTCGCCAGCACCCTGCTGATCAATCGATTCGCCCTGCATCGGCAAAGTCTGGGGAGGTGGAGCGCCTATGCTCGCCCGGTCGCCGGCACGATCGTGATCCTCATGGGCATCGCTATCGTCTCAGGCACCATGACGCGGCTTTCCAGCATCATGGTCGACCTCTTCCCGTTTCTGGCGACCCTGGGGTAGTCAACTCTGGAGTTCGTAGTGACATCCGCCAAGGCATCCGGGTGGCGGTCATGGTTGACACGATATTGACGCATGGGCTGTTGATCCGGCTCGGTATCTTCATCGGGGCCTGGTGGCGATGGTTTATTCTCCCTTGACCTTCCCACTGCAGTAAGGTCTACCGTATTCATATCTAACATGCGTCGCACCGAAGACTTTGGGAGCGATCCATGAATATCGGTGATGCGAGCAGGCTCAGCGGTGTCACAGCCAAGATGATCCGCTACTACGAGGCAGTCGGGCTGATCCCGGTGCCACTCCGGGGGGCGAACGACTATCGCCACTACCGGCCCCACGACATCCATTGGCTGCGATTCATACGCCGTGCCCGGGACCTCGGGTTCTCGCTGGAGCAGACGCGCCAATTGATCACGCTCTGGCAGGATCATGAACGCTCGAGTGCCGAGGTGAAACGAATCGCCACAGATCATGTTGCCGAGCTGAACGACAAGATCTGCCAGATGGCGGCGATGCGGGAGACCCTCGTCGAACTCGCCGAAAACTGCCAGGGCGATCACCGGCCCGAGTGCCCCATCCTGAGGGACCTGGCCGACGACGAGATGACAGCAACCAGCCGCGTGTCATGAGTTTTTGCGCGACGGAGGATTCGTCATGGCAAAAGATCCTGTCTGTGGCATGAACGTCGACCCCGCAGCGGCGGAAAGCCTCGAACATCGCGGAGAGCGTTACCATTTCTGTGGCAGTCACTGCGCCGAGCGCTTTCGCGAGGATCCGGACGCCGTGCTTGCCGATACCTCGGCGGCGGCGGAGCCCAGTGGCAGGGCCAACTATTTCTGTCCCATGTGTCCCGGCGTGGAGAGCGATGAGCCGGGGGAGTGTCCCAAATGCGGCATGGCGCTGGAGCCCATCAAGCCGCAGCCGTCGTCGAGGGTCCAGTACACTTGCCCGATGCATCCGGAGGTGCGGCAGGATGAGCCTGGCGATTGCCCCAAGTGCGGCATGGCGCTCGAGCCGATGACCGTATCGGCCGAGGAGAAGAGCCCCGAGCTCGTCGACATGACGCGCCGCTTCTGGGTCGGCGCCGTCTTCACGGTGCCGGTCCTCGTGCTGGCCATGGGCGGCTTGTTGCCGGGGCTCGGCCCTCTTCTGGATCTGGAGCGCGCTGTCCCGCGCGACCTCTCCCACTGGCTCGAGCTTGCTTTCGCGACACCGGTCGTTCTGTGGGCCGGCTGGCCGTTCTTCCAGCGCGGATGGATGTCGGTGGCGACGTGGAACCTCAACATGTTCACGCTGATCGCCATCGGTGTCGGCGCAGCCTATGCTTATAGCGCCGTGGCGACCTTGGCTCCCGGGATCTTTCCAGCGGCGTTTCGCGGCCCATCCGGCGAGATCGGCGTCTACTACGAAGTGGCCGCCGTGATCGTCGTGCTGGTGCTCCTCGGCCAGGTGCTGGAGCTGCGCGCCCGCGAGCGGACGGGAGGCGCGCTACGCGCGCTTCTCGACCTGGCGCCGCAGACCGCGCGGCGGATAACCACGGGCGGTGACGAGGACGAGGTTCCGCTCGATCAGGTCCAGCACGGCGACCGACTGCGCGTGCGCCCGGGCGACAAGGTGCCGGTCGACGGCGAGGTCGTCGAAGGGCACAGCGCGGTCGACGAGTCGATGGTGACGGGCGAGCCCATGCCCGTGGAAAAGACGGCGGGCGCCAAGGTCATCGGCGGTACCGTCAACGCCACCGGCAGCTTCGTGATGCAAGCCGAACGCGTGGGCAGCGAGACCATGCTGGCGCAGATCGTCCAAATGGTCGCCGAGGCGCAGCGTTCGCGCGCGCCCATCCAGCGGCTCGCCGACGTGGTGGCGGGCTACTTCGTGCCGGCCGTGGTGGGGGTTGCCGTGCTCGCCTTCATCGCCTGGGCGATCTTCGGGCCGCCGCCAGCCCTGGCGCACGCGCTGGTGGCCGCCGTCGCCGTGCTCATTATCGCGTGCCCCTGCGCGCTCGGCCTGGCGACGCCGATGTCGATTCAGGTCGGTGTCGGCCGCGGCGCGCAGGCCGGCGTGCTGATCAAGAACGCCGAGGCCCTCGAACGCTTCGAGAAGGTCGACACGCTGGTCGTCGACAAGACCGGCACGCTGACCGAGGGCAGACCGCGTGTCGTCGCCGTCGAAACCGGCGACGGGATCGGCGAAGACGAGCGCCTGCGCCTTGCGGCGAGCCTTGAGCGGTCGAGCGAGCACCCGCTCGCGGCCGCGATCGTCGAGGCGGCGCGAGAGCGCAAGCTCAAGCTCTCCGACGCCGACGACTTCGATGCACTCACCGGCAAGGGTGTCATCGGCACGGTCGAGGGCCGTCGGATCGCGCTTGGCAACACGCGCCTCCTCGACGACCTGAGCCTCGAGGCCGGACGCTTCGGCAAAACGGCGGACGAGCTGCGCCGGGACGGCCAGACGGTGATGTTCGTCGTGGTGGATGGCACGGTCGCCGGCCTGATCGGCGTCGCGGATCCGATCAAGGAGACGACGGCGAACGCGATCCAGGAGCTCCGTGCGGATGGTCTGCGCGTCGTCATGCTCACCGGGGACAACCGCACGACCGCCGAAGCCGTTGCTCGCAAGCTCGGCATCGACGAGATCGAAGCCGAGGTGCTGCCGCAGGAGAAGGGCGAGATCGTCCGGAAATACAAGGCGGAAGGCCGGGTCGTTGCGATGGCCGGGGACGGCGTGAACGACGCGCCGGCTCTGGCGGAGGCTGATGTCGGCATCGCCATGGGCACCGGCACCGACGTGGCGATCCAGAGCGCCGGTGTCACCCTGATAAAGGGCGATCTTTCCGGCATCGTGCGCGCGCGGCACCTGAGCCGCAGCGTGATGCGGAACATCCGGCAGAACCTGTTCCTCGCCTTCGTTTACAACTCGCTCGGCGTTCCCGTGGCCGCAGGCGTGCTCTATCCGGTTTTCGGGCTTTTGTTGAGTCCCATCATCGCGGCCGCGGCGATGAGCCTGAGCTCGCTATCCGTTGTTAGCAACGCGCTGCGCCTACGGGCAACAAAGATCTAGACTGCGCCATATCCAAGATGGACGGGATGAATTGGATGATGGGCGGTATGGCGCTGGTCGTTCTCGTGCCCGGGATCGTCGCGCGCATCGAATATCTGGGGAGGTAGGACAGAACTTTTGGGAGGAACACCGGCATGAGCGAGGAAACAGACGTCGTCATTCTGACCGGGAGCAGCGGCTTTATCGGCTCGGCTGTCGTCGAAAAACTAGTCGGACGCTTCGCCCTTATCGGCTTCGACCGGGAAACCCCGCCTCACCCTCCGGCGTCCGCAGAATGCGTCTGCATCGATCTTACCGACGATGAGAGCGTCGAGGCCGCCTTGCGCCGGGTACGGGCGGCCTACGGCAACCGGATCGCCTCGGTGATCCACCTTGCCGCGTATTTCGATCTGACCGGCGAGCCCAATCCCAAATACGAGCAGGTGACTGTCCGCGGCACCGAGCGGCTGCTGCGCGGACTGCAAGATTTCGAAGTCGAACAATTCGTGTTCGCAAGCACGATGCTGGTTCACGCGCCGGGCGAGCGCGGCCAGCCCATTGACGAGGACTGGCCGCTCGACCCGAAGCTCCCCTACCGGGACTCCAAGATTCGGACGGAGCGACTGATCCATGAGCAGCGTGGCTCGATTCCAGCGGTTCTGGTGCGTCCCGCCGGGGTCTATGACGACCTGTGCCACTCGGCCTTTCTGTCGAGCCAGATCGCCCGGATCTACGAGCGAAAGCTGATCAGCCACGCCTATCCCGGCGACCTCCGAACCGGACAACCGTTCCTGCATCTCGACGACTTGACCGACGCCTTGCTTGCAATCGTCGAGCATCGCAACGCGCTGCCGCCGGAGCTTCCCCTGCTTCTCGGAGAGCCTCAGACGTTGAGTTTCGGGGAGCTGCAGCGGGAACTCGGACGCCTCATCCATGACGAGGAATGGGAGACCCGGCAGATCCCCAAATCCCTGGCCAGAACGGGCGCCTGGATCGAGGACGAAATCCTCGATGAGGATCCATTCATCAGGCCCTGGATGGTTGACATCTCGGATGACCATTACGAGATCGACATCTCGCGTGCCCGGGGCCTGCTCGACTGGGAGCCAAAGCATTCGCTGCGCGACACCCTCCCGAAGATCGTCGACACCCTCAAGGACGATCCGTACGGCTGGTACAAGGCGAACAAGCTGAACGCGGCGCCAATGGCCGCGGCCGGGGCAGAGGAGGCACAGGAGAAGCGGGCCGAGGCGGATCCGGTCTGGCATCGCGAGATGATGCGCAAGCACATGGCGAACATGCAGCTCATGCATTTCGACATGCTCTGGGTACACTTCCTCACCATTCTCCTCGGCCTCTGGCTCGCGACCAGCCCGTTCGTTTTCGGCACATTCGACGAGACGAGCTTCCGCGAAGCGGTACTGCGCGTCACGGAGGAACGCGGGTTGTGGGAACCCGCGCAGCGCAGCGCGCTGACCGCCTGGAACGACCTGATAAGCGGTCTCCTGATCGCGCTGTTCGGCGCCCTGTCGCTGTCGACCCGGTTCAGATGGGCGCCATGGGCGAACACGACCATCGGCGTCTGGCTCTTGTTCGCACCCCTGGTTTTCTGGACGCCGAGCGCCGCGGTCTATGCCAACGATACCGCGATCGGCGCCCTGGTGATCGCCTTCGCGATACTGGTGCCGATGATGCCCGGCATGAGCCACGAAGGCATGATGGATTCCTCCGACGTGCCGCCGGGCTGGAGCTACAGCCCGTCGACATATCTGCAGCGCCTGCCGATCATCGCGCTCGGCTTCGTCGGCTTCGTCATTGCCAGATGGCTCGCAGCCTACCAACTCGGTCACGTCGACAACGTGTGGGAGCCGTTCTTTTCCGGCGATGCGGCGCGTAACGGCACGGAGTTCGTCATCACCTCTGAGGTCTCCCGCGCCTGGCCGATCGCCGACGGCGGCCTGGGCGCCGTCAGCTACATGTTCGAGGTGCTGATGGGGGTAATGGGCGGACGTGCCCGCTGGCGGACCATGCCGTGGATGGTGCTGCTCTTCGGCATCGTGGTCGTCCCGCTCGGGTTCATCAGCATCTATTTCATCATCATCCAGCCGATCGTGATTGGCACTTACTGCACGCTCTGCCTGCTTGCTGCGCTCGCGATGCTGATCATGATCCCCTACTCGCTCGATGAGCTCGTGGCGATGGGGCAGTTCTTGGTCCTCAACACACGGCGCGGCCGGCCGTTCTGGCGTGCGTTCTTCATGGGCGATGCTCTGCCAGGCAGCGGCATCGACAAGCGGCCAGATTTCGGCGCTGCGTTTGGCGACATGATCGCCTCCGCGGCCCGCGGCGTGACCGTCCCGTGGACGCTCGTTGCAAGCGCCCTCCTGGGCCTGTGGCTGATGTTCAGCCGACTCGTCTTCGGGACCGTACCCCCAATGGCGGACAGCGACCATCTGGTCGGCGCCCTCGTCATCACCGTCGCGGTCAGTGCCATGGCCGAAGTGGCGCGGCCCCTCCGCTTCATCAATGTCCTGTTTGGCCTTTGGCTGATTGGGGCACCGGCGTTGCTTGCGGGCGCATCAACACCTGCCACAGCTGGAAGTGTCCTCGTCGGGATCCTGCTGATCGGTCTCAGCCTGCCGCGCGGATCCAGGAGCAATGAGCATTACGGAGCTTGGGACCGGTTTGTGTTTTGAATTCTCCGGGCTCACCAGAGAAAGAGGCGCAACGAGAAGGAAGATTTGCAATGGAAGCGAGAGATTAATGCCCCACGACATGGTCATCGTACGCCCGGATACGCCGGTGGGAGACACCGCCGAGGCGCTGCTGAACCGGCGAATCAGCGGGGTCCATGTCGTTGACCCCAAGAAGAAGCTCATCGCGATTGTGAGCGAAGGAAACCTCATGCGGCGGCCGAAACCGGGACCGAGCGGGACGCGTGGTGTGGAGGTGGCGGAGTGGACGCAGCGTGCCGAGACGCTGCAATCCGAAGGGCAAACCGTGATGTTCCTGGTAGCCGATGGTCAGGTTGCGGGGCTGATCGGTGTCGCCGACCCGATCAAGGAAACCACCTCGCAGGCGATCCGGACGCTACAGGCCGACGGTCTGCGCATAGTCATGCTCACCGGGGACAAGCGCACGACCGCCGAAGCCGTTGCTCGCAAGCTCGGCATCGACGAGATCGAAGCCGAGGTGCTG
The DNA here is from genome assembly GCF_003202205.1 of Halomonas sp. LBP4. Taxonomy (GTDB): domain Bacteria; phylum Pseudomonadota; class Gammaproteobacteria; order Pseudomonadales; family Halomonadaceae; genus Halomonas; species Halomonas flagellata. Next base: position 40,767 of record NZ_PDOG01000005.1, read on the forward strand.
CCGCAGGAGAAGGGCGAGATCGTCCGGAAATA
>NZ_PDOG01000005.1:40808-74803 GCF_003202205.1 Halomonas sp. LBP4
CCAGAATCTGTTTTTCGCCTTCGTGTACAACAGCCTGGGGGTGCCCCTGGCCGCCGGGGTGCTGTTTCCGTTCACCGGCTGGCTACTCAGCCCCATGTATGCCGCCGCCGCGATGAGCCTGAGCTCGATCTCGGTCATCGCCAACGCACTACGGCTCCGTGCCGCCAACCTATGAGTGGGAGCCACCACCATAACTTCCATAGAAGAGGAGGAGGGCATCATGGCTTATGTTGACCTGCAGCGACGCATGGTATTACGCCGACTCGGTGGTGTGGCGGCGCTGTCGACTCTGGCGGGGGCCGGGGGGTGGTTCGGAGGGTTCCGCCCCGGTGCGCTGGCGGCGTCCGAGCCCACGTCAATGGCCATGGAGGGCCCCTTCGACGTTGACTTGCGCTTGCGCGCCCATCCCGATGAAGTCTCCATCCTGCCGGGTGCGCCGAGCAACGTCTGGCGGTACACGGCCGAGCGTCTCGCTGGGCCCGAAGAGACCCTGACGCCTGTGGGCGAGAGCTATGCGGGCCCGCTGATCCGTCTGCGTCGCGGCCAGCGCCTGCGTGTGCGCATCGACAACGATCTTCCTGAAGACACCACCGTCCACTGGCATGGCCTACATGTGCCGCCGGAGGTGGACGGTCAGCCGCGCCTGCCGATCGAGCCGGCGACGAGCACGACGGTGGCATTCGATGTCGTGGATCGTGCCGGCCTGTACTGGTACCACCCCCATCCCCACGGCCCTGACGGTGGCCGGGTCGGCTTTCAGAGCTACGCCGGCCTCGCCGGTCCACTGATCATCAGCGACGACACCGAGCGTGCCCTCGGGCTTCCCGACGGAGAACGGGAGCTGGTCCTCATCCTGCAGGACCGTACCTTTACCGATAGCAACGAACTTCAGTACATCGGCGGCGGCATGGGGGGGATGATGACCCGCATGCGCGGTTTTCGGGGCGAGCGGGTGCTGGTGAACGGTCATCCGGACGCGCGCCGCGAGGTGGCGACGCAGCCTCACCGATTGCGTCTGCTCAATGGCTCCAACTCGCGCATCTACAAGCTGGCCTGGAACGACGGCCGAGCGGTGACCGTCATCGGCACCGACGGTGGCTTGCTCTCCAGACCCGAGCAGCGTCGCTCGGTCACGCTGGCGCCGGCCCAGCGGATCGATCTTTGGGTCGATTTCGGTGATACCGAGCCGGGACAATCCGTACAGCTCGTGAGCGAGGAGTACGAACTCGACATGATGGGCGGCAGGGGAATGATGGGTGGCGGAGGCATGATGGGCCAAGGAATGATGGACGAGCGGATGGGCGAGATGATGGGGAGCGAGCGGCTCTCGCTGGTCACGTTCGATATCGTCGCCCGGGCGAACGATTCCGGAACCCTGCCGGAACGTCTCGCCCAGGACCTCCCGGCCTCCCCGGTACAGGCCGATACGCCGGTACGCCGCTTCGAGCTGGGCATGCGCATGATGCAAGGCTTCACGATGAACGGCCGGCGGATGGAAGGCACGACGGTGGCGGACGACGAGATCGTCCGGCTGGGGCAGACGGAAATCTGGGAGTTCGTCAACAACACCATGATGCCGCATCCCATTCACGTCCATGGCCTGCAGTTCCGGATCCAGGAGCGGATACCGGCGGGTGGCAAGTCCGACCTGCACGATGGGATCATCGACGCGGGGCTGCATGATACGGTGCTGGTGTTCCCCGAGGAGCGGGTGCGTATCGCCCTGATCTTCGAAAACTTCGAGGGGCTATATATGTACCACTGCCACAATATGGAGCACGAAGATACCGGCATGATGCGCTACTTCAGAGTGGTGGCATAGTGAACCGGCCGCGTTTCGATCATGCAATGACCACAAGGAACGGCGAGACCAGATGTCCTTTTACGAGAATCGCATTCTGCCACATCTCCTCCACTTGGCGTGCGGCAACAAGGTGGTCGATCGACAGCGGGCGGCAGTGGTGCCGGCGGCACGAGGTCGTGTCCTGGAGGTGGGCATGGGATCCGGACTCAACATTCCCCACTACGATTCGCACCAGGTCGAACTGGTCTGGGGGCTCGAGCCTTCCGAGGGCATGCGCCGCAATGTCGCCGGCGCACCGTTCGAGGTGCGCTGGCTGGATTTGCCCGGCGAGGAGATCCCCCTGGAGAACGATAGCGTGGATAGCGTGGTGCTCACCTACACGCTATGCACGATTCCGGACTGGCACCGTGCGCTTGAGCAGATACGTCGGGTGCTCAAGCCGGGCGGTCAGCTGCTGTTCTGTGAACACGGCACGGCACCCGATGAGGCCGTGCGCAAGTGGCAGGATCGCGTCAATCCCCTGTGGCGCAAGGTGGCGGGGGGCTGCAATCTCAACCGCGACATACCCGAGCTCATCGAACACGCCGGCTTTGCTATCCAGCGGATGGAGACGGGTTATCTACCGAAGGTTCCGAGGTTTGCTGGTTTCAATTTCTGGGGGGCCGCTGTTCCCCGTTGATCAAGCCCTCGTGTAATGATGCGATCAACGGGCAGGTGATACTTCCCTCCCGCTCATGACACGCATGTACCAGGTCGGCCAGTGTCCGCTCGATACGCTGGAGACTGGCGATCTTCTCATGTACATCCCGCAGTTTATGCTCGGCCAGGGTGCTGGCCTCCTGGCAATGAGTGCCATCCTCCAATCGCAACAGCTCGGCGATCTCGTCCAGGCTGAAGCCCAGCCGCTGTCCGGTTTTGACGAAGGTCCGCCGCGCCACGTCGGCTGCGCCATAGCGACGGATACGGCCGGAAGGACGTTCCGGCTCCGGGAGTGACCCGCGGCGCTGATAATACCGGATGGTCTCGACATGGACGCCAGTCGCTTTCGCCAGGCCGCCAATGGTCATGGTGTCCGCCACTCTATCTACATGTCTCTTCATGACGTTTGACTCCGTATCCAACTACGGAATTAACCTTATCGTAGTGCCCCTGTCCTGAAAGGAGAAACGTCAATGCGGAAGTCGAAAACGGGGCGAGGTCCCCTGGCTGCCGGAGGGATTGCGGCCCTCCTGGCCTCAGCGTGTTGCCTCGGCCCGCTGGTGCTGATCATGCTGGGAGTTTCCGGCGCCTGGATCGGCAACCTGGTGGCCCTGGAACCGTATCGCCCGCTCTTCCTTGGCGTGGCGCTGGTGGCGCTGTTCTTCGCCTGGCGCCGGATCTTCCGCTCCGTGGAACAGTGTCAGCCAGGTGAGCTATGTGCCGTGCCACGTGTCAGGACGGGCTACAAGGTGATGTTCTGGCTCGTATCGCTGCTGATACTGATCGCGCTGGTCTTTCCCTACACGTTGCCCTGGTTCTATTGAGAGGAGGTTCCCCATGAAAGCTCGTATCGCCCTCATGATGGTGCTGTGTTGCGTCGTGCCAATAGCCCTGATTCTGTTCGGCACGGCGGGCCTGGCCGCGCTGACAGGCTATCTCGACTACGTGCTGTTGGCTGCCCTGGCCCTGGCCATCGTCATCGGCTTATCTCTCTACGCTCGACACCGCAAGCGGAAGCAGGACGCCGGCTGTCCCCATGTAGACTCGGAGAAACGTGATGATTGAACTCAACGTGAGTGGCATGACCTGTGACAGCTGTGCGGCCCGTGTCAGGGAAGCCCTGGAGAAACTGCCCGGCGTGCAGTCGGTCGAGGTATCCTATCCACAGGGGACGGCGTCGGTAGCCGTTGATCCGGGTACACCGGCCTCGGCGTTGACGCTCGCCGTGACCCGACTTGGCTACCAGGCCCGACTGGTCAACAGTGGGATACCTTCCCCGGCAGGCGCATCGGTTTCCAAGGGCCGCGATGAAGACGCCCCGCACATCGCGGTCATCGGCAGCGGCGGCGCCGCCATGGCGGCGGCCCTGAAGGCCGCCGAGCGTGGGGCCCGCATCACCCTGATCGAACGCGGCACCCTCGGTGGCACCTGCGTCAACACCGGCTGTGTGCCCTCGAAGATCATGATCCGCGCGGCCCATATTGCCCACTTGCGCACGGCAAGTCCCTTCGATTCAGGCCTGAGCGCCCAGGCGCCGGTGGTGGACCGGGCGAAGCTGCTCGAGCAACAGCAGCGACGTGTCGAGGAGCTGCGTGACGCCAAGTACGAGGGAATTCTGCGCGACCACCCCGCCATCACGGTCCTGCACGGCGAGGCCCGGTTCGTCGATGCCCAGCATCTGACGGTCAGTCTGAATGAAGGCGGCGAGCAGACCGTCCGCTTCGATCGCGCCTTTATCGGCACCGGCGCCCGTCCGATAGAACCGCCGGTGCCGGGCCTGACGGAGACCCCCTATCTGACCTCCACCAGCGCGCTGGCACTGGACACTCTTCCCGAGCGGCTGATCGTCATCGGCGCTTCGGTGGTGGCCCTGGAATTGGCCCAGGCCTTCGCCCGGCTGGGCAGCCAGGTCACCCTGCTGGCCCGCAGCCGCCTGTTGTCTCGGGAAGACCCGGCGGTGGGGGACGCGGTGGAGGCGGCGTTTCGCCGCGAGGGCATCGAGGTGCTCAAGCAGACCCAGGCGAGCCGCGTGGACTTCACCGACAATGAATTCATTCTCGACACGAACGCCGGCACCTTGCGGGCGGATCAACTGCTGGTGGCCACCGGGCGGACACCCAACACCGAGGCGCTGAACCTGGCGAGCATCGGCGTGGAAACCGCGCGTGGCGCGATTCTGGTGGATGAGCACCTGCAAACCACCGTACCCGGCCTCTATGCCGCCGGTGACTGCACCGATCAGCCGGAGTATGTCTACGTCGCCGCCGCCGGGGGCAGCCGAGCCGCCGTCAACATGACCGGGGGCGAGGCCACCCTGGACCTCAGTGCCATGCCGGCGGTGATCTTCACCGACCCCCAGGTGGCCACCGTCGGCCTGACGGAGGCCGAGGCACTCAAGCGGGGCTTCAGCGTGGAGCCCCGCGTGCTCGATCTGGAGAACGTGCCGCGTGCGCTGGTGAATTTCGACACCGGTGGGTTCATCAAGATGGTGGCCGAACGCGACTCGGGGCGGTTGCTGGGCGTCCAGGCGGTGGCGGGGGAAGCCGGTGAGCTGATCCAGACCGCAGTGATGGCGCTGCGCGCACACATGACCGTGCAGGCCATCGGCGATGAGCTGTTTCCCTACCTGACCATGGTGGAAGGCCTCAAGCTCTGTGCCCAGACCTTCACCAAGGATGTGACGCAGTTGTCATGCTGTGCCGGGTGAGCGGCCTGAGCTTGATCTTGGTGCTACCCATAGTTGGCATCATGGTATGCCAAGGGGGCAATCATGACGAGCATGCCGCCTTCTGAGGGCGGGATGATGATATTTGATGCCCACAGCGCAATCCCATAAGGCATCTGGTGACCGCATGGTCGATACGATAATGACGCATGAGCCGGTGATTCGGCTCGGAATCTTTACTGGGGTCCTGGTGGCGATGGCGCTGTGGGAGATCGTCGCCCCACGCCGGACACAGCGTTATCGCCGTTGGCAACGCTGGCCGCACAACCTGATGATCGTGGCACTGGACACACTGGCCGTACGCCTGCTCTTCCCGCTGGCGGCAGTCGGAGCCGCTCTTGTCGCGACCGAGCGGGGTTGGGGGGTATTCAATGAGCTCTCGGCACCGGAGTGGTTGGCTGTGGGGGCGTCATTCGTGGCGCTGGATGTGGTCATCTACTTCCAGCATCGGCTGTTCCACGCCGTGCCCTGGTTGTGGCGACTGCACCGCATGCATCATGCCGATCTTGAATTCGATGTGACCACGGGACTGCGCTTCCATTCCCTGGAGATTCTGCTCTCGATTGGCATCAAACTCGCCGCGGTAGTGGTGCTGGGCGCGCCGGCACTGGCGGTGCTGATCTTCGAGGTGGTACTCAACGCCACGTCCATGTTCAACCATGGCAATGTGCGCCTGCCCGGGTGGCTCGACCGGCGCCTGCGGCTGTTCGTGGTGACGCCGGAGATGCATCGCGTGCATCACTCGATCGTACGGCGGGAAACTGACAGCAACTTCGGCTTCAACCTGCCCTGGTGGGATCGCCTGTTCTACACCTACCGCGACCAGCCCGCCGCCGGTCATCTCGGCATGACGCTCGGTATCGAGGATTTTCGGGAGGCGCGCGACCTCAGGCTGGATCGCATGTTGCTCCAGCCGTTTCTCAGTGGCCCAAGCGATGTGAAGCGGACTTCGTCGTGAGTCTCACGCGTTCTGGAAGCGTCTTTATCTTCAGGTATCCGTGTCGTGATAGCCAGTCAGTGCCGCCACACCTACCGTACGTGCCTGTTCCTGGACAGCATTAGGTAAGACTGTTCGTCGGACCTATGTGAGTTTCCTAAGTTCTCTACCCTATGCTGACGTCTTATTGGTATCACTACTTGCACAAGTCAGGAAACAGATTTGATAGAGCTTTGAGTCAGGTTTGATTTTCTACGGATAAGGCCAGGGTCTTGTTGACGCTGATGCCGATACCCACGGGCATGCCGATCTGCTGCAGCACGGTTGCACGCGTCTCGTGGCCCCAGGTCTCCAGGTCTCCCTCGAGGCCGCTGAGGTCCACCCAGGCCTCATCGATACTGTAAGGGGCTGTCGCCGGCGCCAGCCGGGCGAGCAGGGTCATGATGCGATCGGAGACATCCTGGTAGAGGGCGAAATTGGAGCTGAAAACCTCGATCTCTCCCCGGCGGTGGAGCGGGGCGATTTCATGCCAAGGCGCCCCCATGGGGATGCCCAAAGCCTTGGCCGCGGCATTGCGGGCAATTGCGTTACCGTCGTTCGAAGATAGCACCACGATCGCGGAATTTCGCAGCCAGGGACGGAAGATGGCCTCCGCCGAGGCGTACATCGAGTTGCAGTCCACGAGGCCGATGGCCCGGGAGGGCGGGGGCAGGGGGCTCATGGCGAGCTCCCCAGGTGATGGAGGTTCCAGGTGGCCACGCCCCACACTTCGAGCTCCTCGCCGTCACCGAGCACGATCGGTCGGTGGTGGCGGTTCTGCGGCACCAGGGAGACTCGGTCACCGTCGATGACGAGCGTCTTGACCAGGAACTCACTGCCCACTCGGGCGACCACGACATCCCCGCTGCGTGCCTGGCGGGCACGGTCGACTACCAGGACATCATCGGGGTAGATGCCCGCCTCGATCATCGAGTCCCCACGCGCTCGAACCAAAAAGGTGGAAGGCTCCCGTACCCGCACCAGGTCGTCGAGAGACAGGGGAGGCTCGCTCCAGGCTTCCGCCGGTGAGGGAAAACCGCAGCTCGCCTCGGGGTAGAGGGAGAGCCTGGCGGGCTCCCCGGCCATGGCGAGGGGGCCCAGAATGTCAGCGGGCATGCGGATGTCTCCAAAGTGCTGTATCTTTATACAGGATAAGGAGAGGCGCCCTTTCCGGCAAGGGAATGGCGGCGCGACCGGAGGCCGGCTTGCATTGTCGGCGGTTCATGCGAAGCTGGCAGCCATGCTGGGAACAAGGCCGCCATTTGCTCAAGGGAGAAGCTGGATCAATGAAGAACAGTAAAGCGGCCCGCCTGCTGAGTGGTCCTTTCGCTAGTGCCTGGGTTGTTATCGGGAGTGTGCTTGTTGGTGTCGTGTTATCCGCTTTCCTTAAAGAAATCCAGGAGTCGCCGCCCATTACCTGGTTGAAGGCGTGGGAGTTTACTGATGGTGCCATGACAAGGCCGGCAATAGGCTTCTGGGTGCTATTCATATCGGTTGCCGTAGTGGCTGCGTGTCGTGAATACTTCAGTTACGCTAGAGCAAAGCATGATCGAAATGAATTGCATGAGGACATCGAAAGTGTCAGAGAGGTGGCTAGCACGATGCCACCAAAAGATTTCCTACGAAGATCGTCATCCTCTTTCAGAGATATGAGCTTTGAGACTGATGTTGTCTACGCATCGTCACTCGAAGACATTCTTACAAGCCGAGACGAGGGGGAGGGCAGCTCCGTTGCCGGTAAGCGAGGAGATATCAACCTCATCATAAGGATGGTCTTGGACTCCATGATCAACCTGGCGCTGCACTTCGATCAGCCGCACACCTACAGGGATGTAACGTACTCAGCTAATATCATGTGGCTGAAGGACCCGAGCGAGTATCCCGACCGGGAGCAGCAGGCAATCCTCTGGGAGGCCGCTGAGAGGCTTTCGGACTGTGAAAATGCAGGGATGTTTTTCTCCGCCGTCGATAACCTACTCGTTCTTGATCTCAACCTGACAACGAACAGCACGAACGTTGGCGTGCCGGAGGTGGATAGCCTTAAACCATTATGCCTTGGCTATAAGCATGGTGAGAGAGGTGTTGGGTATAATCTCCCCGGGGCCCCGCAGACATTAATAGATATTGATTTCTCACACGTTAAAGACTCCCGGGCAATAGCGGGAACAATGACGGAATACGGGGAGCTGGCAAGGAAGAAGGTGGGAGCGTACTATAATAATGATACTCGTGGACGAAGTATCTTCTCTATGCCCGTTGTGGGTTATGATCCTGTTGGAGGTGAAGAGTCCGTCATTGCAGTCGTTTCCATTTACAGGAATAGCCCCGGCATCATGGAAGGAGATCAGCGGGCGCTCATGTTTAACCACCAGATGGTGCCTTTCGTAAGCCTGCTGTATCGACTATGCTGGGTGCGACAGAAAGTAGACGAGCTGGAAGGCAACCCGCTCACGGCGTATACTGAAGTGCCGATGGATCTTACATCCACCCCTGAGAAGGAGAGCCAAGATGGCGATGGTAGCGACTAAGCGCGAGAACACCGACCGCAAGATCTTGCGCTCCCGGACGCGCTCGGGGCGCTACGTCACCCTGGGCACCGCCAGCCTCAAGGGGAAGTCCTTTGCATCCAAGGAGAAGGTGGCGGAAACCCTCAGAGCCGCCAATGAGGCCTCCAAAGCCACCATCCGCAAGCACCGCCAGGAGCTTCTGGGCGTGGACTGATGGGCTATACCTTCGAGCGTGACGAGCCTGCGACCCCCATCGCGGGCTTTTTTGTGCCCTTCGCACGCCATGTATCGGGCGAGCAATGGGCATGATATGGGTATCGCAGCGCCAAAATATGGTGCTATGCTGTGGCCAGCATGACCCAATATCTCAGGTAGGAGCCAGTGATGAGTAGAATCCTCTCCGTGGCGTCCCATAAGGGTGGGGTCGGGAAGTCCAGCACCACGATCTTCCTGGCGCAGCACCTGGCGAACAAGGGGCGGCGGGTGTTGGTCATCGACAACGATGCCCAGGGCAACACCACGACCCGCTTGATCCTCGGGGACGATGGAGAACCCGTGCCTTTGGCGTCGACCACGGCGGCCGATCTCTATACCCCGAATCTTGAACAGCTCGAGGTGACCCACTGTCCCCGAGGCATTGACCTCATCCCGACGCCCAAGAACTGCGCTCGCCTGTATGCGATCCAGAGCTCGGAGCTGGATGACTGCCTGGTATTTCGCAACAACTGCTGGGCACTGCTCGATGACTACGATGTGGTGATCATCGACTGCCCCCCGAACTTCGGCGTCACGCTGGTGGCAGCATTGGCCATGAGCACGCATGTGATCAGCCCCGTCAAACTGTCCGGCTTCGCGATCGATGGCATCGAAGGCATCCTCGGCACCATTGCCAGCGTCAAGGCCCAGTACAACGAGGGGCTCAAGTTCGCTGGAACCTTCATCAACATGCTCGAGCCCGGCGCCAAGCGTCAGAACCGCAATGCCCTGGAGTTCCGTAAGGTGCTGGGTGGGCTGGTGCTCAACAATCACCTGGCTCGCCGGCCACCGATCGATACCGCGATCGACGAGGGTGTGCCGATCACCTCGCTGACCTATGCCCATGTGGCGGCCAAGGAAGTCGCCGCACTGATGGATGAAATTGAGGAGCGCCTGAAATGAGCTCAAGCATGCGAGGCCTGGACAGCATCGTTCAGGCCGCCAACCTGGTGGAAGAAACTGGCCAGAATGTCCTGACGCTGGATACCGATGACGTGGTGTCTCGCGCCCAAACCCGCAAGAAGTTCAACCGGATCGAGGAGCTGGCGGAGTCCATCAAGATTTCCGGCCAACAGCAGCCGATCATCGTCTCACCCAAGAACAACAAGGGGAAGTACACGATCCAGAAGGGGGAGCGCCGCTGGCGTGCTTGCCAGCTGCTGGGCATCAAGGTGACCGCCATCGTCAACAACCGGCATGAGAAGCCTCTCGAGGCGCTCAGCGGGGAGCTTGCCGAGAACATCCAGCGTGAGGACCTCGAGCCCATGGAAGTGGCTGAGGCGCTGTCCCGCTTCGTCGACGAAGGTGGCATGTCCCAGCGCGAGATCCACAAGAAGCTGGGCAAGCCCCTGACCTATGTGGCTGTGCATCTCTCTCTCCTAAAGCTGCAGGACACCCTCAGGGAGCGCCTCTACGACACCGGTTTGGTCACCGACCCCGAGACCCTGAACAACCTGCGCCAGCTGCAGGATCTTGACCCCGAGTGGGTTGATGATATCTGTGACCAGGCCAAGGCCGAGGAAGGTCTCTCCCGCCGCGAGACCCGGGAATGGCTGCGGGTGGCGAAAAAGGCCAAGGCTGACGGCCAGCGTCCCAAGGACGCGTTCATGGCCGGCACGCCCCAGGAGGCATCCCAGGCCCCGGTAGAGCGCCCGGGAAAAGGGGTCGGTAAAGGCACTTTGCTGGAAGAGCCTGGTGGCCACGAGAGTGAGACGGGGGAGGGGAACGCTGATCCCGCCCCACGGCCGCCGTCTAAGGATCAAGCGCCCACGACGGGTCCGGCGGCTAAGCAGGAAGCACCGTCAGAGCAGGGTGCCAACCAATCGCCCGCGGGTCCGCCGGAGCAGAGCGATGAGCAGCCAGCAAGCGACCGTGGTGCCGGGGCGGAACCCGCGGCTGGACTAGCCAAGCCGAAAACGGCAGCCAAGGGCCAGGGGTGGAAAGAGCTGGCCCCCGAGGCGAGCCGAGTCTACTGCGAGTGTGAGCTTGACGGTGTTGAAGGCGAGCTCCAGCCCGGTTGGGTCATGACCTCTCGCGTCGATGAAGAGGACGGCTATGTCTGGGTCATGCTGAACGAGGATGGCGATGAGAAGCCTGTTAGAGTGCCGGCGGAGTCGATCACGATCACCTCTGTGAGGGCGGTGGGCTGAATGACCATGACCGAAGGACTCAGTAATCCCTGTCGGCGACGCTACGCCCTGGTCAATGCCCTGGCCGAGCTCAAGGAGCCGACGATGTCCGATCTGCATCGGCACACGGGGATACCGGAAACCACGATCCGTCGACTCATGACGACCCTGAGGCAGGAGTTGGCCATCGACCTTCGCTATATCCACCCGGTCAGCACGACGCCGTCAGGGTCAGGCTACTACGAGCTGCGCAACTGGGGCGTCTTGGATGCCAAGGCGTTCCGACGCACCTTCGGACATATCAAGCGGGGGGATGAGGCCGAAGACGAGGTCGCAGAGCGCAGAGGGCCGTCAACTCAGACTCGTTGAAACGATGTTACACTGAGAGGGCACACAGCTCTCCTCAGTGTTGTGCTGCCCCTGAGGCTGCTGGTCGCTCTCACATCGCCAGCAGCCTCATCCTTTCCTGACTACTCCACACCTCGCTGTATCATGGAGACAGCACGTGATCTCAAGCACTATTCGGTGCTTGTGTAACCATAAAATGGCGATACTGTTGATGGTGACGATAGGCCGACAGTGAGGCTTTCCTCTGCGAAGGGTGAGTGTCTCAAGGCCTATTGAGGAGTGTCGGGTTACCCTGTCGCGGGATGTAGGAGAAGGCTTACATGCCATTGGCTGATGTCGTACGAAGATCGACTGAGTGCATGGTGTAACGTCCCATCACAATCCCTTACAATGTGCTGAGCCGAGGAACCACTTACTTTTCTCAGCCCCAGTGGCGCCGTCGCTGCGACGTAAAGGCCTCCGAGGTGGCCTGCCTGACGCAACACAATCCAGATGTACCAGAAGCTGAGGAGGGACGGTGAGCAACTGCCATCTGGGCTCCAGGACAGAGCAAACCCTGTTGGAGCTATCGACAAGAAACCAGCGTATCGAGGCCCTCGCTGAGTGGCGCTACGCGGGCCTGTGCCATGACTATGAGATGCCGATCGCTTACTGTGAGCTGTGCAAGGCCAGCCATCAGCGCTTTCGCTTTCGCCTCGATAATGCCCACAATCGGCGGCGCATCTGGGTAGGTTCCGGATGTATCCTGGGCCACGCCTTCCGTGTCGAGCAGAATGGCGTGGTTCTCAACCAGCAAGCCGCTGAACGTCACATCAACGACACGATCCAGGGCATGTTACGTGACGCGGTTGTCTCTCGACTGCTGATCGTTGTCATGCGAGACACCAATGATCTGCTGGCCGAGGCCCTGGTGCACTACCAGCAGACCGGTCACTTGACCCCTCGCCATGCGGCCATCTTCTTCGATGCGATAGAGCGGGAAGGGATCGACACCGAGCCCGCCAAGTTCCATATCTATCTGCGTCGCCAGACGGATCAGATGGAGATGCGCAGCCTGGCTACCTGGCGTGTCTGGCGCTTCTGGCACACCTTGACCCCTGCTCAGAAGAAGCAGGCGTGTGAGCTTGGCCACAGGCCACCCCCCAATAGCCATGTGGCGGTGCGCCAGCACCAGTCCAAGGGGAGGTGTTCGCGGGCCTGAACTGGAGTAGGAGGGCCAGGTGGAAGACCCGATAGAATAAGGCGAGGCTTTCCAGCAGCCTCGCCTTATTTCGTTGCGGAGAACCGGTGATTAAAGCATCTCGTAGCGCAGCCCCGAGTTCCGGTGGGATTCAAGACCGACCAGGCTCTGCACCATGGGCCCCAACCCCTTGGTGAGGCGCTCCAGGGTGGACAGGCGCGGCGTGTAGTTGCGCAGCTCGACACTTCCGATGAGCTTGCGTGACAGCTGCTCGAGCGTCAGGACCTCATCGATCAGCCCTAAGCCCTTGGCCTGCTCACCGGTCCATACCAGCCCGGAGAAGATGTCATCGCCCCCCTTGAGACGATCGCCACGGCCGGCTTTGACGTCGGCAATGAACTGCTCATGGGTAGAAGAGAGGACCGATTCCCAGAAGTCCCGTTGATCCTCGGTCACCGGTGTGAACGGGTCCATGAACGCCTTGTTCTCGCCGGCAGTGAAGACCCGCCGCTCGACACCGAGCTTGTCGATGGCATCACGGAAGCCGAAGCCGGACGAGATGACGCCGATCGAGCCCACCAAGCTGGAGGGGGCAGTGTAGATATCCCGAGCCGCGGATGCGATGTAGTAGGCCCCGCTGGCACCCATGTCCTCGACCCAGGCAAGTATGGGGGTCTCAGGATGCTGCTCCTCCAGGAAGCGGATCTCTTCATAGACGCGCTGTGACTGCACCGGACTACCGCCGGGGCTATTGATGCGAAGCACCACCGCGGCGATCTCGTCTGCCTCCAGGGCACGGCGCAGCCCCTCGTTGATGCGTGAGGCGTTGGCCTCTTCATCAGCGTCGATCACCCCCTTCACGTCGACGATCCCCAGGTGCCGCTCCACGAGCTCGTCCTTACCCGCGGCGGCGAAGTGAAGGAAGTAGACCGTGTTGGCCAGCGAGGCGAACAGGAAGGTGATGAAGAGAAAGCGAAAGAAGATCTTCCATCGTCTCGAGCGACGTCGCTCGGTGATGGTGCTCTCCATCCATTTGTCGAAGGTCTGCCACTGCTGCTGGCGCAATGCCTCTTCGGGACCTGCCTCCTGGTTGCCGCCGAGACCGTTATTCGTTTGACTCATCTCTCGATCCTTGTGTGGTGTTGTCTATCCGGTGATGACGAGGCGTCATGCAGGGGTGGAACGCTTGCGTTTGTAGGGCAGCCGGCCCTTACACTCCGGATAGCCGGAGCAGCCCCAGAACTTCGTGGCTCGCGTCTTGCCCGGGGCCTTGCCACTACGCAGGCGCATCGTCTTCCCGCAATCGGGGCAGTCGGGCCCGTCTTCAGGTTCGGTGCGCTGCTGCGGCTTGCCACGGCTGTCAGGGAAGGTCTTCTTGCAAGACGGGCTCTGGCAACCCCAGAAGAAGCCATTACGCCCCTTGATGCGCTTGAGCGGGCTTCCACAGGTGAAACAGGGGTAGCTGGTGCCCTTGGCATCGGCAAAGACCTCTTTGAGGCCGCTGTCGTGCTGGGTGAGCTGCTCGGCGTTGGTTTTCACCGTGGTCACCATGTTCGAGACCCAACCGGTGATCTGTTGCATGAAAGTGGCCATGCGAGCCTCACCGGCGGCGATCTTCTCGAGTTGCTGCTCCCAGGCGGCCGTCATGCCCGGCGACTTCACTGCCTCGGGGAGGATGGTGACGAGAGCGTGGGCCTTGTCGGTGGCGTGCAGGGTTTTCTTCTTGCGCTGCAGGTAGCCTCGGTCCACGGCGCCCTGGATCGTGCCCGCCCGAGTCGCCGTTGTCCCCAAGCCGGCCGTGTCCTTCAGGATCTGCTTGAACCGCGGCTCGGTGACGAAACGAGCGATGTTCTCCATTGCTCCCAGCAGCGTGGCCTCGGTGAAGTGGGGCGGCGGCCGGGTCAGCTTGTCATCAAGCTCGGCGCCATTGATCACCGCCGGCTCGCCCTGGCGCATCGGTGGGAGCTGGTCCTGCTCGGGGTTTTCGTCCTTGGACTCGCCTTCATCTTCCGGGGCTGACTCCAGGTCGGAGTTGAAGATCACCTTCCACCCCCGCTTGAGCGGCGTTTTGCCCCGGGCATTGAAGAGGTGCTGCCCGGCGGTGACCTGGATCTTGGTACGGTTGAACTCGAACGGTGCATATAGCTGTGCCACGTAGAAACGGCGTATGGCATCGTAGAGGCGAAACTCAAGTTCCGACATCTTGGTGATGTCGGTGCGGGCCGGCGTCGGGATGATCGCGTGGTGGGCCGTGACCTTGCTGTCGTTGTAGGCCCTCGAGCTTCGCTGGGGGTCGGCGCCAGCCACCAGGCCCGAGAAGGACTGGTCGGTCAGCATCAGGCCCTGCAGGGTGTCGGCAATGTCGTCGCGTTGTGATTCGGGCAGGTACCGGGAGTCGGTACGTGGGTACGTCGTTGCCTTGTGGGTTTCGTAAAGCGCTTGAGCGCCGTCCAATACCTGCTGTGCCGTGTATCCCCAGCGCTTGGCGGCATACTGCTGCAGCGAGGTCAGATCGAAGGGCAGGGGAGCGGACTCCTTCCCGGCCTTGGTCTCGGCGGTGCTGATGACGGCACTGACACCGCGCACCTGCTGCGCCACCTGTTCGGCAAAGGCCTTGTTGATGCACCGCCCCTGGTCGTCGGCCAGCTCCTCCGGCACCTGCCATGCAGCGCGGAACGCCCCGCTCTGCACCGACACCTCAACGCTCAACACGTAGTAGGGAGAGGGAGTGAAGTTGGCGACCTCCTTGTCCCTGTGGCACACCAGCGCCACCGTCGGCGTGATGACCCGCCCGACATGCAGGGTTTCGTCGTAGCCGATTTTGCGTGCCAGCACGGTATACAAACGGGACATGTTCATGCCGATCAGCCAGTCAGCCCGGGAACGAGCCATGGCCGCGTGGTAGAGGTGTACTGTCTCGTCCCCGGGGCGGATGTCGGCCAGCGCTTTACGGATGCTGGTCTCGTCGAGGGCACGCAGGCAGACACGCTTCACGGCACCGCGGTACCGGCACCGGTCCATCAAGGATCGGGCAATGGCTTCGCCTTCCCGGTCATGGTCGGTGGCAATGAACACCTGACTGGCCTTGCCCAGCAGTTCCTTGATTACCTTGAACTGCTTGGCCCCGGATTTCTTCACGTGGTAGCGCCACTGATCCGGCGCGATCGGCAGCGTCTCCATGTTCCAGGACTTCAGCGCCGGGTCGTAGGCGTCGGGCATGTCCAGCTCGAGCAGGTGGCCAAAGGCCCAGCTCACCATCCGTTCACCGCCATCATGGAGGTACCCCTCAGCACGCTTGGAGATGCGCAGAACCTGGGCAAGGTCCTTTGCCTGACTCGGCTTCTCGCAGATGTATAGGTCCATTGGTTCCTCCTGTGGCGGTCGGCCACGTCATGACGATGACGGTCGGCCGAAAGTCAGCTGGAATCGCTGAAGCAGGCCGCGTGAGTGTTCCGAGACCTCCTGGATCTCGGTGAAGGGCTGTGCTCGCTCGATGGCGCGACGAACCGACGCGTCGAACTCGCGATTGCCCGAGGATGCGGTGATGTCGATACCACGCACCCGGCCCCTGGCATCAAGGTCCACACGCACCTTGGCCCCTCGGTCTACCTGCACCGGCGATGCCATGTGCCAATGCTCTCCGGTTCTGGCACCAATCCGGCGCATGGCGACCTGGAAGTCGGTCCGGCTGCGCACCTCGGCCTCGTCGACACAACCTGACGCCGTACAGATCGATGTCGTGGCATGACAGGACGCGTCGTCATCTTCCTGTGCCGGCAGGCGTCCCAGCGGGTCCACGAGCCCTCCCTCGCACTCCCTGATGTCCTGTCGGTACACCGAGCAATCTTCCGACAGGCAGACCTTGGGGCCCTCGCTGGCGCCGCGATTGACGACGCGCTGGGGGGAGCGCAGCTCTCCATCAAGGCTTTCGTCGTCACCAAGGCGTGTGCCCTGAAAGACGATGAACAAGCCAACGAGGGTGCCGATGGCAATGAAGGTGGTGACGGGCACGTTGTTGCTCTGGTCGCTGGCCATCAGGGATCTCCCGCCGTGGCTGAGGCGGCGGCGACACCGCCGAACGACAGGTTGATGCGCGTCAGCAAGACCCGCATCTCCGGTGCCATTTGCCGAATCTCGTGGTACGGGGCACTCCGCTCGATGGCTGCCAGGGCCTGGCTGTCGAAGGTGTTGCTCCCCGAGGAGCGCAGGATTTCGGTACCGCGCAGCTCGCCCTCTTCAGTGAGCGTGACGCGGACACGCGCCCCCCGATTGCTCGACATCCGGCCCTCCCAGTTGCGCCATGTGCGATCACCGATTTGGTCCACGGCTTCGGTGAACTCGGCGGAATCGCGAATCTCACGCTCGGTCGCACAATCCTTCACGACGCAGATGTAGGGTTCCTGGCGGCACCTCGCGTTCTCGACGTCACCCTGGGCATGACGTCTCGCATCAGCGGCGCTGGCGCAGTGCAGCTGATGGGTTCGGTAGACCCAGCAGTCATCGCTCAAGCACTCCTCGTTCTCTTGAGCCGGGAGTGGCGAAAGGGTCCCGGCAAGGGCCGGCTCATGGCTATCCGAGTCCGCCGAGTTCAGGATGTAGTAGCCGGCGGCCCCGAGTCCGCCGAGCACGACACAGGATGTGATGAAGGTTCGAATCAGTGACATCTGTCGCCCGTCTCTGTCAGGTGGACGTCATGCCACACGGCACGTCTTGGCCGACATCTGGAGCCATTGCTCCGCCAGCTCCCGAAGCTCCGCCCGGCGCTCTGCGATATCCGCCAGCGTGCCGGCGATCACCACGACCGCATCGTCAGGGTTGCCACGCGATGCCGCTTCCTCCAGCACGATCAGCAGATCCTGGCCCAGCCGGTCCTTGCCCTCGGTTTCCGCTGTCATCACCGAATCCCCTCTGCCCGGAAGTGGAGGTTGAACTGCTGCAGCTCTTGTTGCTCCTTCAGCGAGAGCTGACGAATCCCATCGAACGGTGAAGCGGAACGGATCGCCTCGTTGATGCTGTTGTTGATCGCCTCATCATCACTAGGACGCAGGTAGTTGATGGCCAGCACATTGCCGAACGGCACGGCCAGGCGGACCTGCACCGACACCTCGCTGTCCTGATCGAAGTTGTCGGGACGCTCCCACTCCTCCTCGATCATCCGCCTTACCTGAGTCGCATAGCTGGGGGCCTCCTCGACCACCACCTCCTCTACGTCGACTGGCTCGTGCACGGTCCACTGGGCTTCCCACGCCTCGATGGCCTCTCGTGATCCGAAGGTCAGGGAGAAGTCCGTCAGCAGTGTCTGCGCCGTGTCATCGAGCTCAAGCACTTCATGGAAGGGGGCGGCGGCTTTGGCCGCGGCGAGCACCGACGCATCGTAGGCGTCGTTGCCGGAAGAACGAGAGATGGTGATGTTGCCAGCTTCTCCGGCGTCCTCGAGGTGCACTTTGACGATGGCGCCATGCTCGGCATAGTCATCCCCCTCGTACTCCCATGACTGGCCGACTCGACGGCCGATTGCCAGGATGGTCCCGGAGAACTCGGGGGATTCGATGATCTGCTGGCGCTCTTCCGCGCTCAGCGTCTCGACCTCGCTCGAGGGGGCCGGCTCGGACTCAGCCAATGCATCACTCTCGGCCGCCGTCGTGGACTCTCGCTCCGCCATGATGCGGGCCAGCTCTTTCTCCATTTCCTCGGGCTCGGGGATCGACGAAGGGGCGTCCTCTTCCCCCTGGGGTGCTGGATCGGGGGATGTTGTCTCCTCGAGTGAAGGGACCTCAGCGGTGTCCTCAGCCGCCGTGCTACTGCTACCGCCAAAGTCGAGCTGGTAATCGTCAGTGGCGCCGCCCGCATCCCCATCGGCCGGGAGGGATGATCCTTGGCTCAGGTCGTCCAGGTACCGGGAGCTGCCTGTGTCGGTTACCGCCGCGTCGCCATCTTCTGTACCTGGGTCCTCGCTCAGCGCCAGCTGAGACGAAGACGTATCGGCAGGCAGTACCGACGATGGCGCGTCACGACCGGGAGCCTCGGTGTCTGGGTAAGTTGGCTCATAGTCATTCGGGAACAGGTTGGGAGCCTCGCCGTCACGCCGGCTGGCCTGGTCACTCGATGACGACGCAAATATTTCGGTGGGATTGCCAACCTTGTCGATCCCCTGATTCACCCAGTCGGTAACACTGCCGGTATAGATGCCATAAGCCCCCACGCCGGCAAGGCCGAGGATGAGGGCAGTCGGTACCAGGCTCTTCTTTTTGGTACCCGTGGGCTCCTGGGGAGTGGGGGTGCTTTTCTCACTCATGAGGCGTTATTCCTGAGCTCGGGATCACTGGAGGGCACGGCACGGGTTGACCACCGTCCGGGGGCGGACGGAGTCGCCAACGATGTCTCGATCTGCCCGAGAGGGATTGTCGGACTCGCAGAAACGGGTCCAGGCACGCAGGTAGTCCTGATAGTCGTAGCTGGGAGGGCGACAGTCGCTGGCGAGTGCGTCCGGGATGTTGCGGCGACCACCGGCACTGGTCACGAACGTCCAGTCAGGCTCGTCCATTCCCTTGCCGCCATCACAGAAACGCTCCCACCGCTCCATCTCGTAGAGGGAGTAGCCCTGGCTCCAGGGCGGATCATCCTTGCGTAGCTCGCCTAGCCTGGCCAACGCCTCGCGGACGGTGTCCTCGTCGGTACCGATCTGGTCGGCGATGTCCGCCGTGCTGGCATAGCGGTCATTGAACTCCTCTCCCAGCACATGGATGTAGGCCGGCTGCCGAATAGCCGCCCCGCCTCGACCCATGTTGTCCCAGGCGAGGGTGAGCTGACGGTCAACCTGAAGCATCTTGGCTTGTGCCCGCCCCTGGTGGTCTGCCCAGGCCTCGAGGCGCTCCACGGCTTCCCGGTTTTCCTTCGAGGGGTGGCGTTCTGCCTCGGCCCGAAACTCGGGGAGGTGCTCGTTGACCCACTCTGCGGACGGATACTCAGGGATCTCCGGCAGCGTGCTCCCCACCGTACACCCGGCCAGGGCGATCGCAGTGGCCAGGGGTAGAAGTTGTTTCATCATTGCGCCTTCTCCGTTTCCGAGAGGGGAGTGCTGTCGATCAGGGCAATATGCGGGCGTGGATCACTGACCCGGCCTGGCATGGGTTCAAAGTGGATGGCACCGGTCACGTGCTGTTGGTGATGCTGGAGCAGCTCAGTGGTCTCCCGGGGCACGTTCATCTCGCCGTTCTCCATTGCCTTGATGAAGACCGAAGAAACGTGGGGCGCGAGCAGCTCGTACAGCCCCTCTCGTTCATCGGCTGGGCAGGAAAAGATGTTGCGCATGGTGGCGGGGCCCCCGCTGACATGCGCGGCCAGCACCCAGAGGCCATCGATCTCGCGTTGCGTCTCCAGCTCGATGCTGACGTGGCCGTTGCTCGTGAGATGAACCTTCATGCCTTGTTCTCTTCTGGTGATGGATGAATTGCGAGCGAGTGTATCGGGAGTGGCGTATGACTCTGGGGTGCCAAAGTGCCCATGAAGGGCGCAACGAGAGGGGAGAGCTCTGCGGGATCTCTGTCACCATTGCCTCAAACTGAAGAACCAGGACATGACCCGAGATGCTGAGTGCACTTACGCGATGGCTGCCCTTTGCTGGGGGAAAAGTACCGGAGGGGAAGCTACGCCTGACGCCGGCGGGTGACCTGGAGGATGACGAGATTCCGCGCTATCCACCCTTCGCCAAGGGCCTGCCAGCAGCCCCTATCGAGAAGGTGCTGTTGACGCAGCGCGAACTGATCGCCCGTATTCAGCAGACCCTGGGGCTGTCGAATGATGAATTCGAACGGCTGATGCGCCCGGTACTGCACAACTACGCGGAATTCGTTCATCTCCTGCCCGCCTCGGAAGCACACCACCATCGTGGTGCCGGCGGCCTGTTCCGCCATGGCCTGGAGGTTGCCTTCTGGGCTACCCAGGCCTCGGAGGCGGTGATCTTTGTGCGCGATGGCACCCCGAGAGAGCGCCGCAACCTGGAACCGTGCTGGCGCCTGGCCGTGTGCCTGGCGGCCTTGCTTCATGATCTGGGCAAGCCGTTGTCCGACGTCACGGTGACGGACAAGCTCGGCAAGGCGGAGTGGAACCCCTACGCAGAATCGCTGATGGATTGGGTCCGCGAGAACAATATCGAGCGCTACTTCCTACGCTGGAACAAGGGCCGACATGAACGCCATGAACGCCTTGCCACGCTGGCGCTGAACATGGTGCTGACCTCAGACGTACGTCGCTACCTGCGTGCTCCGGGGCCGGATCTCATGAAGGCAGTGGTCGAGGCAATCTCTGGGACCAGCGCCTTGCATCCGGTGACCCAGCTTGTGCTGAAAGCCGACCAGGAGAGCGTCAAGCGTGATCTGAAGGAGAGCCGGCTCAATATCGACGAGCACTCGATCGGCTTGTCCATCGAGCCCTACATCATCGATGCCATCCGTTCGCTGGTCATCTCCAAGCGTTGGAAGGTCAATGTCGCCGGCGCCCAGGTATGGCACCTCGAGCAGGGAGCCTTCATCGCGTGGAAGGCGGCGGCTCCCAGCCTGGTGAAGCACCTTCAGGACAACAACGTTCCCGCGGTCCCGCACGATCCGGATACCCTGGCAGACTACCTGATCGACCGCGGCTTCGCGGTACCGCGCCCGGTACCCAACAGCGATGCCGACAGCAATGCCTACTATCGCTACTGGGAAGTGGCGCCCTCCGCACTGGCGGAAGGCGATATCGCCATGAACGCCAAGATCCTCATGCTCCGCATGGAAGACATCTCGTTGGTCTTTGGCAACAGCGAGCACCCGCCAGCGCCCATCGAGGCGAAGATCACCGGCGATGACGGGGGTGACTGTCACACCGGTATGACGATCGGGGATTCCCCGGAAGAAGCGACGTCTGAACTAGGCCACAGCATTCCTGATGTTCCGCATGCGGAACACTCGGCCGAGGAAAGTGAGGCCGACGATGCGGCTACGGAGCCACTCGCCAATGCCTTGGCCACCCTTGGTGCCACGATGGTGCCAGAGCAAGCGGATCAGGCAGATGACACGGATACTGACGATGCGACCGCCAGCGACCCCGGTTCCGAAGCCGAGGTCCCGACGTGGCCACAGAACATCGACCAGGGTGGGCCGATACCCACCACGGGGCTGCTCGATCGTAAAGGTCCCGGAAGTGGTGGGCCGTCGGCGCCGGTCATCGACCTCGGTCCTTCCAGCACGCCGTCAGCACGCCGCGATGAGGCCCCTGCAACCGCCAAGCAAGGGAAGCCGCGCCGGGCCGATACCAAGGCACCGGAAGCGCCAGCGCAGGAAAAGGCATCCTCTGACCCACCCATTACGGCGGACGCGACGGCAGGTTATACAGAGCCAGCCTCTGCCCCTGTTGCCGGCGTTGAAGATTTTGCCGCCAAGCTGAGTCAGGGGCTGGGCATGGACTTGCCCTTTGATATCCCTGAACCCCCATCCGCCACGACCCCGGATCATGACGCTTCCCTGGAAGATGACGAGCCGGGCGAGGTCAAGAGGGATGAGGACACGACGCCCTCGAAGCCGGTGTCCGACGATCACCATGAGCCGCCCGCTGCGTCGCCAACGCAGCAGTCGCCGCCTCTGAGTATTCTGGACATGCCGTTCCCGGGGATGAGCGCTGGCGAGACCAGTGACCCAGAGCCAGTGCCTACCCCCGAAGTTCAACCGGCTCCGCCGCCTGCGCCGGAGGATAAGAACGCGGAGGTCGTGCTGGCGCCGGATGTACGCCCAACTGCCACGCCTACTCGAAAGGCAACCCCCGTCACAGCGGGCATCGACCTGACACCTGGCGGAGGCAGCTCGCGGGCTGGCGCCGCCAAGAAGAAGCGCAAGCCAAAGCCGAAACGCTCACACCGGTCGGAACCCCAGCAGGAGTCAGTGGCGCCCACGCCGTCGCTGGAAGTCGTGGAAGTGCCCGAGGCCAGCGCGGGTGTAGAGCCTAAGGCGACATCGGCGGAACCGGAAGATGAGAGCACGCCGGTAGATGCGTCACCGGTCGATTCGTCCTATGTGAAGGACATCCCGTGGCGCCTCTATGGCGAGGCTGGGTCAGCACTTCGCCGCTTGGTGAGGCCGGTACTGAAGGGCACGGCCACGTTGGGAGAGGCCATTATCCGGAGTGGCGACGACCTGTGTTTGCTCTGGCCAGCGGCGGCCCAGACGGCTGGGTTGGCGGCTGAGGCTCTGGAAACCCTTCTGAAAGAGCAAGGCATGCTGGCGACCCCCGAGAGCGGGCCGGTCGTACAGGAACGCGACGGACTCGATGTTCTGGTGCTGCAAGGCGACCTGGTCGAGGTGATCTGCCAGCGATTCGCGACTCGCGAGGCTGACCTCGAGGCGGCTCTTGCCGAGGCCGACCCTGACCCGGCCCCCGAACCCATTGCCGCTGAAGAAAACGGTGAGCAGGAGGTATCAGAACCGCAGGCCAAAGACCCGGCCACGTCCGGCAGCGCGGCCAGTGCACCTGCCTTGACACCCCTGCCGATCGAGAAGCCGTCCACGCCTATTGTGCGCCGCCGGAGCGCAGCGGAGAAATCCTCTGGCGCGGACAAAGCCGAGCCGGCGCCGACCATCCAGGGGATTGCCGGATCTATCCCGGATATCGATGTCACGGCCCCGATCGAGGTGGATGACGAGAGCGACGCCGCTGACGCCTTTTCGGTGGATGAGTCCGCGATTGATATCGGACTGACACCCGACACGATGACGGCCAAGGAAGCCCTGCTGAGGCTCAAGGCCATGATTGTCCGGGGGGAGGGTGAGTGGCTCGTGGGCAGTGTCCGCCGTGACGGCGACATGCTGGTAGTCAATGACCACGCCCTGGACCGGATCGGCGTCGACTACCCCGACCTGACCCGCAATCGGTTGAGAACCGTTGTGAAGACCCACGCTCTGGGCATCTCACTCGTGGGGAAAGAGAACAAGCTGCTGGTGAGGAAACCAACATGAGTGGTGATCTTGAGTATGAAATGCCATGGCGCCCCAACTACGAAGCGAGGGCCATCGGGGGTTGGGCCAGCGCCTCTGTGCTGGCGCTGGCCATCAACCAACTCAGCCAGATGCCGCCGGAGCCTTTCTACTGGATGACCGGCGTGTGTGGGGTCATGGCCATGGCGAGGATACCCAAGGCGATCAAGCTGCATACGCTGAAGAAGCACTTGGGGGGGCGAGACCTGGAGTTCCTTAAGATCGACAAGCTCCAGAAGGTGATCGCCAAACACCCGAATGAGATGTGGCTGGGGTACGGCTTCCACTGGGAGGCGCGGCACGCCCAACGTGCCTTCGAGATCCTCAAGCGGGACTGGTCCTCCATTGTCGGGCCGCACGGCGGGCACCATAACGGCAAGGAGATGCCGATTGGGCAGCCTTGGATTCATGGCCTGGAACCCAAGGAGCAGAAGATCTACCAACCCCTCAAGCACAGCGAGGGGCATACGCTGATCGTCGGGACCACCGGCTCGGGAAAGACGCGCATGTTCGACATCTTGATCTCCCAGGCGATCATGCGAGGCGAGGCGGTGATCATCATCGACCCCAAGGGCGACCAGGAAATGCGAGACAATGCCCGGCGAGCCTGCGAAGCGTTAGGCACCCCGGAGCGGTTTGTTGCGTTCCACCCGGCTTTCCCGGAAGAGTCGGCAAGGATCAACCCCCTTCGGAACTACTCTCGCGTGACCGAGATCGCCTCCCGCATCGCGGCTCTGATCCCGTCCGAGGCTGGCGCTGACCCGTTCAAGAGCTTCGGCTGGCAGGCGCTCAACAACATTGCCCAAGGCCTCGAGCTCGTGTACGAGCGGCCGAGCTTGGTGAATCTGAGGCGGTTCCTCGAAGGGGGTGCAGATGGCTTGGTGATCCAGGCCATCAGTGCCTACGCCAGCCGCAACATCGAGGGGTGGGAGGCTGATGCCAAGCCTTACCTCGAGAAGGTCAGCGGTGGTCCCCGCGAGAAGCGGGCCAGGATGCTCAGCCGTTACTACTTCGAGCGGGTCCAGCCGACCAAGCCCTCCACCGAGCTGGAGGGCCTGCTGTCGATGTTCCTGCATGACGGCACTCACTTCGGCAAGATGGTTGCCTCGCTGCTGCCTATCATGAACATGCTGACCTCGGGCTCCCTGGGAGAGCTGCTGTCGCCGGACCCCTCCGACACCAGCGATTCGCGCCCGATCACGGACTCTGCCAAAATCATCAATAACGCCATGGTGGCCTATATCGGTCTGGACTCGCTCACCGACAACATGGTGGCGAGTGCGATCGGCTCGATCTTCCTTAGCGACCTAACAGCGGTCGCGGGTGACCGGTACAACTTTGGCGAGAACAACCAGCAGGTCAACATCTTCGTCGATGAGGCAGCGGAGGTCATCAATGACCCCTTTATCCAGCTGCTGAACAAGGGGCGCGGTGCCAAGCTGCGCCTTTTTGTGGCGACACAGACCTTCGCTGATTTCGCCGCACGCATGGGGAGCCAGGAGAAAGCGCTGCAGGTGCTGGGCAACATCAATAATACGGTGGCGCTCCGTGTCAAAGATGCTGACACGCAAGAGTACGTCACCAAAGGCGTGCCTCCGACACGGGTCAAGTATGTGATGCGCACGCAGGGCCAAAACACGGATGGGGAACAACCGATCATGCATGGGGGTAACCAGGGCGAGCGCCTCATGGAAGAGGAGAGCGAGCTGTTTCCCTCACAACTGCTCGGCATGCTGCCGAACCTCGAATACATCGCCAACATCTCTGGCGGGCAACTCATCAAGGGGCGGCTTCCCATCCTTACCGGGTGACGGGATGCCATGAACGAAGATGGTTACACGAAAAGAAACCAGGGCAGTGACCTGGAGGTCGTCAGAGTGATAACAGAAGAACGCCGTATCGGTATGACAGAGGCCATCAGGCAGCGGGGCAGGCGCTACGCGGACCTCGTGGATCTTCTCTTTTTCGACTGGCCGAAGGCCAAAGACGTCATCGAGAACCTGCGCACCTATGTCTCGGAGCATATCCAGCGTCACGATGACCCGGTGATCTATACCATCGTGACCGAGGCGCTGGATGAGTACCACGAAGCCGTTTTCAACCCCGGGGGGCGCAAGCTAGAGGACCCGCTGCGCCTGGCGGTCTTCATCAATGCGCTGGTGACGGCCACGTGCCGTGAGCTCCAGATCGTCATCATGAATGACGCCGGCAACTCCTGGTCCCTGGCCAGCGGCACACCGTTCGCTTCCTGGCTGATGGCCAATGATGGGGAGCTGACTATCTACAGCCAGGCCCCGGAGGACGAGAGCTCGCTGCGCGAGGTAATCTATTCACTGCTGACCAGTGAGTCGGTGAAACGGATTCTGAAGAGGGCTGGCCATGAAGACGCCGTTCTGGCTAATCGCGTGGTTACTGATCGCTGAGATGTTCGTGATCCTCGTTTTCGTGCCCGGTCACTGGACGGAGCGTGTCATCAAGAAGGAATCGGCAATGGTGCAGAGCCAGCTGGGGCGCAACACGGTCGAGTGGATCGATCAGAAGGCCCTCAACTGGTACAACATCTCGATGTGGGAAAGCGGTGTCTACCGGACCCTGCACACATTGTTGATCCCCACCCCAGAGGAGAGGGCCTCCAGCCGCGGCATGCAGAACATGGGGAGCCAGATATTTCCGTGGGTCGAGGACCGCCTGGCGTCGCTGATGCATGTCGTCTACCAGGTCTGCGCCCGGATTGCGTTGCTGGCTGTCTGGGCGCCATACATGCTGATCTTGCTGATCCCAGCCGTCTGGGACGGCTACATGGGCTGGAAGATCAAGCGGACCAACTTCGACTATGCCAGTCCGGTGCTGCATCGGTACGGCATTAGGGGCGTATTGCTGGTCGCCCAATGCCTGCTCATCGCCTTCTTCGCCCCCATCGCCCTCAACCCCATCATCATCCCGCTGACCATGATGGTGGCGTGCGTAATGTTCGGCCTGGCTCTGGCGAACCTCCAGAAGCGGGTGTGATCCCCAGGCATTACTTGTGCCTTGCCTTAGCGCCCCCAGCCGGGGGCGCTTCCCGTTGGCGAGGTGTTCCGCATGCGGAACACCTGCTCATCTCATAAAAATCTGGCGAATCCTTGTCGACGTACCCCTCAAGGGCGTCTCTGCGCAGGGGTAATGCGGTCGCGATCAGTGATGATGGCGCCAACTCAGGTATTACCTCCGGAGACGCTTGTATGGAGCCAGTCAGAATACCCAGCCGTATCGACGACCCGATCCATGTCCTGATGTGGAGCCTCGACGAGATGGCCCCTATCTTCGCGGGCCTGATCCTCGGGATCGCCGTTGGCCAGGCCATGATCGGGTTCGGTATCGGCCTGGTCGTGACCAACCAATACCGCAAGTACCGGGATAACCATCCCGACGGGTACCTGATCCATATCGCCTACTGGGGAGGGCTCATGTTTACCAAGGCTCGCTCAATGGTGAATCCCTTTATCAGGAGGTTCCTGCCGTGAAGCTTGATAACTTCCTCAAGACCTGGAATGGCGCACTCGCCGAAAACCGCTTCTCCCGCATCGTGATGCTGGTGATGGCTGTGGCTCTGGTGCTGGCGCTGATCAAGGCCTTCACCCGCGAGACTGTTGTGACCATCCAGCCCTACACGCTGAAGAGTGAAGCCTGGGTCACTCAGAACAAGTCCTCCCAGTCCTACAAGGAGTCGTGGGGCATGCTCCTCGCGTCCCTGACCGGCAACGTGACGCCGGGCAGCGTCGCTTTCGTCAAGGAGCGAATCGAGCCGTTGCTCTCCCCGGAGATCTACCGGCCGGTCATGGAGGCCATCGAGATCCAGTCCCAGCGGATTCAGAACGACCGCGTGACCATGCGTTTCGAACCGCGCTCCGTCGAGTACGAGCCGGACAGCGACATCGTCTATGTCTATGGCCACTCCTACCTGACCGGGGCCACCGGTGAAACCTCCCGCGACGAGCGAACCTACGAATACATCATCGACATCAAAGATTACGCCCCCGTGGTAACCCATATCGATACCTATGCTGGCCGCCCCCGGACAGAGCGGATTCGTGAGCAGATGGAGCGCCAGGAACAGCGTCGTCAGGAGCGAGCCAATGGTTAAGAAAGCACTTGCAGTCGCCTTGGCCGCCGCGCTCGGTGGGTTCGGGAGCGCCGGGGCATCAGAGGTCGAAATCCCCGTCGAGCCAGTCAATTTCAGCGTCCCGGCCAACGTGATGAGCGATAACGTGCCGCGGCCGACAGGGTCCTCTGGCGGAGGTTCCTCTTCAAGCAAGGTCGTCAACGAGAGCCCGCAGCTGACGATGGCACCGGGCATCAACGAGATCGTCCCGGTAGCGATCGGCCACCTGAACCGGATTGTGACGCCATTCGGCGAGCCGCAGGTGACAACCACTTCGGATGCCACCACGGAGATTCGTGACAACGTCGTGTACGTGGCAACGGATCAGCAGGCTCCCGTCACGATGTTCATTACCCAGAAGGGGAGTGAAGCTCAAGCCCTTTCGTTGACCCTCGTGCCACGGCGCATTCCGCCGCGTGAGCTGTTCATCGAGCTTGAAGGAATGGCCTTCAAACCCGGGCTGGTCAGCAGCCCGCGGGCGGAGCGCTGGGAAACCTCCCAGCCCTATATCGACACCCTGAAGTCGCTCATGCGAAGCATCGCCCTGGGAGAGATCCCGCAGGGCTACACGCTACATGAGACGGACCCTCGCACGGCCTTGCCGTCATGTTCCCAGCCTGGCGTCACCTATGACTTCGCCAACGGGCAGACCATGACCGGCCACAAACTCTCTGTCTCGATCGGCGTGGCTCGCAACGTGTCAGGGCAGCCACTCGAGATCAAGGAACAGGCCTGCGGCAACTGGAATGTTGCTGCTGTTGCGGCCTGGCCCCGCAACGTCCTGGGACCGAACCAGAAAACCGAGCTCTATGTGGTCACGAAAATCGGTGAGCGGCCTGAACCCTCGAGTCAGCGCCCGTCTCTTCTCGGAGGTGCTCAATGATCGGACAGCACTGGGAACGATTGTCACCGAGGAACAAGCGCATCGTCGCCGTTGGTGGCGGCCTGGCATTGCTACTAGGCGTCATCGCCATCTTCTCGGGTGGGGCAGAAGAGCGTGAACGCCGAGGCCCCGACCGGGATGTGGTCCAGCACGTGCTGACCGATCGTGACACCCGAGATGTCTCTATCGACGGGCTCGCGGCCCAGATCCAGATCGCGAAGAGCCAGAACGACGATCTGCGGCAGGAGCTGGACTCCGTGCGACGCGTGCTTGAGCGCACCGAGCGGAGTACAGAAGGCTCCCAGGAGATGCGCAAGGAAATCGATTCGCTCCAGGAGCAGATCGAGATGCTTATTGACCAGAACATGGACCTGATGAGCATGGCCAATGAGCCCCGCCAGTCCGGCGGACAGGCTGGGTACGACGGTGATCGCTTCGATGGCAATGCATCGGAGGCCGACGACTTCACTGCCACACCTGAGGATGAGGAGCAGAACGCCTACGAGGTAGATCCGGACGCGGTGTTCAAGCATGCCCCGCTGCCGCGTCGTAATACCGCGGCTGACGCTGAAGCGGCGGACCCCCGTCGACGTTCCGGCGAAACGGAAGAAGACGGTGATGGTGGCGAGAATCCCAAGAATGGGGTGCAGATCATCAGCTCCTACCAGGACGAGACCGAAGAGGAGCGTGAGGCGAGGGAAGCCGCTGAGAGCGAGGACGAAGGCGCGTACCTGCCGGCCGGCTCCATCCTCACCGGAGTGATGCTCAACGGCATGGATGCCCCAACTTCTCAAGGCAGCCGGCGCGACCCGTTCCCCTCAACCCTGCGCATCCAGCACGAGGCGATTCTGCCCAACCGCTTCCGGGCGGACGTGAAGGAATGCTTCCTGATTGTCTCCGGCTATGGGGACCTGAGCTCTGAGAGAGCTTACCTACGGGGTGAGACCATTTCCTGCATCCGTGACGACGGCGGTGTTATCGAAGCTCGCGTCGATTCCTATGCCGTCGGCGAGGACGGGAAGGCCGGTGTGCGAGGACGCCTGGTTTCCAAGCAAGGCGCCATGATCGCCAGATCCATGATGGCAGGCTTCATGTCTGGTGCTGCCAACGCCTTTGATGTCGATGCTGTTCCGGTTATCCAGACAGGGTCCGTGGGTGATCAGACCCAGTACCAGAGCAACTTCAGCCCCAGCATGTTCCAGGGCGCGGCAGCCCAGGGGGCCTCGAACGCTCTGGATCGCATCGCGCAATTCTACGTCGACATGGCTGAAGGCATCTTCCCGGTCATCGAGGTAGATGCAGGTCGTCAGATCGAATTGATACTGACCCGCGGTACCAAGCTCCAGATTCAGTAACCAGAAATCAGCGAAACGCCCTTCAAAGGCATTTTGGCGCAAGGAGGTCTCATGTCCCGGTCCATATCATCACCGCTGAAGCTGGTTGCGAGCCTGGGTATCGCTTCGGTGATCAGCGGGTGTGCCGCTTTCAATATCGGCGAGTCCGAATATAGCTGTTCGGGCATCCCTGAAGGGGTTCAGTGCATGTCCACAAAGGACGTCTACAACCTGACGAACAACGGCAACGTGCCTGTGTCGCTTGGGCCGGAGTCCGTCGAGAGTGCAGCGCAGGTGGCTGGTGGCCAGCAGGGTGCGGCCATCAGCGGTAGCGGGGAAGACCCTAACGATGTCGAGAGCAACTACGTCTCGCCACGTCTGCCCGACAGGCCGGTTCCGGTGCGCACCCCCGCAGAGGTCATGCGCATCTGGATCGCGCCCTGGGAGGATGACGCGGGTGACCTGATCGTGACTGGCCACCTGTATACCGAGATTGAACCCCGGCGCTGGGTGATTGGCGAGCCGACCTCGAATTCCCAGCCATCACTGAAGCCACTGCAGAGCATCCAGCGAGACGACGAAGCTGAGTAATCCTGCATCGCAACCTAAGACCACTGAAGGAGCACTACCATGCAGCTTGTTTCTCTCATGCAGCGTAAGGGCGCCATCATCTCGATGGCCGCAATTTTCGGTGCCGCCGCGCTCGCCCTCTCGGATGCCTCATTCGCCGGTACCGGCGGTGGCGAGTTCGAAGACGTCTGGATCACCCTCGAGGAGTGGACCCAGGGCACACTCGGCAGAATCATCACACTTGCGATCATCCTGGTTGGCGCCGTCATCGGGGTGGTCAGGCAGAGTCTGATGACCTTTGCCGTGGGCTTCGCTATGGGGATGGGACTCTACAACGCGCCGCTGATCATCGACTCGATCGTGGGCGCAACTCTCACCAACGCTGGCACGATCGTGACCACTGGCCAGCAGATCAGCAACGGCCTCGGTCTCTAAGGCCTACGGTCACCTGAACGGGCAGCGCGGTGTTGCCCCCTCTACACAGGACTACGATCATGCAAATCGTTTCTCTCATGCAGCGTAAGGGCGCCATCATCGCGCTGGCCGCAGTTTTCGGTGCCGCCGCGCTCGTTCTCTCGGATGCATCGTTCGCTGGCACCGGCGGTGGCGAGTTCGAAGACGTCTGGATCACCCTCGAGGAGTGGACCCAGGGCACACTCGGCAGAATCATCACTCTCGCTATCATCGTGGTGGGGGCGGTCATCGGGGTAGTCAGGCAGAGCCTGATGACCTTTGCTGTGGGCTTCGCGATGGGCATGGGGCTCTACAACGCCCCGCTGATCATCGACTCGATCGTGGGCGCGACTCTCACCAATGCTGGCACGATCATGACCACCGGCCAGCAAATCAGCAACGGTCTGGGTCTCTAAATCTCCAACCATCGTTACCCTGCGTATTAGGGCAGCCAACTGGCTGCCTTTTTTTATGCATCCGCCCTTTAAGGGCACGACCCGACAGGTGACCTCTCGGAGATAGCCTGTAAGGTCCGTCGTGAAAAGCTCCGTCTATCGGAGCGAAGAGAATGACCGGCACGGGACCAGGAGGGGCATCCATGGCAAGCCGATACACTTACTGGGGAAGAATACGTGCATTATTGGCGGCCTTTGCTGGGGCCGGCGCGATCGCTTCCGGAACCGCTCAGGCAGAGTTGATTGAATACAGTTTCACCTCGCCAGTCGGGGAGAAACGGTCACTATTGGCCGCATCGCGTTATGCCAACCCGGTTGACAAGATCGACTTTGCGCTAAGCGGGGGGGTCGACCGTAAGGTTAAGGTTTCCATTGTTAAAATGGACGGTAGTGTTCTTGACTCGGCAACGAGCCATCTATTGGGTGCAGATGACCTGATTACCGCCGCTGGAAATCAGTTTTACGGTGCAATTTTGACACTATCTGCACCTGCAGATGGCTCCTACACAATCAGCTCCCAAATCCTTTCTTCCGCGGATGAAGTTGTCTCCGAAAAACAACACGCTCTGGTTGTTGATACCCAGGCGCCGGGCGTTACCGGGTCTATCACGTCAACAGGGGATGGGGGATATTCTCAGATAGGATCGGGTGGAACCCCCAATCATTTCGGATCGACATTTACAAACTACATTCAACTTTCTGGGCTGGACGATAACGTTGGAGTCAAAGAGGCAACGATAAATACGTATTCTCGCAATGGCAGCACTGTCGGCGACCTTCAAGCGACAGATATTCTGCCGTTTGATGCCGATACTAGCTCAGTATATGCAGGCAGTGGTCGAGGTACCCTAAATATATACTTTCCTGATCCGCGTGCCAGTTATCGTGTAGAATTTATTGTCGAGGATGTGGCCGGAAACAAGGCGAAAAAATACCGGGATATCACATTTAACAACAGTTGCGGGCCGCTGCCAGAGCCTGTGGCAGCCAGTCGTCCTGGCTCGTCTAATAAGTATTTAGGCGCCTCTGTATTCCAAGGTTTTGAGCCATGGAGCGATGGAAGCACGATCTATGAAAACCCTGTTACCCTTGTCTGGCGCCTTCCCAAGACAAATTGGGCAGACGCCACACCGCACGGGATTTTTCTTTCTCCCGACTATCAGGATGCCAACTACGTTTACAAGAAAATTGAAAGGCCACTGACTGACTGGGTCAACTCAAACGACGGGAACTTTCGATCGCGGACACGATGGGGGTGCAAGGCGTACTCTGATTTTACCGGGCAGCTAGCGCCTGGAGTAAATGCCACACCGAAGATGGTGAAGCGGGAAATCAAGATGAGAAACGGCGGGTGGCTTGGTAATGTCATGCGAACCAATAAAAAAGATACCGTCGATGCCATCCGTTTTACTGTTGAGCCTAGAAGTTATAAGCAAACCGTTACTATTGGGACCTCTGTTGGCACTAAAACCTGTTATATTGGTGCCGGGAATACTACCTGCTCTGTAGGAATCGGATGGACCCCTAGCGGGAAGGGGTACTCCCCATGGACGATAAGAGTGCGGGATCAGGCGGGAAAATTTAATGTATTTTCAAATTATGCCTTAATGTATTGGGATTTTAATAAGCCTTCAATCCAAACCTTAGATTATTCGGAAGAAAGCAGACAGGGTGAAATATCAGTATATGATGCTGATACCACATCAAATTGGACAAATTACTTTTGGCAGCCCGCCGAGGCGAGCCTGAGCTTAATGGCCGATGGCATGTTAGCACATGAGGTTGGCTCTGAGAAAATTGTCTATGATACCAATAATTATGGCTTTAAGTTTTCCTTAGATTCTGCTCCGCATGGTTTATATGAAATGCGCGCCGTGGTCATTGACACTTATGGCAACATCTCCACCAAAAATTTTGGACAAGTGACTATAGATCAGGTTTCTCCAGACCTCGGCATTGACTCAACGGAAGGATATGTCATTACTACGCTGGATAGTTTGCGCATTTTTCTTTCTGACGATATAGATAACAGTCCTGAAATCACTTCAGCGAAACTTTCGGGTGGGCCCTCAAAGGATGTCGTCAGCCTCTCTTCTCGGTGGGTAGACGATGGATACTATATGTTGGAATACCCGATCATCTTCCCCTCGTTGCAGTCCGGGGAGGAGTACACCCTCTCGGTGGTCGCCGAAGATGCCCAGCGCAACCAAGCCACCCGGGATTTCACCTTCACCTACGAGCCGCCCCGGGTCTCCCTGCAGGGCGGTGTCGACGGCAAGCTGATGATCCCGGCGGTGGTGCACGAGTTCAAGCACCTCGACGGCCGGCGCATCATCGAGACCCAGCCGCTGACCCTGGCCGACGGCAGCACCGTGGCCGGCACCTACGACGTCTTCGCCAGCCTGCGCTCGGACGCCGAGGTGCCGCTGATCGTCAACGGCGTGCGCATCGAGCCCGGCCAGACCTCGCGGATCATGTCGCGCCACGACTTCGCGGCCAGCGACGGCAGGCTGTCGCTGCCGCTGCTCGCCGC
>NZ_PDOG01000005.1:76196-76433 GCF_003202205.1 Halomonas sp. LBP4
TGGCGGCCAGAGCTGGCCGCACACCGGCAAGACGCTGACCCTGACCCGCGACCACGAAGACCGCATCGGCCTGCGGGCCCGGGCACGGACGTCGCTCGCCCCCGCGAGCGACCGCGACGCCTACGCCATGGACCGCAAGGGCGTCGAGTTCCGCGATGTGCACCCGCCGCGGGCCCGGGTGCGCGGCCCGCTGCGCGTCGAGCCCGACCAGTCCTACACCTTCGCCGCCACCGTGGC
>NZ_PDOG01000005.1:76823-147560 GCF_003202205.1 Halomonas sp. LBP4
TTCGTGCCGGGCTTTTTTGTGACTACCTCCTCGTCGTGCCCCTCAAGGGCATCTCGGGGCAGGGGTGGTTGCTTGCCTCGGGGATATGCTGAGCCCCATTCCAACGTCCTCCCTCGATGGGGTATCTGATGCGAGCACTACTCACCTCTGCACTACTGGCCGGAAGCGTGGTGGCAGGCCCGGTCATGGCGCAAACGAACTTCGAAGACTTCAACTTCTCCGACCTGGACATCCGCGGTGTTGTCGAGCTTCCGATCACGGGCATGAGTGCGGTCGACAACGGCGGACAGGTATTTTTCACCTCGAGCAATGGTCGCTTCGTGATTGTCGGTGAGATCTACGACCTCTGGAAAGGTGGCTCGCTGGATACCATGAGCCAGATCCAGGACGCCGCCACCCGAATCCATCTGGATGGTCTGCAGATCGACACCGCGAACCTCAATACGGTGTCGTTCGGCACCGGCGAGCGCACGGTGACCATATTTACCGACCCGCTCTGCGAGCATTGCCACGCACTGACCCAGGAAGCCAAGCAATACGCCGACGACTTCACCTTCGAACTCGTAGTTGTCCCGGCACTCGGTGACCGCTCTCACGAGCTGGCGAAGCAGCTGTACTGCGCAGAGGAGAAAGATGCTCAAGGCGTGGATGCGCTACTGAACGGCACCATCGACACCATGGCCACTGTCGCCGACTGCGACACCACTGGCTATGAACGCACCCTGATGACGGCAGAACTGCTGGGTGTCGACGGGGTTCCCTTCGTCATAGCCGACGATGGGCGGGTCAACCGTGGCCGCCCGTCGAATTTCGCGGATTGGCTCTATGCCGGGGAGGAGGGCTGATGGAAGTCGTCATCAACCAAGGTCGTCGCGACAAGCTGATCTCCAAGGAGATGCGTGCCGGGTCGCTGATCCCCGTCCTGGCTTACGATCCGACCAACCAGCTGTTCCTGAACGATGACCAGACGCTGGGGTTCGCTTTTCTGTGCGAACCGCTGACCTACGGCGATGAGAAGATCCAGGAGCGCGTCTCGGGCCTGCTGAACCAGCAGTTTCCGTCCGAGACAACGCTTCAGTTCATCATGTTCCGGTCGCCCGATGTAACCAACAAGCTCAACAACATGTTGACCCTGAGAGATGGTTTCAAGCATCCGTTGCTTAGCAAGGTGGTCGAGGAGCGTGCCGAGTTCCTGCGTAAGCACACCATGGAGAACCTGCACTCAGCATCCAACAAGGGGGTCTTCGACAACGGTCTGGTACAGGACCTCAAGCTGATCATCACCTGCAAGTGCCCGATTCGTAATCACAAGCCGGATAACGACGAGATCGATGAAATGGTGCACCTGCGCACCAAGATCGAGTCGGCGCTCAAGACCATTGGTACCAACCCTCAGCCCATGACGGCGAAAGGCTTCGTTCGGGTCATGGGCACCATGCTGAACTGGGGTCCGGGTGCGTCGTGGCGGTCTGGGCCGGATGGCTGGGATGAAGACAAGCCGCTGTGCGATCAGGTCTTCGACTACGGCACGGACATCACCGTGACGAAGGATAAGCTGACGCTCGGTGACTATCACGTCAAGGTGATGAGCGCAAAGAAGCTCCCGCCGATGTTCTACTTCGGCAATGCGCTGTCCTACGTGGGCGATATCTCAGGTGGCACCTCCTCGGTTCGTGAGAACTATATGGTGGTGACCAACGTCTTCTACCCGGTCCCTCAAAAGACCAAGGATAAGCTGGAGCAGAAGCGGAAGTTCACCATCAATCAGGCCTATGGCCCGCTGCTGAAGTTCGTCCCCATCCTGGCCGAGAAGAAGGGCAGTTTCGACATCCTCTATGACTCCATCAATGATGGAGCGACACCGCTGCAGATCAGCTACTCCGCCGTCATCTTTGCCCCGACGGAAAAGCGTGCACAGGCCGCAGCCACATCGCTGGCAGGCTACTGGCGGGAAAATCGGTTCTCGCTGCTGGAGGACAAGTTCGTCAACCTGCCGATGTTCATCAACTGCCTGCCGATGTGCACCGACCGGGCGGCAGTGCGAGACCTGAACCGCTACAAGACAATGACCAGCGAGCAGGCAACGGTCCTGCTGCCGATCTTTGGCGAGTGGAAGGGCACCGGCACCTTCCACGCCGGACTTCTGTCGCGCAACGGCCAGCTGATGTCGATGTCGCTTCATGACTCGAACACCAATAAGAACCTGGTGATAGCGGCCGAGTCCGGCTCGGGCAAATCATTCTGGGCCAACGAACTCCTGCTTTCCTATCTCTCTGAGGGAGCCCAGGTATGGGTGATCGATGCGGGCAAGTCCTACCAGAACCTCTGCTCGGTTCTGGATGGCGACTTCCTCCAATTCTCAGACGGTGCTGACATCTGCCTGAGTCCCTTCGAGTTGATCCAGAACTACGAGGACGAGGAAGACGCCCTGGTCTCCCTGGTCAGTGCCATGGCTTCGGCGAAAGGCCAGCTGGATGAGTTCCAGATCGCCTCATTGAAGCAGGTCATGTCCCAGCTCTGGCTCGAGCACGAGCAGAAGCTGAAGGTGGACCATATTGCGGAGCGTTGCCTCGAGTCGAGCGATCAGCGTGTACGCGATATCGGTGCCCAGCTCTTCGTGTTCACCACGAAGGGCAGCTACGGCAAGTATTTCGCCCACGACAACAACGTGAAGTTCAAGAACCAGTTCACTGTTCTCGAGCTGGACGAGCTTCAGGGTCGCAAGCATCTGCGCCAAGTGGTACTGCTGCAGCTGATCTACCAGATCCAGCAAGAGGTCTTCCTGGGCGAAAGGGACAAGAAGAAGATCGTGTTCATCGATGAGGCCTGGGACCTGCTCAAAGAGGGCGAGGTGTCGGTATTCATCGAGCACGCCTATCGCAAGTTCCGGAAGTATGGCGGCAGCATGATCATCGCCACCCAGAGTATCAATGACCTCTACGAGAATGCTGTAGGCCGCGCTATCGCCGAGAACTCGGCTTCCATGCATCTGCTCGGCCAGACCGAGGAAACCGTCGAGTCGGTACGCCGTAGCGGCCGCCTGACGCTGTCCGAGGGCGGGTTCAACATGCTGCGTTCCGTTCACACTGTGGCCGGCGTGTACTCGGAAATCTTCGTCAAATCCAAGAGTGGCATGGGCGTTGGCCGCCTGATCGTGGGTGAGTTCCAGAAGCTTCTCTATTCCACAGATCCCGTCGACGTCAACGATATTGCCCGGTATAGCCGGCAGGGTATGCCGGTCCCTGATGCCATCAACCAAGTGCTGCGTGATAGGGGGCTTGCCCATGACTGACACGATCAAAGCCACCGCCCAGCGTGGCCCCGGTGGGATGACGCTGTTCACCCTCTTCGCCCTTGCCGCGATCCTGGTCATGGGGTTCTTCCTCCATCAGCGCCTCAGTGACGTGGAGGCCACCAGTAGCGATGTACCGCCTCCGGCGCTGATCGTCGATTACGACCAGGTCTTCGCGAGCTTCCCGAGTGATGCGACGGACGAGGAGATGGAGGCCCTGATCATCAACCTGAACCAGAGAATCATCAGTCTCCAGGAGGCCGGCTACCTGGTGCTGTCCGCAGATGCGGTGCTTGGCGCACCGAACTCGCTGCGCGTTTCTCCCGAGTATCTCCTGAGCGAGGAGGGCGGTGATGAGTAAGCGCCAGCACCAGTCAACGCCACGCTTCGTCGCCAAGATGGGGGTCGTGGCTGCCCTCATCCTGACCACTGGGTACACCTTTGCCAGTCGCTACCACTTCGGCTTGGATACCCAGGAGGTGAAGTGCATTGGCGACTACAGCCTGTTTCTCGTGGATCGCCACGACCGGGACCTCCAGCCCGGGAACATCTACGCCTTTTCCGCCCAGGGCGTGGAGCCGTACTTCGAAGAAGGGACGCAGATGGTCAAGATCCTTCGAGGGGTTCCTGGAGACCACATTCGTGTCACCGAACAAGGAGATGTGTTCGTCAATGACAAGCTCATCGGTCAGGGCCTGATCCTAGCCGAGGAGGTGGGAGGTACCCCTGCCGACTTCGCTGGTGAGACGGTGCTCGACGAGGGCGCTTACTGGTTCATGGGTGAAACGCCATACAGCTTCGACTCCCGTTACTGGGGAACCGTCTCCGAGGAGCAGATCATTGGACAAGCACGCCCGATCATTTAAGCCGTCTCGCCTGGCTGCGGCCATGCTCCTGGCATGCACCTCGCTGTCCGTTGGTGCCGGCGAGCGAGGTGCCGCAAACCCGCTCACGGACGAAGATCTCGCCTGGGTCGAGCAGGGAGAGAAGGTCATCGAGCAGGCCCAGGACCGGATGGGCCAAGAGTCGCTGTTTCCTGACAACTACGAACGCGCTGAAGATGACGCGAAGCAGTTCTTCGCCGACCTGCGTCGCACCAACCCCACTCTGAAGGCCATGGATGCTCAGCAATCCCCGGAAGGGAAACGCTACGCTAACTACAGCACCCTGATCTTTGCCTCGTTCTCCCTCGAGCAGGAAGGGTTGGAGGACATTCTCGAACTGGCCTCTCTGGACGAGCAGATGGTCGTCGCGTTTCGAGGCATCCCCGATGACATGGAGATCGCTGAGGGGGTCCGTTTCCTTCAGGAACTGGCGCTGCAGTATGACCCCATACCCAACATCGTCCTCGATCCTACCCTGTTCCAGGACCATGACGTTTCAGTCGTCCCGACCATTGTAAGGCTCGAACAGCGCACCACCGTGGATGGTAATGACCGAGATGTCGTGGCACGTGTCACGGGCCTCTCAGACCCTGCATGGCTGGAACGTCAGATTGAACTGGGCGAGAGCGGCGACCTCGGAACGCGTGGGCCGGTAGCCGAGATTGGCGAGCGTGACCTGGTCGAGGTGATGAAAGAACGCGTCATGGCCATTGACTGGGACCGGAAGCGGGAACAGGCCCTTGAGCGATTCTGGACCAACCAGGAATTCGAATGGCTGCCGCCGGCCACACGCTCACGGACCCGTCGTCTTGACCCCAGGGTCCAGGTCCTTGAAGACATCATCGGACCCAACGGCGAGGTCATCGCCGAGCAGGGCCGGATCATAAACCCTCTCGACTCTGTTCCCTTCACCCAGGCCATTGTGGTGATGAACGCCACCGACCCTCGTGAAATGGAGCTGGTCCAGGAGGCGCTGCCCGACATTGCCAGTCAGCCTGGCGTGGCGCGGATGACCTTCATTGCCACCGAGCTTGACGCCGACGAGGGCTGGAACAGCTACACCGCGGTCTCCGACACCTTCGATGCTCCGATCTATCTGCTCACGCCGGACGTCAAGGAGCGCTTTGCCCTCGAGTACACGCCATCGGTGATCACCAGTGATGGTGAGGACTTTATCGTGCGGGAGCTCACCTGGGAGGACGTGTGATGACCAGCAGCCTGCTTGCACTGCAACCGATCGTCTGTGGGAAGACACGTTCGCACAGAGCATACGAAGCGCTGGCCCGCTTCCCCGGGCCAAACGGGCTGCGGGGTCCCTACGATGCGCTGAGGGATGGTCAGTGGGCCGCCTTGGATCGCGAGATGCTAAAGCATCTCCGTGATTGGACCCGCCTGGGCAACCGTCGAAATTCCCCTCTGTTCATCAATCTCTCCGCTGAGACTCTCGCGAACGACGATGATTTCGAGGCCTGGCTGGAAGACTTCGATGCCTTCCAGGCCGCAGACCAGACACCGGTGACTCTTGAGGTCAGTGAGTTTGTCGACGACGACCTGCTTGACCGGCGCTGGCCGAAGCTCGCCGCCCTCAGCCATGGCATTGCCCTCGATGACTTCGGTGCCCGCTTTGCCTCCTTGGACCGGCTCAAGGGTTACCCCTGGGCCATCTGTAAGTTCGAATGCGCGAGCCTCGACGCACCAGCGACCCAGGAAGCCATGACCTTCTGCCGACGCCGAGGCATTCAACAGGTGGTCGAGCGCATCGAGTCGTCCAATGATGCGGCCCGGGCCAGCGGCGTCGACCTGCACCAGGGGTACCACTACGGCCGCCCTCAGGCGGTCGCCATCGATTACAACGTACGCAAGGTGGGGGAGGCATGAAACGACTTCTCTGCGGGGCTCTCCTCGCGTTCGGCTGTGGCTTGGGCGCCAACAGCGCACTTGCCGCCGATCCCGGCTGCTCAAATTCCAACCTGATCGGCCCCAAGCTCGTGACCGACGTGTGCTGGAATTGCCTGTTCCCCATTCGGGTCGCCGGCGTGCCCCTGGGAGGCAGCAGCAACATGGTTCCCGAAGGTGCTGCGGATCGCCAGGTTTGCGCCTGCCAGGACAACAATGGCGTTCCCCACCCGGGCGTGGTCACCTCTTTCTGGGAGCCTGCTCGTCTGGTCGAGTTTCAGCGCGTGCCGGGTTGTTCCTCGGTGCTCAACGGCACCCAGTTCCCGATGGATCGCACGTTCCAGGGCATGCACGGCGGCACCGACTATGACGGTGGTGACGGTGCCTTCATGCACTATCACTACTACGCCTTTCCGCTGATGCTGATCATGGACATGTTCGTCTCCGGCAAGTGCAACGCGGACGGCTATACCGATCTGGACCTGATGTACCTCAGTGAGCTCGATCCTACCTGGAACAACTCCGAGCTAGCCTTCTTCACCAACCCTGAAGCCGCCGCCGTAGCTAACCCGATCGCCGCCGCTGCCTGCACCGCCGATGCCGTGTCATCTACTGCCGGACGCCCGCTGACCTCGATGTTCTGGTGCGCGGGCGCGTGGGGAGCCATCTACCCGATCTCGGGACACCAGACGGGGGGTGACGACGTGATGCGCACCAGCAGCCTGCTCAAGACCCGTGTCATGGCCGCCCTTCATCGCCGTGGCCTTGCGTGGCAGACCATGGGCACCTCGGCCATGTGCGGCGGTGGCCACATTCGTCCGACTCTGCCCAAGAGCCAGTACAAGTTCAGCCTGATCTACCCACTGCCGGAAACCGAGCGTGCTCATGTGATCGGCGAGTCCACGCTGCGCTGGGGGCTGGGCAGGACTATCCCGGGCATCGGCAACGACCCCATCTACACGATCTGGCGCTGGAATGACTGCTGCAACTGGTGAGGTGCGGATATGACGGAGCTATGGGTCGCCGCCGGGCTGCTCTTCGCCATCGTGGTGGGGGTGGCCTACTGGGGGTCGCGGTACCCCTACAAGGCTCAGAAGCGGCTGTTCTCCAATGCAGAGTGGCACTTCTATCAGAACCTGGATCGGGCGATCGGTGGCAGCTACCTGATCATGGCCAAGGTTCGCATCGCCGATGTGCTGACGGTACATGGGCGCAAGTCCCAGTCCAGGGGGTGGTGGCGAGCCTTCACGCGCATCAGCTCCAAGCATATCGACTTCATCATCTGTGATCGTGACAACGGCACCATCCTCTGCGGTATCGAACTGGACGACCGTTCTCACTTCCGCGGTGACCGCCGGCGCCGTGATCGCTTCGTCAACGGCGCCTTTGAGAAAGCCGGTTTGCCACTTCTCAGGTATCCCGTCCAGCGCCGTGGGTATGACATCCACGGCTTGAGGCGTTCTGTCCTTCAGGCCATCGCTGCGGCTCGCTCTCAAGGAGGTTTCGCATGACCCGCCACGGAAAGTTCTATCGTGCCATCGCCTGCGTGATGGTCATGCTGATGTTCTACATGCCCATGGCCGCTTTCGCGCAGTCTGTCGGCCCCCTGCCGAGTTCGGCGGACACCGCCAGGCATGCCAATGAGGGCCAGAGCTACGGCGAAACCATTGCACCAAGCGACATCGGCAGCTATGACAATGGCAAGGTAACGTTCCCGGGTGGGGGAGACGTCTCCCTCAACGAGCTGTTCCCGGACGCCCAGAGCGAGGAGGGAGGGAGCTCGAACTTCCCTCACGCCCAGCCGGAGGGAAACCTCAAGTCAGAAGCATCATCAGACCCGGGCCTGAATGCCATCGGGGGGACGGCGCTCTCGGGTATGCGATCGGAGGTCAGTCAGCCGGGCGGCCCAACCTCCATCCAGGGCATGGCCTATGAGGTCATCCACAAGGCGGGTGAGCAGTCGCGGCCGGATTTTTCCAACGACCCAATGCTCAACGCCAGCCGGGACACCTACGAGAACATCGACCTGGTGACCGAGGGGTTCTCGGACTGCAGCGTCGACGAGCAGATGAAGGAGTCATCATTCGAGGCACACGTCCCCGACTACAACCAGTGCATTCGCCGCAACAAGCCGGAAGGCGACTGCACCATCACCCACCATATCGAGATCGACACCGAGCCGACGGACCTGGTGTTCATCATCGACCGCTCAGCGTCCATGGACTCCGAGATCGCCGCATTGCGCGAAGGTGTGAGCAACTTCGCCACCCTTCTCAGCCAGGGGCGCAGCTCCAACCTGCGGGTCGGCGGCGTTGCCATGCGCAACGACAACCACCTGACCATGCACCGTAAACTGACTTACGACATCAATGCCTTCCAGAACTGGATAAATGGCGTGGTCACCGAGGGTGGGCAGACCAGCTCATGGAACGTGATCAACTGGACCGCTCAGAATTTCAACTGGCGCTCTGATCCTGAGGTTCACAAGGTCATCGTCATTATTGGTAACGACGATGACTGGGGGAGCTCGTCACCAGCGGTACAGAACCTGGTGGCCAAGGGCATCGACCTGTACGTCTTCCACAACAACTACACGAAGAGCTGGTACGGCACTCATGTCGATGACACCTTCGACAGCCGCACCTTCATGCGGCTCGCCCAGTTCTTCACCGTGGTCTACGACTACTGGGCACCGGACCAGTGCATCGACGATGCTATAGCGACTTTGGAAGAGTTCTGTGATGGCTCCTACTCCCAGTACCCGACGAACCCTCGGGACTGTGTCGACATCGATGGTTTCTATGTCTGCCCCGGTGACCCGATCTACAAGCAGCTGACGGCGCCACCGATCCCCGATGTTGACCGCCTGGCGGCTCGCGTCGACGTTACACCGCTCACCTGTGACTACGATCAGGGCACCGAGACGTGCTGGACCGATCAGTACGGTGATACCCAGTGCGTATCCAGTGGCGAAGCGATCGAGGAGTGCGCTCAGTACGAGAACGACCCCCAATGCGGCTTCGTGAAATCCGAGTGCGTCGATGGGGCAGAAGGGTCGAAGGGGACCTGTTACGTCCACGACGAGACCTGGGACTGCGGTGAGAGCTACGAAATTCCCACCCTAGAGAAGGAAGGCGAGTATACCTGCGCCGGCCCGATCCGCTGCATGGGTAGCGAGTGCTTCGACTTCCAGCCTGAGCAGAGCCAGGACTTCGCCCGGGCCACTGCGATGATGAATGCCGCACAGCATATGATCTCGGACATGACCTGCGAGGAGGGTCAAACCGGACAGGCCTGTACGATTTTTAAAGGTGATCCGGAGGAATGCAAAAAAGCTGTCAGCGGAACGGTAGACTGCTGTGAGAAACCGCAGGGTGTCTCATTAAAAGATTACCTAACACTCATTATGATGACACCCAAAATCGACTCCGCCATTATGGGTCTTGAACAGACCGATAAATTTTCAAGTATTGCTGGGGCTTATAATCATCTTCGGCAACCTGTGACTGATAGCTGGTCAACTATCACATCTCCCTTTACCTCTCGTCTTGAAAGCGCCACCGGGGCTTTCG
The DNA here is from genome assembly GCF_003202205.1 of Halomonas sp. LBP4. GTDB lineage: Bacteria > Pseudomonadota > Gammaproteobacteria > Pseudomonadales > Halomonadaceae > Halomonas > Halomonas flagellata. Next base: position 86,468 of record NZ_PDOG01000005.1, read on the forward strand.
ACACACTCAAAGGTACAGTGCAAGATGCCATACTGGATGCTGTTCAGCCTTTGAAGGATAAATTGGCTGAGATGACGGCTGAGACGATTATGGGAGCAGCAGAGGATATCGCAATGGATGAGGCCGCATCGGCTGCAGCCAGCGAGGGTGCAGAGTCGTTTTCTCAGCAGCTTCTTGGCGAGGCTGGGGCGGCTATGCTTGGGAATATTATGTTGGCCTACCAGATATATGTTGTCTCAATGCTAGTTATCCAGCTTATATGGAAATGTGAAGAGGAAGAGTTTGAGTTAAACGCTAAGCGTGAACTCAAGTCCGCCCACTATATTGGTTCTTATTGTAAGACTAAGGTCTTGGGTTATTGTGTTGAAAAGCGTGAATCCTATTGTTCATACAACTCACCTCTGTCCCGTATTATGCAAGAGCAAGTTAGGAAGCAGCTCGACATGAGCTGGGGAACACCAGAAAATCCAGAATGCGGTGGAATTCCAGTTGCGCAGTTGGATCAGGTAGATTGGGATCTGGTGAACTTGGATGAATGGCTGGGGATTCTTCAGTCGCAGGGACTTTACAAAGGGGCTCAGGATTTTGATTTGAGCTCGATTACAGGGGCAGGTTCGCATTTGGATATCGATGGAAATCGAAATGATGCTATCGAGAGGACGCTGGGTCGCTTTGAAGATACGGATATCGATGCCTTTCGAGCGAACAGCCGGGATGAAATGCGACTGAAATAATATGGGAATGGCCGGACGAGATCCGGCCGAATCTTTGGTTAGATTGTCTTGATAAACAGCTGAGGTTCACCTCTTTCAAGGATCATGGGCGGTTGATTCTCTGTCGGTGACAGATAAATGTAGAACCATGACGGCATGTTGGCGGAAATCTTTGCCGCTACAGCGATAGAGGATATATCTGCCGACTCTTGAGCCTTGAAAACATATCGCATGGAACTGTTATGGTTAGTCGCTGGATATGAGAAGGATTCAACATCTAATCCCACAGCCTGCGGTGTTGGCTTAGCCTGATTTCTCGACGGGGGGACAAGAAGTGACACTATGCACAGCTGCTCCACTGTTGCTGCCGATTCGTATGAGTAGCAGCCGCGTTGCTCATTGACTAAAGCTAGTGTCGTGCCAGTACGGTTTGCAATTGCGTCGTGTTTGATGGTCTTGTCGGTGTAGTCTACGGAGAAGCCGAGATCCGCGGCGGACTGCTGTACTGCTTCGAAAAACCGAGTGTGCAGAATATCGTTGGCTTCATCACGATTGTTCGCTTCCGTCACCGGGACGAAGGCAAAAGCGCTATCACGTTCCATGTGCCCCGGTGCTGCAAACAGGGCGCCAGCAAGCCCTAGGCCCAGCGAGGTCCCGCCGGAGAGCCCCAGGCCCGCAGAGCTGTTGAACAGGGCCGCGTCGCTGAAGGCGTTGGTGATGTTGGTCATCGCCGAGCTGTATTCCTCGTCGCCCAGTGCGGTATCACGTGCCTTGTACAGTCCACCCGCCTGAGCCAGGTTGTAGGCGCGGCTGTTGTCCTCGCTGTACCTCGTGGTCGTGGCGGTGGTGGCACAGCCGGCTATGGTGGTCGCCAGCAGGGCAATCCCGGTCAGCTTGGTGAGAGTCTTCATCGTCTCGTCCCCTTGTTTTTGCCCCCGGCGGGGCGTGTTGGTGTGTTCTTCTGGTTCCATTCTACCGATCGACGCGATTACGCAAGCCTTCGATATGGGAGGAAAATCAGGCCCAAAAAAGCCCCTTCGACCGCGGTGGGCGAGGGGCTATGAATCGTCGTGACGGGCTATCAGGTGCTCGACGCCACTTCGGCCGTGGCCTTGGTGGCATCGTCAGCCTTCTCCTCGGTCTTGCCGGTCTTGGTGTCCGGGGCCTTCTTGGCGCCAGCGGCGGGCTTATCCGCTTCCTTGGCATCATCCTCGTCGTCGATGTCGCCATCCACCTCGCTGTCATGTCGATACGGCGCGGCGGCGTCCACCTCCTCGTGCTTGCCCTGGTTGTGGGCGGCCACGCGGGCACGCTTCTCGACCCCGATGATGCGGGAGGCCAGGCGGTTGAGCAGCTGCTGCCACTCGAGGCCGGCCTGGGTGCGCTGCTTGCTGGTCAGCAGGCCGTGCAGCCACAGGCTGTCGATCTTGGCCATCAGGCTGTCGAGCTTGCGTACGAGCCGCAGGAACTGGGCCACCTGGGGGGAGGTGATCTCGACGTCGAGGCTGATCGGGTTGGTGTAGCTCGGCACGTCCTGGATCTCATGCTGCGTGAACAGCACGTCCATCTGCTGGATCTTCTCCTCCAGCTGCTCGTCAGCCTTGGCGATGTGGCCCTGGACGATCTGGGACACTTCGTCGACCTGCTCGCGGACGCCGATGATCTGCAGGATCACGTCCAGAGAGAACAGGCTGTAGCTGACCCGAGTCAGGGAGCGCTCGACCACGCGCTGTGCCTGCAGGGTGTAGACGGTGAGGTTCTGCTTGAAGACCGGGCGCGAGTAGACCGGCTTCGGCTCGGACTTCTGGGACTTCCCCCGGGCGGGGGCAGTGGTTTGTGCAGCGGCTTGAGCGCTGGGGCTCTGAGCGACGGCGGTGTCAGTCATGGCGAATCCATCCATTGTGACAGGTTTTTGGTAAACGCCTTGCCACCATACCCCCGTGTCAACCATCGCCCCCTGTCGGGAAACGCCCTTTAAGGGCACGACGAGAGGGGTGTCACCCCCTGGATGATGGTTTATATTGGGGGTGTTAAGTCGCTCTGCGGCTTGCACCTGAAGGTAGCGCTGGCCTTCCCAAACAATCAGCAATTTTCCCCGCCACACCCTGTGGCACCTCTCGCTCCGGCGAGATCCCTGCGATGTCACCCTCGTGGTGTCGTCGTGTACCGAGAAGTGGTGCGTCTCACGCCCACCTCCCGGCGGCCCGTTGTTCAGGTCGTTACCCCCCCGTGGTTCGCTCAGCACCCCTCAGCCATCTGGTTGTGGCGCTGTTGTGTCCGGTACCTGCTCGTTCTCGCTTCGGTGAGTTCGTTCCGGTGCACCCTTGCCAGACCCTCGGACTCGTCTGAGGTCATTACCTACCCACTAGGGAGGCCCACTCCCTACATGGGGGTGCCCTCCGCCTATTGATGAGGAATCTCTCATGAGCAACGTTGAAGCATTCACCCTGCAAATCCTGATCGGTGGTCTGATTCTGTGTGCAGCCATCCTGTGGCTCACCGTCAAGCTGCTGGTCAAGACGGCACGACAGGCCATCCCTGTCATTGCCAAGGGCATTGCTAAGTCGACCCCGGCCGTTTACGCCGGTGTCTCCAAGGGCGTCTTCACCGCAGCCTCTGCGGCGCGTCGCTCCGGTGTTCACCACACGGTAGCCAATGCTGCCAATGTGGCGTCTCTGCGCTGTGTCGCTTCGCTGCAGGCCCTGGCCTGTCAGAGGAAGCAGCAGCCTGAGGAAGCAGCAGCACCTGTCGATCTCGGCAGCTGCTGGGACCAGTACGAAGCTCCCGCCTACCAGCGGAAGGGTGTCGTGCTGTCCTTCTGATGCTTGACTGACCCACGCCGGGACACTTCTCCCGGCAGGGGGCGGTGTCCTCTCAACCAGGAGATCGCTCCCATGGATCTACTGCCGACGTTGTTGTTCGGTATCAGCATCGCATCCCTGTCTGGCGCTGCCTTCAGCTACGCCTGGGCAACCGCGGACTGACCTTTGGCCTCTGGCCGTTTTCAACCCTCACGGGGAGCACTTCCCGTGATGGGGAGTGCTCCCTGCCTTGCTTGGAGCACTTCCCATGGAACGCTTGACTCGTATCTACGTAGAGATGGACATCCTTGCCTGGCTGGCCATGAACAGCATCCTGATGCTGCTGGTGGGTTCAGCCCTGGTATGGGTGGCACGCCTCGCGGCTCGGAAAATCTCCTATGCCCTCTGGGAGCGTCGCATTCGTCGCATCCAGAACGGTCGCCGTGAGGAGAGTCTGCGCAGATCATGATGTGGTGGACACGGAGGGGGCATCGCCCCCTCTGCTGTTCCCTTGCGACACCGGCCCAAGCGGGCCCGATGGTCGTATGCCCAAGCGGTGTTGTCCCGTCATAACAGCACCACTCGGACATCCGATTCTCGTGATGCTTCGGCATCGCAGAAGGAGGTAGCGCTGGCCTCCCGAAACAAGCAGCAACTTTCGTCTGACCTTACCTGCCCTTGCCGGGAGCCCACTCCCGCAAGGGGATGGGTGTCTCTCGGCTCAAGGCCAACTTGACTGGAGATCTACCCATGACCGTTTCAGCCCCTTACCAGGAGTTCCCCGTTGCCACCACGTTTGGCCTCGAAGTTCCGGCCAAGGTGATGGCGCTCGGCTTTGCCGATGCCAGCAACCCGCATATCCCCGCCAAGAGCGACGGTTATGCGTTCCGCCGAGTGTTCCTCCGGGAGCTCTTGGCCTTTCTGCGAGACCCGTCCGGTGACGCGCTGTATGTCACTGGTCCGACGGGCTCAGGCAAGACCTCCGGGATCTGCGAGGTGGCCGCCAGGCTCAACTGGCCGGTCCAGCAGGTGACCTGCCACGGCCGGATGGAAGTGACCGACCTCATTGGTCATCACACCCTGATGTCCCGTGTCCCCGGAGAGACGCCTGTCATGACCTTCCAGCACGGCCCCCTCGCGGTGGCCATGCGTGAAGGACACATCCTCCTCCTGAACGAGGTGGACATGATGGACCCCGGCGAGTTGTCCGGCCTCAACGACGTGCTGGAAGGGCGGCCCCTGGTCATCCCCCAGAACGCCGGCGAGGTCATCAAGCCCCATCCGATGTTCCGGGTGGTGGTGACCGGCAACTCGGTCGGCAATGGTGACGCCACTGGGCTTTACCAGGGCATCGCCATGCAGAACCTGGCTGCCATGGACCGCTACCGCATCGTGGAAGTGGACTATGCCAAGCCGGAGGTAGAAGCCAAGATCCTCGCCGCTGTGGCGGGGAGGCTGCCCGAGAACCTTCGTGATCGCATGATCAGCGTTGCCAATGAAATCCGTCGCCTGTTCAAGGGCGAGGAGGGCATGGGTGGCGAGATCGCTATCACGATGTCGACTCGGACACTGGTTCGCTGGGCCAAGCTCTCGATCCGGTTCCACAAGGCGGTCAACCCCCAAGGGGAGCGCAACGCGCTGGCCTATGCCCTTGATCAAGCCCTGCTGCGCCGGGCCCGCCCTGAGGAGAAGGAGGCCATCGTTCGCATCGCGAGCGATACCTTCGGCGACCAATGGGTGGACGGCGATCAGGGGGACGATTAAGGCCCTGGCCTGCCCCCGGTACACGCTGGGCACTTCGGTGCTCGGCGTGGCCTTCCACCCAGGCTTCCGGCCTGAACGTGTGTCCCGGAAGTGCTGGGTGTCTCACGACCCCTGGCACCGAGACCATTCTTCCCATCTCATCACCGCCGCGATCCAAGTGGGCAGGTGGTAAACGCAGATGACGTGAGGTTGATATGAGTGACGTTGCACAGGAAATGAATGCCCAGCCGGGCATGGCAGAGTGGAGCTGGCTGCTGCATCCCCCCAAGGATCAGTCCGTCATCCCGCTCAGGAAGGGGTTCATTCGCGGTGTGTTCGTTGACGCAGCCAAGCGGCTGGGCTTCAAACACGTCCAGGATGCCCCTGACGTTGAGAACAACGATGCTGACGGGTATCTCCCCAACGTCCTGATGGACACCGGGTCGGCCCGCATCGTTGTCGATCGCAAGATGCAGGATAACGAAGTGAACCCCGACACCCTTGAGGGTGGTGGATCGTTCACGGCAGCAGCCGGCCACAGGCCGCTCCTGGTGCTGTTGTTCCTGCAGAAGCGGTGGCGTGAGGAGTTCAACACCAGCGAGGGCGATACGATCGAGATCTGCGATGCGCAGCTTGATCTGTTCAACCTCACCAACTGGGAATCCCTCCAGCCGTTCATCGAGGCGTATCAGTTCGATGCACCGACCATGCGTGAGGATGCCGTGGCCCTGGGCCTTGTGGCTCCCATGCTGGATTACGATGCCATCGGCTGTGCCGAGATGGATGCCTACTTCTAACCAACGGCTTCGGTCGTGACCTGCTAGCCGCTACCACCCGGTAGCGGCTTCCCCCAGGGGACACCACGCCCCTCGGGGCATGGTGTCTCCGCTCTCTGCATGAGGAGACTGCCATGAGCAATGCAACTGTCCACCAGCATCCCGCCGCTCAGAACGAGAAGCGCAAGCTGCTGACCCGTTTCGCCGAGCGATTCGAGATCGAAGAGAAGGTCCTGCTGGACACGCTGAAGACCACCGTCTTCAAGCAGCGTGATGGCTCAGCCCCGACCAACGAGCAGATGGTGATGCTCATGATCGTGGCCGACCAGTACCAGCTGAACCCCTTCACGAAGGAAATCTACGCCTTCCCTGACCAGCAGAACGGCATCGTGCCGGTGGTTGGGGTCGACGGTTGGGCACGCATCATCAACAACCACCCCCAGTACGCGGGGATGGAGTTCGTCTATTCCGACGAGATGGTGAAGATGCCCGGCGCCAAGGTAGATGGCCACGTGTGGATCGAGTGCGTGATGTACCGAAAGGACATCGACCGCCCGATCCGGGTCCGCGAATACCTCGACGAGGTGTACCGCGAACCCTTCGTGAAGAATGGCTACACCAAGATCGGGCCGTGGCAGACGCACATCAAGCGGTTCCATCGCCACAAGGCGATGATCCAGTGCTCTCGCCTGGCCTTTGGCTTCACGGGGATCTACGACAACGACGAGGCAGAGCGCATCGTCGGCGGCGAGGTCGACGTGACCCAACAGGGTAGTCATAGCTTCCAGCGCCCCCAGGGCAGCGAGCAGGACGAGGCCCCGCTTCGTGAGCTCACTGATCCAGAGAAGGCGGCGATCGAGCCCATGCTCCAGAAGGCCATCCAGCGTTCCCAACAGCTGAACAACTGGACGCCGGCAGAGCAGTGGGTCCGGGAGAGCTTCCCGAGTGCCGAGCAGAAGGCGTATGCCCTGTCTCGCCTCGAGCAAGCCAAGGCCGCCACGCAGGCGGACCAACCTCCCCAGGAACCCCAGGACGCCACGGCGCCGCAGGGTTCTGCCACACCGGAACAGCAAGCGGCACCTGCTGAACCGGCCAAGCACCACGCCCCTGGTCACGATGAGTTTCCTCGCCCCGAGGATCGCTTCGATGATGAGGATGGCGTTGGTTTCTGACCCCGCCCCGGGTGGAGCTCCCGCCTGACGGCGGGGCTCTGCCCTCTGATCCAGAGAGGAGGGCTACATGAAGATCGTCGATCTGATCCAAGGCGATGATGCCTGGTTGGCATGGCGCAAAGGCGGCATCACCGCCACTGACGCGGCCATCCTGCTGGACCGCTCGCCCTACAAGACGCGCTGGCGCTTGTGGGCCGAAAAGTCCGGCTTCGCCCGGGAAGTCGATCTCAGCCTCAATCCTCTGGTTCGCCGGGGGAGAGAGAACGAGGCGCTTGCCCGCAAGGCGTACGAGGAGCATGCCGACGACATCGTGTTCCCGGTCTGTGTCGAGTCATCCGTGCACCCTCTGATGAGGGCCTCACTGGACGGCTTGAACTCAGCCAACGAGCCGGTGGAGTTGAAGTGCCCCAGCGATAAGGTGTGGGCCGAAGTGATGGCCGACGGCCGGCAGAGCCGAGCGTTCAAGCTCTACTACTGCCAGGTCCAGCACCAGATGTTGGTGACAGGGGCCAAGCGTGGCTGGCTGGTGTTCTGGCATCAGCAGCATGGCCTTGAGGTCTTCGAGATCAAGCTGAACGAGCTGCTGCTCAGGAAGCTGATCCAGGCTGCCGCCGAGTTCTGGCGGCAGGTGCTCGACCACAAGGAGCCACCCAAGGACCCGGAGCGCGACCTGTTCATCCCCGAGGGGGACGTGGCGAAGGAGTGGATCTACGCCGCGGAGCAGTATCGCTCTTATCAGACGGAGCTGGATGAGCTCGAGGCACGCATCAAGGTGCTCAAGGGCCATCAGGCACCGCATCTGGACCGTCTCAAGGACTTGATGGGGGAATACTTCTACGCCGACTACGCCGGCGTGATGGTGACCCGCTACAAGGCCAAGGGACGTATCAACTACTCCCGGCTGCTCAACGAGCAAGCCGGCAACCTCCAGGAGGGTGATGTAGAGCAGTACCGGAGCCCGCCGTCAGAGCGCTACCGTGTCACCGTCACGGAGTCGCTGGCGCCACGCAACATCGTCGATGAAGAGGCGCTCGCGCCACTTGACGAGGCAATAGAAGACGTGGACTCTTGTTTCTGGTAACTTCAAGGAAGGGGCGAGCAATGCTCGCCTTTTTCCAGAACCGCTTCGCCGCTGAGGCGATTCTGGAAAAAGGTTTCCTCTCCTCTGGAGAGCGAAAAACGTGGTAGCGCTGGCCACGTTCAACTAAACAATCAGCAATATCCCTTCCATGACCTAGCCCATCGGGTGCCACCACCCGACAGGGCAGGTGCATCTGGTGGGCTTCTTTCGTTAAGGAGCACCACCATGATCTCTCCCTCTACTACCACTACCGCGTCTCAGATCCAGCATCTGGACCAGGTGTGCGTGATCCATGCCGACTTCGATATCTGGAGCGGCCAAACCCGTCTTGATCCGAAGGACCTGAAGTTGGGTGTCGGGGGTGAAATTCCTCCGGAGAAGCTGGCGCTGTTGGGTAGCAAGAAGATCTGCGACCCCGCTCGCCTCAAGGGCTTCTCTCGTCTCAAGACCAAGGCTCGCCGCGTGCTGGCGCACTATGGCCTGCCTTTCATGAGCGGATGGGCGGTACCGGCCGAGAGGCTGGATACCATCATGAAGCAGCTCGACCAGATCAAGGACGAGTTCGAGAAGGTCCGCCAGACCTTCCTGACGCAGTACGACACCGCCGTTGAGGCGTGGATTGCCGACAACCCGGGCTACGAGGACATCATCCGCGCAGGCGCGATGCCCCGTAGCGTGGTGGAGAAGCGGATCGGGTTCGATTACGCGGTCTATCACATCCGGCCCGCCGGCGCTGCCTCCGAGCAACAGCTCGGCCGGCAGGTGGAAAGCCTTGGCAATGATCTCTTCTCGGAGATCGTCAAGGAGGCCAATACCTTCTACGAAGAGAAGCTTCGCGGTGCGTCAGAATTGTTGACCTCCACGCGGCCGACCCTTCAGAAGCTGTACGACAAGGTGGATGGTCTGTCCTTCCTCAACGCAGCGTTCGACCCGCTTGCCCGTCTGCTGAACGAGACGATCAAGGGGTACGCGACGTATGCCTCTGGAGGACGCATCCTGGCGCCCTACCTGTACCAGGTGGTGGCGGCAGTGTTGATCTGCTGTGACCGGCAAAAGATCGAGGGCTATGCCAACGGCACCGTCCAGGTGCAGGACATGGCGCCCGATCCCAGCAGCCTCGCTGCAGACCAGGCTCCGGCCCCGTCTGCTGCCGATGTTGCACCGGCCCCCACAGCTACCGAGCCGACCCCCGAACCGTCTGTCCCCGACGTTGCTGGCGCTGATGCTCAGCCTCAGTCGCCGGACCAGCCGGCACAGGGTTCAAGCCCGGTGGAAGCACCGCAACAGGCGGAGTCGCCAAGCTCGCATCGCGACAGCGATGAGAAGGAGGTGGCGTCCGAGGCTCCCGCCCAGGAGGCAGAGCCAACCATGCCTGTGACGGAAGCCGAGCCGGCGCTGGATGCCTCACCCGAGGCGCTCCAGGCGTCGATGGATCGCTTCTTCGCTGATTTCGAGACCGACCAATCCCCTGCGCCCGACGCAGAGGAGGAAGCGGTCGAGAGCAGCGCAGTCGCGCTCCCCACGCCGGCCCCGGCGCCTGTCCAGCCAACTGCACCGGCCATGCCGATGCAGGCGGCTCCCGCTCCTGAACCGGTCCCGGTCCCGGAGCTGGATGATGACGACGACTGGGCCTGGTAAGGCCCGTTCACGCGCCACCTTCGGGTGGCGCAGTCATCACCTTTCTTGCCACCCAGGCGGGGCGCCGTTCCCGCCTGGGGACGTGGCCTCGCACGCCTTGGAGACGTGCCATGCGCTACGTGCACTACTACACCCAGAAGGCCTCTGTTCCCGAGGAGCAGTGGGCCGCCTTCAAGAGCAAGCTGAAACTCGCCTTCAACAACCTCCCGGACAGCTCGACTAGTGCCGGAGGGATGTACAAGGACCGGCCGTTGGTCCTGTGCTCCGGCACGGGGCAGCAGGGGGTCCAGGAGGCAGACAAGCTGTTCGTCACCGGGCAGGGGGATGACTTCGAGGGTGAGGCCGTCTGGATCAACGGGTCCCGGCTGCTGGACCTCGATGCGGAAACCTTCATCCTGCCCAACGTGCTCGACCCCAATAACCAGGAGTGGATGCACTGCAATACCGAGTGCAAGCCCTACGACTGGTTCGTGGTCACGGCACTGATCCTCATCCACCACGAAGCCCCGGGTTGTTTCGAGATCTCCTCGGACGGCCGCAGGGAGCACTGGGAACCGGTCATTCGCTGGCTGGCCCCGGTCGTGGGACATGTGCTGTCGCTGCCGTCGGCAGTGGATGGAGTCGGGAATCGGTACTATCCCGACGACCAGCGCTTTTCCGATAGGTTCGGAGACGCCCTGGATGAAGAGATGGAGCCGAAGCCCCGGCCGGTTGCCGATCCGTTCGAGAACCGGTTGGTCGGACTCCCGAGCTTCTATTTCTAAACCCTTGAGGGGCACCACACCCCTCCGGGGGGTGGCCTGTCCCGCCTTTGATGCAGGAGCACCACCATGAAACCCATGAAGCGACGTACCATCGAGAATGCCCTTCCCATCGTGGCTGCCGCCTACGGGCGCAAGTTCGGTGTGAAGGTCAAGATCGGTCAGGACATGGCGTACACCGATGGCAAGAGCATCGTGGTACCCAACATTCCTGAAGACTGGCCCCACAAGGATGCCCTGTGGGGTTACCTGGCGCATGAGGCGGCCCACATCCGGTTCACCGACTTCTCGGTGGACATGGGCATGGGAACGCTGAAGCACCTGCTCAACATCGTCGAGGATGCCCGGATCGAGCGCGAGATGATCGCGATCTATCCCGGTACCGCCCGTTCCTTGAACGAGGTGGCGCGGTACATGGCTGCGGCTGGCCATTACCAGATCCCCAACGATGACTCCCCGGCGGCCTCCATCCTGGAGGGTTTCTGTCTCTACCACCTGCAATGCCGGGTGGTGGGGCAGGACGCCATCTCGGACATCCTCGAGGCCACCCGCGTGGTGTTCGAGAGGAAGTTCCCGAGGGGGGTGCAAGTACGGCTCCATGCGCTTCTGCGCAAGGTGCCGGCCCTGAGCAACACGGCTGAGGCGATGCACCTGGCCCGTGAAATCCTGAAGATGATTCAGGAGGAAGCGGAGAAGGAGCGGGAGCAACAGCAGCAGGGCGATCAAGGTGATTCGCAGCAGGCGCAGCAACAGGCCGGCGGCGGTGATCCTGATGACAGCGCTTCCCAGGGCTCTGGGTCACCCGGTCAGGATGATCAGGGTGATCAGGATGGCGGCGACGACAGCCAGAAGGCCGGCGGTAATGGCCAGCAGGGTGACGACGCCGATGATCAGGATGGTCAGGCTGGGAAGGGCGGTGACGATGCCTCTCAGGGTGACGACGCTTCGCAACAGCGAGGTGCTGGCGCCAATGAGGGGGATGGAGATGATGCGAACGGCCAGCAGGCCTCTGGCGATGACCAGGGGCAGGACGGTCAAGCGGACGCCTCGAAAGGGGATGATGCGAGTTCGCAGCCGGCAGGCAGCCGCGGCGCCGGGGCAAAGGATGCCCCATCTGGCGACGATGCTGCTCAGGTCCTGCAGCAGGTGCTTGCGGCAGGAGACGGCGACCACATCGGCGATGCCCATCAGTCGCTCCGTGAGGAGCTGGATGGTGTCGCACGACGTGAGGGTGATGCGAGCTACCGCACCGTGCGCGAAGCGACCGACATCGTCTCTCGAGACGCTGCCGGGAATGCGATGCGCGATGAGGTGAAGCGCACCACCAGTCGTATCCGCACTCAGCTGCAGGGGATGGTGCAGGCCAGCCAACGGGTGGCCCGGCGCACCGTTCGCCACGGCAAGCGGGTCGATGCCAGTCGTCTTCATCGCCTGCAGTCCGGCGATACCCGAGTGTTCCAGCGCAACACGACCAAGCGGCGTCCGAACACCGCGGTCCACCTCCTGGTGGATGCCAGCGGATCGATGAACCGTCAGGCCGACTGTGGCGATCGCATGTACCAGGTGGCCAGCAAGGCGGCCATGGCGATCGGCATGGCGTTGGAGGCGATCAACGGGGTCAACCCGGCAGTCACCTACTTCGGGGGCGACGGACACCAGCCGGTGTTCAGCGCAGTACGGCATGGTGAGAGGGTGGCGCCCAACGCGGGCAAGTTCACCTTCGCGCCGACGGGTACCACGCCCATGGCAGAAGCGCTCTGGTACTCCGCCTTCGAGCTGGTTCAGACGAAGGAGGAGCGCAAGATGCTGATCATCGTGACGGATGGCGACCCGGATGAGCCGGAAGCCACCCAGGCGGTGATCGATCTTTGCACCGCTAGCGGCGTTGAGGTCATCGGGATTGGCGTCGTGTCCGGTGCCATCGCGAGGTTCGTCTCGAACCACGTGGTGATCGACCAGGTCGAGGATCTGCAGAAGACCCTGTTCCGGCTGATGGAGCAGACCCTGACGGCAGAATTGGCTGCCTGATGGGTGTTCCGCCCGAGTGGCGATCAGGCTGTTCCCCGCGCAAGCGGGGGGCAGCCTCTCTTTTCTCGCGCCCTTGGAGGGCACGTCGGCAGCGTGTCATCGGGTCGACGACGAGCTAGAGTCATGATGTCTTGGGTTGCCATTGCCGGTTGTCGAGAGCCGGCAACGGCAACCCTGGATTCTCTCTCCTCTGGAGAGCGATCAGTGGAAGCGCTGGCCACTGTCAAAACAATCAGCATTTTTCCCAACCCACTGCGGGCGCCAGCTGGCGCTTGAGCAGTTCCCCAGCCTGGCGGGCACCTTCCCGTCAGGGAGGGCGTGCGCCTGGCCACGACCAAGGAGCACACCCATGTCTGCATTCACCCCCGCACCGATACTCGTCCATGGCGCACTGACGCCGTTCCCGATCATGTGCCTGACCGTCGGCGCGGCAACGCTGCTGGAGGTCGTCGATCAGTACGATGTGCTGGATAACCTCTTCGGACCCTCGGAAGGCCTGGTGGTCGATTTCGTGGCGTCAGGCGAAGACGAGGCCAGCGAGCTGGCAGAACTCGTCGGCTATCCCGGCGCCCCGAGCGATCTTCAAGGCCACTGGCTGGTGCTGGAATGCGCCATGCCACGCTGCGAGACCGAGCTCGAGACCCTGGCCTACGCCAGTGCCATCGCGCCCTTCGCCTCATTCGAGAGCAACGGGCGCGTGACGGACCCTCGGCAAGCCATTGAGCTTTTCGAGACTGGCATCAAGGGGCTGCGCACTCGGGTCAAGGCCGAGATGCTCTCAGGAGCCATCGGTGAGGCTGAGCGTACCTATGCGGTCATGCAGCAAGTTCTGGGCCTGGCCGAGGATGCGCTGAAGGCCGAAAGCCGTGACGGCAGCCACTGTGCGCAGCACGGATCGCTGTCGGAGCGTCTCGAGGCGTTCCTGGTGGAGCGCCACAGCAAGGCAGCGTGATCGCTGCTTGACCCTCGGAGGGCCCTACCCTCCGGGGTAGGACCCTCCGCACACATACGAAGGAGAGTCCCATGACCAAGCAAGACTATGTCCCCCGCCCGCAGCTGTGCGAGGCCGTGGCGCTAGGCATCCCTGCCGATCGCCTCGAGGCCCTCCAAGTGCACTTCGAGGTTTATACCTCCAGTGACACCCGGGAGATAATCCTCGACATGAGCGCGATCGGTGAAGAGCAGATGCCCGAGCTGGAAGAGGCCCTGGGCTTCGATGCTTCCGTCCTCGGGTCGGGTCTGGTGAATCTGTGGGCTGAGTCCCCGCAGCCGCTCCAGTCCTACGCGGTGCTCTACCGTGACCCCGAGCAGTCCGTGCTCGACCCGCCCACGATGTTCCGCTGCCAAGCGGAGGATTGCGACCATGCGGAAGAGCAGTGCCTGTTTGCGAACCTTGAGGCTGATGTGATCTGGATCGTCCATGTCAATGACGACGAGATGGATGACGTCGAGGTGATCGAACGCGCACTCAAGATGTACTACACAGCCGATATCTAAGGAGGCCTTGATGTCGCTGCTAACCAATGAGCACCTTGCCCTGGAGAGGGTGAAGCGCATGGGGGTGGACTCGGCCCGAGCACGTCTCGACCGGCTCTGCGCAGATGCAGAGGCCCGCATGCAGCAGGCCCTGGAGAACGAGCACCCCGGTGCTGTGCCGAGCGGATATACCCTGCTGAACTACATGAGCGATGCCGAGCTGGTGCTCCGGCATGAGCTCGTCCTCGGGCTGAATCTCCACATTGATGAACAGTTGGAAGCCAAGTACCGAGTCACCGCCCGCCTGATGGCGCGGCGCCAGCAACGCCAGAGCCTACGGTCCCGCCGTCAGGCCTGAACGTTCCAGCACACGACACGTGTGCTCCACCCACCCTGTCGGGGGCCTTCCCCGTCAGGGAGTGGCCTCCGCGCAGGTAACGGAGAGGAGGCCGGGCATGGCGACTGATCCGATGTTGGGCAAGCTGGTACCCGCCTGTGGCGGTGCCGAACAGCCTTTCACAGTGAAAGGTCGGCGTTGGCTCTACTGCTGGCACCCTAGCTCGGGGCGTCACGCCTACCTGGATGTCGATAATGATCGTGTGGTCTGGAACCGGAGCTTCCATCCGGTGACGGCACCACATCTTGAGTTCGAGGAGGAGGTCATGCCGCCCCCTCGACCTGCACCACGGGTCGAGCCTGAGCCTGACCCGTTCTACTGGTAGCCCGCCGGGCTGCTGGATAACCCCCACGGGGCCACGCGCCCCTGGGGGAGCTGTGGCCCTTCTTCATGAAAGGAGGCTGCCATGGCTGCCAAGCGTCGTATTCGCGTGCTACGCGAGGAGGTCCAGCTTTCCCTGGACCTGAGTGCCCCGGCACCCGATGAGCGGTCATCACCGCCATCGGCCCGGGTCGTCCCGTTCCCCACACCAGTGGCGGTACCCGAAGAGCCGGCAACGCCGAAAGAGCCCGAGGCTCGTCAGGCTGCGCCACTCGTCGAGGAGAAGCCGTTCTGGTCGGAGCAGGACATTCGAGAGCTCCGTGAAGGGCTGCTGCACCACACCCTGCATCAGTTGGGTGACCCCCGCGTGACCGAAGCCACCAAGGCTGAGATCAGGCAGTGGGTGGCGTCAGACGAAGTCGGACCTTTCTCCTTCGCCGTCTGCGCCGGTGCCTGTGGCTATGACCACGAGGACCTTCGCGAGCGTCTCCACGGTCTGCTGGATCTTATCCAGTCGTGATGCGAAAGTAGCCAGGAGGGGGCATTGCCCCCTCCCGGTTTTCCCCGCTGCCTCTGGCTGTTCCGCATGCGGAACAGGGGTGCCGAGGAAAGCCGAGATTCACTCTCCTCTGGAGAGCGATCAGTGGAAGCGCTGGCCACTGCATAAACAATCAGCATTTTTCCCACCCTCACCGGGGTACTGCCCCGGACAGGGGCGTGCCTCGTCTCAATGGAGACGCGTATGTATTCCCGCACGACCCCTCACTCGATGCAGCAGCTGGTGCTTTGCCCAGCGCAGCCTGCACCGCACGTCCTGCGCATCACCTTCGCCGAGAACGACGAGCTGTGGTGCTACGAGATCCTGCGAACCCCGCCCTCGGGGCTCAGCAGCCATCGGCTCACCGAGTGGATCGATGATCTGACCTACGCCCTCAATGCACGGCACCGCGTCGCATTGGCCAGGGAAGCCAGCGCCAAGCTCTATCAGTCGGTAGAGGAGCGCCAGGTACACGCTGCATGGCTACATGCCCATGCCGACGCCCTGACCCGCGAGGCCAAGCTGGCTCGCACCCTGGCTACTCGCCTGGGTGCGGCATGCGAGGCGGCGTAACGGCTGCTCGCCGACTCTGAGCAGCTCTTTCTGTCACACCTCTATCGGAGCCGCGTCCCCGATACCGGGGCCGGCTCCTGTCTTCACGAAAGGAGCACGATGATGAAATCCAGCCAGAACTCTCTCGCACAGCGGGTAATGGGCACTGGTGGGTATGCGGTGACGCCTGACCTTGCCGAGGCACTGAATGGGGCTCGGCAAAGCGTCGCCTGTTTCATGGAGAGCAGCGATGAGACGCGTCTCGACAACTACCTTGGGGCTCGTATGGCCGTCAGCAAGCTGGTCTTCAGCTCGCGTGCCGTGCAGCTTCTCGAAGGTGTGGAGATGCCAGTGCCGAATGACCTTGTGTCCTGGGGTGGTCCTGATCCGTCCTCGACATGGCATCAGGTACAGAGCTGGTGCAGCGGGCGTCTCCTTGATTTCGCCGGGGTAACCTACCCCGATTGGCGAATTGCACTGTCCGCTCCCGATGGCCTGAAGCGGTTGACGGGGCTGATGGCGCTGATCGATGAGCTGCCGGAGGAGATGTTGGACCTCAAGCAGTTCGACGGTGACTGCAGCGGTTTCGAGACTCTTCGCAAGGCGATGCGTCGAGAGGCCGTGTCACTGGTGGCAAGTAAGCAGCACCTAGTGCACATCCTGGAGCTCTGGGATGCCGCGGTGACCGCTCTTCCGGGTGACGACGCCATCGCGGCGTAACCCTCACAACGTTTGTTCCCCACGGGGGCTGTCTTGGCCCCTCGGGGTCATGCGGCCCTCGCTACCCAAGGAGAATCGCATGAACCATCAAACGCCTCACCGTGTTGTCGTGACCGTGACCGAGACCCGCACCTATGAGCGTGTCCTCGAGATCTCCGACGAACAGTACAACGCCCTGTGCGTTCGTGACACCGATGATCAGCTGATGGAGCTGATGGATGGGATTCAGCCGCAATGCTGCATCTCGGACACCTCCATCAACCTGGTCTCTCCCCTGTGTCCGTTGACGCCGGTCGATGATTCGCCGGTCGAGGCGACACTGACCTTGCTGATGGAAGGTGGGGTCATCCAGAACATGTCGGCGGATAAGCCGCTGCGCGTCCTGGTGGCCGATCTCGATCTGGACGAGGACAGCCTCGCCGAATACCGCGAACCCGCCGACGGGACAGTGGTCATCGGTGATGCCCTTGTCACCGATCACCGCCCCCAGGTAACTCGGGAGGCGGTGAGCAGTGAAGTGCTGGCCTACCGTGTCGCCATGAAGCATGGCGGTGCGGTGGTCGATGCCCTGGAGAAGCTTGGCCTTTCGGAAACCGAGCTCGCTCGGGAGCTGGAGGCCTCCGCCGCTCGAGGCGCCTTGCACAACTGGCAGGGAATGGACCTGCAGAAGCCCACCGTGCGCCAGCTGCTGGTGGACGAGCTTCTGCAGGTGGCCATGTCACTACCGGTCCAGGAAGGTTTGGGCTGGAAGGACGTGTGGCGTGAACTGGAGCAGGCCAACCGCGCCTCCGCGGCGGCGTAGCCCCAGGAGCTGGACCTTGCATCATCATTCAACCCGACAGGGGGACGCTCTCCCTGTCGGGGGGAGGTCTCCCGTGCACCGCAATGGAGACCCACCATGACGATGTCATCACGCAACACCAAGCCTCAGCAGGCTGATCATCCCCACTACGCCTGGCTGCGTGAGCAGCTCGACGAAGCACAGCGGGACGGGGATCAAGGCCTGATTCTGCTGCTCTCCGATGGGCTCGAGTTTGCCCAGGCATGCAATGCCGCCTGGCACCGCATCCTCGAGGCCGCCCAGGGCAACCTGGTCGGCATGGAGGTCGTCGACAAGACGCTGTCTCGTTACGCCGCCATCCTGCAGGACGCCTCGGAGCCGGGTCGGTTCCGAGCGCAGTTCTTCGATGCCAATGGCTTCAGTGGCCATGCCACCTACAACACGCCGGAAGATGTCCTCGAGCGCCTCGTCCAAGACGGGTATCGGGAGCCGGCAGTAGGGGCCATGAATACGCTGAGCCAGACGCGAGAATGGTCCCTGGGAACCCTCATGGCCCATCTCATTGCCAAGGTGAACGCCGGCAAGCTGACCTACCGCGAGATGCAGGACGAAATGCACGCGGCAGACGCCAGGCTCACTTGACCCAACAGGGGCTCCTCCGCCGGCCGGCGGGGGGCTCCTGCCTATCATGGAGAGTCCCATGCCTTACATGACGAACGTACCGCCGCAACCTGCCGTAGAGGATCACTCCTACGGGCTCTACGAGGTGACCCTCCCGGGGTTCGATGGCGGCACCGATGAGACCGATGACCTCGTGCTCTGGATGGTGCTGTCCGACGAAGAGGCGGCGGCCATCAAGCGGATGTGCTGCTGGGCGCCCAACGCCTTCGGCAAGATGCCGGGCATCGAGCTCGACGCCGCTGGCATTGATTTCGATACCCGCAAGCCTGGGCAATTGGACGCCCTGAAGGCACGGCTGTCACCGGCGCGACTCGAGCGTGACCGGCTGGCGCGGGCAGAGTGACGCCTGCGACCTATCGGTAAAGCTACGGTACTACGGTAATACCAAAGTGCCGTAGTTTTCACCAAGCCCTCGCGAGGGGGCTTTCCCTTCGGGGGCGTCCGCCGCCGGCCCTGAACGGAAAGCCGAGTTTCTCTCTCCCCTGGAGAGCGATCAGTGGAAGCGCTGGCCACTGCATAAACAATCAGCATTTTATCCAACCCACTGCGGGCGCCAGCTGGCGCTTGAGCAGTTCCCCAGCCTGGCGGGCGACCTTCCCGTCAGGGATGGCGTGCGCCTGGCCCCTACCAAGGAGTACGACCATGACTGCAACGTATCTGTCCGACCTGGAATGGATGGGCATCGATGCCTTCAGCCGGCCTGTCTGGAAAAGTGTCACTGACCGGCAGTGCTACTGCCTCGTGGACATGCTTGTCGACGACACCCCCGAGGCGCAGCAGCTGGCGCTTCAGGCCTTGATCAACGACCCCTTCATTGAGCTCTACAACAAAGGCTCAAGCGTGGAGGGAGAGCCGTCCCACCCCGTGCCTTTCCGGCAACGCCCATCGGGCCTGCGCTGCATCTTTGCGCCGGCCGGACAGGAGATGTTCGTGGCAGGAGAGCAGTACGCGACCCTTCCGGCATCCCACGCGGGAGATGGCTCACATGACCCGAGGTGCGTGGCGTTCCGGGATAGTCTGGGAGCGCTGAAGTCCATCCGGCTCGAGCCCGGATTGCCCAAGAGCTGCCGGACGGGTGTCCAGGCATCCGGGGGTCGCAGCCTGGCGCTGTTCGAGGAGGTGCGTGATGACCGTTAAGTGGCATTTCAACGTCATCGCCAGCGCGTCAACTAAGGCGCTGGACCACCTGCCCGCCGCGGTGGGTGCCGAGACGGGATGGCAGCCGGCGTCGAGCCTCACCAGGGCCAAGCGATCGGCCGCCAGCATTGCCCACGCCTTTGCCCAGCTGACGGGTGACATGGGGTTTGAGCCTTGCTGGCGCCGGGTCACCCCGGATCGTTACGAAGCATCCTCGTCGACCGGCGAGGTTCACGTGATCGTGGCGCGTGCCGGGTCCGGTGCAGGAGAGACCGACGCTACCCACGGGTTTCGCCGAGGTGTCGCCTCGTAATGAGGCGGCCGAAGCGGACCTGTGGCGTGCCGTGATAGTGATCTCGATCGGCTTCACGCCCTTCGGGGTCACGACTAGCCAGTGGCACCCCCGCCCGGGGGTGCTATTGTCCCTTCAAGCCCTCGCGAGGGGGCTTTCCCTTCCGGGTCGGTCGGTACCGGCCCTGAGCGGAAAGCCGAGTTTCTCTCTCCCCTGGAGAGCGATCAGTGGAAGCGCTGGCCACTGCCAAAACAATCAGCATTTTCCCAACCCACAGCGGGCGCCAGCTGGCGCTTGAGCAGTTCCCCAGCCTGGCGGGCGACCTTCCCGTCAGGGATGGCGTGCGCTTGGCGATCACCAAGGAGCACGACCATGATCAATGACCCCACCACCCTCGCGTTTCTGGCGGCCGGCTTCCTCGGCAGCGAACAGGCTGACGCTGCCGCCGAGCTTGGTTTCTCCCGAATCGATGTGGTTGAACAGCTGACCACCCTCGCCCCAGCCCTGGATGCCCTCTACGAGCAGCACGGGGAAGCCTATGAAGGCTGCTTCGCCTACGACGTGGCGGAGCCGATGGGCGGTTGGTATGCCCTCTACATGGACGAGCATGGCCAGCTTCCCAGCGAGGAGGAATTCCTCGAGGAGGGCTGCCGTTACCTCGGCCTTGAGCCACGCAGCCCGGAAGCCAAGGCACTCGATGCCATCCAGGCCGTGCTGAGTGGCCAAGAGTGGAACCCCGATCACCTGGACGCCGTGGCAGCGATCGTCCGCGGCACTGGCCGTGAGATCAAGGACTGCGACGACACCCTGGATGATGCCGCTTAACCCCCGAACCGCTCGGGTTACCTGCCGGCTGTGCCGGCTTCGGTGGCCCCCGCCCCTGGGCGGGGGCCACCGCCCATGACCAAGGAGACATGACCATGTCCTTTTCCCAAGTGACGCTCTCGCAGGTAGAGCTTGATACCGTGCTGGCCGCTCTTCGCCTGTTCCAGGCCACACCCCGGAACCAGGTCCCGGAGGCCATCATGGAGATCGCCACGGATCACAGCGCCTCGGCGCTTCACCCCGAGGAGATCGACGAGCTCTGCGAGCGACTGAACGTCTCCCCGGAGGAGCCGTCACGTGCAGGGCAGGGCGACTACCATCTGGTGAGCTATGGCCACGGTGAGCATGGCGAGGAAAGCCTGGCGGTAGTGGATAGCCAGCAGTTGCCGATCCTTGAAGGATTGTGCGCTGACCAGTCCATGCCGTGTGTGGTGGTAGCCGGTGGCTTGTCCGTCGTGCCCGACGACCTGGCGCGTCTTCATGCGGGGCTGGATCACGCGGTGATCCAGCTGGTCGGGATGCAGACGCTCTTCCGCTATGCCTGCGGTCGCTGTGACCACGCCTGGACACAGCTGCTGACCGGCGAGCGCTGGCGCCAGCAGTGTCCCATCGAGGACTGTGATGGGGAGGCCGTGGCGGCATCGACCACGGATGCCGGCCTCGCGCCACCTGAGGGTGTTCGGGTCGAAGAGGTCCTCGCCCCAGGTGGTGACGGCGTTCGGTACCGCTGGGTCTCACCCTGTGGCGAGACAACTGGCCAACCCGAGCGCACCCCTCGCCAGGCGCATTACGACGCCTGGACGTGGTTCCTCAAGGCTGATGCCTACCAGGACGTTGGTTGAGGCTGGCCGCACATTCCCGGCAGCGGTATGCTGGGGCTGTTCGATGCACGTTCAAGCTCACCCCTCGGGGTGGGCTTTCCCCAGCGGGTTGGTGCCCAAGGCGACAGCACGATGCGGAAAGCCAAGTTTCTCTCTCCTCTGGAGAGCGATCAGTGGAAGCGCTGGCCACTGCAAAAACAATCAGCATTTTCCCTTCCGGCAACGTTCGCCTGCGTGTGAACCGAGCTTTCCTCGATGCTTCGGCATCTTCCCCTTGTGGGCCATCGCGCCCATTAGGGGTGCATGGCCCCGTGAACCCTCATGGAGCCTTCTCATGTCTCATGAATCCGCCTTCGGGCTGCAGTGCCCGAACTGTGACGCCACGGATCACTTCGAGATCACTGTCGAGGCCTTCGCCTCGGTCAGCGGTGATCAGGTCGATGATCTGACCGGTGGTGAGAACGACTGGTACCCGGCGAGCAGCATTTCCTGCCGCGCTTGTCGTCACAGTGGCCTGGTCTGCGATTTCGATGGCTCGCGTATCCCCGGGGAGGAGGTTCCTCCCTTCGGCTACGGCATCGAGTCGAACGGCAAGATGGGCCGTGACCGCCAGTGGCGCTGGTATCACCCAGCACCGCATGGCGGGCACGGCAATTGGTGTTCAACGGACATCGAGGCCTGTATCGATGCCCATGGCAACGCCGACTGGCCGTGTCGCACGACTGACTAGCGTTACCCCCCCCAGCCGCCCACGGGCGGCTTTGCAACCCTAACGGGGCCCTCTCGCCCCCTGGGGTGATGGCCTCTCTCGCAAGGAGAAAGACCATGTCTGCTGTAAACACCAACTGCCTGGAAGGAATGGCCTGCCCGGAGTGTGGTTACACCGAGCGCTTCAAGATCATTGCGCTCACCACGGCCACCATCGCCGATGATGGCTGTGAGGACCATGCCGACTTCGAGTATGACGAGGACGCTCGTTGTGAATGCGTCAGCTGTGACCATGTTGCCACTGTGGGCGCCTTCTACGGCCGACCGCCAAAGCTTGCCTTCCCTGAGGAGCAGCGCATGGCGGTGATCTCCACCGGGCATGTGACCGAAGAGGACAGCGAGGCGATACCTCGGTTGATCCGCAACGGCACCATCAACGGGATGACCCGCGAGCATGGCTGGATGATCTCTGTCAGCAGCAACGACGGGGATCTTCCCAGGCTCCACGCGATCCTGAACGCCGCTCGCGAGAGTGGTTTCCACTGGGTGCTGCTGGACTGTGACGGTGACACTGTCGATGGCCTCGAGGTCTTTGACTGGTAGCCGGGACAGTACCTTCCCCCCCTTGGTCCACTGATCTGCTACTGCCGCCCAGTCGCCCTTCGAGGCGGCCGGGCGGCTTCCAGGAGGCATATCCATGGTTCGCTATGTGATGAATGAACACGGCCACTTCTTCGTCGTTGAGCTCAGCATCGATGAGGCAAAGCTGAGCGGCTGCGAGCTCTACGACACCTACGACGACTTGATGGACGCCGTTTGCCGGCGTCACTCGCTGAGTCGAGAGGAAGTGGAGGCGTGTGAATACGTGGTGAAGGACACCAAAGATGGCCCGGCCATCTTCGAGGATCGAGGTTTCAGCGAACCGGTGACGGGTAGCGTCGAGGCCGCGATCAGTCAGTACATCATGTGATGTCAGAAAGCCGTCGTTCGATGGCCTCGAGCGACGGGCGATGACCAACAGTCCCGGCAATCGGGACTTACCCCCTGGGGGCACACCACGCCCTCGGGGGTGGTGTGCTCCTCTCTACCCGAAGGAGCAACATCATGACCAAGCCAATCGGTTTCTACGTGACCTTCCAGCGCTTCACCCCTGAGTCCATCGATATGGGCGACGCGGAGAGCCGCGGCTGGTGGGACAGCGGCAACTGGATGACCGATGACAAGCCGGAGGCACCCGCCTTCATCTTCGACCCTGACCTCGACTTCGATGAAGACGAGCATCAGAGCGTCGATGACGCCGCGGTGCAATGGGCCGTCGACCGCCTCAAGCGGGAGGGCGCCACTCAACCGTCTTCCACGGAAGACCCGGAGTGGTGGTCCACCGAGTCAGAGGTGGAGGACTTCGGCACCGGCGCCACACTGGTTCGCAGCTTCCACTTCGAAGGGTTCACCCCGGAGCAGCAGGAGGCGATCAACCGGACGATGTTCGGACAGGACACCAAGCCGATTGCGACCCGCAAGGTCGAAATCACGCTGCGTGCCCTGACGGCCATGGAGTACACCGTCACAGTGGACGTGCCTGCAGATGCCGACGATGAGGATCTCCACGAGATCGCTCGCGAGCTCTACAGCAACACCGATGGCGGGGAGTTCCATGATGATGAGGTGACCTGGGACGAGGGCACGCACACCTGGCAGGAGGTCGACGACGATGCGTCCGAGACCCAGTCCAGCGTGCTGCACCTGACCTTCCGGATCACCGCCCCCGAGCCGGTTGCGGAAGACTTCGAGACCCTGATCAACGAGGCGGACTACACGGTCAGCCACGACCTGATCGAGGGAACGGAGATCACCGAGGTGGATGAGTCGTCACAGCGTGTCATCGTGGCGGCGACCCTCCACCACACGGTAACGGAGCAGGGGGCCCAGGAGATCGCTCATGGGCTACACCACCTGTTCCAGGCCGCGGATGCGAGCCTCCAGTATGCATCGGAGCTCGTTGACGTGGACTTCCCGGCATGGGTCTGACCCTGTCCTGGTAGTGGCCTGCCAAGGGCACTACCCCATGGGGGCCATCGGCCCCCATCAACACATTCTGGAGGCCATCCGGCCTCTTCCCCCGGCGGGGCCACTTCCCGTCAGGGGGTGGTGCCCGCCTCATCCCTGAGGAGTAGCACCATGAAGCTTGATTTCATCACCGTGACCCTGACCTGTAGCCAGTGGGCGGACCTTGAGCGCCTGCTGGACCGGGGCCATGACGACCTGTCGCACTACCTCGAGAACGGCGACCCCAAGGAAGATGGGTTCGACCCGGAGGAGGTGGCCGAGCTGGATCGGTTGAGCCAGGGCGTTGCCACGGCTGACCTGACGCGCCAGCTGGTCGCGGCTCGTTACAAGAGCCCCTGGTCGGACGACGATGCCGCTGTTGCCAGCAAGGAAGGGTGGAACCTCTTCCGCGCCGAAGGCAGCGAGCTGACAGCGTCCTTCTGGGACATCGAGCGTGAAGATGACCAGGAGCCTGCGGTGTTCCGTGATGACACCGAGGCCCTGAGACACGTCTATGACAAGGCGAGTGCCGGCAGTGAGCTTCATCGCCGTGCCCTTGCCCTGCACATGACGATTGCTGACTGACCACTTCCCATCGGGGCTCTCTCCCGCTGGGGAGCTGAGCCCTGCTTGTCTACCCGCTGAAGGAGATGAAGCATGGCCTATCGCACTTATACCGGTGTCTCCCACCATTTCGAGGTGGAAGCCATCGTGCTGGAGGGTCCCGGCAATGACGTGACCGTCGTCGATCCTGACGTCACCACGCCGACGGAGTGGGCGGTCTACCGCCGCCCCATCGAGCCGGACGCCGATGGCTTCCGTCGCGCAGAGCACCACAGCGATGCCGTCTGCAGTGAGGCAGCTAGCCGCATTGCGGCAGAGCTGGCGCTGGAAGAGCTGACCCAGCTGACGGTTCCGCAGGTGCTGACCGAGAAAGAACGGCAGCGGTACCTTCAGGTTCACGGCGCCCTTTGCCCGATCTGCCAAGCCAGTGAGATCGAGAGCGGGGCGGCGGAGTTCCAGGGGCATCAGGTCGTCCAGGAGGTCACGTGCCTCCGCTGCAAGAGTGAGTGGATCGACGAGTTCCGCTTGGACAATGTCTCGCTGCAGCGCCGTCGTGCTGCAAGCTAACCCTTAAACCCTCTCGGGGCGCGATCCCCGAGAGGGGATGCGTGCCCTCCCTGACTGTTGGGAGATACGCATGAAAGACATGATCTACTTCAACTGCTGTGTGGACTGGGACCCGAAGGATGTCCACGTGGATGGCGGCCTCTGCGACATGATCGATGAGGAGGTTTCCATCACGCGCCGGACGTTCCTGGCCCACGTTGATCCCACCGAGCTCCACCACGTGGAATCGATGCTGGGTTATGCCAAGCACCCTCGCCAGGGGCTGACGATGGCAGGTGACTTCCACGTCTCCTACCACCGCTCCCGGCTCCATGGCGAGTGTGTCTACTACTTCAAGCATTCGGCGATCGAGTATGTCTTCATCGATCCCGAAAGCCGCTTGAGGTCCCGCTGGCTGAACCACTACGAGTGCTCCGAATGCGGCAACGAATGGAGCGACGAGTGGAGCTGCCAGTGTGATGACCGCTGTCCTGCCTGCGACACCAGCTGCTCCCCCATCGAATCCGATGATCTACGGGAAGCGGCATAGCGGGGGGGCAGCCATGGTCGGCCCGGGGGTGACCCCGGGCTGCACCGTGCTACTCTAGCCTTGGCTCCGCATCGCGGAGCCGGGCTTTCCCTTCCGGGTTGGCTAGCGCCAGCCTGGAACGGAAAGCCGAGTTTCTCTCCCTCTGGGAGCGAATCAGTGGAAGCGCTGGCCACTGTCAAAACAATCAGCATTTTTCCCATCCCACTGCGGGCGCCAGCTGGCGCTTGAGCAGTCCTCAGCCTGGCGGGCGTCCTTCCCGTCAGGGGCGGCGTGCGTCTGGGCTATCTGCCTGGAGGCATTATGAATACCGCAATCCATACCATTCCCACCGTGGAAATCGCCCAATGGCCGAGCGTCGACTATGCACCGCACTTCGCGGGCATCGTCGAGAAGGCCGAAGTAGCGATCCGGCGCATCGGCGAGATCATTGACGCTGGCTACACCCTTTCCGGGGCGATCAGCTTCGGTAAGGACAGCTCGGTGATCCTCGTGCTGATGCTCGAGGCCATCAAGCGCCGTGTCGACGCGGGCATTCAGGTCCCCACCTGCTATGTCTCGCACAGCAACACCCTCGTGGAGAATCCCGCCATGGATACCTACACGGAGGCGATGCTGGTGGAACTGGAGGCCTACACGCAACGCCATGGCCTGCCTGTCGAGGTGGTGAAGGTGACCCCTTCGATCACCTCGTCCTTTGCGTACAGCACCATCGGCCGCGGCAAGCTGCCGGTGTTCGCCGGCGCGTCACGTGCCTGCTCCATCGACTGGAAGCTGCGCCCGCAGCAGAAGGCGCTGAAGCAGATCCTGGCCACTCTGCAGAACCCGGGTGACCTGGTGACCCTGCTGGGAACGCGCTTCTCGGAATCCGCGACACGTGGCAACAACATGCGTGGCCGGGGCGAGAATGCGACAGACCTGGTGCCAACAGAGGGAGGTGGCTACACCTGTTCGGTGATCGCCGAATGGGAAGTCACCGACGTCTGGGAGCTCCTGATGGCCTGTGAGGGGCGCCGCAACGGCCCCTATCGGACCTATGTGGAGGACTTCTCCTGGTGTCTTGAGCTGTACAAGGACGCCAATGAGGGGCTCTGCGCGATCATCACCGGCGACGGTGGCAATCGTGCGTCGTGCGGTAGCCGGCATGGCTGCTGGAACTGCACGTCCACCGGCGATCGTGACAAGAGCATGGAGGCGATGATCGATTCGGCGCCGGAAAAGCACGGGCACCTGGATGGGGTGAACCAGCTGCGTAACTTCCTGATCCAGACCCGCTGGGACATGTCCCGTCGGGAGATCCTGGGCAGGAAGGTGTCGGAGGCGGGGCACTTTGGCGTAGGGCCGACGAACTACTCGGCCGATATGCGCCGCGAGTTGCTGCGCTACCTGCTGACCCTGGATGTGCTCGAGGAGGAGCGTGCCGAAGCGCATGATGCGGCGATGTTCCGAGGTGACATCACGGATGGCGGCCTGGAGATGATCCAGAGCCTTCGTGGCATCACGTTCCAGCACATCACGCCCAAGCAGTTGATCGCGATCGACTTCGCCTGGAGCCTGAGCCACGGGTTCGGCCATGCCTTCCCCGCACTGCGGGAATGGTATGAGATCCGTGTTCTGGGTAAGCGCTATCCCATCCCGCCGCTTGAGGCGGTGCAGAAGTCGGGGGTGCCGGCCATGTGCTGGTATCCGATCCCTGAAGGTGAGGGGCCGGCTTACGAGGAAGGCTTGCAGGATGCCTTCATTGCCGCGGCCAACCGTGAGCAGTACCCGTCACGTCCGCCCATGCGGACCATTCGGGACCGCTACCAGGGGAAGCCCCGGCAGGTCGTGTACTACGAAGAAGCCGATGAAATGGAGATCGATGCGGCGGAGGCCACGCTGTTCGTCGAGGCCTTTGACGAAGAGCGCTACCTCGTGTCGCAATCCTTCCCAGCCTGGGACTCAGCCAAGATCTACCTGAACCATGGGTTGATCAAGCTGGGCCGGGGCAAGGCGGCTGACTACGACGAGCTGGCACGCCGGGCGCAGTATTGGTCTCGTGTGCAGCGACGTCTGGGTGGTGACGACCTGGGGGAGTACCTCATGGCCAACGCCATCAGCGATGCCGAGCACAAGCGCCTGCTTGAGGCGCTGGCGCCGGCACAAGCCGAGGAGCCTCAGGGCGGGCAGGTCTACGATCTGTTCGCATGACCCTCCGCGGGGCCTTGAGTGACGGCTTTTGCGGCTGAAACGCCCTTGAAGGGTGCCACGGGGCCTGCCCCTGCTGGCGTCACTTGGGTAGACTTCAACCTGACCAGCCCCCCACCGGGGGGCTTTCCCCTGCGGGTTGCCGGTGGACCATCCAGCCTGCAGCGGAAAGCAAAGTTTCTCTCCCTCTGGGAGTGAATCAGTGGAAGCGCTGGCCACTGCCAAAACAATCAGCATATTACCTTTCGCAGCGAGCGGCCCCGCCGTGCTCTGCGTTACCACCGGTGCTACATCACCTCTCATGGTCGAGCGTGCCCCTACGCGAGACCTGAACCTCAGCCTTCACGGGAAGACATCTTCCCGGTGGGGGTGTCCTTCCTGTGATTCACCAGGAGGGCACCATGGGCATGAAGCGAGCTCGCGAGCTGATGCTGCGTGCTATGCTGGATGTGGTGGATAGATCGGCTGCGACGATGTCGGCAGCATGCTTGGTGGCGGCACTGCTGGGTACGGTCATCCGTCCCGACAAGCAGGCTACCGCTTACCTGGGATCTGTCCTGTTCTTCCTGCTGGCCTGTGCGGCAAGCACCATCAAGGCCATGCTCGACATGGATACGGAGGATGAGTCATGAATGACCTGCTTGAGTTCCTGGTCGGCGTGTCTCCCATTCTGCTGATCATGTTCGGCACCCTTGGCGCAGGGCTCTATGTCCTGATCCGGCGCAGGAAGCACCACCACTGAATTCCCTACCACAGTGATCGGCCCTGCCGTGATCTGTACTTTCCACTGGCGCTGAGCGTCACTCCCATCGCTCATTGAGCGATTTGACCCTTCCCGGCGGGCGTTGCCCCCGCTGGGGCGACGTGTGCTTGGGCATTACCCAAGGAGCATGTCATGACCACCACCCTTACTTCCGATCAGGCCCAGCGCATCCTCGAGATCCTCAGTGATGTCCATGATGAGCAGCAGCCTGACAACCCGGAGTATGCGGCAGAGGTCGACGCCCTGTGTGCTGCCTTGCAGCCACAGACGTCGCATCTCTACACCGTCGTCTACCAGAACGAGGAGGGCTACTTCTTCGAGTTCACCGCTCGAGCGGAGAAGCACGACGACGTTCTGGCGATGCTGGAGGCCCACCCCCATCTCCCGCAGGTGGAAGGTGAGCCGATCACCATCGTGGTTCACCATGCCGAGTACCTGCTCCCGACGGTGGATGCAGAGCACCCAGCCATGGTGGGCGAGCACCTCTACTACCGTGATCCCGATGACGATGCTTCCTCCGGTCTCTACCGGGTAGCCTCGGCGCCGGACCTGGTGGAGGAGGAGTGCAGCGACGAGGAGTATGCCGGTAGCGTGATCCGGCTCGTCAATGATGCCGGTGCCGAGCTCGAGGCCTATCCCACCGAGCTGCGCCGTATCGCCTGACGCCTCTGCCTTGCCCCTTGCGGGCATTCCCTACTTTGCCCTATCGGGACACCGCGCCCGACAGGGCAGGTGTCCCCATGTCCAGGAGACACCTCATGACAACTCAGCCAACCGAGCTGTACCTGATCGATGCCCATGAATTCGATGGGACCAACATCAATCCGTTAACCCCTGATCGTCGAGTCGCCTACACCGGCTATCTCTACAACGACAAGGGGCCGAACCTGACCGTTGAGGAGTATCTGGCCCACCCCAGGACCACGGCGTTCGAATCGCCAAAGGTGGTCACCTGGGATGAGCTGGAGCCCTTGATCAAGGCGGCACACCGTCGCCTGTACACCGATAAGCCGGCCCAGTCCGTCAGCGACGACACCTACGAGGAGATGCTGTCAGCCTTGCCGCCGGCGAAGATGGGTATCCGTGAGGGCATGGAGTTCTTCCTGATGTCCGAACGCCTCACGGGTTCGATCACGGCCATGTACGCCCGCAAGGGCGAGCATTGCCTGACCAAGTCGGTCGATCTCTACGATCACTCGACCTGGATCACACCGGCCGACTTCGCGTCGGACCACGCCGCTGCTTGACCCACCCCGCCGGGAGCCTTCTCCCGCTGGGGGGGAGGCTCCCTCATCGATGAGAGAGGAAGCCATGAAGAAGCGACTGACCATTACCTACCAGGTGGCGGATGATGCCACTGGCAAGGCGCCCCACCCGGATCATGAGGAGTTCCTCGAGGAGCACGCCCAGGCGTGTCTCGCCGAGATGATCCAGGAGGGCTACCGAGAAGGGCAGCTCTTCAACTCGCTGCGCGTGACCACGGGCGACGAGGGTGAAGAGGTGTCGCGTTGCTACAGCGCGACATGGCAGTGCCTGTACGAGGTCGTCGATGATGAGATGTCCGAGGAAGGCCCTGCCGAGGTCGCCCCGGGAGACGACGAGCAACCGCTCGAGTTCAACCAGGATACCGACTACTCCCTGAAGGATGGCCACCCCAGCTGTTGGATCACAGTGCTGGATGCCGCCAGCGTCTACGTCAGGACCGATGGTGAAGCGGTTGCTGTGGAAATCTATCCGCGC
Organism: Halomonas sp. LBP4; assembly: GCF_003202205.1. GTDB lineage: Bacteria > Pseudomonadota > Gammaproteobacteria > Pseudomonadales > Halomonadaceae > Halomonas > Halomonas flagellata. The sequence goes on from NZ_PDOG01000005.1 coordinate 116,823, forward strand.
AACCACGAGGACGGTCCCTCCGTTGTGGAGGCCTGCGCGACCATCGCCGAGATCGACGCTGTGGCAGATGCCACTGACGACACAACTGACCAGGAGTGATTGCCATGCCCCGTGTACTGAAGAAAGCCTTGAAGGCTGCCCGTCGCCGCTTCCGTGATTCACTGCCCTACGCCTATGCGCAGGGGTGCTGGGAGCGTGCACGCTGGGGTGACGGCTTCGGCCGCACCCACGAGACGAACGCGAGCTGGTCTGACGCCTATGACTATGGCGCCAACCTGGCGGATCGTCTGATGTTCTGGCGGGCTGTCTAGCCTTGCCTGACGGCTCCCTCTTCTCAGGAAGAGGGGGCTTTCCCTTGCTGGCGCTGATGCCGGCAGCGGAAAGCCTGCGTCGTCATGCCCTCCAAGCGCACCACCGACCAGGTGAGGCGCGAGGTGAGGACGTAGGATGACCCTATCAGACTGGCATTGCCGGTCTCGATGAAGGTAGCGCTGGCCTTCTCAAACAAGCAGCAGATTTCACCCACCACAAGCCGCAAGCACCGTTGTGCCCCCGGGCCGGCGTTTGCGGCATTGCCAGCAGGAGATTCCCATGACCCACGATCCCTCATTCATCGGGTTCGGTTCCCTTGATGCAGCCCTGGAGTACCAGGTCGACCATGGCGGCTGGGTGTTCGATGCCCAGGATGCGGAGGAGGCCATCTGGTTTCCGCCGACCACACCGCCCAGCAAGATCATGCTGCATCCCGCCACCCGGGGCTTCTCGGGGCGGTTGCTCAGTGATCCCGCCGACTCCTCGGCGTTGTCGTTCCAGCCGGCGTCCGAGGCGGCATAGCCCATCACGCTGTAATGAGCGGTCATCGTGCGATGGCCGACTTCCAACCCCCGGGGGCCTTGTCCCCGGGGCTGCCCCTGTCATGACAGAGAGGTGATCCACCATGACCGACCACGTGCTGAAGCTGGTCGAGCATCAACGTGACAGCAACCAGGAAGAACTGGAACGGGCCCTGCACCGAGTAGGGCAGCTGGAGCGCGAGCTCGATGAGGCCAGGCTGCAACATCGCCAGCATGTCGAGCCGCTCATCGAGGCACTGAAGCCCTTCGCCACTGCCTGGGAGGGCACCAAGCCGACCCCGGACTGTACCGAGCGGGCCTATTGGCGCCGGCTTGAGCGGGCGCTTGCGGGGTTCCACTCGGTGAGAACCCCGTCAGGAGAGCGATTCGTGCTGACGGGCGAGCACCTTCGCCAGGCGGCGGGTGCCCTGGAAGGCGCTGCACTACCCGATGTCGAATAGCCCCGGTCGTGCCTTCGGCACCAGGCCGATTCGGTGACCTTCGCACTCGACGAGAGCGTTCACGCCCTTGAAGGGTGCGACGGCCCCTTTCCCCCACCCACCCCGTGGGTATACTGACTGCAGAACCAGCCCCTTCCCGAGGGGGCTTTCCCTTACAGGTTGCCGTCGTTCAGCCTGCAGCGGAAAGTAAGGTTTCTCTCCCTCCGGGAGCGAATCAGTGGAAGCGCTGGCCACTGTCAAAACAATCAGCATTTTCCTGTACTGCCTCTGGGCGCACCTGCCCAGACGGCATGGTGCGTCCCCTGATCGATGGAGATGACCCATGTCGCACGCAGAATCCCTCGTGGATTATTCAGAGAGCTTCCAGGCGGCGCTTATTGCGCAGGGCAAGGGCAGCAACTTCCTTTCCCTGACCCGCCTCGATGAACCCTTCGAGCGCTACGACGGTAAGCGAGCTTCCTATGAGCTCAACTACCGTTGGCTCAGCACTGACTGCCAGGAAGAGGATGATCAGGCTTGGGCCTGTGTCCAGGGTGCCGAGTGCACCTACTGGCAGCACAAGGAGATCACCAAGCTCCTTCGCCAGCTGAAGCGCCATGACGACGTCGACCTGTTCGAGCACTTCGACCTGTTCGGCTGATCGTTCCTTCCCCCACCCCGCTGATCGGGCCACCGCGCCCGGGAGGGTAGGTGGCTCCGCTCGATAAGGAGACACCTCATGACCACTGCAGTGACCCGCGTGTCGGTTCGCCACACCGGGGCCCCTAGCATCAAGCTGCAATTCCACCCCAGGGCGACCATGCCCGAGCGGTTGGAGGCGCGAGCAAGCCAGCTCGGTATCACCACCGAGCAGCTGATCCATCGCTTCATCAGCGATGGGATGCGTGACCACAGAGCCGACTTTTCACCGGCTGCGCTGGGAACCTCGATCGAGGACTTCCTGGTGCAGAACGGTGTGCTGAAGGCCGCGTGATCTCGCCTTAACCACAACTGTGCCCACTGGGCAGGAGGACGCTATGGCAAGCCCCCTCTCTGCCCTTGTGGGCGGAGTGCTGCTCGTCTGGTGGCCAGAGGACGAAAATCCTCGCCATCCAGGCCCCAAGTTCCGCCCGGGATATGTGATGGATCTCGACGTCGCCAATCGATGCGTTCGGATTGCGTATGGCACCAGCCAACGCACCGAGTGCCAAGGCGCCGGAGAGATCGTGATCACCCATGCGGAAATGCCGACGCTCAAGCTGGATACGAAGTTCTGCCTGCGGCGATCCAAGTGGATTCCGCTGGCGCCTGAGTTCCTGTCCAAGAGCCAATCTGGTGCTGACGTCGTCTACCTCGGGCCACCGCCCGTGGCACGTGCTGATGACTTCCTCAATGCGCTTGCAGAGGCGGGTCAGCTGGACGACTGACGCATGACTGAACCAGCCGGGCCCTAGGGTCCGGCTTTTCCCCCTGCGGGGCCTCCACCCCGCCATGGGGCGGTTGTGGCCCTGCATTCTCTGATGGAGTAGACCCATGACCACAATCGTCAACACCAAGCTGGGCGAGACCCGCGGCAAGCGCCGCATCTACCTGGACGGCGCCAAGCTGGCGCGTGAAGGGTACCAACCTGGCGACCGGTATGACCTGGCCCTCGAGGATGCACGCGTCGTCATCAAGCTCCACGATGACGGCAAGTACATGGTCTCGAAGCGCCAACGCAACGGCACCCTTTATCCCGTTATCGACATCACCCGCGCTGAACTGGCGGAGCTGTTCGATGGCGTGGCCATGCTGCGAGTGCTGATTGCCAAGGGCAAGATCGTTGTCACGGCCCACCACCAGGAAGGCAAGGTGGCGGAGCGGGTGGAGCGGCTGCTCTCGAAGATCAGGACCGGGGAGCCCCTGCGGGTCGCCTCGCTCTTCCACGGCGGTGGGGTCCTAGATGCTGGGCTTCACTCCGGGTTGGATCGTGTCGGCGTCGCGTCGAAGATCGGCGTTGCCGTCGAAATCGAATCGACCTACCTGAACGCGAGCCTGGAGAACAATCCCGAGCTCTGGGATGACACCTCCATCCCGATCGAGTCTCCCGTGCAGCATGTCGACCTCGGTCGAAACCCACCGCAGATGGACGTTCTGTGCGGCGGGGTGCCATGCACCGGCGCTAGCCGTAGCGGGCGTTCGAAGAACAAGCTCGAGCATGCAGAGGATCATCACGCCGCCGGCGCGATGTTCTTTTCGTTCCTCGAGTTCATCAAGGTGCTCAACCCTGCCGTGGTGATTGGCGAGAACGTACCGGAATATCAGAGCTCTGCCAGCATGTCCGTGATTCGCTCTGTCCTGAATGACCTGGGATATGAGCTTCAAGAGCGGGTGCTGAACGGCAATGAGTTCGGCGTTCTCGAAGATCGCAATCGCCTGTGCTTCGTGGCGATATCCAAGGGGCTGGAAGGGGTCTTTGATCTGGATGCGGTGACACCGCACAAGACCAAGGAAACCTGCCTCTACGACATCCTGGAGCCTTTCGAGCGCATCGCTGAGGACCGCTGGAAGTCATTCGACTACCTCGCGGACAAGGCGACACGGGATGCCGCGGCTGGAAAGGGGTTCAAGCGCCAGTTGCTTACCGGCGCCGAGGCCTCCTGTGGCACCGTGGGGCGCGGCTACGCCAAGGCCCGCAGCACGGAGCCGTTCCTGGTGCATCCGCACGATAGCTCACTGTCACGTCTGTTCATTCCCTGCGAGCACGCTCGTCTGAAGGGAGTGCCGGAGACGCTGATTCGTGGCCTGTCGGATACCCGAGCCCATGAGGTGCTGGGCCAATCCGTCTGCTTCCCTAAGTTCGAAGCTGTCGGCATGGCTCTGGGAAGGTCGCTGCGATCCGCAGCCGGTCTTCCTCAGGACCACCTTATGGAGGTCGAGGTGCAGGTGCTGGACCCTGAGAACGACGGCACGATTGGTGGCGAAGACCTGGACTGGTTCCCCGCCACCCTGGATGTCCTCTCGGGTCGGCTGGCGCTGGTTGGCGAGGGTCGCCGCCAGGGCTGGCCGATGGCCGTCTCGCAGCATGGCGTTGAGATCCGTCTGCAAGGACAGATCATCGCGTTGCCTGTGATCAGCGGTGGTCCCGAGCCTGAATGTCCTGGCGCCTCAGTGGGCGTCTACGACGCGGATCACATCCGTGAGCATGGCGAGTCGGTCATTACCGATCTCGCCAGCGTTCCAGCCCGGCACGTTCTGGGGAAGGGCGCTTCGTCGATCGCCGGCCAGGCCTTGTCCTGTGCTGCGTGATCTCAGCCGTCGTCCCCGAGAGGGGGCGGCGGTTTTCTTCCACCCTGTCGGGGGCCACTCCCGCCAGGGAATGCCTCGACATCCACGTTAGGAGAAATGCCATGTGGATCGAGACGGTTGTCCGCCTGCCGCCGGAAGATTCCGGCCTGCAGCACTCCATCATCCGGCTGCACAACAGCTGGGTGGACTCGCGGCGGATCGACAAGCGTCGGTTCTTTCGGCGTGAGCCGGTGGTCATCATCAACCCGGAGACGGGGGACAAGGTGATGCGCTACGTCATGGGTTCTGCGGGGCTGCCGGGGGTAGGGCGCACCTCTGTGGCACTTGACTACGATGCCGTGGATGCCCTGAACATCAAGTTCAAGGAACCCGTGCGGCTCGAAGTCCGTCGTGCTCGCATGCATGAGGTGTATCTCTGGTTCTGGAACCATCAGGATCTCAGTGTCCGCCACTCCCTGCGCCTGGGTCTCATCGGTGCTGGACTTGGTGTACTGGGTTTCCTGGTGGGCACAGTGCCCTTGCTGTTCTAGTGGCCTTGGCCACCTGCCTCAACCCCCCGCTGGTCGCTATGACCGGCGGGGGGTTTTTCTTTGCGTGGACGTTCTCTCTACAACGCGGGATGACCTGGCGGCATTCGGGAGCCTGCTCCGTAGACACTCCCGCACCGATGCCCTGGGCCAGGTCACCACCTACACCCATGACGCCCTCAACCGGCTCACCCGCATCGCCACCGACGATCCCGCCGAGCCAGACGTCACGCTCGGCTACGACGATCCCGGCGCCGAGCATGGCATCGGCCGCCTCACCTCGGTCACCGACGGGGCCGGGGTCACCACCTACGACTACCACCCCAGCGGCGAGGTGAAGCGCGAGACCCGCAGCGTCGACGGCGAGAGCCACACCCTGGCCTACACCTACGACGGGGCCGGGCAGATCCACACCATCACCTATCCCAGCGGGCGGGTGGTGACCTACCAGCGCGACGCCGCCGGCCGGGTGAGCCAGGTCACCACCGAGGAGGGCGGTACCGTGACGGTGCTGGCCAGCCAGATCGAGCGGGCCCCGTTCGGCCCGATCACATCGCTGACCCGGGGTAACGGCCTCACCGAGACCCGGAGCCTGAACCAGGCCTACCAGGTCGAGCGCATCACCGTGCCCGGCATCCTGGACCGGGACTACGGCCACACCGTGGATGACAACGTCGCCACCATCGACGACCTGCTCGAATCGGCCCGGCACCAGGCCTTCGGCTACGACGCCGCCGATCGCCTCACCTCGGCCACCGGCGACTACAGCACCCTGGGCTTTGATCACCGAAAATCACCACCCCGCCCTTAAAGGGCACTACCAGACGGTTGCCCCTCTCGCAGATGCTCTACCCTGAAGCCATCTCGTCCATCCGTGGACTTGATGAAGGTAGCGCTGGCCTTCCCAAACAATCAGCATTTTCCCTACCCGCCCTGCGGCACACCTGCCGCTAGGCAATGGTGTGTCGCCTCTATGATGGAGATACACCATGTCCTACGGATTCATTGGCCTGGCCATGCGCCAGCACCTGATCCGCCGCTGGTCCCTGATGCGTTGCGTGTCCCCGGAATCTGTTCTGGAGCACACCGCGTCCGTGACCATGCTCACCCTCATCGCCGGCACCATTGCTCGTGAACGCGGCAAGGTCATCGACCTTGAACGCCTCATGGGACACGCCGTGGTCCACGATCTCTCCGAAGTGCTGTGTTCGGACATCGTGACCCCGGTGAAAAATGCCACGCCGGCCCTTCGAGCTGAGTTCCGCAAGCTCGAGGACGCTGCTGAGAAGCAGCTTATCGGCACGCTGCCGGACAGCCTCCAGAACCCCATCCAGAGCTACTTCGAGCTGGAAGGGTACGAGGAGACTCTGTTCAAGGCGTGTGACGTCTATGCCGCGTTCATCAAGTGCAAGCTTGAGATCGCTGCAGGCAACTCCGCTGAGTTCCAGCAGGCATTCGACACCCTGTCGAGCACGCTGGAGGCGCTCAAGGGGGAGTGCGAGGAAATCGAGATCTTGGACGACTGGTTCGGAGGCTCGATCGGCGTATCCGTCGATCAGCTCATGGCCCGTCCCGAGATGACCTTCTGACCACCCAACCCAACCAGCCAACCCCCAGCCTCATCAGGAGAAACACCCATGTCTGTCGCTCAGTTCGGAATTCCAGCCCTGCAGGACAACGGCGCCACCGCGGTGGTGCTCAACGAAGAAGGTCAGCCGGCACTCTTCATCGAGAAGATCGAGGTAGACACCTCGGTATTCGATCCACGTGAAGAAAACTGGCAGGCCCGCGTGACCGAACGGGACATTGAGGAGGCAGTCAATGCGCTCTTCCTCTGAGGTGCCGTTCACCATCAAGGCCTTCGGGAATGATCGGTCCTGCCACGATGTGGCAGGAGTCGAGAAGACCCTCAGGGCCGAGTATGCCGATCAGTCGGTAGCGATCCACTACCGCAGCGGCAGGACAGGCCTGACCAAGGTGCTGTTCGTCGACGTCGATGTGGACGCTGTCCGGCAGAGCTACGGGGATCGCCCTGTAGTCGATTTTTCCCAACTCGCCTGTGACGCCCAGCAGTGATGGCGACGCTTGCGTTCTACCTACCCCGTCGGGGCACTCGCCCCGACAGGGGGAGGTGCCTCAGCACACTGCAGCTCTGAACCAGCCCCGGCAATGCCGGGGTCTTTCTCTTTCCCTTCCCTAGCGGGGCATCACCCCGCTAGGGGAATGGTGCCCCATCATGTTGATGGAGCCCGACCATGACTCACTACAACACCTTTATGCAAAACCGCCTCCAGGCGTTCGCCTATCCTGCGACGGAGCTGGACCTCTACGAGTGTTCCGGCTTCAGCCAGGGTGATGGTGTGGCCTGGTACGGCATTCTCGATTCAGCTGCGCTGCGGGCCCTGGCCCAGCGGCAGGTGAGTGGTTGTGATGGCCATGCGCCACAACAGTCCGCCTACCAACGGCTGCGTAGCCGGCTCGAAAGCAAGCGCCTCTTCGAGCTGTTCGATCTCTATGACGGCCTTGGCCAGGAGCTCTCGCTCGAGATCTACCGCAAGGGCGACGGCCGCTACCACCACTGGAACGCCATGGGGGTGGCTTACCCCGAGAACGCTCTGGACATGGAGCAGCTGAAGGAGCTGGTCGAAGAGGACTCCTCGGAGCCGGATCTGCACCTGAAGCGCTGGACTGTCTATGAGCGGGCTTGGGACCACTTCTTCGCCTGGCTGGAAGAGGATCTGAAGCGCACCTCTCGAGCCATCGATGGGGAGCTTCAGAACATCAAGCTGGCGGAGTATGTCGAGGAGGCCGAGGTTTGGTCCTTCGAGACGGCGCGTTATCGCTTCGAGCTCCATGAGTTCAACGATGACGACCTTGTCGGTATCGGACCCTGTGAATGGGACGAAGAAGCCATGATGGACTTCCTCTCGACGCTGGCGGCCGACGAAGGGCGTGTCACCAACCTGAAGGCGGTGATACTCGATCGAGAAACCGGCGATGAGCTGGCCTCTGACTGCATCTGGTACTGGTTCGTGCCCAAGAACGAGAAGGGCATGGGCTTCAACCAGGGCCGGCGTTCGGTCTTCGCCGAAGCAATCGATGAGGTGCGCCGTCAGATGTCCGCTGCCGAGGCTGGCAGCTACGCCGAAGCGGCGTGATGAAACAGCGGGTGCTCAGCCGAGCCCTTGCTTATTCGAGGGCCCAACTCCCGTCAGGGGGTAGGGCTCTCCTGGATGACAGGAGGTCCCATGGGACATTACTCGTACTATCTGAAATGTCGACTCCAGGAGCTTGGCTACCCGGCGCTCAACCTGGAACTCCATGAGTGTTCGGGGTTTGTGCAGGGCAGTGGGGTGGCCTGGTATGGGCGCCTCACTGCAATGGATTTGCATGCCCTCGCCAGGCGCATGATCCGCGAGCAGGCCCGTTCGCCTTACGACTCTGCCTATGCCCGCCTTGTCGGGCGCAGGGAGGGGAAGAGGCTGCTGGAACTGCTGACCTTCATGGACACCCTGAAGGCCGACACTGTCGAGATCTACACCAAGGGTGAGAAGTGTGGCGACCACCACGCCTACTCGATGGGGATCGATGATCAGCTGGACTGGGATCACATCTCCGCCATGACAACCCAAGGCCAAGGGGTTCTCGAGATCTACCAACGCCAGTGGCAACGCCTGATCCAATGGCTGTGGGACGATCTTGAGCGCACCTCTCTCGCCATCGACTCCGAGCTTCGCAACATCAAGCTCGCCGAGCGTGACGAGGGGACCGTGGTCTGGGCGCGACGCACTGCTCGTTTCAAGGTTGAGGTCATCAAGACTCGCATCTCCGAGTTCGACCTCGAGTATGAAGAGGGCGAGTCCGTGATGGAGCTCCTCTCGGAGGTGGCCAAGGGACAGAAGGAACTGTTTGGCCTGAGCGCTTACGTGGAGACGCTGGACACCGAGATGGAGTTGGCAGGGGTGCATTCCGCGCCTTTCACCCGATCGCTCACCGACCGCTTCTTCGACGGCGTGTTGTCGGACGTGGTGTACGAGGCGATCGACGAGGCCCGTGATGTACTGAAGGAACTCGAAGCTGCCCAGGCAGCTTGATACCGACCGGCTCCTCTGGGGGCCGTTCACCCAGGAGCCTTGCCCCCCACCGGGGGCGGGCTCTTTTTCTACGTCCAAGGAGGCTTTCCATGACGCTCACGATCGATGTCCCGGCGGAACGCTGGGAAGAGCTCGCGAACATCAACACCTGCATGGCCGCGTCCAGCTTCGATCCGAAGAAGGGCAAGCCACTGTCAGTGAAGTCAGATGTCTTTCAGGGCCACCGCTATACGGCCTTTGGCAATGTCTTCGGCCCCTGGGGTGTGAAGCACAAGCCGACCATCTGGGCCTATCGGCTGGTGCCGGAGGCACTGTACGAGGGCGAAATGACCCTGGTCTACCACGATGAGGTCGCGATTGCCGAGGGTCGGCGTGCCCGCGGCGATCATGCAGGCCTGGTGGTGACCGTGAATGGCCATCGCATGGTGTGTGCCGACAGGGTGGACCTGGTGTCCGGCCTGCCGGGCACGCCGCCTCTGTCACTGCCCGAGGCACAGGCATGGCGAGATCGGGTCACTGCCACGGCATTCGCCGATGACCGAGAGGTCACCTGGCATGCCTATGCGGGACACCCGGTAATCCGGTACCACACGGGACGTGGCATCTCTTCGGCACTGCTCTGGTCGATCGACGGCCGGCAGGTCACGGAGATGTGGCTGGATAGGGAGCTCGAGCTGGACCCGCCTGATAGCCTCGCGGCGGTTCCTTCGGTCCCTGCTGGGGCCCAAGGACAGCTGGGGATGCTGTTCTGACGTAGCGCCGAGTGGCGCTGACCACCCATCGGGTCTCGCTCCCCACTGGGAGCGGGCCCGATGCCTATGAGGAGAATCTCATGACTGCAAGTACACCTGTCGCCTTTATTAGGCGCCAGATGGAGGCGCGTGGCTACCCGATGGCCAGTATCTTCAGCTCCATAGCTTACGAGCCGGAGGAGGTTGCGGGACTGGCCCTGGAAGGCAAGTTCTACCATGTCGATCTCATCCCGCTGCTGGAGATCTGCTACCCCAGCCAGGGAGGTGATGAAACGCCCCAGGTGAGGATCAGGAACCGGTTCCGGCAAGCCCGGGTCCGTAAGGCCCTGGACCTCATTGATCTGGCGTATCGGGGACTGTGTCTTGACGTCTGGGTCGACCCTTCGAAGGGGCCGCTCCTGACCGACCAGACCACAGTGAACGATGACTTCGACTTCGTCTTGTGGACCGAGGAGACCGAGGAGGGCAGGGAACTGCTTACCCCCTCGTTAGCCGAGGCTCGCAGCCAGTTCGTCAAGGATCTGCGTCGACGTGTCGTTGCCGACTGCGCCGAGGTGTTCAAGGAGCTGATGGCAGTGAGAAAAGCCTGAGGGCGCTGGACTATCGTCCATCTCACCTGTTCCTTTCCACCCGCCGCGTTATACTGACCCAAGCTCACCCCTCGGGGTGGGCTTTCCCCAGCGGGTTGTCGCCCAAGGCGCCAGCTCGATGCGGAAAGCCGAGTTCCTCTCCCTCTGGGAGTGAAGCAGTGGAAGCGCTGGCCACTGTCAAAACAATCAGCATTTTCCTCACCGTGACCCCAGGCCTGGCCTGTAAGGTCATTCCCAAGCGACCCCGTCGCTCCGGCGCCTTGGGTGCCGTTCCTCTGTCGGTGACTCTCTGAGCTCTCCACGGCCATCCGGCCGCGGCGTCCTTGGCGTGCTCCCCAACCACGTCCCGCGTTCGCGGTGTCGTTCTCTATGGTACTGGCTCCTCTTGTGGGGTGACCGGCCCCATGCTGCTATCCAGGAGGTAGTTCCATGTTCGATATCAGCACCGATGACAGCCTCTTCATCCGTCAGCGCCTTCGGGAGCTCGGATACCCGGATGGGCTGGCATTTGGCGCAGAGCCATATTCCTTCCAAGAGCCCGACGGCCCGCCGTTGGTCACGCTACAGGGGAACCTGCAGCGTGAGCGGCTGCTGGCGCTGGTCCAACTACCAGTGACGGTAGGAGGGCCGCCTTCGGCCTACCGTGAGCTCGCGGCGAAACGCTGCCAACGGGACATGGCACTGGCATGCGATGCCTATGAGCTGTTTCATGAGCGCGATGTTCGGGTGCATATCGAAGCCGATATGTCGTCCCCTCCCCGGAACCCCGAGGAGATCGCCTTTCGTGAAACGGATCTCGCACTGATCGCTGACCTGGCGAAGAGTGTCGAGATGGGTATCAGGAGTGACCTGGTCTCTGAAGAGCGCCTGTCATTGACCTCGCTGCAAAGGCTTGACCGAGTCTGGCAGCAGTCCCTCGAAGCTCTAGCCGAGCAGATGCGCCACGATGCGCGGATGCTGACGGAAGAGCTGTGGTCACGTCTCGACGTGGCTGCCTGAAGCCACCTGCCCTGGGCAGGTGCCAACCCCGATGGGGCGACCCGCCCCCTTGGGGCGGTAGTGCCCCTTTGATCGAAAGGAGCATCACCATGGCGAATCCAGCCCGGAATCATGACGGAAAGCGCCCCTCGAGCACCCGGTATGTGGTGCTGCATGAACACACCTTGGGGTACATGTCCGGCTCGATGGTGGGTGTGCTGCGCTCGTCAGTCTTGCGCGGCGCCCCCTACACGCTCGAGCCGGGTGTTGTCCCGCTTCCTCGTGATCCCGCTGATATGCGAGACGCTACTCTCAAGGACTTCGAGGACTTCCGTGTCACCGTGCCACCGGACTTCGGCTATGCCGAGGCCGGATGCGCGTTACACGAGAACCAGCCAGGGACCTGAGATACCTGCATGTCTTGCCCGAGCCCCCATTGGGGGCTCTTACCCCCATGGGGCGACTCGCCCCCTGGGGCGGTCGTGTCCCTTCTGCTGAAAGGAGCACCACCATGATCCAAGAGACCGTAGCGGTCGAAAAACCGCCATTGCAGGCGCACCTCGAGCTCTGCCTGAGTCAGCTGCATCATTTCCCGACGCATCTGGTGAGGGCGTTTCCCGTGTTCGACGAGGAGGGTCGGTTCGACCCCGGCGCGGGCTCCGAGACCTTCCTTGGTCTGGAGCTTGCCGGCGATCTGGATCTGACCTCGATTGAGCAAAAGCTGCAGCAACTCCTACATCCCAACAACCAGCCCGCGGAGCTTTCCGGCTTTCAGTCGGTCCTGCTGGCTCGTCGGCGCCGGATGCTGGACAAGCTGCACATCATCGTCAACGGAATCGACGACGATGACGGCGAGCTGAAGGTGCCAATCGTGCCTTTCGTCGAGCCACCCTACGGGCCCGACTCGTGCTGCCTGGTGGTGCCATACAAACTACCGGAATGGACGGCCCACTGGCTGTCCTGGTGCGATGACCCGGGTGAGCTGACGCCAGAGGCGATGCTTGAGGCCATCCGCTTCTGCATCAACCTGATGAACGATGAGCTTTCCGGCGTCCTGGCGGATCTGGAGGCCCATGCCAGAGCCTTCCTCGATAATCCGGCCACGCCGGCGTCTATCGCGGCCTGACGCTCTTACCCACCCCGACCGGGGCTCTCTCCCCGGTTGGGGCGAGGGTCCCTCCTATCCCTGGAGGACACCATGACCGAGAGCCAACGACACGACGAGTGGGGCGCCCTGCAGCGCTACGCTGAGCAGGTGCTCACTCGGCGCGGATTGCCTCGCATCAAGCTCGAACTGACCTGTGATGGTGACGGCCTGCCATGTGGCATTCGTCCTGTCGGAGGGCAGCTGACGATTCCAACCCTTCGTCACCAGCTGGATCGGCTGACCGAAGAGAAGGTCCATGACATGGGCATCAGCCCCTTCCGCCGTATCCATGCGCGACGGATGCGCAAGGAGGTCAGTGCCATGCTCCACCGTGTAGAAGCGGCGGAGCCGTCGATGGCCATGGAGATCAAGACGCCCTCGCTGCCGCAGGAGCGCCCCACGCTGTCCCGTCGATTCACCCTGTCTGGGGTGCTGCCCATCGTGGAAGCTGCCGGTGGGGCTTCGATGCCGACAGAGCAGGAGCGGCTTCTGATCCAGTTCCTGGATGAGGTTCATGAACGGCTGGCGCTGGACGTCGAGGAGATCACCGGTGTGTGCCGCAGGGTCGTGCCGGCGAAAGCTGACTCAGGCGTCTGGCGAACCGTGCGAATCTATCGGACACCACGCTACACGGTGGAGATCCGATGCTACACGTCGCACCTCGACTTCCTCGCTGAAGAAAGGCTGAAATCCTGGTCTCTTGAGCAGCTGGTCGATGACATCGACGCCATTGCGGAAGGGCGAAAGCAGCAACGCTGTCTGCAGTGCGTTATCACACGGCGTGACACCGGTGAGGGCTTGGAAGACGCCATGATCTTCGCCTGTGTCGACGCACCTGGTGGCCGCTCACGTGAGCGTCGGGTGGTTGCCAAGGCTATCCGGCAACTCCGTAGTGAACATGGTGGCAGGGACGGCCTTCGTCCTCAGCCAGCCATTAGCGCGAGCGCGGCCTGAGGCCGCCTCGTGGTCTCTATCCTTCCGGGGGTGCTACCCCGTAAGGGGAGGCCTCCTGGAATTCATCCCTCAGGAGGTCTCCATGGCCAACGCCTTCGACATTCCGGCGGTAACGCGAGAGCTGGTGGTCGCCGCGGGGCTCCCCGCTGACATCGGCTATGTGAAGTCCGCTGTTGAGAGCCAGCCGGCCGGTCGGTTGTATCCCGAAGAAGCAAGAATCCGCTTCCATGGGGTGCTGCCCTGGGCGGCTGTCTGCTCGCTTGCGACATTGCTCTATCAGGGTAGAGCTTATACCGGTATCTACCCTGCCAGGGCCCGGCGACAGAACCGGTTGCTGCTCGGGCTAGCCAATGGGTTCGCCGCCAGAGAAAGCAGCATTTCGATCACGCTCACCGAGGATGGTGATCTCCGATCGTCGGTCAGCCCCAAAGGACTGGGTGTTGTGCTCGAGCAAGCGCCTATCCAGGGCCCAATGCCCCCGGGACCAGGGATCACACCCCATGAGGCGACTAGCTTCCTGGCGGCCCTGGAATACGACATCCGTCGCTATCTGGGGCACCTGTCTGTCGCCATCCTGGCGCAGCTTGAACAGCAGTATGCGGCCTGGCGGTTGGAATCAGCCGACAAGGCATGAGGAAGGGTAGATGCCAGCGGACTTCTGCTGGCGCGTACCCTCACTGACCAGGCGCCGAATCCCTTCTTGGGATGCTGGCGCTTACAACCCAAGGAGGTTGCCATGACACACGATGACGCCGTCAGGCGCATGAAGAACCGGCTTCGCCTGTGGGGCTTCCCCGCGGATGCGAAGACAACACGACTGCACTACTTCCTGAAGCTCGATGACCCTGATCAGGAGCCCTTCGTGAGTATGCAGTTCCAGTGCCACTCAGCGGCGGTTCTCCGACCTCTCATGGCTCGGATTTACCGGCCACGTCGTGAGACGTCCGCCTTCCGTCGTCTGTACGTAGCTCAGCAGGAACGGGGCATGATGAGCCTGCTCGGGATCTTCGACCAGGACCATGCCGCAGCATGGGAGCTGGGCATCTTCGTCAGCCATGCACCGGGTATCTTCACCGGGAAGTGGAAGACGGAGACTGCTCAACCCCTGATGGAGCTGGTGCCGACCCAGACGGCCGGCACCATCGAGGTGCTCGTCAACCAGGCCTACCGGTCGATTGGCGTCAGCTACCCTGAACGCGCCCGCACACTTGGGGTCGTCTGGGGGCGCTTCCTGCGTGATCTCGAAACCGAACTCGAGGACACCGCGGGGGCTCTGGTGAGAGAGCTGGTTGAGAGCCTGGAGCGCTCTGGAGAAACGGCCGTCACCGACGTGCCGATGACCGCCGCCGCTTAGGTAGGCGAGTAGGGAAGGGGGCTCTTTGAGCCCCTATTTCCCCACCCGAGGCCTCTTTACCATGGCTCGTGATCGTGCCATGCTAATAGGGCTTCTCTGCCTCTGGCAGTGAAACGAAGGTAGCGCTGGCCTTCCCAAACAATCAGCATTTTTCCTACCACCCTACCGCGGGCACATGCCCAGTAGGGAGTGTGCTCTTCTTCATTGGAGGCACACTGATGAACTCCCATACCCCCTATCGTCTTCGTTACCAGGCTGGTCTTGTTGCCCCCGGCGAGTATCTTTTCGTCCGGTGGTTGAATGAGCTTCAGCGCGTAGCGATTGTGCGATCTGTGGAGCGGCGTACCGAGCATGTGCTCAATGCTGCTCATCTTGCTTGATCTCTGACCTGCTGCCCTGACGCCACCCCTACGCTCCTGCGTAGGCGGCATATTGGGCACACATTCTGACCCCACCCCCGCCGGGAGGCACTCTCCCGACAGGGGGAGTCCTCCTTGGTTCCGGTGTCGGGGTTTCCCTGAATCCCGCACCGTGCCGGGCTTCAGGGAAGCCTCGATCCCGGCTTCTTCGCCAAGGAGACTGTCATGAACGACAACACCTACTTCAAGACCGACGACGTGCGCGAAGCAGCCACTGGTCGCTGGCCCCTGATTCTTGGGGCGCTGGCGCCTCAGCTGGAAACTGCTATGCGCAAGCTCGGCCGCCATGTGACCTGTCCGGTCCATGGAGGCAAAGACGGCTTCCGTCTCTTCAAGAAAGACTTCGCCGAGCACGGCGGGGGCATCTGCAACACCTGCGGTCCCAAGAAAGATGGATTCGAGCTGCTGATGTGGCTCAACCACTGGGACTTCCGGATGGCCGTCGAGGAGGTGGGCAAGATTCTTGGAGTCGAACCCCGCCATCGCCGGCCGACTGGGAATGCCTCTGGCCCGTCTCGCAGCAAGTCCTTCAAGCAGCAGCATGCTGATCGCTCGAGCAGTCCGGCACCGGCAATCGCCAGGCCTACCTCGAGTGCTCCATCGGCAGCTGGCGCTGTACAGGCGACCTCAGTTCCTCGCATGGCCTCGGCCGAGAGCAGAGAGCCTGAGGTATCCACCGCCCCGGCCTCTAAGGTGGTCTCCCTCGAGGAGCGCTCACCCGAATGGCTCAGGGAGCTTCAGGAACGGACGTCGAAGCAGTCCCAGGTCGACAATGCCAAGATTCAGGAGCGTATCGAGCGCGTCTGGTACGAGGCAGTTCCCATTACCAGCCCGAGTGCACTGCCGGCCATGAAGTACCTAGCCAGCAGGAAGATCGTACTCCGCAACCTGGGCGTCCTACTTGAGGGCGACTGTGTGCGGTTCCACCCCGGCCTTCCGTACTTCGAGGAAGTCGAGGAAACGATCACGCAAGAAGGCAATGAAACCACCATCACGAAATGGAAGAAGAGGGGCGACTACCCCGCGATCATCTGCGCGATTCGTAACGTGGATGGCGAGATCGTCACGCTTCACCGCACCTACCTCTCCCAGTCTGGCGGCAAAGCCAGAGTAGAGAGCGCTCGAAAGATGATGAGCGTCCCGGACAACAAGTCCGTCGTAGGTGGGGCCATTCGGATGGGCACACCGGTGGATGGCGTACTCGGTGTTGCTGAAGGCCTCGAAACCGCTCTCAGCGGGTTTCGTGCCACAGGCATACCGACCTGGTGTTTGGTCAATACAACCCTTCTCGAAGGGTTCGAGCCGCCCCAGGGCGTCCATACGGTCATCATCTGGGCCGACAAGGACAAGAGCCACGCAGGTGAGCGCTCAGCCAATGTGCTGAAGACTCGCCTCGAGGCTCAAGGCCTTAGAGTCGTGGTCCTGATTCCGCAGCAGCCCATTCCTGCTCGTGCCAAGGGTGTCGACTGGAATGATGTGATGCGGACCCAGGGTTTGCTCGGGTTCCCGAACCCCAGGCTCCTGCGTCAGCAGGTCAACCCACAAGCGCTGGTGAACAGCTGATGCTGTCGCTGGTGACTGACTCGCCTCCTTTCTCTGCCGATAGGCAGGGGAGGGAGGTCCACTAAGGAGATTGATATGAATACCCATGATTTTCCCCGAGGATTCGGGTCCTATCGCGAGGTACATACTCAACCAGGTGCATGCCTCGATGATCCCTTCTGCCCGCCTACCGGCTGGAATGGAGGGCGCCAGGAGTACGTAGCGCTCATGCAAGAGCGCTGGAATGATATGGATTGGGGGCAATGTCTGCGTTTAAACGTGGCCATTGCCATGAACAATGCCGTGACTGCAGATGGGCCGTTCGCCGATGTGGCGGCCGACCTGCTCAGCCAACTTCTTACCCAACGGGGTGGGATAGCTGATATCAAGGTCATCAAGCACTGAAATGATCCGCACGATTGCGGTTAATCCACCAGCAACGTTGGAATTCCCATGGTGCTGAGTTATTCGGGTATGAAGTTGAGTACCCATACAGCTGCGATAGGTTCGCAGTTCAACCCTCGGAGGGGCCTGACCCCTCACGGGGGAAGGCTTCTCCTTATTTATGAAAAAGGAGACGCCTATGTTGCTCAAAATGAAACGCAAATTACTTCGCTGGTTAAAAGCTCGCCCTCCAAAAGTCGGCGCAGGGACTATCAAGGTGGTTGCAGGGGACCTTCGCAAGATTGGTCTTGGTGCAATGTCCGCAGGGCTTGTCGCAGTCTTCAATCCGACCGGAAGCTTCACCATAGCTGGTGCCGCCTTCCTGTTCGGGGTGGGGTTCGCCATCTGGGCAGTAGCCATTGCGCTGCATGCCCTGGCAGAAAGAGTTAAACTCAAGGAGTAATACCATGAGTTCCGCATTCTATCTTACGGTAGGAGCATGCGCTTTACTGATTCTCTCGGTAGGAGGCTACTTCATCATTCAGGCTTTACGGCTGTTGGTGAGAGACGACTGTCATGACGAAGAACAGTGACTCAGTGGTTGTAACAAAACGCCAGGGATAACCCCTGGCGTTTTTTTATCTCTAATCCTCGACTCGGACAAGCCAAGACTCCACGGTTTCGTCGCCGAATTCTTCCTTCCAGGCCTTTAATGTTTTCTGATTCCCTCCGCGAGTTTCAACTACCTCACCCGTATTAGGGTTCTTATAAACCTTCAACTTCCGTTTGCGACGCTGAGTCTGGCGTTTAGATCCACTCTTGTTGGAAGCGGCACCGCTGGGATCAAGCAACGCAAATACATCAGCAGCGGACTTGTCGAATTCCTTCATCAGGCTGACAAGCTTGTCCTTGAACTCCAGCTCTCTCTGGAGACGTTGGTCGGACTCCAACTTTGCCATTTCTTCCTTGAGGTGCTGGAGCTGTTGCTCCATCGCCGTATACTTGGTGATCAGTGAGCTCATGGCGTCATACCTATCTGAATGAATTGAAAGCTGGCGTCACCGTTATACAACAGATACATGTAGTATGGAACAGCGGGACATGCACATGACGCTTACAGCCGGCCCTTGCATCCTCAGGCAAGCCGGTATACTGGAACCGAACCGACAACCACGGGTGGCTGTAGGAAACTCGACCCCATCCGGAATAACACAGGAATATCAACATGATGCAGATAGAAACCCGAGCCATCGACCTTTCTGACCAAACTGTTTCCGTTGCTTGGTGGACCGGCTACTCTCGCCATGGTGTCTTGAATGTGACACTCCCTGACATCGTCCAGGATCTCGAGATCGCTGCGGAGCTGGTAGCCCTAAGGCACTTACTGTTTGAGGAGCAAGTCTTCGACAGGGTTCCCTCTTCCAGCAAAGGATATTCATTGAAGGTGTCGAAAGGGGCGATTAAGAAACTTGTCCAAGGAAGGTCTTCCAAGAAGCACTTACTTCCCTATGCTGCTTTCCTGAGGCAAAGAATGGAGGGTGTCCACATTGATGTAAGCCGAAACTCAGAATGGGTAGAAATGGCCCGTGATGGTGACAGTCGTGATATAACTGTCAGTATCAATGATTTAGATATCCATGAGTATCTCGACACTCCCGCGCTGGGTCGGATTTACATCACGCGGCATGCAGTGAAACGCTACGAAGAGCGCCATCCTGGAGACGAGATGAGCAACCCCTGGCGCAGCCTTACAACCAGGCTTTTGAACCCGAACTTGATACGAGTCGAGATCCCTAGGAAGGCACTACTTCATAAGGCCATGCGCCACGGCAGGGCCGATAACGTCGAGGCCTGGGGGCATCCTGACAGCCGGTTTGTATATCTGGTTGTGGCTGATAATGGCCGCAAGACGCTCGTCACTGTATTCCGGAAAGGCGCTAGTCAGGGCAAGTAGCAATCAGCTATATACCGTTAGCTCAACTCCACAGAAGTTAGGGGCTACCGAAATAACCCGGGCATAACTGACACTTCCTGGTCAGCACAAAGCATGGGTTCCGATCGATGGCGAGGAGCGGTCATGACCGACGCCGCCTGGCATAAGCCTCCGTAGACGCGGTCAACGGCCACCAAAAACGCGCTTCTACGCGAAATCCAGGGCACTACACCCCTGGTGGCGGCTCAGATTTGGCGTAGCGCCCGCCAGATTGTGTGTGGATAGTCACCTAAGCCACTGAATAGAAATAGAAATGGCGAGCATAGACTGCTCAGATACGATGGCGATCGACTGGCCGGACGAAAGCCCCGGCAGGATCACAGACCCGTCGGTCACGAAGTGGTGCGCCCAACGCGCCCAAGAGGGTAGGTGACAGGCCTGGAGGGTTCGTCTACCCTGTATTCAATATTGATATAATACCTGTTATAAATAGATTGAATTAGCCAGAGAGCAGGGCACCTGTCAGCCTGGCTCCATGGCCCCCAGCGGAATGAGGACTTCGTCATGGACGATGACCACCATGTAATTCCTGCGGCCAGCCACTCGCCGTCATCGGTACCCACCACCGCCGTTCACATCACCCATGGCCACCGGGTTGTCGATTATGACGAGATCCCGATTCGGATCTCACCGGTCCCGCTGCCTCGCGGCAAGAATCCGGCGTTCCGTCACCTCCGTGCCCAGGCCGCCCAGACCTCCCGGGTCAGCAAGCGCAGTCAGCTGAACCGCGTGGCCCTGATGCTCGGCGCCCCGAAGCCACCGAAACTGTCATTGGATGGCGACTCTCGAAAGGTCCACCCCGAGCAGCTCTTCCCCATGGACTATGTCCACTGGGAGGACCTCACCCAGGACATCGTCAGCGACATCATCTTCAACCTCCAGCGCAAGGCGGAGGCAGAACGCGACAAGGACCTGAGCCCCGCAACGCGCAACACCTATCGCGCCCTGCTGCGCGGGGTCGCCCAGGAGGCCTGGGGTCTCAAGCAGATGGCCTATGAGGACGTCGAGCGAATCCGCTCGGTCAAGGCACTGAAGTACAAGCGGCTGCCCGGCGGCCGGGCCCATCCCGAACAAGTGATACGTGCGCTGCTGGATGTATGTGATTCGGTCGATTCCGCTCTACACTGTCGAGACGGCCTGATGGTAGCCCTCTTGGCGTCAACCGGCATGCGCCGCGCAGAGCTGGTGGGGGTGCAGATCGAGGACATCGATGAGCGCACCCGCGAAGTGAAGATCACCGGCAAGGGCAACAAGGACCGGGTACTCGAGATCCCTGCCAGCGTCTGGGATCGCCTGGCGGATTACCTTGACCGGTACCGCGGGCACCAGCCGGGGGCACTGTTTACCCCCATCTGGAACAACCGCGACACGCCGCGCATCACCAAGAAGGGGCTGAGTGAATCGACCATCAACCTCCGTCTGGATACCATCCGCGAGAAGGCAGGGAACCTGATTGGTGTCAGCATTGCGCCCCACGATCTACGGCGGACGTTCGCGACGGACCTCTACAACTCGGGCATGACCATTCGCGAGATCCAGATCCTGCTGGGTCATGCCTCAGCCATCACCACTGAGACCTATCTCTTTGACGAGAGCAGCGAATACCGGAAAAAGGCGGCCAAGATAAACGCCAACCGGTTTGGTAAATCGACGGGAATGCGAGGGGAACCATGAAGATGGAAGCGAGCTTTGATGTCCTGCTTGAGACGGACATGTTCGTGATGATTGCTGACCGTGATGACGGCGGTAGATCGGTCGCCAATGACGCCGAGAACGTGGTTCAGCGCGTCAGCAACCTCCTGGGTGGCATTGGTAAGCGGCGCCTCTACTACCGCGACTCGCTGGGCCGATTCAACGAGCTCAAAGTTGCCAACGAGCAGTTTTCAGGCTTCGCCACCTGTACCGAACACCAGCAGCGAACCCTGGCCGATTGGATTCACCATTACCAGCCTTCCAAAGTGGTGAGCTACTGATCCCTAGACCTTCCCATGGCGGACATGGCTAGCTCTGTACCGGCTGGTTGACGTTCGCCCCTGAAACTGTCCGATCTTTCCGGTTTGTGGCATGGGGGTAAGCCCCCGGCCACGACCTTATGTCTTCGCAAGGCCATCATGCACTACATTGCTACCTGGTACGCCGGCTTCAGTCTCATCGCGATCATGATGTTCTGGTGGGATAAGGCGTCTGCACAACGCGGCGCATATCGCACCGCAGAGACGAAGCTCTTCACGGTGTCATTCCTTGGAGGTTGGCCCGGCAGCTACCTTGCTCGCCATCTCTTCCGGCACAAGACCCGGAAGCCCGGCTTTGGGAGGAAACTGGCCTTTACCTCGATCGCTAACCTGGTCCTCGTTGCCGGTATTGGCCTGATCCTACCTCGGGGAATGTGACCTCTCCGTACTGACGATACGGCGAGGCTTCTCTGCGATCATTTCACGCCTTTTTCAAGAGTGATTTGGTGTAAATGCTGTTCATCGCGCTATACTGTTGGGACATACAGTTCTCGGGAGGCGCCGATGAACCGTCAGTACAAGCTCCTGCACGACATCGAGGAGGCCTTCGACCAGGTCGTTGAAGCCTCCGGTGAACTCGTGGAGATCTGTCGAGCACATCCCGGCGAGGCATGGGCCCTGGACGCCCCGCGCCCCGACGCCGACTGGTTGGCGTCCGCCCTCCTTGACTTCTGGTACATCGACGGCCAGGACGGTCGAACCACCCGGCCCTATGTCGGCCTCATGGCCGCGTCAGAGCCGGTAATGGAGGCCGTAGGCCGCGTGAATGCCGCGAAGCACACCTTTGCCGACACCCTCGCAGCCATCAAGGACGAGGACCAGCGGATGATCGCAGAGCTCAAGGCCTCTCTCCCGTACCGCCACCCGTACCTGCATGACCACATGAAGGGGTCGGGCCTGGCACGCCTGCACCTGAAGCAGTGCTGGCGCCACATCCCCGCGGCCGAGCAGCCTCTGCAGCGGGTACGGCTGGCCTGGTACACCAGCGGCCGGTCGATCCGCCGGGTCACCATACGCGAGGCAGAACAGATGCTCATTGGCCTGGGTGCCGAGCAGCCGCACGTCCAGATCCAGCTCCGGGCCCTGGCCGGTCTGCCATCCAGCGAACCGCTCGCCCAGGTGCAGCATCAGGCGCCGCTGATGCGGGTGAACCTCTTCTACGAGGAGCCGCTGCGCGATGGCCGGATCCGGCGGGCCATGAACCTCGCCCTGCCCCTCTTCATCCCCAGCGAGAACGGGAAGCTACCGCATCACAATCAGCCCCCTCCGTTCCCGCCGGAGGAACGTACCCGCAAGGTGCGGAGCGATGAACGCCTCGAGCAAGAGCCCTTCCTGCGGTCCCTGAGGATCTACCGCTACAAGGGCGTGGCCGCCTGACCCCTGCCCTTTTTCCCACGCCCTCCGACTGTTGCGGCGGGGGCAAATCCTCCAGGGCGTCATGTCGCGGCCTCCCCTGTTTTCGACCTGCATCAGCGACAGGATGTCGGGTCACCCCCACTGGGTCCTGGCCGCACCTCCACGATCCCCATCTGGTCGAAATGGGCCACCATGTTCGCCAACTTTACGCAGGCTGGTGGCTGAACGCCTGGGGTTATCTCAGCTCTTCGGGCAAGAGGTCATCGGTGTTTGCTGCCAAACAAAGTGGCTCAATTAGGCCGTAGGTTTCGCCCTGACGCAGCTTCGCCTTCCAGTCGTCGCAGGTCGGCCAGCTTTCGCTCTTGCCGAGAAGATAATCCATACGCGACCAGAACAACTCGTAAACCGCCGGGGTGTTCACGATGTTCTGCATTGTGGGGATTGTGCTCGTGGAGGCGCCACCCCTTCCTCCTATCATGCCATGCACTGCCCCCGACTGTATGGATGCATAGACGGTGGCGTCGAGACCTGTATCAGTCGGCTCAGTCGCGATTTGCCAGGTATGAGTGCCTTGTGTGAAGGATAGAACGAGATAGATCATCCAATTGCGCTGGGCCACCATCGAATGCTCGCCAGGGTACGCAAAGGTCGTGTCATCACCATCCGAGAGCGTGAAAAGTCGCTCCGCCGCTTGATAGAACTCCCGCTCTGTGACGCCTTCGTAACTCCTCTGGGTCGTGTTGATAAACTCATCACGGCTCATGGTCTTCTGGTTAGCCGCGCACCCCGCCAGGGCCAACGCCAACGCACATGCAATCCACCTACCCATTCCCCGTCCCCATACGTTTGCTTACGTGTTCAACCCGGGTTATTCACCAGGCGGGCCTGAAAAAGAAGAAGGCGAATGGTATTCTCAAACGGAATCAGTCAGTTCCGGAAAGAACACGATTCCAAGAGGCCATTCGCCATGGGTGAAAGCGTATCTCCCTGGACTTCCTCCTGCAACGGCTCTGTCAGCGTCCAACAGAGTGGCCACTCCACGAGCAGTGATTCTGGCGCGTTACTGCTGCGCGAGGCCCTTGATCGCAGTGGCGTCATCGACGCGTTGGAAACTCACCTGGTCGATGCCCGCGATCCGCTACGTATTCATCATTCGCTGGCCAGTCAGCTGAGTACGATCATCGTGCAGCGGGCCATAGGGTGGATCGATCTGAGCGACACCACCACGCTACACAACGATCCGCTGTGGTATCTGGTCTGTAGTGATCTTGCCCAGCATCAGTGGACACCTCGATACTGGTCCAGCCTTGTTTGAAATAAGCCACCCTGTTGGCCTCCCCCACACGGATGCCGTAGGTCGGATTGATGCGGGAGCCTCCCCGCCAGGCACTGGCTTTCATGTTCACCTCCTGCATGGTGTATGTCTCCGGTCAGCGCACCGGGTAGCAGGCATCGCCCCTGTGCTCGCCGGCGTTGTCCAGCAAGATCTCGATGATCACCGGCACCACGTCGCCCATGATCCCGTTGGCGTCTTGCAGCTGCTCGCGGTTCACCGAGCTGCCCCAGGTCGCCCCGCCGTGGATCAGCTGGTTGCGCAGCGTATAGAGCCGCTGGATGACGATGCTCAGCACGGTACAGGTGTCGTGGTGGGCCAGGGCGGCATTGGCCGCAAGCCTGACCGCGGCAAAGCGCTCCTCCCAGTCGTCGCTGCCGGCGAGCCCGTTCTGGTGATCCCAGTAGGGCTGGAAGACGTAGCGGTTATTCAGCAACAGGCGAATGGCGGTGGGATACCGCCGCCAGGCCAGCTCGTAGAGTCGGTTCTGCTCGTCCAGCCGGCTCAGGCGCTGCAGAAACTCCCCCAAAAGGCGTTCCTCGGCAATTCGCATGTCGCCGAGGTCATTGGCGTAGGCAGCATTGAGGCGATCCACAGGAAGATGAAGCGGCCGTCCTCGTCGTCGCACTCATCGGCGCGCTGCAGCCAGCTCAGCGCTCGATGGATTCGCAGGGCGAGCCTTCGGCATGGGCATGGCGCTCGGCCCGCTGACGGGCCTTCAGGTGGGTGTGCGCCATCATAAGGCTCTCCTCCCTGAGATCGGCATGTCACCCAGTATGGCCGCGGGAGTCTGCCGCCGGCTCAAGTCACCTGGTCGGCTGCCCCCACGCCCACCGTCCTGTCGCCCCCCACCTCGTAGCCGCTGACCAGAACGTAGCGGCTGCCGCGCCGATGGTCGGCCCACTTGCCTCGGTAGAAGCGCTCGTCGCGCAGCTGCCGCCAGTACGGCGCTACCGTGCGCGGGGCGGTCATGGCAGCCTTGAGCTCGCGGTCCTCACGGTCGTAGCCGATATGGGCGAAGGGCACGCCCTTACGTCCCTCCGGGTGCTTGTTCTTCATCCAGCCCGGCACGCCGGACGACAGAGCTTCAGGGTAGGCCGAGAGGTACATGCCAAGCGACAGCACGTAGCGCACCACTGCGCGCAGGATCATGCCCTCCTGGTCGGCCAGCGGCTGGGCATGTCCGCCGGCATGCTCGATGGCCTCGCGGTTGATGAAGTCGGTGATTTGCGAGGGTCGGAAGGCACCGCGCAGCATGGTCGGATTCAGGCCGGGCCGAGTGTCCAGCGGGTTGTGGATGGCGACGATCAGCCACGGGTCGCCGAGCCCCTGCATGTCCACGCCGTGCATGTTGCCGTGGGCGCTAAGGAAGGCCTCGTAGCGGGCCGGTAGCATGGTCGAGTCCAGCCACGCCACCAGGGCGCCGTGCACCGAATGACCGTGGAAGATCTGCTTGGCTGGGAACGACAGGGAGCTGAACTCCCAGGGCCACGACCAGGCGTCGCCCTGGACCCTGCTGAGCTGCACCGTCTGCAGCCATTCCGACAGCGACGGCTCCGGCACCACCACCCTGCCCTCGCGGCCGTGATGCCACTCCAGCATCAGGATCTCGCCATTGATGGAGTGGACAACCTGCTCGTCGTGCACCATCTCTCCGAAGATCTCAGCCTCGATCCGGGGCTTCTTGGGCAGGCCCAGCATCTTCATGACCGAGCGGACATAGCGGCGGGTGAAGCTGGGGTAGTGGCGATAGGTGGCCTGGGTCATACGCGGCTCGTCGAGGGGAAAGCGATGGCGTCAGGGTACACCAGCGGCGGTATCGAGCAACTGACAGACACCAGACGCGAGGACGGCGCCACTCGGGCGCCGTCGATACCCTGCGTGCATGCTCAGAACGCGACGTCGAACACCAGGGGGAAGATGGTGTAGAGCGCCACCATGATCACCAGCAGGCCGATCATGTTGAGCCAGATGCCGGCACGGATCATGTGGCGTATCGGCAGATTCCCCGTGGCGAAGGCGACGGCATTGGAGGGCGTTGCCACCGGCAGCATGAATGCGCAGCTGACGGCGAAGGTCACCACGATGGTCATCAGGAAGGTCTCGATCCCCAGTCCGACGTCGATGGCGCCCATGATCGGGAAGAACGCCGCGGCCGTGGCAGTGTTGCTGGTCAGTTCGGTGAGGAGGATGATCACCACCGCCGTGACCACCAGTACCAGTATCGGCGGCATGCCGGCCAGGCCAGAGACGCTCTCGCCGATCCAGGCACTCAGGCCGGTGGCGGTGAACTGGGCGGAGAGGGTCAGTCCGCCCCCGAACAGGATCAGCACGCCCCAGGGCACGTCGTGGGTGGCCGACCACTCCAGCAGGGCCCCTTCCCCTTCGATGCTGGAATCACGAACATCAGTATGGCCGCGAGGATCGCCACGCTGGTTTCGTTGATGTTCGACAGCCAGGGCATCGCGACCTGCACCACCGGAATCTTGGCAATCAGCGGCAGGAATACCCAGCAGAACACGGCGCCGGCGAAGACCATCAGCACACGGCGCTCTTCCAGCGTCAGCCGGCCCATGCTCTTAAGTTCGGTCTCGATCAACTGCCGGCCACCCCGGATATCATCGACCTCGGCGCGGAACACCAGCTTGTTGAGCACGAACCATGCCAGCAGCATGGCGAAGGAGAACGGCACGCCCATCAGCATCCAGTGACCGAAGCCGATGGACAAACCGTGGGAGTCCTCCATGTAGGCGCGCATCAATGCCATGGGCGGCTGGCCAATCAGAGTGGCCATGGATCCGATGGTGATGGCGTAGGCGATCCCGAGCAGCACCGCGGCGGAGAACTTCGGCGTGTCCTCGCCGTTACCCATCGACTTCACCAGGGCGATGATGGAGCCACAAATCTCGTTTCTTGCCAATAACTGGCGAGCGACGCGATCAGCGGCGAGTAGATGCGCGCGCCGACATGGCCATGGAAGACCGACCCACCCTGCTGGCCGAACACCTCGATCGGCAGGCCGTCGATATCCAGCGTCAGGCGTTTCGGCCGTTCGCCGCCATTCAGCGAGGTCAGTCGCCAGATCGCCAGCCGTAGCAGGCTCTCGTGGACAACATCAATGTTGTCGTCACTGCCCAGGCACGCCAGCAGCCGCGACAACGGGGCTTGAGACGGACGGTCCTGCGCCAAAGGTGTCGTCCCACGCGCATCGCTGCAGGCCAGTTGCCAGAGCGGGTCACGCCGAAGCGTGGTGGTATCGCTGAGATCGATCCAGCCCATGGCCCGCTGCAAACCACGGTGCGCAGTTGGCTGGCCAGCGAGTGACGGACTCGCTGCGGATCACGTGGATCGACCAGATGGTCCTCAAGCGCGGCGATGACGCCGCTGCTGTCGAGGGCTTCACGCAGGTGCAAGGCACCGCTGTCGCTGGTGGTGCGCTGGCCGCTCAGCTCGACGCGGACAGAGCCATTGAAGGAGGGCGTCATGGTGGATACAGTTTCACCCATAGCGGATGGTCCTCTTGAATCAGGTTCTTGGTGGAACGTACTGATTTCTCAAGAGAATACCATCCGCTATCTTCGTTTTCAGGCCACCCTCATGAATAAGCCGGGATGATGTACGCAAACCCCCAACATCCTTGAAAGTTACCTATCGACTTTATACCTTGAGCAACCCTCGCAAATCTTAGCTTCTACCTGCCTCTCAACTTCTATCTGGATCTTTACATCATTGATTTCATCGATCCGAGCATTTCTCCATCGCTCGTAGAAAAATGGTAAAGTTACAGTGTATGCTGTTAATCCACCTACCGTAGCTGGAAACCCTAAGCGACCCGACAACAAAACACCTGGTAAAACAAGTCCCACAATCGCTATGCCTATCAAAATAAATTTATCCTGATACTCTAACCCCTTCCAACTCAGAGCAGGATTCCTATCGCGAGCAATGTATAGCAACACACCAACCAGGTTGCCCATAACGAAGCCAGAAAGAGCTTCTTTTGTTGATGAAAAATCATCCTTGTCAGGAAAAAAAATGGAACAACTGCGTCATCAAAATAACAATGACAATATATCCTACAAAAACCCTAAACCTCTCTTTTACCACCTCTCTCTTTAACTGGTCATCGTATCTTACGTTGGTAATGATAGACTCTTCAAATGTATCGACGATTAATATCATCACCTTCATAATCGCTAAAAACCACCTCTTGAAAAAACTTCGCATCTCGGCGCCCTAAATTAGGTTATTTGTCAGCGTCGAATACTGTATCGGATTTAGCGCCCACATGTCGTCACCTTTGATACCAAGTCGGTGATCGGTCGTCAGCCCGGCGAATCAGGATCGACTTGGAGAAAATGGCCTGGGAGCCGCAGTTCCGAAAGCGATTGGCCCTCAGGCGGAGCGTGGCGAAGGTCGACATCGGGTTATGCGGTTTATCCGCTATCTCGTTCCTCTGGCACGCAACCATATATTTACCTACTGCAATTTCCTGTCAGATACGGCTGGGGCTCCACGCTTTCCATAAGCTGGACCGAGATATCAGGTTTCCATACATCAACTATGATAAAATTCGGATGCTGAAACACTCCCTCTCTCAACCAAAACGCGACGTGTGATGAGCCATTCTCATTTCCGATACTCAAGAAAAACAAATCTCGCCGTTCTGTATGGCCGCCGTAGTCTACTTCAATCTCTCCTTTACCGACAGCTTGTTTGATCAGCACTCCAGGCTCATTCTTTTCGGTCAGAGCCCATAGATTGAGATTCTCATTGGGCTTTGGTGGAATAACTGTTAGCTTCACAACTCGTTGCTCGAGTTTTGAGTCCCCACTAACCGTGCAGGTTAAAATTCTCGAGGATTCAGCTGCAGCGACCTGCGTCAGCAACAATAACCAGATCGCTAGTGTAAAACGCGATATCTCATGTCTATACATTTAGACCTCCGCATAACACCAATGAGCGCGCTGGCTGCATTGTCCGGACCTGCCGCTTAGGGTCATCAGTTGCCGCACCTAGTCCAACAGCACAGTCATAGTCTGAAGTTCGGCATGCGGCCAGAAGCGGACTTCCAGAGAGTCCTCATATAACGCTTCGTGTGAACGGCGAGCGGAGGTGGAGCGAAGCGCCAACGTCGAGAGTCTGACTCCACGTGCTTATTAAGTGGCAATTCGCTCACTGCATTGGAACCAGCACTCTTCTTGTTTCGCCACTTTTTCCAGGAAATGATTTGAAGAGAGCTTCTATCATCGCTGGCATCACTCGTGATAGCTGGGATGATGAGCCGGAACTCCTGACGCTTCCTTCATATAGAACGTTAAGGGTTTCCGTCCCTACGCTGCTCGCGTCAATGATATATAGCCAGAGACCTCGACCATATTCCGTTCTCGATACGGTGGAAGAACCAACTATGCCGTAGTTCGGCGTGTAGGTTGTAGTGCCGGAATATGTTCCGTAATTTCCATAAGTGCTCAGCGTACCGTATGTGGTGGAGGATGAGACGCCTGTTTGACCAAAGACAGGGATGGAATCAAGCTTTTCTCTTCCACTGTCAATGCCGTAACTGAAAGCGATTACAACATTAGGTATTTCGTCTCCTGATACTTCTCTGTACTGATATTTACCGAGTTCTTTGCGGACTAGCTCAGCATAGGTCTTGTACTCAAGGCTACTTTCCTGTCCTCTTAGCGGGACAAGGAGATATGTTTTCGGAGCTGGCGTTTCGCCGAGCTGGTGAAATACTGCGACATCAGACCTGACGAACCCGGCGCATCCAGATAAAAGCAGGACCGAAAGCGCCAGGGCAAAAACTGTCACATTTGGTTTCATATGAGAGGACTCCTTTGCCACTTAACGCCTGAGTTATCCGTTACCGCTCTGAAGGTTGCCATACTCTGATTCCTTCTTCACCTTTTCCCACTCCTCCGTGAGAAGTAACTGAGTTGTGGTTGTAAGGTCTGTCAATGCTGCCGCGAGCTTCGCGCTCTGGCCTGGATCGGTGTACTTCGGTATCTCTTCCAGTAACGTTTCTATCCGGCTATCGTGTTTTCCTCGCGGATTCAGACGCAGGCGAATTACGTGCCGGAGCCGGTCAATCTCCCGAACCATCTCGGGTTCCTGAGGCTTCCCTTCCATATTCGAGGCGGACCACGTGTACGTAAGGCCAGAGAACGTCGAGATGTCCTGACGGAGCTGTTCGATCCACTTCACACGTTGACTGGTAACGGTGTTGATGAAATTCGTTCGGCGCGTATTCCGGTAGTTCTGTACAAGATTCCAAACGCCGATTGCGAAGGTGAGAAATATGCCTACAGCGTAAGCGATGTCCTTCGGTTCCATCGGAGACCTCGACCAATGACGGCTAACAGTGATTAGACTGCGCACTCTATTATTGTACTATCATGCTGGCAGTCTTTGCTGGGACGTCCACGGTGGATCCAGGCTGTGTGAAAACTCCTCGGCTCTCCTGAAGATGGTGCTTGTACGCGAAATCTGGAGAGAATTTGCCTTGCAACTACCTCAGAATGCGCGAGAGAGCACCATTTTTGATCAATTTTGACCGGCCCGAGACGCTCCAAGCGTTTTCACACAGCCTCGAACATTAGCTGCCGCAGGCACCCCCATCAGCAAAGTCTGATGTTCTCAATTCGGCCAGAAGCGGTCCTTCATCATGTGCTGATATAATGCTTGAGTTAAGGGGCGCCGGGCGTGTACTCCGGATGAACGCGGGTCCGGTCTCGGC
>NZ_PDOG01000005.1:150177-249392 GCF_003202205.1 Halomonas sp. LBP4
ATTGATAGTATCCTGATGTATTAACGTCCGGCTTTGCGGCGTGCTAAAGCGAAGTGTAGGCACGTCGGTCTCGAAGCGATTGTTAGGCATTGCTAGACAATTCATTTGCTACCTTATCAAGAAAAATCCGAGCAGCCCTGAAACACTCGTGGAGTGCGACTGAGTCCACTGCCTCGTACAAACCTCGATGCATTATGCCATTTCGAGTGTCTACGATATATTTGATCCACTTCTTGTCAAAGCTCTTAACCCAAGAAGCGGAGTTGAATCCCAGCTGTTTCCATCGGTCCAAGATCTGAGAAAGGTTAATGCGGTTAACCATCTTTTCAAATTCATCATTCGGCGGCTCGCGAACATGCCTTTCCATAAGGCATCTAACGGAGGATTCTATCGCCACCGCCAAACTAATGACTGCTCCGTGATAGTCGTGCACTCCGCGGCGGTGGTGTGCCTCAATGTAGAATTTCTCCCATATTGGAGGAAGAGCTTGGCTGGTCAAAGCGGCTCCAACAGCGTTCCATTGGCGTTTAGTAATTGGGGTCTCGCTCAAGACAACCATGACATGGGGGGCCGCATAGAACCTTTGTTCAGTTTTCAAGTCGATCAGATAGGAGGACCAACCATGATGCAGGTTGGATTCGAAAGGTGGAGAAATTCCGCTGTTTCCTGTTTTCCAACGGACTATTTGTTTCCAATACTCAAATGCCTCTAAAATTGACTCCTCACTCTTGGTGACTAATCTCTCCAACTGTTTTTGCTTTCGTTTTGGGAAGGTGCATGGATCAACCTTTCCAAGGCTCTTTCCTGGAACCGCTAACTCTTTTTCATGATCGAGGATTATATCTATCCGATGCACGGTGTATTTGAGCGGAACTGTTCTGCCTTGTTTCTTTCGCCAAGATGTCAGCTTTATGTCTTGCGAGGTGGACTTCCCGTTCTTAAGCTTTGGCTTTCGTGGAAGGCGAAGAACATACCTATGGTCCCGGAAATAGAAATCGTGACTTTCGCCGCACAGGCTAGGTACGATACTCAAGCCCTCGATATTGCACCGCTTCCAGGTGGCTAGTTGGATACGCGTCATACGTTCGACTGCCTAACAGTTATTAGATGTTGGGGCCCGGGTGATTAATTACGCGCCTGCCTGGGAATCGTTAACGTATTGCTTTTTATATGAGATAATTATACTTAGGCAGCATTTCCCGGAACGTCAGCTTTGGGTCGTCAGCTTCTGTAGCCACCCCATCAGCATAGGTTAACACTCCCCATTCGGCCAATAACAGACTTTGCTGATGCTTCTGAGTTATCGCTCCAAGCCAATCACGAAACGTCCCGACAGCGTTCGCTCTATGATTTACTCTGCTTCATTCATATGGGGGTCAGGGATCATGATCGGCCACGACTTTCCAGATACAAGATCGGGATGACGAGGCTCGGCTTCGGGCAATCCGTATTCATCCCTGATCAAGTCAATTTGATTCAGACAGCGAGCAGCGACTTCCGACCCGCTTCCATCTGTGGCAATCGCGAGTAGCTTCCGGCGAAGTTCGGCAACAGGGACCGGCACGACGTTGTACGCGCCTTCCCAACTTTCGGACGGTACGTGTTCGGTGATGACTCTTTCCATGGTTCGCCAGCCGATAAAGGAACGCTTGTGATCGTTCTCAAATCTGACCAGCAAGAGCAGTCCCTCTTCGTCGGGGGTTTCAGCGACGACGCGGGCAAGCGTCGCAATTCCGGGCGAGGTCGGCCCGTCCTTCAACAGGCCGTACACATGAGCCCGCAAATCGGGGTGAGCATCAAGCAGGCTCCCGAGCTCCCTTGCCAGGTGCCAATTATCCAATGACTTGTCTTCAAAGGCGCCCTGGGCGGTCAGATCGAGGATACGACGCGCTGAAGACCTTGTCCCAAGCCGGAAGGCGGTCGCTCGCCAGCGATGGCTCGCATAGAAGCGCGCATCTTCTTCGGCCAGCTTGAACAAGACATCTTCAGCTTGTTCCAAAGGTGAATCGGCGAAGGCCCCTACCATTTCCTCCAAGAAGCGAGGTTCACGTTGCGCAGGGGGCATGCCGTGAACGACGGCCAAAGCCTCTGCGGGGCGGTTCACGAACGGCAAGAGGCGCAACCACGCTTTGAGCTCATAGCCCTCACTTTGCGTCATTATCCAAGTCTCAGTCTTGGCCGCCTCGAAGGTCTCGGCAATGCCATCGGTCACAGCCTTCGTGTCGATTTCCTCGCCAGAAAGTACAAGGCTGAGGAGTAGATCGGCGCGTGCTCGCCTCGACGCGATGGTGATGAGCTTACGGATGGTGCTATCGCGCCTTCCGTGCGGCAGCTGCGAGGCGACGATGCCAAGTTCGACGGCGAGTTTCTTCTGCTCGTCCGTGACGCCTTCCACGATCAGCGGCTCGATCGCGGAGAATATCACTTCCGCTTCCGCCGAAGTCTCGTCAGGATTGATAGCGCGAGCCGTGCGTTTCTCCTTCACACCCGAGAAGTCAATGCCACCGAGAATGTGCTTTTCTGTCGGTGGTTCGTTCACGGTTCTCCATTGATCGGTAAGCACCCGCGCGGCGAGCGCACCAAAATGCTCGTCCGTTAGATACTCTTGCATTATTGCGGCTGTTTCCGACGTTTTGATCGCCAGGAAGGCGCGCTGATATTCATGAGTCAATGGCCAACGAGCCTCGTTCACGGCCTCGCACGGCCGCCATCTGGCGGCCTCGGCCTCTTTCCGGAAAGCTCTGTAGCGCTCAAGATTGTCGTCAAGCAGCCGCTTCAAAAGGGGTAACAGCTTCACCGACGGGACGCGGCTCGCAAGCGTCGCGATATGGGCCTTCTGCCAGCGCTTCGCGTCGCCCGAAGCGAGCAGGCGGTTGCCCCAGTCTTCGACTAGGCTCTGAATAGCCCGAACCGAATCCGCGTCGAAGGACCTGCCGCGATCGGTCTCGCCGTCGGGATGGCGTGAGAGCAGATCCGCCAAGCGCACTATCCCTCCGTTGTCCGCCTGCGTCGAGCGCGCAAGGACCGCGGCAACGAGGCTTGGACCCGGCACATGTGCGATGCGGGTTTCCATCCCTCTGTAAGTTTCACCTGCTGCGCGGTCGTATTTGTCGCCTACTCGCAGACGCGATCCAACGTCGAGCAACGCGTCAACCAAGCGGCCGACGGCCTCCGGCCCAAGCACTGAGGCGGCAGCTTCCGCGCGATCGTCATGGCAGGTGGGATTAGCCAGCGCCAGTTGAAGCAGCGCTTCATCTTCCAGAGTGAACCCGGCGGACGCCAGAATATCGTCCGCGCCATAGAACAGTGAGCGGCCCGCGCGTACGCGCGCCAGGAGGCCGTCCACGACCGCACACGGATAACGGCTGCGCGCTTCATAGATGAGTTGTACCCTGGCGTCTTGCCTCTGTTCGATTTCCATCGTGCTGATGATGTTGGACAGCTCGGCGCTGTGGTCCTCAGTGCTCCGCGAGTACACAATCACACGCAACCGATCAGCGGCCGACGTTTTTTCCACCTCCTGCCGCTCTTGCGCCGCCACGAGTCCTTTTCTGACCAATTCGTCCGTCACCTCATCGACGAGGCCCTTGCTCGCGATCAGGTCGAAAGTTTTGTCGCCCGCCTCTCGCAACACATCGGCAACATGGCGGTCCGCGCGCCGGAATGCTAGCGCATCGACAACTGAGGCCTGCACCTCAGGGTCAGGGTCGTTCATAGCAATCGCAGTCGCAAGATCGAGGCCATCCATGCCGCTGTGCGAGGCTATCTCGCTCAGTACGATAATTCGCGCCTTCGGAGACAAGGACCTGATCTTCTTCTTGGCGTCTTTTCCAAGGATCGACGGTCTGAACCGTCGGCAATTGCGCAGTGCGTTGAGGCTGATCTGCTTGTTTTCGTCGGTAATGAGCGGCCAGACCGCATCGAGGAATTCGGGTCGGCCCGACGTCAGCATGAAGCGGAAAGCGCGATCCACTTTTCCGGGCGCGTGCCAGCGCGCCACGAGTCCTTGAATGGTCGCAGCAATCTGCGTCCACACTTCTTCAGTGGAACGGAAGATCATCTCGGCGGCGAGGATGGGATCCACCTCGAACGCGGCGATGATCGCCTTGCCACACGCGGTACGCTGGTGCATGTCGCCGCGTGTCAGACGCTCGACAGCAAAGAGGATGGCTTCCTCCCATGCGGGGAGGTTGAACACCTCCGCCTTCAGTGTCTCACGCGCTTTAGGATCGTCGATCTCGGTGATGATCCGGCGCTCGGCCGAATGAGAGGAGTACCATTCCTGAAACTGCTGGTGCTGGAACGAGTAGCCGGGCGTGTCGCCCATACGCGTCAGCACGTGGTTGCTGACGAGCACATCGAGCACCGCGTCGGGCTGTGGCTTGATCGTGATCTGCCCGTTATCGGCCAGAAGGGTTTCCGTCATGAAGATCGATCGCCGCGCATTACTCTCGGCGATGGCCGTGTTTGCCGTCTGCGTGGCGAAGACGGCGAGACCGTCGAGATAGTCCTGCTGTAAGCCTTGCACAGTGGCGCACAGCGCTTCCGCGCGGCTCGCGTCCTTCTCGTGCGCAGACACGAAGTGCCCCAACACCTCCTCCTTGGTCGTCGGGAACGGGGCGTTTTCAGGGAGCAATAGTAGCGATGTCAGATAGAGGGGAGTCGTCACAAGCTCGCGCACGCCCGCCGTGCGCCAAGCCTGATCCAAAACCTTCGCACCTGCGTCGCTGCGCATCGCGACAGCGATCTGCATTTGCTGCTCTTCGTTGAGCGGCAGGAGATCGACGCGTGTTCCTCCGAAAGGAATGTCGAGGACTTGCCTGCGCGTCGACACGACGAGGCCGAGTTCCGGTAACTCCGCCTTGAGCCTGGAGACCTGCACGCGCGCACGGGCCCGCGATTGCGTGTCCAGCTCGTTCCAGCCGTCGAGTAGCAGCACGATTCCGTGCTGGACGGCAGTCTTGCGAAAGTCATCTTCCGAGATTCCACGGAACGCCTGACGCTTGAGGACCGACTCCAGAACCGTCGCACCTTCCGTCGCCCAATCGCCGAGTGGCACGACGATGGGCATGTCCTTGCTGCTGGCCAGCATGCCTTCGGCGATCTGGAAGAGTGTCGTGGTCTTGCCCATGCCGGGCCCGGCAACGAGGATCAGATCATCCAGCGACGTGACCGCCCTCGCGAGCGCGCTTGTCGTCACTGGGTCATCAAACCCATCTACTTCCAACGTGAGAGCAACTGACGTGGATGGCC
This sequence comes from Halomonas sp. LBP4, assembly GCF_003202205.1. Lineage (GTDB taxonomy): Bacteria > Pseudomonadota > Gammaproteobacteria > Pseudomonadales > Halomonadaceae > Halomonas > Halomonas flagellata. The sequence goes on from NZ_PDOG01000005.1 coordinate 155,431, forward strand.
ATTTCACGGTCTGTTGGAAGACCTTGAGATCTGCTTCTGCGGCGGTCCGAATACGTGCCGCCAACTGGGTGTCTCCGGCAACCGCAGGCCCACGCGGCACTTCGTTACGCAGCACGCGGCGCCATGACTCGATTTCCGCCTGTCTCTTCCATTCGCGGAGCCGCCCGATAGTGAATTCCGGATCGGTGGAGTCGATCGCCTTGCCGTGATCGCGGCACATCCAGATGCCGTTCCTCGCGGAAGAGCGCTCCTCTGGTGACATAGTCTCATCGTAGCGTGGGCCGCCGGGCGCAGCCGCACAGATGTGGGCCGCCGTGCCGATGTTGATTTCGCCTTCGCCGTCCGACGTTGCACCGACCGTCGGCGTGCGACACGTTGGAAACGAGCACAGCCAGCCAGCCCGCTTCGCGATCTGTAGCCTGGTCCTCTCAGTGAAATCGTCTCTATTCCTGCGTTTCGCCATTATGTATGTACGGTTACACGGATTCGCTGTAACTAACCGGAATTTAACAAGCTAACGGATCGTGCTGTATAGGATCAAGTTGCCGGTGCGGACTCAATATCGAAACCTAACTTTTCAACAAGTCGAGTGCCCAGTTTGGGTCATCAACTGCCCCAGCACCCCCATCAGCATAGACTAAAGTTCCTCACTCGGCCATAAGCGGACATATGGAACAGCCACACACCATAAAATTTATATACATCCTATTTAGCAGATGCGTTATTCAGTGTTTCCATCAGAACATTTGAAATAAAGCTACAAGCTTCTGTTAGACTCATTGGGTCATTGGGCGAATTGAACTTACCTGCAGCATGTCGCGCATCTTTCCCAGCCATCTCTGCACAATTTGCAGAACGGGTAAAACGTTCGCGCTGTTTGGCAGAGCATAGTCCGCTTTTATTAACATGCTGTCCAAGATGTCTCTCAATATCCTCAAGTATCCGATACAGACGAGGCCATGTTTTAAGAGGGTCACCCCATAAAGCCAGCGCTGTCCGCAAATGATAGTTATTAATAGCGCCAGAAAGTAGCTCTTGCCCCTGTATTATAGCAAGCTCCTCTAAACTCTGGCCGCCGACAACAGGGACAGCCTTTACTTTCGAGCGAATCGTAATAACAGTGGATGCAGGATTATACCTTGCACGCTTACCATCATCTGTCTCTTTAATCACTTCTAAATCAGTTGGCCTACGATGGCCCGGGCATAAAAGTGATATTACAGCCGAGAACTCATCGATGACTTGAAGCGCCATATCTTGGATTTTTGAAAACTCTTCATGCGATTTGAATGCAGGCCCAGTAAGATATACGGACCCATCCTCTTCAAACGAGAAAACATCACCATCAGGAAACCAACGAGGGAACTCTTCAAGATCAAAATGATCCCCACACAACCTAATCAACCATCGAGCCATTTCCCCCTCCCTCAGAGGCTGAAAAACTATATTCTACATAAAACGTCAGATTGAATTATCGCTTCCGGCCAGGAGCTGACCTTCAGAAAATGCTAAAGCATTCCTAAGAAAGAAAAGTGATTGCCCTCTCTCTGCCCTGAATGGAGTGTTGCTTTACTCGGTTGCGAAACAGTGATAAGAGCGGGATAGCGTTCCGCGCGGTATGTAGGCATAGAGATCCATCTCGCCGTATTCAGCCAGTTTGGCATAAGCCGAGGTTTCGTTCGATTCCATTATTTCTTGCTCTTCTTTTTGCTTATTTTTGATGCTGGATATCTCTTCTTCTAGCTTGGCTATATTACTCATCAAATTTTCACGACTTTGTAAAACAAAGTTATTGCGTGACAAGTCATCCTGCAGAGTAGCAAGCTCTGTTTCTTTGCTAATTAGTTCGAAGGAATATCTGAAATCATTACCCATGGTGTGAGTACCAACAGCAAGCTGCCAAGTGTTAAGTTCCAGTCCAGACATTCTTTGGCTGCGTACGTAATAGTCTTCATTCATATGGATGGGGACTTGGAGCTCGTCAGTATTTGTGTAACGATATCTTTCCTCAAGAAAGTCAATTTCTATTCGCATGTTTCCTGTGACATAACTGTATTGGGGATGAAATAGGGATGGCGTGTTGCTGATATCTTGTCCACCTATTCCTTGAATCTCATGAGACTTTCTGAGACGTGATATATCAGGTGGAGCAATTCTCATCAGCTCTTCAAAGGAAATTCCGCCATCGCGAATCTCAATATCGTTAATCCTAACCCAGTCAAGGCCTTCTTTCACATAAAGCTCTCCGGGGGTCAGTATATTGCTTCGAAACTTGTAGTCTTCACTTTGGCACCGAAAGGTTATCTCAGATGTAAAGAATGAGCTCTTCACATCTTGGTATTGGCTGTAAAGCGACTCGCCTTGCTGTCCATAAACATCAATGGAGAGCATCAGCAGTATGTAGGGTAGAAATTTTATCATTATGGCGACCTATTTATGAGCGAGGACTAAAGTTCACTATCGGCCAATAGCGGACTATCAGCGACACCTGATATAACGCTGCCGTTCAGGTACGGTGCGCCGCAGGCGCAGCGTCGCCTGCAACGGTTGGTTATATCTTGGTTAGGTCGAAAGGTAGATCAAACTTTGCGTACTCTGCGATGTCCGCTACAAAGGATTCCCAGTCATGCCTCACGACTCGCTTCGCGACATAGTGGGCGGCCATTAGCGAGAACGTACCACTTACCGCACCGAGATCGGTAACGAGTTGAGTCAATCGGCCTGTGTTATCACCACCGTAAGATAGATAGATTGCGTCTCGATAGTTGGCCTTTCCTCGGTACCGAAAAGCCTGAACCAGGAAGTTCAGATACGCCGGTCCGAGCTTAGCGTCTCTCAACGCCTTCGCAGCGTTCGACCGAAAGCTGTTGAATCCACCCTGCTTGTAGGCAGAACTATCCTTGACTTGCTCCTCGAGGCGCCATTGTTCGTATTCCGCTGTACCCTTCAGGTAAGAATAAGCCGCACCAAAGGCCATTTTACGATTTTTTGGTTCCAAGTTCAGATCATGTGTATTGTCGCACCGGAGATCGCGCATCACTTCCTGCACATTCTTAGGGGTTATGTCAGAAATGTTCAGGTCGAACGGGGACTTTACCAAACGAGCAGTTACCAGTTCGGATTGCCAAACTTTTCCCGCTGCAGCGTGTGATTGCGGGTCTGCACCGGACGACGCAGCAAGCATTGCCTTGGCGGCATAATAGATTGCGTAGTACCAGGCGATGATAGCAGAACGCACAACTGGATACGGATTTTGAATCACTTTCATGCTGTCGAGTGCGCTTACGTTGTGCATAGACATCGTGAGGCATTCGTAGGCAAGCGAGTCAGCTTCCTCGTTTACACGCCTTCTCTTCACGTCTCGGTAGAATTGCCTGAGATCCTCATGGAAAAAACCACTCTCAGTGAGAATCGCCAAGCCACGCATCCAATTCACAGTTCCCTGGAATGCGAAACGAGGCTTTGGCTGGTCCCCGTGGTTAAATAGCTTGTTCAGTAGCCACATAGACTGCACCAAGAAATATCGTCCACGTTCAGGTGCGTTTGACCCGATGTGTGCCCAGCGGCAGCAAGGGCACGCATCGGGTCAAACGTCACTTGCAACGGTTTGATAGAACTCACCTTCGAGCACCGATGGGTATACGTTCTTGACCTGAGAATCAACTTGCTCAACGAATTTTGTGGCGGTTGCCAAAAGGTGTTCAACTAAACTAAGGTCCAGTTTGATCGCCTCGCCACATCGACGCCGGCCATTTCTGTGAACTATGTCGTGCCGGACGTCGATTGCCCGAAAGATTTCCGACATTTCTTTCGGGAATTCCACGCACAAGGTTCCGCGATATAGCTCCCGAACCTTTGCAAGGTTGTGGTACATCAATCCCTCAAGGTACTCGGTCACTTCACCCTTAATCCCATCGTGCCGGCGAAAGATGTCTTTCAATTCTAACTTTCGCTTCTGCAGTTCTGGGTCAGACTCAACAAGACGACGAATTAGCGGCGGAAAGCTCACTACCGTATACACAAATGTGTCTGATAGGTATGTCTCCAAGGCGGCTATTACATTTGCGAATAGGACTTTTGCCAGCAAGTCTGTGTTGCCCAAGGCCCGACCCTGACTGGAAAGCTCAGAAACTTCTGCTGCACTTTTCTGAAATACCTCGAAGAACCTAGTGTGCGGTTTGACGACGTCCTCTAAGTGCTCAAACCCTTCATACCATCCGCCATTCACTATATCCGTTGCGTCCAACTGAACCGGAGCCTGTTTGTCGCAGGATTCGAGAAAGGCACGCGCAAACAAATTGAAATTCTGAGATGGGTATTGGAACCCGCATGGATGCCAGTCTTCGCTCCACACAGGAGAGGGATTGAGCATATAGTTGACCAGGTCGTTCGCATGAACCCGCTCCGGTTCAGACATATAGAAGACGGCTTCTGGCCTATCCCGAACGATCACCGAAAACGCTTCTAGCCACTGCTCGAATTTTCCGTATTTCGCACATATGGCTCGGTGTGATCTGACAAAATCCGCATCATATTCTTCTAACTCCGGTAGCTTTTTTAGCTCTTCTTTGATGGACTCGATGAAATCGCGTTTACATGCCTCAAGCGTGTAGCCGAGAACCTCAAGTCGATTAATTATCGTCTCGACGGAGGCTTCAAAGACGTACGCTGTCTCGGTCTCCCCTTCGTCAGCTATTTCACCCCAAGTGAGGTCGTTTCTATCGGAAACCTTGCGTGTGAAGACAAGCTTATCGCTCTCTTTGAAGATCCATTGATCCAAGCGATTTTTCGTATCTTCGACAGGGTACCTTTGGAAGTAGAGCGTCGCGATGCTACCCATAGTTTCAACCGAGTTCTATCAGTGACTAGACTGCTCATCCCATGATTAGATGAACCCGCCGGAACGTTCATACGTGTTATACCGCACGTCATTCACAGCCCAACCTACTGAAATCACGAGAAATTAAGTATAGATCGGCAGTATAACACCGATAATTTTTCAAGCTGCATAACACGGATAAACATGCCGACTGCATTTCCCGAAATGTCTGCTTTGGTTCGTCAACTGCCTTGGACACCCCATCAGCCTAGTCTAAAGTTCCACATCCGGCCAGAAGCGGATGTTCAGTGATGTCTGATGTAACGCTAAGCATCAGCGGCGGCGCACAGTGCCGTCCGCTGCATGCTGTTGTTGGGCAACAGCTACCACATCCGCTCCTCAAACAGCGCAAAGTGGCGCTCCAACTCTCCCATGAAGTGTGGCCGGTTCGCCATCAGCCAAGCCCTTCCGTCTTCCGTCAAATCCCACTTACCATCATCGGTATGTACGACGAAAGGGCCAAGATCTACGAGCGTAGGGCTTAGCAACTCTTGAGTTGGATTAGACAAAGAAACGGAGAACACAGACCCAACGGTGGTGCGAATTCCGGAAGACGCCGCCCGAACGAGAACGCCAGCGTTCAACAAAGACGCGACTGCCGGCTGCTCAAGCGGAAGCCGCAGGCTCTTCGCCCCCGCGATGAAGAATTCACGTAGAACCGCCTTTTCGGCACCATCTAGCTGCAGCATGAAGTCCTGCACAGCCGTTTCAGCAGCTTTCCTTCGGTGGTGGCTCCGGGCTTTTCCATAGGACCAAATCCCAACCTCAACCGCCAGCAGAGAAATGGATACAACGAAGATAATGCCCGCATAAGGAGCAAAATCTTCCCGGAGCTGAGCCAGAGCAAGCCTCTCCAACCAAGGCAACGGCAGGAAAAGCAGCAGCCCGGACGCAAAGACCAACACGGCCACAAGCCGCGTCGGCACCTTGGCCAAATCTGCTATCCGGGAAATCCACTCCATTCGTTCTCCTATCGCACCCAAAGCTCAGCATCAGCGGCGGCGCCCAGCGCCGTCCGCTGCATGCTGTTGTTGGGAGTGCGGCCCCAGGCTGGATCACACTCCATCATCGGGATCACTGCTTTCTAGCAAGTCCTCACGGGCATTCTCCAACACTAGGCGCCCCATCACTGGCAACCATCGCTCCTGATCATTGAGGAGGCGTCGTGCCGTGGGAAACACGGAAGCTCGACCGTCCTCGCCAATCGCAGCAAGTTCGGGGCTCCGACCAAGGGCGACAGCAGCTCGCCGGTGCCGGACACCGCCGGCCGCAAGAACCCTAGCTGCTGGCGTGGGGACACCGAAACGCAGATGCTCAGGAAAATCGACCACGGCCTGCGATAGCTCACGCTCGTTCTCCTCGAGTAGCTTCTTGAGCAAGCCAACAGCCTGTTCGACCACTACCTGAAGGACGTGGCTGATCACCCTAGCGTGAACACCCAGCATCGTGTCGATATCGATCCCCGCCCTTCGAGCTAGCTCGACCAGGGGCTGACCGTCGATCCATGCATCGAGGATCCGAGCAAAATCCGAACGTGACGGGGATGCATCCCGGTACGCCTCCTTGACTGCCTCAGCCACTTCGGGGAGGTCCCATGCCCACGTTAGCAGCGTCTCTGTCAGCTCCGGGTCGGTTGCAGCTGCGATGTCATCCCAACTCTCCCGCATGGGCAGCAGCTTCACTTCCACCGACTCCAGCATCCGGGCGCGCGTACCCGTTTCTCGAATCCAGCTGAGTCGTCCAGCCCCCTTGATTGCTGACACCCGTCGAGCACGCAGCTCGAATACATGCTTCATGAGAGCCGTTGTCGCGGGCTGAGCCTGGCTGGCCGCAAAGGTCTGACTCGACAGTTCACCGGCGATCCATATCAGCTCGTCCTCCCCCAGCTCTTCTGCCGCAAGGTCGATGAGTGTTGCATCGATGCCGTCGATCAGGGTGTGGAGCGCGGTCGCGCCTTCAAGGATGTCATTCGTAAGCGTGATGCTCCGCTGGCTGAGTGCAGCCTGAAGGCGTCCCATCAGCTCGATCAGTGCACCAGAAACGCGCTCACCCGGCTGCTGCTGAGCCACGGGGGCCACCAACGGCCATTGCGCAGGGTTGGCGCAGATGACAAGGCCCTTGGTTGTTGCCCCAGCTCGCCCCGCACGTCCGACCAGATTCTTGATGTCGCGTGCGAGCAGGTTCTCTGCGGCCCCGTCTGGACCGCGGCGTTGTACCGAATACAAGACCAGCGTTCTGATTGGCAGATTGACCCCCTCCGCCAACGTGTTCGTGCAGATCGCCAGTCGAACATCCTCCTTACGAACCAGAGCTTCCAAGATTTCTCGGCTTTCCTGCGGAATGTCCCCGTGATGCAGAACGGCTCCCGCCGCGAGTGTTCGTGTCCCGACCCATGACGCGCCGTACTCAAGGGTGAAATACTCGACGGCGGTCTGAAGCTTTGCGGCGTCATCGACAAACTGAATAGGAGCGGGCATGGGCAGTGGGTTCGCCAGTTGCGACAGCAACTCATTGGCGAGACCTACAGCACCTTGGTTTCCCCGCTTGTTGGCAGCGAACACAGCAACCGCTCCCATCGATAGTGCCTTCCTTGCTGTGGCGACGGCCTGAGCCTTCACGGACTTAAAGGAGTATGTATTCAGCCGACCTGTTGAGGCATTGCGATAGCGAAAGTCATCACGGCTTAGAAAACGCTCGATCAAGAATGTAGATTCATGATGGTGCGGGTGTAGCTGTAGCGCGACAGTCGCATCGGTGTTCTTGCCGGCAACACGAAGCGCTGCGAACTCAGCGTGAGCTGGGCGGTAGTCGCTGCGGACGACCGTTGCATCCGTGCCGCCCAGCCACGCATTGATCTCTTCGATATTCGGTACGATAGCGGACACGAAGACGAACTTTGGCGGGCCGCTCTCGCGGGCTCTCATTCGAGCGAGCAGCAATTCCAGCCCTACCCCACGGGCCTTACCATCGAGGAGGTGCCCCTCATCGCATATCACGAGGGAGATTCGGGAGAAAAAGCCCGGTTCTGCGCTAAGCAGACCCGAAAGCGCTTCCGGTGTCGCAACGAGCGCCCGCGTATCATCTAGGTCTCTTACTTCATCGCCTGTGGGCACAGTCCCCCCATATGCGCATCGAGCAGGGAGACCCATGCGGCCAAGGCGCTTGACGAGACTGCCGCGCAGTTCCGCTGCGAGTGAGCGAAAGGGAACGAGTAGGATTGCCACATCCTGCGGATGCCGGTTCAGATGATAGAAGAGCAGCGTCTCCGAGAGTGCTGTCTTACCAGCGCCCGTCGGCATCTGGATGGAGAAGGAGGCCACTCCTCCCAGTAGCCCGCTCCTAATGGCATCTATCTGGGAAGGGAAGAAGTCCCATGTCGGTGGGTCCCGGTTGAGGAGCGACCGAACGAGGGGGTCCCAGAATTCCGCCTCGCCATCTGGGAGGACAGCACGGATGTTGGTTTGCACGAACCTAGAGAGCATCCGTTGGAACAGGCGCCATCCGACCCATTCATCGGGATGGGTTTGCAGCGCCGATACCTCCATCTCAGCAGCATGCTCAATCTGCGAACGGATTGCCTCTAGGTCACCGCCGCGCAAGGCGCCGACAAGAGCACGTACGCGTGCCGACTGGATCGTCGATGGCCTCGAAAGTAGCTCATAGCACGCTCGCTGGACCTCTCCGAGGGCATTCGGATCCGTGGCCTTGAGCGTCAGGTATGCCGACGCCGAATAGCCCCCGAAGTAGAACGCCGCCGCCGCGAAGACAGCGGCTTCTGGTGACAAGATCCCGCGATAGGCCGGTGCCTGATCGACTCCGACGCCGCCTGCCTGAGTGATCGCGTTGCCCAAGCGCGACCAGTCGACAGAATCCCTGTACGGCTCATGAAGCCGGTCAAAGAGCTCGCCGACGAGCGAAATGTAGTAGTCGTCGCCCCGCGAACGCAGATAGTCCAACTGGAGCGGTAGCTGCGAGAATCCGAATCGCTCCACATGGTGGAGGGCGTCCGCGTCACTAACCCACTTGGCAAGAGTCTCCCTCATGTCCCTTCCCCAGGCTCTAGGACGGTCGTATGTACAGCATCAAAGACCTCTTCGTAGCGCTGCTTCAAACTTGGAACGGCGATCACGACCACCGTGTGGTCTGCCGGTTGTTCATCAGGGGTGTCCTCGAGTTCCTCGTCTACCAGGCTTGCGCATACAACGGCCACCGCCCGAAACTGCTTCAGGGCAGGCGGATGGTCGGTAGCCTTGATGAAACGCTCCAATTGATCGACGGTGGTGGTGTCGAAGGCGTCGATGAGTGCGCGCTCCTTCAGCCAGACGAGGGTCTTCGCCAATCGACTCGTCCGGTCTTTCTCGCAGTCCGTTATCGCCGCCTTGACCGGTGAGGAGTCGCCGGCCGTTGACTTCGTTTTAACCTCAGAGCACAGGACCCGGTCTTGCTCGGAGGGTTGGGGCCAGTTCGGAAGTACGAAGTGAACAACATCAGAGTATGGCGCCGGCTTCGTCCGGTCCTGCTTCAAGCGCCACTTCTTCGGGCCAATTAGTTCTGTTCCTGGCTCGACGGCTGCATGGTATAGAAAGACCAGGATTTCCCCGAAGTCGCCTGCCATGGTAGAGCCGCGATCCGGCAGCTTGGCGGCGACGATCTCTGATTTCGGGCGCCCCGTCGCCTGCGCCCGCGCCTCGAGTAGAGCATCGTCGATGTAGCACCGACGAACTGGCACACCGAGTACATCCGCCCAGGCAGCCGCGTGCTCGTCGGACACGCAGACCAGCACGTAGGGAGACTGATGCTCGTCAGCAAACCATGGTGCGATGGCGCTGATATCGACGCCCAAGTCTCTCATCGTGAGCCCATTCCTCTTCCCCTAACAGTGATTAAACAGCCCATCCTATGATTGGATGAAAGTGCTTGCGCGTTCATTCGTGTTATACCGCACGTCATCCACAACCCAACCGCCTGAAATCTATAGGAATTAAGTATAGATCGGCAGTATAACCCCGATCATCGTGCCAGCTGCATAACACGGATCAGCATGCCGTCTGCATTTGCCGGACTGTCCGCTTGGGGTCGAAAGCCGCCTGTCGCGATATACAGCTCTTTCCTACAACTCGATACAATCAATGGTGGCAGCTATGGATCAAATGCTGCCCTTTAAACGCGCAGTTAATCTGCGCTCCTACGAAAACCGTTACCCTGGCAAGCGCGGGTCGAGATTTTCGATCTGGCACGCTACCGCCGAGAGTGACCGATCACCGGCCCTCCTTCCTGGCGGTCGCAGGCCGCCAGCGTGACTCCATCGGGATATCATTAGAATCCGATCTGACACATTCATTTACATTCAGCTTACTAAATGATGCGTAGGCTTGCGTAGTCAAACCTGAGAAAAAAGTCGTAGGGGGCTGGCACCATTGGCTAACCTCGTCACTCAGGGCTGGAAGTGCTGCTCGTCGTTGATGCACTGCCGTACCATCAAGGTCTCGTGGTTGATCTGCTTGCGGGCGCGGTACTGGTCGCCGAGGGAGCGGTGTTGAGGTAGGACATGCCAGGGGTTGCTGGTGCGTTCCCGAGCCAGGCGGTCGCGGGCATCGGTGCCGATGTCGACATCGATGCCTGGTGCCGGCCGACGCGAAGGGTGGTCGATTTCCTACAGAGGGGCTCCGAGATGTCGCATATCAGGTGGGGAGAGCAGCAGTTAGGGTATTGGTGTGACGTGCTGCATGACCCAACCCCTTCGGGTGTGTAATCAGCGTCCAGGGCAGGGAGAGCGCCTGCGGCTATGGACAGCCAACAGTTCTCATCGGGTCTGTAGATAAAGTAGTACCTTGCGTTTCCCCGGCTACGAGCCGGGGCTTTCCGTGTTCGTCACACGTCGACGTGAGCACCTGTGATGGGCAACCAAGCGTCGTCGATCTTCTGGCTCGCCCAGTCCAGGGCGCAGCCCCAAGCCACGTGCTCGTCGAGCGTGGTGGCATCGGGTGAGTCTTCGGATCTGGCGACTCGTCCAGATGCCAATTCAGGATTGCGAGCCACTCCCTCGTGACTGGGTCTTGCGTGAGTAACAGCTCAACCTCAGTTGAGCGAAATGAAAACACGCAGCGCTTCTCGCTCATGGCACACCCTCCAAGGTTGACCTCAGCAGAGTAGCGGCATCGGTGGGAGGCTGGGGATGCGCCATCACGTCGTTCAGTGTCAGCCATTGCCGACAACATCCCGTCGTCATAATCTGACGACGGGCATCGAGACCGCGAACCGCGGCGCGGGTGATGTCGCGGGTGTCGGCGGTGGGGCGCTCCAGGGGAACCACGGCACTGTTGTGGCACTGGCCAGGAAAGGCTGATTCGTACGAACACCAGCACCGCACGAGATACACTGCCTGGCGGCGCAGCTTCTCCACTGCCTCCGCACAGCTGGGCTTACCCTCCACCTGCAATGCTTCACTGCTTATCTGCACTACTTCCCGTGGCTGCCTTTTCTCGCTTCGACTTCTCTCGCGCACGTTCTGTCAGCTCGTTGTCGACGGCCATCTTCCGAAGAGCTATCCCCTCCGGAAGCCCGCGGCACATCCAGCGGAGGACCTTGCGGACGTCGCCATCCTCGAAGCCTTCCACTGTGCCAGGCACCGACCGCATCCCTAGGCTTTGTCCGAAAACTCGAATTTGCTAATGTCACCTATGCCTCAGCAGCATAGGTGACCCATGGCAGGACGCTACGAGATCTCTGACAAGGGCTGGGCCCTCATTGAAGATATCGTGTCACCGCCGCAGACCACGGGGCGGCCGCGCCGCGATGACCGTCAGGTGTTGAACGGCATCTTCTGGATCCTTTGCTCAGGCGCCAAATGGCGCGATCTGCCGGAGCGCTACGGCCCCTGGAAGACGGTCTATGACCGCTTCCGCCAGTGGCGCGATGATGGCACCTTCGAGGCTATCCTGGCTCGCCTCCAGCTGCGGCTGCGTGAAGATGGATTAATGGATCTGGACACATGGATGATTGATTCGACGTCGATCCGTGCCACCCGAGCCGCCTCTGGAGGCGGCAAAAAGGGGGGCAGCAAGAACCCGTAGACCATGCCCTGGGGCGGAGTCGAGGCGGGCTGACGACCAAGATACACATGGTGTCTGATCGAAATGGGTGGCCGCTGACCTTCACCTTGTCGCCGGGACAGGACTCGGATACCCGGCTCTTCATCCCGACCATGGAGCACGTCCACTTACCTGGTCCCGTAGGCAGACCGCTCAAGCGGTGCCGTTTCATCGTCGCGGATAAGGGCTATGACAGCGATCCGCTTCGCCGCTACTGCGACCGACACCGGATGAAGCCCATCATTGCCAGGCGCAAAATGAAGCGCAAGGCACGCCCTGGTGCACCGAGGGGCTTTGACAAACCCCGGTATCGCGACAGGAATATCATCGAGCGCTGTTTCGGGTGGGTCAAAGAGCTACGCCGGGTCTGCACGCGGTACGACAAGTTGGCCAGCAGCTTCAGAGCCATGGTATGCCTGGCGTGCATAGACCGCTGCTTGCGAGCAGACTTTTCGGACAAAGCCTAGCTCCTCGATGAGCGCGTCCGTGGTAGCCCGAGAGAACCCGTCACGCCCAGACCTCAACTTGGCATAATCCTGGAAGGACGCCTGGCCCTTGAGGCTCTTCTTGATCAGTTGGGTGACAGCCTCTGATCGCTCCCGATGCTGGGGTACCTGGGGCAACGGGATCAGATTGCAGACACGGATCGCCTGCTGCCACCCGGCATACTCCCTGCCGGCTGCGAGGTTGCCGGCTGCCCAGTCATTCAGCATCCGACAGAACGCATCCGCTCCCGCTTCGGCAGCGACCGGCTGGGACATGGGCACCACCACACGGATCACGCCATTCGCCACGCGGAAGCCAGCGGCCTCTGCCACCTGTTCCAGTTCAGGCGGAAGATGTTCCGACGAAACATAGGCACGTGACAAGGCACCCCCGGCAGAGGCACCTAGCGTGTGAAACCCCTGGGCATTCAGCGCCCAGACGGCCTCTGCAATAGCAGCGTCGACACTGGTTTCCTCACCCGCACCCGGTAGCGGGATTCGCACACGCTTCTGGTGTCGCTGGTAGTTACCGATCCGGTAGAAGGAAATGGCCCCCTCCCGAAACTCTCTGTTCCGCTGATACAGAGACCAGAAGCGAGCCAACCAGCTCGAGTCGAAGTCACGAAGGGGAATCACGAAGGTGCCGATCGGGTCCGTCGGCGCCCCCTCACTGTCGCAGTAGTACAGATGGATATCGACGTCGCCAGTATCCTCGTGGAGCGTCTCGAAGTAAGCCGCGTACTCAAGGCACGCTGCCCGCCCCTCGATATCACCTTGAAATAACTTGGTGGCCAAGAGCTCCATGACAGCTCTCCTCTGAATACATTACCCTCGCGTCATGCAACTTAATAGGCAGCGTTGAATGGTAACGGTATAAGATGGATGCAAGTCGGCCAAGCGTCGGGGCTCCCAGCGGTCTGGCCCCGCGACAGGAGGAATTGGGCGTAGCCGCGGTTGTTCCGCATGCGGAACACCTCAGCGGGCGGCGATTGCGGGCACCATCAACCATTGAAGGCGAGGACCTTGGTACTGCTGATGGCGAAGCCATTGACCTTCGCCAGCTTGCGAATGGCGGCCGTGACTGTTTTGCCAGGCGTCACCACTTCCTCCAGGGCGCGGTGAAAATTATCGGACAGCCTGCACGGATGGGCCTCGATAACCCTTCGCAGACGCGTGCCCTTCACGGGATAGGTGAGACCCTGTTCTCGAATAAAGCGGTCGAGCTCGTGGCCAAGGGCGGTCGGTGCGTATCCCGACCGGGACCTGTGCTCCGTTCTGAGAAGCTCAGTTTCCGATGAAGGACCAGTATCGCTGGAATCACCCGTTCGATAGGCAGTAACGCCCTCAGGCGCCCCTTCATACAACGGGAGAAATCCCAAGCTCCTGACACGGCGGTGCTGAAGGCAAGCAAGCAAGGACTGCAGGGTCTCGTCCTGTGTGACGATCAACCAGGGGACATGTCTCAGGCGCGGGTTCTGAGCCAGCAAAGCGCCAGCATGGAAGACCAGCGCGGTGTCGGTTGTGGACTCCCCTTCAGGCGCTACCAGGCACTGGAATGATGCTTCCGGGTGCTGAAAGTGGCCCCAGCGATGCATGGAGCCAAGCTGGCCGCACACGATCACGTGGTCATCGCGCAGCCCCAGCAGGTTGAGAACTCTCGGGTTTCGGTAGCAATCGGCATTCACGATCAGCACGCGGGCGGGAAGCCCTTCCGTGGTGCGTTGCTGTGCCATCCCGCGGGCTACGTGCGCATTGCCGGGGGAGCTGATGGAACGGGATTGAAGTTCGGTCATGGTGACTCCTCCTGAGATGGAGCCAGATTAAGGCTACTGCTCTCCTCTTCCCCAGTCCCCAAGTGCCCTTGGAGGCCTGATTGGGACGGATCAGCGAAGCGCCCTCCAAGGCCACCTGCCAGGGCTTCGCAATTTGACGGATTGTCACAACGACGCCTATTCTTGGTCGTAGTGACTGCCAACCAGGGTGATGGCCCCGAAACGGCAACTGCTGCACGTCGACATACCTCCTTTCCTGCTGCCGGCAATGCTCCGGGCACTGCTAACCATCCATGCGCCATGGAGCGAAAATGCCGCTCGCAGAGGAGGAAAACTCATGTCAATAGACTTCAGGAAGTCCGCCGCTAAGGCGCTCCGCAAGCAACTGGGCGCCAGAAGGCCCTTGCCACTCCCACTGTCGTGAGCTGATTGCGGCCGCTTGGGGCCGCATGTCAGATGGGGCCTCATACCCAACCCGCACCCCCCTTCGGCCTTTCCAAAGTTCCGACTGGCGCGATGACGACAACTCGATGCTTCATGCCGAGGCCATCATCCTGGACCGGGAGAGGCTGTTCGATCGCTGCATCCACCTTGGGTACCCGAACTTGCTGGGCGTGATCCTCCAGCATGTTGGGAAGGCCGTGAGTCTGGCGGCCCAAGAGCTGAACCCCACCTCCCCACCCCGGGTGTTCTTCCGGCTTCAGGATTACCTCGCGGCCCGGACACAAGGCGAACACTGGCATGTGCCCGCATCCATGCTGGTCGGCACGCACCATGTCGCGGGGTTCTTCCAGCACTACCCTCACGCCAACCTGGTGGCCGAATCCGCTCCAGATATGCCGACCGGATACGCCCCTGGGAATGATGATGCGTTCCATGACTGGCACTTCCCCGCCCTGCTCCGGATCGGTGATCAGTATTGGCCACATCTGCCCCCTGAAGCCCAGCTACGCTTCCCCGATTAGCGTTACCCCACTGAGGTGGTCGTCAGCGTGGTGGGGGCTCGGGGCGTGAGCTTCGGTGACTGTATCGACCCCCAGACGTTTCCCTCCCCCTGGGCACGGGGAGAAGACGAAGACGAGATGGATGATGAGGAAGGGCCGGATGACATGACGCCGGCGCCAGGGGCAACCTGCGAGAATCATCCTGACCAGCCCGCGGTGATCGACGTCGAGTATGGACCCCTCTGTGAGGACTGTGCCGAACACTACCTCTCAGGGTTTATTCGCGAGTGACCTACCGGACCTGATTGCCGGGGTCATGGTGACCCCGGCCTTGAGAGCCTATCAGTGATGCTCAAGGGGAAGCTCGCACTGAGCCTGCCCCCGCCAAAGCCCCTCCACCTGAACGGCGCGGGACAATCCACTGCGGTATGCCTGTGGCGTCCCAGTCACCTCGGCGCAGGCATCCGCTCGCCACTCGAAGTCGAGTTCCGTTGGACACACTTGCATCGTCACGCCGTCGAAACCGGCGTAGGCGAGCTGAGTAAGCCGGCCATCCCTTGATGTCATGGCCACCTCCTCTGGCCATCCCACCACCACGTCCATCCATACAGGGCTGGCCTGGCGCCATTGCCCCCCTGCCCTCACCTCGCCGGTCAGCAAACACTGGATGCGACTACCTGGCACCGCCTGAGCCTGGGCTAACACCCTGGATGCTGCCTGCCGTCGCTTTTCATCGGCTCGAGTTCGTGCTTCTTCAGTTCGCTGCAGAGCCCGTGCCTGATCTAAGGCTGCCTGCTGCTTACGAGCCTCTAGCTGCTCTTCAGCCGGCAGCGCCAGCCACTCGGCTTCATCCATACCGAGTGGGTACTTCCCTGCACATCCTGCCATCGCTAGGGCTAGGGTGGTTGTGGCCACCATCTTGGCGATTCGCATTACCCCTCCCGTCCGTCGGCCCCGAGGCTGCCGATCATCTTGATAGCCTGAATATACTGTACTACGATATACCTAACTACGGTACACCGAGGATACTCACAGCATGGCCCGCAAACTGGTCAACCGCGAGGACGTCCACGCGATCGCAGATGCTCTTCTGGCTGAAGGGGTAACACCCAGCTCGACGCGCATCTATCAGCGCCTTGGGCATGGCTCCCTTTCCACCATCACTCGGTACCTCCGCACCTGGGAGTTCCAGCGGTCGTCAGATGAGCGACTAGACGCCGCATCCAATAGCGTGCCCTCGAGCATCTACAGCGCCTCATCTCGCCTTGCGACCAAGCTCTGGGAGACCGCAAAGGAGGAAGCCGATAACGCTCTAGCCGAGCAGCGACGCGTACTCGACGAACGGGAGGCGAGCTGGCGCCAGGAAGTAGAGTCGGCACAAGCTATCGCTGACCAGGCCAATGAAGCTCGGGCCACGGCAGAGCAAGAGGCTCTGGAAGCCCGGCGGGAGCTGGAGAAGATTCGGCAGGATTTCGGAGAGCTCATGGAAGGCTACGATAGCCTTGCCGCGGAGAGAGGCCGGTTGAGGGACAAGACTGAAGCTCAGGGTGAGAAGATCGCCAAGCTTCGGAACACCCTCACCGAAAGCGAAAAACAGAGCCAGGAACGCCTTTGGCAGAATAATCAGCAGGCCAAAGAGCTCAAAGCATTGACCGCCCGATCAGAGCAGCTCGATCGCCAGCTGCGTGACGCCCTGAGTAATCTGGCGAAAGTGAGCCAGCACCGCGATGATCTGCAACAACATGCGGACGATCTCAGTCATCGTCTGATGGTGAGCCAGGACCGCTGCGACCAACTGGAGAAAGATGTCCGGGAGACCAAACTGAGCCTTGCGGAAGCCCGGCAATCCGCTCGTACCGCGGAAGAGTCCGCATCGTCAAACGCAGTGGCCCTTCAGGACGCTCAGCGGGCCGTGTCTCGCTTGGAAGCCACACTTGCGCTCCGTGACGAAGCTTTGCAGGAGTGTAGAGCAGAGAAGGAAGAACAGGCTGTTCGTCTCCGGGACACTGAACATTCCGCGTCGGAGCTCAACGGCCGCTTGCTGGCGCAACAGGACCAGGTGCGTCAGCTCTATCGCGAACTCGGCAATTGCCAGCGCCAGCTGGGCCTTCAGGATGGGGGCGAGGGAATCGACTAACTCCTCGCTTCCCTCCGGGTCTCCCATGGAAGGCGTCGTCCTGCTCCCTTCAGGTGGAAGGATGGCTGCAAACGAAAACGCACTGCCCAGGGAGCCCCGCATGGATGCCATTGCCACGCCCATTGCCGATTCCGCTGCTGTCACTGACTTCATTGCCAGGTGGAAGGGCGTCCCGGCTTCTGGCGTGCCTGGGCCGCGACGACAACATCGATATCCTGCATGAGGGCCTGCTCCGACTGGCGATTTGGCGACTGACCTCGCTGAATGGCGGCGAACGTCCCAAGCACCTGACCCTGGATATCGACGGCCTGCCGATCCAGGTACACGGCCACCAGGGCGGCTCGGCCTACCTCGGCCATGTCGGCGCGCGGAGCTACTCGCCGCTGATCGCGTCGCTGGCTGAGACCGGCGATATGCTGGGCGGCCTGCTGCGCGAGGGTAACGCCGGTCCGGCCGAGAACGCCAATACCTGGATTCCGCACCTGGTGCGGCGGGTCAACGAGGCCCTTGGGGCCAAGGTTCGGGTCCGTATCGATGCCGGTTAGTACGTCAGCCAGCAGCAGTCGATCCTCGTCGCTCGCTTCGTCGCAGAGCACCTGGGCGCGCTGTACCAGCAGCGCCAATCGGTCTCCCTGAATGAACTCTTGCACCTGGCGCGCCGCCCTCACGCTGGTCAACTTGTCATCAAGTTCACGCAGGCTAGCGGCTTCCTCCAGAACCCTCTGGTGAATACTTGCCGTCTGATTCAAGAATCACCCTCGCTCTCAGGTTGCTCTTTGGCAGGCCGGTTGATGACCAGAAGCTGCTGCCTGGCACGAGTTGCTGCCACATAGTTTTCAAGGCGGTCCAAAAGGCTATCGCGACTGCCGGCATCGAGAATCGCCACGGCCTTGAACTCCAGGCCCTTGATGCGCTTCTTGGTTCCGAAGCGAACCCCACTCTCCTCCTGGCCAGGGTCGGCCTGGCGCGCCTTCAGCTCCACCGTAGCAAAGCCGTTCGACTGAAGGGCACTGATCACACGAGAGTTGATCGGGGTCAGGCAGATCTCGTGGGTCTTGAGCTGACCACTTTCGGTAAGCCCCATCACCCACGACACCACGGCGCTAGCCACCTCATCGTCATCGCTGCAGGTCACAAGCTGCGGCTCGGGGCCATGGAAGATGGAGCGATCCCCCTGGGTGATGGCCTGTTCGCCGTCCAGGTCGTCGACCTCCACACCCTCCAGGGCAGCGTGGGCCCAGTCACGGATCTCCTCGCTGGTGCGATAGTTGATCTTCAGACGACGCGAGCGACCACGCACCTCGATGCCGGCACGGCCAAGCGGCACGGCCACCGGGTTGTAGATGCGCTGGTGGCCATCGCCCACCACGCAAAGCGGGTTATCCAACTCCTGAGCGATGGGGCTGATGCTGGCGACCAGGCGAAGGGCCTCCAGGCTGAAGTCCTGGATCTCGTCGACTAGCACGTGGCGGTAGCTTGGAAATTCACCGCACTCCACCACCTCTCGGGCCTTGTGAATCAGGCCGTCGAAGGTCAGCAGATTGCGGCCGGAGAACTGACGGCGCACCTCGATGAAAACCTTCCAGAGCGCCTTGCGCTGCTTGCGCCGAAGCGGCTTGCGGCCAGAGCGCACCACGGTGAGGTACTCCTCCTCGGTGGTAATGCCCATGGGGTCGATGATCTGCTCGAACTCGTCGCGGACAAACTCTGGCGTGAATTCCAGCTCGGACGCGGCCGGCATTGCCATGACCTTCTGCCAGACGGCTTGCAGGTCTTCCTTTTCGGCGATCTTCCCCTGCCACTGGGCGCGCGCACAGATCGTCCTGGCAAGCTGATGCAGGTTGGTCACCTCGATGCGATCGATGACGCTCGGCGCCAGCTTCTCCATCAACCCCTTGATGGTGACCGAGAGGTTGGTGGTGAAGGTGGTGAGCAGCACCTTCTCGTCACCGCTGCAACGTTGCGCCAGCCAGGCTGCGCGATGCATCAGGGCCACGGTCTTGCCGGTACCGGCTGCCCCGAAGACCTTCATTGGCCCGCGGGTGTGCCACTCCACCAGCTTGCGCTGGTAGGGGTGCAGAAATACCCGCCACTCCTCGATATCCTCGCTGAGAATCTCGCGCAGGTGCTCTTCGCCCTGTACCAGCACCAGATCCATGTTGGTGATCTCGGCCAGGTGGCTGAAGTCACCGGGTCCAGTCGGCTTCTCTATCTCGTCGAGCGCTCCCAGCATCTCGTTGATGGCCTCATCCAGGGGCATGCCCGAGGCCACCCCGAAAAGTACCTGGGCCGCCTCAGGGGGCAGGTAGTCGGCCAGGCGCTCGAAATCATCGTCACTGCGCACTGCCCGAACCGCCGGGATCAGCGCCTCAGGCACACCGGCCTGGAAAAGCTCGTCGTCGGTCAGCTCCTGCAGGACATAATCCGGAAGTGCCGTAGAGGGTTCGGCAGTGGCGGCCTCAGCCCCTTCCGGCTCCGCCGCCTGGAGGGAGCGCTGAGCCTCCTCCACATCGAACACCTGCAAGGTGCCCAGCGCCAGGTGGGCCTCGAAGCGCTTGTTCAAGCACCACTGGTAGGCCTCGTCATGGTGATCGATATGCATCAGCAGGAAGGTATCGCCCTTCTCGGGGGCAATCACGATGGCGCGATACTCCAGACCCACACGGGCGCTGCGCACCTTGCTGTCCTTGGCCGCATTGATCGGCTCCAGGTGGATGCTGGCCTGGGTGCTGTCCTCCTCGAATTTCTGGGTCAGCTCCACCACTTTCTTCTGTACCTTGGCCGGCAACTTGCCGAAGTTCTTCAGCACGTCCCGGTGCAGCATCATCTTCGCCATGGTCACTCTCCTGAATTGCGTTTCGGCAGCTGCTCGATGCACCACTCCTCACCGCGAGCCTGCATATCGCCATCGGTGATCACTCGCCAGCCGGCCTGCCGCCACTTGGCGGCGAAGCTGGCCTGGTCACCCACCAGCAGGGCCACGGGAGGCGTCGCCTCCGGCCAGGCAAGCTCGGCAAAGGGCTCATCTCCCAGGTCATCGCTGTAGTGCTCCACCTCGGGGAATTCACAGCCTCGGGCCGCCATCTGTCTCACCAGCTTCTCGAGGGAAGAGAGCGTCTCCTCGACGACCTCCTGCCACTGGTCGTCCAGGCTCACCTCCGGCATCAGCGTAGGCTCGGCGATCACACCGCTCTCGACCTCGGAGGTGGTGAAGACGAGCATCCGCTCCAGGAACTGGAAGAAGTTGGCCAGGGCGTGGAAACGGCGCCAGCGCAGGCGATAGGTCTCCTCCGCGCTGCGCTCCTGCTCGCTGTCGCCCAGGCGCAGCTCGACCGTCAGGTTGGTGTAATCGTTGAGCAGCAGCTCCTGGCCGAGGCCATACACCATCAGGTCGTCGCTCAAGGCCAGCCTCTGGGCGATCCAGGCCCAGTCACCGCGATCCTCTCTGCCCAGAGGCGGTGCCGAATAGCCCGCGCGCCACATCCCGAGGGCGGAGTTGAACAGGCTGGCGTCCTGCCCGATGCCGCTGCTGGCCAGGCGCATCAACGCGAAGCCTCCTACCACCTGGCCGAAGCGCTGCCACCCGTCAGCCCTGGGCGACATCAGGAACCCCTTGAGCTGGGTGAAGGCATCACCGGTAGCAGCGCTCACCTGAGGCAAGGACGATTCCATCTTGCTGCGCCACTTGAGCAGCACATCGTCGGTCATCCAGGCGGACAGGAACCGGAAGCGATCACCCTCCGGCTGATCAAGATCGTCCCAGCTCAGCGACCAGACCCAGTACCGCTGGCTCTCCAGGATGGCTCGGCGCTTGAGGAAGTCGTCGGCCAGGCGTGACTCGGCTTCATGGGGCTTCACATGGAACTCGAAGCCATCCAGGAAGAGGGCGATCGGCCGGCAGATATCATCGT
Source organism: Halomonas sp. LBP4 (assembly GCF_003202205.1). Lineage (GTDB taxonomy): Bacteria > Pseudomonadota > Gammaproteobacteria > Pseudomonadales > Halomonadaceae > Halomonas > Halomonas flagellata. The sequence goes on from NZ_PDOG01000005.1 coordinate 176,650, forward strand.
CAGGACGCAGCAGGAAGTCGGGCTGGCAGCCCACCGACACCCCCTGGGCACTGCCCAGCAGGGGCTGAAGCTGCAGCGACCAGACGCGGCCGTCACCCAGGGTGAACTCGAACCCGCGGGTGCCGCCGATCAAGACCTCGCGCCAGTCATCCTCCCTGCCACGCTCCACTACCCAGTCGCGCAGACGATTGACGAAGCGCTTCTCCAGCACGCTGCCGAACATGGCCCGGGGCTTGATCTCGTCCAACTCCCGCTTGGACTCGCGACTCTCGCCAGCCGCGATCAGCCGACGCAATAGCCGGATGCCCTGCTCGCGGCTGATCTGGTCGGCGCGGTACTGCAGGTGGTAGGTGCGCAGGCAGCGATAGCAGCCATCGGTGTCGTCTTCCGTCTGGTGCAGCTCACGGCAGGGGCAGTGCTCCAGCGCGGCAAGAGAACGCCGAAGCACATCCATCACGCCCTCGCCCGCACGGCCCTGGTCGTCCACCTCCTGGAACAGCGCCTTGAGGAAGCCTGTGCCCCCCGGTACTGCATCCATCAGCACCAGGTAATGCTGGGTCACTCCCAGCTGCAGGTTGGGGATGACCTGCTGCTGGACCAGCAGGTGGCCGGGATCGCCCTGGAAGCGCAGCCGCATGCCCAGATAGATGGCGGCCTCCAGCGTGGCCACGTCTTCCGGCTCCACGTCGGGCAGCAGCAGGCGAACCGCCTCGGAGCGCAGTTCACGATAGAGAAAGACATGCTTCCAATCGTAGGCATCATCCCTGCGCCCCTCGCGGTGGCGACGCTGGCTCTCGCGATGCCCGGAACAGCTGCGACGATGGCGTACCTGCGCGGGGCCCTGCCCGGGCTCGGCGGCCATGCCGCAATCCCCACAGATAAGAAATCCTTCGGAGGAGACCTTCTCCTGGCCAAAGGCGAGGTCACGGTGCTGATCCTGATAGCCGGCGTTGACCTGCCTGAGCACCATGGCCGAGCGGTATTCGATGCCGAACGGCTCAGCATCGTTGCCCACCGCTCCACTGGCCTGCTCCACCGTCTGGTCGAAGGAGGTCACCAGCTGATAGCGCTCGTTCTCGCGTTCCTCACCCTTGTCGGCGGAGAGGCTGTCGTAGTACTCCATGTAGGAGACGGCCTGGGAGCGGGCGAACTGCAGGAAGTTACGCTTCTGACCGAGGTCAGTCTGGCTCTCCGGCCCATCGTGGCCACACTGCGGGCAGGCCGGCACCGCCTCGGGACGCTGGACCTCGGCGGCGTGGCGCATATGGCCACAGCGGCCACAGATGGCCCACTCGCCCATCAGCGGCTGGTTGCGCGAACCCAGCTCGATCTGCTGGACGGCGAAGCGGTGGCTGTGGGTGTAGAAGTGGTTACCGGGCGCCAACTCCCGGATGGCTTGTGATCCCGAACGCACCAGTTCGATAGGTGGTCGGGTCTCGATCACTTCGCCATCTTCGCCCTTGGGGCGGCGACGGTAGATGGAACCGGAGAAGCGCACCCCACGCTCCGGAAAGGCGTAGTTGGGCAGCAGGCCATGCTCGGTCAGCACCTCCAGCGCACCGATCTCGTTCAGCTTGCGCTGGCGGGCGCGCAGGATGCGCTCTTCGTGCTCGATCTCGGCCCTGTCGATCTCTTCCGTCGCAGGCTCCAGCTTGTTCTTCTGGTCACGCAGGCGCTTGCGGGCGTTATCCAGCAGCTGACGTTGCAGCTGGAACTCGCTGGCGGCTCGCTCGATGGCCTCTCGCAGCCGCTCTGTGCGCGACTCCCCCAGGAAACGCTCGCGGGTGTCGTCCCTGGCATCCTGGGCGAAACGTGCCATGAAGCGCTGCTGAAGTGCCGCCTCATGCTCCAGCATCCACGCCAGTAGCCGCGGGATATGCCCGGCGCGATTCTGGATGACTTCATCGACCAGCTGCTTGCCGGTGCCGGGCAGGTCAGTCAGCACGCCTTCGCGCACCGCCTGATCGAAGCAGAACGCCAGATACTGACGTACCAGCACCGCACTGGCATCCAGCCAGCAGCCCGGCGGCTCGATCTCACCCGCCAGCAGCGCTTCCGGTCGGGCGTAGAAGAACAGGTCGTGGGGACGCTGATTGATCACGCTGAGGATCAGGGCCGTGCCCGTCTTGCGCCCTGCCCGCCCGATACGCTGCAGGTAGCTCGCGGCGCTGGGCGGAATGGAACAGAGCATGGTGGTCGAGAGATCCCCGATGTCGATGCCCATCTCCAGGGTGGAGGTGGCGGTCAGCACGTTGGGGTCATCGGCATGACTGCCATCGTTGAAGCTGGACTCCAGCCCCTCCCGCTCCGGCGTATCCAGCAGCCCTGTGTGCTCATGGGCAAACACACGGCGCAGGGCGCCCTTGCGATAACGCGTCCGGTAGTAGTTCTCGCGCTCACTCAGTTCCGCGGGGCGGTATCTTCCAGTGGCATCCTGGTAGGAGAGGCTCGGGGCCTCTCGCCACAGCGAAGCCTCTTCAGGGGGACGATAGAGGTAGTAACCGCTGCTGTCGCAGCGCAGCTTCTCTCCGCTCGGCAGCAGCCGGGCTGCCGCATCGCTGATTGCATACCACGCCTTGTCGCCGTCCTGATGCAGCCTACGCAGCAGGCCGGCGCTCTCTCCGGCCTCCAGGAAGGCGGCCAGCAGGTCGACCAGGGTGGCGTCGTCCACCCCTGGCAGTTGCAGCACACGCCTCGCCCATACCAGCTGCCAGGGCTGCATCTGGCCATCGCGCGGCGGCACCAGCATATGGTCGTGGTGCTTGTCGGGGTGGGTCGTCCATAGCCGGGGTTGATAGCGCCCATGCGGCGGGTAGGTCTCACGCCCCTTGACCACCTTGCCGAAGGGGTACTTGCTCCAGTAGTTCTGGCGGGCATAGCTGCTCAGGTAGGGGTGATGCAGACCACCCCGTTCGCGCTGCCGGTGCAGCATGCCCAGCACCCAGAGCCGCAGCGCCTCGTCGCTCAGCTCTTCAAGGCGTGGGCTGATGCGGGGGAAACGCTGCCGCAGCGCCACCAGGGTGTCATCGATGCGGCCCGGCTCCCAGCCGAGGGTCGCACTGGCATGGCTCTCCATGGTGCGGCCATGGGTCAGCATCAGGCTGAACTCGCTGGTCGCTTCCCAGGTGAGGCGCTGGGCCACCTCATCGAACAGCTCCCTCGGCGGCAAGGCATCTGGATCGAGCGCGTCCCGATAGTTCAGATAGGGCTCGTACTCCCGCAGATCCGGCGGGATCAGCGTCGCCATCGACTCCTTCATCTTGCCAGGCCGCCCGGGCTCCGGCTCGGCCCAGTACGCCAGCAGCCGCTCCCCCACCTCCTGCAGGGGCACACCCGTCTCTCCGGCGTCATCGATCAGGTGCTGCAGGGCCGTGCGCAGAGTGAAGTGATAGGTACGCGCCGAGAAGAAGCCCGCCCGGTGGCTGGCATCCTGCACGCTGTCGGTGAAGGCCAGCAGCTTGGGATCGCTGTTGAGTACCGAGCCGAACACCTCGTCGATGGCCACGCTGGCGATGGTGGCCGCCCGGCTACCGATGAACATCAGGCTATCCAGGGTGCGGCAGTGCGGGCAGCGGCGCACCCCGATCCGCTGGCCGTTGTTGCGGTGGTCGTGCTCGTGGACGACCTTCACCGGGAAGGTACGCTCCTCGGTCAGCGGACAAGGCCCCGGCCCCTCGCGCAGCACCAGCGAGCCGGGTGCGAGGTGCCAACGCAGCCCCTCCAGCTCCTGTTGCCCACTGGCGCTGACCGGATCATCGCCCTCGCGCCAGGGGCTCAGCATCACCAGCGTCGGCTTGGGCTGCCCCTCGAAGCCCCAGGCCTCGTAGATGGGCGGCACCTCATCGGCCAGCTGCATGCCGCGCACGCCGTGCTGCTCGATGGCGGCATCGGCATCCAGGTCACGCAGTCCGACCCAGGCCAGATCGCCGCACTCGGTGCAGTGCACCACCGGCAGCTGGTGGCGCCCCTCGGGGGGCGGGTTATCCAGCCAGGCAAAGGCCGGATCCTCGTGGACCAGGGCACCGATACGCCGCAGCTCGCGCAGCCACAGCTGCACCTGGGTGGGTACCAGCGGGAAGGCCTTGCCGCTGCGCAGCTCGCGCGCCTGGGCCACCAGCGCCAGGAACGCCATCAGCACCTCGCCCCGCTGGGTCAGGTCGCCAACCGAACGGAAGGAGAAGTCCTCTCGCGCCAGCTCGCGCAGCAGTTCCAGCCAGTGGGCCGGCGCCTCCTGGGTGGCCACCAGCAGCTTCTGGAACAGCGGGTGCCGACGGATCCACTCGCCCAGCGCCACGCCCCAGCGGGTAGGGTCATCCAGCTGGGCGAGAGAGGCCTTCAGCTTGGAATAGTGCGGTGTCCACTCTGCCCAGCGCGGATCATCGGCTTCGACCGGGTGAGTCGGCCCGCCGAACAGCGAGGCCATGCGATAGGCGTAGTGAACGGCATCTTCCCGATGCTGCGGCTCGCACTCCTCCGCCGGTGGCAGCGCCTCGACCTCCAACTCCGGTACGCGCACCACCTCGTCGACTCGGTAGCGGTCCTCCTGGATCACCGCATCGTCGCTGATGGTCTCCTCGAACAGGGTGCTGGCGAAGTGACACAGCTTGTGCAGCGGCCCCAGCGTGCTCTCGTCATCGCCCCCGGCCACGGTGGCGCTGGTCCCCACCATGCAGAGCTGGCCACGCCGAATCGAGAAGCGCTCCTTCAGGCGCCGAATCAGGCAGGCCACGTCGGCCCCCTGGGCACCGTCGTAGGTGTGCAGCTCGTCGAGCACCAGATAGCGCAGCAGGCTCGGGTCGGCCTGGTTGTGCCGCCAGATGCTGACGTCCTTGGGCCGCAGCAGCAGGTAGTCGAGCATCTTGTAGTTGGTGAGCAGGATATCTGGCGGATCCTTCTGCATCGCCTCGCGGTTGGTGATCGCCTTGTAGGTCCACTCACCGCTGCCATCCTGGGCGGGCTCTCTTATCAGCTCGGCATAGGTGCCCGGCTCGGCGCCCTCCTCCTTGCTGGATGATGACGCCATGCGCCCGGTATAGAGCCCCACACGCAGCCGTGCCCTGGGCTCACCGCCCACCATGTCGCTGAGCAGCGGTGACTTAAGGATCTCCTCGGCGAAGCGACCCGCCTGGTCCGCGGCCAGGGCATTCATCGGATAGAGAATGATCGCCTTGATGCCATCGCGCTTGCCCGCCTCGTGCATCCGCAGGCAGTGATCCAGCACCGGGTAGAGGAAACATTCCGTCTTGCCCGAGCCGGTGCCGGTGGTGACCAGCGTATGCAGCGGCTGGTTGCCTCCACGGGTGGTCAGGCGGCGCCAGCTGGTCGCCTGATGGCGGAACGGCACATAGGGAATCTCGATATCGAACAGGCCGGAGATATCCCCCGAATCCAGCCGGAATGGCCGGCGTACCTGCACCCAGGGGCCCTTGAAGAGGCCGTTTTCCGGGTCGTTGAAGAAGGCCTCCAGGGCCTTCTCGGTGGCATTGTTGCGCAGGCGGAAGGTGGCCTGCAGGTAGTGCAGCACCTGCTTGCGGACTTCCTGGGCCAATGTAGCGGGCAGCATGCCGTCTCCTCACTTGTCCGTGTTACGGGAAGGCGCTCAGCTTCCGCCAATCTGGTAAGGCCAGATCGACCTCGCCGTCTGGTAGAGGGCCTGTCCTCTGTGCTCGATGGTTGCCTCATTCCATTCCCGCAGAGCATCCGACTCGCCTTCCTTGGGCGGATGGAAGTAGCGATTGAGGTTCAGCTTGCTGTACTTGCACAGTTCCGGGCGCTTCTGGTCCCAGGAGGCGTTCGAAAGCGAAGGGTTGAGACTGCCGGTGATCAACGTCAGGTTGCCGAGCGTATGCAGCTGGCGATTTCTCTCCTGGTTGAAGGCCAGGCGCTTCTCCGGGTCGGCCGCCACGTCCTCGGGCATCGGCCAGCTTGCCTGCCACTTGACCGGCATGATGTGCTCGATGGTGAGGTTGTCTGGCAGCGGTAGCGCCTCGCTCTTGCGGTCCTCCTGGGCGAGATCGATCGCTCCCAGTACGGCGCGGATCTTGTACTGCGCCAGGTGCTTGTAGATCGGCGTGTTCAGGATGCTCTGGCGCAGCTCGTCATCGGTCGGGAAGCGCACGCTGTCACCCTCGTTGGCCTGGAGCACCTCCTGCAGGATCTGGGCCGTGATCTTGCCCCGCCTGTCCAGCGCCTTGATGACATCGATAAACAGCCGGTTATAGTTCTTGGTCGTCATGCAGCAGATCATGCGCCGCACCAGGAACGACTCCAGCACCACCAGCACCCGGTCGAACTCTCCCTGATCGGCAGGCAGCAGCTGGTCACTGGCCAGCAGCAACAGCGGGTAGACGGTGGCCGTATCCACCGCTTGCAGACGATCCAGGAAGGTGGCCAGGCGTAAGCCGGCCTCTGGCTCCGCGAATTTGCGAAAGGCGCGGGCGTAGCGAGACAGCGACTGCAGGTGGGATTCGATGCTGTTGGGCTGGGCCGTCAGCTCAGAGCCTTTTTCTCCCTCCTCCAGGGCGACGACATACTCCTTGAAGGCCTCGAAGAGGTGGGCGCTGCGCACGTCCTCCCTGAGCATCAATGCCAGGTAGTGCTGGAGGAACAGGTCGATGCGCGGGCGCTTGGTACGCCCCTGCTTGACCTCCTTGCGCCAGAACTTGGCATCGAAGGCCTTCCAGTGCTGCTCGTAGAGCGACTCGATATCCTGCCCTTCGGACTGCGCCCGGCGAAACAGGTAGTTCTTGATCAGGTCCGCAGGCAGCAGCTGGGTGCCCCGGGCGTTCAAGGTCTCGAAGATCACCTGTGACTCATCGTCATCGCTCAGGTTGATCACCACCACCTGCAGCGCGTTGCTCACCACCTGCCACAGGGCATCGAGCCGCTCATCCAGGTCCGGCGCCTCTTCACCAGGCTTCTCATCCAGCTCACCGTGGAGCCAAAGGGCCAGCTGCCGGTAGAAGTAGCGGTAACCATCGATGACCTGCTGATTCTGCTCATGAAGCTTGGGCTGCTCCTGGAGACGCTGCTCCAGGGGCTCCAGCCCCCCCACCCCATGCACCAGCTTGAAGGCCTCACGGTCACTGTTGGTCGGCCACACCTTGTAGCGCTCGTGCTCGAAATCGACCTTGCTGGCCTTGTTGCCTACCAGGTCGGCGAAGCGTTCGTAGTACTTGCCGCTATCGAGCTGGTGACAGATATCACGGGCGGCGATCATGAAGATCTGCAGGGTAGTGAAACGCTGCTGGCCATCGATCACCTGGTGAGTCTCGATGGAACCGGCCACATTGCGCATCTGCTCCAGCACCACCGCGCCCAGGAAATGGGTACGCGACTTCTGGGTACGCAGCCGGTGATCCATCAGGCCCTGGATATCCTCCCACAGCGGCGCCCAGTTCTGCTCCTCTCGCCAGACGTAGGGACGCTGAAACAGCGGAATCTGGAACGATATGGTCGAGTCGAATATCTGGTTCAGGTCTCGTGCCTTGGCATCCATGTTGAGCAGTACCTCAATTCCCGTCGTGTTCTCGAAATATTCGCGGCCCGACAGTGCAGGCTGCCAATGGCTACAACGTCAGCCGCTTCTCCGGCTTGAGCCCCAGCTGTGCCAGGGCGCGTGACTGCTTGCTGCCGGGTGTAATGGCGTACTTGCCGGAGGCGATCCAGTGGAACCGGTGTGGCTTCAACTCACGGAGGGCGGCGGTTCGCAGCCACTGCTGCAGCCAAGTCTTCTTGTTGCGCATCTCGGAAACCGCCGAGGTGTGGGCCGGGTGCACCTCGATGAAGTGCAGGGTGGCGTCATGGGCCACCACATAGTCCCAGCGGGCGGCGTTGGGCTGGGTGCGGGCCATGGCTTTGTCGATATCGGCGCTGCCGTGGCACTGACGTGAGTCACGCAGCGACACCCGTTTACGGTCTTCTGCCTTCAGCGCCTGGAGGCCCGGGCGATGGGCGCCATTTCCCAGGTCAGTCTCTACCGCCTCGGGAAAGGTATCCTGCAGGCTCATTCATCGCCCCCCTGCATCACCCGGCTGATCACCTCGGAGGCGCGGCTGCTGAACAGGGTGAGGCCGCCCCAGTCGGCGACCAGGTCGTCGTCATCCAGGGGGTCGAGGGAGGAGATATCCCGCGTGTTGACGCCACCGGTGGCCTCCGAGTGGAAGTAGAAGCTGCGCAGCGTCTTGTCATTGAGCACCGAGCCGAAGACCTCGCGCATGCCCGGCGAGTTGGGCAGGTCGAAGAGTTCCAGCAGGTCATCCACGCCGCCGTGCTGCTGCAGGGTACGGATCGCCCAGGCGGCCTCCAGCAGCAGCGGCGAGTGAGTGGAGATCACCACCTTGTAGCCGCGGTGCATCAGCTCCAGGCAGATCAACAGCACCGACTGAATGGCCTGGGGGTGCAGGCCCATCTCCGGCTCCTCGATGATCACCCAGTCCACGCCCTTGCGGCGTGCCGCCCCCGCGGAGGGCATCAACCAGTAGAGGCTGAACAGCAGCGGCATGAACTCGCGCTGCCCGGCCGACCAGGCCATATAGGGCAGCGTAGCCTCGCCGACGTTGATGACGATGCGTTTCTTGAGGTCATGGACCTGCTGGGAGACGCGAGCGCCGTGGAAGATGCTGGCGTCGATACGCTCACGCAGCACCTCCTTGAGGCGGCTCTTGATCGGGAACAGCTGGTTGTCCTTGCCGCCCAGGCCCTGCTCCATCAGGCGGCGCAGCTTCTCGCTGAAGCTCTTGACCACGAAGGGGTCCAGCGCCTCGAAGCTCTCGTAGCTGCGGGGTCGGCCCTGATCCAGTGTCAGCACCCGCTGGGCCGGCACGAAGAATACCGACTCCTCCTCGCGGGCATTGCCGCCGCGCAGGGCGTTGAGCTCGACTGCCTCACCGTCCAGCGCCACCCGGGTCTGGTCGCCCCAGATGCCGCCCATGCCCTCGCCGAACATCAGGGTCAGCAGCGGGTCGCCGTTCTCACCGTGAGCATCGGCTTCGTAGCTGTAGCCGTAGCGCTTGAGCGTCTTCACGATGGGGCCGTGATCCTGCAGCAGCTTGAAGAGCTGCAGGAAGACGCTCTTGCCGCTGGCCTGGGGCCCCACCAGCAGGGTTAGGTCGCCAAACTCGACCTTGGCACGGTCGATCTGGGCCAGGTGTTCGACGCTTAGCTGTGTCATGTCGGCTGCGCTCTTCGTTCGATGATCACTTCAGCTTACTCCGCCATGGCCGAGGCCTCAGCCTCGGGCACACCGATACCCAACCGCTCGGCGAACACGCGGTAGGCGGTGCGGTAGTCTTCGATGCGGTCAACGTGGCGGAACGGCGGATAGAAGGTGCGAGTGACGGTCTGGTAGCCGTTGTCGATATCCCAGCTGACGGTCAGTGGAGAGGTGCCATCATGGTCGGTGCGGGCTTCGCGTACTTCCTTACCACCGGCGTCCTTGCGTTTGGTGTTCGGGAGACGTTGCCCGAGGCTATCGTACTCATCCGCTTCCTCATAAGCTTTCATTACCGGAAACTGCACTGAGTATGCATTGATAAGCGCTTCAATACTTACTCCCAAAGAAAGAGCCACCAATACATCTATTTCAATTAATGCTTGCCTTCTTGAAAAACACAGTCTCAAGGGAGAGTACATATCCCACCCTCCCAAATCACCCCAGCTCTTTTCATGAGCATTGTTCAAGCAAGGATCTTCTACCGTCCAGCCTTCCGGTATCGAGGAATCATAAACACTATTCCAAAGAGGGGCATAATCCTCTGATAAGCAAATTAACCGGAGGCAGCGAGATATCAAGCTATTGGCGGCTTCACCTTCATACACAGGCATCCTCTCAAGAAAAATTCCATAGCAATGCCCTGTGCCTGAAACTTTAATGAAAAAGTCATGCACAATCGAAATATTTCCCGCCGTATAAAGAGCAAGTTTTCTTAAATCAGAAAAGGAAATCCCAAAACTCGTGATCAAGTGAATAACACCAGGAGGAATAATAACAGGCATCAAGGTTCTTTCATTTCCCGATTTCGCCATCTCCCGATTGAGATATCGGTACCTTCCGATATAATCTTCCCCCAACCCCCTAGCCAGCACTTCTTTTTGGAAATTACTCATCCCGCCAACTTTATCCCCCAACCTAAAAAGCGATCTCCTTTTTGGAGACTTAGGGAGGTTAATTAGATCTAAAGAGTGATAACTCCTATTGCTCTCATAAATAGTATTGGCATTTTGATGGTAAGGGTTTGCAACATAATAATGCGGCCCAGAGACCACAAACTCTGAAGCAACCTTACTTTCATAAGTCGGCTTTCTATCTTTACTTAAAACCCCCTTTTTTTGCATCGCAGTCTCATCAAACATTACAGAGGATTTCAAGTAACCGTCTGCAAGCTTTAGCTTAAACTTAGAAAATTTCTCAAGGACAGGGACAAAATCTTCACTGTGTAACTTAGGAAGCTTACACCCTCCCCCGCCTTCTTCTTCAAATAGTCTTGAAAACAATCCAAGCTCTTTTTTAGTTATTCTTACTACACGCCTAAGATGCCCTGATATCTCCCAATCCCCCTTAGCATCTTTTATTCCGGGAACCACACCTTTTCCATCATCATTATAGCACGCAGCTATAGTTTTTGGCTCAAACAAGTTGAATATAGCATCGAACTCCACCTCCCCACGAGAAGATCGCATTACATTAATTGAGAAAGTCATTTGATTATGCACATCAGCAAAGACACCAACTTCATTGTTGAATTGAAAATGCTTCACAACATGCGCATAGAACCTTTCTCTAAACCTCCCCCCTTTACTATCAGAAAGAAATTCATCTGGACATAAGATTCCGCTAACACCAGCTGCGGCGACTAGCCTCCATGCCTCCTCAATAAACTTCTTATACAGATTTGCCTTAACACCGCTTGAATCAGGATAGTACTTCCTTTCTCCCAGGAATTTTTGCCCCCCCAAGGACGAGGTAACCCCCTGAACATATTTTCTTGCACCAATTACATTATCGAAAACATATTCCAGCTGTTCATTGAGTTCATCCGCCCCAGCTGCTTGCACCCCCAGAAGTGGTTCAATCTCATATAAAACATATTCTTTATTCCAGGCAACTTTCAGCCACGGCGGGTTACCAAACATCAGATCGAAGCCCTTGGGCTCGGGCTTGTCCTCCACCCGCGGTCCCAGGATCTCGGTAAAGATCAGCTCCCAGTGGTGGTAGTGCTGCTCGTTGGCGGTGGCACGGCCGACGCCGAACCAGGGCACCAGCTCGCTGAGATGGGCGGCATCGGGCAGCTGGGCCTGGCTGGCCTGGAACAGCGCCTCCAGGTCGATATCCTCGCCCAGCTGGATATCCAGCATTGCACGGGTGGCCAGGTCATCGGTGCCGATCCCCAGCAGCACCTCGGCGGCGGCCAGCCAGGCCTCGCGGCTGGGCAGCGCCTCGGCCTGCTCCAGCGGCCAGAAGTAGAAGCTGCACCAGCTGTCCATCAGCAGGCGCAGGCGCTGGAAGGCGCCGGACTCGGCCTCCAGCCTGGCTTTCAAGCGCTCCTGATGGCGCAGGCTGGGGCCGGGGCGCAGGGCTTCGACGTCGTTCTGCGGGGTGGGCCAGACGCTGGCCGTACAGGCGGAGTGGGCCAGCGCCCGGTGGCGCTCGGCGGCATAGTCGGCCCATAGCACATCGATGCGTGCGCTCAGCGCCTCAAGGCGGGCCAGCTCCTCCGGGGAGATTGTCTGCTTCACCTGCTTGTTGCGCCACTGCTTGATCTGTTCGCACTCCTCCGGCCAGTGCTGCCTCATCAGCTTGTCGGTGGCGGCGGGGGCCATCTCCTCATCCCACACCAGGAAGTGGTAGATCTCACCGGGCTTTCGCGCTTCGCCGGGCTTGAGCTGGCGGGGCACGTGGGCGTTCTTGCCGTAGTGCTTGCCGGCCCCCAGCTGCACCTTGCTCCATACGCTGCGCCGCGCGCCTATCAGGCTGTTGCCGGCGCGCAGGCGCAGGCCAAACCAGGGCGTGGCGGCCGGCCGGTGGACGGGGGGAGTATCTTCACTGCCGGGGTGCTCCATCAGGCGGTGAATGGTGGCCAGCCATAGCGAGAGCGCTCCCAGCTCCACCGCCACCGGGTTGAGGTCGACCCCGTAGACGTTATGCACGGCGATGTAGTGGCGCACTCGGCGCAGCTCGTCCTCGTAGTCGCTGGGGTCGATACTCTGGCCGAGCTGCTGCTGCTTGAGCTCCAGGTAGCGGTGGGCCAGCTGGTCGATGGCCTCCACCAGGAAGGCCGCCGAGCCCATGGCTGGCTCGCAGACCTTGAGCGCGAGCACCTCGTCGGCCTGTTCGGGCGTGAAATCCTTGAGGCGCTCCTTGAGGGCCTCCTCCACCAGAGTGCGGGTAAGCACCTCCGGAGTGTAGTAGGAGGCGCTGTTGACCCGATCGACCCCGTTGAGGTGGAGGATAAACTCGCCGGTGCGGTAAATGCGCGGCTTCTGGGTACGGTGCTCCAGCACCACCTCGCCCTTCTTGAACTCATCCAGCCGCGTGGCGGGCACGAACCAGGTGGGCTGCTTGGGGTCCACGGCGTTATCCAGCATGGACTTGATAGTGCGCCCCTGCTTGATCTGCTGATGCACCTGGATCAGGTCTTCGGTGGCGAAGAAGCCCTTGTAGGAGAGCAGCCCCTCATAGACCGAGCCGAGCTGCACGATGCCAAGCTCTGCATAGTTGATACGACCGATCCGCCTGCTCTGCTGGGAGGTACCCAGGCTCAGGCTGCGGATCACGCCGTGCAGCACCCGGTTGGGCAGCTTGACGCGGCTGAGCAGCGGCGTGGCGGCGGGGTCGAACAGGGTGGCGGTCAGCGGCTCGATGGCAAACAGCTTGCCGGGGGTGTAGCCGTCGCGGCGGCTGTCGGCCTGGCGGGGCTGGGCATCCTCCAGCGCCAGCTGCTCGCCGCTGGGGCTGCCAAAGAGGCTCTCCTGGCTGGGCAGGCGGCCGAACTGCGGGCCATCGCTCTCCTCCTCCTGCGCCAGGCCCTCGCGGGCCGGGTCGAAGCCCTCGTAGATCAGTTGGAAGAGCCACTCCAGATGCTCGGCGATATAGGTGCCCTGCTCGGTGGTAGTGCCGGGCTCGTTGGCGTCCACCAGGTCGCGCAGGGCCTCCAGGCTGTAGCCCAGGCGGTAGACGTCGTCGTTGATGGGCAGGATGCCCAGCTCGCCACCGCGGGCCTCGGCGTAGAAGCAGAACAGCAGGCGGTAGACGTAGATCAGCGCATCATGGCGCAGCTGCTCGGCGGTGATCTCGCGGCTGCCGTCGGGCAGCGGCGCCTCGCGCTCGCTGAGCTGGCGATAGCCGAGGTTGGACTGGCGACGCGCCTCCACCCAGCCGTTGGCGATGGCCTGGATGGCATCGCGCACCGCGCCCTGCAGCTTCTCCGAGACGCCGTGGGTGCTCTTGAGGCTGCCCTCCCGCAGGCGCTCGTGGAGCACCTCGTCGCTCTCGCCCTGGGGCGAAAGCGCCTCCACGGAAAGCAGTGCACAGATAGCCTGGAAGGTCTCGGCCTGGCGGCGGCCATAGGCCTCTTCCAGGTCGATCCACAGGTAGCGGCCCTGGGCATAGGTCTGGGCGTCGAAGAGGTAGACCCGGGCACCGGCCAGCAGCATTACCCAGCGGGGGGCGTCCTCCTGCTTGAAGAGGTTGGCGATGGCCTTCTCCCAGCTTTCCTGCAGGGTAGGCAGCTCTTCTACCAGCCGGCCCGGGGCCTGCACCTCCTGCTCCAGCGGCTCCTCGTCGCTGTCGCCGCCGGACAGGCAGAACGGCGCCTGCAGGGTCACCAGCCAGGGGCGGTTATGGCGGTTGAGGCGCAGCAGGGCCGGCAGCTGCTTCTTCTCGGTGGCCAGCTCCAGGGCGAAGGGCTCGGGGCGATAGCCCAGGGCATCAAGCAGCGCCGGGTGCCAGGCATCCAGCTCCTTCACGCCGGCGCGGCTGCGCAGCTCGGGTTCCGGGAAATCAAGGGCCGCGGTCTTGGCCTTGAAGTAGCTGTCGCCGAGGGCCGCCAGGCGGCGCGGCGCGGACTGGCTGCCCTGCTCCTTCCAGGCCTTGGCCAGGTCGCGAATATCCTTGGCAAAGCCGTTCTTGTCGGCCAGGTAGTGGGCGGCGTAGTAGTCGCCGACGTTCTTGATTGCGGTATCCAGCGCCATTAATTCACTCCTTCCACGACCAGCACCAGCCGGGTGGTGGGCTCATCCGTCGCCCGGTAGTGGGCCCACATCCAGTGTTCCTTGCGGTCTTCCAGGTACTTCTCCATCTCCTCGCGCTTGTTGCGCAGCTGGGTGGCACGCTTGCCCTCCGGCGGCAGGCCGGCGAGCTGCGCGTCGATGCGTGCGGCCCAGCGGGCGAACCAGTCATCCAGGCGTCTGGTTTCCTCCTCCACCCGCGGCCAGATCTCGGCGCGGCGCCGGTCCTTGAGCTGCTTGAGGTGATGGAGGCTCTGGTCGACCGCCGAGCCCAGGAAGCTCTTCATCAGGTGCTCGGGCAGGCTGCCCTGCTTGCCGGTGTTGGTGAGCTGGTCGAACTTGACCTCGGCCAGCGCCTCCTTGAGAGGGCGAATGCGGAACTTGCCGCCCTTGCGGAAGGAGACCGCGTGGGGGTCGACGATCAGCGGCGTGCCGGCCCGGGAGCTGACCTGGCCGATGAAGCAGAAGAGCAGCTCGCCGGGCTCCAGCCAGGGAGAGCTGATCAAGGGGGCCTCGCCGCGCGCCTGAAGCATCATTAGCCGCTCGGAGAGCCACTTCATCACCGGGTGCTGCTCAGTCAGCAGCAGCTCGCGGGACCACTGGCCCCTCTGGGCCAGCGCGGCCTGGATGGCGGCATTGGCACGCCTGGGGCTCTCGGTGAAGAAGAGCTGCTTCTCCGCCGGCCAGGCCTCTTCCGGCATCGCCGAGGCGCCATAGACCATCTCACTGTCCACCCAGGGGGCCCCCAGGCGGCGGGCAACTTCGCGGGGCGGGGTGAAGATCAGCTGCTCGTCAGTGTTATCAATATCAGGCCAGTCGCGGTTTTCAGCCCGCAGAGTACGATAACCGTCTGCGAGGAACTTGGCGTTGCTCAGCAGGCGAATGCGCGAGTTGTCCTGCAGGCCGGCGGCGTCCTCGGTAGCGGCTTCCTCGCCGTCGTCATCCCCGAGCAGGAAGTCGAGGTCAAAATGGCTGGCATCGTGCAGGAGGGACTCCAGCTCACCGGATTCACCGTCGCCTTCCTCCTCCAGGCGCCGCTTCAGGCCCTCACGATTGGTCACCAGTCCCTCGCCGACGGCATCGGTTTCCTTGTCGGGGTCGTAGAGTTTGAGCACGCTCTCGCCGGTACGGGTGGAGCGGTTGATCTCCTCCACCTTGTCGACCAGGCGCTGGAAGATCTCGCTGTCGCCCTCCAGCAGCCCCTCGCGGGTCTCCACCATCAGGTAGCGGATGATGGGCGGGTGCTTCTGGCCGAAGCGGTCGATGCGGCCATTTCGCTGGATCAGGGTGATGATCGACCAGGGCAGGTCGTAGTGGATGATGTGATGGCACTGGTGGTGCAGGTTGACGCCTTCCGAGGCGACATCAGTGGCCAGCAGCAGGCGCACCTCGCTGGTACCGGTACCGAAGGACTCCACCGCGGCGGCCAGGGCGCTGTCGGACATGCCGCCATGGATGGCGGCGATGGTCTGCTCGGCCTGGTCCTGCTCCTTGTCGGAGAACTTGAGCTTGAAGTGGCGCGCCAGGGCGGGAGCCAGGGCCTGCTGGGTCACGCGGCTCTCGGTGAACATCAGCAGCCGTGGGCTGTTGGCCGTGCCATCCCAACCCATGGCCTCCAGCTCACGCACCAGCGCCTTGAAGCGGGCGCTCTCGGTGATGGTCAGCTGCTCCAGCTGGCGAGTGAGCAGGGCAAGCTCCTCGACTTCCGGGGAGCCGGGGTCCTGGCGCTTGATCTGCGCCAGGCGCTTGCTGGCGGTAGAGAGACACGCCTCGGGGCTTGAGAGGAACGCCTTGTACATGCCCCAGCTGACGATGGCCTGGCTCTCGATCTCCTTGTCGAGCACCCGCTGACGAATATGCGCCAGCTGGTGGTAGACGCCCTCCTCGGCTTCGCTGGCGTGGGCGGTGGTCTGCTCAAGTGGCACAACCTCGCGCTCGGAGAAGTTGCTGCCCGCCTCGGCCTTCACGTCCTCCTTGAAGCGCATCAGGAAGAAGGGGGCGATGTCCTTGGCCTCGTATTCCTGGAGATTGGGGTCTGGCACCGCGGAGGGGTCGAGCAGGCTAATCAGACGGCCGAAGGTCTCGCGCTTGCCGTTATGAGGGGTGGCGGTGGTCAGCAGCATGCTGTTGGTGCGCCGCGAGAGGCGACGCGCCAGGCGGTAGCTGAGGTGGCGCCCCGGGTTGATGCCGCCGGAGACGTTATGCGCTTCGTCGATTACCACCACGTCCCAGCGTGTGTTCTCCAGGAAATGGGCGTAGCGGCCGATATCCTTGAGGGTATCGATGGAGATGATGATGCGCTGGTAGACCTCGAAGGGGTTCTTGGAGGCCGGGATCTTGAGCTGCAGCCTGGAGAGCGCATCGGAGTCCATGCGCACCAGCGGCAGCGCGAAGCGGTTCCACAGCTCGGCCTGGAACTGGGAGAGCATCGACTTCTTGGCCAGCACCAGGATGCGGTTGCCCTGCCCCCGCCGGATCAGCTCGCTGAGGATCATGCCCACTTCGATGGTCTTGCCGAGGCCCACCTGGTCTGCCAGCAGCAGCCGCGGGCGGAGCTGGTGCAGGGCCCGATGCACCGCCTCCTTCTGGTACTCCATGGGCGTAAAGGCACCCATGTCCTCGAAGTTGGGCGCCGGGTCGGTCAGCGGCATCTGGCGCAGCTGGGCTTCCAAGAAGAGCCGGGAGCGCGAATAGCCGTTGGATTCATCGCGTACCAGGGCCGTCTCGCGAGGGTTGACCTCCTTGATACGGTCCAGCTGGGTGAGGAAAGCGGCCTCGTGGCCACGGTTGAGATCGTCCACCCCAGTACAGAAGACGATTTGGTGCTGGTAAGTCCCCGCGGCATCCACCCGCGAGACTAGCCATTCGGCATCACGACATACGACGCGCATGCCAGGCGTGAACACGGTTCCCATGCTGCCCTTCCCTTGTCTGCTGCGTAACGGCCCGCCAATCTCCGGCAGAGCTCCCGCCCCGAGCCTTTCAGGTCGTGACCGCTTTTCGTGTTATGGGCTGAGCCATACTCAGCCGATTTTGCTCTCATCCTAAAGGTTTGGCTCCAAGGCTGCAGCCCTATGACGCCAGTACATCGTGTGACTTACGGCCATGTTCCCACCGGACTGCAACAATTTCTGTCGCTAGCGCGCGAGAGGCTGCCACCAAAGCGGGCTTGAGGCAGGCCATGCCCCGCTGATACAACAGCTGCATACGCAGAAAATAACATTCATCGCATATCACGCAGGGCAACGGCATGGAAAAGCTGACGCAGATCCGAGAAGCCATCCGCATGGAGGAAGACGCCCAGCGCAGCACCTACATTTTCAAGGTGGCGCGGGCAAAACGCATCAGTGGCCGTATCGCCACTGTCAAGGTGGCCGCGGAGGATGACCACCGCAACAGCGACACCCTTAGCGAAAACCTGGAGGGTGCCCATGCCTGGTGGCCGCTGGAGGGCCCTCACAACGGTGAAACCAGGGTGCTCTCGGTGTTTCCCGAGGACAACGAGCTGCATCTGACGGCGGTAAAGGGAGATCTGCCCGACGAGGAGGCCCGCCTACGCCTCTACCCGCCCAACTTCATCGAGCCGGTGCGTCAGCTCTACCACGACCCGCTCTACCAGGAGCTTGGCCTCAAGATCCTGCGTGAGTGGAGCAGCCGGGACCCACAGGACCCTCGCCGCCTTCCAGCCGCGGAAGCGTTGACCCTTCGCGAACAGCAAGGTGAAGCCCTAAAACTGCCCTACCGCAGCCACTCCTTGCTGATCGGCCCGCCCGGTACCGGCAAGACCTACACCCCGGCCGCGATCATCGCCCAATTCCTGCTCCATGAGCCGGAACAGCGCGTCCTGTTGCTCTCCAACAGCAACGCCGCCGTGGACGATGCGCTGGTGAAGGTGGACCAGGCGCTGGAGACCCTGGGCGATCACCAGCGCAAGAAGCGCGCTATACGTATCGGCAAGAACTTCACGACGGCCTGCTATGAAGGGTGCGAGCATCTGCTGCCATCAAGCCAGCAGTTAACGGACAAATTGAAGACTCTGGAAAAGCGTAAACCCGACCAGCGGGAGGCCGGCTCGAGGATATGCAACCAGTGCTCTCCCGAGAAGTTGCAGAATGCCTGCAACTCGTCCCTATCCTTGGCCGAGCACTCCATCGCCTTGAGAGTAAGCGGTCATTCCAGAACGTCTGGACTTGCCCTTCGATGTCTGACCGGAGAGGACTGTCGGCAAACAGCGCCTTCCAGCAGCGCGGTGTCAAATCTTCGGCGCGAGAGGCTGGATGGAGGGCGATGCGCTGAAGCACGTCGACCAGGTAGGTGTAGGGATCGACCCCCTGCAGCCGGCAGGTGGTCAGCAGGCTCTGCAGGATTCCGACATGCTCGGCGCGACCTCGCTCCAGCAGAACAGCCAGTTTCTTCCCATGGGAATGCAGCGCAGCCCCCGCTCCAGGTGGTTGGTGTCGATCTGCACGTCGGGATCGGACAGGAACACCTCCCATGCTCCGTTGCCGCTTCAGCGCGTACTCGACGGCTTGGCGCAGCTGGTGGCGGGGCTCCAGATCGTCGCGGTGGTGTTGCTGGTCGCACCATTGCCAGAAGGCGCTGACCCGCGGTTCGCTGTACTCGGTGCGTGCCTTCAGCTTGTCGGGCCCTTCCCGTCCCTTTTCGCGGATCCAGGTTTCGATCTCGTAGATCCCGGCAATCCGCAGCAAGGCTTCCTCCACCGCCTCGTCACTGCCCAGCGTCTTCTCGAAGTGCCGACGCGCATGGGCCCAGCATTCCGCGTGGGTGACCCCCGGTCGCTTCTCGGCATAGCACGCATAGGAGGCGTTACCGTCGGTCAGCAGCACTCCCTCGAAGTGCTTCCCCAGCACCTGGTCGATATGTGCCTTGGCCCGCGACGGGGAGAAGGTGAAGCTGATCTCGTCGTGGTCGCCGTACAGTGGCCAGAACCACGCCTCCTTCATCTTGCCCTTGCCTTTGCGGCCGGCCTTGATCGGCGTCTCGTCCATGGCCAGCACCTGGCTTTGCAGCACGTGCTCGAGCTGGGCGAGATGGATCGGCGAGAGCAGCGCCGCCGCGCGGGCGACCTGCTGGGTCAGCGTGGTACGACTGAGCTGGATCCCGGCCTGCAGCAGGCGTTGATGCTGGCGGTAGAGTGGCAGGTGGTAGCAGAACTTGTCGACCAGCATCCCGGCGATGAAGCTAACATCAGCCAGCGAGCCATCAAACAGCGTGGCCGGGGCCGGCGTGGTCTGGGGAACGGCATCGGCACTGACCTTAATCACCGGGCAGCGGTACTCCAGGATCTGATAGCTGGCCCGGCGTTGGGCCAGGCGGAAGGTGCTGCGCGTGGTGATCACCTCGACGTCGTCCAGCGACACGCCGTCGGGCAGGTCCGGCGCCACCTCGATGACCTTGACCGGCACCGCTTCATCGAAGCGCAGCCCGGTGTCGTTGACAGTATTCTGGCGTGCCTTGCGTCGCGGCTTCTTGCCAGGTGGTGCCTCTTCGTCTGGTTCGGGAGGCGGGGCCGGCAGATCCTCCATGCTGCTGAGCAGGCTCTGCTGCACGGCCGGGTCGATCTCCAGCAGGCGCTCGGACTTGCGGCCGAACAGCTGCCGATTGAACCAGTCGAGCTGTCGCTGGAGTGACGCGTTCTCTGCCATGAGCGCCGCCATATCGGCCAGGGATTGCTGATATTTCTGTTCCAAAGACGGCGACGACACGAAGCGATATTTACTGATGAATCAGGTCGTTATTCTACCGCATCATCAGGCCGCTGACAGCTTGGGATGCCAGCGTTTGCGACGTTTCGTGACCACCAGGTCCAGCCCTTCGATCAAGGCCTCAAACTCGGCATGGCTGAGGGCGATGGCCTTGCCCGCGGACGGCGAGAGCGCGGAAAACCGGCCGCGTTCCAGGCGCTTGCTCCATATGCAGTAGCTACCCGCCTGGAAATACAGACACTTGAGCTGCGTCCGTCGTCGGTTGATGAAGAGGAAACCGCGGCCGCTCAGCGGATTCTGCCCCAGCTGACGCCGCACCATGGCCGCCAGGCCATCATAGGAGCGCCGCATATCGGTGGGCTGGGTGCACAGCCAGAGCTGGACGGACGGTCTCATCGACCACCTCGCCGGAAACGCAGGCAAACGCCATCGCCCAGATCGAGCTCGATCTCCCAGCCTCGAGCATCATGCTCTGGCGCTTCATCAGGATCGGGCGCTATCACCGGGGCGAAGACGCAAGCCTCGGCACCGATAGGCCGAGATGTAGTCGGTGCCGCCCGCTTCAGTCGGCGCTTCCAGAGCTGGAACGAGCTTTTGGACAGGCCCTTCTGTTCACATAACACCCGCTGCGACAGACCGCTGCCGGCCTGTTCCTCGATCCAGGCCTGCCACTGCTCGGCCGGGTAGCATGGATGGCGTCTCGTCGACATAGGAACTGACTCCCCGTCGTTGGATGACGGGAGCAGCGTAGGGGGTCAGGCCGCTTCGAGAAATGACGCGCCGGAATGGCCGGTTACGTCTGAAGTACGAAGGTGCCTCCAAGAGCACCTCCTCTCCGAGGAGCAGGGAGCCGTCAGTGGTAACGTGTTGCTGGCCACCCCCAGAGATATGGAGAGAAGATGACGGCACCGGCTGTTCCCAGGCCCGTGAAGTTGACCAGCGAGCAGTCCCAGATCGTCGGCTTCAAGGGGATGCAGCTGGTCGTGAAGGCTTACGCCGGTACCGGCAAGACCTTCACGCTGGTCCAATTCACCCTGGCCAATCGCGACAAGCGCTTCCTCTACCTGGCCTACAACCGGGCCATCCGTGATGAGGCCGTCGGGAAGTTCCCCAGTCACGTCGACTGCAAAACCTCTCATCAACTCGCTTACGCCGAGATAGGTCGCCACTACCAGCACAAGCTGGCGCCCAATCTGCGCATGAAGGAGGTAGCGGAAACTATTCAGGCTCCGAACTGGCGGGTGGCCGCTGATGTCATCGCCACCCTCAACAACTTCATGGTCAGTGCGGAGAAAGCTATCAGCCCGCGGCTCTTCTGTATCGCTGACAACAGCAAGACCGGGGAGAAGAGCAGGTCGCAATACGCCCGCATGGTGAGTCAGTTGGCAACATCGTTATGGGAGAAGATGATCGATAAGGATCATCCCTGCCCTGTTACCCATGACGCCTACTTCAAGCTCTACCAGCTTCAGCAGCCCGATCTGTCTCGTCGGTACGACATCATCCTCTATGACGAGGGCCAGGATGGCACCGCGGTCACAACCGCGCTTGTCACGAGTCAATCGTGTGGACTGGTGATCTGCGGTGATCGGCACCAGCAGATCTACGCGTTCCGTGGTGCCCGGGATGCCCTGGATGACCACGCCTTGGCTGGGGCTGAGAGGCGGTATCTCACGCAGAGCTTTCGCTTCGGCCCCCAGGTTGCCGCTGTTGCCAATGCGCTGCTGGCGCTGAAAGGTGAGACGCGGCCGGTTCCAGGGGCTCGGTAAGGCGGATCGTGTTTCATCCTCACGTGATTTCAGGCTCGGCTCATGCCCCGGGTCTATCACGTTCCTAGCGCGTACCGTCATGGGTGTGATCCAGATGGCCATGTACTTCAGCAGGAAGGGGCTTCCCCTGACACTCGTCGGTGGGGAGGAAGCGTATGCCCTGGCTCCCCTGGAGAACGCGTACTGGCTGTCACGTGGAGAGCGCGGCAGGATCACCGATAGGCGGCTTGCCCGAGAGTTTCCCTCGTTCCGGGACTATGTCGAGATGGCGGAGGAGACCAAGGACGCGGAGATGCTGCGCACCATCAAGATTCTCGACTCCACCCGTAACCTTCCCCAGGACCTTGCCCGCCTCCGTCAGAGCCTGACTTCTGCAGATGCCCCGATGGTGACACTCTGCACCGCTCACAGAGCCAAGGGCCTAGAGTGGCCGTGGGTCTACCTCATGGATGACTTTCCAGACGTGCTGAGCCCCGACCTCGATGCAGAGGCCCGCGACCAGGAGATCAATCTGCTCTATGTGGCGGCCACTCGCGCACAGGAGCACCTGGTGCTCAACGAACAGGCCGAGGCCGTCGTGCGCTACATGGCCCGGCAGCGCCGACGCCTCCCGGCCTAACGTAACCACCTCCATCACCAGATAGCTCACACACGGGTGTTCCGCATGCGGAACACCCATTGACTGGTTGTGCCCTTCATGGGCACGTCGGCGCAGGGGTGCTGGCGCCATACCGGCCTACCATGGTTCAAATCGGAAAATCCGTGCGAGTTGCCCATGAACACGACCCTTAAACCGATCGCTGTGGCCATCATTGCTGCCTCACTGACAGCGATGGGAACGCATGCGTTGGCAGAGCCCCAGGAACGCTTCATTGAGCGCAAGGCCGAGGGGTGGTTCTTCTACAACGAAGAGCTCGAGAAGGAACCTGAGGAGCAACCCGAGCCAGAGCCGGTCAAGTCGCCACAGAACGTCACCACCACGACGCCACCCCCACAATCCAGGTCACCAGCACCTGCGGAGTCTGCAGAGCCTCAACCGCCGGCGCCGCTTTCGGCCAAGTGGCTCAGGGAGAACATGCAGAAGTACATGGATGCGGCCTTCGACAACCCCACGGTCGAGAATGTCCAGGCCTTCCTGTACCTCCAGCGCTACGCCATGGATCAGAGCTCCGAGTTTGCCCAGGTGGCAGAACGGGCTCGCTTGGGCAATCCGATGCTAGACGAGACCACCCGCCGTCCTCTGGCGACGTTCGCCTCGCAGGACCTGGATAGGCAGGCCGGGCAGGCAAGATCAGAGATCCTCGCCAGCCTGGCAGAAAAAGTAGGTGTCTTCTTCTTCTATGAGAGCGATTGCGGGCTGTGTCGCACCATGTCCCCCATCCTGGCCCAGCTGAACCGGCAGTTCGTCACGACGCCCATCAGCATGGATGGGAAGGACTTGCCCGGGGACCCCTTCCCCAACATGCGCCCCGATGCAGGGCATGCGGAGCAGCTCGGTGTCCAGGTGCTGCCCGCCGTGTATCTCGCCTCCCCAGAGGGGGCGTTCGTGCCAGTCGCTCAGGGAGCCGTATCACTCACCGACCTCCAGGAGAGGATCGTACTGGGAGCCCTCCAGCAGGGCTGGATCTCTCCTGATGACTTCAACAGGACGCGCCCGATCACGAATGCAGACATGAGCCTGGCGAAGTCCGCCCCCCTCTCAGCACTCGAGGAGATGGGGATCACTGACGAAACCGGCTTCATACCGCCCGAGGTTCTACTCCAGCACATGGCCAACGCACAGCGAGGGATGCAGCAATGACCAGATCGATCACTCTTCGGAAGACCCTGCTGGCAACATGCATCAGCGCTGCTCTATTGGGTGCCACGCTGCCTGCGTCGGCCAGCGGTCTCCAGAACCAGCTGGATCGTGTCTTCGATGGCATGAGTAACGTCACCCCTCCCGGTGTTTGGGAATCCCAACGCCGAGGGGTGATTACCGGTGGCCGGATCACGACCAAGGCGCCCATCATGACCGAATCCCTGGTGCGCGTTACGCCTCCGTCCTGGAAAGGCGGCTGTGGAGGCGTGGACATGCATCTTGGGAGTTTCAGTTTCATCAACAGCGAGCAGATGGTTCAGTTGCTCCGGTCGGTGGCCGCGAACGCCCAGGGCTATGTCTTCCAGCTGGCGCTCGATAACGTGTTCCCGCAAGGGGCGAAATGGATCGAGAACTTCCAGAAGAAGATCCAGGCACTTAACCGCGCCATGCTCAACTCCTGCGAGGCCGCACAGGGCGTGGTGAACGACACGATCTCGGCGATGGGCTTTAGCTCCGAGGTCAAGGGAATGACCGAAGCCTCTGCCACCGGCATGGTGGATGACTTCTTCAGTGGCTTCTCGGAGTCCAGCGGCAAACCCACGGTTAATCTGCTTGAGGAAGTGGATGCGCCGCGCCGCAAGGAAATGCTCGGGAACGTGGTCTGGAAAGAGCTCCGCCGACATGGTGTTCAGAGCTGGTTCCACGGCGGTGACGTGCAGCTTCTGGAGGCCATCATGTCCATCAGCGGCACCATCATCGTGGGCGAGGCCACCGACGACGGTGAGACCCCGATCACCACGATTGCTGGCAACAGGTTGACACTGTCCGACCTGATCGACGGCGGCACGGTGGAGATGTACTCATGCGGTGGCGATACCACCGAGTGCAAGATGGACTCGGGTTCCACGACCAGTAGCGTCAACATCAAAGGGTTCGGACAACACATCCAGGACATGCTACTCGGGAACGCCTCGAGCCCGGGCATCATCGGCAAGATGAGCGTCAACACAGGTGCGCTCACTAACGAAGAAGAAGCCTTCATGGCCAACTTGCCCGGCAGCGCGGCAACCTTCCTCCGCAACCTGGTGATCGCCAACCCCAGCACTGCTCGGCTCTTCGCCGAAGAGAGCTCCAAGGCACTGGCACTCAACATCACCTACAGCATCGCTTCTGAGATGCTGAGGTCGGCAGAACAAGCCATCGGCTCCAGCAACAACGACTGGGCGGCCAAGGCCGTAACCTCGCTTCACCAGTCCTCAGCACGACTCAGCCAGGAATACACCATGCTGGCCAACGAGTACGGCACCATGAATGACCTGGTCAGAGACTACTCGGCCCTCATCGAGAACACCCGCGTTGCTCGATACACCCTTCGGGAAATGTCGAAGGGCGGAGGTCAGTGACATGTTCACGATCTATTCCATTGGTGACTCCGCCTTCCTTGAGCAGATTCTAATAGCCATCTCGATGATCACCGGGACGGGTGATTTCGAGCAGATGGTCGGAGTAGGGCTGCTCATCGGCGTGCTGATCATGGCCTTTCAGTCGCTTTTCCAGGGCGGCCAAAAGATCCCCTTCCAGCAGATCTTGGTCTGCTGGATCATATACGCCTGTGCCTTCGGGCCCTCCTCCACCGTGGTGATCGAGGACGCATATACAGGTGATGCTCGTGTTGTCGCCAACGTGCCCGTAGGCGTTGGCGCGGCCGGGGGGATCATCTCGAACGTAGGCTATTCCATTACCCGCATGTTTGAAACTGGCTATGGGCCAATTGCTCCTGGCATCACGAACTCCTACTTTGCTGATGCCTTGAAACTACTGAACGACGCTCGACGATCCCTAGCCGACCCGGAAGTTTTCCAGGCGCTCAATGAGGCAAATGGGGGTGGCTACGTCAACATTCGTCAGTCCATTATGAACTACATTCAGGAGTGCACCCTGCTCAAGATCGATCGTGGCGAGGTCACCATCGATGAGCTGATGCGCACCCACATTACTCCTGCCATGCGCTTCAACTCGGCAGTCTATGGAACACAGATCTACGATACCCCCGGCAACCAGAACGGCTCCTATTACAACTGCTCCGATGGTCACCTGGTACTCGAGGCCATGCTGGATAAAACCAACGACAGCCAGGTGCAGCAGGCGGTCTCGACTGTCCTGAGCCGCGACCCGACCTACATGTCTGCCAGCGGACAGATCAATGATGCCATGCAGGCACTAGGGATCGCGGCCAGTTCAGCACAGAATTACATGAAAACAGCGATCATTGAGCCCCTCTACTACGACGCTGCTTCTGGCAAGTACCAGGAGATGCGCGACTACACCTCGGCGATCATGGTCAATCAGGCCATACAGCAGCGGAATACCCAGTGGGCGGCCGAGCAATCGATGTTCATGAGCATCGTGCGCCCGATGCTGACCTTCATCGAGGGTTTCGTCTATGCCATTACACCTTTCATGGCGTTCCTGATTGTGCTCGGGGGGTTCGGCATCAAGCTCGTTTCGAAATACGGCCAGATGCTGCTCTGGACTCAGCTCTGGATGCCCGTTCTCTCCATCGTCAACCTCTTCCTCTACATGTCGGCCTCCAATGAGATGGCGTCCTACAGCATGGATACCATGGGGCTGTACTCCTTCTACGCCCTGGACCGGTCAAGCGATATTCTCGAGAACTGGATCGCCACTGGGGGCATGCTGGCCGCAGCGACGCCAATCCTTACTCTGGTACTTGTCACCGGCTCTTCCTATGCCATGACCAGCCTGGCGGGCAGGATGCAGGGCGCCGATCATGTGAACGAGAAGCAGTCGACGCCTGATGCGATGACCAACGGCGCAGTGATGGCCAATATGCCAAGCGCCACCCAGGACCCGACCAGCGGGCTTCGTGCGACGGGCGCCGATCAGGCGGTGGGGTCAATGAAAATTGGCTCTCAGCTGAGCTCCAGCCTGCAGTCCGCCGAACAGCACATGGAATCAGCGCAGCAGAAGTTCGGCGCTTCCCTCTCGAACGCCATCACTGCCGGCGGCAATCAGACCCAGTCCTATGAGCGAATGTCGTCTCTGGGCAGCACCGTGTCCAGCATGGGAGGGCAGTCATCCACTGCTATTAGCGAAGCAGCCGCCGACTTCCGCCAGCAATACGGTATCGATGCTAAGCACCAGAGCGCGATTGAAGGTGCGATGACCGTCAGTGCCTCTGGTGGTGGGGGGTTGTCGCTACCAGCCGGTCTGTTCAGTGCTGGCGGTCAAGTGGCCAACATGACGAAGGACTCCGACAGCAATACCTACAGCATGTCACAGGACCAGGTGGACGGATTCCTGAACAAGGCCGGCTTCACCGAGCAAAACCGAGCTGAATTGACCCAGGGCCTGACAGACAGCTTCGCCCAGGCGAACAAGGACCAGATGACGGCCACCTGGGGAGCCCAGAATGCCTCCCAGATCCAGTCCTCGGCAGAAGAGGCCTCCACCGCCACTCAGTCGTACTCCGAGATGCAGTCGCTGGGGATGCAATTCAACAGCGACGAGTCCCACGGGTACATGTACCTCTCCAACAATATCCTGGACGAGAACAACCCCGGTGGACGTGAGGCAATGAGCCAGCTGCAGACATCAATGATGCATGCGCCCCAGAGCGTCCGTGCGGAGGCCGCCGAGCGAGCGGATGTCCTCGAGGACGTGCATGGCATGCCCAGTGCCAACGCGCAGGTGGTGGCGCAGCTGGAGGCCCTGAGCAATCAGAGCAACTACGATACGCCTCAGGAATATATGGGTGCCTTCAATGACACCCTGAGAATCGTGGGCTCGGCGACGGGACGCGACTTCGGTGCCGCCGGTGACGCTACTGCCAACCAGAAGCTCGCCGACTCGACTCCGGCTATGGATGGCAGTGTCACCGATGACGTGGGCTCCCGCATCCAAGGCGTGGGAGCAAGCCCGTCAGGCCAGACCGGCGTCGCCGGCTTCCAGGGCCAGGCGGCGAGCGCCCGTCCTGATGCTGGGGCTGCCGTTGAGCACAACTCCAACGTGTCACCCGTGATCCAAAGCGATTACGACGCGAAAACTGGTCGCGTAGAGGGAGCAGCGCAAGGGTTCTACCAAGAACAGGTCGAACAGCGACTGCCCGACGCCGAGCATGTCCTGAACACGGATGCCGGCGATCCCGGGAAAGCCGTTGCTCGCCAGGATAGGCTCGGTGCCCTCCTCGACACAGCCGGCGAGGCCGGCGCCGACTTCATGATGAACCTTTCGGGCACGAACCCGATGGTCCTGGGCTCTATCCAGGAGAAACTCGAAAACGGCGAGGCACTGGAAAACATCCCGCAGATGAGTGACTACGCCGGGACTGTCAGCGAAGAAGTGGCACTCGCCGCAGTCGGTCGGGCGAACGGCGACAACTCGCATTACGAGTCCCTCTCCCCGGCCGACCAGGGCCGGGTGTTGCTGGCCGAGGCCGCCACCAACATCCAGGGAGCAGAGTACCGGGATGTCACCCAGGAACAACAGCAGCAGGCCTTCGAGGCCATGGTGACCCGGGCAGAACACGAGTTTGGCCTTAGCCAGGCTACGTCACAGTATTATGCCGCCCAGTTTGTCGATGGCGAAGGGTCCAATCGCTACCGTGAGCATGGTCAGGAAGCGCTTCGCGCCGAGTACATGCACAACACCGGCAAGACTCCGGAGCAGCTCACCGAGCAAGACGAGAAGAACATCGAGAGCATCGGAGCTCGAATCGAGAATGCCGCCTTGGCAGATGGACACGCCGATTCGGTCCTGGCACCGGTGGATCGTTTCTATGACCTCCACACGGGAGGGGCGGCCTTCGGACAGGGGCACAGTGACGTTCAAATTGAGCCACTGGAGCAAGCCCCGGCACCGGCGCAGCCTGCAGCGCCTGCTCCATCCAACCCGGCTCCCGCCGAGCCCCAGCCAGCTGGTCGGGAAGAACCCACCGAGTCGATGCAACCGAAGTACCTCGACCCGAATGCACCGTCCACCACTGGCGGAGAGAACGAGCTGGTGCTGCCGACCGCATCAGCATCGGACGGCAGTTCGGACAGTCGCTCGGGCTAGCCTGGGGCAACACCCGCAAGGTGTGAAATCAACTACAATCCAACGAAAAAGGGAGCCTCCGGGCTCCCTTCACACTTTCGATGGTTGCGGCTGTTCAACTTCCACCTATTGGCTCGTCGAGCCCGAGTCGCAAAGCCTTGTCGGTTGGGTATCCGGTATAGTTGATGCTGTCATCGACCCCGTTCTCCCCCAAGGGCTTGTACTCGCCAACCACCTTCCCACTCAATGCGCCTGACGGCTGGTAGGTGACGATGAACAGGGATGCCACGGCGAGGAAGGCTACGATACCCCAGCCCAACCACCCGATCTGGCTGAATCCGAACACCGGGAAGGTGTAGGCTAGGGTCGCAACCATCCCGAGCCAGAAGATGACGGCCCCCCACCGGCTGTAGTGGATGATCTTGGCGATCGCGAGGAAGGCGTGAACGAAGGCGACGAGGCCAAGAATCGCTGCCAACAGCATCAGACCGGCATCGTTGCTGGAGGCGAAATCCCACACAAACCAGCTCATACCTCCGAAACCAGCAGCGCCGAGCAGGAGCTTGATAGTGAGTTCCATGGTGCGCACCTCGTGCCGTTGTCCTTATCAGTTGGTTCCATTATACCCCCTCCAGCAAATACGCAAGCCCCCTCCCCCGCACCCACTGCGCTCACGCATACTTGCAAGGCCTCTGAAAATCGCATAGGGTTCCCAGCAGGTATGGTTTCAGAAGCACACGCGGTTCGTCCGTGGCCATGCTCCACCAGGTATCTGGTTCCCTCCTTGCACCACCTCCGTCTATGCCCCCTGTATAGGCCTGAGACTTCCTTCAGCCGCTCTCTGCGGCATGCCTGATCCAATAGCTTAACCAGAGATATACGCGGCACTCCTTCGCGTACATGCATACACGATGTTACAAAACCGGGGTTGTTGCAGCCCTTATAGATCCGATAATCCTCATTAGAACGAGAATTGGTGCATTCATTCCCACCGACTTCCCGTCCTTTATATCGTGCGTCCTCCGCACACTTAGCCAAAGGCTTAATAACTAAAAAATAACCCGCCGCTGTCGGGTTAGGCAGGTATTGCCTAGAAAACAGCATACGATCAAGCACTGAAGGGATAAACGACATGGCCTATTCCCAGATAGGCAGACAGGCACGCGCCTTTCTGCAAAACGCAGGCATGACCCCCAGTCGATTGGGAGAAGAAGGCAAGCACCAGGTGGTCCGCCCCCGCCTTGCGACGTCACTTGGTCTCGCGCTCTCGCTCATGATTCCACCGGGAGCTTTCAGTGATGCTGAGGCATCGCTTGCTGGCACCATGTACGAAGCACCGGCCCTTGAGCATAACCTCGATCCCGTGTTGCTCTACTCTGTCGCGCTAGCGGAATCTGCTCGAGGTGCCGACAGTCAGTTACAGCCCTGGCCCTACACTCTGCGGGTGCTCACCGAAGCTGGTTTCTATGGCCAGTCGCGGGAAGAAGCTACGCAGCAACTGCAGCGCTACCTCCAAAAACACGGTTCAGTGGATATCGGCATCATGCAGGTGAACACTCGTTGGCATGGCCATCGTGTCGATGACGTTACCCAGCTCTTGGACCCATCAGTTGGTCTGCGCGTGGGTGCGGAGATATTGCGCGAGTCGATCGACTCTGCGCCAGGCGATTTGGTGTTGGGTGTTGGTCGCTACCACAACTGGGCCGACGAGGAGCGGGCTCGCAACTACGGTCGACGCATTCTCGCGATTTATCGGAACATCCGTCGTGTCGTGAGGGTGGCAGAATGAGCGGGCTTTCAATGTTTGGATTCGACCAGGATCTCTGGGAGTGGGACCGCACCCTCTGGTATCTCGTCCAGCAGTGCGCCAACCGCTCACCTGAGGAAACCATCCAAACCTTTGGTATTCAGCCTGAATACGCACCATTGGTAGCAGCCCTCTCACCACGTCAGGTAGAGCGTCTGTCTTCTGGGGTCATCGCCTCGTTCCAGCCAATATTCGATGAAGCGAGCTTTTTCGATCTGCTGGCAGACCCTTATGACCCCCTATCACTCCTCTCGCACCCTACGCATGGTCAGCTGGAAGCCCACTTCTGGCTCTTGATCAGCAAGGGTGCCAGCACGAGTCTTGACACAGCCACTTTGCGATATGGTGTCAGCCGGCGGGTTGCCCAGGCAGCTGGGACGGCGTCTGCCAATCAGCTCCGCCAAATCTCATCGAGGCTGGGTACTGATTTCCGGCTCCGTTTCGCCTCTAGCATTATCGAAGAAGTCGCCAATGCCAGCCCCCGTCTGGCACTGACAAAGCGGATGGCATATGCCATGAGCAGGTCCGCAGCAATACCAGGATAACGAAGCAAAAAACTAAACGCAGATAACGGAAAGATGCCGCTCGAACGGCACGACTGAAGGGTAGAAATCATGCAACTAGGAACAGAGCAGTTCGACCAGGTGGCCATGGCGCGGGACATGATCATGCGCGGCTATATCAATAATGCTGTTAAACTCGAAACTCAGCTGTCCATGAAAACGATCCGCACGCTGCGATCCAAGCTGACGGCTGAGGGGCTGGCGAAGAACCCTAGAGGTCGGCAGATCCGTCAGGGGCAGAGCATCATCAAGCGTTCAGAGGATCGCGAAGATGTCACCATTCTGATGCTGGCCTATCGCAACTACGGCGGCGAGAATATCCTGATGTCTGTAGACATCAATGCCCTCAACCTGGCCTACGATACATATGTCCTGGTGAAGTCCGAAATCAATCGCCACCCAGTGGACTTCATCACGATCAACGATGCCTATGGCCTGGCTCAGGAACTGCGTTCCGATGACGCGATGTTCGAGCAGTGTGCATCCTGCGATCTCGAATACTTCATCTCCATCCGCCAGGAGTGCTCCACCAAGTGCCCTTTCTGCGCAGGCCCCTCGCATGCGATCGCACCGGCAGAATCGGTAGTTGCATGACATAGCTGCATGATTATCACTGCTGGCCCAAGAAAGGGGCGCTGCCAATCGACATTGGCAGCGCCCCTTTCTTCTCTTTGCTGGGGTCAGGACATCTACCTCCCTAGTCGACAGCGTCATCCTGTGGCGTCAGCATCCCGGCCCGACCCATCAGACGCTGTGAACTGCTGCGTAATGGCTCAGCTCTATCACGCCCTCCATCGTCATCGTCAGCACTACTGGCGGTCACTGGAGTCTCCGGAGGCTGTTCGTCCGGACGAAGGCGTCTGCCCTCCTCCTCAACCGCCGCCGTCGATGCCTTGCCCTCCTCGACGGGGCTGGCTGGCTGGGGCTGCGAAGCCTCAGGCTGGGAAGGCGAACTCGCCTGTGCCGCCTTGTGAGAGCTTTTGCGTTTACTTCTGTTGGGCCGGGGGCCGCTGCCTTTTGCCGCGGCTGCGACAACATCCACCCCGAGAGCCTCAGCGAGCAAGCCCTGCTGAGCCAGTGAACGAAGTCGCTCACATCGATCTCTCCTGCCCAGGCTCTCAAGCTCCTGATACAGACTGGGGTGGACCTTCTTGTCGATACGGACGCGACAATTAAGGGCCATAGAGTCGTCTTGAGCCATGATCTTCTCCGCGTGGTCAGCCAGCGTTATAGTGCGTTAGAGCCAGCAATAAAATAACCGTCAGCAACTGCATGGACATGCTCCTTAGGAACATAAACTCGCGCCTTACTGAATGCCTCCTTTGCCGCCTCTTGATAAAACGCGGCGCCACCGCCTGCGAGAATCACCACATCAGCAGTAACACCATCGAGACGGATTGTATTCTTGAGTTTTTGCACCGCTGTAGATCCCGATTCATAACCTGCGCGGCGCAGATAATCCGCCAACATTACCTTTTCAGACATGTGCATGATAAAACCACGGCCAAGGCGCACTGCTTTTTCGAGGTTGTGAATCTGTGGAGGTGTTGAATAGTCCCTATGAATCTCGTCGCTCACCCTTTGAAGGATGCGAGACATCGCCTCTAGCGAGGTTCCAGCAGATCCGTACCGGATCGCCCCCTCATCAAAGGTCACATAATCAACGCTATAGAATCCGGGGTCGATAACAATGCAGCGCCCATACTCAATGCGCTCCATGATCTCCGGATCTTCAATGGTGTTTATCGCATGGTAATACGCACCGCCCGGTTGAGGAAGAACTGTCACCTTCTTGACGTTGACTGTCTTCTTAGGGGCGATCTGATGCTCCCCCTCTATCATGGCGGACAGCCTGTGCCGGTACTTAACATCCATGAAGTGGTTCACGGGTAGCCCTGTTACCAAGTGGTCGATCTCATTCATACCAGTCTTGGCAAGCGCCGCGTAGAAAAGCGCCCTATATGGTTTCGAATCTATGTAGTCGTCACCGAGGATTCGTTCCCAGGAATCCAAGGACGCAGGTTCGACGCCTGCAAAATATATTTCCCCGTCGATCTGAACCTGGATCGGCTTCGCTGCCCCTGCCGCTCCACCACCCATGTTGCCGCCTGGGTTATTCGAAAATTGAGCCGTTGGGGCGGCACCAGCAGGCATGATAATGCTCTTCTTAACATCACCCTCCTGGTAGACCATCTTGACGTTGGAATAGCCGATATCCAGACCTACGACACTGGCACTTGACATGATAGCTCTCCTCTGAGCAAGTTATGCTTCTACTGCCTTATCGAGTGGTAAGCACTCGCGCTCTCACACCTCCAACTATATAGGACTCTGAAAATTACGCAACACTCAAAAGCCGCTGTGGCATCCATGGAGGGACACTTTGAAACGTTAGTCAGGACGCTGCAAGGACGTTACACCGTCGTTCAAAAGCCGTTTCAGCCGCCCACCAAGTCACACCCAAGTGGCGCTCAAAAGCCGCTCCTGACCCTTACCGGCCGTGCCAATGTCACTACCTGGACCACGGCATCACCCCCGACCCCGCACTCTGAAGTGAACATAGGAAGACGACCCACGCACCTCCGGCGACGCCAGCACCCATCGTCACAGCGCTTTCCAAATGGCTGATATCGATGTGCCCTCCATGGCTATCTACCAACTTGGTAGACATACAAGTAGGTAGTGGCGTTTCTACCAATAATTGGTAGACTAAGGCTGGCCGTAGCCGAGGGATCTCGATCCGCTGAGAGGTAGAACCGTGCTGTCTACCAAGAGATAGTTATGGGTGGGAAATGGGCGTCAGCCGCCCCAGCCAAAAAGGGGGTGAAGTGTGGTAAGGACTGAGGAGTTGCGACGCGTCACCGAGGAGGGATCGTCCTCTGATGACAACGCGCTGAAGCTACCAGACATCGGGGCATCGTCTACCACGGCGATCCAGCAGCTCGAGCAGCTGCTCGAACACGAGTTCTATGCGGCTGCAGCTCACGCTCGTCTAATCTGCGATGCGTACTGGAGCAACATGCAGGACGAGCTCGCCTCAGGTGCGGAGGACGCGACGCTACAGACACGGGTGCGTGTCATCGACGGGACGTTGCAGGCGGTCTGGATGCGAGCGACAGGACCGGCGCGATCGGGCCCTTCGAAAGGCCGGTATTATGCTAAGCAGCTGCCGAAGGGTACGGCCAGCAATAATCCAAACTACAGCAAGGCAACATTTACCCGCTGCCCTTCCTGGGAAAAGGAACTAGCGGAGTATGTCGAGGGGCATTACGCGAAACAGCGTGAGCGGGCAATGATACTCACCCAGATGCGCCGATTGATGCGACGCTACAAGAAGGTTGTTGACCAGAGCTACGAAGATTACAAATAGGATGAGGGTGAATGACATGTCGAAGTATCGCACTGCATCGTCACCACATAGCGTTTCAGCGACAGCGATTGCCAGAACATCTGGGAATACAGGTGGCATGTCAGTTCATCGAGAAATGAACATTGAGGCAGGTAACCGCGAACATGCTCGATTCGACGCAGAGGTTCGTCGTTACATGCAGGATGGTGCTTCATCTAATCTCAAGCACCGTCGTTTCATGACATTGGTCACAGGTGCTGCTGTCAGCATTCTGGGTATCGTATTTGTCACGACTATGCTTTGACCAATCTCTGCAAGTACATGTATCACGGCGGCAATCTATAATGACGCGAAGGGGCTACGGATTTGCCCCTTTCTCTAGTCCGGGGTGATCTGGGTATCCACATGTCGAGGCCAGATACATATCAGTCTGGCATCCAGGATGACCGCCCTCCCCTGCCCGGTATTCGAATACCACCACAACACGGTATAAGCGTGATCGTGTTTTGTCATTTTGTGGCACCCGCACTTATCACCGACTTCCTTAATGCTGTTTACGCTTCATTTCCCGCTACGTATCGATAGTGTTGTCCATCCTGAATTTTTATGGTGGATGATCATTCAAGACACCCGCCCTCCACTGCTCTGTCACCACATTTCATCCGCAGCTGAAACATAACAATTGGGGATCTCCTGCTGTGCGGTTATGCACCGAATAAGCCTTTCATACTTAAAGCTAGTTACAATGTCCTCACGGCATTGCGTGCTGTCTTATTATTCTCAACGCCTATGACGTGATGAAACGCATCAGTCACCAGGTTGATGACTCGAGGATCATCTCCAGCGGGCGTTCTTAACGAGTGTGGTGGCATTGATGTTATCGAACCCACATATTGAGCACGACTGACCAGAGACACTCTCCTGAGTGATCCGTGCGTGACATATCGTGAGAGGGCTGTGATAACCCCCATGTAGGCAACATTGCCGGAGAGCACCTCGAAACCGGCCTCCGGGAAGGCCTCTGTGAGCCTCGATCGCCACCTTAGGCGGCCTCTACCCTTCCCTATCGCCAGAAACGCTCCTGTGCGCCCTGTGAAGCGAATACGCGGCATCCGAGCTCATGCCGCATCATCGAGGGTTTGGTCAGCGCCTCGAGCAGCACCATCACGGAGCACACCGAGATGACACCTCGTTACAGGCCGGCGTCTGCCCGCACCGAGCAAGAGCCCTTGTCTGTTCTGATGGTTCATTGCGATGACTGCGGTTAGCGAAGGCTGGGCAACCCTGCTGGCGCCATCGAGACAGCATCTCAGTTTTTCGTCGGCGCATCGGTCGCTGTGGAAACGACCCTTTCGTTACCCGGGTGCCGCGGTGCCGCCGCGCCTCAGCTCCGCCTCAATCCATGCACGGCGCATCCCCTGCTCGATGACGTACCGAGACGTTGCGGCTGCTCCCACAGCAGATCATTGATGACGTCGTGTCGGGAAGCCTGGCGCCGCCGCGAGAGAACAACTGCTACGTCATGAAGCCAACGTCGCCGCGGTGCCGGTGCCAATGCCGCGCTCGCGTGTTCGATCCAGATCCCAGGACAAGAGGCGATCCCGGCAGAGTCTCGTTGCACGGGTGATTCAGGATAGCGAAGCGCCGGCCCCCTACTCTCCCCAAGGGATGTGGTGTCTGAACAACGAGCCCAGAGTTGCCGTGCACCCGGGTATGGTCTCCGGTCCTATCATGGCGAGACTGATCCAGCCCAGGCCCAGCACGGAACGTGAGGCGCTGCTGCTGCTGTCGCGCCGGGGCGAGCTATCCCATTGAGATCGAGCATCCTGGCCTAGATGACAACCCTCCGTGGGCCGAAGCCCAGGTGGGCGGGAGTTGCTTCGAGCACACCAGCGACGCCCTGGGACAGGGGTTGGCACATGGCGACTTCATCATCTCGACCAAATTATCCGGCACGTCGTCGGGACACGTCATCGACACCGCCGCCTCGTCGACGCACCGCCCGTGCACCAGGATCTCGGGCAAGGTTTCCACGTGACGCCGGCACGTCACCTCCCGCATCTGTCACCCGAGGCTATCCACAGATCGAGTGGACAAGGTTGTGGAATACGCTGTCACGTCAGACCGCTAAGCCGTTGCCCTTGCTAGGACTATCCCAGCACGCTGCATTCTCGAGACACGGTGGTCAAAAATTGATCGACAATCGCTCCTGGTCTCGACCAATGACGGTGGCACCTCTCGATGGCCTCACAACTGCCATGGCCTGGATCTGACACGTTGCGTCATGGACCACTACCCCCTGAATTCGAGGTCTGCTGCACCGTGACGTCATTCCTTCTAAAGCCGTTGTAGCATCCATGCATTTGGACCCCTCGCCCCACTGTCACATCGCCACATCATCAGGGCACTTCGCGTCTATCGAGGGACGCTTAAACATCCATCCAGAGCCGTTATGAATCCACATACCATAGCGCATGTGATGGACTATTCCTTTCTATGACAGAGCGGCAGGAGGAAGTCCGTAGAAAGCCGTTAGGGAAGCCACTGGCGTGCTGATTTGCGTGATTCCGGATACCTCGTATGGTGCTGGCAAGGGTCACTGGTGTTTCTCAAGCGGCTTTAGAAAGCCACCATAGGTGCGGTAGGCAGAAAATATGCACGTAGAGGCCGGAGAAGGGCAGCGACAACACGAAAGGCCAAAACCCTTGGTCATCATATGCACTACAGAGCCGCCACAGCATCCTTATAAAGACCCTTGGTCCACCATGATACGACTCTGAAGGAGACGGCTTAGAAGAAGCAACGATGAGACCTCTCTATGAGTCTCCACAGTGTCTCTATAACGGCTTTTGAAAGCCCCAGGAATCAATAACGATGGATGCACCTATGACACCAACAGATCACCTGACGGACTGGCTCGACGAGCTTGAGTGCGCCCTGCTGGCGCTGGATGACGCTCCTGTCGAATGTGACGGCATGACCTACGCATTGAGCGTCCTGCTCACAGACGCCGGCATCCCCCACCACGCCTACTGCGGATTTGTTCGAGACAGCCGTCGCCAGGCTGTCGTGAGTCCCCATTGCTGGATCGCGCTCGACAGCGGAGAGATCCTCGATTTGCGTCTGCGCATGTGGCTTGGCGATCACGACGACATCCCGCATGGCGTGGTGCAGGTGCACGACCAGGCCTGGTTGGAGTACCGGGGCCACCGTATCGATGGAGCACCGCTGAGCCGCTCGATCCTCAGCGTCATGACTGATGGGCGCATCGACCAGGTTCGCCTGCCGCCACCCCCTCAGGAGAATCGCCATGGGACCTGAACTGTTCACCCTTTTCCTGGTGCTGGCGCTGGGGGTCACCCTGATCGACGCGATCAGCCGCCGCGTATTCGGCAAGCGCGTTCACTGGACCGCCCAGGAACGGATGCCGCGGGAACTCCAGCTAGGCAAGCTGGTGATGTCCGAGTCACCGATCAGCACCCAGTACCCGGTCGCACTCCATGGCACACCTGACCAGGTGTTCCTCAACCACAAGGGAGTGCTCGTCCCGGTCGACACCAAGCTACGCCGTGACGCACGCACCACAGGCGCCGACCGGCTGCAGCTATCCGTCTACGCCACGATTCTCGCCCATACGCGAAGCGAGCCCGTGGCCAGCTACGGCTATGTCCGCGTCGTAACCTCTGGGCGGCGTCCCCGCTACCGGAAGGTATGGCTGCTCCCGGATGGCAAGGTCGTCGCCAAGCAACGCGCTATGCGGTCAGCGGCGGCAAGGGCATGAGCGCCCTCCCCGTTCCCACGTGTCACAGAGCCCTTCAAGGGCACGTCCAGACCCCTTGCGTATTGGCGGATATCCGTATCATCGACGACAAGAATCCAACATGCGGATCGACACCTGAAATGCGGCTACTGAACACATTGCTGGAGGGTCAGGGGCCGGAGGTGCTGGAGTTTGTTGACGAGCTCCTGGAGCACAAGAACGGACTGCTCGACTACCGCGTCCAGCAGGCATCGTTCACTGACATGGCGCTGTGGGGGGTCGATGCAGAGCAGTGGAGCCTGGCCAAGCGAGCCGTCGCCGTACAACGGCTTCACGAGCGACTCACCGCGGCGTTTCCCTACGTCACCCTGAGTCACCAGAAAGGCCTGCAGGCGACGACGTCGGGCCAGTGGTTCTGCATCGAGGCCGGCGAGCAGCTCAGGCCCATGGTGATCACCACTTGGCTGGGCCGAGATGTAGACCTGATCGATGAGATGACCTTCAGCCAGATGGTCCTGGCACTCCCCAAGGGGAGGACGCTGATCCTGCAAGGCCGGAGAACGACACCGAACATGATCGCCAGCGCAGCTGGCCGGAGGGTAGAGCAATGAGCACCAAAAATACCGTGCGGGATGACCGTCTGTACTTCACCGAAGCCGAGCAGGCGGCCTTTGGCCGCTGCGGCACCCTGACGCTGCTCGCCATCGCGCTGCAGGTCCTGCTCTATCCCGACCTCGGGGTGTGGGCAGCGGCAGTGATCGGAGCCTGCGGCACCGTGCCGATCATGCTCGCCTACGGGCGGAACAAGCCACTGCTGTTCAGCGTGGCCATCGCCACCATGGCCGGCGTCGGCATGCTCGCCCAGTTCATCTATGGCCTGTTCTTCCGTGCCGCGTTTGGCGCTTTCGAAAGCCTGCTAGCACTCACCTGACCCCATGAAGAAGGAACACCCCGTGTCCCAGTCATCGACCTCCTTTTCCTCCAAGTCCATGCCGCTAGCCATTGGCGCCGCGGTGGGAATCTTCTTCGTTGCGGCCATCGGCTATACCGCCTGGAGTGCCAACCAGAAGGCCGACGATACCCAGCAGGCCGTGGCGCAACTGACCGATGCCGTCACCACCCTGGTCGAGTCGCAGTCCAAGTCCCAACAGTTCTCCAGCCAGGAAGCCTTCCAGGAGGCGGTGAGTGCCTCCATCCGCGCCCATGCCGAAGCAGCTCGGCAGGCAGAGGTGGATGCCCGCTACGCGCCTTATAAAGATGCCGCGGACGAGACGCCAGAGGGGCAGTGGATCTACGGCGACCTGGACGCCCGATTCACTCTGGTCGAGTACGCTGACACCGAGTGTGGCTACTGCAAGCGGTTCCACGGTACGCCGAAATCCATCGTCGACGGCAGCAACGGCAACGTGAACTGGGAGTACAAGCATCTGACCGTGCTCGGCGACACCTCGGTTGTCCAGGCACAGGCCGCCGAGTGCATTGGCGAGCAGCTCGGCAACAAGGGGTTCTGGGTCGCGATCCAGGAGATCTACGACAAGACCGGCAGCAACGGCACCGGTGCGGGCAATCTGACCAAGCTGGCCGGCAGTGTCGGCGCTGACGACGAAGCCTTCCAGAGCTGCATGGCAGAAGGGCGTCACCGCAACCGGATCGACCAGGAAACGCAGATGGCACGCTCCCAGGGCATCACGGGCACGCCGGCCACGGTCGTCGTCGACAACCAGACCGGGCAAATGCAGCTGCTGGCTGGCGCCCAGCCGGCTCAGGCCTTCATCGGGGCCATGAAAGGGCTGGTCGCCAAGGCCGCCGAAGAAGGGGAGGGCTGATCATGCCGCTTCCCATACCGCCAGTCGGACTGGCCATCGCAGCGGGGGTATTCCTTATGCGCTCATCCCTCAGTGGTGTCGTGCTCGGGTCCATCTTCACCATGGCCGCCTTCCACCTGTGGCCTGACATGATGCAGACCCCCTTTACCTGGGTCGGCCAGGGGCTGCAAGCCATCGGACTCCAGTAGTGATGCACGCCAGACCCCACCACGAACACCTCTCGGCAGCCCCGGGAGGTGTTCCGCATGCGGAACACCCCATCTCAAGTCCGAGGTGCCGAGGAGGGCGCAGACCCGCCTCAA
The DNA here is from genome assembly GCF_003202205.1 of Halomonas sp. LBP4. Lineage (GTDB taxonomy): Bacteria > Pseudomonadota > Gammaproteobacteria > Pseudomonadales > Halomonadaceae > Halomonas > Halomonas flagellata. The sequence goes on from NZ_PDOG01000005.1 coordinate 216,834, forward strand.
GTGTTCCGCATGCGGAACACCTCAGCACCCGATTGCGATATCACGTCAGGTGAGCGGAATCCGCCCCAGGTGTTCCGCATGCGGAACACCCTGAGTCACCCCTAGCACGTGCGCGAGGGCCTCGATCAGGCCTCATCGACACCAGAGGATCACCGTCATGATCACCCATTCCCGCATATTCCCCCGATGGATCGCTGCCTTGGTGCTGGCGCTGATCGCATCTCCCGTGCTCGGCCAGACCTACGATGGCCGAGTCAGCCATGTACTCGCCGCGGACAGGGTGCGGGTCACCATCGTCACCACCTGCCTCGAGCCAGGATGCCCTGAGCTGGGTGACTCCCTGCGGATCAGCCTGTCCGAGATCGATGCGCCCGAGGGTGATCAACCGCATGGCGAAGAATCCACCGATGCGCTGCTGGCGCGGGTCCACGAGAAGGTGGTGACGGTCATGCAGGAGGGCGCCAACGAGCAAGGCCGACCTGTCGGCCACCTCTACCTGGAGGGCGAATGGCTGAATGGCTGGTTGGTCAGTGAAGGCCTTGCCTGGGTCAATCCGCCTTCGGCCAAGACCATGGCACTTCATGACCTGCAGGACGACGCCCGAGCACAGCACCGGGGACTGTGGCGACAGCCAGCCCCGGTGGAGCCTTGGGAGTGGCGTGATGGAGCGAGAGAGTCGGTTGGCCCGGCGGAGACGACCGATCAACCGCAAGAGCCGCATGCCCGGCTATCCCCAGCGGCGCTGGATGGCGCACACAACCTGGTGCGCAGCATGCTGCGTGCCGTGACCAACGGATAAGGAGCCAACCCACCATGTGGCGACTACGCCTGCTGTACCTGGGCCATCGCTATGTCCCGATGCGTCCAGATAGCTTCCTTGCGCAGAGTGCCATTCTCGTCATAGTTGGCGCAGGTGTAGTGTCCATGTACCTGAACAGAGAGCCGCCAGCCCTCTTCACGATCGGTGCAGGCGTTGCCGTGATGGCCCTCCAGGTGACGACCATACTGCAGTTCCCGGGGATCGCCGACGGCCTGTCATGGAGTGGCCTGATCATCGAGGAGCTGAAGTCCTCTCGAGGTGTCACCCACGACACCGACATGGGCGCCGCTCGGCGCCAGATCGTACGCTACCTCCCGGAGTACGGCGACGTGCCCCACGACGTGGTGCGCCAAAGGCTCCAGGCCTCCCGTTCATAGTCCCACGGCACCGTTCCCCACGGCGCTACTGTCAACAAATATCAAGCCGTTGACTATCCGGGTTCAGATCGGGGGCGGTTTAATACTATGATAAAAAAGCTCCAAGTCAGATCTGACTCTTATTATTTCGAAAACGCCCATGAAGGGCATGAGCGAAAGGCATTGTGAGCGAGATCACTGCTAGCGTGTATGTGCCTGCGACAGAAGCTCGCGCACGCTAGGGGAGCCAGAATGTGCCTTTCTGTGAAGCACCGAGTGACTGACGACTACGTTCTCGCCTACCGTCATCAACGCGGCTTGGAGCCGAGCTTCAGCGAATCCAAGGGCGATCTGTGCGAGGATGGCCGTGGTGGCTATCTGCTCGAAGAGTTTGAGGAAATGACGGAGGCCTTCCATCAGGGCGTATCCGGAGCCGCGCCGCACAGCATTTCGGTAGGGGCCCACTGAACCATGGACAGCAACTACTGCCTAACGCCGCGCAGACGGCCAATGAACCAAGAACAACCCGGCGTCACGAGAAGACATTCGACTTTCAAGAGAGACACCATGCCCGCTAGCTTCCTACAGGAGATGGCCTACCAGTACCTGACCGACAAGGAGACTCTTGATCGCGTCCAGGTGTGGCAAGCGTTCCGACGACACAGCGACGCGGAACTGGCAGCCCAATGCAAGGCAGCGCTTGGGCTCGAGCGCTCTCCCTTCACTGATCAGGATATCACCGACGCGTTTTATCAACTGCGAGTCGCCAATGCCGGCGATCTCGGCATCTATGCTCTGAAGATCCTGGGTGGCGGCAACATGCCACTACGCACCCATGATCTCACGGATGCCAAGCGCATCCAGCTGGCGCTCCTTGAAGTGTTCGCTGCACGCAGTCTGGCCGTGACGCAGAAACAGGGGCAGTCGGGAGCTAACAGCTCCATGACCGAACTGCTGGGCATTTTCCCGAATCCCCCGAGTCAGCCCCTGGTACTGACCCTGGCGGATCTCGCGGACAAGTACAGCATGCCCCAGGAAGCCCTGGAGCAGGCGTTGGCCGAAGAGGAGAGGGCTCTCTCCAAGCGCCGCATTGACATCCTCGAAGCCCACTACCCGTCGTCGCCGAGCGCCTCGGTCGTCTCCCTTCACTGATGCCATGCCCAGGGTGTTCCGCATGCGGAACACATCCCTGGTCTTACGTGGCCCCGAAGGCATAGTCCTGTCGGTAGTCGCGATCCAGACAATCTTTGTCTGATCTTCACGCCACACCCCAATGCTGAAGGACCCTATCTGCGTCTCGCCAGGTGTTCCGCATGCGGAACACCTGTCTCCATCTGGCGGGCAACGCCACCGGGGCGGCAGGTGAGGGCAGTCCTGGCTGCAATGGAGCCGTAAGCACATCACCGCCCCCGAGGTGAGGTGTTCCGCATGCGGAACACCTCCCTGGCCCTGCATGGCCCCGAGGCAACGCCTTGCCGGCGGCCGTGATCTCAGCGATCTCAACCACGCCTTCTCCCACACTTCCACTGCTGAGCGAGTTCTCTCAGATCAGCTCGACGGGTGTTCCGCATGCGGAACACCATCATGATAGACATTTCGATTGGCGAGAGAATAAAGGGCCTGGGAAATTAACGCCTTCAGCCCTTCAAAGGCACCACCATCCCCCTTGCATCTTTGCCGATATCCGTAGAGTAGGTCTCAAGACCACCTTGTGTGGCCAAGAACTGTGCGGAGGCAGAGGTGAACCGAGACGTGTCCATTGCTGAGCGAGACCCGGCCGTGCTCGTGACGAGCGCCTCCCAGATGCGTGATGCCGAGTGGTCCCCATACCCACCGGACGTCGATGCTATCCGAGCCGCCGGAAATCATGCCTATTACTGGGTGCGCGGCTGGAACTTTTCCAAGCCGGTTGTTGCTGAAGTGGAGCTGATCACGCGCAACGACCCGCTAGAACACAGCGTCATCGTGCGTCGCATAGGGGACCAGCTCCTTGAGGAGCCAGCCCGTAGCCCACGCTTCACGAATCTGGAGCTGCTCCCTAACTGGCTTCCCTTAGAGTGGTCAGGGCCCATTGCCAATTTACAATACCTGCCTTCCATGGTGCCGACTGCTCGTGGCCCGATCGAGGAACTCCCACGGCGTACTGGAGGTGCATCATGATCGAGTGGTTGAGTCCGATACGCCTCACCGGGACCGGTGAGGAAGAGGGCGCCTTCGACAAGGCCATGACGGAAACCGAGATCGCAGCGGTAGCGGATCGGTGGCTTAGGCAGCACCAGTGGGAGACCTACCCTGAGGTCGTCATCGACACCTTCCCGGGGCGGCCAGACATCATCGCGACACGCGCCAGCATCTGCCAGGTGGTTGAGTGCAAGCGATCTTTGACCCTGGGGGTCGTCGAACAGGCATCACGCTGGCGCTGGCAGGACCGACCAGAACAGACTGGCATGCCGCATCTCATCTGGATCGTGGTCCAGCGCAGTCGAGGGCGTCGCAACGAGCTGCTCAGCCATTTGATCCGCGAGTTCGGCCTAGGACTCATGACCATCGAAAAGCATCCGGCGATGCGCTTTCGCTACGACGTCGGGCACGAGGTGCGCCCCCAGGAGTATCGGCTCCATCAAGAGATCAGCCCCACCATCCAGCCCGGGTCACGACGCGCTGCCAGGACCCTGATGGCCCAGCTCAACCCAGACATGCGCATTGCCACTCCAGGGGCTCGGGGAGGCGCAACGACCTTCATGACCCCCTTCAAGCGGACCATGGCCGCCATCGAGCAGTTCATGGCCGACGGCAAGGAACACCACATCGAGCACATCCTCGAGTGGCTGAATACCCACGGCGGACACCATTACGCCACCGATCGTAGTGCCAAGTCGGCATTGCCAGCCCATCTGGACCGCCTCGGGTACCGCCGTACCCGGGACTACGGCCCCTGGTTCGCACATCCCCAAACCGAGAAGGAAGAGCTCGCATGAGCAAGCCGTACCCCAAGTCCCTCGTGACCTTCAACCTGGACGCCTGTACCGACAACATCCGCCAGCAGCTCGAGGCCTGCATGCTGGGCGCCCCTCCCGGTGCTCTCGTCACGCCAACCCCAGCCCCCAGCCGCCTGGCCACCCAGCAGCAAGCGCAGCTCGAGGAGGATCGTCGGGCCATGTCGGTACTGCTCAGCCAATGGCGCGATCTCTACCGCCAGCTGCAGGATGCCGAACCTGAGGAGGACGGCGCCCTGGCGCCCATCGACACCCTGCCGGCCGCCCTGCGCCAGCGTCTCGACGAACTGGATCGGGCCACGGCCAAGGGATACCCGCTGCCCTGAGGAACTGTCGCCATGAAGGTCTCGACCAAGCACTGCTGGCACTGTGGTAGCGACGTCCTGCGCTTGTTCCGAAGCAACAACGAGAAGGTCTGCCACGAGTGCGGCACGGTGATGCCATGGTACATCGAGGAAGGGCAGAAGCCGTTGCTGAGCGCCTCGCGGGATGGCGAGCCGGTCTTCCACCCTAAGCCGTCCAACAGTAGTTCCAGGGCCTGAAATCATTGCCCGCGCCTGACATGACAATAGGAGAGCCCCATGTGGTTCAAGACCGCCATCCTGCATCGCATCCACCAGCCGCCTGAACTGGCTGCTGACGCCCTGGCATCCGCCCTAGAGGAGCACATGAGCCGCCCCCTGGGGGGCAGCGAGCCCAAGCGCATGGGCTGGACGGCCCCGGCAGGGCGCAAGAGCGACGTGCTGCTGCACGAGCTCCAGGGCCACCGCTTGATGACCGCCCTGCGCCAGGAACGCCTGCTACCGGCTAGCGTGGTGCGTGAAGAGGTCGAGGAGCGCTGCGACGAGATCGAGGAGCGAGAGGGCCGCAAGCTGCGCCGTCAGGAGCGCCTCACCATCAAGGAGCAGGTGATCGAGGAATTGTTGCCGCGGGCCTTCGTGCGCTCCAAGAAGGTGGACCTCTGGTGGGACACCCGCCGCGACCTGATCTGCGTGAGCGCCGGCAGCCGCAAGGCCGCCGAGGAAGTGCTGGACCTGCTGCGCGAGACACTGGGCAGTCTGAAGGTCACCCCGCTCGCTACCCAGGAGCTCCCGGTCCGAGCGATGACCCGTTGGCTCAGCGAGCCCGACAGCCGGCCGGCGTGGCTGCTCCTGGGCGACCAGGCCCAGCTCAAGTCCAAGGGCGACGACGCCAGCTTCACGGCGCGTCAGGCCGACCTGGAGGGGGATGAGGTCCGCTCCATGGTCGAGGCCGGCCGGCAGGCGACCAGGATTGCCATCACCCTTGAGGGACAGGCCTCGCTGGTGCTGCAGGACGACTTCACCTTCAAGAGCCTGCGCTTCGATGATGCGCTGATCGAGGAGGCCAACAACGCCGAGGATGACGGTGATGCGGTCATTCGCCTGGAGACGGACTTCGTGCTCATGGCGGACGCCCTGGCCCACATCATCGAGCAGATGCTCGCGGCGCTGGGGGGCGAAGCCAAGGCCACGCCGGCAGCGGCTGAGGCGCCGCAGGAGGACACGGCAGAGGAGGGCGGCGCCAGCGACACCCCGAACGCCACTGACGAACAGGCGCCAGCAGACAGCGATGTCGAAGACGACGCCGCCGAGCGCGAAGAGGTAGCGGCCTTTGGCACCACGGATACCGACGAGGAAGTGGATCGTGAGGGGGGCGACCCCGACCCTCACGACTCGGTCGATGGTCCGTCGGATCATGACGAGGTGAAAGGGGAGGCCGCGGAAGCCTGATCCTAGGTCCTGGCCCGGTTCAGTGCTAGGCCGCGCCCTGTTGCAAAAACCGCGATCACAGCGACAGTAGGCAGCGCGAGAGCCACAGGCCTTCGTCATCACACGGCCCGACAACATGAGGAGGACTCATGTCGGATTTTCGCAACACACGACTCGGCGTCGCCAATGCCGCCCGCCTGATGGACGTCCGCGTCACCGAGCTCAAGCAGGCGGTACGTACCGAGCAACCTCTCCATGGCGTGATGCCGCCGCGGCCGATCGCCCACCTCGGTAAGGCGGCGACCGAGATGTACTTCAACGCCGGCGAGGTCTTGAATGCCGCTGACGCCATGAAAGCCGCTCGACGCCGCTGACTCCCATGGCCAACCCAGCCAGGCCTCACACCCTGAGACAAGGACTCCCGCCATGCATGACCTCCTGTTCTCTGCCGCCCCGGTGGTCCATCGCGAAACGGCACATCTCATTCGCCGTACTGCCGACCCCGTTGCGGAGACCGTCTGCCTCGAACCCTTCGGGGAATCACTGCTGTGGCTACGCGAGACCGAAGCCACCCTGCTGCTGGTGCACCGTGGGGCCACGGTGAAGGAACTGGCCACCTACAACGACTACTACGGCTTCCTGCGCAGCGTGGACGGTGCCCTGGAGGATGTCCCCGGGCTCTGTCACAGCTACCGGGTGACCTCGGACAGCGAGCTGGCGCTGCAGCTGGATCTGGTGGTGATCGATACCTGCGTGAAGCCGGCGATCGAGGAGAAGGCCTGGGGCCACAAGGCCGCCTACCACCGTCTGAACTGGAACAACACCTGGTGGCGACACGATGCCAAGGTACTGGCGGCCTGGGAGTCCACGCCGGCAGCGGAGCGGACCAGCCTGCTGGGGCAGCTCGACGTGGTCTCCCCGGAGCCGAGGCGCGTCGCCACGCACACCGGGCTGTGGCACAGCCTGCGCGACGACGCTGAGCCGACGCTGAACCATGACGCCCTCGCCATCCTGAGCGCCCTGCGCCAGGACACGCTGACCATGGCCGAGGCGGGCTAGTCGATGTTCGCCAAGGGGCCCATGCCGGGCGCGACCCCCAGGCGCGATGCCTTGCGCCATCTCCCCGACGGCGTCTACTGCCGGCGGAGCGAGGCCATGGGGATCACCGGCTATGTCGTCTACCTGCCGGATGGCACACCGATCGTGTCGGCCGGCAATGCCCAACAGGCCTGGCAGAAAGCCGAGGCCTGGGGCCAACGTCACCTCGCATCCTCAGTGCCCACCAGGAGCTGATCATGGACCGCCGTGCCCTCGACAAGATCAAGAAGTGCCTGCGCCTCGCCAAGAGCGACAACGCCAACGAGGCCGCCGCCGCCCTGCGCCAGGCCCAGAAGCTGATGGCCAAGCACGGCCTCAATGACGTCGACGTACAGCTCGCCGACGTGACGCGCCATCGCGCCAAGAGCGGCGCCGTATCCCATCCCCCGCGCTGGCTGTGGCTGCTGATGAGCCTGATCAAGGAGGCCTTTGGGGTCGAATACGTCTACCACACCAAACGCGGTCCACAGACCCGCTGGCGCATGGAGGGCAGTGCTGACTTCATCGGGGTAGGGGAGGCCCCGGAGGTCGCTGCCTACGCCTTCTCGATCCTGCACCGCCAGCTCAAGAAGGACCGCAGTGCCTACCTCAAGGAACTCCCGCCCAGGATGCGCAAGAGCCTCAAGACGCGCCGTGCCGACCTCTTCGCCGAGGCGTGGTTGAGCGCGGTGTACCAGAAGGTCAAGGACCTCACGGTACCGGTGAAGGAGTCGCAGCTGGTCGCGCAGTGGATGGAGCGTGAATACGGCGAGGAAGGCATCGAGGCGGCCCGTGACCGTCGCCACAAGGGCGCTTTGCTCGGGGATGCCGAGGCGATCCGTGAGGGCATCGAGAAGGGCAAGCAGGTCCAGCTGCACCACGGCGTCGGCGGCAGCGCCGCCCCCGAGGCGTTGCCCGGCAGGGTGGCCGAAGCAGAGGCCCTTGCATGATCTCAGCATTCCGTAACCTGACAGCTACCCGAGAGGCCGCCGACGCGGTCTCTCTTCCACGCTTTCAGGAGACGCTGGCCCCATGACCCAACCCGCAGCCCAGCTCGACATGTTCGGCCATGTGCTCGGCGCCTACGCCGCCACCGCCGAGCGCCCCATGGACAATGCCACCCTGTACCAGGCAGTAGCCCAGCGTGCCGGCCTCGGGGAAGCCACCGTGACCCGGGTGGAACCCGTCGGCGAGGCCGCGACGCCTCGCAACGTCTTCTATCGCCAGGTGCGCTGGTACCAGCAGTCGCTCAAGGCGCTTGGCCTGGTCGAGCGCGTCGAGGGCAAGCGAGGCGTTTGGCAGCTGACCGACAAGGCGCGGCGAGACCTGCACCCCATCCGCCGGCCCCTCAAGGTGCTCGCCTTCTCGGCGGATCTGGGCGTGGCCATGTGGTCCGCTGCCGAGGACGTGTTCAACGCCCTCGAGGTGCCCATCACCCTGTGCTTCACCTCGCCGCCGTACCCTCTGCGCGTCTCGCGTGCCTACGGCAACGTCGATGCCCGGGCGATCGTCGACTTCGTGTGCCAGGCGCTGGCGCCGATCATCGAGCGCATGGTCCCCGAAGCCTCGCTGGTACTGAATTTGAGCAATGAGATCTTCCATGAGCGGTCGCCGGCGCGGTCGACCTACCTGGAGCGGCTGACGCTGGCGCTGGAGGACCAGTTCGGCCTCGCCCTCATGGACCGCCTGGTGTGGCACAACCCCTCCAAGCCCCCGGGGCCGATCCAGTGGGCCAGCAAGACGCGCCAGCAGCTCAACGTCGCCTACGAGCCAATCCTGTGGTTCGCCAAGGACCCGGCCCGCGTGAAGAGCGACAACCGTCGCGTCCTCGAGGCCCATACCCCGCGCCAGCAAGCCCTGATCGACAGGGGAGGGGAGCAGCGCACCGCCAGCTACGGCGACGGGGCCTATCGGCTGCGCCCGGGCGATTTCGGCGCCGATACCCCGGGACGGATTCCCCGCAACGTGCTGCGCCGTGGCCATCGCTGTCCCTGGGGCGACCGCTACCGCCAGGCAGCCCAGGACCTGGGGCTGCCGCTGCACGGGGCGGCCATGCCCTACAGCATCCCCGAATTCTTCATCCGCTACCTGACCACCGAGGGAGACCTGGTCGTCGACCCCTTTGCCGGGCGCTCGATGACCGGACGTGCCGCCGAGAGCCTGGGGCGGCGCTGGGTGTGCACCGAGATGATGCTCGAGTACGCCAGCGGCGGTGCCGAGCTCTTCCGTGATGCCCCGGGGTTCGACGCCCCCCTCGACCCGCGCCGGCTGTTTGCCGCCTGACCCAAGGAGACCCGCTGATGCCTCGCTACCTTCGCCGCCTCACCCTGGCACTGCTGCTGGCGCTGATCCCCGTCACCGCGGTCGCGGACATCGTCATCGGCTCGTGGAACATCCGCCATCTCGGGTGGGCCAACGGCAAGCGCTTCGACCAGGTCGCCCAGATCGCCCAGACCATGGACATCGTGGCCATCCAGGAGGTGATGGACCCGGCGGCCGTCGATCGCCTCGAGCAGCGCCTCGAGCGGCAGACCGGCGAAGCCTGGCAATCCATGACCAGCCACCTGATCGGTCGCGGCTCCTATCGCGAGGCCTATGCGTTCCTCTACCGCGACGCCAGCGTGGAGTACGTGGATGGCGCCGTGGTGTTCCTGGACCACGGTGACACCTTCTCCCGAGAGCCCTACTCGGCCCGCTTCAGGAGCCGGCACAGCGGTACCGATTTCGTGCTAGCCAACATCCACGTGCTCTACGGCGACTCGGTCAGCGACCGACTGCCCGAGATTCATGCCCTGGGGGACTACTGGGACTGGCTCGAGGAAGTCTACGGCGACACCCCCCGGGTGCTCGCCTGCGACTGCAACCTGGCCTCGGAACATCGCGGCTGGCGCCCGATGCGGAATCGCGGCGTGGTCTCGGTGGCCAATGACGGCGCCACCACCCTGAGCAGCCACCACGGCGTCTATGCAAATGAGTACGACCACCTGTGGGTGGTCCCCGGTCGCCTGCAGGTCACCGACGCCGGCAAGCTGCGCTTTCCTGAGCTGCTCGGCATCAGCCACGAGCAGGCAAGGGCCACCGTCTCCGACCATGCCCCGGTGTGGATCGCCCTCGGTGATGCCCAGCTGCGCATCGACTCGTCCCTGGGCGCGTCACACGCCAGGGAGTCTCAGGCAGCCAATGACCCCGTCTATGACTGCGTCGATCTCAATCGCAGCCCACGAGATGTTCTGGAGCGCCTGCCCCACATCGGCGAAGCACGCTCCCGGCACGTCGTGGAGGGCCGGCCGTGGGATGCCCCGGAGAGCCTCCAGCGCATCCGTGGCCTGGGGCCCTCGCGGGTAGGAGACATCATCGACAGTGGCCTGCTGTGCCACGGCTAGACCCTCCAGGAGGAGAGCACCATGCATGACCCGACCGATACCGAGCCGCCGGCGGAAGGCGGCGAGAAACGCCGCGTCGTCTTCCTGAGCCAGCGTGAGGCCTGCGACATGGCCCCTGTTCCGGGAGCCGCGATGATCTCCATCACCGATCCGGACAAGCCTGATGCGCCTCTGCAGCCCGGCTGGGAGCGGCTGTTGCGCTGCGCCTTCTACGACGGCACCTACAGCGAGGACATCATCAATTGGGTGAAGCACGACTTCGAACTGCTGTATCAGAGCTACATCACGGCTGAACAGGCGAAAGCGCTGAAGGACTTCCTCGATGACCTCGCCGCACATCAGGTCGAGCAGATCTTCGTCCACTGCTACTTCGGCCGCTCACGCAGTGCCGCCGTCGCCGCCTACCTGGGCGACACCCACGGCTACGCGGTATCGCCAGCGATCGAGAAGCCGAACGCCACGGTGCTGACGTTGTTGAATGATCCCTATCATTTCGAGCCGCTCATCCGCCGCTACCGGCAGCCGGCGGAGGAGGAGACGGCCCCCACGGGCTGGAGGCGCTGGTGGCGCCAGTTCTTCGATTGATCACCAGAACCGCAGGGCACGGTACCGATGGGACATCATGGTGACGTCACGCCCTTGCATCGGGGCCGCTTGGTGAGACGCTAGTGGCACATCCCTCGACCCGACACCCGTGGAGGAGACCATGCACATCCCGGAGCACCAGCGAGTGCCGCTCGTCAGGCGGCGCCAGAAGGCCGGTGGTCGCCCCCTCGATCCCGACGGCGAGCTCGCTACCGCCCGGCGCCTGGGGTTCAACCCCAGCACCTGGCGCCACCGGATGCGCAAGGTGAAGGCCGGCAAGATGAGCCTCGAGGAGGCCATGACCCAGCCCATCATGGGGCGCGAGGAGTACAGCCGCCTGGGTGGCCGCAAGAAGGCACGCTAGACGAGCGTCCGTGGCCCAACGACACACCGACAAGGATCTCACGCATGCCCAGCTACCGAGCCCAGACCGACAAGGGCGACATCCATTTCCATGGCGACCTGGGTGAGCATTGCGCCGACTGCAGCGACGTGGCGGGCTGGCTGTGCGACTTCCCGATTGGCGGCGACCTGACCTGTGATCGCCGCCTCTGCGAGCGGCATGGCCGGGTCGTAGGCGACAACGCGCACTACTGCCTCACCCACTACCGGCAATGGCGTGCCATGAACCCGGGTGAGCCCGACTACCAGATGACTCACTTGCGCCGCGACACCCTGCCCGCCATGGCGCAGGTGGCCCTGGGCTTCCTCAAGGAAGCCTTCGATCGCCGCGACCAGGGGCACCGGGGAGAGGGCATCACGCCGTTCCTTCGCAACAGCGCGATCCCGCTGGGCGCCGATGGCGTCAGGGTCGTCCAGGGGGACGTGGAAGATGCCCCCTTCGAGTCGCTGGCAGGCGGGCTGCGCTGGTGCCTCGAGCATGGCCTGATCGAGGTCTGCTGGCGCAAGCCCCCGGGGCGCGACGCCCAGCCGTGGTTCGCCATGACCCCCAACGGTCTGGCGGTCATGGAAGGCGAAACGGTCGAGCGGGGCTGATCCCTGGCAAGACACGCCCCCGGCAACCGGACATGCAAGCGGCCCCGCCCGCAGAGACACCACGAGGAAACCATCGCGTGAAGATGACCAAGGGCGACTTTGACGCCTTCCTGGACGACGACGCCTTCTGGCCCGATGGGCAGTGTCACGACGAGACCGTGTTCCGCATCGATGGCGAGAAGGTCGAGGAGGTCGCCCCCGCGCTCCCGGACAGCACCCTGATTGTCATCGTGGACGGCGTCGTTGCCGATGCCGACATGACGCCGATCCGCTCGCTCAAGGCCCATGCACGCCGCTGGCAGGCCGCCGTGGCCAGCGGGGAGTTCGCGGTGCTGGGATTCGTCGACCTGTCCCTCGAGCTGGCCGCGGTGAGAGCTATCCTCTACCCCGAGTCACGACCGCTGACAGCCACCATCATCGGCGCAGGAGTCACCGCATGAAGGCGAAGGACAAGGTGCATCAGGTCTACCCGGAGGCGACCTGTCTCCGCGAGACAGGCAGCTTCGCGTCAGGCACCACCCGTTTCAAGGTCCTGCCGCGACCGAACGCACGCAAGGCACTTGCCATGGACAATCAAGAACGCAGGGCCTGGGCCAGTGCCTGGCGCGAGATCCAACGGAAGGGGGAACCAATGTCACGTCCCGACAGCGAGGCACGAGTCAAAACCGCCACCGTGGGCCTGACCAAGCGCCAGCGCCAGATTGTCTCCCTGCTCGCCGAGGGACACACGGCGGAGCAATGCGCCGCTGCGCTTCATCGCTCGATCGGCACCATACGCCGCCACATCGTCCTTGCCTGCGAGCGGGTTTACGCCCGCAACACCACTCACCTGGTCGCCCTGGCCATCACTCATGGATGGGTGGTGCTTGAGCCAAGGGAAGATCCCTTGGAGGCGCCAGCCGTGGACAAGGCGGTGTCATAGGGATGCAGCGGGGTAGGGCGTAGGCCGGAGGAGGCACCGGCCTCTCTGATGCCTACGGACTGGAAGCGGTGGCCTCGATGGATGAGTATGGCCTCGAGGGGAATCCCGACTACCTCGCCGAACGGGCCGACGATGCCGTGGCCAGCGGTGATATCGCCGAGCTCGGGGTCGTCGATCTGACGCTCAGGCTGGTGGCGGTGCGAGCCGTTCTCTGCCCCGAATACTCGCCGATCCCCGCCACTCTCTTATCCTGACACTCGCCACCCTGGTGGCCTGCCGACAACACCTCAACGGAGGGCCCCAGATGCCCGAGAATGCCGGAGACGCCCTGACCTCGACGCTGCGCACCCCCAGGCTCCCCGACGCGGTCGCCAAGCATCTGGCGGCCTGCCGGAAGGGGCTCGCCGACTCGGGCGCCCTGATGGAGATACCCGCCCTCAAGTGGATCGCCATCGCCGACACCGGGCTCAGGAGCTATCGCGACCAGCTGCTCGTCCACAAGCTGCTGCGTTTCTTCCATGAGCTGCGCGACATCCCGGCAAACGAGCGCGAGGCCTTCAGCGCACAGCTGGACCACGATCCGGCCGTGCGTGACCGCATCGGGGAGCAACTTTTCCTGCTGATCGATCGCCACGATGACATGGACAAGCCCTCGCTGCTGGGGCTGGCCTGGCGGGACTACATCCGCGGAAAGGTCACCCTGGATCAGTTCGAACGCCTGGCCCGGGCGATCGACCGGGTCCACCTGCCCCACATTGCCCACCTTGAGAGCTTGGGCATGGGCACCAGCAAGCCCAGCCGCGAGGAGGCCGCTGTCCTCACGGACCTGCTCCAGGCGGGACTGATCTACCCCGCGTCAGTCACCCGTCAGTTGGCGGATGAACTCGACTCCCGGCCCAGTGACGCCTATCACCGCACGGACATTGCCCATGTTCTGTTCACGCTCTATGCCGAACACCGGGGAGAGCCAGCATGACGTCCTGTGCCTACCTGTACCTGGCGGTTCCCCAGCGCGACGAGCGGTTCAAGATAGGCCGCTCAGTGGCGCCCGCCAGCCGATTCCAGGCCCTGGGCCTCGACGCGCTGGACCTGGAGCGCACCCGGGTACTGACGGGCACGGCGGGCCATATCGCCAAGGCCGAGTCGGTCCTGCACTTCATGCTCGAGTCGTGGCGATCCCCACATCCCCACGGGGGCGATGGGCACACCGAATGGTTTTCCCACGAGGCGCTGACCACGGCCACGGACTACGTGACGGATCTGGCGCGTCGTGACGACAGGTTTGCCCTGGCCGACCCCTGCGAGCTGTTGCACCCCCCATGCCCTGCGCCGGCGTCACGCCGCGACACCAAGGCCTCCGCCAGGGCGCAGTTTTTGGAAGGGGTCAACGACCGTGCCCGCGAGCTCCCCCGGGAACTGGCCGGCATGAGAGGGCACCTCGAGCGGTTCTGTGGGGCCGCCCGTGGAGTCATCGACAGGCCCGAGGAAGGCGAGGCCCTCCTGTGCTACGACGGCCTCAGCAGCGAGGCGCTCCAGGCGATGTCGTCGATCACCACCGAGGCCACCGTACGTGGCGAGAGCCAGATCTTGCTGCCGGACATGTGCGTCTCCGTGATCGCCTGTGGGCGGTCGTGCTACAACGACGGGCATGGCATGGGCATTCAGGCCATTGACTACGGTGAGCTACCGCGACTGCTCTCGGGACTGGCGGTCTATCGCGACGAGCCCGGTATCGATGTTCTCCAGCTGGATGCCGCCATCTCAACCTTGCAGCAGACGCAAGACGCGATGGATCGGCTCATCGGGGCGCTGCCCCAGGATGCCCGCCGGCTGGAGGGACACGTTCGAGGCACACTGTCGCGCCTTCGAGGCGACAATCTGATCCCCGCGGCGTACTGCTGCCGGCACACCAAGGCGGCTAGGCTGTCATCAGAGGATGTAGACGCTGTGAGGCTGGACATGATCGACACCCTGTTGCGTGGACTGGTGCTGTTCTCACCGGCACTCTTCCTGGGCCTGCCACTGGCCCTGTGGGCACGCCGTCACCGGCGCACGGCCCGCAAGCCCCCCGCCGACTGACCGTCGGCCATTCGCGGTGTCTCTCCCGGGGCACTGCCAACATGCGGTACCGACAGGACACTGTATCCGCCACCCCCGTTGCGTCTTTCGCCGGCCATGAGACCTTGGACGTGTTCCCCCTCACCGCCAGCGGAGACACGCCATGACCAGCAAGCCCCGGCTCATTCCCAGCCACCAGATCGACGATCAGGTGGTGATCCCCGGCCTGCGCCAGCAACTGGACATGCTGGGCGGCGCCGAGACCATCGCCAACGATGAGGCCAAGGGCCGCTTCTTCGCGGCGGAGGAGATCGACCTGTCGAGCTACGAGGCCATCGTCGTCTGCTTGACTGCTCCCCTCCCTGAAGGGAGGGGATTCCCAATTCACCGAGAACCGGACATGGAGACTTGCCCCATGCCGCTTACATTCTCTCCAAGGGCTAACACCGCCAGCCCGGCGGCTTTGATGTTGACCGCGGCGTTGATGTCGCGGTCGTGGCTCTCTGCGCATTCCGGGCACTCCCACTCACGAACCTGCAGCGGTAGCGCGTCCACGACGTGGCCGCAGCCGGAGCAGCGTTTGCTGGAGGGGTACCACTGGTCGATGGCCGACAGTCGCCGGCCCGCCCACTCAGCCTTGTATTCCAGCTGTCGGACGAATTCACCCCAGCCGGCATCACTGATCGACTTGGCCAGGGTAGGGTTGCGCAGCATGTTCTTCACCTTGAGGGACTCGACGCAGATCACTTGGTTCTCGTTAACGATCTGGCGGGACAGCTTGTGCAAGTTGTCCATCCGGCAATCGGAGATCTTGGCGTGAAGGCGCGCCACTTTCTGCCGGGCCTTGGCACGGTTCTTCGAGCCGAGTTTCTTCTTGCTCAGCCGACGCTGTGCCTTGACCAGACGGGTCGCGTATTTCGCCGTATGGCGGGGATTGCCGATTCGATGTCCGTTGCTGGTGACGAACAGGTCTTTCAAGCCGAGATCGATACCCACCATTTTCGGGGTAACGGGCAACGTCTCGGGGTCGAACTCACACAGGCAGCTGACGAAGTAGCGGCCTGCCGAGTCCTTGGAAACGGTGACGGTTGTCGGATCGCTGGGCAGTTCCCGGCTCCAACGGATCGCCAGCGGCTCCTTGCTTTTGGCCAGGAACAGCTGACCGTCTCGATACTTGAACGCCGAGCGAGTGAACTCCGCCGACTGGCGGTGTCGCTTGCTCTTGAAGTTCGGGTAGCGGGCACGGCCCTCGAAGAAGTTCTTGAAGGCGGTCTGCTGGTGGCGAAGGCACTGCTGAAGCGGGACCGAGCTGACCTCGTTGAGGAAGGCCGTCTCGGCGCCCTTCTTCAATCGGGAAAGCTCGGCATTCGCCTCCACGTAGCCGATCTTCTCTCGGCGTTCGTAGAACGCATCGGTGCGGTAACGCAGCACCGCGTTGTAGACGAAACGCACACACCCAAACGTCCTGGCCAGGAGTTGCTCCTGTTCAGGCGTTGGGTAGAAGCGGCACTTGTAGGCGCGTTTCGTCATGCCTTACAAAATACACCGAAAACTGTAAGATAGCAACCGCCTGAGAAGGAGGCAGCGAGAACAGGGTCGTCCTTGCGGACGACGCGCTATCCCTCCTCGCACTAGAAGTGCGAGGTATCTCGCGCAAATCTGATGAGCGGCGGCAAGGACTCGATCGCCTGCCTCCTGCATCTGATCGAGCAGGGCGTCGACATGCGCAAGGTCGAGCTCTGGCACCACGATGTCGACGGTCGCGAGGGCAGCACCCTGATGGACTGGTCGTTCATGGCTGACTTCAATCGCCAACTGGCGCATGCCTTCGAGGTGCCGCTCTATTTCAGTTGGCTCAAGCACGGCTTCGAGGGGGAAATGCTCAAGCAGGACGGCTACAGCCATCCCCAGTGCGTCGAAACGCCCGACGGCCTGCTCACCCTGGAGCGCGACACCCGTCGCAGCAAGCCGGCCACCCGCCTGCGCTTCCCCCAGGTCAGCGCCAGCCTTCAGACCAGGTGGTGTTCCGCACTCAAGATCGATCTGGGTCGCCGGGCCCTGAACAACCAATCGCGTTTCCTGGGTACCAAGACCCTGTTCATCACCGGCGAGCGTCGGGAAGAGAGCGCCAACCGCGCCCGCTATTTCCAGCTGGAGCGACATGCCAGCGACACCCGCTTTGGTCGCAAGGCTCGCCTTGTCGACGCCTGGCGGCCGGTCCTTGACTGGGACGAGAGCCGCGTGTGGGAAACCCTCGAGCGCCATGGCGTGCTGGCGCCGGTACCGTACCGCCTGGGCTGGTCACGCAGTTCATGTCAGTCGTGTGTGTTCAACAGCGACACGATCTGGGCCACCATCGCCCACTACTTCCCCGAGAAGGCCCAGCGCATCGCCGACTACGAGCAGCAGTTCGGTACCACCATCAGCCGCGACAAGCTCACCGTGCTCGAGCGGGCCCGCCGCTCACGCCCCTTCGAGATCGAGGACCTCGCCGCCCTCGAGCAGGCCACCCGGCCCGACTACACCCTCCCGGTGTTCGCCGCGCCCGGCACCCCCTGGGTATTGCCTGCGGGCGCCTTCCGCAGCGAAGGCTGCGGCGCCTCCTAGCCACCGGCGTCGCCCGGGTCATTGCCCGGGCCATTCGTCACTCCGCCCTGTCATCCGCAGGGCGCTTTCTTTCGCGCAGCGTTTTTCTAAGTCGTGCCCCTCAAGAGTAATTCCAGACTGATCGTCGGGGGGGAGGGGAGCCGTAGGCTTGTCCCAGACCCCACCGCTGGCGCCAGCCCCAGCCCACCCAGGAGCCCACATGTCGACCTGCCGCATCCCCGAGCCCCGCGCCGACCGCATCATCAGCGACTACCGCAGCCTCTACGCCAAGGCCAACGGCCAGCCACCGCGCCTCACCCGTCGCGGTGACCGCATCATCGTCAACGACGGCGTCGGCTACCCCCTGGGCGCCCTGGTCACCATGACCAACAACCTGCGTTGGCGCCTGACCGGGGAGCTCAGCTGGTAGGAGCGTGGCGTTCCTTCGCAACAGTGACGTTACGCCCTTGCGCAGAAGGTCCCTCAAGGGCATGTCCCGACCGGAGTCCTTCCTGGGCACGCCCCTACCATAGGCCGGGCAGTACCCATCCAACCGAAGCCCCAAGGAACCAGAAGATGACCACGGACAACACCACCGCCCCGACACCCGCTGCCGCCACCTCCGATGGCATGTGCAAGGCCGTCTATCTCCTCTACCTCGCCGGCCTGTTCACCGGCATCACCGCACTGATCGGCGTGGTGATCGCCTACCTCAACCGCAACGACGCACCCGAGTGGCTGCGCTCTCACTACCAGTTCCAGATCCGCACCTTCTGGATGGGCCTGCTGTTCCTGGCGGTGGGCTCCCTGCTGTCCATGGTCATTATCGGCTTCCTGGTGCTGCTGTTCTGGGCGGTCTGGCTGGTGATCCGCGTCATCAAGGGCTGGAAGGCCCTGGCCCAGCAGCAGGCACACCCGAACCCCACCGGCTGGATGTTCTGACGTTACCGTGACCTAGCCCATTCCCCGCCGACAGAGCACCCCGCTGGCGGTGGTCTTGTTTGCCCCCTTGCATCCTCAGCCAGATCGCTACGCTGGCCCAGCGCTGGCACGATCTGGCGCGAGCCTTTCACCCGAGGAGACTTCCGTGACCGATACCTATGCCTACACCCTCCGCGGGCACCTCACTGCGCAGAGCCCGATCTCGGTCAACTACATTGGCCTGGATGGCGCCTTGCCGAGCACCCCGCACGGCCAGGTGTTCCTGAACGGCGGCACCCTGCGCGGGCCGCTGCGCAAGAGCGCCCTGAACGTGGTGCTGCGCGAGACCGCCAAGGACACCGGCATGCCGCTGTCGCAGATGTACATGCTGGGGCAGGGCGTGGATACCACCCGCGAGGTGAACACAGAGGACACCGGCAAGAGCCACGACCCTATGGCCGAGAAGCGCCTGCGCGAACTCAACCCGCTGCTCAACCTGATGGGGCGCTGGAAGCTCGCCGGTCGCCTCGAGGTCCAACCGCTGCTGACCCCGGCAACCAACGTGGTCACCGCCGGGCAGGGCGTTCGCCACGACCAGTTCGAGCGCGACCCCGAGCTCGTTGACTGGCTCGACGACGCCGAGCGCGACCGCCTGCTCCAGACGCTGGCCAGCAGCCGCGCCAGCATGGACGACATCAAGGTGGTCCGCGAGCAGGTCAACGAGTTGAAGAAGGCCTACCGCAAGGCCGCTGACGATCCCGACGACCGCAAGCGCATCAGCCAGCAGCTCGCCGACCTGGATGCCCGTGAGAAAGCCATCAAGGAAGCACGAGAGGGCGGTACCGAGTCTCTCAAGCACCCGCTGGCCGGGCATGAGTCGATCGCCCCGGGGAGCGAGCTGAGCTGCACCCTGCGCATCAACGGCGGCAACGCCGTGGACCTGGGGCTGCTTCTGCACAGCCTGGCCGACTTCTCGATCACCCCGCACCTTGGCGGTCACCGCGCCGGCGGCTTCGGCGCCGTCTCCGGCCAGTGGACGGTGTACCGGCGTGCCAGCGGCGAGCTCAAGGCCGAACCCATCGGCGAGGTCACCCTCGACGACCTGGGCTTCCAGATGGAGGGCGAATCGCTCACCGAGGCCTGGGACGCGTTCGTCGCGGCGCTCCCCGACATGGACCTGTCCGTCTATCTGCTCAGCCAGGCCCGTCAACGCCAGGAGGCATGACCCATGGCCACTGCGTTTCAACTCCGCCTGCGGCTGCACACGCCGGTGATCCTGCCGGTGGTCACCCCCCGGCTCGACACTCTGCTGGCCGAAGCCGTGCGGCATCAGCGGCTGGACTGGGCCGCGCCGGTGGACGACCTGCCGCTGACCTGGGATGACCAGCGCGGCGGCTACCGGGGCTCCCAGGCCGTTTTCGGCATCACCGCCCAGCACGGGCTCGTCGGCCAGGTGGTCAAGCTCCCCTCGAGCGTGACTCGCCTGCCGGCTCATGCCGCGACGCGTCGGAACAAGCCGATCAAGAACATCAAGATCGATGGCTCGGGTACGGCGCCCAAGCTGACCACCCACCACGGCTACCTCAGCCCGTACCTGATGTTCTATGGCGAGGGTGACCCGGAACAGTGCCTCAAGCTGTTGAGCCTGATCCATCACGTCGGCAAGGAGCACGCCCGGGGGCAAGGACACTTCACCATCGAGGCCGTGGAGCCTGATACCGACGAAGGCTGGCGGATGCGTCCCTGGCGATCCGCCGAGGACCATGCGTCAGACCGCTATAGCGCCGTTCCTGACACGCTGCGGATGGGACTCACCGGCGCCGACGAGCCGGTCTACCGCCCCCCTCGGGTTCTCAAGGAGGTGCTGGCATGAGCCGCGGTTACGCACTGCTCCATCAGGCCACCACGGGGCTCCGTGACCCCGCCATGATGGACACTTTCACCCCCACGACGGTGTCCTGCGCCTGCTGCCGGCGAGCCTGGGACGAGGTCGAGGACCCCGGGCTGGCCATGGAGTACCAATACGGCGCCGGCTACGCCTTCGAGTCCGTCTGCACGACCTGCTACACGCCCCGGATTCCCGCCACCGCCATGCTGGGTGTCGAGAAGCTGGCGCGGGGCGGGAATCCTGACGGAGGGAAGCTGGGGATGCTGGCCGGCTCCGGCGGCGTCATTACCCCGGCGGGTGAGCTGGATCTGGCGCTGCCCCAGGGCTGGATCGACAAGTTTCAGGACGGTGAGTTGGGCCGCCTGGGACGCCTGCATCGCTGTGGCGCCATGGCCCTGCTGCTGAAGCTGCACAGCGCCGGAGCGCTGGCGGACAGCCATAAGGGCTTCGTGTTCATCGAGAACTGGGGCCGCAAGGCCGACACCCTGATGGGCCAGTGGCGGGCATCGTTCTCCTTGTCGGAGGTGTGGTGCCTCAGTGACCAGGGCGCCGAGCCCCTGGATCTCGCCGCCATGATCGATGTCGCTCGCCTCGTGCACGCCCAGGGGCTGGCGAAGAAGGCCGTGACCCCCGCCTTCTGGCGGCCCATCGTCCAGGCCGCTCAGGGTCGGCGTCATGACGCGTCACTGCAGAAGTGGACGGAGGCGCTCGACGATCCCATGACCGTGCTGGCCGCGCTGCCCGTTGATCCCCATAGCCGCATGCGCCTGACCCCGGTCATGCGCGAACTCATTCCACTGATCGAGGAGGGTGCCCTGTGATCGTGCACTACTACGAAGGCTCTGCCCTGGCCCATCCCGGCAATCCGCCGGGGCAAGAAGTAACCCTGGATGACCGGCACAAGACGGCCTGGCGGCTGTTTGCCGGAGCGGCCGACTACCCGGGCGGCCAGCGCAACTTCCTGTTCCGTGCCGAGCCCCTGGGGCCAAACCGGCACCTGTTCATGCTGCGGTCGGCCGAACCCTTCCCCGGGGGAGCCCCGCGGGAGATCGAGCTCAAGGAGGGCGCCCGGCTCAACCTGGAGTGGGTGATGTCGCCCACCATCACGGCCAGTGCCCACGCCCACGGACAGCGGGGCAAGCACATGCCCGCGCCTCGCGAACGCTGGCCAGAGGTTGTGGCCTCGCGCCTCGCCGCCAGCGGACTCGCCCTTGCCGACCCGCAGGATCAGGAAGTGCTCGAGTGGACCTCGGTACGCCACGTGCGTCGCAAGAAGGGCCGCTTCACCGTCGCGCAGTTCCGTGCCGCGGTGACAGTGAGTGACCCGATCAAGGCCGCGGCGGCGTGGCTCGACGGGATCGGCCGCAAGAAAGGCTACGGCATGGGCATGCTGTGCCGGGTGGTGGATTGAGCTTCCCCTCAGGGAGTGCGCGGCTTCCCAAGCGAGCGACGCTTTCCCCGCAGGCGCGGGGGTGAACGTACGGCACCCAGCGCCGACGCCGCTGTTCGGCAGTGTTCCCCGCAGGCGCGGGGGTGAGCGCGGCCTACGACACTGTCGCAGTAGTGCCCCGCAGCCGCGGGGGTGGCCGAGGCCTGCAGCAACGCTGAAGTAATGTCCCGCACCATCGGGGGTGGGCGATACCAGCACTCGCCCTTGGTGAATCAGTCACCGCGCTCCCCGCAAGTCGGGGATGACCCGTGCTGGCGCGGTGTGACGACATGAATGGAAGGGAGCAGCAATGCATAACCCGGTGGCACACTATCTCAGGGAGCAACTCCCCAAGCGGCCCGGCTTCACCGTCAACCCGGTCCAGCTCGACTACGCCGAGGCGATCTGTGCCGGTTTGGCCAGGCCCGGGCAGTTTCACTTCAACGAGGCCAGCACGGGGATCGGCAAGAGCCTTGCCTACCTGCTGTGCCTGGCCGACTGGGTCGCCCGGGGACACCAGCATGGGCGACGGGCCGTGATCTCGACCCATTCGCGCAGCCTGCAGCGCCAGCTGCTGGCCGAGAGCAATCAGGCCATCATCGCCGACTACCTTGCCTGGCAGGGGCTGCCTGCCCTGACCATGGGGTTGCGCATGGGCCGGCAGAACTATGTGTCGCCGACCCGCCTCGCGCTACGCCTGGGCGCCCCAGATCTCTCAACGGTGGTGGTCGACCTCGGGCGACCCAGCTCCGAGCGCGAGCTGGCGCAGTGGGCGCTGGAGACGGAGGGCTGTCTGCTGGACCTGATGCCGGAGCAGCTGCCGGATGGTCTGACGCCACAGGACATTGCGCTAACGGACCATGAACCCACTCCGGCCGCACTGTCCGAGCATTACGATGCCATGCGTTCCAGTGACCTCCTGGTCATCAACCACACGCTGCTGGCCATCGACCTGGTGACCCAGGGGCAGGTGACCGCAGCGGAAGAACCGTATGCGCTACTGCTGGATGAGGCTGAGCACTACCCGGAAGCCGCGGAGCAAGCGTTGTCCCAGCGCCTGTCGTTCCGCTCCACCTTGACGCTGCTGCGCTCCATGGGCCTGAAGACGGCCACCCGGGCATGGCAGACCCTGTTCGACGATTTCCGGTCGCCGGCGCGGGCGGGGGAGGTGGTCATCCCCGGCGCCGCTGAGCAGCAGGTGATGGTCGACGCGCTGTCGGGGTTGCTCCGGGCCCGCCCCTCGGCGGATCGACACGATGACACGACGTGGCAAGAGTGGCGTCAGGTGCGCCAGGAGGCCGACGCGATCCTCCGTCATCTGCGCAATACGCAAGGCCCCCAGCGCGTCCTGTTGCAGCACTCCCCGGTCGAAGGGCTTCCCGGGCTGGTGGTACCGGCGCCAGCCGCCGGCGCCAGCCTGAAGGCCAACGCCGAGAAGCGCGTGACACTGCTCACCTCGGCCACGCTGTCGGATCT
This sequence comes from Halomonas sp. LBP4, assembly GCF_003202205.1. Classification (GTDB taxonomy): domain Bacteria; phylum Pseudomonadota; class Gammaproteobacteria; order Pseudomonadales; family Halomonadaceae; genus Halomonas; species Halomonas flagellata. Next base: position 240,057 of record NZ_PDOG01000005.1, read on the forward strand.
TCAGCACGGTCCTGGTGAGGCTCCGACCTTCGATTTCATGCGCGGTCGCCTGGTGATGGGCGCCAGCGACTCCCGCATGGGGCTGACGGAAGCCTTCGAGCCGCTGACCTTCGGCGATCTCACGTTCCAGTTCCCTGCCGACATGCCGGCGCCGCTGTACAAGACCGACGCAGGGCACCATGAACTGGCCCCAACGTTCGCCAAGCGGGCCATCCGGGAGATTCTCGCGAGTGGCAAGGGGCGTACCCTGGTGCTGTGCGGCAGCTACCACGATGTCGCGGTACTCAAGCGCCACTGGCCAGCGGATGCCGCCTCGCGGCTGGTCACCCATGCGGCAGGAGAGCCCCTCAACCAGATTGCAGAGTCGTTGCCCCGGGACGCGATCCTGGTCACCCCAGCGGGCTGGGAGGGTCTGTCTCCCCAGCGCCAGGATGGCCAGAGTTACTGGGCGACGGTGGTGATCCTGCGGAATCCCAGGCCGGCGCCCAGCGCGGTTGAGCATTTCACGCTGGCCCAGAGCCTGATGGCCACAGCAGGAAGAGCCGACGAGGCATCGCGCATGGCGACCGTGTTGCAGACGCGCCAGGATGGCACCAAGGCTGCCCACAAGCTTAGGCAGGGTATTGGTCGGGCGATCCGGCATCCGGATGACTCGGCGACCATAGTCATCCTCGACCCGCGTTTCCCCAGACCTGATGGAGAGCGCCCTGGCGAAGGGATGCGCACCGCAACGGAGCTGCTCGGCGCCATTCCCCATCGCTTCATGGGGCGGTACCGTCTAGCGAGAAAGAAGGTGAAGGAGGAGAGCAGGAAGCCCAGGCGGGTAGCTGTCACCGATTTCATGTAGTGGTGCGTGGTCGTGGTTCGCATAACCGGCCGATATTCATGCGTTATTTCTGTAGAGCTTTCCCCGCAGGCGCGGGGGTGTGCGGATGTATGTCGGGTTATCGGCGGCCTCGGCTTGGCTTTCCCCGCAGGCGCGGGGGTGTGCGGCAGCTCTACGACCCCAACCTCGGTGAGGTGGTGTGTTCCCCGCAGGCGCGGGGGTGAGCGGTTTTACGCGAGTCATTGAGGACGCTCGCCGATGTGTTCCCCGCAGGCGCGGGGGTGAGCGTTGCTCGTAGCGCTGGCAAGCGTACGCGGCGCGGTTTTCCCCGCGGGCGCGGGGTGAGCGGAATCGCGATCACCTAATCTGATCTGAGCGATAGTGTTCCCCGCAGGCGCGGGGGTGTGCGGTACTTAGCGACGTAGCCGGCGGCGGTGCCGCGGCGTTCCCCGCGGGCGCGGGGGTGAACGGAATATAAGTGATAGCCTGAGAAGCCTGGCATCGGTTCCCCGCCGGAGCGGGGTGCGCGGAATCAGCAGATTTTCAGAACTGCCCGATAATGTGCTCCCCGCGGTTGCGGGGTTGAACGCTACAGTCAGCTCCTGGGATGGATAGACACGCAGTGTTCCCCGCGGCTGCGGGGTGAACGGTAGGCAATTGACTCCCAGCGCTGCCACGCTAGGTGTTCCCCGCGGGCGCGGGGGTGAGCGGAGGAAGCCTATCACGTCAAGGTTCGCCCACTTGAGTTCCCCGCATTGGCGGGGCTTGACCGGACGGCTACACGATCCGCGGCACCAAGATCCAGAGGCGATCCCACCGATGCCGTCAGGGCTCCAGCGCCTGGCGGCATTTCTTTGAATGCACGCCCATGAAGGGGCTTTCCCGCCCCTTGCATCATCTGAAATATCCGTAATCTGGTCATCGACACGACACCCACGGATACCAGGAGATGCCGGTGCTGTGCCGTCAGGCCATAGCCGCATACTGCCCATGACCAAGCCCCGTTATGCGACCCTGCTGGCGCTGCCAGCCATCGCCTTCCTGCTCACCGGCTGTCTCGGCGGCGGTGGTGGCTCGACGAAGTCTAACGACCCCGATGGCGTCCACGAGCCCGCGCCAGCGCCCGAGAGCACCTCCCCTAGCGACAATGCCGAAACGCCCAGCCCGGATGGCGCCGTGGTGGTCGGCGTGGCCGATTCCGGCTTTCGCCTGACCCACGAGACGATCGAGCCCCACCTGCTCAAGGCGACCAACCTCATCGACGACAGCGCCGACGTCAGTGGCGACGAGGATCATGGGACCGCCATCGCTTCCCTGGTCACCCAGGCGCCGAGTCACACCGGCCTGTTGCTGGCCAAGGTGTCCGATGACGACAACGCCGGCCTCGCCGCCACCAATGTGCTCGATTACAGCGTGGGCTATCTGGCCACCGAGGGCGCCCGGGTCATCAACCACAGCTGGAGTGGGCGTATCGATGCCCCAGATCCCGCGGCATCGTATCGTGGGGTCAACGCCCTGACCTCGCTCGAGCAGATCATTTCCAGCAACGACGGCCTGGGGAGCGTCTATGTCATCGCCGCCGGCAATGACGGCCAGCCCCTGCAGTCGTCGAACCCGATCCACCAGCACGCGGAGATCTTCGAGCGCATGCTGATCGTCGGGGGATCGACCCGGGATGCCAACGACGAGGTCGTCCTCGACCCCCAGAGCAATCACCCCGGTGACGATGCGAACTGGCAGTCGCGCTTCCTGACGGCGCCCTGGGATGCCGTGGCCGCGACCGCCGACGGCGACGACACCTACGCTTACTGGGGCGGGACGTCCGTCACGGCACCACAGGTGGCCGAATTCGCCGCTGCCATCATCGAGCGCTGGCCCCACCTGGATGCCGCGACCGTCTCCAAGCACCTGCTGGACACCGCCGACCAGAGCTCGCCGCTGTTTCAGGACAACACCTGTGGCGCCAGCGGCTCCGCCAACTGCGGCACCTACTACATGGGGCAGGGGGAAGCCGACATCCTCGAAGCCCTGGCTCCGGCCGGCACCCTCGCCGTGCCCACCGGGAACCAGGTCGATGGGGCCTCGGTGGAGGCACACCAGAGCATGGCCGAACTGTCCGGCGCCTACGGCGACAGCCTCGCCACCAGCGACGCCCTGGCCAGGGTGGCAGCCTTCGACGACCTGGGCCGGGACTACCCCATAGACCTGTCGGGACAGAGCCAACCACGCCAAGACCGGGAGCGCACCATGCGCGACCACATGGCTAGGCTCTCGGCCGCCTCGCCCGAGCAGCGCCAGCAATTCGACGGCACCTTCGGGGCATTTCGCTTCAGTGCCACCCACAACGGCCGTGGAGAGACCCTGGCCAGCCGCCTCGATGGGCGCATGGGCGCCAGCCAGTGGACCGCCTTTCACTTCGCCGGTGATGAGACGGACCCGCTGAGCCCCTATGGCAACTCGGGCATGATGCCCTTGCTGTCGTACCAGGGCGGCTCCGCGCTGACCGAAGGGCTCGACGCCGTGAACGGCCTGCGCACGGAAGTCCCGCTGGGTGGCCAGCTGGCGCTTGTCGCCAAGCACTGGGCCGGCGACGGCCGCGACGAGACCTCGGCGTTCGACAGTACCTACCAGGCCAGCCGCACCGATCTGGGGCTGCGCATGGCGCTCACCGACGACATCGGCCTGACCAGCACCGTCGGCGTGCTCAACGAGTCCCAGGGGCTGCTGGGGGCCCAGGGCCACGGTGCCCTGTCCCTCGGAGAGCGCAACCGCATGACCTTCGGCAGCGTGACCCTCGACGCCACCTTGGCACCGCGGCTGCGTGCCTTCGCCCACTATGACCAAGGCCGCGGCGATGCCCACCCCAGCGGTCTGATCCAGCGCATCGAGGGTATCCAGGCCGAGGAGTTCGGCATGGGGCTCCAGTGGACCGGCGATCGCCACCTCGCCGCACTGGGCTACCGCCAGCCGATGCGCCTCGACAGCGCCACAGCGACGCTGTCGGTCCCGGTCGGACGCACCCTCGACGGCACAGTGATCCGAGAGTCGCGTCACGCCTCGCTGTCGCCTTCCGGGCGCCAGCAGGATATCGAGCTCGGCTACACCTACCTGCCCAGCGAACGCAGCGCCCTGCAGGTCAACCTCGTGCACACCCTCGAGCCGGGCCACGACCGTGACGCCTCGCCCGATACGGCCGCCATGGTGAACTACCGTGTCCGCTTCTAACCCTCGCCCCGTTCGCGCAGGCCTGAAGGGGCTGGCGCCTTGGTGCCTCCTGATCTCGGCGTTGCCAGCCTGGGCTAGCCCACCCCCGGACACCCACCCCGACGGAGCGCCCTACACCGTGCGCAACGCCGCCGGCGAGGTGCTGACCCGCTGGGAGCGGGTCGGGGTCACCCCCGAGGGCTGTGCCGAGTATCAGCAGGTGCCCGTGGCCTCCGGCATCGCCGTGACCCAGGTCATCCACTACTGGACGGACGACGGCTTTCGCATGACACCCGACGGCTGCCTGCCGCTGCCGCGCTGAGCCGTGCAGCGCCCCGCCGTTGCGTCGGAACAGAGCGTGCAAGCGCCTGACCCCATCGACATCGAGAGGCCCTTGCGTAATCAGCGGAATCGGTAAGCTGGACCCAAGGGCTCACGCCCACCGACACGACAGACCAGAGGACGCCCGAGACGCCCCATGAGCCAGCAGCAGAAGAAACGCGCATCCCGGCTGCGTCGCGCCAGCCGGTTCTGCCAGCAGGCCTACTGCTGGCGCTACGTCGACCACGCCCAGGTCGATGCCGGCGGCGAGGTCACCAAGCACGGCTATGGCGTGCTCGCCATGGTCCCGCCTCACCAGGTCGACGCCATCTATGGAGATGCCCAGCGCCTGGCCATGCACTGGCAGGTGATCCTGATCGCCTATGCCCGCAACCCGGCAGGGGAGGAGTACCGGGAGTGGGGCTGGGTCCACAGCCGGAATGCGTTCCGGGCCGAGGGCGACCGCATCACCCCGCTGATCGAGGTGGCCAACCAGCAAGCCATGGCCGGCGTCGATGAGGGCGACGAGGTCTTCGCCCGGGGCGTCATCATGGCGCCCTGGACCGCCGGCGGCGGCGTCACGCCCGATCGCCTGGCGGCCCGACTCAAGACGCGGCTGCGCCTCAAGGACCATGAGATCCAGGCCATTCGTTGCTCGGAGGCGCCGACCGGCAGTGACGTGATCACCTTCGATCACCCCGACGCTGCGCAGTGGAGGACACCATGAGCTCGCGTGACCCGAAGCCCGTGCTGGGTGCCTACCGCGACGCCTACATGGCCGCCATGGGGACCGAGCCCACCATCATCGAGGGGCGCGGTGGCTGGTACACCGTGGACCTGCCCGGCGGTGCCGGGGTCGGCCGACGCCGGCTCCATCAGCTGGAAGCCCTGACCGCGCAGCTGCGGCGGCAACCCGAGGAAGAGGCTGCTCAGCAATGGCACCACCGATGACGCCGTCACGACGCAACAGGAGGCCTTCGACAGCAAACCCTCGCACCCGCGGGTAGGTCAGCCGCCAGGCGGACCCCCCTGCGCGAGGTGCCCGGCAGGACGCCGCGCCATGTAACAGCCTCGATCACCGAGGCCTGTGGATGTCAGAAAAGGAAACCGACATGCGCAAACTCATGATGCTGCCGGCGCTGGCGCTGGCACCGGCCCTGCTGGTGGGCTGCTCGTCATCCCCGATCGACAAGGCGCTGGACCAGGAGGCCAAGATCCACGAGCGCTTGCAGGAACGAGAGGTGGAGCTGGCCAAGCTGCGGATCAGGGCCGGCGAAGAGCAGCTCGACAGCCTGCCCGCGTGGGTGCTGAGCAAGCCGCGCCCCGACGGGAGCGGCATGTACGGGGTGGGGATCGGCGAGAGCCCGGATCTCACCAACGCGATTCGCAAGTCCAACCTCCAGGCACGGTACGACGTGGCCAAGGAGGTGAACATGGAGCTGTCAGCCGAGGACACCATGGTCGGGTCCAGCGACAGCGACTACCGGTACATCGTTAACAGCTTCGTCGACCAGGTGAACCTCGCCGGCGTCGATGACATTGCTCGCGAGGTCCAGGCCGGGCCCCGTGGCTACCGGGCCTACACCCTGGTCAAGCTCCCCTACCGGGAGTTCAACCGGGCGCTGGATGCCTTCGGGCCGTCCAATGAGCTCGACGAGGCCTATGAGCGGCTGATGGACCGGGTGGCGGGCCAGCCGGCCTATGATCCGGATGCCGAGGCCGGCGAGGATCAGCCCCCTGCTGTCGCCGTCACGGAACCCCGTGGCGCCACGGCACCGTGAACGGTAGGCCTCTGCGACAGGCTGTTGGCAGTGTGCTGATCATCGCCCTGGCGGCCTGTGGCAACACCTCCAGCGTATCCCGAGCCGGCTGGGAGGGCCCGGGGAGCGACGGGTGGGACGATCAGGGTCGCTACTGCGTCCCGGGCATTGGCCGCCAGGCCGAGTTCGCGGCTCGCACGGGGGTGATGCTGGCAGGCACGCCCCCGCAGCATGTCGTGAGCGGGGGCTGGGAAGAGGCCGACCCGCAGCGCTACACCTACCGGATCACACAGCTGGAAGGTGGCTACAGCCTGCCAGAGGTTCGCCTGCACACCGCGGTCGTGGAACGGGCAGGGGAGCCCTTCACCTGTGCCTGGGAGGAGTGAGGATGGTCTCTGACACGTTGGAACAACGGCGCGAGAGATGGCGGCATCGACTCCGGCGCGGCGCCGCGATCGGGACATGTTGCCTGCACCTGCTGTTCGGTGGTGTGGCCCACGCCTTTCAGACGGTGCTCGAGGATCGCTATGTGCTCCACGACGACGACACGGTCAGCAAGGCCAGAGAGCTGCTTCACTCGCGGCTGCGCGAGGAGGGGGCGCGACAGGCCGGCAGTTATGTCGCCCGGGAGACCACCCTCACCGAGAGCGGCGAGCTGGCGGAGTCGGTCACCGTGATGACCGCGGCCATGATCGAGGCCGAGACCCTCGAGGAAACCCTTACCGTGAACAAGGAGGGCCGGCCGGTGCTGTCCCTGCTGGTGCGGCTGGCCATCGAGGATGAGGTGCTGCAGGAGCGCATCGCCGCCCTGCACCGCGACCAACGGCAGCAGTTGGTCCTGGAGCGACTCACCCTGGAGAACCGACGCCTGCAGGCCGAGCTCAGGGCGCTGATCGACACCACCTTCGACGCTGCCGAAGCGTCCGAGCGGGCTCGCCGGGCCGAGCGACTGCTGGGCTCGCTCTCGAACAACCGTCAGGCCGTCAGCGACCTCGTCGACTCCCAGGCCTTGGCAGAGCAGGTCGATGCCTCGCTTGAGCGCCGCGCCACCCTCCAGCAGGCGTTCCTCGCCAAGGGTGCTGAGCTGGCCATGGCCATGAATGAGCGGATGCGGGTAGAGGTGGATCAGGTCACCCACCGCGGGGACATGCTTCAGCTTGAGATCAGCGTCACGGGACTCGGGGACTATCGGCGTGAGCTGGCGCAGCTGGTGGGGTTGCCGTTCGACGAGCACGGCATGATCGATCGTTTCGACCTGGAGACGATGGCACAAGAGGACGCCGAGCGGTTCTTCGCCAGCTTCGAGGTCCTGGCCAGCTTCCCGCTGTTCATCAAGGTAGAGGCCTCGCAACCAGGGGCGCACGACGGGCGGTTTGCCGTGGCCAGCCAGCTATTGCTGGGGACGACCTGGGTACGCGCCACCATGCAGGGACCACAAGTGGGCGCCGCGGCGGAGGTGCGGCCTGACGAAGCGGCTCGCATTGCTCAAAGCAACACGCTCCCGCGGAACATGGCACTGGCGGTGGTGCGCGAATCCACCAGCGACGCGGTAGAGGTCCGCGCCAATGGTGACCTGCGTGTCAGCTTGCAGCTGGCGGCGGAGGGTGGGGTGCCCGAGCGACTCCAGGCAAGGGCATTGCACCTGCCCTGGGGGTTCTACCGCAACCAGATGGGACGTGAGCGGTAGGCGGCGAGTTGCATAACCCTGATAATCTGGATAATCGCCATGCTGCCGGCACCATTCCGCCGGCGAAGGAGAACAGCCATGCAGTGTTCATGTGGTGGCGCGACAGACCGAGGCAAGGTTCGCAACGGCCGGCTCAAGGCGGATCTCGAGTACCAGGTCTGCCAGGCCTGCGGGCGAGTCAGCGATGCCGCGCTCTACATACAGGGGCGCTGGGTATCCAGCGACCTGCCAGGCGATGCTATCGCCCGGCGCTGGTTCAACGAGCTCACCGAGGAAAGCGCCGATCAGCTTCTCACCGTTGTCACGTCGCTTCAGGACGTCTTCGAGGAAGACGACTCACCGCGTGAGCCGGAGCAGGCCGAGCTGTTCTGACCGTCGTCGCACAACGGGGCGCGCAAGACGGTAGGATGGTGGCGGCCCAACCGGACACCCTCGACGATCGACGAAAAGGAGAAGTGGAGTGCCTACCCCCGACTGGCGGTACGAGAAGGCGGCAAGCACCGTCACAGCCCTCTGCCGAGCCCTGCAGACCGACCTGGATGAAGAGCAGCGCTCGGCGCTGTCGATCGCCCTGCACGATGCACTGAAGCTGGTCTGCGATGCCATGACCGAAGGCGATCCAGCGCGAGGCGATCTCTGGACGCCAGGGCTTGTGAAGCTGTTCTTCGAACAGCCGGACCAGTGCAAGCGCTGGCTCGAACTGCTGGACGAGCCAGAGTTCAAGCCGGACTACTACGGTTGAGCCCAGAAGGCATTCGCCTTTCGCGCCATTTGGCGTTATCCTGATGCCAAATGGCAACGATGGAGGGCAATGCCATGACCGTCATCGAAGAACATGCCAAACAGAACCGCGAGCATAGCATCCTGACGAGGACGCTTGATCTGCTGTTCGGGAACAAGCCTCACAAGGCCAAGACGCCTTTTGAAGTCCACGAGATGATCGAACAGGGCTTCCCTATGGAGGTCGTGATCTCGCTTTCTCACACAATCAACCTGCTCGATGACACCCAGGCGCTTATCAAGGTGGTGGGGATGTCCCATCGCACCTTCCAGCGTCGAAAGAACAAACCACAGCCACTGACTGCCGAACAGAGCAGTCGAACCTGGCGGTTTGCCGAGGTGCTGAGCAAAGCCGAGGACGTGTTCGGGGACATGGAGGAGGCCGAACGCTGGATGAACACGCCAGCGATGGGCTTGGAGGGCCACAAGCCGATCGACCTGATCTCCACCCAGGTGGGCTATGAATTGGTCGACGACTTCCTGACGCGCATGGATTACGGGGTTTACACCTGATGGTTGAGCGGCCAGGGAACGGCGATATCTTCCTGTGGCGCCTGGAGCGGAAGCGCCACCTTGAGACCTGGGACAGCGGTATCGGCGCCGAGCTGGGAGGTGGGCGCTGGAATTCGAAGGGTCGGGCGGCAGTCTATGGTTCGCTCGATTCTTCCACTGCCATCCTGGAGGTCGCCGCGCACAAGGGGTTCAAAGCCCTGGACACCGTACCTCACGTGCTCCTGTGCGCACGCATCCTCGACCCT
>NZ_PDOG01000049.1 GCF_003202205.1 Halomonas sp. LBP4
TTTTTTTTTAGAGTTTTCAAAGGTTTATTAAAATCCCGTTACATCCGTAACAAGCAACAAAAAAGTCGGAGAAAATAAAAAAAAATCAAACAACCCAGGTCACAATCAGTTTAGTTCCCCTTGTTGGTCATGTTCTTCCATCCAAGAACGGCCTCTTCTCCGCAAGCGCTTACAACTGTGACCAAAATTCCGTTCTCGTCCTTCTCAAAGGCGTCCTTGATTTGCTGGCCGAGTTCACCCTCCGGAAGACGAAGGTCATCCTTGGTCTCGCAGTTCTCGTCCAAAAGGGAGATGAAGTTATCATCGTTGATAGAAAGGAGTTGATATTCATTCTTCTTTACAACTGGAACATCCATGTTGTGGGTACTTGGGCAAATATCTTCCAGCTTCTTGTTAGTGAAAATATCAATGGCGACTAAATGGACCTTGGCGTGACCGTGCTTTCCAGTCTTGGAGGTGCTCATTTCGACGACCTTGCATGGCCGGCCCTTGATCATGACGTGCTCGTTCTTGCGGATGGCAGAGCATTGCTTGGGGAAGGTAGCGGCGGCTCCACTCTCTCCGGTGGCGAAGTCGTGATCATCATGGTCAGAGTCAGCCATATTAGGTACCCTCAAA
>NZ_PDOG01000050.1 GCF_003202205.1 Halomonas sp. LBP4
AGGTTAAAATGGGTTTCTCTACCAAACCTCTGATTATTGACGCTAAGGATCATATCCTCGGTCGTCTTGCCTCCACAGTGGCGAAGCAGCTTTTGCTCGGCCAGAAGATTATTGTTGTGCGATGTGAAGAGATCAACATTGCCGGAAACTTCCACCGTTGCAAGCTGAAGTATCTTTCCTTCCTCAGAAAGCACTGTAATGTGAAGCCATCCCGAGGACCCTTCCACAAGAGAGCCCCATGCAAGATCTTCTACCGCACCGTTCGCGGCATGATTCCTCACAAAACCCCTCGAGGTATGGCTGCCTTGAAGAACCTGAAAACCTTCGACGGAATTCCACAGCCTTATGACACCAAGCAGAGAGTGGTTCTCCCTTCAGCTGTCCGACACATCGCCTTGAAGCCTCGTCGCAAATTCAGCACCGTTGGCCGATTGTCCCATGAGGTTGGATGGCAATACCAGGGAGTTATCGCCAAGCTTGAGGAGAAGAGAAAAGTCCGAAGTGCTGCTTTCTATGAGCAGAAGAAAGCCGAACTGAAATTGAGAGAGAAGGCTTCAGGAAATGTCGCCAAGAAGGTCGCCAAATACGACGAAATCTTGAAGCAGTACGGTCATGCC
>NZ_PDOG01000051.1 GCF_003202205.1 Halomonas sp. LBP4
AAAAGGGTCTAACAATGGCGGATCAGACCGAGCGTTCGTACCAAAGGCAGCCAACTATCTTCCAAAATACCAAATGGCAAACTTTGGGAATCGGAAAGAAGTCCAAGAAACGTGAACGTTACTACAAGAGCATTGGATTGGGATTTAAGACTCCCAAGGAGGCCATCGAGGGAACTTATATCGACAAGAAATGTCCCTTCACCTCCAATGTTTCCATCCGTGGCTGTATTCTTAGCGGGGTAGTTACCAAGAACAAGATGCAGAGGACCATCGTCGTCAGACGTGATTTCTTGCACTTCGTTTCCAAGTATCGCCGTTACGAAAGAAGGCACCGAAACATCTCAGTGCATTGTTCTCCTGCTTTCCGTGTGAATGTCGGAGATGTTGTCATTATTGGGGAATGTCGAAAGCTGTCGAAGACCGTTCGGTTCAATGTCCTCAAGGTCCTGGGCAAAACTGGTGCCAGAAAAGCGTTCGACAAATTCTAAGCAACCCAAACGACTGGACAACGGGAAGTTTGGATATGTTATCGGAGACATTTTGTTTCTGTTTTTATTGTTTATCCTTGTTTTAAAATTGGTGTCCAATAAAAGGAGACTTTGTT
>NZ_PDOG01000052.1 GCF_003202205.1 Halomonas sp. LBP4
TTGCTCTGGCCGATCAGGTAATTCATTGTGAGCACTTGCCGACAGCCGGTGACGTCGTCGGTAAGGAGGTGATCCAGCCGCAGGTTCCCCTACGGCTACCTTGTTACGACTTCACCCCAGTCATGAACCACACCGTGGTGATCGCTCCCCCGAAGGTTAAGCTAACCACTTCTGGTGCAGTCCACTCCCATGGTGTGACGGGCGGTGTGTACAAGGCCCGGGAACGTATTCACCGTGACATTCTGATTCACGATTACTAGCGATTCCGACTTCACGGAGTCGAGTTGCAGACTCCGATCCGGACTGAGACCGGCTTTTCGGGATTGGCTCCACCTCGCGGCTTCGCAACCCTTTGTACCGACCATTGTAGCACGTGTGTAGCCCTACCCGTAAGGGCCATGATGACTTGACGTCGTCCCCACCTTCCTCCGGTTTGTCACCGGCAGTCTCCCTAGAGTTCCCGACCGAATCGCTGGCAAATAGGGACAAGGGTTGCGCTCGTTACGGGACTTAACCCAACATTTCACAACACGAGCTGACGACAGCCATGCAGCACCTGTCACTCGGCTCCCGAAGGCAC
>NZ_PDOG01000053.1 GCF_003202205.1 Halomonas sp. LBP4
ATAAAACAGCTTTAGTAACAAATGTTTCAATTGACAAATCAAACCAACAATATAACAAAGGCCAAGATTTAGATGATACCAATTTTGTTAGCGACATCAAGAGCATCGAAGTCGGGACCCAGTCTAATGAAAGCTTTCTTGGTGTGATTGGGTGTGATCAAGGTGTTAACCTTTTGGGCCTCAATGTTGTACAGCTTCCTGACAGCAGTCTTGATTTGACGTTTGTTCGACTGGACGTCAACGATGAACACCAAGGTGTTGTTATCTTCGATCTTCTTCATGGCGGACTCGGTGGTCAATGGACGCTTCACGATTCCGTAGGCATCCAATCGTGGCCGAGATGGAACGGACTTCCTTGGGTATTTCGGAGTTTTTCTCAAAGTCAAGGTGTTGGGGCGATTGAATCGGGCCGAGGTTCTGACCTTCTTGACGGTCTTGGTGTTAACACCTTTCAAGGCTTTCTTCTTGGCATCAACGGCCTTTTCGGCCTTGGTTCCTTTTGGAGCGGCCTTCTTAGCCTTAGGAGCCGACTTGGCAGCAGTTTTTGATGGAGCCATTACCCTCAAAT
>NZ_PDOG01000054.1 GCF_003202205.1 Halomonas sp. LBP4
TCAAACAACGACTTTCATTGGACCAAAAATAAATGAAAACAATTTAATATCGAATAACAAGGATCGTTCGAATATGGATTACAATCGACGACCACGACGTCCACCCTTTCTGCGTGTGCGGTCAGTTGGGATTGGAGTGACATCTTCAATACGACCAATCTTCATTCCAGATCGAGCCAAGGCACGGAGTGCAGATTGGGATCCAGGCCCTGGAGTCTTAGTCTTGGTTCCGCCAGTAGCTCTCAGTTTAATGTGAAGGGCAGTGATTCCGAGCTGTTTGCAGCGTTCAGCGACATCCTGAGCAGCCAGCATGGCGGCGTAAGGAGAAGCTTCATCTCTGTCGGCCTTTACCTTCATACCACCAGTAACTTTGACGATGGTTTCACGTCCAGACAAGTCGGTAATGTGAACGAAGGTGTCGTTAAAGGAAGCATAGATGTGAGCAACTCCGAAAACGTTTTCTCCTTCACGAGCTTGAGGTCCGAGGGCCAAAGACGGCTGCTCTTCCTTGGTCTTTCCTTTTCTGGCGGCCATGTTTTCGAGATGTTTTTAATCCCTCAA
>NZ_PDOG01000055.1 GCF_003202205.1 Halomonas sp. LBP4
GTTTGAGGGAACAACATGACCACCTCCAAGAGAAAGACGAGAAAGCTCAGAGGTCACGTCAGTCACGGTCACGGCCGTGTTGGCAAGCACAGAAAGCATCCCGGTGGACGCGGTAACGCTGGTGGCATGCACCATCACAGAATCAACTTCGATAAGTACCATCCCGGTTACTTCGGAAAGGTCGGTATGCGAAACTTCCATCTCCACAAGAACCACTACTTCAACCCCGCCGTCAACGTCGAGAAGCTGTGGTCGCTCGTTTCGGATGAGACCCGCGAGAAGTACGCTAAGGACACCAAGAAAGCCCCAGTGATCGACGCCACCAGAGCCGGATACTTCAAGGTCCTCGGCAAAGGCCGACTCCCCAAGATCCCACTGATCGTGAAGGCTAAGGAATTCTCCCACGAAGCCGAACGCAAAATCAAGAAGGCCGGTGGAGCTTGTATTCTGGTTGCCTAAATTCGATCCCCAACTTGTTTATTGTTGATGTGTTTGATTGATAAAGTGTTTGATAAGCC
>NZ_PDOG01000056.1 GCF_003202205.1 Halomonas sp. LBP4
CAAGTTTGAGGGGCAAAAATAACTATGGCTGACGACGCTGCCAAGAAGAAGAGAACCTTCCGTAAATTCTCCTTCCGTGGAGTTGATCTTGACCAATTGTTGGATATGGACAGACCCACTTTTGCTAAGATGCTGACTGCCCGTGCTCGCAGACGTTTGAACAGAGGTCTCCAAAAGAAGCACCGTGCTCTCCTCCAGAGGTTGATCAAGGCCAAGAAGAACGCCAAGGAATTGGAAAAGCCCGCATGCATCAAGACACATCTCCGTAACATGTTGATCTTCCCCGAAATGGTTGGATGTGTTGTCGGAATCCACAGTGGACGTGCTTATAACCAGGTTGAGATCAGAGCGGAGATGATCGGATATTATTTGGGAGAATTCTCCATTACCTACAAGCCAGTCAAGCACGGTCGACCAGGTATTGGTGCCACCCACTCTTCTCGTTTTATCCCTCTGAAGTAAAATGTTGGTTGTTGTTTGATTTCTTGCTGTTATAAAACTCTTTATTATAAA
>NZ_PDOG01000057.1 GCF_003202205.1 Halomonas sp. LBP4
AAAAGGGTCAACCATGGTGTTCGTCAAGAACCTCCAGGGACAGACCGTCTCCTTTGACGTGAGCCCAACCGCCAAAGTTGCTGAACTCAAGGCCAGAATCCAGGAGATCGAAGCCATCGCCGCTGAAGAGCAACGTCTTGTCTTTGCTGGCAAACAGCTCGATGAGGAATTGACCTTGGCCGACTTTGGAATCGAAGCCCTCTCCACAGTCCACCTTGACCTCCGCCTTCTTGGTGGTGGTAAGAAGAGAAAGAAGAAGGTCTACACCACCCCCAAGAAGATCAAGCACAAGAGAAAGAAGGTCAAACTTTCTGTCCTCAAGTTCTACAAGATCGACGATGATGACAACATACAGCGTCTCCGCTCCGAATGCAACTCCGTCTCTTGCGGTGGTGGTGTGTTCATGGCCAAGCACAAGGATCGTCTCTACTGTGGCAGATGCCATCAGACTTTGATTGAGAAGAAATAAGCAGTTTTTCGTTGTTTTTACCAATAAATTGTTTTGTTGATA
>NZ_PDOG01000058.1 GCF_003202205.1 Halomonas sp. LBP4
CTAATTTGAGGTTTCATCATGGGAAAGCCAAAGGGAATCCGTACGGCTCGTCGTCTCAAAAAGCACCGTCAAGAACAGCGCTGGCATGATCAGAGATACAAGAAGGCCAACCTCGGAACCCGGTGGAAGGCCGATCCTTTCGGTGGCGCTTGCATGGCCAAGGGAATCGTTATTGAGAAGATCGGTGTCGAAGCCAAACAGCCCAACTCTGCCATCAGAAAGTGTGTCCGTGTTCAGCTCATCAAGAACTCCAAGAAGATCACCGCCTTCGTCCCCAAGGACGGTTGCTTGAACTTTGTTGAAGAAAACGACGAAGTTTTGGTATCTGGTTTCGGTCGCTCAGGTCACGCCGTCGGAGATATTCCCGGTGTTCGTTTCAAGGTTGTCAAGGTCGCGAACACTTCCCTGATTGCCCTGTTCAAGGGAAAGAAGGAGCGCCCACGTTCTTAAGATGCTAATTGTTGTTCTCTAATTCTTTGTCTAAAAATAAACGTTCCTTGTTGTCCCTAAA
>NZ_PDOG01000006.1:0-96516 GCF_003202205.1 Halomonas sp. LBP4
CAATCCGGAGCGGGAACCCGCAGTCACGCTGGTCGAACCAGAAAAACAGTCGGCGTGACAATGATCAGACACGACAACTTTCTTGACATCTACCGTAATCAGCGCAGGAATCCTTTCCTTTTTGCAAGCAGTCATGTGCATGCTAGGCCAGTTTCTAAAACTGCAATCAGTACTAATCTACAAAACTTTATTTCGTATCACAACATAAGATTCAATGGTAAATTGTGGCCTATAGCTACTCACCAATTTAGGAAGAAGTTTGCTCGGCTAGCGGTTCGCAGTGGCATGGGGTATGTTGAGTTAAAAGACCAGTTTAAGCACTACGATATAGAGATGACTAAAGTTTACGGGGATATAAATATTTATTCTGAACTGCAGGCCGAAAAGTTTAAGTTATCTCAAGAGAAGTATAATGAGCTATTTGGATCACAAATCCCAATAATAGGCGGAGGTGCTAAGGAGGTTCTCTCGATCCGAAAGAAATTTATTGGTATGACAAAAAAAGAAAAAGCATCGTTTCTATCCACTTTACCGATTAAGGCATTAATAGAGCAAACGGATGATGGACTTTGTATGTACCGTCCAAAAAAGGCTTTATGCGGAGGCGATCTTTCCAATTGCCGGCCTGCTGATTGTAATAATGCTATTCTGCCAGCCATTTCTTTATACAAAACGTTAGAGTGGAGAAAATCTGAAAACGCTAGGATGCTTAGCTTTTTTAAAAATAATGAACAGAAAACAGAGTACTTGAGAAGAAGGAATGAAGAAATTAACAAGCTTTTGGCTCAACTTGATGAAATAAACCAAGATTAAGGAGAGTTTAATGAAGCCCAGGGGTAGCGTCAAAGGTATAGTAAAGCATAAGAAAGAGTTGAAGAATCGCAATAGAGAGAATCTTATAAATGCTATCAAGTTTCTTGAGTCAGCAAAACCTTATGCAAAATGGAAGTATAAAGAAGTGTGGATAAAAGCTGGGCTGAAGAGCGCAATGGCTCTAAACAGCAAATGGAATGAAGATATAAAATCATTAATTGACGCTCACAACAATAATATAGCAGACCTCAGTGAAAAGAACATGGAGTGCAACCCAAAGAAAGAGGTTGAGAAAGACAGGATGCTCATCCTTGAGGAAAAAATTGCATCGGTCACAAAAGAAAGGGATTCTGCTTTAGAAAAGATTTCTATCTATCAAGCAGACGCATTATTTTACAAAGAAAAGTGCGAGCATCTGCAGGAAGTTATTAAAAGGCTGACGGAGCGTTGAGGTCCTTTATGAGATTAAGGTGCCCAGGTTATCTATAGATCAACATATTTACATTTAACAACGGTAAAGTGGTGCCGGTGATTTGGTCATACCATCGTATACATGGATGCTAAATTTTGGTGACGGCTTGGAGTGACCAGCAACCACAATCAAGATAGGGCAAGCACAATCGATATTTGGATCGTCCAAAATTTTCCGCATTTGCAAATGATCGGTAGGGCTGGGACGCGCCCAAGTGGCCGGATGAGAATGCCATTCCCCTAGATAATACTCACGCGGTTCGGAAAGCCACTTATCCGCTAAGTATGCCTTCAACCCATTCACCCCACGCTCAAAACGCGCGTAGCTTCGTCTGGAGTCAGAGGGAGGAGGCGTAGCTTCCGTGATCCGTGCCTGACCATCCTGATAATAGCCAATCAAGATTCCACCAGTCTCCTGCTGCCCAGCTTGGGATGCTAGTTTTTGCATAGTTTCTGCGGCAGAGCCAGAAACTAGAATTATGTATCGCTGGTTACCATATTTCTGTATGCCAGTACTCATAAAGTCGCTGCCATGAGTGTTGGAAGCCCGGTAATAGCATCATCTTGTAGCTCAAGAACATGCAGCCCAGAAGATATTTCACCAGCGTAGAAGCGCTCAATCATTCGAGTAGCTGCACCAGCCAATATCTGCAGGCTGTCATCTCGCGCAGGGAACAACGGATGCCAACAACCAGGGGCACTGGGCACCCCCATAGTGGTTCCTTCCGCTTCCCGTTCGATCATTTCTCGTTCTAACCAAGGATCTATAGCCGAGTTGAAATCGTCAAGAGGAAAGTTATTCCCTTTATATGCGTAAAAGAAAAGTCGCCGGGCATCATGCCCAGAAGAGATCGAGATAAATGTCCTAGGAGTAAAGTCAGAATAAATAGACAGCACTGAAAGCACAGAGTCCTCGGCGGTCATATCTAACACAAGATCCGTATTCCGCATTAAGCGGTCTAGCCCTTCACCTCCTGTCGGTAATGCGGCCGGAAACGCCACTGCATTCATGTATGGCGATATCTGGTTTAACCGGATGGATAAAGCACGGGCTTTATCTTGGTCAACACTCGACAAAAGTAAGGTGTGACGGCGTAAGTTTCCGGCTTCTAGTGTATCTGGATCAGCAATCGTCATGTCTTCGCATCCACCCCGGGCCAAGGTCTCTGTAATCTTAGAGCCTACAGCCCCGCCGCCAACTGCTAGAATACATGCCTTTCGCAGAGGCTGCTTAAAAGCCCCGCGAGCATTTAGGACTTGTGTCTCCCAGTTTTCTGTTGGCTGCCAGTTGAGAAAATTGTTGCCACCCAGCATCAACTGTACTTGCATTTGAAGTTGCCGGGGACCGATGCGAAACCCTGACGCGACCTGCATCTTCCGGGAAATAGGTCGCTCAAGGCGTATAGCTTTCCACTCTATCTGGACATCTTCACCACCAACATGGTCCGGGATGGGAAATCCAACAAGCACATAGTGTAAGGTCTCTCGCCATCCCCAACGTGACAGCTGGCTGATAAAGAGATTTAAATCGATACCCAGTTTTTGGCAAATAACAGCTAATTCACTCCATGTCTGTGGAGCTGCCCAGGGAGACATCACTGGCGGTGCCGGCAGGCGAAGCCAAGCCGCCCACTGCACGCCACTTCGCTGATCAACAGCTTCCCCCCAGGAAGCCGATATAATGGAATTTCCTTGGCCATCTTCAAAATCACCAGCTGCCTTAACATCTTGACGTCCCGCAACTGGATGTAGAGGCACCATCCCCCAGACTTCGTCCCGTGCGTTCCATTTCAAAAGCCGCCGTGAATTCTCCTGAAATGCCACGCGCACCCATTTTTTTCCCTTCTTAATGAGATCAGTGTTCGGGAATACCGGAAGTTCAAATGGATCTCCAGTTATGAGGAGCTCATCATTAGCCGCTGCTTTCACCCATTCAACAGTCCGACCTACATGCCATTCTAACCTAGTATGTACCTCGTACGGTTCTATCGGGCTCCCAAACCGCGAAAAGATTCCATCTGGAGTGGTCAAACAGAGATTCCCGGTTCGGAACGGGGATTTTGTCTGTGGAGGCTCATTCCTTGCCATATGAGGAAAAGTAGCGGTGATACTGCCTTCTACAGCAGGGTAGATGTGAATTGCTCCGAGAGGATAGTTGTCATCAACAGTGACATACCAGGCCGACGGATTCGGCACGAATTCAGTGGCCTGGTAACCTGTATCCACAACAAACCGCAGGACCCAACGTTTTGAACCAGACGATAAACGCCCCCAAGAGGAAATTTCTTGGATGCATGACAGTCCATCAAGGGACCGGCGTGCTGCACGCAACGCGTCTGACGGTTCAAGCAAAACGTTTACGACCTGGGTCACTGCTTTTCCCTGGTGCTATGAAACCTGATGTTGCTCCATTGCTCCCGTTACCTGCCTGATTGCATCCACCCGGTGGTTGCGGGAACTTGTTGCCCAAGAGCTCACGCCACATACAGGCGCTCTTGCTCATGTCTTGTTCATTGAGTGCTGCTCGAGCCTTAGGTGAAAAATCTTTAATGACATTGTACAGCTTCTCAAAATCTTTGAACTCCACACGTTTTAGAACGTCGTGCTCCGGCACTCCGTAATCGGGCATCTGAGGAACTCGCTCGAGTGCCACGTCAATAGCAAACTTTTGGACAAATGTCTCCAGCGTTTGGGTAATACCATCGGCAACCGAATTGCAGTTATCCGGGCAGCATTCGGTGATCAGTCGTTCAAACGGATAGCCTTTTGGATACTTAGGAAGTTCTCCATGAGAAACCCGCCACCACTTTAGTGCTTTGACTACGTTCACAAAATGACCGCCGCTCTCCTGATTTTTCTGTGCGGCGACGGCGATCTGAGCAAGTGGATCAGTTCGTTGCCATTCTTTTGTTTCGCGGTCAGGAATCTGTAGCGGACTAGACTTCCACTCCCTTGCATCTCCAGCAGCAGTTTCAAAGATTGCGACCAGATTGTTCCAATCCGTTTGTTCGTCAAGAAACAGACTATTGGTCACCACTGCAGATTCTGTTACCTGTTTAGCAGCTTCCGACGGGGCACTGGTGACCACCACATCTAAATCAACAGAAGACAATTCGATTCCGATCGATCGTCCCTGCATTTCACATTTCCCTGGATAGTACTTCTCGAGAGCCTTTTTAAAGCGTTTCAGCACCTGATCTGGCGTATGGGTTTTTGCGTCAAGATTTGTTACGACAATGACGTCAACATCAGACCGTTTTCCACCCTTGGGCCTTACTGCCGTTGCACGGCGGTAGCTACCCTGAATGAAAGTGGAGATGATGCAATCCCTTACGTCATCATCATTATTTAACCGTTTCCGTAGGGTCTCGTGACCTTTCTTAGCCTCCTGACGCTGATTGGCAGTTAGCCGAATTTCCGATAAAAAGTCACTGAAATAAGTTGGTATCTCCATGGCTCAAGCTCCTTTTCATTGTGGCGGAGGAAAACTGAGGCTTGGGGAATATGGTACCCCGTGAACACCTTGTCGGTCATGCTCATATAGTTGAATAGGATCAACTAATTCCGTCATTATCTGTCCTAAGAAAAAAGCCAAGGCGTTTGGGGCAGCCATGAAGATATGGACCCGCTCCCCGTGCTGTTTGGCTCGCCGGATAAGCTTCACACCCTCAGCGGCAAGCAGGTGCGCGTGAGATGCGTCAAGAACACTGACCGGTCCAGGCCCAGCTTCAGGCCGAAAGTGCAATATTGAACGAGGTACAAGTTCAGCCTCTTCGCAGTAATGCAATGCGTCGTTCAATATATCGTGGGTGACAGATAACGCGACAACAACATCTCGCGACCCATCTATGCCCGTTGTCTCATCGACATTCCAACCTGGAAGCCCTTTCGGCACCGGATGGGCTGGGCGCCATGGCTCAGGGCCACCGTGGGGACGCTTTTGGACTGGGATAATCGACGTCCCTGAAATAGGGGGAAGACAGCGTCCAGCCAAATATGCAATTGTCAGATGAGATTCCAACACGATCCGGTCCGCATTGTCAGCTTGAAGAACTTTTTCGAGGAAAGTCGTCACCTTCTTTCGCACGGCTTCCCATTGTTCTGGGCTGCGAATATAGCGGTCACCGGTGAAATATTCAGTGACATCGACATGGGCGAGACAGTCCACTTCCATCCGCTCACTCCAACGGATAAAGCTTCTGATACCGACTTGACCTTCAATCGAAGGAGGCTCAGCATCT
The DNA here is from genome assembly GCF_003202205.1 of Halomonas sp. LBP4. Lineage (GTDB taxonomy): Bacteria > Pseudomonadota > Gammaproteobacteria > Pseudomonadales > Halomonadaceae > Halomonas > Halomonas flagellata. The sequence goes on from NZ_PDOG01000006.1 coordinate 5,526, forward strand.
TCCAAAAGACCTTCTTCCCGACATATTTCCTCAAGTCGGTTACGATCCATCTCTATGGGCTCCTGAGCCTGCAAAAGATGGCGGATAATGCTGTCATAAGGGTTCGTGCGCTGACTCGGGGAAAGGGGTTTGAGTCTTGCTGCCTCCAGTCGAGCTCCTAAGTCATTCAATTGACGATCAAGGGCTGGAAGTGACAGATCGAGACGTAGATCTCTGACAAAATCACTCAGATCGTTATCATTGATGTCCAGATGGTCCTGCCATTGCTTGCGGATTTTAGCAAGTGGAGACGGCGGATTAACTGTCAAAAAACGATCCGGAAGCCGTCTGTTTGCACGGACTTCTTTCGCAACAGGGTCTTCGTTACTCCATCCCCAGTTAGTCTCCAGAATGGCGCGACAACGTAGCCCTTTTTTTCTAATCTCTTGGTAGCCAGAATACATCTTCTGCAAGAGCGAGCTACCGTTATCCTTTGCTTCAGTTAAAGAGGTAAGAGAATAAGCATGCTTATGGTCAACGTGGAATTTTGCTTGAATCGCATCCACTTCATAATGCTGATTTCCATCCAGGAAAGGATCAGTGTAAAACACTACCACGTCATCCACGCCGGCAGCAGCATCATACTCATAGCAAACTTTTTGAACGGCTGGGGGGACTCTTCTAAGGTCTGCAGCGTAGTGCCAGAAGATGCGTCCCTGAAAGTCTTGCCCAGCTGCTTGTGCAGCAACAGCACCATGCGCCATTGGGGGCCCCCAGTTGCTGGTGAGTAATTTGCTTCTCTACTTTACTGATGTGCCTATTTGATGGCAAGCCGCTGGATCCACGATGATTTCACACTCGTTATGGAATGCCACTCCTCTCCTCACAACTCAATGCGTAAGAGGCAAGGGGCTACGGTTCTCCCAAAGTCTTCATGGGAAGAATAAACTGAATATCGAACCCTAGGCCTGGGTGTCAGTTTGCAGTAGAGGCACCTTCAGCATGATATTTCATATTTCATCCGCTCTTCACTCCGAAAAACCAACAGGAAAATGGTGGTTGAAGAGAAAAGCTGGATGCTCAATCAACTCAACTCAATCTAAAAAATCTTCAATCAGAAAGAAGCTCTTTAAACCTTTTTTTCAGCTTGGATATTTTTGGCGGAATTGAGTATCGACAAAAGGCGTTGCTAGGATTTTTCTCAAAAAATCTATTATGATATTCTTCAGCAGGAAAATAACTTGACTGAGGCACTACCTCTGTGACAATTGGCGAGAGAAATTCTTTGTCATTTTCGAGTCTTTTGATGAAGGTGTTAGCCACTTCCTTCTGATAAGTGTTTGTGTAAAATATTGCGGATCGATACTGAGTACCAACATCGTTTCCCTGTCTATTCAAAGTGGTTGGGTCATGTATGGCAAAAAAAACACTCAGTATGTCTTCAAAGCTAATTTTTTCTTCATTGTATACGATCTTTACTACTTCCGCATGGCCAGTCCTTCCTTTGCATACATCTTCATATGTCGGATTATTAGTCCCTCCTCCAGCATAGCCGCACTCAACATGTTCTACACCTTTCACCATAGAGAAAATTGATTCTAAACACCAAAAGCAACCTCCGCCTAAGATGCATTCTTCTTTAACCATTCTCTTATCCTCTTATTTACAGCTCGTAGCTTACGATGCGATCTACATGAATATGGCGAAAAATGTTATTCATGTAAACACATCAGCAAAATCAGTGTATGTGACTTACATCACCTATTGACAGTCCTCCTAAGCCATGTGTCGGGTCGTGGGCCTCCCAGAACACCCGCAGCAGCCGTTCCAGGTCGATCTCGGCGGGATCGAAGATCACCCGTACCACCTCGGCATGGCCAGTCAGGCCGGTGCAGGTCTCGTCATAGGTCGGGTTCGGGGTGACGCCACCGGCATAGCCCACCGCCGTGACATGGACCCCGGGCAGCTGCCAGAAGAGGCGCTCGGCCCCCCAGAAGCAGCCCAGCCCCAGCACGATCTCGCGAAGGTTCTCCGCAAACGGCGGCACCAGGGAGCGGCCATTGACGCCATGGATGCCGCTGATCTCCATCGGCGTATCGCGCCCCGGCAGGGCGCGGGCAGGGTCGATACTCATCACGGACTCCTCCTGGACTGGATGCTCGGGTTCGATCAATCATTCGGCGTGGGTGGCCTCCCCGGCCGGCTGAAGGTGTAGACGAGATCCACCGCCTGTGCGGCACCGGACACCGCCTCGAGGTAGAGGTTCCGCCACAGGGTATAGCGCACCGTCAGTTCGGCGATCGGCGAGAAGACCCCCACCCCGTAGCTGACCCGCAGATCCTCGGTGAGCTGGCCGCTCACACGCACCTGGCTCTCGTCGCCGACGCCGGCGGTCTCCAGCGTCAGGTCATCGATGCCGAAGGCCTCGCCGATGACACCCACGGCCCCGCCGGTGCGGCCCAGGGTCAGGCCCAGCAGCGCCGACGCCAGCGCCCCCTCGGTATCGCTGTCCCCGGGCGGGCGACCGCGCAGCAGATAGGAGAGCGCCCGCGCCTCGTCCATGGCCGGCTCGGAGAACACCCGCAACCGGGGCTCGGCGGCGGTACCGGTAACCCTCAGGCCGGCGATCACCTCGTCCTGGGTCGCCGCGGGGTTGCGGATCGCCTCGAAATCGAGCAGCGGCTGGTCGGGGGGGCCGCTGAACAGCAGCTTGCCCCGGCGGATCAGCAGGTCCTGGCCATAGGCGCGGAAGCGCCCGCCGACCAGGTTGACGTCGCCGAACAACTGCACCGGCCCGTTCTGCTGGCGGACCTCCAGGGTACCGGCCAGGCCCGACTCCAGGCCATAGGCCTGGAGCTGCATGTCGGGACCGAGCCGAAGGCTGATCTGCACGTCCACGGCCATGCCCGCCTCGGCCAGCGCCCGGGCCGCCGACGCGTCGGCGGCCTCCTCGCCCGCCTCGGCGGCGCGTTCGGCCCGGCGCGCGGCCCGCCGCTCGTCGCGGCGGGTGATGATCACCTCATCCGGGCTCGGCGTCACCGCCGACTCCGGCATCTCACCCACCTCGAGCCGTGCCCAGGGGACCTGGACCTGGCCGCGTATCTGCAGGCGATCCGGCCTGACCCGCACCCGCACATCCGGGGCGACCCTCAGGCGGCCGAATTCCGGCAATACCGCCAGCAATGGTCGCTCACGGGCATCCAGGTTCACGGCGATGCGCCAGTCGTCGGGACTCGGCCAGCCGACATCGCCATCGATCTCCAGCCGCCCTTCCTCGGCGGCGACGAATCCGCTGATACGCCCCCGGTCGCCGGCGAGGCGCACCTCGAGCTCGCCGTCACGCACCTCCAGCGGCACCTCGCTCCCGACCACCTGCAGGCCGCTGAGCCCGATGGTGCCATCGAGGACCGGCGTCTCACGGTTGCCACCGATGCGCACGTCTCCCTCCAGCACCCCTTCGAGGGTGTCCATGCCGGCCACCAGGGCGCGATAGCGGGAGAGCCGGAAGCCGTCGAGGGAGAGCCGGCCGTCCAGGTCTCCGCTGCCAACGGGGTCATCGATCCGCAGCACCAGGCGCAGGTCGCCGGCCTCGGCGAGGCTCAGCGCCAGATCGAAATCGGCACTCGCCTGGTCGGCGGCCAGGCTCAGCGAGAGCCGCGAGGCGGGCAGCTCCCAGGGCTGGCCGTAGGCGTCCAGGCCACGCACGGCCAACTCGCTGGCCAGCTCCAGCTCGGCCTGCCAGCGTGCACCGCCCTGGCGCCACTCGGCGATCAGCGTGGCCTCGGTGGCACCGGCCAGTTCCCAGTCCTCGGGCACCGCCGCCTCGATCAGCGACATCGGCAACTCGCGGATCGCCAGCAACGCCCGCCCCCGCTCGGCCGAGGCCTGCAGGGACTCCTCGAGGCAGAGGACGCCACCCTGCGCACGCCCCAGGCAGAAGGGCTGGATCCGTACGCTGCCGCCCGGCAGGTCGGCCTCGAAGGCCAGGGCCTCGGCCAGGCGAATATCGCCGTAGTCGGTATCGACCTCCAGCGGCATCAGACGGCCGGTATAGCGTTGGCGATCGGCGCCCATGGCGCCCTCCAGGACCAGGGCGGCCCGGGTGAGCGGCATGCCCCGGCCGGCGGTGGCGTCCAGGCTCAGGCGATGGGCGGAGAGTCGGCCATCGAGGCGCAGGCCGACCTCGCTGAAGCGCTGGCCGCCGGCATCGAGCCGCTCGATATCGAGCCGCAGGTCCAGCTCGGGATCGTCCACGCCGCTGACCCGGCCGGCCAGGCGCAGCCGCTCGAGGCGGTGCTCGGCGAAGCGCAGGGCCTGGCCGGTCAGGTCCAGGTCAAGCCGTGGCGAGGCCAGGGTGCCGGAGCCGGTGAACTCGCCGGCCAGGCTGCCCGAGAGCTCCTCGTGCAGGCTGGCCAGGGCCGGCAGGTCCATCTCACCGGCGAGGTCGATGGCCCGTTCGCTGACCCGGCCGGCGGCCGTCAGGCGATTGTCGCCCTGCCGGAAGTCCAGGGAGTCGATCCGCCAGCGCATCTCGTTGTCGCCGACGAGACTCGCCCGCAGCGACATCGGCAGCTCCTGCAGCTCGCCGTCGATGGCAAGCCGGGGAACCCGCAGTTGCCAGCCCGCCGGCGACTGGACGAAGCCCAGTTCGGCGTCGCCATCCAGCCGCCCCGTGATGCCGTCGACGAAATCGCCGGGGTCGAGATTGTCCAGGCGTACCACCGCCTCGACACCGAGCTCCTCGGCCCAGTCGACCCGGCCGCGGGTGACCACCGAGGCGCGGCCGAGGCTCACCGACAGCGGTGTCCAGGCAAAGTGTTCGAAATCGCCGGTGCCGGTGAGGGCGACCCGGGTATAGGGGATCTCGGGCCCCTCCGCCATCAGCGAGGCGGCGACCCGATAGGCCAGCAGGCTGCCCTCCAGGCGCAAGGTGAGGTCCTCCACCAGGTATGGCTTCGCCGGCGCGGCGGCGGCCTCCTCTGCCGCCTCGTCCCGAGTGGACAGCGTCCCGGGGAGGGGCCACTGGAGCAGGTCGCTCCCCAGGGAGGCCGTGAACGGCAGGGTCGGGTCCAGGGCGTCCAGGCGGGCCTCGAGGGTGGCGGTGACCGGGCCGGCTAGCCCCAGGCGGACGCCGAGGTCGCCGAGGTCGCCGTCGAGCGCCAGGTCGACGCGCTCCCCGGCCAGTTCGGGCATCACCTCGGGCAGCCAGAGGGCGGCGTCGAGCCGCGCCTCGAGGGGATAGTCGTCACGCAGCTCGATGCTGGCCGTCAGCCGGGCGTCGGCATCCACCGTCGTCACCTCGAGCGGGGCAACCTCGACCCGATGCCCCTCGGCGGTCAGCGTCAGGTCCAGGCGCCGCAGCCCGTAATCCACCGGGCCGGCGACGGCGAAGTCCTCCACCCGCAGCTCCGGCACCTCGATGCGCAGCGGCAGGCGTACCTCGGGCAGTGTGCGCCGCGGCTGCTCCTCCAACGGCAGGCCGGCCAGTCCCTCGAGCTCGGCCGCGACCGCCGCGGGCAGCGGCGAGCGTGCCGCAATGGCGGCATCGATCGCCTCGGCACTGAGCCGTGGTCCCTCATGCTCGGCCTCGCTGAGGGCAAGGCGGGCCCCCGGCGAGAGTGGCAACAGGAACCGCGCGCCGGCCAGTCGCGTCGGCAGCAGGGTCAGGGTGTCCGCCTCGGCCACCGCGCCGGTGCTGAAGCGCTCCCAGGTGAGCCGGCTGCCATCGGCCAGTTGCACCTCCACGTCGAGCAGGGCGAGGGAGCGGATCTCCACCGGGAAGGGCAGCGAGAGGGTCTCGGGCGGCTCCCGCGGTTCGCGGTCGTCCGCCTCTGCCAGGCGGATCCGCGCGCCCTCGACGACGAGCGCCTCGAGGCACAGCCGTCCGCCGAGCAGGCAGTCGTCGGCCCAGGCCAGTTCGAGGCGCTCGGCGGCGACCCTGGCCGGCCCCGCCTCGAGGCGCAGCCCGTGCAGTACCAGGGTATCGAGCGGCGCGCCCTCGACGGCCTCCAGCTCGAAGAAGCCGCGCTTGGCGCCCTCCTCGAGCAACAGCCCGGTACCCCAGGGCGACAGCGCCAGGCCGAGGCCCAGCACCGCCAGGCCCAGCAACCACAGGGGAAGCAGGATCAGCAGGCGAACCAGCGCCCAGGTCAATACTCGTGCTCTCATGCCTCTACTCAAGGGGGCCATCAGAACTCGGGACCAATGGCGAAGTGAATCCGAAAGTCGTTGTCCTCGTCATCGAAGGGGTGTGCCACGTCGAAGCGGATCGGTCCGACCGGCGAGATCCAGCGCACGCCGAGGCCGGCACCGGTATTGAGGGCATCCGGCAACCACTCATCGAAGGCATCGCCGGTGTCGACGAAGGCCGCGCCCCACCAGGCCCCGGTGACCCGGCGCTGCAGCTCGACGCTGGCGGTGAGCAGCTGCTGGCCACCGCGCAGCTCGCCCTCCTCGTTGCGCGGGGCCAGGCCCTCGTAGGCGTAACCGCGCACGCTGCGATCGCCCCCGGTAAAGAAGCGCAGCGAGGGGGGGATCTTGTCGAAGTCGTCGGTCTCGATGGCGCCGAGACCGAGCCGGGTGACGAAGCGGGTGTCCTCGCCGAACATGCGGATCCACTGGGTCTCGCCGGTCATGCGCAGGAAGTCGGCGTCGGAACCCCACAGGCCGTCGGACACCTCGAAGGCGATGCGCTGGCTATCCCCCCAGTTGGGGAAAGTGGGATTGCGGGTCCGGGTGCGCGACCAACTGATGCCGGGGTAGAGAATCACCACCTGCGCTTCCTCGTCCCCCTGGGTGAAGTCCTCGAAGGTGGTACGCACAAAGAGCGTCTGCACCCAGAGGTTCTCGAACTCCCAGCGTCGGGCGGCTTCCAGGGTCGCCTCCAGGGAGCGGGTATCCTCGTTGTCGCGCTGACGAACGCCGTACTGGAAGCGATAGCTGTCACGTAGCGGGTTGGCCAGCGGCATGTTGTAGGTGCCGGTGAAGCGTTGATCGGGTGCGGCGAGGGACAGGCTGTGGTCGAGTCCGTGCCCGTAGCGGTTGATCCAGGGCTGTTTCCAGGCGAAGCGGGTGCGTGGCCCCACGTCGGTGGCGTAACCCACCCCGATCTCGAACCTGTGGCGATCGGCCGGGGTCACGCTGATGTCGATGGGGACCTCGGGCCGCTCGGGGCGATGCAGGGCCGTGGCACCCTCGAGCGCCGGGCCGCTCAGCCTCGGGCCGTCGGCGCCCGCTGCCCGACTGGCCAGCTCGCCACCGGCGACTTCCACCTCGTTCCAGAAGCCGAGCCGGCGCTCCGGCAGGGCCAGGCTCGCCGCCTCGCCGAACCGTGGGCGTACGGCGATGGAGCCAAACCAGCCGGTCTGTCCCAGGCGCTGGTTGTAACGGGCCAGTTCACTCGCCAGGTAAGGCTCGCCGGGAGTGAACGGCAGCATGCGCCGCAACCGCTCCTCCACGATATGACTGCCGTCGATGCTGACCTCGCCGAAGCGGTGGCGAGGACCGCTATCCAGGGCCAGGAAGAGGCGGGCACTCTCGGCGTGGGGGCGCACCTCCATGCGGCGCTCGACGAAACGCCAGTCGAAGTAGCCGCGTTCCAGCGAGAGGTTGGCCAGCCGGCTGCGAAGCCGATCGTAGGGGGCGTGCACCAGAGGGTCACCCTCGGCCAGCGGAAAGGCCGCAACGGCCTCGCGGAACCTCGGATCCTCGGCGGCATCGCCTTCGACGCGAATGTCGAGGGTCTCGATTCTCACCCGCGGGCCCGGCTCGATCATCAGCTCCACGTACCCGGGCGGGTCGCCCTCGGCCAACCGGTGGGTCACCTGAGGCGAGTAGTAGCCGTAGACCCGCATCGCCTCGCGGGTGCGTCGCTGCACCTCGCCCTCGACCCGCGAGCGGCTGTACCGCGCGGCATCGAGGCCATCCAGGTAGTAACGGACATTCTCCGCAACATCGCCGCCTACGCCGTCGATGCGCGCCTCGAGGCCCAATGCCGAGTGAATCATGCCAAGACACAAGGCCGCTGCCCCAAGGCGTGTGAACACGCGATTACCCATCTCAACGGCTTCCCTAGCTTGGCGTTGGCACCCTTACCTCAGCGCCGCAGGGCCTCGATCCGGGCACTCAGGGCGACTTGCGAGCGGCGTAACTCGCCAAGCTCGGCTTCCAGCGCGCCCAGTCTGCCCGCCACGGCATCGGTGCGCTCCGCTTCATCATCCCGTGATGCCGCCGCGGCTTCAACCTCGTCGACGAGCCCCGCCACCCGCGCGGCCAACTCGTCGAGGCGCTCCTGCAGCTGGCGTTCCTCGCGGGTCAGGCGCTCCTCGAGCTCGCCGTGGGCCATCGCCAGTTCCGCCTGGGCGGACTCGAGCCTGGCCAGGGTCTCGCCCTGCCCCGCCTCGGCTTCCAGCGACTCCAGCCGCTCATCCAGGCCGGCGAGGCCCTCCCCGTCACGTTCGCGGGCATCACGCAGCGCCTCGATGCGCTCGTCCAACGCGGCCCGTCCCTCGTCGCCGGCGCGTTCCAGGGCATCGAGGGAACGTCGGGTCGCGGCCAGCACGGCATCGCGGGTCGCGGCCTCCTCTGCGAGGCTCGCCTGCCGTTGCTGCAGTTCGGCGATGCGCTCGTCGATGGCCGCGAGTCGAGCCGGGATGCTCTCCTCCTGGCCTGCCAGGCGTTCCTCGAGCTCCGCGTCCCGGCTTGCCAGGCCATCGAGGCGCGACTCGAGACGCTCGAGGGCCTCGCCGCGCCCCTCCTCCGCGTCGAAGCGGGCATGGACATTGGACACCTCGCCGGAGATCCGCGCGAGCTCACGCTCGAAGCGGGCCCGCTCCTCCCAGCCGGCCCAGGCCAGGGCGCCAAAAGCGGCGAGCAGCGCCAGGACCAGCAGCCACAGCGGCCAGACACGCGGCGGCGGCGGGGGACGCAGACGATGGGGTGCCAGGCTGGAATCCGGGTCCGGGACGATCGGTCGCGCATGCCGGCGGTCATCCGGGCGCTCTGCCATGGCGAACTCCTTAACTCTCGAGCGATGAAACCTGCCTCGGACGGCAGGCGTGGCAGCCTTGTGACGGAACCCCGAGCCTGACGATCGGATTGGCGCCTTCCGACCCGGGTGCTATGATGCCGCGACAATAGTTGCACAGCGTTTGCTTAGTGTAAGGTTTTTTTCGCCCCGAACGCACGGGCCAGCGCCAACGCCCTCGAGGCCGGCCCTTGCAGTGGCGGCGATGAATCCTTCACCATGAGGTGCTGTTTCATCACCGTGACGACAAAGGAGAGTCCCTGAATGGCATTTGAACTTCCCGCCCTGCCGTACGAGAAGAACGCGCTGGAACCGCACATCTCCGCCGAGACCCTCGACTACCATTACGGCAAGCACCACCAGGCCTACGTCACCAAGCTCAACGAGCTGGTCGCGGGTACCGAGAACGCCGACAAGTCCCTGGAAGAGATCATCAAGTCCTCCTCCGGCGGCCTGTTCAACCAGGCGGCTCAGGTCTGGAACCACACCTTCTACTGGCACTGCCTGTCGCCCAACGGTGGCGGCGAGCCCACCGGCGCCCTGGCGGACGCCATCAACGCCAAGTTTGGCTCCTTCGAGAAGTTCAAGGAGACCTTCAACGCCAATGCCATCGGCAACTTCGGTTCCGGCTGGACCTGGCTGATCAAGACCGATGACGGCGGCGTCGACATCGTCAACACCAGCAATGCCGACACCCCCATCGCCCATGGCCAGACCCCGCTGCTGACCATCGACGTGTGGGAGCACGCCTACTACATCGACTACCGCAACGCCCGTCCCAAGTACATGGAGAGCGTGTGGGCCCTGATCAACTGGGACTTCGTCGCCCAGAACTTCGGCTGATGTCCTGACGCCCTGGCGTCACCACCACCGAACGTAAACGGTCCCGCCATTTGGCGGGACCGTTTACGTTTCAGGGCCGGGTGTCATGGGGCAGCAACGGGATCCGCTCTTCTCCCGATTCCCCGGTAATACAGCCCCTGGGATGCGGCCCAGGCCGGATCATAGATATTGCGGCCGTCGAGCAGCAGCCTCTCGCCGAGCAACCCCGTGAGCCGCGGCCAGTCGGGATTCCAGTACTCCTTCCACTCGGTGACCAGCATCAGGGCATCGGCCCCCTTGCAGGCCTCATAGGGATCCCCCTCGAACACCTCGAGCAGTGGATGCTCACCGACCTCGGCCAGCAGGGCGTGGACGGCCGAGGGGTCGTGCAGCCGCACCCTGACCCCCTGGGCCCAGAGGGAGCGCAGCAGCGTCAGGACCGGGGCGTGATCGATGCGCGCGGTGCCGGGCTTGAAGGCCGCCCCCCAGATCGCCACGGTGCGCCCCTGCAGGCGGCCGTGGAAGTGGGTCCAGAGCTTGCGGAACAGCGTTTCCTTCTTGTGCTCGTTGATGTCGAGCACCTGCTCGAGCAACGCCGAGTGGCGTCCGCTGGCCGACTGCACATCGGCCAGCCGCATCAGGTCGCGGGAGAAATTGGGACCACCGAAGCCACAACCGGGATAGAGGTACTCGTAGCCGATCCGCGAGTCGGCCCCCATGCCGCGACGCACGTACTCGACATCGACCCCCAGGCTGTCGGCCAGACCGGCGATCTCGTTCATGTAGCTGATGCGGGTCGCCAGCATGCCGTTGATCGCCAGCTTGGCCAGCTCGGCGGCGCGCCGCGGCATGCGCTGGAACACTTCGCTGCGGCGGTTGAAGGCCCGCAGCAACTCGCGGACCCGGTGCTCGGCCGCGTCGTCGTCGCAGCCCAGCAGGCAGCGACCGGGGCGGGTGAAGGTCTCCCAGCCGCGCCCCTCTTCCAGCAGGTCGGGGAGAGCCACGGCCACGCCGCGGCCGTTCAGCAGCGCCTCCAGCCGCTCGGTCTCGCCCACCGGAAAGGTGGAGTTGTTGACCAGCACCAGGCCGTCGGCGGCCCGTTCGGCGACCGTACCGACCGGCGTGGCGAGATCGCCGCGTTGCTCGGGCGAGAGAGCCAGCCAGAGCACCTCGGTGCCCTCGCCGTCATCCGGCGCCAGGGCCTCGGCCTCGACCAGGCGCAGGCTTCCCCGGGCGATGCCCTCCTCGAGCTGCTGGACCAGCCGGGGTTCACGGTTGAGCCACTCCGCACGCGCGAGCCGAGCCCAGGGGGCGCTGGCATGGGGCACCCAGGTCACCCGGTGTCCCACCCAGGAGAGCGCCGCCGCGGCGGTGGCGGCAGAGAGTTCACTGCCATGGATCAGTACCCGCATGGGACTCACTCCTCGGTGGCGTAGCGAGCGAGCAGCTCGCGGAAGCCCTGACCGTAACGCGGATGCCGGCGGCCGTAGGCGAGGATCGCCTCCAGGTAGCCGAGCTGATGGCCGCAGTCATAGGTCTTGCCGCGCATTCGCCAGGCATCCACGCCCTCGGCCCGGCGCAGGGTCTCGATGGCGTCGGTGAGCTGTATCTCGTTACCGGCGCCCGGGGGCGTCTCGGCGAGGAGCGGAAAGATCCTGCCCGGCAGCACGTAGCGGCCGATCACCGCCAGGTCGGAGGGCGCCGCCTCGACGGCCGGCTTCTCGACGACGCCCTGAAGCGGGCGCGACTCGCCGGGGCCGGGAATCTCGCCGCCGGTATCCACGATGCCGTACTTGTAGACCAGGTCAAAGGGGACCTCCTCGACCATCAGCTGGGAGCGCTGGGTACGCTCGAAGGCGTCGAGCATGCCGGCCAGGTCGTTGCGCTCGAGCCCCTCGCAATCGACCAGCACGTCGGGCAGCAGCACCGCGAAGGGTTCGTGGTCGCCCACCACCGGTCGGGCGCAGAGCACGGCGTGGCCCAGCCCCAGCGGCTCCGACTGGCGCACGCTGATGATGTTGACGTCCCCGGGCACGATGGAGCGCAGTTCCTCCAGGAGCTCCTGCTTGCCCTTGGCCTCGAGGCTCGCCTCGAGCTCGAAGTGCTTGTCGAAGTGGTTCTCGATGGCGCCCTTGCTGCCGTGAGTCACCAGCACGATGTCACGGATGCCGGCGGCCACCGCCTCTTCCACCACGTACTGGATCACCGGTCGGTCGACGATGGTGATCATCTCCTTGGGAATCGCCTTGGAGGCCGGCAGGCAGCGGGTGCCGAAGCCGGCGACGGGAAGCACGGCCTTGTTGATCATGGTGCAATCCTTGTCCTGTGAGTAATCGTCGGTGCATGTCGATGTGTGACGCTTGCCACCGGATGAGACGCACCGGTGAAACAACCCTCTCGCCCCGCGGCAGGTCATGGGAATGCGGTCCCCGGAGCGGGTAGAATACGTCATGATACCGAACGAGCACCGACCTGCCACCGTGTCGGCTCGGCGACAACTCAAGTTGGTTCCAGAACGGAGAGCTCAGATGGGCGCAAGTCACACGGAAGCGGGCAATGTCGATCCCGGCGAGATCGCCAAGTTCGAGGCCCTGGCCGAACGCTGGTGGGATCCGGAGAGCGAGTTCAAGCCGTTGCACGATATCAACCCCCTGCGCCTCGACTTCATCGATGCCCGTGCCGGCCTGGCCGGGCGGCGGGTGGTCGACGTGGGCTGTGGCGGCGGCATCCTCGCCGAGGCCATGGCCCACCGGGGCGCCATCGTCACCGGCATCGACCTGGGCGAGGCCCCCCTGGCCGTGGCGCGCCTGCATGCCGCCGAGAGTGGCGTCGAGCTGGAGTACCGCAACGTCAGCGTCGAGGCCCTGGCCGAGGAGCGGCCCGGCACCTTCGACGTGGTGACCTGCCTGGAGATGCTCGAGCACGTGCCCGACCCGGCCTCGGTGGTGCGCGCCTGCGCCCGGCTGGTCAAGCCCGGTGGCCAGGTGTTCTTCTCGACCCTGAACCGCAACCCCAAGGCCTACGCCCTGGCGATTCTCGGCGCCGAGTACCTGTTGCGGATGCTGCCTCGCGGTACCCACGACTACGCGAAGTTCATTCGCCCCTCGGAGCTGGCCGGCTGGTGTCGCGAGGCGGGACTCGAGGTGCGCGAGCAGAGCGGTCTGGTCTACAACCCCCTGACCCACCGCTACCGCCTCTCCGACCGCGATGTCTCGGTCAACTACCTCATGCACTGTCGCCGGGAGCTCACGTGAAGGCTCCCGTCTCGCGGCCGGGCGCGCTGCTCTTCGACCTGGACGGTACCCTGGTGGATACCGCGCCGGACCTGGCCCGGGCCACCAATGCCCTGCGCACCCATCATGGGCTCGCGCCGCTCGACTACCCGGTGATCCGGGCCCAGGTCTCCAACGGCGGCAGCGCCCTGGTGACCCTGGCGCTGGGCCTGGCCAGGGAAGCCGAGGGACATGACGAGGCCCGCGCCTTCCTGCTGGAGGCCTATGGACGGACCATCGCCGCGGAGAGCCGGGTGTTTCCCCCGCTCGACCGGCTGCTGGCCGACTGGGAAGCCCGTGCACGCCCCTGGGGCATCGTCACCAACAAGCCCCGCGCCTATGCCGAGCCGCTGATCGAGGCGCTTCGCCTGACGCCCGGCGTGCTGATCTGCGCCGATGACCTGCCGGTGAAAAAGCCGTCTCCGGAGCCGCTGTGGGAGGCCGCCCGCCGGCTCCGCACGACGGCATCCGATTGCTGGTATATCGGCGACCATCTACGCGATGTCCAGGCGGCACGGGCCGCCGGCATGGCGGCCGTGGCGGTGGGCTACGGCTATCTCGAGGAGGAAGACGACTACCGCGCCTGGCCCGCCGATTTCTGGTTCGAGACGGGCGAAGCGCTGGTGGAGGCACTGCTCGGGCACTGAACCCCGACCAGGTGCCTGGTCGGGCATGACCATTTTCAGTCTGGCAAGGAGGCGGCCCGGGGGCGACACTGTGGGAGGCGGCCCACGACTTCGTCATCCCTGCGCCGGCAACCATCGCAGTGGCGTATTGTCGCTGTCGCGGCCCCTTCGCATCTGGCGCGCCAGGGTACAGGTCATGAGGAAGTGTTGCCCGCACTGCCGCAGTTATGGCGTCGTCAAGCACCGACGGCGTCTCTGGCGGCGCCTGGCCAGGCGCCCCCACACTTACAGCTGCATCGACTGCGGGGCCACCTTCCCCCTCCAGGCCCTCGACCCGTCGCCGGACCGAGCCGTCCTGCAGCCCGACCGCGATGGCGACAGCCCCCCCTGTCCCCCGCCGGCACCTCGCGTTCGCATCGCAGCGCGGCGGGCGGGCACGGCCCTCGCCCGCCACCTGTCGCCGACTCGCATCGCGAAGAGGCTGGCATGGCTGTGGCAGTGGCTGCGAAGGCCCCCGATCGAGGTCTGGGTCGTCAAGCAGATCGATGACGACATCCTGCACCTGTGCGGCATCGGCACCCCGTGTACCGAGCAGCGGCGCGGGGTCGTGATCGAGGCATTGCGCCAGGGGAGCTATCGTGGCGGCGTGTGTATCGGACGGACGGGGGCGGTTCTCAACAGTCGGCTCTTCGAGGCCTTGATTCCACTCGATGCGCTGCAGCTCGAATCGGCGGCAGCGTGCGCGTGCTGGGAGGGGCGCAGCTGGCGGATCTCGCACGTGCCACAGCGTTGCTGGCTACATGATGGCCGCCTGGTCGCCCACCTCGGCACGGTCAACGACCGGGCCGGCCTGGTCAGCAGCGAAGACGTCTCCACCATTCGGGACAGCGTCACTCCTGGCGTCACGCCAGGGGATCCCGTCGTCTTCCTGGCCGGCGCGGCCCGGGGAGACCCCCTGCCGCCCAGCCACGAGGTCACGGCAAGTCGTCGCCAAACACAGGACGCGGGCTGGCGGGAGGATGGCTCCTGGGGGCGGATCCCGCGCTCCCCGGGAGGGAGCGGCCCGCTGTGATCCTGGAAACTCGACCGGCAATGGCGTGCCGCCGGCGCGTGCGGCACGCCTCCCGGCGGGCGCTCAGGATCGGGGCGGCTGGGCGTCGAACTTCTCGCCGTTGTGACCGCGGCTGTCCGGCCCCATCAGCCACAGGTAGGTGGGCATGATCTCCTCGGGAGTCCGCAGGGAACTCGGATCCTCGCCGGGATAGGCGGTCTTGCGCATCTGGGTGCGGGTCGCCCCCGGGTTGAGGCTGTTGACGCGGATGTTGCCCAGGTGCTCCAGCTCGTCGGCCAGCACCTCGACGAAGCCTTCGGTGGCGAACTTGGAGACCGCATAGGCGCCCCAGTAGGCCCGGCCGCGGCGCCCGACGCTGGAGGAGGTGAAGATTACCGAGGAGTCCGCGGAATGCTTGAGTAACGGCAGCAGCGCCTGGGTCATCCAGATCGGGCCATTGAGGTTGACCTGCATCACCTGTTCCCAGAGCTCGGGGTTGTACTGCTCGAAGGGGGTGATGCGCCCGAGCAGGCCGGCGTTGTGCAGCAGGCCATCCAGGCGGCCGAACTCCTTGTCCAGGGTCTCGGCCATGTCGTGGTAGTCCTTGAGGGTGGCGCCCTCGAAGTTCAGCGGGAAGATCGCCGGCTGTGGCCCGCCGGCGGCCTCGATCTCGTCATACACCTTTTCCAGCTTGGCGATGGTGCGACCGAGCAGGATCACCGTGGCCCCGTGGCGGGCGAAGGCGAGCGCGGCCGCCCGGCCGATGCCATCACCGGCCCCGGTGACCAGGATGATGCGGTTCTCGAGCAGCCCGTCCGGCGCCTGGTAGTCGATCTTGCTGGTCATCGATGCTCCTTGGGAATCAATTGCCCGACTGGCGCAGGAAGTCGTTGGCGAGACCGGCGGCGCTGCTGTCGGGGTAGGTGTCACGAACCCGCTCGAGCAGTTCACGACTCTCGCCGGGCTGGCCCTGCCGCGCCTTGAGCAGGCCCAGCTTGTAGAGCGCATCGGGGACCTTGCCACTCTGCGGGAACCGGTCGAGCACGGTCTGGAAGGCCCCTTCGGCCTCGTCCAGGGAGCCTTCCGCGGAGTGCAGCTCGCCGAGCCAGTAGTAGGCGTTGGCCGTCAGGGTATTGTCCGGGTGCTCGGCGACGAAACGGTTGAAGGCGTTGATCGCCTCGCCGAACTCGCGTGACTGGACCCTGGCGAAGGCCGCCTGGTAGGCCGCCTGGGCATCGGCACTGGCGCCGCTCGGTGACGGCGTCCGGGCGACCTCGCGAGCGGCTTCCTCGTCCACCTGGGCGGAGGCGTCCACGCCCACGCCCGCCCCGCCGGAGGCCAGGCGCTCCTCGAGGTCCAGGTACTGTTCGCGGGTCTGGCGCCGCAACTGGTCGAGCTGGTGGCGCAACTCCTCGACCTGGCCGCGCAGCTGGCGGAGCTCCTCGTCGTGCTGCTGGACCTGGTTGAAGATCACCAGGCTGCCGCCCGCCTCCTCGCGGGTTTCCGTCTGCTCGTAGAAGGAGCGCGGCTGGCTGGTGAGGTCCTCCACCACCGGCTGCTGCGCCATCGCTGGGAGCCATACGGACAGCGGGAGCACCAGGGCTCCCGCGCCGCACAGTCCTTTCAGACCGTGTTTCATGCGTGTCTCCATCGACTCAGTAGGCGAAGACGACCCGACGGTTCTGGGCGTAGGCCTCTTCATTCGGGCCACGCGCCGCCGGACGTTCCTCGCCATAGCTCACCACCTCGACCTGGGAGGGGGACACGCCCTGCACGCCGAGGAAGCGTTCGACGGAGCGGGCTCGGCGCTCGCCCAGGGCCATGTTGTACTCGCGGGTGCCACGCTCGTCGGTATGCCCCTGCAGCACCACACGGGCATTGCCGTTGGAGCGCAGGTAGCGAGCGTGGGACGCAAGCACCGGCTCGAACTCGCTGCGAATGCGATCGCTGTCGAATTCGAAGTAGATGGTGCGCTGCTGGGGGATCCGGCCATCGGCCTGCTGGCCGGCGCCGTCACCCATGCGGCTGCCGCTGATCTGACCACTTCCGGCCGTACCGGTGCCGGCGGCGCCGTCACGCGAGCCATCCATGACCCCGTCCTGGGTGCCGCCACTGCTGGAACAACCAGCCACGAAGGCCAGGGACAGGGCGACCGCCAGGGTCCTGGCGTAGGACTTGAGTTGCATCGTGTTACTCCTTGCTGGTTTCGAAAGACACCATCATGTGATCAGGTCAGTTCAGAAAGGGGGACCATGCGGGTTCACGCACGTCGCCCTGTGCCGAAGGCAGCCGGAACGACGCGCGCCCGTCGGCCGATACTGCCCCCAACACCCCGCTGTTTCCCTGCTGGGTGGCGAAGATTACCATGGTCCCGTTGGGGGCAACACTGGGGGATTCATCCAGGCGCGACTCGCTGATCACCACCAGGCGACCGCTGTCGAGATCCTGCCTGGCGACTTGATAGCCGTTGTTGCTGCGGTGGATCAGGAAGATCGACTCGCCGTCCGGCGCGAAGCGTCCACGGGCATTGTAGTTGCCGGTGAAGGTCAGGCGCTCCTGCTCTCCGCTGGCCAGATCGTGGCGGTAGATCTGGGGCCCTCCACTACGATCGGAGGTGAACAGCAGGCTGCGGCCGTCCGGCGCCCAGGACGGCTCGGTGTCGATGCTGGAACTGTTGGTGATCCGCTGGAAGTCCTGCGAGCCCACGTCCATCACGTAGATCTCCGGCTGGCCGTCCTTCGACAGCGACATCGCCAGCTTGCGGCCATCCGGCGACCAGGCCGGGGCACCGTTGATCCCCTCGAAGGAGGTCGCGCGAACCCGCTGGCCCGAGGCCAGGTTCTGGATGTAGATCGCCGGGCGCTCGGTCTCGAAGGAGACATAGGCCAGCTTGCCACCGTCCGGCGACCAGGCCGGCGACAGGATCGGCTCGACCGAGGAGAGCACCTGCTGGCTGTTGCGGCCGTCGGCATCGGCCACATAGAGGCCGAACTGCATGTCGTCGCCGACTCCCTGGGCGGTGACGTAGGCGATACGCGTCGAGAAGGCCCCGCGAATGCCGGTGATCGCCTCGAAGATCTGGTCGCTGATGTGGTGGCTGGCCTTGCGCAGCTGGCCCTGGGGAGTGGTCAGCACCTCGCCGAGCATGCGGCGCTCGCCGCTGACGTCCATCAGCTCGAACTGGATGCTGTAACCACTGCCCTCCTGGCTGACGCGTCCCACCACCAGGTAGCGTACGTCCAGGGCCCGCCAGTCGCGGTAGCGCACCTCTCCGCTCTCGGAGGGCTGCTCGATCATGGCGTCGCGCGGTAGCGGGGCGAAGTAGCCGCTGCGCTCGAGGTTGTCGTGGATCACCTGGGCGACATCCTCGGGCAGGTTCTCGCCGCCGGCAAAGGGCACCACGGCCACCGGAGTGGCCCGATCGCTGCCGCGGGTGATCTCGATGGTCAGGTTGGCCTGGGCGTGGGCCAGGCTGCCGACCATCAGCAGCATGGCGGCCAGCCAGGTGGTCATCAGGGCTTTCATTAGCGTACATCCCCCGGTCTGAATCGCAGAATGAATTGACGGTAATCCCGTTGCACCGTGGCTGGCAACTGGCGCAGCTCGCTGAAGGGAGCGGCGGCCTCGACGGCCTGGATCACCGAGCGGTCGAAGGCGCTGTCACCGCTGCTTTGCGAGATCGTGGCCGTGAACAGTTCACCGGACGGCCCGAGACGCACCGACACGTCGGCGGAAGCCCCCTGGGGCACGTTGAGCGGAATCACCCAGGCCTGTTCCACCGCGCGGCGCACCAGGTTGATGAAGCTGTTGGCCGCCTCCTGGCCCTGCTGGGCATTGGCCACGGCCTCGCTTTCGCCCTCGATGGCCCGCTGCAGGGCGGCCTCGGCCTCTTCGGCGGCGCGTTGGGCGGCCTCCTCGCGGCGACGCTGCTCCTCCGCCTGGCGCTGGCGTTCGGCTTCCTCTTCGGCCTGGCGCTGGCGTTCGGCTTCCTCTTCGGCCTGGCGCTGGCGTTCGGCTTCCTCCTCAGCCTGGCGCTGGCGTTCGGCCTCCTCCTCGGCCTGGCGCTGGCGTTCGGCCTCCTCCTCGGCCTGGCGCTGGCGCTCGGCTTCCTCCTCGGCCTGGCGCTGGCGTTCGGCCTCCTCCTCGGCCTGGCGCTGGCGTTCAGCCTCCTCCTCGGCCTGGCGCTGGCGCTCGGCTTCCTCCTCGGCCTGGCGCCGGCGCTCGGCTTCCTCCTCCGCCTGGCGCTGGCGCTCGGCCTCCTCGGCTTCCCGCTGGCGGCGCGCTTCCTCCTGCTGTTCACGCAGGCGTGCCTGTTGCTCGGCTTCCTCGGCGCGCCGCGCGGCCTCCGCCTCGGCGGCCTGACGCGCCTCCTCGCGGGCCCGGACCTCGGCCTCGCGCTGCTCCTGCTGCTCGGCCTGGCGGGCGGCTTCCTCGGCGGCGGCAGCCTCTTCTGCCTGGCGTGCCGCTTCCTCGGCCTGGCGCTGCTCCTCGGCTTCCCGCGCCTGGGCGCGGGCCCGCGCCTCCTCGGCGCGTTGTGCCTGGTCGGTGGTGGTCTCGGTGCTGACGAGCGTGGCCTGGACGATGGAGGACGAGGTCGGTTCCGGATCCCGGTCGGGCAGGCTGATCACGCTGAACACCACCACGGCGACGTGCAGGGCGACGGCGAGGATCACCGGCAGGCCATAGCCCACGCGCTGGTCGTGTCTGGCCATGTCGATTCCTCAACCCTCCCCGGGTGGCGGTTCCGAGATCAGCCCGACATTGCCGACGCCGGCGATCTGCAGGGTGCTCATCAGGTTGACCACCTGGCCATAGGAGACGTTGCGATCGCCACGTACCATCACCGGCGTGCCCGGGCGTCGCTCGAGGATGATGATCACCCGGTCGGCGATGTCATTCAGGCTGACCGGCGTCTGGTCGTCGCCCAGCGAGATGAAGTACTGCCCCTCGCGGTCCACCGAGACGATGATCGGCTCGTTGTCCTCGACGTCCTCGATGGGCTCCGAGGAGACCTGGGGCAGCTCGACCTGCACGCCCTGGGTGAGCATCGGCGCGGTGATCATGAAGATCACCAGCAGCACCAGCATGACGTCGATGAAGGGCACGACGTTGATCTCACCCATGGGCTTGCGCCCGCCGCCGCGATTGAAAGGTCCGTGCATGGTGCGACTCCCTCAGGCGGTGGCGGTTTCGGTCCGGCCCTGCAGGTTGCGATGCAGGATGGAGTGGAACTCCTCGGCGAAGTCCTCGTACTTGCCCAGCAGCCGCCCGGATTCGGCGGAGAGCCGGTTGTAGAAGATCACCGCGGGGATGGCCGCGAACAGGCCCATGGCGGTGGCGATCAGCGCCTCGGCGATCCACGGCGCCACGGTGGCGAGCGTGGCCTGCTGGGCCATGGAGAGCGACTGGAAGGAGCCCATGATGCCCCAGACGGTGCCGAACAGCCCGATGTAGGGGCTGGCCGAGGCCACCGTGGCCAGGAACACCAGGTGCAGGGTGAGACGCTCCTCCTCGCGGGACCAGGCCACGCGCATGCTGCGCTGGACGCCGTCGAGGATCGACTGGGGGCTGCGGGTCTTGGGCAGCAGGCGGTTGAACTCGCGAAAGCCGGCACGAAAGACGTGCTCGGCGCCCTGGGTCTCCTGCTCTGCGGGGGTCTCGCGGTAGAGCTCGTTGAGGTCGACGCCGGACCAGAAGCGCTCCTCGAAGATCTGGTGGGACCGGCGGGCACGGCGCATCACGAAGGTGCGCTGGAAGATCACCACCCAGGAAAGGATCGATCCCACCGTGAGCAGCAGCATCACCAGCTGCACCACGGTGCTGGCGTTCATGATCAGGTGGGGAATGGACATGGAGTCGTTCACGGGAATCCTCGTCAGACTGGCGGTTGAACGTCTTGCGATTGGGCTGAAGGTTGTCGAGCGAGTGCCGCGGCCAGGGCCGGCGGCCAGGACACGGGCTTGAGGCGCTCGGCATCGATACAGGCGATGTCGACTCTCGCCTCGCACAAGGGTTCCCCGCGACGCGTCACCACCTGGCCGAACTGCAGCCGGCAGCGACCGTGCGACAGGACGTCGACCCCGACCTCGAGGCCGTCATCCAGACGGGCGGGCTTGGCAAAACGGCACTCCAGGCGGTGGACCACCAACTGGATGCCGGCCTCGAACAGCTCGCGCTGGGTGAACCCCTGCGCGCGGAGCCATTCGCTGCGTGCCCGCTCCATGTATTTGAGGTAGTTGACGTAATAGACGATGCCGCCGGCGTCGGTATCCTCGATGTAGACCCGTACCGGCAGCCGGAAATCACTCACGGCCGCACCTCCCCCTGAGCATCCACGGCCTGTTCGGCAGGCGCCAGGTCGAAGTGCTGCCAGGCCTGTCGGGTCACGACGCGCCCGCGGGCGGTGCGCATCATCAGCCCCTGCTGGATCAGGTAGGGCTCGATGACGTCCTCGATGGTGTCGCGCTCCTCGCCGATCGCCGCGGCGAGCGAGTCCACCCCCACCGGGCCACCGTCGAACTTCTCGATCATCGCCAGCAGCAGGCGACGGTCCATGTGGTCGAGGCCATGATGGTCCACATGGAGCATGTTGAGCGCCTGGTCGGCGATGGCCGCATCGACCCGGCCGTTGCCGCGCACCTCGGCGTAGTCGCGCACCCGGCGCAGCAGGCGGTTGGCGATGCGTGGCGTGCCCCGCGAGCGACGCGCGACTTCCAGGGCCCCGCCCCGGTCGGTTTCGACCCCGAGCAGCCGTGCCGAGCGGGTGACGATCTCGGTGAGCTCGTCGATGTCGTAGAACTCGAGGCGCTGGACGATACCGAAGCGGTCACGCAGCGGCGAGGTCAGCAGGCCCGCCCGGGTGGTCGCTCCGACCAGGGTGAAGCGCGGCAGGTCGAGCTTGATCGAGCGCGCCGCCGGCCCCTCCCCGATCACGATATCGAGCTGGAAATCCTCCATGGCGGGATATAGGATCTCCTCCACCACCGGCGAGAGTCGGTGGATCTCGTCGATGAACAGCACGTCCCCGGGCTGCAGGTTGGTGAGCATGGCGGCGAGGTCGCCCGCCCGCTCCAGCACCGGCCCGGAGGTGGACTTGAGCCCCACCTCCATCTCCGCGGCGATGATGTTGGCCAGGGTGGTCTTGCCCAGGCCGGGGGGGCCGAACACCAGGGTATGATCGAGGCTTTCGTCCCGGCCACGGGCCGCGCTGATGAAGATGTCGAGCTGCTCGCGCACCCGTGGCTGACCGATGTAGTCGGCAAGCCGCTTCGGGCGAATGGCGTGATCGATGCGCCCCTCCCCCTCGCGCGGGTCGGCGGCGATCAGGCGGTCATTCTCCAGCATGGGCGGCCCCCGGGATCGACAGGGAGGAAGGCGTCGGCAACATCAGGGTCACCCGGCCAGGCGACGGCTCAGTGCCGCCTTGATCATGGCTTCGGTGGAGGCCTCGTCCTCGAGCCCGGCGAGCATCCTCGCCGCCTCGGCGGGCTTGTAGCCCAGGCTGACCAGCGCCGCCTCGGCATCCACCAGCGGGTCCTGCCGGGTGTCCGGCGCTGCGCTGCCGCCGATCGCCACCCCGAGCCCCGCCTCGGCCGGCTCCCAGTGAGGGAAGCGGTCGCGCATCTCGATGATCAGGCGCTCGGCGGTCTTCTTGCCGACCCCGGGCAGGCGAGTCAACGCCTTGGCGTCGTCGTCCATCACGCAGCGCATGAAGGCCGCCTCGTCCATGCCGGAGAGGATCGCCAGGGCCAGCTTGGGCCCGATGCCGTTGACCTTGATCAGGGCACGAAACAGCGAACGCTCCTGCTCCCGGACGAAACCGTAGAGCAGGTGGGCGTCGTCGCGCACGCTGAGATGGGTGTACAGGGAGACGGGCTCGCCGGGGCCGGGCAGCGCCACCAGGGTGTTCATGGAGGCTTCCAGCTCATAGCCGACGCCGGCTACGTCGACCACCAGCCAGGGCGGCTGCTTCTCCAGCAGTGTGCCACGCAGGCGTCCGATCATGGGGCTGTCATATCCGTCGGCAATGGGTCCATCGAGAGATGGCGATCACTATACTGGTCATCCTGCCAACTGGCCAGCCCGCTCTCAAACAGCGTTCGAGAATTTTCCGTCACGGCTGGAAGTCACGCCACCCGTTGCCGCGGCGGCGCACCCGATGGCCGCCGAAGCTGCCTTGGGTCAGCAGCCCCAGCCGGGCGTGGGCGTGGGTCAGGGCGATGGCCAGGGCATCGGCGGCGTCGGCCTGGGGCGTGCCGTCGAGCCCCAGAATCGCCGCCACCATGTGCTGCACCTGGGCCTTGTCGGCGCGGCCGCTGCCGGTCACCGCCTGCTTGATCTGGCGCGGGCCGTACTCGCTGACCGGCAGGCCATGGTTGGCGGCGCAGACGATGGCCGTGCCCCGCGCCTGGCCGAGCTTGAGCGCCGAATCGGCGTTCTTCGACATGAACACCTGCTCGATGGCGAACTCGCCGGGACGATGCACGGCGATCAGTTCCGCGATGCCCGCATAGACCTGGGCCAGCCGCTGGGCCAGGTCGTCGGCCCGGGTGCGGATGCAGCCGCTGGCCACATAGGCGGGCGTCGCGCTGGCGACGTCGAGCACCCCGTAGCCGGTGAGTCGCGAGCCGGGGTCGATGCCGAGGATCAGCATTCGGAAGGCTCAATCGAGCTGGTCGAGGACATCGTCATCGAACTCCGCATTGGTGTAGACGTTCTGGACATCGTCCAGGTCCTCCAGCAGGTCGATCAGCCGGATCACCCTGCGGGCCAGCTCGACGTCGGTGATCGGCGTGGTGGTCTCGGGGAAGAGCCCCACCTCGCTGCGTTCCGGCTCGAGCCCGGCCGCTGCCAGGGCGTCCTTGACCTCGCTGTAGGCCCCCGGCGAGGTGATGACCTCCAGGGTGTCGTCGTCGAGGGCGACGACGTCCTCCGGCTCGGCCTCCAGCGTGGCCTCGATCACCGACTCCTCGGAGACTCCGGCGGGCAGGTCCAGGCGGCCCTGCTGGTGGAACATGAAGGCCACCGACCCGCTGGTGCCCAGGTTGCCGCCACACTTGTTGAAGGCGTGGCGCACGTCCGAGACGGTGCGATTGCGGTTGTCGGTCAGGCACTCGACCAGTACCGCGACGCCTTCGGGGCCATACCCCTCGTAGACGCACTCCTCCATCTCGTCGCCGTCGCTGTTGCCCGCCCCGCGGTCCACCGCCCGCTGGATGGTGTCCTTGGTCATGTTGTTGGCCAGCGCCTTGTCGATGGCGGCACGCAGGCGCGGATTGTCGGCCGGCTCGCCGCCGCCCTGGCGGGCCGCCACGGTCAACTCGCGGATCAGCTTGGTGAATATCTTGCCCCGCTTGGCATCCTGGGCCGCCTTGCGGTGCTTGATGTTGGCCCATTTGCTATGGCCGGCCATGGCATCCTCCTGGTTGGGCGGACCAAGGCTAACGCAGATAGCAGTATCGCTCGAGGCTGTTCCGACGACAGGCCTACGAGGGGGCGCTGTGACCCCCTCTACGACCTGTCCTCGGCGCCTCTCGCTCTGAGTAACTGCGCTTTGCCCTGTCGAGTGGACTGGAGACGACGCCGGCGCCCTGGGGCGCCGGTGCCATGCTACCTGGGTCAAGAGCCGCCTATTCGCCGGCGACTTCCGCCTTGGCCTTCTGTCGCAGACGGATGTTGAGCTCGCGCAGCTGCTCGCCGCTCACCTCGCCAGGGGCATCGGTCATCAGGCAGGCCGCGCTCTGGGTCTTCGGGAAGGCGATCACCTCGCGGATGGTGCGGGCGCCGGACATCAGCATCACCAGGCGATCCAGGCCGAAGGCTAGCCCGCCGTGGGGCGGCGCGCCGTACTGCAGGGCGTCGAGCAGGAAGCCGAACTTCTCGCGGGCCTCGTGCTCGTCGATGCCCAGCACCTCGAGCACCGCCCGCTGCATGGCCGGATCGTGGATACGGATCGAGCCGCCGCCCAGCTCGGTGCCGTTGAGCACCATGTCGTAGGCCCGGGACAGCGCCGCGATCGGGTTGGCTTTGAGCGCCTCGACGTCACAGGAGGGGGCGGTGAAGGGATGGTGCAGGGCCTGCATCCGCGCGCTGCCATCGTCCTCGAACATCGGGAAGTCGACCACCCACAGCGGCGCCCACCGGCGGGTGTAGAGGTCGAGGTCCTCGCCCAGCCTGACCCGCAGTGCCCCGATCGCCTCGTTGACGATGCGCGCCTTGTCGGCGCCGAAGAAGATGATGTCGCCGTCCTCGGCGCCGAGGCGATCGAGCAGTTCCTCGACCACGTCCTCCATGAACTTGACGATGGGCGACTGCAGGCCCTCGAGGCCGCGGGCGCGCTCGTTGACCTTGATCCAGGCCAGTCCCTTGGCGCCATAGATGCCGACGAACTTCGTGTACTCGTCGATCTCCTTGCGCGACAGCGTCGCCCCGCCCGGCACCTTGAGGGCCGCCACGCGGCCGTCGTCGGCCTTGGCCGGGCCGGAGAAGACCTTGAAGTCGACCCGCTGCATCAGGTCGTCGACGTCGGTGAGCTCGAGCGGGATGCGCAGGTCCGGCTTGTCGGAACCGAAGCGGTTCATCGCCTCGTCGTAGGGCATGCGCGGGAATTCCGGCAATTCGACGGCCAGCACGTCACGGAATAGCTGGCGGATCATCGACTCGGTGACGGCCATGATGTCGTCCTCGTCGACGAACGAGGCCTCGATATCGATCTGGGTGAACTCCGGCTGGCGATCGGCTCGCAGGTCCTCGTCGCGGAAGCAGCGGGCGATCTGGTAGTAGCGGTCGAGGCCCGACACCATCAGCAGCTGCTTGAACAGTTGGGGTGACTGCGGCAGGGCGAAGAAGTTGCCGGCGTGGGTGCGGCTCGGCACCAGGTAGTCACGCGCGCCTTCCGGGGTGGCGCGGGTCAGGATCGGCGTCTCGATGTCGAGGAAGCCCTGCCCCTCGAGGAAGGCCCGCACGCTGTGGGTGATCCGCGAGCGCAGGCGCAGCTTCTCGATCATCTCCGGGCGGCGCAGGTCGATGTAGCGGTGCTTGAGTCGCACCTCCTCGCCCACCTTGCCGTGCTCGTCGAGCTGGAAGGGCGGCGTGGCGGCGGTATTGAGCACGTCCACGTCCCTGGCCAGCACCTCGATCATGCCGGTGGGCATGTTGGGGTTCTGGGTGCCTTCCGGGCGCAGCCGTACGCGACCCTGGATGCGCAGCACGAATTCGCTGCGGGCGCGGTCGGCGTTCGCGAAGGCCTCGGCGGTGTCGGGGTCGACCACGACCTGGGCGATGCCGTCGCGATCGCGCATGTCGAGGAAGATCACGCCCCCGTGGTCACGGCGGCGATGCACCCAGCCGCACAGGGTGACCGTCTGGTCCACCAGGGTTTCGTTCAGCTGGCCGCAATAATGGCTGCGCATGTCATATCCTGTTCTGTTGCGTTGTTGAAAACGGGGCGATGGGCGGCCCTCAGGCCGCCGCACCATCCTTCTTCGCCGGCGCCTTGCCGTCACCGCTGCCGGCCGCGTCGCCGGCCAGGTTCTTCTTGCCGCCGGACTTGAAATCGGTCTCGTACCAGCCGCCGCCGGCCAGGCGGAAGCCCGCCGCCGAGACCAGGCGGGAGAGTCCGTCGGCCTCGCAGGCGGGGCAGTCGGTCAGGGGGGGAGCGCTGATCTTCTGGAGCTTCTCCAGACGGTGGCCGCAGGCCTTGCACTCGTATTCGTAGATGGGCATGGTTTGATCACTCCGCAGACGACATTACCCGGGTCAAGACGAGGTCGGGCCCCGGGCCCGACGAGAAACGAATATGTGGCCGGCCCGCGCGATATCCAAGCCTGCCCGAAAGCCCGACATTATAGCGTGGTCACCACCCGTGCGGGCAAGGCATCCGCGCCCCGCCCATCTGGAAGGACACCCCATGAAAGCCGTGATTCTCGATGCCGCCAGCCTCGGCCCCGATATCGACCTCGCCCCGATCCGCGAGCGTGTCGAGGCGCTGGAGGTCCACCCCCAGAGCACCACCGCCCAGAGCGCCGAGCGCCTGGCCGGGGCCCGGGTGGCCATCGTCAACAAGGTGGTGCTCGATGCGCCCACCCTCGAGGCGCTGCCCGACCTGAAGCTGATCTGCGTGCTGGCCACCGGCACCAACAACATCGACATGGACGCCGCCGAGCGGCTCGGCATCGCGGTACGCAACGTCACCGCCTACGGTACCGCCAGCGTCGCCCAGCACACCCTGATGCTGATGCTCGCCCTGGCCAATCGCCTGCCGCTCTACCAGCGCGACGTGGCTACCGGCCGCTGGGGCGAGAGCGACTTCTTCTGCCTGATGGATCACGGCACCCTGCAGCTCGAGGGCAAGCACCTGGTGGTGGTCGGCCAGGGCGCACTGGGCTCGAAGGTGGGGCAGCTCGCCGAGGCCTTCGGCATGGGCGTGAGCTTCGCCGCGCGCCCCGGCAACGAGGCGAACGATAGCCGCCCCGGCCTGGCCGAGCTGGCACCCGAGGCCGACGTCGTCAGCCTGCACTGCCCGCTCACCGATGCCACCCGGCACCTGGTCGACACCGACCTGCTGACTACCCTCCGACCCGGCGCCCTGCTGGTGAACTGTGCCCGCGGCGGCATCATCGACGAGGCGGCGGCACTGGAAGCCCTCCGCGCGGGGCGCCTGGGTGGGCTCGGCGTCGACGTGCTGCCGGTGGAGCCGCCCCGCGACGGCCACCCGCTGCTCGACGCCCTCGCCGAGCCACTCAACCTGATCGTCACGCCCCACAACGCCTGGATCACCCCCGAGGCCCGCCAGCGGGTGGTGACCCTGACCGCCGAGAACCTGCGCACCTGGCAGACGAGCTGATCGAGGAAAGCGGCCATGCCCCACAGTGCTATCCACAACTTTGGATCGATCAACCTCGACCACTTCTACCGGGTGCCCCATCTGGTCAAGCCCGGCGAGACCCTGGCCAGCCACGACTACCGGGTCGGCCTCGGCGGCAAGGGGGCCAACCAGTCGCTGGCCACGGCCCGCGCCGGCGGCCGGATCAGCCACTGGGGGCGCCTGGGACGCCAGGATGCCTGGGCCTGCGACACCCTGGCCCGGGCCGGCGTCGATGTCTCCCGTGTCGCGCTGGTGGACGAACCCAGCGGCCACGCCATCATCCAGGTCGATGATCGGGGCGAAAACGCCATCATCCTGTTCCCCGGGGCCAACCGCGGCTTTCGCGCCTCGGAGGTCGCCGCCCTGATCGAGGCGGCCCGGCCCGGCGACTGGCTATTGCTCCAGAACGAGTGCAACGCCCTGGCCGAGGTCATGGCCCGTGCCGCCGACCGCGGCCTGAACGTCGCCTTCAACCCGGCGCCGATGACCGAGGAGGTCTTGTCGCTGCCACTGGCGTCGTGTCGATTGCTGTTCGTCAACCGTGTCGAGGCGGCGGGGCTGGCCGGGGTCGAAGAGGCCACTGCCGCCGCCGGGCTGCTCGATGCCCTGGCGGCGAAGCTGCCGGGTTGCGAGACGGTGCTGACCCTGGGCGGCGAAGGCGCCTGGTACCAGCGCGGCGGCGAGCGCCTGCACCAGCCGGCCCTGCCGGTCACGCCGGTGGACACCACCGCCGCCGGCGATACCTTCATCGGCTACTACCTGGCGGCCCTGCAGGAGGAGCGCCCGGTCGTCGACTGCCTGTGGCGTGCCGCCACCGCCGCGGCGCTGGGGGTACAGCGCCCGGGCGCCGCCGAGAGCATTCCCGAACGTGACGAGGTCGAGCGCGCCCTGCGCCACGGCCCCGCCACCGGCTCCTGATCCGCCCTTTCCATCGCCCGAGGAGACGCCGCCGTGCCGCATCCGATCATCTTCGACACCGACCCGGGGGTCGACGACGCCCAGGCCATCGCCATCGCCCTGCGCCATCCCGACATCGAACTGCTGGGCATGACCACCACCTATGGCAACGTGGACGTGGAGACCGCCACCCACAACGCCCTGCTGCTCGCCGAGCTGGCCGGACGCGAGATCCCCGTCGCCCAGGGCGCCGCCGCTCCGATGGTCAAGCCACGCCACCCGGCACCGGCGCATATCCACGGCGCCAATGGCCTGGGCAACATCGAACTGCCCGCGGTGCGGGGCCGACCCGATCCGCGCAGCGCCGCCCAGTTCATCGTCGACACGGTGAACGCCCGGCCCGGCGAGGTCACGCTGATGGCGGTGGGGCCGGTGGGCAACCTGGCCGCGGCGCTGCAGCTCGACCCGGCCATCATCGACAAGGTCAAGCAGGTGGTGATCATGGGCGGCTCGGTCCGCGAGGGGGGCAACGTCACCCCGGTGGCCGAGGCCAACATGTTCAACGACCCCGACGCCGCCGCCCGCGTGCTCACCGCCGGCTGGCCGCTGACCCTGGTGGGCCTCGACGTCACCCACCGCTGCGTGCTCACCCCGGCGCACATGGCGCGCATCGAGGCCGGCCAGGGGGCACTCGGTGAGGTGCTGGCGGGCAGCTACGCCTTCTATCGCGACTTCTACTATGAGTTTCTCGGCATCGACGGCTGCTGCCCCCACGACAGCTGCGCCCTGGCCTGGCTGCTGCGCCCGGAGCTGTTCATCACCTCCCGCGGCCACCTCACCGTGGCGATGTCCGGCGATGCCGAGGGCCAGACGATCTTCGCCCCCGAGGGCCGCGCCTTCATCGAAGCGCGCTGGTCACGCACGCCACTGGTGGACGTCTGCCTGGGGGTGGACGGCAAGGCCGTCAGCGACTGGATCGCCGATACCCTGGCCTGAGCGGCCCTCTTTCAGAGGGTGCTGAAGGTGTCGGGGTCATGGGCCTCGACCACCTCGAGCTCCACATGGGTGACCCGGGCATTGGGCGGTCCCTTCCACAGCCACTCGCTGAGCGCCTTGACTGCCTCGCGGTCACCGCACATCAGCACCTCCACACGCCCGTCGGGCAGGTTCCGGGCATGGCCGGTCACGCCATGCCGCAGGGCCTGCTCCTGGGTCGCCCGGCGATACCAGACCCCCTGCACCTTGCCCACCACCAGGGCCTTGACGCAGCACTTGTCCATGGCCATCCCCTCCTGTTGCGGTTCACCCTCGCCTCCCTTTCTACCAGCCCCGGCCGGGGCCGGGCCAGCGCTCGTCGCGGGCTTC
Source organism: Halomonas sp. LBP4 (assembly GCF_003202205.1). Classification (GTDB taxonomy): domain Bacteria; phylum Pseudomonadota; class Gammaproteobacteria; order Pseudomonadales; family Halomonadaceae; genus Halomonas; species Halomonas flagellata. The sequence goes on from NZ_PDOG01000006.1 coordinate 35,428, forward strand.
CCGCCAACGCGGCGATGCATTAGTCTTGAAGACAAGACCCGGGCGGTCTGCGGCCACAAGCCGTCCGCGCCAGGTCCTTGCCCTACCCGGGCAGCCACAACCACAACGATCATCCTCACAAGGGAGTTCTTCATCATGTCGGTCTTCGAGCATCCCGACTTCGACCACCACCGGCAGGTCGTCTTCGGCAGCGACGAGGCGAGCGGCCTTCGCGCCATCATCGCCATCCACGACACCCATCGCGGCCCTGCCCTGGGCGGTCTGCGCATCTATCCCTACGCCAGCGAGGCCGAGGCCCTCACCGACGTGCTGCGCCTCTCCCGCGGCATGACCTACAAGTCGGCCCTCGCGGACCTGCCGCTGGGCGGCGGCAAGGCGGTGATCATCGCCGACCCGCGCACCGACAAGACCCCCGGCCTCCTGCGCGCCATGGGCCGTTTCGTCGACTCCCTGGGCGGCGCCTACATCACCGCCGAGGACTCCGGCTCCAGCGAGGCGGACATGCAGATCATCGCCGAGACCACCGCCCATGTCTGTGGCCTGCGGCGCGACGGCATCGAGTCCGGCGATCCCTCCCCCTTCACCGCCTGGGGCGTGTTCTGCGCCCTGCGCAGCGCCGTGCGGCACGGCCTCGGGCGGCGCGACCTCGAGGGGCTGCGCGTCGCCATCCAGGGGGTCGGGCATGTGGGCGAACACCTGGCTCGCCACCTGCATGCCGCCGGTGCCCGCCTGGTGCTCACCGACGTCAATCGCGGGGCGCTGACCCACCTCGCCGAGGAACTCGGTGCCGAGACCACGACCCCCGAGACGATCTTCGACGCCGAGGTCGACGTCTTCGCCCCCTGCGCCCTGGGCGCGGCCCTGTCGTCGGACGTCGTCGAGCGACTGCGCGCGAAGGTAGTGTGCGGCGCGGCCAACAACCAGCTGGCCAGCCCCGAGATCGCCGAACGGCTGATGGCGCGCGGCATCCTCTACACCCCGGACTATGTGGCCAATGCCGGCGGGGTGATCGAGATCGCCTGGCAGCGCCGCGACGACTACCGGCGCGAGGCGGCGATGTCCCGTATCGAGGGCATCGGCACCACCCTGGACGAGATCTTCGCCCGGGCCACCCGAGAGCGGCGCAGTCCCGCCCGGGTCGCCGACGACCTGGCCCGGGAGCGTTTCGGGCGCGGCTGATCCGGCAACTCGCCTGTCATTGCCCCCAGGGCAATCGCCGTTACCCAAAGCGAGAGGCACCGGGGACGTTACCGCCATCTGCGATAGCCCTGCCATCGTTCCCCGACGACGCAGGCCGGCGCTTGGAGAAGAGCGGCGTTGCGCCGTACGGCAGGACTGCCATAATGGGCGGCGCACTCCCAGCCTGCCAGGAACGCCCATGACCGCCCGATCGGACACCGAATTGCCCAGCTGCGACTTCGACTGTCTGGTGTTCATCGGCCGCTTCCAGCCCCCCCACCTGGGCCACCTGGCGGTGATCCACGAGGCGCTCAAGCGCGCGCGGCAGGTCATCGTGCTGGCGGGCTCCGCCTGGCAGGCCCGCTCGCTGCGCAATCCCTGGCGTTTCGATGAACGCCAGCGCATGCTGCGCAGTGCCTTCGACGAGGAGGAGAATGCCCGGCTGGAGATCGTTCCGCTGCTGGACGCGCTCTACAACAACGACGTCTGGGTGCGCGACGTGCAGCGCAAGGTGCGCGACATCGCCAGTCACGACCATGCCCGCCTGCCGCGCATCGGCTTGATCGGCGCCAGTCGCGGCCAGTCCAGCTACTATCTCTCGCTGTTCCCGCAGTGGGAGTCGGTGAGCGTGCCGCTCATCGAGGGCATCTCGGCGAGCCAGATCCGCGAGCGCCTGTTCCGCTCGGCCTCCTCCGCCGAGGACTACCTGAGCACCGGTGCCGCCCACGACCTTCCTCCGGGCGTGCTCGAGGAGGTCCGCGGCTTCTGCACGGGTGACAGCTATCGCCAACTGATCGAGGAGCAGCGGCTGCTCGATCAGTACCGGGCCGCCTGGGCCCAGGCGCCCTACCCGCCCATCTTCGTCACCGTCAACGCCGTGGTGGTACAGTCCGGCCACGTGCTGTTGGTGCGGCGTACCGCCGCCCCCGGCAAGGGGCTCTTCGCCCTGCCGGGCGGCTTCATCAACCCCCACGAGCGGCTGCTGGAGGCCTGCCTGCGCGAGCTGCGCGAGCGGGTGCGCCTGAAGGTGCCCGAGCCGGTGCTCAAGGGCTCCCTGCGCGGCCAGCGACTGTTCGACGAGCCCCACCGCAGCTGGCGCGGCCGCACCCTCGCCGAGGCCTTCTACTTCGCCCTGCGCCCCGAGCAGCAGTTGCCCCGGCTCAAGCCGGTCCAGGGTGGCGACCATGCCCGCTGGGTCGCCTTGGCCGATCTCGAGCCGGAAAGCCTGTTCGAGGACCACTTCTTCATCATCCAGGACTTTCTCGGCCTGCCGGCGGATCTGGGCGGGGTCTAGCAGCCTGTCGGATTTGACCGATCGTCGCTCCGCGTCAAATCCGACAGGTTCCTAGGCCTGCAGGAAGTCGCGGGGTAACTTCATCATCTGCCGCCACAGCTTCTCGACGCCCGGCTTGTGCACCAGCGAGCAGCGATAGAGGCGAATCTCGAGCGGTACGTCCCACTTCTCGCCGCCGGCACGCACCAGTCGGCCGCTGGTCAGCTCCTCGCGGATGCAGAAGTCGGGAATCCAGGCCAGGCCCACCCCCTGCAGCACCATGCCCTTGAGCCCCTCGGCCATGGCCGTCTCGTAGACGGTGCGCAGGCGCATGCGCAGCGGGTCGTTCTTCAGCAGCATGCGCACGCTGCGCCCGAGGAAGGCGCCCTGGGTGTAGGAGAGGTAGGGAATGGGGTCGCGGCCCTCCAGTGGCCAGCGCGGCCGCCCCAGCTCGTTGGGCAGGCACACCGGTATCATCTTGACCTGACCGATGGAGAAGGAGGGAAAGACCTCGGCGTCGAGCTGCATGCTGGCATAGGGATCGTAGTAGGCCAGCATCAGGTCGCAGTTGCCCTCGCGCAGCACGTGGATCGCCTCCCCCACGTTCATGGCCACCAGCCGGGTGGGCAGCTCCCCCAGGCCCTGCTGGAGCCGCGAGATCCACTGCGGGTAGAAGCTCAGCGCCAGGGAGTGGGCAGCGACGATGTCCAGGGCCTCGTTGGCGATGGAGAGACCGCGCAGGTGACCCAGGCTCTCGTTGAGTTGCTCGACCAGGTTGCGGGCGGTGACCAGGAACAGCTGCCCCTCGGAGGTGAGATCCACCGGCGTGGTGGAGCGGTCCACCAGGGTGACGCCCACGGCCTGCTCCAGGGCTCGGATGCGACGACTGAAAGCCGGCTGGGTGACGTGGCGCTGACGCGCCGAAGCGGAGAAACTGCGGGTGTTGGCCAGAGCGACGAAGTCCTCCAGCCACTTGGTCTCGAGGTTCACCGGGGCTCCCGATCGCGGGTGAATTGCCGGCCGCATCCTGCGGGCCTTCGAAGGCGGTAATGTATCACTGGATCGGCGACAGGAGGTAGGCGGCCCGCGAAACGATCTTGCGCCACAGCGGCCGCGCGGTCAGCTCGTCGCGGCTGACGCGCCGGCAGTTGGCGAAATCCTGCTCCAGCATCAGGCGCACCTGGGCGGCGAAGCGACGATCGGGGATGACCGCGGTGATCTCGAAATTCAGCCGAAAGGAGCGGTTGTCGAGGTTGACGGTGCCCACGCTGGCGGCAGCATCGTCGATCAGCATCACCTTCTGGTGCAGGAAGCCCGGCTGGTAGCGATAGACCTTGACCCCCGCATGCAGCATGTCGGGCAGGAAGGAGAACGCCGAGAGGAACACCAGCAGATGGTCGGGACGCTCGGGCATCATGATGCGCACGTCGACCCCGCGCATGGCGGCCAGGCGCAGGGCATCCTGGACGCCCTGGTCGGGAACGAAGTAGGGGCTGGTCACCCAGAAACGTTCGTGGGCGCTGTGGATGGCGTGCTGCACCAGCAGGCTGGCGGTCTCCTGGCGGTCCGCCGGGCCCGAGGGCACGATCACCACGTCCTGGCACTCCACGCAGGTCACCTGAGGGGTCCAGGACAGGTTGATCACCTCACCGGTGGCCCAGTGCCAGTCCTCCCAGAAGGCCTCCTGCAGCCCCAGTACGCTGGGGCCGGTCAACTTGAGGTGGGTATCGCGCCAGGGCCCGTGGCGCCCCTGGCCCAGATACTCCACACCCACGTTGAAGCCGCCCAGCCAGCCTTCCCGGCCATCGACCACCAGCACCTTGCGATGGTTGCGGAAGTTGAGCTGGAAGCGGTGGCGGAAGCCGCGGGAGGAGCGGAAGGCGCTCACCTCGATGCCGTAGAGCGCGAGGTCGCGCAGGTACCCCTCGTTGAGCTTGTGACTACCGATCTCGTCGTAGAGGAAATAGACCCGCACCCCACGATCGGCGGCCTGCTGCAGGCGCTGCTTGAGCTCGAGGCCCAGGGCATCGTGGCGCACGATGAAGAACTGGATGAGGATGTACTCCTCGGCCCGCTCGATGCCATCGAACAGGCTATCGAACGTTGCCTCGCCATCGATCAGCAACTCCGCGCGGTTGCCGGTCGTCAGCGGCATCATGGCCAGCTGTTCCACTGCCCGGATATCGGAATCCCGTGCCTCGGCGACGAAGGGCTCGACCCGTTCGCGATAACGCGCCAGCACCCGACGCAGCACCGTATCCCGCTCGCCGCGCGCCGAGACATACCCATAAAAGCGCGGCCGGCCCAAGAGCCAGTAGGCCGGCACCGCCAGGTAGGGAAACGTGACCAGGGAGATGATCCAGGCGATGGCCCCCTGGGAGGTTCGACTCGACATCAGTGCCAGCACCGCCGAGAGCACGCCCAGCAGATGCACCAGGAAGATTGCCCAGCCGATCAACCAGGAGGTCATGTGCTCTCCCTGAAAAAACAGTGTTCTACATCATAACGAAACGACAGCGGCCCCGCCAGATGGCGGGGCCGCTGTCGTTTGTGGCCGTGGGTGGTCCTGCTTGAGGCGCGACGGGCATCGGCGCATCACATGCGGTGATCAGGCGCGTTCGGCGATGATCTCCTTCCACTTGGCGGGACCGGTCTGGTGCACCGAGGTACCCTGGCTGTCCACCGCCACGGTCACCGGCATGTCCTCCACCTCGAACTCGTAGATGGCTTCCATGCCCAGGTCCTCGAAGCCCACCACACGAGCCTTCTTGATCGCCTGGGCGACCAGGTAGGCGGAGCCGCCCACGGCCATCAGGTAGACCGCCTGGTTGTCGCGGATCGCCTCGATGGCGGCCGGGCCGCGCTCGGCCTTGCCGACCATCCCCAGCAGGCCGGTCTCCTCGAGCATGGTGCGGGTGAACTTGTCCATGCGGGTGGCGGTGGTGGGGCCCGCCGGGCCGACCACCTCGTCGCGCACCGGGTCGACCGGCCCCACGTAGTAGATAAAGCGGCCCTTGAGGTCCACCGGCAACGGCTCGCCCTTGGCGATCATGTCGACCATCCGCTTGTGGGCGGCGTCACGGCCGGTGAGCAGCTTGCCGTTGAGCAGCAGGGTATCGCCGGGCTGCCAGGTCTGCACCTCTTCCGGGGTCACGCTATCGAGATCGACCCGCTTGACGTTGTCGCCCGCCTCGCGGGTGATTTCCGGCCAGTCCTCGAGCTTCGGCGCGGGCAGCGCCGTGGGACCGGACCCATCCAGGGTGAAGTGGGCGTGGCGGGTGGCGGCACAGTTGGGGATGATCGCCACCGGCTTGTTGGCGGCGTGGGTCGGATAGTCCTTGACCTTGATGTCGAGCACCGTGGTCAACCCCCCCAGGCCCTGGGCGCCGATGCCGCTCCGGTTGACCTTGTCGAAGAGCTCCAGGCGCAGTTCCTCGGCGCGATTGGCGGCACCACGGGCCTGCAGCTCCTGGATGTCGATGGGGTCGAGCAGCGCTTCCTTGGCGATCTCCATGGCCTTCTCGGCGGTACCACCGATGCCGATGCCGAGCATGCCCGGCGGACACCAGCCGGCCCCCATCTTCGGCAGCTGCTCCATCACCCAGTCGACCACGCTGTCGGAGGGGTTGAGCATGGCGAACTTGGACTTGGCCTCGCTGCCACCGCCCTTGGCCGCCACGTGCACCTCGACGGTGTCGCCCGGTACCAGCTTGTGGTGGATCACCGCCGGGGTGTTGTCGCCGGTGTTCTTGCGGGCGCCATCGGGGTCGGCGAGCACCGAGGCACGCAGCACGTTGTCGGGGAGCCGGTAGGCACGACGGACCCCCTCGTTGATCATGTCGTCGAGGCTCATGTCGGCCTCGAAGCGCACGTTCATGCCCACCTGGACGAAGACGGTGACGATGCCGGTGTCCTGACAGATCGGGCGATGGCCAGTGGCACACATCCGCGAGTTGATCAGGATCTGGGCGATGGCGTCCTTGGCCGCGGGATTCTCCTCGCGCTCGTAGGCCGCCGCCATGGCGTCGATGAAATCCTTCGGGTGGTAATAGGAGATGTACTGGAGGGCATCGGCGACGCTCTGGATCAGATCGTCCTGGCGGATCACGGTCATGGGCAAGGGACTCCTTGGCGTTGTCGGCATGCCCGCTCTCTACAGCCGGTCACTGTCGCGTTGGCGGGCTCGAACGGGGGCAGATTATACCGCACCCGCCATCCTGCCGCAGTGCTCTACTCCCAAAGGAGCGCTGGTCCTGGTAGTGGCGTGAATGAAGATAACGGTATAAATCCCCAACCACGGTGGCATGGTGATCAGGCCGTGCCGAGCAACAGCTGACGCTCCTTGAGCTCGTGCAGGCGATCGCGCAAGCGCGCCGCCTCCTCGAACTCCAGGTTCTGGGCGGCTTCGAACATGGCATCCTCGACCCGGGACACTTCCCTGAGCAGCTCGCTGGGCGACAGGTCGGCGGGATCGTAGACCGCGGCCCCTTCGGCCACCTTGCGCTCGGCTTTCCGACCCTTGCCCTTCCTGCCGGGGGCCTGGGCGGCCTCGAGGATATCGGCCACCGAGCGGGTCACGGTCTGCGGCGTGATGCCATGGGCCTCGTTGTGGGCGATCTGCTTGTGGCGCCGCCGCTCGGTCTCGTCCATGGCCCGGCGCATCGAGTCGGTGGTCCGGTCACCGTAGAGGATCGCCTTGCCATGGGCGTTGCGGGCGGCCCGGCCGATGGTCTGGATCAGCGAGCGCTCGTTGCGCAGGAAGCCCTCCTTGTCGGCGTCGAGGATCGCCACCAGCGACACCTCGGGAATGTCGAGGCCCTCGCGCAGCAGGTTGATGCCCACCAGCACGTCGAACTTGCCGAGGCGCAGGTCGCGGATGATCTCCACCCGCTCCACGGTGTCGATGTCCGAGTGCAGGTAGCGCACCCGCACGTCGTGTTCGTCGAGGTACTCGGTGAGGTCCTCGGCCATGCGCTTGGTCAGGGTGGTGACCAGCACCCGCTCGCCCACACCGGCACGCAGGCGAATCTCCGAGAGCAGGTCGTCGACCTGGGTGGACGCCGGACGCACCTCGATCTCCGGGTCGACCAGGCCGGTGGGCCGCACCACCTGCTCCACCACCTGCCCGGCGTGCTCGGCCTCGTAGGGGCCGGGGGTGGCCGAGACGAAGATGGTCTGCGGGCTGATCGACTCCCACTCCTGGAAGGTCATGGGGCGGTTGTCCAGCGCCGAGGGCAGGCGAAAGCCGTACTCCACCAGGGTCTCCTTGCGCGAGCGGTCGCCCTTGTACATGCCGCCTACCTGGGGAACGCTGACATGGGACTCGTCGATGAACAGCAGCGCATCCGGCGGCAGGTAATCGAAGAAGGTGGGGGGCGGCTCGCCCGGATTGCGGCCGGAGAGATAGCGCGAGTAGTTCTCGATGCCGTTGCAGTAGCCCAGCTCGTGCATCATCTCGATGTCGTAGAGGGTGCGCTGCTCGAGGCGCTGGGCCTCCACCAGCTTGTCGTGCCGGCGCAGCCACTCCAGGCGCTCGGCCAGTTCGCCCTTGATCAGCTCCGCCGCTCCCAGGATCGTCTCCCGGGGCGTCACATAGTGGCTCTTGGGGTAGATCGTCATGCGCGGCACCTTGCCGCGCACCTCGCCGGTCAGCGGATCGAACAGGCTGATGCTATCGATCTCGTCGTCGAACAGCTCGACACGCACCGCCTCCTCGTCGGAGTCGGCGGGATAGATATCGATGACGTCGCCGCGCACCCGATAGGTACCGCGCTTGAAGTCCATGTCGTTGCGGGTGTACTGCAGCTCGGCGAGGCGGCGCAGGAAGGAGCGCTGATCGATCAGCTCGCCCCGGGTGAAGTGCAGCCGCATCTTCAGGTACTGGTCCGGGTCACCGAGGCCGTAGATCGCCGAGACCGAGACCACGATCAGCGCATCACGGCGCTCGAGCAGCGCCTTGGTCGCCGAGAGGCGCATCTGCTCGATATGGTCGTTGATCGAGGCGTCCTTCTCGATGAAGGTGTCCGACGAGGGCACGTAGGCCTCGGGCTGGTAGTAGTCGTAGTAGGAGACGAAGTACTCCACGGCGTTGTCGGGGAAGAACCCCTTGAACTCGCCGTAGAGCTGGGCGGCCAGCGTCTTGTTGGGCGCCATGACGATGGTCGGGCGCTGCAACCGTTGCACCACGTTGGCCATGGTGAAGGTCTTGCCGGAACCGGTGACGCCGAGCAGCGTCTGGTGGGCAAGTCCCGCCTCCAGCCCCTTGACCAGGTCGTCGATGGCCGTGGGCTGGTCGCCGGCGGGCTGGAACCTGGACTGCAGACGAAAGGACTTGCTCATGGTGACTCCGGGAAGGCGACGGGCGCCGCTGCGACGCCCGGGATGACACAAGGGTGAATCCCGACGGGCAGACTCAGGCCTCGGCGGTACTGGCCGTTCGGGTGGTGACTTCCACGGTGGCACTGGTCATCAGCCGATGGATCGGGCAGCGGTTGCTGATCTCCTCCAGCCGGGCCAACCGCTCAGGGGCGACGATGCCGTGGAAGCTCATCACCACTTCGAGTCGATAGGTGCCCTTGCGTTCCTCGCTGTCGTCGCGGTTGATCCTGACGCTCACCCCCTCGAGCGGCCACTGCTTGCGCCGGGCGTACATCTGGGCGGTGATCGCCTTGCAGGCGGCCAGCGACAGGTCGAAGTAGTCATGGGGATCCGGCGCGCTTCCCTCGCCGCCCAAGCCCCGGGGCACATCCACGAAGAGATCCTCGAAGCCGTCGAGCTCGACCCGCTGGCGATGGATGCTGTTGCGTTCGCTGATGACCTCGATGGTCTTCTTCATGGATCGACCTCGTATTGGTCACTTGACTTCGATGGGCAGCTTGAGGGCTTCCACTGCCTGGATCAGCGCCTCGCGCCTCACACGCCCGTCGACCTCGGCGCCGTGGCGACCGACCTCGACACTGTCGACGCCGTCGAGCATCATCAATGCCGTGGTGATGCGGTTGATCTGATCGGCGTTGTCGACGCCCTTGAAGCTCAGCGACTGGTGCGCCATGGCGGCCTCTCCACGTGGCCCGACATGCATAAGCTGTCGTGAATGCATGAGAACAGACCCCGAGTCTAGCATGGCCACGGCGTTCCGGCAGCGGTTGCAATGACGCCACAGCGCCCGCATTACACTCCCAGGAGCCTGTCGGATTTGACCGATCGTCGCGAGAGACACGGATTTCGAGACAAGTTTATCGATCTGATGAAGCGAATAGCGGGCTATTTAACGAAGCAGATCGAATGAAATTGGCCGAAAGCCCGGGTGTCGCAGTAGATCAGCGTTAAGTCCGACAGGCTCTTAGACATCGACCGAGCGAGACCGACGACAGGAGCTCCGGAATGAACGAGTGGATCGCCACCCTGGGTGGCCGGCAGGAGGCCGAGGACCGGGTCGAGTTCGATCCGGCATCGCAGGAGTCGCCGGCGCCGGCTCGGCAGGCGCTGGAAGCCACGGTGATGACGCCCCTGGCCCATCTCGGCGTACTGGACGTGACGGGTCACGATGCCGAGAAATTCCTGCAGGGCCAGACCAGCGCCCAGGTGACCCTGGCCGACAGCGAGTTCGCGCCCCTCACCTGCTTCTGTACCCCCAAGGGGCGCATGCTGGCCAATGCCCAGCTGTGGCGGGTAGCGCCGGAACGCTACCGGCTGGTGATGCATCGCAGCCTGGTGGGCCCGTTGACCGATCACCTGAAGAAGTTCGCCGCCTTCTACAAGGTGGAGCTCGAGGCGCGTGACGACCTGGTGCTGCTCGGGCTGATCGGCCGCGAGGCATCGGCCCTCGCCGAGGTGCGCTTCGATGTCATCCCGCCGAAACCCTGGCACCAGGCCGGCAACGGCGAGATCCAGGTGCTGGCCCACCCGGGGCCGCGGCCCCGGCTGCTGGTCTGCCTGCCCGCCGAGAAGGCCACTGAGGCCTGGCAGCGCCTGGCCGAGCATGCCACGCCGGTGGGCAATGCGGTATGGCGGCTGCACGACATCCAGGCCGGCCTGGCCTGGCTCGACGCCAGCCAGCGCGACGCCTACCTGCCCCAGATGATCAACTGGGAGGCACTCGGCGGCATCAGCTTCAAGAAGGGCTGCTACACGGGGCAGGAGGTGGTGGCCCGGGCCCATTTCCGCGGCCAGGTGAAGAAGCGTCTGGTGCGCGCCCAGCTCGACGGTAGCCTGCTGCCCGAACTCGGCAGCACCATTCACGACGCCGAGGACAAGTCGTTCGGCGAGGTGCTGGCCGCCGAGCTGGACGCCTACGGCGAGGCCGAGGTGCTGGCGGTGATGAGCATCAAGGAGCCGACCCCGCCGCTGCGCGTTGCCGGCCAGAAGCTCAAGCTGCTGAAGCTGCCCTACCCGCTGGAGCGGCTGGACCCGGAGAGCCTGGCGACGAAGTAAGGCACCATGGTGGACTGGGCTCTGTAGGAGCCCGGCTCTGCCGAGCGATTGGCGCCGCAGGCGCCCGGGCGGGTTTCGCTGACGGTTCGGATGACCGCCTGGCGACGCTTCGCGCCGCAATCGCCCAGCGGAGCTGAGCTCCTACATGGCGGGTGCGCCCATGGTCTCAGCCGCTATCCAACCCGAACAGCGCTCTGGCCGTGGCGGTGCTGTCCGCCGCCACCCCCTCTTCGCTCTGCCCGCGCAATTCCGCCACCAGCCGGCACACCTCGGCCACCCGCGACGGCTCGTTGCGCTCCCCCCGGTGGCCGGCGAGCAGCATGTCGGGGCTGTCGGTCTCCAGCACATAGCCATCATTCGGCAGCGAGGCCACGGCGCGGCGCAGCCGCTGGGCACGCTCATGAGTGACCGCGCCGCCCAGCCCCACCTTGAAGCCGAGGTCGAGGAACTTGCGCGCCTGTTGCGGTGAGCCGGCGAAGGCGTGGATCAGCCCGCCCGCGGGCAGGTCGAGCTGGCGCAGCCGCTTGGCGACCTGGTCGTTGGCCCGCACGCAGTGGATCACCACGGGCAACCGGCGCGCCTTGGCCAGGCGCAGTTGGGCATCGAAGAGCCGCCACTGGGCGTCGAGGGTCTCCGCGAAGCGGGCATCGATGCCGCACTCGCCCACGGCGACCACTTCGGGATATTGGTCGAGAGCCTGCGCCAACGCCTCGATAGCCCCCTCGGCGTGCTCATTCATGAAACAGGGATGCAGCCCCAGGCAGATATCGACGTCATCGCGGCTGCCCAGCGCCAGCACCTCCGCCCAGCGCGCCCGGGTGGTGGCCGGCACCACGAAACGACGCACGCCCCCCGCCCTGGCCCGCTCCAACACCGCCTCGCGGTCGGCGTCGAAATCGGGGAAGTCCAGGTGGCAGTGGGCGTCGATCAGGTCGAGATCGCTCACGGTATACCTCGGCATCAGGCCAGACAGCCTTCGAGTAAGGCCGGCTGACCTTGCCACGTGCAACGCTCACACGCTGTGAACCCCTCCCTGGGCGCTCCATTCTTCATCCCTGAAGAATGAGGTTCGCTTGTGCACGTGCCAAGCGCCGGCCAGCATATGCTGCAGTCGACCCGAAACAGGGCCAAGCACATGAATGTCACTCGGCGCTGCAGAAGGCTTTAATGCTCCCTGGTCGGCTGGAAACGGATCTCCGGCCAGCGCTCCTGGGTCATCTGCAGGTTGACCCGGGTTGGGGCGATATAGGTCAGGTAGCCACCGCCATCCATCGCCAAATGGGTACTCGCCTTGCGCTTGAACTCGTCGAGTTTCTTGGCGTCGTCGCTGTAGATCCAGCGGGCGGTATTGACGTTCACCCCCTCGTAGACACAGTCGACCTTGTATTCTTCCTTGAGGCGATGGGCCACCACGTCGAACTGCAGGGTCCCCACGGCGCCGAGGATCAGATCGTTGTTGTCCAGCGGCATGAACACCTGGGTCGCCCCCTCCTCGGAGAGCTGCTGCAGGCCCTTCTGCAGCGCCTTCATCTTCAGCGGATCCTTGAGCCGCACGCGCTTGAACAGCTCCGGCGCGAAGTGCGGGATGCCGGTGAAGCGCATGTCCTCGCCCTGGGTGAAGGTGTCGCCGATCTGGATGGTGCCATGGTTGTGCAGGCCGATGATGTCGCCGGGCCAGGCCTCCTCCACCTGGGAGCGGTCCGAGGCCATGAAGGTCAACGCATCCGCAATCTTGACGTCCTTGCCGATGCGCACATGGCGCATCTTCATGTTCTTCTCGTACTTCCCCGAGCAGACGCGCAGGAAGGCGATACGGTCGCGGTGGTTCGGGTCCATGTTGGCCTGGATCTTGAACACGAAGCCGGTGAAGCGACCATCCTCGGCCTCGACGGTGCGGGTATCGGTCTCGCGGGGCTGGGGCGGCGGGGCATACTCGACGAAGCCATCGAGCATCTCGCGCACGCCGAAGTTGCCCATGGCCGTGCCGAAGTAGACCGGGGTCAGCTCGCCGCGCAGGTAGGCCGCGTGGTCGAAGGAGTGGGAGGCCCCGCGCACCAGTTCCACCTCCATGCGCAGCTCCTCGGCCAGGTCCTCGCCGAGCACTGCGTCCACCTCGGGGTTGTCGAGCCCCTCGATCCGCCTGTCCTCGGGAATGCGGCTCCCCTGCCCCTGGGTGTAGAGGTGGATGACGTCGTTGTAGAGGTGGTAAACGCCCTTGAAGCCGCGCCCCATGCCGATCGGCCAGGTCATCGGCGCGCACTGGATGTCGAGCACCGTCTCGACCTCGTCCATCACCTCGATGGGGTCGCGGATGTCGCGGTCCATCTTGTTGACGAAGGTGAGGATCGGCGTGGTGCGCAGGCGACACACCTCCATCAGCTTGATGGTCCGCGCCTCGACGCCCTTGGCCCCGTCGATTACCATCAGCGCCGAGTCCACTGCGGTCAGGGTGCGGTAGGTATCCTCGGAGAAGTCCTCGTGGCCGGGGGTGTCGAGCAGGTTGACGACGCGCCCGCCATAGGGGAACTGCATCACCGAGGTGGTCACCGAGATGCCACGCTCCTGCTCCATCTTCATCCAGTCGGAGGTCGCGTGGCGCTCGGCGCGCTTGCTCTTCACCGAGCCGGCCAGCTGGATGGCGTTTCCGAACAGCAGCATCTTCTCGGTGATGGTGGTCTTGCCCGCGTCGGGGTGCGAGATGATCGCGAAGGTGCGTCGAAGCCCGACTTCACGGGCCAGGGTGGGGTTTGACATCAATGCCGCCTGATCAGAACTCGAATGTGATCTTGAGGATTCGAAGGGAAGGGCCCCAGTGTCGGGAGCCGAAGTGCCCATGATAACGCGTCGGGCCCGCGGCCTGCACCCTGCCGCGGTACGCGTCCAGGGCTATCGCAGTAGCAGCATTGCTCGGGGCTGATCCGCCGGCAGGCCTGCGAGGAGGCGCTGTAAACCCCTCCATGGGCGCTACCGACGCCCTGCTTCGCTCTCGCGTCCCGCTTCGCTTGCAGGACCGGTGCTGGCCATCCATGGCCAGCCCGTTCGGAGCAGTGCTCCTCACCCCTGGCGTAGGACCTCCTCTTCGGCCTGCCCCCGGCGCCACTCGCTACATAGCCCTGTGTACGCGACCGGCCGGGCGGGCATACTCTGGCGGCCGACCTCGGGAGCGTGTCGGCCCCCGGGCGTGATCGGTTATCATCGTCGGGCAATGAACCGTGGAGAGACCATGCCCGCCGCCCTGCCCCTGCCGCTGTCCACCCCCAGCCGCAACCTGGTACGCCTGACCTTCGTGCGAGGGATCACCTGGACCGGCTTCCTCGCTGCCATCCTCATCGGCATCGAGCTGCTCGGCTTCAAGCTCGAGGTGCCGGCGGTGATCGCGGTGATCACCTGCATGGCGCTGATCAACGTGGCGACCTGGTGGCGCCTGGGCCGTCCCCGGGCCGTCACCCACAACGAATACCTGGTCCACCTGCTGGCCGACGTGGCCGGCCTGACCCTGCTGTTCTACTTTACCGGCGGCTCCACCAACCCCTTCATCACCTATTACCTGGTGCCGGTGACCATCGCCGCGGCCACCCTGCCCTGGCGTCATGCCTGGGCGATCGCCGGAACGGCCATGGGGGCCTATACGTTCCTGATGGCCTTCTACCAGCCGGTGCCCCAGCTCGGCCAGGGGCATGCCACCGGCCCCTTGAACCTCCACGTGCTGGGCATGTGGCTCAACTTCGGCCTCTCGGCGGGCCTGGTGACCTTCTTCATCTACAAGATGGCCCATGCCCTGCGCAGCCGGGACCAGGCACTGTCGCATACCCGGGAGTCGGCGCTGCGCAACGAGCAGGTGCTGGCCGTGGCGACCCAGGCCGCGGGCACCGCCCACGAGCTCGGCACGCCGCTCTCCACCATGGCGGTACTGCTCAGCGAGATGCGTGAGGAGGCACGCGGCAACCCGCCGCTGGAGAAGGACCTGGAGCTGCTGCGCCAGCAGGTCGACATCTGCAAGTCGCGGCTGCGTCACCTGGTGGCCAGCGCCGACCGGCGACGCCTGGCCGAACCGCAGATTCTCGACGCCGAACGGTGGCTCGCCGAGGTGATACAGCGCTGGCTGGTGCTGCGCCCCGACGTCGGCTATCGGCTCGAGGTCGCCGAGCACCGCGGCCGCCCCTGGCTTGCCGTGGACCCCACCCTGGACCAGGCGCTGACCAACCTGCTCAACAACGCCGCCGATGCCAATCCCGACGATATCGCCATCCGCCTGGACTGGAGCGCCGACGACGTGGTCATCGACATCCGCGACCACGGGCCCGGGGTAGCCTTGTCGATCGCCGACCAGCTCGGCGAGACCTTCGTCTCCACCAAGAGCAAGGGCATGGGCATCGGCCTGTTCCTGACCCACGCCACCATCAACCGCTTCGGCGGCGGCGTCAGCCTGTACAATCATCCCGAAGGCGGGACCCTCACCGAGGTGACCCTGCCGCAAAGAGCACCCACGGAGTGAACCGCCACCCGCGCTCGACGACTCCCCTGCGAGGCCCCCATGCAAGAGACCGCACAACGCCTGCTGATCATCGATGACGACGAGATGTTCTGCCATGTGCTGGACCGTGCCATGACCCGCCGCGGCTACGAGGTCGCGGTGGCCCACGACGCCGAGCAGGCCCTGTCGCTGGCTCGGCGACTCGCGCCGGAACTGGCCACCCTGGACCTGAAGCTCGAGCACGAGTCGGGGCTCAAGCTGCTGCCCGAGCTGCTCGAGGTGGTACCGGGCTGCCGCGTGGTGGTGCTGACCGGCTACTCGAGCATCGCCACCGCGGTGGAGGCGATCAAGCTCGGCGCGGTGAACTACCTGTGCAAGCCGGCCGACGCCGACGAGGTGATCGCCGCCCTGTTCAAGCAGGAGGGCGACCCGGATGCCGAGGTGGCGGAGCATCCGCCGTCGATCAACCGCATCACCTGGGAGCACATTCAGAAGGTGCTCCAGGAGCACGACGGCAACATCTCCGCCACCGCCCGCGCCCTGGGCATGCACCGCCGCACCCTGCAGCGCAAGCTGCAGAAGCGGCCGGTCAGGCGCTGACCTTCGAGCATGGCGAGGTTTCGGCTGGTAGGTTGGAGGTTGAAGTCGCGGCTATCCCGGCGACAGGTCTACGTGGAGGCGCTGTGAACCCCTCCCTGGGCACTACTTTTTCCTTCCCTGGAAAAAGACCTCCACTTCGACCTGTCCCCGGCGCCGCTCGCGTAAGCCGTAAGCCAGGGCAGTACTCCCGAAGGAGCCGGGGGCAACGGTTTTTCTTCCAGCTTCCAGCTTACAGCTCCCGGCGAAGCCGGGTCATTGCGCCGTCCAGCCCAGGTCGATGTTGTAGCTTGAGCCGGTGACGGCGCCGGCGGCGTCCGAGGCGAGATAGGCCACCAGTTCGGCCACCTCGGCCGGGGCGATCAAGCGCTTCACGGCGGCGTTCTTGAGCATGACCTTCTCGATCACCTCCTGTTCGTCCATGCCGTGCAGTTTCGCCTGGTCGGCGATCTGGTTGTCCACCAGCGGGGTCTTCACGTAGGCCGGGCAGACGGCGTTGGCGGTGATGCCCTGGGAGCCCCCCTCCAGCGCCGCGGTCTTGGTCAGGCCGATCATGCCGTGCTTGGCGCTGATGTAGGCCGACTTGCCGGGCGAGGCCACCTGGGCATGCACCGAGGCGATGTTGATGATGCGCCCCCAGCCGTGCTCGCGCATGGAGGGCCATACCGCCTGGCTGAGCAGGAAGGGCGCCGTCAGCATCAGGTCGAGGATCTGGCGCCACTTCGCCTCGGGGAACTCCTCGATGGGCGACACATGCTGGATACCGGCGTTGTTGACCAGGATATCGACGCGGCCGAAGCGCTTGATCGCCTCGGCGACGGCAGCCTTGCAGGCCTCGCCGTCGGTCAGGTCGGCCTGGAAGAAGGCCGCTCCGGCCTTCTCAGCGACCTCCTTGCCGGCCGGGTTGAAGTCCACGGCCAGCACCTGGTGGCCCTGCTCGCAGAAGTGACGCACCACGGCCTCGCCGATGCCGCTGCTGGTCCCGGTGACCAGGGCGACGCGGGGAGTGAAAGTCGCAGACGATGTCATGCATGGCTCCTTGCTGTGTTCGGATCATCTCGGAGAGGGGGACCGATCATCAGCATAAGGCGCGCGCCCGGCCGGCGCCAGCTCAGCCGCCGGGCGCCGCCGGCGCCATGACCCGCTCCATCAGTTGCTGGGCCAGTCGGCTGGCCTCCTGCCTCGAGGCGACATCGGAGAGGTCGTCGAGGAGCTCACAGCGCCATAGCCAGAGGGTCTCGTCGAGACACTCGGCGCGAAAGCCGTAGGTGCCCGAGGGCAGCGAGACGCGACGGGTGCCCTGCTCTGGCGGCGGCGGAGGCGACTCCTCGTCCGGCAACAGCACCAGCGACAGCGACAGTGGCGTGATCAGAGCCCCCAGCAAGTACTCGCCCTGGCACCGGAAGCAGAGGGCGTCGGCCGTCAGCCTGGGGTTGAAGCGAGCATCGTGCTTGGCCGCCTTGAGATGGCAGCGGGTCCAGGTGCCGGCCAGCTCACGCAGCCGGGCATACTGTTCGGGACTCAGGGCCTGCATCGTGTCCTCCTTCGCGACCTCCAGTATACCGACCGGGGCGAGGTTCGGCAGTGCCGCATCGACCTGCTAGCATGAACAGGCCCAATCACCCGCGACATCCCCATGAGGAAGTGCCCATGACGCCCGCCGAGCGCCTGAAGATCGCCGTCGACATCGCCCGGGAGGCGGGCCGATTGATCGTCGACGCCCGCAGCCGCCAGACCTTCGGCCACCGCTACAAGCAGGGCCACGAACTGGTCACCGACGTCGACGTGGCGGTCGACACCCGGATCAGCGAGCGCCTCCAGCAGCACTTCGCTGGCGAAGCGCGACTGAGCGAGGAGCTGGCCCCGGACCGCAGCAACCTGAACCGGCCCGAGCCACTCTGGGTGGTCGACCCCATCGACGGTACCGTCAATTTCGCCCACGGGCTTCGCCATGTGGCCGTCTCCATCGCCTGGGTACACGAGGGCCGCATCCGGGTCGGGGTGGTCCACGCCCCCTTCCTCGACGAGACCTTCACCGCCATCGCCGGCCAGGGCGCCTGGTGCAATGACGCGCCGATCCAGGCCAGCAAGACCGGCAACCTGCAACGCTGCCTGGTGGGCACCGGCTTCCCCTACCGCCGCGACAGCCGCCCGCCGCTGATGCGACGCCTCGCCGCGGTGCTCGACCACTGCCAGGACGTGCGCCGCAACGGCTCGGCAGCGCTGGACCTGTGCGACGTGGCCTGCGGCCGGCTCGATGCCTACTACGAGAGCGTCTCGCCCTGGGACTTCGCCGCCGGCTGGCTCATCGCCCGCGAGGCCGGCGCCCGCGCCGGACACCTCTACCCGTGCCCCGAGGGTATCCCCGAGGACCTCTACGGCGAGAACCTGCTGGTGACGAGCCCGGGCATCCACCGAGAGCTCGGCGAGCTGCTGCGTCGCGCCGACGGTGGCGAGCTGGACATCCCCTGACGCCAGGGGCCGCCCGCCGATAGTCCCCCGCAATCGGTGGCCTAGCCCCGCCCTATTGGCCAGGACAGCCGCCATCGGTCACAATGGCGGCCCGATTTGTCTTTCCCTCTTCCCCCTTGACCCCTAGCCCGTGCTCGTGACGAGCACCAGGAGATCGCTCATGTTCGTCGTCATCTTCGGTCGCCCCGGCTGCCCCTTTTGCGTGCGCGCCGTACAGCTCGCCGAAAGGCTCGAGGCCGCCAAGGCCATCGACGGCTTTCGTTACGTCGACATCCACCAGGAAGGCATCACCAAGGCCGACATGGAGAAGACCATCGGCAAGCCCGTCCACACCGTGCCGCAGATCTTCGTCGACCAGACCCATGTCGGCGGCTTCACCGAGTTCGACCGCTATGTGCGCGACCACAGCCTGATGCCCGTCGTCGGCTGATCCGACAGCCGGAACCCGCCTCGCGACGCCGCCACCCCGCCGGGTGGCGGCGTTCTGCCTTTTTCCGCCGCGTGGTAACGCGCGCCGGTCCGGAAACGTCTTTCCCTCGTTGAATGGCCCACGAGGCCCTCTGCCTATACTTTCGCCTGACACGGCCAGTTCGGGGCCGGAGGGCATCACGGACAGAGGGACATGCAAGATGCAGCGGGAAGAATTCGTTCAGCAACTGTGGCTGGACTATGTTCATCAGCACCCGGACATCGGCGGGCTGCGACTCTGGCCGATGGAGGCACCGGCGGAGTACCTCGCGATCCTCACCCTGAATCACGGCCCCTACGGCATCGATGCCCTGCTGCCGACCCTGGCCCACTTCGGCTACCGCCGCCAGCACCGTCATGCCATGGCCGACCGCGGCCTGCTGGTGTCGCTGCTCGCCCCGCCCGGCGACGCCGCCTGGCTGGTCCTGGCCGAGTTGCAGCTGGGCACGTTGTCACGCGGCCCTCGCCAGTGTCTCGAGGCGCTGGTCGCCCAGGCACCGCCGGAGGACCGCCGCGGCCAGAACCTGCTCTGTCGCGGTCGCCCCTGGCCGATGCCCGACTGGCCGACCTACCAGGCCCTGCGCCGGGCCCACCCGCTCGCCGGCTGGCTCGCGGTGATGGGGCCACGCATGCACCATGCCGGCTTCGACTGCCAGCGTCTGGGCCATGACCTCATCGACCTCGACCTGCAGATGCGCCAGGTGGGGCTGACCGGCAACCCCGATCGCCACCACGGCATCTTTCCCATCTCGCCGCTGCTCGACTATCGCTTCTATCCCACCGCGTCGCAGCGCCTGGCCTTCGCCGAGGGCGACGAACACCGCATCGAGCTGGGCGGCGTGGCGCTGGTACAGAAGCAGGTCAGCGCCAACCAGGAGCGCGCCGCCGAGCTGCTGCTACCGCACCATACCCGCTGCGAGATGTCCTGAGCCGGCCGCCACATTCATCCACAGAATCTGTGGATAACGCTGTGCAAGAGCCCGGAGAAAGCCCCGACAGGCGCCATGCCGGCCGCCTCGACCACGGAATGGTCAGTTTTTCGACAGCCGTCGACGCCGGCCCTGGAACGCACACGGCCCGGACGTCGGGCGTCCGGGCCGTGGGGTGATGCCATGCAGGCGGATCAGGCCTCGAAGGTCATCTCCGGCACGTGATCGGGGACGATCAGCTTGCCGGCGGTCTTCTCGACGATCTCCTCGACCGAGACGCCGGGAGCGCGCTCCTTGAGGATGAAGGCGCCATCCTTGATCTCCAGGTAGGCCAGGTCGGTCAGCACCCGGTTGATGCAGCCGGCGCCGGTCAGCGGCAGGCTGCACTTCTCGAGCAGCTTGGACTCGCCATGCTTGGAAGCATGCGTCATGGTGCAGATGATGTTCTCGGCACCGGCCACCAGGTCCATGGCGCCGCCCATGCCCTTGATCAGCTTGCCGGGGATCATCCAGGAGGCGATGTTGCCGTTCTGGTCGACCTCGAAGGCGCCCAGTACGGTGAGGTCCACATGACCGCCGCGGATCATCGCGAAGGACTCGGCCGATGAGAAGATCGCCGCGCCCGGGCGGGCGGTGACGGTCTCCTTGCCGGCGTTGATCATGTCCGGGTCGACTTCGGCTTCAGTTGGATAACGCCCCATGCCGAGCAGGCCGTTCTCGGACTGCAGCATGACGTCGATCCCCTCGGGGATGTAGTTGGCCACCAGGGTCGGGATGCCGATGCCCAGGTTGACGTAGAAGCCGTCTTGGAGTTCGCGCGCCACGCGCTGTGCCATCTGTTCGCGAGTGAGTGCCATCTTGTTGCCTCTTGTGTTCGGTGGAGAAGCGCCGGCCCCGGGGCCGGCCGTCGGCGGCGCAGGCCGTGCTCAGCCTTCGCGCACGGTGCGCTTCTCGATGCGCTTCTCGAAGGTGCCCTGGATGATGCGGTCGACATAGATGCCCGGGGTGTGGATCTGGTCGGGCCTGAGTTCCCCGGGCTCGACGATCTCCTCGACCTCGACCACGGTGATCCTGCCGGCGGTGGCGGCCATCGGGTTGAAGTTCTGGGCGGTGTCGCGATAGATGACGTTGCCGTAGCGATCGGCCTTCCAGCCCTTGACGATGGCAAAGTCGCCGACGACCGACTCCTCGAGGATGTAGTGGCGCCCGTCGAACTCGCGGACCTCCTTGCCCTCGCCGATCGGCGTGCCATAGCCGGTCGCGGTGTAGAAGGCGGGAATCCCGGCGCCGCCGGCACGCATCTTCTCGGCCAGGGTGCCCTGGGGGGTGAGCACCACCTCGATCTCGCCCTCCAGCATCTGGCGTTCGAACAGGGCGTTCTCGCCGACGTAGGAGGCGTAGATCCGGCTGATCTGGCGATCCTCCAGCAGCAGGCCGAGGCCGAAGCCATCCACCCCGCAGTTGTTGGAGTAGACCGTGAGGTCCTTGACGGCGCGACGCTTGATCTCGGCGATCAGGTTCTCGGGAATCCCGCAGAGCCCGAAGCCGCCGGCGATCACGGTCATGCCGCTCTCGATGCCGTCCATTGCCTCTTCATAGGAGTACACACGCTTGTCGAATCCGGCCATAGTGGCGCCTCGTGTTGTTGTGGGATGGATGAATGTCGCGGGTTGCCGTGATGTCCTGGCCCAGTGTTGTTCGCGGCGATATATTTGTTAAGTTTGTTTTTCTTATCGATTAATAAAACAATGACATAAATTGAACCTTGGTAGCATGCCATGACCGTCAAACAGCTTCGCGCCTTTCTCGCCGTGGCCCAGACCCTGAGCTTTACCCAGGCCTGCGAGCACCTCCACCTCTCGCAACCGGCGCTGAGCCTGGCGGTCAAGGGGCTCGAGGAGAGCCTCGGCGGCCGCCTGCTGATCCGCACCACGCGCAGCGTGCGCCTGACGCCGGAGGGCGAGTCCCTGGTGCCACTGGCCAAGCGCCTGCTGGCCGACTGGGACAACGCCGAAGAGGTGATGCGCCAGCACTTCACCCTGCAACTGGGGCGGGTGGCGCTGGCTGCCATGCCCTCCTTCGCCTGCAACCAACTGCCAACGGCGCTGATGGCCTTCCGCTGTCGCCACCCGCGCATCAAGGTGACGGTGCATGACGTGATCAACGAGCAGGTGATCGACATGGTGCGCCATCAGCGCGTCGAGCTGGGTATCGCCTTCGAGCCCGACGCCAGCGACGGACTGGCGTTCACGCCGCTGTTCGAGGACCGTTTCGTGGCAGTGGTACCGGCGGATTCACCGCTGGCCGAAGCGACGACGGCGTGCTGGGCCGAGCTGCTGCGTCATGAGTTCATCACCCTGCAACGCCCCTCCATGGTGCGCCTGCTGCTCGAGCACGAACTGGCGGTCCAGGGGATCGAGCTGCCGGTCGCCTTCGAGAGCCATCAGCTGGTGACCGTGGGGCGCATGGTGGCCAGTGGCCTGGGGGTCAGTGCCGTCCCCGCACTTTGCCGCCAACAGATGCACGAACTGGGCGGGCATTGCCTGGCACTCACCGACCCGGTGATCGCCCGGCCGGTGGGCGTGCTGAGCCCCGCGGGCCGGGAACTGTCGGTGGCCGCCCAGGCACTGCAGGAGATCCTGGCGGCCACCCTGTCCTCGGCCGACACGTGCCGATAGCTGCTACGTTTCTAGTCAGGAGAGCATAGCAACACATCTAGTCAGGAGAGCATAGCAACACATCTAGTCAGGAGAGCATAGCAACACAGCGAGGCAACCATGGCCACTCCCCTCTGGCGACCGGATCCCCTGCGCCGCGAGGCCAGCCGGCTGGCCGCCCTGATGCACGAACTGGCAGCCGATACCGGCCTCCCCTTCACCGACTATGCCGACCTGCATGCCTGGAGTCTGAACCACCCGGAGACCTTCTGGTCGCGGGTCTGGACGCTGGGAGCGATCGGTGAACCGGGACAGCGGGTGCTGGAGAACCCCACGGCGATGCCCGGGGCGCGCTGGTTCCCCGAGGCGCGCCTCAACTTTGCCGCCAACCTGCTGCGCCGCCGCGACGACACCCCGGCGCTGATCGCCTGCGACGAGCGGGGACGGCGCCAGGAACTCAGCCACGCCGAGCTCCATGACCAAGTGGCCCGCCTGGCCCGGGCCCTGCGTGACAGCGGCGTGGAAGCCGGCGACCGAGTGGCGGGTCTGGTGCCCAACAGCGAGCATGCGGTGATCGCCATGCTGGCTGCCGCCAGCCTCGGCGCCGTCTGGTCCTCCTGCTCGCCGGACTTCGGTGTCCAGGGAGTGCTCGACCGCTTCGGCCAGATCGAACCCAAGGTGCTGGTCGGCTGCGACGGCTATCACTGGAACGGCAAGGCGATCGCCCTCCACGACCGCCTGAAGGCACTCGCTGCCCAACTGCCGAAACTCGAGCGGCTGGTGCTCTTCCCCTTCCTCGATCCCGAGGCCGCCCCCGAGACCCATGGCATCGACGAGGCCGTGGCCTGGGACGACTACCTCGCGGCGCCTGGCGAGCCGCTCGAGTTCATCGCACTGCCCTTCGATCATCCGCTCTACATCCTCTACTCCTCCGGCACCACCGGCAGGCCCAAGTGCATCGTCCACGGCGCCGGCGGCACCCTGTTGCAGCACCTCAAGGAGCACCGCCTGCATTGCGACCTGGGCGAGGGGGACGTGCTCTTCTACTACACCACCTGCGGCTGGATGATGTGGAACTGGCTGGTCTCGGGGCTCGCCTCGGGCGCCATCCTGGTGCTCTACGACGGCTCCCCCTTCGCCCCCGACCCGGCCGCACTGTGGCGACTCGCCGAACACGAGGGCGTGACCTGCTTCGGCACCAGCGCCCGCTACCTGACCGCCTGCGCCAAGGATGGACTGCGCCCGGGGCGCGACCACGACCTCTCGGCCCTGAGGACGCTGCTCTCGACCGGCTCGGCGCTGCCCCACGAGACCTTCGACTACGTCTACCGGGCGATCAAGGAGGACCTGCTGCTGGCCTCCATCTCCGGAGGCACCGATATCGTCTCCTGCTTCGCCCTGGGCTGCCCGATTCGTCCCGTCTACCGCGGCCAGCTGCAGTGCCGCGGCCTGGGCATGGCGGTGGCGGTCTACGACGCGACCGGCAAGCCCTGTGCCGTGGGCGAGAAGGGCGAACTGGTCTGCACCCAACCCTTTCCCTCCATGCCACTGGGCTTCTGGAACGATCCGGACGGCAAGCGCTACCACGCCGCCTACTTCGACCGTTTCCCCGGGGTCTGGGCCCATGGCGACTATGCCGAGCTCACCGCGGAGGACGGCCTGATCATCCACGGTCGCGCCGATACCGTGCTCAACCCCGGCGGCGTGCGCATCGGCACCGCCGAGATCTACCGCCAGGTGGACAAGGTGGACGAGGTGCTGGAGTCGCTCTGCATCGGCCAGCAGTGGCAGGACGACGTACGCGTGGTACTCTTCGTCCGCCTGCGCGACGGCCTGACCCTGGACGATGCGTTGCGCCAGCGCATCCGCGACACCATCCGCACCCACGCCTCGCCCCGCCACGTCCCGGCCAGGATCCTCCAGGTGGATGACCTGCCATGCACCCGCTCCGGCAAGCTGGTGGAGCTGGCGGTCCGCGACGTCGTCCATGGCCGGCCGGTGGCCAACATCGAGGCGCTGGCCAATCCCGAGGCCCTGGCCCAGTTCGAGGACCTGCCGGAACTGCGCGAGTAGCTGGCCCGCCTTGCCTCCCGGTCGCCCCCGACCGCCGAACCCTGGCAGGGCAATCGCCGTTGGACATGACGGGGACAGGTCGGCACCGAGCGTCAAACTAACTGCGATGGCCCTGGCCCGACCACCAGGTGGCTGGGCAGCCCGGGCGCCATGCAGTAGGATTAGCCGGCTCGGCACCCCGGGGTGTCGGCGGAATCACCTAGCCGGTGCACTAAGGAGAGCGCATGCCGTTCCTCAAGGGCCTCGTCAGCAGCCTGCTGCTGGCCCTCACCACCCTCGTCTGGGGTATCCCGCTCGTCGTGCTGACCCTGGTCAAGCTGGTCACCCCCGGGCGCCGCCTGCGCCGCCTGGTGCTCAAGGGCCTCAACGAGGTGGCGCTGCGCTGGGTGGGTTCCAACCTCTGGTGGATGCGCCGCTGGCTCAAGCCCACCCTTGACATCCAGCTCCCCGAGGGGCTCTCCCGCGACCAGTGGTGGCTGGTGCTCTCCAACCATCGTAGCTGGACCGACATCTTCCTGCTGTTCTTCGCCCTGCATCGCCGCCTCCCCATGCCCCATTTCTTCGTCAAGCGCCAGCTGATCTGGATCCCCATCGTCGGCCTGGCCTTCTGGGCCATGGAGTTCCCCATGCTGCGCCGCCTGACCCGCGAACAGCGCGAGCGGCATCCGCATCTGGCCCGGCGCGACCGGGAAGCCACCGAGCGCATGTGTCGCCATGCCCGCGAGCGCCCCATCGCCATCTACAACTTCGTCGAGGGCACCCGCTTCACCCCCGCCAAGCATGCCGCCCAGGACTCCCCCTACCGCCACCTGCTGCGGCCCCGGGCCGGCGGCATCGCCCAGGTGCTGGGCCTGCTCGGCGACCGTCTCGGTGGTATCCTCGACGTGACCCTGCACTACGACAACCCGCGCCCCACCTTCTGGGGCTACCTCTGCGGAGAGGAGGGGCCGGTGACCCTGACCGCCCGGCGCCTGGAGGTGCCCACCTGGATGGTGAAGGGCGACTACCACGACGACCCGAACTACAAGGAACGCTTCCACTCATGGCTGAACGCCCTGTGGCAGGACAAGGACGCCTCGCTCTCGCCCTGACCCTGATCGTGCTGCTGCTGGCCGGCTGCGCCGGTCGCGGCGGCGAGGTGCAGCGCGGCAGCGACCCCGGCACGTCCGGACACTGGGTCACGGTCCAGCGCGGCGACACCCTGGGCGCTATCGCCCGGCGTGGCGGCGTGCCGCTCGAGCGGCTGCAGCGCTTCAACCCCGGGGTCAACGCCCGTCGCCTGGCCGTCGGCCAGCGGCTGCTGATGCCGACCCATCAGGAGCGTGCCCCCTCCGGCGGCCCTTATCGCTATCAGGTTCGCCCCGGCGACACCTATGCCGGCATCGCCCGGCGCTTCAACACCCGGGTATCACGTCTCCAGGCCGCCAACCCCGGGGTGGAGCCCACCGCCCTGCGAATCGGCCAGATCATCCGGGTACCGCTCACCGGGAGTGCTCCCAGCGCCCCCGCCCCCACTGCGGCCAGTGCCGGCGGCGGGGGCTCGAACCGCAGCAGCGCTGGCAGCCCGCCTGCCCGGGCCAGCCTCCCGGACCCCGGCGAGCTGCCCGCCTCGGCCCGCAACTGGCCCTGGCCGCTGGACGACTACCGCGTCGTGCGCCGCTTCGGCGCCGACAGCCGCGGCACCCTGCAGCCGATGCTGCTGGCCACCGGCCGCGGCGCCCGGGCCAGGTCGGTGGCCGACGGCGAGGTGCGCTTCGCCAACAGCATGCGCCAGCTCGGCCAGGTGGTGATCGTCCATCATGCCGACAACCTGCAGAGCGTCTATGCGCTGTGCGAAAGGCCGTTGGTGGGCAACGGTGACCGGGTCAGCCGGGGCAATGAGGTGTGCGAGGTGGGCTACAGCAACGCCACCGAGCGCTTCGACCTGCTCTTCGACCTGCGTCACGGTGGCAAGCCCATCGACCCACGCCGGATACTCCGTTGAGCCGGCCGGCGTCACCGTCTCTTCACCCCGGTGTCGTCGTCCTGTCATCTCCGGCGGCCATCCTCGGTTCCTGACAGGGCCCCTTCGGGCCCGCGACGGGACGAGGAGAGTCATGCGCATCTGCCTGGTCAGCGAGACCTGGTCCCCCGACATCAACGGGGTCGCCCACACCCTGGGGCAGCTCGGTCGTGAGTTGCATCGCCACGACCACGCCCTCCAGCTGATCCGCCCCCGGCCGGTCGCCGCCGACGCCCCCCGCGCCGAGGGCATGGAAGCCGAGCTGCGGGTGCGGGCCGTCCCCCTGCCGGGCTACCGCGAGGTCCGCTTCGGCCTGCCCGCCACCCGGGCCATCGTGCGGCTGTGGCACCAGCAGCGCCCCGACGTCGTCTACCTGGCGACCCAAGGGCCGCTCGGCTGGTCGGCCCAGCGTGCGGCCCGGCTGCTGTCGATCCCGGTGGTCGGCGGCTGGCATACCAACTTCGACCACTACTGCCGCGACTATGGCCTGCCCTGGCTGGCACCGCTGGTCACCCGGCGGCTGCGCACCTTCCACAATCGCTGTGCCGCCACCCTGGTGCCGACCCGGCGGCAGGCCGGCGCGCTCGCCGCCCGGGGCTTCGAGAACCTGAGGGTGATGGGCCGGGGCATCGACGGCGAGCGCTTCTCGCCTGTCCACCGCGATCCCGGGCTGCGACGGCACTGGGGCGGCGACGAGCACCGGCCGGTGGCGCTGCATGTGGGCCGCCTGGCGCCGGAGAAGAATCTCGACCTGCTGCGCGAGACCTTCCTCGCCATGCTCGATGCGCGGCCCGACCTGACCCTGGTCGTGGTCGGCGACGGCCCCGGCCGGGCGACGCTGCAGAGGGCCTTGCCCGACGCCCACTTCACCGGCTTCATCGACCGCGACGCCCTGGTCCGCCACTACGCCAGCGCCGACCTCTTCGTCTTCCCCTCGATCTCCGAGACCTGGGGCAATGTGGTGCTGGAGGCCATGGCCAGCGGCCTGGGGGTGGTGGCCTTCCGCCACGCCGCCGGCGCCGAGCTGATCGACGACGACATCAACGGCGTGAGCCTGCCGGTGGGCGACGAAGCCGGCTTCCGCGAGGCCGCGGTCCGTCTCTGCCAGCAACCCGCCCGCTACGCCCGGCTGGGACGCGCCGCCCGCCGGAGGGCCCTGCAGTTCGGCTGGTCATCGATCGCCGATGACTTCCTCGACGCCCTGACCCATGCCCGGGAGGCGACCCATGAAACCGCGCGCCCCTGCCGTGTTTGAACGGCTCGACCTGCTCGAATGGCAGCTCTGTCAACGCCTGGCCCGCCTCAGCCTGCACCGCCCCTGGCTGGCCATCCTGCGCCTGGCCAGCCGTCTCGGTGACTGGCCGGCGTGGGTGGCGCTGATCCTGGTCCAGCCGCTGCTCCATGGCCCGCGGGGCGGCTGGCTGATGGCCCAGTACGCCGCCACCGCCCTGCTCGCCATCGTCGTCTACCGGTTGATCAAGACCCGCTTCTGCCGTGAGCGCCCCTTCATCACCTTCAAGCACGCCATCGCCTGCACCGAACCGGCCCGGGATCGCTACAGCTTTCCCAGCGGCCACACCATGCATGCGGTGATGTTCTGCACTTTCACGGCCGCCCATGCCCCCTGGCTGCTGCCCGTGATCGTGCCGCTGACGCTGCTGATCGCCCTCTCCCGTGTCGGCCTCGGCCTGCACTACCTCAGCGACGTCGCGGCCGGGGCGATGATCGGTTACGGCTTCGCCCTGGCGAGCCTGTCGCTCGCGACCTGAGCCTGGCGGCCGGCCGGGGCCCGTGGCATGCTGGTGGCATGAGCGACTGCCACCCTGTCGGCGGCGAGACGCTGCTCGATGCGCCCCTGCTCATGCGCTTCGATGCCCTGCTCGGCGAGCCCGACGCCGGCCGGGCACTGGAGCGGCTCGACCGCGAACTCGCCTGGCAACGGCCTCGGTTGCGGCTCTACGGCCGCGAGCACCCGATTCCCCGTCGCCAGGTGTGGATGGGCTCCCCGGACGCCCACTACCGCTATTCGGGGCGGGACTTCACCCCCGCCCCCTGGCACCCCGAGGTCGCCAGGATTCGCGAGGCGGTGATCGCCCGCCTGGCCCTGGCCGGCCTCGACGTCGACTTCAACAGCGTGCTGCTCAACCGCTACCAGGGCGGTGGGGAGCGCATGGGCTGGCACAGCGACGACGAGCCCGAACTGGGCCCCGAGCCGCTGATCGCCGCGGTGAGCCTGGGCGCCGCTCGCCCCCTGCGCTTTCGCTGGAAGCAACGGGAACATGAAGGGTTCAACGCCTGGCTTCCCCACGACAGCCTGCTGCTGATGGGCCCCGGCGTGCAGCGACGGCTGCAGCATGCGCTGTTGCCGCGCCGGATTCCCGGGCTACGGATCAGCCTCACCTTTCGCCGCATCGCCCCCTGAGCGTCGGACCTGGCCCGTCACCGGCACCTGGCGGTAGAGGCCCCAGAGGATCGCCAGCAGCAGGCCGTAGACCAGCCCACCCGCCGGATAGGCCAGGAAGCTGTAGGTGAGCCCGAAGCCGAGGAAGGCCACCGGCAGCAGGATGCCCGCCATCGCCAGGGCCCGGCGCTCACGCGCAGCGCTGCGGATACCGCCGAGGAACAGCCAGAGGGGCACCAGGTAGAGGGCAAGCAGGGTGAGCAACCCCGGCAGCCCGCGCTTCGCCCAGGCGTCGAGCAGGTCGTTGTGGGCGTGCCAGAAACGCCCCAGGGCCGGATGCTGCAGCCCCGCCGCCCCGCGGTCGCGCATCGCCTGCCGATACCCGCGCGCCCCCCAGCCGACCAGCGGACGCTCGGCGATCAGCCGCATCGCCCCCTGCCACATCTCGACCCTGGCGCTCACCGAGGTCATCTCCGGGTCCCCGGCCAGGTACTCCTCCAGGCTAGCGACGGCATTATCGACGCGCCGCTCCACGCCTGTCTGCGGGGTGACATAGAGCCCTGCCACCAGCAGCACCAGCAGCCCGAACCCGGCCAGCCGCCAGCGCGTCGCCAGCCGCGGGCCATAGCCGCGATAGAGCACCCAGAGCGCCAACGGCAGCCCGACCCAACCGCCCCGGGAGCCGGACAGCGCCGAGGTCATCAGCCCGGCGAGCCCCCCCACGGCAAGCAGCAGCATCCAGCGCCGGCGCTGCTCCCGGCCGAAGGCCCAGCACAACCCGGCCAGGCAGATCAGGCCGGCGAGCAGGCCCAGGTTGCCGAACAGGATGGCATGCAGCGGCTCGTGGCCATTGACTCGCGAGGCGTTCTCGACGAGCCGTTGCCACACCGCCCAGCCCCCGGTCGCCAGGCTGCCGGCAGCGACGCCGCCCCACAGCCAGGCCGAGGATACCCGGAGCCGTGACAGCGCCACCAGGGCCAACAGGGCCAGCCATACCGGCGCGGCTTCCTTCAGCCCGCGGAGTCCCTCGTCGTGCCAGGGCCCGGCGATCACCCAGCTCAGCCCGTAGCACAACAGCACCGCCATGACCCAGCGATCCTGGCGCCGGGGAAAGGGCAGCGGCGGCCGCTCACCCGAGAGCAAGGCGGCCAGCCCCAGCAGCAACGGCACGATGGCCAACGCCCACCAGGGCAGGACAAGAAACCCGAGCCCGAAAAACGCCAATGCCATGCCCGCGAGGCGGGCATGGCATTGGTCTTGTCGATCATGCGCCAACCGGGCGAGCCGTCCCGGCACCGTTCGATGCTGTCCGTCGTCGATCATGGCCTCTGTTCGTCCGCTGAATCGGTTGCCGTTCCGGGCCGCCCATGCCCGGTCGCCATCCTGGCAACCCCCGGGTGCCCGCCGAGACTCTTCTGACCAGCATAGACGGCCAAGGGTGCCCCGACACAGCGGAGGGGACACTCGGGAGCCCGCAAGCCTCACTCCACGGTCACCGACTTGGCCAGGTTGCGGGGCTGATCGACGTCGGTGCCGCGCACCACCGCCACATGATAGGAGAGCAACTGCAGGGGCAGGGTGTAGACGATCGGCGCCAGGTACTGGCAGCACGCCGGCACGCTGACCACCGCCTGGCCCTCCTCGGCGCGAATCCCGGCATCCGGGTCGGCGAACACCAGCAACTGGCCGCCGCGGGCCCGCACCTCCTGCAGGTTGGAGCGCAGTTTCTCCAGTTGCGGGGACATCGGCGCTACCGCCACTACCGGCATCCGCTCGTCGATCAGCGCGAGCGGGCCGTGCTTGAGCTCGCCGGCGGCATGGGCCTCGGCGTGGATGTAGGAGATCTCCTTGAGCTTGAGCGCCCCCTCCAGAGCGATGGGCATCTGGCTGCCGCGACCCAGGAAGAGGGCATGCTGCCGGTCACCGAAGCCACCGGCGAGCCGGGCGATCTCCCCATCCAGCGCCAGGGTGTCGCCCAGCAGGGTGGGCAGATAGCGCAGCCGGCGGACCAGGCGGGCGGTGAGCGCGGGATCGCCGTCGCGCACCTGGCGCAGCGCGAGGGTGACCAGCATCAGGGCGGTGAGCTGGGTGGTGAATGCCTTGGTCGAGGCGACACCGATCTCTGGCCCGGCGTGGGTCATCAGCGCCAGGTCGGACTCCCGTACCAGGGAGCTGCCGGGGACGTTGCAGATCGCCAGGCTCCCGGCATAGGCCCCCGCGCCCTGCCGGCGGCGGGCATGGCGCAGGGCGGCCAGGGTGTCGGCGGTCTCGCCGGACTGCGACAGCGTCAGGAACAGGGTGCCGGGCTGGGCCACCACCTCCCGGTAGCGGTATTCCGACGCGACCTCCACCTGGCAGGGCACGCCGGCCAGCTCTTCCAGCCAGTAGCGGGCCACCAGGCCGGCATGGTAGCTGGTGCCGCAGGCGACGATGTGCACCTGGCGCGTCGCCGCGAGCAGGGGCTCGGCGTCGGGGCCCAGGGCCTCGACGAGCACCCGGTCGCCGCCCAGGCGCCCCTCGAGGGCGTTGGCCACCGCCACCGGCTGCTCGTGGATCTCCTTGAGCATGTAGTGGGCGAACTCGCCCTTGCCCACCGCCTGGTCGGCGTGTTCGTAGCGCGCCACGGGGCGGACCACGGGGCGCCGGCCGCCCTCCGGGTAGCGCGCCAGCACCTCGCAGCCATCGCGGGTGGCGATCACCAGGTCACCGTCCTCCAGGTAGACGAAGCGGTCGGTGACCGGCAGGAGCGCCAGCGGGTCGGACCCCAGGTAGTGGCCGTGTTCGCCGATGCCCACCACCAGGGGGCTGCCCTGCCGCGCCCCGATCACCCGGTCGGGTTCGTCGGCATGGATCACTCCCAGGGCATAGGCTCCCTCGAGGGCCTCTACCGCCCGCTCGACGGCGTCCCGCAGCCTCCGGCCGCCGTGCATCTCGCGTTCGACCAGGTGGGCGATCACCTCGGTGTCGGTCTGCGAGGCGAAGGCGTAGCCGTCGGCCTCCAGCTCGGCCCGCAGGGCCCGATGGTTCTCGATGATCCCGTTGTGCACCACGGCGATGCGGCCCGAGACATGGGGGTGGGCATTGTCCTGGCTGGGCCGGCCATGGGTGGCCCAGCGGGTATGGGCCACCCCGGTCATGCCGACCAGGGGGGCACCGGCGAGCACGGCCTCCAGCGCCGCCACCTTGCCCACCTCGCGGGCGCGGCCCAGCTTGCCGGCTCGCTCCACCAGGGCTACCCCGGCGGAGTCATAGCCCCGGTACTCGAGACGCTTCAGACCTTCCATCAGTACGGGCAGGACATTGTCCGACCCGACGGCTGCAACGATGCCACACATGTTGGCTCCTCCATGAACAGCGCCCCGGGACGCCCCGGGGGCGTGATGCGGTTATCGGTATGACGGGCTTGCGAGGCGGCGACACCCCTCCCGGTGGTACCGCCCTTCCTGCCTCAGGCCTGGCCCTGGCGCTCGAGTGCCGGGCGCAGGCGGGTGACCGGTGCCGGTGGCCGGGCGTCCGCAGGCGCCGCGGCCTTTTCCAGCCACACCAGGTCGACGATCGTGCCCTGGGGGCGGTAGGCGGTGGGCGCCTCCAGCAGCAGCTCGCGGATGTCGTCGTGGCGGAAGGCGCGGCAGGCCTGGAAGAGCCGCTCGAGGAAGGCCTCGAGCCGCGGCCACTCCCAGCACACCTCCCGGGCGGTCATGATGCGGGGATGCGAGGTGGGGGCGACGTCATCGCCCACCAGCAGCTCCTCGAAGAGCTTCTCGCCGGGACGCAGGCCGCTGCAGGCGATGGCGATGTCGCCATCCGGGTGGCGCTCGTCACGCACCCTGAGCCCCGAGAGCCGGACCATCTGGCGGGCCAGCTCGGCGATCTTCACCGGCTCGCCCATGTCGAGCACGAAGACATCCCCGCCACGGGCCATGGCGCCGGCCTGGATCACCAGCTGGGCGGCTTCGGGTATGGTCATGAAATAGCGGGTGATCTCGGGATGGGTCAGGGTGATCGGTCCGCCGGCCTGGATCTGGCGGCGGAACAGCGGCACCACCGAACCGCTGGAGCCGAGCACGTTGCCGAAGCGCACCATGCAGAACAGGGTCCGGTGCTGATGCCCGGCCAGGGACTGGCAGACCAGCTCGGCGAGCCGCTTGCTCGCGCCCATGACGTTGGTGGGCCGTACCGCCTTGTCGGTGGAGACCAGCACGAAGGTCTCGACCCCGGCGGCGATGGCGGCCCGCGCGGTCTCGAGGGTACCGAAGACGTTGTTGCGAATGCCCTCCACCACATTGTGCTCGACCATCGGCACATGCTTGTAGGCCGCGGCGTGGTAGACGGTCTGGACGGCGAAGGCCTTCATCACCGTCTCCAGGCGCGAACGGTGCTGCACCGAGCCGAGCAGTGCCTTGATGCACACCTCGAGCCCCTCGGCCTCGGCGATCTGGTGCAGCTCCTGCTCGATGCGGTAGAGGCTGAACTCCGAGAGGTCCAGCAGCAGCAGGCGCACCGGGCCATGACGCAGGATCTGGCGACACAGCTCCGACCCGATGGAACCGCCGGCGCCGCTGACCATGACCACCTTGCCGCGGATATTGGCATCCATCAGTGCCGGATTCGGCGGTACCGGGTCGCGGCCCAGCAGGTCCTCCACCGCCACGTCGCGCACTTCGCTGATGCGGGCGCGGCCGCTCACCATGTCGGCCACCCCGGGGATGGTCTGCACCGGGAAGCCCTGGGGCTCGAGGTCGGCGAGGATCTCGCGACGACGCTCCCGGCTGACGCTGGGGATGGCCAGCAGCACCCGCTCGGCGCCGTAGGTGTCCGCCAGGTAGCCCAGTTGGCGTGGCGGATAGACCTTGAGCCCCTCGATGAAGGTGGTCTGCACGCTGTGGGCGTCATCGACGAAGGCGATCGGCAGGTACTCCTGGCCATGGCGCAGCGACACCGCCAGCTGGCGCCCGGCCGCCCCGGCGCCGTAGATCACCACCCGCTGCTTGTGGCGGATCTGGTTGCGCAGGTAGATCGCGCGCAGCCCGAACCGCACCCCGCCGATGGTCAACAGCGCCAGCATGGCATAGATGAAGGGGACCGAACGGGGAATGCCCAGCGCGAACAGGTAGCTG
Organism: Halomonas sp. LBP4; assembly: GCF_003202205.1. Taxonomy (GTDB): domain Bacteria; phylum Pseudomonadota; class Gammaproteobacteria; order Pseudomonadales; family Halomonadaceae; genus Halomonas; species Halomonas flagellata. The sequence continues at coordinate 69,503 of NZ_PDOG01000006.1, forward strand.
GCCAGCGGCAGCGACAGCGCCGAGACGCTCACGCCGATGAACACCGCGCGGATCGCCTTGTGGCCCATGTAGCGGATCACCGCCCGGTAGAAGCCGAGCCGCATGAAGATCGCCAGGCTCAGCGGAATCATCGCCAGCAGGGCCGCCCAGGTGCGCGCCTCGCCCAACGGGGCCCAGTCCTCGAGGCGCAGCAGCATCGCCAGCAGGAAGCTGAAGGCGATCAGCGCGCAGTCCGCCAGCAGCTGAATGGTGCGCTTGCGCCTGCGCGGCAGGCGAAACAGCGATTGCAGCAGATCTCTCATGGTCGTCTCTCCGTGACGGGGCGGGGCCCGATGCCCCTGCCCGGCGCTGTCTCACTGCCTGCCGCAGGCCCGCGACATCACCTCGCCCAGCACCGTGCAGCTCCTGTCGATCTCGGCCTCGTTCAGCGTGGGGTGGCAGAGGAACATCAGGCTGGTCTCGCCGAGCTCGCGGGCCACCGGCAGTGCCCGGGCCGGCCGCCAGCCGGTGCCGTCGAAGGCCTTCTCGCGGTACACCTCGGAGCAGGAGCCCGAGAAGCAGGGCACGCCGCGCGCGACGATCTCGGCGATGATGCGGTCCCGGCTCCAGCCCGGTGCGAGTCGCTCCGGCTCGACGAAGACGTAACACTTGTAGGCGGCGTGCTCGATATGGCCGGGTACCGCCGGCACGCGCAGCCCGGGGCTCTCGCCCGCGGCCTGCCAGATACGCTCGGCATTGGCACGGCGGGCGGCCGTCCACGCGGGCATGCGCGCGAGCTGGATCCGGCCGATGGCGGCCTGCATCTCGGTCATGCGCCAGTTGGTGCCGAAACTCTCGTGCAGCCAGCGGAACCCCGGCGGGTGCTCGCGTTCGTACACCGCCTCCCAACTCTTGCCGTGGTCCTTGTAGGCCCACAGGCGCTGCCACAAGCCGCGGTCGCTGGTGGTGACCATGCCGCCCTCGCCGCCGGTGGTCATGATCTTGTCCTGGCAGAACGACCAGCAGCCCACCTGGCCCAGGCAACCGACGCTGCGCCCGCGGTAGCGGGCGCCATGGGCCTGGGCACAATCCTCGATGACGTAGAGACCATGCCGGTCGGCCAGGGCCGTCAGCGCCTCCATCTCGCAGGGCCAGCCGGCCAGGTGCACGGCGAGGATCGCGCGGGTATTCGGGGTGAGCTTCGCGGCCACGCTCTCGGCGGTGACGTTCTGGCTGTCGCGGTCGACGTCGGCGAAGACCGGCACCGCCCCGGCGGTGACGATGCTCGAGGCCGAGGCGAGGAAGGTACGCGAGGTGACGATCACCTCATCGCGTCCTGCCCCCTCGCCCTCGCCGATGCCCAGGCCCTTGAGCGCCAGGTCCAGGGCGGTGGTGCCGTTGGCGACGGCGACCGCATATTCGCTGTCGGCGAAACGAGCGAACTCGCGCTCGAAGTCGCGGCCTTCCCGGCCGGTCCAGTAGTTCACCCGGTTGGAGCGCAGCACGCGCTGCACGGCTCCGGCCTCCTCCTCGGTAAAGGCGGGCCAGGGGGAAAAGGGTCCGTTGAGCATCATGATTCTCCTTGTGAGGTGGCCAGCCTGAGGCGACGCGCCCGGGCGGCCCGGTCCATGTCCTTGTCATCGCTGCCGCGACGCTCGCCGGGAGCAACCGTGCGGGGGTCGTCATCAGCGTCCGCGGCGGTGGGCCCACTACCACTGCCCAGCGGGCGAGCCGGGACGCCCGCCACGGTGAGGTGGTCGGCAATGTCGCCGACCACGGCGGCTCCTGCCCCCACCATCACGCCCTCACCGATGGTCACACCCTGCCTCACCGAGGCGCCCACCCCGATCCAGCTGCGGTGGCCGATGTCGACGTCCCCCGCCACGTTGGCCCCCGGCGCCACATGGACGCAGCGGCCCAGCCGACAGTCGTGGTCCAAGGTGGCGCCGGAATTGACGATGCAGCCCGGGCCGAGCACGGCGCTGGCATTGATCACGGCACCGGCCACCACCACGCAGCCCGGCGACAGCCGTGCCAGGGGACTGACAATGGCGCGGGGATGCACCAGGGTGACGAGGCGGGCGCCATGGGCGGCAAGGGACTCGAGCTTGGCGTCGCGCACGCCGTTGTGGCCGATCGCCACCACCACACCGTCGAAGGTGCGCAGGTCATCGAGGAGCATGGCCAGGGTACCCCGCACCGCCCAGTGCTCGTGACGGCTTCGGGAGGGCCAGGCATCGTCGTAGAAGACCACCTCCCGCCACCCGACCTGGGCGGCGATGTCCGCCACCACCTTGCCGTGGCCACTGGCACCGAGGATGGCGAGGCGTCGGCGACTAGTCATGGCGGCCTCCACGGAACTCGGGCATGGCGACATCGCCGTCATGGGCGATGCCCTCGCGCACCACCACCTTCCTGACCGTGAGCAGCAGGATGCGCAGGTCGAGCCTCAGTGAATGGTGATCCACGTACCACACGTCGAGATCGAACTTCTCGTTCCAGCTCAGTGCATTGCGGCCATTGACCTGGGCCCAGCCGGTCACGCCGGGGCGCACCTCGTGGCGGCGAGCCTGCCAGGCGTCATAGCGCGGCAGGTACTCCATCAGCAGCGGACGCGGGCCGACCAGGCTCATGTCCCCCTTGAGCACGTTCCACAGCTCCGGCAGCTCGTCGAGGCTGCTGGCACGCAGCCATTGTCCGAACCGGGTCAGGCGCTCCGCGTTGGGCAGGGGATCGCCCGCGCCGTCGTACGCCTCGCGCATGGTGCGGAACTTGATCATCCGGAACGGCCGGCCATGCAGCCCCGGCCGTGTCTGGCGGAACAGCACCGGCGCACCGAGCCTGAGCCGCACCAGCAGGGCCACCACCGCCAGCAACGGCGACAGCAGCACCAGGGCGACCAGGGCGACGAGAATGTCGAGCAGTCGTTTCATCGTTCTTCTTCCATGACGTCGTTCATCACGCCGGCCAGCCGGCCGGCCAGGATCCGGTAGTCGTAGACGGATTCCATGTGCTCACGACCGGCGAGCCCCTGTACCGCGCGCTCCTCGGGCGACAGAGCGACCAGGGCCAGGATCGCCTCGGCCAGCGCCTCGGGATCCTCCGGCGGCACCGTGATGCCGGCCCCGGCGTCAGAGACCGGGTCGTTCACCGCAGCGGAGGCGATGATCACCGGGCGTGCCGCGGCCATGTAGTCGAACAGCTTGTTCATGCTGATGCCGAAGCGGTAGAGCCGCGGCAGGTCGCGCACCGTGATCACGAAGGCGTCGGCCTCCCGGGCCAGCGCCGGGATCTCGCGCTTGGGCACCGCGGGCTCGAAGCGCACCCAGCGCCCGTCGAGGCCGAGTCGCGTCGCCTGGCGTTGCAGCGCCTCCTTGGCCGGACCCTCGCCGATCAGCCGCAGTTGCACCGGTGCGCCGGTGCCCTGTTGCATCGCCTTGACCCGGCCCATCGCCTCGAGCAGCACCTCCAGGCCGTTGGCCTCGCCGTGCCCGCCGAAGTACATCAGCGACAGCGGCATCTCCGGCGGACGCCGGGGCGGCGGGACGGGATCCGGGTAGTCGTCCAGGTCGACGCCGTTGGAGAGCCATACCACCCGTTCGGCCGGCACGCCCCGGGGGACGATGTAGTCCCGTGCCCGGGGCAGCAGCGTGAGCACGCGCCAGGCGCGCCGGTAGAGGAAGGTCTCGAGGGTACGCATGGCCCGGGTGGCCGGGCTGCCGTCGCGCAGCCGCCCCATGTCGATCAGGGTCTGGGGCCAGAGGTCGCGCACCTCGAACACGAAGGGCACCCGGTGACGCCTGGCCAGCCACCAGCCGGCCAGGGCGGCGAAGGGGTGCACGCTGGAGCCGATGATCAGGTCGGGACGCTCGAGGCCGGCCAGGCGCGCGGGACGAATCGCCTGCCGTGCATACTCGAGCATGCTCTTCATGCGCCCGCCGCCGTTGCCACGGTAGGCCGAGGTGCGCAGCCAGAGGAAGTCGACACCATCGAAGCTCTCGAGCCGCGCCGGCTCGCCCTCCTCGAGCCGTTGGTGTCCGCTCGGGTGGTCGACGCTGGCGGCGATCAGGCTGGCGCGCCAGCCATGGGCGGGCAGATGACGGGCCAGTTGGAAGTGCCGCACCCCCCCCGCCGAGTCCGGGTGCTTGGCATAGTGGTTGAGTATCCAGACGTGCTTCATGCCGCCACCCCGTCGCGAGAGAGGCTGCGGTAGGTCTCCAGTAGCTTGCGTTCCTCCTGCTGCCAGTTGTAACGCTCGGCCACGGCCCGCCGGCCGTTGGCCCCCATCTCATGGGCCCGTACCGGATTGGCCACCAGGAAGTCGATGGCCTCGGCAATTGCCGCGGGGTCGAGCGGATCGACACAGAGGCCGCAGTCGTTGCCCTCGACGATCTCGCGCCACAGCGGGAAGTCGGAGGCGATCACCGGCAGCCCGGCGCTCATGTACTCGAACATCTTCACCGGCAGCGCATCGAGGTAGTTGATCACCGGATGCAGGGTGACGAGCCCGGCGAGCGAGCTGCCCATGACGCGCCGCACCCCGTCGCGGTCCAGGTAGCCGAGGGCCTCGACCCGTGCCCAGCCGGCATAGGTCATCACCTCCTGCTCCACGGCCGGTTCGCTGAAACCGCCGGCCAGCTGCAGCCGGCACTCCTGGTCCACCGCCTCCATGGCGCGCACGATCTCGCGGATGCCTCGGATCGCGGCGATGCTGCCCACGTAGCAGACCGAGGGGGGCTCCCCGGGCGAGGCCGCGAGGGTCGTGTCCGGTGCACCCGCCAGCTCTCCCTGCATGGGGAAGTTGTTGACGTCCACCACCCTGGGGTGGAAGGTCCGGAAGCCGTCGCGGATGAAGGGGGTCGCGGCGACGATGGCGTCGAACCGGCGACAGGCCCGACGCTGGTAGAGGTCCACCCCGCGGGAGAGCAGCTTGCGCGTGGTATCGCCCAGGTAGTGCTTGGCCAGGACCTGGCGTGGCAGGTCCTCGTGGGCGTCATAGACAACCGTCTTGCCCAGTCGCTTGAGGCGACGGCCGATCGGCATCAGCTCCGGGTCGTGGAGGTGGTAGAGGTCGGCGTCCAGCAGCCGGGCGCGGTCGAAGACGCGGCGGGTGGTCTTGAGGATGCGATTCAGCCGCCCGGGCAGCTTGCCGACGTCGGAGATCGCCACGCCCTCGCGCTGCTCGTCGCCGCGGCCGTCGGCCACCACCAGGGTCACCTGATGGCCGGCCGCCGCCAGCGAACGGCACTGCTTGAGGAAGATCCGCGTGTCATGGCGGGGATGGGCGGAAGTCAGGTGTGCCACTTTCATGATCGTCTCGTCCTTGTGATTCGTCGACAGCCTCTTGCTGCCCCTGGGGTTCAAGACCGCTTTCAAGATCGTGCCCGCGACTCCCGTCGGACGCCGGGATCTCGCCTTCCGTGGCCCGCCGCGTGCAGGCCAGGGCATTGGCGAAGGCCCCCCAGCCCAGCGCCGGCAGCGGCCAGAACACCGGCTTGGCCAGCACGATCAGCAGCAGGCAGACGAAGTTGATGGAGAAGGCGAATACCCACCAGGCGCGGGAGTCGCCACGCAGGACCAGGCGGTGGGCCGAGCCGATGAAGGCCACCACGGTCATGCCGACATAGAGGGCGAAGCCGAGCAGCCCGTAGTTGACCCAGCTCGAGAGCATGCTGTGGGCATAACCGCCGGTACTGCCGGTGGCGCTGATGTGGCCGCCGAACTGACCCAGCCAGGGATTCGCCAGGATCTGCGCCAGGGCGCGGTCGCCGAGATGCTGACGCGCCGTCCAGGAGCTGGTACCCGACAGGTCGAACACCTGCAGCTGGCGGGTGCCGGACATGGCCTCGAACTGGTTGGCCACGACCAGCACCCCGAGGGCCAGCACCGCCAGCAGGGTCAACAGGTACTTGGCACTCGTTCCGGCCCACACCAGCAGCAGGAGCGTCACCAGGGCCAGGAAGCCATAGAGCTCGGAACGAGCCCCCAGCACGAACATCACGAAGGCGCCCAGCAGGATCAGGGTGGCGCGGGCCAGGGCACCGCGGCTCACGGCGATCAGGAACACCAGCAGCACCAGGGCGCTGCGGGCATAGCCCTGGTAGGTGGAGACGCTGTCGCCGTCGCCATCGCTCTCCACGAACTGGCGGGCGAAGAACATCAGTTCGCCGGTGGTGGCGACGAAGAACAGCAGGTAGCCGGCGACCAGCAGGAAGGCGCTCCAGAAGGCCCGCGCCAGGGCCGGCGAGTCCAGCGGCACCCGGTAGCCCATCACGAACAGCACCGCCCACAGCACCACCGTCTCCAGCGACTGGATCATCGCCGCGCGCAGCGCACTGCCTCCCTGCAGGCCGTAGCTGGCAACCGACCAGCACAGCACATAGGCGAAGAAGGCCATGACCAGCAACGCGAATCCCCGGGTAGCGGAGAACATGACGTGGCGTTGCGACGGCAGCACCACCACATAGATGCCGAACATCAGCACCGATACCACCCCGAACAACCCGCCCAGGAAAGCCGGCATCGCCCCCAGGACCACCAGGGTGTGGTAGATCATGAAGCCCGGGAACAGCACGAAGAAGCCGACGCTGGAGGCGCGTGCGGCCATCCCGTCACCGGAAAGGATCATGCGACGCGCTCCCTGGCGGGCATGGCGAGCCTCCTCATGTCGCCAGCACGCGCTCGTAGAGCGCGCGCTGGGCGGCAGTGGTGAGTTCGGAGTTGTGCCACAGCAGGGTGAAGGTGCCCTGCACGGCACGGCAGCGGGCCTTGAGGATGGCGAAGCGCTCGAAAGCGGCCTCGCCGGTGCCGAGCCCCAGATAGGAGGGGGCAATCACCGAGGATTCCATGACGACCAGCGGACGGATGCGCAGGTCCAGGGCCTCGCGCCGGACCGGGTCGAAGGCCGGGTAGTCGAAGCAGGTACCGCAGCGGAAGCCCGGCTGCTCGGCGTAGCCCAGGGTGCTGTCGTAGCTCATGCCGGCCTGCGCCCAGCCTTGCAGGGTCAGCGGGGTCTGCCAGCGCAGGTAGTGCATGCGTCCGCCCCATTCGGGTTGCTCGATCCCCTCCTCCGCACATACCCGGCGCAGGCGCGCGGCCTCGTTGACCAGCTCCTTGGGGTTGCGGAAGGTGTGGTAGCTGGGGTGCAGCCCGATCTCGTGGCCGCGGGCGTGGATGCCCCTGAGCAGTTCGCGGATCGCCGGGTGCTCCGGCTCATAGTCGGCGTCCTTGCGCGGGTCGGTACGCCCGCAGATGAAGTAGAAGGCGCTGGTCAGGCCGTGGCGCTCGGAGACATCCATCAGCCAGTCGAAGGTGTTGAGTGGATCGAAGGGGTGCAGGCGACGCCGCGTGGTCAGGCGCACCCAGGGGCCGAGCAGCAATGCCTGGGGACGGTGATGCAGCAGGGTGTCGCCCAGCATCACCCGGAGCAGCTTGACGTCGCGCGCGAAGCCGTAGCGACTCGGACGGTCGACATCGTGGGTGGGTCGCACCCGGAACCGGTGACGCCGCAGGGTCGCGCCGGGCCACTGGCAGCGAATCAACTGGCCGAGCACCGCCAGCCATTCGTCGACCACCGGGCGGTCCAGGTAACCGTGGCGTCCGGCATGGGAGACGCTGGCCGGGAAGCGGCCGTGGCGATCCAGGGTCTCGGCGTCGACCTCCTCCTGGCGGCTCAGCATCCAGTAGGCGAGCCCGAGGATATCGTAGTGGATGACCAGGCCGCCGGGGGCCGGCTCCACCAGCGGCCGTGGCAGGCTGTCCGCCCCCGGTGCCGGCAGCGGCAGGTCGAGGGGCGCGGTGAACCCTTCGGCGGTGGCGTCCCAGTGTCCGTGGGGCAGATCCCCCCCGGGCAGGAAGAAGGCCGGCTGGAGGCGATCGAACAGCAGTTGGCCCGGCGCCCCGTCCAGCGTCATCACCAGCCACTCCGGGCCGTCGCGCTCCAGCCGCAGGGGCAGACCGAAGCGCTCGTCGAGCACCTGCTCCAGCCAGACGAGCAGTGGGTCGGCACCGGCCGCCGCCGTGCCGGGGTCAAGGTCCGCCGCCGAGGCGGCAGGCACGAACGGCGAACGAGGTATCGATGCGGCGCCCAGGCGAGGCGCCGGGCGTGGACCGTGCAGTGCAGTCATGTCGTTCACTTGGATTCCCTCTTCAGCAGGGTACGTGCCGTCACACAGGCTTCCCGGGCCAGCTGGCGCATGCCGCGCTGGCTGATGGCGAAGTGGCAGACCAGCCGTCCGCCCCAGGCTTCCTTCATTTCCGCCACCGGCGGGATGTTGGCACCGATGAAGTCGAACACCGTGCAGCCCTGCGCCTCGAAGAACGCCAGGGCCTCCTCGGCCACCAGGTTGTTGACGCCATCCTTCATGGCCTCGGTCTTCATGCCCGCCGACCAGGCCAGGGCATGCCCGCCGGGGGCATAGAGACAGACCCGGGTACCCATGGGCTCGCCCCGGGCATTGCGGGCCAGGAAGCAGACGAAGTGCTCCGGCCCCATCAACTCGGCGAGATGTTCGAGCTCGGCGGCCTCCAGGCGGTAGTCGAACCCCTTGCGCGACTCGGGTCCCGACAGGCACCCCGCTACCGCGGCATAGTCGTCGCTGACCTCGCAGCGGTAGTCGAGCCGACGACACTTGCGGGCCTTCTTGCGGGCGCTGGGGTCGATGCGCGCCTCGCGCCCGGCGATCTCCAGGTGGTAGGTGAAGCGCGGGCGGGCCGCCATCTGCGCCCACTCGAAGGGGCGTACGTCGTCGGCCACCGGGGAGAGGCTGAGGCTGCCGCCGAGCCCCGTCTCGCGCAGCCGCTCGGCCAGGCGGGTCAGCGCCATCCGCTTGCGGCGATTGATCGAGGCCGGGCGTTCGCTGCTGCACTCGAAGTGGATCGGCAGGTAGGGGTTGCGCGGCGGGGTGACCAGGCGCCCGCGCCGGTTGCGGTAGAGCACCGTGTCGAGCCGCCAGGCATCGCCCCTGTCGGGGGTCAGCGTCACGGGCTCGGCCTCGAGCCCCCACTGCTGCTCGTTGAACTCGATCCACCCGGGGTGGAACAGGGGGTCAACATTCATGCGCCTTCCTTAATCACTCAAGATCCATCCTGGAACCAGCGAATCAGATACTGTCGATCAGCCCTCATTACCGGGTCGTGATACCTCTCTACTGGAACGAAGCCCAGCTTCTCGGCGGACGCCAGAGAGGCCTCGTTATCGAGCGATATGCGGGACGAGATGCCCTTGAAGCCATTCGCTTCGAAGTGGTGAATGGCCATTCTTCTCAGCTCGGATGCCACTCCCCTTCCCGTCATGTCTGGACTGACTCCGATGAAACCTTCATGGATCGTCTCATCGGCAATGTCTCTTCTGTTCACATAGAACATGCTCATGCCCACCACTCGCGCTTGTCCCTGGTACCGGGCAACCGCGATCAGTGTCATCTTGGCGCCGAGCAATCGGCATACGGCCCTTATCACCCAATTGGGCCTTCTTCCACCGTGCAGAGAGGCATAGAGTTTCATCACCTGCCCATACTCACGCGCTTCCATGCCTCTATAGACGAGGTTCTCTCTCACCCTGCCGCCCATTCCAGAAACCTTGCGACCCACCACAAGGTTTCTCAGCACCACCTTGATCCCGCCACAAGCGGCATGCAGCCTCCTTAAATGCCTCATCAAGATGTCCTCTCTTCATGCCGACTGACGATCAAGGCCCGCCCCCCCTGTCCTGCCGGACTCGCCACCATGTCCACCCGGCCGCCAGCGGCGTCACGACTGCGATGAACCAGATCAGGTCCATGGCTCCCTGGTGGTACAGGACGATCAGCGGCAAGGTGATGGCGGTGAACATCAGCAGGTTGACGAGCTCGTAGCCCATGCTCCTGGCGAATGAAACCCCTGCCTTGCTGAAGAACCATGCCTGCTGAAGGAGATAGACAAGGGCGCTGACCAGGGAGAAGACGAGGACGGCCATGTCTGCATCGGCGTCGGCCATGAACAGGACGAACAGCAGGCCGAAACGGGCAACGAGCATGAGCAGTTGGGCCAGCATGGCATCTCGCTGCAGCTCCAGTACGCTGGCCAACATGGACAAGGGGGACCACTGGAACTGGATGTAGATCCACGGCAGCATCCACTGGGCATAGACGCCGGCCTTCCGCCACTGCTCGCCGAAGATCATCGCGAAGAGATCCGGCCCGACGACCATGAGACATACGAGGGGAGGAATCCCCAGAATGGCGAGTTTCCTGTGCAGGGACTCGACCAGCAACGGGAGCTCGTTCCGTCTTCTGGCCTCGGGGGCATGGGCCAGGAAGACGCTGCCGATGGCATGGCCTACCAGGCTGACCGGCATGGTCAGGATGCGCAGTGTCAACCCATAGAGACCCGCTACCGTGGCACCGTAGAGGGCAACGAAGACAATGGGCGCCAGTTGCAGGCTGCCGGTATTGAACAATCCGGTCCAGGTCGAGTAGAGCGGAAAGTTGCTGTACCGGCGGGCCTGGCGTGCCACGCCCGCCACGGAGCAGCGCCGGAATTCCGGCCGCCTGACGGCTGACAACGCAAGCCCGGAAGCCCCTATTCCCTGCCCCGTGGCCTGACCTCCCAGCAGGGCGACCGGCCCGAGCGGGGAAGCCCCGACCTGTAATCCCAGCATGCCCAGCGCCTGCCAGATCCGTGTACGAGCCACCTCGGCAAAACGCTTCGTGCGCACCGCCCATTTGTTGAAGACCTGATAGGTCCCGACGAACAGCACCCCAACGGGGATCAACCACATGTACTCCGCAAGCTCAGGGGCTCCCAGAGTGGATGCGATTGCCTCCGACCAGAACAGGACCCCGAGCAGGGCAAATCCCGCGGTCAGCAACACGCAGAGCAGGCCCAACAGCACCAGGTTGGCAGCATCCTGGTCATCTTCGGGAAGTGGGATGGCCAACTCGTAACGCCCGGCCGCCACCACCGTGAACAACGCCAGAAAGGCGGTGAAAACGGCCAGCAGGCCGAAGTCCTCCGGGGCATAGAGCCGAGTCAACAGAGGAGCGGCCAGCACGGCCAGCAACTGCGCCCCTGCCGTGCCCCCCACCAGCACGCTCACCCCGCGGGCGAAGGCATGGGTGGGCAGCAGGCGTCGGGCCGGGGCGGCAAGACGGTTCAGCACGCGACGGCTCCCTGTGCTCCGGTCATCACAGCAGCGCCTCCTGGAGCGCCGTGACGATACGCTGCTGGTCGTCGGCACCCAGGTAGGGGTGCATCGGCAGGCTGACCACCCGGCGGGAGGCCGCATTGCCCACCGGCAGCTCGGCACAGGGGTCGGCCACCGCCGGCTGCTGGTTGAGCGGGATCGGATAGTGCACCGCCGTGGGGATACCGGCCTCGGAGAGGCGAGCCAGCACCAGTTCGCGATCCTCCACCTCCACGGTGTACTGGGCGTAGGCACTGGTATTGTGGGGCTCTATGCGGGGCGTCTCGAGCCCCGCCGCGCCGAACAGTCGTCCGTAGCAGTGGGCGACCTTCTCGCGCAGCAGCAGCTCCTCGTCGAGGATCTCCAGCTTGGGCAGCAGGATGGCCGCCTGCAGGGTGTCGAGCCGGCTGTTGATGCCGACGCGCACATGGTGATAACGACGATCCTGGCCATGACGGGCGATCTGCCGCAGCGCCACCGCCAGGTCGTCGTCGTCGGTGAACAGCGCCCCGCCGTCGCCGTAGCAGCCCAGGGGCTTGCTGGGGAAGAAGGAGGTGGTGGCGATGGTCGAGAGGCTGCCCGAACGACGGCCCCGGTAGGTGGCGCCGAAGCTCTGGGCCGCGTCCTCGATCACCGGGATGCCGTGCCGCGCGGCGATGGCATTGATGGCATCCATGTCGGCGCACTGGCCGTAGAGCGAGACCGGGATGATCGCCCGGGTGCGCGGGGTGATCGCCGCCTCCAGCCTTGCCGGGTCGAGCAGGTAGGTACGCGGATCGATGTCCACGTAGACCGGCCGCGCGCCCAGCAGGGCCACGGTCTCGGCGGTGGCGATGTAGGTGAAGCCGGGCGTGATCACCTCGTCACCCGGGCCGATGCCGAGCGCCATCTGGGCGATCTGCAGGGCATCGGTGCCATTGGCGCAGCTGATGCAGTGGCGCACGCCGACGTAGGCGGCCAGACGCGCCTCCAACTCTTCCACTTCCGGCCCGAGGATGTACTTGCCGTGCTCCAGCACCTGGCGGATGCCGTCGTTGATGCGGTCGCGGATCCGCAGCTGCTGGGCCTTGAGGTCGATGAAATCCATGCGTGTCGCTTCCCTTGGGTTCGGCTCAGGCCGGGTGGCAGGTGACGCAGCGGCCGGCCAGGCGGTAACGGTCACCGGTATGCGGGCAGGTCGCCTCCCCCTCGCCTTCCAGCGGCAGGTCCAGGCGCTCGCCGTGGCGGCTCATCCAGCCAATCTGGCGCCCGGGCACCCCCACCACCAGGGCGAAGTCCGGCACGTCGCGGCTGATCACGGCCCCGGCGCCGACGAAGGCAAAGCGGCCGATGGTCACTCCGCAGACGATAGTGCAGTTGGCCCCGAGGGTGGCGCCTTCGCGCACCCGGGTGTCGCGGAACTCGTCCTTGCGCTCGACCAGCGCGCGCGGGTTGTGGACGTTGGTGAACACCATGCTCGGACCGCAGAACACCCCCGCTTCCAGGGTCACGTTGTCGTAGACCGAGACGTTGTTCTGCACCCGGCAGCGATCCCCGATCGCCACCCGGTTGCCGACGAAGACGTTCTGGCCGAGCGAGACCCCGCGGCCGATGCGTGCCCCGCTGCAGACGTGGACGAAGTGCCAGACCCGGGAGCCGGCGCCGATCTCGGCGCCCTCGTCGACGATGGCGCTGGGATGTATCTGTAGCTGTGTTGCCTGCCTGTCCATGTCCGACCTCACAACGCGAAGCGATTGAGGCAGGGATGGGCCTCACCGGGAGACGGCACCTCGGGAGTGGCGTTGCGGATGAAGTCCACCGTCTCGATGCAGTGGCGTACGTCATCCAGGCCGTAACCGCGGCCGGCGAGGATCTCCCGATAGCTCACCGTGTGCAGGTCGGTGAAGCCGCCGGAGAACTCGATCTCGCGTCCCTCGCAGAGGATCGAGCGGTAGGTGGCCTGCTGGCCCTGGACGCTCGAGGGCAGGTCATCGGCATCGATGGAGAGGAACCAGCGCACCCGTGCCTTCTGGTACTCCAGGTAACCGGCGGCCTTCTGTTCGCCGCTGTAGTGGAGGACGTTGCGCTCCAGGTCGCCGAACACGAAGTGCAGCATGTCGAAGAAGTGCACCCCGATATTGGTGGCCACCCCCAGCGATCGACGGGGATCCCCCTTCCAGCTCGCCAGGTACCACTTGCCGCGGGAGGTGATGTAGGTCAGTTCAACGTCGTACTTGTCGCTGCGGGGCGTCTCGGCTACCCGCTGCTTGAGCGCGATGATGGCCGGGTGATGGCGCAGTTGCAGGATGTTGTAGACCCGCTTGCCGGTCTCCTGCTCGACGCGCTCGAGCTCGTCGAGCAGCGCCGGCGTGGGCACCAGCGGCTTCTCGCAGATCACGTCGCAGCCCAGGCGCAGGCCGGCGGTGATATGGGCGTGGTGCAGGTGATTGGGCGAGCAGACCGATATGTAGTCCAGCGCGGTGTAGGGGTCGCGCCGGCGCTGCCAGGCGTGCTCCTGGAAACACTCGAACTCGGTGAAGAACTCGCTGTCCGGCGAGATGGAGTCGATGATCCCCACCGAGTCGTTGATGTCGTAGGCCACCGCCAGATGGTTGCCGGTCTCCTTGATGGCCTTCATGTGGCGCGGGGCGATATAACCGGCGGCGCCGATCAGTGCGAAGTATTTCATGGCGTGTTCCTTGTGCTCATGGGCGGTTACGGGTCGTCGAGTGGAGGCTCAGGCCTTGATCACCTTGTCGACGCCATCGCCGCGATAGATGCCGCGGGTGTCGACGATCAATCGGGCGTGGGCGCGGATCATCTCGTAGTCGAAGCGGTCATGGTCGGTGGCCAGCACCACGGCGTCGTACTCGCCCAGGGTGGCGGGGCTGAGCGGCACGCTCTCCAGGTCGAAGTGGTGCTCGCGCATGGTCGGGAAGGCCGGCACATGGGGGTCGCTGTAGGCCACCTCGGCGCCGCGATCACGCACCAGCTCCATGATCTGCACCGAGGGCGATTCGCGCATGTCATCGACGTTCTTCTTGTAGGCGATGCCCAGCACCAGCACCCGGCTGCCCTTGAGCGCGCGCCCCTGCTGGTTGAGCCCCTCCATCAGCTTGCCGACCACGTACTCCGGCATGCCCTGGTTGATCTCGCCGGAGAGCTCGATGAAGCGGGTGTGAAGGCCGTACTCGCGGGCCTTCCAGGTCAGGTAGAAGGGATCGATGGGGATGCAGTGCCCGCCCAGCCCCGGACCGGGATAGTAGGGGGTGAAGCCGAAGGGCTTGGTGGCGGCGGCGTCCACCACCTCGAAGATGTCGATGCCCATGCGGTCGGCGACCACCTTCATCTCGTTGACCAGGCCGATGTTCACCGCCCGATGAATGTTCTCCAGCAGCTTGGTCATCTCGGCCGCCCTGGTCGAGCTCAGCGGCACCACCCGGTCGATGGCCGGCCGATACAGCGCCACGCCCACCTCGCGGCAGGCCGGGGTGTGGCCACCCACCACCTTGGGAATGGTGCGGGTCTCGAAGTCGGGGTTGCCCGGATCCTCGCGTTCCGGCGAATAGACCAGGAACAGCTCACGGCCGACCGCCAGGCCGCCCTCCTCGACCCGTGGCAACAGCTCCTCCTCGGTGGTGCCAGGGTAGGTGGTGCTCTCCAGCGAGATCACCTGCCCTTCGCGCAGGTGGCCCTTGAGGGCGTCCACGGTATCGATCACGAAGCTCATGTCGGGCTCGCGATACTTGTTCAGCGGAGTCGGCACGCAGAGGATCACGGCATCGGCCTCGGCGACACGGGCGAAGTCGGTGGTCGCCTCGAAGCCGGCGTCGCGGGCCCTGGCGACTCGCTCGCCGGGGATGTGCTCGATGTAGCTGCCCCCGGCGTTGAGCCGCTCGACCTTGGACGGGTCGATGTCGATGCCCAGCACCCGATAGCCGATGTCGCTGTAGCGCAGCATCAACGGCAGGCCCACGTAGCCGAGCCCGACGATCCCGATCACGGCATCCTTGCGCTCCAGCCGGTCAATCACTCGATCTTTGATGGTGGTCATGACGCTTCCATGGTGTGGTGTGAGGGGTTGAGGAACGCCCCCGCCAACGCGGGAGCGGCACGGCAATCGGCCAGGCTCCTAGCCGCCGCTGGTCTTGTAGGCATAGTGGTAGTAGCCATAGCCGTAGCTGGTGGCGGCCTTGCGCTCGATGGCGTTGAGGATGCCGCCCTTGACCTCGACCCCGCTGCCCTCGAGGCGGCGGACCGCCACGTCGATCTCCCGTGGCGGATTGAGGCCGAAGCGCGCGACCAGCAGGGTGGTGCCGCTCTGGCGGCCGACCACGGCGGCATCGGTCACCGCCAGGACCGGCGGCGTGTCGATGACCACCAGGTCGTAGCGCTCACTGAGCACCTCGAGCAGGCGGCTGAAACGATCGCTCATCAGCAGCTCCGCCGGATTGGGCGGTGCCTTGCCGCGGGCCACGTAGCTCAGGCCATTGATCGGCGACCGACGGATCACCTCATCGAGCCCGCACTTGCCGGCCAGCACCTCGGAGAGCCCGCCCTCGCTCGCGGCGTTGAAGGCGCTGTGCACGTGCCCCTTGCGCATGTCGGCATCCAGCACCAGCACGCGCTGGCCGCCCTGGGCGATGACGGCCCCGAGATTGACGCTGATGAAGCTCTTGCCGATGTTCGGGCTGGGGCCGGTGATCATCAGCCGGTTGTTCGGCGCCTCGAGCATGGCGAAATGCAGGCTGGTGCGCAGGCCCCGCAGTGCCTCGACCGCGGTGTCGTCGGGAGCGTTCTGGGCCAGCACGCCGCAGGCCACCTCGCGGCCACGCTTCTGGTGCCGACGCTTGAAGCGGCGCACCAGCTTCTGCTGGTCCTCGGAGAGCGGCACGGTGGCGTAGACCGGCAGCCCCAGCTCCTCGATCTGATCGGCGCCCTCCACTCCCCGGTTGAAGATGCTGCGCACCAGCACGAAGGCCACCGACAGGAAGCCACCGATCAGGGTGAAGAGCGCCACCGTGACCGGCTTGCGTGGTGCCACCGGCCCCGGCTGGGCCACGGCGTCGTCGAGGATGCGTACATTGCCCACGGTACTGGCCTTGGTGATGCTCATCTCCTGAATCTTGTTGAGCAACTGGACGTAGACCTGCTGGGTCACCTCCACGTCCCGGGACATGCGCAGGATCTGCTGCTGGGTCTCGGGCAACTCGTGGATCTGCTCATCGAGCCGGTCGCGGCTCCGTTCCAGGTTCTCGCGCTTCTCCATCAAGGCCGCATAGGTCGGGTGCGAATCGTTGTAGCGTCGGCGGATCTCCGCCTGCTCCATCTCCAGCTCGCTGAGCTGTGCCTCCAGTTCGACCAGCTGGTTGAGCACCGACTGGGTCTCCAACGACAGATCGACACTGTCGTGATCCATGCGATAGGCGTTGAGGGCATCCTCGGCGGAGGCAAGCTCACTGCGTACCTGGGGCACCTGTTCCTCGAGGAACTCGAGGCTCCGTTCGGCCTCGGCACTCTGGCGGTCTACATTCTGGGTCAGATAGATCTGACCGATCGCGCTCAGGGTGCGCCGGGCACGTTCGGGGTCCTCGTCGGTCAGGGTCATGTTGAAGACCCCGCTGTCGCGGCCCCGCTGGCCGACGCTGAAGCGCGAGCGCAGGTCATTGATCGCCGCCAGGCGGGTACGCCTGACGAGGGTGAACTCGGCGCCTTCCCCGGCCTCCAGCTCGGCCACGCGCAACTCCACCCCGCCATCGAGAAAAGTCTCGTTCTCGCCCACGCGCCCCTCGCCGAGCAGGTCGTCATCGTGATAGAGGCGATAGTGGCCCGGTTCGGCGGCCACCAGGCGGAAGGCCGTGCCGAGCCACTCGGGGTCGACCTCGAGCTTGCCGATGTTGAGATACTCGCCGGCCCAGACGCTGCGCTCGGCAAAGCCAGGGCGCCCCATGCCCCGCCGCACCAGGAAGTCGCCGACCATGGCCAGCCGGGCCGGGATCACCACGATGTCGAGCCGCTGCTGATCCACCGCCTTGCCCAGCACCATGCGCGAGCGCAGGATCTCCAGCTCGGCTTCCACCTTGGGCTCCTCGCCGAGGATGGAACGCACCTCGGCCAGGGGGT
Organism: Halomonas sp. LBP4; assembly: GCF_003202205.1. Classification (GTDB taxonomy): domain Bacteria; phylum Pseudomonadota; class Gammaproteobacteria; order Pseudomonadales; family Halomonadaceae; genus Halomonas; species Halomonas flagellata. The sequence continues at coordinate 86,748 of NZ_PDOG01000006.1, forward strand.
TGCTGAGCCCGGTCTTGCCCTCCACCTGCACGAGGGCATCGGCACGAAAGATCGGCGTGGTCAGTTGCACATGGACGATGGCCGCCAGCGCGAACAGGGCAGTGACGGTGACGATCAGCCACTTGCCGTCCAGCAGCACCCCGAACAGTCGCCCCAGATCGATATCGTCGTAAGCAGGGCGTGAGCCCGTCTTGATGTCTTTCGCCATGGAAAAGTCCTGAACAGATGGGTCGATGACGTCGCCTCGGCTCCGGTCACTCCCTGAAGGTATCGAGCTCACGCCCCACGCGCGTGGTCTGGTAGAGGCTGCTGACGGTAGGCAGCAGTTGGCGGATCACGCGGTTCCAGCGACCCAGCGGCGTGGTGGTGACATAGATCACATCGGTGGGCTCCAGCTCGAATTCGGTGCCGAGCATCAAGGCCGTGGCATTGCGGGCATCGAGCTGATAGACGGTGGCCAGCTTGTCGCCTTCCGGTGAGGCGCGACGGATGACGAAGATTCCGGAGGCGTTGGCGTTGCCCTCGTTGATGCCGCCGGCTTCCGACAGGGCATCGGTCAGGGTCAGGCGACTGCTCCCCATCGGCAGGCTCTGGGCGTCGCGTACCTCGCCCATCACGTAGACCTTCTGGTCGGTGTTGTCGCGCACATGCAGCAGGTCGCCGTCGCGCAGCAGGCGATTCCGGGACAGCTCGCCGTTGTTGAGCATGTCGTGCAGCGAGAGCCGGATCTCCTCGCCCTCCCGGGTCAGGATCACCTCGTGCCAGTTGGCCTCCTCGGTGGGCCCGCCGGCCAGGTTGATCGCATCCAGTACCGTCAAGGGCACATTGCGGATCGGCATCGGGCCCGGCTCGGCCACCGCGCCGGTCACGTTGACCTTCTGGGAGTTGAATTCGGCGACCCGCACCTCGACCTGGGGCATCGCCACATAGGGCTCGAGCCGCTGGGCGATGATGTCGCGCACCTCGGCGACGGTCAGGCCAAGGACCTCCAGGCGGCCGACATAGGGATAGAAGATGGTGCCGTCGGTGTGCACGATGTTGCCGGACTCCGCGGCACTGCGCTCGCCGCCCGCCGGGATCGTCAGTTCCGGGTGGTCATAGACGATGATGCTCAGCACATCGCCCTTGCCGATCCGGTAGTCGTAGGCACCGATGTCGCCTCGCAGGGACTCGCTGACTCGACCGATCTCCTCCGGCTCGATGCTGTCACGCCGCAGGGAGCGAACCAGTCCGAAGGTGATGGGCTCGATTTCCACCAGGTCATCGATGGGCGCCGCATCCGTGCGATAGTCGATATGCCCGCCGGGCGCGAAAGCGCAACCCTGCAAGGCGATCAGGCCAGTGGCCAGTACTGCACCGGTCATCATCCGGCGCATCCGATTGGGCGTCATTACGCTTCTCACTCAAGCCGTTATCGTTACCTTCCCTGATGCCGGCGCGGCCCCAACGGCAACGACATCCTTTTCCGTCCTGATGACATTCCCACTTCAGAATAACAACACTTATTAACCATATTATATTTTACGAAACTGGCGCCATTAAACGACGCTAATGTATCCAATTAGCGACGTTTACAGATCGGCATTGTCGCAAAAAAATCACACCGATTTTCCGACGGCAACAGGTGGGCGAAGGCAAGCTTCCAGAGGGAGAAGAAGCAGCACGCACCCGGGCTTCAGGCACGCTACCGCCCCAGAGTCGACAGACCTTCCCTGAAGCCTGAGTCGCCAGGAGACAACTCGCACCAACATGCTGGCATCTCGCCGAATGGCGATGAATGACTGGTCAGGACAGAGTGCGACGAGAGCTTCCAATCCGTGGATGCCATCAGCGAATCGAGGGAAAGGATAATCCTTTTTTAACGCTTGTCATCCCTCAGGTTTTCACTTTTTCAATTAATTACCGTTATTTACATAAATTATAATATAAAAATTAACGGTTTCTTTTTACTCATTAATTCCTCGTGTATTACATCACCATTCTGAGGCGATGCGAGAGCCATGCCTGCAGAAGAGGCACCTGGATGGGGGCTCGAGTCAGGAATAGAGGGCCCCTGTTCACGCCATGCCGGACCACTTCCCATACGGTCCGATCAAGAGCCTACCCGGCCCATCCACAGGAGAACGACATTCATGACCCATATTTCGATACCACTGAGGCGGACCGCGACCATCGCAGGCATTGCCCTGATGGCCCTCTCGCCACTCGCCCTGGCCCAGCAGGCCTCGGGTACCGCCCAGACGAATGCGGCAGGCAGCGCCGATCTCGGTACCGGGGCATCGGTCGGCGCCGGTGCCGCGGCCAGTGCCAACCTGGGCGCAGGCAATGCCCAGACCCCCGGAGCGCCCGGTAACTCGGGCAGCACCCCGGCCCCCGAGGCGGTCGCGAGTGGAGGCGTGACGGCTGGCGGCGGCGCCTCGGGTGACGCCCCGGGCAGTTCCGGCGATGCCATTGCCGGCGCCATCGACAAGGGTGCCGTGGGGATTGGCGTGGTGACCGGTGCAACCGGCACCGGCGGTACAGGAACCGGCACCGGCACCGGCACCCGGTGATGGACCGCGACATGCGATGCCGCAGGCAGCGCGAACAGCACCAGGGCCGCCGCAAGGCGGCCCTGGCGCGTCGTAGCCTGGCACTCACCCTGATCCTGGGGCTCGGTGGCTGTGTCCAGGGCGGTGGCCTGAGCCCCATGGGCGAGTCGCTGGTCACCCCCTGGCGTGCCAGCGATACGGCCGCGCGAGCCGAGGCCCTGCCCTATGCCTCGCTGGCCATGACCAGCGAAGGCAACGACGCCCTGATGGTGATGGCCCACCGCAACGGCGACAACGGCCGGGACACCTACTGGCAGGCCGGCGACCGCGCCACCCTCCACCTGCGCGACGGCCTTCCCATGACCAGCGCCGGCTTCGACGCCACCCTGCTGGGCCAGTGGCGCGAAGGTACCGACGCCGCCGGTCGCTACCGTCTCCACGCGCACTGGCGGGACGATGATGGAGCGGAGCACCGCGCCACGGCCAGCGTCGCCCTGGAGTGCGACGCCCCCGGCCCGGTGGCGCTGCCGTTGACGACCCTCAGCCTCGAACCCTGCACCGAACGCCTCAACTGGCAGACAGGCGAGCAGACCGTCAACCGGCTCTGGCGCGACCCCACCAGCCGGCGCATCTGGGCCGGCGATATCACGGCCTGGCCCGACGGGCAGCGGCTTCGCTGGCAGGTGGCACGCCCCTGGTGGAGCGATGCCGAGGATATCGCCACCGCCCCTCCCGGGCCTTGAGAGGCGCCGGGTCGACCCACCGCCCCCACGAGATACCACCATGCTGGATCAAGGAACTTTCCTTCATCGCTCGTCGATGGGCGTCGGCCGACGACTGGCGCTGGCGTCCCTGCTGCTCGGCCTGACGACGAGCGCCTCCGGCGAGACGCCTCGCCTGTCGGAGCACTGGCTGTCCCGCGGCAGCCAGCCCGACCATCCGGCCTTCGCCTACTATCTGCGCCGGGACCACCTGGAGCCCCACCGTCGCCAGGCATTGCGACTCCGCGAAGAGCTCGTGACCCTGGCCAACCGGATGAAGCTCGACGGCCAGCCGTCGGTGGCCAACGCCCTGACCGACTGGCAGACGTCGGTCGACGCGCTGTACCGGCAAGGTAGCCGCACACCGGCACGTGCCGACCTCACCGCCCTGCTCGCCTCGCCACGCCATGACCCTCGGCTGTCGACCCTGGCCGCTGTCGGCCAGTGCGAGCCGCCCGACTGGGTGGAGCTGTGGACCTTCGGTGGCGTCACGCGTCGCCCCTGGTCCCCCGGCTTGACGCTGCCGCAGGCATTGCGTGATCAGCCTGATGGACACTGGCGAGCCGCCGCCGAGGCCTGGGTCGTCGGCCCCCAGAGCCCGCCCCGGCGGCTGGGAATCGCAGCCTGGAACGCCGAGAGCAGCCCCCTGGTACCCGGCAGCCGGGTCGCCCTGTTGCTTCCCGACGAGAGCCTGGAAGCCGACTGGGTGAACCGCACTCTGCCGGAGTTTCTCGCCACACGCTTGCCAGGTGACGCCTGTGACACCCTCGACCCCACCGATACGGATATCGGCCAGACCCCATGAACGGACTCGAACGACGATACCTCCCGCACTTATCCCCCCTGGTCATGGCCGTCGGCCTGGCCGCTGCCGCGACCGCTCAGGGCGATCTCGGCCGGGGCCAGGGCGACTTCGGGGGCATCGGCCTGATGCAGACCCCTACGGCGCGCATGGCCCCTCTGGGTGACTTCGCCTTCACCTTCTCGCGCACCGCCCCCTATCGCCGCTACAACCTCTTCTTCCAGCCCGCCGCGTGGCTCGAGGCCGGCTTCCGCTATGTGGAAGTCGAGAACCGCCAGTTCCTGGCGGCGACCGAGGATCGCAACAACCTGGACAAGGGCATCGACGTGAAGCTGCGTCTGCGCGAGGAGAGCCGCTACTGGCCTGAACTCGCCGCGGGCGTTCGCGACATGGGCGGTACCGGGCTGTTCGGTGCCGAGTACCTGGTGGCGAGCAAGCGCTGGCACGATATCGATGTCAGCCTGGGGCTCGGCTGGGGCTACCTGGGCAACCAGGACGATTTCGCCAACCCCCTGGCGCGACTCGATGACCGCTTCGAGCGACGCTCGGGGTTCAGCTCGGGTGACGACGGCGGCACCCTCAACCTGGGCAGCCTGTTCAGCGGATCGGCGGCCGTGTTCGGTGGCATCGAGTACCAGACGCCCTGGGACCCACTGGTCCTGCAACTCGAGCTCGAGGGCAACGACTATCAGCGGGAGCCCCAGCGCAACCACCAGGACCAGGACTCCCGTCTCAACTTCGGTGCCCGCTACCGTGTGACCGACGGCATCGAGCTCAGGGCCGGCTGGCAGCGCGGCGATACCGCCATGCTCGGCATCTCGCTCGCCACCAACCTGGCGACCCTCTCCCAGGCCAAGCGTGACCCGCAACCGCTGCCGGTGGGCCCGGCACCCGACGAACATACCCGCGACTGGCAGACGCTGAGCCGCGACCTCGACGGCAATGCCGGCATCGCCGTGCACCGGCTGCGCCAGGACGGCAAGGAGGTGATCGTCGAAGGCGAACCGAGTCGCTATCCATCGCTGGCCGACAGCGAGCAGCGCGCTGCCCGGGTGCTGCACAACCGGTTGGGCAGCGAGGTGGAGACCTTTCGCTTTCGCTGGCAGGAGCGGGGCCTGGCACTGCGCGAGAGCGTGCATGACCGCAATGCCCTGGTGGCGACCGCGACCTCGGCCGACGAGGCCGTGGACCATCGTCACGGCATCTATGCGCACGGCGCCGTGCAACCCGCCGACGGCGAGATACTCCACGAGAATGACCCGCGCCGCTTCAGCTACAGCCTGGGACCGGTGCTCGAGCAGAACTTCGGCGGCCCCGACGGCTATCTCTACCGCGTCTCCGCCGCCCTGGACAGCGAGTATCGCCTGGGTGCCAACAACTGGTTCTCGGGCACCCTGGCCTACACCCTGGCCGACAATCTAGAGAACTACGAGTTCATCGCCGATTCCGACCTGCCGCGGGTGCGCACCCATATCGGTGACTACCTGGCCGAGACTGGCATCGGTATCAGCAACCTGCAGTACAGCCACACCGCCCGTCTCGGTGACGACTGGTATGCCATGGGCTATGGCGGCCTGCTCGAGACCATGTTTGCAGGCGTCGGCGGCGAGGTCCTCTACCGCCCCTTCAACGACGATGTGGCGGTAGGCCTCGACGTCAACTGGGTCAGGCAGCGCGACTTCGACCAGCGCCTCGAGCTGCGTGACTACAGCACCTGGACCGGCCACCTCACCGGCTACTGGCAGAGCGGCTTCGAGGATGTCCTGGCCAAGGTCAGCATCGGGCGCTACCTGGCCGGCGATCTCGGCGTGACCGTCGACCTGTCGCGGAAGTTCGACTCCGGGGTGCAACTGGGGGGCTGGGCCACCTTCACCAATGCCGGCAGCGATTTCGGCGAGGGCAGCTTTGACAAGGGGATCTACCTGTCACTGCCGCTGGATGCCTTCTTCGTGCACTCGACTCGCCAACGTGCCCGGCTTGCCTGGCAGCCGCTCACCCGCGACGGTGGCGCCCGCCTGGCCCGGCGCTTCGAGCTCCATGCGCTGACCGACGAGCGCCGGATGGGGCGCTACTGGCAGGACTACGACGAGGCCCTGCCCTAGGAGCCTGTCGGACTTGACGCTGATCCACTCTGCGAAACCCGGGCGTTCGGCCAATGTCAGATGCGCCAAAGCACCCCTGATGAAAGGACAACGGCCACCTCCGGGAGGTGGCCGTTGTCTTCAGCCTGCGCCAAGAGAGATAACGGTATAAAACCGTCAGCCCCGGTAGTATCCCGGCGCGACGAAGGGCATCTTGCTGACCGTCATCGGCAACCGCTTGCCGCGCACCTCGGCGTAGACGGTGGTCCCCGGGTCGGCGGCCTCGACGGCAACGTAGCCCATGGCCACCGGCCGGCCCACGCTGGGGCCGAAGCCGCCGGAGGTCACCACGCCGAGATGGTGGCCCTCGCCGTCATACAGCTCGGCGCCCTCGCGCACCGGCGCGCGCCCCTCGCCCAGCAGGCCCACGCGCTTGCGGCGATGGTCCCTGACCTCGACCTGGTGCAGGACCAGGCCGGCCCCGGGGAAGCCGCCGGCACGCTCGCCACCGCGACGGCGCGGCTTGCCGATGGCCCAGATCAGTCCCGCCTCCACCGGCGTGGTGGTGGTGTCGATGTCATGCCCATAGAGGCACAGGCCGGCTTCCAGGCGCAGGGAGTCGCGAGCGCCCAGGCCGATGGCCTCGACCTCCTCCTCGGCCAGCAGCCGACGGGCCAGGGCCTCGGCGCCATCGGCGGCCACCGAGATCTCGAAACCGTCCTCGCCGGTATAACCGCTGCGGCTGACCCACACCGGGATGCCGTCGATCTCGAAGCGGCCATGCTGCATGAAGACCAGGTCACAGGCCTCCGGACAGAGCCGCTGCATCACCGCGGCGGCCCTGGGGCCTTGCAGCGCCAGCAGCCCGCGGTCGACCGCCTCGACCTGGTGATCGGTCAGGCCACGACGCAGGTGAGCGATGTCCTGGTCCTTGCAGGCGGCATTGACCACCAGGTAGAGGTGATCGCCGGCGTTGACCACCATCAGGTCGTCGAGGATCCCGCCCTCCTCGCTGGTGAACAGCGCATAGCGCTGCATGCCCTCGGCCAGGCCGACGACGTCCGCCGGTACCAGGGTCTCCAGTGCCTCGGCGGGCGACGGACCACGCAGCAGGACCTGGCCCATGTGGGAGACATCGAACAGGCCACAGGCGGCACGGGTATGCTCGTGCTCCTTCTTGACACCGAGCGGATACTGCACCGGCATCTCGAAACCGGCGAAGGGAACCAGCTTCGCGCCCAGTTCCAGGTGCAGGTCATACAGCGGTGTTCGCTTGAGTTCGCTCATGTGGTTTCCTCATGGGTCATGGAATCGTGGCTCGCAACGACGGGAGGTGCCCCGCAGGGCACCTCCCGGTCACGGGCACCGATCACGGCTTGTCGTGGTCCAGCTCCTCGCCCGGCAGGACCTCCTTGCCGTCGAAGTAGTCACGGGTGAGCTTGAACACCACCGGCGACAGCAGCGCCAGGGCGATCAGGTTGGGAATCGCCATCATGGCGTTGAAGGTGTCGGCCATCAGCCAGATGAAGCCCAGCTGAGCCATGGCGCCCAGCGGAATGGCCAGTACGAACAGCACCCGGTAGAGCATGATGGAGCGGGTACCGAACAGGAACTGGAAGCACTTCTCGCCATAGAAGGACCAGCCGAGGATGGTGGTGAAGGCGAAGACCGCCAGGGCCAGCGACACGATCTGGTTGCCGTAGCCCGGCAACGCTGCATCGAAGGAGAGCGCCGTCAGCGAGGCGCCCGCCTCGCCCCCGATCCACACCGTGGAGGTCAGGATGACCAGGGCGGTGATGGTGCAGACGACGATGGTATCGATGAAGGTGCCGAGCATGGCGATCAGCCCCTGGCGCACCGGGTTCTTGGTCTTGGCCGCGGCATGGGCGATGGGCGCACTGCCCAGGCCGGCCTCGTTGGAGAAGATGCCGCGCGCCACGCCGAAGCGGATCGCCGCCATCACCGCCGCCCCGGCGAAGCCACCGGCCGCCGCCATGGGGTTGAAGGCATAGAAGAAGATCAGCCGGAAGGCCTCGCCGATCTGGCCGGCATTGACGATCAGCACCAGCAGCCCGGCCAGCACGTAGAGAATGCCCATGATCGGCACCAGCTTGCCCGCCACCTTGGCGATACGCTTGATGCCACCGAGGATCACCGCACCGGCCAGCACCATGATGACGACGCCGGTCAGCCAGTGGGGGATGGCGAAGGTCGAGTCGAGGGCATCGGCCACCGAGTTGGACTGCACGGTATTGCCGATGCCGAAGGCCGCCACGGCGCCGAAGAAGGCGAAGGCACCGCCCAGCCAGAGCCATTTCCGGCCCAGGCCGTTCTTGATGTAGAACATCGGTCCGCCGACGTGGTAGCCGGTGCTGTCGGTCTCGCGGTAACGCACGGCCAGCACCGCCTCGGCGAACTTGGTGGCCATGCCCACCAGGGCGGTGATCCACATCCAGAACACCGCCCCCGGCCCCCCCAGGGCAATGGCCGTGGCCACACCGGCGATATTGCCGGTACCGATGGTGGCGGAAAGCGCCGTCATCAGGGCGTTGAAGGGCGAGATTTCCCCCTCTTCTTCCTTGGTCTTCTTTTCGCCCGGCGCCAGCTTGCGATCACGCCCCTGCCACATCAGGCGCAAGCCCATGCCGAGCTTGCGGATCGGCATGAGCTTCAGGCCGATCTGCAGGTAGAGGCCCACCCCGAGCAACAGGATGAGCATCAAGGGGCCCCAGACCACGCTATTGATGGCACCGAAGATACTGTTCAAGGTTTCCACGAGCGTCTCCCTTATCACTTGTTGTCATGGCCTGCCTTGCCGTGCTGCAGACCAACGCGAACAGTCGATCGTCATGCCATCAACGCCCCTGGGCGAATGATCGACAAAACGAACCCGCGTACAATAGCGGATCACCCCATTCTGACACCAGCAATACGGAACGATAGCTTAGACACCTGCCGGCATGCCCCGATGGCCGGTTCCGGCACTCGCGAAGAAACTTGTTTCCTATTGGAAATACGCACTCTACCGCGCCGCTCCCACAACCCGCCACCCTCTCATGCCCGGCGTGGTGCCGAGACCATCAGGCACCACCGTGCGGCTCCAACAAGGGTAGTGAGGTGCGCCAGCATCTGTCGACCTGGCGTGCCGCTTCCGGCCTCCGGAGCCTGGGACCGGGTGTCGCTGGACGTCGCGCGCACGGCAAGCCACCCTGAGGGACGGCATCGCCACGCGGGCGTCGTCTCTGGCAATGCCAAGGGCGGACTCGCCAAATGCCTTCGATGGCGTTAGCATTCGCGAATCCGGTAAACCTTTTTCGTATAGGAAAATGTGATGAGCTCAATTCCCGCCAACCTGCGTTACGCCGAAAGCCATGAATGGGTGCTGGACAACGGCGACGGCACCGTGACCATCGGCATCACCGACCATGCCCAGGAGGCACTGGGCGACGTGGTCTTCGTCGAGCTGCCCGAGGTGGGGCGCGCTCTCGAACACAACGAGGAGTTCGGCGTCATCGAGTCGGTCAAGGCCGCCTCCGACCTCTATGCCCCGGTGGCCGGCGAGATCGTCGAGGTCAACGAGGCCCTCGAGGACGC
>NZ_PDOG01000006.1:104739-105057 GCF_003202205.1 Halomonas sp. LBP4
CGGTGGCCCACGAGTGCATCATCGACATCCGCCCGCTCAAGGCGGCCGCCGGCATCAGCGAGGAGGACATCGCCAAGCGCCTGATGGACTACGGCTTCCACGCCCCGACCATGTCCTTCCCGGTGCCCGGCACCCTGATGGTCGAACCCACCGAGTCGGAATCGCGCTACGAGATCGACCGCTTCTGCGACGCCATGATCGCCATCCGCGAGGAGATCGCCCGGGTCGAGGCCGGCGCCTGGCCGGCCGACGACAACCCCCTGGTCAACGCCCCGCACACCATGGCCGACCTGAGGGACGATGGCTGGGCGCGCCCCT
>NZ_PDOG01000006.1:105067-189436 GCF_003202205.1 Halomonas sp. LBP4
ATTGGCCGAAAGACCGGTTCTCGCAGTAGATCAGCGTTAAGTCCGACAGGCTCCTAGGGCGAGCCGTCATCGGCCGCCTGGCCGAAGCCCGGCTGCTCGCTGTAGCCGTAGAGCGCCTGACGGCGCTGCTCGCGGAAGTCCTCCAGCAAGCGGGCATAGCGGCGCGGCATCTCGACGCCCGCGCGACTCACCAGGTGCAGCGTCTCGTGGACCGGTACCGCCAGGTCGAGCTCCTTGACCTGGCGCTGCCAGGGCGAGGTCTCGAGCACCAGCCGCGAGACCACGGTGAACCCCAGGCCGCGGGCCACGGCGTCCAGCACCATGCCCACCTCATTGGTGAACCCCTGGCGCCGGAAGTGGCTCATGGAGCGGAACTCCGCCGGAAAGTTGCTGCGCAGCAGGGCCCCGGCATGGTTCATGCCTTCGGAATGGCTGATGAAGCCGATCCCCATCAGGTCGGCGAGGCCGCTCCCCGCGAAGTCGGCCGGCACCACCAGGCAGAGCGGCTCCCTGTGCCACGGCTCGACGTTCAGGTCGGGCTGCCTGACCTCTTCGGTGATGATGCCGAGATCGTAACGACCGGCCAGGACGTCCTGCACGATCTCGTGATTGAAGGCGAAGCTGTAGCTCACGGTCAGCCCGGGGTACATCTGCTGCTGGCCGAGGATGAACGGATAGAGCATCAGCCCCACACTGCCGGGCGAGGCGAGACGGCAGTCACCGGAGAAGAGCGAGTCGGCATCGAGGGAGTGGCGGAACTGCTCGTGCTCGGCGAACAGTTTCAGCGCATAGTCGTAGGCCCGACGCCCCGCCTCGGTGAGAGTGAAGCGACGTCCGTGGCGCTCGAGCAGTGGCTTGTCCAGGTACCGCTCTAGCTTGCGCACGTGCTGGCTGACCCCGGGCTGGGTCATCTCCAGCTGGCGGGCCGTGCGAGTGAAACTGCCCGTCTCGACCAGGGTGATGAAGGTACGGAAGTACTGGGCATTGAACATGGGGGAGGCACATCACTCGGGGGAGCCGGCTAGCAGCATTCTACCAGCTCGCCCGCCCGGTCGCACCGCTGCGCGACGGCGACGGGGCATGATAGCATCTTCCTGACAGCCGGCCCGCCGTGATGCCGGCCACGCACGACTACGTTCACGACAAGGACGCCCAGGATGCCCGATACCATTTCCAGTACCATCTCGCCGGAAGGCAGCCTGGAGATTCTCTCCCAGCACGAGGTCAGCCGCCTGCACGACACCTCCCGCAGCGGGCTGCATGACCTGCTGCGCCGCTGCGCCCTGGCCGTGCTCAACTGCGGCAACCCCACCGACGACAGCGTGGCGCTGATGGAGGCCTACCAGGACTTCGACATCGAGGTGATCCCGCAGGATCGCGGCGTGCGCCTCAAGCTCACCAACGCCCCGGCCGAGGCCTTCGTCGACGGCAAGATGATCCGCGGCATCCGCGAGCACCTGTCGTCGATCCTGCGCGACATCGTCTACGTCTACAACGAGATCCAGACCCACCGGCGCTTCGACCTCACCACCGCCGAGGGCACCACCAACGCGGTCTTCCATATCCTGCGCAAGGCCGGCACCCTGAAGCCGGGCCGCGACCCCAGCCTGGTGGTGTGCTGGGGAGGCCACTCGATCTCCCGGGAGGAGTACGAGTACAGCAAGGACGTGGGCTACCACCTGGGGCTTCGCGAGCTGGACATCTGCACCGGCTGCGGCCCCGGGGCCATGAAGGGGCCCATGAAGGGCGCCAACGTGGCCCACGCCAAGCAGCGCCGCCACCACGGCCGCTACCTGGGTGTTTCCGAACCCGGCATCATCGCCGCCGAGGCCCCCAACCCCATCGTCAACGAACTGGTGGTGATGCCCGACATCGAGAAGCGCCTGGAAGCCTTCGTGCGCCTGGGCCACGGCATCATCGTCTTCCCCGGCGGGGTGGGCACCGCCGAGGAAATCCTCTACCTGCTCGGCATCCTGCTGCATCCGGGGAACGGCGACATGGAACTGCCGGTGGTCTTCACCGGCCCCGCCGACTCCGCCGACTACTTCCGGCGCATCGACGAGTTCCTGGCCTACACCCTGGGCGAGGAGGTGCGTCGGCTCTACCGCATCATCATCGACGACCCCACCGAAGTGGCGCGTACCATGCGCAAGGGGGTCGATGCCGTCACCGGTTACCGCAAGACCCGCCAGGACGCCTTCTACTACAACTGGCGGCTGAACATCGACCGTCACTTCCAGGAGCCCTTCGCCCCCACCCACGAGGCGATGGCGGGACTGGCCCTGCATCGCCGGCAACCGGTGCACGAGCTCGCCGCCAACCTGCGCCGCGCCTTCTCGGGCATCGTCGCCGGCAACGTCAAGGAACAGGGCATTCGCGCCATCAAGGCCCATGGCCCCTTCGAGTTGCATGCCGAACCGGAACTGATGACGCGTCTCGACGAGCTGCTCACCTCCTTCGTCGCCCAGGGGCGCATGAAGCTCGCCGGCGACTACGAACCCTGCTACCGGCTGGCGTGACCCACGCCCCTCACGCCCTCTCGGCCTGCCACCAGAGCCAGAGGGCGTGCAGCAGCAGGCCCAGGGTGGCGCCATGGGCGATCAGCCGCTGCCAGCTGATCCAGTCGGTGAACAGCGCATGCCAGAGGCCCATGCCCGCGAGGCCGGCCAGCAGGCCGAGCCCCAGCCCTCCGAGCAGGCGCGGCAGCCGTCGCCGGGCCTCGCGCTGCAGCATACGCCAGTGAAGGAACGCCACCCCGACCACCACCGCCACGGCGATCAGGATCAGCGTCAGGCGTGTCTCGTGGCCACCCGCCAGGAAGCGGGGCACGGTGGCCAGCATCAGCACCGCCAGGCCCAGCAGCAGGCTGAGCCGCTCCGGCGTGGGGTTGGCTGCCATCTCAGGCCACCTTCAACTGCTGGGTCTCGATCCACTCCTCGGCCCAGGGCAGTGCCTCGTCGTCGGCCATGAAGGTCTCCATGGCATCGACCTCGAGGCGCTCACCCAGGCGAACCGCCCCCTGTCCCGCCAGCAGCTCGTCGAGGCTGCGCCCCGCACCACAGAAGGTGTCGCCGTAGGAGCTGTCGCCCAGGGCGATCAGCCCGTAGCGCAGGTCGGCCAGCGACGGGCTCTGCTCGTCGAGCTCGCGCACGAAGGGAACGAAATTGCCGGGATAGTCCCCGCTGCCGGTGGTGGAAACGCAGAACAGCGCCAGGTCGGTGGGCGACCCGACCAGGTCCTCGAGGGTCGGCTGGTCGAAGATGGCAACCTCATAGCCGGCCTGTTCGAACAACGGCTTGACCTGCTCCGCGACGTCCAGGGCGCCGCCGTACATGGTACCGACGAAGATCTTCAGCATGGGCATGTCTTGGATTTACCTGAGAATTTCGCTCGGATATTAACATGGCGCGGGGCCCCCGCGCATCCCGACCGCGGTGACGGGTGGGACACCAGACCGCAGCCAGCGCCCTGCGCCGCGGGCGATGGCCGAGTATAATGCCCGGGTTCTCTTCCCCCTGCACGGAGGCGATATGCAGCAGACCTTCGAGGCCTGGGTCACGCCGATCATGATCGGCGGCCTGATCCTCTTCATGTGCTTCATCATCTGGGATCTGGCGAAGAAGTCCCAGGCCGGACGCTTCGGTACCATCATGCTGTTCGTCGTTCTCGGCGCCGGCATGCTGGGCTATGTATTCAAGGTGGTCATCACCTGGATCATGGAGAATGGTGGCATCTGACCCGCCATGCCCCAGCACGACGCGAGAACGCCACCCGTCGGGTGGCGTTCTCGTTGGCGGGTCTCGCTCAGGGCGCTTCGCCGTCGTAGCTCTCGACCTGGCTCTTGAGCTTCTGGCCCGGCCGGAAGGTCACTACCCGCCGCGCCGAGATGGGGATCTCCTCGCCCGTTTTCGGGTTGCGCCCCGGCCGCTCGCGCTTGTCGCGCAGGTCGAAGTTGCCGAAGCCCGACAGCTTGACCTGCTCGTTCTCGCGCAGACAGGCGCGGATCTCCTCGAAGAAGGCCTCCACCATGGACTTGGCCTCGCGCTTGGAGAGGCCGAGTTCGGCGTGCAGATGTTCAGCCAGCTCCGCCTTGGTCAATGCACCCATGTTCGCTCCCTCATGGTGGATACGCCCCGCCGGCCGGCCTGCGGCGGCGTCGACCCTGCCGCGATCCGCACGACTATCCACGCAGTTCCGCTCCCAGATGCTGGCGTGACTCGGCGACGATGGCGTCAACCAACTGATTGATTTCATCGTCATTCAGCGTGCGCGAAGGATGCTGCCAGGTCAAGCCCAGGGCGACGCTCTTGCGTCCTTCCGGCACCCCCCGACCCTGGTAGACGTCGAACAGGCGCGACTCGACCAGCCACTCCCCCGCCTGGCCATGGATGGTGTCGAGCAGCGCCTGCACCGGCAGCGACTCGTCGACCAGGAAGGCCAGGTCACGGCGCACCTCGGGGTAGCGCGACAGCGGCGTGAAGGCCGGTACCCGCCCCTGGGTGAGGGCATCCAGGCGCACCTCGAACAGCAGCGCATCGACCTTCAGGCCCAGTTGCGCCCGCACCGCCGGGTGCAGGGTACCGATCCAGCCGGCCTCCTCGCCGCGATGCAGGATGCGGGCACACTGGCCGGGGTGCAGCGCCGAATGCTCGCCGGGCTCGAAGCGCCAGGCATCCGGATCGCCGCCCATCGCCAGCAGGCTCTCCAGGTCGCCCTTGAGATCGAAGAAGTCGACCCGGTCCTTGCCACCGGCCCAGCCCTCGGGTTCGCGGGTCCCGCACACCAGGGCACCGAGCATCGGCGTCTGGTGCAAGTCGTCGAGCTCGCCGCGGAAGACCAGGCCGGTCTCGAACAGCCGGACCCGGGTCTGCTGGCGGTTGAGGTTGTACTGCAGCGCCCGCACCAGGCCGGGGACGAGGCTCGCCCGCATCACCGACAGGTCGCTGGAGATGGGGTTGGCCAGTGCCGGCGACACCGCCTCGGGCAGCAGCGCCTGCTGCAGCTCCGGGGAAACGAAGCTGTAGGTCACCGCCTCCTGGTAGCCCCGGGCGACCAGCTGGCGCCGCAGCCGGCCCAGCGGAGTGCGTGCCTCGCGGTCGGGACGCAGCGAGAGGCGCGCCGCCGGGCGGCGCACCGGCAGGCGATTGTAGCCATGGATGCGCGCCACCTCCTCGATCAGGTCCTCCTCGATGGCGATATCGAAGCGCCAGCTCGGCGCCCAGGCCAGCCAGCCCTCGGCGGTCGTTTCCACCGCCATGCCCAGCCGGCCGAGGATCTCGGTGACCTCGTCGGCCGGCAGCGCCTTGTCCAGGGCCTGCTCGAGGCGCGCCGCGCGCAGGTGGACCTGGCGCTCGCCGGGCAGCTGCTCGGCGCTGACCGCCTCGATCAGCGGCCCCGGCTCGCCGCCGGTGATCTCGAGCAGCAGCGCGGTGGCCCGCTCGGCGGCCTCGCGAGCCAGCAGGGGGTCGACACCTCGCTCGAAGCGGTGGGAGGCGTCGGTGTGCAGGCCGTAGGAGCGCGCCTGGCCGGCCACCGCCAGCGGCGAGAAGAAGGCCGACTCGAGGAAGATGTCGCGGGTCTCGGCCGCCACCCCGGAGTGCTCCCCGCCCATGACCCCGGCAATGGCCAGCGGGCCGCGCTCGTCGGCGATCACCAGGGTGGCGTCGGTCAGGGTGATCTCCTGGCCGTCGAGCAACACCAGGCGCTCGCCCTCCCGGGCCAGCCGCACGATCACGGCGCCATGCAGGTTGGCACGGTCGAAGGCGTGCAGCGGCTGACCCAGCTCGAGCATCACGTAGTTGGTGACGTCGACCACCGGGTCGATGGCGCGGATGCCGCTGCGCCGCAGCCGCTCGACCATCCACAACGGCGTCTCGGCGGTCACGTCGACGCCCTTGATCAGGCGCCCGATGTAGCGCGGGCAACGCTCGGCATCCTCGACGCGTACCGGGAAGGTCTCGTCATGGGTCGGCGCCACCGGGGTGATCTCGGGACCGGTGACCGCCAGGCGGTTGAGCACCCCGACCTCGCGGGCCATGCCCTTGACGCTCAGGCAGTCACCGCGGTTGGGGGTCAGGTCCACCTCGATGGTATGGTCGTCGAGGCCCATGAAGGCTCGGAAACTCTCGCCCGCCGGGGCGTCGGCCGGTAGCTCGAGGATACCGTGGGAGGTCTCCTCCTCGAGCCCCAGCTCCGAGGCGGAGCAGATCATGCCGCGCGACTCGACGCCGCGCAGCTTGGCCTTCCCGATCCTGAAGTCGCCGGGCAGCACGGCACCGACCCGGGCGAAGGCCACCTTCTGCCCCGCGGCGACGTTGGGCGCGCCACACACCACCTGGACCATCTCGCCGCTGCCGTCGTCGACCCGACAGACATTGAGCTTGTCGGCATCCGGGTGCTGCTCCCTGGCCACCACTTCGGCCACCACCACGCCCTCGAAGGCCGCGGCCACCGGTTCCACGGCGTCCACTTCCAGGCCCGCCATGGTGATCTGGTCGGCCAGGGCCTGGGTCGCAAGCGCAGGAGAGACCCAGTCACGCAGCCACTGTTCGGAAAATTTCATGGTAAATCCTGTGTTCTGCCAAGGTCCGTGTAATGCCGTGCGATCAGGCGAACTGGCGCAGGAAGCGCAGATCGTTGTCGAAGAACAGGCGCAGGTCGTTGACCCCGTAGCGCAGCATCGCCAGCCGCTCGACCCCCATCCCGAAGGCGAAGCCCTTGTAGCGCTCGGCATCGATGCCGGAGTGGCGGAACACCTCCGGATGCACCATGCCGCAGCCCATCACCTCGAGCCAGCCGCTGTGGGAGCAGACCCGGCATCCCTCGCCGCCACACATCACGCACTGGATGTCGACCTCGGCGGAGGGCTCGGTGAAGGGGAAATAGGAAGGCCGGAAGCGCACCGAGAGGTCGTCCCGCTCGAAGAAGGCGTGCAGGAAGTCCTCGATGGTGCCCTTGAGGTCGGCGAAGCTGACGTCCTCGTCGACCAGCAGCCCCTCGACCTGGTGGAACATCGGCGTGTGGGTCAGGTCGGAGTCGCTGCGGTAGACCCGTCCCGGGCAGACGATGCGGATCGGCGGCGCCTGCTCCTTCATGGTCCGTACCTGCACCGGCGAGGTATGGGTACGCAGCAGCCGGGTCGCATCGAAATAGAAGGTGTCGGCCATGCCCCGCGCCGGATGATGCTCGGGGATGTTGAGCGCCTCGAAGTTGTGGTAGTCGTCCTCGATCTCCGGCCCCACCGCCACCTCGTAGCCGATGCGGGTGAAGAGCCCCTCGATGCGCTCCAGGGTCAGGGTGACCGGATGCAGGCCGCCACTGGGCTGGCCGCGCCCCGGCAGGGTCACATCGATGCGCTCCGCGGCGAGACGCGCCTCGAGCGCGGCCTTCTCCAGGGCGTGTCGCCGCCCCTCGAGCTCCTCGGCGAGCGCCTGCTTGGCCTGGTTGATGCGTTCGCCCGCCGCCGGGCGCTCTTCCGCCGGCAGCTTGCCGAGCCCCTTGAGCAGCGCCGTGATCTCGCCCTTCTTGCCGAGATAGCGCACGCGCAACTCCTCGAGCGCCGGGATGCTGTCGGCGGCCTGGATGGCGTGGCGAGCCTCGGTGACCAGAGTGGGAAGGTGGTCCATCCGTTGAGCTCCGAAGTCTGTGGTCCTGCAATGATGTCGCTTGCAAAAAAACAGGGGAAGAGCGGCTGCTCTTCCCCTGCAACGCCAGCGACCGTCCCGGGCATTCGCCGGCCGGTCGCGGTCGATGTCACTTACTGGGCAGCCTTGGCCTTCTCGACGATGGCGGCAAAGGCAGCCTTCTCGTTGACGGCCAGGTCGGCCAGCACCTTGCGATCGATCTCGATACCGGCCTTCTTGAGGCCACCGACGAAACGGCTGTAGGAGAGACCGTGCACACGGGCACCGGCGTTGATGCGCTGGATCCACAGGGCGCGGAACTGGCGCTTGCGCTGGCGGCGGTCACGATAGGCGTACTGGCCAGCCTTGATGACGGCCTGCTTGGCCACGCGAAAAACGCGCGAACGGGCACCGTAGTAACCCTTGGCCTGCTTGAGAATCTTCTTGTGACGGCGACGGGCAACGACGCCACGCTTGACACGAGTCATAGCTATCTCCTGACGTTAAGGGGTCTACCAGGGGTTACAGGTTCGGCAACATGCGCTGAATCAACTGCTTGTCGGCGTCATGGATCTGCTTCATGCCGCGCAGGTGACGCTTCCGCTTGGTGGACTTCTTGGTCAGGATGTGGCTACGGAACGACTGCTTGTGCTTGAAGCCGTTGGCCGTCTTCTTGAAGCGCTTGGCAGCGCCGCTGTTGGTCTTGATCTTCGGCATGAGACTAACTCCGCTCGAGGTTTTTTCAGAAAATCCGGGGCCGACGGGAGGCGCGGACGCCTCCCGACCGTTCGACTGGCCGTCGGATCACTTCTTCTTGGGGGCAATGATCATGATCATCTGGCGCCCTTCCATCTTGGGGAAGGACTCCACGGTCCCGATCTCCTCGAGATCCGCGGCGATCCGCTCCATCAGCTTGCGGCCGATGTCCTGGTGCGCCATTTCACGGCCACGAAAACGCAGCGTGACCTTGCCCTTGTCGCCACCTTCGAGGAAACGCGTCAGGTTCTTCAGCTTGACCTGATAGTCGCCCTCGTCGGTGCCAGGCCGGAACTTCACTTCCTTGACCTGGATCTGCTTCGTCTTCTTCTTCTGAGCCGACTTCTGCTTCTTCTGCTCGAAGACGAATTTGCCGTAGTCCATGATCTTGCAGACGATCGGATCGGCGTTGGAAATCTGCACGAGGTCCATACCGGCGGCTTCGGCACGCTCCAGCGCATCGCTGGTGGGCACGACACCCAGCTGTTCGCCGTCGCTGTCGATCAGGCGAACCTGATCCTCGGTAATGCGCTCGTTCATCGGGGGGCGCTTGTCCTGAACGCGCCCTCTTGGGTTGCTTCGCTTGATCGCTACGTCTCCTTAAGACAATTGACGATGTCGTCAGCCGAGTTCGGCACTCAGACGCTCGATGAGGTCGCTGACCCCCATGGTCCCGAGATTCTCGCCGGTGCGCGTGCGCACGGCAACCGAGTCAGCCTCGACTTCCTTATCCCCCACTACCAGGAGATAGGGAACTTTCTGCAACGTATGCTCGCGGATTTTAAAGCCGATCTTCTCGTTCCTCAAGTCCGCCTTGACGCGCAGGCCGATTTTCTGCAAGCGGCGCTCGAGCCGGGACGCATAGTCGCGCTGCGCATCGGTGATGGTCATCACCACCGCCTGCTGCGGCGCCAGCCACAGCGGCATGGCGCCGGCGTAGTGCTCGATGAGGATGCCGATGAAGCGCTCGAAGGAGCCCAGGATCGCCCGATGCAGCATCACCGGGGTCTTGCGCGCCCCGTCCTCGTCGACAAACTGGGCGCCGAGACGGCCCGGCAGGTTGAAATCCAGTTGCAGGGTACCACACTGCCAGACCCGATTGAGGCAGTCGCGCAGGGCGAACTCGATCTTGGGACCATAGAAGGCGCCCTCGCCCGGCTGCAGCTCCCAGTCGAGCCCGGTGGCGTTCAACGCCGCCTCGAGCCCCGCCTCGGCGCGGTCCCACGTCGCCGGTTCCCCCATCAGTTCGCCGTCGGGCCGGGTCGAGAGCTTGAGCTCCACGTCCTCGAAGCCGAGTTCCCGGTAGACCTTCAGCGTCAGGGCGATGAAGGCCTCGGCTTCGGCCTGGATCTGCCCCTCGGTGCAGAAGATATGGGCATCGTCCTGGGTGAAGCCGCGCACCCGCATCAGGCCATGCAGGGCCCCCGACGGCTCGTTGCGGTGACAGCTGCCGAACTCGGCCAGGCGCAGCGGCAGGTCGCGGTAGCTCTTCAGCCCCTGGTTGAACACCTGCACATGGCAGGGGCAGTTCATCGGCTTGATCGCGTAGTCGTGCTTCTCCGACTCGGTAGTGAACATCATGTCGCTGTAGTGGCCCCAGTGGCCGGACTTCTTCCACAGCGACAGGTCGACGATCTGGGGGGTCTTGATCTCCTGATAGCCGTTCTCGACCTGAACCCGGCGCATGTACTGCTCCAGGGCCTGGTACAGGGTCCAGCCGTTGGGATGCCAGAAGACCATCCCCGGCGCCTCCTCCTGCAGGTGGAAGAGGTCCATCTTCCTGGCCAGCTTGCGGTGATCGCGCTTCTCGGCCTCCTCGAGGCGCTTGAGATAGGCCTTGAGTTGCTTCTTGTCACCCCAGGCCGTGCCGTAGATACGGGTCAGCATCGGCTTGCTGGCGTCGCCACGCCAGTAGGCACCGGCCAGCTTGGTCAGCTTGAACGCCTTGAGGTGCCGGGTGTTGGGCACGTGGGGCCCCCGGCACATGTCGATGTATTCATCGTGATGGTAGAGACGGATGGTCTCTCCCTCGGGAATCTCGCGCACGATCTCCTGCTTGTAGGGCTCGTCGCGGTGCAGGAAGGTGAGCATCGCGCGGTCGCGGTCGACATACTCGCGCACCACGTCGTATTCGCTGTCGATGAGCACCTTCATGCGCTCCTCGATGGCCTCGAGATCCTCGGGGGTCACCGAACGACCGAAGTCGATGTCGTAGTAGAAGCCGTCGTCGATCACCGGGCCGATGGCCATCTTGGCCTCGGGATAGAGCTGCTTGACCGCATGGCCGATCAGGTGGGCGCAGGAGTGGCGGATGACCTCCAGGCCCTCCGGATCACGGGCGGTAAGGATCGCCACCCTGGCGTCACGGTCGATGACGTCGGCGGCATCCACCTGCACGCCGTCGATCTTGCCGGCCACGCAGGCCTTGGCCAGGCCGGGGCCGATGCTCTCGGCCAGCTGCATCACGGAAAGGGGTTCGTCGAAGGTTTTCTGACTGCCGTCAGGCAGGGTCACGATGGGCATGAAGGGTCCTTGTGCGCAGTGGTGGCCCATACGAGAGACCACATGTCGCGATGAACGAAGAATGAACGGTGAAATGGCCACGCCCTCCCCGACCATCACGCCCCGCCGCGGCGGACGACGGGGGTGAGACGGTGCCGGAGACGGCGCAACGACCGACTACATTACCAGAACCGCGGGGCCGGGCGCCATGCCGGTGGCGACCGGGACAGGGTGCATCGTCGCCCGCCAGGAACGGCACGGGGGCGCCCTGAGGCGCCCCCGTGCCGGGCATCGACGATGCTCGGCAGGATCGACGTGAGTCGGTCGCTAGATCACTGGCGATCGATCTCGACGCGACGGTTCAGCGAACGACCCTCGTCGGTGTCGTTGGTGGCAACCGGACGCTCCTCACCGTAACCCGTGGCGGTCATGCGATTACCGGCGATGCCCTGGGACATCAGGTAGTCACGTACCGACTCGGCACGACGCTGGGAGAGATCCAGGTTGTACTCGTCGGAACCGACGGAGTCGGTGTGGCCATCGATGCGCACGCGGAGATCGGGGTTCTCACGCAGGCGGCTGGCCACCTCATTCAGGATGATCTCGGCCTGCGGGCGCAGCTCGGCAGAGTCGAAGGCGAAGGTGACTTCACTGGAGAGCACCACCGGCTCGAATTCCGGCTCGGGGGCAGGCTCGGGCTCGGGCATCGGCTCGGGCGCCGGCCTGGCGACCGGTTCGGGGGTGCGGTCGGCACACAGCAGCGCACCGATGGCGGCACCGGAGGTCGCGCCGATGGCGACACCATCCTCTTCGTCGGAGCTGCCGCTGACGCCATAGCCGATGCCGCCGCCGATCAGGCCGCCGGCGATACCACAGACCACGGGCTGCTGATACCAGGCTCGATCGGACGACCCCGCCGAGGATTGAGACGCCGAACTGGCACAGCCGGAGAGGCCGATAACCAGTGCGGAACCGAGCAACAAGCCAGTCGTTGACTTTTTCATTTTTCAAACTCCTTCTTCTTGATTCAATTCCTGGGGAACCAGCATCAGTCCCCGTTCCCAAGCGATCCTGACGGTCGGCTGGCGCGAGGCCATGCACCCTTGCCCACCTGCCCTACCGTCGGGCCGGAACTCGACAAGCGATGACGCCTTCCTGGCGCTGCCAGCTTGCCGGAGCCCGGTATATCTTTCAATCGTCATCTTATGACATTAACGGCACAGCGTGCCACGGATAATCAAACAGCGTGCGATCAACGCGGATCACACGTCGGCTCAGTGCAGGCTTCCCGGCCAGTCGCGACGAAAGGCCAGCGCCGCCCTGGCGGCCTCGAGAATCGCCTCGCGCATCTCGGCCTCGACGGCGAGCCGCTCGTTGTCCTCCCGGAAGCGCTCCCTGGGAGTGAGCGCCTCGCGGGCGGAGTGGGTATGCAGGTGTCGGGTTCGGGCATGCACCTCGCCGAAGGCCTGGAACGCCGGACGCTCCAGCAGCCGCGGATCGAGGATCTCCAGCAGCACCTTGCAGCGCCAGGCCCCCTCGGTCACGTCCACCTGCTCCTGCAACAGGGCCGACGCCACCATCTCGAGGTTCTCGAGACAGTTGTCACGGGCCCGACGCTCCTCCTCCTCGCGGAAGACGCGGCGGCGGCGAAGCTCCCGCCGAAGCGTGAAGGCATAGGCGGCAAGGCCGGCGATGATCGCCAGGCCCACACCGAGCAGAATCAGCGCAGTGGTCGTCGTCATCGGGTTCCACCGGGGGTCGTTGGACAGGGCACGCATTCTACATGCCCTGCCGCGCCCCCCCAATCCCCGACTCGCCGGGGCGCCAGGGCGCCAGGGCGCCAGGGCGTCAGGACCAGAGGGCCCATCCCGCGGCGTAGTGATCCAGCAGCAGCACGCCGAAGACGCCCAGGATGTAACGGATCGAGAACCAGAACGCCGCCAGCGGTGCGCGGGGGTCCTTGCCCCGCCAGACCTTCCAGTTCCAGAACATGAAGCGGACATTGAGTGCCATCACGCCCACCAGGTAGACCGCCCCACTCATGCCGATGGCGAAGGGCAGCAGGGTCACCGCCACCGTCAGCCAGCCATACAGCCAGACCTGCAGCCGGGTGAAGGCCTCGCCATGGGTCACCGGCAGCATGGGAACCCCGGCCTTGGCGTACTCGTCACGCTTGTGGATCGCCAGGGCCCAGAAGTGAGGGGGCGTCCAGGCGAAAACGATCAGCATCAGCAGCAACGGCTCCGGCCCCAGCTGGCCGGTCACCGCCGTCCAGCCCAGCAGCGGTGGCGCCGCCCCCGCCACGCCGCCGATGACGATGTTCTGGGGCGTGGCCCGCTTGAGGAAGGCGGTATAGACCAGCGCATAACCGAGCAGGGAGCCCAGCGTCAGCCAGGCGGTCAGGGCATTGACCTGCCACACCAGCAGGCCGATCCCCGCCACCGAGAGCAGCGTGGCCCACCCCAGGGCCACCGAGGTCGGCATGCGCCGTGACGCCAGCGGACGCCGCGAGGTGCGCAGCATCATGGCGTCCAGACGACGATCCACCACATGGTTGAAGGCCGCGGCACCCCCGGCGGCCAGGCCGATGCCGACCAGGCCGTAGACGACCGCCGCCAGTGAAGGCAATACCGGGCTGGCCAGGGCCATCCCCACCAAGGCACAGGCAAGCATCACCACCACCACCCTCGGCTTGCACAGGGTCACCAGGTCCCGCCAGCCCCACCGGGCCTCGTCCAGCGACGCGACGCGCTCCATCACCGCATTAGGCATGTGCCCACTCCTTCTCTGCCCGTTGTCGTCTCTCGCCGTGCGCGACCGGCTCCCGCCAGACCCAGACGGCCAGGGCCATCAGCACCACCAACGCCACCGCCCCG
This sequence comes from Halomonas sp. LBP4, assembly GCF_003202205.1. Classification (GTDB taxonomy): domain Bacteria; phylum Pseudomonadota; class Gammaproteobacteria; order Pseudomonadales; family Halomonadaceae; genus Halomonas; species Halomonas flagellata. Next base: position 118,824 of record NZ_PDOG01000006.1, read on the forward strand.
GCGGTATGCAGCAAGGCCAACCAGAGCGGCAGCCACAGCAGGACATTGGCGACCCCCACCCCCAGTTGCACAGCGTACGCCCCCAACAGGGCGCCGAGCCAGGGACGCAGGCGACGTTCGTGCCAGTGGCGCCACGCCAGCAGCAGCAGCCCCAGGCCCAGCGCCAGCGCCCCCAGGCGATGACCGAAGTGGATGGCGGTGCGGGCATCGGCATGCAACTGGCCATGCAGGTAGTTGGGCCCCACGGTCTGGGTGAGGTGGAACCCCTCGCTCCAGTCGGTGGCCGGCCACCACTGGCCGTTGCAGGTCGGGAAGCCCTGGCAGGCGATGCCGGCATAGTTGCTCGAGACCCAGCCCCCCAGTGCCAGTTGCAGCAGCAGCAGCACCATGGCCAGGCCCCATAGCGGGGTCAGGGCGCGTCGTGGCGACGCCGGCGCCTCGACCGAGGCGAAACGTCGTAGCCGCAGGTGTAACCAGAGGAACATCAGCATCACCGAGAGCCCGCCCAGCAGGTGGAGGGTCACCACCTGAGGCCACAGCTTGAGGGTCACGGTGAAGGCGCCGAAGGCTCCCTGCAGCAGGATCACGGCCAACAGCGCGAGGCTGACCCCCCAGGGATAGCCGGCGCGGCGGCGCAGCGGCATCCCGAGCAGCACCAGGGCGATCACCAGCAGCCCGAGGGTGGAGGCCACGTAGCGATGAATCATCTCGATCCAGGCCTTGAAGCTTTCCAGCGGGACATCGGGGCTGTGAGACAACGCCCGATCGGCATCCGGGACCACCAGGCGCCCGTAGCAGCCCGGCCAATCCGGGCACCCCAGGCCGGCATCCACCAGCCGCGTCCAGGCGCCCACCAGAATCACACCAATGGTGAACAGCACGCCGACCAGGCTCAGGGTGATCAGCAGGCGCAGCCTGCTCGCCGGCTTCGTCATCGCCACCTCGCTTCCCGTTGCCGCCCGCTGCGGCCCACTCACTGCTGCGCCACCTGGCGACCGGGCTTCACCGAGGGCTCCGGATTCATGCGCAACAGCTTGTTGACATCATCCAGCACGTCCCGGGCCTCGACGCCGGCCGAATAGCCCAGCACGGCCTCGCCCCGGGGGTCGAGAACCCACAGGTGACCGGGCCGGCGCCAGTCGGGCGGCGTCGACCAGCGCGCCACCACTTCACCGGGCAGTGCCTGCGCCGCGCCGCCGATCCTCAGGCGTCTGACCCGGTGGGCCTCACGCCCCAGAGCCCGATGCAGCCGCCACCACTGGTCGGCCAGCGCCTCGCAGGCGCCGGCGCAGTCGAAGGCCAGCACCCAGTCGCCACCCTCGGGCATCGTCGTGCGCGGCTCGGCCAGCGGCCACTGGGCCAGGGCCGGAATGTCCGGCTCCAGCTCACCGTGGGCGGTACGCTGCTCGGGGATGCCGATGCGCCAGGCCACCATGATCCAGGCCACCAGCAGCGGCAGCACGAAGACGGCCAGCAGCGCCAGCAGCTTGAATCGCGAATGACGAACGGCACGGGATGTGCTCATTGTCGCGTCTCCTTGAGCGGCAGGGAATCGGGAGGGAGGGAAACGGAAAGCGCGTCGCGATCGCGACCCAGGCGACGCCCACCGACCAGCATCACCACCAGGGCCGCCAGGGCCAGCCCCCACCACTGCACGGCATAGCCGAGATGACGACCGGGAGGCATCACGCTGGGGGTCCACCAGGACTCGAGGTGGCCGGGACCGGCGTCGAGATGCAGCCAGCCGTCATGGGCGAAGTCCAGCGACCAGGCGGCGAGATCGATCTGCTGCAGGCGCCGCCCCTCGCGGTTGGGGCCGAACAGCGGGCCGCGGTCCCCTGCCGGCTGCCAGTCCCCCGCCAGCGTCACCGGCCCGGCCGGCGTCGCGACCGACGGCGTGTCGCGGGTCGTGCCGGTGGCCAGGAAGCCGCGCTGCACCAGCCACAGCCGCCCATCATCGCCACGCAACGGTGTCAGCACGGCGACGCCGAGCCGGCCCTCGAGGGTGCGATTGTCGAGAAACAGCGTCTCGTCGGGCAGGTACTCCCCGGCAAGGGTCACGCGGGCGCCTTCCGGCGGCCTGTCCCGGGGCGCCACCTGATGGGGGGCCGCCTCGAGCCGGGCCAGGTAGTCGCGCTTCTCGGCGGCACGCTCCCACTGCCAGACCCCCAGCATCAACCCGAGCACCACCAGCGGTGACCAGAACGCCCACCAGAGCCGTTGCCGCCGTCGACGCGCACAGGCATGCTGGGTGTCATCGCGAGCCAAGGAGTGCCTCATGTTACTGAAAATCCTGATTGCCCTGGTGTTCCTGTCCATGGTGACCAGCCTGGCCGCCGGGGCCGGCTTCCTGCTGCGGGACGGCAGCCAGTCGCGCCGGTTGCTCGTCTCGCTGAAGATCCGGGTGGCCCTCGCTGCCACCCTGCTCGGCCTGCTCTTCTACGGCTTCTATGTCGACGGCCTCGCCGGCTGAGGCGGCCCGGCCCGCCCTAGAAAACATAGACGAACAGGAACAGGCCGATCCATACCGCGTCGACGAAGTGCCAGTACCAGGCGGCTGCCTCGAAGCCGAAATGGTCACCGGCCGCGAAGTGGCCACGCAGCACCCGCCCCAGCATCACGGCCAGGATAATGGTGCCGATGATGACATGGAGGCCATGGAAGCCGGTCAGGATGAAGAAGGTCGCCCCGTAGATACCCGCCTGCAGGGTGATGCCGTAGTGGGCATAGGCCTCGTAGTACTCGACGCCCTGGATGGTGATGAAGCAGAGCCCCAGCAGCACGGTGCAGGCAAGCCAGTTTCGCGTCGTTGACCGGTAGCCCTCCTTCAGCCCCTCGTGGGCCACGGTCAGGGTGATGCTGGAACTGACCAGGATCAGGGTATTGACCAGCGGCAGCTGCCAGGGGCTGAAGGTCTCCACGGGGCCCGCGATGGACGAATCCGGCGGATTCATCAAGGGCCAGCTGGCGGTGAAGTCGGGCCACAGGAGCGCCGCGACCCCCTTGGCACCCTCGCCATCCAGCCAGGGGATGGCGAAGTTGCGCACATAGAAGAGCGTACCGAAGAAGGCGGCGAAGAACATCACTTCGGAGAAGATGAACCAGCCCATTCCCCAGCGGAAGGAGCGATCCATCTGGGCATCGTAGAGCCCCCGGCGGGACTCCCGGATCACGTCACGGAACCACAGGGTCATGACCGCCAGTACCCCCACGAGCCCCGCCGCCATCATCGGGGTTCCGCGCCCGTGCACCAGCACCATCCCGGTCCCGGTCATCATCACGCCGAGCGCGAGCGAAGCCAGTATCGGCCACTTGCTGCTTGCGGGAACATAATAGCTGCCACCACTCATGCCTCATCTCCTTTGCCGGCAGTCACCTGCGCCCGCCGGGGAGCTCGAGCATCGGTGACCGGATACAGGGTATAGACCAGGGTTACGGTATTGACGTCGGGGGGCAGGTCGCGCGCCAACTGGAAGACCAGCGGCAGCTCGAGACGCTCGCCGGCCTCCAGGTGCTGCTCGTCGAAGCAGAAGCAACTGACCTTGCGCAGGTGACGCGACGCCCGGGAGGGAGAGACGCTGGGTACCGCCCGTGCCCGGCTGGCTTCTGCGCTCTGGTTGCGGAAGGTGAAGTTGATCTCGCTGGTCTGGCCCGGGTGGACCCGCACCTGACGCGTCTCCACCTCCAGGCGCCATGGCAGGCCGGAACTGCCGCGGGTAATGAACTGGACGGTGACGTAGCGAGAGTCATCCACGCCCTCGTGGATGATGGCCTGGGCCGTGTTGTCCACCTTGCCGTTGATGCCGGTGACCTGGCAGAAGACGTCATACAGCGGCACCAGCGCGAAGGCGAAGGCGAACATGCCGATCAGCGCCGCCACGGAGCGCACGACCGTACGCCTGACACCGAGCTTGTGCGAATCGGTGGCACCGTGATCCCGGTGGCTCATGGCATCCTCGCGTCAGTGCACATGGGGACTGAAGGTGGGTGGCGTATCGAAGGTGTGCAACGGGGCTGGACTCGGCACGCTCCACTCCAGGTCCTCGGCGCCGTCCCAGGCCTTGGCCGGCGCCTTCTCTCCCCCGCGGACGCAGAGGACCACCACCGCCACGAACACCAGTTGCGACGCGCCGAACAGGAAGGCGCCGAGGCTCGACACCAGGTTGAAGTCGGCAAACTGCAGGGCGTAATCGGGGATGCGTCGCGGCATCCCGGCGAGGCCCGAGAAGTGCATGGGGAAGAAGGTCAGGTTGACCCCGATCACCGACAGCCAGAAATGCCACTGCGACAGCCGCACATTGGGATAGTGGCCGGTCCATTTGGGCAGCCAGTAGTAGACCCCGGCCATGATCGCGAACACCGCCCCCGGCACCAGCACATAGTGGAAATGCGCCACCACGAAGTAGGTGTCGTGGTACTGGAAGTCGGCCGGCGCGATCGCCAGCATCAGCCCGGAGAAGCCGCCGATGGTGAACAGCACCACGAAGGCCAGGGCAAACAGCATCGGCGGCTCGAAGGAGATCGAGCCGCGAAACAGCGTGGTGATCCAGTTGAACACCTTCACCCCGGTGGGTACGGCGATCAGCATGGTGGTGTACATGAAGAACAGCTCGGCCACCAGCGGCAAGCCGACCGCGAACATGTGATGGGCCCAGACCAGGAATGACAGCAGGGCAATGGAGGCCGTGGCATAGACCATGGAGGCATAACCGAACAGCGGCTTGCGGGCGAAGGTGGGAATGATCGCCGAGACGATGCCGAACGCCGGCAGGATCATGATGTACACCTCGGGATGCCCGAAGAACCAGAACAGGTGCTGGAAGAGCACCGGGTCGCCGCCGCCGGCCGCATTGAAGAAGCTGGTGCCGAAGTTGATGTCCATCAGCATCATGGTGATCACCCCGGCCAGCACCGGCATCACGGCAATCAGCAGGAAGGCGGTGATCAGCCAGGTCCAGACGAACAGCGGCATGTCCATCAGGCGCATGCCCGGGGCACGCAGGTTGAGGATGGTGGCGATGATGTTGATCGCCCCGAGGATCGAGCTGATGCCGGCCATGTGCAGCGAGAGAATGAAGAAGGTGGTCGACGGTGGCGCATAGGTGGTGGACAGCGGCGCGTAGAAGGTCCAGCCGAAGTCCGGCCCGCCCCCCGGCATCAGCAGGGTGGAAAGCAGCAGCAGGAAGGCTATCGGCAACAGCCAGAAGCTGAAGTTGTTGAGTCGCGGCAGGGCCATGTCCGGCGCGCCGATCTGCAACGGCACCATCCAGTTGGCCAGTCCCACGAAGCCCGGCATCACCGCACCGAAGACCATGATCAGGCCATGCATGGTGGTCATCTGGTTGAAGAAATCGGGGTTCACCAGCTGCAGGCCGGGCTGGAACAGCTCGGCGCGCACCACCATGGCAAAGATGCCGCCGATGAAGAACATGATCAGCGAGAAGATCAGGTAGAGGCTGCCGATCTCCTTGTGGTTGGTGGTCAGCAGCCAGCGCAGCATGCCCCTGGGCGGCGCGTGATGGGCGGCGGCACCGCCGGCAGTAGCAGCGGAGCTGTGTTCAAGGGGTGGCTGCGGGGGTAACTTGGGCGCCATCGGCACTCTCCTGAATGCGTTGTTCTTGTCAGGGTCACGGAATCGCTCGGCCTGCTCTATTGCGCCAGCTGCTCGGCGACGTCTGAAGGCTGCACCACATCGCCGGTGTCGTTGCCCCAGGCGTTGCGGGTGAAGGTCGCCACGGCAGCGATCTCGACCGGGTTCAGGGTATTGCGGAAGGACGGCATGGCCGTACCCGAGACACCGTTGATGATGGTCTGGACATGCCACTCGACGTCGCCGATCAGGCGTTCGTTGCCGGCCAGGCTCGGGAAGGCGGGCGGCGCCCCCTGACCTTCGGGCTGATGGCAGGAGGCACAGATGCTGCTGTAGACGGCTTCGCCCCGCTCCATCAACTCGTCGAGCTCCCAGTCGCGATCGACACCCAACGCCTCCTCGGCGGCAGCCTCCTTGCGCTCGGCCAGCCAGTCGTCGAACTCTTCCCCTTCCATGGCATGCACCACGACCGGCATGAAGCCGTGGTTGATGCCGCACAGCTCGGCGCACTGGCCGCGGTAGATGCCGGGCTCGCTGATGTTCACCCAGTTCTCGTTGATGAAGCCGGGGATGGTGTCCTGCTTGACGGCCAGGTCCGGCACCCACCAGGAGTGGAGGACGTCATCCGATGTCATCAAGAAGCGCACCTTGCGGTCGGTCGGCAGCACCAGGGGCTCGTCGACTTCCAGCAGGTAATGCTCGCCGCGCGCCTCCTCGCCGCGAACCTGTGCCCGGGGTGTACTCAGGTTGGAGGTAAACGCCACGTCCTCACCGAGGTATTCGTAGCGCCAGCGCCACTGCTGCCCGGTGATCATCACATCGAGCTCGGCATCGGAGGCGTCGTACATCTGCACGAGGGTGGCGGTGGCGGGCACCGCCATGCCCACCAGGATCAGCAGCGGGATGGCCGTCCAGAGCACTTCGACGGTGGTGTGCTCATGAAAATTGTCGGCCTTGGCGCCCCGCGAGCGACGGAAGCGAAACAGGGAATAGAACATCACCCCGAAGACCACCACGCCGATGGCCACGCAGATCCAGAAGATCGTCATGTGCAGGGAGAATATCTCGCGACTCAGGTCCGTCACCCCGACCGGCATGTTCCAGCCGTTGGCCAGCGCCAGCGGGCTGAGCCCGGCCAGGATACAGCACCCCGCCATCCACACGAGCAACGTGCGCATCGGCGCCTCCTTGTCGTCGTTATTGTCGTCAACCACCAAGGCTCCAGGGACACCGCCAGGATCGTGGAGCCATCACCCCTATTGTTACTCTTTCTCTTAATTAGTTTTTTCAAGATACAGGACGATTATAGAAGAGGTACAGGATTCGTCTCTCGACATCAATACCATAAACCGTTAACGCCGGCTTCAACGCTGTCACCCCGGGCAGGCGCTCAGCGGGCGGCAAGGTTCGCCACCAGGGCCACCAGCCCCACCAGGACCAGCGTCATGACGATCCCCACGGCGATGAAAACGACGGGGCGTCCCGTCTCGAAGTCCGTCCGGCGCTGTCGCTCCTTCTGCACGCCGAAGAAGGCGGCCAACACCGACTTGATCACGCTCCACATTGCGGCTCTCTCCTTCTGCCCGACCATCACGCTCGTTCTTTGGTCGCAGGTGGGTACCGGCACCTTGACCGGCATCAGGTGGGCAACCAACAGCCTCGCGAGGAGCAGGCAAGGCATCGGCCGCCACCTATACTTTACATGTGTCTTTTCCACCTCACGACTGCCCCCGTCACGCCGGCAGACACAGGAGCCCGCTCATGAGCAACCGCAAACCGACCTCCCCCACCCCGGCAATGCCCGCGACCGAACCGATGCTGGCATGGTGGCAGCAACAGTGGCTACAGAGTGCCAGCCCCCTGGCCCGCATGCAGCTGGCCTGGATGGAGAGCCTCGCCGAGGCCATGCAGTTCGAGGCCCAGTACTTCAAGACCATGGCGGAGAGCGGCCAACGAATGGCCGAATGCGTCGGCGGCGAGGACGCGCCCAGCACGCCTGCCGAGGTGCAGGAGTGCTACCAGAAGCTGGTCAAGGACGTCACCGATGCCCAGATGAAGCGAATGGAAAAGGCCACCCAGCTCTCCCACGAGTTCCGCGAGCGGATCTGGGAGGAGCTCTGAGCCCACAGCGCCATCATGCCGGCGATCAGTGGAGCCCGAAGAGACGCGCCAACAACGGCAGCAGGAAGGCCGTCAGCAGACCGGTCAGGCCCATGGCAAGCCCCGAGAAGGCACCGGCCACGGCACCGATGCGAGCAAAGGCATGGGCCGTGCCGAAGCCATGCGCCGACAGGCCCAGGGTGAAGCCCTGCACCGCCGGATCGCGCACCCGCAGCAGGCGGAAGACCCAGGGGGCCAGGGCGCACCCGATGGAGCCGGTCAACAGCACCAGGCCAGCGGCCAGCGAGGGGATCCCGCCGATCTGCTCGGCGATGCCCATGGCGATCGGCGAGGTCACCGAACGAGGAGCCAGCGACAGCAGGGTCTCGGCGCGCGCGCCCAGGAGCATGGCCAGCCCCAGGGTCGAGCCCACGGCAGTGACGATGCCGGCCCCACAGGCCAGCAGCAACGGGACCAGCAGGCGACGCACCCGCTCGCGATGGTCATAGAGCGGAATGGCCAGGGCCACGGTGGCGGGCCCGAGCAGGAAGTGGATGAACTGGGCCCCCTCGAAGTAGGTGGAATAGTCCATGTCCACCAGCAGCAGGAAGGCGATCAGCAGGACAATGGAGAGGGTCACCGGATGCAGCAGCGAGGTTCCGCCCAGCGCACGATTGATCCGCACCGCGGCAGTGAAGGCCAGCAGCGTCACCAGCAACGACAATAGCGGATGCCCGGAGAGATAGACCCATAGCTGATCCAGGGCCGCGACCTTCATGATCGCCCTCCCTGCCGGCGATTCAACCGCTCGAGCAACCAGCCGGTGACCGCCAGGGTGACGGCCGTGGAAACCACCAGGGTCACCAGGATAGGCCAGAGGTCGAGACCGATCAGCTCGAAATGCCCCATCAGGCCGACTCCCGCCGGCACGAACAGCAGCGTCAGGTAGCGCAACAGCCCCTCACCGGTCATGCGCAGGCTATCCGGCACCTTGCCACGGATCATCAGCCCCGCCAGCAGGATCACCATGCCGATCACCGGCCCCGGCACGGGCAGGACAAGGCCACGGGCGACCAGCTCACCGAGGAACTGGCAGGCCAGCAGCACGCTCATGCCCATGATCAACGGCACGCTCGCCCCCCCGGTCGTCTATCCATCAATTGGCGAAGAAGGTCAGGCGCATCACCAGCGTATGGTTCGACTCCAGCATCATCAGCCCCATCAGGAACAACAGCACCCCCGGTGGCACCAGCACGACACTGATGATCGCCAGCCGCTCCCAGACCATATGCATGAATACCGCGATGATCAGGCCGGCCTTCATCAGCATGAACAGCGTGATCAGGGTCCACTTGAGGTAGCCCTCCATCCCCACATAGTCGACCAGGTAGGAGAACACGCTGAGCACGAACAACAGGAACCAGATCCATAGATAGACCCGCAGTGGATGCTGCTGATGTCCTTCACTCGCCATGACGACCTCCCCGGGGTGCTACCACAGATAGAAGAACGCGAAGATGAATACCCACACCAGGTCCACGAAGTGCCAGTACAGGCCGAGGGTCTCGACCATCTCGTAGCGGCCCTTGCGGCCGGTGAGAAAGCCGGGACGCTGGTCGTCCAGCGCCCCCCGCACGACCTTGACCGCCATGATCACCAGAAACAGCACCCCGAAGCTCACATGGGTGCCGTGGAAGCCGGTGATCAGGAAGAACGCCGCCCCGAACTGGGCCGTGCCCCAGGGGTTCCCCCAGGGCCGGACACCCTCCTCGATCAGCTTGGTCCATTCGAACGCCTGCAAGCCGACGAAGGAGGCACCGAGCAGTGCGGTCAGGATCAGCAGCACGGCGGTCATGCGACGGTTCTTTTCGTAACCGTACTTGACCGCCAGCGCCATGGTGCCGCTGCTACTGATCAGGATGAAGGTCATGATCGCGATCAACAGCAAGGGAACCTGTTGCCCGCCCACGTGCAGGGCGAAGACCTCGCTGGCATCCGGCCAGGTGTCGGTGGTCGACATGCGCATCGTCATGTAGCCGACCAGGAAACAGGCGAAGATGAAGATATCGCTCAACAGGAAGATCCACATCATCGCCTTGCCCCAGGGGACATTGAAGACCCGCCGGTCCGAGGACCAGTCCGAGACGAGGCCCCTCACCCCCTCGGGCGAACCGGGACCATGGGAACCAGGATTGGCCATCGCTTGCCCTCCTGTCAGGTCGACAACACCAGCATGAAGAGAATGCCCCACACCACCAGCAGGTAATGCCAGTACAGCGCGCACAGCTCGACGCTGCCGCACAACCGCTCGGGCGTGGCGCCCCCCCTGAAGCGGAACAGTGTCCTGGCCCAGACGACCAGGCCGCCCAGCAGGTGCAGACCATGCAGGGCGGTCAGCAGGTAGAAGAAGGCATTGGCCGGGTTGGCCGCCAGGTAGTGGCCCGCCGCCTCGAGCTGCCACCAGACCAGGCCCTGGCCGAGGACAAAGGCAATGCTACAGGCCCCGCCAGCGATCAGGCCGATGCCGAGTTCACCGCGCCTGCCGTGCCGGGCCGCCCCCCAGGCCCGCTGCAGGGCCAGGCTGCCCAGCACCAGCAGCGCGGTGTTGAACCAGAGCAGCCCCGGCGTCGGCAGCGACCGCCAGTCGGCGCCCATTTCCATGCGCATCATGTAGGCGCTGATGGTCAGGGCGAACAGCGATGTCGCCACCGCCAGGAACACTGCCAGCCCCACCCGAGGCGCCGTCACCGCCGCCGGCCGCTCACCGAGCGCGCCGCCCGGCACCTCCCAGGGCCTGACATTGATCGAGTGACTGAACAGCCAGCCACCGAACAGCGCCATCAGCAGCGACAGGAAGACCAGCGAGATGATCATCGGCGCTCCTCGCCCTCGTGGGGGACCGTCTGCGGGATGAAGTCTCGCTCGGCGCCGGGCACGCTGTAGTCGTAGGCCCAGCGATGGACCACCGGCAACTCGTCGCCGAAGTTGCCGTGACGGGGCGGCGTATGCTCGGTCTGCCACTCCAGGGTCGTCGCCTGCCAGGGGTTGGGGCCCGACTCGCGACCGCGGAAGTAGCTCCAGGCCAGGTTGAAGAGGAACAGCACCTGGGCCAGGGAGACGATGATCGCCGCAACGGTGATCACGCTGTTCATGGTCACCACCGAATCGGGGATGAAGGCCGTCTCGCCATACGCATAGTAGCGCCGCGGCACGCCGGCGAAGCCCATGAAGTGCATCGGAAAGTAGATGACATAGGTGCCGAGGAAGGTCACCCAGAAATGCACCTTGCCCAGGCGATCGTCGAGCATCCGGCCGGTGACCTTGGGATACCAGTGGTAGATGGCCCCGAAGATCACCAGGATCGGCGCCACGGCCATCACCATATGGAAATGGCCGACCACGAAATAGGTGTCCGACAAGGGCACGTCCACGGTGACGTTACCGAGAAACAGGCCGCTCAGGCCGCCGTTGACGAAGGTGAAGAGGAAACCGATGGCAAACAGCATCGGCACCGACAGGTGGATATTGCCCCGCCACAGGGTCAGCACCCAGTTGTAGACCTTGATCGCCGTGGGCACCGCGATGATCAGGGTGGTGGTGGCGAACAGGAAGCCGAAATAGGGATTCATGCCGCTGACGAACATGTGGTGCGCCCAGACGATGAAGCTCAGCACCCCGATGATGATGATGGCCCAGACCATCATGCGGTAGCCGAAGATGTTCTTGCGCGCATGGGTCGCCAGCAGGTCGGAGACGATGCCGAAGGCCGGCAGCGCGACGATATAGACCTCGGGATGGCCGAAGAACCAGAACAGGTGCTGGAAGAGCAGCGGGCTGCCGCCCTCGTGGCTTGACTGCTCGCCCAGGGTCTGCATCTCGGGCATGAAGAAGCTGGTGCCCAGCAGCAGGTCGCATATCGTCATCAGCACGGCCACCAGCAACGCCGGGAAGGCCAGCAGCGCCATGACCGTGGCCATGAAGATCCCCCAGACGGTCAGCGGCAGGCGCATCAGCGTCATGCCGCGGGTGCGCGCCTGCAGCACCGTGACCACATAGTTGAGCCCGCCCATGGTGAAGCCGATGATGAACACCGACAACGACACCAGCATCAGCAGGATGCCGCCGTCGACTCCCGGCGTACCCTGGCTGATCACCTGGGGCGGGTACAGCGTCCAGCCGCCCCCCGAGGGACCGCCCGGCACGAAGAAGCTCGCCACCAGGATCAGCACCGAGGCCAGGTAGAACCAGTAGCTGAGCATGTTGAGGTAGGGAAAGACCATGTCCCGCGCACCGCACATCAGCGGGATCAGGTAGTTGCCGAAGCCCCCCAGGAGCAGGGCGGTGAGCAGATAGACCACCATGATCATGCCGTGCATGGTCACGTACTGCAGGTAGTTGCTCGGGTCGACCAGCGAGAAGGCGTTGGGGAACCCGAGCTGCAGGCGGATCAGGATCGACAGCACCAGGGCCACCAGGCCGATGGCCGTGGCGGTGATGGCGTACTGGATCGCGATGACCTTGGCGTCCTGGCTCCAGATGTACTTGCCGATGAAGGTCTTGGGATGGACGAGCTCCATCTCCTCGATATCGCTCGCGGCTGCATAGGATGCGCTGTCGTGTCCCCGTTCGGCCATCGCTCACTCCTCCCCACTGCCGGCCAGCGTATTGATATGGGCGACCACATCGTCGACGGCCCGGTCGTCGACCAGCACCTGCGCCATGTCGACCATCTGGTGACCATAGAGGTCTTGGGGATGGCGACCGCGAATGCCTTCCCGGAAATGCCGCAACTGCCTGGCCAGATACCAGTCGTGCATGCCCGCCAGGCGCGGAGCATTGGTGGCCCGTATTCCCTGGCCTTCGGCGCCGTGACAGGAGCCGCAGGTGCGATAGAGCCGCGCTCCGCGTTTGGCATCCCCCGACAGACTGGCCTCGACCGGCTCGTCAGGCAGGGTCTGGAGGTAGGCGGCGAGATCGGCGATCGCTTGCCGGTCGGGGAGCTGGGTTGCGAAGGGACGCATCTGCTGCCCGAAGGTATCGTCCTCATGGGTCCCGCGGGCCCCGGCGCGGAACAGCTCGAGCTGGCGCTCGAGATACCAGGGCTCGAGGCCGGCGAGCCTGGGCGCATTCTGGTCGGGGTTGCCCTGCCCTTCGCTGCCATGGCAGGCGGCGCAGCTGGCGAAGTGGGCCTCCCCGGCCTCGGGGTCACCCGGCTCACGGGCCGCGAGCTCGGCATGGGTGGGCTGTTCGGCCAGCCAGTCGTCGAACGCTGCCGGCTCGACGACATCCACCCGGCCACGCATGGCGAAGTGGGCGATGCCGCACAACTCGGCGCAGCTCACCTCGAACTCGCCGGTCTCGGTAGGCGTCAGCCAGAAATAGGTGACCTGGCCCGGCACCATGTCCATCTTGGCGCGGAAGTTGGCCACCTGGAAATTGTGCAACACGTCCTTGGAACGCAGCACCATCTTGACCGGTCGATCGACGGGCAGCACCAGACGCGGACTCTGGATCAGCACATCGTCCCGGCCGGCGGCATCGCCGACCAGGCCGAAAGGGTTGTCCGGGCCGATGAGGCGAGTCTGCACGGCGCCGAAACGGCCGTCTTCCCCGGGAAAACGGTAGCTCCAGTGCCACTGCTGCCCGACCACCTCGACCTCGTGGGCATCCTCGGGGACCGAGACGAAGGCCCCCCACACCAGCAGCCCGGGAGCCAGCAGCGCGGCAATGCCGATCGTCGTCAGGCCGGCAAGCCAGGCCTCGAGCCTCTTGTTCTCGGGGTCATAGTGCGACCGCCGCTGCTTGTGGTAGCGATAGCGGATGATGGCGAAGGCGAGGAACAGGTTGACGGCGACGAACACCGCTCCCGTGACCCAGATGGTGACATGGATGGTGTCATCGATGGTCCCCCAGTTGGAGGCCAACGGCGTCAGCTTCCAGGGACTGAGAAAAAAGAACAGTACCGACCCCAGCGCCAACACGATGACAGCAATCGCTATCGCCATCGGCCTCCCTCCCTTGCACTCCACTGCCCGTTGCACAAGTTGAGTACATTATGGAACCACTATAGTGATTGCCTCCGAAGCCCGCCAACATCCAGGCGGCACGCAGGAAAAAGCGGCGCCCCCGTCGCGTGACGCCGGCCTGCCGCGGATGCCCGAGCCAAGCGATTGAAACTGAAGCGCAAAGAGGGCTTTTCATTTGCCTCGCAACGCGCTAGTATACGCCTCGTTCTCGGGGGCCACTGGCAGTAGCCACCAGTCACCGAAAACCTGTCGGAGCGTGGCGCAGCTTGGTAGCGCGCTGCAATGGGGTTGCAGAGGTCGCAGGTTCGAATCCTGTCGCTCCGACCATGAACATCAAGAGAAACCGCCACTTACGGGTCATGCCGGGTGGCGGTTTTTCGTCGTGGGTATCACCGGGGGCCTCCCCGGCTTGCCGATCCCCGCTTTATCGACAACCTTGAAGTAGTGGAGTCCCATCTGCGGTCAAGGCGGCATCGACTCATCCGATGAGCCAGGGCATGACCTCGCCGCACGGCTGCGGCGGAGACAGGGAGACGGCTGACTGGAAAGGAGCAGGAGGATACCGGGCATTGTGCCTGCCTCCTCGATGTTGCTGGACTGGAGAAGAACATGAGTCGCTTATATTTCTTGACCCCTGACCTGGATACCACCGTCAACATCGCCCATGAGCTGAACGACCTCAAGCTGAAGAAGCATGAGGTTCATGTCACGGGCAGAGACTGGAAACTTCTGGAAAAACAGGGGGTGCACAACGCCACCCTACGCGAGACCACGGATGTGGTCAATGCGGCAATGCGCGGTCTCAAGTATGGCGTCCCGCTCGGGCTCGTACTGGGCATCATCGCCTACGTCGTGCTGGACAGGGCCATCGACGGCGTCAGCTTTATCCTGCTGATCCTCGGCATGGCGGTGTTCGGCGGCCTGTTCGGCATCTGGAGCAGCACCATGATCGGGGTGTCGGTGCATGACGTGAAGGTCGACAAGTTCGAGGATGACATCGAGAACGGCGCCTTCCTGATGATGGTGGACGTTCCCGCTGATCGCGAGGACGAGATCTATACGGCGATCCATCGTCACCACCCGGATGTGGTCATCGACAAGGTCACCCGCGATGAACTGAGGCACCACTGGGGAGCGGGACGGTGAGCATGGAGGTGAAGCACCTGATCGGCCCAGCCTGAAGCGTCCCGCCTCCCCAGGCGCCGTGCCCGTTACTCGGGCCGGGACTGCTGTTGCCGTTGCATCTGCTCCTGCATCTGGCGCATCGCCTCCTGCTGAGCTTCCATCTGCCGCTGCAGCTCGTCGCGCTGTTCCTGGGTCAGGGTGGCCTCGAGCCGCGACTGCATCAGCACGCTCTCGGCCATCATGTCACCGGTGAGCTGGCCGAGACGCTCGGCGTCCTGGCGGATGGTGGCCTCGTCGAACTCGGGACCGATGCTCCCCTGCAGTTGCATCTGGAGCTCCCGAGCCTCGGCCTGCAGCTCCTGGATGCGGCTCTGGGAGTCGTTGAGCAGGGTGACCAGCTCCTGCTCCTGGTTGTCATCGAGGTCGACCAGCTCATCGAGTTGGCTCACCTGGTCCTCGGCGCTGGGGGCCTGACCCTGCCCCTGGGGCATCTGTTGGGCGAGGGCCGGGGCGGCCAGGGCGAGTGTCAGGGTGGAGATGGCAAGAGACTTGAGTACGGTCATGAAAACTCCATTGCTATCAGAGGCTATTGCTATCAAGGGGTACGGGGACCCTAACCCGATTCTGCCCGGCGATGACACCCCGCGATGACGAAAGTTTACGCTCTTGTCGGGCACGGCGGCCCCCCACCCCGGCACCGGGATGGACCAGATCTTGTACGAAAAGCCAGCGAGCCTGGTGCCGACGGCTGTTGACGACCGCACGGCCGGCCCGCAGGCTGGCCGCAATGCTGACTTCATGAAGGGATTCATCGTGACCCGAACCAAGCTCCTGCTGCCCACCGCCGGCCTGGCCCTCGTCCTGCTCGCCGGCTGCACCACCTACACCTTCCCCGACGGCAGCCGCGAGACCCTGTGGGGCGTGCCCGCCGAGGACGAGACCCGCCCCCCCGAGGAGCGCCGGGCGGAACCGATCGAGTACCGGGTGCCCGGCAAGATCCCCGAGTAACGGCAGCAGCGGCGCCTGAACGTCAGGCGTTCTTGCGGAGTATCACGCTGAGGTTGTTGGCGGGCATCTCCACCACTCGCACGAGGACCAGCCCCTGGCGCGCGGCCTCGGCCGTCACGGCGTCGAGGTCGCGAATGCCCCAGCGCGGATCACGGGCCCGGAGGTCGGCATCGAAGGCCGCGTTGCTGGGCGCCGTAGGGCGCCCTGCGCGCCAGAAGGGCCCGTAGAGATAGAGCATCCCGCCTTCCCGCAACCGCCTCCCGGCACAGGCCAGCAGCGCCTCGCTGACCTCCCACGGCGAGATGTGCAGGAGATTGATCGCCACGATGGCATCATAGGGCCCGGCCGGGCAGACGATGGTCACATCCAACGCCATCGGCTCGTGCAGATTGGGCAGGCCGGCATGTGCCCGCCACGCCTCGATCGAGCGACGCGCATGCGGATTCGGGTCGCTGGGCTGCCACTCCCAGCCCGGCATGGCCGACGCACAGTGCACGGCATGCTCGCCGCTACCACTGGCCACCTCCAGCACCCGGGCGCGTTCCGGCAACTCCTGCTGCAACACCTCGAGGATCGGCTGGCGATTGCGCGCCGTGGCGGGACTCTTCAGTCGGGCATCGATCATGGGGCACATCCAGGCAACAGGGGTCAGGCGAATTGTAACGCTTGGCCGGGAGGACGCCAGCAGGGACAGGGCAGAAAGTGGCGGGAGCCCCGCCGGCGGACTAGCCTGATTGTCGTCAATCCTGTCGCGATCGACTGCGTACCCGAAGGCATGGTGGACATGGCCGATGACGGGATCGACCGACTCCAGCAACCTTTCCGTCAAGGGAGGTAGCAGTCATGACGGCACACATGCGTAGGGTTTCATCGGCCACGGGTATCGGGGTGGCCGGGCTGACGGCGTTGGCGCTGGCTGTGGCATCCAATGCCGCCGTCGCTCAACCTCCTTCGATCACGTTGGGCCAGATCGCCCCCTTCACGGGGGCGGGCGCCGAGTTCGGCGAGTACTACCGTGATGGTGTGGCGCTCGGCGTCCAGCACATCAACGCCGCCACCGAGGAGGTGCTCGGCGGCGCCATCATCGGCGACCACATCGCCGAGGACAGCGCGACCCTGCCGAGCCCCGCCATCGAGGCAGCCCGCGGCCTGGTCGAGGTGCGCGGCGTACCGGCCATCATCGGTGGCTGGTCCAGCGGCGTGACGGTCGCGGTGGCGACCTCCGTGACCATTCCTGCGGAGGTGCTACAGATCTCCAATGGCTCGACATCGCCGCTGATCTCGGTGCTCCCGGAGGATCGCGACGCCGACCTGCTGTTTCGGACCACGGCGTCCGACGCCCTGCAGGGCGTTGTCGCAGCACAGCTCGCCGCCGGCGAGATCATCGACGACTACCAGTTCGAGAGTGCCGCGACCATCTTCATCAACAACCCCTATGGCCAGGGCCTGTCGAATGCCTTCGCCCGTTCGTTCCAGCTTCGCGGTGGCGTGGTCCACGCCCAGGTCCCGCACCCGGAAGAGGTCCAGCCGACCTACACCTCGCAGATCGCCTCGGCGCTGCAGGACGAACCGGACATGCTGTTCGCGGCGAGCTACCCGGCCCATACCGCGACCTTCCTGGCCGAGGCCCGGGACCTCTTCGACCAGGTGGCCTGGCAGTTCGTCGACGGTAACCGTTCCGATGAGGTCGTGGAGGCACTCGGGGCCGATACCGTCGAGGGCGTGATCGGCACCGCACCGGGGCAGGACCCGAGCATTCCGGGCTTCCAGCAATTCTCCGAGCAGTTCATGGAGGAGTTCGGGCACGATCGCATCCCGCCCTTCACCGAGTCCGCCTACGACGCGGCGATCGTCATCGGCCTGGCGGCGGTCAAGGCGTACGCGGACGGCCACGAGTCGGCCGACGACATCACCGGACCGGTGCTCCGCGACCGCCTGCGTGACGTGGCCAATCCGCCGGGGCAGACCATCCTGGCCGGGGACTACGACAGCCTCGTCGCCGGCATCGAGGCGATCATGGCCGGCGAGGACGTCCAGTACAGCGGCGCGGCCGGACCGGCGAACTTCGACGACAACGGTGACGTGCTGACCCCCATCGCCATCTGGCAGTTCCAGGACGGCGCCAGCGAGACCCTCGAGATCCGCTCCCCGGACGACATCCCGGAGGAGTAGCCGTCGCCCCCGCGGAGCCCTCGATGAGGGCTCCGCTTCCTTTGGCGGTTAGCGCACCGCCGCAGGGACGACGAGCCGTGTCAGCGCCCGTCGCCGCGCAGGTGGTTGGACACCCGCATCTCCTCCGGCAGCAGCCCCTGGGGCCGGAACAGCACCACGGCGGCCAGCAGCAGCGACACCAGCAGCCAGCGGATGTACTGGGCACGACCGGGCAGATCCTCGTGAATGAGCGCCAGCAGCGGTTCCAGGGCGTTGGCCAGGAAGGCCGTGCCGGCCCAGACGCCCCACACCAGGATCGCCCCCAGGATGGCGCCGCGGTGGTTGCCGCTCCCCCCCAGCATGAGCATGATCCACACCAGGAAGGTACCGAACAGCGCATGGAAGTGGCTGTAGTCGATGGCGACGGTGTAGTGCGCGTAGAGCGCCCCGGCGATCCCCATGACCACGGCCCCGACCACGAAGGCCTGGACCCGGGCGAAGGTGACGTTCTTGCCGTTCATGGCCGCCGAGGACTCCTCGTCGCGCACCGCCCGCAGCATGCGCCCCCACGGCGAGCGACAGGTGCGCTCGAGCACCACGTAGATCAGCGCCAGGAAGGCCGCCACGACCATCAGGTAGAAGGCGGTGTAGTCCCGTGTGCCCAGGGGCTCGATGAGCCACGCCAGCGACTCGGGGAGCCACTCGCAGTGGCGGGACTCGAAGAGGCAGCGGCCCGGCTGCGGGATGCCGCGCAGCGGCTGGGGCCCATTGGCGAGCCAGCGCTCGTTCTGGAAGATGAGGCGGATGATCTCCGCCACCCCGATGGTGGCGATGGCGAGAAAATCCAGGCGCAGGCGCAGCACGGGGACGGCGACGACGAAGGCCACCAGCGCCGAGACCACCGCGGCCGCGAGCACCCCGACCAGGAACGGCATCTCCAGGCCGAACAGCACCTGGGTGTACTGGGCCGCCAGGCCGGTGGGCGCCTCGATGGTGAACAGCGCCGAGGTGAAGGCACCCACCGCAAAGAAGCCCGCCACGCCGAAATTCAGGTGCCCCGTGTAGCCCCACTGGGTATTCAGGCCCAGGCTGAGAATCGCGTAGAGGCTCGCCATCGTCATGAAGCCGATGAAGTAGGACAGGTAGCCCGACGGCACGCTGGCCGCGATGCCCAGGCCGGCGGCGAGCCCCAGCACGATGCCGCCCGGCACCCGCCACCTCGACCCGGGCGGCAGCAGGATCGGCAGGATGCACGCCAGGGCGATACCCAGCATCAGGCCCTTGAGGAAGATCAACTGGGACATGGCGGATCACCCCTCCGTGCGGCCGAGCAGCCCCTGGGGGCGGATGAGCAGCGTCAGCACCATGAGCACGAACGCCACCGCGGGGCCATAGGTCGGATCGAGAAATGACGTCGACACCTGGTGGGCAATGCCGATGATCAGCGCCGCACTCAGCGCGCCGTAGGGATTGCCGATGCCCCCCATGATGGTGGCCGCGAACATCGGCAGGAGCAGCCAGAACCCCATCTCCGGCCGGAGCTGCGAGCTCAGGCCGTACATGATGCCGCCGGCGGCGGCGAGTCCGCCACCGAGCATCCAGGTCCAGGAGATGACGCGCTCGGTGTTGATGCCGCGAATCTGGGCGAGATGGGGATTGTCGGCGGTGGCGCGCATCGCCTTGCCCATGCGGGTCCATTCGAGCAGGACATAGACGGCGGCGACCAGCACGAAGGCGAGCACGAGAATGAACAGCTGGTCCGCGCGGACGCGCATGCCGAACGGCAGATAGAGGGCCGGGTTGGCCCGCCCCGGATAGTAGAAGTGGAAATCGGGTCCCCAGATGAGATAGATCATGCTGCGCACGAAGAACGCCATCGCCAGCGAGGCCATGGCGAAGAGCACCAGGTGGGCACCGGTGTTGCGCAGCCGCCGATACACCAGGCGGTCGATGGCGACCGCGACGGCGCCCACCACCGGCATGGCCACGACCAGCGCCACCAGGAACTCGTAGCCGAAGGAGAGCGGGCGCAGCGCCTCGCCCTGGGGCAGCAGCGGGACCACCGTGTACGCCACGTAGGCGCCCAGGGTGACCAGGGCCCCGTGGGAGAAGTTGGGGAACTTGAGGACGCCGTAGACCAGCGACAGGCCGATGCTGCCCAGGGCGATGATACCGCCGAGCATCAGCCCCCAGGCCGTCAGCGCCAGCAGGCGCTGCGCGCTGGCCCCCGCGATCAGGCCGGCGACGTACATGGCGATCAGGATCACCACGAAGGTGCCGACCAGGAAGCCGCGCGTGCGGATGAAGGCGCGTAGACGTTCGCCGCGGCGGCGCTCGTCGGCGGGCAGCCCCTCCCCCGGCTTGCGGGTCTCGGATACGGCCATCGGTCATCCCCCCAGGTAGAGGCGAGCCACGTCGGGGTCGGCGAGCAGTTCCTGGCCCGTGCCGTCGTAGCGGTTCTCGCCGTTGGCCAGCACATAGCCCCGGTTCGCCATCTGGAGCGACTTCCTGGCATTCTGCTCGACCATCAGCACGGCCAGGCCGGCGGCATTGATACGGCGAATGTTGTCGAAGATCTCGTCCACCAGCTTGGGCGAGAGGCCCGCCGACGGCTCGTCCAGCAGCAGCAGGTCCGGCTCCAGCATGAGCGCGCTCCCCATGGCCACCATCTGGCGTTCACCGCCCGACATCTTGCCCGCGCGCTGGCGCCGACGCTCCCGCAGCCTGGGGAAGAGCTCGTAGACCCGCTCCCGGCGTGGCGGGATCTCGCGTTCGTCGAGCAGGTAGGCGCCCATGTCGAGGTTCTCCTCCACCGTCAGGGTGACGAAGACATTGGCGACCTGCGGCACATAGCACAGGCCGAGGGTGACGATCTCGTGGGGCTTGCGACCGTGGATCGGCTTGTCCCGGTAGGTGATGCTGCCCGACTTCGGGTGCAGCAGCCCGAAGATGGTCTTCATCAAGGTCGACTTGCCCGCCCCGTTCGGCCCGATCAGCGAGACGATCTCGCCGGCCTCCACCTCCAGGTCGACCTCGTGGAGGATCTCCATGTCACCATAGCCGGCGGTGACCCCTTCAGCCTTCAGCAGCGGCATACTGGCCTCCGAGATAGGCTTCCAGGACCCGGGCATCGCGGCGCACCGCCTCGGGCGGGCCTTCCATCAGGTAGCGGCCCTCGCTCATCACGATCACCGGATCGCACAGGCTCATCACCAGGTCCATGTCATGCTCGATGATCAGGAAGGTGAGGCCACGCTCGCGGTTGAGCCGCTCGATGTTCTCCTTGAGGCGCCCCATGAGGGTCGGGTTGACCCCCGCGCCGGGTTCGTCGAGCAGGACCAGCTTGGGATCCGCCATCAGGGTGCGCGCCAGTTCGAGCAGCTTCTTCTGGCCGCCGGAGAGGTTGCGGGCATATTCGTGGGCCAGGTGCGAGAGATCGAGGAACGCCAGGACCTCCTCGGCGTGTTGCCGGTGCGCCCGCTCCTGTTCACGCACCAGGCCGGGCCGCAGCAGGTTGGCGAAGAAGCGCTCGCCCGCCTGGCCCCGGGGCACCAGCATCAGGTTCTCGAGCACCGACATGCTGGCGTGTTCCCGCGGGATCTGGAAGGTACGGCACAGCCCGCGCGCGAAGATCCGGTGCGGTGGCAGGCCGGTGATGTCCTCGCCATCCAGGTACACGCGGCCGGCCCGGGGTTCGTAGTAGCCGGCCACGACATTGAACAGCGTCGTCTTGCCCGCCCCGTTCGGTCCGATCAGGCCGGTGATGGTCCCCTGCCCCACCTTCAGCGTCGCCGCATCCAGGGCGCGCAACCCGCCGAAATCCATGACGAGGTTGCTGACCTCCAGCAGTGGCCTCGCGGCATCGGCGGTGTCGAGTGCTTCCGAGGGTGTGGTCGCCATCTACAGCGACTCCGATAAGGAAAACGGGCCTGGAAACCTGACTTGACGTTAGCAAAGCCCTGCATGGGTGTCGAACGCCGAGCGCGGGCCACCCTGGCACGTCACGTCGAGGAGACCATGCGGGTGATTTCCAAAGAGCACCGGGGCCGCCGTCATGGCGAACGGCACAGCCGGTAGGTGAGTGCCGCGGTGGCACCGAACGCCAGATGTGCGGCGAACGTGATCGGATCACGCACCGCCGCAAACCATGGGAACGCAACGGTAAACCCATACAGGTTGACGGCGAACAGCGCGGCGCCGAACAGCATGCCGACGATCAGCCCCGGCAGCAGCCGTCGCCGCACGACCAGCATCGCGATGGCGACCCCATACGCGATGGAGAGCGCGAAGTGCACCAGGGTCGCCACCGCGAACACCGGTGCCGCGAACGACGCCGGCGGTGGCAGCACCTCCCGCCCGAGCACGATCGCGGCCGCGAACCGCGCATCGCGATAGAGTATCTCGGGCAGCGGATGGCCGAATGCCTCCCACAGGACGACCTGTATCGCAGTTGCCACGATCCCGGCGGCAATGCCCGCCCCTATCGCGGCGCGCCAATCGATCGATCGCATCCGGTCATCCTCCCTATTCAGAGGGTACCCGATCGGTGCGATGGGCTCACACGCTAGCGCATCACCGAGGTCGCCGGCTCAAGGGTATTCGGCCACGGCACCGCTAGGCTCGCTTCACGCCCGATTCACCGTAAATCACTGCATCACGAGAGATGCCGGGGTTGCCTTGTCGAACGCGGGCCGAGGCCCGGCATGCCAAAGCGTGGTGGAGTTCCAGACGTCGCGGGCACCCTGGCGGGTGCGCACCTGGCGTTACGACCACAGGATGCCGGGGCGTCCCGCTGCGGGTAAACTGGACGCGTCGACCCCCACCCCACTCCCGGAGAAAGGACTCAGCGCAGACCATGGGCAGCTCTCCCCCGCTCTACCTGCAGATTCAGCAGCACCTGCTGGAGAAGATCCAGAATGGTGACTGGCCGGCCCATCACCAGATTCCGCCGGAGGAGCAGCTGGCGCGGGACTTCGGCGTCAGCCGCATGACCGCCAACAAGGCGATCCGCGATCTGGTGCAGCAGGGCTACCTGACCCGTCAGC
The DNA here is from genome assembly GCF_003202205.1 of Halomonas sp. LBP4. Classification (GTDB taxonomy): domain Bacteria; phylum Pseudomonadota; class Gammaproteobacteria; order Pseudomonadales; family Halomonadaceae; genus Halomonas; species Halomonas flagellata. The sequence goes on from NZ_PDOG01000006.1 coordinate 141,869, forward strand.
CGGGGCTCGGCACCTTCGTCACCGACCGCAAGGCCGAGTCGTCCCTGGTGGAGGTCCACAACATCGCCGAGGAGGTGCGCAGCCGCGGGCACGACTACGGCAACGACGTGCTGCGCCGTGAAGCCATCGCGGCCGACGACGAGGTGGCACTGCGCCTCGGGGTGCGCCTCGGTACCCAGGTCTTCCATACGCTGATCGTGCACCGCGAGAACGGCGTACCGATCCAGCTCGAGGATCGCTACGTCAACCCGCGCTGGGTACCGGCGTATCTCGACACCGATTTCTCCCGCCACACCCCCAACGAGGTGCTGGTGGCGGCCTGCCCGATCACCGATATCGAGCACGTGGTCGAGGCCGTGCTGGTCGATGCCGCCACCGCCCGCCACCTGGACACCGAGGTCACCCGCCCCTGCCTGAGCATGATCCGCCGCACCTGGTCCGGCGAGAACCTGATCAGCTATGCGCGGCTGATCCATCCCGGCGAGCGCTACAAGCTGCGCTCCTCGGTGCATCGCCAGTCATCCTGATCGGCCCCATGAAACGGCGAGGCCGGGAATCCCCCGGCCTCGCTGCCTCTTGCCCGCTCCGGTTTCCGGTGGGCATCAGCCACCGGCAGCCGCCAGCGCCAGATAGCCCGCCGGCACCGCCAGCAGCAGGCTCAGCGCCACGCGGATGAACCACACCACCACGATGCGCCCCACCGAGATCGGGATGCTGGTGGAGAGGATGCAGGGAATCGACGCCGAGAAGAACAGCACGGAGGAGACCGACACCACCCCGGCGGCAAAGCGCGCCACGAAGTCGGCATCACTCATCAGCAGCGCCGGCAGGAACATCTCGGCGAGCCCCGAGGCGGACGCCTGGGCCAGTGCCGCCGCATCATCCAGCCCCCAGATGGCCACGAAGGGGTAGAAGAGCCAGCCCAGCCACTCGAACAGCGGCGTGTACTTGGCGATCACCAATCCCGCGAGGCCCACCGACATGATCGACGGCAGGATGCTGATCGCCATCACCAGCCCCTCGCGCACGTTGAGGGCCACGCTCCTGGGCAGGCTGGGCGCCTGCTCGGCGACACCGAGGCCGGTGTGCCAGGCGGTGGAGAGCCGCTTGCCCGGCACCGAGACGGGTTCGCCGTCGGTCTTGCCGTCGTCCATGCGCGACAGCGGCGGCAGCCGCACGGTGATCGCCGTGACCGTGAAGGTGATCACCAGGGTCAGCCAGAAGTAGAGGTTCCACACGCTCATCAACTCCAGGGTACGCGCCACGATGATCATGAAGGTGGCCGAGACCGTGGAGAAGCCGGTGGCGATGATCGCCGCCTCCCGCGCCGAGTACTGCCCCCCCTGGTAGACCCGGTTGGTGATCAGCAGGCCGATGGAGTAGCTGCCGACGAACGACGCCACGGCATCGATGGCGCTGCGCCCCGGGGTACGCCAGATCGGCCGCATCACCGGTTGCACCAGCACGCCGACCAGTTCCAGCAGGCCATAGCTGATCAGCAGCGCCAGGAAGACCGCACCGATCGGCACGATCAGCCCCACCGGGATCACCAGCTTGTCGAACAGGAAGGGCAGCATGTCCGGCTCATGGAGAAAGGCCGGGCCCCAGCCGGTCAGCGCCATCAGGGCCACGGCCACCCCGGCGATCTTGAGCACCGTGAAGATGCGCTCGGTGAGGTTGCGCCGCCAGCTTCCCCTGAGCAGTGGATAGGCGGCGCCCGCCACGATCAGCGCCAGGGCATAGAAGCCGCTGGCATCGCCGAGCAGGCCGCGCGCCCCGGTGACCATGTGGTCCAGCGGAATGGTGGTACGCCCGGCCAGGGTCACCGGCACGAAGAAGATCAGGATGCCCAGCGCACTGGGGACGAACAGCTTGAGAACCGTGGTGAGTGATGGGCGGCGGGTGATGTCCGTCGCCTGCTCCTGGCTTGCCATGGGGGGAGTTCCTCCCTCTCGTTGTGATGTGGAGTGGTGCTTCGCCTGACTGCCTCGCTATGTATATACAATAGCTCGTCGAACGATGCCAATCCCGACGCCTCCATCTATCCTATACTTTAGTCGCAACCCGTCGCCTCCCCCTCCTGGCCGCTCGCCGAAGACACCATATTTAGACGATATTTTTCAGTTGGTTGGGTAGTGATAGCGAGATGCCCGAGAGCCGGGTGCCACGGGCCATGTCCGTGCACACCCGTCGCGGGGTTGACGCCGCCCCGCTCATCCACTAAATGTATATACAAATACAACGCTACCGCAGGAGGCCCCGATGGCAGGCAACCCGAAGCCCCCCAGACTCTGGCGCGACGTCGTCCTCTTCGACGGGCACGACACCCGGGCCGAGCCCATGGCCGTCGTCGTCGAGGCTGGCCACATCTCCCGCGTGATGCCGATGACCGAGCTCGACCGCGACGTCGCCGCCGGCTGCCGGGAGATGGGGCGCGGCGGGGTGATGACTCCCGGGCTGGTGGACTGCCATACCCACCTGGTGTTCGGCGGCTCCCGGGCCGACGAGTTCGAGCAGCGGCTGGAGGGCGTCAGCTACGAGGAGATCGCCCGTCGCGGCGGCGGCATCCTCAGCACGGTTCGCGCCACTCGCGCAGCCAGCGAGGACGAGCTGTTCGCCCAGGCCAGGCCCCGCCTGGAGGCGCTGATGGCCGAGGGCGTCACCACCGTGGAGATCAAGTCCGGCTATGGGCTCACCGTCGCCGACGAGCTGAAGATGCTGCGGGTGGCCCGCCGCCTGGGTGAGTCCCTGCCGGTGCGGGTGATCACTACCCTGCTCGGCGCCCACGCCCTGCCCCCCGAGTTCGCGGGCGACAGCGACGGCTATATCGAGCTGGTCTGCCGGGAGATGATCCCGGCGGCGGCCGAGCAGGGCCTGGCCGATGCCGTGGACGTCTTCTGCGAGAAGATCGCCTTCTCGGTGGCCCAGTGCGAGCGGGTCTTCGAGTCGGCCGCGGCCCATGGCCTGCCCGTCAAGGCCCACGCCGAGCAGCTCTCCAACCTGGGCGGCAGCGCCATGGCGGCACGTCACGGGGCGCTCTCGGCGGACCACATCGAATACCTGGACGAGGCCGGCGTGGCCGACCTGCGCGAGGCGGGCAGCGTCGCGGTATTGCTGCCCGGCGCCTTCCATACCCTGCGCGAGACCCGGCTGCCGCCCATCGAGGCGCTGCGCGCCGCCGCCGTGCCCATGGCCATCGCCACCGATGCCAATCCCGGCAGCTCGCCGATCTTCAACCCGACGCTGATGCTCAATTTCGCCTGCACCCTGTTCCGCCTCACCCCACGGGAGGCCCTGGCCGGCATGACCGCACAGGGTGCCCGCGCCCTGGGGCTGCATGAACAGGATGACGGTGGGCACGGCCGCGTCACGGCAGGTGCCCCGGCGGATCTCTGCTGGTGGGACGCCGAGTCCCCCGCCGCCCTGGCCTATGCGGTGCAGCCCGGCCGCCTGCGTCAACGCATCTTCAATGGGGAGGTGACCCATGACACTGCACATGCTTGACCCCATCGACATGTCCCCCTGGGCCGGCCGAGAGGATCCGGAGCCCAACAGCCTGCGCTGGCACCAGGTCGTCGAGCCCCTGACGGTGGACAGCCCCGCCGGCGTGGCGCTGCTCGGCTTCGCCTGCGACGCCGGCGTGGCGCGCAACCAGGGCCGCATCGGCGCCGCCGCCGGACCGCGGGCCATCCGCAAGGCGCTGGCTCCCCTGGCCTGGCACCGCCAGGCGCCGGTCCATGACGCCGGCGACGTGGTCGGCCACGGTCACGGCGGCGACGACGGCATGGAGACCGCCCAGAAGCGCCTCGCCGAGTGCCTGGCCGCCCTGCTGGCGGCCGGCCATCGACCCATCGTGCTGGGCGGCGGCCATGAGGTGGCCTTCGGCAGCTGGTCGGGGCTGGCACGCCATCTCGAGGCAGAGGGCGACGAGGCCCCGAGCGTCGGCATCGTCAACCTCGACGCCCACTTCGATCTGCGCGACCCGAGTCACCTGTGCTCCTCCGGCACCCCCTTCGCCCAGATCGCCGCCGAGTGCCAGACCCGTGGCTGGCCGTTCCGCTACGCCTGCCTGGGCGTGAGCCGCGCCGCCAATACCCGGGCGCTGTTCGCCCGCGCCGCCGACCTCGAGGTGCTGGTACGCGAGGATCGCGAGATCACCGCGACGAGCCTCGAAGCGATCGCCGCCGAGTTGGACGCCTTCATCGCCGGGTGCGACCACCTCTACCTGACCATCGACCTGGACGTGCTGCCCGCCAGCGAGGCCCCCGGCGTCAGTGCCCCGGCCTCTCATGGCCTCTCGCTTCCCCTGATCGAGCGGCTGCTCGAACGGGCGCGCGACAGCGGCAAGCTGCGCCTGGCCGACATCGCCGAGCTCAACCCGAGCTTCGATATCGATGGCCGCACCGCCCGGGCGGCGGCGCGACTCATCCATCACCTGACGCTGACCTGACACGGCGCATCACGCACTCCCGGCGCCGTCAGCCACCGACGAAGCCTTACCACCACGACACGAGAGTCCATGACCATGACCCAGCACCAGCCCATCAGCACCGATTCCCGTCACGACCCCAGCCGCCGGGTCGCCGCCCCCACGGGCACCGAACTCAGCTGCAAGAGCTGGCTCACCGAGGCGCCGCTGCGCATGCTGATGAACAACCTCCACCCCGACGTGGCCGAGCGCCCCGAGGACCTGGTGGTGTATGGCGGCATCGGTCGCGCCGCCCGCGACTGGCCGTGCTACGACAAGATCGTCGAGACCCTCCGTCGTTTGGAAGACAACCAGTCGCTGCTGATCCAGTCGGGCAAGCCGGTGGGGGTGTTCGAGACCCACAGGGACGCGCCGCGCGTGCTGATCGCCAACTCCAACCTGGTACCGGCCTGGGCCGACTGGGAGCACTTCAACGAGCTCGATCGCCGGGGCCTGATGATGTACGGCCAGATGACCGCCGGCTCGTGGATCTACATCGGCTCCCAGGGCATCGTCCAGGGCACCTACGAGACCTTCGTCGAGGCCGGCCGCCAGCACTACGACGGCAAGCTCACCGACCGCTGGATCCTCACCGCCGGCCTCGGCGGCATGGGCGGCGCCCAGCCGCTGGCGGCAAGCCTGGCCGGCGCCTGCTCGCTGAACATCGAATGCCAGCAGTCGCGCCTCGACTTCCGCCTGCGCACCCGCTACCTGGACGAACAGGCCACCGATCTCGACGACGCCTTGGCGCGTATCGAGCGTTACACCAGCGAGGGCAAGGCCGTCTCCATCGGCCTGTGCGCCAACGCCGCCGATATCCTCCCAGAGCTGGTCAGGCGCGGCGTCAAGCCGGACATGGTCACCGACCAGACCAGCGCCCACGACCCGCTGCACGGCTACCTGCCCGCCGGCTGGAGCTGGGACGACTACGTGGCACGGGGCATCTCCGAGCCCGAGGTCACCGTCAAGGCCGCCAAGCGCTCCATGGCCGTGCATGTCCAGGCGATGCTCGACTTCCAGGCGATGGGCGTGCCGACCTTCGACTACGGCAACAACATCCGCCAGATGGCCCAGGAGGAAGGGGTCGAGAATGCCTTCGACTTCCCCGGCTTCGTGCCGGCCTACATCCGCCCGCTGTTCTGCCAGGGCATCGGCCCCTTCCGCTGGGCGGCGCTCTCCGGCGACCCGGAGGACATCTACAAGACCGACGCCAAGGTCAAGGAGCTGATCCCCGACGACCCGCACCTGCACAACTGGCTCGACATGGCCCGGAAGAGGATTTCGTTCCAGGGGCTGCCGGCACGCATCTGCTGGGTGGGCCTCAAGGATCGCGCCCGCCTCGGCCAGGCCTTCAACGAGATGGTCGCCAGTGGCGAACTCAAGGCGCCCATCGTCATCGGCCGCGACCACCTCGACTCCGGCTCGGTGGCCAGCCCCAACCGCGAGACCGAAGCCATGCGGGACGGCAGTGACGCCGTCTCCGACTGGCCGCTGCTCAACGCCCTGCTCAACACCGCCGGTGGCGCGACCTGGGTCTCGCTGCACCACGGCGGCGGCGTGGGCATGGGCTACTCCCAGCATGCCGGGGTGGTGATCGTCGCCGACGGCACGGACGACGCCCACGCCCGCCTCGGGCGGGTGCTGCGCAACGACCCGGGCACCGGGGTGATGCGCCACGCCGACGCCGGTTACGAGATCGCCAAGACCTGCGCCCGCGAGAACGGACTCGACCTGCCGATGCTCGATAAGTAAGAGCACGACCACAAACGTCCGGCGCGATGAGCGCCGGGGACAAGGCGTAGCGAGGGTCATTCGCCAGGGATGGCGAATGTAGCGCCCAGGGACGGGTTCACAGCGCCCTCGCGCAGGCTTGTCGCCGGAATAGCTCATCGCTCTACGCCGCACACACCTTTCTCAGGAGAGCCACTTCATGCCCCATCTAGAGATCCACCCCGGCACGATGACCCTGGCCCAGGCACGCCGGGTCTTCGAGACACCGGCCCGGGTCAGCCTGCCGGCGAGCGCCGATGCGGCGATCCAGCGCAGCGTCGACTGCGTCAACCGCGTCGTGGCCGAGGACCGCACCGTCTACGGCATCAACACCGGCTTCGGCCTGCTGGCCCAGACCCGCATCGAGCAGGAGCACCTGGAAGACCTGCAGCGCTCCCTGGTGCTGTCGCATGCCACCGGCGTCGGCGAGCCCATGGACGACGCCCTGGTGCGCCTGATCATGGTGCTCAAGGTCAATAGCCTGGCGCGCGGCTTCTCCGGCATTCGCCGCGAGGTGCTCGACGCCCTGGTGGCGCTGATCAATGCCGAGGTCTACCCGCATATTCCGCTCAAGGGCTCGGTGGGCGCCTCGGGCGACCTGGCGCCGCTGGCGCATATGAGCGTGGTGCTGCTCGGCGAAGGCAAGGCCCGCCACCGGGGCGAGTGGCTCCCCGCCCGCCAGGCCCTGGAAGTGGCCGGCCTCCAGCCGCTCTCCCTGGCCCCCAAGGAGGGCCTGGCGCTGCTCAACGGCACCCAGGTCTCCGCGGCCTATGCCCTCAAGGGGCTGTTCGAGGCCGAAGACCTGTTCGCCGCCGCCACGGTGTGCGGCTCGCTGACCGTGGAGGCGACGCTCAGCTCGCGGGCGCCCTTCGACGCGCGCATCCACGAGGTGCGTGGTCAGCCGGGGCAGGTCGATGCCGCCGCGGGCTATCGTCACCTGCTCGGCCGCCGCAGCGAGATCAGCGACTCCCACGTCCACTGCGGCAAGGTACAGGACCCCTACTCGCTGCGCTGCCAGCCCCAGGTCATGGGGGCCGTCCTGACCCAGATCCGCCAGGCCGCCGAGGTGCTGGCCGTCGAGGTCAATGCGGTGTCGGACAATCCCCTGGTCTTTGCGGCCGAGGGGGACATCATCTCCGGCGGCAACTTCCACGCCGAGCCGGTGGCCATGGCGGCGGACAACCTGGCCCTGGCCATCGCCGAGATCGGCTCGCTCACCGAGCGGCGCATCTCGCTGATGATGGACGAGCACATGTCCCGGCTGCCGCCCTTCCTGGTCGAGCACGGCGGGGTCAACTCCGGCTTCATGATCGCGCAGGTGACGGCCGCCGCCCTGGCGAGTGAAAACAAGGCCCTGGCCCATCCCCACAGCGTCGACAGCCTGCCGACCTCGGCCAACCAGGAGGACCACGTCTCCATGGCCCCGGCCGCCGGCAAGCGGCTGTGGGAGATGGCCGCGAACGTGCGCGGCATCCTCGCCATCGAGTGGCTGGCCGCCTGCCAGGGGCTGGACTTCCGAATGGATGGGAATGGCCATCGCCTCACCACCACAGAGCCGCTGGAACGGGCACGCCACGCCCTGCGCGAACGCGTGGCCCATTACGACAAGGATCGCTTCTTCGCCCCCGACATCGAGGCCGCGACCGAGCTGCTCGAATCCCGCGTCCTGAACGCCCTGGTGCCGCAGTCACTGCTACCCAGTCACTGACGGTCGGCCTCCCTTGACGTACCATCCTCCGCCCCGGGGCTTCGGCCCCGGGATGTCGCCGCCCTCAATCAACGACAAGAGCCAAGCATGAATGCCATCGTTCTGGCCATCCTGGTGATGGTCACCCTGAGTCTCGCCCGCGTTTCCGTGGTCTTCGCGCTGATCGCCGCCAGCCTGGTCGGCGGTCTCCATGCCGGCATGCCGCTCGCCGATATCCTCGACGCCTTCAACGACGGCCTCGGCAACGGCGCCACCATCGCCCTCTCCTATGCCGTGCTCGGCGCCTTCGCCGTCGCCCTGTCACGTTCCGGGATCACCGAGTTGCTCGCCAACCGGGCGATTCGCGGCCTCGACCTGGATGACGACAGCGGCAATCGCCGCCTGGTCGGCTACACCCTCCTGGGCGCCCTGCTGGCCGCGGCGGTCAGTTCCCAGAACCTGATCCCGGTGCATATCGCCTTCATTCCGGTGCTGGTGCCGCCGCTGCTCAAGTTGATGAACCACCTGCGGCTCGACCGACGGGTGGCCGCCTGCGTGATCACCTTCGGCATCACCGCGCCCTACATGCTGCTGCCGGTAGGCTTCGGCTCGATCTTCCTCAACGACATCCTGCTGGCCAATCTCAACGAGAGCGGCGCGGCACTGGGGCTGGAGGTGACCCGCCAGATGGTGCCCCTGGCCATGGTGATTCCCATCGGCGGCATGGCGCTGGGCCTGGCCGTGGCGGTGCTGTGGAGCTACCGCAAGCCGCGCCACTACGAGGATCACGACCTGGCCCACGGCGACGAGACGCCGGCCGAGGCGGCCCGTCACCTGGCACCCTGGCAGCTCGGCGTGCTGGCCGTGGCCCTGGGCGGCACCGTGGCCATCCAGCTGCTGTCCGGTTCCATGGTGCTCGGCGGTCTCTTCGGCTTCGCCCTGCTCTCGATGAGCGGGGTGTTCCGCTGGCACGAGCAGGACAGCATCTTCACCGAGGGCATGCGCATGATGGCCCTGGTGGGGTTCATCATGATCTCGGCGGCGGGGTTCGCCAGCGTGATGCAGGCCAGCGGCGAGGTGGAAGGGCTGGTGGCCGGCTCCGCCGAGCTGATCGGCGACAACAAGGGGCTCGCCGCCTTGATCATGTTGCTGGTCGGCCTCTTCATCACCATGGGCATCGGCTCGTCGTTCTCGACGATCCCGATCATCGCCTCGCTCTACGTGCCCCTGGCGCTGGGCTTCGGCTTCTCCCCCATGGCCACCGTGGCCCTAGTGGGCACCGCCGCCGCCCTGGGCGATGCCGGCTCGCCGGCCTCGGACTCGACGCTGGGGCCGACCGCCGGCCTCAACGCCGACGGTCAGCACGACCATATCTGGGACTCGGTCGTCCCCACCTTCCTGCACTACAACATCCCGCTGATCGCCTTCGGCTGGCTCGCCGCCATGCTGCTCTAGGAGCCGACACTGCCGGGGGTTATCACCCACTTGGGCGCGGTGCCTTGTCCCGGATCACTGCGGTGCAACACGGGGTGTGCTACATCTGTCGCCTTGGCAGCGGTTACAGTGACACCCCGTGCCGGAGGTAACAGGATGCCCGAGCACAAGCCCCACGAACGCCCCAGCTGGCATGCCCTGCCGGCCGAGGAGTCGCTGACGCGACTCGACGTCACGCCGCGGGGATTGAGCGGCCAGGAGGCCCATGCGCGACATCATGGCCCGACAGCCCCGCGACCCAGACGCCTCCCTGATCAACAGCCGCTTCCTGATCCACAGCTCGCTGTCGATGACGGGAATCTTCGGCAGCCGGCCGGTGTGGATCGCCATCGCCCTGGTGGTCGCGCTGCAGCTGGCCTGGACCTACCTGCCCTTCATGCAGCTGATCTTCGGCAGCGCCGCCCTGGGTCTCGTCCACTGGCTGGTGATCCTCGCCGGCAGCGTGGCGATCCTGCTGATCGTCGAGTTGGAGAAGTGGGTGTTGCGCCGCCGCACCACGGGCGGCGCCCGGCCAGTGGTCCCCGGGGCACCGGACACCGCAAGGCCGAGGCGCGCTGATATATGGCATCACTCGAGGAGTTGGGCCAACTGGCTTTCCAGCTTGGGCAGCTGGCCTTCCACGACACCCCAGACGATCCGTTCGACGGCCTGTTGCATGTCATGGAGGTATTTGCGCGGTTCACGCCGCATAGAGCAAGGCCTCGCTTTGCTCGACACTCTGCCGGAACCACGGATTGGAAAGTGCATGGGGCGTCACCAGGTCAACCGGCCGCTCGAGCCGCGCTTCCAGTGCCGCCTTGAGGGAGAAGAAAGCGTCGGCCACCTCGACAGGGGATAGCTCGGGCTCGAACTCCACCAGGAAATCCAGATCGCTGGCGTCTGAAAAATCACCTGCGACGGCCGACCCGAACGCGGCCAGACGACGGACACCGTAACGACGACACAGTGTCTGGATATCCCCTCGTGCACTCTCCAGCAATGCGATCATGTTCCCCCCGATGACGCCTTTCGCCTTTGCCTGATCATAGCATCGAATGACGCTACCCCCGACGCTTGGTGCGGGCGGTGGCCTCGGCGGTCATGGGATCCTCGGGCCAGGGGTGCTTGGGGTAGCGCCCGCGCAGGTCCTTGCGCACCTCCGGGTAGCCGTTGGCCCAGAAGCTCTCGAGGTCCCGGGTGACCTGCAGCGGGCGCCGCGCCGGCGAGAGCAGGTGCAGCAGCACCGGTACGCGCCCGCCGGCGATGCGCGGCGTCGCCCGCCAGCCGAACACTTCCTGCAGCTTCACCGCCAGCACCGGCTCGCCGCCGTGCCGGCAGGGCCCGTAGTCGAGCCGGATATGGGAGCCGCTGGGCACCGCCAGCCGCTCGGGGGCGAGCTCGTCGAGACGCGCGCGCAGCGACCAGTCGAGGCCGTCGAGCAGGATCCGCCCCAGCGGCAGCTTGTCGACCGCCTCGAGCCGTGTCACGCCGTCGAGGTGCGGGCCGAGCCAGTCGGCGAGGGTGGCGAGCAGCGCCCCGAGGGACCAGTCGGGCCAGTCGCCGCCGAGCTCGCGACGCAGCAGCGCCACCCGGCCGAGCAGCTGTTCGGCGGCCTCGTCGAAGGCCAGCCGCCCGCGGCGGCGAAGGGCGGCCAACAGCGCCTGGCGCACGGCCTCCGGCGGCAGCGCCTGCAGGGGCCGGCGTTCCAGCACCACCGCGCCCAGGCCGCGGACCTGCTCGCCGATCAGGCGGCCCTGCTCCTCGGACCACTCCAGGCTCGCCCGCCATTCGCGTGTCTCGGGGTAGAGCGCCTCCAGCCGGTCGGGGGCGAGCGCCACGGCGCGAAAGATCCGCGCCCCGCTGGCCTGGCCGTCGAGTTCGGCCGCCACCAGCAGCTCGGCATGGGCCAGGGGGTGATCCTCGGGCAGCGTCGCCAGGCCCCCGCCGGCCAGGCGAAAGCGGCCCGGCCCGACCTGGTGCGCCGTCCGTTGAGCCACCCGCTCCGGATAGGCCAGCGCCAGCAGTGCGCCGAGGGGCGCCAGGTTCGCCACCGCCAGCCGGCAACCGCCGACCTGCGCCAGCCGGCGGGCGTCCTGCTGCCACTGGCGATGGGCCCGGCCATCCGCCAGGCGTGCCTCGAGCGCCCGCTCCAGGTCCTTCTCGCCCTCGAGGTCGCGCCCCTCCAGCAGCGCCACCAGGGCGCAGGCCAGGGGCTGCGCGTCGAGGGCGACGGCACGCTCGAGCATCACCGCCAGCCGCGGATGGGTCGGCCAGCGGCTGCAGGCGCGCCCCAGCGCGGTGAGATGGAAGGCCTCGTCCAGCACCCCGAGTCGCCGCAGCAGGTCACGCCCCGCGGCCAGGGCCGCGGCGGGCGGCGGGGTCACCCAGGCCAGCTGGTTCGGCTCCGTGACGCCCCAGCGGGCCAGCTCGAAGGCCAGCGGCGCCAGGTCGGCCTGGCGGATCTCCGGCTCGCCGTGGGGCATCAGCGGCTGCTCCTCGGCCCACAGGCGCACGCAGACCCCGGGGCCCTGGCGCCCGGCGCGGCCGCGGCGCTGGTCGGCGCTGGCGCGATTGACCCGCCGCGTCTCCAGGCGGGTGAGGCCGCTGCGCGGCTGGAAGACCGGCACCCGCTCCTGGCCGGCATCGACGACGATGCGCACGCCGTCCACGGTGACGCTCGACTCGGCGATGGCGGTGGCCAGCACCACCCGGCGCCTGCCCGCCGGGGCGGGGCGCAGGGCACGGCGCTGGGTTTCCAGCGGCAACCGGCCGTGCAGTTCCATGATGGCCAGGTCCGGGCGCCGGCCGGCCAGCTCCCGCGCCAGGCGGCGGATCTCGCCGACGCCGGGCAGGATCACCAGGGCATCGCCCTCGCCCGCCTCCAGTGCCCCGATCACCGCCCGGGCCTGCTGGGAAGCGGCCTCATCGCGGCTGGCCAGGGAGCGATAGCGAGTCTCCACGGGAAAGGTCCGGCCCGGGCAGTCGATCACCGGGGTCGCCTCGCCCAGCGTCTCGAGCAGCGAGTCCACGTCCAGGGTCGCCGACATCACCAGCAGGCGCAGGTCGTCACGCAGGCCCTCCTGGGCATCGAGGGCCAGTGCCAGGCCGAGGTCGGCCTCGAGGCTGCGCTCGTGGAACTCGTCGAAGATGACGCCCGCCACGCCCTCGAGCATGGGGTCGTCCTGGAGCATGCGGGTCAGCACCCCCTGGGTGACCACCTCGAGCCGGGTGTTGGGCCCCACGCGACTCTCGCCACGCATCCGATAGCCCACCGTCTCCCCGACCGTCTCCCCCAGGGTTTCCGCCATGAAGCCCGCCGCCAGCCGCGCCGCCACCCGCCGCGGCTCCAGCAGCAGCAGCCTGCCACCCCGGCGCTCATCCCGGCACCAGGGCTCGTCGAGCAGCGCCAGCGGCACCCGGGTGGTCTTGCCGGCGCCGGGCTCGGCCACCAGCAGTACGCGGCTGTGGGCCGCCAGTGCCGCGCGGATGGCGTCCAGCCGCGCCTCGATGGGCAGCGTCGACGGCCAGGTCATCGGGCCTCGCGCGGCCTGACCCCGCACCCCTTGAGGATCACCCGGGTCAGGAAGGCGGTGATCTGCTCCACGTCGGCATCGGAGAGCTCCTCCTTGCCGGTGATGCCGAGCACCTGGGTCTCGAAGTCGGCGTAGTGCTGGGTGGCCGACCAGATCAGGAAGATCAGCCACACCGGGTCGACCGGGTCCATCAGGCCGCGCTCCGCCCACTGCTCGAAGACCCGCGCCCGGGCCTGCACCCAGTCGCGCAGCCCGCCGCTCAGGTACTCCTGCAGGAAGGGTGCCCCGCCGAGGATCTCGGCGGCGAACAGCCGGGACCCCTCCGGGTGGCGGCGCGACAGCTGCATCTTGCTGCGGATAAAGGCCTCGAGGACTTCCGCAGGATCGTCCTCCACCGATATATCATCGAGCAGCGCATTCCAGCGCTCCATCATCCGCTCCAGCAGGCGCACGTAGAGCCCCCGCTTGCTGCCCATGTAATAGAGCACATTGGACTTGGGCAGCCCGGCCTGCTCGGCGATGTCCTGGAGGCTGGCGCCGCGATAGCCGTGCCGGGCGAAGACCCGCTCGGCCGCCGCCAGGATCTCGCGCTCGTTACGCTCGCGCGTCATGCCGTTGGTTTCCCCCTTCTCACGCACGCTCCTCTCGGGAGGCGTCTTCCACTGCGTCATCGGCAACCTCACTGCCCCATGTCGTGTCCGGGCCCTCGTCCAGGCGATCAAGTGTTCGGGATAGTGCACCAGCCCTGTGAAGGGTGCAAACGGGCTTGCAAACCGATCGATTCTGAACCATGCTGGAAACATCCTGACCGAATGGTCAACAGCTGCACGGCATCAGCCACCCACATCAACAAGAGACACTCAACAAGAGACAAGGCGATGATCGATTTCCTGCTCAACGGGCAGCCTCGCCGCTGCGAGGCCTCCCCCGAGACCAGCGTGCTCGAGCTGCTGCGCGAGACGCTCGGCCAGACCGGCACCAAGGAGGGCTGCGCCTCGGGCGACTGCGGCGCCTGCACCGTGGCCATCGGCGAGGCCGGGCCCGACGGGAGCGTCCGCTACCACAGCGCCAATGCCTGCATCACGCCCGCCCACCAGCTCCACGGTCGCCACCTGGTCACCGTGGAAGGACTGGCCCAGGGCGACACCCTGCATCCCGCCCAGGCGGCCATGGTCGAGTGCCACGGCAGCCAGTGCGGCTTCTGCACCCCGGGCATCGTCATGTCGCTGTTCACCCTGCACGAGCAACAGCACCACACCCCGGCGCCGCTGACCCCGGCGCCGCTGACCCCGCAGCGGCTGGAGGCCGCGCTCGGCGGCAACCTCTGTCGCTGCACCGGCTATCGGCCGATCCGCGACGCCGCCCTGACCATGGGCGAGCATCCCGAGCAGCGTCCGTTGTGGCTCGATGCGGCGGCGCCGCCACCCGCCGCCCCGGAGACCGATGCCCGCTTCGCCCAGCCGGCCACCCTGGCAGAACTGGTCGAGCTGCGCCGCCGCCACCCCGACGCCCGGCTGGTGGCCGGGGCCACCGACCTCTGGCTCGAGACCACCCAGCGCCTCGAGCGCTTCGAGCGGCTGATCGACGTGACCCGGGTCGCCGAGCTCAACGCCATCGAGGAGACCACCCTCGACGACGGCCGTCCCGGCTGGTGGATCGGCGCCGCCGTCACCTATTCGCGCCTGGAGCCGCTGCTCGAGGAGCATTTCGAGCCCTTCGCCCACCTGCTGCATCGGCTGGGGTCGGCCCAGATCCGCAACCGCGGCACCCTGGGCGGCAACGTCGCCAACGCCTCACCCATCGGCGACACTCCGCCGGTGCTGCTGGCCCTGGGCTCGCGGCTCTGGCTCACCGGCCCCGAGGGCGAGCGCGAGCTGCCGCTGGACGACTTCTTCCTCGACTACAAGAAGACCGCGCTGGGCGAGGGCGAGTCGATCCGCGCCATCTTCCTGCCCCGCCCCGAAGCGGGCCGGACCCTCAAGGTATGGAAGCTGTCCAAGCGTCGGGAGGACGACATTTCCGCAGTGCTCGGCGCCTTCAGCTGGAAGCTCGAGGACGGCATCCTGCGCGAGGTGCGCCTGGCCTTCGGCGGCATGGCGGCGACGCCCAAGCGCGCCGCCGCCGCCGAGGCCGCCCTGGAGGGGCAGGCCCCCTCGACCGCCGCCTTCCAGGCCGCCCGGCTGGCGCTTACGCGAGACTTCCAGCCCATGAGCGACGTGCGTGGCAGCGCCCACTACCGCCAGCTCTCCGCCGCCAACCTGCTCGAGCGCCTGCGCCTGGTCCTGCTTCGTGACCACCAGATGCAGCCGTCGTCCCACACCGACCGGGAGGTGATGCTCCATGCGTACGCTCACTAAGTTCGTTCAGGCGCCCGGCGCCGCACCAGACGTCTCGGACGACTCCGCCAGGGCTCGCGAAACGCAGCGGGGTCGGATCGAGGGCGATGGCCCCCAGGCCCGGGAGACCACCAACCGCGATGACCGCCCCGCCACCAGCCGAGGAGCGGCCGGCAGCGCCAGCGCCCACGAGAGCGCGGTCAAGCATGTCACCGGGCGCGCCGCCTATATCGACGACATCCGCGCCCCCGCCGACTGCCTGCACGTGGCGCTGGGCCTCTCGCCGGTGGCCCACGGCCGGCTGACCCGCCTCGACCTGGAAAGGGTCAGGGCGATGCCCGGCGTGGTGGACGTCATCGCCATCGGCGACGTGCCCGGCCACACCGATATCGGCCCGGTGTTCCCCGGCGACCCCATCTTCGTCGAGGAGGAGATCAGCTACGTCGGCCAGGTGCTCTTCGCGGTGGCCGCCGAGAGCCACCGCGCCGCCCGCGAGGCGGTGCGCGCCGCGGTGGTGGAAATCGACGAGCAGCCGGCCAGCCTCGACCCGGTGGCGGCCGCCGAGCGCGGCGAGGTCGTGCGCCCCACCCATGTCCAGCAGAGCGGCGACTGGCAGCGGGCGCTGGCCGAGGCCGCCCATGTGGTCGAGGGCGAGCAGTTCGTCGGCGGCCAGGAGCACTTCTACCTGGAGGGGCAGGCCTGCCTGGTGCAGCCCACCGAGGACGAGGGCGTGGTCGTCTATACCTCCAACCAGCACCCCAGCGAGACCCAGAAGCTGGTCGCCGAGGTGCTGGGCATCCCCTTCCATGCCGTCACCGTGGAGATGCGCCGCATGGGCGGCGGCTTCGGCGGCAAGGAGACCCAGGCCTCCCCCTGGGCCTGCATCGCCGCGCTGATCGCCCGTCGCACCGGGCGCACCACCCGCGTCCGCCTGCCGCGGGCCGAGGACATGCGCGTCACCGGCAAGCGCCACCCCTTCCACAACCGCTACCGGCTCGGCGTCGATGACCAGGGGGTGATCCAGGGGGGCGAGATCACCGTGATCGGCGACTGCGGCTACTCGCCCGACCTCTCCGAGGCGATCGTCGACCGCGCCATGTTCCACTCGGACAACGCCTACTCCCTGGGCGAGGCCCGGGTCACCGGCCATCGCGCCCGCACCCACACCGCCTCCAACACCGCCTTCCGCGGCTTCGGCGGTCCCCAGGGCATGATGGTGATCGAGGCGGCCATGGACGACATCGCCCGCCGGATCGGCGAGGATCCGCTGACCGTGCGCAAGCGCAACCTCTACCGCGAAGGCCGCAACGTCACCCACTACGGCCAGACGGTGGACCAGCTCGCCCTGCTCCACGACCTGGTGAGACAGCTCGAGGCCAGCAGCGACTACTGGGCCCGCCGCCGGGCGATCACCGAGTTCAATGCCGAGAGCCCGGTCATCCGCAAGGGCCTGGCGCTGACCCCGGTGAAGTTCGGCATCTCCTTCACCGCCAAGCACCTCAACCAGGCCGGCGCCCTGCTTCACGTCTATACCGACGGCAGCGTGATGATCAACCACGGCGGCACCGAGATGGGCCAGGGGCTGCACACCAAGATCTGCCAGGTGGTGGCCCGGGAGCTCGCCCTCGACCTCGACACGGTGCGCATCACCGCCACCCGCACCGACAAGGTGCCCAATACCTCGCCCACCGCCGCCTCCAGCGGCGCCGACCTCAACGGCCAGGCCGCCCGCGACGCCTGCCTGAAGCTCAAGGAACGGCTGTTCGACTTCGCCAGCGAGCACTTCTTCGCCGAGCTCGGCGGGCTGGACCGCGAGGGCATGCGCCTGGAGGCCGGCCACCTGGTGGCGGGCGAGGGCGAGAGCGAGCGGCGCATCCCCTGGGGCGAGCTCGTCCAGGCGGCGTATCTCGCCCGCATCTCGCTCTCCGAGAAGGGCTTCTACGCCACCCCGCTGATCCACTACGACCGCGCGACCGGCAAGGGCCGGCCCTTCTACTACTACGCCCATGGCGCCGCCGTGGCCGAGGTCAGCGTCGACACCCTCACCGGCGAGTACCAGGTCGACCGGGTCGATATCCTCCACGACGTGGGCGACTCGCTGAACCCGGCCATCGACCTCGGCCAGGTCGAGGGCGGCTTCATCCAGGGCGTGGGCTGGCTGACCAGCGAGGAGCTGAAGTGGAACGAAGCCGGCCGGCTGATCTCCGACGGCCCGGCCACCTACAAGATCCCCACCTACGGCGACCTGCCGCCGGTGTTCAACGTCACCCTGCTGGAGGGCCACCCCAACTCCATGGCCAGCATCTACCGCTCCAAGGCGGTGGGCGAGCCGCCCTTCATGCTCGGCATGTCGGTGTGGTCGGCGCTGCGCGACGCGCTCGCCAGCCTCGCCGACTACGGTGAAGCGCCGCGGCTCGACACCCCGGCCACGCCGGAACGGGTACTGCTCGCCGCCGAGGCGGTGCGCTCGCGGCACCATCCCTGGCCGCCGGCGCAGGGGGACGCATGATGGCCCGGCGTCCTGAACGGGAGCGGCGTCCCGAAAGCTGGCACGCCGCCCTGCACCGCCTGCAGCGCGACGGCCTGCCCCACGCCCTGGCCACCCAGGTCACCAGCGCCGGCTCCACGCCCCGGGAGCCCGGGGCGCGGATGGTGATCACCGCCGACGCGGTGTTCGACACCCTCGGCGGCGGCACCTTCGAGTGGCAGACCATCGCGGCGGCCAGGGAGCGCCTCGCCTCGGGCGAGCCGGGCATGACCCTCGAGGCCTTCTCGCTGGGCGGGCGCAGCGGCCAGTGCTGCGGCGGCTTCGTCAACGTGCTGATCGAGGTGTTCCCGGGCAGCCGGACGACCCTGGCCATCTTCGGTGCCGGTCACGTCGGCCAGGAACTCGTGCGCCTGGCCGCCCCGCTGCCCTGGCGGGTGCTGTGGCACGACAGCCGTGACGACGCCTTTCCCGACTGGGCCGCCGGCCAGCCGGGGCTCGAGTGCCGTCACGCCCCGGACCCGCAGGCCGCGGTGGCGGCCCTCCCCGCCGGCGTCCACGCCCTGGTGTTGACCCACGACCACGCCGAGGACCGCGCCCTGGTCGACGCGCTGCTCGGGCGAGCCGACACGGCGTCGCTGGGCCTGATCGGCTCGAAGAGCAAGTGGGCCAGCTTCCGCACCCGGCTCAGGGCCGCCGGTCATTCGGACGAGACCCTGTCCGGGGTACGCTGCCCCATCGGACACTCGGGGGGCGACAAGACCCCCTACGCCATCGCCCTGGCCGCCCTCGCCGAGCTGCTGCCGCTGGTCGAGACGCCCGAGCGCGGCGACCAGCGCGGCCTCGACCCCGACGAGCTGCGCCGGGTCTTTTCCTAAGCCCCCTGTGGGGTCAGACCCCAAAGTCCGCTGAGGGGTCTGACCCCAAACCATGATGAGCCCTGACGACATGACAACCATCGACTCGCGCCTGCTGCGCGCCGAACTGCTGAGCTTCGAGGCCGACCCCGGCGAAGGCGACACCCCGGCGGCCGGCAGCATACGGCATATCCCGGACGGCGCCCTGTGGCTGGAGAACGGCCGCATCCGGGCCATGGACGACTACGCCCGGCTGGCCCCCGAGCTGCCCGACGACATCGAGGTCATCGATCACCGCGGCAAGCTGGTGATGCCCGGTTTCATCGACAGCCATGTGCACTATGTCCAGCTGGAGATCATGGCCTCCTACGGCCGCCAGCTGCTCGACTGGCTGAACGACTACACCTTCCCCGAGGAGTGCCGCTTCGCCCGGCGCGAGCATGCCGAGGCGCTCTCCGACGCCTTCCTCGACGAGCTGCTGCGGGCGGGCACCACCACCGCCCAGGTGTTCTGCTCGAGCCATCCGGTGTCGGTGGACGCCTTCTTCGGTGCCAGCCAGCGGCGCGGGCTGCGCATGCTCGCCGGCAAGGTGTTGATGGACCGCCATGCCCCCGAGGCGCTGTGCGACGCTACCGAGGGGTGCATCCGCGACACCGAGCGGCTGATCGGCGACTGGCACGGCAGGGGCCGGCTCGGCTACAGCCTGACCCCGCGCTTCGCCCCCACCTCGACCCGGGCCCAGCTCGATGCCGCCGGCGGCCTGATGCGCAACGACGCGAGCCTCTGGCTGCAGACCCATCTCGCCGAGAACACCGGCGAGCTCGACTGGGTGGCCGAGCTGTTCCCCGGCAGCCGCGACTACCTCGCGGTCTACGAGCAATCCGGCCTGGTCGGGCCCCGCAGCACCTTCGCCCACGGCATTCACCTGGACCAGGAGATGCGCGGCCGCCTCGCCGAGCGCGGCGCCAACCTGGCCTTCTGCCCCAGCTCCAACATGTTCCTCGGCAGCGGGCTGTTCGACCGGCTGGCGGCCCGCGAGGCCGGCCTCGCCATCACCTACGCCAGCGACGTGGGCGGCGGCACCGACCTCTCGGGCCTGGCGACGCTGAAGGCCGCCTATCAGGTGGGCCAGCTGCGCGGCCAGCCGCTCACCGCCTGGCAGGGCTTCTTCGGCCTGACCCTGGGCAACGCCCGGGCGCTGTCGCTGGACGACCGTATCGGGCGCCTGGCACCGGGCCTGGAGGCCGACTTCGTGGTCCTGGACCCGGCCGCCACGCCGCTGCTGGCCAGGCGACACGCCCGCTGCCAGACCCTCGCCGAGCGCCTCTTCGCGATGATGATGCTCGGCGACGACCGCACGGTGCTGGAGACCTGGGCCGACGGTCGCCGCCAGCACCGCCGCGAAGCGTGAGAAAACCGGGCACAATAACGCGATCACTGCCGGCTGGAAGCCAGCACCGAGGAGGACGGCGAACCGGCCGCCATCCTCAGGCGCTCGCCGCCAGCTGGCGGTGCAGCGCCCGGCGGCGCTCGTCGCCGAGGAAGGCGGCCTCGATGGCGGTGCCGGCCAGCTCGATGAAGACCTCCCTCGGCCAGCCGAAGGCCCGGTGACAGGCCAGGTAGTTGTCGAGCATGCCACCGCCGAAGTAGGCCGGATCGTCGGAGTTGATCGTCAGCCGCAGGCCGGCCTCGAGCAGTCGCGGCAGCGGGTGATCCTCGATGCGCTCGACCACCCTGAGGCGCACGTTGGAGAGCGGGCAGACGGTCAGCACGGTGCCCTGGTCGCGCAGCCGCGCCACCAGCGCCGGATCCTCCAGGCAGCGCACGCCATGGTCGATGCGGCAGACATCGAGCCGGTCCAGCGCCTCGCGGATGTACTCCGGCGGCCCCTCCTCGCCGGCATGGGCCACCCGCGGGATGCCCAGCGCCCGGGCCCGCTCGAACACCTCGACGAACTTCGCCGGCGGATTGCCGCGCTCGGCGCTGTCCAGTCCCACGGCGTCGAGCATCTCCCAGTAGGGGGCGGCGCGCTCCAGCATCCGCATCGCCTCCTCGGCGGGACGGTCGCGCAGGAAGGCCATGATCAGCGCCGTGGAGAGCCCCAGTTCTCGCTCGGCCACGCGCCGGGCCAGGCTCAGGCCCTCCATCACCACCGGAAGCGGAATGCCCCGCGCCAGGTGCGCCTGGGGGTCGAAGTGCATCTCGACATGCACCACGCCCTCGGCACTGGCACGACGAAAGTAGTCCATGGCCAGGTCATGGAAATCCTCGGCGGTGCGCAGCACGCTCATGCCCCGGTAATAGAGGTCGAGAAAGGACTGCAGGTCGGTGAAGTCATAGGCCGCCCGCACCTGCTCCACCGAGGCATAGGGCAGTTGAATGCGGTTGCGCTCGGCCAGCGCGAACATCAGCTCGGGCTCCAGCGTCCCCTCGATATGCAGATGCAGCTCGGCCTTGGGCAGGCGTTTCAGGAATTCACGCACGACTCACCTCGCTCACGGTCATTTACCGTATCCTGAAATAAACTGACCGTTTGCGCAAAGCCCCTTGGCCGGAAATCGGGGCAAGCGCCGTTGGAAATTAGAGAGGGGGCGTCGGACGCCCCACCGTCATAGCTCGCGCAGCAGCGCCGTCAGCTCGGCACGCCGCATCGCGAGCCGCTCCTCGGCCTGTTCCCGGCGCTGCGCCAGCGACGCGATGCGTGCATCCTGTGCCTCCAGCTCGGCCACGTAGCGCTGGCCCGGTTCGGTGTCGATGCCCACGGCGGCGAGATTGTCGCGGATCCTGGCCTGGCTGTCGGCGGCCCGCTGCAGGTCGCGCGCCAGGCCCCTCAGCTCGTCCTCCACCTCGGCGACCCCGCGCCGATGCTCGACCAGGGCAGCCAGGGCCTCGGCGGTGTCGTCATCGGCGGCATCGGTCCACTGCGCCAGCAGCTCGGTGTCGGCATCCACCAGGGCGACGGTCTGGCTGCGGGTCACCTCTTCCCGGGCCTCGACCACGGCACTGCCACCGGGGTCGAGCGCCACCCGCAGCCGCCGATGGGTGGGGGTGGACTCGACCAGGGCGTCGGAAGAGAAACGCCAGCCCGCCCGCGCCGGATGCTCGATCATCACGCGGCGGGGAGCGCGAGCCTCGCTGTCGAGGGTATAGCGTGTGGTGACCCGCGAGAGCCGCGTGGCCCTCAGGGTGCCATCGACGATGGTGACCCGCGCCAGGCTCTCCTCGGGCCGGGACTCGCTGCTGATGCGCACCTGGCGGTCGGCGGCGAAGCTGGCCAGGCGAGCATCGCCGGCCGGGATGCCCGGCAGGTTGATGTCCCCCACATGGCCGACGCCCTCCTCGTAGACGGTGACCAGCCCCGTCGGCAGGAAGCTCTCGGTGCGATTCTCCAGGCGCACCGCGGCCACGGGATGATCCTCGCCGCGCTCCGGCTGGAAGACCGAGAGACGCTCGGCGGGCACCCGGGCATCGATATAGGGGACCGCCAGGGTCCGCCCCGCCGCCAGATCCACCGGCTGGGGCAGCCGCCAGGTGGCGGCCGTGGCGCCCTGCGTGGCCAGGGCCGGCTGCGCCGGCTCGGCGACGGCGGCCATGTCGCTCGCCGCCCTGCCTCGCGCCCGGGCGGACTCCATCGCGGGGGCCTGCACGGCGCCCCGGTCGGGCCGCGGCGGGGCCGCCGTGTCGGCGCTGACCGGCACCTCGGGACGCGTGTGCCAGTAGCGCTGGAGCAGGCGCTGGGACAGCGTCACCGGGGCCCCGCTGGAGAGCGTCAGGGTCACCGCGTCCCAGTCGGCGCCGCTGGCATTCTCGATCACCGCCCAGGCCTGCAGGCGCGCCTCCCGCTCACCATCGAGCAGCAGCCGATAGGCGGTCTTCCACACCGGCGCGGCCACCACGTAGGAGAGGCCCACCTCGCGTTCCCCCTGCCCTTCGAGGGTGATGTCGATACGGCGCATCTCGTCGGTGCGCCCCCGCCCGCTGATCCGGGCCGCCTGGCGCAGTCGCTCGCGCAGGGCCGCGTCGAGGATCTCGAGCCGCGCCCCCCTGGCCAGCCTCAGGGTCGCCACGCTGCCCTCGTCATCGAGCACCGCCAGGGTCCGGGTTTCCTCCTGCCCCTCGCCCCGGGGCGGTCGGACGTCGACGCCGAGCAGCAGTCCCTCGACGCTGCGGCCCCCCGAGGTGGCCCTCACGGGCACCCCCTGCAGGGCACCGGCCAGACGCACCACCGAGCCCAGGTCCTCGGGCCCGAAGGGCAGCCGGCGAAAGGTTTCCTCCACGGCGGCGAGGCCATCCAGCGTCAGGGAGACCAGTCGACCCTCGGGGTCGCGCACCACCAGGCTCTTGAGGATGTCGTCGACCTGCGCCAGGGGCACGTCGAGGTGCAGGATGCCGCTCCCCTCCAGCGGCGCGGTCCGGTGTATCTCCGCCAGGCCTCCCGAGGAGAGCGTGACCGCCGCCACCCGCTGTTCCGCCGCCAGCGGGCCGGCGAGGCCGCCACCGAAGCACAACAGCAAGGCCAAGGCACCCGGCCGCACGCCCCGCCACGACGACGCTCTCGCCCTTTGGCACTGTCCCATAACGGTCTTCCCCTCGGCGTCACCCCGACAGGCTATCAGGTATAGCCGCTCAACCGGCCGTCAACCAGTTGCAGGGTGTGCTGCACGCCGGGGGGATCGACCTCGCCGCCGAGCTGGTGCACCAGGTAGACCACCGTGCGCCCGGCCAGCCACTCATCGAGCCAGCGGGCAAGGCGGGAGGCGGTCCCGGCATCCAGGCCGGCGAAGGGCTCGTCGAGGATCACCAGGGCCGGGTCGCGCAGCACCAGCCGGGCCAGCGCCAGGCGGCGGGCCTGCCCGCCCGAGAGCCGGCGGCCCCCCTCCCCGACCCGGGTGTCGAGTCCGTGGGGCAGCGCCTCGGCCCAGTCGGCCAGTGCCACCGCCGCCAGCGCCCGCCACAGGTCGGCCACGCTTGCCGCAGGGTCGGCGATACGCAGGTTGGCGGCCAGGCTGTCGTCGAACAGGTCGACCCGCTGGGTCAGCATCGCCACCCGTTCGGCGAGCCGCGACGGTGACAGTCGTCCGAGCTCGATAGCGCCCAGCCGGACCCGCCCCTCGGTCGCGCCGAGCCGACCGGCGAGCAGGGCGGCGACGCTGGACTTGCCGGCCCCGGAGCCGCCGGTGATCGCCAGTCGCTCGCCGGGGGCCAGGGAGAACGAGACATCGTCCAGCGCCGGCACCAGGGCCCCGGGGTAGTGCAGCGTCACCCCCTCCAGGCTCAGCGCCGGCGGGCCCGGCGGCAGCCCCTCGCCCGCCTCCACGTCGGGCGGTCGGGCCGCCTCCAGGGCGTTGAGACGCTCGGCGGCGGCCCGGGTGGCCCCCAGCCGCGTGAAGGCCAGGGGCAGGCCGGCCAGGGCCTCGTTCATCGCCAACACCGCCAGGGCCATCATCACCACCAGCGGCCCCGGGAGGGTACCGGCGTCATGGGCCAGGGCCGCCAGCCACAGTACCGCCGCCAGGGTCACGCCCACCGCCACGCCGACCAGGGCATTGCCCAGCGCCGCCCGCTGCCCGAGCCGGCGCTGGTCGGCCTCGAGGCGCGCCTCGAGGGTGTCCAGGCGACGGCGATGCTCCGCCAGGCTGCCGTAGGCCTCCAGTTCGGCGAGGCCCTGCAGCTGTTCGATCAACCGCCCCCGCAACCGCTCCAGGTCGGCGACCTGGCGGTGGCTCGTGGCCATGCCGAGCCGTGCCTGCCCCAGCGTGATCCAGGCGAGGGCCAGGCCCAGCAGCACGACCACGGCGGCCCCCACCGCCGGCGACCACAGGGCGAGGAAGCCCCCCAGCCCGAGCAGCGCCAGGGCCGCCACGGCCGGCGGCGCCAGCAGCCGCAGGTAGAGGCCGTCGAGGGTGTCGATATCGGCGGTCAGGCGGTGCAGCCAGTCGCTGGCCCGGCGCCGCGACAGCGCCCGGTCGTCCAGCGCCGCCAGCACGCCGAACAGCCGGCCGCGCAGGTCGGCCAGCAGCCTCAGCACGGTATCGTGGTTGTAGAGGCGTTCTAGATAGCGCGACACCGTGCGGGTCACGGCGAAGGCGCGAATGCCGCCGCCGGGCACGTAGACGTCCAGGCTCGCCGCCAGCCCGGCCACCATCGCCAGGCCGGCCAGGGCACTCGCGGTGATGAACCAGCCGGAGAGTGCCAGCAGGCCCACGGCGGAGAGCAGCGTCAGGGCCATCAGGGCCGCGCCCGCGACCAGCCGCCCCCGCCGCCGGTCGAGCAGGCGCAGCCAGGGGGCGAAGGTGGTGCGCAGGGTGTCCCCGCGCCGGGGGTCAGTCATGCCGGGCCTCCTGCGCCGCTGGCGCGACCGGGCGACCGTCGGCCAGCTCGAGCCGGCGGTCCGCCAGCGCCATCAGCGCCGGGTGATGGGTGGCGATCACCAGGCTGCGCCCCGCCCCGGCCAGCTCGCCCAGGGCCGCGACCACCCGGGCCTCGGTGTCGGCATCGAGGCTGGCGGTGGGTTCGTCGAGCAGCACCAGCGGGGCCGGCGAGAGGAACACCCGCGCCAGCGCCAGGCGCTGGGCCTGGCCGCCGGAGAGGCCGACGCCCCGCTCGCCCAGCGGCGTCGCCAGCCCCTGGGGCAGGCGGGCCACCAGCTCGCCGAGGCCGGCCCTCCCTAGCGCCGCCCGCATGGCGGGCTCATCGGCCTCGGGTGCGGCCAGGCGCAGGTTGTCGGCGAGGCTGCCCTGGATCAGCAGCGGACGCTGGTCCATCCAGGCGAAGGCGAGGCCGGCGGCCAGCCGCCGCTCGCCCTGCCCGGGGCCGACGAAGCCGGCGAGCAGCTGCAGCAGGGTCGACTTGCCCGCCCCCGACGGCCCGGTGATCGCCAGTACCTCGCCCGGCCGCACCGCCAGGTCCAGCGGCCCCAGCACGCGCCCCCGGCCGGGGTATTCCACCGTGACGGCGTACAGGGTCGCCAGCTCGCCCGAGGCGGTCGGCACCGGCCCCCGGCCCCCGTCACGCCCGGGAGCGGGCACCTCAGTGAGCAGCGCCACCAGGCCGTCGGCGGCCCCCAGCGCCGCGGCCCGGTCGTGGTAGTGCTGCGACAGGGTGCGCAGGGGCTGGAAGAATTCCGGCGCCAGCAGCAGCACCAGCAGGCCGGAGAAGAGCGTCAGCCCGGGCGAAGGGCCGTAGTCGATATAGCCCAGCAGGCCGAAGCCCACATAGATCGCCACCACGGCGATGGCCACCGAGGCGAAGAACTCCAGCACCGCCGAGGAGAGGAAGGCCAGGCGCAGGGTGCGCATGCTCAGGCGCCGATAGTCGTCGGCGGCGGCGTGTACCTCGGCGGTGGCCTCCCGGGTACGGCCGAACAGCTGCAGGGTGGTGATCCCCCGCACCCGGTCGATGAAGTGGCCGGAGAGCCGGGCCACGGCGGCGAACTGCTGGCGATTGAGCCGTTCGGCGCCCATGCCGACCAGCGCCATGAACACCGGGATCAGGGGCGCCGAGAGCAACAGGAAGAGCGCCGCCAGCCAGTCGAGCCAGACCACCACGACGAGGACCAGCAGCGGCAGCACGACCGCCAGGCGCAATTGCGGCAGGAAGCGGGCGAAGTAACCGTCCAGGGCCTCCACCTGCTCCACCAGTTGGTTGGCCAGCGAGGCCGAGTGGCGCGAGGCCAGGCGCACCGGCCCCAGCCGCGCCAGGTGGTCGAGCAGCGCCGCCCGCGCCCGGCGGCGGATGCGCAGGCTGGCCTCGAGACCGGCCGCCTCCTGCCCCCACTGGGCCAGGGCGCGCAGCGGCAGGATCACGCCCAGGGCGAGAAAGCCCGGCCAGAGTTCCCCCGGGGCCCGCGTCGCCACCACCAGCTCGGATACCAGCCAGGCCAGTGCGCCCATCTGCCCCAGGGTCAGGGCCCCGGCGACCACCCCGGCCAGGGTCGCCAGCCCCAGCAGGCGGCGCTCGGGGGCGGCCAGCTCATTGAGCCAGCGCCGCGGGGTCAGGGCCTCGCCCGGCGTTTCCGGCTCGCTCATTGGCTCAGTGATACCCCTCGCCCACCTTGACCTTGCCGCGGAATACCCAGTAGGTCCAGGCGGTATAGGCCAGCACGATGGGAATCACGAACAGCACACCGAGCAGCAGGAAGAGCTGGGACTCCGGCGCCGAGGCGGCGTCCCAGATGGTGTAGTTCGGCGGCACGATCACCGGCCACTTGCTCGCCACCAGCCCCAGGTAGGTGAAGATATAGACCCCCAGGGTCGCCACGAAGGGCAGCCCCTCGCTGCGGCGGCGAACCGAACGGAACACCACGAAGGCGCAGAACAGCGCCAGGGCGGGCAGGATCCAGATCAGCTGGATATGGTCGAACCAGCGTGCCCAGACGGCCGGGTTCACGAAGGGCGTCCAGAGGCTGATGATCAGGAACACCGCGAGCACCGCGGCCAGCAGTGGCGGCGTGATGCGATAGGCCCACGCCTGCACATGGCCCTCGGACTTCATGATCAGCCAGGTGGCGCCGAGCAGCGCGTAGCCCGCCATCAGCCCCAGGCCGGTGAGCACGGTGAAGGGCGTCAGCCAGTCCAGCGCTCCACCCACGTAGACGAAGTCCTCCACCGCGAAGCCCTGGATATAGGTGCCCACGACCGCGCCCTGGGCGAAGGCGGCCACCGCCGAGCCCCAGCAGAAGGCGCGGTTCCACCAGCGGCGGTTGCGGTGGGACTTGAAGCGGAACTCGAAGGCGATGCCGCGGAAGATGAGCCCCGCGAGCATCAGGAAGACGCCGATGTAGAGCGCCGGCAGGAACACCGAGTAGACCAGCGGGAAGGCCCCCAGCAGCCCGGCCCCGCCCAGCACCAGCCAGGTCTCGTTGCCGTCCCATACCGGCGCCACCGAGTTCATCATCACGTCCCGGGCCGCCTCGTCCGGGGCGAAGGGGAAAAGGATCCCCACCCCCAGGTCGAAGCCGTCCATCAGCACGTACATGATCACGCCGAAGCCGATGATGACGGCCCAGATCAACGAAAGATCGAACATCTCCATGGCTTATCTCCTCCAGGTCGGGGCGGCGTCTTGCTCGAAGGGGGTGTGGGCGGCCGAGAGCGGGCGCATGGGCCGCTCGACCTCGCCTTCCACGGCAGCGTGTTCGTCCTCGGGCAGCATGCCCTGGCGCACCACCCGGGTGAGGTAGTAGACCCCGGCCCAGAACACCACGGCATAGACCGCCACGTAGCCCACCAGGGTGAACAGCGCCATGCCGCCGGTCAGCGACGGCGTCAGGCCCTCGGCATGGGTCATCATGCCGTAGACCAGCCAGGGGGCCCGGCCCGTCTCGGTGACGAACCAGCCGGCGAGCACGGCCAGGAAGGGCGTCACCGTCATCACCCGCATCAGCTGGAGGTACCCGCGATGCGCATAGAGCCGGCCCCTGACCCTCAGCCAGAGCCCGGCGACAGCCACGGCGATCATCAAAAAGCCCATCGCCACCATGATCCGGAACGACCAGAACACGATCCACACCGGCGGCTGTTCCTCCGGGGGCAGCTCAGTGATCCCCGGCAACTCGCCGTCCAGGTGATGGGTCAGGATCAGGCTGGCCAGCCCCGGGATGCCGAGCTCGAAGCGATTTTCCTGGGCGTCCTGATCCGGCAGGGCAAACAACAGCAGGGGGGCGCCCTGCTGTGTATCCCAGTTGCCCTCCATGGCGGCCACCTTGGTGGGCTGGTGCTCCAGGGTATTGAGGCCATGGAAATCGCCCACCACCGCCTGGGCCGGCGCCAGCACCAGCAGCAGCCACAGACACATGGAGAAGGCCTTGCGATTGGCCTCGACGTCGCGGCCGAGCAGCAGGTACCAGGCGCTGACGCCGGCCACCACGAAGCCCCCGGTGAGGAACGACGCCATCACCATGTGCGTGAAACGGTACCTGAAGGAGGGGTTGAAGATCGCCGTGCTCCAGTCGGTGATCCGGAAACGGCCGTCGATCAGCTCCGCACCGGCCGGCGTCTGCATCCAGCTGTTCGCGGAGAGAATCCAGAACGACGAGATGAAGGTCCCGATGGCCACCATGATCGAGGCGAAGAGGTGCACGCCCTGGGGCACCTTGCCACGGCCGAAGAGCAGCACGCCGAGGAAGGCGGCCTCGAGGAAGAAGGCGGTGACCACCTCGTAGCTGAGCATCGGCCCCAGGAAGTTGGAGGCCGCCAGCGAGAAGTTGCTCCAGTTGGTGCCGAACTGGAAGGACATGACGATGCCCGAGACCACCCCCATGCCGAACACCACGGCGAAGACCCGGGTCCAGAACATCGCCAGGCGATCCCAGGCCAGGTTGCCGGTCTTGTAGAAGAGGCCGTTGAGCACGGCGATATAGGACGCCAGGCCGATGGTGAACACCGGAAAGATGGCGTGGAAGGAGACCACGAAGGCGAATTGCAATCGCGACAACAACAGGGGATCCAGTTCCATGGCGCATGCCTCGTCACTGCGATGGGTTCAAAGGGTCGCAAGGGATGCGGCGGCACTCTCCGGTGCCGTTGTGCCTCCGGCCTGGTGCTGGCCCAGCCCCGCCGTGACGCATTCCACCTCGACAGCTCGTCCCGTCAAGCCTAGTTCAGGGACGGGGAGACCATGACGCATCCCGCCGATGATCCGCCTGATGGAACTTTTGGCAGTTTGCGACGTCGCCCCGGGGTCATGATGCCGAACGAGGCGTCCCTTGCCGCTGTGTCGCTTTGTCGCAGCCCCGTCGGTCAGACATTGCCGCCCTGCAGCACCAGGTGCACCAGCCAGCTGGTATAGGCAACGAACATCGTCAGCAGCACGGCGCCCTCGAGGCGGTTGATGCGCCCCTGACGCCCCCGCCAGCCCAGGGCGAACACCGCCATCATCGCGGTCATGGTGGTCATCAGGCTCCAGTCGCGCAACAGCACCTCGGTGCCCACCTCGATCGGGGTGATCACCGCCGCCAGGCCCACCACGCCCAGGGTATTGAAGAGGTTCGACCCCACCACGTTGCCCAGCACCAGGTCGTGCTCGCGCCGGCGCAAGGCACTGATCGACGAGGCCAGCTCGGGCAGCGAGGTGCCCACCGCCACCACGGTCAGGCCGATGATCAGGTCGCTGACGCCGAACCCCTGGGCGATGGCCACCGCCCCCCACACCAGGATCCGCGAGCTGACCACCAGCAGCACCAGGCCGATGCCGGTCCAGGCGATCCCGGCGCCCAGCGACATGGGGTGCACCGCCAGGCTCTCCTCCGTCTCCGCCGCCAAGGGATCGGCCCGGTCACGCCGGGCCTGAACGATGCTGGCGCCGATGAAGCCGGCCAGCAGGACCAGCAGCAGCCCCCCCTCCCAGCGACCGATCACCCCGCCCCACATCAGCAGCGCCGAGAGCAGGGTCACCCCCCCCAGCACCGGCAACTCGCGGCGAATCACCCCCGAGTGCACCGCCAACGGCGAGATCAGCGCCACCAGCCCCAGGATCAGGCCGATGTTGGCGATGTTGGAGCCGTAGGCATTGCCCAGCGCCAGGCCGGGATTGCCCTGCCCCGCCGCCAGCGCCGAGACCATCAATTCGGGCGCCGAAGTACCGAAGCCGATCACCAGCATGCCGATCAGCAGCGGCGAGAGCCCCAGTCGTCGGGAGGTCGCCGCCGCCCCGTCCACGAAGCGTTCGGCGCTCCACACCAGCAGGACCAGGCCCGCCACCAAGGCAATTGCAGGAAGCATCATGAGAGTATCTCGGGAACATTCAGGGGTGCATGTTTGACTATGGTGTCGTCCGGGTCAACGTGTCACACTTTCTTACGAGGGTCCGGCCGCCCCCGGATCGACCATTTCAGGGAGAGTGACTGCCGCGGTGCCCAAGCGCTATATTCGAGTCCCGGCCCTGCCTCGGGGCGACCCCCTGGTGGATCGCTCCCCGCCGGAGGTGCGCACCTCGCGTCGACGCCTGCGCGCCTGTCACGAGTGCGACTGGCTGGTGGCCCTGCCGCCGCTGCGCCCCGGCGAGAAGGCCGACTGCCCGCGCTGTGGCCACACCCTGGTCACGCGCCACTTCCGTCCGGCGCAGCGCAGCATGGCACTGGCGCTCTCGGCCCTGCTGGCCCTGGCCATGGCGGTCACCTTGCCCTTCGTCAGCTTCAGCATCGGCGGCATCGGCAACCGCATCGAGCTGTCCCAGACCGCCACCACCCTGGTCGGCTTCCATCAGCCCATCGTCGCCATCGCGGTGATCCTCACCATCATCGTGTTGCCGGCGGTCTACCTGCTGGGCGTGATATGGCTGCAGCTCGGGCTGCTGAGGAACGACCCGCTGCCGGCCAGTCGCAGCATCGCCAGGTCGCTGGCCCACCTGCACCCCTGGATGATGGCCGATGTGTTCATCATCGGGGCCCTGGTGAGCCTGATCAAGATCGCCGGCATGGCACAGATCGAACTCGGCATGGCGTTCTGGGCCTTCTGCGCCTTCGCCCTGCTGCTGCTGCTCACCACCCAGTCCATCGACTCGGACTGGATGTGGTTCTCGCTCGCCGGGGAACCCCGGGCACCGGCAGGCGCGCGCACCGGCGAAACCGCCGCTGCCCAGGGGCTCGCCGGCTGTGCCACCTGCGGGCTGGTCAACCGTCTGGAGCCTGGTCGCCACAGCCACTGCCGGCGCTGTGGCGAACGGCTGCATGCCCGCCTGCCGCACAGCCTGCAGCGCACCTGGGCCCTGCTGATTGCGGCCGCGGTGATGTACATTCCCGCCAATGTCTACCCGATCATGACCACCACCAGCCTGGGCCACAGCTCCCCCTCCACGATCATCGGCGGCGTGGTCGAGCTGATCCAGATGGGGTCCTGGCCGGTGGCCGTGGTGATCTTCGTCGCCAGCGTGATCGTCCCGGTCGGCAAGGTGGTCGCCCTGGGCTGGCTCTGCCTGGTCGTGAAGCGCAGCCACGAGCTCAATGCCGCCACCCGCACGCGGCTCTACCGGATCACCGAGTTCATCGGCCGCTGGTCGATGGTGGACGTCTTCGTGGTGGCCATCCTGGTGGCGCTGATCCGGGCCGGCTCGCTGATGTCGATCACCCCCGGGCCCGCCGCCCTGGCCTTCGGCGCCGTGGTGGTGATCACCATGCTCTCCGCCATGACCTTCGATCCCCGGCTGATCTGGGACACGCCCCTGCCACGCGAGTCCCGGCCGGCCCCCGGCAGTAGTCGACAAGGAACCCCCGGATGAGCGATTCCCCGCGCCCCGACGACGCCCCCGAACGGGACATGCAGCGCGCCAGGGCCACGCCCCAGGCACGTCTCTCGCCGATCTGGATCGTGCCGATCGTGGCGATCCTGATCGGGGCCTGGCTGGTCTACGACAACTACCGCAGCCGCGGCCCGCAGATCACCCTGGTGATGAGCAACGCCGAGGGCATCGAGGCCGGCAGCACCCTGATCAAGACCCGCAACGTGGAGGTCGGCCGGGTCGAGCGCGTGGGCCTCTCCGAGGACCTCTCCACCGCGGTGATCACCGCCCGCATGAGCCCCGACACCGAGGACATGCTGGTCGAGGACAGCCGCTTCTGGGTGGTCAAGCCGCGCATCGGCCGCGAAGGCATCAGCGGCCTGGGCACGGTGCTCTCCGGGGCCTTCATCCAGCTCGAGCCGGGCACCAGCACACGCAACATCCGGGAGTTCGAGGTCAGCGACCAGCCACCGGTGGCCCCCGCCGGGGCCGACGGCCTGCGCATCAACCTGGTCAGCCGCCTGGGCCATTCGCTGCGGGTCGGCGATCCGGTGACCTACCAGGGCTATACCGTGGGGCGGATCGAGGACGCCCAGTTCGACCCCCAGACCCGTCGCATGCAGCACCGGCTGTTCATCGAGGCGCCCTACGACACCCTGGTCACCGACGCTACGCGTTTCTGGTCGGCCAGCGGCATCGACCTGCGCCTCGACACCGAGGGCTTCCGGGTCAACGTCGAGTCGCTGGAGGCGCTGCTCGGCGGCGGCGTCGCCTTCGGGGTCCCCGAGGAGCTGCCGGTGGGCAGGCCGGTCCAGCCCGACGCCACCTTCAACCTCTATGCCGATGAGGATGCCGCCCGCCAGGGGACCTTCAACCGCTACCTCGAGTACGTGCTGCTGGTCGACGACACGGTGCGCGGGCTCTCCCGCGGTGCGCCGGTGGAGTTCCGCGGCGTGCGTATCGGTACCGTGGCGGCGGTGCCCTGGAACTTTTCCGCGCCCCAGCCCGACTCCCGCTCGCGCTCGCGCTTCGCCATCCCGGTGCTGATCCGCATCGAACCCCAGCGGCTCGGCATCACCGGCGAGGAACTCGACCTCGACGAGTGGCGCGAGCGCTTCGACCGCCTGTTCGACTTCGGCCTGCGCGCCTCGCTGAAGAGCGGCAGCCTGCTCACCGGCGCGATGTTCGTCGACCTCAACTTCCATCGCGACCTGGCCGACGAGTTCGAGCCCGAGACCTTCGCCGAGCGCAGCGTCTTCCCCACCACCTCCGGTGGTTTCGCCCGGATCGAGGCCCAGGTCACCGACCTGCTCGACAAGCTCAACGCGCTCGACATCGAGCCGCTGCTGGCCGGCCTGGACCGCAACCTCGCCGCCTCCGAGGCGATGCTCGGCGAGGTGCGCGAGCTCACCGCCTCGCTGCAGGGGGTACTCGACGACCCGGACACCCGCGGGATACCGGGCAACCTCAACGCCACCCTGGAGGAGCTGCGCCAGACCCTGCAGGGGCTGTCGCCGGAGTCCGCCGCCTACCAGGAGCTGACCGGCGCCGTGGAGCGCCTGGATCGGCTGATGCGCGACCTGCAGCCGGTGGCGCGCACCCTGAGCGAGAACCCCCGTGCGCTGCTGTTCGACAGCCTGGACACGGAAGACCCGCAGCCGCGAGCCCCGAGACGAGATCCCTGAGGAAGGATGCCCATGAGACCCGGACCCAAGACCACCGGAGCCTGGTTGATCGCCGCCGTCGCGCTCCTCTCGCTCGGTGGTTGTGCCAGCGCCAGCTCGCCCTCGACCCGCTACACCCTCCCCGAGGGCAGCGTGGCCACGGCCCCGGTCGATGCCACGGCCGAGCATCTGCTGCTGGTGCGACCGCCACGACTCGCCCACTACCTGGACGTGGAGGGCATCGTGCTGCAGCTCGACGACATCACCCTCAACCAGGCCCGGGAGCACCTGTGGGCCGAGGCCCTGGGCCGCCAGCTCGAGCGCGGGCTGCGGGCCCGGCTGGCCGCACGCCTGCCGGGCACCCGGGTGCTGCGCGACGATGGCAGCGACCGCGGGGTTGACGCGATCCGCCTGCGCCTCGAGGTCGACCGCTTCCAGGGCCGCCATGACGGCCTGGCGGTGGCCGGCGGCCAGTGGCAGCTGCGCGACGCCGACGGCCGCCTGCTCGCCATGGACGGCTTCCACGCCGAAACCGAGCTCGACGCCGACGGCTACCCGGCCCTGGTCCGCGCCCTCGGCCGCAGCTGGGACGAGGTCGCCGACCAGATTGCCGCCGCGGTACGCCGTCAGCACTGACCTCCCGGCGCCATGCACTATGCTGGGAAGACACCTGCGACCCAACCGCCCACAGGGATGTCACCATGCACGAGACCGTTCGGGAGCCATCCTCTCGCCACACCGTCGCCCTCGAGCTCCAGGCCCTGGCGCGGCAGGCCCGCGAGGCGCTGCTGACCGTGCTTGCCACCGAGAACCCGCCCACGGCGCTCGCCGAGCTCGACCGCGCCGTCGCGGCGCTGGCGCGCATCGACGATCTCGCCAGCCAGCACGACTTCGTCGACCTGCCGATGCTCGACGATGTCCGGGGCAGCGTCGACCGCCTGGCCTGTGAGCTCTATCACCAGGGGGCCTGCGACGGCCTGGACGAGAAGGCGCGCACCGCCTTCATCGACCGCCACGCCCGGGGGCTCACCGCCCTGGAGGGCATCGGCACGGCCACCGCCCGCCGGCTGTTCGTCCACGGCATCAGCAACCTCGAGCAGCTGCGCGCCCTGGACCCCGCGGCGCTCGACGAGGTCGAGGGCCTGGGTAGCGCCATCCTGGCGCGCATCAAGGCCAACCTTTGAGTAACCGGAGAAGCGCACGGCAGACGAAAGCTGCATTCCGCCCAGGGCTCTGGCATAATGCGTCCACGCGGCGATCGCTGGTCCCTCCTGCCGCGCCAGATTCCTTTTACACGCCCCGGCCCGGGACTGGCCACGCCGCTTCGCGTGCGTGGCGCGACCGGGGCGTCTCTGCGGAGACCGCATGACATTTTCCGAACTCGGCCTGCGTGCCGAACTGCTTCGCGCTGTCGAAGATCAGGGCTATACCGTTCCCACCCCGATCCAGCGCCAGGCGATTCCCGCCGTGCTGGCGGGTGGCGACCTGCTGGCCAGTGCCCAGACCGGCACCGGCAAGACCGCCGGCTTCACCCTGCCGCTGCTGCAGCGGCTGGCCGGCGGCGGGGCACGCCCCGGCGCCCGCCAGGTCCGCGCCCTGGTGCTGACCCCGACCCGCGAACTCGCCGCCCAGGTCGGCGAGAGCGTGGCCGACTACGGCCGCCACCTGAAGATGCGCTCCCACGTGATCTTCGGCGGCGTCGGCCAGCAACCCCAGGTCGATGCCATCCGCCCCGGCCTCGATGTCCTGATCGCCACCCCCGGCCGACTGCTCGACCTGCACCAGCAGAAGCACGTGGATCTCTCGAAGGTCGAGATCCTGGTGCTCGACGAAGCCGACCGCATGCTCGACATGGGCTTCATCCACGACATCAAGAAGGTGCTGCGCGCGCTGCCCGCCAAGCGCCAGAACCTGCTGTTCTCGGCGACCTTCTCCGACGAGATCCAGCAACTCGCCGGCAAGCTGCTCGACAAGCCGGCGATGATCGAGGTGGCGCGGCGCAACACCACCGCCGAACTCGTCGACCAGGCCATCTATCGCGTCGACCGCGAGAAGAAGCGCGACCTGCTCGCCCACCTGATCACCGAGCACCGCTGGCACCAGGTGCTGGTCTTCACCCGCACCAAGCACGGTGCAAACCGCCTGGCCGAACAGCTGTCCAAGCAGGACATCCCGGCCATGGCGATCCACGGCAACAAGAGCCAGTCGGCCCGCACCAAGGCGCTGGCGGCCTTCAAGACCGGCGACCTGCAGGTGCTGGTGGCCACCGATATCGCCGCCCGCGGCCTCGACATCAGCGAACTGCCCCATGTGGTCAACTTCGAGCTGCCCAATGTCGCCGAGGACTATGTCCATCGCATCGGCCGCACCGGCCGGGCCGGCAGCGAGGGCCAGGCGGTCTCGCTGGTCTGCGTCGACGAGCACGGGTTGCTCCGCGGTATCGAGCGGCTGATCAAGCGCGACCTGGTGAAGCGCATCGAGCCGGGCTTCGAGCCCGACCCCAACGCCAAGCCGGAGCCCATCGAGAACGGGCGTGGCGGTCGCGGCGGGCGCAACGGCCGCTCCACCGACCAGGCGCGTCGAGGCAACGGCGGCAATGCCGCACGCGGGGGTGGCCAGCGCAACGACGGCAACCGCAGCGGCGACGAGGCACACGCCCCGCGGCGGCGTCGCAGTCGCGGCCAGGGCTCCCGCCAGGCCTGATCCGAGCACTGGCGAGCTGTATCGCAATATGCGAATTTAACCCACCATCATACCGGGAAAGCATCAGGAGTGACCATGGATTCACGCCTTCACCGCCACGCCGGCGGCAAGGCCGGCCGCCGACAGGGGTGACGCGCCCATGCTCAAGCGACTGCTGGGCAAGGCACCCGTCGAGGTCTGGGCGATCAAGCAGATCGATCGCGATCTCCTTCACCTCTGTGGTCGGGCCACCCTGGTAACCCCGCGGAAACGCAGGGAGGTACTGGCAGCGCTGGCCGTCGGGACCTTCCAGGGGGCGGTGGCCATGGCCGGCAGCGGCGTGGTGCTCAATGCCCGGCTGTTCGCGGCCCTGGTGCCTCTCGAGTCACTCCGGCTGCAGCCGGACGGGCATGCCCGCTGGCAGGGGCGGGACTGGCGGGTGGCCAAGGTGCCCCAGCGCTGCTGGCCCCATGAGGGACACCTGATCGCCCAGGCCAGCCCCTATGGCGGCACCACCGGCCTGGTCAGCAGCGAGGATGTCTCGGGCATCCGCCAGCGGGTCGATCGGGAGGCCCCCCGGCTCGCCAAGGCGGTCGACTTCCGCCCCGCCGACGCCCTGGAGGACGACCCGCGGATCGCCCCCAAGCCGGGCGAGCCCGACACGGGCACGCGGCGATCGCCACGCCAGGCACGGGAGTGGCGAAGTGACGACGACCACTGAGCGATACCCCACCGTGACCGACCAGCGTCGGACGCTGGTGGTCTTCGTCATGCTGATGGTGCTGGTGGGGCTCAATCTGCGCCCCGCCCTCTCGTCGCTGGCGCCGCTGCTCAACCGCATCCAGCAGGATACCGGCCTGTCGCCGTTCGCCATCGGCGCCCTGACCACCCTGCCCGTGCTCTGCCTCGGCCTCTTCGCTCCCCTGGCGCCCTGGCTGTCGAAACGCCTGGGGGCCGAACGCACCCTCGCCGGCGCTCTGCTGCTGCTGGCCGCCGGCCTGCTGGTCCGCGGCGCCCCCTCCGCCTCGCTGCTGTTCACCGGCACCCTGCTGGTGGGAGCGGCCATCGGCGTGGCCGGCACCCTGCTGCCGGCGCTGGTCAAGCGCGAGCTGCCCGCCGGCGCCGACCTGATGACCGGCGTCTATACCATGGCACTCTGCCTCGGCGGGGCACTCGGCGCCGGCCTCAGCATCCCCCTGGCGAACGCCCTGGGTGGCTGGCATGCCGGCCTGGCCAGCTGGTCGGCGCTGGCTGCCCTGGCCCTGGTGGCCTGGCTGGCGCTGATGCCGCGTCGCCGGGTCGGGATGACGTTACCGGCAGCCGCCGGCTCGACCCGCGACCTGCTGGGACAACCGCTGGCCTGGCAGGTGATGCTGCTGATGGGCTCCCAGTCGTCACTGGCCTATATCGTCTTCGGCTGGCTGCCGACCCTGCTGGTGGCCCGCGGCTACGGCGAGGCCGAGGCCGGCTGGATGATGGGGGCCTCGGTGATGGTGCAGCTGGTCGCCGCCCTGGGCGCCCCCTGGCTGGCCCGGCTGGGCCGGGACCAACGCCCGGCCCTGCTGCTGGTGCTCGGCTGCGTGGCGACGGGCCTGTGGCTGCTGCTGCTGGGGCCGGTCGGCTGGCGCTGGGCCGGGGTGGTGCTGCTGGGTCTCGGCCAGGGCGGCAGCTTCAGCCTGGCGCTGACGCTGATCGTGCTGCGTACCGGCAACTCGCGGCTGGCCGGCAAGCTCTCCGGCCTCGCCCAGGGCGGCGGCTACACCCTGGCGGCCCTCGGCCCCCTGGGCGTCGGCGTGATGCTGCAGTTCGACGTCGGCCTGCCCGTCATGACCCTGGTGCTGCTGCTGGTGACGGCCTTCGCCGCCGGCATCGCCTGCCTGGCCGGGCGCAATCGCCGCCTGGAGATCGACGAGCACGGGCAACTGGTGACTCGGCGGTAACCACCAACTCCGCAGACAACCGCCGGCGCCGCTTCGCGGCGAATCGCCCCGCAAAGCGTGGCTGCCACAGGGGCGAGAGTGCGCGAGTGAGGGGTGATATCATGCGTGCCACACTCACCCGACAGGAGCGACGATGACGGCGGCCGACCTTCCCCTGCTGGTACTCTACACCGGCGGCACCCTGGGCATGGTGGAGACCCCCCGCGGCCTGGCCCCGGGCGGCGACTTCGAGGCGCGCCTGCGCCGTGCGCTGGACACCCTGCCCCCTGCCCGCCGTGCCACGCTGCCCGCCTTCACCCTCGCCGAATCGCCGGTGCCCATCGACTCCAGCACCGCCACGCCCCTCGACTGGCAGCGTCTGGCTCGGGAAGTCGCCGCCCGCTACCGCGACCACGCCGGCATCGTGGTGCTCCACGGCACCGACACCCTGGCCTGGACCGCCTCGAGCCTGGCCTTCCAGCTGCAGGGGCTCGATCGACCGCTGGTGGTGACCGGCGCCATGCGCCCGCTGGAAGCCGAGAACAGCGACGCCCTGGCCAATGTGGAGACGGCACTGCGCTTCGCCGCCACTCCCGCCCTGCAGGAGGTGGCGGTCGCCTTCGCCGGCAAGCTGCTGCGCGGCGTCAGCACCCGCAAGTGGCATACCAGTGCCCCGGACGCCTTCGAGAGCCCCAACTACCCACCGCTCGGCGAGCGCGTCGACGACGATGCGGTGCTCTACCCCGGCCGCGGCCTGGAGGTCCAGCAG
Organism: Halomonas sp. LBP4; assembly: GCF_003202205.1. Lineage (GTDB taxonomy): Bacteria > Pseudomonadota > Gammaproteobacteria > Pseudomonadales > Halomonadaceae > Halomonas > Halomonas flagellata. The sequence goes on from NZ_PDOG01000006.1 coordinate 180,727, forward strand.
CGCGGGGCGCCCCGCTTCGAGCTGCCCGACTACGCCCCCCTGGCGGTGGGTGGCGTGGCCCGCCTGGTGCTGTGGCCGGGCATCACCGCCCGCCAGGTCGCCGCCTGGCTCGACGACGACCGCCTGCGGGGCGTCCTGCTCGAGACCTGGGGCGGCGGCAACGTGCCGGACGACCCGGCACTGCTCGGCGCGCTGGCCCGGGCCAGCGGCGAAGGCAAGCTGCTGGCCGCCATCAGCCAGTGCCCTCGCGGCAGCATCGCCATCGGCCACTACGCCGCCGGCCAGGGGCTGGCCGATGCCGGCGTCCTCTCCGGCGAGTCGATGACCCCGGAGGCGGCGCTGGCCAAGCTGGTCCACCTGCTGGCCCAGCCGCTGGACGACGCCGAACGGCGCCGGCGCTTTCTCACCCCGCTGGTAGGCGAGCGTTGACACCGGCCAGGCAGGGCACGGTGGAAATGGCTATGGTGGAAGTGATGCCGTCCCCGCCAGGAGCGCCGCCATGGAACATCCCGATCACCCCTTCACCGAACTGTTCGAGCAGCTGGGCCTCGCCTCGGACCCGGCAGCGATCAAGCGTTTCATCGAGCGCAACGGCCCGATCCCCGAGGAGATCCCCCTGCCCGATGCCCCCTGCTGGAACGAAGGCCAGGCCGAGTTCCTGCGCGAAGCCATCGAAGAGGATGCCGACTGGGCCGAGGTGGTCGACCACCTGAACACCTCCCTGCGCAAGCGTTGACTCCTCGAACCCGCCCCCGGCTGCCTTGACCCCCCGTGCCGGTCAATGTAAAAAAACGTGTACAGACAGGACGCCATGTCCACTCGCACTTTGACGCTGTGCGGGTTCGCTCCAGCGGCGGCCCCACCACCGATCACGCAGGGAACAACGGATGACGCCTGTCGACACAGCAGCGTGTGAAGCCGGTCGGGAGCCCCTCGATCCCCATGCACTCCCCCCACTGCCGGCCCCGCTGCTGGCACGACTCGCCGACTGCCACACCCTGCCCTCACTGCCCGCCGCCGTCGCCAAGGTACTGATGGTGGCGCGGCGCCCCGACGCCAGCCTGTTCGACTACGCCGCGGCCATCGAGGAAGATCCCGCCCTCACCCTGCGCCTGCTGGCACTGGCCAACAGTGCCTTCTATGCCCGCCATCGCCGCGAAGCCAGCACCTGCCGCGACGCCGTCTCGCGCATCGGGCTGGACGCCACCCTGGCGGCGGTGATGAGTTTCGGACTGGCGCGCCCGGCCACGGCGGAAGGACTCGACCTCGACGCCCTGTGGCAGCGGGCGATCATCGCCGCCCTCGCCGCGCGCCATCTGGCCGCCAGGCTCTGCCCCGAGCGCGCCGGCACCCTCTTCACCATCGCCCTGATCCAGGACATCGGCATCCTCGCCGCCGGGGCCCTCGACGGCGATGACTACGCCGCCCTGACCCGGGCCGCCGCCGACCACGACGCCCTGTGCCAGGCCGAGCGCGAGCGCTACGGCTGTGACCACGCCGACCTGGGTGCCTGGCTCGCCACCAGTTGGGGGATACCGCCACACCTGGCCCGCGGCATCGCCGAGAGCCACGGCGAACTGGCGGCGGCCTCGCCCGCCACGCTCTGCCTGCGCCTCTCCGGCCGGATCGCCGACGGCTGGCTGACACAGACGCCCGGGAGGGCCTTTGCCCGCCTGATCCGGCGTCTCGACGCCCTGGAGGCGCTGCCGGCGGACTCGCTGGAGGAGATTCTCGACGAGCTGCAGGCGCAGCTGCCGAGCATGGCCGAGCTGCTGGAGATCACCCGGCCACCCCAGCGGGACGGTCACGAACTGCTGGCCGAAGCCAAGCGACACCTCTTCATGCAATCCCTGGCCCTCGGTGCCCGCCTCGATGCCCAGCAGGCCGAACTCGAGGCACTCCGCAAGCAACACGTCGAACTGGAGCACAGCAGTCGCCTCGACCCGCTCACCGGCCTCGCCAACCGGGCCTGGCTGGAGCAGCAACTCGAGGAACGCTTTCACCGCTCCCGGGCGCAGGGCAAGAACCTGGCGGTGGTGTTCATCGACCTGGACCACTTCAAGCGACTCAACGACCGGCACGGCCATCAGCTGGGCGACCGCGTCCTGGCCAACTTCGCCACCAACCTGCAGGAGATGATCCGCGAAGGCGATCTGGCCGCGCGTTACGGGGGCGAGGAATTCCTCGTCATCCTCCCCGACGAGGGGGTGACCGGGGCCGAGGCCATGGCGACACGGCTATCGGAACGGCTCGCCATCCACCCCGTGGCCCGGGTCGACGGCGAGTCCTTGCACGTGTCGGTCTCCATCGGCATCGCCTGCCTGGATGACGCCGACTTCCGCAACGCCCGGGAATTGATCGATGCCGCCGACCAGGGCATGTACCAGGCCAAGCGCAACGGCCGCGGCAGCGCCCACCGCTTCATCCCGCCGCCCTGAGCCCGCCGCTCAGTCGGCCAGGCCGTTGCGCACCTGGTCGAGGCGGCGCCGCATCCAGGCGCCGATCAGCAGCAGCAGGGTCAGCGCCAGCAGCGGCAGCATCACGTCCACCCCCAGGGCCTCCCCCCGCTCCACCGCCACCAGGGTGCTGTGGATGGCGCTGGCATAGACCGCCCACTTGATGCCCAGGCCGACCACGGCGGCGGCGATGAAGGTGGCAAGCGGCAAGCGACACAGGCCGGCGGCATAGTTGACCACCGAATGGGGGAAGCCCGGCATGACGCGCAGGGCGCACTGGGTGAGGAAGTCGCTGCGCCTTGCCAGCATGCGCATGATCCTGCGGGTCAGGGCCCCGGGCGAGAAGCGCTTACCGACGCGGGTGGCGAGCGAGTAGGCGCCCAGGGCACCGCCCACGCTGCCGACGATCAGCATGGGGGTCGCCGCAAGCGGCGTATAGAAGGGGGCGATCAGCCACAGGCCGATGCTGCCGGGCAGGCCGATGGCCAGGGTCACCGCCATGACCAGGATGACGACGATCACCGTCAGGGGGTGGTGAGACACCTCCTCGGCCCAGCGCTGAACGGCGGCGAGGTCGGGAGAGTGCCAGACCCACAGGTAAGCCGCCATCAACAGGCCGGCCCCGATGGCCACCCAGCACCAGGGCCGGCTCAGCGAATTCTCCTTGGGCATCGGTTCCCTCTCGGCGGCAGGACGCAGTCGCCATGGTGCCACGCCCCCGGTGCCGGGTCACGGAGCGCGGACGCTCGTCTCAGGCCTCCAGCCCGTCGGCGGGAGGCGGCGAGGCCTCCTCCTCGACGGACGGCGCGTCGGCCAGCCGCGGCAGACAAGGATAGCGGCCCCACGGGAAGCGCCTCACAACCGGGCCTCCACCCGCTCGAGAATCTGCCGGCTCACCCGGCTCACCAGGGGCTTCGCCGCCCGGTTGACGGCCTTCTCCACCAGCCGATTGCGCAAGGCATAGGTCAGGGTCAGCGCCACCTCGGTGCCCCCGGCGACCGGCGTCAGGCGGTAGCAGCCCTGGTTCTCCACCCCTTCCAGCGACTCCCAGGCCAGCACCTCCGGGGCCCGCGACTCGGTGATCGCCACGTCGAAGGTCCAGTCACGACCCACCGCATGCACGTGCCAGCGGTAGCGGTTGTCGCCCAGCGGCTCGATCGCCTGGATCAGGTCGGAGTAATCGACGAAGTCCTCGACCCGCTCGAGCAGGGCGAAGACCCGCTCCGGCGGTGCCTTGAGGATCGCGCTGTGTTCGATGGTGGCCATGCGGCTTCCCTGAGAACGAAGGAGGGGTCGTGCGATCTATGCCAGCCTGGAGCTTACCGCCCGGGGCGCCTGCGGGGCCAATCGCCCAGGACTACAGGTCCCGCATCAGCAGCGCGAACTCGACGCGCGCGGGGTCGATCGCCTCGCCCGGCACCGGGATGCGCACCCTGTGGCCGGAGCCCGGTGCGGCGCCGACCGATTCGCCACGCCGGTTCTCGATATGCTCGAGCACGAAGCGGCGGTTGCCGCCCGGCAGCATCAGCTCCATGCCATCGCCGACCTCGAAACGGTTCTTGACGTCCACTTCCAGCACGCCGCGGTCCGGGTCATAGCCGATCACCTCGCCGACGAACTGCTGGTGAACGCCCACCGAGTTGCCCTGCTCGTAGTTCTGGTACTCGTCGTGGACGTGCCGGCGGTAGAAACCTTCCGTGTAGCCGCGGTTGGCCAGGTTGTCGAGCTCGTCCATCAGGCGCATGTCGAAGGGCCGGCCGGCCACGGCGTCGTCGATGGCACGACGATAGACCTGGGCGGTGCGCGCCACGTAGTAGTGCGACTTGGTGCGCCCCTCGATCTTCAGCGAAGTCACGCCCATCTCGGTGAGCCTTGGGACGTGCTGCACGGCGCGCAGGTCCTTGGAGTTCATGATGTAGGTGCCGTGCTCGTCCTCGAACACCGGCATCAGCTCGCCGGGGCGGGTCCGGTCCTCGATCAGCGCCGACAGCTCGTCCTGCCCCTCCACGCCGCCGGCCGTCGCCGTGGTGGCCTCAGCCGTGCTGCCGCCGCCGGAGGCGATCAACCCGCCCTGCCCCTGGTCGGGCGTCCACACGCCGCTGGCGGCATGGGCCCGCGCCGAGTTGGCCGGCACCAGGTCGCCGGTCTCGTCGTGGGAGGCGGCCACGGTGTTGTACTTCCAGCGGCAGGCGTTGGTGCAGGTGCCCTGGTTGGGGTCGCGGTGGTTGAAGTAGCCGGAGAGCAGGCAGCGGCCCGAATAGGCGATGCACAGGGCGCCGTGGACGAAGGTCTCGATCTCGAGATCGGGGCACTCGGCGCGGATCTCGGCAATCTCGGCCAGCGACAGCTCCCGTGACAGGATGATGCGGCTGATGCCCTGCCGCTGCCAGAACCTCGCCGCCGCCCAGTTGACCACGTTGGACTGCACCGAGAGGTGGATCACCTGCTCGGGCCAGCGCTCGCGGATCATCATGATCAGCCCGGGGTCGGACATGATGAGCGCATCGGGGCCGGCCTCGATCACCGGCTCCATGTCGCGCAGGTAGGTCTTCAACTTGCTGTTGTGCGGGGCGATGTTCGACGCCACGTAGAACCGCTTGCCCCGCTCGTGGGCATAGGCGATGCCGCGGTGCAGGTTGTCGACCTTGAAATCGTTGTTGCGCACGCGCAGCGAGTAGCGCGGCTGGCCGGCATAGACGGCGTCCGCGCCATAGGCGAAGGCATAGCGCATGTTCTTGAACGTTCCCGCAGGGGAGAGCAGTTCGGGGGCTTTCATGGGGGTCACCGTTGTCAGGACGATGGCGCCGGAGGCGCAGGCATAAGGGGCAATATTATAACAGCGCGAGCGCCGAGGGCCGAGGGGAAAGCGCCTCTATAGCGAGAGGCGCCGGGGACAGGCCGAAGAGGAGGTCATTTGCCAGGGCTGGCAAAGGTAGCGTCCAGGGAGGGATCCACAGCGCCTCCCCACAGGCCTGCCGACGGATCAGCCACTGACGAATCCCCACGAATATCCCGGCGATGGCGGCACGTTCGCCGAAAAAGGCGCCGAGACCGCCCCTATGGGTCAGACCCCAGCCAAGTCACGAAGCCCGTCATGGTGCGTCTTGCGAGCGGATTCGACGCCGCCGGGGTCTGACCCCATAGGGACCGGCAGCGCTGGCAGCCTGCCACCCACCCATGCCCAACACATTGATAATGCTGAAATGTTTCTGGGGAGGCCCCCGGATCAGCCCCGAGCGATACCGGCACCTCCCCCCCTTTCGCTGGAGCTGCCCGTGCACTTGTCTTTCCGGTCAAGTAGAATGATGGCCCTCCGGACCGGACCCCGGAACGCCGCCGCTTCACGGTAGCGCGGCGCAACAAATTCTCCGACAAGAGTCCCGATATGACCCACTCAAGCACGCCTGCCACGGTCGTGATCTACTCCGGCGGCATGGACTCCTTCACGGTCCTCCACCGCGCCCTGCGCGAAGGCCTCGAGGTGCACGCCCTCTCCTTCGACTACGGCCAGCGCCACGCCCGCGAGCTGCAGGTGGCGGCCAAGGTCTGCCGCGAACTCGGCGTACCGCACCAGGTGGTCGACATCCGCGCCATCCACGGCCTGATCGACAACTCGGCGCTCACCGACGCCAGCCGCGAGATGCCCGAGGGCGACTACGGCCGGGAGAACCTGGCCGATACGGTGGTGCCCAACCGCAACATGATCCTGCTTGCGCTGGCCATCGCCAAGGCGGTGAACATCGGCGCCTGCCGCGTCGACTATGGCGCCCACGGCGGCGACCACGTGCTCTACCCCGACTGCCGCCCCGAGTTCGTCGAGGCCATGAAGGCCGTGGCCGGCATCGCCAACTTCGCCCCCGTCGAGATCCACGCCCCCTACCTGCGCGCCAGCAAGGCCGAGATCCTCGCCGAAGGCCTGGCCATGGGGCTCGACTATGCCGACACCTGGACCTGCTATCGCGGCGAGGCGCTCGCCTGCGGGCGCTGCGGCAGCTGCCGGGAGCGCCTGGCGGCCTTCGCCGCCAACGGTGCCACGGATCCACTGGGCTATTCACAGCGGCCCGACGCCGCCGCAGATGTCTCACAGCGCCCCGCCGCCGCCGCAACACCACCAGGGGGGTCGCCCGATGTATAGCGTCAAGGAGGCCTTCTACTCGCTGCAGGGCGAGGGCGCCCGGGCCGGACGCGCCAGCGTCTTCTGCCGCTTCGCCGGCTGCAACCTCTGGTCGGGGCGCGAGCGGGACCGTGCCGGCGCCGCCTGCCGCTTCTGCGATACCGACTTCGTCGGCACCGACGGCCAGCACGGCGGTCGCTTCGCGGATGCCGAGGCCCTGGCCGTCCACCTGGCGGCGCTATGGCCGGACCAGGACGGCGTGGCCACGCCCTATGTGGTGTTCACCGGCGGCGAGCCGCTGCTGCAGCTCGACGAGGCGCTGATCCGCGCCATGCACGAACGGGGCTTCGAGGTGGCGGTGGAGACCAACGGCACCCTGCCCGTCCCGGCCGGTATCGACTGGCTCTGCGTCAGCCCCAAGGGCGCCACCTCGCTGGCGCTGACCGAGGGCGACGAGCTCAAGCTGGTCCACCCCCAGGTCGAGGCCCCGCCCGAGCGTTTCGCCGGGCTCGACTTTCGCCACTTCTTCCTGCAACCGATGGACACCGCCCCCCTGGGCCGGACCGACAGCCCCATGGCCGAGACCGTGGCCTACTGCCTGGCTCACCCCCAGTGGCGCCTGTCGTTGCAGACCCACAAGATCGCGGGGATCGACTGATGACGCTCTTCGTCAACCGCCTGACCCAACTGGACGTATCGCTCTGGTGCCCGCGCCGCGGCCTCACCGCCGCCAGCTGGCACGTGGACGCCGAACTCGACGGCGAGCTCGGCGAGGACGGCATGCTGTTCGACTTCGGCGAGGTCAAGCCGTGGATCAAGTCGCGGCTCGACGCCGGGCCGGACCATACCCTGCTGGTGCCGACCCGGGCCCCCGGCGTGGAGGTCCAGGAGTGCCGCGAGGGGCTCTGCGTGCGCACCTCCCTGCCCTATCCCATGGAGATCCGCGCCCCGCGCCAGGCCCTCACCCTGCTGCCGTGGAGCGAGATCACCCTCGAGCGGCTGGGCGACCGCCTCGCCGAGGACCTGATGCGCCGCCCCCCCGACCAGGTCACCGCCATCCGGCTGGCGCTGCGCGAGGAGGCCATCGACGGCCCCGCCTACTGCTACAGTCATGGCCTGCGGCGCCACGCCGGCAACTGCCAGCGCATTGCCCACGGGCACCGCTCGCGGCTGCACATCTGGCAGGGCGGCAAGCGCGCCCCGGCCCTCGAGCAGCGCTGGGCCGACTGGCTGGCCGACCGCTACCTGGTCAGCGAGGAGGATATCGTCGACGGCGGCGAATCGGAGTACCGGGGCCAGCTGACCACCCGCTACCGCTCCGACCAGGGCAGCTTCTGCCTGCGCCTGCCCCAGGAGCGCTGCGCCATCCTCCACACCCCCACCACCGTGGAGCATATCGCCGCCTGGCTCGCCACCGAGATCGCCCGCGAGACCGGGCACGCCACCCGGGTCCAGGCCTTCGAGGGCATCGACAAGGGGGCCATCGCCCAGGCATGACCGGGACGGGCACCGCCATGAACGGGGAGGAGAGGGCATGAAGGGGGCAAGCGCACGAGGCACCGAGGGCGAGTGCCGCCCCGGCTGCGGCGCCTGCTGCATCGCCCCCTCGATCAGCTCGGCGATTCCCGGCATGCCCGACGGCAAGCCGGCCGGAGCCCGCTGCGTCCAGCTCGATGCCGACAACCTCTGCCGGCTGTTCGGCGACCCCCGCCGCCCCGCGGTCTGCGCCCGCTTCACCTTCGACCGGGAGCTGTGCGGCGAGCATCGCGACCAGGCGCTGGAGCGCATCGCCGCCCTGGAGCTGGCGACCTAGCAGCCTGTCGGATTTGACCGATCGTCGCGAGAAGGACGGATTTCGAGTCAAGTTTATCGATCTGATGAGGCGAATAGCGCGCTATTTAACAAATCAGATCGAATGAAATTGGCCGAAAGCCCGGGTTTCGCAGTAGATCAGCGTTAAGTCCGACAGGCTGCTAGCCCCGGACCGTCGCACATCCACCCCAGGCGGCGGCCGCCAGGTCGGCGCCATTCCCCCACGGGGGCCTGACCCTGCCGAATCCCCACATTTTTCTCGACGTTGATAGCTTGTTCGCCGAAAAAGGCGCCGAGGCTGCCCCTATGGGGTCAGACCCCAGCCAAG
>NZ_PDOG01000006.1:189446-211051 GCF_003202205.1 Halomonas sp. LBP4
AAGGCCTCAGGGTCTGCCCCCGCGGGAAGGAAGCAGCCGCCTACGTCGCAAAAGGCCCCCGGAGACCACGCCTACCCCTCGGCATCGACGACCAGCGGCAGGCGGCGGTCCAGCAGGGTACGCCAGCGCACCAGCACCGGCGCATCGCTGTGGCTCACCGCGCCCAGCAGGCCGCGCAGCTCCTCGCGGGCCGCCTGGTCATCGGGGTCGATCAGGGTCAGCCACAGCTCCAGGGCGCACAGCTGCTGGTGCAGGTTGCCGTCCTCGCGGGCCTGCACCAGGGCCTGCTCGGCCAGCGCCCGCACCTCCTCGCGGGAGTGCCCCAGCCGGTGGCGAACCAGCACCAGGTGCAGGGCCAGCTCCGGCACGAACAGGGTGGTGCGCTCGCGGGCGATCAGCAGGGTCTGGTCGAGGTAGTCCTCGGCCCGGGCCAGCTCGCCCAGGGCGATGCAGGCGTCCACGTACCACAGCGCCGGGCGCTGGTAGCGATCGCGACCGGTGACCTCGGAGAGCTCCTCCAGGGCGGCATCGACCCAGGCCAGCCCCTCGCGATCCCCCGACAGCGCCCGCTGCCAGCCGAGCACCGCACGGGCAGAGATCTGCCACAGGTGCAGGTCCGGCGTGCTGGTCAGCTCGAAGGCGCGCTCGGCGCGGCTCGCCGCCAGGTGCACATGGCCCAGCTGGCGGTAGAGGGCGGAGGCGTAGAGCAGCGCCATGGCCAGGCTGCCGGGGTGGTTGATCTGCTCGGCGAGACGGATGGCCGACTCGACCTGCTGCTCGGCGCGGCGGTAGTCGCTGCGCAGGCAGAGCGCCCAGCCCTGGAAGCAGGCCGCCGCCACCTGGGGATGGTCGGAGAACGGCAGCCACTCGATCATCATCGAGGCGTTGAGCGGATCGATCTCCTCGAGATGGTCGTAGGCCTGGCCGATGCGCCCGGCCCAGTACTCGCAGTTGGCCCGGGCGTAATCGGCCAGGCGCCGGTAGCGCGGATCGTCGAGCTGGGCGGCCAGGTCGGCCAGCCGCGAGGCCAGCGAGAAGGCGTCGGCATGGGAGTGGCGCTGGCTGCAGCCCACCCAGAGCCCCCAGTTGACCAGGAAGGCCTGCTCGACATCGGCCGCCTCGCCGCTGCCGGCGAGCAGCTCCCGCGCCTTGGCGAAACTCTCGTGGGCGGTCGGCGAACCGTGCCCCTCCAGGGCGAAGGCGGCCTGGCCGCGCACGGTGAGCAGGCTGATCTCGCGCTCGGCCTGGTCGTCCACGTGGCGCAGGCTGGCCAGGCCGAAATCGGCCATCTTCAGCGCCGTGCGGTTGGCGCTGACCTTGAGCGCCTCGCGGGCGGCCAGCTCGAAGTAGCGGGCCCCGCGGGCATAGTGGCCGCTGCGACGCAGGTGGATGGCGAAATCGCCCGGGTGGCGGCTGATCCACACCGGGAAACGCTCTTCGATCAGCTCGACGACCTGGCGGTGGATCGCCACCCGCACGTCGCGGGGACAGGAAAGGTAGGCGGCCTCCTGCAACAGCTGGTGGGTGAACTGGAACTCGCGGCCGCCCTCCTCGCCTTCGGCCGGCTCGATGATCTCCAGCCGGCGCATCTGCTCCAGCGCCTGGGTCAGCCGCGGCATCTCCCAGCCGCTGCACTCGGCGAGGAAGTCGAGGCGGAAGCGCCGCCCCAGCACCGCCGCCACGTGGGCCACCTCGCGGTCGCCGTCGAGCTGGTCGATGCGGCTGGCGAGCAGCCCCAGCAGTCCGCGGGGCAACTCGTCGAACTGCACGCTGCGCCCTTCGCGGCGATCCATGTCGACCCGCCGGCAGATCTCCTGCAGGTAGAGCGGCACGCCGTCGCAGCGCTCGATGATCTGGCCGCGCAGCCGCGGGCTGAGGTGCAGGCGGTAGCGACGGGCCAGCTGCGAGAGCAGCCGCGAGGACTGCATGGCGTCCAGCCGACCGAGGGTGATCTGCTGGTCCCAGTGCAGCCGGGCCGGCAGTGACTCGCGGCCATGGTGGCTGGCCACCAGCAGGAAGGCGCAGTTGATCGGCAGCCGGGCCTGCAGGCCGGCCAGCACCTTGAAGGAGGGCTCGTCGAGCCACTGCAGGTCGTCGATCATCACCACCAGGGCGCGATCGCGGGTCAGGGTGGTGACCAGCTGGTGCATCAGCCCCACCACCAGTTCCACGGCCTCGCCGCTCTGGGTCAGCACCGCCACCTCGTCGGGCTCGCGCACGCCGAGCGCCTCCTCGAGCAGCTGCCGGCGTCGCTCGTCGAGGGCGGGGGCACCGATGGCCGCCAGCAGCCGCGACAGCGCCTGGGCGTCGATCTCGCCGCCCAGGCGCCAGCGCAGCAGCAACCGCGCCACGCCGTAGGGCTCCTGGACCGAGAGCCGCGTCGTCGGCTGCCAGCAGATCGCCGCATCGCGGCTCTGTTCGAGCTGGCGGAAGCCCACCATCAGCGCCGACTTGCCCATTCCCGAGGGACCGCGCACCAGCACGCTCTGGCGCAGGCCGATACCGGCCCGGGCCAGGGCGTCACGCAGGGTCCGCAGCGCCGACTCACGGCCGATCAGGCTGGGGGGCAGCGCCTCGCGACCGCCTTCGTTCGCACCGAGGACAAGCGCGCGCAGGCGCACCCGGCCGTCACTGGCCACCAGCCGCGAGCTGAGCCGCGGCTGCAGGTCGAGCGCCGGCGGCATGTGCTGGCTGGCCTCCTGGGAGATCACCAGCTCGCTGCTCTCGGCGGCGCTCATCAGGTCCAGCGAGCCCTGGCTCACCTGGCCCAGGGGGTCGACCATATGGCGCTCGGGCAGGTAGACCACCCGCCCGCTGTTGAGGCCGGCGGTGAGTTCGACGCGCGGCGGCTCGCCCTCCCCGGTCCAGTGACGGACCGACTCCTCGGGCAGCATCCGCCGGCAGTGCTCGAAGAGCGCCACCAGCTCGGCGAGCTGGTGGGCCGGGCCGTGGGTGCCGAAGCAGGCCAGCCCCAGGCCCCCGGAGGCGCCGGGCAGCCAGAAGCCCCCCAGGTGATGGCACTGCTGCTCCAGCCAGCGCATCAGCTCGAACTGCAGCGCCAGGCAGGCACGGGTCCCGGCCCGCGAGGAGAGGTCGCCCGACAGGTGCAGGCGAATCGCCATCACCGAGAGCTGGCGCTGCTCGATCTCGTCCTCGCGCAGCGGCGCGCTGTCCGCCGCCAGGGTGCGCGAGAAGCCGTTGGGGGCCCCGAGGCCGTGGCCGTCATGCTGGCCATCGGACCAGTAGCGGGCCAGTTGCAGGAAGCCCGGCTCGGGCTGCTGCCCGGAGAGCGCCAGCAGCTGCAGGTAGGCGTTGTACTGCTCGTGGGCGGCGGCCAGTTGCCCCTGCTCGGCGAGCTGACGCACCAGGCGCTCGTGGAAGGGCCCGTAGCCGGGAAAGCGGCTGACCAGGGCCTGCAGCAGCTGATCGGGAATCGGGTCGTGCCGCTCGAGCACCGCCTCGGCGAAGCGGATCACCCGCTGACGCCACTCGTTGCGCACCTGCACCAGCCAGCGCTGGAACTCGGCACAGGTCGACAGCTGCAGCTCCTCCACCAGGTCGCCCTGGTAGCCGGTGAGCAGCGCCTCCAGGGTGGCCACGTCCCGTGGGCCCTCGAGCCGGGCCTGCACCTCGTGGAGGTCGAAATGCCAGCGCTTCGGCAGGCGGAAGGCGATGGTCTGGCGCGACACCACCAGCACCTGCTCGGCCACCTCGCCCAGCGACTGGCGCAGGCAGTGCAGGGCGTGACGCAGGTTGGTGCGCCCCGACGACAGCCCCTGGTCGGGCCACAGCAGTTCGGCCAGGGTGGCACGGTTGACGGGCTGATCGTGGAGCAGCAGGTAGACCAGCAGCGCCTTGACCTTGTCGTAGCTGAACTGGGAGATCACATCCTCGCCCAGGGTCAGCGTGAAGTGGCCGAACAGCGCCAGCTGGTCCGGTCCCGGGGTGTCAACGACGTCGGAGGAATCCCGCATCATGGTCGATCCTGCATGGCGAAAGCGGATGCCTCAGGCCGGCACGCCGCTGTGAAAACGAAACACCGTATCGGGCGAGGCGATCAGCTCTCTCTCGCGCTCGGCGAAGAAAGCGACGCGTGACTCGATGGGCGCCTGGGAAAGATGCCGGGCCAGCATCAGATAATCCTCGTAGTGGCGTCCTTCCGACTTAACCAGACTGCGATAGAACTTGGCAAGCTTGTCATCGAGATGCGGAATCAGCCGCGCGAAGCGCTCGCAACTGCGCGCCTCGATGAAGGCGCCGATGATCAGGACATCGGCCAGACGCTCGGGATCTTGAGCCCGCACATGACGGCGCAGCCCCTCGGCATAGCGCGACGCGCTGAGATGGCGATAGACGATGCCGCGCTCCTCCATCAGGCCCACCACCTGCTCGAAGTGCAGCAGCTCCTCGCGGGCGAGCTGCGACATCTTGGTCAACAGCAGCGGCTGATCCACGTAGCGGTAGAGCAGGCTCATCGCCGTGGAGGCCGCCTTCTTCTCGCACTGGGCATGGTCGATCAGCAGCAGCTCGGGGTTCTCCAGCGCCCAGGTCACCCAGGCATCGGGGGTGCGGCAGGCGAGGAAGTCGAGCAACCCGGCGGGCAGCAGCGCATCGGCGCCGGGCGCTTCCCGGGTCTCGGCAAGGGTCTCTGGCATGGTCGTCGACTCGTCATGGGGTTCGGGAGAGGCCCGCCCGGCGCTGCTCGGCGGCGTCGGTCAGGGCCAGGCTCAGGCGCGCATGCAGCTCGCTCGCCTCCAGGTCGGCGAACGCCGCCCGCGGCGCCAGGCCGTAGCGTGCCAGGTCGCGGATCCGCTCGCGCCCCACCCGCAGCAGCTCCACGGCCCGCGACAGCGGCGGCTGCTCCGGCCGCACGCGGATCCGGTGGCGCTCGAGCTGGGCCTCGAGGCACTCGGCATCGACCAGGCGCAGGAAGCGTCCGGCCACCGCCTCGCGCAGGGCATCCAGCTCGGCCATGCGCTCGGCCCGCTCGGCCGCGGACAGGCCGAACCAGTCGCAGATCTCGTCGTCGCCGCGCTGGCAGCCGCGGCACACCCGGTCGCCCAGGGTGGTCGAGCAGAGCCCGACGCAGGGCGAAGTGATGGTGGCTCCCATGAACACCCTCTCCGTTGGTACGCCGTCCATGGTAACGCGGGCAGCCCTTCGTGACATCATGTAGCGGCGCCGACAAGCCGGCGACCAAAGTTCAAGGCCCTAGCCACGGGGCTCGCTTAACATTGTCGACAGTTTGGCGTAGAATCGCCGCCACCCAGTGACCAGGTTGTTTCACGAGCCAGAGCGGCCATTTCGCCGACGTTCTTCGTCGAATCGGCGTGCTTTGGCCACCACAACAGATGAGGGCCCCAACGTGCTTGAAGCCTATCGCCAACATGTCGAGGAGCGCGCCGCCGACGGCGTCCCGCCGAAGCCGCTGAACGCCGAGCAGGTCGCCGCGCTGATCGAGCTGCTGAAGAGCCCGCCGGCCGGCGAGGAGGAGTTCATCCTCGACCTGCTGACCAATCGCGTTCCCCCGGGCGTCGACGAGGCCGCCTACGTCAAGGCCGGCTTCCTCACCGCCATCGCCAAGGGCGAGGCCAGCTCCCCGCTGATCGACAAGGTGCACGCGGTCAAGCTGCTGGGCACCATGCAGGGCGGCTACAACATCGTCTCGCTGGTCGAACTGCTCGACGACGCCGAGCTGGCCAAGGAAGTCGGCGAGCAGCTCAAGCACACCCTGCTGATGTTCGACGCCTTCCACGACGTGGAGGAGCGTGCCAAGGCCGGCAATGCCGTCGCCAAGGACGTCATCCAGTCCTGGGCCGACGCCGAGTGGTTCCTCTCCCGGCCCGCCCTGGCCGAGAAGATCACCCTCAGCGTGTTCAAGGTGCCCGGCGAGACCAACACCGACGACCTCTCCCCGGCCCCGGACGCCTGGTCGCGCCCCGACATCCCGCTGCACGCCAACGCCATGCTCAAGAACGAGCGCGACGGCATCACGCCGGAAGTCCCCGGCACCACCGGCCCGCTCAAGCAGATCGAGGACGTCAAGGCCAAGGGCTTCCCGGTCGCCTACGTCGGCGACGTGGTCGGCACCGGCTCCTCGCGCAAGTCCGCCACCAACTCGGTGCTGTGGTTCTTCGGCGACGACATCCCCAACGTGCCCAACAAGCGCGCCGGCGGCTTCTGCTTCGGCGGCAAGATCGCCCCGATCTTCTTCAACACCATGGAAGACTCCGGCGCCCTGCCCGTGGAGATGGACGTCTCGAAGATGGCGATGGGCGATGTCATCGACGTCTATCCCTATGAGGGCAAGGTGTGCAAGCACGGCACCGACGAGGTCGTCACCACCTTCGAGCTCAAGACCCAGCTGATCCTCGACGAGGTGCGCGCCGGCGGCCGCATCCCGCTGATCATCGGCCGCGGCCTGACCGGCAAGGCGCGCGAGTCGCTGGGCCTGCCCCAGTCCGACGTCTTCCGCCTGCCCGAGCAGCCCACCGACACCGGCAAGGGCTACACCCTGGCCCAGAAGATGGTCGGCAAGGCCTGCGGCATGGAGGGCGTGCGCCCGGGCATGTACTGCGAGCCGAAGATGACCACCGTGGGCTCCCAGGACACCACCGGCCCGATGACCCGCGACGAGCTCAAGGACCTCGCCTGCCTCGGCTTCCAGGCCGACCTGGTGATGCAGTCCTTCTGCCACACCGCGGCCTACCCGAAGCCGGTCGACGTGGACACCCACCACACCCTGCCCGACTTCATCATGAACCGCGGCGGCGTCTCGCTGCGTCCCGGCGACGGCATCATCCACAGCTGGCTGAACCGCATGCTGCTGCCCGACACCGTGGGCACCGGCGGCGACTCCCACACCCGCTTCCCGATGGGCATCTCCTTCCCGGCGGGCTCCGGCCTGGTGGCCTTCGCCGCCGCCACCGGCGTGATGCCGCTGGACATGCCGGAATCGGTGCTGGTGCGCTTCAAGGGCGAGCGTCAGCCCGGCGTCACCCTGCGCGACCTGGTCCACGCCATTCCCTACTACGCCATCAAGGAAGGCCTGCTGACCGTCGAGAAGTCGGGCAAGAAGAACGCCTTCTCCGGCCGCGTGCTGGAGATCGAGGGCCTCGAGGACCTCACCGTCGAGCAGGCCTTCGAGCTCTCCGACGCCTCCGCCGAGCGCAGCGCCGCCGGCTGCACCATCACCCTGGGTGAAGAGAGCGTCACCGAGTACCTCAAGTCCAACATCACCCTGCTCAAGTGGATGATCGCCAACGGCTACGGCGATGCGCGCACCATCGAGCGCCGCATCCTGGCCATGGAAGAGTGGCTGGCCAACCCGAACCTGATGCGCGCCGACGCCGACGCCGAGTACGCCGAGGTCATCGAGATCGACCTCGAGGAGCTCAAGGAGCCGGTGCTGTGCGCCCCGAACGACCCCGACGACGCCCGTCTGCTCTCCGACGTGGCCGGCGAGAAGATCGACGAGGTGTTCATCGGCTCGTGCATGACCAACATCGGCCACTTCCGCGCCGCCGGCAAGCTGCTCGAGAAGCAACCCGCCGGCAGCCTGAAGACCCGCCTGTGGCTGGCCCCGCCGACCAAGATGGACCAGCACCAGCTCACCGAGGAGGGCTACTACGGCATCTACGGCCGCGCCGGGGCGCGCATGGAGATGCCGGGCTGCTCGCTGTGCATGGGCAACCAGGCCCGTGTCGCCGCCAAGAGCACCGTGGTCTCCACCTCCACCCGCAACTTCCCCAACCGCCTCGGCGACGGCGCCAACGTCTACCTCGCCTCGGCGGAGCTGGCCGCGGTGGCCGCGGTGGAGGGTCGCCTGCCGACCGTCGACGAATACCGCCGTTACATGGGCGAGTTCGACGCCATGGCCGGGGAGATCTATCGTTACATGAACTTCCACGAGATCGAGGAGTATCAGAACGCCGCTTCCAACGTGATTCCGGTCGCCCAGGACGCCTGATACCCCACTTTTCGACTCCGATGCTCGCAACATCGATGGCCGTCGCACGGCGGCCAGAGCCGATGACCGAAGCGCCCCTCCCGGGGCGCTTTTTTTGTATCCCCGTCACGGCAGGTCACGCCACGCGTAGCACCCGGCCGACCGGATAACCCGAATGCACCAGGCGAGGGAACCCAGCTGAATGGGGCAGGAGGTAGCAAGGCCCCTTCCCACTTGTAGCTTTCAGGCTACAATACATCTCCATGATGGAGCTGACGCACTATTTGACAGCCGACGGCCATGATCCCTTCCAGGCCTGGCTGGATGCCACCAAGGACAAGGATCGTCGTGCCGCCATGCGGGTGTCGACCCGACTCAACCGGCTGGCCACAGGCAATGCCGGGGATACCAAGGCCGTAGGTGATGGAGTGCTCGAACTGCGGATCGACTATGGCCCAGGCTACCGCGTCTACTACGCCAGGATAGGCAAACGCCTGGTCATGCTGCTGATCGGTGGCGCCAACAGGCCGACATAGAGCAGGCCAAGGCGTTCCTGGCCGACCATCGGGGGAGAACCCAGAGATGAGACGTCACGACGACGCCGTGATCGAGATGCTGCGCAACGACCCGGACATGGCCGTGGCTTACCTGCGCACGGCATTCGATGAACTGGACGAGGAAGGTGGCGAGTCTGCATTCCTGCTGGCACTTCGCCATGTGGTTGAAGCCCAGGGGGGCATGGCCGCTGTCGCCGAACGCACCAAGCTTTCGCGGGAAAGCCTCTACCGGGCGCTTTCGCCCAAGGGCAACCCCACCCTGCGCACCATGACCGCCGTCATCAAGGCGACCGGGATCCACTTCCACGACCTCACTCACGCAACCTGAGCGTCCCGTCGAGGCCACCGGAAACACCATCCCGCGCCACGGACAGCGACAGGCTGTCCCCTACAGCCGCCTCGCCCAGCTCTCGGAGGCCTCGCGCAGCAGGCCATGAACGGCGCGGAACACCTCGGCATCCCGGCGGTAGGGGTCGGGGATCTCGCGGCCCTTGCCGCCGTCCAGCCAGCGGCCGAGCAGCAGGGTCTTGCCCATGGCCGCGGGCACCAGGTCGGCGGCCGCCCGGCGCTGGCCCTCGCTCATCACCAGGATCAGGTCGGCGGCGTCGAGCATCTCGGCGCTGAGCTGGCGCGCCCGATGGTCGGCGACATCCAACCCCTCGGCCTCGGCCAGCGCCCGGGCGGTGGGCTCGACGCCCTGCCCCACCAGCGCGCCCAGGCCGGCGGATTCCACATGGCGGCCGGGCAGCCGCTGCCTGAGCATGGCCGCGGCCACCGGGCTGCGGCAGATATTACCGATACAGACCACCAGGATATGCTGGAACATTCTCTCTCCGTCTTCAGCAAACTTGGGGGTCAGACCCCAAAGCGGAATTAGCGCCCCCGACAGCGCCAGGCGGCGAGCAGGTTGACCAGCGCCACGGCTAGCAGCACGGCGGCGATCCAGCCCAGGGTGCCGACCAGGCTGTGGTAGGCGCCGGGGACCTCATGGGGGCGGAAGCCCATGCCGTACTCGGCCAACCGGGTGAGGCCGTAGAGCAGCACCGCCAGCAGCGACATCGGCAGCGCGAAGCGCCGTCGGGCGAGCCACCGGGTCAGCCGCCAGGGCTCGCGGGGCTCGGCCCGCCTCGTGGCCGCCCGGGGGCGCGACTTCGCCGCCGGGGCCCGGGCGGGCTTCTTCGCCGGCGTCCGCCGCGCCGGGCGCCTGGCCCGCCGCGATGCCCCGCCGCCACCCGGCAACCCGCGCGCCAGCCACTGACCGGTACGCAGCAACAGCCAGCCGAAGGTGAAGAACACGGACAGCGCCAGACCGCCCATCACCAGAAAATACGCCATGCGGCGATCCTTCGTTCACTGCAAAGGCGCCATTCTGCCATATTCGGGCGGGGCGGCGGTGGCCACGCCCGCCATATCGACACCGCCAAGGCGCCTGGCGGCGCCGATCGCTCGGCGGAGCCAAGCCCACCAGGCAGGCATCATCTACGGCACCACGATGATCGGGACGGGGATGCGGGCGAGCAGTTGCGGGTCCTGCTCGACGAGGCGGGCGAGCTCGGGGCGGTGGAGCAGCAGCGCGCCGCTGCGGGCCCGGGCCAGGTAGCGCTCGAGGGCCGTGGCGCTCATGGACGGCAGGGCTTCCACCCCGTCGAACAGCGGCGCCAGCGCGGTCAGGTCGGCATCCGAGAGTTGCGGGTCGGTGTCCGAGACCAGCCGCAGGGAGCCGCGGCTGGGCGGCAGGCGCTCGTCCCAGATGACCACGGTACAGGGCGCCTCGAGGATCAGCGCGCGGCTGGTGGAGCCCAGGCGCACGCCCCACTGGCCGGAGAGCCCGGCCTTGCCGAGCACCAGCACGTCGCCGGGGCCGGCGAGCGCCAGCGCCTCACTGGCCACGCGGCCGCGGCTGACCTGGAAGCGGTGGCGCACCTCGCGTCCGGCCACGGCCTCGGCGAGCGCCTGGCTGGCGCGCTTCACCTGACGGGCCAGGCTGGCCTCCAGCACCTCCGGTGACAGCGGCCGGGCCAGGCCGCTCTGGGCCCCCACCTCGCAGGAGAAGGGAAAGCCCGCGCAGTGCAGCAGGTCGAGATCCTCGACGAACAGCGCCACCAGTTCGGCATGGCGGCCGACGGCGAGCTCGACCGCGGCGGTGAGCGCCGCCAGGCTCTGGCGCGAGGCGTCCAGCAGCGCCAGCACCCGCGCCGCCCCCGGCAGGTCGCCGGCGACCTCGGAAGGCTTGCGTACCTCGTCATTCATCGCCGCCCTCCTCGTCGTTGCCGCCCTCGTCCTTCGTGGGCCTTTCCTTCTCGGCCCCGCCCTTGCCGCGGGCGGCCTTGACCGCCTTGCGGAAGGCCATGAGCCGTGCCTGCATCCGGCCATCGAGGCTCGCCTCGGGGAAGTGGCCGTGCTCGTCGGCCGCGCCGAGCTCGAGCCCGGTAAGCAGGGCCAGCGCCTCGTCCACATGGTGGATCGCAAAGACCCGGAAGGTGCCGGCTTCCATGGCCTCGCGCACCTCGCCGTTGAGCATCAGGTGCTCGACATTGGCGGCCGGCAGGATCACCCCCTGCCCGCTCAGCTCGCCGCGGGCGCGGCAGACATCGAAGAAGCCCTCGACCTTCTCGTTGACGCCCCCCACCGCCTGCACCTCGCCGTGCTGGTTGATCGAGCCGGTCACCGCCAGCGACTGGTCGAGCGCCACCCGGGCGATGGCCGACACCAGCGCACAGACCTCGGCCACCGAGGCGCTGTCGCCCTCGATGCCGCCGTAGGACTGCTCGAAGGCGAGGCTCGCCGAGAGCGACAGCGGCGTCTCCAGCGCATAGCGGTTGGCCAGGTAGCGCGACAGGATCATCACCGCCTTGGAGTGAATACGCCCACCCAGGCGCGACTCGCGCTCGAGGTCCACCACCTGGCCGCTGCCGGGGCGCGCAGTGGCGGTGATGCGGGTCGGCTGGCCGAAGGCGAAGTCGCCGAGCTGCAGCACCGTGAGGCCGTTGACCTGCCCGGTCACGCGGCCCTCGGTGGCGATCATCCGGGTGCCGCGGGTGATCTGCTCGTGGCTGTGCTCGCGGATGCGGCCGGCCCGCCACAGCTGCTGCGCCACCGCCTTGTCGACCTGGCCCCGGGAGATCACCGTGACGCCCTCCTCGCCGGCCCAGTGGTCGGCCTCGAGCAGCAGGTCGTGGAGATCGCGATGGCGGGCGGTGAGCTTGCGCTGGTCGTCGGCCAGGCGGCTGGCCCGCTCGATCACCGCCGCCACGCCGCTGCGGTCCAGCGGGCGCAGCGCCGCCTCCCGCGCCAGGGTGGCAATCATCCGCGCGTAGAAGTCGTGATGGACCGCATCGCGGTCGAGCTCGTCCTCGAGGTCGGCCTGCACCTTGAACAGCTCGAGGAACTCCGGGTCATGCTCGCACAGCAGGTAGTAGAACAGCCGCTCGCCGAGCAGCACGATCTTGATGTCCAGCGGGATCGGCTCCGGCTCCAGGCTGACGGTGCTGATCAACCCGTAGGCCTGCTCCAGCGACTCGGTGCGGATCTCGCCGGCGCGCAGGATCCGCTTGAGCGTCTCCCAGGCGCCGGGCTGGGTCAGCACGCCGCGCGCGTCGAGCACCAGGTAACCGCCGTTGGCACGGTGCAGGGCCCCGGCCCGGATCAGCGAGAAGTCGGTGACCAGGGTGCCGTTGTGCACGAGATGCTCGATGCGCCCCACCAGGTGCTGGTGGCTGGGCAGGTCCTGGTAGATCACCGGCGCCCCCTGGGTGTCGGCGTTGTCCACCAGCAGGTTGATGTGGAAGCGGCTGAACACCGCCTCGGGGGGAATGTCCGGCTCGTCGGCGTGGAAGGAGTCCACATGCTGCAACAGCGCCTCGCGGATCGCCGCCAGGTGCGCCAGCACCCCCGCCTCGTCGGCGTAGCGCTCCTCCAGCTCGGCCAGTGGCGCGCCGATCACCGACTGCAGCATCTCCTCGTTGAGGGTGTTGACCTGCGCGCGCAGCTCCTTGGCCAGGCGCGGCATCTGGCGGATCGCCTGGGTCAGCTTGCGCTGCAGGATCTCCACCGTGCCCTCGATGCGCTCGCGATCGTCCTTGGCCAGCGCCTCGTAGTCCTTCGGCGACATCATCTTGTCGCCGTCGGCCGGGGCGAAGGTGAAGCCGTTGGGGGTCGAGAGCAGGATGATGTCGTGCTCGCGGGCCTCGCGGCGCACCGCCTCCACGGCATCGCTCTGGCGTTCGCCCATGGCCTGCTTCAGCTCGTGCAGGCGGTTCTGGTACTCCTCGCTCTCGAACACCGCGGGAATCGCCCGCTGCAGCTCGTCCACCAGCGCCTCGATGTCGGCGCGCAACTGGCGGCCCAGGCCCGGCGGCAGCGCCAGCTGGCGGGGCACCGCCGGGTCGTCGAAGTTGAAGAGGTAGCACCAGTCCGGCGGTGGCGCCTCGCCCCGCGAGCGCTCGGAGAGAAAGCGCCCCACCAGGGAGTGCTTGCCGTGGCCCGGCTGGCCGAGCACGAACAGGTTGAAGCCGTCGCTGCGGATCGCCGTGCCGAAGCTCAGCGCCTCCCGCGCCCGATCATGGCCGCTGAGCAGATCCAGCGACTCCAGCTCGCTGGTCACCTCGAAGGCGAAGGCCTCATCCGGACAGGTCCGGTACACCTGCGCCACCCCCAGGGGTTCCACCATGGCATTTCTCCCGTGCTGTCACCGCCAGTATGGTGGATCGCCGGCCGGCCTGCCTGCCATGGCACAAGGCAGCGACCCGGCCTCCGGGCAGGCCCCGGTGATGCTATGCTGGCAATCAATCCCGACACCATCAGGAACAGCGAAGGACCGCTATGCCCTGCGATATGCGTTATCTGCTGAACGTCACCGAACATGGCCGGGGCAGCACGCCCTTGGTGATGGTCCACGGTTTCGGCTGCGACCAGACCGTGTGGAGCCGGATCGTCCCCGCCTTCGAGGCCAACTACCGCCTCATCCTGTTCGACCTGGCCGGCTTCGGTGCCTCCGACCGCACCGCCTTCGATCCCGGACGCCACGCCCGCCCCGAGGGTCATGCCGAGGACCTGGTCGCCCTGTGCGATGCCCTCGAGCTCGAGGACGCCCTGCTGCTCGGCCACTCCATCGGCGGCACCATCGGCCTGATGGCGGCGATCGAGCGGCCTCGCGCCTTCCGCCGGCTGTTCCTGCTCTGCTGCTCCGCCCGCTACCTGGACGACCCGCCGGCCTACCGCGGCGGCTACCGCCCCGAGGAGCTCGACGCCCTGCTGGCCCTGATGGAACAGAACTACCTGGACTGGGCCAGCAGCCTCTCGACGGTGGCCCTGGGCCATGCCGCCACCCCGGGGTGGCACCAGGACCTGCAGCAGCGCCTGCTGGCGGTGGCCCCCGAGGTGCTGCGGCCCCTGGCCCGCGCCGTCTTCCTCGGCGACATCCGCCACCTGCTGCCCCGGGTGCCGGTGCCCAGCGTGGTGCTGCAGACGATCCATGACGCCATCGTGCCGCTCAGTGCGGCCGACTACCTGCAGCGCCACCTGCCGGACAGCGAGCTGGAGCTGATCGACTGTGCCGGCCACTACCCGCAACTCACCGCCCCCGAGCGGCTGACCGGTGCGCTGATGTCCCGCCTGCACTCGCCGACGGCCCGCTGACGCCTGGAGCCCTGACGATGCCACTCCGCAAGAACGACCTCGCCCACTGGTGGAACCGTTCTCCCGACGGCCAGCTGGTGGTCGACGAGGGCGGCCATGTGCTGGCGATCAACCGCACCCTGGCCGACTGGTTCGGCCACCGCGCCGAGACGCTGCTCGACCGCCACGCCAGCGAACTGTTCACCCCCTCGGCGCGGGTGATCTACCTCGGCCTGCTCGACTTCCGCCTGGCCAACCAGGGCCGCGCCGACGAGATCCACCTCGAGCTCGACCTGGCCGAGGCCGCGCCGCTGCCGGTGGTGTGCAGCGCCGTGCGCCTGGCGTACCAGGGCGCCAGCCTCACCCTGCTCGCCCTGACGCCGATCCCGCGCAAGCACCGGCTCGAGCGGGAACTGCTCGAGGCGCGCCAGGCCACCGCGCGTGCCCTGCGGGAGAAGGACGCCATCATCGCCGAACTCGAGACCCTCGGCGCCCTGCTCGAGGGGCGCCGCGCCGAACTCGCGCAACTCGACCGCCGGCTCGACCACCGGGCCACCACCGACCCGCTCACCGGCCTGCCCAATCGCCGCCGGCTCGACGACACCCTCGAGCTGCTCTTCGCTGCCGCCGAACGCCACCACGCCGCCAGCGCCTTCAGCCTGGCGCTGCTCGAGATCGACCACTTCGAGGCGCTCAGCGAACGCCACGGCCGGGTCCATGGCGAGCGGGTCCTCGAGACCCTCGCCGACCTGCTGCGCGCCACCCTGCGCCTCGACGACCTGGCCGCCCACCTCGACGGCGCAGCGTTCGTGCTGCTGATGCCCCACACCGGGCCCACCGCCGCCCGCACCGCCCTGGAACGGCTGCGTCGGGCCGTCGAACGCCACCCCTGGTCGCCAGACCCCGTCACCCTGAGCATCGGGCTGGCCGGCTACCGGCCCGGCGACACCCCCGGCAGCCTCTACCAGCGCGCCGACCAGGCCCTCGACGCCGCCAGGCGCGACGGCCGCAACCGGGTCGTTGTATGACGGGGGGTCGGGCCGGCGGCTACCGCCTGGGGGGGATTTCCTCCGGCGTCAGGGGGAAATTAGCCATTCTGAAAACGTCGATAGGGTGAGGCGAAAGTCTTGACGTGCTCCAGCGTTTCCAGCAGGTCGCCAGCCAGAGTAAAGGCCTTGTTGAGCAGGCTAGCCTGTATCTCGGGATCGTCCGGGTAATCATGGGAGAACTGGTTGCGCATCTCTCGAAGGCGTAACCAGTCGGAGGCCGAGGCGATGGCACCGATCTTCTCGAGTCGGTTTAGCTTGTCAATGAAGGTGAGCAACTCCCCCTGCTCCTGGGTCAGCTCGAGGACACCCGGTAACAGCTTGGTCCCCATGGCATCCTGAAGCTTCGAAAACCTGACAATGAACTGGTCCACCACCGCCAGATCCAGCGGAGTGAGTTCGCTCAGTGTCGACGGTGACAAAGGAAATCGATGTTCCAAGGTCCCCATGGCCCAACGCAATCGCTCGGCGTGACGCTCGCAAATCTCGAGGCTCCCCTCGAACACGTCGTGGTTCACAGTGCCACTCCTGTTTCTCGCGCCACACGATGTATCGGCAAGTCGGGGCGATGCCGGCGGCAGATCACCAGATCTATCTGCTGATCTCCCAAGCGCTGGTGCAGCTCCACCAGCGACTCGAGCTTGGCCTCCACGATCTCGTCGGCACCCTGACATTCCGGTTCGATATAGAGATCGATGTCCCCCCCACGCGCCTGGTCATCGACACGCGACCCGAACAGCCAGATTCGCGAAGCGTCCCCGAAATGGCGTTTCAGGACCTGCACGATCACCTCACGGTCCCGCTCGCTCAGTCGCATGATCCGGCGCCTCTACTCGCTGTGATGCTCATGAGTCTAGCACGCTGTTCCTTGGCAAAAATGATGTCTGGCTTGCCAGCCCTGGCACGTGATAGGCAACGACCAACGTTCCTCGGAAAATGGGGCCTGCCCCTGGGGAGCAGTTCCTCCGGCGCTGGCGACTACCGCCCCGGGGGCTGGCCCTGACGAATCCCCACGTTTTTCTCGACGTTGATAGCTTGTTCGCCAAAGAAGGCGCCGAGGCTGCCCCTATGGGGTCAGACCCCAGCCAAGTCGCGAAGCCCGTCATAGTGCGTCTTGCGAGCGGATTCGACGCCGCCGGGGTCTGACCCCATAGGGACCGGCAGCGCTGGCAACCTGCCACCCACCCATGCCCAACACATTGATATTGCAGAAGTATTTCCGGGGAGGCCTCAGCGTCTGACCCCGTGCCCGGCAGACGCCGCCGACACGGCCAGCCTAGCCGCGGATCAGGCTGGCGCCGGGCGGCACGTGGTGGCGCAGCTCCCCGCACGGGCCCGGCGGGGGCTGGTGGCCCGGGCTACGGTCGTGGTACCAGATCCGGCACTCCCCCGGCGGCGGTAGATGCCCCTCGGGAATGCCGGCGTCCGGGGCGTAGTAGCCGCCGTCGTGGCCGGGATAGGGCGCGCCATCCACCACCACACAGCCACTCAGGCCGAGCAGGCCGACGCCCAGCGCCAGGCCGCCCAGCCGCTTGATGGATTGAAAGCTCATTGCAGTGTCCTTCTGCCGTGGTCCATGGCGCACAGGATAACAGCCATCGCCACGGGGAAGCAGGACAGGCCCCGTTGCTTTTGCCGCGCCCTTGACCAGCCAGAAGCAAGGCGCATGATATCAAGGTTGATATAACCAAGATGCCGAGGAACTGCCTTGACCACCAAAGGAGGTGACACCATGGCCATTGAACGTTACGACAGTGTCTGGGAGGCCATCGAAGACACGCCGGAGGAGGCACTGAACATGCGCCTCCGTTCCGAGCTGATGGCGAAGATCGCCGGGCGTGTCAGGGAGTGGGGCGTCACCCAGCGAGAAGCTGCACAGCGTCTCGGCGTGACCCAGCCTCGTCTCAATGACCTGCTGGCGGGCCGGATCAACAAGTTCAGCCTGGATGCCCTGGTCAATCTGACGGGGCCGGCACACTTCCATCTAGAGTTGGCGATCGAGGACGAAGAGGGTGCGGCCGCTTAGCACTCGATAGATCGACCGCCCCCGACACCCTCAGTCGAGGATATCGCGCAGCACCTCGTGGATGATGTCGTTGGCGGTGTCGACCAGCACGGCGTCGGGGCCGACGCGCTGCCAGCGGTAGCCGTCGTGGTGCGGCAGCTCGCCCAGCACCCGGTCGTCGAAGTTCCTGGCGATGCCCGGGGGCAGCGGCTTGCCGCGCTCCAGGTTCATGCGGATGCCGGGCGGCAGGCTGTCGCGGTCGTCGCGGGTGATCCAGTCGCGGCGCCGCTCGAAGATGCGCCGCACCTCGCGCTCGTCGAGGCGCGGGCCGTCGCGCCGGTCATCGCGAACGCCGCCGCGAACCTCGCCGCGAACCTCGCCGCGGCTCTCACGCCCCCACTCTCGCCAGTACTCGCGATCCCGCTGGGGCTCACGCTCGTGCTGCTGGGGCTGGGCCTGCTGGCGCTGCTGCCCGGGCGCCTTCCCCTGCCCCTGCCCGCGGCCGGGGTTGTCGGCGGGCTGGGCTAGCACCGGGCCGGCGGCCAGGGCGAGGCCGAGCAATGAGGCAAGCAGCAACGGGCGCGTGGGTCCGATCCACATGGCGAACTCCTTTCGGTGGGCATGTGCCGTCAGTGTAGGTGGTAATGATGCCGGCAGGGTGCAACCAAGGTGCAGGAGGCATGAAGCTTGCCAACGGGCCCGATGCCAGCGCCGGGCCTTGAGCGTGGATCCCGGCCCGTTCCCCGAACACCTGGAGATGGCGGCGTGTTCGCCGCGCAAGGCGACGAGGCAAGCCCCGCACCGCCGCCGCCGGTGGATTCAGTCAAGGCGGGAAACGGTGACTGTCCCTCATTGCCGGAATGCCATGATCCAAGCGTTTGATTTCTCTCGTGCTGTCCCAGTGTTTGGCCCTGTGGCCCGAGCGCTCGATGATGAACATGCTGTCGAATGACACCGACAGCATGAGCGTTGAGTCCCAGTGTCATGGGCGACCGATGGCGGGAAAAGCGTCGGCCAGAGGCGACGTTCCGGAGGGGAGCGAGGCGTCTGGCGCCGACCGGGAGCGCGACGATATTTTTTTAACCTTTTGTCATTATTAATTTATTCATCTGGTTGGCACCTTGCTTGCTGCGACAAGGCAGGATCTCGACTCGCGTAGTCGAACGGCTCAGGGACGAGCCATTCCTGCCAATGGAAACCCGCCCCAGGGAGGTCGGGACACAAGGAGGCGCGATATGAAACTCAAGACCCTTGTCGCCAGCATGGCGTTGATCTTTTCCGGCATGGCCGTCCAGAGCCAGGCAATGAGCATCGAGGACGAGGGACAGGCCGGCGGTTTCTCCCCGTCGTCGATGACGAGCCTGTCCAGCGAGACCCTCCTGCTGGCGGCTGCCGACAGCGGTGATAACGGCGGTGCCGACGGTGGAACTGACGGCGGTGCCGACGGCGGCGATGATGGCAGTGCCGACAGTGATACCGACGCCGGTGGCCATGGCGACGCCGATAGTGGTGATGTCGGCAGTACCGACGGCGATACCGATACCGATGCCGGCGTCGACTCGGAAACCGAGGCCGATGCCGAGGCCGCTACCGAGGCCGATGCCGAGGCCGAGGCCGATGCCGAGGCCGATGCCGAGGCCGTTACCGAGGCCGATGCCGAGGCCGATACCGAGGCCGATGCCGAGGCCGAGCTCGAGGCCGATACCGAGGCCGGCGTCGACTCGGAAACCGAGGCCGATGCCGAGGCCGATACCGAGGCCGGCGTCGACTCGGAAACCGAGGCCGATACCGAAGCCGAGCTAGAGGCCGATACCGAGGCCGAGCTCGAGGCCGATGCCGAGGAGGAGGGTAAGGTGAAGGCGCCTGGGCTCGACCGGGCCGTGGAGCGTGCCGCCGAGCCCGCCAAGGGTCGCCTCGAGGCGATTCGGGACCGGCTGAGAGGATTCGTCGGCAACGATGGTGACAGCTGAGGTCACTCGCCGACAGGCGCCGTTCCCCTCCCCGCATGAAGCCAGCGGCCGGCATCCCTGCTGGCCGCTGGTGGATTCAGGCAAGGCGAGGAATGGAGGCTATCCCTCATTGGCCCGACAATATCTCGACGATGGCAGCACGTTCACCGGAGAAGGCGCCGAGGCCAGCCCCCAGGGCCTCAGGGCAGGGCCTCTACCCCTGTGGGAGCCACGCTTTGCGGGGCGATGGCGGCGCGCAGCGGCGCTGGGCGGCTGTCGGCCACGCTGGCGGCCACCGCCAAGGCGCCTGCGGCGCCAATCGCTCGGCGAAGCCACGCTTGTATGTGGGAAGTGAGCGGAAACGAAGGCCGCTCCCCCCTTTACCCTCACCCATACCAACAGGCCGCCGATCATGGATCGGCGGCCTGTTGGTGTGGCGTCATCGCGGCCCGTGGGGCGGGCCCGAGGCTTACTTGGTCTTGGGAGCGGCTTCCTTGACGGCTTCCTCGACCGCCTTGGGGGCGGCTTCCTCGACGGCCTTGGTGGCGGTCTCGGTGGCCTGCTGGAGGCCTGCCTGGGCCTGCTTGACGCTGCCCTCGGTCAGCTTCTGGCTTTCCTGGATGAACTCCTGCTGCACGGCCACCACCTTGTCGGCATCGCCCTTCAGGCGCTCGGTCAGCTCCTTGGCGACCTGCTGCTGGCCTTCCAGGTAGCCCTTCAGGCCTTCGGCGTCCTTGACCTCCACCAGTTGGTGCAGCTGCGCCAGGTTGGTGTCGGCATGAGCCTTGGTGGCCTCGAGCTGGGCATTGACCAGCTTCTCGGTGACGTCGATGGACAGGGCGGCGAAGGCACGCGCCGGGGCGAAGAACAGGGACTCGAGCTGGGCGGTGTCGAATTGCTTGGCGTCGAATGCGAATGCGTTGGTCATGATGGGAACCTCCGGGGTTCTGAATGTGATGGAACGGGAATTTCCCGCTCTGCTGCACTGCACAATAGCAGGGATTTTTGTGCAGTGCAACATCGATCGGAGCAGGGGTGCCCCGGGGCCCGCCACGGCTACGGCGCCGGGTCGCCGCCCGAGGGTTGCTCCCCATCACGCCAACGGCCGGCATTGCTACCGGCCGCTGGGTCGTTCAGGCCAGGTGGGAAATAGGGGCCTGCCCCTGAGGCCTCCCCAGAAATATTTCTGCATTATCAATGCGTTGGGCATGGGTGGGCGGCAGGTTGCCAGCGCTGCCGGTCCCTATGGGGTCAGACCCCGGCGGCGTCGAATCCGCTCGCAAGACGCACTATGACGGGCTTCGCGACTTGGCTGGGGTCTGCCCCCATAGGGGCAGCCTCGGCGCCTTCTTCGGCCAACAAGCTATCAACGTCGAGAAAAACGTGGGGATTCGTCAGGGTCTGCCCCGATTAGCCCGATTTATAGAGCGACAATTACTCTGGCCGGTGGACGACAACTATTCTGACCGGTTGCCCTAAGCTTGACCGCTTGTCCCGACCCACCAGGGAGCCGGTATGGCGGTCACCAGCCAACAGGTCACGCTCTACATGTCGCAACGTCAGCAAGGCCAGACCCAAGATGTCGCTGCCGCCAAGGCCGGTCTCTCCGTCAGCACCGCCCGCCGCCTCGAACGCCGTGCCGAATCCCCCGAATCGCCGGCACCTCGCCAATGGCGGACCCGGCCAGACCCCTTCGCTGACGTATGGGGCGAAGTGCTCGTTCCGCAGTTAGCGGCCACCCCGGATCTTCAGGCACTGACGCTGCTGGAGTGGCTTCAGGAGCAGTTCCCCGGTCAGTATCCGGACAGCCTGCTGCGTACCTTGCAGCGCCGGGTCAAGGGCTGGCGAGCCGCGCACGGGCCGGACAAGGAGGTGATGTTCCCGCAGACCCACGGCCCTGGGTTGCGGGGGCTCTCCGACTTCACCGAGCTCAAGGGCATCGCCATCACGGTCGCCGGGCAACCGCTGGATCACCGGCTCTATCACTTCCGCCTGGCCTTCAGCGGCTGGTGTCACGTGCGCGTGGTGCTGGGCGGCGAGAGCTACCCGGCCCTGGCCGAAGGCCTGACCAGTGCGCTGGAGCGCCTCGGCGGGGTCCCCGCGGAGCACCGCACCGACAGCCTGTCGGCGGCCTTCCGCAACCAGGGTCGTGATGCCAAGGCGGATCTCACCGAGCGCTACGAGGCCCTGTGCACGCACTACGGCATGACGGCGAGCCGCAACAACCCGGGGCGCGGGCACGAAAATGCCAGCATCGAGTCGCCCCACGGCCACTTCAAGCGGCGCCTCAAGCAGCGACTGACGCTGCGCGGTTCTCATGAGTTCGCCAGCCTCGCCGACTACCAGGCGTTCCTCGATGAAGTCGTGGCCGCCATCAACCGCCGCAATGCGGCGCGCATCACCATCGAGCGTGGCGCCCTGATGCCGCTCCCCAGCCGGCCGGGCACCGACTACACCGAGCTGACGGTGCGTGTCACGACGTCC
>NZ_PDOG01000059.1 GCF_003202205.1 Halomonas sp. LBP4
AGAACATTGGGTGGTTTAAGTCAATCCAAACCAGAACATTGGGTGGTTTAAGTCAATCCAAGTCCTTGATTTAGTTCTGCTTCTTGAGGTATTCGAGCAGAACGTTGCGGGCCTCCTCATCACGTCCCCAGTCCTTGACGACGGCGCACGAGCAACCAACAACCTTGCGAGCCTTTCCTTCTTTGTCGTACTTGCATTGGCCAACCAGTTCTCCGAGTTCGGCCTTGGTCTCAACCTTGTAGATGGGAATCTCGTGGGTCTTGCACAGAGCGCGGACCAGCTTCTCGTAGTTCTCCTCGTCACATTCCTCAGAGAACAAGCAGAACAAAGCCTCGCGCTTGTCCAAAACCTTAGCTGCCTCATGAAGACCACGAGCAACTCCACCAACGACAAGGGCGGACTTGCAAACCCTCTTCAGGGCTTGTTGGACATCTAGAGAAGGGGCACCTCCTAACTCAGCCATTATGAGCAGTCCTCGATGCGCTTAAGAAAACAAGTTCTCA
>NZ_PDOG01000060.1 GCF_003202205.1 Halomonas sp. LBP4
TTTTAAATCAACGTGTTTATAATAAAAACAGAACAAATAACAACAAATTTACTGTTCTCCAGTCTCTTCACTGTGCTTTCCCTTGAGTTCGCCGGTAATTCTGGCACGTCCTTCTGCCTTGCGCTCCAAGAGATCTTTGCGATCCTTGTCCATTTTCAGCTTGTTGACCACAACCTTTGAAGGGTGGATGCCAATGTGGACAGTCGTTCCGTTGGCCTTCTCACGGGTGATCTTGTCAATGTGGATAACAAACTTCTTCCTGTAGACGCGGATCACACGACCAGAGTTGCCCTTGTAGTGTCCGCGAGTAACGGTGACTTCATCATCGGTTCTGATTGGGACAGATCGGACTCCGTGCTTGGCCTTCAGGTCTTTAGCGAGAGGAGCAGACATTATACGCCGGCGGATGTGGGATGGAGCCTGGAAGTGAGACTTCCTGCTCTTGCGAGCCGAGGAAGAAACGAATGGATTGAGTTTCATCGTTGGAGCAAACCCCTCTCAA
>NZ_PDOG01000007.1 GCF_003202205.1 Halomonas sp. LBP4
TCGGTCATGATAGGTGTCCACTTATTGATAGGTGGACACCTACCGTCACGGAATTTGGGGCTCTGCGGTAGATGGGTTCACCGGCCGCTTACGTGACTGTTATCAGGAAAGGCAATGCCCCCTCTGAGCCGACATGCATTCCATGCGGAAATGAAGATGCTGCTGGCCGATATGCCAGCTGAGGACCTGCGCCGGTTGCTGATTGCCTTGGCGGAGGAGGAGCACCCTCGTCAACGGCAGGCGTTTCTCGATCGGCTCCGGCACCACTGTGCCGAACCGGGGGCTTCCGATGCCTTGCCCTCGGATCTTCGGGCCCTGGGCGTGCGCCTGGCTCGCCTGCAGGCAGAGCTGCATGAGATTGCGGAGGCGGAACTGCAGGACTGGTGGGATGACGAGGAAACCTGTGGCCCTTTCCAGGCGCTGATGCCGGAGGTGTTCGGCCTGTTGGATGAGGCCGCCGAGTGCCTGCGCCAGGGGAACGCGCAAGCCGCTCGTGATACCTATGCCTCGATCTGGCAGATGCTTGATATCGAGAACGACTACGGCCACTGCCCCTGCCTGGAAGAGGTGGATGATGCCGTGGCACGGGAGCATGCGGCCCGCTACCTCCGCGCGGTGCTGCTGACCACGCCCCCGGAGCAGCAAGTGGCCACGATGCTGCAGGCGGCCGGGGAGGTGCGCTTTTCCGGCATTGTCTCGCGGCCCGAGTCGCGCTATTGCACCCTGCGCGAGATTGCCGGCGTTGAGCTGGAGCCGCTGACCGGCTGGGAGGGGTTCCTCGACGCGCTGGTGCAGGGGCTGGGGAACCCCCGGTCGAGCCTCGAAGAGATGTGGCTGCGCGAGGCCCTGGCGCGCCGGCAGGGGATCGCCGGCATCGCCCGCATGGCACGGCAAGCGGGTGCCAGGATGCCGCGGCTGTGGCTGGACTGGGTGCGGGCCGCGGTGCGTCAACGCGATCCCGACCAGGCGGCCGCCATCTGGCGGGAAGCACGGCACCACTTTCCACGTGGTGCCGGCATCTGGCGCGCCCTGGCGGATAGCATCCTGACGGTCTTCCCCGCGCACAGCGTGCTTGATGGGGAGGCCATCGCCTTCGAGGCGTTGCTGGCCAATCCCGTTGGCCATCGGCTGTTGACCCTGTATGAGGCTTTCAAAGAAGCAGAGCTCCGAGAGCAGAGGTTGCGTGAGGCGGCGCTGTGGTTAAGCGAAGCCGCCAGAACAGGCAAGCCCCCCGTGCCTGCGGCCCTTGCGGGCTCGGAAGCCCATGCCGCCGTCAGTGATCACGACCGCGACCTCATGACCCCGTCACGGTTCGAGCGGTGGGCCCCTCTGGCCGTGATGGCCTGGTGGCTGGTGGGGGAAGGGCAGCGGGCCAAGGCGCTCGTCTCCGCGCGTGACCAGGCGGTCGGGTGGTCATTGGGTGATAGTCCACGCTGGGCGCTGTTTGCTTGCCTGCCCACGGTTCTGACGGGGCGTCCGGCGTCGGCGATCGGGCCGGCCTCGCATGCGGTTTGGCAGCGGCTGGCGGATGCCGGCAGCCACTACCTTGATGAGTCGCCGCTGGCAGGCGCCTCGTCTCACGATCGCGAAGCCCTGCCTGCCGCCGATCGGCTCAGTCATGCCCTCGTGGACGCCGGGCAACGCTACCCTCTGTCGGTCCAGGAGCCACCGGCATGGCTGGAGTGGCTCTGTGACACGGCAACGGAGCGTTGCCACGCGATCGTGTCCAACCGGCACCGTAATGCCTACGATCGTGCCGCGACCTGCATTGCCGTCTGTGTGGAAACGGCCAGTGCCATGGGGAAAGCGGCCGTTGGCCGGGCGCTGCTGTGTCGGGTTCGACAGCGCTACCCCCGCCACACGGCGTTTCAGCGGGCGCTGGATCATGTCGCGTGAGGGTAGGGCGACCTGCCGCCATCCTATGCCACTGGAGGGTGGCGCATTGGGTCTCTGGTCGCGTTGTGCTGCTCATTGCCGCGAGGCGTGGCTTCCCATACTCTGTATGTATGTATAGTACTTGATGAGCAGAGCCCACATGGCCAGCAACCACCACGACACCGGCTACAAGGAGCTGTTCAGCTACCCAGAGTTCGTCCAGCAGCTGATCGAGGGCTTTGCGCCTGCCGAGATCGCCGAGCTGATGGACTTCTCGTCACTGACGAACCATAGCGGCAACTACATCACCCCGCTGTTCGAGGAGAAGTTCGAGGACGTGGTGTGGTCGGTGGAGATCACCTGGAACGGCATCACCCAGCGGGTCTTCCTGTATATCCTGCTGGAGTTCCAGTCGACGGTAGACGGCACCATGCCGATCCGACTGATGCACTACGTGGCGTGCTTCTACGACCACCTGCTCAAGACCCGGGTCACCACGCCGGGCAAAGGGCTTCCGCCTGTGCTGCCCATCGTGCTCTACAACGGCTCGGAGCGCTGGACCGCCCGGCAGGACGTGTACGACATGGTGCAGCCGGAACCGCCGAGCTTCCTGCGGATCTACCAGCCGCACCTGCGCTATTACCTGATCGACGAGGGACGCTATACTGACGATGAGCTTGCCGAGCGGCAAACGCCCTTGAGTGGGATCTTCAGTATCGAGAATGCCGCCTCGAGCTGGGAAGCGCTACAGCAAGCCGTCGATCGGATTGTGGCGATCATCCAGGCGGACCCTCTCAAGGCGCGGATTGACCCAGTCATCACCCGCTGGCTGAAACGTCACCTGAAGCGACTCGGGGCCGGCGTCAACCTGGAGCGGCTGGATAGCTTGGTGGAGGATAGAGACATGCTGGCAGAGAACCTGGAGAACCTGGTGAAGAAGGAGCGTCTGGAAGGCCGCGAGGAAGGCCGCGAGGAAGGCCGCGAGAAAGGCCGCGAGGAAGGCCGCCTCGAGGCGAAGCAGGAGATGGCTCGCAACCTGATCAAGCTGGGGGTGCTCACCGATGAGCAGATCGCTGAAGCGACTGGGCTGACGACCGCGGAAGTCCAGGCCTTCCGTGCCGAAGACAAGCACTGATTCCACGGCGGATCATGGCTTGATCTGAAGGGGGCCAATGGATGCGGTCAACTTCAGTGAAATACGAAGATTATCACTGAGGTACTATCCATGTTGATGCACAATCCCCCTCACCCAGGTGAAATTATCAAGGAACTATGCCTGGAGCCCCTTGGTTTGTCTGTGACCGCCGCAGCAGAAGCGCTTGGCGTAAGCCGTAAGACCCTGAGTGCGATACTGAACGGCAAGGCTGGTATCAGCCCTGAAATGGCTATCAGGCTCTCTATAGCGTTTGATACGTCGGCGGAGAGTTGGCTTGCCCAGCAGACCCAGTATGAGCTTTGGCATGCCGAGCAGCACCGCAAGAACCTTCGCGTCAGGAAGCTCGTTGCGGCATAAGGTAGCACCCGACCAGCAGCACTTCGCCGCCTGCAGCGGTGAGCAACACCCGCCCCCTTTTCCCATCGCCGCGGCCTTGCCCGCGGCGATGGCGGTTCTGGGTGATGAGAATTGCCGGATTCAGGTGCTGGGACTGAGGTCTTTGGTGCCGGCGTTGTTCACAGTAGGGTTACATTTTAAGTGATGGGGGCCAGTGCCTCGGTGCGTATGCGGAGCCTCGGTGGAAACCGCTGACGCTGCGGATCACCGCGTGGCGGCGCTGCGCGCCGCTATCGCCCCGCAAAGCGTGGCTCCCACAGGGTCAACTAATCGCCCTGCGGAGCGTGGCCCCTACAATAGGGGCAGGAACCAGTAGCGATTGCAGGAGCAGGGATATGAGGATCACCGTATTTGGCACCGGCTATGTAGGCTTGGTGACGGGCGCCTGTCTGGCCGATGTGGGCCATGAGGTGCTGTGCATGGACGTGGATGAGGCCAGGATCACCCGGCTGGAGGCCGGCGAGATCCCCATCTTCGAGCCGGGGCTCGAGACGCTGGTGAAGGCCAATGTCGAGGCCGAACGCCTGCTGTTCACCACCGATCCCACCGACGCGGTGGCCTTCGGCGTGCTGCAGTTCATCGCCGTGGGCACGCCGCCGGACGGGGACGGCAGCGCCGACCTGCGCCATGTGCTGGCGGTGGCCAACACCATCGGCGAGCAGATGTACGACTACAAGGTGGTCGTCAACAAGTCGACGGTGCCGGTGGGTACCGCCGACCGGGTGCGCGAGACCATCGCCCGGGGGCTGGCGTCGCGTGGCGTGGAAGTGGGCTTCGATGTGTGCTCCAACCCCGAGTTCCTCAAGGAGGGCTCGGCGATCGACGACTTCGCCCACGGGCCGCGGATCGTGGTCGGCACCGAT
The DNA here is from genome assembly GCF_003202205.1 of Halomonas sp. LBP4. Classification (GTDB taxonomy): domain Bacteria; phylum Pseudomonadota; class Gammaproteobacteria; order Pseudomonadales; family Halomonadaceae; genus Halomonas; species Halomonas flagellata. Next base: position 4,291 of record NZ_PDOG01000007.1, read on the forward strand.
TCCGAGCGGGTGAGGGAGCTGATGCGCGAGTGCTACGCGCCCTACATCCGCCTGCAGGAAAAGCTGATGTTCATGGACGTGCGGGCGGCGGAGCTGACCAAGTATGCCGCCAACGCCATGCTGGCCACCAAGATCAGCTTCATGAACGAGATCGCCAACCTGGCCGAGCGGCTGGGCGCCGACGTGGAGCAGGTGCGCCGCGGCATCGGCAGCGACCCGCGCATCGGCTACCAGTTCATCTACCCGGGGTGCGGCTATGGCGGCTCCTGCTTTCCCAAGGACCTGCGGGCGCTGGCCCACACCGCCGAGCAGCTGGACTATTCGGCCGAACTGCTCAACGCCGTGGAGGCGGTGAACCAGCGCCAGAAGCAGAGCATGTTCGCCAAGCTGCGCCAGGCCTTCGACGGCAAGCTCGAGGGCAAGGTGATCGCGCTGTGGGGGCTGGCCTTCAAGCCCAACACCGATGACATGCGCGACGCCCCCAGCCGCGACCTGATGGAAGCGCTATGGGCGGCGGGGGCCCGGGTGCAGGCCTACGACCCCGAGGCCATGAAGGAGTGCCGGCGGCTTTACGGCGAGTGCGACGACCTGGTGCTGGTGGCCGACCGTATCCAGGCGGTGAAGGGCGCCGATGCGCTGGCGATCTGCACCGAGTGGAAGGAGTTCCGCACGGTCGACTTCGCCTGGCTCAAGCAGCAGCTGACGCTGCCGGTGGTGGTAGACGGGCGCAACCTCTACGACCCGGCCCTGATGCAGCAGGCCGGCCTGCTGTACTACGCCGTGGGGCGGGGGGATTCGTTGACGGCCAGGGAGTGAGCTCCTGCGGGGTGGTAGATTATCGCCGGGGAGCTTGGCTGCGCCGAGTCATTGGCGCCGCAGGCGCGGCGGTGGCCACCCGAGTGGATCATGCCTGCCCTGTGGGAGCGCAGATTTTCTGCGCGATTGGCGCCGCAGGCGCCTCGGCGGTTGTCCCTGAGGTTGCGGGTAACCGCCTGGCGCCGTTTCGCGCCGCTATCGCCCCCGCAAGCGTGACCTTAGCCGCGACTCGATGGCAGCACTGGCGATCCGATCCCGGCGTGCATACCAGAAGGTGGTTTATAAAATAGTAAAATCACGGCACCTGGCGACGCGTATTGTTGAAATATTAAACCTGGATGGCTGAGAGGTTTGATTATTCTTAAAAATACGGCAATAATTGACGTGTTATGAGGAGCTATCAAACCATGCTCAACTCAGTCGCCCGACAACAGCTCAGGGAGTTGCTGCCTTTGGGGATGGTGGCCACCAAGCAGTGGCTGATCACCCAGGGTTTGAGCCTGCACTTTGTGGACAACGCGGTCCGTAGCGGGACACTGCTGCCCCTTTCTCCTGGAGTCTTCGCCCGACTGGACGCCAAGGTAAGTTGGCTGGGGGTGGTTGCGTCGTTACAGAGAATGTCCGAGCAACCAGTGCATGTGGGCGGGCTGACGGCATTGGGCATGGCGGGTCTGGTGCAGTACTTGGCGTTGTCATCAGTGCCGCGTATCCACCTTTACTCCACAGAGCGCCTGCCACGCTGGCTGACCAGGTTACCCGTCGATGCCGAATTCGAGTGGCACGGTACCCGGCGTCTGTGGCCCGATGAGGTGATGACGGAAGCTCGGTTCTTCAGAGAGGAAGACTGGCGTGAAGGCCTTCCGCCGGTAGCATTTTCCGCCCCCGAGAAAGCTATCCTGGAAGTGTTGATGGATGTGCCCAAGGCAGTGAGCTTTGAGCATGCAGATGAACTAATGCAGGGGCTGCACAACCTGTCGCCCCGAAAGCTGGATGCCTTGCTCAAAACCTGCAAGAACGTGAAGGTCAAGCGACTCTTCCTATGGCTGGCCGAACGGCAGGCACATGCCTGGTTCAAACGGCTCACGGTAGAGGCCTATGACCTGGGGGCCGGGAAGCGGGTTGTCGCCCCCCATGGCCGACTGGAGAAGAACTGGCAGATCACCGTACCAAGAGATATGTGAGAATCAGGATGAGTAGACGAGACGGATACCAACGGCAGGTTCAGCTGTTGCTGCAGCTCATGCCTTTTGTGGCCAAGCATGATTGCTTTGCACTGAAGGGCGGCACGGCAATCAACTTGTTCGTACGGAACTTTCCACGGTTGTCCGTCGACATCGATCTGGTATTCCTGCCGATGATGGAGCGAGCAGAAGCCCTGGCTACGATACGGGCCAACCTGGAAGCGCTGAGTGAGGCAATCAAGGTCGGCGTTACAGGTGCCGAGGTCGTGGAATCCTTCCGGGAAAAGGATGATGCGCTGCGCCTTACGGTTATCAAAGATGGCGTACAAATCAAGATAGAACTATCTCCTGTGCTACGCGGAACCGTCTTTGAGCCCAACGTCATGGCCACCAGTGAAGTGGTGGAGGAGGCGTTTGGTTATGCGGAAATCCAGGTCGTCGCGTTTGCGGACCTGTACGCCGGAAAGATCTGTGCGGCTCTGGATCGACAGCATCCCCGGGATTTGTTTGACGTAAAGTGGCTGCTGGATAACGAGGGGCTGACGGAAGACTTACGCAAGGCGTTGATCGTCTACATGGTCAGTCATAACCGCCCCATTGCAGAATTGCTCCACCCTCGCCTCAAGGATATCTCTGGCCTGTATGAGGGGGAGTTCAAGGATATGGCTCAGCAAGATGTGCCCCTGTCCGACCTTGAGGCAGCGCGAGAGCAGTTGGTGGAGACCATCAATGCATCTCTCACTGACCGGGAACGGGAATTCCTTCTGACCTTTAAAAGCCGAGCACCCGACTGGGGCCTATTAGGCCTTGACGGTGTGGATCAACTTCCGGCAGTACGCTGGAAACTGAGAAATCTGGCTGCGATGAGTGACGAGAAACACGCTGAGGCTTATAGCAACCTCAGTCGTGTTATCGGTTTGGAATAGCGGTTGGATATACCTGTTAAATCGTTACATGCTCATGGGAAAGCTGACACCGTCAGGGAGCCATTGGCGCCGCAGGCGCCTCGGCGGTTGTCGCTGAGGTTGCAGATAACCGCCCGGCGCCGCTTCGCGCCGCAATCGCCCCGCGGAGCGTGGCTCCCACAGGGTGGTAATTCCACCGCCGGGTGGGAGCTCCTGTCAGGACGCGTGGCCCCCACAAGGGTGGTAATTCCACCGCCGGGTGGGAGCTCCTGTCAGGACGCGTGGCCCCCACAAGGGTGGTAATTCCACCGCCGGGTGGGGGCTCCTGTCGGGACGTGCAGATGCCAGCTTGTGCGAGCTTGGCTGCGCCAAGCCACTGGGCCTTCAGCCGCGACACCGTAGTGGCCGACGAGTGCTGCCGCGCAGCATGGGCGTGACGGGGAGGATGAGGTGCTCGGGGGGCATGTCCTCCTGGGCCACTTGTTTCATCAGCAGTTCGGTGGCTTTCTGGATCATCATGTCGACAGGTTGCTTGACAGTGGTCAGGGAGTGGCTGGGCCAGGCCGCCATGGGCACGTCGTCGAAGCCGATGATCGATACGTCGTTTGGCACCTCAAGGGCGAATTCGTGCCGCAGGATCTCCATGGCAGCAAGCGCCATCAGGTCATTAGCCGCGAAGAGGGCATCTGGGGGCGTGGGTGAGCTGAACAGGCGGCGGGTCGCCTGGCAGGCATCCTCGTAGCGATAGTTGCCGATCTCGATCGCCGCGCAGGCCTGGCCCATGGAATGCAGCCCTTCGAGGAAGCCTGCCTGACGCTGCTGGTGTGTTGAAGAGTCCGGCAGACCGCCTAGAAAGGCGATGTGCTGATGCCCCAGGGAGGCCAGGTAGCGCCCCGCCCAGTAGCCGCCCTGAACGTTGTCGCTGCCGACCTGACTGATCCCGGCATAGTCCACCGTGCGGTTGATGACGACGACCGGGATCCCGAAGTCGTCCACCAGTCCGGCCTGCCGCTGGGTCATGGTAATGGCCAGCAGCAGCACGCCCTCGACCTGACTGCGAATGATGTCATCGAGAACCACGTCAAAGTCGCCACTCGGTGGGGCAAAGAACATCAGCAGGTGATAGCCCTGCGCTTGGAAGAAGCGTGAGGCCTTCTCCAGCATGAAGCTGTAGAAGGGGTTTTCCAGGCTGTAGGTCACCACCGCGATGGTGCGACTCGAGCGGGTGATGAGCGAGCGGGCAATCGTGTTGGGGCGATAGCCCAGCTCACGGGAGGCGTCCATTACCTTTCTGCGCGTACCCTCCGAGACCTTGGCATTGGGCGAGAAGGTACGGCTGACGGCAGATTGCGAGACGCCGGCCAACCGGGCGACATCGCGTGAAGTAACGGATTTTCTTTTCATCGATTCCGCGTTCCTTAGAAGCTGACCCGGTCGGCGCCCTTCAGCTGCAGCATCTCGCGTGCCTCGTCGGGGGTCGCCACCTCGAAGGAGAGGCCCTCGAGAATCTCGCGGACCTTGGCCACCTGGCTGGCGTTGCTTTCGGCGAGTTTACCGGGTGAAAGCCACAGTGAGTCTTCGAGGCCGACGCGAACATGGCCACCCATGGCAGCGGACTGGGCGGCGATGCGCATCTGGTGGCTGCCGGCGCCGAGAACGGACCACTCGTACTCGTCGCCGAACAGCCGGTTGGCGGTGCGGCGCATATGCATCACATCCTCAGGGTGAGGGCCGATACCGCCGAGGATGCCGAACACACTCTGCACGAAAACGCGTCCTCCGATGATGCCGCGATCCATGAGATTGCGCAGGTTGTAGAGATGACCGATATCGTAGCACTCGCATTCGAAGCGGGTACCATTTTCCGCGCCGAGGGTCATGGCCTTCTCGATATCGGCGAAGGTGTTCTTGAACACCAGGTCACGGCTGTTCTCCAGGTGGGCACGCTCCCACTCGTGCTGGAAGCTATCGTAGCGGTTGAGCATGGGAAACAGGCCGAAGTTGATCGACCCCATGTTCATCGAGGCAAGCTCCGGCTTGAACTCCATGGCCGGCCGCATGCGCTCTTCCACGGTCATGTGCGGGCTGCCGCCAGTCGTCAGGTTGATGACGGCATCGGTGGCGCCCTTGATACGCGGCAGGAAGCGCTCGAAGACGGCGGGATCCTGGGTGGGCTTGCCGTTCTCGGGGTCGCGTGCGTGGAGATGAAGAATGGCCGCGCCTGCCTCGGCGGCAGCGATGCCAGCCTCGGCAATCTCCTCGGGGGTCACCGGCAGGTGCGGTGACATGGAGGGTGTGTGGATGGCGCCGGTTACGGCGCAGGTGATGATGACCTTACGTTGGGTCGCCATGAGAGGTTTCTCCTAAGGTTGGCAGGTTCAAGAGGGATCAATGTTGCGCTGATGGACCATCAGCGCCATGAGACGCCGGTCGCGCCATGCCTGGCGTTCGGCGAGGCCTGCGGAAGGGAGCCGTTCCCGGCGCTCCTTGTCCAGAGCGGCCAGCGTGGCGGGATCCCAGGGATCGTCGTCACCGCGCTGGCGATCGACGTCGCGGTACAGGGGACCATAGCGATGGCCGTAGTCGACCACGCCGGATGGCGCATTGAGATCGATGGTCTCGAAGGGCCCCATGAAGGACCAGCGCAAACCGAGTCCGTGCTTGACGGTCTTGTCGAGGTCCTCGGCGGAGACGTAACCGTCGCGAAACAGGCGCAACGCCTCGTTGAGCAGAGCGCCTTGCAGGCGGTTGAGGATGAAGCCCTGAATTTCCTTACGGACCAGGATCGGGGCCTGCTGGGCCTGCTCCATGAGTTGCATGGTGCGGTTCACGGCCGCCTCGGAAGTGGCCGGTGATGGCGCGACCTCGACCAGCGGGATCAGGTAGGGCGGGTTCACCGGATGCGCGACCAGACAGCGTTCCGGGTGACGCAGATGCGCGGTGAACTGCGAGGCGGCGATGCCCGAGGTGGAACTGGCCAGCACGGCGTCCTCGGCCGCCACCGCCTCCAGGTCGGTGTAGATGCGCCGCTTGGCCTCGACGTTCTCGGGGCCGCACTCCTGGATGTACTCTGCGCCGGCCATGGCGCGCGCCAGATCGCTCTCCGTGTGGATGCGCGACAGGGGGGCGTCCACGTCCTCGATCAGGCCGGCCTGCTGGAGGTCGTCGAGGGACTGGCGGATGGCCTCCCGGGCCTTGTCCAGGGCATCGGCCTCCACGTCGTAGAGGGACACGGGCATGCCGGCCCGGGCGAAGACGATGGCCCAGGCACGGCCGATCAAGCCGGCGCCGAGGATACTTATGCGAGCTGTCATGAGGTGACTCCTTGGGCGGTCACAGGGATTCGACGTTGGCGCAGACACTCAGGGCCTGGCCCGAGATATTGGCGCCGCCCGACGCCGACAGGAACAGGGCCATGGCCGCGATGTCGGTGGGCTCCACCATGCGGCGCATGGAGATCTTGGAGAGGTTTTCCTGCTCCATCTCGGTATAGCGGATACCACGCTTGGCGGCGCGATCCTCGATGACCTTCTCGATGCGTGGGCCGCGCACGATGCCGGGCAGGATGGCGTTGACCCGCACGCCGTCGGGCCCGAGTTCGCAGGCCAGGCTCTTGGTCAGGCCAACGACGGCCCATTTGCTGGCGGCGTAGGGGGTGCGATAGGCAAAGCCCAGACGGCCGGCCACCGAGGCCAGGTTGATCAGCAACCCCTGGCTCTCGCGGAGTAGCGGGGCAGCACGGTGGGCGACCCGGTACTGGCCGTTGAGGTTGATGTCGATGGTGCGGGTCCAGGCGTCCTGGTCGATCTCGTCGATCCCGGCGGTGGGCCCGGCAATCCCGGCGTTGTTGACTACCACGTCGAGCCCGCCCAGGGCGGCGGCATCCTGGAACAGCCGATCGACGTCCGCTTCCTGGCTGACATCGGCCAGGGTATGGGTGATGTCCTCGGGCAGGGCGGCCAGGGCCTGGGTGTCGATATCGCAAACGTGCACGCGGGCACCCGCCTCCCGGAAGGCCTTGGCGATGGCCAGGCCGATGCCATTGGCGCCGGCGGTGATCAATACTCTGAGGCCGTGGCGCGGTGCCAGGCTTTCTACGACGGTCATGGGGTTCTCTCCTTGACGGGGCTTACAGCGAAGGCAGCCAGGTGGACAGGAAGGGCAGCAGGCTGATGATCAGCAGGTTGATGAGCACGATGCCGACGAAGGGCATGACGGCCCAGGTGAGGCGGGCGATGCCGATATGGGTGATCTGGGAGGCCACGAAGAGGTTGAGGCCGACCGGCGGGGTGAACATGCCCATGGCCAGGTTGACCACCATGATGATGCCGAAGTGGACCGGGTCGAAGCCGAAGCTGATCGCAATGGGCAGCAGGATCGGCACGAAGATCAGGATCGCGGCGGCCGCCTCGATGAACATGCCGGCCACCAGCAGCAGGAGGTTGGCCAAGATGATGAACAGCAGCGGGCTGTCGATCGCCGAGATCACGAACTGGGAGAGCATGTCCGGCACCCTCAGCCGCTGCAGGATGCGGCCATAGAGCCCCGCGGCGCCGATGATGCTGAGCACCACGGCGGTGGTGACCGCGGCCTGCTTGAGGATGCCGACCAGGCTGTGCAGCTTGATTTCCCGATAGATCACGAAGCCGACCAGGAAGGAGTAGGCCACCGCGATCACCGCGGCTTCGGTCGGGGTGAAGATGCCGCCGTAGATACCGCCCAGGATGATGACCGGCATGAGGATGGCCAGAATGGCCTTGCGACCGGCCTTGAGGACGTCCTTCGGGGAGCTCTTTTCGTTGCCGCCCAGGCCGTTGGCCTTGGCGAAGAAGTAGGCGAAAACGAGCAGGGTCAGGGTGACCAGGATGCCCGGCAGGATGCCGGCGATGAACATGTCGCCTACCGAGACGTTGGCGGCGATGCCGTAGAGGATCAGCGGGATGCTGGGCGGGATGATCACGCCGAGGGCGCCGGAGGCGGCCTGGTTGGCGGCGGCATAGCCGCCGGGGTAGCCCTTGGAGAGCATCGCCGGAATCAGGATCGAGCCAATGGCCGCAGTGGTGGCGGCGCCCGAGCCGGAGATGGCCGCGAAGAACAGCGAGGTGACGATGGCCACCATCGCCAGGCCCCCCGTCATGCTGCCGACCAGGGTGTTGGAGAAGTCGACGAGACGCTGGGAGATGCCGCCACCCTGCATCAGGTAGCCCGCCAGGATGAAGAAGGGGATCGCCATCAGGGGGAAGGAGTTCACCGAGGCGATGAGCTGCTGGGCGACGATCAGCATCGGCATCAGGTCGCCATGCCACACGGTCACGGCGGAGGCCAGGCCGAGCGAGAAGGCGATGGGCACGCCGATGATGAACAGCGAGATCAGCAGCAGGAACAGGAGCAGTGCCATGATCAGTTCACCTCCTGTTGCGGGCTGGACGAGGTGCCGAGCGCTTCATCGATCAGCAGTCCCAGGCTGTTGATCATGATGACGATGCCGCCAGCGGGAATGGCCATGTAGGGCCACATCATGGATATGCGGGTGCTGGGGGCGGTCTGGCTCGAGACGCGATCCACCAGGTCGAGGCCGTACTTGACCATGATGAAGGCGAAGAGGGCCGAGCACAGGATGATGGCGATCCGCAGCAGGCAACCCAGCGTCTTGCCGGCATACTCCAGCACGATGTCCACGGAGATCAGCGCCCCCTTGCGATAGGCGTAACCCGCCCCGATGAAGGTGAGCCAGAGCATGGCGAAGCGGGCGATCTCGTCGGAGAAGAACAGCGGCTTGCCCACCACGAATCGGGCGAATACCTGCCAGAAGATGAGCACGGTCATCACCAGCAAGAGTGCGGCCAGCCCCCAGCCGACCAGTCGGTTGAACTGATCGATGGCTCTGTTGGCCAGCAGTAGGTATGTCTTCATGGCTGCCTCATGCGTCAGCGTGACGCCCGCAGGGGCTTCGCCGCCTGCGGGCGCCGTGGGGGCTCAGTACTCGAAGTTGATGGCAGCGTCGACCAGATCCTTGCCGACGGTGGGGCCCCATTCGTCGATGACGGGACGGGCCGCCTCGCGGAAGGGGGCGAGGTCGGGGTGGGTCACGGTCATGCCCAGCTCCTCGAGCTCCCCGAGGTAGCGCTGCTCCAGCTCCTGGCTGGCTTCCCGCTGGACGGGCAGGGCGATCTGGGCCGCTTCCATGATGATCGCCTGGTCCTCCTCGCCGAAGGAGTTGAAAAGATCCAGGCTCATCATCAGCGGCGCCGGCGAGTAGACGTGCTGGGTCATGTTCAGGTAGTCCTGAACCTCGTAGAAGTTGACGTCGTAGATGGTCGGCAGGGGATTCTCCTGGCTGTCCATGACCCCCTGCTGGAGGGCGGTGTAGACCTCGGTCCAGGCCATGGGCGTGGCGTTGGCGCCGAGGGCTTCCCAGGTGTCGACCTGGACGCGACTCTCCTGAGTACGGTGGTTGATACCCTCCAGATCGTCGGGATGGTTCAGCTCGCGTACCGAGTTGGTATTGTGGCGAAAGCCGTTTTCCATCCAGGCCAGGAACTTGACGTTCATGTGCTCTTCGGCCAGCTGTGCGAGATATTCACCGTGCTCGCTGTCCAGGAAGGCGTAGGCGTGCTCGTGGTTCTCGAAGACATAGGGCAGGTCGAAGAGCATGAACTGGTCGACGAACCCTCCCATCGGGCCGGTGGAGGAGATACCGGCATCGATGATCCCGAACCCCATGCCTTCGACGACCTCACGTTCGGCGCCCAGGGCGTTGTCGTAGTGGGGTTCGATGACCAGCCGTCCGTTCGAGAGCCGCTCCAACTCTTCGCCGAACTTGAGTACCCCGATGCCCTGCTGTGATTCGGGGCCAAGCGGGAGGCTCACATCGATTACGCGTTCGGGCTCGGCATGTGCCGTTGCGGAGGCTGCCAGGGCAATGGCGCCGGCGAGGGCGGACAGAGTGAAAGTCTGGATAGAGAGACGCTTCATGCTGAACTCCTGAGGTTGATCCAGCCCTTTAGCTGGTGGTGTTGTCGTTGTGGAGTGCGTGTTGGGCACCGCGACCTACAGGCCACAGGGGTGTTCTAGGCAAAAATGCATACGTATGCAACATCATGCGGGAAATTCCCTGCATGGCTTTTGCATAACATGCTGATAAAAAAGATAATATACTTTAGTATAAGTTATGGTTACGTATGCATTAAATTCCGAATAGGCGTAATGGGTGGGGATGCGACGTCCTCAAGTCCGGTCAGGAGAAGGGCTGGGGCGCCATGCGCCTGCCGGTGGACGAGGCGGGTGTTTTCTGTCCGATATGACGTCTTGCAGCATATGACGTATTGCGTTATATTTGATGCATGCGAACCCGGGGTGCGACATGATCAAGTCCTTCAAGGACAAGCAGGCCGAAACCATTGCCCGGGGCAAGATATCGCGAAAGCTGCCACACGACATGCAACGCAGCGCCTTGAAGAAGCTACGCCAGCTCGATGCCGCCGCCACCCTCGATGATCTGCGCATACCGCCTGGCAATCGGCTCGAGGCCCTCCAGGGTGACCGCAGCGGGTGGCACAGCATTCGCATCAACGACCAGTGGCGCTTGTGCTTTCGCTTCGAAGACGGCAATGCCCACGATGTCGAGATCGTCGACTACCACTAATCGGAGGCGATATGACCGACCAACTGCCCAACATCCATCCCGGTGAGATCCTGCTCGAGGATTTCATTGAGCCCCTGGGGCTTACCAAGAATGCCTTGGCCAATGCTATCGGCGTGCCGGCCACGCGGATCGGCGAAATCACTCGCGGCGCGCGGGCCATCACGGCGGATACCGACATCCGCCTGTCGCGGTTCCTCGGCACCAGCGAGGGCTACTGGCTGCGCCTGCAGAATGCCTACGATCTTGAGCAGGCGCGGCGCAGCGGGTGCTACGACGGCATTCGCCCCCGCGTCGCGTGACTCCTACGGCGTGGAAGATTCCCCTCCAGGTAGGACTCGGCTCCGCCGAGCGATTGGCGCCGCAGGCGCCTCGGTGGATAGCGCCGCTTCGCGCCGCCATCGCCCCGCGGAGCGTGGCTCCCACAGGGGTGGGTGCGAGGTGTGCCCACTGAGGTGATGGCTGGTGGTATGATAGCGACAGGCGCCTTTCAGGGCGCCTGTCGCGTTATGGGCTCCTGGAAAATGACGATGAAGAAGGCCGAAGGCAATGAGTGAACAGCAGGGGGCTCTGCCGCTGTGGCGTCTGAGACTGCGTAACAAGGTGCGGGTGGCGGCGGGGAACCGCGTGGAAGCCTCGGCCGCTGCGCGGATCCGGGAATGCTACCTCGTGATCAAGGGCAGCGGGAACCGGCTGGTCATCGAGCCCGGGGCGAACCTGCGTGGCGTGAAGCTGCAGCTGCTGGGCGAGGGCTGCGAACTGCATATCGGGGCCGATACCGTGATCGGCGCCGGCTGCTACCTCTCGAGCCGCGGGACGGCTACCCGGCTGATCGTGGGCCGCGACGGCATGTTCTCGCGGCAGGTGAAGGTGATGACCGGCGATGGCCATGACATCGTGCAGGAGGGGCGCTGCATCAACCCACCGCGTTCCATCACCATCGGCGATCATGTGTGGCTGGCCGACAGCGTGACGGTACTCAAGGGCGTGCAGGTCGGCGACAACGCCGTGGCCGGCAATGGCAGCGTGGTCACCCGGGACGTGGGGGCCGGTACCATCGTGGCCGGCAATCCGGCCCGCGAGATCAAGCAGAACATCAACTGGGTGCGATAAGGGAAGCACGATGGCAACGAACGGACTGTTTTCCCGCGAGCGGGCCTTGAAGGTGAACCAGTGGGCGCTGTTGCTGGTGCTGGTCACGCTGATCGCCACGCCGCTGCGCAGCCACGCCGTGGTGGCGGTGCTGATGCTCTACTCCACCGGCTACCTGGTGGCCAACCGCGCCAGTCTGGCCGTGACGAGGTTCGACTGGGCGGTGGTGGGGGTGCTGAGCCTGCTGCTGCTGTCGCGAGTGCCGATCTTCGTGATCGACGACTACTCGTCCCGCTACCTCAGCCCCGGTTTTCATATGGTCGCTGTGGTGCCCATCTACCTGATGCTGCGCCATCTGCTGACACCGCTGGATACGCGCCAGGTGCGCGGCTACCTGGAGTGGGGCCTGGTCATCGGCACCCTCGGCGCCCTGGCCGTGGCGCTCTACCAGACCCAGCTGCAGGGAGCCGGCCGGGCCGATGGCTTCCTGTTCAGCATCAACCTGGGGTATCTCAGCTGTGCCATGGCCTTCCTGGCGGCGAGCCTGATCCGCGGGAGCCACCGCAAGGCGTGGTTGCTGGCGGCGGCGCTGGCCGGGGTGATCACCTGCCTGCTGACGCTGGCCCGCGGCGCCATTCTGGCGGTGCCGCTGCTGCTGATCCTGCTGCTGCTGCTCAATGCCGACCGCCTGGGCTGGAAGGCGATCACGGCCTCCTTAGTGGCGATGGTGACGCTGGCGCTGGTCAGCTATGCCACGCTACCGAGCGTAGAGCGCCGGGTTGCCTACACGGTCGATGAGTTTACCAATATCGCCCAGGGCGATATCGAGGCGGCGGTGTCCAGCGGCGGGCGGCTGCAACTGTGGACGGCGGCCAGCCATGCCTTCCTGGCACGCCCCCTGGTGGGGCTGAGCTACGATGAGCGCGAGGCCCAGATCGCCGAGCTGGTCGAGCAGGGCGTGCTCACCGACTGGGTGCTGGGCGTCGGCCGCGGCCATGCCCATAGCCAGTACTTCGAGATGGCGGCCACCGGGGGCGTGCTGGGGCTGATCGCCCTGCTGGGCTACCTGGTGGCGCCGGCCATCTACCACTGGCGGCTTTACCGTCGTGACAGGAGCAATGCCTGGGCGCAGGTCGCCCTGGTGTTCACCGCGGGGTTCGCCATCTACAGCCTCACCGAGGCGGCGATCCATCACGAAATGATGACGACCTTCTACGCCTATATGCAGGTGGTGTTGCTGGCGCTGGCGTTGTGTCATCGTCATGGCGTCTCGAGTAGCCGCGGGACATGACGGCAGGCGGCCTGGCCGCGGCCAATACATCGGACAGGGGAGGAGGCGTCCTTGCGTACATTGGTGGTGGTTCGCTCGCTGAAGATGGGCGGCATGGAGCGCGTGGCGGTCAATCTGGCCGATGCCTTTGCCGAGACGGGGCACGAGAGCCACCTGCTGACCTTTCGGCGCGTGCGCAAGCCGTTGGCGCCCGAGCATTCCGAGGTGCAACTGCACCAGTTCTCATTGCACTGGGCGCTGCGCCTGACCCTGGTGGGGCTGCTGATCGAGTGGCTGGCGCGCTGGTTTCTCAACCCGATCATCCGGCGCTCCTACTTCGTGTGGACGGGTTACCTGGGCGGGTGGCTGTTCCGCGCCTGGCTGTGGCGCTTCGAGCGTCGGCACGGGCGGGTGGATCGCATCGTGTTCCGCGGCGTCGGTACCTTCGAGCTGATCTGGCACTTTCGCGACGAGCGGGCGCGCTTCGTGCTGGAAAACCTCATCTACCGGGGCGAGCAAGGCTGGAAGCCGCGGCTGTTCGCCAGGTGCCTGTACCAGCACAAGCACCTGGTGGCGGTATCGGGCGGCGTGGCCGAGAACGTGGCCGAGGCACAGCGAGCACTGGGCTTTGCGCCGGCGTCGGTCGAGGTCATCGTCAACCCATGCCCGTTCGGCGCCATTCGCCGGCTGATGCGGGCTGATGAGCCGGACCTGCCCGACGAGCCCTATCTCGTGACGGTGGCACGCCTGGTGCCGGCCAAGGACCAGGCATTGCTGCTGCGGGCCTATGCGCGGTCGGGGCTGGCAATGCCGCTGGTGCTGGTGGGCGACGGCCAGGAGCGCGGGCGGCTCGGGGCGCTGGCCGATGAGCTCGGCATCGCCGGGCGGGTCCGCTTCGCCGGGCAGCGCGACAACCCCTACCCGTGGATGCACCACGCTCGGCTCTTCGTGCTGAGCTCGCGCTTCGAGGGCATGGGCATCGTGCTCTTCGAGGCGCTGGCCTGCGGCACGCCGGTGCTGTCGGTGGACTGTCCCGGCGGTATCCGCGAGATCCTCAAGGGGCCGCTGACGTCCAGCATCGTCGAGCACGACGAAGCCGCCCTGGCCGAGGGCATGCGGGCCGCCGTGGCGGGCGAGAAGCCGCTCATCGATGAGGCCTGGCTGGATGACTTCAAGCCCGAGACGGTCGCCGGGAAGTTTCTCTCGCCTCCTGATATCGAACGGACTGCCCGGCTGGCGGGTGCTACCAAGGGAGGGGAGCAATGATCGACGTGGCTCGTCCCCTGTGTGTGTGGCTCCGCCGAGCGATTGGCGCCGATAGGCGCCTCGGCGGTAGCCGCCAGCGTGGCCGACAGCCGCCCAGTGGCGCTGCGCGCCGCCATCGCCCCGCAAAGCGTGGCTCCCACAGGGAGGTAGGTTCTCCGCTTGGCAGGAGCTTGGCTCCGCCGAGCGATCGCTCGATCAGCAACCGGCGCCTGCTCGACGCTCATTACCGGCGGTGGATTCATGACGACATGAAACAGCGTTGGCTTGTCGGCTGACGGGTGCCAGGCGTGGAGGGCGGGCCCGGTTCAGGCGTTGAGGCCGCCCCTAACGGGTCAGACCCCGGCCGAGTCATTGGCCCGTCATGGCGCACTTGGCGAGCGGGGTCGCCGCCGCCGGGGTCTGACCCCCGGGGCCTCCCGGCGTTAGCGGCATGGTCGCCGAAGCCAGCGCAGAGGCCGCCCCTAACGGGTCAGACCCCGGCCGAGTCATTGGCCCGTCATGGCGCACTTGGCGAGCGGGGTCGCCGCCGCCGGGGTCTGACCCCCGGGGCCGCCCGGCGTTAGCGGCATGGTCGCCGAAGCCAGCGCCGAGGCCGCCCCTAACGGGTCAGGCCCCAGCCGAGTCAGTGGCCCGCGATGGTGCGTTTGGCGAGCGGGGTCGTCGCCGCCGGCCCGCTGTTCGACGAGGAGGACCTGGCGCTGCTGTTTGCCCCAGTGGGCGCGGCGTCCTGATCTCGATGCCCGGTTCAGGCGCCGAGACCGCCCCCTATCGGGTCAGACCCCGGCCGAGGCGTGGCCCGTCACCTTGCTCCTGGCGAGCGGGGTCGCCGCCGCCGGGGCCGCCGGCGTCGGCAGCCAGACATCCCGTGGGTCGCCGTTCCAGCATTTTCCCTGGCCCTTCATGAGCCCGCCGCTGGCGGGCTCAGTCGTTGATGGGGCTGCAGTATGGCGTCTCTCATCTTCCTGACACTAGAAAGACGATATGACGTGGTGTTTTTCCATGAATCTTCTCAGCTGGCGCTCCCTACCAGAATCAGAATGTGTCCTTTCTGTAACTATGTAAGCTGAATGTATCAGTCAGTTCGGCCTCATAACAATTCAGTCGGTATCTTCGTGACGAGTTCGAAACGGGCAGCCCGGCGATATCCGTGGCGCCTTGGCTCGTGAAGATGCAATGGCAGCGATGAGGGCCTCGGTTGACTGCCAGCGAGTCGGGGGCGGTTGTGTGTCCCGGGGACAGCAGGGGGGATGGGAAGATGCTTCAGCAAGCCGAGTTATCCGGGTACGGGCAAGCTGCAGATGAAGCTGCAGATGATGAGGGGGGAGGTAGCCCGGCAGGGGCGTGGCGCCTTGCCCGGCTCTTCTCGCTGCTGTTGGCATTCGCGATCATCGGCGGCTGCGCCTTTGCGCCGGGTGGCCACATCGACGAGGGCAAGCTCGAGGAGTCGCTGGACTCCCGGGTGGATATCCAGCCGATCACCCCGGCGCTGGTGGGGCAGATGCAGGTGGAGGCCGTGGAGCCCCTGTCGCGTCCTACACCGATGCCACTGCGGCAGGAACTCGAGAATTACGACTATCTCCTGGGCCCGGGGGATGTGGTCAGCGTGATCGTCTACGACCACCCGGAGCTGACGATACCGGCGGGCGCAGACCGTCCGGCCGCCGAGGCCGGCAACCGTATTCGCCCCGATGGCTCCATGTTCTACCCCTATGTCGGGCGCGTGCGTGTGGCGGGCATGACGCTGGAGGAGCTGCGTGGCCTGATCACGCGGCGCCTCTCGGAGGTGATCGCCGACCCACAGGTCGAGGTGAACGTGGCGGCCTTCCGCTCGCAGAAGGTCTACGTCAGCGGCGCCGTGGAGATGCCCGGAACCTTGCCGATCACTATCGAACCGTTGACCGTGATCGATGCGATCAGTCAAGCCGGGGGTGCCTCGGACAATGCCGATTGGCATAACGTGGTCCTCCACCGGGATGGCCGGGAAGAGCGTATTTCCCTCTATGCCATGCTGCGCCAGGGAGACCTGACCGAGAATCGCCTGCTCCGCGACGGTGATGTCGTGCATGTTCCCAGTACCGAGAACCAGAACGTCGTGGTGCTGGGCCAGGTGCTGCGTCCGGGCGCGCTTCCCCTGGGGAATGAGCGCATCACCTTGACCGATGCCCTGGCTCGGGCGGGTGGCGTCAACGAGAGCCGTGCCCAGCCTTCCGGCATCTTCGTCGTCCGTGGGAAGCCGCCGGGAAGCGAGAAACTCGCTACCGTCTACCAGCTCGACATCAGCGATGCGACGCGGCTGATGCTGGGCACCCGCTTCCCGCTGGAACCCCAGGATGTGGTCTATGTGACGGCCGCACCGCTGGCCCGCTGGAACAACGTGATCTCGCTGCTGCTGCCCTCCGTCACCCTGCCCGGCGACGTGGCCGGCTCGCTCGACGATGCCAGCGACCTGTGATGCTCGAGATCGTGTAATCGTCGTCAGGAGAAGTCGATGAGCGAGTGGCCGCGTTTCGAGGAGGACGAGCTGGCGGCGGTGAGCCGGGTGCTGCGCTCCGGGTGGGTCAACTACTGGAGCGGCGAGGAGGGGATCTCCTTCGAGCGGGAGTTCGCCGCCTTCCACGACGTGCCCCATGCCGTCGTGCTGGCCAACGGTACCCTGGCCCTGGAGCTGGCGCTGCTGGCCCTGGGCGTCGGCCCCGGCGACGAGGTGGTGGTGACGCCGCGCAGCTTCATGGCCTCGGTCTCCTGCGTGGTGGCCCGGGGCGCGCGGCCGGTGTTCGCCGATGTCGATCCCGATTCCGGCAACCTGACCGCCGAGAGCGTGCGCGCGGTGCTCACGCCGCGTACCCGGGCGATCATCGCCGTGCACCTGGCCGGCTGGCCCTGCGACCTGGATGCGCTGAGGGCGCTGGCCGACGAGGGCGGCCTGTGGTTGATCGAGGACTGCGCCCAGGCCCATGGCGCCACCTGGCGCGGCCGCCTCGTGGGCAGTGTCGGCGATGCCGCGGCCTTCTCCTTCTGCACCGACAAGATCATCTCCACCGGCGGCGAGGGCGGCATGCTGCTGCTGCGTGACGAGAAAGCCTGGCAGCGCGCCTGGAGCTACAAGGACCACGGCAAGTCCTGGGAGGCGGTACACGCCGAGCACCCGCCGGGCTTTCGCTGGCTGCACGAGAGTTTCGGCACCAACTGGCGACTCACCGAGATGCAGTCCGCGATCGGCCGGGTGCAGCTGCGCAAGCTGCCGGGCTGGCTGGCGCGGCGGCGCGAGAACGCCGCGGTGCTGGCCGAGCGGCTCGCTCGCTTGCCGGGGCTGCGGGTGCCGTTGCCGCCCGCCGAGGCGGGGCACGCCTTCTACAAGTTCCATGCCTTTCTGGACCCCGGGGCGCTGGCTCCGGGCTGGGATCGCGATGCCATCATCGCGGCGGTCGAGGCCCGGGGAGTGACCTGCCTCCACGGCGGCTGCGGCGAGATCTACCTGGAGCGCGCCTTCGACGACACCGACTACCGGCCCGCCGAGCGGCTGCCGGTGGCGCGCCGGCTCGGCGAGACCAGCCTGATGTTCCTGGTCGATCACACCCTGTCCATCGATTCGATGCACCGCCTGGCCGACGCCGTGGGGGCAACCCTGCACGAGGCCACGGCCTAGGCTATGTACGAAAAGTGCCTGCGCTCAGCCATACTGCGTTAAAAACCGGCTCAAAGTACTCATTTACACCACGTAAACTCCGCTTTGGACTCGCGACATCCCTGTCGCTCGCTCTTCGAGCAGCGGTGCTGCCCAAATCGTCTGTCCTGACGATTTGTCGTCGGTTTTTGCCTTGTCTGGCTATCGCTCGTCGACTTTTCGTACGAAGCCTGAGACATCTCCCCCGGCAGCCAGGATCGACACGGCGCCGCGGCATTTGCCGCGGCGTCGTACGTTATGGGCTCAGGTGCTCTCGCCCTCGAGCAGGGTGAAGCCGACGTCGTGCTGGCGCCGGCGCACTGCCTTGCCGGCGAGGCGGCGCAGCACCTCCTCGGCGGCCAGCCGGCCGATGGTGTGGCGCGGGGACTGGATGGTGGTCAGCCGCGGGGTGACGTGCTGGCCCAGCGGCAGGCCGTTGAAGCCGGCGATGGCGATCTGGCCGGGCACCTGCAGGCCGCGGCGCTGGGCGTGGAGGAGGGCGCCGGTGGCCAGGTCGTCGTTGGCGAAGTGGATGGCGGCGATGCCGGGATGGTGCTCGAGGGCGAGTTCCAGCCCCCGGGCGCCGGCGTCGAGCCCGCCCGGCCGGCCGATGTCCAGGCAGGGCGCGGCGAGCCCCTGGCCCTCGAGGACCTCGCGATGGCCGTCATAGCGTAACCCGGCGCGGTAGTCGTCGGCCATGCCGGCGCCGACGTAGACGATGGCGCGGTGGCCGCGTTCGAGCAGGTGGCGGGCCATGCAGCGGCCGGCGTCGCGATGGTCGAGGCCGACGTTGAGATCCAGCGCCTGGCCCAGTTCCATCACCTCCATGATCGGCTGCTCCCAGCCCTCGAGCAGGGTGCGGCAGGGCCCGCTGTGGCGCAGCCCGGCGGTCACCAGCGCCGAGCAGGACCAGCCGAAGAAGGTGCGGATCAGCTGGTACTCCCGCTGCGGGTCGTAGTCGGTGTTGCCGAGCAGGATCTGGTAGCCCTGGGCCTCGAAGGTCTCCTGCAGCCCGTGGATCACCTCGATGAAGACCGCATTGGCCAGCGACGGCACGATCACCGCGATGAAGCGCGAGCTGGCCGACGCCAGGCTGCCGGCCACCAGGTTGGGCACATAGCCGAGCCGCTCCACGGCCTGCAGCACCCGGGCGCGGGCGGCCTCGCTGACCCGCTCGGGCGTGTTCAGGGCACGTGAGGCGGTGATGGAGGAAACGCCCGCCGCCTCGGCGACCTCCTTCAGGGTCGGCTGGGCCGAGCCACGACGGCGCCGCGTCCTGGTGTTGGGTTGGTTAGACATTAGTCTTATCCTTGCACACTAGGCTTGCTGCTGGGAAGTCTCTCGTTTAGAACTATGTTAGCGCTAACATGACAGCGCTACCATAACGAATCACACGACCATCGGGAGATCGACAGGTGAGCGACATTTCCGCAAGCACGCCCCGCATCGGGGTCATCGGTCTAGGGGCCATGGGCAGGGGCACGGCCACCGCGCTGCTCGAGCAGGGCCTGGCGGTGACGGGCTGTGATGTGTCTGCCCAGGCGCGCAACGCCTTCGAGGCCGAGGGGGGGCGCTGTGCTTCCACCCCCGCGGAACTGGCCACGCACTGCGACATCGTGCTCCTGGTGGTCGTCAATGCCGATCAGGTCGAGCAGGTGCTGTTCGGGGACCAGGGCCTGGTGGGCGCCCTCGCGCCGGGCCGCGTGGTCCTGCAGTGCGCCACGGTGGCGCCCAGCATCGCGCGCCGGTTCGGCGAGCGGCTGGCCGAGGCCGGGCTCGAGATGCTCGATGCGCCGATCAGCGGCGGGGCCGCCAAGGCGCGGGCCGGGCAGCTGTCGGTCATGGCCTCGGGCACCCCGGCAGCCTTCGACAAGGCCGCCCCCGCCCTCGACGCCATGGCCGCCACCGTCTATCGCCTGGGTGACGAGGCCGGCATCGGCTCGAGCATGAAGCTGGTCAACCAGCTGCTGGCCGGCGTGCATATCGCCACCGCGGCGGAAGCCATGGCGCTGGGCATTCGCATGGGGCTGGATCCGGACACCGTCTATGAGGTGATCACCCATTCGGCGGGCAACTCCTGGATGTTCGAGAACCGGGTGCCGCACATCCTCAAGGGCGACTACACGCCGCTGTCCGCCGTCGACATCTTCGTCAAGGACCTCAACATCGTCCACGACACCGGCCGCGAGCTGGCCATGCCGACCCCGGTGACCGCCAGTGCCCTGCAGCAGTTCACCGCGGCCAAGGGCGCCGGCTTCGGTCGCGAGGACGACGCGGCGGTGATCAAGGTCTACCAGCGGCTCTCCGGCATCCCCCTGCCCGAGGCGGCCAACGACGACGGAGGGGCATGACCATGGCCATCGTGCTCGGCGCCATCGCCGATGACTTCACCGGGGCCACCGACCTCGCCAACAACCTGGTGCGCGGCGGCATGCGCTGCGTGCAGACGATCGGCGTGCCCGATGCCGCCCAGTCGCCCCGGGACGCCGAGCTACTGGCAAACGTCGACGCCATCGTGGTGGCGCTGAAGTCGCGCTCCGTCCCGGCGGAGCAGGCGGTGGCCGATTCGCTGGCGGCGCTGGAGTGGCTGCAGGCCCGTGGCGCCCGGCAGCTCTTCTTCAAGTACTGCTCGACCTTCGATTCCACCGATGCCGGCAATATCGGCCCGGTCAGCGATGCGTTGATCGAGCGACTGGGGGCAAGCCAGACGGTGATGGTGCCGGCCTTCCCGGTCAACGGCCGCACCGTCTACCAGGGCCATCTCTTCGTCGGTGACCGGCTGCTCAACGACAGCGGCATGCAGGATCATCCGCTCAACCCCATGTGCGATGCCGACCTGGTGCGGGTGCTGTCGCGCCAGACCCCCCACCCGGTGGGGCTGGCGGCGCGACCGGTGCTGGCCCGTGGCGCTGAGGCGACCCGCCGGCATCTCGACGCGCTGGCGGAGCAGGGGGTGCGCCATGTGATCTGCGACACCCTGGACGAAGCGGATCTCGAGGTGCTGGCCGAGGCGGTGGTGGACATGCCGCTGGTCACCGGGGGCTCCGGCCTGGGCCAGGCGCTTCCCGCGCAGTACCGCCGCCGCGGCTGGCTGGCCGAGGTGGCCGAGCCCGGCCGCCTGGCGCCGGCCTCGGGCCGCGCCCTGGTGCTGTCGGGCAGCTGTTCCCGGGCGACCCTCGGCCAGGTGCGGCACTTCCTCGAGCGTCATCCCGGCTTCGCCCTGGACCCGCTGGCGCTGGCCGAGGGCGACGATCACCTGGCGGCGGCCCTGGCCTTCGCCCGGGAGCGGCTCGACGCCGGCGGGCCGGTGCTGGTCTACGCCTCCGCCGATCCGCAGCGGGTCGAGGCGGCCCAGGCGGCGCTGGGCGTGGAACGCGCCGGTCGCCTGGTGGAGGAGGCGCTGGGCCAACTGGCCGCCACCCTGGTGGAGGAGGGCGTGGGGCGGCTGGTGGTGGCCGGCGGCGAGAGCTCCGGGGCGGTGGTCTCGGCGCTCGGCATCCGCCAGCTGCGCATCGGCGAGCAGATCGACCCCGGCGTGCCCTGGACCCAGACGCCGCTGCCGGGGCGAGCGGCGCCGCTGTCGCTGGCGCTCAAGTCCGGCAACTTCGGCGGCGAGGACTTCTTCACCCGTGCCTTCGAGGTGCTGCCAACGGAGGAAACGCCATGAGCGTGCATGACGAGAACGCCCTGCGCGAACAGATCGCGACCCTGGGCAAGTCGCTGTTCGACCGCGGCCTGACCATGGGCTCCAGCGGCAACATTAGCGTGCGCACCGGCGACGGCGGCTGGCTGATGACGCCGACCAATGCCTGCCTGGGACGGCTCGATCCGGCGCGCATCTCGCGCCTCGATCGCGACGGGCGACTGCTCGACGGCGACAAGCCGACCAAGGAGAGCTTCCTGCACACGGCGATGTACGAACAGCGGCCGCAGTCCGGGGCGATCGTGCACCTGCACTCGACCCACTCCGTCGCCGTCTCCTGCCTGCCCGAGGTCGACCCCTGCGACTGCATCCCGCCGCTGACCGCCTACTACGTGATGCGGGTCGGCCGGCTGCCGCTGGTGCCCTACCACGTGCCCGGCGACCCGAGCCTCGGCGATGCGGTGAGCGGCCTGGCCGGCCAGCACAGCGCGGTGCTGCTGGCCAACCACGGCCCGGTGGTCGCCGGCAAGTCGCTGGAAGCGGCGGTCTACGCCACCGAGGAGCTCGAGGAGACCGCCAGGCTCTACCTGCTGCTGCGCGGCCAGAACCCGCGCACCCTGACCCCCGAGCAAGTCGCCGAACTCGAGGCGCGTTTCCCGCGCGACTGACCCCCATTCGAACAGGACCCGACGATGATTCGACTGGCCGCCAACCTCAGCATGCTGTTCACCGAACACGACTTCCTCGATCGCTTCGCGGCCGCGGCCGATGCCGGCTTCCGCGGGGTCGAGTACCTGTTCCCCTACGCCCATGCCCCCGAGACCCTGCGGGCGGCGCTGGATGATGCCGGCCTCGAGCAGGTGCTGTTCAATCTGCCGCCCGGCGACTGGGCGGCGGGCGAGCGGGGCATCGCCAGCCTGCCCGGCCGCGAGGCGGAATTCCGTGACTCGGTGGTGGAGGCGCTGCGCTACGCCGAGGTGCTGGGCTGCCCGCGGGTGCATGCCATGGCCGGGCTGCTGCCGGCGGGGGCCGATGCCGCGACCCGCGCGGCGCATCAGGCGACCTATATCGACAACCTGCGCTTCGCCGCCGCCGAGGCGGCCAAGGTCGGCCGCGAGGTGCTGATCGAGCCGATCAACACCCGCGACATGCCGCGCTACTTTCTCTCGCGCCAGGCGCACGCCATGGCGGTGCTGGAGGCGGTGGGGGCCGACAACCTGCGACTGCAGTTCGACCTCTATCACTGCCAGATCATGGAGGGCGACCTGATCCGGCACCTGGAGCGGCAGTTCGCGCGGATCGGCCATGTGCAGGTCGCCGGGGTGCCGGGGCGCCACGAGCCGGATGTCGGCGAGGTCCACTACCCGGCCATCTTCGAGCGCCTGTCGGCGCTGGGTTACGACGGCTGGGTGGGCTGCGAGTACCGCCCGGCCGGCGGCACCCGCGAGGGGCTCGGCTGGGGCCGGGCGTATGGGCTAAGGCCCGAGGAGGAGGGCGCCCAGGGGGGCTGACCCCGGAGACGGTAGCCGCCAGGGTCGGCGTCCTTCCCCCACGGGGGTCTGACCCCCGGGACGCGGGGTCGCCGGGGAGGGCCGATGTCGCCGGCTTTCGCCGGGCACGGGGTCAGACCCCATGGGCGGTAGCCGCCAGGGTTGGCGTCCTTCCCCTGCGGGGGGCTGACCCCGGAGGCGGCGGCCGTGAGGGGAGGCGTCCTTCCCCTGCGGGGGCTGGTCCTGGAGGCTACGGCAGCGGAGGGCACCCAGGGGGTCTGACCCCCGGGAGGTCGAGGTCGCCGAGGGGGCGGATGTCACGGACTTCCGTCGGGCACGGGGTCAGACCCCGGAGGGGTAAGGACACCCAGGCACGCCCCGGAAGCGGAGGGCACCGCGGAGGGGCAAGGACACCCAGGCCCGCCCCGGCGGCGTCGGCACACAGCAACGACAACAGGAAGCGAGACCACCATGCATATCGTCATCACCGGCGCGGCCGGCTTTCTCGGCCAGCGCCTCGTGCACCAACTCCTCGACCGCGGGGAGCTCAAGGGCGTCGCGATCCGCCGCCTGACGCTGGTCGACCAGACCGAGCCGCCCGCCATCGATCGGGAGGGCGTCGAGGTGGTGTCCCTGGCGCGGGACATCAGCGCCCCCGGGGCGCTGGACCCGGTGCTGGAGGCCCGGCCCGACGTCATCTACCACCTGGCGGCGGTGGTCAGCTCGGCGGCGGAGGCGGACCTCGACCTGGGCATGCGGGTCAACTTCGACGCCACCCGGGCGCTGCTCGAGGGCTGCCGCGCCCACGGGCTCGCCGCGACCCGTCTGGTCATGGCCAGCTCCGTGGCGGCCTATGGCGGCGAGATGCCGGCCGTGCTCGACGACATGA
This sequence comes from Halomonas sp. LBP4, assembly GCF_003202205.1. GTDB lineage: Bacteria > Pseudomonadota > Gammaproteobacteria > Pseudomonadales > Halomonadaceae > Halomonas > Halomonas flagellata. The sequence goes on from NZ_PDOG01000007.1 coordinate 28,149, forward strand.
CCGCGCTGCACCCCCAGAACTCCTATGGCGCCCAGAAGGCCATGAGCGAGCTGCTGGTCAACGACTACAGCCGGCGCGGCCTGGTCGATGGCCTGGTGCTGCGCCTGCCGACCATCGTGATTCGCCCTGGCCGCCCCAATGCCGCGGCGTCGAGCTTCGCCTCGAGCATCCTGCGCGAGCCGCTGAACGGCGAGGAGGCCGTCTGCCCGGTGCCCACCGACCAGGAGCTGTTCGTGATGTCGCCGGGCAGGGTGGTCGACGCCCTGATCCACGGTGCCGAGGTGCCCGGCGAGGCCCTGGGGCCCTTCCGGGCCTTCATGCTGCCGGGGATCACCGTGAGCGTCGCCGAGATGCTCGAGGCGTTGCGCGAGGTGGCGGGCGACGAGGCGCTGGCCCGTGTCCGTCATGAGCCCGATGCGCGCATCGAGGCCATCGTCGGCAGCTGGCCGGCGCGATTCACCAATGAACGAGCCCGCCGGCTGGGCTTCCAGAGCGACAAGGACTTCCACGAGATCGTCGAGGCCTTCCTGGACGAACGTGCCTGATCCCGGGCCTACGCACCCCGGGATTCTTCCCAAGCGTGTCAATGCCAACTGAGGTGACAACAATGAAAGCCACTTTCGCCCGCCGTACCCTGGCCACGGCCATCACCGGTGCCACGACCGCCGCACTCGCCATGACGGCCCTCAATGCCCAGGCCGCCACCGAGGTCACCCTCGGCCACACCCTGTCGGACAGCTCCCACTACTCGGTGGGGGCCGATGCCTTCAAGGAGACCCTGGAGCGGCTGTCCGACGGCGAGTTCATCGTCAACGAGCACCCATCCGGTTCCCTGGGCGGCGAGCGCGCCATGATCGAGGGCCTGCAGATCGGCACGGTGGACGTGGTGATCACCTCCACCGGCCCGCTGGGCAATTTCGTGCCCGAGACCTACGTGCTCGACCTGCCGTTCCTGTTCGAGGATTACGGCCAGGCGCGCTGCGTGCTCGATGGCGAGGTTGGCCAGGACCTGCTCGCCAAGATGGGCGAGCATGAGCTGGTCGGCCTGGCCTGGTCCGAGAATGGCTTTCGCCACCTGACCAACAGCCAGCGCGAGGTGAATTCCCCCGAAGATGCCAAGGGGCTGAAGGTGCGCACCATGGAGAACCAGGTGCACCAGGAGGCCTTCCGCCAGCTGGGCGCGAGTCCCACCCCGATGGCCTTCCCGGAGCTTTTCACGGCCCTGCAGCAGGGCACCGTGGATGGCCAGGAGAACCCCATCACGGTGATCGTGGCCACCAACTTCTGGGAAGTGCAGGACCACCTCTCGCTGACCGGCCACGTCTACTCGCCGGCCGCCGTGCTCGGCTCGCCGATCCTGCTGGACGGGCTGAGCGAGGAGCAACGCGAGTGGTTCAACGAGGCCGCCCGCGCCTCCGCCGAGGCCACCCGCGAGGAGGTGTCCCGCCTGGAGGAGGAGGGCATCGAGCTGCTGCGCGAGAAGGGCATGACCGTCAAGACCGACGTCGACACGGCGCCCTTCCAGCAGGCCGTCGAGCCCGCCTACGAGATATATACCGAGCAGTACGGCAGCGAGATGCTCGACCGCATCCGCGCCAGCAGCTGCTGATCCTCCGACCCGGCACCCGGCCGCCCGGCCGGGTGCCCCACCACCACAAAGGACGTCCCGATGGTATCCCGGTTTCTCCGCCTGGAAGACCTGACGACCCGGCTGGCCATGGCGATCGCCCTGGCGATGCTGGTCGTGTCGGTCTCGCTGGGCTTCTATCAGGTGCTGACCCGTTTCATCTTCAACACCCCCTCGACCTGGTCGGAGGTGCTGTCCCGCACCACCATGATCTGGTGTGTCTTCATGGGGGCGGCCGCTACCTTCCGCGGTGGCTACATGATGGCGGTCGAGCTGATCTACAAGCTGGTCCCCCGGCGTGGGCTGCTGGCCCTGGAGTTCGCCGTCGGCGCCTGCTGCCTGCTGGTGCTGGGCGTGCTGGTGGTCTACGGCGTCCAGATGACACTGCGCGTCAGCGGCCAGACCCTCTCGGCGCTGCAGGTGTCGATGTCCTGGGCCTATGCGGCGATCCCCGTGGGCAGTGCCTTCGCCATGCTGGCGGTGATGGCGCGGCTGGCCGCCCAGGCGCTGGGCCAGGAGCAACTCGGCCCCGAGAACAGTGACGTCACCCCCGATGGCGAGGCCCAGCCGATGGGGCAGGGCGACGCCGTTTTCACCGATGAGCCGGGAGGCCGCCCATGAACCTCGTCATCGGCCTCTCGCTGATCATCCTCTTCGCGGTGGGCGTGCCCATCGCCATCTCGATCATGCTGGCCTCGATCATCGGCATCGAGTTCTTCTCGCGCCTGCCGCTGCTGATGGTGCCGCAGCAGGTGTTCATCGGCATCGATCACTTCCCGCTGATGGCCATTCCCTTCTTCATCCTCGCCGGTAACCTGATGGCCGCCGGGGGCATCTCGGCGCGGCTGGTGGACCTCGCCAAGTCCATCGTCGGTGGCCTGCAGGGTGGCCTGGCGATGACCTGCGTGCTGACCTGCATGATGTTCGCCGCGGTGTCGGGGTCCAGCGTGGCCACCACCTTCGCCATCGGCGCCATCCTGATCCCGGCGATGGTCAACCACGGCTACCCGCGTCCGCTGGCCGCCTCGATCCAGGCCTCCTCGGCGGAGCTCGGCGTGCTGATCCCGCCGTCGATCCCGCTGATCCTGTTCGGGGTCAGCACCGACACCTCGATCGGCCAGCTGTTCATCGCCGGCATCGGGCCCGGGGTGCTGGTCGCCGGGGCCCTGCTGCTGTTCCTCTACCTGTTCTGCAAGGTGCGTGGCTACGGCCTGCAGGACCGTGAGGATCGGACGCAGTTTACCGTCGCCTTCCGGCGCGCCTGGGCCGCCATGCTGATGCCGGTGGTGGTGATCGGCGGCATCTACGGCGGCGTCTTCACCCCCACCGAGGCCTCGGCGGTGGCGGTCTTCTACGCCCTGGCGGTGGGCGGGCTGCTCTACCGCGAGCTGCGGCTCGTCGACCTGGGGCCGATCCTGCGCCAGAGCGTGATCTCCACCGCGGCGGTGATGCTGATCATCGCCGCGGCGGCGCTGTTCAGCTTCCTGATCAGCCGCTCCGGCCTGCCCAGGGAGATCGCCGCCTGGGTCACCGCGGTGTTCGATAGCCCCTGGGCCTTCCTGCTGGCCGTCAACGGCCTGCTGCTGGTGGTGGGGATGTTCATCGAGACGTCGGCGGCGATCCTGGTGCTGGCGCCGATCCTCACGCCCATCGCCATGCAGTTCGGTATCCAGCCGGTGCACTTCGGACTCGTGATGGTGGTCAACCTGGCCCTGGGGATGATTACGCCCCCGCTGGGCGTCAATCTCTTCGCCGCCTGCGCGGTGGCCAAGATCTCCATCGATCAGATGCTCCCCTGGCTGCTTCGCTTCGTGCTGGTGATCCTGGCCTGTCTGATGGCGATCACCTATATGCCCTGGATCTCGCTGGGGCTGGTCGACCTGCTCTACTGATGACAATGACAAGGAAAGACACTATGCAATCCCTACCCGAGATGCCGCCGAGCCAGGCACTGATCGGCGGCGAGTGGGTCGCGACCCAGGCGACCCTGGAGGTGGAGGCCCCGTCATGTGGGGAGTCCATCACCCGCATCGCCCGCTGCCGGCCCGAAGAGGTCGATGACGCCGTCGGTGCCGCCGGCCGGGCCTTTGCCGGCCGGCTCGGCGACTGGGCGAGCTGGCCCGCGCGCCGACGCAGCGAGTGGTTGCTGGCCTTCGCCACAGCCATCGAGGCCGATCACGACCGGCTCGCCGCCCTGGAGTGTGCGGACACCGGCAAGCCGATGACCCAGGCCCGCGGCGATATCACCGCCTGTGCCCGCTACTTCCGCTTCTATGGCGGGGCCGCGGACAAGCTGCACGGCGAGACCCTTCCCTTCGACAACGACTTCGCGGTGATGACCCTGCGCGAGCCCTACGGGGTCTGCGCCCAGATCATTCCCTGGAACTACCCGGCGCAGATCTTCGGCCGCTGCGTGGCGGCGGCGCTGGCGGCGGGCAATACGGTGGTGCTCAAGCCCGCCGAGGATGCCTGCCTGAGCGTGCTGCGCCTGGCCGAGCTGGCCGTGGCGCACGGCCTGCCGCCCGGCGTGCTCAACGTGGTGCCGGGCCTGGGCAGCGAGGCGGGGGCGGCGCTGGCGGCGCACCCGGGGATCCAGCATCTCTCCTTCACCGGCTCGCCCGAGACCGGCACCCGGGTCGCCCGGGCGGCGGCGGAGCACCATGTGCCGGTGACCATGGAGCTGGGCGGCAAGTCGCCCCAGCTGCTGTTCGCCGATGCCGACCTGGACACGGCCCTGGAGGCGGTGGTGCGCGGCATCATCCAGAACGCCGGCCAGACCTGCTCCGCGGGTAGCCGCCTGCTGGTGCAGCGTGACTGCGCCGAAGCGGTGCTGGCGCGGCTCGCCGAGCGCTTCTCGGCGCTGCGCTGCGATGCCGGCGAGGCCGACGCCGACTGCGGCCCGCTGATCAATGCCCGCCAGAAGGCGCAGCTCGAGGCGCGGCTGGAGCGAGCCCAGGCCGACGGTATCCGGGTGGCGGCCCGGGGCCGGCTGGCCGACACGGCGCCCGCCGGCGGGCACTTCGTGGTGCCGCGGGTGCTGGCCGATATCCCCGCCGGCCACGAGGTGCTGCACGAGGAGCTGTTCGGCCCGGTGCTGGCGGTGCAGGTCTTCGCCGACGAGGCCGAGGCCCTGGCGCTGGCCAATGCCACCGACTTCGGCCTGTGTGCCGGGGTCTGGACCCGTGACGGCGGGCGGCAACTGCGCCTGGCCAAGGGCATCCGCAGTGGCCAGGTGTTCGTCAACAACTACGGCGCCGCCGGCGGCATCGAGCTGCCCTTCGGCGGGGTCGGCCGTTCCGGTCACGGCCGCGAGAAGGGCTTCGAGGGGCTGAGAGGCTATACCCGTATCAAGACGGTGGCGATTCGCCATGGCTGAGCTAAGGAAACCCTGATTTATTGCTGCGCTCGACATCCTGGCCGCCGGCGGTGCTCAGTATCCTCATTTAACACCGCGTAAACTCCGGTTCTTGCGCTCCGGCGGCGACCAGCCTCTCTCGCTCGCGACATAAATCAGCGCTTCCCTAAAAGTGGCTGCGCTCGGCCGAGGAGGCGCCTGATTCCTTCCGGTGCTGGAGTGCCGGGACTCGTCTATTTATACCGTTATCTTGTCTAGTGGAGGTCAATGATGAACCCTGCCAATGAGCGGAGCCGACGTGTCGGCATGATCGGCGTGGGCCTGATGGGCCACGGTATCGCCCGCAACATCCTGGCTGCCGGCCACCGTCTCTGTTTCCTGGACCACCCCGGCAACCAGCCGGTGGAGGACCTGCTGGCCGCCGGTGCCGTGTCGAAGGCCTCGGGGCGCGAGGTAGCCGAGGATGCCGAGGTGATCATCCTCTGCGTGACCGGCTCGCCCCAGGTCGAGGCGGTGCTGTTCGAGCCCGGCGGTGTGCTGGAGGGGCTGGGCGAGGGCGGCGTGGTGGTCGACTGCTCCACGGCGCTGCCCAGCTCGACCGAACGGGTGGCGGCCCGGGTACAGGAGGCCGGGGGGCGCTTTATGGATGCGGCCATGACCCGCACCCCGAAGGAGGCGGCCGAGGGGCGACTGAACCTGATCGTGGGGGCGCCGGAGGCGCTCTTCGCCGAGCTGCGTCCGCTGCTCGAGAGCTTCGCCGAACACATCACCCACGCCGGGGCGGTGGGCGCCGGGCATACCCTGAAGCTGCTGCACAACTATGTGTCGCTGGGCTTCTCGGCGGTGCTGGCCGAGGCGGCGGTGGCCTCGCGGCGCGCCGGCATCGACGACGGCGCCCTGCTGGACGTGCTGGGCAAGGGGGGCGGCGCTGGCGTGGTGTTCGAGCGGCTGCGCCCCTTCATCGAGGCCGGCGACCCCTCCGGCTTCCGCTTCAGCGTGGCCAATGCCAGCAAGGACATCGGCTACTATCATGCCATGACCGACGAGCTCGGCGTGGCGCGCGGCGTGGCCAGCGCCGTGCGCGACCTCTACGCGGGCATCGAGGACCAGGCGCTGGCGGTGCCCGAGATCATCCGCGTGCTGGAGCGGGGGGATCGCTGAGGCGGTGCCGCCCGACGACCCGGGGAGGACCCTTTGAACGCATTCCGGGCGCTCTCGTACCGACAGCAGGGGCTGCTGCTGACCGGCGGCGGGGCGTTGATCATGTCGCCCGATGCCCTGCTGATCAAGGTGGTGGGGCTGCCCGACGCCGAGATCCTGATGTGGCGTGGCCTGCTCTCGGCGCTGGGATTCCTGCTGATCGTGGTGGCGCGGCATGGCCAGGGCACCTGGCATGCCTACCGGCGCTGCGGCTGGACCGGCATCGCGGTGTCGCTGCTGTTCGGCCTGACCACTTGCGGCTTCGTGCTGGGCAACCAGTACACCAAGGGCGGCAACGTGCTGATGATTCTGGCCGGCTCGCCGCTGATCGCCGCGGCGCTGTCGCGGGTCTTCCTCAAGGAGCGCCTGCCGCGGCGGACCTGGCTGGCCATCGGGGCGTGCATGGTCGGCATCTCGCTGATCGTGGTCGACGACGCCGGCGTCGGCTCTTGGGTGGGCAACGGCTTCGCGCTGATGGCCGCCACCACCCTGGCGATCAACTTCACCCTCTGCCGCACCCGGCCGGGGATCGACATGAGCCCCATGCTGACTTTCTCGGGATTGATCGTCGCGGTGGGGGGCGGGCTGGTGGTGACCTCGACCAGCGGCCTGTCGTTGCCGCCGCCCGACCGCCTGCTGCTGGTGGTGCTGCTCTGCCTGTTCATCGTGCCGGCCGGGGTGACCCTGCTCCAGCGCGGGCCGCTCTATCTGCCGGCGGCGGAGGTCGGCCTGCTGCTGCTGCTCGAGGTGGTGGTGGGCACGCTCTGGGTCTGGTGGCTGCTGGGCGAGCGGCCGGCGCCGCTGGCCTTCGTCGGCGGCGGCCTGGTGCTGGGCACCCTGGTGGCCAAGGGCCTCTACGAGCGCCGGCTGGAGACCCGGCTCCGTCCGCCCGAGGTGGCGGCCCGGGAGGGGGCGGCCGCGGTGGAGGGCCGTTCCCGCGCCGCCCTGGAGCGCCCCGGGCGGTGAGGCGCCATTCCCCCTGGGCGGCGGCCGCCAGCGCCGGAAGACGTTTTCCCGGCGGTCTTCAGCGGGGCGGCAGGATGCGCCCGGGATTCATCAGCCCCTCGGGGTCGAACAGTGCCTTGATGCCCTCGGCGAGCTCGTGCTCCACCGGGGAGAGGCGGGCCAGGTAGGCGGCCTGCTTGGTGCGGCCGATGCCGTGCTCGGCGCTGATGCTGCCGTCGAAGCCGTCGAGTACGGCGAAGATGCGTTCCTCCAGGTCATGCAGGTGGTCGCGCTTGTCGGCCTCGGCCATGTCGGCGGGGGGCAGGACGTTGAAGTGCAGGTTGCCGTCGCCCACATGGCCGTAGGCGATGATCTCGGCGTGGGGCGAGGCGGTCGTGACCGCCCGGCCGGCGGCCTCGACGAAGGCGGGGATCGCCGAGATCGGCACCGAGATGTCGGTGCGCAGGTGTTCGCCGCGGCGGCGCTGGCCCTCGAGCATGCTCTCGCGGAACTGCCACAGCTGCTGCGCCTGGGCCTCGCTGGCGGCCAGCACGCCGTCGAGGATCAGGCCGCCCTCCAGGCCCCTCTCCACCAGCTGCTCGACCATGGCGTCGAGATCCACCGGGCCGGTGGCGTCCACCTCCATCAGCACGTACCAGGGGTGGGCGGCGTCCATCGGGTCGCGCAGCGACGGCGTGGCCTCCATGGCCAGCTCGATGCAGCGTCTCGGGATCAGCTCGAAGGCGGTGAGCAGGTCGCTGCAGCCGCGCCGGGCCAGGCCGTAGAGGGCGACCACCGCCTCCACCGACGGCAGGCCGAGCAGGGCGGTGCGCGACTGCTCGGGCCGGGGGCAGAGCCTGAGCACCGCGCCGGTGACGATGCCCAGGGTGCCCTCGCTGCCGAGCAGCAGCTGGTCCAGGGCGTAGCCGCGGTTGTCCTTGTGCAGGGCGTGGAGGCCGTTCCAGATCCGGCCGTCGGGCAGTACCACCTCGAGGCCGAGCACCAGCTGGCGCATCATGCCGTGGCGCAGCACATTGAGCCCGCCGGCGTTGGTGGCGATGTTGCCGCCGATCTGGCAGCTGCCCTGGGCACCGAGCGAGAGGGGGAAGTCGCAGTCGTGCTCGGCGGCGGCCTGCTTGACGGTGTCGAGCACGCAGCCGGCGTCCACGCTCATGGTGAAGTTGACCGGGTCGATCTCGCGGATGCGGTTCAGGCGTTCGAGGCTGATCACCAGCTCGCCGCCGTCGGCCTCGGGCAGGGCGCCGGCCACCAGGCCGGTGTGGCCGCCCTGGGGCACCATGCGGATGCCGTTCCGCCGGCACAGGGTTACCACCTCGGCGACTTCCTCGGTGGAGGCGGGGCGCGCCACGGCCAGCGGCATGCCCAGTCGGTCGCCGGCCCAGTCGCTGATATAGCGGGCCATGGCGTCGGGGTCGCGCAGAAGGCCACGCTTGCCGAGCAGGCCCGCCAGGTCATCGAGAAAGGCGGTGATGTCGTGTGAGGCCATCAGGTTTCCTCCTGCCAGGCGGCTCCCTCGGGGTAGCGGTGCCGCGCCGGCGGCCGGGGTGCATGGTGATGCTGGCGATATAGTCGAACAGTGACACAGGCTGCGCCTACTCGCACAGTCCCACGCCGCCGGCAGGCGCCTTGGCGGTGGCCGCCAACGGGGCAGACGACCGCCCAGCGCCGCAGAGCGCGGCTCCCACAGGGGGCGATGGACAAGGTGCGGCTCAGCCGGGCTCGTCGGCGACCACCGACTGGCACTGCTCGCCCAACCCCTCGATGCCCAGGCGCATGCGCTGGCCGGGCTTGAGATAGACCGGCGGCTGCTGGCCCATGCCCACGCCGGGCGGGGTGCCGGTGGAGATGACGTCGCCCGGCTGCAGGCTCATGAAGCGGCTCAGGTAGCTGATCAGGAAGGGGATGCGGAAGACCATGGTGCGGCTGCTGCCGTCCTGGTAGCGGTGGCCGTCGACCTCGAGCCACATGGCCAGCTGGTGCGGGTCGGCGACCTCGTCGGGCGTGACCAGCCAGGGGCCCAGGGGGCCGAAGGTGTCGCAGCCCTTGCCCTTGTCCCAGGTGCCGCTGCGCTCGAGCTGGTACTCCCGCTCGGAGACGTCGTTGACCACGCAGTAGCCGGCCACGTGGTCCATGGCCTCGGCCTCGTCGATGTGGCGCCCGGCCTTGCCGATCACCACGCCGAGCTCGACTTCCCAGTCGGTCTTCCGCGAGCCGAGGGGAAGGATCACGTCGTCGTCGGGGCCGCAGATGGCGCTGGTCCACTTGTTGAAGACCACCGGTTCGGCGGGCACCTCGGCGCCGGTCTCGGCGGCGTGGTCGGAGTAGTTCAGCCCGATGCCGATGAACTTGCCGACCCGGCCGACGCAGGGGCCGAGCCGCGTGTCGGCGGCTACCGCGGGCAGCCGGCTCGGGTCGAGCCCGGCCAGCACCGTCAGGCGATCGCGGCCGAGGTGGGGGCCGTCGATATCGGGGACATGGGCCGAGAGGTCGCGGATCACGCCGTCGGCGTCGAGCAGTCCGGGTTTCTCGTGGCCCTTGGGGCCGAAGCGCAGCAGTTTCATGGCGTAGGTTCCTTGGGATTGTCTGGGGTCTGGTCCGCGGCGGCACTCAGCTGAGCCAGCCGCCGTCGATGACCTGCACCGTACCGCAGAAACGGGGAAGGAGCAGGGGGTCAGCGCGTCTCGAGGGCCTTCTCGAGGATCGCCAGCCGGCCGGGGACCAGGGCATCCTCGACGGCGGTGATGCGCAGCACATGCCCCAGCGCCGGGTCGGCGGGCCGGGCGATCAGGCGTCCGGCATCGAGTAGCTCGCCATGGATGCGTCCGGCGAGTTCGGCATCGGGCAGCCGCAGGCCGATGAAGTTGGTGGCGCTGGGCAGGACGTCGGCGCCCAGGGCGCGGAAGTGCGCCGCCAGACGCTCGCGGCGTTCGAGCACGGCGGCGACATGGGCCCGGCTCTCCTCGGGGTGGTCGAGCACCACCTCGGCGGCGGCCTGGGAGAGCGTCGAGACCGCATAGTGGATGCGCACCTTCATCATCACCGCCAGCGTCTCCGGCTCGGCGATGGCGTAGCCGACGCGCAGGCCGGCGAGGCCATGGGCCTTGGAGAGGGTGCGCAGGCGAATCACGCCGGGGAGCACCTCGCGGGCGAAGGGGCTCTCGGCGTCGTCGCGGAAGTCATGGTAGGCCTCGTCGAGCAGCAGCCAGCAGTCGTCGGGCAGCTCGGCGCGCAGGTCACGCACGGCGTCGTCATCGTGCAGGTGCCCGCTGGGGTTGTCGGGGTTGGCCAGGTAGACGAGCCGGGCGTCGTGCTCGTGGGCGGCGCGCGCCAGGGCCTCGAGGTCCGGGGCGAGGCGGCCCGGCCCCTCGTCGTAGGGCACTTCCACCAGGCGGCAGCCCTGGCCGCGGGCGAAGTAGCCGAAGGTGGGGTAGGTGCCGGCGGTGCCGACCACGCTCAGGCCGGGCTCGGCCACGGCGCGCAGGGCCAGGGCGATCAGGCTGTCGGCCCCGGCATCGACCAGCAGCGCCTCGAGGGGGATGTGCTGCTGGTCGGCCAGGCGCTGGCGAATGCCCAGGGCCTCGGCGTCGCCGTAACTGTAGACATGGGCGGCCATGGCATCGCCGAAGTGGGCGCGCAGGGCGCGGTGGGGCATGTCGAGGCCCTCGTTGGAGCCCAGCTGGTGGGGAATCTCGCGGCCCAGGCGACGCTCGAGCACACGCACCCCCGGGAAGGGGTTGGTCGGGCCGTCGCCTAGCAGATGGTCGGGGTAGCGGGGCATGAGGTCTCCGGTCGCTGAACGTCGAATGGCCAAGGGTTACTTTCGCATAGTGGCGATGGAAGGGTGAACGGTGAAGTATCCTGTGGGGTCAGACCCCAAAGTTGGCTGAGGGGTCTGACCCCAACACTTACGTGAACGCCCGCGACCGCCACGTGTCAGAGCAGCATGTTCTTGCAGGGAGCCCGATATGCTCGAGAGTATCCAGCGTTTCTTCCAGCAGGCCCTGGCCGAACCCGACACCGCCGGCGGTCCGGCCCCCACCCTGGAATTGGCCACGGCGGCGCTGCTCTTCGAGGTGGCGCGGGCCGACTACCATCTCGACGACAGCGAGCTGGCCCTGCTGCGTCGGCAGTTGCAGCAGCGCTTCGCACTGGAAGATGCGGCCCTCGACGAGTTGATGTCCCTGGCCAGGGAGGAGGCCGAGCAGGCCGTCGATCACTACCAGTTCGTCAGCCTCGCCAAGCAGCACTACGGCTATGAGCAGCGCTGTGAGCTGGTCCGCACGATGTGGATGCTGTCGCTGGCCGATGGCGAGTCGCATGCGCTTGAGGAGCACCGCATTCGCCGCCTGGCCGACCTGCTGCACGTCAGTCATTCCGACTTCATTCGTACCAAGCTCCAGGTCCAGAATGCCGCCGACCATCGTTGATGCCATGGCCGGTGTGGGGTTGGCTGCGCCGAGGTGCGCGGCGCCGCGCCGGGTAGCCCGTCGGAGGTAACGCTGACCTACGGCGAAACCCGGTCTCGATCATGGGTCGAATCCGACAGCCTGCTAGAATGGCGGCTCGGCTCCGACACGCTCCGGCTGTCGGAGTGCTTGTCTGGATACCTGGAGAAGTGGCATGTCTCGCGAGACCATCGTACTGGGAGCCGGCATGGTCGGTGTTTCCATCGCCTGGCACCTGGTTCGCCGCGGCCGGTCGGTGCTGCTGGTGGACCGTCACCCGCCGGGGCGGGAAACCTCGTTCGGTAACGGTGGTTTGATTCAGCGCGAGGCGGTACGCCCCTATCCCTTCCCGCGCGACCTGCGCAAGCTGCTTTCCGTGCTGCCCAATCGCCGCGTCGACATCCGCTACAGCCTGCGCGGCATACTGGCATCGGCAGGCCCGCTGTTCAGCTACTGGCGCCATTCCGCTCCGCCTCGCCATGCGCGCATCATTCCCGAGTACGCCTCGTTGATTGCCCTGTCGACCCAGGAGCACGAGCCGATGATCGAGGCGGCCGGTGCCGGCGACCTGGTGCGCAAGGAGGGCTGGCTGGAGGTGTATCGCACCCGCGCGGGCCTGGAGGCCCGGGCGGAGGAGGCGCGGGATGCGGCCGAGCGCTTTGGTGTCACCTACGACCTGATGGATGCCGCGGAGCTGCAGCGCCGTGAGCCCCGACTGGCCGAGGGGCCGGAAGGGGGCATTCACTGGACCAATGCCTGGGGAGTGGCCGACCCCGGGGCGCTCGTCGCCGCCTATGCGGCGGACTTCGAGCGTGCGGGGGGGCAATTCCTCGAGGCCGGCATCCGGGGCGTGAGCCAGACCCGCCAGGGCTGGCGGGTGGATACCGAGGCGGGTGCCCACGAGGCGCAGGATGTCGTGGTGGCGCTCGGCCCCTGGGCCGGTGACTGGCTGACATCGCTGGGCTATCGGCTGCCGACCTTCGTCAAGCGCGGCTATCACATGCATTACGACGCCCGTGACGGGCAGTGGTTGCGCCACTGGCTGCTGGATGCCGAAGAGGGCTATATCCTGGCTCCCATGCGCGCGGGCATCCGCCTGACCACCGGGGCCGAGCTCGAGCGCCTGGATGCCCCGCCACGCCATGGCCAGCTGGATGCCGCCGAGCGGGTGGCCCGCCGGCTCTATCCTGCCCTGGGAAAACGCCTCGACGACGAGCCCTGGAAGGGGGCGCGGCCCTGTCTGCCGGACATGAAACCAGTGATCGGCCCGGCACCGCGCCATGATGGCCTGTGGTTCGCCTTCGGCCACGGCCACCAGGGGTTCACCCTGGGCCCGGCCACGGGGCGCCTGTTGGCCGAGATGATGGAAGGGGAGCCGCCCGTGGTGGAGATGACGCCCTTTCGCGCCGACCGTTTCTGAATCAGGCGCGGCCCTGTCGGCGGGCGTTGAAGCGGTGGATGAGCCACTTGCCCAGCAGGGTCAGCACGAAGACGCCCCAGCCGGAGGTGGCGAGCACGTTGAACAGCAGCATCTTCTGGGCACCGTCGAGCGGGGTGAACAGGGTCTCGATGACGATGGCGATGAGGAAGGCCAGGGTGAGCGGCAGGGCAAGGATGTGCATCCACATCTCGGTACGCCGCTTGCGCACGTGGTAGCGACCCAGCAGGACCCGGATGGGGCGGTGCACGAAGCTCACCAGGATCATGCTGCCGAGCGCCAGCACCGCGGCCAGGGTGGGCTCGAGGCTGCCGATCCGGGCGGAGGCGCTGACCGACCAGAACACTGCCAGCCACATGAGCCCGGCCAGAGTGGCGACCAGGTCGGCGTAGTGACGCACCTTCGGCATGTTGTCTCCCTCGATGGATCTGCCGGCATGATACGGCAATTTTCCCGGTGGTGAAGGGGCATCGCAACCCGTGGCGCCCGGCCGCTGCCCCTTGCGGTATACTGGCGCGACCGACGATCCACTTGCCGATACAGGACGCGCCGTGACTTCGATCTCCCTGACCCGCCCCGACGACTGGCACCTGCACCTGCGCGACGGCGAGGCACTCGCCGCGGTGGTGGCCGCCACCGCCCGTCAGATGGGGCGTGCCATCATCATGCCCAACCTCAAGCCGCCGGTGACCAGCACCGAGCAGGCCCGGGCGTACCGCGACCGGATCCTGGCGGCCCTGCCCGAGGGCAGCCGCTTCGAGCCGCTGATGACGCTCTACCTCACCGACAACACGCCGGCCGAGGAGATCGAGCGGGCCGCGGCCAGCGGCCTCGTGCAGGCGGTGAAGCTCTATCCCGCCGGGGCCACCACCAATTCCGACTCCGGCGTCACCGACCTGGCCCACTGCGACGCGGCCGTTGCCGCCATGGCGCGCCTGGGCATGCCGCTGCTGGTGCATGGCGAGGTGACCAGCGCCGAGATCGACATCTTCGATCGCGAGGCGGTGTTCATCGAGCGGGTCATGAAGCCGCTGCTGGAGCGCCATCCGGACCTCAGGGTGGTGTTCGAGCATATCACCACGGCCGATGCCGCCGAGTTCGTCGCCGCGGCCCCGGCCACTGTGGGGGCCACCATCACCGCCCACCATCTGCTGTTCAACCGCAACCACATGCTGGTGGGGGGCATTCGCCCGCACTACTACTGCCTGCCGATCCTCAAGCGCGAACGCCATCGCGAGGCGCTGCTGGCGGCGGCCACCTCGGGGAACCCCAAGTTCTTCCTCGGCACCGACAGCGCCCCCCATGCCCGAGGCGACAAGGAGAGTGCCTGCGGCTGTGCCGGTGCCTATACCGCCCCGGCGGCCATCGAGCTCTACGCCACGGCGTTCGAGCAGGCCGGTGCCCTGGAGCGTCTCGAGGGCTTCGCCAGCCACTTCGGCCCGGACTTCTACGGCGTGGCGCGCAACGCCGACCGCGTCACCCTGGTGCGCGAGCCCTGGACCCTGCCCGAATCGCTGCCCTACGCCGGCGACCAGCGCATCGTGCCGCTGATGGCCGGCGAGACCCTGGAGTGGAAGCTGCGCGACTGAGCTGCTGGTGGCTTACCAGCGCTGGGAGGCCCTATGGGGTCAGACCCCGGCCGAGTTACCAGGCCTGTCACCATGCACTTGGCGAGCGGAGTCGACACCGCCGGGGTCTGACCCCATAGGGGCGGCCTCGGCGCTTTTTCGGCGAACGTGCTGCCATCGTCGGGATATTCGCGGGGAGGCCCGGGTCTGATCCCGGAGGGCCTCCCACTGCCTATGCCCTATACCTGGCCGGCGACCGGCTGCGGGCTCGCCTGGGCAACCGGGCTGGCCAGGCGCGCGACCATCGCTTCGACCATGCGGGCCGAGTGATCGGCGGCCTTTTCCAGGAACTGCTCGAAGGAGAGGTGGTTGTCGCCGCCGCCGGCGATGTCGGAGAGCGAGCGGATCACCACGAAGGGGCAGCCATAGAGGTGGCAAGTCTGGGCGATGGCCGCGGCCTCCATCTCGGCGGCGAGCATGGTGGGAAAGCGCGTGCGGGTCCTCGAGACCAGCTCGGGGCAGGCCATGAAGACGTCGCCGGTGGCGATCAGGCCCTCGACCACGTGCACCTCGCCGAGGGACTCGACGCACTCCCGTGCGACCGTCACCAGGCGGTCGTCCGGCAGGTAGGCGGCGGGCATCCGGGGCACCTGGCCGTGCTCGTAGCCGAATACCACGGCGTCGACGTCGTGGTGGCGTACCTCGCTGGAGACCACGATATCGCCGATCTCGAGGCCTTCCCCGAAGCCACCGGCCGAGCCGGTGTTGATGATCGCCTCGGGCCGGTAGAGATCGAGCAGCAGGGTGGTGCCGACGGCGGCGTTCACCTTGCCGATACCGGATTGCAGGATCACCACTTCGACCCCGCGGAGGTGTCCCTGGTGGAAGGTGCAGCCGACATGGGAGCGGGTACGCCGGTCTTCCAGCAGGGAGGCGAGGTGCTCGACCTCCTGGGCCATGGCGCCGATGATGCCGATCCGTTTCATGCGAAGACGTCCGTCCACTCGTGGCGCTTGTCGAGGAAGCCCTGCGCGATGGCCTTGGCGCCTTCCAGGCTGTGGCTGGCGGCCCAGCCGCACTGCATCTCGTTGCAGGCCGGCACCTCGTCGGCGACCAGCACGTCCTCGAGGGTCTTCTGCAGCAGGGTCAGCACGTCGTCGTAGTCGTCGTGGTTGATCAGCGCCACGTAGAAGCCGGTCTGGCAGCCCATGGGGCTGATGTCGACGATGCGATCGGAATGGTTGCGCGACAGCTCCGCCATCAGGTGCTCCAGGGAGTGCAGCGCCGGCATCTCCATGTGCTCCCGGTTGGGCTGGCAGATCCGCATGTCGTACTTGTGGATACGGTCGCCGTTCAGGCCGGTCTTGATGTCGGCCAGGCGGACATAGGGGGCCTTCACCTTGGTGTGATCCAGGTTGAAGCTTTCCACGTTCATCTTGTCGCTCATCGATGGCCTCGCGTTCCGGTGGGTGGACGTCTCGGGAAAGTGGGGTGCGCATTCTAGCCGACTGCGCGCCGGTGTGCATGTGCCGGCCGGCTCAGGCGGGCTGGTGGCCGGCCGCCATGGCGTCGTGCAGTTCCGCCGCGACCAGGGTGTTCTCGAGCAGCGAGGCCACGGTCATGGGGCCGACCCCGCCGGGCACCGGGGTGATCCAACTGGCGCGCTCGGCCGCCGGCTCGAACTCCACGTCGCCCACCAGGCGGCCGTCCTCCTCGCGGTTGATGCCCACGTCGATGACGATGGCGCCGTCCCTCACCCATTCGCCCTTGACCAGCCCCGGCTGGCCCACCGCCACCACCAGCAGCTCGGCGCGCCGGACATGCTCCTCGAGGTGGCGGGTGAAGCGGTGGCAGACGGTGGTGGTGCAGCCGGCGAGCATCAGCTCCAGCGCCATGGGACGACCGACGATGTTGGAGGCGCCCACCACGGTGGCGTCCAGGCCGCGCACCTTGAGGCCACTCTCCTGCAGCAGGGTTATCACTCCCTTGGGGGTGCAGGGGCGCAGCATCGGCAGACGCTGGGCCAGGCGCCCCAGGTTGTAGGGGTGGAAGCCGTCGACATCCTTGTGGGGAAGGATGCGCTCGAGGATCGGCCGGGCATCCAGGTGTTCGGGCAGCGGCAGCTGGACCAGGATGCCGTCGATCCGCGGGTCGGCGTTGAGGCGGTCGACCAGGACCTCGAGCTCCTGCTGGGAGGTCGTGGCCGGCAGCTGGTGGCGGAAGGACTCGATACCCGCCTCCACGCAGGCGTTTTGCTTGTTGCGCACGTAGACGGCGGAGGCGGGGTCCTCGCCCACCAGCACCACGGCCAGGCCCGGGGTACGAGCACCGGCGTCGTGGCGCACCTGCACCTGGCGGGCGACCTGCTGGCGGACTCGGGCGGCAATGGCCTTGCCATCGATCAGTTGGGCTGTCATCGAACTTCCCCTGGTGGTGAACGGTGGGCGGCGCGGACGGCTGCGATGTCCGCGTGAGCAGAAGGCAGCCGATTTTCGCATGACAGGACGCCGAGGCAAAGCGTCGAGGCCCGGCGTGACGCCGTTTGCACTTGACCCCGGGGGAAAGTTCCGTAGAATACGCAGCGCTTGGCGAGGCCCCTGCGGCGGCGCCAGGGCCGCCTGATCACCGGCGGGGTGTAGCGCAGTCTGGTAGCGCGCCTGCTTTGGGAGCAGGATGTCGGGGGTTCGAATCCCTCCACCCCGACCACAACTTGTTGATTGAATTGCTTTATTTTTCATTCAGAGGTTGCGGTCATGTGGCCTGGAACGTAGAATGCGCCTATAGCTCAATCGGATAGAGCAACGGCCTTCTAAGCCGTAGGTTGCAGGTTCGAGTCCTGCTGGGCGCGCCACCTGCGGTGGCGGCGAGTCTCGGTCGAGCAGTGTCGAAATGGTGGATGTAGCTCAGTGGTAGAGCCCCGGATTGTGGCTCCGGTGGTCGTGGGTTCGATCCCCATCATCCACCCCATTCCGACGCGGGCAGTTGTCGTATCAGGCAATCAAGGCAGTGGTGGATGTAGCTCAGTGGTAGAGCCCCGGATTGTGGCTCCGGTGGTCGTGGGTTCGATCCCCATCATCCACCCCACCCCTTGACAGGTCCCGGTTCCTCGTCTTTTCTGTACCATAGCCGATCATCTTTTTTCTGGTTCATCCGAGTACGGGCTGCCCTTCGGCACTCCGGCTTTTCTGTTTGCTGCCCTTCGGCACTCCGGCTTTTCTGTTTGCTGTCCTTTGGCCCCTTCGAGTCGCCGCCGGTGGCGCCATTTCGCCCCGATCTTTTTCGCCGGTATGCCTTGCAATGCGCCCCCGTGCCCCCATTTGCCGGGTATGGTGCTTGCCAGTACCGGGCGGGATTCTTAGAATCTCCCCCTTGACCCTATTCACGCTTTCATCAGAACGCCCCCAGTCGGTAGAGGACAATTCATGCAAGTTTCCGTCGATACGACCTCCCAGATCGAACGCCGCATCACCGTGCAGGTGCCGGCCGCCGAGATCGACGAGGCCGTCGCCGCCCGTCTCAAGGACGCCGCCAAGAACGTTCGCATGGACGGCTTCCGCAAGGGCAAGGTGCCGATGTCGGTGATTCGTCAGCGCTACGGCCACGACGTGCGCAACGAGGTGGTGGGCGAGGTGATGCGCGAGCGCTATGTGCGTGCCATCACCGAGGAGAACCTCAACCCTGCCGGCTTCCCGCAGATCGAAGCCACCGTCAACGAATCGGGCAAGGATCTGGAATTCACCGCCACTCTGGAGGTCTACCCAGAGATAGAGCTGGCTTCCATCGAGGGCACCGAAGTCGAGCGTCCGGTGGTCGAGGTGACCGAGGCGGATGTCGACGAGATGGTCGAGACCCTGCGCAAGCAGAACGCCGCCTGGGAAGCGGTGGAGCGTGCCGCCGAGGATGGCGACCAGGTGACCATCGACTTCCAGGGCTTCCTGGGCGACGAGCCCTTCGAGGGCGGCAGCGCCGAAGGGCATAGCCTGGTGCTGGGGTCCGGCAGCTTCATTCCCGGTTTCGAGGAGCAGCTGGTCGGCGCCAGCGCCGGTGAGGAGAAGGAACTCAAGGTCACCTTCCCCGAGGACTACCAGGCCGAGAACCTGGCGGGCCAGGAAGCGACCTTCAAGGTCAAGGTGCACCAGGTCAGTGCCCAGACCCTGCCGGAGGTGGATGCCGAGTTCGTCAAGAAGTTCGGTGTCGAGGACGGCGACCTGGAGAAGTTCCGCACCGAGGTCACCAGCAACATGACCCGCGAGGCGAGCCAGGCGGTGGAAAACCGCGTCAAGCAGCAGGTGCTCGAGGCGCTCCAGAAGGCCAACGACATCCCGGTGCCCCAGTCGCTGGTGCAGCAGGAGACCGACGGCCTCAAGCGCCAGGCGGCCCAGCAGTTCGGCCTGGGCGAGGACTTCGACGTCTCCCAGCTGCCCGATGAGCTGTTCGCCGAGCAGGCGAAGAGCCGCGTGCAGGTCGGCCTGTTGCTGGCCGAGGTGATCAAGTCCCACGAGCTCGACGCCTCCGACGACGAGATCAAGGCCAAGGTCGAGGAGCTGGCCGAGCAGTACCAGGAGCCGGAGCAGGTGGTCGAGCACTATCTCGGCAACGATCAGCTCAAGACCCAGGTCAAGTCCGCTATCCTCGAAGAGAAGGCCGTCGACCAGCTGCTCGAGCAGGCCACCGTCAAGGATGTGGAGATGAGCTACCAGGAGGTGCTGGCCGCTGCCCAGCAGCAGGCCGAGAGCGACGAGGCCGAAGAGAGCGAGGCAACCGAGGAAGCCGAGGAGAACGGCGAGGAGAGCAAGGCCTGATCACCCTCTCCCCGGGCTTCTTCCCCGCCGGCGCTGCCGGCGGGACGTTACGCTTCCATTCATCGGATGCAAGGACATCACACAAATGAGCAACGAGTTCGATATTCGCAACACCGGCGGCCTGGTGCCGATGGTGGTCGAGCAGAGCGCGCGCGGCGAGCGGGCTTATGACATCTATTCCCGCCTGCTCAAGGAGCGTGTGATCTTCCTGGTGGGTCCGGTGGAAGATTACATGGCCAACCTGATCGTGGCGCAGCTGCTGTTCCTGGAGTCCGAGAACCCGGACAAGGACATCCACCTCTACATCAACTCCCCGGGCGGGGGCGTCACCGCCGGCATGTCGATCTACGACACCATGCAGTTCGTCAAGCCCGACGTCTCCACCGTCTGCATCGGTCAGGCGGCGAGCATGGGCGCGCTGCTGCTGGCCGGGGGGGCGGCGGGCAAGCGGTTCTGCCTGCCCAACTCGCGGATGATGATCCACCAGCCGCTGGGCGGCTACCAGGGCCAGGCCTCGGACATCGAGATCCATACCCGCGAGATCCTCGGTATCCGCGACAGGCTCAACCAGATCCTGGCGCACCACACCGGCCAGGACTTCGAGACCATCGCCCGGGATACCGACCGCGACAACTTCATGGACGGCGGCCAGGCCGCCGAGTATGGCCTGATCGATGCCGTGCTGGATAAGCGGCCGACATCCTGATAGCGTGAAACCTATCCACGCACGCTCGATGCACGCGCGATTGACATGATTCCCGGCGGCCACTGGCCGCCGTCGAGAACACGGCGGCAGCTGGCCGCCGAAGCGAGAGAGGTACGCGAATGGCCGACGGCAAAGGCAAGGACGAAGGCGGCAAGCTGCTCTACTGCTCGTTCTGCGGCAAGAACCAGAACGAGGTGCGCAAGCTGATTGCCGGCCCGTCCGTCTATATCTGCGATGAGTGTGTCGACCTGTGCAACGACATCATTCGCGAGGAAGTTCTCGATGCCGATGCCGAGAGCGACGAGGAGCGTCTGCCGGTTCCCCGCGAGATTCGTCACACCCTCGATGATTACGTGATCGGCCAGGACCGCGCCAAGATGGTGCTGTCCGTGGCGGTCTACAACCACTACAAGCGCCTGCGCTCCGACGTGAAGGGTGACGACGTCGAGCTCGGCAAGTCGAACATCCTGCTGATCGGCCCCACCGGCAGCGGCAAGACCCTGCTGGCCGAGACCCTGGCGCGGCTGCTCAACGTGCCCTTCACCATCGCCGATGCCACCACCCTCACCGAGGCGGGCTATGTCGGCGAGGATGTCGAGAACATCATCCAGAAGCTGCTGCAGAAGTGCGACTACGATGTGGAGAAGGCCCAGCGCGGCATCGTCTACATCGACGAGATCGACAAGATCTCGCGCAAGTCGGACAACCCCTCCATCACCCGCGACGTCTCGGGCGAGGGGGTGCAGCAGGCGCTGCTCAAGCTGATCGAGGGCACCACCGCCTCGGTGCCCCCCCAGGGAGGGCGCAAGCACCCGCAGCAGGAGTTCCTGCAGGTCGACACCGGCAACATCCTGTTCATCGTCGGCGGTGCCTTCGCCGGGCTGGACAAGGTGATCCGCGATCGCGCCGAGAAGGGCGGCATCGGCTTCAACGCCACCGTCAAGAGCAAGGACGAGGCCAAGGGCGTCGGGGCCCTGCTGGCCGACGTGGAGCCCGAGGACCTGGTCAAGTTCGGCCTGATCCCCGAGTTCGTCGGTCGCCTGCCGGTCATCGCGACCCTCACCGAGCTCACCGAGGATGCCCTGATCCAGATCCTCACCGAGCCCAAGAACTCGCTGATCAAGCAGTACGCCAGGCTGTTCGAGATGGAGGGGGTCGAGCTGGAGTTCCGCGACGATGCCCTGCGTGCGGTGGCCGGCAAGGCCATGGCGCGCAAGACCGGTGCCCGCGGCCTGCGCTCGATCCTCGAGTCGGTGCTGCTCGACACCATGTACGAGATCCCCTCGCTGGAGGGGGTGAGCAAGGTGGTGATCGATGCCTCGGTGATCGCCGACGAGAGCGAGCCGCTGCTGATCTACTCGCAGCAGGAAGAGCCGCGCAGCGACGGTACCAGCGGTTAGGCCCGGGCCTGCCCAGCGGCCTGATGCGGGAGCGAATTCATCCGTGACGTGCCGAGCGGGGCGCCCTTGTCGGCGCCTTCCCGGCACCTCTGGTGATGGATTGGCTCCCGTTTCCTTTTTCCGGCGCCCGGGCGCCAGACGCCTTGCAAAGCCGCTGCGTCGCCCCCACTCCCCCAGTATCCGAAGAGTTCGTATCCACCCGATTTCGTTTGAGGAACGTCTGCGATGCAGCAGAACGCCGAACAGACCCTGAGTCTGCCCCTTTTGCCGCTGCGGGACGTGGTCGTCTACCCGCAGATGGTCATTCCGTTGTTCGTCGGCCGGGAGAAGTCGATCCTGGCCCTCGAGGCGGCCATGGCCGCCGACAAGCGTGTCCTTCTGGTCGCCCAGCGCGAGGCCAGCAAGGACGATCCGGACGGGGAGGATCTGTTCTCCATCGGCACCGTGGCCGAGATCATGCAACTGCTCAAGCTGCCCGACGGGACCGTCAAGGTGCTGATCGAAGGGACGTCGCGTGCCGATGTCGGCGAGATCGTCGTGGTCGACGACGGCTACAGCCGGGCCGAAGTGTCGCTGCGCGAGAGTGAACCGCTCACCGCCCGGGAGCAGGAGGCCCTGGTGCGCGTGCTGCTCAACCAGTTCGAGCAGTACGTCAAGATGTCCCGGAAGGTGCCCAACGAGGTGCTCAACTCGCTCTCCGGCATCGAGGACCCGAGTCGCCTGGTCGACACCATCTGCGCCCATCTGTCGCTGAAGATCGACGACAAGCAGCAGCTGCTGGAGATGGATCGGGTGCGCGATCGCATCGAGCACCTGATGGCGCTGATCGAGTCCGAGATCGACCTGCTGCAGGTCGAGAAGCGCATCCGCTCGCGGGTCAAGGACCAGATGGAGAAGTCCCAGCGCGAGTACTACCTCAACGAGCAGATGAAGGCCATCCAGAAGGAGATGGGCGAGCTCGAGAACATGCCCAACGAGGCCGACAAGTACGAGCAGGCGATCAAGGAGTCCGGCATGCCCAAGGAGGCGGCCGACAAGGCGAACCAGGAACTCGGCAAGCTGAGGATGATGTCGCCGTCCTCGGCCGAGGCCACGGTGGTGCGCTCCTATCTCGACTGGCTGGTGTCGGTGCCGTGGAAGAAGCGCACCCGGGTCAGGCACGACCTGGTCCATGCCCAGCAGGTGCTCGACGAGGACCACTACGGCCTCGACGAGGTCAAGGCGCGGATCCTCGAGTACCTTGCTGTGCACAAGCGGGTCAAGAAGCTCAAGGGCCCGGTGCTCTGCCTGGTGGGGCCGCCGGGGGTCGGCAAGACGTCGCTGGGGCAGTCCATCGCCCGGGCCACCAACCGCAAGTACGTGCGCCTGGCGCTCGGCGGGGTGCGCGACGAGTCCGAGATCCGCGGCCACCGCCGCACCTATATCGGCTCGCTGCCCGGCAAGCTGATCCAGCGCATGGCCAGGGCCGGCGTCAAGAACCCGCTGTTCCTGCTCGACGAGGTCGACAAGATCGGCATGGACCATCGTGGCGACCCGGCCTCGGCGCTGCTCGAGGTGCTCGATCCGGAGCAGAACAATACCTTCAGCGACCACTACCTGGAGCTGGACTACGACCTGTCCGAGACCCTGTTCATCTGCACCGCCAACTCGATGAACATTCCCGGGCCGCTGCTCGACCGCATGGAGGTGATCCGGCTGCCGGGTTACACCGAGGACGAGAAGCTGGCCATCGCCCGGCGCTACCTGGTGCCCAAGCAGCTCAAGGCCAACGGCCTCAAGGACGAGGAGCTGGCCTTCTCCGACGAGGCGCTGCTCGAGCTGATTCGTTACTACAGCCGCGAGGCCGGGGTGCGCGAGCTCGAGCGACAGATCGCCAAGGTGTGCCGCAAGGTGCTGCGCGAGCGTCTCGAGCGCGAGGCGAAGGAGGGCGCCCAGGCCCCGGTGGTGCTGGCGGCGGCGGATATCGAGCCCTACGCCGGGGTGCGCCGCTACAGCTATGGCCTGGCCGACCAGGAGGACCAGGTGGGGCGCGTGACCGGCCTGGCCTGGACCTCGGTGGGCGGCGAGCTGCTCAGCATCGAGTCGGTGGTCACCCCCGGCAAGGGCCGCATCAACAAGACCGGCTCGCTGGGCGATGTCATGAAGGAGTCGGTGAGCGCGGCCCATACCGTGGTGCGGGCCCGGGCCCTGGCGCTCGGCATCGACCCGGAGCGCTTCGAGAAGGAGGACCTGCACATTCACGTGCCCGAGGGCGCCACGCCCAAGGACGGGCCCAGTGCCGGCATCGCCATGGTCACGGCCATGATCTCGGCCTACACCGTGCGCCCGGTTCGCTGCGACGTGGCCATGACCGGCGAGGTCAACCTGCGCGGCGAGGTGCTGCCGATCGGCGGCCTGAAGGAGAAATTGCTGGCCGCGCGGCGCGGTGGTATAAAGATCGTGCTTGTGCCCGAAGAGAATCGCCGGGATCTCAAGGAGGTGCCGGACAATATCAAGGAAGCACTCGACATCAGGCCTGTTCGCTGGATCGACGAGGTCATGGAGGTGGCGCTGGTAGAGAAGCCGGATGCAGCAAGCGAGGAATCGCGGCCAGACGACGCAGCCTCTTCACACTCGATGATCAGCACGCATTAACGATAAAAAGTCCATCATGTCGGCGTGAAAAGCCCGACATGATGGGGTTTGGCGCGCGAGGTTGCTTGACAGGTGTTTCATCGCATTGCTATAAATTGCGCCATGCTTTGATCGCGTTATTCAGCCAAAAGTCGCGTCGATTAGAGTCATTTTCTGAAACAGTCAAGGGGTGAAGTGTGAACAAATCCGAGCTGATCGAAGCCATCGCTGCATCTGCCGACATTCCCAAGGCAGCCGCTTCCCGTGCTCTGGACGCCATGGTCGAGACCGTGGCCGAGAGCCTCAAGAAGGGCGAGAGCGTCTCTCTGGTGGGCTTCGGTACCTTCGCCGTGAAGGAGCGTGCCGCCCGCACCGGCCGCAACCCGCAGACCGGCCAGCCGATCGAAATCAGTGCTGCCAAGGTGCCGAGCTTCAAGGCCGGCAAGGCGCTCAAGGATTCCGTCAACTGAGTGGATGGGTGGCTCCGCACCACTGACGGTTGATCTTCCTACAGGCGCATCGCCCCGGCGGTGCGCCTGTCTTCGTTTCAGCGGCACCGCGCTGCCGGTGCCCGGATGGCCGCGAGCATCCCCGGGATGCGTATAATGTGGCGCGTCCTTGCCAACTTCATCAGCCGAGGCCTGCATGCTGCAAAGTATTCGAGATCGCTCCAGGAGCTGGGGCGCCAAGATCATCATCGGTGCCGTGGTCGTGACCATGGCGCTGTTCGGCGTGGAGTCCCTGGTGGGGCTGTTCGGCGGTGGTGGCGATGACATCGTCAAGGTCAACGGCGAACCGATCACCCGCCACCAACTCGAGTTGGAGGTGCAGCGTGCCATCCGCAGCGGCCAGGTGCCGCCGGAACAGGAGCGGGCCCTGCGGAACCAGATGCTCGACCAGTTGATCACGGATCGTCTGTTGACCCAGTATGCCGAGGAGGGCGGGCTGCACCTCTCGGAGGAACAGCTCGACCAGCTGATCGTCACCTTGCCGGAGTTCCAGGACCAGGACGGCCGCTTCTCCAGCGAGCTGTTCCGTAATCGCCTCGCCAGCGCCGGCTATACGCCGCTCTCCTTTCGCGAGGAGTTGCGTGTCGACATGAAGCGCCAGCAGCTGCAGCAGGGGCTGGCCTTCAGCGACTTCACCCTGCCCGCCGAGCAGGAGAGGCTGGGGGCGCTGCAGCGTCAGACCCGCAGCTTCCGCTACCATGCCCTCTCCGCCGCCGATCTCGACGACGAGCTGGAGGTCAGCGAAGAGGCGATGCAGCGCCACTACGAGGCCAATGTCGAGAACTACCAGCGTCCCGAGCAGGTTCGCCTGGAGTACGTGATCATCGACCGCCAGCAGATGGCCGACGAGATCGAGATCGAGGAGCAGGCGCTGCGCGAGTTGTGGCGGGAGCGCGGTCGCGATGCCGACCGTCGTGTCTCGCATATCATGCTCACCTTCAACGGCGAGCGCTCCCGCGAGGAGGCCGTGGCCGAGCTCGAGGCCGTGCGCGAGCGCCTGGCCGAGGGCGAGGCGTTCGCCGACCTGGCTGCGGAGGTCTCGGATGATACCGTCTCGGCCGAGCAGGGCGGGGATCTCGGCGTGATCAGCCGTGGCTTCTTCGGCGAGGCCTTCGAGGACGCCGCCTTCGCCCTGGACGAGGGCCAGGTCTCCGATATCGTCGAGACCGACAACGGCCTGCACCTGCTCAAGGTCACGGCGCTGGAGCGCCCCCCTTTCGAGCAGGTGCGCGATGATTTGCGGCGTGAGGCAGCGCTATCCCGTGTTGCCGGCGAGTTCAACGAGCGTGTCCAGCGCCTGATCGACGAGAGCTTCGCCGCCGATGATCTGCAGAGCGTGGCCGACGACATCGGCCTGGAGCTGCACGAGAGCGACTGGGTTTCCCGCGATGGGGCCGAGGGCGTGCTCGCCGAGCCGGGGGTGATGGCCGAGGCGTTCACCGCCGACGTCCTCGAGGAGGGCTACAACAGCGAGGTGATCGAGCTCGACGAGGATCGCCGCCTGGTGCTGCGGGTAGCCGACCATCGCGAGGCCACGGTGCTGGACCTCGACGAGGTGCGTGACAGGGTGCGGGCCGGTGTCGAGTCGCAACTGCGGCGCGAGGCGTTGATCGAGCTCGCCGCCGAGCGCGTCGAGCAGCTGCGGACCGGTGAGGCAACCGAGATCGCGTGGCAGCAGGCCGAGGGCGTCAGTCGTCAGGATGCCGACGGCCTGCCCGAGGCCGTGCTGCAGGCCGCCTTCCGCCTGCCGGCGCCCGAGGGCGATGAGCCGGTCTATGGGCATGCCGTCGCCGGCGACCGGGTGGTGCTGCTCGCCCTGGATCGCGTCGAACCGGGTGAGGTCGACAGCGAGACCGAGCTCTTCGTGGCGCGCATGGCCGAGCGGCTGCGGGCCCAGGCGGCCATCCAGGGGCTGCTCGACGACCTGCGTGACAAGGCCGATATCGAGCGTCTCTGAGCGACACTGGCCGTTCGGTAACGGAGGGGCGCCACGGCGCCCCTCTTTCGTGACCACTCTTTACGTGGCTGCTATTTATACCGTTATCTTCCATAAGCCCCCGACACCACCCCGGCCCCGACGTGCTAGCCGACCAGCGGACCATCGCTCCGGCGGTGACGCCTGACGGCAATAATGTTATCTTGTAACATTCAAGGTTTTGCCAGGATCCGTGCCATGCTGACTCCGATCGCCAATCTTCCCGTTCACCTGATCACCGGTTTCCTCGGCAGCGGCAAGAGCACCCTGATCCATCGCCTGATCGAGCAGAAGCCCCCGGGAGAACGCTGGGCGGTGCTGATCAACGAGTTCGGCCAGGTGGGCATCGACCAGGCGATGTTTGCCGAGCGCGATGACCTGGTGGTCAAGGGGTTGCCGGGGGGATGCCTCTGCTGTCAGCTCGCCTTCGTGATGCAGGCGACCCTGGTCAACCTGCTGCATCGCCATCGTCCCGACCGCTTGATCATCGAGCCCTCGGGGCTCGGTCACCCGGCCGGGTTGCTTGAGGTATTGCGCGGGGAGGCCTTCGCCGGGGTGCTGGAGGTCCGCGACATCATCGCCGTGCTCGACCCGCGACGCCTGGACGATCCCCGGGCCCGGGAACACGAGACCTTCCGCGACCAGCTGGAGATGGCCGATGCCGTGGCCCTGACCATGACGGACCTGGCGACGCCGGAGCAGCTCGCGGCCGCCGAGGCCCTGCTGGGCGAGAGCTGGCCAGCCAAGAAGTGGGTCCGGCCGGCGCCCCACGGCGAGCTGCCCCTGTCCCTGCTCATCGAGGCGGCGGGAGGCGAGCCACCTCATCGGGCGTCACCCGACAGCGAGGCGCATCGCCGGCTACGCGAGGCGGCGGCCGGCAGCCTGTTGCTGGAGGACTTCGGTGCCGACGAGCCGACCCCGGGCAAGCCCGTGCGCGAGGAGGGCGGTTCGCTGGGCTATGCCACCCTGGGGTGGCGCTGGCACCCCGACGACGTCTTCGACCTCGACCGGGTCACGGCGCTTCTGGGAGAACTGCCTCGCGGGTTGCGGGTCAAGGGCGTGCTGCATAGCGAGGCGGGCTGGAAGCTCTACAACCGCGCCGCCGGGGCGGTGAGCCTGACCGCCAGCGCCTGGCGGCAGGATTCGCGGCTGGAGGTGATCGGCGAGGCGGGGAGTCTGCCCCAGGCAGAGGAGCTGGAAACCGAGCTGCAGAGGTGCCTGTGCGCCTCTAGAGACTGAACTCCCGCAGCTCGGGCTCGCCGCCGTCCTCGACCACGATCTCCCAGCCCTGGCCGGGTTGCCAGTCGCCGAGCACGTAGCGTCGGGCGGGCTGGCCGTCGACCTCGAGCCGGTGAACGGCGGGACGGTGGGTGTGGCCATGGATCAGGCTGGTCACGCCGTGCTCGGCCATGACCTTCTCCACCTCCTCGGGGGTGACGTCCATGATGTCGTCGGCCTTGTTGGAGGTGGCCTCGCCGGATTGCTGGCGCAGCGACTGTGCCAGGGTGAGGCGGTCCTGGATCGGCATGGCCAGGATCTGCTGCTGCCACTGGGGATTCCTGGCCTGGGCCCGGAAGGCCATGTAGGCCTCGTCACGGGTGCAGAGGCTGTCGCCGTGCATCAGCAGCACCCGCTGGCCGCCGAGTTCGACCACGGCGGGGTCGGGGAGCAGCGAGGCCCCGGCGTCGCGGGCGAAGCGCTCGCCGAGCAGGAAATCGCGGTTGCCGTGCATCAGCCGGATCTCGGTGCCGCCATCGGCCAGGCGGCGCAGGGCCTTCGCCACCCGTTGCGCCAGGGCGGCGTTGCCGGTGGGGTCGGCGTCGCCGAGGTCGAGCAGGTCGTCACCGATCCAGGCCTCGAAGAAGTCGCCGAGGACATAGAGGGCATCGACGCCGTCGGCGCGCGCCTCGAGCCAGCGAAGAAAGCCCTCGGTGACGTCGGGCGCGCCGGGGTGCAGGTGCAGGTCGGATATCAGCAGGGTGGTCATGATGGGCTCTCGCGTGGTACTCGGTGACCCGGGGCGTAACGCAACACGCCCGCGGGAGGCGGGCGTGCGACCGGTCGGCGAAAAGGCTCAGGCGTCGGCCTCGTCCTTGAAGTAGGCGCGCTGGATGATGACGTCGTCGGCGGGCACGTCGGCGTGCATGCCGCGACGGGTGGTGGGCACGGCCTTGATCTTCTCGACCACGTCCATGCCCTCGACCACCTCCCCGAACACGCAGTAGCCCCAGCCCTGGATCGACTTGCCGCTGTGGTTGAGGAAATCGTTGTCGCCCACGTTGATGAAGAACTGGGCGGTGGCCGAGTGCGGGTCCTGGGTGCGTGCCATGGCCAGGGTGCCGGTGGCGTTGGTCAGGCCGTTGTCGGCCTCGTTCTCGATCGGGTCCCGGGTCGGCTTCTGGTTGAAGTCGGTGTCGAAACCGCCACCCTGGACCATGAAGCCGTCGATCACGCGGTGAAAGAGGGTGTTGTCGTAGTGCCCGTCGCGCACGTACTGCTCGAAATTGGCTGCGGTCTTCGGTGCCTTCTCGTGGTTCAGGGCGATGGTGATGTCACCGAAATTGGTCTGCAGAATGATCATCGATAAGTTCCTGTACGATAGAGGGGCGTTGCCTTGGCGTTGCCCATGGGCGTGGCGCTATAATACCGGTTTTGCTTCGATGCGCGAAGCGAGCCCGAAGCGAGAGGCGCCGGGGGCAGGTCGTAGAGGGGGCCTACGCCAGGGATGGCGTCGGTAGCGCCCAGGGAGGGGTTCACAGCGCCCCCTCGTAGACCTGTCGCCGGATCAGCCTCGAGCGATATAGATATTGCGATACCCTCGGGAAATGGCCCCGGCGCCCCTCGCTGTGAGCACGGCCAAACCGCTCAGGGCTCTCCACGCCTGCACCTTTTAACCAGAGGCTGTTCTTCTCAACATGACCACCGATACCACCAGCGCGCCGAACTTCATCCGCAACCAGATTCGCGAGGAGATCGAGGCCGGCCGCGCCGGCAAGATCGTCACGCGCTTCCCGCCGGAGCCCAATGGCTTCCTGCACATCGGCCATGCCAAGTCGATCTGCCTGAATTTCGGGCTCGCCGAGCAGTTCGGGGGTGACTGTCACCTGCGCTTCGACGACACCAATCCGGCGAAGGAGGAGCAGGCCTACATCGATGCCATCAAGCAGGACGTCGCCTGGCTGGGGTTCGAGTGGGCCGGCCCGGTGCGCTTCGCCTCGGACTATTTCGACCAGCTCTACGCCTGGGCCCAGCACCTGGTGCGCGAGGGCAAGGCCTATGTCGACGACCTCTCGGCCGACGAGATCCGCGAGTACCGTGGCACCCTGACCGAAGCGGGGCGCCCCAGCCCCTATCGCGATCGCTCGCCCGAGGAGAGTCTCGACCTGCTCGAGCGCATGCGCATCGGCGAGTTCGCCGAGGGCGAGAAGGTGCTGCGGGCCAGGATCGACATGGCCTCGCCGAACATCAACCTGCGTGACCCCATCCTCTACCGCATCCGCCATGCCCACCATCACCAGACCGGCGACAAGTGGAAGATCTATCCCTCCTATGACTTCACCCATGGCCAGTCGGATGCCATCGAGGGCGTGACCCACTCGATCTGTACCCTGGAGTTCGAGGACCACCGCCCGCTCTACGAGTGGTTCCTCGACAACCTGCCGGTACCGGTGACGCCGCGCCAGATCGAGTTCGCCCGGCTCAACCTCAACTACACCCTGACCTCCAAGCGCAAGCTCAAGCTGCTGGTGGACGAAGGCATCGTCGACGGCTGGGACGACCCGCGCCTGCCGACCATCTCGGGCATGCGTCGCCGCGGCTATACCCCGGCGTCGATCCGCAAGTTCTGCGAGATGATCGGTGTGACGCGTGCCGACGGCGGCCTGGTCGATATCGCCATGCTCTACCACGCCATCCGCGCCGACCTCGAGGACAACGCCCCCCGCGCCATGGCCGTGCTCAAGCCCCTCAAGGTGGTGCTGACCAACGTGGCCGAGGACTTCGAGGAGGTCTATGAGGTGCCCGGGCACCCGGCCCGGGAGGACATGGGCGTGCGCGAGGTGCCCTTCACCCGCGAGCTCTATATCGACCAGGACGATTTCATGGAGGAGCCGCCGAAGAAGTTCTTCCGCCTGGCGCCGGGCAAGGAGGTGCGCCTGCGCAACAGCTATGTCATCCGCTGCGACGAGGTGATCAAGAACGAGGCCGGCGAGATCGAGGAGCTTCACTGCTCGGTGGATTTCGACACCCTCGGCAGGAACCCCGAAGGCCGCAAGGTGAAGGGCGTGATCCACTGGGTCAGCGCCGCCCATGGCGTGCCCATGGAGGTGCGCCTCTACGACAATCTCTTCCAGGTCGAGCAGCCCGACCGTGACAAGGACGCCGATTTCCTCGACCACCTCAATCCCGAGTCGCTGGTGGTGTGCCGGGCGATCGGCGAGCCGAGCCTGGCCGACGCCAGGCCCGAATCGCGCTTCCAGTTCGAGCGGGTGGGCTATTTCTGCGCCGACCGCCACGCCAGCCGGGGCGACAGGCTGGTGTTCAACCGCACCGTGGGGCTGAAGGACAGCTGGGCCAAGGTTCAGAAGCAAGAAGCCCAGAAAAAAGAGCAAGGCCAGAAGAAGGGGTGACATGCAGATCTACAACACGCTGACGCGTCGCAAGGAAGCCTTCACGCCCATCGAGCCGGGCCGGATTCGCATGTACGTCTGCGGCATGACCGTCTACGACTACTGCCACCTGGGCCACGCCCGGGTGATGGTGGCCTTCGATGTCATCACCCGCTACCTGCGCTGGCGCGGCTTCGATGTCACCTATGTGCGCAACATCACCGACATCGACGACAAGATCCTCAGGCGCGCCGACGAGAACGGCGAGTCGATCGATTCGCTCACCGAGCGCATGATCGCCGCCATGCACGAGGACGAGGCGCGGCTCTTCGTGCTGCGCCCGGATCACGAGCCCCGCGCCACCGGCCATATCGGCGAGATCGTCGCCATGATCGAGACGCTGATCGCCAAGGACTACGCCTATGCCGCGGACAACGGCGACGTCTACTACCGGGTGCGCCGGTTCGAGGGCTACGGCAAGCTCAACAACCGCGACCTCGACGAGATGCGCGCCGGCGCCAGGGTCGAGGTCGACGAGCACAAGGAGGACCCGCTCGACTTCGTGCTGTGGAAGGCGGCCAAGCCGGGGGAGGCCAGCTGGCCATCGCCCTGGGGCGAGGGGCGTCCGGGCTGGCACATCGAGTGCTCGGCGATGTCGACCTGCTGCCTGGGCGAGACCTTCGACATCCATGGCGGCGGGCCGGACCTGACCTTCCCCCACCATGAGAACGAGATCGCCCAGAGCGAGGCGGCCACCGGCAAGCCCTACGTCAACACCTGGATGCACGCCGGGGCGGTGCGGGTGGACCAGGAGAAGATGTCCAAGTCGCTGGGCAACTTCTTCACCATCCGCGAGGTGCTCGAGGTGCACGACCCGGAGGTGGTGCGCTACCTGCTGGTGGCGAGCCACTACCGCAGTCCGATCAACTACGCCCCGGAGTCGCTCTCGGAGGCGCGCAAGTCACTGGAGCGCTTCTACAACTCCCTTGAAGGCGTCTCGCTCGAAGGGCTGGCGCTCGAGGGCGCCGCAGCGGCCGAGGACGGGGTGGACGGTCGTTTCGAGGCGCGCTTCACCGCGGCCATGGACGACGACTTCAATACGGCGGAAGCGCTCTCGGTGCTCTTCGACCTGGCTCGCGAACTGAACCGGGCCAAGAAGGAGGCTCCCGGGCAGGCGCCGGCCCTGGCCCATGAGCTCAAGCGCCTGGGTGGGGTGCTGGGGCTGCTCACCCAGGACCCGGCGGCCTTCCTCAAGGGCGGGGCGGGGGAGCTGCCGCTGAGTGAGGCCGAGATCGAGGCGAGGATCGCGGCCCGTGCCGAGGCCAAGAAGGCGAAGGACTTCGCCACGGCCGATGGCATCCGCGACGAGCTGGCCGCGCTCGGCATCATCCTCAAGGACGCCCGCGAGGGCACGACCTGGGTCTACGAGCAGCCCGCCGACTGACCCGCCCCCTGCCGCCTTGGCCACGACGCCCGGCGCCATCGACAGGATGGGCCGGGCGTTTTGCTGTCAGGCCGTCTGCCAGGGAAGAGGGATAGCCTGGAAGGGGGAGCAATATTCCGCTCAAAAAAACTCGGATGCGTAGTTTTGGGGAATTATTTTTCTCAATATTGCCGCGAAGGCTATAATATGAGCAGA
The DNA here is from genome assembly GCF_003202205.1 of Halomonas sp. LBP4. Classification (GTDB taxonomy): domain Bacteria; phylum Pseudomonadota; class Gammaproteobacteria; order Pseudomonadales; family Halomonadaceae; genus Halomonas; species Halomonas flagellata. The sequence goes on from NZ_PDOG01000007.1 coordinate 60,999, forward strand.
ATAACTCACATCGATGGCCGGCCATGCAACTGACGCTACAACTCTATCTCGCACATCGCTGGCAGGATGCCGCCGTGCTGGAGTTCCCCGAGCCGGAGCGGGGCACCCGCGGCCGGGTCCGGCTGGGTTACCTGCAGGACCATGCACTGGAGTGGATGTTCCGTGACGATGAGCATGCCTGCAGCTTGACGCTGCCGGTGGAGCTGATGATGAAGCACCAGGCTCCGCGCTGGTTCGGCTTTCTCGAGGATATCATGCCGGCCGGCGCCAGCCGCCGTTACTGGGTCGAGCATCTCGGGCTCCAGGACGTACCGGTCGGCCAGCAGGACATGGCGCTGCTGAGGTACGGCACCATCGCCCCGGTCGGCAACCTGCGCATCAAGGAAGCCGTGCCGGAGGCTCCTGCCGGTTCCCGGTTGCCTCAACGGCGCTTCAGCCTGGCCGATGTCGTCGAGCGGCATGCGGACTTCCTCGAATATGCTCAGCAGATGGGGGCGGCCAGTGGCGGTGCCACCGGAGCCGGTGGCGAGGCCCCGAAGCTACTGCTGCGCCTGGGCCAGGGCGAGCAGGTGTGGATCGACACCTGGCAGGATGATCCCCGACAACCGGATCCGCATTACCTGGTGAAGTTTCCCCGCGGCCGCCGCAGCCAGGATGACTGTGACATCCTGCGCACCGAGTATCACTACTATCAGGAGTTGGCTTCTCTCGGTGTCGACACCATCGATACGGCTGCCATGCGCCTGATCGAGGGAGAGCGTTACCCGTCGCTGTGGTTGCCCCGCTTCGACGTCGAGATGCGTCCGGGGGGGCTGGTTCGTTGCGGACTGGAATCCATCTATGCCCTGGTCGGGGCCGCCCCCGGCACCCACTTGAACCACTTTACCGTGATTCGGCGGCTGGTCGAGCTGCTCGATGCCCAGTACCGCGTGGTGGAGCTTGGCGAGACGTTCGACAGGGAAGCCTTCGTCATCGAATGGGTCAAGCGCGACCTGCTGAATGTTGCCTTCGGCAACTCGGATAATCATGGACGCAACGCGGCGTTGCTGAAGCGACCGGAAGGTATCTGGCACTCTCCCGTCTTCGATTTTGCTCCCATGAAGGCCGACCCGGAGGGCGTGACGAGAACCACGCGCTGGGGCTCTCCCTTCGAGGAAGGCGGCGAGTTCGACTGGCAGGCCATCAGCGAGGCACTGGCCGACCTGGCGTCCCCCGCTCGGATGCTGGATGAGCTCATGGCCACGGCGGCAGGACTCGTGGGCCTCAGGGATCGCTTGCAGGACCGAGGGGTGCCCGAGCGTATCCTGACCATGCCGGCCGTCGGGTTGCGAGCGCTGGATGAGCGGCTCGGTCGCTGGAGGCTGGCATGAAGCGTCGCGAGCATACGCCGGACGAGCGCGAAGCCAGGCTGGTGGCCCTGACGCGACAGCTGTTCGACGGCGAAATCAGCGAAGGGCAGCTGCTTCGAACCCTGCGCCGCGAGGTACTGGGGTTCTCCCAGGAGGACTATGCGCGCCTCGTCGGCGTCAGTCGCCGCACCCTGTCGGACATGGAGGGGGACAAGGGGAACGTCTCGCTCGGCGTGATGAATCGCGTCTACCGGCCGCTCGGATTGCGGGTCGGGCTGATACCCCGTCAGTCGGCACTGCTCGAACGGCTACTTGGGCCAGACGAAGGCGCTACCGGATGAGCGGGGCGGGCATCGCGGTTCGGGGGAAGCGGAATCTGCCGCGGCCAGTCGTCGTCGACCAGGAAGAGGCGCTGCTTGCCGCCGCCCCTTCGTCCGAGCATGATCTGCACCGGTGGGGCGGGCTGGCCGAAGTGCTGTGCCAGCTGCGACTCGAGCTCGCGCAGTGGCAGCAGGTCGCCGGGACGGGGCAGGGCGAACCAGTGGGGCTTGCGCAGCCAGGCACCGCGGGTGCCGCGGGGCAGGCCGTCGCGGAACCGCCGCCAGTCGCGCCAGAACAGCCAGGTGCCGCGCAGGTGATCGACGGTGGCTTCTTCGGGTGGCGGCAGGTGGGTGTGCCAGGGGTAGAAGAGCACCCCGGGGATGGCCAGCCGTCGATGGAGCGCCGGCGCCCGGCTGGTGCCGGACATGTCGGGCTGCATCAGCGCGCGGATGGCCTCCCTGGCCTCGATGGTCTCGGTCAGGCGCAGTTGATGCTGATGCAGGTGCTCGCGCTTGGTAGCGAGGCTGTCGGCACCGCCGGGGCCGATCCAGCGTGCCTGGTCGGAGGGCGCCCCGGGGCCCTCCGGCAGGCCGAGATAGAACTTGATGGCGACTTCCAGGTGGACCGGTGTCGGATCCCCGCGATGACGATAGAGCAGGTCGAGCTCGCCCAGCGTCACCTTGTCCCGATGGATGCGCAGGTTGTGGGCCAGCAGCCGGGTGCCCGGTGCGGTTTCCAGCAGGAACTGCCAGAGGCATTCGTGGTAGAGGCCCATGCGGCCCCTGAGCGTCGCGCCGATACGGTGCGCCAGTGCGTCGGGGTTCGCCTCGAGCGCGTCGAGCCAGCCGGCCAGGGCCGCGTCGTCGGCGAGTCCCAGCTCGGCGCGGGTCGGTCGCCCGGTCCAGGGCATGTCGAGCAGGTCGGGGGCCAGCAGGACCCAGGCCAGGTCCCGGACCAGCGGGTCATGGCAGCGATCGAGCAGGTCGAGGGGCGACGGGATCATGATCGGGGGTTCCACGTTGAGTCCGCTGTCTGACAGTCAAGCTATACAGGCCTTATACTCCGGCTACAGTCACCAGCATACGGGTGGTACGCATGAACCGCACCCTGAACGGACTCGCGGCGCTGGTCGCCGGCACCTTCCTGACGCTAGCCACGGTTCGGGCCGATGATCCGGTCACGGTCTCCTCGAAGATCGATACCGAGGGCTCGGTGCTCGGCCAGCTGATCCTGCAGCGGCTCGAGGCCGGCGGCATCGAGGTGCAGGATCGCCTGCAGCTGGGTGGCACCAGCATCGTGCGCCAGGCGCTGCTGGCCGGCGAGATCGACCTCTACCCGGAATACACCGGGAACGGGGCCTTCTTCTTCGACATGACCGACAGCGACGTCTGGCACGATGCCGAGCGGGCCTACGAGACGGTGCGCGAACGCGACGCCGACAACGGCCTGGTGTGGCTGACGCCGGCCAGTGCCAACAACACCTGGGCGATGAGCGTGCGCGGCGACCTGGCCCGGGAACATGGGCTCGCGACCCTCGAGGACCTGGCCGACTACCTGGCCGATGGCGGGGAGTTCAAGTTCGCCGCCAGCGCCGAGTTCGTCGAGTCCGAGCAGGCGCTGCCCGCCTTCCAGCAGGCCTATGGCTTCGAGCTCTCCGACGCGCAGCTGCTGGTGCTCTCCGGCGGCAACACCGCCGCCACCATGCGTGCCGCCGCCCAGCAGACCAGCGGGGTCAACGCGGCCATGACCTACGGCACCGACGGCGGCCTCGGCGCCCTGGGCCTGGTGGTGCTGGAGGACAGCCTGGGCGTGCAGCCGGTCTACCAGCCCGCCCCGGTGGTGCGCGAGAGCGTGCTGGCGGCCCACCCGGAGATCGAGTCGCTGCTGGCCCCGCTCTTCGAGGCCCTGGACCTCGAGACCCTGCAGCGCCTCAACGGCGAGGTGGCGGTCGACGGCCGCGATCCGCGTCGGGTGGCGGCGGACTTCCTCGACGACCTGGACGATTGAGCGACGCCATGCGCCGGGAGGTGCTGCGACCCAATCGGGTGCTGCCACTGCTGATGCTGGTCGCCCTGGCCGCCTGGCTGGGGCTCGAGGCGGTCAGCGTGGCGCCCAACCGCATCGTGCCCGGTAGCGGCTTCCGCGCCCATGAGGTGGTCGGCTGGACCGGGGCGCTTGCCGGCTGCCTGCCGCTGCTGGCGGTGGCGGCCCTGGCCTGGCGTCCCACCACGGGGCGGCTGCGCCTGGTGCTGGCCCTGGCCGTGCTGCTGCTGATGGCGATGCCGGCCTGGCTGGGTCTCGCGGTGACGCGGCTCGTCGACCCGGCCCAGCCCCAGGCGCGGCTGGGCCTCGGCGGCGCCTTCTGGGTGCTGCTGTTCCTGCTGCTGCTGGCGCTGATCGAGCTGCGTGCCCGGTTGCGCCTGCCGCGGCTCGCGGGCTGGGGGCTGCTGGTGCCGGTGCTGCTCGCCTGGTGGCTGGCCCTGGCGTCCTGGCTGGAGCCCCTGGCGCTGCTGCAGGAGTATCGGGGGCGCAGCGACCAGTTCGCCGCGGCGGTGGGGTACCACCTCGGCCTGGTCGGGGCGGCGGTGGGGGCGAGCCTGGTGATCGGGGTCGCGCTGGCGCTTCTCATGCGCCGGCATGCCGGCCTGCAGAAGGCCGGCTTCGGCGTGCTCAACTTCCTGCAGACCATCCCCAGCCTGGCGCTGTTCGGCCTGCTGCTGGCGCCGCTGGCCTGGCTGGCGGCCAATGTTGGGTGGCTGGCGGCCCTGGGCGTCCGCGGCATCGGCTGGGCGCCGGCCTTCCTTGCCCTGGTCGGCTACAGCCTGCTGCCCATGGTACGCAACACCTTCGTGGCGCTGGAGGGCGTGGACCCGGCGGTGATCGAGTCGGCCCGGGGGATGGGCATGAGCCCTCGCCAGGTGTTCCTGCAGGTGCGCCTGCCCCTGGCGCTGCCGGTGATGCTCGAGGGGCTGCGCATCACCACGGTGCAGGCCATCGGCCTTACGGCCGTGGCGGCGCTGATCGGGGCCGGCGGCCTGGGCGGCTTCATCTTCCAGGGGCTGGGCCAGGCCGCCATGGACCTGGTGCTGCTGGGGGCCCTGCCGATCCTCGTCATGGCGCTGGTGGCGGACGCGCTGCTGGGGGCGCTGACCGAACGACTGCACCCCGGGGGGACGAGATGATCGAGCTGTTCGACGTGACCAAGCGCTTCGGCAGCGAGACGGCCGTGGACGGTATCTCGCTGCGCGTCGAGCGGGGCGAGTTCTGTGCCCTGGTGGGCACCTCCGGCTGCGGCAAGTCGACCACCCTGCGCATGATCAACCGCCTCATCGAGCACAGCGCCGGCGAGATCCACCTCGATGGCCAGCCGGTGCGCAACTTCGACGAACAGACCCTGCGCCGGCGCATCGGCTATGTCATTCAGAGCACCGGCCTCTTTCCCCACTGGACGGTGGCCCGCAACATCGGCCTGGTGCCGCGGTTGCTGAAGTGGCCCCGGGCCAGGATCCAGGCGCGGGTCGAGGAACTGATGACACTGCTGGGGCTGCCGATGGAGAGCTTCGCCGACAAGTATCCCCACCAGCTCTCCGGTGGCCAGGCCCAGCGCGTCGGCGTCGCCCGCGCCCTGGCCGCCGACCCCGAGATCCTGCTGATGGACGAGCCCTTCGGGGCGCTGGACCCCATCACCCGGGACGCGCTGCAGGAGGAGCTGCGTGACCTCCAGTCGCGGCTGCACAAGACCATCGTCTTCGTCACCCACGACATGGACGAGGCGCTGCGACTGGCCGACCGACTGGTGGTGATGGATGCGGGACGCATCGTCCAGCAGGGGGTGCCGCTCGACCTGGTGCGCGAGCCCGCCGACGCCTTCGTCGCCTCGCTGCTGGGCGGCGACGACCGCGGCTTCAAGGAGGCGGCGCTGACCCGGGTCGGCGCACGGATGCTGCCGCTCTCGCCGCGGCTGATCGCCAGGGCCCGGGTGCATCGCGAGGCCTCCCTGCGCCAGGCGCTGGCGGTGATGTTCCGCGAGCACGCCGACCGGCTCACGGTGGTCGACGACGAGGACATGCCGGTGGGGGAACTCTCGCTGCGGCGCCTGGTGGGGGCGCGGCCGCATGAGTGAGAGGGCGCTGGCATTCGGCCTCGCCGCCGCGCTGCGGCACTGGTGGTTGCCCCTCGTGTGGCTCGGTTTGCTGTTGCTGGCGAGCCTGGGCATGGCCGAGCTGGAGGCCGGGTTCCGCTGGCTCGAGCCGGACTCGCGCGAGGTGATCTACCGGCGTACCGACTTCCTGACCCTGCTCGGCCGCCACCTGCTGGTGGTGGGGGTGGCCTCGCTGCTGGCGGGCCTGGCCGGGGTGGGGGCGGCGGTGCTGGTCACCCGCCCGTTCGGCCGCGATTTCCTGCCGCTGGTCGCCCAGCTCGCCTCCATGGGCCAGACCTTTCCGCCGGTGGCGGTCTTGGCGCTGGCGGTGCCGGTGCTCGGTTTCGGCACCCTGCCGATCATCGTCGCCCTGGTGCTCTACGGCCTGCTGCCCATCGTGCGCAACAGCCTGGCCGGGCTCCAGGGCATCGACCCGGCGGTGCAGGAAGCGGCTCGCGGCATGGGCATGAGCAAGGGGCAGGTACTGCGACAGGTGGAGCTGCCGCTGGCCGCACCGGTGATCCTGGCCGGGGTGCGCACCTCGGTGACCATCAACATCGCCACCGCCGCGCTCGGGGCCACCGTGGGGGCGAGCAACCTCGGCGACCCCATCATCTCCGGCATCGTCAACGGCAACACCGCCTATATCGTCCAGGGGGCGCTGCCGATCGGGCTGCTGGCGCTCACCGCCGACAGCGCCTTCGAGCGGCTGCTGCGTCACCTGCGTTAGCCGGGACACGGTCGTTGCCAGTGTTTTCACTTGGATTTCGCCTCGGGACTAGCAAGATGGAGGCGTTTGATGGCATCTTACGTTAACGTCAACTGTTAGGCGTTGGCGGTGCGCTGGGGCAAACCTCTGGCGCCTGGCTACATTAGAGTCGACACTGCCCTCACAAGGGGCGGTAGCGCTCCTGCCACCACCCAAGGACCAGGACGATGACAACGACACAAGACATCCATTCGCCGGACTTCCTGGCCGGCGACGAGTTCACGATCCCCACCTTTCGCCTGCTGCAGCAGGACGGCACCCTGTTCGAGGGCGCCGAGGCGCCCGACCTCGAGCGCGACAAGGCGCGACGCATCTACCAGGCGATGGTCTTCACCCGGGTGCTCGACGAGCGCATGATGGCCGCCCAGCGCCAGGGGCGGCTGAGCTTCTACATGCAGTGCACCGGGGAGGAGGCCGCGGTGATCGGCGCCACGGCGGCGCTGGACGACGCCGACATGATCATGGCCCAGTACCGCGAGCAGGGCGCCCTGGCCTACCGCGGCTTCACCTTCGACGAGTTCATGAACCAGCTGTTCGGCAACGAGCTGGACTACGGCAAGGGGCGCCAGATGCCGATCCACTACGGGTCGCGCAAGCTCCACTACATGACCATCTCCTCGCCGCTGGCCACCCAGATTCCCCAGGCCACCGGCTACGCCTACGGGCAGAAGCTGGCCGGCGACGGCCACTGCACCACGGTATTCTTCGGCGAGGGGGCGGCCTCGGAGGGCGACTTCCATGCCGCCCTCAACATGGCGGCGGTGCACAAGGTCCCGGTGATCTTCTTCTGCCGCAACAACGGCTACGCCATCTCCACCCCCGCCGTCGAGCAGTTCGCCGCCGACGGCGTGGCGCCGCGGGCCTTCGGCTATCGCATGCACGTGATCCGTGTCGACGGCAACGACATCCTGGCGGTCTACCAGGCCACCCGGGAGGCCCGGCGCATCGCCGTGGAGGATAACCAGCCGGTGCTGATCGAGGCCATGACCTACCGCCTGGCGGCCCACTCCTCGTCGGACGACCCCTCGGGCTACCGCTCGAAGAAGGAGGAGGAGGCCTGGCGCGAGAAGGACCCCATCCTGCGCATGCGGCACTGGCTGAATGATCGCGACTGGTGGAGCGAGGACGAGGAGAAGGAACTCCAGGAGCGGCTGCGCCGCGAGGTGCTGGAGACCATGAAGCGCGCCGAGAAGCGCCCGCCGCCGCCGCTGGACAGCCTGGTCACCGACGTCTACGCCGACGTCACCCCGGCGCTGCAGCGTCAGCTCGATCACCTCAAGACCCATATCCGCCAGTACCCGGACGCCTACCCGCGAGGGGCGCGGTCGCTCGACCCCGACGTGGTCGCCGGCGATGACGCCGCCGTGAAGGGAGGGGAGTGAGATGCCGAAGATGAACATGCTGCAGGCGATCAACAACGCCCTGGACATCGCCATGGCCGAGGATGAGAAGGTGATCTGCTTCGGCGAGGACGTGGGCTTCTTCGGCGGCGTCTTCCGTGCCACCAGTCATCTGCAGGAGAAGTACGGCAGGGCGCGCTGCTTCAATACGCCGCTGGTCGAGCAGGGGATCATCGGCTTCGCCAATGGCCTGGCCGCCCAGGGATCGGTGCCGGTGGCCGAGATCCAGTTCGCCGACTACATCTTTCCGGCCTTCGACCAGATCGTCAACGAGACGGCCAAGTTCCGCTACCGCTCCGGTGACCTGTTCAATGTCGGTGGCCTGACCATCCGTGCGCCCTATGGCGGCGGGATCGCCGGCGGCCACTATCACTCCCAGTCGCCGGAGGCCTACTTCGCCCACACCCCGGGCCTCAAGGTCGTGGTGCCGCGCAACCCCTACCAGGCCAAGGGACTGCTGCTCTCGGCGATCCGCGACCCCGACCCGGTGCTGTACTTCGAGCCCAAGCGGCTCTACCGTGCCTCCACCGGCGAGGTGCCCGAGGAGGACTACCAGCTGCCCATCGGCGAGGCCGAGGTGACCAAGGAGGGCGCCGACATCACCCTGCTCGGCTGGGGCGCGCAGATGGAGGTGATCGACCGCGCCGTGGAACTCGCCGAGAGGGAGGGCATCTCCTGCGAGGTGATCGACCTGCGCTCCATCCTGCCCTGGGACGAGGACACCGTCGTCGAGTCGGTGCTCAAGACCGGCCGCCTGGTGATCACCCACGAGGCGCCGCTGACCGGCGGCTTCGCCGGCGAGATCGCCGCTACCGTCCAGGAGCGCTGCTTCCTGTACCTGGAGTCGCCCATTGCCCGGGTGACCGGCCTCGATACCCCCTTCCCGCTGACCCTGGAGAAGGAGTACATGCCGGACCATCTGAAGATCTTCGAGGCGATCAAGGCCACCCTGGCCTATTGACGACCGATATCCGGACAGGAGAGGACGAGATGAGTGACTTCATGCTGCCCGATATCGGCGAAGGTATCGTGGAATGCGAAGTGGTCGAATGGCGGGTCGCCGAGGGCGACGCCATCGAGGAGGACCAGCCCGTGGTCGAGGTGATGACCGACAAGGCGCTGGTGGAAATCACCGCCCCGGAGGCGGGGCGGGTCACCCGGCTCTACGTACCCAGGGGCGAGATCGCCAAGGTGCACGAGCCGCTGTTTGCCTACGAGAGCGAAGGTGAAGTGGAAGCCGCGAAAGCCCAGGACGAGCGGCAGACCGCTGCCGTGGGGAAGCCGACGCCTGCCGGGGCGGAACCGTCGTCTGCGCCCGTTGCCGCCGCCAAGGATTTCATCCTCCCCGATATCGGCGAGGGGATCGTGGAGTGCGAGGTGGTCGAGTGGCGGGTCGCCGAGGGCGACGCCATCGAGGAGGATCAGCCGCTGGTCGACGTCATGACCGACAAGGCGCTGGTGGAGATCACCGCCCCCGAGGCGGGCACCATCAGCCGGCTGCATGTGCCCAAGGGCGAGATCGCCCGCGTGCATGCGCCGCTGTTCGCCTATGTGCCGGCGCGGGCCGGGGAGGGCGAAGGTGCCTCGGCGGAACCGCCGGCGTCGACCGGGCGTCCGGCGGAACGCGCCGCGCCCGCGCCCGTGACGGCCGCGCCGGTGGCCACCGGCGGGCGCGGCCCCTATGGTCGCATTCCCGCCAGCCCCGCGGTGCGTCGCCTGCTACGCGAGCACGGCCTGGCGCTGGAGGCGGTGCCCGGCTCGGGCAAGGATGGCCGGGTGCTCAAGGAGGACGTGTTGCGCGCGCTCGACGCGGGCGGTGTCGAGCCGGGGCGGCCCGAAACGGCCGGGGCGGCGCGTCCGGCAGCCGACGAGGCCGCCCGCGAGATGCCGGCGGGCGGCGAGGTCCGGGTGGAGCCGCTGCGCGGCATCCGCGCGGTCATGGCGCGGCGCATGGTCGAGGCGGCCACGACCATTCCGCACTTCCAGTATGGCGAGGAGATCGATGTCACCGCGTTGCTGGCGTTGCGCGAGCGACTCAAGACCGCGGCCGAAGCGGGGAACACACGCCTGACGCTGATGCCCTTCTTCATGAAGGCCATGGCGCTGGCGGTGCGCGAGGAGCCGATCCTCAACGCCCGGCTCGATGAGGCGGTCACCGAGATCCACTACCAGTCGTCGGTCAATGTCGGCATGGCGGTGGACAGCCGCGCGGGGCTGATCGTGCCCAACGTCAAGGGCGTGGAGCGGCGCACCCTGCTGGACGTGGCCCGCGAGATCCAGCGCCTGACCGGCGATGCCCGCGAAGGCAAGGTGGCCCAGGCCGACCTCAAGGGGGGAACCATCAGCATCTCCAACATCGGTGCCCTGGGCGGGACCTATGCCGCGCCGATCATCAATGCGCCCGAGGTGGCGATCGTCGCCATCGGCAAGAGCCAGTGGCTGCCGCGCTTCGACGCGCATGGCGAGGTGACCCGGCGGGCGATCATGACCGTCACCTGGGCCGGCGATCATCGCATCATCGACGGCGGCACCATTGCCCGCTTCTGCAACGCCTGGAAGGGGTACCTGGAAGCGCCGGAGACGATGCTGCTCCATCTTGGATAGCACCGCTGGCACGGGGCCCTATGGGGTCAGACCCCGGCCTCTTCACCATGGCGGTCATGGTGCACTTCGCCAGCGGATCCGGCACCGCCGGGGTCTGACCCCATAGGGGCGACCTCGGCGCCAGTTTTCCGCCGCCCCGTTCGTCTCGAGTGGTGAAGTTCCATGACCCATGCCCCGCTGCAGCAGTTCTATATCCCGGAAGAGCAGTCGATCTACCTGCTCAGTCACGACGACGCCCGCAAGCTCAAGGAGTGGGTGGCGCTGTGTCAGGCCCAGCTCGAGCAGCTGGGCTACCGGGACATCGAGCTGATCGGCAAGGGGGCCTACGGCTTCGTCTTCGCCGGGGTGACGGCGCTGGGCGACGAGTACGTCTTCAAGTTCACCCGGGTCAACCTGCCCCAGCACCTGCAGGACCGCCTCGAGGAGGAGGCCTTCATGCTGGAGCAGGTCGACCACCCCCGGGTGCCCAAGCTGATCGCCTACCAGCGCGTGCGCCACCAGTCGATCCTGGTGATGCAGCGGGCGCCGGGGATCAACCTGGAGGAGGTCTCGCTGCGCGAGGGGCGGCTGTCGCCGCGCCTGGTGGTGCGCATCGCCGACCAGCTGGCGGATATCCTGCGCGGGCTCCGGCGCGAGTCGGGCCCGGCGGGCAGGCCGGTGGTGCACGGCGACATCAAGCCCTCCAACCTGGTGTTCGACGCCGCCACCGAGCGCATCGCCTTGATCGACTGGGGCTCCTCGGTGTTCGCCCAGCTCGATGCCAACCAGCAGTTCGTGGCGGCCAACGTCATGGAACTGATGTCGGACAACCTGCAGCAGACCAACGCCCGCCTGGGCGATGTCTATTTCATCGGCGAGGAGCAGTTGAACGGCGCCCTGTCGTCGCCCCGCTTCGACGAGCAGGGCGCCGCCGGCACCCTCTACGCCCTGGCCTCGGCCCAGTCCTGCCGCTTCGGCCACCGGGCCATTCCCGCGACCTCCCTGGGGCTGCCCATGGAGTTCGCCCGCATGCTCGACGGCATGCTCGACCCGGATCCGCGGGTGCGCCTGAAGGCCGGCGATCACTTCATCCGCGAGATGCCCAGGCTCGCGCGGCTGGTGATGCTCGACCTGCCCGAGCCACCGCCGACCGCGCTGGTGCCGGTCTGGGGGCGACCGGCGAGCCGCGAGATCGACACCGTGGTCTACAGCTCGCGCAAGGCATTCCTGCGCGAGGAGGGCGGTCGCGAGACGCTCAACGACGTCAACGACGTCCAGCTCGACCGCTACTACAGGAACTTCATGCAGGGCATGGGCGAGACCGAGAAGGCCTTCCTCGCCGCGGTGAGCCGGCTGGGTCGCTACCCGGTGGTGGGCGGGCTGGCGGTGCGCTGGGAGGTCGACGGGGTCTATATCGACACCTCGCTCAACCTGCACGACCCGTCGCTCAAGCCGGCCTTCGTCGCCGCGGTGAACAACATGGTGCACCTGGCCCGGGCGATCTATCGCCAGGGCATCTTCAAGAGCTGCCTGTTCAACGCCCGCGATACCCTGCACCTGGACCGCGAGGGGCCGGACCGCCCCTTCGTCGTCGAGCCGGGCATGCGCCTGGCCTACGAGGTCAGCGCGGTGCCCGAGCTCGAGGATCGCAGCCGGCTGCACAGCTACTTCGAGGACGGGCCCGACCCGGAGGAGTTCCTGGTGCTGCCCGAGGCGATCATCGCCTCGCTGGAGGCGCTCAACGACATCCACCACACCGGCATGATCATCTTCGAGGCGCTACCCGAGCACCTCAAGATCCACAGCTATTACCGGCTGCTCGACCCCTCCCGGGAAGCGGAGTTCCGGCGCCGCCTCGAGGACATCCTCGCCGCGGTGGACCTGATCGAGGGGCTCGGTGTGTCGGGCTTCATGAAGATGCCCTACAAGGACACCCGCTTCTTTCCCCATGTGGAGCGCCAGCCGGAGCGCTTCTATCCCCGCGACCCCCGAGCGGTGCTGGCCGAGACGGCGGCGGGCCCGCGCGGCGTGTAGTGGCCGGTCATCGGGGACTCCTTGCGCATCACCGGTTGCCCATGGCGTCCGGTAGCCAGGTGACGATGCCGGGGAAGAGGCTGATCAGCACCACGCCGAGCATCATCAGGAAGAAGAACGGCATGGCCGCCCAGGCGATGGCGAGGATATTGCGGCCGGTCATGCCCTGCAGCACGAAGAGGTTGAAGCCCACCGGCGGGGTGATCTGCGACATCTCCACCACGATCACCAGGTAGATGCCGAACCAGATCAGGTCGATGCCGGCGGCTTCCACCATGGGCAACATGATCGAGGTGGTCAGCACCACCACCGAGATGCCGTCCAGGAAGCAGCCCAGCAGGATGAAGAAGACCGTCAGCGCCGCCAGCAGCATGAAGGGCGAGAGGCCCAGGGTGGCGATCCAGGCCGCGAGCTCCCGGGGCAGGCCGGTGAAGCCCATGGCGGCGGTGAGGAAGCTCGCCCCGGCGAGGATGAAGGCGATCATGGTCGAGGTGCGCACCGCGCCGAGCAGGGCGTCGCGGAACACCGGCCCGGTCATGCAGCCCTGGATCCTGGCCAGCAGCAGCGAGAGCACCACACCCACGGCGGCGGCCTCGGTGGGCGAGGCCAGGCCGGTGTAGATGGAACCGATGACGCCGACGATCAGTGCCAGCATGGGAATCAGCCGGCGGGCCCGGCGCAGCTTCTCGCCGAGCGGCAGGCCGGCCTCGGCGGGTGGTACGCGGTCGGGAAAGCGCCAGGCCCAGAGCATCAGGTAGGCGGCGAACAGCGAGACCAGCAGCAGGCCGGGCAAGATGCCGGCCACGAACAGGCGGGCGATGGACTGGTCGGTGGCCACCCCGAAGACGATCAGGATGATCGACGGCGGGATCAGCAGCCCCAGGGTGGCCGAGCCGGCCAGGGTGCCGATGACCAGGCGCTCGTCGTAGCCGCGGCGGGTGAGCTCGGGGATGGTCATCCTGCCCATGGTGGCGCAGGTGGCCGCCGAGGAGCCGGAGACGGCGGCGAACAGCCCGCAGCCCACCACATTGGTATGCAGCAGCCGCCCGGGGATGCGCTGCATCCAGGGCGACAGGCCGGTGAACATGTCGTCGGCGAGTTTCGAGCGGAACAGGATCTCGCCCATCCAGATGAACATCGGCAGGGCGGTGAGCTCCCAGCTGTAGCTGGAGCCCCAGATGTTAGAGGCCATGACGTCGCCGGTGGGGATAGAGGTGAACTGGGAGAGCCCCAGCCAGCCGAGCCCGAGCAGCGAGAAGGCCACCCAGACACCGCTGCCGAGCAGCAGCAGCAGGGCCGCGAAGAGGATCGTCATCATCAGGAGCATGGTCGGTCTCCGGGGCTCACTCGTGGCCGCTGTCGTCGATGGTGAAGGCCGAAGGCCGGGTAGCGGCGGTACGCAGCGTGGCGAGCCAGGTCTCGAGCAGTGCCAGGCAGAACAGCACCACGCCGGCGAGCATGGCCGACTGGGGGATCCACAGCGGAATGCGCAGCAGGCCGTAGGAGGTCTCGTTGAAGGCGATGCTGTCCTCGAGCAGCCAGTAGAGGTTCCAGGCGAGGTAGAGGCAGAGTGCCAGGGCCACGCTCAGGCAGAAGGCCTCGACGAAGACCCGGGTGGCGGGCGGAAGCCGGCCGATCAGCAGGGTCACGCGGATATGGCCGCCGTGGACGAAGGTGTAGGCCAGCCCGAGGAAGGTGGCGCCGACCAGCAGGAAGCCGGAGATCTCGGCGAGGCCGGGAATGGCCAGGCCGATGCGATCGCCGCCCACCTGGGTGGCGATGAGATCGATGATGCGCCCGAGGATCTGGGCGGTGATCAGGCCGCAGATCAGGCAGAGGCAGGCGGCGGCCAGGTAGCCGCCCAGGTCGTAGAGCGGACGGAGTCGGTAACGCATGGGACTTCACCCTGTGCGAGGGCCGGAGCCCCCCCGGTGGTGGGCACCGGGGTGCTCGGAGCGGAATCAGGGACGGGCGGCTTCGTAGGCCTCGAGGATGGCGGCGCCCTGATCGCCGGCACGCTCGGACCACTCCTCGGTCATGGTCTCGCCGATCTCGGCGAGCAGCTCGGCCAGCTCGGGGGGCGGCTCGCTGACCTCGATGCCGTGCTCGCGCAGCACCGCGAGGGCGTCGTCGGTCTCCTGGCGGCTCATCTCCCAGCCGCGCTCCTCGGCGGCCGCGGCGGCCTCGAGCACCGCCTCCCGCGTGGCCTCGTCGAGGCGCGAGAAGGCCTGCTCGCTGACGATCACCATGTTCTTGGGCAGCCACAGCTGGGCATGGTTGAAGTGGCTCAGGTAGTCCCAGGCCTTGGTATCGGCGCCGGTGGCCGGGGAGGTGACCATGGCATCGACACGCCCGGTGCTGAAGGCGGTGGGAATGTCGGGCACCTCGACCTGGGTGGGCACGGCGCCGACGAGCTGGGCCAGCCGCTCGCTGGCGGTGTTGTAGGCGCGCATGCTGAGGTTGCGCAGGTCATCCGGGCCTTCCACCGCCTGCTGGGTGTAGATGCCCTGGGGCGGCCAGGGCACGGCGAAGAGGATCCGCAGGCCCTGCTGGGCGAGCTCCTCGGCGATGATCTCGCGGGAGGCTTCCCATAGCGCCCAGGCCTCCTCGTAGCTGGCCGCCAGATAGGGCACCGAGTCCACCTCGTAGATCGGGTTCTCGTTGGCCAGCCGCGACATGATCAGCTCGCCGATGGGCACGATGCCGCGACGCACCGAGTTCTTGATCTCGGGATGGCCGATCAGCGAACCGTTGGCGTGCACGGTGATGTCGAGCTCGCCGTCGGTGCGCTCGCGCACGTCGTCGGCGAACTCGCGGATATTCACGGTATGGAAGGTCCGGTCGCCGTAGGGCGTCGGCATGTCCCACTCGGTGGCGGCCTGGGCCGAGACGCTCAGGGTGGTCAGGCCGAGGCTCAGGGCGGCAACCGAAGTCAGGCCGGCCAGCAGCGGTGTCCTGGCAGTCATGGTGAAGTCTCCTTCTGAAATCTTGTTGTCGGCTGAGGAGAGGCAATACCCTCGCGGCACCGCCCCCTCGGGTCCATCCTGAGCATAGTGGCCTTTTCACTCGGGCACGCATGTCGCTAGACCCGCATGCGTGTTACACGTTATATCAATGTTTTTTATCCTAAATGCCTCTGTTTTATTGTCAATTTATCGATAAATCGCTTTCAACGGCTCGACCGCTTGTCAGGAGATCGCCATGCCACGACTGCTGCTCAACGCCGACATGGGAGAGAGCTTCGGCCCCTGGGTGATGGGGCTCGACCACGAGGTGATGCCTTGTGTGGACCTGGCCAACGTCGCCTGCGGCTTCCACGCCTCCGACCCCGACGTGATGCGCCGGACGGTCCGCCTGGCCAGGGAGCACGGCGTCACCGTGGGGGCGCACCCGGCCTACCCGGACCTGGTCGGTTTCGGCCGCCGCTCCCTGGCCTGCTCCGCGGGAGAGGTCGAGAACCTGGTGCTCTACCAGGTCGGCGCCCTGGCCGGTATCGCCCGGGCCGAGGGGCTCGAGGTGGGCTACGTCAAGCCCCATGGGGCGCTCTACAACGACATGGCCCGCGACCCCGGGATCCTCTCGGCGGTGATGCGGGCGGTCCTCGCCTACGATGCCCGGCTGCCGCTGATGGCGATGGCGACCCGCGACACCGCGGCGATGCGCGAGCTGGCCGAACAGCAGGGCGTGACGCTGTGGTTCGAGGCCTTCGCCGACCGCGCCTACGATGGCCAGGGGCGGCTGGTCCCACGTCGCGAGCCGGGGGCGGTGCACCACGACCCGGCGGTGATCGTCGACCAGGCGTGCCGCATCGCCAGCGGGGAAGCGATCACGGCCAGCGACGGCAGCGAGCTGGTGCTGGTGGCGGATACGCTCTGCGTGCATGGCGACAACCCGGAGTCCATCGCCGCGGTGAAGGCGATCCGCGAGGCGCTGGATCGGCTCGAGCCGCCGTCATGACCGGGCAGGTCGCGACGCCGTTGCCCCGCCTCGAGGCCGCCGGCCTGGATGCCTGGCTGATCAGGCTGTTCGATGCCATCGACGAGGCCAACCTGCCCTGGCTCACCGCCCTGACGCGGCAGTGCGAGGCGGCCCTCGGTGCCGACCTGGTGGACCTGGTGCCGTCCTATACCACGCTGCTGGTGGTCTTCGACCCGCTCAAGCTCGATCCCGAGCTGGCCCGGCGTCGCCTCGGGGAGGTGCTCGCCGGACTCACGCCGGATGCCGACACCGTGGGTGGCGAGATCCGCGAGCTGCCCACCTGGTACGACGAGAGCGTCGGGCCGGAGCTTGCCCTGCTGGCCGAGCGCGCCGGCCTGTCGGTGGCGGCGGTGATCGACTGCCATAGCGAGCGGCTCTATCGGGTCTTCGCCCTGGGCTTCGCGCCCGGGTTCGCCTTCATGGGGCTGCTCGACGAGCGGCTCGAGTGCCCGAGGCTGGACACGCCACGTCAGCGGGTACCGCTGGGCAGCGTGGCGGTGGCGGGGCGGCAGACCGCGGTCTATCCGGCGGTCACCCCCGGTGGCTGGAACCTGATCGGGCGTACCTCGGCCCGGCTCTTCGATCGCGGGCGCGAGGGCTTCAGCCTGTTGCGCCTGGGGGACCGGGTGCGTTTCGTGCCCGTCGACCGGGCCGAATTCGAGCGCCAGGGGGGCGACCCCCACCCGATGGAGGCAGAGCGATGACGGCTGCGGTTTCCGGCCTGAGCGTGAGGCGTGCCGGCCCCCTGGCGCTGCTGCAGGATGCCGGCCGCTTCGGGGTGCGCCAGCTGGGAGTGACCCAGGGCGGTCCGGCCGACCCACACGCCTGGGCCTGGGCCAACCGGCTGGTCGGCAACCCCTGGGGGGCCGCGGCGCTGGAGATCACCGTCGGGGGTATCGAGCTGGTCGCCGAGCGCGGCCTGACGGTGGCGGTCGCCGGAGCGGACCTCGGGGCGACCCTCGACGGCGAGGCGCTGCCGGGTTGGCGGCCGGTCGCGATCCGTGAGGGGCAGGTGCTGGCCTTCGCGCAGCCGCTCAATGGCCTGCGCGCCTACCTGGCGGTGGTCGGTGGCTTTCGGGCCGAACCGGTGCTGGGCAGCGTGGCCTGCGTGGTGCGCGAGGGGCTGGGGGGCCATGATGGCCTGGGGCACAAGCTGGCCGCGGGCGACTCGCTGAGGGTCGGAGAGGAGGCCGGCCGGGCGGTGCCGCCGCGAGAGGCGCCGGAGGCCGAGCGCCCCGACTACCGGGGCGCCGCGCGGCTGGCGCTGCTGCCGGGGGCGCAGATCGGGGAGTTCCGCGGGGCGAGCCTGTTCGATGCCTTCAATGCCGCCTGGCGAGTGGACGACCGCGCCGACCGCATGGGGGTGCGCCTGACCGGCCCGCTGCTGCATTGCCGAGTGACCAGCATGATCTCCGAGGGCATCGGCCTGGGCGCGGTCCAGGTGCCGCCCGACGGCCAGCCCATCGCGCTGCTCAACGACCGCCAGACCATCGGCGGCTATCCGCGCCTGGGGGCGCTGACCCCGCTGGCGGCCGGTCGACTCGCCCAGTGCCTGCCGGGTCAGGAGGTGCGCCTGGTGGCGGTGGCCCGCGAACGCGCACTGGCCGACTACCGACGCTTTCGCGCCGCCTTCGCGTGAGTCGTGTGACGCGCGGGCTCAGGCGCCGAGGCCGCTCTCGCGCAGCAATTGATCGATGCTGCGTTCCGCTCGGGCAGCACCGGCGGTCTCCAGCAGCAGCTGGGCCTCGAGGGCCGCCACGCCGTCGTTGACGCAGCGCTCGATCAGCGCGGCCTTGCTCAGCCCGGTCTGCCGGCTGAGGCGCTCGAGGCGGGCTTCGAGATCACGGGAAAATCGCAACAGATGAGGCATGGGTATGTCTCCAGGGGCTGGCGCCGCCTCTCGATGGCGCACCGGGTCTCGTTCTGAGTGTAACACCGCCGGTTGGCCTGGCGGTGCCTGTCGAGCAGTTTCATACTCGGGGGTGACGTGCGTATGACAACCGACGTCGTTGGCAGGCGAGTGACGTCAACCGGTGGCCTCAGGCCAGGCCGCGGCGGTGCATCACCTCGGTGATGATGGGGACGGGGGTCATCAGGTGCTCGCGCATCATCTCGGCGGCGCGATCGGCGTTGCGGGCCAGGATGACCTCCACCAGCGCCGCGTGCTCCTGGCGCTTGCGCTCCAGGGCCTCGTCGGAGAAAACCGTCTCGCGCAGCCAGAGATGCCGATAGCGCTCGACCTGGTTGAACAGGGTCTCGCGCACCTGCAGCAGGTGGGGGGAGTTGCAGCCACCGACGATGGCGGTGTGGAAGTCCTTGTGGCGGGCATCCCAGATGTCCAGCAGCTCGTCGGGACCGTTCACCTCCATCACCTTGGCCAGCGTATGGGCGCGGCCGAGGATGCCGGCCTCCCAGGCGTCGTCGCCACGCTCGATGGCCAGGCGCAGCATCATCGCCTCGATCTGCGCACGGGCATCGTAGAGGTCGGCCAGCTCGGCCAGGGACATCGGCGCCACCCGGTAGCCGCGCTGGCTGATGGCGACCACCAGTCGCTCGGCCACCAGTTGCGAGAGGGCCTCCCGCAGAGGGCCGATGCCCAGGTCGTAGCGCTCCTTGAGCCGGCTCATCAGCAGCTTCTCGCCGGGCTGGAAGGTCCCGCGGATGATGTCGCGCTTGAGCCAGTGATAGGCGCTGATGCCCAGGTTCTGTCGGGGGGAGCTCTCCATGATGTCGCCATTCCTTGATTCGCCTGCCATGATACCCGATTGTCGGTACTCGCGATAATCGTGACCACTTCTTCAGGATAATGGAAACTCGGCGGGATGATGGATATTCTGCCAATATCCCCTGATCCCGAACCTCGAGGTGTGCCGTGTTCGACTTCATCATCATCGGTGGCGGCATCCTCGGCATGTCCACCGCCATGCAACTCGCCGAGGCCTTCCCCGAGCGCCGCCTGCTGCTGCTGGAGAAGGAGGAGGGGCCGGCGCGCCACCAGTCCGGTCACAACAGCGGCGTGATCCATGCCGGGGTCTACTACAGGCCGGGCAGCCTCAAGGCTCGCTTCTGCCGCGAGGGCAACCGTACCACTCGCGAGTTCTGCCAGGCCCACGGCATCGAGCTCGACATCTGCGGCAAGCTGCTGGTGGCTACCAACGACCTCGAGTTGCAGCGCATGGAGGCGCTCTGGGAGCGCATCGCCGCCAACGGCCTGGAGCGCGAATGGCTCGACGCCGAGGCACTGCGCGAGCGGGAACCCCATATCACCGGGCTGGGTGCCATCTTCGTGCCGTCGAGCGGCATCGTTGACTTCGCCCGGGTCACCGAGGCGATGGCGGAGGAGTTCGAGCGCCGCGGCGGGCAGTTGCGCTACGGGCATCGGGTCACCGGCCTGGACGAGCGCCACGGCGAGGTGGTGGTGCATACCTCCCGGGGGGAGTTCAGCGCCCGCTACCTGGTCACCTGCGCCGGCCTGATGGCCGACCGGGTGGTCCGCATGCTGGGCCGGAACCCCGGCTTCACCATCTGTCCCTTCCGGGGCGAGTACTATCGGCTGCCCGCGAAGCTCGATCGCATCGTCAACCACCTGATCTACCCGATTCCCGACCCGGCCATGCCCTTCCTCGGCGTGCACCTGACCCGCATGATCGACGGCGGCGTGACCATCGGCCCCAATGCCGTGCTGGCGCTCAAGCGCGAGGGCTATCACAAGAACGATGTCTCGCTGACCGACATGGCGCGGATGTTCAGCAACCCGGGCATTCTCAAGGCCCTCGGCCGGAGCCTGAGGCCGGGCCTGTCGGAAATGAAGAATTCGCTGTTCAAGCGGAGCTATCTGGAGCAGGTGCGCAAGTATTGCCCGAGCCTGACCCTCGAGGATCTCGAGCCCTGGCCGGCCGGGGTGCGCGCCCAGGCGGTATCCCGCGGCGGCAAGCTCATCGACGACTTCCTGTTCGTCAACACCCGGCGCACCGTCAATGTCTGCAACGCCCCGTCGCCGGCGGCCACGTCGGCGATCCCCATCGGCGCGCATATCGTCGACAAGGTGAAGGAGCAGGCGCGGCTCTAAGGTGGAGACGCTCCGCGGCCGTTTTCACTCCTCCTGCCGGCGCAGCTCGCACCAGGCGGCATAGGTGCTGAGGAAGACCCGCCCGGTGAGGTCGTCGAGGAAGTCGCTGTTCTTCAGCTGGTCCATCACCGGCCCCTTGACCTCGGCCAGGTGCAGGGTGACCCCGGAGTCCTTGAGGCGGGCGTTGATGGCGTCCAGGCTCTCCAGTGCCGAGGCGTCGATGAGGTTGACCGCCGAGCAGATCAGCACCACGTGTTCCAGCTCCGGCCGGCTCGCCACCAGGGCATAGACGGTGTCCTCGAGGTAGCGGGCGTTGGCGAAGTAGAGGCTCTCGTCGATGCGCAGCAGCGCGACATGGCTGGCCGTCTCGGTGTCGTGGCGCTCGATGTTGCGGAAGTGCTCGGTACCCGGGATGCGGCCGACCAGGGCGCTGTGGGGTCGGCTGGTGCGGTAGAGGAAGAGCCCGATGGAGAGCAGCACGCCGGCGACGATCCCGGCCTCCACGCCTTCCACCAGGGTCAGCAGGATGGTCGCCGCCATGGCCGAGAAGTCGCTCTTCGAGTAGCGCCAGGTCTGGCGGATCATGGGGATGTCGACCAGGGTGAGGATCGCCACCGTGATGGTGGCGGCCAGGGTGGCGATGGGCAGGTGATGGAGCAGCGGGGTCAGGGCCAGGGTCACCAGGCCGATGCCGAGGGCCGCGAAGAAGCCGGCCATGGGCGTCTGGGCGCCGGCCTCGAAGTTGATCACGGTACGCGACAGCCCGCCGGTGACCGGCATGCCGGCGGTGAAGGCGGCGGCGAGGTTGGCGCCGCCCAGGCCGATCAGCTCCTGGTTGGGCGAGATGCGCTGGCGCCGCTTGGCGGCGAGCATCTGCGCCATGGAGACCGACTCCACGAAGCCCACCAGGCTGATCAGCAGCGCCGGCACCAGCAGGGTGCGCCACAGCGAGAGATCGAAGCCCGGCAGGGTCAGCGGCGGCAGGCCCCGCGGGATGTCGCCGACCACCGCCACGCCCTTGCTCGCCAGGTCGAGCTGCCAGGTGAGCAGGGTGGTGACCACCACGGCGAGGACCGGGCCGGCCTTGGCAAGCAGGGCGGCGATGCCCTCGGGCAGCCCCAGGCGTTGCAGCACCGTCTTGCCTGCATGGCGCACCGCCACCAGGAAGGCCAGGCTGCCGGCAGCGATGGCGAGCGTCGGCCAGTGGGTGCCGGCGAGGTTGCCGGCCAGGCTCAGCCCGAGCTTGGCCACGGTATAGCCGTTGGCCTCGATGCCGAGCAGGTGGGCCGCCTGGCTGGCGGCGATCAGGATGCCCGAGGCGGAGAGGAAGCCGGCGATCACCGGGTGGCTCAGGAAGTTGGTGAAGAAGCCCATCCTCATCAGCCCCATGAGGGTGAGCATGCCGCCCGAGAGCAGCGAGAGGACCAGGGCGGCCTGGAGGTACTCCGGGCTGCCCGGGGTGGCGACCCCGGCCAGGGCGGCGCCGGTCATCAGGGCGATGATCGCCACCGGCCCCACCGCCAGGGTGCTGCTGGTGCCGAGCAGGGTGTAGGCGAGCAGCGGCAGGATGCTGGCATAGAGGCCTACCACCGCGGGCAGGCCGGCGAGGATGGCGTAGGCCAGCGACTGGGGAATCACCATGATGGTGACGATGATGCCGGCGAGCAGGTCGGCACCGCATAGCCGGCGGTTGTAATGGGGCAGCCAGGTGAGGATCGGCAGATAGCGCTTGAGCATCCGGTCTCGTCGTCGTCGAAGGAACACCCGGCCACGCGGGCCGCTGAAAGGCTACCAGACTAAACGATTTTGGGGGCCGGGTTGAGTCTTGGTTGCCCTTGCCCGGGCAGGGAGCGCCAATATCGGCCGATCGGGAGATAGCTTGAGTGCGACCTTGGTGTGTCAGGCCAAAGTGCAGGATAGCCCCGCGCGTCAAGGCGTTATGCTTCATCCTCGAAGAGCGTTCCAATAACGAATCATCCCACTCTGATCGAGTCTTGACCGCGATGCGTATCCTGATGTCTTTGGCCGCCCTGGTGACGGCCGCAGCGGCTCTCCTGCCGCTGTTCTTCCTGAGCGCCGACTGGCCGTTCTATCTCGCCCTGGGGTTTGCCTGGTTGTCCGGTGGGCTGCTGTTCATCACGGGCATGTCGGCCGTGCATGCCGCCGGTGCCGATGCCCTGAAACAGGGCGGGCTGCGCGGCTGGCTGCCGCCGGTGCGCGACTATCTGTCGCTGCGCCGCATGGCCCACGACCTGGTGGAGCGGGCCGGCAGTACGGCCATCGCCTCGGCCGAGGTGTCGCACCACGCCGATCGCATGGACCAGCGCCTGGCGCGTCAGGAGGGGGTGGTGCGCGAGGCCTCCTCGAGCATGAGCGCCATCACCAGCGCCATCGAGCAGGTCGCCAGTGGCACCGCCGAACTGGCCTCGGTGGCCAGCCGCTCCCGGGCCTCCAGCCACGAGAGCCGCGAGGCCCTCGACCGGGTGGTGGTGGACATGCAGGCCCTGGCAGAACGCTCGCGTGAGGCCCTGGGGCTGCTCGCGGCGCTGGAGCAGAAGGCCGACAGCGTGCGCAGCGTGACCTCGCTGATCGAGGAGATCGCCGAGCAGACCAACCTGCTGTCGTTGAACGCCTCCATCGAGGCGGCGCGTGCCGGCGAGCATGGGCGGGGCTTCGCCGTGGTCGCCGGCGAGGTGCGCGAGCTGGCACGGCGGACCGCCGAGGCGACGCGCAGCGTGGAGTCGCTGGTGGGGGACATCGGCGACAGCAGCCACCAGGTGGTGGATACCATCGGCCACCTGATGGGCCGAGTGGGCGATCGTGCCACCGAGATGCAGCAGGTGGGCGAGCAGCTCACGGCGATGACCGGGGACTTCGATCGCGTCGAGGGCGAGATCGCCGGCATCGCCGAGGCGATGGAAGACACCCGCCGCCACAGCCGTCGCGTCGCCGGGACCCTGTCGTCGCTCGAGCGCGAGGTCGACGAGGGCAATCGCGACATGCACGACCTGGCCAGCCAGGCGCGCGCCCTGATGGCGGCGGCCGAGGCCGTGGATGCCTCCCTGGCCCAGCAGCGGCTCGAGGGACGCCACCAGCAGGTGTTCCGGGCGGCGCGGGAGGCCGCCGACCAGCTCGGCCGCTTGCTGGAGAAGGCCGTCGAGCGTGGTGAGCTGACCCTGGCCGCACTGTTCGAGCCCCGCTACGATCCCTTGCCGGACACCCAGCCCCCCAAGTACCGTACCGGCTTCGACGCCTTCACCGACCAGCACCTGCCGGCCATCCAGGAGCCCCTGCTGGAGCGTCTCAGCCTCGCCTACGCCATCAGCTGCGATCGCAACGGCTACGTGCCGACCCACAACCTGAAGGTCAGCCAGCCGCCGACCGGCGACCCCGAGCACGACCTGCAGTTCAGCCGCAGCAAGCGTATCTTCGACGACCCCACCGGACGGCGTTGCGGGGCGCATCAGGACACCCTGCTGCTGCAGACCTACAAGCGCGATACCGGCGAGATCATGCACGACCTCTCGGTGCCGGTGTTCGTCAATGGCCGTCACTGGGGGGGCTTCCGAATCGGCTATCAGCCGGAGCGCCAGGCCGACCAGGAGTAGAGGGCCAGCCCGACCCAGATCAGCAGGAAGGTGCCGAGCTGGACCGGCGAGAGTGGCTCGCGGAACACCAGCAGGGCGATGAAGAACTGGATGCTGGGGTTGAGGTACATCAAAAAGCCCAGGGTGGCCAGGCGCAGCCGGCGCGCCGCACCGGCGAAGGCCAGCAGCGGCAGGGCGGTGACCACGCCGCTGGCGACCAGCAGCAGGGTGACGTCCGTGGCCCCGAGGAAATGGGAGAGGCCGGTCCGGTCGAGCCAGGTCAGGGCCAGGAGCCCCAGCGGCAGCAGCAGCAGGGTCTCGACGAACAGCCCCGAGAGGCCATCCAGCGGCACCTGCTTGCGCAGCAGGCCATAGGTGCCGAAGGAGAGCGCCAGGGCCAGGCTGATCCAGGGCAGCTCGCCGAGCAGTACCAGCTGGATGACGATGGCCAGGGCGGCGAGCCCCACGGCCACGGCCTGCAGCCGGTGCATGACCTCGCGCAGCACCAGCATGCCGAGGGCGACGTTGACCAGCGGGGTCATGAAGTAGCCGAGGCTCGCCTGGAACACCTGGCGGGTCTCCACGGCGTAGATGTAGAGCCCCCAGTTCAGCGCGATCAGCAGGGCACCGCCCAGCACCCGACCCAGCCGATGCGGCTTGCGCAGCGCCTGGCGGATGGGGGACCAGCGGCCGAGCAGGGTGACCAGCCCGACCAGGAAGACGCAGGACCAGATCACCCGATGGATCAGGACCTCGAATGCCGGCACGCCCTCGAACAGCGCGAAGAACAGCGGGAAGCAGCCCCACAGGACGTAGGCGGTCAGCCCGAAGGCAACCCCCTTGCCGGTTTCCTGGGCGGGAGCGGTGGTGGTGGTCATGCAGGCCTCGACGGCAGAAAAGCGCTAACTTAGCAGGCTATTGGCCTGGCTACCATGCCGGCTGACGCCGGGCCGACGCTGGGTTACGCTGATGCCATGCCACTTCACCTGGACGGGAGTCCCCTGCATGAGCGAATTGAGAACCACCCTGGTGCAGTGCGATCTGCGCTGGGAAGATCCCGACGCCAACTGCCGGATGCTGGAAGAAACCCTGGGCGAGCTGGGGGGCGACGACACCGACCTGATCGTGCTGCCGGAGATGTTCGCCACCGGCTTCACCATGAACTCCCGGGAGATGGCCGAGCCCATGGAGGAGAGCGCTACCGTGGCCTGGTTGAAGGACCAGGCATGCGAGCGTGGCTGCGTGGTCACCGGTAGCGTCGCCGTGGTGGAGAACGGCGACTACTTCAACCGGCTGATCTGGGCACGGCCCGATGGCAGCCTGGTGCATTACGACAAGCGCCATCTGTTCCGCATGGCCGGCGAGCACGAGCGCTACGCCATGGGTCACGAACGGGTGATCGTCGAGCTCAAGGGCTTTCGCGTCCTGCTCAGCGTTTGCTACGACCTGCGCTTCCCGGTCTGGCTGCGCCAGCAGCCGGCGCCCGGCGAGCATTTCGAGTATGACCTGCTGCTCTGCGTGGCCAACTGGCCGGCACCGCGGCGTCACCCCTGGCGCATCCTGCTGCAGGCGCGGGCCATCGAGAACCTCTGCCCGGTGATCGGCGTCAACCGGGTCGGCGAGGATGCCAAGGCGCTCGCCTATGCCGGCGACTCCATGCTGGTCGACTTCAAGGGCGAGGCGGTGATCGACGAGCCGAGGGACACGCCCTTCGTGCGGACCGCGAGCCTCGACCGGGGCGAGCTCGACGCCTTCCGCGAGAAGTTCCCCGCCTGGCGCGACGCCGACCACTTCGGCCTCGCCGACGGAGTCGGCTTCTGATGCGGCTGGACCGATTTCTTACCGAGACCACCGCGCTGACCCGCAGCCTGGCCAAGAAGGCGATGCATCGCGAGGAGGTCCGCGTGGATGGCGAGGTGGTCAAGAACCCCGCGACCCAGGTCGACGAACGGAGTGTGGTGACCTGGAACGGCGAGCGCCTGGCGCTGGTGGGGCTGCGCTACGTGATGCTCAACAAGCCGTCGGGAGTCGAGTGCAGTGCTCGCCGGGGGCTCTATCCGCTGGTCAGGGAGCTGATCGACCTGCCCCATGTCGAGCGGCTGCAGACGGTGGGGCGCCTGGATGTGGACACCACCGGCCTGGTGCTGCTCACCGACGACGGCCAGTGGTCCCATCGGGTCACCTCGCCGCGTCGCCGCTGCGCCAAGGTCTACCGGGTGAGCCTGGCCGAACCCCTGGTCGGCGATGCCCTGGCCCACGCGGTGACGCGCTTCGCCGAAGGGATCGAGCTCGAGGGCGAGGAGAAGACCACGCGTCCCGCCGAGCTGGTCATGCGCTCCGCCACCGAGGCCGAGCTGACCCTCCACGAGGGCAAGTACCACCAGGTGAAGCGCATGTTTGCCGCCATCGGCCATCATGTGGAGGCCCTGCACCGGGAGTCGATCGGCCCGCTGGTGCTCGATGAGCGACTGGCGCCCGGGGAGTGGCGTGAACTCACCGAGGCGGAAGTGGCCCAGTTCTGAGCCGGTGTTCACGACACCGCGTAGGTCTCGCTGCGGTCACGCCCGCGGTGCTTGGCGCGATAGAGCGCCTCGTCGGCCAGCCGGGTCAGCGCCAGTGGGTCCTCGGCATGCTCGGGCCAGGCGGCGATGCCGCACGAGAGGGTGATGCCGTCGAGCTCGATACTGCGGTGCCGGAAGCGGCACTCGCGGATGCCGTGCAACAGTCCCCGAATGCGCGCCTCGGCCCTGGCCGCGGTGGCGCCGGGCATGATCACCACGAACTCCTCGCCCCCCAGGCGGCAGACCACATCGGCGTCGCGGAAGTGCTCCCGCAGCAGCTCGCCCACGGCGGCCAGCACCGCATCCCCCGCCTCATGGCCATGGTGGTCGTTGAAGCGCTTGAAGTGATCGATGTCGACCATCACCAGCGCCAGCGGGGTGCCGTGGCGGCGTGCGGCGGCCGCCTCGTGGGTGAGGATCTCGTCGAAGTGACGCCGGTTCTTCAGGCCGGTGAGCGGGTCCTGGTACGAGAACTCCCTGAGCCTCTCCACCATGGCTTCCAGCTCACGGGTCCGGGCGGCGACCTCCTGCTGCAGGTCGCGGTTGAGGCGCCGGATCTCGCGCTGGGTGCGAGCGTAGTCGGCCACCGAGATCGCCACCAGGGCGAGCGAGAAGGCCAGGGCGCCGAGGCTGACGGGGACCCGTTGCCAGGGCAGCAGGCCATGGGCCACCGCCATGTCGGCGACCAGCAGCAGCCCGAAGAGGGCGTAGGCGGCGATGATCACCTTCTGCTCCGACACCAGGGCGCCCCACTGGATGACGATGGCGCCGAACATGATCGTCAGGCTGACCAGCAGCAGGGCATCGAAGGGCGGGTAGGTGCTGGAGAGATCGAGAACGCCAGCCAGCGACAGCCCCAGGGCGACCACGGCATAGAGCAGGTGCCCCTGCCACAGGCGCCGCATCAGCCGCGGGCGAGCGAACCAGTGTTCCAGCAGCAGCGCCATGGCCACCGGCAGCATGAAGTAGGCGCCGGCGGCGAGGGTGTCCCACAGCATCGGGGCCTCGAGCAGCAACTGGCTGGCCTGGCTCTCGGCGAGGATCATCATCCCCGAGGCCAGCGAGAAGAGGCCGATGCCGGCGAAGCTGCGCCGGTTGGCCTGGAGCACGGCGAGGATGAAGGCGAGCAGGGCGATCAGCAGCGAGAAGCCGCTGACCACCAGGGCCTGGGCGGATTGCCCCAGGATGTAGAGGATGAGGTCGGGGCGCTCCATCAGCTTGACCTCGCCCCATAGCCCGATATCGGTGTAGTCGGAGAAGACGCGGAAGTGGAGACGCTGGCCGGCGAACGCCTCCGGCAGTTCGATCATGTGCCAGGGCCAGCCTTCGAAACGTCCTTCACCTCGCTCGTCGAAGTGGCCGTACTGGTAGATGAGCTCCGAGCCCAGGTAGGCCTGCACGATCAGGTCGACGCTGTAGATATAGAGCACCGGATCGCGCCAGTCGCCGTCGGGAAGCGGGATGCGGAACCAGGCATGGTGCCGTCCCTCGCGCCCCGGGGGGTTGGAGGGGAAGGCAATGGGATGCCACTCGGCGGGGGCTTCCTGACGCGTCCAGAGGGGCGTGCCGGCGCCATCGAAGGGGGAGTCGCCCCAGCGGTATTGCCAATCCGTGTCGAGGGGCAGCGTCGACGAATCCGCCTGCAGCGAGGGGCTGGCCAGCAACGAAAGCAGCAGGGCCCAGATCAGGGGGATGAGGGTCGGACGCATCGGGACCAGCTCCTCAGGTGGCGGGCGATGAGGCAACGAAAGCGGCGAGCCCGGCGGCCTCGACCAGCGCCCGGGTGTAGTCGGTCCTGGGCTGTCCGAGGACCTCCAGGCAATCTCCCTGCTCCACGACCTCGCCCTCCTTGAGCACCATCACGCGATGCGCCATCGCCCGGATCACGGCCAGGTCATGGCTGATGAACAGGTAACTCAGGCCGCGCCGCTGCTGGAGGTCGCGCAGCAGCTCGACGAGTTGCTTCTGTACGGTGCGATCCAGCGCCGAGGTGGGCTCGTCGAGCACCACCACCTCGGGCTCGAGGATGATGGCGCGGGCGACCGCGATGCGCTGGCGCTGGCCACCGGAGAATTCGTGGGGATAGCGCGAGGCGCAGTCCAGCGGTAGCCCGACCTCCTTCAGTGAGACCTGGACACGGCGTGTCACCTCGGCCTCGTCGAGCTCCGGGTAGTGGAAGCGCAGTCCCTCGCTGATGATCTCGGAGACCGGCAGGCGTGGCGACAACGAGCCGTAGGGGTCCTGGAAGACCACCTGGAGACGCCGGCGCTGTTGTCGCAGGTCGTTGCCGGTGAGCCGGTCGAGACGGGCCTCGCCGAAGCGGATCTCGCCCTCGCTCGTGGCCAGCCGCAGCAGGGCGAGGGCGAGGGTGGTCTTGCCGGAGCCGGATTCGCCGACGATGCCCAGGGTCTCGCCGCGGGCCAGGGTGAGCGACAGGGGCTGCACGGCGACGAAGGGCGCCGGTCGGCAAGCGAAGAGCCGCCTGGGCCGCTGGAAGGCGACGCTCAGGCGACTGGCCTCGAGCAGTGGCTGGCGCGTGGCCAGCGCGACCGGGCGCCCCCGCGGCTCGGCATCGAGCAGGAGGCGGGTGTAATCGCTGCCCGGCGTGCGGAACACCTCCTCGACCGGCCCGGTCTCCTGCTCCCGTCCCTCGTAGAGCACGCAGACCCGGTCGGCATGGCGCCGTACCAGGTTGAGGTCGTGGGTGATGAACAGCATGCCCATGCCGTGACGGTCGCGCAGTTCGGCGAGCAGGGCGAGGATCTCCTGCTGCACGGTGACGTCGAGCGCCGTGGTGGGCTCATCGGCGATCAGCAGCTCCGGGTCGTTGGCGATGGCCATGGCGATCATCACCCGCTGGCGCTGGCCGCCGGAGAGCTGGTGGGGCCAGGCGTCGAGCAGCTCGTCGGGGCGCGGCAGCTTGACCTGGGTAAGCAGTTCCCTGGCCCGGGCGCGGGCGGCCCTGCCGGTCAATCCCTGGTGCAGCCGCAGTGTCTCGCCGATCTGCTTGGCCACGGTGTGCAGGGGGTTGAGCGAGGTCATCGGCTCCTGGAAGACGAAGCCGACCCGGGCGCCCCGCAGCGACTGCCAGTCGCGTCGCTTGAGGCGCGTCAGGTCGGTCGTCCCCAGCCAGCGGCCGCCCTCGACCCGGGCGTTGGCCGGCAGCAGGTTCATCGCCCCGAGGGCGCTGACCGACTTGCCGGAGCCGGACTCGCCCACCAGGGCCAGGGTCTCGCCGCGGCGTACCTCCAGCGAGAGGCGATCGACCACCATGGCGTCGTCGAAGGCGATGCTCAGTTCGTCGAGGCGCAGCAGGGTGTCAGGCATGGGGCGGAGTCCTTGGCGTCGGGGCGCTGGGGGCGGCGTACTGGATATGGCGCGGATCGAAGGCGTCGCGCAGTCCCTCGCCGATGAATACCAGCAGCGAGAGCATCAGCGACAGGCTGACGAAGGCGGTGATGCCGAGCCAGGGGGCATGGAGGTTGTTCTTGCCCTGGGCGACCAGTTCGCCCAGCGACGGCGACCCCGGCGGCAGGCCGAAGCCGAGGAAGTCGAGTGCCGTGAGGGTGGTGATCGCCCCGGTGAAGAGAAAGGGGATGAAGGTGAGGGTGGCGACCATGGCGTTGGGCAAGACGTGGCGCCACATGATCAGCCGCGGGGTCAGCCCCATGGCCTTGGCGGCGCGCACGTACTCCAGGTTGCGTGCGCGCAGGAACTCGGCGCGCACCACATCGACCAGCCCCAGCCAGGAGAACAGCAGCATGATCCCCAGCAACCACCAGAAGCCGGGCTGCACGAAACTCGCCAGGATGATCAGCAGGAAGAGCACCGGCAGCCCCGACCAGATCTCGGTGAGGCGCTGGCCGATCAGGTCGGTCTTGCCGCCGAAGTAGCCCTGAACGCCGCCGATGGCCACGCCCATCACCAGGGAGCCGGCGGTGAGCACCAGGGCGAAGGCCACCGACAGTCGGAAGCCGTAGATGACGCGGGCCAGAACGTCGCGGCCCTGGTCGTCGGTACCCAGCCAGTGGCGGCCGTCGGGGGGCGCCGGAGAGGGCTGCATCATCTGCATGTCCAGGGTCTGGTAGGAGAACGGGATCGGCGGCCACAGGGCCCAGCCGTGTTCGTCGATCCGCGCCTGGATGAAGGGGTCGTGGTAGTCGGTGCGGGTGGGCAGGAAACCGCCGAACTCGGTTTCCGGGTAGTCGACCAGCAAGGGCGTATACCACTGGCCGTCGATCTTCATGACGAGCGGCTTGTCGTTGGCGATCAGCTCGGCGGCGAGGCTCAGGCCGAACAGCGCCAGGAAGATCCACAGCGACACCCAGGCGCGCCGGTTGTGGCGGAACACCGACAGCCGCCGCCGGGCGATGGGGGAGAGCTTGGAGGAAAACGCGAAGGTCATCGTCTCAGGACTCCCGGGTCTCGAAATCGATACGAGGATCCACCCACACATAGGTGAGGTCGGAGATCAGCTTCAGGAGCAGGCCGATCAGGGTGTAGAGGAACAGCGTGCCGAAGATCACCGGGTAGTCGCGTTGCATCACCGCCTCGAAGCCGAGCAGCCCCAGCCCTTCCAGCGAGAAGATGACCTCGATCAGCAGCGACCCGGTGAAGAAGATGGTCACCAGCGCCCCGGGCAGGCCGGCGATGATGATCAGCATGGCGTTGCGGAACACGTGGCCGTAGAGGGTCTGGCGGTCGCTCGCGCCCTTGGCGCGGGCGGTGAGCACGTACTGCTTGTGGATCTCGTCGAGGAAGCTGTTCTTGGTCAGCATGGTCAGGGTGGCGAAGCTGCCGATGGTCATGGCCACCACCGGCAGGGTGATGTGCCAGAAGTAGTCCTTGACCTTGCCCCAGGCCGAGAGCTCGGCGAAGTCCGGCGAGGTCAGTCCGCGCAGCGGGAAGAGGTCCCAGTAGCTGCCGCCGGCGAACAGCACGATGAGCAGGATCGCGAACAGGAAGCCGGGGATCGCGTAGCCGACGATCACCAGCCCCGAGGTCCAGACATCGAAGCGCGAGCCGTGGCGCAGCGCCTTGCGGATGCCCAGCGGAATCGAGATCAGGTAGACCAGCAGGGTGGTCCAGAGGCCCAGCGAGATCGACACGGGGAGCCGTTCGATCATCAGCTCGACCACGGGGCGGTCGCGGAAGAAGCTGTTGCCGAAATCGAAGGTGACGTAGTCGCGGATCATGCCGGCGAAACGCAGGTGGGCCGGCTGGTCGAAGCCGAACTGCTGCTCGAGCTGCTCGATGAAGCGCGGGTCGATGCCGCGGGAACCCCGGGATTCGTCGCGCACCACGACATCGCCGCCACCGGCATCCAGCCGCGTGCTGACCATGCTGTCGATGCCTTCGAAGCGGGCCAGCATCTGGTCGATGGGGCCGCCGGGGGCGGCCTGCACGATGATGAAGTTGAGCAGCATGATCCCCAGCAGGGTGGGAATCATCAACAGCAGACGGCGCAGGATATAGCGGGTCACGGGGCGTCCTTGTCGGCAAGGGTGGTGTCAGCGACCGCGTAGCCGACGGTTGAGTTCGGCCTCGCGCTCGGCATCGACCCACCAGGCGGCGAGGTCCATGCCGTACTCGGGAAAGGGTTCGGGCCAGGCGAACTTGTCCCATACCGCGATGCGGGTCTCCCCGGAATGATACTGGGGAATCAGGTAGAAGCCCCACAGCAGCACGCGATCCAGGGCGCGGGTGATGGTATTGAGCTCCTCGCGGCTGTCGGCGCGAATCAGTCGTTCGACCAGGTCGTCGACCACCGGGTTGGCGAGCCCCATGAGGTTGCGGCTCTGGGGACTCTCGGCGAAGTCGCTGGTCCAGAACTCGCGTTGCTCGTTGCCGGGGTTGTTGGATTGCGGGAACTGACCGATGACCATGTCGAAGTCGAAGCTGCGCAGACGGTTGAGGTACTGGTTGATGTCGACGATGCGGATGCTGCCCTGCACGCCGAGGCGCGCCATGTTGCGCAGCATCGGCTGGACCACCCGCTCCATGCCGGTATCGAACAGCAGGACCTCGAGGGAGAGCGGACGGCCGGTGTCGGTGTGCACCAGCACGCCATCCTCGACCTCGTAGCCGGCCTCGCGCAGCAGCTCCAGCGCCAGGCGCAGTCGCTCACGCAGGTCCTGCGGGTGGTCGATGGGTACCTCGGCCTCGAAGACCCGCTCGGGCAGCGCCTCGCGGTGGGGCTCGAGCAGTTCGAGCTCCGCCTCGCTGGGCAGCCCCCGGGCGGCCATCTCGGAGTTCTGGAAGAAGCTCTCGGTACGCCGGTAGGTGTCGTAGAAGAGGTTGGCGTTCAGCCAGGGAAAGTCGAAGGTCAGGGAGAGCGCCTCGCGGACCCGCGGATCCTGGAACTTGTCGCGGCGCAGGTTGAAGACGAAGGCCTGCATGGGGGCGGGTTGGCCGTCGGGTACGGTGATGCGCTCGACCAGGCCGTCGTGGTAGGCGGGGAAGTCGTAGCCGATGGCCCAGGTGGCGGCCCGGGCATCGGTGCGGTAATCCATCACGCCGGCCTTGAAGGCTTCCCAGGCGATGTCGCGGTCGCGGTAGTAGTCGTAGACCAGCCGGTCGATGTTGTGGCGGCCACGATTGACTGCCAGGTCCCGCCCCCAGTAGTCCTCGACCCGCTGGTAGACGATGCGTCTCCCGGGTTCCACCTCGGCGATGCGGTAGGGGCCGGAGCCAGGGTGGCGGTCCAGCGTCGGGGCGGTGAAGTCGCGCTCCTGCCAATAGTGGCGTGGCAGGACGGGCAGCTGACCGACGATCAGCGGCAGTTCGCGGGAGTGATTGTTGGCGAACTCGAAGCGAACGGTATGGGCGTCGAGCGCCACGACGCTCTCGACAGCGGCATAGTAGGCGCCGTAGAAGGGATTGCCCTGTTCGGTCAGCAGCTCGAAGCTGAACGCCACGTCGTCGGCGGTCACCGGTTCGCCATCGTGGAAGCGGGCCTCGGGGCGCAGGTCGAACTCGATCCAGTGACGCTCCGGGTCGAGGCGGATGCCCTCGGCGAGCAGGCCATAGGCGCTGAAGGGCTCGTCGGGATTGCCCTCGAGCAGGGTGTCGTAGAT
The DNA here is from genome assembly GCF_003202205.1 of Halomonas sp. LBP4. Taxonomy (GTDB): domain Bacteria; phylum Pseudomonadota; class Gammaproteobacteria; order Pseudomonadales; family Halomonadaceae; genus Halomonas; species Halomonas flagellata. The sequence goes on from NZ_PDOG01000007.1 coordinate 94,867, forward strand.
CTGGGACAGGCCGATGGCCGGCGTGCCGCGGATGATGAAGGGATTGGTGGAGTCGAAACTGCTGCCGACGGCGGCACGGGTCATGGTGCCGCCCTTGGGCGCATCGGGTTCGACGTAGGGAAAGTGCTCGAAGCCCGGGGCGAGGGCCGGCTCGTCGTAGAGCGCCAGGCCGTGGACGGTGGGGACTTCCTCGGCGTCGGCAGCCAGCGCCGCCGAACTTATCAGCCAGCCGCTGGCCAGGGCGCTGAGCAGGAGACAGCGTACGACGGTCGACATCGATGACATCCTTGGTCGGGTCCACTCCCCGGATGGCCGGGGCAGGTTCATCAATAAGGTGTCAGGCTACCGTTATCTTGTAAACCTCCGTGATCAGCGAAGATTCCCCCCTGGCCGGCTCAGCGGGCGGCCAGGCTGCGCTGTGGCATCTCGAGCACCTGGCCGGCGTGAATGACGTCACCGTTCAGGCCGTTGTGCTGACGGATCTCGCCGACGCTGAGTCCATGACGCGAGGCGATGACCGAGAGATTGTCGCCGCTGCGCACCACGTAGCGGTCGTCGCCGACGGGCTGGCCGCTCGGGTCGGGGGCCGCGGCAGGGCGCTCCAGCCGGGCGATCATTGCCTCCTCGCGATCGGCAGGGACCAGCAGCACCCGCGCATGGCGGGGATTGGCGCTGCCGTTGATCAGTCCCGGGTTGAGCTCGGCCAATTCGTCGCGGCTCACGCCGGCGAGGCGAGCGGCTTCGGTCAGGTCCATCGAGCGGGTCAGCGGAATTTTGGCGAAGGCCGGGGCGTCCTCGATGTCGGGAAGGGCGACCTGGTACTCGTCAGGATCGTTGATGATCGCAGCGATGGCCTTGAGCTTGGGCAGGTAGTTCATGGTCTCGCGGGGCAGCCGCAGGCTCCAGTAGTCACCGCGCTCGCCACGGGAGAGGGCGGCGTTGCGGGCCCGGTTCACGGTGCCGGCGCCGGCGTTGTAGGCGGCCAGCGAGAGCTCGATGTCGCCGTCGTACCACTGCTCGGCCTGGAGTTCGATGTAGTCCAGTGCCGCCTTGGTCGAGCTGACCACGTCGAGTCGGCCGTCATAGGTGCCGTTGCGGCGCAGGCCCAGGGCGTCGGCGGTGCCGGGCATGAACTGCCAGAGACCGGCCGCGCCGCGATGGCTGCGTGCCAGGGGGTCGAAGGAGCTCTCGACGAAGGGAATCAGGGCGATCTCGCCGGGCAGGCCGCGGGACTCGATCTGCTCGGTGATCCAGGCCAGCCAGGGGCGGGCGCGCTCGGTGATCTCGATGATGTTCCGGGGGTTGGCACGGTAGTGGTCGATCCAGTGCCGGACCCGCTCGTTGTAGCGCTCGTCCTGCCACTGGAAGCTGTCGCGCAGACGGCTCCAGGCATCCCGCGGCTCGAGGGCCAGGGCCTCCCAGAAAGGCGCGCCGGCGACGAAGCCGCCGTTTCCCCCGCCACTGGCAGCCGGGAGGGCCGAGGCCTGAGAGGCGGTGCCGGCCGCTATCAGCGAGCCGAGCAGGGCAAGGGTGCTGGTCAAACCGAGAAGTCGTCGGCGCGTGGTGTGGTAGGTCATCTATCCGTGGCCTCCTGGTCGCAGGAGGGCCCGGCGGTTGGCCGGGCCCTCGGCAGGCGTCCGTAGCGTGTCGTGTCGTTCAGAAGTGGTCTTTCCAGGCACGCAGGGTGGCGAAGGTCGCCTCGCTGGTGTCGGTGTCGCCATGGGCCGAGGCGGCTCGGCGAACGCTGTCGGCATCACAGCGCAGGAAAGGATTGATGCGTTTCTCCCGGCCCAGGGAGCTGGGCAGGGTCGGGCGGTCGAGCTCCCTGGCCCGGCGGCACTCCTCCACGGCCTGCTCCACGTCCGGGTTCTCCGGATCGGCGGCCCGGGCGAAGTTCAGGTTGGCCAGGGTGTACTCGTGGGCGGCGAACACCAGGGTGTCGTCGGGCAGGGTGGCGAGGCGTGCCAGCGACGCATGCATCTGGTCGGGCGTGCCCTCGAACAGCCGACCGCAGCCGGCGCTGAAGAGGGTGTCGCCGCAGAACAGCAGTGGCGGAATCCCCGCGGTGAAGTAGGCGATATGATCCAGGGTATGGCCGGGCACGGCATGCACCTCGAGTAGCCGCCCCATGACCCGGATCTCGTCGCCGTCGCCCACGGTCTCGTCGATGCCGGCAAGGCTCGGGTTGTCCGGGCCGATCACCCGGGGGGAATAGCGCTCGATCAGCTCGGGCAGACCTCCGGTATGATCATGGTGGTGATGGGTGATCAGCACCGTGGAGAGAGTCCGCCCCTCGCGCTCGAGCAGGTCGATGACGGGCGCCGCATCACCCGGGTCGACCACGCAGACTTCCGGGGTCGAATCCTGGCGCAACAGCCAGATATAGTTGTCGCTAAAGGCGGGGATCGGTGTCACGCTCAGCATGGGCATGGAGTCCTGATCTGGACATGACTCACCGCTGCCGACCAGGTCTGCCGCCCGCCGGGCGACGCACAAGAACCTCGCCGGCTCTCGTCATGGTCAGACGCTGCCGTGAATCGGAACGGGTTGCAAAGCCACGCATCTTGGAGGGAAGCGCACACCATGTCAACTTCGTCACCCGCTACCGACCTGGCCCGGCTGGTACGGGATGGCCGCCGCTATTGGGTGAGCCCGGCCGGGCAGGCCGTCTGGCAGGCCGAGCGCGCCTGCCTGGGGCCGGTGTGCGAGCGGCTGTTCGGCGCGCATAGTCTGGAGCTGGGCATGGCCAGTGCCCTGGCCGACATGTGTCCGGTGCGACACGCCATGCGCTGGGCACCGACCCGGGAGCTGGCCGAGCAGGCGGCGACCCTCGTCTGTCCGCCCGATGCCCTGCCGCTGCGCGACGACAGCCTCAGCCTGGTGGTGATCCACCATCTGCTGGAGGTGCTGCCCGACCCCCATCACATGCTGCAGGAGGCGGCCCGGGTCACCGCCGATGACGGCCGATTGATCATCTTTGGCTGGGCACCGCTCGGCCCGGCCGGTCTATCCCGGGTCTGGCCGGGGCAGCGGCGCCGGTTGCCCTGGCGAGGTCACTGGCGCACGCCGGGGCGACTCAAGGACTGGCTGACATTTGTCGACTTCGAGATCGAGCGGGTAGACTACTGTGGCTTTCATCTGCCCGGCAGCCTGCCGAGCAACGCCATGCTGGAGACCCTCGGGCGGCGTCACAACCTGCCATTGGGCGACAGTTACATGATTCACGCACGCCGCAAGCCGCACCTGGCCCAGGCCCAAGGCTCCCGCCTGACCTTCGCCCGGCCGCTGGGCGGTTCGGCACTGGGCGGCGCCACGCGGCTCGAGCAGCAAAAGGAAAGGATGACCGAGGGTGACTGAAACACGCCAGACCGAGGCACTTCCACGGGTTACCATCTATACCGACGGTGCCTGCCGCGGCAACCCGGGTCCCGGTGGCTGGGGCGCACTGCTGGTGAGCGGGAGCCACGAGAAGGTGCTCAACGGCTTCGAGGCCACCACCACCAACAATCGCATGGAGCTGATGGCGGCGATCATGGCCCTGCGCGAGCTCAAGCGTCCCTGCGAGGTGGCGCTGTGGACCGACTCCGAGTACCTGCGCCGCGGCATCACCGAGTGGATCCACGGCTGGATCAAGCGCGGCTGGAAGACCGCCAGCCGCACGCCGGTAAAGAATGCCGAGCTGTGGCGTGAGCTCCATGAGGAGACCCACCGCCACCGGATCGAGTGGCACTGGGTCAAGGGCCACAGCGGCCACCCGGGCAACGAGCGCGCCGATGCCCTGGCCAACGAGGCCATCGACCGGCACCGGGCGCGCGCCTGAACCACCTTTCACACCCTTGCAAGCCGAGCTGACGAGACCCCACCATGCGCCAGATCATCCTGGATACCGAGACCACCGGCATCGACCCGCGTGACGGTCACCGGCTGGTCGAGATAGGGGCGGTCGAGATGGTCAACCGCCGCCTCACCGGCAACAGCTATCACCAGTACATCAACCCCGAGCGGGAGATCGAGGCCGAGGCCGTGGCGGTGCACGGCATCACCAACGAGCGGGTCGCCGACGAGCCGATCTTCGCCGCGATCGCCGACGATTTCTGGGCCTTCATCAAGGGGGCGGAACTGGTGATCCACAACGCCCCCTTCGACGTGGGCTTCATGGATCACGAGTTCGAGATGCTCAACCGCCGGCGCGGCGAGCCGCGGCTGGGTCCGGTCGCCGAGCATTGCCGGATCCTCGACACCCTGCAGATGGCCCGGGACAAGCACCCCGGCCAGCGCAATAACCTCGATGCGCTGTGCAAGCGCTACGAGATCGACAACGGTCACCGGGTGCTCCACGGCGCCCTGCTCGATGCCGAGATCCTCGCGGATGTCTATCTGGCGATGACCGGTGGCCAGACGGCGCTTTCGCTCGATGCCTCCGCCAGCGGTGAGGGAACGACGAATGGCAGCACGGGCCTGGTCATCCGGCGCCTCGCCCTGGAGCCGGGTCGGCTGCGGGTGCTGCGTCCGAGCGAACCCGAGCTGGCGGCTCATCAGGCCAAGCTGGCGCGTATCCGCGAGGCCGCCGGCGAGTGCCGCTGGGACCGGCTCGCCGAGGGTGAGGACGCGAGCTGATGCTGCGTCGCGACCTCCCTGCCGGCGTCGGCAGCGGCCATGTCATCCGTCTCGCCGAGGGGCGCATCGCCCCGGCACCGGACGGGGGCATCCTGCAGCCACCGTGCCCCTGGACCCCCGAGATGCAGCCGCTCTGCTACTGGCACGACGCCCCGGTCGCGCTCAGCCTCGAGGACAGGGCGGACCCGGCATGGCCCGACGGGCGTGACTGGCTCGGCCGACTGCCGGAATCCTGGTTCGCCCTGCTCTCCACGGCCCTGCAGGTGGGGGCCTGGTTGCGCGATCACCGCTTCTGCGGTCGCTGCGGAGCTCCTGCCGCCCGGCTGGACGCCGAGTTCGCCATGCACTGCGAACGCTGTGGCCACCGCAACTACCCGCGCATCTCGCCTTGCATCATCACCCTGGTCACCCACGGCGAATCGCTGCTACTGGCCCGCAGCCCGCGGTTTGCACCCGGGCGATACTCGACCCTGGCCGGCTTCATCGAGCCGGGGGAGTCCGCCGAGGAGGCGGTGCGGCGCGAGATCTTCGAGGAGGTGGGGCTGACGGTGGGGCGGGTGCGCTACTTCAAGAGCCAGGCCTGGCCCTTTCCCCACGCGCTGATGCTGGGCTATTTTGCCGAGGCGGCGAGCCGTCGCATCCGCATCGACGGGGTCGAGATCTCCGATGCGGCCTGGTTCAGCCCGCGGCGTCTCCCGCAGTTGCCGCCGCTCTACTCGATCTCGCGGGCGCTGATCGAGACGCACCTCAATGAGGTACGGGTGGCGCCATGACGATGGGCCGCCCGTGCGGCGGGGTGCTCAGTCGGCGGGAAAGAGGCTGCCCAGCCGGGTCGCCAGCATGACGTTCCCTGTGGCCTTCAGCTTGCCGGTCATGAAGGCGGTCATGCCGTTGATTTCGCCGTTCATGACCCCCTTGAGGGTATCGGTGCTCATGCTCAGGGTCACGGAAGGGGCGTCGTGCTCGCCCTCCTCGACGGCGAGGCTGCCATCCTTCACCACCAGGTAGTGGCTGCCGGCATCGCTGAAGTGGAACTGGAAGACCTCGTCCATGCCGCTGGCGGCCTGGGGGTCGAAACGAGTCTGCAGCTTGTCGAGGGTGGAAGGGGTCATGTCGGGTCCTTGGTCGGTAGGGCCGTGGATCGGGGGAAGGGCGCGGGCGCCGTCGTCGAGATGCCCGAGGATATTTAAAACGATCGTTTCAATCAAGTATTGCTCCCGTTCCCGCTTCATGCTTGGCTGGGAGACGACGAGAACCGCGACGCGAGGAGAGCCCGGTGAACGAGTGGTTGACGGATTTCGGCATGTTCCTGGCCCAGGTGCTGAGCCTGGTGGTGATTGGCGGCCTGGTGGTGGCCGTGGCCGTGAAGGCCCGTGGCGAAGTGGGTGAACGCACCCGGCTGCGCATCGAGGAACTCAACGCGAACCGCGAATACCGACGCCGCCGCCTGGCCATGGCCGCCAGCGAGCCCGGCGAACGCAAGCGCCTGCTCAAGGGCTTTCGCCGGGATGACAAGTTCCGCAGCCGGCGTGGTCGCAAGGGGCGAGGGGAGCCGCGGCAGACGGTGTGGGTACTCGATTTTCATGGTGACATCCGGGCCAGTGCGACCGGGCGCCTCGGCGAGGAAGTCTCGGCGCTGCTCGATACCGCCGGGGAGGGTGACGAGGTGGTGATACGCCTGGAGTCGGCCGGGGGGTTGGTGCATGCCTATGGCCTGGCCGCCGCCGAGCTCGACCGCCTGCGCGCGGCGAAGTTGCGGACCACCGTCTGCGTCGACAAGGTGGCCGCCAGCGGCGGATACCTGATGGCCTGCGCCGCCGATCAGCTGCGGGCGGCACCCTTCGCGGTGCTCGGCTCCATCGGTGTGGTCGCCCAGTTGCCCAATGTCCACCGCCTGCTCAAGCGTCACGACATCGACGTGGAACTGCTCACCGCCGGACGCTACAAGCGCACCCTGACGGTCTTCGGCGAGAATACCGAGGAGGGGCGCGCGAAGTTTCGCGAGGACCTGGAGACCATTCATTCCCTGTTCAAGCGCCATGTGGCCGAGCGCCGCCGGCATCTCGATATCGAGGCGGTGGCCACCGGCGAGGTGTGGTATGGCAGTGAGGCGCTCGAGCAGGGGCTGGTCGACGCCTTGGGCACCAGCGAGGCCTATCTGGCCGAGCGGATGAAGGATGCCCGGGTGATCAGCCTGAAACTGGAGCCGAAGCGCAAGCTGAGCGAGCGCCTCGGCCTGGCGGTCTCTCGCGGCGTGGAGCGGGCGGTCGAGCGCGGCCTCGAGGTGCTGGAAGCCGGTCGCTGGCAGAAGCGCTGACGGGCCCCCTCATGGCGTCGTGTCGAAGCCCAGCCGCCCGAGTGCCTCGATCACGGTGCGGGCACTCTCGCCGTGCAGCGAGTAGTAGATGGTCTGGGAGGCGCGTCGGGTGCTGACCAGGCCCTCGCGGCGCAGGATCGCCAGGTGCTGAGAGAGGGCCGACTGGCTCAGGCTGAGCCGTTGGTTGAGCTCCGTCACCGACAATTCATTGCCGTCGAGCAGGCACAGGATCCGCAAGCGATTGTCATTGGCCATGGCCTTGAGCAGTGTGGTTGCCTGGTCGATGACCGGATCTCCTCCATCGAGCAGGCGAGAGGCGACGCTGTTAGAGGTGCTCATGGTGATCCCCCCTGCGTTGACAGGCCCTGTGGCCCCGGCTCTATGCCCTGCAACCCGGCCGTCGCCGGCAGTTGAGGCGTTGCTGACGTTTGCCCGGCCCTCCCTGACTGACTCCGCCCTGGTCTTTCCCGGCAACCAGGCATTTCCTATTTTAATCATTGCTCAAGCATAGCTCACAGCAAGCCGGAGCAGGGCCCCGTTTTCACGATGGTTCAATGGCCAACGCCGACAGTTTGTGCTTTCCCCTGACTCGTTGTCGACAATAAAGGGCGAAGATCTTCATCTTTTGTCGCAGATTAGCCGATGGTATGAGGGCGTCAGCGAAAAACTCCTCTAGAGTGTCAACAATTCCCGCCGTCATCCGATTGCAGACAGGACGCACATGAGCACCTATCATCGCGAATTCCACCGCTCCATCGAGCAGCCCGAAGCCTTCTGGGCCGAACAGGCTCGCCGGCTTCCCTGGTTCACGCCGCCCACGACCATCCTCGAGTACGACGAGGCAGGACATGCCCGCTGGTTCGTCGATGGCGAGATCAATATTTGCCACGCGGCCCTGGACCACCATGTGGAGCAGGGCCGTGGTGACCAGCCGGCGATCTTCTGGGATTCGCCGGTCACCGCCGGCAAGCGGGTGATCACCTATGCCGAGATGCGCGACCAGGTGGCCCGCTTCGCCGGAGCGCTCAAGGGGCTCGGTGTGGAGAAGGGCGACCGGGTGGTGATCTACATGCCCATGGTGCCCGAGGCCCTGGTGGCGATGTATGCCTGTGCCCGTCTCGGTGCGGTGCATTCGGTGGTGTTCGGCGGCTTCGCCCCCCACGAGCTGGCGGTGCGCATCGAGGATGCCGAGCCCCGGGTGGTGGTGGCCGCCTCCTGCGGCGTCGAGGTCGACCGGGTCATTCCCTACAAGCCGATCATCGACACCGCCATCGAGCAGAGCGCCCACAAGCCGGAGGCCTGCGTGGTACTGCAGCGCGAAGAGCTGACTGCCGAGCTGACCGGGCGTGATCATGACTGGGAGGCACTGGTGGCCGCCGCCACGCCGGCCGACTGTGTGCCGGTGAAGGGAGGTGACCCGCTCTACGTGCTCTACACCTCGGGCACCACCGGCAAACCCAAGGGGGTGGTGCGCGACACCGCGGGCTACGCGGTGGCGCTGCACTACTCCATGGAGACCATCTACGACATGGCCCCGGGGGAGGTGTTCTTCTCGGCCTCCGACGTGGGCTGGGTGGTCGGGCACTCCTACATCGTCTATGCCCCGTTGCTGCGCGGCTGTACCACCGTGGTCTACGAGGGCAAGCCGGTGAAGACCCCGGATGCCGGCGCCTTCTGGCGCTTGATCAGCGAGTATCGGGTGAAGAGCTTCTTCACCGCGCCGACCGCCTTCCGCGCCATCAAGAAGGAGGACCCGGACGGCAAGCGGCTAGCGCAGCACGATATCTCCTGCCTCGAGGCGCTGTTCCTCGCCGGTGAGCGGCTCGACCCGCCGACCTTCCACTGGCTCGACGACCTGCTCGACGTGCCGGTGATCGACCACTGGTGGCAGACCGAGACCGGCTGGCCCATCGCCGCCAATCTGCACGGCCTCGAACCCATGCCCACCAAGGCCGGTTCGGCCACGGTGCCGGTACCCGGCTTCGACGTGCAGATCCTCGACCGCGAGGGCGAGCAGGCCGCGGCCTTGGAGCAGGGCAGCGTGGTGATCAAGCAACCCTTGCCTCCGGGCTGCCTGGTGGGGGTATGGCGCGACCCGCAGCGCTTCCACAGCGCCTACATGGCGGCCTTCCCGGGCTACTACCTCACCGGTGATGGCGGCTACTTCGACGAGGACGGCTATCTCTTCATCATGGGGCGCACCGATGACGTCATCAATATTGCCGGCCATCGCCTCTCCACCGGCGAGATGGAGGAGGTGGTCGGCGCGCACCCGGCGGTCGCCGAGTGCGCGGTGATCGGCATCCATGATGCCCTCAAGGGGCAGATCCCGGTGGGGCTGGTGATCCCCAAGGATGGTTTCGACGGTGACGAGGTGGCCCTGGAGGAAGCGCTGATCGCCCTGGTACGCGAGAAGATCGGCCCCATCGCCTGCTTCAAGCAGGTGCTGGTGGTCGACCGGCTGCCCAAGACCCGCTCCGGCAAGATCCTGCGCAAGCTGCTGCGCAACATCGCCGATGGGAAGGAGTACGGCGTGCCCTCGACCATCGATGACCCGGCAAGCCTGCAGGACGTCCACGAGGCGATGAAGGAGCGCTCGGTGGGGGCGGCCCACGAGGCCCGCCAGGTCTGACGGTCGGAACGGATGAGCGACCCGCGCCGCCCCTGGAGGGCGGCGCGGTCGTCTGGGGCCGACGCGGACATGGCCAGGCGCGCCACGAGGCCGTATAATGCGCGCCCTGCTCGCCCCAGAAGCCACCGCAGCCGAGGAGATTGCCATGCCCATCGCACTCAATCATGTGGATACCGGAGGAGCGGGCATTCCGCTGGTGGTCGTCCATGGCCTGTTCGGCAGCGCCGACAACTGGCGCTCCCACGTGAAGGCATGGCAGGAGGGGCGCCGGGTGATCACGGTGGACCTGCGCAACCACGGCCGTTCTCCCCATGCGGTGGGCATGGGCTATGACGCGATGGCCGCCGATCTGATCGCACTGCTGGACCGCCTCGGCATCGCGCGGGCCCACCTGCTGGGTCACTCCATGGGCGGCAAGGTAGCGATCAGCCTGGCACGACTCGCCCCGGAACGGGTGGCCTCGCTGATCGTTGCCGACATCGCGCCACGCGCCTATGGCCATGACCACGACGCCGTCTTCGCCGCGCTGCGCCGGGTCTCCGAGGGCCGGCCCGCCAATCGCCGCGAGGCCGATGAGCTGCTCGCCGAGCATGTCGAGGAGCGCGGCGTGCGACTCTTCCTGGCCACCAATCTCGAACGGGCCGAGGAGGGCGGCCTGCAGCTGCGTCTGGGGCTCGACGAGATCCAGGAGGACTACGAGGCGATCATGGGAGCACCGGCCGGTGAAGGGGCCTACACCGGACCGACCCTGGTGCTGCGGGGAGCGAACTCGCCCTACGTCACCGATGCGATGCTGCCCGAGCTTCGCGAGGTGTTGCCCGAGGCCCGTGTGGTGACCCTGGACGCCGGGCATTGGCTGCATGCCGAGCAGCCCGAGGCGTTTCGCCAGGCGGTGGACGACTTCCTGGCCGTACCGGCCTGATCCGGCCTCAGAAGGTACCCGGGTCGAGGACCAGGCGCTCCACCGGGGTCAGGTGCTCGACCAGGCCGGCCTCGTGCAGGAACTTCTCGAAGCGCGCATAGCGGCCATGGTCGACGGCCGCAGGGCTTGCGCTGAGGTGCAGCAGGATGTCCGGCCAGGCCGCCAGGTTGGCCGGTGTCTCCAGTCCCGGCTCGGTGGCCAGCAACCGGGCCCAGGCCTCGGCGGGGTGCTCCAGGATCCAGGCGGTGGCTTCCTCCAGCGCTTCCACCAGGTGACGGATGGCCTCGCGCTGTCCGTTGAGCCGATCGCGGTTGGCGAGCAGGATCAGGCCATCGTGCAACGGCACGCCGTGCTCCTCCACACGCATCAGGCGGGTGGCGACTCCCTCGTCGCCGAGCTGACGGGGCAGTAGATGGCGCATGGCGCCGATCACGCCATCCACCCGGTCCTCGCTCATCGCACGGGCCAGGCCGAAATTGACGTCACGCATCTCCACCTCGGCTCGCTTGACGCCATGGGGACGCAGCAGCATAGCGAGCAGGATTTCCCGGCTGTCCTCGTCGGCATGGCCGATGCGCCGTCCCGCCAGGTCGGCAGGCGAGTCGATGCCCAGGCCGTCACGGACGACCAGCGCGGCCAGTGAGCCGTCGACCAGGGTCGCGACCCGGATCAGCGGCAGGCCCTGATCGACCTTCAGGTGCAGCAGTGGCTGGCGGGTCAGGGCGAGATCCACCCGTGAGGCGGCGAGCAGCCTGGTCGGTACGTTGGGGTCGGCCGGTGTCGACAGTCTTACCTCGAGGCCACGCCGCGCGAACATGCCCTTGTCGCGTGCGACGATCAGGGCGGCATGCTGGGGGCTCGGGTACCAGTCGAGCATCACGTCCAGCTCCGTGACCGGCGGCGGCGCGATGGGCTCGGCCGGAGCCTGGGCGGTGCTGGGTACCGGAGGACCGGGATCCTCGTCGAGCCGTCCGGGCGGTGTCGCCATGGGCGCTTCTCCCGCCCCGCGACGCCGCACTTCAGGCGGCGGCGCGGCAGGTCCGGTCGTCGTCATGCCCTCGCTACTGCCACCGACCGTCTCCGCCGACGGCGCCGGCGGGGCATCGCCCAGCACGGGCACCATCACCTCGGTGCCCAGGGGCGGATGGCCCAGGGGGGGAGCCGGCAATGGCTCGCCGCCGCCCCCGGCGGACGGCGAGGACAGCAGGGCCAGCGCCACGAGGCATGGCAGGACGAATCCCCAGCTCGGCAGGCGGCGAGCGCGAGTGGTCATTGAGGGGGCTCCAACGGCTGGACACGACAGGTGCGCCCGTGGCGCGGCGCCAGTTTAGCCCCTGGCGCTTTGCCGTGGCCAGTTCGAGGCGCGACGGCTCGTCATCGCGACGGGCAACGGGGGGGCGTGCGATAATCGCGCTTCCAGTTATCAGGGCAGGACGCCATGGATGTCATCAATTCCCTCTTTCTGCTCAGCGGTTTCCTGATTGCCTTGAGCGTGCTCGCCAGCCGGCTCTCCACCCTGGTGGGGCTGCCGCTGCTGTTGATCTTCCTGGGGCTCGGCATGCTGGCCGGAGAAGAGGGGCTGCTCGGCATCCAGTTCGACGACTATTCGCTCGCCTTCCTGATCGGCCACCTGGCACTGGCCATGATCCTCCTCGACGGCGGGCTGCGCACCCGGCTGAAGACCTTCCGGGTCGGCTTCCGGCCGGCGCTCTCGCTGGCCACCTTCGGGGTGTTCATCACCAGCGCCGTGGTCGGGGCGATCGCGATGTGGATCTTCGACCTGACCCTGGTGCAGGGGCTGCTGGTGGGGGCCATCGTCGGCTCGACCGACGCCGCCGCCGTGTTCTCGATGCTCAGTGGGCGCGGCATCAACCTCAACGAGCGCGTCGGTGCCACCCTGGAGATCGAGTCCGGCACCAACGATCCCATGGCCATCTTCCTGACCATCATGCTGGTCGAACTGCTGGTCGGGGAGATCGGTGACATGATGAGCACCAGCCTGTTCCTGGTGCAGCAGTTCGGCTTCGGGTTGGTCATCGGGCTGGGGGGCGGCTGGTTGATCGCCAAGCTGCTGCGCTGGGTCGACCTGGCCCCCGGCCTCTACTCGCTGCTGGCCCTGGCCCTGGGGTTCTGCGTCTTCGGCCTGACCAGTGTGCTGGGCGGCAGCGGCTTCCTGGCGATCTACCTCGCCGGCCTGATGATCGGCAACCAGCCCGGGCGGCACCTCAATTTCATCCTGCCGGTGCACGACGGCCTGGCCTGGCTCAGCCAGATCGGCCTGTTCCTGGTGCTGGGCCTGCTGGTCACTCCCAGCGAGATGCTCGAGTATGCCCTTCCGGCCTTGCTGGTGGCCCTGGCACTGATCTTCGTGGCGCGCCCGCTGGCGGTACTGATCACCATCAAGCCGTTCTTCAAGTTCCGCTGGCGTGAGGTGGGATTCATCGCCTGGGTGGGGCTGCGCGGGGCGGTGCCCATCGTGCTGGCGATCTTCCCGGTGATCGGGGGCGTGGAGAATGCCTCGCTCTATTTCAACGTCGCCTTCGCGGTGGTGCTGATGTCGCTGCTGATCCAGGGGGGGACGCTGTCCTGGATGGCCCGCTGGATGAAGGTCGAGGTGCCTCGCAGCGTGACGCCGAACCTGCGCGGCCCGCTCGGCGTGCTGCCGGAGAACGACTACGAAATGTTCGTCTACGAGGTCGAGAATTCCGACCTCGAGGACGTGCCGATCCGCCTGCTGCGCTTCCCTTCCGGGGCCCTGATCTCGGCGCTGTTCCGCGAGCATGCCATGCTGCACCCCAAGGGCAGCACCCGGCTGCAGCTCGGCGACGTGATCTGCGTGATCGGCCGCACCGATGACCTGCCGGCCCTCAACCGGCTGTTCAATGGCGAGGCCAAGCTCAAGCGGGAGCGTGCCTTCTTCGGCACCTTTACCTTCGACGGCGACGCCCGGATGCAGGATATCGCCGATGTCTACGGCCTGACCCTGAGCCCGGGCGAGAAGGAGATGACCCTGGACCAGTTCATCTCGCTGCGGGTCGGTGGTCACCCGGTGGTGGGCGACGACGTCGACTGGCACGGCATCCACTGGGTGGTCAGCGAAGTCGAGGGCGACAGGATCACCCGGGTGGGGCTGCGCCTCTACTGAGCCGGCGCCAGCAGGCTGCGGGTCGCCTTCAACGAGGTGTCCGCGGGTGCTTGCGTACGGCGAGCTCGATCTCCACCGACGCTTCCGGGCTGGTCAGCCAGACGGCGTCATCCTGCACCGTGCAGCTCAGCGTCATGCTCTTCGTCGCCAGCGATGCGAGGGCCTGCACCGATGCCGGGGCAATGTCGACGACCGCGAGGTTGTCGAGGGTGGCACACTTGCCGGCGATCTGCTCCCACCAGATCGTGGCGCCGTGGCCGCTGTAGGTGTAGAGGATCACGCGGCCGGCCCGGCCACAGGCGCGGCGAATGGCCTTCTCGTCGGGCTGCCCCAACTGGATCCAGAGGTCGATGTCGCCGGTCAGGTTCTTCTGCCACAGGTCGGGTTCGTCATCGGTGCTCACTCCCCGGCCGAAGGCCAGGGAGTCATCGGCGTGGAGCGCAAATGCCAGCAGTCGCACCATCATGCGCTCATCGGTTTCCGAGGGATGGCGAGCTACGGTCAGCGTGTGGTCTGCATAGTAATGCCGGTCCATGTCGGCGATCTGGAACTGGACCCTGTGAATCATTGCCTTCAATGCCATCTGTCTACGTCACCCGACCGTCTGGAAAATAGTGCCTGCCATGATGACATAGTCGGCGGTATCGAGGGGTGATGGATGGGGGCTCGGCCGCCGATGGTCGGTGTACAATGTCGCAAGGGGCCTGTCGGATTTGACCGATCGTCGCGAGAGACACGGATTTCGAGACAAGTTTATCGATCTGATGAGGCGAATAGCGGGCTATTTAACGAATCAGATCGAATGAAATTGGCCGAAAGCCCGGGTATCGCAGTAGGTCAGCGTTACGTCTGACAGGCTCCGAGGAGGTCGTGTCATGCTGATGATGCACGAAGCGAACACCCGGGGCCGCGATTTCTTCGTGGGTGACATTCACGGTCAGTACCGGTTGCTGGGGGAGGCGCTGCGGCGTGTCGCCTTCAGCAGGGCGGATGACCGCCTGTTCTCCGTCGGCGACCTCGTCGACCGCGGTGCCGATTCGCTCGATTGCCTGCTGCTCGTCTTCCAGCCGTGGTTTCACGCCGTGCGCGGCAATCATGAGGAGCTGGCCCGGAATGCGCTGCAGGAAGGCGAGGGCAGCAACGCCTGGGCGCTGTGGATGATCAATGGCGGTGGCTGGGTCGTCGAGAGCGGCGCGAGCGAGGCGCGGAGGGTCCTGGAGGCGGCGCTGCGCCACCTGCCCCATGCGCGGGAGGTCACGATCGGCGGGGAGCGCGTCGGCATGGTTCACGCCGAGCCACCGGCCGACTGGTCGCGTATCGAGGAGGCCGACCCGGAAGCGCTGGTCTGGGGGCGCTCCCGCATCCAGCGGGGCGACGAGACGCCGGTGGCGGGCATCGACGCCGTCGTCGTCGGCCACACCATCGTGGAGCGGCCGCTGACCCTGGGCAACGTCCATTACATCGACACCGGAGCCTTCTGCACCGGACGCCTGACGCTGGTCGATGCCCGCGAGCTGCTGACGTGAAAGGGGGCAGGGTGTGGGTACCATGAAAAAAGCGCCCGTAGGCGCTTGATTCATGAAGCATAATGGCGGAGGGACTGGGATTCGAACCCAGGGAAGGCTCTCACCTTCGCCGGTTTTCAAGACCGGTGCATTCAACCGCTCTGCCATCCCTCCGGCTCACGGGTGGGCATATTACCAGTTTTCGAGGTCGGGTCAAGAGCCCCTTGGGATCAAGGCGTTAGCGGGTCCGATCGATATGGGCCAGAATGAGGTGAACGAGCCCCGGGAGGCAGCATGAACCGCGACCCTTCAGCACCCATCCGCCCCGTTGCCGCCGTCTCGGCGGCGCTGGTGCGCGAGGGGCGACTCCTGATGGTCCGCCGGCGCAATCCGCCCAATGCCGGTCGCCTGGCACTGCCCGGTGGCAAGGTCGAAGCCGGCGAGAGCCTGCAGGAGGCGGTCGTTCGCGAGTTGCGCGAGGAGACCGGGGTGCAGGCCACGCCACGCGAGGTGCTCACGGCCATCGATGTCCTCGACCATGACCGGGAGGGGCGGCTACGGGCTCATTACGTCGTCGTGGTGATCCGCATGGCGTGGCGGGGCGGGAACGAGGCGGCGGCCGACGACGCCAGCGAGCTATACTGGGTGGACCGGGCGGCGCTGGAGGCCGCCGGCGACGAGGTCTGCCGCACGGTCGCCGAGGTGGCGCGGCGGGTTCTCGTCGGCGCAAGGGAGGAATCACCGTTGAGGCATGGATAGACAAGGGCTTGCGCCGGGAACGTCGAGTGGGCATGCTAGGTCGCGTGCCCAGATCAACAACACTCAGGGAGTTCTGGATCGATGGCTTACCAAGACACTCAGCTGACGCAGCAGCAGACACAGGCGATCAGCACCAGCAAGGTGCTGCGCAACACCTACGGCCTGTTGGCCATGACACTGCTGTTCTCCGCTGTGACTGCCGGTGCCGCCATGGCCATGGGCATCGAGCGGATGAACATCCTGGTGTTCCTCATCGGCGCCTACGGCCTGATGTTCCTGGTACACAAGACCGCCAACTCGGCGATGGGGCTGCTCTCCACCTTCGCCTTCACCGGCTTCATGGGCTTCACCCTGGGGCCGATCCTCAGCGCCTATCTGGCCCTGCCCAACGGCGCGGCGCTGATCATGAACGCCCTGGCGATGACCGGCCTGACCTTCATCGGCCTCTCCGCCGTGGCGCTGGTGACCAAGAAGGACTTCAGCTTCCTGGGCAACTTCCTGCTGGCCGGTGCCATCGTGCTGATCCTGGCCATGGTGGCGGGGCTGGTATTCCAGATCCCGACCCTGATGCTGATGGTCTCCGCCGGCTTCGTGCTGTTCGCTTCGGCGGCGATTCTCTACCAGACCAGCGAGATCGTGCACCGGGCGGGCGAGACCAACTACATCCTCGCCACCATCACGCTCTATGTGTCGATCTACAACCTGTTCGTCAGCCTGCTGTCCCTGCTCGGCATCATGAGCAGCGACTGATACCCGCTCGGCTGGATCCTGCTGGCCCCGCCTCCCGGTGGGGCCAGACCGTTTCCGGAGACCCTCCATGCGCTATGCCATCCTGCTGCTGGGCGCCCCGTACAGCTGCCAGGCCTCCCACTCCGCGCTGCGTTTCGCCCGCGCCCTGGTGGACAGGGGGCACCGCCTCGAGACGGTGTTCTTCTACCATGACGGCGTGCACAACGCGGCCCGGCTGGCCGCCCCTCCCCAGGACGAGCCCCATCTGGTCGATGCCTGGGTGGCGCTGAGCACCGAGCACGGCACCGCGCTGCAGGTCTGCATCGCCGCCGCCCTGCGCCGCGGGCTGCTCGACGCGCGCGAGGCGGCGCGTCATGGCAAGCAGGGCCACAGCGTCGAGGCCCCCTTCGAGCTGACCGGGCTGGGCCAGCTGGTCGACCTCGGGCTGAGCTGTGACCGCCTGGTCACCTTCGGCCCCTGAGCCCCTACCGAGTCGAGGAAGTGACCATGAGCGCGCCATTCCCGTCCGACCTGCTGGTGATCCTGCGTCACGGTTCCCACGGCACGAACTGGCTGCGCGAGGGGCTCGATGCGGCCCTGGTCGCGGCCGCCTTCGGCCGCGGGGTCTCGCTGCTGTTCATGGGCGAGGGCGTGACCGCCTTGCTCCGGGACCAGCAGGTCGGCCCCCTCGGCCAGAAGGGCACCAGCGCGACCCTGGAGATGCTGGCGATGTATGATATCGAGACGCTGCTGGTGGAAGAGGCCGCCCTCGAGCGCTTTGGCCTCACCGCGGCGGACCTGATGCTCCCCGTGCGCCTGCTGTCCGCCGAGGCCATCGCCGCCCAGCCGGGAGCCCACCGCCTGGTGCTGACCTTCTGACCGCGCTCCCGGCGATGCCATCCGCTGTACCGAGGATCCCCGCATGCTGCTGCACATTCTGAATCGCTCCCCGGCCACCAGCCGGGTCTACCAGCAGGCGCTGGTGTCCATGGCCCCGGAGGATCGACTGCTGCTGATCGAGGACGGGGTCCAGGGGGCACTGCCCCAACTGGTGCGCTACTTCGACGGCTTGCAGGGGCGGCTGTTCGCGCTGCGCGAGGACCTGGTGGCACGCGGTCTCGAGGGGCGCTGTGAGGCGTCGGTGCAGGTGGTCGACGTGGATGGCTTCGTGGCCCTGACCGAGGAAGCCGAACGCACGGTGAGCTGGTACTGATGGCAACGACGGCTATCGCACGCGTGGTGGAGGTGGAGGGTGAGCGGATCGGCCTCGATCCCGAGGGGTACCTGGTCGACCTCGCCGATTGGTCGCCGGCGGTGGCGTTCGCCCTGGCGGAGGAGGAGGGGCTGTCACTGACCGACGAGCACTGGGAAGTGATCGAGGTGCTGCGAAGCTTCTACGACCGCTTCGAGATGGCGCCGGCCATGCGGCCCCTGGTCAAGGCGGTGGGGCAGGCGCTGGGCCCCGAGAAGGGGCGCTCGATCCACCTGATGCGGCTCTTTCCCGGCAGCCCGGCCAAGGTGGCGGCCCGCCTGGCGGGCCTGCCCAAGCCGACCCACTGCCTGTGAACGGCTCCTGAGATGAATTTCCTGGCCCATGCCTGGCTGGCCCGTGGCGGCAGCGACGACTTCCTGTTCGGTAACCTGATCGCCGACGGCGTCAAGGGACCGGACCTCTCCGGCTGGCCCGACGGGATCGCCGCCGGCATTCGCCATCACCGCCGGGTGGACGCCTTCGTCGATTCCCACCCGGTCGTCCAGGGAGTGCGGGAACGGGTACCGAGGGCCCAGCGGCGCTATGCCGCCATCGCCCTCGACCTGGTCTGGGATCACTTCATCGCCCGCGACCTCGGGCTCGACGTGACGGAATCGGCGCTGGTCACGCGCAGCTATCGCCTGCTGGCGAGCCGCCCGGCGCCGGCCCGGCTGGCCACCCTGATGCCGGTGCTGGTGGAGCAGGACTGGCTGCATGGCTATGCCGACTTCGCCTTCACCTGCCGCGCCATCCGCGGCATCGGCCAGCGGCTTTCCGGTCCCAACCGCCTCGCCGACCTGGTGCCCTGGCTCGAGGCGGATTACGCCAACCTGGCGTCCGACTTCGCCCGGCTGTGGCCCGCGGTCATCGACGCACTCGAGGTTCCCGATCCCTGACCCGGCTCAATCGCCCCTGAGCCACAGGCAGTCGATGCGATCTCCCGGCTCGATCCGCGACTCGGCGGGCACCACCGCCAGGGCATCGGCACCGACGCAGGACGACAGCACCGCCGAGTTCTGGTCACGAAACGCCTTCGCCACGATCCCTTCCTCGCCGAATTCGAGTGCCACGCGCATATAGTGACGACGCGGGCCGGTGGTGGTCGCGAAGTCGGCCCGGGCGGCGAGGCGGGGCAGGGCCTCCAGGGCCGGGCACGCCAGCAGGGCACCGATCAGCGGGCGCAGGAAGAGCCAGGCGCCGACGAACCCCGACACCGGGTTGCCGGGCAGGCCGACGAAGTGGGCCTCGCGGCCGGCCGGCCTGGGCAGCCGGCCCAGCGCCAGGGGCTTGCCCGGGCGAATGGCCAGGCGCCAGAGGTCGAGCCGGCCCAGGGCCTGCAGCGCCGCCTTGACATGATCCTCCTCGCCGACGCTGACCCCGCCGGTGGTGACCACCACCTCGGCCCGCTGGGCCGCCTCCTGGAGCATCTGCAGGGTGGCTTCCCGGCTGTCGGGCACCGAGGCGGCCCACGTCACCTCGGCGCCGAAGCGCTCGAGCAGGCGCCTGAGCATCGGCCGGTTGGAGTTGTAGAGCTGGCCCGGTGCCAGCGGCTGGCCGGGGTCGACGATCTCGTCACCGGTGGAGAGCAGGGCCACCCGGGGGCGACGGCGCACCGCCACCGCGGTGATGCCCTGGCCGGCGAGATGGCCGAGTGCGGCGGCCTCGAGCCGCTCACCGGCGGGTAGCAGTGGGGTGCCGGCCCGGACGTCGCGCCCGCGGCGGCGGACATTGTCGCCGGCGGGCAGCCCCTCGGGCATGCGGGCCCGGTCGCCATCCACCTCGACGCGCTCCTGCATCACCACGCAGTCGGCCCCGGGGGGGAGCTCGCCGCCGGTGAAGATGCGCGCACAGCTGCCCGGTGCCAGTGGTGCGGTCGGTGTGCCAGCGGCGATGCGCTGGCTGATCGGCAGCCAGGCCCCGGCATCCTCGTGGCGCAGGGCATAGCCGTCCATGGCGCTGTTGTCGAAGCCGGGAACGTCGAGGCGGGCGGTGACCGTCTCGGCCAGCACCCGGCCCGCGGCCGACTCCACGGCCAGGGTCTCGGCCGCCGTGGGCACGACCCCGTCGAGCAGGGCCGCCAGCGCCGCCTCGACGGGCTTCAGCTCAGCCATGCTGGCCTCGCTCGGGCAGCACCCCACTCGCCCGATGGTGCAGGGTGTCGACGGGTCGCCAACGCTGGCGGTGCCTATGGGGTCTGACCCCCGGGACGTCGAGGTTGCCGAGGAAGGCCATGTCGGTGGCTCCAGTCGAGCACGGGGTCAGACCCCATAGGTGCGGCCTCGGCACCTGGATCGAGCGGTCATGGCCTGCCATGGCGTCATCATCAAACATGTTGGCCTCGCTCGGGAATCGCCAGGTTGGCCTGAACGTGGGGAGAGTTACAGGGCTTGTGACGGCTGTCGGTGATCTCAACCATGCTGGCCTCGCTCGGGAATGACCAGGTTGGCGAAGTTGCACGGCTTGTGCCGACTGTCGAGCTGCTCGGCGAGGATGCCGTCCCAGGCGGTGCGGCAGGCGCCGGTGGAGCCGGGCAGGCAGAACACCACGGTGGCGTTGGCCAGCCCCCCGAGGCAGCGGCTCTGGATGGTGGAGCTGCCGATCTCCTGCCAGGAGAGGTGGCGGAAGAGCTCGCCGAAGCCCTCGATCTGCTTGTCGAGCAGCACCAAGATCGCCTCGGGTGTCGAGTCGCGGCCGGTGAAGCCGGTGCCCCCGGTGGTCAGGATCACCTGCACCCCGGGGTCGGCGATCCAGCCCGCCACCACGGCGCGGATGCGGTAGACATCGTCGATGACGATCTGCTTGTCGGCCAGCCGATGGCCGGCGCCGGTGAGACGCTCGACCAGGGCCTGGCCGCTGCGGTCGGTCTCGTCGGTGCGGGTATCGGAGACCGTGAGAACCGCGACCTTTAGCGGGACGAAACCGTCGCGATCGTCGCTCATGCCTGTCCCTTCTTCTGCTGTTGCCGAGCCTCGAGGGCGGCGAGTTGTTCCGGGGTGGCCGGGGCTTGATACTTCTCCTTCCACTCCGCGTAGGGCATGCCGTAGACGTAGTCGCGGGCGGCGTCATAGTCGAGTTCGGCACCGCGCTCCTCGGCGGCGGCCACCAGCCACTTCGAGAGGCAGTTGCGGCAGAAGTCGGCCAGGATCATCAGCTCGATGTTCTGCACCTCCTTGTGCTCGTCGAGGTGCCTGAGCAGGCGGCGGAAGGCTGCCGCCTCGAGTTCGGTACGGGTGGTATCGTCGAGATGCTGCATGGGGTATCTCCCTGCCTGTCGTGAAGGGGTCGTGAGTGCCGCCAGCATAACAAAAGACACCGCCCGGGGGCGGTGTCGAAGCATCGCGATGAGGCCGAATCATCCCGAGCGGGGCGTCGGTTCCTCGCCGCCGCCGGAGGGCTTGCCACCGGCGGCGAGCTGCTCCTCGGGAATCGCCTCGTCCTTGACCTCCTCATACCAGAGGTTGTGGTGATCCCTGGCCCAGGTCTCGTCCACATAGCCGGTGGTCATCCCCTCCAGGGCCCCCTCGGTGCCGATGGTGCCGATGTAGATGTGGCCCAGTGCCACGGCGGTCAGGCCCAGCGCGCCCACGGCGTGGATGAGGTTGGCCCACTGCATGGTGTCGCGGCCCTGGCCGTAGTTGGGGAAGTCGAGCACGAAACCGCTGGCGATCACCACGATACCCGCCGTGGCCAGCAGCCAGAACCAGACCTTCTCGCCACCGTTGGCGAAGCCGGCATCGACATGTGTCTTGCCGACCATGCCGCCTCCCTTCTTGAACCACGCCAGGTCGTGCTTCTTCGGCCAGTTGTGTTTCAGCACCCGGGCCAGCAGCACGATCAGCAGGATGCCGAACAGCGGCCCCAGATAGTTGTGGATCAGCTTGGTGCCCGACATCATCGCCGCCCAGAAGCCGTCACCGAACAGCGACCGGAAGACGAACTTGCCGTAGAGCAGGTTGAGCCCGGTCAGCGCGAGCACGATGAACAGGCTCGCCACCGTCCAGTGGATCGCACGGACGACCAGCGGCCAGCGCAACAGCTTGCGCCCCGTGCGCGGTTCGCTGAGGTCCTTGCGGCCGATGACCAGGTAGAAGAGCGCGATCACCACGATCATGCCGCCGATGGCGATCAGCCCGAAGGGCGAGACCCAGCGGTTGCGCAGCTGCCGCCAGCGCTCGCCGCTGGCATTGACCAGGTTGTAGTTGGAGTCGGCCCGGCTGTCGCGGAAGTTGGCCCCGGTCTCGCCACTGCGTACCTGGCGCCAGGTGTCCGGCGTCACCCCGACGACGGCGGTGGCCGCCTCGCGGTCCGCGTCGGCCTGGGCCAGCACCGACTGGGCGATCCCCAGGCCGACCAGCAGTACCAGGGTGAAGACCGCCACCCGCCAGAACCCAGGCCATGCATTGGAAATGTACATGCAGCCTCCTTACCCCTGGCGGGTGGCGTCATAGGCGAGGTTGTCGGTGTCGGCGCGGGGGTTGCCCGACCAGGCGCCGTCCGGGTGTCCGCGCTGGACCACCCGCTGGCGGAAGATGTCGGCAATCGTCTGGGCATCGCCGGCGAGCAGCGCCTTGGTGGAGCACATCTCGGCGCATAGCGGCAGCTTGCCTTCGTCGATACGGTTGGCGCCGTATTTCTGGTATTCCTCCTCCTTGGTTTCCGCCGGGCCGCCGGCGCAGAAGGTGCACTTGTCCATCTTGCCGCGCTCGCCGAAGGCGTTCTGCTGCGGGAACTGGGGCGCACCGAAGGGACAGGCGTAGAGGCAGTAGCCGCAGCCGATGCACAGATCCTTGTCGTGCAGCACGATGCCGTCATCGCGCTGATACAGCGTCTCGGTAGGACAGACGGCGATGCAGGGCGCATCATCGCAGTGCATGCAGGCCACCGAGATCGACACCTCGGTGGGTTCGCCGTCGTCGAGGGTGACCACCCGGCGGCGCTGGATGCCCCATTCGACGTCGTTGGCGTTCTTGCAGGCGGTGACGCAACCGTTGCACTCGATGCAGCGTTCGGCGTCGCACATGAACTTCATAGTGGCCATGTTGTTCTCCTCAGCTGGCCTTCTCGATACGACACAGGGTGCACTTGGTTTCCTGCATCTGCGTCACCGAGTCATAGCCGTAGGTGGTGGCGGTGTTGGCCGCCTCGCCGAGCACATAGGGCGCGGAGCCTTCCGGGTAGCGGTCATGCAGGCTCTCGCCCTGGAACATGCCACCGAAGTGGAAGGGCATGAACACCACTTCGCGGGCCACCCGGGGCGTGACCAGGGCCTTGACCCGCACGCGCCCACCCTCGGCGCCCTCGACCCAGACGTCGTCGCCGTCGGCCACCGCCAGGTCGTTGGCCAGCGCCGGGTTGATCTCGACGAACATCTCCTGCTGCAGTTCGGCGAGCCAGGACATGGAGCGCGTCTCCTCGCCGCCCCCCTCGAACTCCACCAGGCGCCCGGAGGTCAGGATGATCGGGTAGCGATCCGAGTTGTCGTTGTCCTGGATGCTCTTGTAGAGGGTCGGCAGCCGGTAGTGCGAGGCCACGTCGTCCCAGGTGGGATAGTCGGCGACCAGGTCGCGGCGGCTGGTGTAGAGCGGCTCGCGGTGCTTGGGGATGGGGTCGGGGAAGGTCCAGACGTTGCAGCGCGCCTTGGCATTGCCGAAGGGGGCGCACTCGTGGGCGATGGCCACCCGCTGGATGCCGCCGGAGAGGTCGGTCTTCCAGTTCCTGCCATCCGCTTCCGCCTGTTCCTCCTCGCTGAGGTCATCCCACCAGCCGAGGTCCTTGAGCATGACGTCGGTGAATTCGGGATAGCCGTCGTTGAGCTCGGAGCCCTGGCTGAACACGCCGTCAGCCAGGATGTTCTCGCCGTTGCGTTCGATGCCGAAGCGGGCGCGGAAGGTCAGGCCGCCTTCGGAGACCTTCTTGCTGGTGTCATAGAGGATCGGCGTGCCGGGGTGGCCCATCTCGGCGGTGCCCCAGCAGGGCCACGGCAGGCCATAGTAGTCGCCATCGGCGGGACCGCCCTCGGCCTGCAGGGTATGGAAGCTGAAGGTGTGCCAGTTCTGCTGGTGGGCCTTGAGGCGCTCCGGGCTCTGGCCGGTGTAGCCCACGGTCCACATGCCGCGGTTGAACTCGCGGGTGATGTCCTCGATGAGCGGCTCGGTGCCGTTGACCTCGATATGCTTGAACAGTTCGTCGGCGAAGCCCAGTTTGCGGGCCAGCAGGTACATGATCTCGTGGTCCGGCTTGGACTCGAACAGCGGCTCGATCACCCTGTCGCGCCACTGGAGGGCACGGTTGGTGGCGGTCA
Organism: Halomonas sp. LBP4; assembly: GCF_003202205.1. Lineage (GTDB taxonomy): Bacteria > Pseudomonadota > Gammaproteobacteria > Pseudomonadales > Halomonadaceae > Halomonas > Halomonas flagellata. The sequence goes on from NZ_PDOG01000007.1 coordinate 119,046, forward strand.
CGCTGCCGGTGGTCTCGAACTGGGTGGCCGCCGGCAGCAGGTAGACACCGTCGCTGCGGCCATGCATCACCCCGGCCACGGTGGGGTAGGGGTCGACGATGACCATCATCTCGAGCTGCTGCATGGCCTTCTGCATCTCGGGGCCACGGGTCTGGGAGTTGACCGCATGCCCCCAGTAGAACATCGCCTTGAGCCGGGTACGCTGGGAGATGGCCTCCTCCTCCTCGAGCACCCCGTCGACCCAGCGCGACACCGTGATGCCGTTGGTGTACATCGGCTGGCCATCGGCGTACTCGGTCTGGTCGAAGCGGCCCTTGAGCCAGTCGAGGTCGAGGTCCCAGACACGGGCCCAGTGTGCCCAGGCGCCCTCGGCCAGGCCGTAGTAGCCGGGCAGGGAGTGAGACATCAGCCCCAGGTCGGTGGCGCCCTGGACGTTGTCGTGGCCACGGAAGATGTTGGCGCCGCCACCGGAGACGCCGATATTGCCCAGCGCCAGCTCGAGGATGCAGTAGGCCCGGGTATTGTTGTTGCCGGTGGTGTGCTGGGTACCGCCCATGCACCAGACGATGCAGCCCGGCCGGTTCTCGGCCAGGCGCCGGGCGGTGTCACGCATCACGCCCTCGGGGACGCCGGTGATGCGCTCCACCTCGGAGGGGGGGAAGGCCGCCACCTCTTCACGCACCTCGTCCATGGCATAGACGCGCTGGTCGATGTACTCCCGATCCTCCCAGCCGTTCTCGAAGATGTGCCACAGCAGGCCCCAGATGAAGGCCACGTCGGAGCCGGGGCGAAGGCGCACGTAACTGTCGGCCTTGGCCGCGGTGCGGGTGAAGCGCGGGTCGACGACGATGATGTGGGCGTGACTGCGCTCCTTGGCCAGCAGGATGTGCTGCATGGCCACCGGATGAGCCTCGCAGGGGTTGGAGCCGATGAACATGATCGCCTTGCTGTTCTGAATGTCGTTGAGCGAGTTGGTCATCGCCCCGTAGCCCCAGGTGTTGGCCACCCCCGCCACGGTGGTGGAGTGGCAGATGCGCGCCTGGTGATCGGTGTTGTTGGTGCCGGCCAGGGCGGCGAACTTGCGCATCAGGTAGGCCTGTTCGTTGCTGAACTTGGCCGACCCCAGCCAGTAGACGCTGTCGGGCCCGTGTTCCTCGGTCAGGGCCAGCACCTTGTCGCCGATCTCCTCGATGGCGTCGTCCCAGCTCAGGCGCTGCCACTCGCCGCCGACCAGCTTCATGGGGTACTTGAGGCGGCGGCTGGAATGGCCGTGCTGACGCAACGAGGCGCCCTTGGCACAGTGGGCGCCGCGGTTGATGGGGTGGTCGAAGGCGGGCTCCTGCCGGGTCCAGATGCCCTCCTGGACCTCGGCGTAGACGCCACAGCCCACCGAGCAGTGTGAACAGATGGTGCGCCTGGTCTCCACCGGCGAGTCGAGTACCGGGGTCTTGTCGGCGGCCTCGGTGCGGCGCATCATCGGGGCGCCCATGAAGCCGGCGGCGGCCAGGCCGCCGGTGGCCCCGCTGCGCTTGAGGAACTGGCGGCGGGAGATGCCCAGTCCGGCAGCCTTCGGGGCATCACTTTTACGAGTCAGACGCATGGCTGTGATCTCCTGGCTGTCGAGCCGTCAGTCCCGCAGGGTGGCGTAGAAGGCACGGATATGGTCGGTCTCCCGGTAGTGGCGGGAGGTGTCGGCCGGCGGTTCGTCGGCGGTCTCGGCCTGGGCCAGGGTGACGTGACCGACGGCGGCCGCTGCCCCGGCGGCGGCGGTGCCGACCCCGAGGGTCTTGAGGAAGCGGCGGCGCTGCGGGTTGCGAGTCTTGTTCATGGGAGTCTCCTCGATCATGCCGTGGCCTTGCGTTGGCGTTGTTGTCATGTCCATGGGCGCTCTTGCGATGATGTCGTCGGGTTCTCTCTCCAGGCATCAGGGCTCGACGAGCCTGACGGGGTCCTGCGCTGCCTCACCGGCGAGCAGCGCCTCTTCCTTGTCGATGAAGGCCCGGCCGAGCCGGCCGAGTCGGGAATAGAAGGGCGATGCGACCGCGGCCAGGTCGGCCAGGCAGTGCGCGGCCCAGGGCGCCAGGTGCGCCATGAAGAACCGCGCCTCGGCGGGGGAGCGGGCCTCGATGAGCAGGGCCATCACTTCGCAGAGTGCGGCCAGGTGGTCTTCCGGGTCGCGGGTCCGCTCGCTGCGCTCGAATCCCAGCACCTTGAGGTCCCGGCGCAGGGCCACCAGGGCCTCGTCCAGCAGTTCGCCGTTGCGGTACCAGGAGGCGTAGGGCGTCACGTCCCCCTGGATGACGCCGACGAGATGGCGGAAATGGGCGCGGGTCAGCTCTTCGATGGAGGCGTCGCCTGCCGAGGCGATGAGCTCGCGCCAGGGGCTGGCGAGGGCGCTGCCGTCGTCCTCGACCTCCAGCCCGGCGAGCCAGTCGAGCAGCGCGGTATCCGGTGGCTCGCGCAGCAGGCGTGCCAGCAGCCGGTAGACATCGGCCCGCAGGGCATGGAACTCGTCGAGTTCGGGGGCCACCCGGGGCGTGACAGTATCGGTCATTGGCTCACACCTTCAGTTGCGATTCGGGATTCCGCGCCAGTTCGTGCCACACGTCCCTTACGCGACAGTCCTCACACATCTCCAGCCGGGCCAGGGCATCGCCGGCGAAATACGGGTGGTCGGCGAGCTTGGCCTTGATCGTGGCGATGGTGCTGGCGGTGGCGAAGGGCTTGCCGCAACGGATGCAGTGGAAGGCCTCCTCCTCGTGGCACACCCGGCGCTGGTCCCGGGCCGGGTCGGCCAGGAAGCCGGGCAGCAGGGTGATGGCATCCTCCGGGCAGGCCTCGGCACAGAGCCCGCACTGCACGCAGTCGGCCTCGCGGAAGCTCAGCTGCGGACTGTCGGTTCCGGCCGCCAGGGCCGGGGTAGGACAGCCGGCCACGCAGGCCATGCACAGGGTGCAGGCGGCACTGTCCACGTCGAGATCGCCATAGGCGGCACCCGCGGGCATCGCATGGCGCCTGCCATCCGGCTCGCCGCACTCGAGTAGTCGGGTCAGCACGACGTTCAGGCGGTCGCGCTTGCCGGCGGTATCGAAGGCCAGGGGCGCCTCGACCAGGGGGGGATGCGTCGGCAGGGCGTCGCGGCCGGCCGTGTCGCCGGCGTCGAGGCAGGTCACGCGTTCGGGGGCGTGCCCCAGTGCCTCGAGCAGGGCCCGGGCCTGGGCGAGCTGGTCGTCGATGAAGGCGGAGAGCCGTTCGGGCATCTGCGGATGGCGCTGGATGCGCACCTCGGCGGCACCGCCGGCCAGGGCGGTCAGCCACTGGTCGTGGCCCGCGCCCCCCAGCTCCGCGAGCGGGACGTCGAGGACATGGCCGGCCGGGTCGCCGTCAGCGGCGAGGTGTTCGGCTTCGCCGAAACGCACCACCGGCAGGGTGCCGCCGGCACGGCGGTAGGCGTCGAGCCAGGCCAGCAGGGTCTCCTGCTGGCGATGGGTGTCCGGTAACCGGAACTGGATGGCCCCCGTGGGACAGGCACTGCTGCAGCTGCCGACGCCGTGGCAACGGAAGGGGTCGATCTCGATCCAGGCCGCTATGCGCCCCTGCTGGCTGGCGATGGCATCGGCCGGACAGACCTCGAGGCAGCGGGTGCAGCCGGTGTTGCCGCTGGCGGCATGCGCGCAGAGGTCGTGGTTGATCTGGAAGTAGCGCGGCTTGTCGAACTCGCCCACCAGGTCGGCGAAGGCCTCGAGCCGGGAGGCACGATCGGGCTCGGCCCAGCGCGTGGCGACATAGCCGGGCGGTGGCAGCTCCAGTGACAGCACCGGTCTCTCGCCGAGATCCAGGACCAGGTCGAAGTGGTCGCGGTCGGCCAGCGCCCGGGCCAGGTTGAGCGGCTGCTCGCGGGCGATCATGGCCGAGAAGCGGCCCAGGTAGCCCTCGATGTGCAGGCTTGCGGCCTGCTCGCGGCTCAGGGCCTGGCAGGTCAGGTGCCGGGTATCGGCCAGCAGGGTGTCGTCGTCGCTGTCATCTGCTGTCGGATCGCTGGCTTCGGCGACGGGCTCGGTGAAGGCGAGCGTCAGCGAGGCCAGCCCCCGGTCCTGCAGCGCTCGGGCGGCCCGACGGGCGGCCCGCTCGTTGCCCAGGATCAGGGCGTGCCCCTCACTCACATAGCCGACGCTGGCCGGGGTGAGGTTGAGCGGCCAGGAAACCTGGCGGTGCGTCGCCTCCCTCGCCCGACGATTGCCGGTGTCGTCCACCGGCAGCATCTCGATGCGCTGGTTCATGCCACCTCACGGTCAGTGATACTTTGTTATTGTATGGTGATGCTAATGTTGCAGTCTGGTTGGTTTTCGTGATGACGCCAGACCACCCTTGGTCTAATCCTCCCCCTTCGCGGGCGGAGTGCCGGTCTCGGCGCTGGCCGCGACCACACGCCGGGCATCCACGGTGTCCTCGTCGGGGGCGGGCATCGCCTCCCGCTGCTCCTCGCCTTCGGCGATCTCCGCCTCCCCGGCAGGGTCGGCCACTGCCGGCTCGAGTTCACTCTCGTCGAGCTGGCGGGTCCACTGCCTCAGGCGCTGGGCCAGCTCACTGGCCAGGGGCTTGAGACGCTCCCGGTAATCGTCGTCGTAGTCGTCCAGGCCGTCGCGGATCCCGTACCGCTCGCCGGAAAACATCCGCCGCAGGGCGCGCCGGCGCAGGCCGTCGCTGACCCCCCGCTGCATGAATGCCGTGAAGTCGCTGCCGGCGGGCAGGGTGTCGGGATCGGGCAGGGAGTCGTCCAGGCTGCCGGGTTCCGGAGGCCGCGTATCGGCGCCGGGGCTCTCCGGTGCCGGCTCCACGGTGGTAGCTGCGGGCTCGGGCAGTTCGACGTCTTCGGTCTGCTCGCCCAGCTTGCGGCGTGACCAGCGACTCAGTCGGTTCATGCGCGCTGCTCCCGGGCGCGGCCCGCGCCGTGGCGTTTCTTCTTGCGCCCTTCATCCGGCGCTTCCCCGTGGCGGGCGAGATAGGCCTCCAGCCAGGCCTGGAGCGCCAGCGGCATCTCGACTTCCAGCACCTGCTGCTCGCCATCGAGCCAGGAGGCCGCGACGTCCTGGCTGGCCGTGATCGCCGAGGGGCGGGGAGGCAAGCCGCTCTCGCCGCAGCGTACGAACAACCGGGGAGTGCCGGCATCGAGGTTGAAACGGTAGGCGGCCCGCTCGGTGAGGTACAGCTGCAGTTCCAACACCCAGGGTCCGCCATCCCCGGGGGCCAGGTCGACGATCCGCCATCGGGTGGAGCTGAAGCCCTTGACACGCCGGGACTCGCTCGCGAGATCGAGACTCAGGACTCGATGGCTGCTGACGTGGGTCATGGATGCCGCTCTCGCCAAAGTTGTCAATTCAGTAAAGACACTGGACGGAGGGAATGCCATCATCATCTATCAACGCTTTGTCGAGGAGCCGTGGATGCACGACATCAGCCTGAGCCAGGCGCGCCTGCCCGCCACCCTGGAGATCGAGGTGCTCGACGAATTCGGCGAGGCTCGTCCCCAGGCCATCGCCGCCGAGCGCGCCCTGACCGTCTACCTCAACAGGCGCGAGATCGTCACCCTGATGACCCTGGGGGCGGACCCCGAGGCGCTGGTGGTAGGCTACCTGCGCAATCAGGGGCTGCTCGTCGCCCGCGAAGACCTCGAGGCGGTGCACGTTGACTGGGAGGTGGAGGCGGCCGCGGTGGTCACGCGCCACCTGCCCGAGGATCTCGAGGCACGTCTCGGGCAGCGCACCGTGACCACCGGGTGCGGCCAGGGCACGGTGTTCGGTCGCCTGCTCGAGGCCACCTCGCTCCATGTGCTGCCGGCCACCCGGCTGCGCCAGTCGGTGCTCTACCAGCTGCTCGAGAACCTCGGCGTCTACAACGAGACCTATCGCAGCGCCGGCGCCGTGCACGGCTGTGCGCTCTGCCGACAGGAGACGGTGCTGGATTTCGTCGAGGACGTGGGGCGCCACAACGCCGTGGACACCCTGGCGGGACGCCAGTGGCTGGGGGAGGCGGCAAGCGCCGATGCGGATATCTTCTACACCACCGGTCGACTGACCTCGGAGATGGTGCTCAAGGTGGCCCAGATGGGCATCGGGGTACTGGTGTCGCGCTCCGGGGTGACCCAGAAGGGCGTGGAGCTCGCCGAACGTTTCGGGGTGCTGCTGATCGCCCGGGCCAAGGGACGCCACTTCCAGGCGATCAACACCGGCGAGCGCCTCGTACTGGACGCCATTCCGCCGCGGCGCCCGGGCGACCGTCGCTAGGAGCCCTGATTCGTTAAATAGCGGGCTATTCGCCTCATCAGATCGATAAACCTGTCTCGAAATCCGACTCTCTCGCGACGATCGGTCAAATCCGACAGGCTCCTAGCTGTATAAACCTACCTGGTGGTTCATGGAGAGTTCTCGCTCCGGGTGCAGACGGAGAGCACCACGGCATCCTCCTCGCTGACCGACACCAGGGCGTGGCCCATGTCGCTGTCGAAGTAGATGCTGTCGCCCTGCACCAGTTGGAGTGGCTCGTAGAACTCGGTATAGAGCAGGATCTCGCCGTCGAGCACCATCAGGAACTCCTCGCCGTCGTGGCGCACCCATTCGTTGAATTCGTCGAAGCTACGCGCCCGCACGATGGTCTTGAAGGGGATCATGCGCTTCTGGGCCAGTTCGCAGCTGAGCAGTTCGTGCTCGTAGGTGGGGGTGGGGTGCTGCTGGCCGTGCCCGCGGCGGGTCAGGTCGCGACGCCCCATGGTGCGGGTCTGGGCCCGGGGCGGCGAGAGCAGCTGGGGCAGGTCGATGCCGAGCCCGCCGATCAGCTTCTGCACGGCGGTGAAGGTGGGAGAGATCTGATCGTTCTCGATCTTGGACAGCGTGGAGCGTGCCAGGCCCGTGCGCTGGCTCACGTCCTCCAGGGTCCACTGGTTGGCCAGGCGGATCTCCTTGAGGCGCTCCCCCAGGCGCAGCGGCTCGACGAAGGGCTTGCGCCCCGAGGCGATACGCAGGGCAGCGTCCTGATCGGTGGTGGCGGTCATGGTCGGTTCACTATCGGAAACAGAGTTTCCACCAGCCTACCACAATGGCTGCCCCGCGCCTCGCGTGAACGACCCGAAATGGTGCCGATTGCGACGTGATTCGCGGCGGCCTGATCCGCCGCCGGTATCCCCATGCTGCCGTATCACGTTTCCCCGATGCTGGAAACGGCGTCAGCCGTGGAAGGGCTGGCCGAGCAGGGCCTTGACATGGGCCTCGGCACAGCGGCCCAGGGCGTCCAGGTGATAGCCGCCCTCGAGCACCGAGACCAGTCGGTTGTCGGCATAGAGGGCGGCGATCTCCATCGCCAGGCGGGTGACCCAGTGGAAATCCTCGTCCTCGAGGCAGAGCTCGGCGAGGGGGTCGTCGCGGTGGGCATCGAAGCCCGCCGAGACCAGCACGATCTCCGGCTTGAAGGCGTGCAGGGCCGGCAGCCAGTCGTCCTCGATGGCCCGGCGGAAGGCGCCGCTGCCGGTGCCGGCCTCGAGCGGGGTGTTGACCACGTTCTGCCACTCGCTGCGCAGGTAGCGCCAGGGGTAGAAGGGGTACTGGAAGCTGGTACAGACCAGCACCTCGGGATCATCCTTGAAGATGTCGATGGTGCCGTTGCCCTGGTGGACGTCGAAGTCGAGAATGGCGATCTTGCGGGCGCCGTACTTCGCCCTGGCATGGGCCGCCCCCACCGCCACGTTGTTGTAGAAGCAGAAGCCCATGGCATCGGTGGCCTCGGCATGATGGCCCGGCGGGCGCACCGCGCAGAAGACGTTGTCGGCCTGGCCACGGAACACCTGGTCGACGCCGCGGATGACCGCGCCGGCCGCCATCCGTGCAGCCTGCAGGCTGTCGGGGTTCATCAGGGTGTCACTGTCCAGGGTGACGATGCCCTGTTCGGGCACGCACTTGTCGAGCGCCTGCAGGTGACGCAGCGGGTGCACCCTGGCGAGTTCCTCCCGGGTGGCTTCCCGGGCGTCCGACTGCATGGTCTGCTGCAGCACCCCGGCAAGGGCCAGCCGCGCACGGATCGCCTCCAGTCGCAGGGGGCTCTCGGGGTGCTCGGGCCCCATGTGATGCAGGTGGCAATCGGGATGGGTGATATAGGCGGTGATCATGCACGAACTCCAGGCTGACTGGTGTCACGATAAGCGCCACAGCCCCTTGCACGACAGTGTCAATAGGTCGTACACAGGGGAATGGCCAACCATCGGCATCATCCGTCACGGGGACACCCCGGGGAGAGAGCCTTGAGCACCCGTTTCCTGCGCCACTTCTTCGAGCCGCGTACCCTGGCGGTGATCGGTGCGTCCGAGAAACCCCACTCCCTGGGCGGCCAGGTGATCTGCAATCTCCAGGAGGCCGGCTTTCCCGGCACCCTCTGGGCGGTCAACCCCAAGGGCTACGAGACAGTCTTCGGCCAGCCCTGCGTGGCGCGTGTCTCGCAGTTGCCCGAGATACCCGACCTGGCGGTGATCTGCTCGCCGGTCGAGACCGTGCCGGGACGTATCGCCCGGCTGGGTCGCTTCGGGGTCAAGGCCGCCCTGGTACTCTCGGGCGGTGCCCATCTGGACGACGACCGCGGCGACCGGGGCTCGATCCGCAGCCGCATGCTGGCCGCCGCCCGGGAGTCGGGGATTCGCGTGCTGGGACCGGAGTGCATGGGCCTGATCGTGCCCGGGCGCCAGCTCAATGCCTCCTATGCCAGCCAGCCGGTCAAGGCCGGTCGGGTCGCCTACCTCGGCCAGTCCGGCATGCTCGGCAACGCCATGATCGACTGGGCCGCGGGGCGCGGCATCGGTTTCTCGCACCTGATCACCGTCGGCGACAGCGTCGATGTGATGCTTCCCGACCTGATCGACTACATCAACCAGTACGCCCCCGCTCAGGCGATCCTGCTGCACCTGGAGCGCATCCTCGATGCCCAGCACTTCATGACCGCGGTGCGTGACGCTTCGCGGCATCGTCTGGTGCTGGCGATCAAGAGCGGGCGCACCGCGGCGTCCGACCTCACCGGCCTGCCGCCGACGCCCGGGGTAGCCAATCGCGACCAGATATTCGACGCCGCCTTCTCCCGGGCCGGGGTGGTACGGGTCAACGACTCCGACGAGCTGTTCGACGCCCTGGAGACCCTGTCGCGGATGAAACCGCTGCGCGGCGATCGCCTGGCCATCGTCGCCAACGGCCTGGGGCCGGCGCTGCTGGCCATCGACAAGCTGGTCAGCGCCGGCGGCAAGCTGGCCGCCTTCAGCGAGGAGACCCACCAGGCGCTGCTCGAGGGCGGCTTCGACATGAGCCGCCCCGGCGACAATCCGGTGGACCTGGGGGGGAATGCCACCCCGGAGAAGCTGGTGGATGCCCTGGAGATCGTCGCCGCCGACCCCGGCGTCGATGCCGTGCTGGTGGTCCATGCCCCGACCCGATTGGCCCCCTCGAAGACCACGGCCCAGGCGATCATCGCCAATCGCAAGCGCTTCCGACGCAACCTGCTGACCAGCTGGATGGGGCTGCAAGAGGCGCTGTCGGCTCGCCACGAGTGCAACCTGGCCGGGATCCCCACCTATCTCTCGCCGGAGAAGGCGGTGAAGGCCTTCATGCACATGGTCGACTACCAGCGTGTGCAGGCGCTGCTGCAGGAGACCCCGCCGAGCCTGCCATTCACCACCACGGCGGAGATCCGGCGGCACTGCCGCACCCTGATTGAAGAGGCCAGGGCCAGCGGGCGCGAGTGCCTCTCCCATTCGCAGACTGCCCAGGTGCTCGAGGCCTACGGCATCCCCGTGGCGCCCGGCCGCTACGTGAAGACGCCGGAGGAGGGGGCCGCGGCGGCGGCCGAGATCGACGGCCCCCTGGCCCTCAAGGTGGTACACGAGGGCAACTGCCGGCCGTTCCGCTACCGCAAGCACCCACACAAGCTCTCTGCCGGCCTGCTGCAGGACCTGGGCTCCCCGGAACAGGTCGCCGAGGGCATGCGCCGACTCGAGGAGAAGGGGAGCGAGAAGTTTCCTGCTTTCGAGATCCGCGAGTACTGCCTCCAGCCGATGCAGCGCGGCAAGCACTCGATGCAGCTCTGCGCCGGCATCACCCGCGACCCGGTGTTCGGGCCGGTGATCGTGTTCGGCATCGGCGGCTACAAGGTCAATATCCTGGCCGACCGCCAGGTAGCGCTGCCGCCGCTCAACATGCGCCTGGCGGAGGATATGATCGGACGCACCCATGCGGCGCGCCTGATCCGCGAACACTCCAGCGACCCGGACCGGGACATCGAGCGGCTCTGCCAACTACTGGTCAAGCTGTCGCAGATGGCCAGCGACCTGCTCGAACTGCGCGGCCTCGAGCTCAACCCGCTGCTGCTCAACCGCGACGGCATGGTGGCGGTGGACTTCGCCCTGGACCTGGCCCCCCCGGCACGCTTCGCGATCATGCCCTACCCGGAAGAGCTGCGTGAGTGGGTCACCCTCAACAACGGCTGGGAGGTGGAGGTGCGGCCGATCCGCGCCGAGGATGCCCCGCTGATCACCAGTTTCCATACTCAGCTCTCCGAGGAGAGCATCCGCTTTCGCTATTTCCACAACAAGTCGGACCTGACCCAGCGCGACCTGTCGATCCTCTCCCATATCAACTACGATCGGCAGATGGCCTTTATCGCCGAGCACCTGCGCGACGACGGCAGCAAGGAGATGCTGGGCGTGGTGCGGGTATGGAACGACCCGGACAACATCCGCACCGAGTTCTCGATCATCATCCGCGACGACCTCCAGGGGCTCGGCATCGGCAGCCTGCTGATGAACAAGATGATCGCCTACTGCAGGAGCGTCGGCACCCTGGAGATGACCGGCAAGATCATGGTCGACAACCATCCCATGCGGGCGCTGATGAAGCACCTGGGGTTCCGCTGCCGCTACAACATGGAGGAGCAGGTGGTGGACGCGGTGCTGAGGCTCAACGAGCCGGAGAGCGAGTGGCAGCGGCACCGTCTGGAAAGCCTGCCGGACTAACGGAAACCCTGATTCATTACTGCGCTCCGGCGGCGGCCGGCCTATCGTCGCTCGCTACATGAATCAGGGCTTCCTTGCCCAGGGTTCTGCAGGTCAGGGGGCCAGGCGAAAGTGGCTCCACTCGCCGTCGCGCTGCTCGTAGCGGATGCGGTCGTGCAGGCGGCTCGGCTGGCCCTGCCAGAACTCGATCATCTCGGGAATGACGCGGTAGCCGCCCCAGTGCACCGGCCGGGGAATCTCCTGGCCCTCGTAGGCCTGCTCGAAGCGTTTCTCGCGCTCCTCGATCCAGGTGCGGTCGGGAATCACCACGCTCTGGGTGGCGACCCAGGCGCCCAGTTGGCTGGCTCGGGGTCGGCTGGCGAAATAGGCGTCCGATTCCGCTTCGCTGACCCGCTCCACCCGACCCTCGACACGCACCTGACGCGACAGCGAGGGCCACCAGAACACCAGGGCGGCATGGGGCACATTGGAGAGTTCGCTGCCCTTGTGGCTATGGTAGTTGGTGTAGAAGACCAGGCCCTGCTCGTCGATGCCCTTGAGCAGCACCACCCGGGCATGGGGCAGCCCCTGGCTATCGACGGTGGCCAGCGTCATGGTATTGCCGTCCTCGCCTTCCGTTTCCAGCGCCAGCGCCAGCCACTCGTCGAACAGCACCATGGGATCACCGGTGACCTGGGCCTCGTCCAGGCTTCCTCCCTCGTAGTCGCGTCGGATATCGGCGATGTTGCGTGTCATGTCGTTCTCCTCGAGATTTGTTCCATGGTCGCCGCTCGCGGGGTAGAGCTCAACAGCTTCACGGCAACGGCAGGCGTTTTCTTGGGCCAAGGCTCCTAGCCGGCGCGCAGCTGTCGGCTGCGGAAGCGGGCATAGCCCATGCAGCCGGTGAACAGGGCCAGCGACACCAGGGCCTCGAGCAGGCCGCGCAGACCCTGGCCCGGCAGGGTGGCGACCATCACTCCCTGGGTGAAGTAGAGCAGGCTGACGAAGGCCAGCCAGGCATGGCCTCGCGGTCGACGGCCGAGGATCGACGGCAGGAAGAGCACCAGCGGCAGCACGAAGGCGATCAACGGGCCCAGGGCGACTTCGCTCTGCACGGCGACGCCCCGGTAGAGCATCAGCAGCAGGAGCAGGACATAGCTGCCGAGCACCAGCCTGCGGGAGCGTTCGGTGAGGGTGTCGAGGCCGCGCCGGGCCTCGAGCCCTTCGAGCCACTGTCTCATGGGGCCTCCCGGCGCATGGCGTCCAGGGCCAGGGTGAGCCTGGCCAGGCGTCGCCCCTGGGCACGGACCAGGTGGCGCTCGTGGTCGTCGAGCGGGCGGTCGCTGCGCTTGCCGGCCAGGTGGCTCGCGCCATAGGGGGTGCCGCCGCTGGTGGTGTCCATCACCTCGGTCTCGCTGTAGGGCAGGCCGGCATAGACCATGCCGTGGTGCAGCAGTGGCAGCAGCATCGAGATCAGGGTGGTCTCCTGACCGCCGTGGAGGCTGGAGGTGGAGGTGAAGGCGCTGGCCGGCTTGTCGACCAGGGCGCCGCCCAGCCACAGCTCGCTGGTGGAGTCGATGAAGTGCTTGAGGGGGGCGGCCATGTTGCCGAACCGCGTCGGGCTGCCGATGGCCAGGCCGGCACAGTGGCGCAGGTCGTCGAGGCCGGCGTAGACCGCCCCCTCGGCGGGGATCTCCGGATCCACGGCCTCGCAGGTGGGGGAGACCGGCGGCACGGTACGCAGCCGGGCCTCGATGCCGCGGCACGACTCGACGCCGGCGGCGAGCTGTTCGGCCATGGCCCGGGTGGCACCATAGCGGGAGTAGTAGAGGATCAGCACATAGGGCAGGGGGGCGCTCATCGGGGCTCCAGGCGGCGAAGAAGGGAAGGGCGGAGGCGGACTCAGCGTCCGTCGATCAGGCCCAGGACATCTTCCGGAGGGCGACCGATCATGGCACGCTGGCCGTCATCGGCGATGGGGCGCTCCATGAGCCGGGGGTGGGCGACGATCGCCGCGATGACCTGCTCCTGATCCTGGAGGTCGACGTCCAGCGTCTTCCACTCCTGCTCCCCGGTGCGCACCAGCGCCTCGCCGTCGGCGTCGAGCCGCGACATCAGCTCGCGCAGTTCGCCCTCGTCGAGGGGCTCGTCGAGATAGCGGCGCACCCTGACCTCGGCGCCACGCTCCTCGAGCAGGGCGAGCGCCTGGCGCGACTTGGAGCAGCGCGGGTTATGGTAGAGGGTGATGGTGGTCATGCGGACTCCTTGGTCCCGACGATGAAGAGGCGGCCATTGTAGAAGGCCGCCAGGTCGGGCCACAACCGTGCGCCCGACGGCGCCTCCTCGGGCAGGCGGCGATAGACCCAGACCTCGCGGCCATCGACGAGCTCGACGGTGACCCGTTCGTAGCGGAGTCCCAGGCGCTCGTAGCGATCGAGCCGGGCGAGCTCCTCGGCAGAGACGTCGATCACCTCGCCCTCGACGCGCGCGCCGGGGGCCTCGACGAGGTCGAGCCCCTCGCGGCGGAAGTCTTCCAGCACCGCCGGCGTCGACTCGCCGATGCGGCCGGTGACCACCCAGCGCACCAGTCCCGAGCGCAGGGTGCCGTAGACGAACACCTCATGGCGGCCGTCGGCGATCGCCGGCAGGTCGTCCGGCGGGTCGTAGGTGAAGGGACTGAGCAGGGTCAGCCATAGCCAGCCCGCCACGGCGAGTGGCAGGCCGACCAGGGTCAGCAGCAGGAGGCGCAATCGTGTCATGGTCGCTCCGGGCGCGCCGGTAAGAGACCATCGTGCCATGGGCGGCCGGCGCTGTCCGGCTTAAGCCGCCCGACAGGCTCTGCTAGGATGGAGATTCCCCTGACGACCGGGAGGTGGCCCATGACACAGTCGGCACGCGATGATCTGGATTTCAGGGCCCTGATGGGCGATGTGCGCCCCCTCGGGCGGGCACGCAACCGGGCCGACCCCGGCCATGCCACGCGCGGCCCCAGCGAGGCCCAGCTCGCCCGCCGGGAGAGCGCCGCCGCCGAGCCGCAGGGCCGCGACTTCCTTTCCGACGACTTCGTCGACCTGATTCCCCCCTTCGACCCGCTCGAGTACCGCCGCGACGGCATCCAGCAGGGGGTGGTGGACCGCCTGCGCCACGGCGGGTATGCGGCGCAGGCCCAGCTGCACCTGCTGCGTCGTCCGCTCGAGGAGTGCCGCCGGGCCTTGCCGTCCTTCATCCGGGAGGCCCGCGCCCATGACCTGCGCTCGGTGCTGATCATCCATGGCCGGGGACGCGAGATCGACAGCGCCCCCAACGTGCTGCGCTCCTACCTCGCCAAGTGGCTGGCCCAGTTCGAGGAGGTCCAGGCCTATGTCTCGGCGGGGCAGGCCGACGGCGGCCTGGGGGCGACCTGGGTGATGCTGCGCAAGAGCGAACGCGCCAGGACGGCCAACAGGGAGCGTCAGCAGAAACGCCGGGGGTGACGGACCTCCTCTTCGACCTGCCCCCGGCGCCCCTCCATCATCCAGCTGTGTTTGTCCTGGCGGCGCAGGGACACTTGGGAATCAACCACGATGCCCAAAGCGCCAGGGCCCCGGCAATTGCCGGGGCCCTGGTGGTTCAGACGAGTCGTCGCGCGTCAGGCCTGACCGTTCTCGCGCAGGCGGCGTTCGAAGAGGGCTTCTGACTGGTCCACCGCCGGCTGATAGCTGACGCTGAAGGCTCCCAGGGCGCGCAGGGCGTCGTCGAGGTGTTGGTCCTCGCGCAGCGCCAGGGCGTCGAAGCCGCAGCGGGTCATGTAGAACAGCTGGTCGACCAGGACGTCACCGATGGCGCGGACCTCGCCCTCGTAGCCATGGCGTTCCCGCAGCAGCCGGGCCAGGGTATAGCCGCGACCGTCGGTGAAGGCGGGGAAGTCGATGGCGACCAGCGGCGCCTTCACCAGCTCGAGCGCCAGGGCATCGGTGAGCTCGGTGTCGCTGGGCAGCCAGGGCGCCAGGCCCTCTTCGTCGGCATGCTCGTCAAGCCACAGCGCGAGCGGCACGATCACCGGCCGGCGGGTCGGCAGGGCCTCCTCGAGGCGCGACAGCGCCCACTCGTCCTGCTCCGGCTGCCCCATCTTGATCAGGGTGCGGGCGTGTTCCAGTTGTTGATCAGGCATAGACCCGCTCCTTGAACGGCTTGAGGCCGATTCGGCGATAGGTGTCGAGGAAGCGCTCGTCCTCGTGCCGCTGCTCCACGTAGACCTGCAGCACCTTGTCGATCACCTCGGGCACGTCCTCGCGGAAGAAGGAGGGGCCGAGGATCTTGCCGAGCGAGGCGTCATCGGTGGCGTTGCCGCCGAGCGAGATCTGGTAGTACTCCTCGCCCTTCTTGTCGACGCCGAGGATGCCGATATGGCCGACGTGGTGGTGGCCGCAGGCGTTCATGCAGCCGGAGATATTGAGGTCCAGCGGCCCCAGGTCGTAGAGGAAGTCGAGGTCCTCGAAACGTTCCTGCAGCGCCTGGGCGATGGGGATCGACACCGCATTGGCCAGGCCGCAGTAGTCGCCGCCGGGGCAGCAGATGATGTCGTTGAGGGTGCCCACGGTGGGGTTGGCCATGCCGAGTTCCTCGAGTTCCCGCCACAGCGTCTCGAGCTCGTCCACCGGCACGTCGGACAGCACCAGGTTCTGCTCGTGGGTGACCCGCATCTCGCCGAAGCTGAAACGGTCGGCGAGATCGGCGACGGCCTCCATCTGGTCGGCGGTGACATCGCCCGGGGCGTGCTCGCGCCGCTTGAGCGACAGGGTCACCGCCTTGTAGCCCGGCACCTTGTGGTCGGTGACGTTGTTGGTGACGAAGCGCGAGAAGGCGCGATTCTCGGCGCGCAGCCGCTCGAAGTCGGCGATGGCGGCTTCGGCGACCGGACGCCGTTCGGGCTCGGGGAAGTGGGTCCGGGCGGCTTCCACCGCGGCCGGCGTGAGGGTCTGGGGGCCATCCTTGAGATGGGCCCACTCGGCCTCGACGCGGCGGCGGAACTCCTCGATGCCCAGCGCCTTGACCAGGATCTTGATGCGCGCCTTGAACTTGTTGTCACGGCGGCCGAACTGGTTGTAGACCCGTACGCAGGCTTCCAGGTAGGTGAGCAGGTGCTGCCAGGGCAGATCCTCGCGCACCACGTCACCGATCATCGGCGTACGGCCCAGGCCCCCCCCGGCGAGCACCTTCACCCGCAACTCGCCGCGGTCGTCGCGCCACAGGCGCAGGCCGATGTCGTGGACCTGGATGGCGGCACGGTCCTCGGCGGCACCGGAGACGGCGATCTTGAACTTGCGCGGCAGGAAGGCGAACTCCGGGTGCAGGGTCGACCACTGGCGGATCAGTTCGCACCAGGGCCGCGGATCCTCCACCTCGTCACCGGCGATGCCGGCAAACTGGTCGCTGGTGGTGTTGCGGATGCAGTTGCCGCTGGTCTGGATGGCGTGCATCTGGACTTCGGCGAGCTCGCCGAGGATATCCGGCACGTCCTCCAGCGCCGGCCAGTTGAGCTGCAGGTTCTGGCGGGTGGTGAAGTGGCCATAACCGCGATCGTAGCGGCGCGTGATGGCGGCCAGGCGCCTGAGCTGATGGCTGCCGAGCATGCCGTAGGGGATGGCGATGCGCAGCATGGGCGCATGCTTCTGGATGTAGAGGCCGTTCTGCAGTCGCAGCGGGCGGAACTCATCCTCCCCGAGACGGCCGGCCAGATGACGGTCCATCTGGTCCCGGAACTGGGCGACGCGCTCATCCACGAGGGTCTGGTCGTAGGTGTCGTACCGATACATTCAGGCGTGTCCTGCTGTCGGAGCGGGTGAAGGAATATGCCGTAAAGGCACCATACTCCTCTTCCTATATTCTATGAAAGAATAAATGATCATAGAATTCGAGTGAAGGGTTATTAAGGTCGGGGGGGGTCAGACCTGTAGCTGCAGCCAGCGTCGTCGCTGCCAGATCACGGCGAACCAGGCCGAGTTGAGGCAGCGATAGCCCAGCTGCACCCACCAGATGCCGAGCAGGCCATGGTCCAGCACCACCCCGACCCACCACGCCAGCGGCAGGAACACCAGCCACTGCATGGTCAGGGTCGCTGTCATCACCATACGGTTGGCGCCGGCACCAAGCAACGCCTGGGCCAGGACCAGGGCGGCGGCATCGAGCACGATCATGGCCGCGGTCAGCTGCAGCGGCACCCGGCCCAGCGCGATCAGCGCCGGGTCGTGCAGGAAGAGCCCCAGCACCGCGTCGGGGAACAGCGCCATCGGCAGCGCCAGGGCCGCCAGGCAGGGCCAGGCCAGGTGCACCACCTCCCAGCCCCAGCGATGGGCGTCCCGATGCGCCTGGCGGCCGAGCGCCTGGCCGACCAGGCTCATCGCCGCCATGCCCAGGCCCACGCCGGGCAGGATCAGCAGCAGCGACAGGTTCACCAGCACGTGGCCCACCGCCACGCTGCCGGTGTCGATGCGCCCGAGCATCCAGAACAGCACGGCATAGCCGGCGGCGAACCACAGCTGCTGGAAGGAGTGGGGGGTAGCCAGGCGCAGGGTGGTGAGCATGGTCAGTCGTTGTGGCAGGCCGGCCAGGAAACCGCTGGTGGTGGCGTGGCGGGTGCTGAGCAGGGCCCAGATCGCCAGGCCGACGAACAGCGACAGGCTGGTGCCGGCCCCGGCGCCGGCGGCGCCCATGGCCGGCAGGCCGAACAGGCCGAAGATCAGGCCGATACTCGCGATTACGTTGACCAGGTGCATGAACAGGATGATGCGCAGGTAGATGCCGGTCTGCTGGATGCCGTTCCAGTAGCCGCGGAAGCAGAAGATCATCGCCACCGGAACGAGGGAGACCACCCGCCAGCGGAAATACGCCACCGCCACCGCATTGACCGCCGGGTCCTGGTTGATCAGCGCCAGCAGGCGCGGTGCCTGCCACAGGCAGAGCAGCGCCAGCGGGCCGGCGACCGTCAGGGCGATCAGCAGGCCGGCGTTGAGCGCCATCGCCCGCTGCCCCCAGTCCTCCTCGCCGTGGCGGCGGGCGGTCTGGGCCTGGACGCCGGAGGAGAGCCCGAAGACCACGGCGGTGATCAGGAACATGGCGTAGCCGCCGATGCCGACGCCGGCCAGGGGGACCTCGCCCAGCGATCCCACCAGGGCCGCATCGACCAGGTTGAGCAGGCTCTGGGAGAGCATCCCGGCGATGATCGGCAGGGCCAGGTGCAGGATCGTCTGGCGGCGGGTGGTCTCGGGCAGCATCCGTCTTCCGGTCGGTGGTGAAGGCGGACCCGCGCGTGAGCGGGCCCGGCGCCTGGCTCTCAGTCGGGGTCGTAGGAGAGTACCGGCGCGAGCCAGCGCTCGAGCTCGGCGAGCGTCATTCCCTTGCGGCTGGCCAGCACCTCGACCTGGTCGCGGGTGATCTTGCCCGTCGAGAAGTACTTCGACTGGGGATGCGAGAAGTACCAGCCGGCCACCGCAGCGGCGGGCCACATGGCGAAGTTCTCGGTGAGGGCGAGGCCGCTGTGGACCTCGGCCTCGAGCAGCCGGAACAGGGTGGCCTTCTCGGTATGGTCGGGGCAGGCCGGGTAGCCCGGCGCCGGGCGGATGCCCTGGTACTTCTCGCCGATCAGTGCATCGTTGTCGAGCGACTCCTCGGGCACATAGCCCCAGAACTCCTTGCGTACCCGCTCGTGGAGGCGCTCGGCGAAGGCCTCGGCCAGGCGGTCGGCCAGTGCCTGCACCAGAATGGCGTTGTAGTCGTCGCCGGCGGCCTCGTAGGCCTTGCTGAGTTCCTCGACGCCGTGGCCGGCGGTGACCGCGAAGCCGCCGATCCAGTCCGGCTTGCCACTCGGCTCTCCATTGGCGTCATAGCGGGGCGCGATGAAGTCGGCCAGGCTATGGCAGACGCCGTCGCGGTTCTTGGTGGTCTGCTGGCGGATATGGTGCAACCGCTCGATCACCTCCGTGCGCGACTCGTCGGCATAGACCTCGATGACGTCGTCGTCGACGCTGTTGGCCGGCCACAGGCCGATCACGCCCCGAGCCTGGATGCGCTTCTCGTCGACCAGCTTGCGCAGCATCGCCCGGGCATCCTCGAAGAGGCTGCGCGCCGCCTCGCCGACCACGGCGTCGTCGAGGATCTTCGGGTACTTGCCGGACAGTTGCCAGCTCATGAAGAAGGGTGTCCAGTCGATGCGCTCGACGAGCTCCTCGAGGTCGTAGTCGTCGAAGGCCATGAGGCCGGTGACGGCGGGGCGGGGCGGCGTGTAGTCCGTCCAGTCGATCGCCGGCTTGCGCTTGCATGCCTCTTCATAGCTGAGGTCGGCGGCCTTGGGGCGGCGCCTGGCATTGCGCTCGCGCACCGTCTCGTACTCGGCACGGATCTCGGCCACATAGGCCGGCTTCTGGCTTGGAGAAAGCAGCTTGCCGGCCACCCCCACGGCCCGCGAGGCATCCGCGACGTAGATCACCGGGTGCTCGTAGCCGGGCTCGATCTTCACCGCGGTATGGGCCTTGGAGGTGGTGGCGCCGCCGATCAGCAGCGGCAGGCTGAAGCCCTGGCGCTGCATCTCCCTGGCCACGTGGACCATCTCGTCCAGCGAGGGGGTGATCAGGCCGGAGAGCCCGATGATGTCGGCGTTCTCGTCGCGGGCGGTCTGCAGGATCTTCTCGGCGGGCACCATCACGCCCAGATCGATCACCTCGTAGTTGTTGCACTGCAGGACCACACCGACGATGTTCTTGCCGATGTCGTGGACGTCGCCCTTGACCGTGGCCATGACGATCTTGCCCTTGGCCTGGGTGTCCTCGTTTTTTGCCTTCTCCGCCTCGATGTAGGGGATCAGGTAGGCCACCGCCTGCTTCATGACCCGGGCCGACTTGACCACCTGGGGAAGAAACATCTTGCCGGCGCCGAACAGATCGCCGACCACGTTCATGCCGTCCATCAGCGGCCCCTCGATCACCTCGATGGGCCGCTCGGCCCGCTGGCGGGCGAGCTCGGTGTCCTCCTCGATGAAGGCGGTGATGCCCTTGATCAGGGCGTGCTCGATGCGCTTCTCGACCTCCCAGGAGCGCCACTCCAGGTCCTCCTTCCTGGCCGGGCCGCTGCCGTCGTCCTTGTACTTGTCGGCCAGGTCGACCAGCCGCTCGGTGGAGTCGCTGCGCCGGTTGAGCACCACGTCCTCGACCGCCTCGCGCAGCTCCGCCGGCAGGTCGTCGTAGACGGCGAGCTGGCCGGCATTGACGATGCCCATGGTCAGGCCGGCGCGGATGGCGTAGTAGAGGAACACCGAGTGGATCGCCTCGCGCACCGGGTTGTTGCCGCGGAACGAGAAGGAGACGTTGGAGACGCCACCGGAGACCAGGGCGTGGGGCAGGTGCTCGCGGATCCACTGGGTCGCCTCGATGAAGTCGACGGCGTAGTTGTCGTGCTCCTCGATGCCGGTGGCGATGGCGAAGATGTTGGGGTCGAAGATGATGTCTTCCGGCGGGAAGTCGAGCTCATCGACGAGGATGCGGTAGGCGCGCTCGCAGATCTCGGTCTTGCGGGCGAAGGTGTCGGCCTGGCCGGCCTCGTCGAAGGCCATCACCACCACGGCGGCGCCGAAGCGCCGACAGGCCGTGGCCTGCTCGCGGAAGGCGTCCTCGCCCTCCTTCATCGAGATCGAGTTGACCACCGCCTTGCCCTGCACGCACTTCAGTCCCGCCTCGATGATTTCCCACTTCGAGGAGTCGACCATGATCGGCACCCGGGCGATGTCGGGCTCGCCGGCGATCAGGTTGAGGAAGCGCACCATGGCCTCCTCGGACTCGAGCATCCCCTCGTCCATGTTGATGTCGATGAGCTGGGCGCCGTTCTCGACCTGCTCCAGCGCCACCTCGAGGGCGGTGGTGAAGTCCTCCTCGACGATCAGCCGCTTGAAGCGTGCCGAGCCGGTGACGTTGGTGCGCTCGCCGACGTTGACGAACAGCGAGTCGGCCTCGATGTTGAAGGGCTCCAGGCCCGACAGGCGGCAGGCGTGGGGGCGCTCGGGCACCCGGCGCGGGGCCAGGCCCTGGATCGCGCGGTGGATCGCCGCGATATGCTCCGGCGTCGAGCCGCAGCAGCCGCCGATGATGTTGACCAGGCCGCTCTCGGCGAACTCGGCGACGATCGTCGCCATCTCCTCCGGGGTCTGGTCGTACTCGCCGAACTCGTTGGGCAGGCCGGCGTTGGGGTGGGCCGAGACGAAGGTGTCGGCCTTGGTGGAGAGCTCCTCGACGTAGGGGCGCAATTCCTCGGCCCCGAGGGCGCAGTTGAGCCCGATGGCGAGCGGGCGGGCGTGGCGCACCGAGTTCCAGAACGCCTCGGTGGTCTGGCCCGAGAGGGTGCGGCCGGAGGCGTCGGTGATGGTGCCGGAGATCATCACCGGCAACCGTTCGCCGCGGGCCTCGAACAGCTCCTCCAGGGCATAGATCGCCGCCTTGGCATTGAGGGTGTCGAAGATGGTCTCGATGAGGATCAGGTCCGACCCGCCCTCGATCAGCGCCGTGGCCGCCTCGTGATAGTTCTCGCGCAGCTGGTCGAAGGTGACGTTGCGCCTGGCCGGGTCGTTGACGTCCGGCGACAGCGAGGCGGTACGCGAGGTCGGCCCCAGCACCCCGGCCACGTAGCGTGGCACGCCGGTCTCCGCGGCCACGGCATCGCACACCTCACGGGCCAGGCGCGCCGACTCCCGGTTGAGTTCCGGCACCAGGTCTTCCATCCCGTAGTCGGCCTGGGAGAGGCGGGTGCTGTTGAAGGTGTTGGTCTCGACGATGTCGGCGCCGGCCTCCAGGTACTCGCGGTGGATGCGGGTCACCAGGTCGGGGCAGGTCAGCGCCAGCAGGTCGTTGTTGCCCTTTAGGTCGGAGGGCCAGTCGCTGAAGCGCTCGCCACGGAAATCGGCTTCCCCCAGGCTGGCGTTCTGCAGCATGGTCCCCATGCCCCCGTCGAGCATCAGGATGCGCCGGGAGAGGCTGTCGGTGAGCGTGGCGGTCAGGGCAGTGGGAACGGCGGCCATGGGTCGGGTCTGTCTCCAGCGTGGGAAGCGTCGGGAATCTCTCGGACTGGCCGCGGGGCGCCTGGGGCGTCTTGTTCGTCTCACCGGGGTGAGCGCATGCGGTCCAGCGGCAGGCTCTCCACCCTCGGGTCGGGTGGTACAGCGGCCGAATCAGCCCGTCATGGTAGCAAAAGCCGGCGCCATGGGGCAGGGGGAGCACGCAGGCGGGTCGTGCCGAGGGGGATGCGGCTATAACCGAGCAATTCACTCGGGATTGTCTCGCGACGCGTGCTCGCTTACCATGAGAGGCATGACATTCCCGGCGCGCGGCGCCCCGACCGGGAGCGGTGGACTCCCCGCCGTGCCGCGGCCCGACCAGCGAGAGCATCATGAGCGACAGCATCCAGATCACCGACAGCGCCCAGGACTACCTTGCCGAGCTGCTCGAGAAGCAGAGCGTCGAGGGCATCGCCGTGCGCATCTTCATCACCCAGCCGGGCACGCCCTACGCCGAGACCTGCCTGGCCTACTGCCGGCCCGGCGAGGAAGAGCCCAGCGACGAGCGTCTCGACCTCGAGAAGCTCGCCGTCTATCTCGACAAGCACAGCATCCCGTTCCTCGAGGAGGCGGTGGTCGACTTCAACGCCGACCGCATGGGCGGCCAGCTGACCATCAAGGCCCCCAATGCCAAGATGCCCAAGGTCAATGCCGACAGCCCGCTGGAGGATCGCGTCAACTACATCCTCTACAGTGAGATCAACCCCGGGCTCGCCGCTCACGGCGGCGAGATCAAGCTGGTCGAGCTCACCGAGAACCAGGTGGCGGTGCTGGCCTTCGGCGGCGGCTGCCAGGGTTGTGCCGCGGTCGACCTGACCCTCAAGGAGGGCGTCGAGCGGACCCTGATGGAGCGTATCCCGGAGCTGGCCGGCATCCGCGACGTGACCGACCATACCGACACGACCAACGCCTATTATCGCTGAACTGCGCGGGTCGGTCTCTGGGGTCTGACCCCATAGGGCCTCCCGGCGCGGGCAACCTGGCGACGGCACTTACGGCTGGCTCGACCGTTTCGAAGGCTCCGCATCGGCGGGGCCTTCGTCGTTTTTGGTCTCGGCCTCCGGCTCGTCCTTCGGGATTGCCTCGCCACCCCGCGCCGTCACCGGGGTCTGCCAGAGGCAGCGGTTGAGCTGTGCCTCCAGCTCGCGCAGCCGGCGCACCTGATCCTCCAGCAGCCGCTTCTGCTCGTCGATGCGTGCCTGCAGCAAGACCTGCTCATGCTGCAGTGTCCGGGTTCGCTCCTCGGCCTGATGGCGAGCCCACTCAGTCTCCCGGTGACGCTTCTCCTCCTCGGCCAGGGCGCCACGTGCTTCCTGCACCAACTGCTGCGCCCGCTCCAGTCGCGCCTCGAGTTGCTGCAGTCGCTGGGCATGGCTCTTGTCGGCGGCCTGTCGCTCCCGGCGCGCCTCGTCGAGCAGGGACATCAGCCGCGCCTCGGCGCTCTCGTGGCGCTCCTCCTCCTGGGCCAGCCGCTCGCGATGCTGCGTCTCGCGCTCCGCCAGCGCCTGCTGGTGCTCGTGCGCCCGACGCTCGTTCTCCGCCTGCAGGCGCGCCAGCTGCTCCTCGAGCCGGTCGGCACGGGTGGCGAGGCGTGCCTGCTGCTCCGCCAGCGCCTCGCGCTCGGCCTCGCTTCGTGCCAGGGCAGCGCTGCGCTCCTCCAGTCGTTGTTCGGTGCTGGCCAGATGGGTGGCCAGGGCCGACTCGCGCTGTTCGGCATCCTCCGCCTGGCGCCTGGCCTCGCCGACCTCGTCCCGGGCCGCCTTCACCTGCTGGTTGGCCTCCTCGCGATAGTGGCCCAGCGCCTCCCCGGCGGCTTCCTGGGCCCTGTCCCACAACGCCTCGGCCAGCTCCTGCAGCCCCTCGGGCATGCCGCGGGGCGGGGGCAGGTCACGGTTCTCTTCCCGGCGGGTGCGCCAATGGCGCAGGTGCTCGCTGATGGTGGTGAAACTCCCGGTCCCCAGCACCTCACGCACCTTCTGCACACTGGGTGATTCGCCCCGGGCCAGCAGATCATCGATCGCCCGTTGCACGTCCTCGTAACGCACTCCACTGCGTGCCATGCGGTTCTCCTTGGTCGGTCGCTCGGCCGGGTGACGCCGGCGAGCCGTCGGGGCGGCTGTCGCCCTCCCTTTCCCTTCGCAGGATACCCCATGGCGCCACACCAGGGAAGGTTATTACATAATACGTAAAGCGTAATTTTATTTACGACAAAGACAATAAAAGCAAGATTACCCGGCTTATCTTGATTTTATTTCACTATGGCCGGACAATCTGCCGGCAGCAAACGGGCCGCTGGGAGGCCGATGGCGAAGGAGGGAGGGGCGATGCGAACGAGGAGGCGAGCATGAGCGATGGCCGGGAAGGGCCGGAAGACCGCGCGATAGCCGACGACTCTGCCGACACGGCGATCCTGTTGTCGCGCCCCCGGCCGCCAGCCGGTGTGCGCATCGAGGCCGGCAGCGATGCCGAGGCCGTGGCCCGGTGGCTGGCGGAATACCGCGCCAGCCCCCGGACCCGGGCGGCCTATCGTCGCGAGGCCGAGCGGCTGCTGTTGTGGCTGCAGGGTCACGGGCTCGGCCTCGGCGGGGTGCGCCGCGAGCATCTCGACGCCTTCGAGGCCTTCCTCGCCGACCCGCGCCCGGCCCACCGCTGGGTGGGGCCGCCGCGCCCGCGACACAGTCCCGACTGGCGCCCCTTTCGTGGCCCGCTGTCGCCGGCCAGCCGCCGCCAGAGCCTGGTGATCCTCCAGGGGCTCTTCGCCTGGCTGGTGGAGGCCGGCTGGGTCGACCACAACCCCTTCCGGCTGATGCGCGACAAGCGGCGGCGGCTCGACAACCGCCAGGGTGGGATCGAGCGCTACCTGGAGAAGCCGCTATGGGATTGGCTATGGGGCTGGCTCACCAGGCCGCTGGAGGAGGGCGCCTCGCGACGGCGGCGCTTCGAGGCCGAGCGCCGGCGCTTCGCGTTCGGCTTTGCCTACCTGCTGGCCCCGCGGGTCGGCGAGATGGCCGCGGCGCGCATGGGTGACTTCGTGCGCCGCGAAGGGCGCTGGTGGTGGCGGGTGGTGGGCAAGGGCGACAAGGCGGCACGGATCCCGGTGCCGCCCGACATGCTGGCCCTGCTGGCAGCGTGGCGAGCCGCGCTGGGACTGTCGCCGCATCCGGCACCGGACGACGACGGTCCGCTGCTGCGAGCCCTGGATGGCAGGCGCGGCCTCGGCGACAACCGGCTCTACCGGTTGATCCGCGAGACCTTCCGCGACGCCGCCACCGCGCTGGAGAGGGAGCTGGGGGAGGGCGCCCGGGCCGAGGTGCTGTGCCTGCGTCGTGCCACCCCGCACTGGCTGCGGCATACCGCCCTGACCCACCAGGCCCAGGCCGGGGTGGAGCTGCGCTACCTCGCCGGCACCGCGCGCCATGCGCGGCTCGATACCACGGCCCGTTACCTGCACGCCGAGGACGAGGAGTGGCATCGCCAGCAGTCGGCCCATGGCCTGGCGCCCCGCGCCGTTGCCAGAGATCGTGATGGCGGCCCCGACACGTTATAATGGTGACAACCCCTTCAAGGAGGCGTCATGAGTTCCGAGATCACCGCCGAACAGGCCCAGCGGGAGCTGCTGGACGAGTTCGAGATATTCGACAACTGGATGGATCGCTACCAGTACATCATCGACATGGGCAAGCAGCTGCCTGATTTCCCCGAGGAGTGGAAGACCCCCGAGCGGAAGATCCAGGGCTGCCAGTCCAATGTCTGGATGCACCATTGTCGCGACGGCGAGGTGCTCCATTTCGATGCCGTCTCGGACGCCGCCATCGTTTCCGGGCTGATCGCCGTGCTGATGCGCATCTACAACGACCGCCCGGCGACCGAGATCCGTTCCACCAGCCCGCACTTCCTCAAGGACCTGGGGCTCGACAAGCATCTCTCGCCGACCCGCAGCAACGGCCTGAACAGCATGCTGGCACGCATCTACGAGGTCGCGGAGCGGGAAGCGGCCTGAACGGTCACTGCCGGCGCCGGCCCTGCGGCCGGCAGGAGAAGTGCTCGTCCAGCTCGTCGTCTTCGCGACACAGCGCCTCGCTGGGCCCGCCCGGCACCGGGTCGATGCCGCCGTCGCTGCCGGGGTGACAGCGCACGATGCGTCTCGCCGCCAGCCAGCCCCCCTTGAAGGGTCCGTGCACCCGGATCGCCTCTACCGTGTAGTGGGAGCAGCTCGGCCAGAAGCGACAGCGAGGGCCGAGCAGGGGGCTGATCAGGTACTGATAGACCCTTACCAGGCCGACCATGACCAGCCCCAGGGCACGGCCGAGCAGGCGGAGCGGCCGGCGCAGCCAGGCGGCGAGGCAGGGCATGGGGCTCAGCCCTCTTTCCCGGACCGGCCGTAGAGGGTGGCCGGGTCGATCAGCGGGTCACTGGTGATGCGCGCGCGGTCCTCCTCGAGCGCCACGTAGAAGCAGCTGCGCCGACCGGTATGGCAGGCGGGACCCGTCTGGTCGACCTGCAGCAGCAGGGTGTCGCCGTCACAATCCAGCGCCGCACCCGCGAGATGCTGCTGTTGGCCGGAGGACTCGCCCTTGCGCCATAGCCTGCCGCGGGAACGCGACCAGTAGCAGACACGCCGGGTGCGTAGCGTCTCCTCCAGCGCCTCGCGGTTCATCCAGGCCATCATCAGTACCTCGCCGCTGTCGTGCTGCTGGGCGATGGCGGGGATCAGGCCGTCGGCATTGAAGCGTACCGCGGCGAGTATCTCGGCCAGGGGGTGCCGGCTGTCGATGGTGGCCTGCTCGAGGCGCTTGAAGGTGTCACTCATGCGGACTCCGGGTGATGGCTCGAAAGGGAAGGGCGCTCACTGCTCGCCGGCGACGGCCTGGAGGCAGGCCTCGCAACGGCCAAGCAGCTCGATGGTCTGGCGGTCGACACGAAACCCCAGGTCTCGGGCGCGCCGTACCAGTTGGGCATTGACGTCGTCCAGGTGGAGTTCCTCGACGCGGCCGCAATGGCGGCAGATCAGCAGTTGGAAGCCGTGGGCATGCTCGGGACAGGGGCAGGCCACGTAGGCGTTGAGCGACTCGATGCGATGCACCAGTCCCTGGTCGATGAGAAACTCCAGGGCCCGGTAGATGGTCGGCGGCCGAGCCGCGGCGTGCTCCGTCGCCAGCCGGTCGAGGAGATCATAGGCCTTGAGGCCGCCGGGGGAGTCGGCGATCATCTCCAGCACGCGCCGCCGGATCGGCGTGAAGCGCGCGCCGCGACGCTGGCATTGCCGTTCGGCCTGATGCATCAGGGCACGGGAGTCGGTCATGGTGGCCATGCGGTGACTGAGTGGAATGCCATATTCTACGCGGCGGGCGGCGAGGGAGCCAGTCGGCGCCCCTCAGCCCCAGGGCAATCGCCGTTACCCAAAGCGAGAGGCGCCGGGGACGTTACCGCCATCTGCGATAGCCCTGCTCAGCCCACGGCAACGGCCGGCAGCTCCGGTTCGGTCTCGCGCAGCTCGCTCTGCCGGGCGAAGTGCTGCTGGGCGAAGGCCACCCGCTGCTCGGGTGTGCTGCCTTCCGGCTGTCGCTCGATCAGGTCGAGGCGGGGCCTGAGTCCCTCGCCATTGGCCATCTGGATGGCCAGCCCGGGGCGGGCATTGAGCTCCAGCAGCATGGGGCCGAGATCCCGGTCGAGGACCATGTCGGTGCCGAGATACCCGAGCCCGGTCATCTCGTAGCAGCCGGCGGCCATCAACAGCAGGGTGCGCCAGCCCGGGATCCGCAGGCTGACCAGCTCGTGGCCGGTATCCGGATGGTCGTGGCGGGTGCGGTCGAACTGCACGCTGCGGATGGCGGTGCCGCTGGCGATGTCGAGCCCCACGCCCACCGCGCCCTGGTGCAGGTTGGCCTTGCCATCGGAGGCGGCCGTGGAAAGGCGCATCATGGCCATGACCGGAAAGCCGCGGAAGACGATCACCCGGATGTCCGGGACCCCTTCGTAGGTGTACTCCGAGAGACTCTCGTCGAAGTTGATCAGCGCCTCGACCACCGCCACGTCCGGTGACCCGCCCAGGGAGTAGAGCCCGGAGAGGATGTTGGAGACGTGGCGCTCGATGTCCTCGAGCCTGAGCTGGGCGCCGCTGGGTTTGACGTAGAGACCGTCGGCGCTGTGCTCGATGACCAGGATCCCCTTGCCGCCGCTGCCCTTGGCCGGCTTGATGACGAAGCCGTGGTGGCCCTCGAGCATGGTGCGCAGCTGCTTGACACCGAACTGGGTCGTCACGGTGCCGATCAGCGCCGGCGTGGTGATGCCGTGCTCCTGGGCCAGCAGCTTGGTCTTGAGCTTGTCGTCCACCAGCGGATAGAGCCGTCGGCTGTTGTAACGGCCGATATAGCGGATGTTGCGCCGATTCATGCCGATGATGCCCTTGGTGCGAAGCTTTTCGGGGGTCGTCCACATGGGGCTCAATCCTCGGTGACGGGCTTGAAACGGCGCAACTCCAGCAAGCGGTAGCCGGTATAGTTGCCGAGCAGCAGGATCAGTGCCATCAGTATCAGCTGGACCCCCAGGAAATTGAAAGTGATATGACGGATCCAGGGGTTGTTCATGGCCAGGTAGGCGAGCACCGCGGTGAGCAGGCTGCCGCCGCCCTGGATCAGCACCTCCTTGGGCCCCTCTTCTTCCCACAGGATCGACATCCGCTCGATGGTCCAGGAGAGGATGATCATCGGGAAGAAGGTGATGGTCAGGCCGGCGTTGAGGCCGAAGCGGTACGAGAGCACCGAGAACAGCGAGATGATGGCGATCACCGTGATGATCACCGCCGTCACCCTCGCCACCAGCAGCAGGTTCAGATAGGACAGGTAACTTCGGATCACCAGGCCCACGGCGACGACCAGCAGGAAACCGACCAGCCCCGTGATCAGGGTGGTCTGGATGAAGGCCAGTGCAATCAGCACGGGCATGAAGGTGCCCGACGTCTTGATGCCGACCAGCACCCTGAGAATCACCACCACCAGGGCACCGATGGGGATCAGCAGGATGGTCTGAAACAGTGCCTGCTCCTCGAGCGGCAGGCTGTGGATCGAGAAGTTGAGCAGGGTGTCGTCGGCCAGTTGATTGCGCACCGCGGCGGCGGCGGGCTGGTTGTGGGTGAGCATCGAAAAGGTCACCCGGGAGTTGGTCGCCCCCTGGACCTCCAGCACCGCCTGGCCGGCGGACTCCCAGAGCAACAGGTTGTCGGGGCGGCCCTGCTCGCCGGTCGCCGGGTTGAACAGCGCCCACTCCTCTTCATCGAAGACCTGCACCCAGGAGGTCAGGCTCTGGCGTCGCCGGCCATCCTCGAGCATCAGGCCGCTGACCTCCCGAGCCGGCACCCCGGCCTGGTTGAGCAGGCGGACCAGCAGGGGGCTGCGCTCGAACTGGGTCAACAGCAGGCGGGCGTTCTCGCCCTGACGCTCATCGCCGAAGTCGCGGATCAGCTCGCGGGCGAAGGTGAAGGCGTCGGCACTGCGCCCCCAGGCACGCTCGATCACCTGGGCCGCGGCGGTGTCGTAGGGGCGCTCCCAGACGATGTCGCGCTGCAGGGGAGGGGGCTCGACCTCCGGCGCCCGCGCGCCCGGGGCCACCAGCAACTGTGCGGTGTAGTAGAGCTGCTGGTCGCCGGCCGCCTCGCGGATCGACCACTGGGCGCGTCGGCCACGCTCGTCCTCGAGGAAGGCCAGCCCGAAACCGGGGGAGGCCGTGTTCTCGGTCAGCAGCCGGAAGCCCTGCTGGTTGGCGGGCAGGGCCATGTCGACCTTGACCGGGCCATTCTGGGCGTTGAAATTGACCTGGGCCTCGACCTCCCAGACCTGGCGCTGCTCGCCGGGCGTCCAGGGAACCTCGAGCTGTACGTGTCGATGCAGGCTCATGGCGATACCGACTACCAGCAGCAGGCCGACGATCAGATAGAAGGGCAGTCGTGACATGGATCATCCTTGGAAGGGTCGGGCGCCTGGTCAGCCGGCGCTTCAGGCTTCTTCTTCGTCATCTCGGTCCCCGGTCTCGTCGCGGTCGGCTTCCTCTGCCGGACGCCCGCCGGGAAATTCCGGGCGCTCATGCAGGTAGCTCTCCGCCACATCGATCACCGCGATATCCATCAGGAACCGCCGTCCCAGCAGCACCGGGTAGTTGAGATGCGAGCGGTCGTTGAGGGTGAATTCCACCGTCTCGCGTATCGGCCCCAGGGTCATCAGCAGGCTGACCACCGGCCTGGAGTGCTCGCCGGTCGCCTGGTGGATGCGCACGCGACGCTCTATCGGTGCCTCGATCCAGTCGTCGCGAACCCCTTCGACGGCCACGTCCTTCTCGCCCAGGCCGAGCTTGAACCGCACCCAGTCCTCGCCGTCACGCTCGAAGCGAGTTACCTCGGTGGCCGAGAGCGAGGAGGTGTTGGCCCCGGAGTCGACTCGCGCCTTGAGGTAGGTGCCGACATCCGGCAGGCCGACCCACTCACTGCGGCCGACCACGGCCTTGTTGGCCAGCCCGAGCTCGTCGGCGGCGCACTCCCGGGACATGACGACCGGTTCGCCATCGCCATGCTCCAGGCGCTCGATGTCGGCACGCAGGTGGCCCAGCAGGCTGCCGAGCTCACGCACCTCGGTATGCATCAGGTCCTGGCGGTGGAACTGTTCGGCGAGCCGCTCCTGCTGCACGTCACAGCGCGAGGCCAGGTCGGTCTCCAGGCGGTCGATGCGCATCGCGAATTCATCGGGTGTCAGCACCGGCGGCGGCTCGGGGCGGTCGCTTGGCAGGGCGCAGCCGGTCACCAGCAGGGCGAGGGATAGGGCTCCGGTGTGCAGCAGGCGTTGTCGCATGGGGTGAGGAAGATCCTATGAATGGTGGCGTGATGATAAGGAGTCGCTGGCTGCCTTGTCCAACGTCCAACGCCGGATGCTGGAGCGCCGAGGTTGAGTTGGCTCCATGCGGGGACGCGAGCCAGTCATGATTTAACATAATATACATTATACGAACCCACGGCTGGCCTGGTCCCGGATGAGTCGCTCGCTGGCCCCCGGCTCTCGCTTGACGAATCCTCCCTGAACCATACGGCGTCGCCCCCGGCTCATGCGAACCAGGGGCGACGTCGAGGCGCTTCGCGCCATCGGGACTCAGAGCGGCTTGTCGTCGTCGGCCTCGGCGGGCGCGTAGGAGCCATCCTCGCGATGCACCTCGTGACCGGTCAGGCCCGGTGTGAAGACGCATGCCAGGTGCATGGTCTTGCTCGCCCGCAGCAGATGCTCGTCATGTTGATCGAGGATATAGATGTCGCCCGGCTTGATCGGCCAGATCTTGCCGTCGGCCAGGGTCTCCACCTCGCCTTCGCCCTCGATGCAGTAGACCGCCTCGAAGTGATGCTTGTAGTGGATGTGGGTTTCGGTCCCTGCGTAGATCCGCGTGACATGGAAGGAACAGTTGCCGCCATCGTCGGCCAGCGACAGGCGGGTGCTGTCCCAGTTGCCGTTCTCGGCCTTGACCAGGCGGTCGGTCTGGCGTGCTTCCTCGAGGTTGCGAACGATCATGGGTGAACTCCGATGTATGGGGTATCGATGACGGGCCGGTCGTCCAGGGACCGGCCGATGACCGGGCCGCCGCCGAATCGGCGCGCGGCCCTCCAGACTATCAGCTCAGCGCCTGCTTGACGCTGGTCTCGAGGATGTCCAGGCCTTCCAGCAGATCCTCGTCGGTGATGGTCAGCGGGCAGAGGCACTTGACCACTTCGCCGTCCTGGCCGCTGGTCTCGATCACCAGGCCGTTCTCGAAGGCCCTGGCGGTGATCTTGTCGGCGATCTCGCCGCTGCCCACGTCGATGCCGCGCATCAGGCCGCGGCCACGCTCGGAGGCCTCGATGCCCTGCTCGCTGATCCAGGCGGCGATCTGCTGGAAGCGCTCGGCGACCACCCTGCCCTTGCGCTGGACATCACGCTCGAAGCTGTCGTCGCGCCAGTAGTGCTTGAGTGCCGCCGCGGCGGTGGTGAAGGCCAGGGCGAAGCCGCGGAAGGTGCCGTTGTACTGGCCGGGCTTCCACTGGTCGAGCTCGGGGCGCATGAGCACGTGGGAGAACGGCAGGCCGAGCCCGGACAGTGACTTGGAGTTGGTGACGATGTCGGGTACGACGCCGGCATGCTCGAAGCTGAAGAACTTGCCGGTACGGCCGCAGCCGGCCTGGATGTCGTCGATGATCAGCAGGATGTCGTGCTCGCGACAGATGCCTTCCAGGCGCTTGAGCCACTCGAGACCGGCGACGTTGATGCCGCCCTCGCCCTGCACGGTCTCGACGATCACCCCGGCCGGTACGTCCAGGCCACCGGATTTGTCGCCGAGCAGCTTCTCGAAGTAGTCCAGGGTGTCGGTGGCGTTGCCCAGGTAGCCGTCGTAGGGCATGAAGGTGCCGCCCACGGTCGGTACGCCGCCGGTGGCCTCACGGAACTTGCGGTTGCCGGTGGTGGCCAGGGCGCCCATGGTCACGCCGTGGAAGCCGTTGGTGAAGGTGACGATGTTGTGCCGTCCCTTGGCATTGCGGGCCAGGCGAATGGCGGCCTCGACGGCGTTGGTGCCGGTCGGCCCCGGGAACTGGACCTTGTAGTCCAGGCCGCGCGGCTTGAGGATCAGCTCCTCGAGGGTCTCGAGATAGTCGCGCTTGGCGGCGGTCCAGAAGTCCAGGCCGTGGATGATGTTGTCCTCGGCGAGGTAATCGAGCAGTGCCTGCTTGATCTTCGGATTGTTGTGGCCGTAGTTGAGGGTGCCGGCGCCGGCGAGAAAGTCGATGTATTCGCGACCGTCCTCATCGGTCAGACGGGCATTGCGCGCCTGGGTGAAGACCACTGGAAAGGAGCGGGAATAGGTCCGGACTTCGGATTCCATGCGTTCGA
Source organism: Halomonas sp. LBP4 (assembly GCF_003202205.1). Classification (GTDB taxonomy): domain Bacteria; phylum Pseudomonadota; class Gammaproteobacteria; order Pseudomonadales; family Halomonadaceae; genus Halomonas; species Halomonas flagellata. The sequence goes on from NZ_PDOG01000007.1 coordinate 152,026, forward strand.
GGATCTGGGTCTGCATCTGGCGACCTCCTTGTGAGAAGACGAATCGGATAGGCATGGCGGGGCCGACCTGCGACCACACGCCAGGCAGGAAAGTGCGGGGTGACTCAGAGGCGATCGGTCTGGAAGGGACCGATGCGCACCAGGTTCTCCGGGTCGTGCTCGCCGCCGAGTTGATCGGTGGAGAAGTACTCGCGGCTGTTGAGCGGGGCCTGCCAGCGGTCGGCCAGGCGGCGGAACAGCCCCCAGGAAGCCTGGTTGTCGGGGGTGATGGTGGTCTCGAGGTGGTGAACCTCGGCCAGCTCGGCACGGCTCATGACGGCTTCCACCAGGCGGCGTGCCAGCCCGGTGCCGCGGGCCTTCTCGCCCACCGCCACCTGCCACAGGAAGTAGGTGTCCGGGGCATTGCTCTTCACGTAGCCGGAAACGAAGCCGACGATCTCGCCCTCCTCGTTGGTGGCCACCGCGCAGGTATCACGGAACTGGGTGGCCAGGAGCAGATAGGCGTAGGCGGAATTCACGTCCAGCGGCGGACAAGACTTGACCAGCTCGTAGATACCCCAGCCGTCATCGGGGTTGGGCTTGCGGATGAACAGGGGCATCGCATCGAACCCTACCACGGCATCGGCCACGCTGGGGCGTGCCAGATCGGCGGAGGGTGTGAAGGGCTCTGTCGTTGTATTCATGGTGGCGTTTCGCTGTAGCGAATTTGCTGGGCATTATAACAGCGGCTTATTTCATTTCAAAGCGGCGATTATTCTGTCGCACCATATCCATAACGGAAAATTATACTGGCGATGATCGACCGCCTGAAACGCCTCGTGGCGGGTCGGCGTCAGGTCCGACGGGGCACTAGCTTCAGTCTAGCCCGTTTTTCACCACTCTCCCGGTCGGTCGACTGTTGAAATGTCCTTCCCTGTCAGCACCACGGGCCACCCGGAGGGGCGGCCCGTGGTGCTCGTATGGCGCGGGACGATTCAGCGGCGGGTCGGGGTCCCCATGGTGACGAACTCCTCGGCGCCGGTGGGATGGATGCCCACGGTGGCATCGAAATCGGCCTTGGTGAGCCCGGCACGCACGGCGATGCCGATGCCCTGGATCACCTCCCCCGCCTCCTCGCCCACCATGTGGGCGCCGACGACCACGTCGCTCTGGTCATCGACGATCAGCTTCATCAGGCAGCGCTCGCTGCTGCCGGACAGGGTGTGCTTCAGGGGGCGGAAATCGGCAGTATAGACACGGATCTCCCCGCACGCCTCGCGGGCCTGTTCCTCGGAGAGGCCCACGGTGCCGATATTGGGATGGCAGAACACTGCGGTGGCGATATTGCGGTAGTCGAGTGGCGCCTTCGGTGGTGTCTCGCCGAAGTGGTGCTGCACCATGTGCATCGCCTCGGCCAGCGCCACGGGGGTCAGCTCCGGGCCGCCGGTGACGTCGCCCAGCGCCAGGATCGAGGGCACCGAGGTCTCGAAGCGATCATTGACACGCAGGTGCCCCCCCTCGGTCAGCTCGATGCCGAGGCCGTCGAGGCCGAGTCCCTCGAGGTGTGGCTTGCGGCCGGTCGCGGCCAGCACCGCGTCGACCTCGAGCTGTTCGCCGTTGGTCAGGGTCACCAGCAGGCCGTCGTCGACCTTCTCGATCGACTCCACGTTGGCCTCGAAGTGCAGGTCGACGCCCTTCTTGGCCATCTCGTCCCGGGTGAATTCGCGCACCTCGCGGTCGAAGCCGCGCAAAAAGAGCTCCCGGCGATAGACCAGGTGGGTCTCGCTGCCCAGGCCATTGAAGATGCTGGCGAACTCGACGGCGATATAGCCGCCGCCGAGTACCAGGAAGCGGCGCGGGAAGGTGTCCAGGTCGAAGATCTGGTTGGAGTTGAGTGTCAGCTCGCTGCCCGGGAACTCGGGTACCCAGGGCCAGCCCCCCACGGCGACCAGGATCCTGGCGGCACTGATCGTCTCGCCGGCGATCTCCACGCGGTGGGCATCCACCACCCGGGCGCGGCCGTTGATCAGGCGCACCCCGGCAGTGTCGAGCAGCCGGCCGTAGATGCCGTTGAGGCGCTTGATCTCGCCGATCTTGTTGTCGCGCAGGGTCGCCCAGTCGAACTCGGGCGCTGCCGGCAGCCGCCAGCCGAAGCCGCCGGCATCCTCGAAGGTGTCATGGAAGTGGGCCGCATGGGAATACAGCTTCTTCGGCACGCAGCCCACGTTGACGCAGGTGCCGCCCAGGTAGCGATCCTCGGCCACGGCGACGCGGGCCCCGGTGGCTGCCGCGGTGCGGGCGGCACGCACGCCGCCGGAGCCCGCACCGATGACGAAAAGATCGTAGTCGAACTCGGACACGTGATTCTCCTGCTCAGGGATGGGCCGCAAGGTAGCCCGGGAAACGAAATGCCGCCATGATACCAGCCCTGCCACAGCCCCGGGAGGGCTGGCGGTTGACCGCTCGGGAGCGTAGCGGTAAAAGGGGCTGCCCCGCCGTCAACCACCCACCACTCGAGGAAATGCCGCCATGAACAAGGACATCCAGGACCTGCTCGAGAACAACCGCGCCTGGGCCGAGCGCATGTGCCGGGAGGATCCCGACTACTTCTCGCGACTCTCGCAGCAGCAGAACCCCGACTACCTCTGGATCGGCTGCTCCGACAGCCGGGTGCCGGCCAACCAGATCATCTCGCTGCCCCCGGGCGAGGTGTTCGTCCATCGCAACGTGGCCAACCTGCTCCACCACAACGACCTCAATGCCTTGTCGGTATTGCAGTACGCGGTGGAGGTGCTCAAGGTGCGCCACATCATGGTGGTCGGCCACTACGGCTGCGGCGGGATACGCGCCGTGGTCGGTGGTGGCGACAACGGCATGGTGGACATCTGGCTGCACTCGGTACGCGAGCTCTATGCCCGCCACCGCGAGGAGTTGGCCTCCCTTGCCCCGGACGCCCAGGTGGACCGCATGTGCGAGCTCAACGTCAAGGCCCAGGTCTCCAACCTGTGCTGCACCAAGATCGTCCAGCACGCCTGGCAGCGCGGCCAGGAGCTGGCGGTGCACGGCTGGGTCTACGGCCTGGCCGACGGGCGCGTCAAGGACCTCGACTGCACGGTCTCCGGCCTCGACCAGGCCACCACCCTCTATCGCATCGACCGGCTGACCCCCGCCGGCGATTGAGGCGAGTCGCGGCAGCCGCTGCTGCTCAACCTGATCGCCAAGCCCGGCTATATCGCCGGCGGCAGCATCCGCTTCGATGGCCAGGAGCTCCCCGGACGTGGCCTGCGCCACATGTGGCGCAGGCTGCCCGCCCACGTCGATAATGATGGTGTCCCCTATCCCTTCGATGACCCAAGACGGAGTCCGTGATGCCCACCCCCGACCTCGCCGCCGCCCAAGGACGCCACCTGGACGCCCTGGCCCGGGCCTACGCGAAGATCCTGACCGCCGAAGGCTATGATGGGGTGTTGCTCTACAGCGGTCACGCCCACCGTCACTTCGGCGACGACCAGACCGCCAGCTTCGCCGCGTTCGGCCACTTCCTGCACTGGGTGCCGATGGCCGGCCTGGAGCATGGCTGGCTGCTGATTCGTCCCGGAGCCAGGCCGACGCTCTATTTCCATGCCCCGGCGGACTTCTGGCACCTGACGCCTCGGCTGCCCGAGGAGGCCTGGGTCGAGGCCTTCGAGGTCGAGTTACGCTCCGAGACGGCCCCGCCGTCGCTACCCGCCGGGCGCTTCGCGATACTCGGCGAGGTCGATGCCGAGCTGGCCTCGGCGCTGGGCGCCGAGGCCAACCCCGAGGCCCTGACCCGGGCCCTGAACGAGCTGCGGGTACACAAGAGCGATTACGAGGTGGCCTGCCTGCGCGAGGCCAATCGCCGGGCCCTGACCGGCCATCGGGCGGCCCGGGAGGCCTTCCTGGCCGGGGGCGCCGAGCTGGACTGCCAGCTCGCCTACCAGGGGGCCGCCCGGGTCCGCGAGAGCGAGCTGCCCTACCAGAACATCGTCGGCCTCAATGCCCACGGCGGCGTACTGCACTACCAGCACTACACCATCGACGCCCCGGCCCGGCACCGCAGCCTGCTGCTCGACGGCGGCCACCGTTACCGCGGCTACTGTGCCGACATCACCCGCACCTGGCCCGGCCCCGACGCCGACCCGGCCTTCGCCCCGTTGGTCGAGGGTGTCACGACCCTGCAACAGCGGCTGGTCGCCGCCCTGCGCCCCGGGGTGAGCTATGTCGAGCTCCATGAGCGGATGCACGCGGGTCTCGGGGAACTGCTGGCCGAACACGGCCTGGTGCGGTGTTCACCGGGAGCGGCGGTGGCCACGGGCATCACCCGGGCCTTCTGCCCTCACGGCCTGGGCCACCTGCTCGGGCTGCAGGTCCACGACGTGGCCGGGCGGGTCGCCGCCGATGGCAGCCCCCTTCCTCCGCCGGCCGGCCATCCGGCCCTGCGCCTGACACGGGAACTGGAAGCGGGCATGGTGGTCACCATGGAACCGGGGCTGTACATCATTCCCATGCTGCTCGAACGGTTCCGTGACAGCCACGACATCGACTGGCACAGGGTCGAGGGGCTGGCCGACCACGGCGGCGTCCGCATCGAGGACAACGTGCTGGTCACCGCCCAGGGGCCCGATAACCTGACGCTTCATGACGCCGAGTGACACCGCCATGTCCGGCCGATTGCATCACGCCACCTTTCGACCACCCACGGGGCTCGCCAACCGCCACGTCCAGACCCTGCTGCCGCGACTGCTGCCGCGTCCCGGCGTCAAGCGCGACGTCGAGATCCTCGAGCTGCCGGATGGCGACTTCGTCGAGCTGGCGTGGGTGCGCCCGGCACCGGCCCGAGCGGACGCCCCCCTGTTCGTGCTCTTCCACGGCCTGGAGGGCTCCTTCGACTCGCCCTACGCGCGCCATCTGCTGGGCATGGCCGCGGGGCTGGGCTGGCGCGCCGTGCTCATGCACTTCCGCGGCTGTGGCGGCACCCCCAACCGACTGCCACGGGCCTATCACAGTGGCGACACCGCCGATGCCTACTGGCTGATCGGCCAACTCGCCCACCGTTACCCGCGTGCCCTCAAGGTCGCGGCCGGGGTCTCGCTGGGGGCCAACATGCTGGTCAAGCTGGTGGCCGAACAGGGTGGTGACGGCCTCGACCTGGCCGGCGCCATCGCCATCGGCGCCCCGCTCGACCTGGCGGCCTGCGCCGATACCCTGCACCAGGGCGTCGCGCGTCTCTACGAGCGCCACCTGCTGGCCTCGTTGAAGGCCAAGGTGGCGCCGCGGCTGCAGGCCGGCGAACTGCCGCTGGCCCTGGATCGACGCCGGCTCGCCGGGCTCGACAGCCTGCGCGCCTACGACGATGCCGTGACCGCGCCGCTGCATGGTTTCGACGGCGCCGCCGACTACTACCGACGCGCCTCGGCCGGCCCCCTGCTCGGCGAGCTCGAGCTCCCTACCCTGCTGCTTCACGCCGATGACGACCCCTTCATGCCGGCGGGGTTGTTCGAGCGACTGCCCGACCCCTCGGCCTCGGTACGGGTGGAGATCGCCCACCATGGCGGACACCTGGGCTTCATGGAGTGGCGAGACGGACGCCTGCGCTCCTGGTTGTCACGCCGGGTGGGCCGGCAACTGGAGGACTGGGCCAGGCCCGCGGGACAGGAGGTCTGGCCGGCTCTTCGACGGGTCACCCGGTCGGACAGCTGACCCCGGTGCCTCGCAGGCCACAGTAGCCCCCGGGGTTCTTGGCCAGGTACTGCTGGTGATACTCCTCGGCGTAGTAGAACGCCTCGAGGGGGGCGATCTCGGTGGTGATCCTGCCCCCGCCGGCGCGCTGCAGCGCTTGCTGGTAGGCATCACGGGTGCGGCGGGCCAGCTCCAGTTGGTCGTCGTCCGTCACGTAGATCGCCGAACGGTACTGGGGGCCGATGTCATTGCCCTGGCGGTTGCCCTGTTAGAATGACGTGATGTACGTGGTGATCCACCTAAACTTAGCTCATTCTGTTCATCCTATTAAACCACAGCCAATGGGTTAACCAATGATAATAACTATAAGAGCATCTTTTAAGCCATCTAAAGACAGTAGGCTGTCAAAGTCTTCCTATAAAATCCCCCAATTCTTTGAAAATGATGGTACGCCGATAACTTTGGCAAACCGATACTTTCACCACCTCTCTTTAAAGCTCGTAGAAAAAAGCATAAAAACTGAAGCTGAGCACATGAAAGAGTTCCTTATTTTCACTTCAAGCTCCGGGATAGACATCGAGAGCGTAACAAGTTTTATATTTGATTCGTATGTTTCAGCACTATGTGCCTATACTAAGAAATCAGGAGAATGCCTGCGGTGGAATACTGTTAACAGTCGAACAAATGGAGTATACAGGTTTCTAAAATGGGGCTGCAGGAGAAAGCTCCTACCCCACATTAAAATATATGACCTGGACTCTGTAAAAGATTCCGCAAGGCAGAGGTACAGAGCAACTGCATATATGCCACAAGAAATAAAATCCCCAATAAATTTTTTACTTCTAGAAGATGCAGTAACTTTTATAAACACCTTGGAAAGCAAGACAGGATCTAAAGACCCAAGCATAAAGCTAAGGAATAAGCTGATAGGGTCTCTCATGCTTCAATGTGGCTTACGCGTTTCTGAAGTATGCGAATTCCGAATCTCTCAACTTCCCGAATATAATCATGGAGGATACTTTGCACCTTGCAAAGTGATAGGCAAAGGTGGAAAAGCTAGGGCTGTGCCAATTCCAAATGATTTGGTGTTGAAGCTTTGGGAATATGTAGATTTTAACAGGCAGCATGTAATGGATAATGCCAGAGGTGATAGCTCATATCAAGACGCCATATTTTTAAGTAAGTCGGGCAAGAAGCTCACTGTTAACTATGTGCAAAAACTATTTAGAAATATCGGGCGCGAGTTGAACTTCACCGCTAACCCTCACATACTAAGGCATACATTTGCAACATATCATTACCTATTCAACAAAGACTTGCCATTACTTGCTAAAATCCTTGGGCATGAATCAGAAACAACAACACACCAATACTACGTACATACTGCATCGCTAGTAGCATACTCTGGCACTTATACTGACTTTCAAAAAACAATAGACGAGCTACTGAGTTAAGCCATGGAAAAACCAAAATACCCTACCCTACAGAGCATCCAGGGTGACGAAAAGAAAGCGGAAGAGACGCTGCAATTTACTATTGTATGCAAAAACTCTAAGAAGAGATATTACTATGACCTTGACGCCAGGTTGGGAAACATCCGAATCCCTGAAATCACAAAAGTGGTCTCTTGGTCATTATATAGACTTAGAGACACTATGGGACATAAGACAAGAATAACAATATTAGAAGCATTGCCGAAATTCCTCTGGTTCTTAAAGTCGAACGAAGTAGATACCCCAGAGCAACTAAACTCACACACATTGATAAAATTTTCCGAAACATTAAAAAATGATGCTGCGCTTAGCTATTCCACAGCAGGCTCTCTATATAGAAAACTTTCAAATGTTTTTAGGGAGATGGCCAAACACCCTAGAGTCAACGATGACTTCCAGCCACAAAAAAATTCATTCCCAAAGTCAGAGACATTGAAATCTGCGACTCTAGGGTACTCTGAACAGGAGATGAAGCAAATAATAAAAACAACAGTGCTCGCTTTGCGAGAGCAAAGAATCAAACTAGAAACAGAGTATGAGCCGACATGGCTTGGTAAACCACCCCCTATAGACGATGTTGCTCCCCAGAACAAATCCACGGGAAGGCGATCATTTTGGTATAGCGATGAGTATATAATCTGGTGGTGGGAAAATAATTGTGCATGCGAGAAGCTCACTCACAGTGACATCATAAAAATCAAGCAGGGAAATATGTTTTATGAGGTGACAAGAAAAAAATATGGCAGCTTGGGATTGTTCTATGACTTCATAGGGGCTGAAAAAAACTACAAACCTAAATATATAGGAAAAGCACCCCCTGTTACTTATTTAACTCCTTGGAGAAAAAAAGACTACCTCGACTGGTATTGGGAAAACAAGGTAAGCTGCAAAGCTCTCTCTTCTGTGGAGTTAAATAAAAAGCACCCAGAGTTTTGGCGTGCTATGCAAGAATACCATGGAGGTAAAATACAGAGCTTCTATAGAGAAAAGGCGGTCTCGGTTTGGGTCAGCTCTTATGACTTGATACCGTACTATCTAATGCTATTAATCAGGACAGGACTGAATCCAGCAACGATTCAGGGGCTTACAATTGACTGCCTCATTGAAGACCCTCTGGACAAAGATAAATACCAAATAGACTGGACTAAATTCCGCTCTTTCAAAAAAGGAAAAACTATCCCATCAGGAGTTGAGGGTGACTCTTGGCCTGCCATGATCATTAAACGCATTATAGGTATAACAAGCAGATTCAGGGAGCCAGGACAGAAAGAATTATGGATTGCCACAGCTAACAGATTTAAAAAGCCTCTGCCAATTGAGGGACCTGCATTTAAAAGATCGGTAAGGAAGTTTTCTAAAGCTCACTCACTGGTTGCAGATAACGGTGATTTTCTACACATCCATGCAAAAAGAATTAGGCCTACAATTGCATGGAACGAATACCTGAGGACCGAGGATTTACAGTATGTACAGGCTTTGTTAGGTCACTCTAAAGTTTCAACCACTGCAGACTATCTTAAAAACTACGACAACCCATTGTTAAGAACTAGAAGAGCAATACATCAAGAAGCTATTTTCCAAGGATTATCAGGAGGCATTGATCTAGAAAAAAACAAACATAACAGGCATAATAAAATCGAAATGCATGATACTCTTTTAAACCATTGCAAAGATCCATATAACTCTCCTGTCGCAGGAGAACGTCATGGGCAAGCATGTGGCGCAGATAGTGAAGTTTGCCTTGGGTGTCAAAATCTAGTAATAACCCACATAGATATCAAAAAATATTTTTGCTTCATTAGATTCCACGAGCATTTAGTGGGGTGTGGGGATATCTCCCAAGAGGAGTTCGAAAAATCTGTTAAGAATAAAAAAGCGATGTGGGAATCTAGTATCCTCCCTAAGTACGACAAAGATGTTATAGAAATAATTGCTACTGATGCTGTAAAAAAACCGATTCCCGTGTGGGATATATCCTTGTATGAGATAGAAAAAAATGGAAAATAAACCAATCCTTAGTATAACGAACCTTGCTGAGACACCTGAAAAATATTCGCTAAGCTCGATAAAAGACATACCCGTTACTGAAAGATCGAAGATCAGAATTTCAAAGCGATCATTCTATTCCGACACTAGCTGGGATTTTAATGAGGAGCTTATTGAGATCCCAAGATCTGAGGCGATTATCAATTTTAATTTTCTTCTCCCTGATGGAAGTCGGCTCGACACTCCTAAAAACAACATCTATCTCACTATGGTGAAAGAGTATGTCTACTCTTTGATCTTCGACCCAATACCGTCCAACCCAAAAGTCACAACAATACGCCATAGTATGAGAAGAGGAATAAAGTCTCTAGTATGTTTTATGTGGGAAAACGCTATCACTTACTTTTCCCACTTAAATGAGCATGATATGGCCAGGTTTCATCAGTATGTTTTAGATAGGGAAAACTCTTCGAGTGGTGCAATAACAAATAGAACTCTATCGGCAAGAGTCGCTGGCTTAACTTGGTTATACCAGCAGTCTAACAAAATGCTAGATGGAATAAGAGTATGGCCTTTAGGCGACTTCAATACGGAAAGTGAGTGGTGTAAGCACCATGCTCAAAAGGTTTTACCAAGGCACGCTTCTACCACAGTAGAGATGCCAGACAGTGTAGCAACTCAAATATTTGAGAATGCGCTTCATGACCTCACTTATTCTGACTCGGTGTTAGAAGTTTATAGCAAACACAAGGGGCACGACTTCAAGATCAAGAGAACATTTCTGAAAAATACTGTCGGACCAAAAAAATGGAAGGTTGAAGCTTTAAACCCGTTTGACTGGAGTGAATATGGGTTCCGTAACAGCCATGATGTCAAATCTCTTAGAGCGAGGATAACCGCTGCGGGGTACATTGTTATTGCTTTTCTGACAGGCATGCGCATGCATGAGGTATTAAGTATCCGTTCGGGTGTTGACAAAAACTGGGAGGAAAAAGAAGTACGTATAGGGGATCTTAGAAAAAAACTGTACTTCATAAAATCAAAAACTAGAAAGCTCGAAAGGAACCCCACTGATTATTTATGGCAAACAGTACCAATCGCTAAGAGAGCACTTGAATCTCTAGATAAAATTAAGACGCTTAATCCCCCAGTGTCAGGATGAGTGTCGTGCCCTCTGATACCCTGTTCTTAACATCCAGGGGGCGATAGGAGCCGCTCATGCCTCGCTACTCCGAGGAA
>NZ_PDOG01000008.1:0-228 GCF_003202205.1 Halomonas sp. LBP4
CTCACTTGACAGGCGCGGCGGATTCGGTAGAATGCGCACCACTCGTGACAGAGGCCCGCTGAGGGCTCTATCGGCGACCAGCGAGGCTGGCGCGTCGAGGTTTCCCACCCCGGTCGGGTGGTGACACGAAGCCTTGACAGCGAGCGCCGGTCACGTAGAATACGCCTTCCTCGCCGGGCGCTGGGCCAGACGGCACAGCAACAGCGAGACGCTCCACTCTTTAAGGGT
>NZ_PDOG01000008.1:2360-3912 GCF_003202205.1 Halomonas sp. LBP4
GGCTTACGGCTTACCGCTGGTATTCAGGGGCCTTAGCTCAGCTGGGAGAGCGCCTGCCTTGCACGCAGGAGGTCAGCGGTTCGATCCCGCTAGGCTCCACCATCTCCGCCCCCACCGTCGGTTACCTGATCGAGTCTGCAGTCACAAGCCACCGTCGCCCAGTGCGATGACCGGTTTGTGACTGTCGATTGACAGTCTGCTCTTTAACAATGTGAATCATGCTGACAAGTTTCTTCCGAAAGGAAGAGACGCGAGATACGTCTCAAGCGTATCCGGCAATTGTCGTCGCGATCGCGGACCAGACCTCTTGGGGTTATATGGTCAAGCGATTAAGCGCATACGGTGGATGCCTAGGCAGCCAGAGGCGATGAAAGACGTGGAAGCCTGCGATAAGGCTCGGCGAGGTGGCAAACGACCTGTGACCCGGGCATTTCTGAATGGGGAAACCCACCCCGCACCAGCGGGGTATCCCACACTGAATCCATAGGTGTTGGGAGGCGAACCGGGGGAACTGAAACATCTAAGTACCCCGAGGAAAAGAAATCAACCGAGATTCCCCCAGTAGCGGCGAGCGAACGGGGACCAGCCCTTAAGCCGGTGACTGATTAGACGAAGGTGTTGGGAAACACCGCCATAGCGGGTGATAGCCCCGTAGTCGAAAATCTGATCCGGTGAAATCGAGTAGGTCGGGGCACGTGAAACCTTGACTGAACATGGGGGGACCATCCTCCAAGGCTAAATACTCCTGGCTGACCGATAGTGAACCAGTACCGTGAGGGAAAGGCGAAAAGAACCCCGGAGAGGGGAGTGAAATAGATCCTGAAACCGTATGCGTACAAGCAGTGGGAGCCCCTTCGTGGGGTGACTGCGTACCTTTTGTATAATGGGTCAGCGACTTATTTTCAGTGGCGAGCTTAACCGAGTAGGGGAGGCGTAGGGAAACCGAGTCTTAACTGGGCGACCAGTCGCTGGAAATAGACCCGAAACCGGGCGATCTATCCATGAGCAGGTTGAAGGTTGAGTAACATCAACTGGAGGACCGAACCAGGATCTGTTGAAAAAGATTTGGATGACTTGTGGATCGGAGTGAAAGGCTAATCAAGCCCGGAGATAGCTGGTTCTCCTCGAAAGCTATTTAGGTAGCGCCTCACGTATCACCACCGGGGGTAGAGCACTGTTTCGGCTAGGGGGTCATCCCGACTTACCAACCCGAGGCAAACTCCGAATACCGGTGAGTGCGAGCGTGGGAGACACACGGCGGGTGCTAACGTCCGTCGTGAAAAGGGCAACAACCCAGACCGTCAGCTAAGGTCCCCAAATCCTGGTTAAGTGGGAAACGATGTGGGAAGGCTCAGACAGCTAGGAGGTTGGCTTAGAAGCAGCCATCCTTTAAAGAAAGCGTAATAGCTCACTAGTCGAGTCGGCCTGCGCGGAAGATGTAACGGGGCTCAAACCAGGTACCGAAGCTACGGACTTGTGTGCATCACCCAAAGCTATTCGCTTACGCGAGCGAAGCGAGCGAAAGCGCCCCACAATAGACGAGTGGGGCGCC
>NZ_PDOG01000008.1:5275-129020 GCF_003202205.1 Halomonas sp. LBP4
ACTCGGGGCGTTCGACCGCCCTCGCGGCGGTGCCGCGAAGGGCCGGGCGGTCTCACCCCCATGCGAGAGTAGGTCATCGTCAGGCACTTCTTCTGAGAAAACCCCGAGCACATCCGTGTCCGGGGTTTTTTCACTTGTGGCCGAAGCCAATATGAAAACGCCAGCTTCCATCATGGAGCTGGCGTTCGTATTCCTGGCGACTGGAGTCAGCGGCAGAGGGTCTCGAGGGTCTCGATCAGGCTATCCATCTCGTCCTCGGTGCCGATGGTGATACGCAGGAAGTCACGCAGCGCCTCGGTATTGAAGTGGCGCACCAGGATGCCGCGCTCGCGCAGCCCGACGAACAGCTGGGCGGCATCGAACTCGGGGTGGCGGGTGAGCACGAAGTTGGTCTGCGAGGGCAGCACCTCGAAGCCGAGGTCTGCCAGGCGCCGTCGGGTCCGCTCCCGGGTGGTGATCACCTTCTCTCGGCATGCATCGAAGTGCTCCCTGTCCTCCAGGGCCGCGACGCCGGCAGCGCTGGCCAAGCTGTCGATGGGGTAGGAGTTGAAGGAGTTCTTGACCCGCTCGAGCCCCTCGATCAGCTCTCGTGAGCCCACGGCGTAGCCCAGGCGTAGCCCGGCCAGGCTGCGCGACTTGGAGAAGGTGCCGGTGACCAGCAGGTTGGGGTAACGAGCGACCAGGGGCACGGCGCTTTCACCGCCGAAATCCACGTAGGCCTCGTCCACCAGGACCACCGACTCGGTGACACGCTCGAGCAGGCCGGCAATGGCCTCGCGACCATGGCCATGGCCGGTGGGGGCATTGGGGTTGGCGAAGACCACGCCGCCGCAGTCGGGGCCGAAGGCATCCAGGTCCACCTGCCACTGGTCGGTCAAGACATGGGTACGGCGCTCGACACCATACAGCTTGCAGTAGACAGGATAGAAGCTGTAGGTGATGGCAGGCATCGCCAGTGGCCGCTCCTGGCAGAAGAAGGCCTGGAAGGCCAGCGCCAGCACCTCGTCGGAGCCGTTGCCGACGAACACTTCCTGCATCGTCACGCCGAGCTCACGGGCGAGCGCCTCGCGCAGGGCACGGGACTCCGGGTCGGGGTAGAGCCGCAGGTGGTCGGCGGGGAAGTCGCGCAGCACCGTCTCGACGCCTGGCGCCGGGGGGTAGGGGTTCTCGTTGGTATTCAGCTTGATGAGGCGTTCACGGGGCTGCTCGCCGGGTACATAGGGCGTCAGTTCGCGAACCACGGGGCTCCAGAACTTGCTCATGGTCACTCGCTCGGGTGGCTCGGGTTGGGTGGACTCCGATCATGGTGACGTGCGCGGCCTGACCGCGCAAGCCGCCAGCATGCTAGGCTGGTGCCCATTTGCGCGCATCCGAATCCACTGGATCCCATCATGACCGCACAGATCCTCGCGACCCTGCTGCCGGTGTTCCTGATCGCCGGCTGTGGAACCCTCTATGGTCGCTACCGCACACCCGACATCCGCGGCATGAACACCCTCAACATGGAGCTGTTCGTGCCCATGCTGGTGTTCGCCGTGCTCGCCGATGGGCAGGCCCCCCTGGAGGAGTATGTCGGCCTGGCGCTGGCAGGAGTCGTGGTGGTGCTGGGGTCGGGATTGCTGCTGTGGCCTGTGGTGAAGTGGCTGAAGCTGGAGCCGAAGACCTTCCTGCCGCCGATGATGTTCAACAACTCGGGCAACATGGGGATTCCGCTCCTGCTGCTGGCCTTCGGCGAGGCGGCGCTGCCGGCGGCGGTGGTGCTGTTCATTGTCGAGATGCTGCTGCACTTTTCGGTGGGGCTCTACATGCTCAGCCCGCGGACGCCGCTGTGGCGGTTGCTGCGCATGCCCATCGTGCTGTCCAGCATCGCCGGCCTGGGTGTCAACCTGGGGGGCGTGCCGCTGCCGGACTGGCTACTGGAGGCGCTGCACATGCTGGGCGGAGTCTGCATCCCGCTGCTGCTCTTCGCCCTGGGGGTGAGGATGCTGGACATCGACTTCGGTGACTGGAAGACCGGACTGCTGGGGGCATTGCTCTGTCCGCTTTCCGGCCTGGTGCTGGCCGCGCCACTGGTATGGCTGCTCGGCCTCGGCGGACTGCAGGCCGCGGCGCTGTGGGTGTTCGCCGCGCTGCCACCGGCGGTGCTCAACTATCTGGTGGCCGAACAGTACCGGCAGGAGCCGCACAAGGTGGCCTCGCTCGTGCTGATCGGCAACCTGGGCAGCCTGGTGGTGATGCCGGTGGTGCTGGCCGCGGTATTCGCCTACGTGCATTCGGGCGTGTCATGACCGGCCCTCCCTCGGCGTCGGAGGCTGTCCGCTGAGGACATGAGAGGTTATGCTATCACCCAGGCTGCCGTGGCTCACGGCGTCATGCCCTTTGGTTAGGAGGACTAAAATGCAAATCAGGACCTTGCTGGCTGGCTCGGCCTTGCTCGCCCTGCTGGCCGGCTGTGCGGCCGGCCCGACCGATGATCGTGCCGTGGCACCCGAAATGGACGGCACCGAGGTGGTCTATCAGGGCACCCTGCCGTGCCGCAACTGTGACGGAATCGATCTCGACGTGCGACTGACCGGCGACGAAGAATCCGCATCGGAGGAGCGCACCTTCTCTCTCCAGGCCACCTACCGGGAGCACCCACAGAACCCGCCGGACGAGCACTATGCCGGCAACTGGGAAGTGCTCGGCGGAACGGCCTCGGACCCGGATGCCACCGTCTACGAGCTCACCCCGGACGGAGAGGGCCAGATCTACTATTTCCTGCGTGTCGACGACCGGACCCTGGAGCTGATCGATCCCCAGCGCCGTCGCTTCCAGAACAACGAGATGCTGCAACTGCAGCGCCAGTGATCGGCCGAGCGGCGACTCGGGAGGGCGGCCTGCGGGCCGCCCTCCCACGTTGGAATGGGCGCCATACGACCATAGAGAGCACCGCATGGCCAAAGCGAAAAGCGCCTTCGTCTGCACCGAGTGCGGTGCCGAATACCGCAAGTGGCAGGGGCAGTGCAGCAGCTGCCAGGAGTGGAACACCCTGAGCGAAGTGAGGCTGGCGGCGGCGCGGCCCGGCGCCGGCGCGGCCAATGGGGCCGCTCGCGGCGGCTATGCCGGCGACCTGTCGCGGGAGGTGGTCGACCTGGCCAACGTCGACCTCGCCGAAGTGCCGCGGCTCTCCTCGACCTTCGAGGAGTTCGACCGGGTGCTGGGGGGCGGCCTGGTGCCGGGGTCGGCGGTGCTGCTGGGGGGCAATCCCGGGGCCGGCAAGTCGACCCTGCTGCTGCAGACCGCCTGCAAGCTGGCCCAGGGGTGCGGCGTGCTCTATGTCACCGGCGAGGAGTCGCTCTCCCAGGTGGCGATGCGCGCGCACCGCCTGCAGCTGCCCACCCGGGGGCTCAAGATGCTGGCCGAGACCAGTGTCGAGACCATCCTCGCCGTGGCCGAGCGCGAGCGTCCGGAGATCCTGGTGATCGACTCCATCCAGACCATGCACCTGGAGGACATCGCCTCGGCGCCCGGCGGCGTAGCCCAGGTGCGCGAGTCCGCTGCGGCCCTGACGCGCTTCGCCAAGCAGTCGAATACCGTGCTGCTGCTGGTGGGCCATGTGACCAAGGATGGCACCCTGGCCGGCCCCAAGGTACTCGAGCACATGATCGATGCCTCGCTGCTGCTCGAGGGCGGGGCCGACTCGCGCTTCCGTACCCTGCGGGGCCAGAAGAACCGCTTCGGGGCGGTCAACGAGCTGGGGGTGTTCGCCATGCTCGAGCACGGTCTCAAGGAGGTGAAGAATCCCAGCGCCATCTTCCTGTCGCGGGGCGAAGAGCAAGCTTCCGGCAGCCTGGTGATGGTGGTCTGGGAGGGCACCCGGCCGATCCTGGTGGAGGTGCAGGCGCTGCTCGACGACTCGGCGCTCGGTAACCCGCGCCGGGTCGCCGTGGGCCTCGACCAGAACCGCCTGGCCATGCTGCTGGCGGTGCTGCATCGGCACGGCGGCCTGTTCACCGGTGACCAGGACGTCTTCCTCAACGTGGTCGGTGGGGTCAAGGTACTGGAGACCAGTGCCGACCTCGCCGTGCTGCTGGCGGTGGTCTCCAGCCTGCAGAACCGGCCCCTGGCCCGCGAGCTGGTGGTGTTCGGCGAGGTGGGGCTCTCCGGCGAGATCCGCCCGGTGCCCAGTGGGCAGGAGCGCATCGTCGAGGCGGCCAAGCATGGCTTCAAGCGGGCCATCGTGCCCCGCGCCAATGCCCCCAAGCGTGACCCCGAGGGCATGGAGGTGGTGGCGGTGGACAAGTTGGCCGATGCCCTGGAGGTGTTGTGAGGTGAGTCCCGAACGAAGCGCCCGCATGTTGTAGAATGCCGGTAACGATTGCCAAGGAGAACGAGATGACCGCCATCCGCCTGACTCAGTACAGCCACGGGGCCGGCTGTGGCTGCAAGATCGCCCCCGACGTGCTCGACGGCATCCTGGCCAAGGCCGGGCCGGGCGCCAGTCATTCGCGGTTGATCGTCGGCAACCAGGGGCGCGAGGATGCCGCCGTCTATGACCTGGGCGACGGGCGCGGCATGATCGCCACCACCGACTTCTTCATGCCCATCGTCGATGACCCCTTCGACTTCGGCCGTATCGCCGCGACCAATGCCATCAGCGACGTCTATGCCATGGGCGGCAAACCGGTGCTGGCACTCGGCATCCTCGGCTGGCCGCTGGACAAGCTGGGGCCCGAGGTCGCCGGCGATGTGGTGGCCGGCGCCCAGGCGGTCTGCCGCGAGCTGGGCCTGGCGCTGGCCGGTGGTCACTCCATCGATGCCCCGGAGCCGATCTTCGGCCTGGCAGTCAACGGCCTGGTGGACCTCGCCCACCTCAAGCTCAACAAGGGGGCCCAGGTCGGCGACCTGCTGTTCCTGACCAAGCCACTGGGGGTGGGCCTGCTCACCACCGCCGAGAAGCAGGGCCTGCTCGAGGCCGGCCACCAGGGCCTGGCCCGGGAGACCATGCTCGCGTCCAACCGGATTGGCGTCGAGCTGGCAACGGTCAAGGGCGTGAACGCCATGACCGACGTCACCGGCTTCGGCCTGGCGGGCCACCTGGCCGAGGTGTGCGCGGCCAGCGGCGTGGCCGCACGGGTCGATTTCCGTCGCCTGCCGCGCCTGGCCGAGGCCGAGGCCTACCGCCGCCAGGGCGCGGTGCCGGGTGGTACCCGGCGTAACCGCGAGGCGCTGGGTGCCTCGCTGCCGGCCATGGACGAGGCGCACTGGCAGTGGCTCTGTGATCCCCAGACCTCGGGGGGCCTGCTGCTCTCGGTGCATCCCTCCTGGGAGGACGACGTCGAGCGCATCGGCCGCGCCCACGGTATCGAGCTCGTGCCCTTCGGCGAGATCATCGCCGCCACGGGAGAAGCGCTGATCGAGGTGCGTGGATGAGCTTGCCGCTGGTCGAGCCTGACCTTGGGCTACTGCAGGAAGGGCGCGTGCTGATCGACGTGCGTGCCCCGGTCGAGTTCGCCCAAGGGGCGCTGCCCGGTGCCGTCAACCTGCCGCTGATGGACGACGAGGAGCGCCACCGGGTCGGGATCGAATACAAGCAGCGCGGTCAGCAGGCCGCCATCGAGCTCGGCGAGCGGCTGGTTCGCGACGGGATCAAGGCGGCCAGGGTCGCCGCCTGGCGACGACTGCTCGAGTCCCATCCCGACGCCGTCATCTACTGCTTCCGTGGCGGGTTGCGCTCGCAGGTCGCCCAGCAGTGGCTGATGGAAGCCGGCCTCGAGCGCCCGCGTATCCGCGGGGGCTGGAAGGCAATGCGTCAGGCATTGTGCGAGCGCATCGACGCCGCCGCCGAGCAGCCACTGCTGGTAGTGGGCGGGCTGACCGGTTGTGCCAAGACCGCACTGATCCGGCGGCTTCCCAACGGGCTCGACCTGGAGGGCTGTGCTCGCCACAAGGGCTCCGCGTTCGGCCGGCACCCACTGCCGGCGCCCTCGCAGATCGACTTCGAGCACGCCATGGGGCGACGCCTGCTGGATCTGCCGGGCCCCCTGGTCGTCGAGGACGAGTCCCGCCATATCGGGGCCGCGAACATTCCGCTGACTTTCTGGCGGGCCATGGAGCGTGCCCCGCGGCTGCGGGTGGAGATGCCCCTGGACTGGCGACTGGCGCAGATCCACAAGGACTACATCGACGACCTCTGGGAGGTCCATCGGGCGCAGTTCGGCGACTGGCTGGGCTGGGCGCTGATGCGCAAGCAACTCGCCGGCTCCCTGGCTCGGCTCAGGAAACGCCTGGGCAGTGCCCGGTTGGCGCGGCTGCAGCGGCTGCAGGCCCTGGCCTTCCGCGAGCACGAGCGCGGCAATCGCCAGGCCCACGAGGCCTGGCTGGCCCCTCTGCTCACCGAATACTACGACCCCATGTACCGCCACCAGCTGGAGAAGCACCCGGAGCGGCGCTTTCTCCACGTGGGGGACTGGGAGAGCTGCCTCGCGGCGGCCAGGGCGTGGTCGGCCGAGGCCATGCACCCGGCGCCAGGCCAGCCGGCCTGAGGCCGAGGCCATATCAGGCCGGGACGCTGCGCAGCCACTGGCTGAGCACACGATCGAGCAGTGGGGCGAGCAGGTCGAACCGCTTCGACTCGTCGAGCATGGCGTCGCGTGGCTGGGTATGGGGGCTGGTGTCGCCGCCACTGGGCGGGGCCTGGTGGTCGAGCAGCGCGGTCACGCTGTCTCGGGTCGCCTCCAGGTGACACAGCAGGCCCACCACCCGGCCGGCATCCCAGGCGAACCCCTGTACCGGGCTCGCCGCGCTGCCGCCCAGGGGCTGGCTGTCGTCGGGTAGCCCGAAGACGTCGCGGTGCCACATGAAGGCGTCGAACTGCTCCGGCAGGTCGAAGGGGCTGCCGGGGGCCAGGTCGACCCGGTGCCAGCCGGTCTCGGCGAAGGTGCCCGCCGAGACCACGGCGCCCAGCGCCGAGGCGATCAGCTTCGCGCCCAGGCCGATGCCCAGCAGCGGCTTGTTGCCATCGAGGGCCTGCTCGATCAACTTGCGTTCTCGCCGCAGCCAGGGATGCTCGTCATCGTCGGCGCTGCCCATGGGGCCGTCGAGCACGACCAGGGCGTCGCAGTCGGCCAGCCGGGGCGGGAGTTCGCCGGCATCGAGGTGGAAGACCGTATAGCTGTGGCCCATGCTGGTCAGCCAGTCGGCCAGCCGGGCCGGACCGTGGTGGGGGCTGTGCTGGAGCAGGTGAAGGTGCATGGGAGCCTCGCCATCGATGGGTGGACAGGGTGGGAGCGCAAGGGTACATGAAGCGGGAGCTGCGGGAACAGATACTGACCATCCTGGCCGAGATACCCCCCGGCCGGGTGACCACCTACGGGTGCATCGCCGCGATGACCGAGGGCGCCACGCCGCGCCTGGTGGCCCGGGCCCTGCGCGAACTGCCCGCCGGCCACGACCTGCCCTGGTTCCGAGTCATCACCGCCTCTCGCAAGCTGGCCGATCATCCCGGCGCCGCAGAGCAGCGCGCGCGGCTCGCCGCCGAGGGGGTGGTGCTGGATGCCCGCGGCCGGGCCCCGGCCTCGCTTATGTGGCCCTGAAGGTTGTCCGACACCGCTCGGGCTGATCCGGCGACAGGCCTTCGAGGGGGCGCTGTGCCCCCCCCCCCCCCCTGGACGCTACCGACGCCTTCCCTGGCGCAGGCCCCCTCTACGCCCTGTCCCCGGCGCCCTCGCCGATTCTCTCTGGCCACATCGGCCGGGTAACGCCAAGCATTGAGACAACGACATACCAAGGAGACTCCATGAGCGGCTTCTTCCAGCGCCTGCAGCAGCTCGACCCGCGCCGCCAGCAGGCCTTCATGGCGGCGCTGTGCGAGCGCCTGCTGCCCAACTATGCCCTCTACGCCGAGACCGCCGGCCACGGCGACCCCCATGGGCTCAGGGTGATCCTCGACCTGGTCTGGGAGCGGCTGGCGGTGCGTGACGCGAAGATCGACTTCGAGCGTCAGGCCGAGAAGCTCGCCGAGCTGGAGCCACCCGCCGAGGACGACAGCTTCGGTGCCCGGCGGGCCCTGGAGGCGGTGGTGGCCCTCTCGGCGCTGCTCGACACCCTGCGCGGCGAGGCCCCGGAGGCGGTGCTCGAGGTCAGTCGTGCCTCGAAGGGTGGCGTGCGCGCCTATATCGAGCTCACCGAGGGTGAGGAGGATGCCGGGCGGCTGGCCGTGCTGGTGCGTGACCACCCGCTGATGGCCGACGAGAACGATTTCCAGGATGCGGTGCTCGAGGCGGTCGAGGGTCGGCTCGACCGCGACGCCCTCAAGGCGCTGCGCCGGCTTGGCCGCAACGATGGGGTCAGCAATCTGGGCCTGTCGATGGACTAGGCACTAGAAGCGCACGCCGGCGGTCACCAACAGGCCGGCGGTGCCGAACACGATCAGGTCGGACTCGACGCGCCCCCACTGCACGCCGACGCTAGGCAGTGCCGCCGGGGCGATCTCGTAGCGATTGAAGGGGATCTTGTCGCGGTACTCGCCGCGGTAGCCGTGGAGGGCACCGGCGGTGAGCTTGGTGCGAAAAGTGACCGACTCGGCGGGTTCCCAGAAGGGAAACTCCCGTCCCACATAGAGATAGAGGGAGTCCTGGTCGAAGGAGTTCTTGAACCCGGCGGCACCGACCAGCCAGCGCTGCGGATTGTGCAACTCCACGCTGGCCAGCTTCTGCTGGTTGGTATGTTCCGGGTCGGAGCTGAAGTGGTCGGTATAGAGGCTGGTCTGCACCAGCACATGGTCCAGCTTCGGCTTGGGGGGCCAGATTGGCCCTGCCTCGGCCGTGACCGGGCCAGCGACTGCCAGCAGCAGGGGCATGGCCAGGGCACCTGCCGCCGCCTTCCATGGTGACTGCATCGTGTCCGTGTCTCCCGGATGCCCCTCAGAGCCGCATCTCGATACCGCGTTCGGCCATGTAGCGCTTGGCCTCGGGGATGGTGTATTCGCCGAAGTGGAAGATGCTGGCCGCCAGTACCGCATCGGCGCCGCCCTCGAGCACGCCCTCGACCAGGTGGTCGAGGTTGCCGACCCCGCCGGAGGCGATCACCGGCACGGTCACCGCCTCGCTGATGGCGTGGGTCACGCCCAGGTCGAAGCCGGCCTTGGTGCCGTCACGGTCCATGCTGGTGAGCAGCAACTCCCCGGCGCCGAATTCCACCATCTTCTTCGCCCACTCAACGGCATCGAGCCCGGTCGGTCGGCGTCCGCCATGGGTGAAGATCTCCCAGCGTGACGGCTCGCCCTCACCGGACACCCGCTTGGCGTCGATGGCCACCACGATGCACTGGCTGCCGAAGCGTTCGGCGGCCTCGCGCACGAAGTCGGGATTGTTCACCGCGGCGGTGTTGATGGACACCTTGTCGGCGCCGGCATTGAGCATGGTGCGGATGTCGTCACAGGTACGAATGCCACCGCCCACGGTCAGCGGGATGAACACCTCGCCGGCGATGCGCTCGACCATCTCCACCGTGGTGTCGCGGTCCTCGTGGCTCGCCGTGATATCGAGGAAGGTGATCTCGTCGGCACCCTGCTGGTTGTAGCGCTGGGCGATCTCCACGGGGTCACCGGCGTCGCGGATGCCGATGAAGTTGACGCCCTTGACCACGCGGCCGGCGTCCACGTCCAGACAGGGAATGATGCGCTTGGCCAGTCCCATGATTCAGCTCCCGGCTCGCTTGAGCCCTGCAGTGAGTTCGTCGCACAGTCGTTGGCCCTCGGCCACGTCCAGTGAGCCTTCGTAGATGGCGCGGCCGGTGATGGCGCCGAGAATGCCGGGCTCGCCGGCTTCGATCAGCGCGCGCAGGTCGTCGAGGTCGGTCACGCCCCCCGAGGCGATCACCGGCAGCCCCCCCTCGCGGGCAAGCTGAGCGGTGGCCTCGATGTTGACACCGGACATCATGCCGTCACGGGCGATATCGGTGTAGACGATGCTGGAGACGCCGTCGTCGGCGAAACGCTTGGCCAGGGCGGTGGCCTTCACCGAAGAGACCTCGGCCCAGCCGTCGGTGGCCACGTAGCCGTCGCGGGCGTCGAGGCCGACGATCACGTGCCCGGGGAAGGCGCGACACATCTCGCCGACGAAGGCCGGCTCCTTCACCGCCTTGGTGCCGATGATCACATAGGACACGCCGGCGGCGAGATAGTGCTCGATGGTGGAGGCCTCGCGGATGCCGCCGCCGATCTGGATCGGCAGGTTCGGCCAGGCCCGGGCGATGGCGGTGACCGCCTCGCCGTTGACCGGGGAACCTTCGAAGGCGCCGTTGAGGTCGACCAGGTGCAGGCGGCGGGCACCGGCCTCGACCCAGCGGGCGGCCATGGCCACCGGGTCGTCGCCGTAGGTGGTGGCGTCGTCCATCCGGCCCTGCTTGAGGCGGACGCAATTGCCGTCCTTGAGATCGATGGCGGGAATTACCAGCATGTCAGTGTCCTCGGTTGGCGCGGCCTCGGGCGCCTGTAAAGAGTGGTGCAGTAGCGGGGGGCCTGTGAATGGCCGATCAGGCGGGTCGAGTTGGCTCAAGGGTTCCACTGCACGAAGTTTTCCAACAGCCTGAGGCCGGCGCGTGAACTCTTCTCGGGGTGGAACTGCACGGCGAAGGTGGCATCGCGGCCGATGGCGACATGGGCGCTGACCCGGCCGTAGTCGGTGGTGCCGAACACAGCGGCGTCATCTCTCGCCTCGGCATAGTAGCTGTGCACGAAATAGAAGTGCTCGTCCTGGTCGATGCCGGCCCACAGTGGATGATCGTGGTGCTGGCGCACCAGGTTCCAGCCCATGTGGGGCACCTTGAGGCGTTGCCCGAGGTCGTCCCGCATGTCGGTGGGGAAGCGTTTCACCTCGCCGTGCAGGAACCCCAGGCAGTGGATGCCGTTGTTCTCCTCGCTGTGGTCGAGCAGCATCTGCTGGCCGACACAGATGCCCAACAGCGGCTTGGCCTGCTGGGCGAGCAGCTCTTCCACCAGCCCGCGCAGTTCGGTGCGCTCGAGCTCGCCCATGCAGTCGCGAATGGCGCCCTGGCCGGGCAGCACCAGGCGCGTGGCGCCGCGGATGCGACGGGCATCCCGCGTCACGATCACGTTCTCGTGGGTGACGTGTTCCAGTGCCTTGGCGACGGAATGCAGGTTGCCCATCCCGTAGTCGATGACGGCAATGGTCATGGAGCGCTCCTCGTGTGATCGTTCGGCGGCCTCAGAGGCTGCCCTTGGTGGAAGGCATCTGGCCGGCCATGCGCGGGTCCGGCTCCACGGCCATGCGCAGCGCGCGGCCAAAGGCCTTGAAGATGGTTTCCGCCTGGTGGTGGGCGTTGAAGCCCTTGAGGTTATCGATGTGCAGGGTCATCCGGGCATGATTGACGAAGCCCTGGAAGAACTCCCAGAACAGCTGAGTATCGAGGCGGCCGATGCTGGCACGGGTGAACTCGACGTTCATGAACAGCCCCGGGCGGCCGGAGAAGTCCACCACCACTCGCGACAGGGCCTCGTCCAGGGGCACGTAGGCATGGCCGTAGCGGTGGATGCCGCGCTTGTCGCCGATCGCCTGGTGGAAGGCCTGGCCCAGGGTGATGCCGAGGTCCTCGACGGTATGGTGGTCATCAATATGCAGGTCGCCCACCGCCTCGATATCGAGGTCGATCAGGCCGTGGCGGGCCACCTGGTCGAGCATGTGGTCGAGGAAGGGCACGCCGGTTTCGCAGGCCAGGCGCCCCTCGCCGTCGAGATTGACGGTGACGGTGATCTGGGTTTCCCGGGTGTGCCGGGTGACCGTGGCGATACGCTCGGACATGTCGGATCTCCAGCGCCGGGGCGCATATCGGATAGGGCCGGTGCCAGACACCGGGCCGTGAGGCGAATGGGCGAACGCACTGCTGTGCCGGTCGCCGCGAGCCTGCCATTATAGAGAATTGCCCCCCCCATCCGCTACAATATGCCCAATTCAGCGGTGGCGAGCCTCGCCACCCCGGCTCAGGGAGATCCAAGCATGCCGGTGACACTCCACCCCGTCGACTGGGCCGCCTGGGAAGCGGATGCCCAGGCGCGATTCGACCTCGCCCGTATCTACGCCGATGCCCCTGCCGAGCGTCTGCCGCTGCCCGTGAACGATTTCATTCGCGAGCACCTGGCGGCCAGCCACTTCTTCTTCTGTGCGCGCTTCAATGATCGCCTGCTCGGTGCCGTGGCGGTGGAAGATGACGGCGAGGCCTGGTGGCTGTCGCACTGCTGCGTGCGCAAGACCACCCGCCGGCGCGGCGTCGGGTCACGGCTGCTGGCGCTGGTCGGAGAGTCGGCACTGGTCGAGGGACGCAAGCTGCGCGCGCCCTCGTCACAGTTGCCGGTGGCCGACCAGATGCTGCTCGCCCGGCTCGGCTATCGCCTGACTCAGGCCGGCGACTATTTCGAACTCAACCTTCCAGGACGGGGAGGCGAGCAATGAAGCGGCTGTTGCGCACCTTGCTGGCGGCCATTGGTATCCTCGCGCTGGTGCTGGTCGGGGCGGTGGTCTACGTCACCACCTTCTTCGATCCCGATGACCTCAAGCCGCGCCTGATCGAGGTGGTGCGCGAGCAGAGCGGCCTCGAGCTGTCGCTGGAGGGGCCATTGACCTGGTCTTTCTACCCGCGGCTCGGGGTGAGCGTCGAGAAGGCCGAGGCCTGGCTGCCCGACCAGGAGGTCGAGGAGGAGGCCTCCTTCGCCGCCTTCAGCCGTGCCGAGGTGAGCCTCTCCTTCGCCCCCCTGCTGCGTGGCGAGATCGCCATCGATGGCCTGACCCTGGACGGCATGCGGCTCAATCTGGAGCGCGACGAGGAGGGGCGCGGCAACTGGGAGGTACTGCTCGAACGCCTCGCCCAGGATCGCGAAGCCGCCGAGGGGGCGCTGGCCCCGGCCAGTGCCGGCCCCAGCCCCGGCAGTGCCGATACCGGCAAGCTGAGCGTGGCCCTGAACATTGCCAGCGTGCAGCTGCGCGAGGGCGAGATCCGCTTCCGCGATCTCCAGGCCGACCGGGAGATGCTGTTCGAGGGGGTCGGCATCACCGGCAGCAACGTCAACCCCAACCGGCCCTTCTCGCTCAAGGCGACATTTCGGCTCGCCACCCACGATGCCCTGGACTGGCGCGAGCTGGAGCGCTCGCCCTGGCTGGCCAGCGACATCTCCCTCGAGAGCCGGGTCAGCCTGGGGCTGGCCGACGGACGCTATGTGCTGGAGGGGCTGATGCTGAACACCACCAGCCGACTGGCCGGCGTCGAGGGGGAGCAGAAGGCCAATCTGCAGGGTGGCGAGCTGGTGGTCGACGCGGAGGATCGGCGCCTGCGCCTGGACGAGGGCAAGCTCGACGCCAGCCTGCTGCACCCGAGCCTCGGCGAGAAGACCTTGCCGCTATCGCTGGCCTTCAACCTGGACGCCGACCTCGCCGAGCAGACCGCCCAGCTGCGCGAGCTGGAGCTGACCGGCGAGGACGGCCTGCGGCTCAGTGGCAACCTGAACCTGAGCCGGCTGCTCACGGATCCCGCCTACACTGGCCAGCTGAGCCTGGCGCCGCTGTCGCTGCGCCCCTGGCTCACGCGGCTGGAGATGATGCCGACCATGGCCGGCGACTCGGCGCTCGCCGACGTGGCCCTGACGAGTCCTCTGGAGGGCAACCGGGAGCGCCTCGAGTTGACCGGCCTGACCCTGGTGCTGGACGACAGCACCTTCACCGGGCGCCTGGCGGCCGGGCTCGATGGCCGGCTGCTCGACTTCGACCTGCAGGGCGACAGCCTGGACCTGGATGCCTATCTGCCGCCGGCGGAACCGGCGTCGGAGACGGCGTCGAAGACGGCGGACGAGAGTACCGCGCTGCGCAGCCTGCCGGGCATCGGGCGGGCGCGTGCCGACGAGCCCCGCCCCCTGGTGCCGGCCGAGTGGCTGGCGGAGCTCGCCCTCGACGGCCAGCTCACCCTCGGCGAGCTGCGCCTGATGGAGCTCGACTTCAGCGATGTGAGCCTCGCGCTCGCCGGCGGTGACGGTCGGCTGCGCCTCGTCTCCTTCGAATCGGGCTTCCAGGAGGGCACCCTGGCGGCCAGCGGCGAGCTCGGGCTGCGTGACGAGCCGCTGAGCTGGGCCCTGGCGCCGCAACTCTCCCGGGTGCGTATCGACTCCCTGCTGGAGGCGCTCGGCGAGGAGCCGGCGCCGCTGCGCGGGCGGCTCAGTGGTGAAGGGGAGCTGACCTCCCGTGGCAATACCTGGCCGGAGCTGAAGCGCCAGCTCAGCGGTCCTTTCGCCGCACGCCTCGAGGAGGGGGCGATCCTCGAGGTCAACGTCTCCCGCGAGCTGTGCACCGCGGTGGCCGCCCTGGAAGGCGAGGAGAGTACCCGCGACTGGCACCCCGACACCCGCTTCGACCGCGCCGACGCGACCTTCGAGCTGCGCGACGGCACCGTCCACAGCGACGACCTGCTGGTCACCATCCCGGGCATCGAGCTGGGGGGCGAGGGCCAGCTCGACCTGGTCAGCGAACGCTTCGACCTGCGCGCCGCGGCACGCTTCGTCGACACTGCCGATGCGGCCTGCAACGTCAATCCCCGGCTCGAGCGGGTACCCTTCCCGGTGCGCTGCGAGGGCAGCCTCGGCGATGACAGCAGCGACTGGTGCCGCTTCGACCGCGAGGCCTTCCGGGGCACGGTGGCCGAACTGCTGCGTGACGAGGCAAGCCGGCGCGCCGGTGAGGAGGTCGAGCAGCGGCTCGAGGGTGCCATCGAGGATCTCGATGAGAGCCTCGGCGGAGGCTCGGGCGAGGAACTTCGTGACGCCCTGCGCGGTCTGTTCGATTGAGCATCAAGCAAGTCAGTCCCTGCGCCGACCCCGGGTCGGCGCTTTTTTTCGCCAGCTTCCACGTTACCGGCAAGGAGTCGCCATGAAGGAGTTGCCGCCCCCCGTGCTTCCCGCCGAGGTCTTCCAGCGGCGCCTGCTGGGGTGGTTCGACGACCATGGCCGCCACGACCTGCCCTGGCAGCAGGAGCGGACGCCCTACCGGGTCTGGGTCTCGGAGATCATGCTGCAGCAGACCCAGGTCACCACGGTGATCCCCTATTTCGAGCGCTTCATGGCGCGCTTCCCCGACATCGCCTCGCTGGCCGCGGCCGAGCAGGACGAGGTGCTGCATCTGTGGACGGGGCTGGGCTACTACGCCCGCGGACGCAATCTGCACAAGGCCGCCCGGGTGGTGGTGGAGGCGCATGGCGGCGAGCTGCCGCTGGAGCTCGAGGCGCTGGCCGCGCTGCCCGGCATCGGCCGTTCCACGGCCGGTGCCATCATCAGCCAGAGCAGCGGCCGGCGGGCGGTGATCCTCGACGGCAACGTCAAGCGCAGCCTGACCCGGCTGCATGCGGTGGCGGGCTGGCCGGGCCGCCCGGCGGTGGAGCGCCGCCTCTGGGCCCTGGCCGAGCACTACACGCCCGAGACGCGGTTGGCCGACTACACCCAGGCGATGATGGATCTGGGAGCGACCCTCTGCCGCCGTGGTCGCCCGGACTGCGAGCGCTGCCCCTTCAATGATGTCTGCGTGGCCCATGCCCGGGGCGAGGAGCGGCGCTTTCCCGAGTCGAAGCCGAAGAAGGCGCTGCCCACGCGAGTCACCGTCATGCTGCTGCTGCGCGATGAGCACGGCCGGGTGCTGCTCGAGCAGCGTCCCTCCAGTGGGCTGTGGGGCGGGCTCTGGAGCCTGCCCCAGTTCGACGAAGGCATCTCCCTGCGGGCCTGGCTCGATGTCCACGCCCCCGGTGCCGAGCTCGAGCCTGGCTGGGCGCCCTTCACCCATGTCTTCAGCCACTTTCGCCTGGAGATCACCCCGCAGCCGGCGCGGATCGCCGCCATCGATTCGGTGGGAGAGGCCCGTCGCTGGTACGATCCCCGGGAGCCCGACAG
Source organism: Halomonas sp. LBP4 (assembly GCF_003202205.1). GTDB lineage: Bacteria > Pseudomonadota > Gammaproteobacteria > Pseudomonadales > Halomonadaceae > Halomonas > Halomonas flagellata. Next base: position 21,195 of record NZ_PDOG01000008.1, read on the forward strand.
CATCGGCCTGGCGGCCCCGGTGAAGTCGCTGCTGGCGTCGCTGGCGCCCTTTGCGCTCACGGCGCCCACCGGCCCCTGAACACCCAAGCCGCACGATAGCCGTCACGAGGAGAATGTCCGATGAGCCAGACCGTGTTCTGTCGCAAGTATCAGCAGGAGCTCGAGGCCCTGCCGTTTCCGCCGCTGCCTGGCAAGAAGGGCCAGGAGATCCAGGCCAGTGTGTCGAAGCAGGCCTGGGAGGAGTGGCAGGCGCTGCAGACCCGGCTGATCAACGAGAAGCACCTCAACATGCTCGATCCGGCCTCCCGGGAGTACCTGATGGAGCAGATGGAGCGCTTCCTCGACAACCGCGAGACCGACCAGGCGGAAGGCTATGTGCCACGCGGGGAGTGACCCTCGCGGCCGACGCCCCGTACGCCATCTTTTTGAAACGGAAGGGGTTGACGCAAACGGCCCCTTGGGGTTTAATACGCCCCGTTGGCAGCGGCCAGATAGCTCAGTCGGTAGAGCAGGGGATTGAAAATCCCCGTGTCGGCGGTTCGATTCCGTCTCTGGCCACCACACTGCTGGGGTATAGCCAAGTGGTAAGGCACCGGTTTTTGGTATCGGCATTCCCAGGTTCGAATCCTGGTACCCCAGCCACGCCAACCCTATTTCGATTCTGCAGTTCGTGTGAGTCGGTCCCGAGCCGGCATAGCTCAGTTGGTAGAGCAACTGACTTGTAATCAGTAGGTCCCGGGTTCGACTCCTGGTGCCGGCACCATCCAGACGTCGGGACAATCAACGAGTTGCAGCATATGATAACCGCCCCTGAGGCGGTTTTTTCGTCTTTGTCCACAGGGCATCCACAGGGGCGTTCCTGGCCTTGAAACCCCTGTCGGGCACCACCACAACACTACACGCAGATCCCTTGCCGGGGTCCCCGCAGCGGCCCCGTCGTCACAACGAGTTCGAACTGAGACTGATCACGGAACCACAGGAGGTGATTCAGATGCCGGTGCAGACATCGTTCAGCCAGACCCGCTTCCACGCCATCGGCGACGCTCCCGAGCCCACCAGCCAGGTGAAGGGCGCACCGCGCACGGGACAGGACCCTTATCCCACCCGGCTCGCCGAGCCGCTGGACATGCCCTGGCTGAGCCGTCGCGAGGCGGTGGTCAAGGGGCGTGCCGAGGACGGTCCCCTGAGCCAGGCGCAGCTCGATGCGTTCGACCGCCAGGGCTTTCTCTTCGAGCCCGGTTTCATCGGCGGCGACGAGCTCGCCGAGCTGCGTCGGGAGCTGAAGGCGTTGCTGGCCCGTGACGACTTCCGTGGCCGCGACTTCAGCATCACCGAGCCCCAGGGCCGGGAGATCCGCTCGCTGTTCGCGGTGCACTTCCTCTCCCGGCTGTTCTCGCGCCTGGCCCACGACGAGCGGCTGATGGGTCGCGCGCGTCAGATCCTCGGCGGCGAGGCCTATGTGCACCAGTCGCGGATCAACTACAAGCCCGGCTTCGAGGGCAAGGGCTTCAACTGGCACTCCGACTTCGAGACCTGGCACGCCGAGGACGGCATGCCGGCCATGCATGCGGTGAGCGCCTCCATCGTGCTCACCGACAACCACCACTTCAACGGGCCGCTGATGCTGATCCCCGGTTCGCACCGGGTCTTCGTGCCCTGCCTGGGCGAGACGCCGGACGACCACCACAAGCAGTCGCTCAAGACCCAGGAGATCGGCGTGCCGAGCCGCGAGGTGCTGACCAGGCTGATCGCGCACCACGGCATCGAGGCGCCCACCGGGTCCGCCGGCGAGCTGCTGCTGTTCGACTGCAACACCCTGCACGGCTCCAACGCCAACATGTCGCCGGACCCGCGCAGCAACGTCTTCTTCGTCTACAATCGTCGCGACAATCGCTGTGTGGAACCCTTTGCGGCACGCCGGCGGCGGCCGGGCTTCCTGGCCCATGCACCGGACGAGGCATGGTCGCCACAGAGCTGAGGCCATCTGTCCGGCCCCGGAGTGTGGACCCGCGCCGCAGGTGGGGTAGACTGTGACGCTTGTCGTCGAGAAGCGTCACGCATAACGAGAAGGAGAAGGCCCGCCATGCGCTTTGTTCCACGTTTCACCGATGGCCAGGAATTTCCCCATGCGCTCGGCAAGATCGTCTGTGTCGGCCGCAACTACGCCGATCACGCCAAGGAACTGGGCAACCCGGTGCCCAGCGAGCCGCTGCTGTTCATCAAGCCGGCGACCAGTGCGGTGGCCCTCGAGGAGCCGGTGGACGCGCCTTTTTCCCGCGGCGAAGTGCACTACGAGACGGAGATGGCGCTGCTGATCGGCGAGGAGTTGTCCCATGCCGGCGTGGACGAGGCCGAGCGGGCGGTGGTCGGTATCGGGCTGGCGCTGGACCTGACGCTGCGCGACATTCAGGCCCGCCTCAAGGAGAAGGGCCATCCCTGGGAAATCGCCAAGGCCTTCGATGGTGCCTGCCCGTTGTCGGTGTTCCTGCCGCTCACCCAGGTGCCCAACTGGAGCGCCCTGACCTTCACCCTGGAGATCGACGGGGAACTGCGCCAGCACGGCGAGGGCTCCGACATGCTCTTCCCGGTGGCGATGCTGGTGGCGGAGATGAGTCGCCATTTCACCCTGCAGGCCGGCGACGTGGTGCTGACCGGCACCCCGGCCGGCGTAGGGCCGCTGCCCCGTGGCGCCGAGCTTCGCTTCACCCTGACCGGGGGGCTGGAGGTGGCCACGCGCGTCATCGACTGAGCACTCCGAGCGCCGAGGCGCAGGACGCCCCGCAGTTCAAAGGCTGCAGGGCGTCTTCACGTTCCAGGCGGCGTGCGCTCACTCCAGATAGGTGTAGCCGTCCAGGCCATCCGAGAGGTCGTCGAGGAAGGCCTGCTGTTCGGCCTGCTCCAGGCCGCTGCGCGCGAGCTGCTCGGCCAGCCGCTCGCGCAGGGCGGCGACGTCAAAGTTGACGTAGCCGAGCACGTCGGCGACCCGGTCCCCCTGCTGGATCTGACTGATCGACCAGCGGCCGTTGCCGTCCAGGGCGGCGTCCGCCGAGTCGGTGTCGCCGAACAGGTTGTGCAGGTCGCCGAGGATCTCCTGGTAGGCGCCGACCATGAAGAAGCCCAGCAGCTTCTCCTCGCCCTCCTGCCATTCCGGCAGCGGCAGGGTGGTCTCGACCCCCTGGCCGTCGACGTAGCCGTCGATGCGGCCGTCGCTGTCGCAGGTGATGTCCTGGATCACCCCGCGGCGCACCGGCGCGTGGTCCAGGCCGGTGAGCGGCAGCACCGGGAAGATCTGCTGGATGCCCCAGACGTCCGGTACCGACTGGAACAGTGAGAAGTTGACGAACAGCTTGTCGGCGAGCTTCTCGGCCAGTTCGTCGTCGATCTCACGATGGGCGCGGTTGCGGGTATCGAGCCGCGCACGCAGCCGGGCGCAGGCGGCGAAGTAGACGCCCTCGCCCTCGGCCCGGGCGGTGATGTCGGTGAGGCCCATCACGAAGCGCTCGTGGAGCTCGCCCATGGCCTGCACCAGGTCGTGCCAGGCCTCGACCAGGCCGCGCGGCTCGGCCTGCTCGTGCAGCAGGTCGTGGACGCGCCACAGCTCGTCGACCTGGGGGTCGCCCTCGACCCGGCGCGGGGGCGCCTCGTCGCCGATGCGCTCCTCGCCGATCACGTTGGTGATCAGCACCGCGTGGTGGGCGGTGAGCGCCCGGCCCGACTCGCTGATCAGGTGGGGTTGGGGCAGGCCGTGCTCCTGGCAGGCCAGGCGGAAGGCGTACACCACGTTGCGCGCGTACTCCAGCATGGAGTAGTTGGCGGAGCAGAAGCTGCGCGAGCGGGTGCCCTCGTAGTCGACGCCGAGGCCGCCGCCCACGTCCACGGTGTCCACCGGGGCGCCCAGTTCCACCAGGCTCTGGTAGAAGCGCGCGCACTCGCGCAGGCCACGCTGGATGTCGCGGATATTGGCGATCTGCGAGCCCAGGTGGAAGTGCACCAGCTGCAGGCTGGCCAGGGCGTCGGCCTCGCGCAGCTGCTCCACCACGGCCAGCACCTGGCTGGCGGTGAGGCCGAACTTGGACTTCTCGCCGCCGGTGTTCTGCCAGCGGCCGCGCCCCACGGTGGCCAGGCGGGCGCGCAGGCCGATGCGTGGCGTGACGCCGATGCGCTCGGCCTCTTCGAGGATCAGCGGCAGCTCCGAGAGCTTCTCCACCACCAGGTAGACCCGGTGGCCGAGCTTCTCGCCCATCAGCGCCAGGCGCACGTACTCGCGGTCCTTGTAGCCGTTGCAGACGATCAGCGAGGGGCCGTCGCCGGAGAGCGCGAGCACGGCGAGCAGCTCCGGCTTGCTGCCGGCCTCGAGCCCCACCCGGCCATGGCCGCGCTCCTGGGTGCCGAGGATCTCCTCCACCACCCGGCGCTGCTGGTTGACCTTGATCGGGTAGACCGCGGTGTAGCCGCCGCCGAACTCCTCCTCCTGCATGGCGGTATCGAAGGCGGCGCAGAGCTGCTCGACCCGGTCGTGCAGGATGTCGGTGAAGCGCACCAGCACCGGCAGGCGCAGCCCGGCCTGGCGGAGCTCGGTCACCAGGTCGTCCAGCGGCAGGGCCGGGCCCTCGGCCTCGCTGCCCAGCGGGCGCACCAGGGCGTGGCCGGTGTCGTCGACGTCGAAGTAGCCGCTGCCCCACTGGTCGATGTTCCAGGTGCGCCGGGCGCGCTGTGCCGGGCCTGCGGCACTGCTCTTGGACAGGCTCATGCATTCACCTCCGGTAGCGGCAGGGCGCCATGTTCGAGGCGCGCCAGCAGGATGGTGCGGAACTGCTCCGGGTCGTGGGGCGTGAGGTCGTGGGCCGGCGGGTCCACATAGACCACCAGCAGCCGTGACAGCCAGTAGCGCAGGGCGGTCAGGCGCAGCATCATCGGCCAGGCGTCGCGCTCCACGCAGGTGAGCGGGCGGCATGCCTGGTAGGCGCGCAGGATGGCGTCGTGACGCTCGGCATTCAGCCGGCCGTCCGCTTCGGTGGCCCAGTCGTTGATGACGATGGCCAGGTCGAACAGCAGGTCCCCGGTGCAGCCGTTGTAGAAGTCGATGATGCCGCCCAGGCGGTCGCCCTCGAACAGGGTGTTGTCGCGGAACAGGTCGCCGTGCAGGGCCCCCTGGGGCAACTCCAGGGCGCTGCCGAAGAAGCCCTGGTAGATCTCCACCTCGTCCTTCATCAGGGTCTGGTCTTCAGGCGACAGGTAGACCAGCACGCGGTGGTGCATCGGCAGCAGCCAGTGCAGGTCGCGCGGGTTGGGGCGGTGCCCGGGGAAGTGCTGTGATACCCGATGCATGCGCCCCAGGGCGTCACCCAGTGCCTGGCACTGCACCGGGTTGGGGGCCTTGGGGTGCTTCCCGGGCAGGCGAGGGAACAGCAGCGCTGGCTTGTCGGCGAGGCTATGCAGGGCGATGCCGTCGCGATCGTGCACCGGGCCGGGGACCGGCAGGCGGTGCTCGTCGAGGTAGTCGAGCAGCTCGACGAAGAACGGTAGCTCCTCGTGTTCGCCCTGCTCGAACAGGGTCAGGACCAGCTCGCGGCGGTCGGTGGTGACGAAGAAGGTGGTGTTCTCGGTGCCGGCGGGGACGCCTTCCAGGGAGACCAGCGAGCCGGCATCGAAGCGGTTCAGGAATTCCGCGACCTGTGCGTCGCCAAGTGGTGTGAATACGGCCATGTGTCTCTCACCCGGGTTGCCAAGCCGCCTATTGTAGCGACTTGGCAGTGCGATGCACGCACCCGAGAGTAGCAGATCATGGTCGCTAGCGCCGGCATCCGCCGGGAGCCCCGCGCCCGGCGGGAAAGGATCAGAAGGTGTGCAGTATCCACTGGGGGACGGCGATCCGGTCGCCGTCCTGGCGTTCGAAGTTGCCGTCGCCGTCGTGGTCCACCAGGTAGTAGGAGGGGCCGCGAGAGGGGCGGATCTCGATGGCGTAGAGCTCGCCGTTGATCCGGTATTCGCGGATGGTGCGATCCTCCTCCTGGCGGATGGTGATGTCCGGCTCCACCTCGGAGGCAGACTGGGCCAGGGCCGGGCCCGCGAGGCTGAGCGAGAGGCCCAGGGCCAGCAGCAGGGCGAGGGGCGAGTGTTGCAGTAGCTTCATGATGACCTCCGGGGCCGCGTGCGGCAGGGAGTGACGATACCCCCAGTGTAAGACGTTGCCGCCTGTCGGCCTATCACTCGCGGCAAAAGGGGCGCGCAATGCGTATCATGGATGCCCAGGATCACGCTTTCCCAGCACAGACTCAATGGATGCCGATACATGGCCGACACGCCCATCGTTCTCGTCGACGGTTCTTCCTATCTCTACCGCGCCTTTCACGCCCTGCCGCCGCTGACCACCTCCCGCGGCCAGCCCACCGGTGCCATCAAGGGCGTCCTCAACATGCTCAAGCGGCTGATCAAGGACTACCCGGACAGCCCCATGGCGGTGGTCTTCGACGCCAAGGGCAAGACCTTCCGCGACGAGCTGTTCGAACAGTACAAGGCGCACCGCCCGCCGATGCCCGATGAGCTGCGCTCCCAGGTGGAGCCGCTGCACGCCTGCGTGCGGGCGCTGGGCCTGCCGCTGCTGTGCATCGAGGGGGTCGAGGCCGACGACGTCATCGGCACCCTGGCCCGCCGGGCCACCGAGGCCGGCCGCGACGCGGTGATCTCCACCGGCGACAAGGACATGGCCCAACTGGTCAACGCCCACATCACCCTGGTCAACACCATGAAGGACGAGACCCTGGACGTCGACGGCGTGAAGGAGAAGTTCGGGCTGCCGCCGGAGCTGATCATCGACTTCCTGGCGTTGATGGGCGACAAGGTCGACAACATCCCAGGCGTGCCGGGGGTCGGCGAGAAGACGGCGCTCGGCCTGCTGCAGGGGATGGGCGGCGGCCTGGAGGCCATCTACGCCGACCTCGACAAGGTCAAGAGCCTCGACTTCCGCGGCGCCAAGACCCTGCCGAAGAAGCTCGACGAGCATCGCGACCAGGCGTTCCTCTCCTACCGGCTCGCCACCATCAAGACCGACTGCGAGCTGCCGGTGGGGCTCGACGACCTGGGCATCGCCCACCCGGACCGTGAGGCGCTGCTCGAGCTCTATCGCGAGCTGGAGTTCAAGGCCTGGCTTGCCGAGCTGCTGGAAGGCAGGGACGAGGGCGTGGATGACGTGGAAGGCGGCAAGCCGACGCCGGTCGGGGAGGACGAGGAGGGTGGTACGGGCCATGCTGCCGGGCGCGAGGATCACGTCATCCTCGCCCAGGCCGATTTCGATGCCTGGCTCGAGCGCCTGAAGGAGGCCGATGCCTTCTGTTTCGACCTGGAGACCACCAGCCTCGACTACATGGAGGCGGAGATCGTTGGGGTGGGCCTGGCGCTCGAGCCGGGCGAGGCGGCCTATATCCCGCTGGCCCACGACTACCTGGACGCTCCGGCGCAGCTCGATCGCCAGGCCGTGCTCGAGGCCCTGACGCCGCTGTGGGAAGATCCGGACAAGACCCGGATCGGCCAGAACCTCAAGTACGACATCTCGGTGCTGGCCAACTACGGCATCCGTGTCGCCGGGCCGCTGGAGGACACCATGCTCGAGTCCTACGTGCTCGACTCCACGGCGACCCGCCACGACATGGATTCGCTGGCGCTAAAGTACCTGGGCGAGAAGACCATCTCCTTCGAGGAGGTCGCCGGCAAGGGGGCCAAGCAGCTCACCTTCAACCAGATCGCCCTGGAGCAGGCCGCGCCCTACGCCTGCGAGGACGTCGACATTACCCTGAGGCTGCATCGCGAGCTGCGCCCGCGCGTCGAGGCCGAGGGGCGGCTGGCCAGCGTGCTCGAGGAGATCGAGCTGCCGCTGGTGCCGGTACTCTCGCGCATGGAGCGCACCGGCGTGGCGCTCGATCCCGAGCGGCTGCACACCCAGAGCCGCGAACTCGAGACCCGCATCCGCGAGCTCGAGGCCAGGGCCTATGAGCTCGCCGGGCGCGAGTTCAACCTCGGCTCGCCCAAGCAGCTCGGCCAGATCCTCTTCGAGGAGCAGCAGATCCCGGTGATCAAGAAGACCCCCAAGGGGGCGCCCTCCACCGCGGAAGCCGTGCTCGAGGAGCTGGCGCTGGACTATCCGCTGCCCAAGGTGATCATGGAACACCGGGGGCTCGCCAAGCTGAAGTCCACCTACACCGACAAGCTGCCCAGGCTGGTCAACAGGGCCACCGGGCGGCTGCATACCAGCTATCACCAGGCGGTCACCGCCACCGGGCGGCTATCCTCCAGCGATCCTAATCTGCAGAACATTCCCATTCGTACCGAGGAGGGGAGGCGCATCCGGCAGGCCTTTATCGCCCGGCCGGGCTACCGCATCGTCGCCGCCGACTACTCGCAGATCGAGCTGCGCATCATGGCGCACCTCTCCGCGGACAAGGGCCTGCTCGAGGCCTTCGCCGAGGGCCGCGACATCCACGCCGCCACCGCCGCCGAGGTATTCGGCGTGCCGCTCGACAAGGTCTCGGGCGACCAGCGGCGCAGCGCCAAGGCGATCAACTTCGGGCTGATCTACGGCATGAGCGCCTGGGGGCTGGGCCGCCAGCTGCACATCGAGCGCAACCAGGCCCAGACCTACATCGACCGCTACTTCGACCGCTACCCGGGCGTGGCCCGCTACATGGAGCGCATCCGCTCCCAGGCCGCCGATGACGGCTACGTGGAGACCGTCTTCGGCCGGCGCCTCTACCTGCCGGAGATCCACTCCCAGAACCGGGCCCGCCGCCAGGGTGCCGAGCGCACCGCCATCAATGCTCCGATGCAGGGCACCGCGGCGGACATCATCAAGCGCGCCATGATCGATGTCGACGCCTGGCTGGCGGGCGAGGCCTTCGATGCCGTGATGGTGATGCAGGTCCACGACGAGCTGGTGTTCGAGGTGGCCGAGGCGCAGGTGGACGCCTTCATCGAGGAGGTGAAGGGCCGCATGCAGGGTGCCGCCGAGCTCGGCGTGCCGTTGATCGTCGAGGCCGAGTCGGGCGCCAACTGGGACGAGGCCCACTGAGGCGACCCACCGACGACAAGGCCCGCGGCGGATGCCGCGGGCCTTGGAAGAACAGAGCAAAGTGAGGGGCGCTGGGGGCAGGCCGAAGAGGAGCTCCTACGCCAGGGATGGCGTCGGTAGCGCCCATGGAGGGGTTCACAGCGCCTCCTCGTAGGCCTGCCGCCAGGTTAGCCTCGAGCGCTATCAGCGCCAGCCGACGCGATCGAAGATGCGAACCGCCTCGGGGTTGTTCTCGCCCAGGATGCTGATGTTGAGGTCATCCTTCTTGAAGTCGCCCCAGGACTCCAGGGTCGGCGCCTTCTCGATGCCTTCCACCACCGGGAACTCGTTGTTGCCGGAGGCGAAGATGGCCTGGGCCTCGTCGGAGGCGAGGAACTCCAGGAAACGGATGGCGTTGTCGCGGTTCTGGGAGCCCTCGACGACACCGGCGCCGCCGACGTTGACGTGGGTGCCGCGGCCATTCTGGTTGGGGAAGAGGATGCCGACCTTGTCCGCCGCTTCGCGATCCGCCGGGTCCTCGGAGTCGAGCAGGCGGACATAGTAGTAGTGGTTGGCCACGGCCAGGTCGCACTCACCGCTGGCGACGCCCTTGATCTGGTCGGTGTCGCCACCTTCGGGCTGGCGGGCGAAGTTGTTGACCACGCCCTGGGCCCACTCCTCGGCGCCTTCCACGCCATGGTGCTCGATCATCGAGGCCAGCAGCGACTGGTTGTAGATGTTGTTGGACGAGCGGATGCAGACCTTGCCCTCGAAGCGCGGGTCGGCCAGGTCTTCGTAACTGCTGATCTCGCTCGGGTCGAAGTTGTCGCGGTTGTAGAAGATGGCGCGGGCCCGCTGGCTGAAGCCGAACCACTTGCCTTCCGGGTGACGCATGGCCTCCGGCAGGCGCTCGGCCAGCACCTCGGACTCGATGCCCTGGAAGATGCCTTCCTGCTCCGCGCGCCACAGGCGGCCGGCATCGACGGTCATCATGACGTCGGCGGGGCTCGCCACGCCCTCGCGCTGGATGCGCTCGATCAGTTGGTCTGAGTCGCCTTCCAGGACGTTGACCTTGATGCCGGTCTGCTCGGTGAAGGCCTCGTACAACCGCTCGTCCGAATCATAGTGGCGTGCCGAGTAGAGGTTGACCTCATCGGCAGTGGCGCTGGTGGCGAAAGCCGAACCGGCCAGTACGGCGGCGAATGGAACGGCGAGACGGTGGCGGTTGATCATTGTGTGCACCTCATGAGCCTGCTGGAGTGAAGGCATTGCCCTTGAATGATAATACGTTGCATTAGCGCAATCGCCATTGAACGCTTTCGCCTGCCTGTCGTCAAGCCCTGGTGATGCTGGCCTGGTCAGTTAAGTGGCTGATGCCATGACGGAAAGCATGAAGCGGTGGAAAATATTGCGAATGCGAGTACATTTCAAACGTATTTACTGGACATTTCGGTTACGATGAGGGCCGTTCTTGCCATTCCGACCAAGCTGCCCTGATGCCATGACCAGCCAACAGAACCAAGTGGAAGCCGGACAGGCCCCGAGTCGCCAGCCACCCGTGTTGTCGATGAAGGGGGTGCACCATTCCTTCGGTCGTCTTGCCGCCGTACAGGGGGTCGATCTGGACGTCGCGCCCGGCGAGGTCGTCTGCCTGCTGGGGCCCTCCGGCTGTGGCAAGACGACCCTGCTGCGCATTGCCGCCGGGCTGGAAGTGCTGCAGCAGGGCCGCGTGTCCCTCAACGGGGGTGCCATCGCGGTACCCCATGGCCGGCATCTGCCCCCGGAGAAGCGTAACGTGGGCCTGGCGTTCCAGGATTCGGCGCTCTTCCCGCACCTCTCCGTGCTCGAGAACGTGACCTTCGGCCTGAAGGGCGAGCCATTGCCGCAGCGGCGCAAGCGCGCGCTGGGGTTGCTCGAGCAGCTGGGCATGGCGGCCTATGCCGATGTCTATCCGCACATGCTCTCGGGGGGGCAGCAGCAACGCGTGGCCCTGGCCCGGGCGCTGGCGCCGGCGCCGCAACTGATGCTGCTCGACGAACCGTTCTCCAGCCTGGACGCCAGGCTGCGAGACCGCATTCGGGACGATACGCTGCATGTCCTCAAGAAGGTGGGCGCCGGCACGCTGCTGGTCACCCATGACCCGGAGGAGGCCATGTTCATGGCCGACCGCATCGCCCTGATGCGCGATGGCCGCATCGTTCAGATGGGCACCCCGCGCGAGCTCTACTGCCATCCCTGCGACCCCTTCGTCGTCACCTTCTTCGGCGAAGTGAACGAGCTGAGTGGCGAGGTGCGCGATGGCTGCGTGCAGACGCCGTTGGGGCCGGTGGCCGCCGGCTGGCTGGCAGAGGGGGCGCAGGCCCAGGTGATGGTGCGTCCGGAAGCCTTGCGACTCACCGCGCGCGATGAGCCGCCCGAGGGACATCGCTACAGTCACGTGATCATGGCCAAGCTGCTGGGGCGCAGCAGCCTGCTGCATATCTGTGCCCATGGCGTGGATGGCCGTGAAGCTCACCTGCATGCTCGGGTGCCCGGCGTCTTCCTGCCCGCCGAGGGGCAGCCGGTGGATATCCATCTCGACCCGTCACAGGTCTTTGTCTTTCCCTCCGAAGCCGGTCTGGCCGGGGCGGGAGCGGCGCAGGGCCATGCTGAGCAGGATCACCGGGATTATGCCCACAGCCACGATAGCCAGTGAGGCGGTGGACGCCTCGGCCAGGCGCTCGTCCGATGCCAGGCTGTGCGCCCGCACGGCCAGCGTATCGAAGTTGAAGGGGCGCAGGATGATGGTGGCGGGCAGTTCCTTCATGACATCGACGAACACCAGGATACCGGCGGCCAGCAGGCTGCCGCGCATGATGGGGGTGTGAATCCGCCGCAGCGTACCGGTGGCGGTCTCGCCGAGGGTCCGGGCCGCCGCATCCATGCTGGGTGTGACCTTGCCGAGGCTGGCCTCGACGGCATTGAACGAGACGGCCAGGAAGCGCACCACATAGGCGTAGACGAGGATGAAGGCCGAGCCGCTGAAGATCAACCCGATGATCACGCCGTGGTGCTCGTGCAGCCAGTCGTTGATGGTGTTGTCCAGCCAGGCGAAGGGGATCAGGATGCCCACGGCGATGACCGAGCCGGGAATGGCATAGCCCAGGGAGGCGATGCGCGTGGCCGTCCGAGTGACCGGGCTGTTGTTGATGCGTGCGCCGTAGCTGAGGATCACCGCCAGTCCGACGGCAATCAGCGCGGCGACCGTGGCCAGCAGCAGGCTGTTCCAGGCGAAGTCGAGAAAGCGCGTACCGAACAGCGCATCTCCCTTCTGGATGGCGAGCTGCAACAGCAGGCCGCAGGGCAGCAGGAAGCCGATCAGCACCGGTATTGCGCAGGCGGCGAAAGCGCCGCTGGCATGCCAGCCGCGCAGGCGGTACTCGGGCAGTTGCTGATAGCGATTCGTGGTGTGGAAATATTTCCGCTTGCCGCGTGACCAGCGCTCGAGCAACACCAGTGCGATGACGAAGACCAACAGGCAGGCGGCGAGCTGGGCGGCGGCGACCTGCTCGCCCATGCCGAACCAGGTGCGGTAGATGCCGGTGGTGAAGGTGTCGACGCCGAAGAACTGCACGGCGCCGAATTCGTTCAGGGTTTCCATCAAGGCCAGCGAGACACCGCCGATGATGGCGGGCCGTGCCAGCGGTACGGCCACGCTGGCGAACAGGTTCCAGGGGCCCCTGCCCAGGGTGCGCCCCACATCCAGCACGCAGACCGACTGCTCGATGAAGGCCGCCCGCGTCAGCAGGTAGACATAAGGGTAGAGCACCAGGGTGATCAGGGTGGCGGCGCCGCCGAGGGAGCGGATGTCGGGAAAGTAGTAGTCGCCATGGCTCCAGCCGAACAGGTCACGCAGCCAGGTCTGCAGCGGGCCGGCAAACTGCAGAAAATCGGTATACGCGTAGGCGATCACATAGGTGGGTACCGCCAGTGGCAGTAGCAGGGCCCACTCGAAGAACCGTCGCCCCGGAAAGCGGCACATGACCACCAGCCAGGCGGTGCCGGTCCCGATCACCAGGGTGCCGATTCCTACCGCGATGGTCAGAAACAGGGTGTTGGCGAGATAGCGTCCCAGCACGGTGCTGGAGAGGTGTTGCCAGACGCCGTCCGTGGGCATGGCGATATGGGCAAGGATGACCAGTACCGGCAAGGCCACGACGGTGGCAATGGCGAGTGTCAGGATGGTCCAGGGTCTGAAGAGATTCGATAGCCGGTGCGCAATGGCGGACAACCCTGTGCTGGAGGATCTAGACAAGCGAGGACTCCTTGCGATGGCAGGGTCTCGGGCCGCAAATGCGAGACCATGGCGGCTGCAAATATTATCAGCTAGGGCATGTGTCTGCAGCCTCGGCAACCCGCCCTCAGACGAAGGCGCCCGCCGTCGGGTGACGGCGGGCGCCTCGTCATGGGGGCGGGCTGTCGGGTCAGTAGCCGAGCAGCATCGATGGCAAACCGGTGACCAGGGCCGGGAAGAACGCCATCAGCACACAGGCCAGGACGATCAGCGCACAGAACGGGATCACCGCCTTGTAGAGGTCGACGATCTCGACCCCCTTGGGTGCCACGCCCTTGAGATAGAACAGCGCATAGCCGAAGGGCGGGGTGAGGAAGGAGGTCTGCAGCACCACCGCGACCATCACCACGAACCACAGCACGTCCACCCCCATGTTCTCGACGATGGGCAGCATGATCGGGAAGCTGAGCAGCACGATGCCGGTCCAGTCGAGAAACATGCCCAGGATGAATACCAGGAACAGCATCAGGATCAGGGCGCCGATGGTGCCCCCGGGCATCGCCATCACCACGTCGTGGATCACGCTCATGCCCCCGCCTCGGGAGAACACCCCGGTGAAGGCGGTGGCCCCCACCAGCACCAGCATCACCATGGTGGTGGTCTTGCTGGCGTCGATCAGGGTGCGGTAGCAGGTACTGGCCTTGCGGTCGCCGAAGATCAGGAACAGCAGGAAGGCGATGGACACCCCGATGGCCGAGGCCTCGGTGGCGGTGGCGATGCCGGTGAACAGCGAGCCCAGCACCCCGAGGATCAGGCCCATGGGCGGCACCACGTACTTGGCCAGCATGATCAGCAGCTCGCGGGTACTGGTCTCGGCACGTTCTGCCGCCGGCACCGGCGGGCCATAGGAGGGCTTGATCCAGCAGATCACCAGCACGTACAGGGCGTACATCACGCCCAGCATCAGCCCGGGCACCAGCGCGCCGGCGAACAGCGCGCCCACCGAGACCGGCGAGTAGCTGGCCATCAGGATCAGCATGATGCTGGGCGGGATCAGGATGCCCAGGCAGCCGCTGGCCATGATCACCCCGGTGCTGAGCTCCTTGTTGTAGTGGTACTTGAGCATCGGCACCAGGGCGATCATGCCCATCACCGCGATGGAGGCGCCGACGATACCGGTGGTGGCGGCGAGCAGTACCGAGACGATGACCACCGTCAGCGCCAGGCCGCCGCGCAGGTTGGCCAGCAGCAGACGCATGGCGTCGAACATGCGCTCGGTGACCCCGGAATCGTTGAGGAAGCGCGCCATCAGCACGAACAGCGGGATGGCCACCAGGACATAGTTGTCCATGGCGTTGCCGTAGATGTTGTTGATCAGGGTGCCGAGCACCTTGACGCCCGGGCCCAGCACGGCGCCCAGCACGGCGACGCCGCCGAGCACGAAGGCCAGCGGATGGCCCATGAACAGGCCGATCAGCAGGCCACCGAACATGAACAGGGTAAGCAGTTCCGCACTCATGCCGAGGCCTCCTGGCGCAGTTCCTGGATGGCGCGGATGACGATGGCGATGGCCTGCAGCAGTATCAGCGCCGCGGTGACGACGATCACCGCCTTCACCGGGTAGACGGGGATGGCGACCATGCCGTAGGTGGTCTCGCTGCGGCTGAAGGAGCGTTCGAAGAAGCTCCAGCCGTAGGTCAGCAGCATCCAGATGAAAGGTACGAAGAAGATCAGGTAGCCGAGGATCTCGACGGCGGCCCGCTTGCGTCGCGAGAGCAGACGCTTGAGCACGTCGACCTCGACATGGGCGTGGTGGCGCAGCCCATAGGCCGCCATCAGCATGAAATGGGCGCCGAACAGCATCTTGGTGACATCGAAGGCCCAGTCACTCGGGCGACCGAAGAAGAAGCGCATGGCGATGTCGTAGATCACGATCAGGGTGATCACGGCGAGGAGCGGGGCGACCAGGCGCCCGAAGCACTCGTTGAAGGTATCGATTGCCTTGGCGATGGCATTCATGGTCGTGGATCTCGGGAATCGGGGTGGATTCGCAATCGTATCGAGCACGGCACGACGAGCGCCGCCGATGGCGAACCAGCGGCGGCGCTCCAGTCGGGCCCACCCGGCGTTGCGGGTGGGCAAGGGGCACCTTTACAGGCAGGCCTCGAGTTCCTCCAGCGACGGCAGGTTGTCGGTGACCCGGCTCATGTTGTAAGGCACCGAAATGTCGCGCCAGTTGGCATAGTGCTCAAGGTAGCTGATCATGGAGTGGTAGACCTTGGCGTGCATCGGATCCTCGCAGGCCCCCTGGAGGATCACCTCGTTGGTGATCTCCTGGATGCGCGCGAGGTCCTCTTCGGCGAGCTGGTTGATCTCGGTGCCGTCCTCGAGGAACTTGACCGTGCCATCGGTGGACTCGCGCTCGGACCAGGCGAGTGACCAGGCCATGGTGGCCTCGGCGGCGATCTTCAGTTTCTCCTGGGTCTCCTCGGAGAGGGCGTCCCAGGCGTCCTTGTTGATCATCACGCCGAATACGCTGGCGGACTGGTGCCAGCCCGGAACGGACCAGTAGTCGGCCACCTCGGAGAAGCCGGCGTTGTAGTCGACCCCCGGTGTGGAGAATTCGGCACCATCGACCACACCGCGCTCGATCGCCTGGTAGATCTCGCCGCCGGCCAGGGTGACCTGGGAGCCGCCGAGCTGCTCGAGCACACGTCCCTGGTCACGGCCCGACAGGCGTACGCGCTTGCCCTCCAGGTCGGCCAGGCTCTCGATGGGCGTGCCACCACGGAAACCTGACTCGTTGTTGGTGATACCGTAGGGCAGGTAGACCATGTTGTACTGGCCGTAGACCTCCTGGTAGAGATCCCAGCCCCCCCACTGCATGATCCAGTTCAGGTAGTCCACGCCGTTGAACAGGCTGGTGGTGGTGGCCAGCGGCGAGAAGGCCGGGCTGTAGCCGGCCCAGTAGCCGGGCCAGTCGCCGGCGGCCTCGATGCTGCCGGTCTGGGTGGCATCGAAGACCTCGGTGCCGGGCATCAGGGTGCCGCCGGCGCGGAACTCGATCTGCAGCTCGTCGCCGGCCAGCTTGTTGACCAGTTCGGCCCAGTGCTGGTCGATCTGGATCAGGTCAAGGTTGTCCGGCCAGGTGGTGGTCATGGTCCACTGTTCCTGGGCCTGGGCGGTGGAGGAGAGGGCCGCGAGGGCAACGCCGGCGGCAAGGCCGGTGAGGGCAAACTGGGTCATCTTCTTCATTGATGCGCTCCCTGATGGGTTTTTCTGTTGTCGAGAAGAAGCAGAAACGCCGAGGCCGCATCCGTTGTAGTCCCTGACCGGTGGCGGCACCGCCTGCCCGCGGCTTGACCGGGTGGGCAGGTCGGCATGCAAGACAAGCTAGCATGGGGCGACTGTCACAATCGATAGGGCGCGCCGAGGGCGACCGCATGGCCGTGAGAGGGCGCGGAAGGCCCGGACGCTCAGTTGAAAGAGTTTTTCAATCAAGGGATTGAATGGTTCGGCGTAACCTCAATTAGCATAGTAGATGTCACCCGCTGCGTTGAATACCGTGCAAAGACAAGACTAAAGTTCAGCCGAAGGGAGGCGCCTTTCCATGCATGACGAGTGCCAGACGGCGGCCATCGAGGTGCTGATCGGCCATGCCCGCACCCTGGCCGGGCGGCACTGGCGTGGCCTGGTCTGGCTGACCGGCGAGCCCGAGGAGTGTCGCTCGCGAGCCCTGGCGCTATGGCGGGCCGGTGACTGGGGCTCGCCGCTCTGGGTGGCGCCGCGGCCATCCGGCGGAGTCGAGGCCCGGCACTGGCTGGCTCCCGCGAAGGCTCGCACCCGGCTGGGCGGCGAGCTGGGGCTGCTGGTGATCGATGCGGTGTCCGATGATGCCGGCTTCGACCCCGAGGCCTTCGGGGCGCTTTCCGGCACCCTGCGGGCGGGGAGCCTGCTGGTGCTGATGACCCCTCCCGATTGGGGCGCGCGTCCCGATGCCGACTACGCGCGGCTGGCGGAACACCCCCACCGGGCCGAGGAGCTGACGGCGCATTACCTGCAACGCCTGGCGCGGCAGCTCTGCCTGGCTCCCGGCGTCGTGCACTGGCCGGCCGCTGGTGAGCCGCAGCTGCCACCACTGCCTGCCTCCATGGCGGCCTCCCTGCCTCCCGAAGATCCCGACTGCCTGACCCGCGACCAGGCCGAGGCGGTGGCGCGGCTCATCCGGCTGCGTCGCCGTCGCCCGCTGGTGCTCACCGCCGATCGCGGCCGCGGCAAGAGTGCCGCGCTGGGCATCGCCTGTGCCCGGCTCCTCGCCGCCGGTGAGCCCCGGATCCTGGTGACGGCGCCGCGTCCATCGGCCGTGGCGGCGTTGTTCGAGCGCCTCGAGGCGCTCTGCCCCGGGGGTAGCCGACAGGGCCATGCCTTCGTGCTCGGCTCGGGTCGGGTCGCCTTCCTCCCTCCCGACGAACTCTCGGCACTGACCCGGCGGGGCGAGGCGGGCGGCCCCGGCCAATGGTTGCTGGTGGACGAGGCGGCGGCGATTCCGGCCACCTTGCTCGGCGAGTGGCTCGAGGCCTTCCCGCGCATTGCCTTCGCCACCACCGTGCACGGCTACGAGGGCTCGGGGCGCGGCTTCGCCCTGCGCTTTCGCCAGCGCCTCGAGCGTCGCACCCCCGAGTGGCACGACTATCACCTGAACGCGCCCATCCGCTGGGCCGCCGGGGACCCCCTGGAGGCCCTGGTCACTCGCCTGTTGCTGCTCGATGCCGAGTCCGGCGATGCCAGGGAGGCCCCGGTGACGATGCGGCGCGTTCGGCGTGCCGAGCTGGCCGACGACGAGCGGCGTCTGGGTGAGCTGTTCGGGCTGCTGGTCCAGGCCCATTACCGCACCACCCCGAGCGACCTGCGCCGCCTGCTGGACGGGCCGGGCGTGGCCATCACCACCCTCGAGGCGGGGGCTAGCCCCCAGGCGGTGCTGGTCACCACCGACGAGGGCGGCTTCGATGCCGAGCTGGCCGAGCGGGTCGCCCGTGGGGAGCGGCGGCCGCGAGGCCATCTGATGGCCCAGTCGCTGGCCGCCCACGCCGGTTGCCGCGACGCCCTGTCGGGACGGCTGCGCCGGGTGCTGCGGATCGCCGTGCACCCCGGCCAGCGGCGCCGTGGGCTCGGTCGACGCCTGCTCGAGGCCGAACGGCAGCGGGCCCGCCGCGACTCGATCGACCTGCTGGGGGCGAGCTTCGGTGCCGAGCCGGGGCTGATCGCCTTCTGGCAGGCGCTTGGCTTTCGTGCCGTGCGACTCGGGCTGACCCGTGAGACGGCCACCGGCGAACACGCCCTGATGGTGGTGGCGCCGGTCAGCGCCCGGGGCGAGGGACTGGCCGTCGAGCTCGAGACCCGCTTTCACCGCCAGCTGCCGGGGCTGCTGGCCTTCGAGCTCGCTGGGCTGGAGCCCGAGGTGGCCGCGGCCCTGCTCGCCGAGGGGGACGGCCCGATGCCGGCCCCCGGCGACCTGCGTGACATCGATGACGTGGCCTTCGGCCATCGCGAGCCGGCCCTGGTCCGACCGGCGCTGCAGGCCCTGGCGCGCCGGGCCCTGGCCACCGGCCTGTCCCCTGCTGCCCCGGACCTCTGCCTGCTGGTGGCCTGGGCCTTCCAGGGGCACGGTACGGCCCGGCTGGCGGCCCGGCTGGGGGTGTCGGGGCAGCGGGCGGTCACCACTCGGTTGCGCCAGGCGGTGGCGGCCCTGCGCGAGCGGATCGCCTGAGGCTTTCCATGCCTCGGGGCGGTGGGTAAGGTAGCCAGGTAGACGCCGAAGAAGAATTCGCATGAACGCACATCTCGAGCAACTCTCGCCGCAGCCGCTATGGCGCCACTTCCGTACCCTGTGCAACACGCCGCGGCCCTCCGGTCAGGAGGCGGCCCTGGTGGCCCGCCTCGAGGAGTGGGCCGAGGCGCGGGGCCTCGCCCATGACCGCGACGCCTTCGGCAACCTGCGCCTCCGCAAGGCCGCCACCCCCGGCCATGAGCGCTCACCCGGCGTGATCCTGCAGGGCCACCTGGACATGGTGGCCCAGGCCAACGCCGACCATCCCCATGACTTCACCCGCGACCCCATCGACACCTATGTGGCGGACGGCTGGCTGCACGCCCGCGATACCACCCTGGGGGCCGACAACGGCCTGGGCGTGGCGGCGGCGCTGGCGATCCTCGAGGACGAGACCCTGGTGCACGGCCCGCTCGAGGCGCTGTTCACCCTGGAGGAGGAGTCCGGCATGGGGGGCGCCCTGAACCTGGCCGAGGGCTGGCTGGAAGGACGGGTGCTGCTGAACCTGGACTCCGAGGACCGTGGCCAGGTGTTCATCGGTTGCGCCGGCGGCGCCGATGTGGTCGTCGAGGCCCAGTTGCCCACCGCTGCCCTGGGCGGGGACGAGGTCGCCGTGCGCCTGTCGCTGACCGGCCTGGTCGGCGGACACTCGGGGATCGACATCCACAAGGGGCGCGGCAATGCCAATCGCCTGCTGGTGCGGGTGCTGCGTTCGCTCGAGGCCTTCGATGCGCGCCTGATCGACTACCACGGTGGCACCCTGCGCAATGCCTTGCCGCGGGAGGCCTTCGCCAGCCTGGCGCTGCCGGCCGCTGAGCTCGATGACGCCCGCGAGCGCGTGGCGGCGCTCGAGGCCGAGCTGCGCGACGAGCTGGCCGGGGTAGACGAGGGGCTGTCGCTGGCACTCGAGCCGCTGGACGAGCGGCCCGCCGAGGCCCTCACCGGCCATGCCAGCCGCATGCTGATCGGGGCGCTGCACGTGGCGCCTTGTGGCGTCGAGCGCATGAGCTGCGAGATGCCCGGCGTGGTGGAGACGTCCAACAACCTGGGCGTGGTCAGCCTGGCGAACGGGCGCTTTCAGCTCTGTGCCTTGGTGCGCTCGCTGCGCGACAGCGCCACCGCGGACCTGTCTGACCGCTTCCGTGCCCTGTTCGACCTGATCGGTGCCCGCACCCGGGTCGAGAACGCCTATCCGGGCTGGACCCCGGCCCCCGAGAGCGCGCTGCTGGCGCGTTTCCGCCGCCTGCACCAGGCGCGCCTGGGAAGCGACCCCGAGGTGCTGGTGATCCATGCCGGACTCGAGTGCGGCATCCTGGGTGGCAAGTACCCGCACCTGGAGATGATCTCCTTCGGCCCGCTGATCCGCGGCGCCCACTCCCCCGACGAGCGGGTGGAGCTGGCCTCGGTGGAGGAGTTCTGGGGGCTGCTCAGGGCGCTGGTGGAGGACCTTGCCCTGCGAGACTCGGCCTGACGGAAGGCGTCGGGGCCGAAGGGGCCCGGCGCCACCGTCGCGGAAGGGTCAGTGGTTGACCTGGATACGCAGCAGCGGATAGCCATCCACCGTCACCAGCGGGATATCGGTATGGCCACGGTAGTCACGGTAGTAGTGTCGGCGCGGCCGCTCCGAGTAGTAGTGGTGCTCGACCACGTGGCGTGGCGGCCCCGCGCGGTGGTAGCGGTACGCTCTGTGCTTGTGATGGTGCCTGCCGCGATCGGCACGATAGTCGTGCCGGTGGTAGTGGTGGTGCACCTGTGGCCCGTAGTAGCCGCCGTGGTGTGGCCGGTCGGCCATCGCCGGCAGGCCCATGGCCAGGGTCAAGGCCGCGATCGCGGCAGCCATCAAGAGTCGTTTCATGGGGGTGTCCTCCGAGGATGTGCCGGTGGCGTTGGTGATTCACCCCTGCGTTCCCTGTCCGGATTATAGCCGCCGGCGGGCCAGCTATCGCACGGTGTTCACTGATATGGCAGGCTTTTCCCGATTCTCTCCACATTCGAGGATGCGATGATCGAGCAGCTGCAAGAGGCCGGCCTGGGCTGGCTGGTGGCGACGGTACTGGGGGCGCTGCTGGTGACGCTGACCGGGCTGGCGCTGGCCTGGCGGCGGCGACTGAAGGCGCTTGAGGCGGCCCGGGCCGAAGGCGAGGTCGCCGCCCGGCGCCTCGAGCAGGAGCTGGTCCACAGCGATGCCCAGCTCGACGCCAGCCGTGAACGGCTCGCGGCCACCGAGACGGCGCTGGCCGCGGCCCGAGAGCAGCTGGCCGAGCGGCGTGAACGCTGTGCCTGGCTCGAGGCCGAACGGGAACAGCTGGCCTGTCGCCACCGCGAGCAACTGGCCCTGCTGGAGGAGGCGAGGGCCGGGCTCAAGGAGGAGTTCCACCAGCTCGCCGGGCGCATCTTCGAGGATCGCCAGCGCGCCTTCAGCGTGCAGAGCCGTGACAGCCTGGAGGCGCTGTTGCGGCCCTTCCGCGAACAGGTTGACCAGTTTCGTCGCCGGGTCGAGGAGCTGCACGGCCAGGAGCAGCGTGAGCGCGGCTCGCTCAAGGCCCAGCTCGAGCAGCTGGCCGGGCTCAACGCCCGTCTGGGCGACGAGGCCGGTGAACTGGCGCGGGCCCTCAAGGGCGATCGCAAGATGCAGGGCAACTGGGGCGAACTGATGCTCGAGACGGTGCTCGAGCGCAGCGGCCTGCGTCGCGACATCGAGTATCGCCGCGAGGTCTCGCTGCACGGCGAGCAGGGCCGCCAGCGGCCCGATGCGGTGATCTACCTGCCCGAGGAGCGCCACCTGATCATCGACGCCAAGGTCTCGCTGACCGCCTGGACGCGGGTGGTCAATGCCGACGACGACGCCGAGCGCGAGACGGCGCTGAAGGCTCACCTGCAGTCGCTGCGCGACCATGTCGGCGGCCTGTCGGCCAAGGCCTACCCCGATCTACCGGGGCTCAATTCACCGGATTTCGTGTTCCTCTTCATACCGGTGGAGCCGGCCTTCGCCGCCGCCTTCGAGCGCGACCCCGAGCTCTTCCAGGATGCCTTCGCCCGCCAGGTGGTGCTGGTCACTCCCACGACCCTGCTGGCCAGCCTGCGCACCGTGGCCGGGCTGTGGAGCCTGGAGCGCCAGAACGACAACGCGCGGCTGATCGGCGCGCGAGCCGAGCGGTTGTTGACCAAGTTCAGCGGCTTCGTCGAGAGCCTGGAGGACATGGGCCGCCATCTGGAGCGGGCCCGGGAGAGCCATCGCCAGGCGATGGGACGGCTTTCCACCGGCCAGGGCAGCCTGGTGGCCCAGGCCGGAGAGCTGCAGCGGCTGGGGGTGCGCATGAAAAAGCCGCTGCCGGCCCACCTGCGTCGCGCCGCCGCCGAAGCGATGGCGGATGGCGCCGACGACGAGACATGACGCCGGACCAGCCCCGAGCGCTACCGCCATCTGCGATAGCCCTGTCACGCCCCGGGCATCGCCCTCAGCAGCCGCACCAGGCTCTCGGCGCGGTCGGCCAGCAGCTCGGCGCAGCGCTCGAGGGCCTCGTCGAGTGCCATGGGGCCATCGGCCAGGGCGAAGGCGGCGGTGACCCCCTCGTCGAAGGCTGCCTGCCAGCCCGGTGCCAGGCGCCCGGCCAGTACCACCACCGGGACCCCCCGACGCCGAGCTGCCCGCGATACCCCGACCGGGGTCTTGCCGGCCAGGCTCTGGCCGTCGAGCTGGCCTTCGCCGGTGATCACCAGGTCGGCGTCGTCGAGCAGGGCAGCGAAGCCGGCCTGGGCCATCACCAGCTCGATGCCCGGGCGCAGCTCGGCCCCGAGGAAGGCCCGGGCGGCGAAGCCCATGCCGCCGGCGGCGCCGGCACCGGCCAGGTCACGGTGATCCTCGCCCAGCGCCTTGGCGGCGAGGTCGGCGAAGCGCCCCAGCGCCGCATCCAGGCGCTCGATGTCGGCCGCCGTGGCGCCCTTCTGGGGGCCGAACACCGCACTGGCGCCGTGGCTGCCGAGCAGCGGATTGTCCACATCCACCGCGGCTTCCACGGCCACTCCGCTCAGGCGTGGGTCGAGCCCCGACAGGTCGAGCTCGGCGAGTCGCTCGAGCGCCGCGCCGCCGGGGGCGAGCTCGTGGCCCTGGGCGTCCAGCAGCCGGGCCCCCAGGGCGACGAGCATTCCGGCACCGCCATCGTTGGTGGCGCTGCCACCCAGGGTCAGCAGCAGGTGCTCGGCACCGGCATCGAGCGCGGCACGGATCAGTTCGCCGACGCCGCGCGTGGTGCTGTGCAGGGCGGTGCGTTCGCTCGGGGTCAACTGCTGCAGGCCGCTGGCCTCGGCCAGCTCCACGTAGGCGGTGCGACTGGCCGGGTGCCAGCCCCAGTCCGCCTGGCTCGGGCGGCCCAGGGCGTCGTGGACCTCGGCCGTGTGCCGCTCGGCGCCGGTGGCGGCGATCAGGGCGTCCAGGCTGCCTTCGCCGCCGTCGGCAAGCGGGCATTCGAGGGGTACGATATCGTTCCCGGCACGGACGATGCCGCAGGCGATGGCTCGAGCGGCCTCGGCGGCCGGCAGGGCATCCTTGAAACTATCCGGGCAGATGAGAATCTTCATGGGGGTACTCGCGTCACGGAATCTCGACCCAGCTTAGCGGGCGTCGGCGTTGTGCTGAAGCTCCGGAACGTTTTCACTCCGCCGGCGCCGCGCGTACACTGCCCGCATCCATGACCGGGAGACTGTCCATGCGCCTCTGGTTGTTGCTCCTGCTGCTGTCGGTGCTGGCAGGCTGCCAGACCAGTCCCTCTGTCTTGCCGATGGCCGACCCTCGGCCGGCCGCCGAGTGCCGCTGGCCGGTCGCCGGTGACTCGCCTGACTCCCTGCTGCGCCGGGCCGTGTCGGCGCTGGAGGCCGATGGCTTCCTGATCAGTCATACCGACCTGTCACTGGGGCTGGTCGGTGCCGAACGCACCCGGATACTACCCGGCTATGGCGATTTCCATGACCCCTGGGGGCGTAGCGGCTTCTTCGGTCACCATGGGCTGGGCCGCCGCGGTGGCTTATCCAGCGGTGTGGGGGTGATAGTGGGCTTTGGTGGTTTCAGCAGCATTAACCGTGACGCCACCGAGCTGGAACGGGTCTCGCTGGCGGCAGGGGCCGAGGAGGTTCGCGTGTCCCGGGACATCCAGGTGTTCGACTGGCGGGGTGGGCTACGACAGTCGCGCAGCGCCAGCAACAGTGACTTCTGCGGCCACCTGCGCAGCGCCATCGAGGCCATGCCGGCCGAGGAGGCGCCATGATGTTCCGACTGCCCGCTGTGCTGCTCATGCTCTGGCTGGCGGGCTGTGCCACGCCGGCGCCGGCTCCCGAGCCGCGGGAGCTGAACGTTGCCGCCTCGCCGGACGCCACCCTGGCGGCGGCCATGGCGGTGCTGATGGATCGCGGCTATGTGATTCGCCATGCCGACGGCGATCTGGCCCGTGTGGAGGCGGCACTGGCCCGCTGGCCCGGCTATCGGGTCCAGCTGCAGGTCGGCGCGCAGGGCGATGACAGTCGAGTCAGCGTCACGGCCACCCGGGGCGGTCGACCCATGGCGCCTCACACCCTCGACCCCCTGCTGGTGGAACTCCAGGATCGGCTGGGGCTCTTACCTTGACGTCTCACTCACCCCCAACGTTCGTCACCATGAAGGCAAGCTCGTCCATGACCTCTGTTTCTCTCCGGCATCGCCTCGTCGGTGTGGCCCTCTTGACTCTCGGATTGTCGCTGCCGGGCCTGGCACAGGCCCACCCCCATGGCTGGATCGATCTGCGCATGCGGCTCATGTTCGACGACGAAGGGCGACTCGAGGCGCTCTATCAATCCTGGCGCATGGATCCCTTCTACAGCCTGGTGGTGCTCGAGGAGCTCGGCCAGGCGGAGGGCGAGGGTGGCCTCGAGGCAGGCCTCGACCGGTTGGGGGTGGAGATTCGCGACAACCTGGCGCCCCAGGGGTATTTCACCGAACTGCGCCTGGACGGCGAGGTGGTGGCCCTCGGCGAGGTCAACGAGTACACCGTGATGGAGCGAGGCGGGCGGGTCGAGTTCGTCTTCCTGCTGCCCCTGGCCGAGCCGCTGGTGCTGGGCGGGGAGACGCTGCGCTACCAGGTGTTCGATCCGAGCTACTACATCGAGGTGGTGCACGAGGATGATGACGGCACGCCGCGCGACGATGCCCTGGTGGTGAGCGGACGGGAGTGCACCACGGGTATCCTTCCTGCCGACCCGGACCCGGAGCGGGTGATGGAGGCCTCAATGCTGGATGTCACCGATGAGGCCGAGCCGGGGCTCGGCCGCTACTTCGCCGAGACCGGGGAGGTGACATGCGGCTGAACACCAGGCGGCTGCTGACGGGGCTCGGCATCCTGCTGCTGGTGGCCGGCTTGTACCAATTGTTCCTTCAGGGCGGCTTCCCGTCGCTGACCCTGCAACTGGTGGCCTGGCAGCGCGACTTCCACCGTGCCCTGACCCTGGCCATCACCGAACTTTCCGGCACCCCTTCGCCGGCCACCTGGGTGACCCTGCTCGGGATCAGCTTCGGCTACGGGGTCTTCCATGCCGCGGGGCCGGGCCACGGCAAGGCGGTGCTGACCACCTATCTGCTCTCCCAGGGTGGCGCCAAGCGTCGTGCCCTGGCGCTCTCCTGCACCGCTTCCCTGCTGCAGGGGCTGGTAGCCATCACCCTGGTCGTGGTGCTGGTCCATGGCCTGGGCTGGCTGACCCGGCAGGCCATGGGCAGCGTGGCCTGGGTGGAGCAGGCGAGCTTCCTGATGGTGGCACTGCTGGGGGCCTGGCTCTGCCTGCGCGCCATCCGCCAGCTGCGTCGCCCGCTACCGGCGGTGGCGGGAGAGCGCCAGGCAGATGGGCATGGGCACGACCATCACCACCATGATCACTCTCCACACTGCTGTGGCGGCGTGCACCATGTCGCCCCCCGGCAGGCGAGCGACTGGCGTACCGCCCTGGCCACGGTGGTGGCCATCGGCATCCGTCCCTGTAGCGGTGGCGTGCTGCTGTTGGGGGCCGCGACCCTGCTGGGGCAGTTCCCGGTCGGGGTGGCGGCGGTGCTGGTGATGTCGCTGGGCACCGCCCTGACGGTCTCGGGGCTGGCGCTGGCCAGCGTGATGGCACGGGGTTGGGCCGAGCGCCGCCTGGCCCGCCAGGGCAGTGCTCACCGTGTCGGTCGGCTGCTGAGCTGGGCGGCGCTGGGCGGCGGGCTGGCCATCGTGGTGCTGGGGGTATCGCTGTCGATGACCGGCGTCAGCCAGCCGACGACCGCACCGCTACTGGGCGAACCGCCCAGCCGTGGCGCCGGCGAAGGGGCATCCCGCCCCCCCTTCGGCGGTTGAGCATCACTCGAGCGCCAGCCCCTCGATCTGGGCGAGTAGCTGACCGCGCATGGCGGCCAGGGCCTCCAGGTTGTAGGGTTCGGGCTCGCCCCGACCCCATACCGGTGCCGGCCAGGCCGCATCGCCATGGCGTCGGACGATGACATGGACATGCAGCTGGGCGACCACGTTGCCGAGGCTGGCGATGTTGAGCTTGTCGCCCCGGAGGCTTTCCTTGAGAGCGCGACCCACCGCGGTGGCCTCGCGCCAGAGTTGCTGTTGCTCGGCGTCGTCGAGCTGGTACACCTCGCTGACGCCTGGGCGACGCGGCACCAGCACCAGCCAGGGATAGCGGGCGTCGTTCATCAGCCGCAGCTGGCATAGCGGCAGCTCCGTCACCGGGTAGCTGTCCTCCACCAGACGGGCATCCGGTTCGAAATCGGACATCGCTGGCCTCCTTGAATTGTCGGGTGTCTCTCCTTGCCTGTGGGCATCATGACACAGGCCGTGGCGCTCGACGCCTCGATTTCCCCCGGGCGCCTGCGCCGGCTATGCTGGGCGGCGCTTTCGAACCGACGCGGAAAGGAATCCTGCATGACGCTTCTCGAGGTGCTGGCCCTGCTGGTGATCGGCGTGGTGGCCGGCTTCATCAACGTGCTCTCGGCGGGTGGCTCGATGCTGACCCTGCCGTTGCTGATGTTTCTCGGTCTCTCGCCCCAGGTCGCCAACGGCACCAACCGGGTCTCCATCGTGCTGCAGAGTGTCTCGGCGGTGGTCAGCTTCCTGCGCGCCGGTGCCCGTCACGTCGAATTGAGCCTGCGGCTCTCGGTGCCGGCGGTGGCCGGCTCGTTGCTCGGCGCCTGGCTGGCGCTCAGGGTCAGCGATGCCCTCTTCGAGACCCTGCTGATCGTCGTGATGGCCGGCTCGGCGGTGCTGATGCTGCTGCCCCAGCCACGCCTGGACACTCGACCGCTGACCGCCGATCGCCTCACCCCGGTGGTCTACCTGGCGATGTTCGCCATCGGGCTCTACGGTGGCTTCATCCAGGTGGGCGTGGGCGTCCTGTTCATCGTGGTGCTCTATCGCATGCTCAGGATCGACCTGGGCCAGGTGAACGCCTTCAAGGTGCTGATCATCCTGGTCTATACCCTGCCGGCGCTGGCGGTGTTCCTCTATCACGACCAGGTGCGCTGGGGCTATGGCCTGGTGCTGGCCGCCGGCAGCATGGGTGGCGCCTGGCTGGGCGTGA
Source organism: Halomonas sp. LBP4 (assembly GCF_003202205.1). Taxonomy (GTDB): domain Bacteria; phylum Pseudomonadota; class Gammaproteobacteria; order Pseudomonadales; family Halomonadaceae; genus Halomonas; species Halomonas flagellata. The sequence continues at coordinate 48,912 of NZ_PDOG01000008.1, forward strand.
TGGTGAATGTCAGCCCGCGCGGCGCCCTGTGGGTCAAGTGGCTGACTATCGCCGTGATCGCCGCCATCATCCTGCGGCTGCTGCTGGGTTGAGAAGGCGCCCTGTTCTTCCCGCCGGACGGTGCTAGAGTGAAAGCGTACGGGCAGCGATGTCGGGCCCGGTCATGGGAAAGGAGTTCGAGATGAAACGCATTCTGGCGGTTGTGATGCTGTCACTGTTCACGCTGTCGCTGCTTTCCGGCTGCAACACCATGCGCGGGGCGGGTGAGGACATCGAAGAGGGTGGCGAGGCGATCCAGCGCTCCACTTATTGAGGTTTTGCGGACCGGAACGGGACACCCGTGCCGGCCTTCTCGTCAGGGAAGAGGAGAATGCCATGCGCTTGAAGATCGCCGGCCCCTTGGTCATCGGCCTGGTGGTGGCCGCCTGCGCCTCCATGTCGTCGCCCCCGCCCCGTGATCCCGCGCCGCGGCCTCCCACCGTGAGCGAAGGCGGCGACGGCTGCGGTGCCGGTCCTGTCCAGGACCGCGTGGGCCGCCACTATGGCGAGTCACTGGGCGAAGCGATCCGCCGTGAAAGCGGAGCCGGCGCCTTTCGTGTGATGCGTCCCGGCGAGGCCCATACCCTCGAGTACCGTGGCGACCGGCTCAATGTCCGCCTGGACGAGGACGGCGTGATCACCGCTATCGGCTGCGGCTGAGGCCTCGCCCGACGGGCTCACTCGTAGCGCTGCTTCCAGCGCTGTCGGCTGACCTGCTCCTTGATCACCTCCAGCATGTCGACGAGCACCTGTTCGGTGACCCGGTCGGTATGGTCGTCGACCCGTAGCCAGGCCTCGAAGCCGCTGTCGGCGAGGTGCTCCACCAGCAGGTTGAATTCCGGCGAGCGCAGGCTCCCGATGGCTTCGTGCACCAGGCGGCAGGCGATATCGCTCAGCGAGTCGTCCAGGGCTCGGGCGACCTGGCCGCCCAACGGCAGGCGCCTGAGGCGCTTGATCTCGGGGCTCTCCGCGAGGGTCCGTCCGACCAGGGCGCTGATGTATCGCATCAACTCGCTGCGGTTGGTCCGGTAGGCGCTGTCGACCATCTCCTCCAGGCGCCGGCTGATCTCGCGGATCAACTGCTGCTTGCGCGGCATCACCACGTCCTCGGCGAGGCGCGTCGACAGGGAATCGCTACCGCGGACCTGGTCCTGGATGTTGTCCAGCAGGCGCACGGCGATACGGTCCGAGAGCTCCTCCATCAGGATGTCGTAGTACTTGGCGTAGACGCCATACAGTCGCCACCGGCGGATATCGATCAGCCCCAGCCGCTGCAGTCGGTGCAGCAGCGAGACGACGCGCAGCACCCGCAACAGCCGGAACCCCCCCACCGGAATGCAGCCCAGCACGTCGTACCAGTGCACGAAGGGGTAGAAGAACCAGCGATGGTAACGGCGCTCGAGGATGGCCGCGGCCCAGCCCAGCAGGACGTCGATCACGAAGACCGCCACGAAGGCCAGGTCGATGGCGACGAAGTTGGCATGGACATGGCGGTCGTAGGCGTCATGCAGCCCCGGCGCCACGGCCTCGAAGGCGGCATTCAGCGGCGACAGCAGGAACAGGCCGTCGAACAGCAGCAGCGCCAGGTTGGCGATGACCAGCACGATGATGAGCAGGTCCCAGGCCAGGTGGGTGCGCTCCAGCAAGGCAGGCGGTGGAGCTCGGTCCGGTAGAGGGCGGGACATGGCGCCTCCTTGTGCCTCGTTGAAGTGAGTGCCCTGCAAAAAGGGAGTCGCTGCCGATGCGTGGCTCAGCGTGGCACCGCCTCACCCTCATGAGGGCCGGCGGCCCGGGCCTGGCCGGCATCGTGGTCCTGCTGGGTGCGGCGCTCCTCCTCCTCGGCCTGCTTGCGCAGCTTCTTGCGCAGGGCGGCCTTCTCGAAGCGCAGCTTCTGCTGCGGCGTCTCGAGCGTCAGCGGCGGCACCCGGGCCGGCTTGCCGTCGCCGTCTACCGCCACCATGGTCAGGTAGCAGCTGTTGGTGTGGCGGATCATCTTCTGCTGGATGTCCTCGGCGACCACCTTGATGCCGATCTCCATGGAGGAGCGGCCCACATGGTTGACGCTGGCCAGGAAGGTGACCAGCTCGCCGACGTGGATCGGTTGCTTGAACAGGACCTGGTCCACCGAGAGGGTCACCACATAGTGGCCGGAGTAGCGGCTGGCGCAGGCATAGGCCACCTCATCGAGCTTCTTGAGGATGGCGCCGCCGTGCACCTTGCCACTGAAGTTGGCCATGTCGGGGGTCATCAGCACGGTCATGGTCAGCTCGTGCTGGCCGGGCAGGGCATGTTCGTCCATCGGGGCACTTTCCTTTGTTGGGTTTACCACAGCATAACGCCTTGCCCGCGAGAGGGGGGCAAGGCGCCGGTACGATGGTAATCGCACGGGCGTGGGCAATGGGTCAGAACCAGGTCAGGCCCACGGAGAGGATGACGCCGGTGATGAGCAGCTGGACCAGGCAGAAGCCCATGATGTCCTTGGCCTTCAGCCCGGCGATGCCAAGCAGCGGCAGGGCCCAGAAGGGCTGCAGCAGGTTGGTCCAGGCGTCGCCCCAGGCCACGGCCATGGCGACCCGGGGGATGTCCACGCCCAGCGCCTCGGCGGCGGGCAGCATCACCGGGGCCTGCACCGCCCACTGGCCGCCACCGGAAGGCACGAAGAGGTTGACGATGCCGGCGCTGATGAATGACCAGAATGGCAGTGAAGTCTCGGTAGCAAACGAGATCAACGACTCGGACAGGGTCACGGCCAGGCCCGACTGGGTCATGATGGCCATGATCCCGGCATAGAAGGGAAACTGGACGACGATGCCGGCGCCACCCTTGATCGCCTCGTTCAGGCTCGTCAGCAGGCTGCGTGGCGTGCGGTGCAGCACGATGGCCAGGGACAGAAACATGAAGTTGACGATGTTCAGGTTCAGGCCGCCGCCGCGCAGGATGACGTAGTCGAGCAGGAAGATCACCCCGGGGATGCCCACCAGCCAGGCCAGGGTCGAGCTGTTCTCCAAGTGTTCGGCGGGGCGGGTGATGCGTACCCGGGGCGGCGTGTCGTCGCCGAGTAGCTGCGGGTCGATGTAGACGCTCTCCTTGTCGTCGGGGAGCATCAGGCGGTTGACCAGTGGAATGGAGATGGCCAGGCAGGCCACCAGGGCCAGGTTGAAGAAGGCGAAGATGGTCGAGCCGGTACCGATCACGCCGATCTGGTCGGCGGTGAAGTGGTCCTCGGTGGCGATGGTCAGCGGTATCGAGCCGGCGAGCCCGCCGTGCCAGACCATGAAGCCGGAGTAGGCGCTGGCCACCAGCAGGCGGTAATCGACCCTGACCAGCCGCGCCAGCTCCTTGGCAAACAGCGCACCCACCACCAGGCCGAAGCCCCAGTTGATCCAGCTGGCCGCCAGCGAGACCAGGGTCACGAGAATGACGGCGCCGCCGGCGTTCTTGGCCAGGCAGGCGAGCTTCTGCAGCCGCCGCTTGACCGGCGGCGAACTGGCCAGCATGAAGCCGGTCACCAGCACCAGCAGCATCTGCATGGAGAAGGTCAGCAGGTTCCAGAAGCCGTCGCCCCACATGCGCATCACCGCCAGCGGGGTCTGGCGCTCCACGGCGATGGCGGCGGCGGCGGCGATGAGGGTCAGCAGCAGTACGAAGATGTAGGGATCCGGAAGGTAGCGGTCTACCAACTTGACGGCCGGCCTCGACAGGAACTTGAGCATGGCGATGTCGCTTCTTCTTTGGTGTGGTGGGCGTCACAGGAAAAGTAGCGCAATCTCAGGAAGTTGCGCCATCCGGTGGGTCAACGATGCCGGCAAGGCAACGGCGTGTCAAAGCAGGGTGCATGCTGGTCGGGCCGAGTCGTGCCAGCGGGTGCGCCGGTGGTGCCGATAGTAGGCCGTCAGCACCGCCGAGCGCACCAGGGCGAAACCGAGGAAGGCCAACCAGAGCCCGTGGTTGCCCAGCCCCTGGGTCAGCCACCAGGTCGGCAGATAGACGGTGAGGCCGGCGAAGATGCTGTTGCGCATCTCGCGGATCGCCGTGGCGCCGATGAAGACGCCATCGAACAGGTAGCCCCACACGGTGATCAGCGGCATTGCCACCATCCAGGGGAGGTAGGTGCCCGCGGTGTCCCGGACTTCCGGGAGGCCGGTGAGCAGGGCGATCAACAGGTGGCCCCCCAGGGCGAAGGCCAGCGAGGCGGCGGTGGCGGTGGCCAGCGAGAAGAGCGCCGCACTCTTCACGGCCCGGCCGAACTCGTCCCAGCGCCGGCGTCCCACGGCGCGCCCGGTGATCGCCTCGGCGGCATGGGCGAAGCCGTCCAGGGCGTAGCTGGTCAGCATGATGAACTGCAGCAGCACGGCGTTGGCGGCCAGCACGGTATCGCCCTGCACGGCGCCCCGGGACGTGAAGAAGGCCATGGCGAACAGCAGCCCTAGGGTGCGCACGAAGAGGTTGGCATTGACCCGGAACAGCTCGGCGTAGGCCGTGATCCGTCCCAGGCGCTCGCGGAGGAAGCGCCCCTCCAGCAGGCCGAGCTGGCGCGAGACCAGCCAGCCGCCGAAGGCCAGCGCCGTGTAGTCGGCGATCACCGTGGCCCAGGCCACCCCGTCGCTGGTCATGCCGAGGCCGACCACGAACAGTAGGTCCAGCGCGATGTTGACGCCATTGGTGAGCACCAGGATGGCCAGCGTCACCCGGGAGTTCTGCTGGCCCAGGAACCAGCCGAGGATGGCGTAGTTGGCGAGCACCGCCGGGGCCGAGAGGATGCGGATCCGGGCGTACTCGGTGGCCAGGTCGGTGGCGATCTCGCTGCCGTCGAGCAGCCACAGGCCGAGGGTGATCAGCGGTCGCGAGCAGAGGATCAGCAGCGCACCGATGCCGGCCGCCAGCAGCAGCGACTGACCCAGCAGGTTGCGTACCTCGCTGTCGTTCTCGCGCCCCACCGCCTGGGAGGTGAGGCCGGTGGTGCCCATGCGCAGGAAGCCGAAGCCCCAGTAGAGGAAGCTGAACAGGGTGGCGCCCAGGGTCACCGCGGCCAGGTAGCGCGAATCCGGCAGGTGGCCCACCACGGCGGTGTCCACCAGTCCCAGCAGCGGCACGGTGACGTTCGACAGGATGATCGGCCAGGCGAGCGACCAGATGCGCCGGGGGCAGGCATCGGGGGTGGCAGGAGGCGATGACACGGCGACTTCCGCTGACGGTGAAACCGCGCAGCATGGCCGTTGCCGGACCTCAGCGCAACTACCTCGACGGTTTGGGCAACTGGCCAAAGCCGGCTACCTTGTACATAAGATTGGAGTGAAAAGAAGTAACATTTGGCGGTTCAAGAAGCGAAGACGTCAACGCAGGGTCCGGTGGCTGGTCGGATCGGCGACAACGGCAGCACAGGCTGCAGGGAGCCGGGGAATGGAGCGAATGGGCAAGAGCATGGCCTGCGCCGTGTTGATGCTGGTGATGGTCCTGGGTGGTTCGCAGTCCATGGCCCAGGCGCAGCAGCGGCTGGAGGCGCAACCCAGCGGTGGCGCCATGGTGGCGGATGCGCTGCTCGCCCGGCCGTTGCTGTTCGTGGCGACCCTGGGGGGCACGGCGGTGTTCCTGGTCTCGCTGCCGTTCTCGGCGTTGGGGGGGAACGTGGATGCCGCAGCGGAAGCGCTGATCAAGACGCCGGCGGAGGCCACCTTCCGGCGCTGCCTGGGGTGTACCGTCAGCCGGCGCGCCGACGAGCTGTAGAGGCGGCTAGTCGCAGGAGAGCGCGGCCCACGGCCCCTGGAACGCCATCGCCCCGCCTGGTTAGCGGGGCGATGGCGATGTGCATGGGTATCTGGCGCGTGCGGAGCGAATCAGGCCGCGGTGATGATGTGGTACTTCTCCATCAGTTCGTCGCGGCTCTCCTCGTGGGCCGGGTCGAGCGGGATGCAGTCCACCGGGCAGACCTGCTGGCACTGGGGCTCGTCGTAGTGGCCGACGCACTCGGTGCACAGGTTGGGGTCGATGACGTAGATCTCTTCCCCCGGCGAGATGGCGCCATTGGGGCATTCGGGTTCGCAGACGTCACAGTTGATGCACTCGTCGGTGATCATCAGGGCCATGGGGGGTACCTCACGCAGGGCAGCGCTTGTCCGAGTAATCTAGTCAAGCATTGTACTGGCTGCCCAGCGTTTCGGCGACCCTGGGATGCACCAGCTTGCTGATGTCGCCGCCGAGCTTGGCGATCTCGCGCACGATGGTGGAGGAGATATAGGAGTTCTCTACCGCCGGAGTGAGAAAGACGCTTTCCAGTTCGGGCATCTGGGCACGATTCATGTTGGCCAGCTGCAGCTCGTACTCGAAGTCCGACACGGCGCGCAGGCCGCGCAGGATGATGCGCGCCCGCTGCTGTTTCATCAGCTCGGTGAGCAGGCCGGCGAAGCCGATCACCTCGACGTTGTCGAGATGCGCCACCACCTCCCGGGCCAGGGCGATGCGGGTGTCGAGATCCAGGGTCGGCCCCTTGTCGCGGCTGTCGGCGATCGCCACCACCACCTTGTCGAACAGCCGCGAGGCGCGCTCGATCAGGTCGAAGTGGCCGTTGGTGATGGGATCGAAGGTACCGGGGTAGACCGCGATGTTCATCCGTGCTCTCCATCCTCGAGTCGTCCAAAGGGGTTGTCCACCACCAGCGATACCGGCCGGGCATAGCCGGGGATGCGGATGCTCCGGTCGCTGACCTCGAGTTCCGGTCCTTCCAGCACGCCCTCGCCGAAGCGGTAGCGGGCCTGGAAGTGGCCACGGTCGGCCTGCTGCAGGTAGGCGGCGGCGGCCGCTCGGGTGGCCTCGCGGCGAGCCTGCCAGGCGGCCACGGCACCCTTCCCGTGACGCTGCATCAGCAACCGTTCGGTGACCCCGGGCGAGAGCACCACCCCGGTGGCGTTGTTACCGCCGAAGCCCTTGGCATTGATGAAGGCGGCGTCGGCGGCGAAGGGGAGCGGTGTGCTCGAGAAGCGCAGCCGCTCGGCGTAGACGTCGTCGGCCACCGCGTCCAGGGTCGGGATGCCCGGCAGCAGGGCGTGGGCGAAGCTGCCCAGGGCGCTGGCGAGCTGGTCGCCGGCGGCGCTGCCCTGGGAGTGACCGACGAAGGCCTTGACCGCCACCACCGGCCAGGCCTCGATGCCGTAGGCGCGGGCGACCAGGTCGAAGACATGGGACTCGGTCACCCGGTTCTTGGGCGTGCTGGTGCCATGGGCGTGGAGGAAGCTGCGCTCGCGGAGCGCCGCCTCGCCGAGCATGTCACGCACGAGCGCAGCGGCCTTGCCCAGGGTGATGTAGTTGCCGATGCCGGGGGCCGAGATGGAGCGCTTCCAGCCGTCGGCATTGACGAATACCGCCGGCACGCTGCCGAGGATCTCGGCGCCGGTCTCCAGGGCCAGGGCATCGTCCATCAGCATGATGAACTGGCTGGACTCGGCGATGGTGAAGCCGCAGTTGCGGGCAAAGGGCCGACAGGCCTTCTGGTAGTCGGCATCGGTGAGCAGCTCCAGGGCGTCCAGTGCCCTGAGGCTGTCGTCGTCGGCCAGGGCGCCCATGGCCCGGAAGCCCTCGATGATCTCGGGGGTGACCGGGGCATCGGCGGTGCCCACCATCACCACCCGGCGCCGGCCGGCGCGGATATCCTCCACGCCGAGCCGCAGGTTGTAGAGGAAGCTGGCACAGGCACCGAGCATCGCGCCGGTACCGCCCACGCTGCCCAGCACATAGGCATTGAGGAAGTCGGCGGGCATCTGGCCATAGCCCAGCGGCATCTGCTTGGAGGTGGCCCGGTTGCCGGAGACGAAGCTCTTGAGCAGCCCGCCCCAGCCCTCGTCGTCGAGCTGGCCGATGGAGTTGCCGGCATACACCGCCACCTCGTCGGGGTCGAGGCGGTCACGCAGCTCGTCCCATTCCAGGCCGCTAGCCCCCAGGCAGTCGCTGGCGGCGAAGATCGTCATGGAGAGCCCGCGAGGGTGGTGCACGCTGCGGTAGAAGCGGCTGGGCTCGAAGCCGGTGGGCAACTGGCCGGCGGCGCGCACCTGGGCCTGGCGGGTCTCGGGCAGCATCACGTCCATCTGCCCGGCGGGCACGGTGACCTCGAGGGTGTGGCGGTCGATCCCGTGCACCTGCCAGGTGGGCGGCAGGTCATCCGGCAACTGGCGACGGCGGATCCGGAAGGTCAGCGGCGTGTCCAGGGCGAGGCTCGCCCGGCGGTTGGCGGGCAGGCCCTCGTCGTTGAAGCGGGGATCCTCGATGCGCCGGATCAGGGTGTGGTCGAGCACCCGCTGGCGGGTCTGCTCGACGATGGCGGCGGCCTCGAGGGAGTGGCCTTCGGCGTCCCGCCAGCCGCCATCGTCCTGACCGCTGGCCAGGCGCATCATTGCCGCCAGGCCCAGCAGGGTCTGGGCCTGGTCGTCGTCGGGCAGGGCGCCGAGCACGGTGCGGCGAAACGCCTGGTGGCCCGAGGTTCTGCCGGCGGGATTCACGCCGCCCATGCCGACGATCACCGGTAAATGTGACAAGCCGGGTTCCTCGTTGTGCTGTTGATGTCTACGAGCCGATCGTGTGTATCAGGCCATGGATCATAGCACTCGGCCCGGCACGGCGTCATGCCGCGGCCAGCGGGGTTTGAAGGGGGTGTGCTGAAACGAGTGTTTGATGATGGCCGCCGTCCCGGTTGTCATCAAACGGCGGTTCGAGTCATGTGAGCTGGCCGTGGGCGCACCTCCCCGGCGGCGCCGTTTTTTCGTTTGGCTGGGTATCAGCGCCGCCCTCGACAGGCTGCTAGAATGGCCCTCCTCCAAGCCGTCTCGGGTCGTTCGTCATGCAAGCTCCCTCCCGTGCGATTGTCTCCAACCAGCCTGGTCCCCATGAGGACCTGTCGCGGCGCGTGATGCGCTCGCTCGCCCACCCGTTGCGCAAGCCGGTGGCCGAGCATACCCGTGACGCCTTCACGAGGGCCCGTTGCTGGCGAGAAGCTCGCGGCGATATGCCGCTGATCCTCGATGCAGGCTGCGGCGTCGGCCTCTCGACCCGGCGGCTGGCCGAGCGCTTTGCCGACCATGCGGTGATCGGGGTCGATCGCAGTGCCGCCCGTCTCTCCCGGGATCATGGACCGCTCCCCGACAACGCCCTGCTGGTGCGTGCCGATCTGGTGGATTTCTGGCGCCTGGCGCTGGCAGCCGGCTGGCAGCCGGTGCGCCACTATCTGCTCTACCCCAACCCTTATCCCAAGGCGGCCCATCTCAAGATGCGCTGGCACGGTCACCCGGTGTTCCCGGCCATCCTGGCGCTGGGGGGGCGACTCGAGCTGCGCTCCAACTGGAAGCTCTACGTGGAGGAGTTTGCCCTGGCGCTGGAGCTGGCGGCCGGCGTGACGGCGGCGGTGGAACCCTACGTACCCGCTGCAGCCGGCCGGTTGCCCGTCGAATACCTCACGCCCTTCGAGCAGAAGTACCATGCCAGCGGCCAGCCCCTCTGGCGGCTGGTGGTCGGGCTGCCCCCTGACGCCGTCCTGGTGCCGGCCGGCCCGGTCCGGCCGGCCGGGGAGGGGGAGTGATGGCGTTCGTCTACCTGGCCCTGGCGATCATCGCCGAGGTGATCGCCACCAGCGCGCTCAAGGCGTCGGATGGCTTCACCCGCCTGTGGCCCAGCGTCACCGTGGTGGTCGGTTACGGCCTGGCCTTCTATCTGCTCGCCCTGGTGCTGCGCAGTGTGCCGGTGGGTATCGCCTATGCCTTCTGGGCGGGGCTGGGCATCGTGCTGATCACCCTGGTGGGGCTGGTGGTCTACGGCGAGCGACCGGACCCGCCGGCCCTGCTGGGTCTCGCCATGATCGTTGGCGGTGTGGTGGTGATCCAGGTTTTCTCCTCGGTCTCGGCCCATTAAGCTGAACCCCGTGAGCGGCGCACGTCGCCATTCCTTTTCTCGATGATGACCGTCCGTGATGCTCCGACGACTGCTTTCCATCTCATTGCTTTGCTTGCTGCCAGTGTCGCCGCTGCTGCAGGCCGACGGCTTCGCGCGCCTGGCCGAACTGGGCGAGCGGGGGTTTCTGATCGGTGCCGAGGCCCGCTTGCTCGACAGCCGTGAAGTGCTCGGCGCCATCGAGCCGCAGCGCCAGCTGTCGCCGGCCTCGGTGACCAAGGCCTACCTGGCGGCGGCGGCACTGGACCACTGGGGCCCCCAGCACCGCTTCACCACGCGCCTGGTCAGTGATGCCGAGCTCGACGCGCACGGCGTCCTGCATGGCGATCTTGTGCTGGACGGCGGCGGTGATCCGGCGCTCTCCACCGAGGACCTGTGGCGACTCACCCAGCGGCTCCACCAGCGCGGGGTGCGCAGCGTCGACGGCCAACTGGTCGTCAGTCAATGGCGGTTCGGGCCGGTGGAGTGCATCACCACCGACCGCTGCCAGGCCCACTCCCGGGTGGCCAACGCCTACAGTGCACTGCTCTCCTCGGCGGGGGTGAACCATGGCAGCTGGTGCGTCACCGTGGCCCCGGGCCCCGCCGCTGGCGAGCCGGCACGGGTCACCAGCTGTGACAGTCAGGCGGCGATCGTCGGCATCGACAACCGGGTCGCGACCCGGGCCGACGACAGCGGCACCCGGCTCAACGCCGAGCGTGTCCTGCGCAGCGAAGGCGACGTCATGGTGGTGAGCGGCCAGATCTCGCTCAACGCCACCCCGCGGGATATCTACCGCGCCAGTTCGGACCCGGCGCTGCAGACCGCCCGCACCCTGCTAGCCATGCTCGAGCAGGCCGGCGTCAGGGTGCGCAAGGGGGCCACGACCAGCATCGCCGAACCGCCGGCCACGGCGCGGCGGCTCGCCGAGGTGGAGGGCCTGCCGCTCCAGGAGCTGCTGCTGCGCACCATGCACCACTCCAACAACTTCATGGCCGACCAGCTCGCCCTCAACCTGGTGGAGACGCCCCGGGCCGACCTGATCCTGGGGGCGCAGGCCATCGAGCACTTCGTGGCCGGCATTCCCGACCACGGCCCGCTCACCCTGCGCAGCGGCAGCGGGCTGACCCCGGAGAACCGGACGTCGGCGCGGGGGGGGAACACCCTGCTGGAGAGCATGTTCCATCGCCCGGCACTCTTCCCCAGCTTCGTGGCCAGCTTCCAGTCGCCGGGCAATGGGGTGATGCGCTTCATGCGCCGCGGTTCCACGACCTTCCAGCACCATGTCATGCTCAAGACCGGCACCCTCAACCAGCCGGTGGCGGTGCGCTCGCTGGGCGGCTACTTCCGCACCCGAACCGGCCGCTGGGGCGTGTTCACCGTGATGGTCAACGGCACCTCGAGCACCCCCTGGCTCAACTGGGCCCAGGTGCTCGATCCGCTGGCCGAGGATCTCGAGCGGATGATCAACGAGAACTGACAGGGACCTCGTCATGAAACCCGGACACACCGGCTGGCGCCACCTCATCAGCGCCACCGACTATTCACTCAGGGGACTGCGGGCCGCCTTCCGCCACGAGACCGCCTTCCGCCAGGAGCTGCTCGTCGGAGGGCTGCTGCTGCCGCTTGCCGTCTGGATCGGCCAGGGGGCGGTGGAGTGGATCCTGCTGGTGGGCAGCTGCCTGCTGGTGCTGATCGTGGAGCTGCTCAACAGCGCCATCGAGAACGTGGTGGACCGCATCGGCACCGAGCACCACGAGCTCTCCGGTCGCGCCAAGGACATCGGCTCCGCGGCGGTGATGCTGTCGCTGGTCGTCGCCGGCCTGACCTGGGGGCTGCTGGCCTGGCAGAAATTCCTCGGCTGATTCGCGACTCTTTCCACACCCCGGGTGCCGGGCGGCGCCCGGCTTCGCTATGCTGGGAGCATTCGTCCACCCGGATGCGAGATGCCCATGGCCCTTCCCGACGACTTCCTGCCGCTGACCGATATCCCCGACCCCCTCCGGGTGCCGCTGCAACATGCCCGCGAGCGCCTGGCGGCGTCGCTCGAGCAGGCCGACAACCTGGCCGGCATGAGCGACGGCGATTCGCCGCTGGAGGACTGGCTGGCGCTCTCGGCGTCCCGGCGCATGCAGCTGGCCCGGGTGCTGGCCATCTCCGCTTTCGTCGCCGAGACCCTGGTGCGTCATCCCGATTGGCTGCTCCACCTGGACGCCAGCGGCGAGCTGGAGGTCGCGCCCGATGCCGAGACCCTGCGTGAGTGGCTCGGCGAACGGCTCGAGACCGCCGAGGACGAGCCGGCCTTGCAGGCCGCCCTGCGCCGCTTCCGGCGCGCGCGGATGCTGGGCATCGTGTGGCGCGACCTGACCCGTCCGCCGGGCATCGACATGTGGGCCACGGCCGAGGCGGTCTCGCGGCTCGCCGAGACCTGCCTGGAAGGCGCCCTGGGCTGGCTCGAGCGTTATCTCGAGCCCCGCTGGGGGCGCCCCGCGCCCCGCCGCGACGGCGCCGAGCAGCGCCTGGTGGTGCTCGGCATGGGCAAGCTGGGGGCCGGGGAGCTCAACCTCTCCTCCGATATCGACCTGATCTTCGCCTTTCCCGAGAAGGGCGAGACCGAGGGCGGCCGCAAGTCTCTCGAACACCAGGAGTACTTCACCAAGCTGGGCCAGAAGCTGATCACCGCGCTCGATCCGGTGACCGCCGACGGCTTCGCCTTCCGCGTCGACATGCGCCTGCGCCCGCTGGGTGACGGCGGTCCCCTGGTGGGCAGCTTCTCGTCGCTGGCCGGCTACTATCAGGACCAGGGCCGCGAGTGGGAGCGCTATGCCATGCTCAAGGCGCGCCCCGTCGCCGGTGATCGCGAGGCTGGGGCCGAGCTGCTGGCCGGCCTGCGCCCCTTCGTCTACCGCCGCTACCTGGACTTCGGCGCCATCGAGTCGCTGCGCGAGCTCAAGGCGCTGATCAATCGCGAGGTACGCCGGAAGGGGATGCAGAACGACATCAAGCTGGGCCCCGGCGGCATTCGCGAGGTGGAGTTCGTGGTCCAGGCCTTCCAGCTGATCCGCGGCGGGCGCGACACCGAACTGCAGGTGACCTCGCTGAAGCTTGCCCTGGAGCGTTTGCCCGAACTCGGCCTGCTGCCGCAGGAGGTGGTCGAGGAGCTGCTGCCCGACTACGCCTTCCTGCGCGACCTGGAGCACATCCTCCAGGCACTCGAGGATCGCCAGACCCAGCGCCTGCCCGACGACGGCCTGGACCGAGAGCGTGTGGCGCTGGCCCTGGACATGGCCGACTGGCCGGCGGTGATGGCCCGTCTCGACGAGGTGCGCGCCCGGGTCCGCCAGCACTTCGACGCGGTGATCGCCGATCCGGAAGGGGAGGTGGAAGAGCCCGGTGATGGCGGTGAGGTGGCGGTCAGCCTCGAGGGGTGGCGCGCGCTCTGGCGCGGCGAACTGGAGGAGGACGAGGTCCAGGCGCTGCTGGGTGACGCCGGGTTCGGTGACCCGCTCACCGCCGCCCGGCGGCTGCACTCCCTGCGCCACTCCCGCCAGGTCCAGACCATGCAGCGCATCGGCTACGAGCGCCTCGATGCCCTGATGCCCCTGCTGCTCGATGCCGTGGCGGCCAGCGAACTGCCGGATACCGCCCTGGAACGGGTGCTGCCGCTGATCGAGGCGGTGCTGCGGCGCACCGCCTACCTGGCGTTGCTGCGCGAGAACCCCGAGGCGCTGGGACACCTGATGCGACTGTGTGGTGCCAGCCCCTGGATCGCCGAGCAGCTCGCCCGCTATCCCATCCTGCTCGACGAACTGCTGACCCCCGACACCCTCTATACCCCGGCCGACAAGGCGCGGCTCTCCGACGAGCTGCGCCAGACGCTGGGGCGGCTGCCCGAGGACGACGAGGAGGCCCAGCTCGAGGCGCTGCGGGTGTTCAAGCACGCCCAGGTGTTGCACGTGGCGGCCTCGGACATCGTCGGCACCCGCCACCTGATGAAGGTCAGCGACTACCTCACCTACATCGCCGAGGTGATCCTCGAGGCGGTGCTGGCCATGGCCTGGAAGCACCTCACCCGCAAGCACGGCTTCCCGCAGCGTAGCAACGGCGAGCGGGCTGGTGTCGAACCGGAGTTCCTGATCGTCGGCTATGGCAAGCTCGGTGGCATCGAGCTCGGCTATGGCTCCGACCTGGACCTGGTGTTCGTTCACGACGGCGCGCCCCAGGGCAGCACCGATGGCGAGCGGCCGCTGGACAACGCCGTCTTCTTCACCCGCCTGGGCCAGCGGATCATCCACCTGCTCACCGCGGTGACCCCGGCCGGCTCGCTCTACGAGGTGGACATGCGCCTGCGCCCCTCGGGCAATTCGGGGCTGCTGGTCAGTTCGCTCGACGCCTTCGCCGACTATCAGCGCGACCAGGCCTGGACCTGGGAGCACCAGGCGCTGGTGCGGGCCCGGGTAGTGGCCGGCCATGAGCGGCTGGCCGAGCGGTTCCAGGCCATCCGCAGCGAGATCCTAGGACGCCCGCGTGACCTCGAGACCCTGCGCGACGAGGTGGTGAAGATGCGTCACAAGATGCGCGAGCACCTGGCCAGCAAGAGCGAAGGCGAGGACTTCGACCTCAAGCACGACCCCGGCGGCATGGTCGACATCGAGTTCCTCTGCCAGTATGCGGTGCTCTCCATGGCCGGCGACACGCCCGATCTATTGGCGTGGAGCGACAATATTCGTATTCTGGAGACCTTGGAAGCGACCGGCCGCCTGCCGGGGCGCGACTGCCAGCGCCTGCGAGACGCCTATCTCGCCTATCGCAGTGCGGCTCACCGGGCCTCGCTGACCCGCGAGGCGGGGCGCGGCCGGAATGCGGATTTCCATGCGCACCGTCAGGCCGTCATCGAACTCTGGCAGCGACTGCTCGAGCCGCAGGACGACCCGCAATGATCCCGTCCCGAAGGCGGCACCATGCGGTGCCGCTTCGCCGGCAGGTGCTCTGATTCAACACGACTAAAGAAGACGAAAGGACGTAGATTATGTCGATGGCTGACCGTGACGGTCTCATCTGGTTCGACGGCGAACTGGTTCCCTGGCGCGATGCCCAGGTGCACGTGCTGACCCATACCCTGCACTACGGCATGGGTTGCTTCGAGGGGGTGCGCGCCTATGCCACCGACTGGGGCACCGCCATCTTCCGGCTCAAGGAGCACACCGAGCGCCTGTTCGACTCCGCCAAGATCCTCGGCATGGAGATGCCGTTCGACAAGGAGACGATCAACGAGGCCCAGCGTGCCGCGGTGCGCGAGAACGGTCTCGAGGAGGCCTACCTGCGCCCCATGGTGTTCTTCGGCAGCGAGGGCATGGGCCTGCGTGCCGACAACCTCAGGACCCATGTGATCGTCGCCGCCTGGGAGTGGCCGTCGTACATGGCGCCGGAGGCCCGCGAGCTGGGCATCAAGGTGCAGACCTCCTCCTTCACCCGCCATCACGTCAACATCTCCGTGACCCGGGCCAAGGCCAACGGCCAGTACATCAACTCGATGATGGCGCTGGCCGAGGCGCAGCGCGGCGGCTACGACGAGGCACTGCTGCTCGACCCCCAGGGCTATGCCGCCGAAGGGTCCGGCGAGAACCTCTTCGTGGTCAAGAACGGCGTCATCTACACGCCGATGCTGACCTCCTGCCTCAACGGCATCACCCGCAACACCGTGCTGCACATGGCCGAGCACCTGGGCCTCGAGCTGCGCGAGAAGCTGATCACCCGTGACGAGATCTACATCGCCGACGAGGCCTTCTTCACCGGCACCGCCGCCGAGGTGCTGCCGATCCGCGAACTCGACGGCCGTACCATCGGGGCGGGTCGCCGCGGCCCGATCACCGAGAAGGTGCAGTCGCTCTACTTCGACCTGGTGCGTGGCAAGCAGGTGCTCGACGACAACTGGCTGACGCCGGTGGCCTGAAGTTCCAGCCGGGCTCGCCCGGGTGCGTGATCACGGCGCCCCGCCTGTCGACGACAGGCGGGGCGCCTTGCGTAGGCGGTCCGGCAAGCCTGCTCGCCCCACGGCGGGTTGCGGACAAAAATAACCAGATTGGTCATTTCTCCTTGATGGTCGCGTTGTGCCGAATCCAGGCCCAGCCGTAAGCTCCATCAACCGACTTGCACAGTCCGCAGGTTGACGAACAAATATTAGAAAACGCCAGGAGAATCCCCATGTTCAAGAAAACCGCACTCGCCGCTTCCATCGTCATGATGTCGACCGCGACCGTTTATGCCGAAGGGCCCTATCGGATCGGCATTACCCAGAACAATGTCGGCGTCGACAGTTACCAGACCACCTATGAAAGCGCTTTCGAGGCAGCGGCGGAAGCGAATGAAAATGTCGAAATCGTCGTGCTTGATGCTGGCGGCGATGTGGCAAGACAGATTGGCCAGATCAATAATCTGATCCAACAGCGGGTCGATGCCATCATCATCTGGCCGACCAATGGCCAGGCCGTTATTCCCGCCATTCGCCAGGCCCACAAGGCGGGCATCCCCGTCGTGGTCACCAACTCCAAGATCGCCGAGGCCGGCCTCGAGTATATCGCCGCCTTCTCCGGTCCCGACAACGTTCAGCAGGGTGCTTCCTCGGCCGAGATGATGTGTGATGCCCTGGACGGCGAAGGCCAGATCGTGCAGATCTCCGGCCAGCCGGGCTATACCACCGCCATGGAGCGGGCAGGGGGCTTCGAGGAGCGTCTGGCCGAACTCTGTCCGGGTGTCGAGCTGCTGGAAACCCAGCCGGGCAACTGGAACCGTGAGCGCGCCCAGCGAGTCATGGAAGACTTCCTGACCAAGTACGATCGTATCGACGGTGTCTATGCCGGTGACGACAACATGGGGGTGGGCGCCTTGAATGCCGCCAAGGGCGCCGGCCGCGCCGACGAGATCGTGTTCATCGGCGCCACCAACTTCGCCGTGGGCTATGACGCCATCGAGCGCGGCGAATACTACGGTTCCATCTACCAGTCTCCGGTGGATGACGCCGAGGCGGCCCTGCAGACAGCCCTGGATGTGCTGGGTGGCCAGGAAGTGCCGAAGATGAACTTCTTCGAGACCCCGAAAATCACCGCCGAAATCCTTGGCGAGTTCGATCGACCGGTTTTCTGAAGGCACGTTGTGCTACCCGGGGCCGTGCGTGAAAGGCGGTCCCGGGACACGGCACGAGCCTGGGCGCAGGCCGACTGCGCAAGGTGACACCCATACAGGTGATTAGCATGGCTTCTGCAGAACAAACCAAATCACGACTCTTGACGGGAAGTATCAACAAGGCGGGCTTGATGAGCTTTCTCTCGGCTCAGGGTATCCTGGTCTTCTTCCTGCTCGGCATGGTCGTGTTCTCGTTCTTTTCCGAGCAATTCCTCTCCCAGTCGAACATCATGACGGTTGTCCGCCAGGCTTCGATCATCGGCATCATCGCGGTTGGCGTCACGGTGGTGATCATCGGCGGGAATCTGGACCTTTCCGTGGGCTCATTGCTGTCGTTCTCTACCGTGCTGGTGGTCGACCTGCACGACAAGATCGGCCCCGTGAATGCCATCCTGCTGATGTTCGCGCTGACCCTGTTGATCGGTGCGGTGAACGGCTTCCTGATCGGCTTCATGCGCCTCAATTCATTGATCGTGACGCTGGCGATGCTCTCGGCGATCCAGGGGCTGGTGCTGATCTACAGCGGTGGCCAGAACGTCGACATCGCCAATCAGCAAGGCACCTGGTTCGCCTTCTTCGGCCGCGGCTACGTGGCCGGTATCGCGGTGCCCATCCTGCTGTTCGGGCTATTGGCCATCGTCGTGCAGGTCGTCATGTCCTACACCGGCTACGGGCGGCGCATCTTCGCCGTCGGCGGCAACCCCATGGCCGCCGTCTACTCGGGCATTCGCAAGAACTGGTGCGTGTTCAGCACCTACCTGATCTCGGCCTTCTGCGTGGCCTGTGCCGCCCTGGTGCTCGGCTCGCGGGTCATGGGTTCCCAGAACAACGTCGGCCAGGGCTACGAGCTGCTGGTGCTCGCCGGCATCATTCTCGGCGGTACCAGCCTGCTCGGCGGCGCCGGCAGCATCTGGAAGACGGTGATCGGCGTGCTGATCCTCGGCTTCATCCAGAACGGCCTGCTGCTGATGGGTTATCCCTACTACATCCAGTGGATCGTGACCTGGGTGATCATCATCCTGGCCGTCTGGCTGGACCTCGCCAACAAGCGCAAGCGCTTGCTGACGACCCACTCATGACGCGGAGGCATGACACATGACGTCACTGAAAGGTTTCTTCCGTGGCAAGACGGCCATCCAGCCGATCTGGATCTTCGTCATCGCCATCTTCATCTTCTTCAGCTTCATGTCGGAGTACTTCCTGTCGCTGAGCAACATCACCAACATCCTGGTGCAGACCTCGACGATCGGCCTGCTCGCCCTCGGCATGACCTACGTGATGATCAACGGCAACATCGACCTCTCCGTGGGCGCGACCCTGGGCCTGGCCGCCTCGCTGGTCGTCGGTATTCAGCCGCTGGGTCTGACCGTGGCGGTGCTGGCCGCCCTGGCGGCCGGCATCGTGATCGGCGCCATCAACGGCCTGATCGTCTGGAAGACCGGGGTCAACGCCTTCATCGTCACCCTGGGGGCGATGATCGGGGTGCGCGGGTTGATCTTCCTCTACACCCAGGAGCAATCCTTCTACGCGACCAACTTCGCCTTCGCCGACTTCGGTGCCAGCACCATCGGCCCGATCCCGGTCCTGGCGATCATCTTCCTGCTCTGCACGCTGGTGATGCACCTGGTGCTGACCCGCACCGGCCATGGCCGCAACACCTTCGCGGTGGGCGGCAACCCGGAGGCCTCCATCGATGCCGGCATCCGGCTCGGCCGCCACATGATGATCAACTTCATCATCGTCGGCTTCTTCGCCGCCCTCGCCGGTGTGCTGCTGGCCAGCCAGATGGGGGCCGCCACCCCCAACCTCGGCCGTGACTACGAGCTGTGGACCATCACCGCGGTGGTGCTCGGCGGCACCAAGCTCACCGGTGGCTACGGCAGCATCACCGGTACCCTGGGGGGCGTGTTGGCCATCGGCATCCTGCGCAATGGCATGAACATGATGCAGGTGCCGGCCTTCTACGTGCTGGTCATCCTCGGTGCGATCCTCATCTCGGTGCTGATCATCGACAAGAAGCTCAATGCGCCGTCGACCAAGGAGGTGCGGATATGAATCCCTCCCAAGGCAATGCCGTGCAGCGGCCCCCGATCGACGCCGAACCGGTACTCCGGCTCGCAGGCATCACCAAGCGTTTCCCCGGGGTGGTGGCCCTGAACAGCGTCGACTTCGACGTGCGCCCCGGCGAGGTCCATGCCCTGCTCGGCGAGAACGGCGCCGGCAAGTCGACCCTGATGAAGGTGCTGGCCGGCAAGCACAAGGCCAATGAGGGGAAGATCATCCTCGGCGGCGAGGAGATGGAGTTCGAGAACCCCAAGCATGCCAAGCGGGCCGGGGTGGTGCTGATTCACCAGGAGCAGTCGCTGGTACCGGAGATGACGGTGGCCGAGAACATCTTCCTCGGCAGCCTGCCGAAGAAGTGGGGCAACCGGGTCGACTGGCGAAAGCTGCGCGAGGACACCAACAAGATTCTCGAGACCCTCAAGTGCAGCTTCCAGCACGACGACCTGGTGGGGTCGCTGTCCATCGCCAAGAAGCAGATGGTCGAGATCGCTCGGGCGCTGGTGTTCACCCCGCGGGTGGTGGTGTTCGACGAACCCACCGCCTCGCTGACCGACCACGAGAAGCCGGTGCTCTACGACGTGATCCACTCGCTCTGCGACCAGGGGGTGGGGATCGTCTACATCTCGCACCGCATGGACGAGATCTTCCACCTGTCCCATCGCATCTCGGTGCTGCGCGATGGCGAGTACACCGGCACGGTGAATACCTGCGCGACCAGCGAGGACGAGGTCACGCGGATGATGATCGGGCGCAGCCTCGAGCTCGACCATGCCAGCAAGCCCTCTGAATTCGGCGACAACATGCTCGAGATACGCAACCTCTCGGTGAAGCGGGTCTTCGAGGATGTCAGCTTCAACGTCCGCAAGGGCGAGATCGTCGGCATGTACGGGCTGGTGGGGGCGGGCCGTTCCGAGGTCGCCGAGACCATCTTCGGGCTACGTACGCCCGTGGCGGGCGATGTGGTGCTGGATGGCGAGGTGGTGAACTTCCGTCACTCCCACGACGCCGTGGCCGCGGGTATCGCCCTGGTACCGGAGGATCGCAAGGACCAGGGGTTGATACTGGGCATGAACTGCCGGGACAACATGACCCTGGCAGGGCTCGGCACGGTCTCCTCGATGGGCTTCATGAAGGGCTCGGCCGAGCGCACCGTCTACGACAAGTACCAGCAGGCGATGAAGATCAAGACGCCCGGCTGGCGCCAGAAGGTCGGCAACCTGAGCGGCGGCAACCAGCAGAAGATCGTCATCGGCAAGTGGCTGCATACCCACCCCAAGCTGCTGATCCTCGACGAGCCGACCCGCGGGATCGATGTGGGCTCCAAGGCGGAGATTCACGCCCTGGTCAAGGATCTCGCCAAGTCGGGCTACGCGGTGCTGGTGATCTCCTCGGAGATGCCGGAAGTGCTCGGCCTGAGCAACCGCATCATCGCCATGTACGACGGCCGGGTCACCGCCGAGTTCGATGGCGACAGCGTCAGCGAGGACGAGCTGGTGCAGGCGATCACCGGAATGGGCAAGCCATCGCCGACGGCGGCCGTGACCGGCTAGGCGGGTTCGCCGCCACTGCGGCGCCCCGCGTGGGGCGCCGACATGCATCTTCAACGTCTGAGGAAAGACCCATGCAATCCTTTGTCTATCATGGCCTGCCATCTCGGGTGGTATTCGGCCAGGGGACCCTGTCGCGCCTCGCCGAGGAAATCCAACAACTCGGTTGCCGTCGGGCCCTGGTGCTGGCCACCCCCCAGCAGCAGGAACAGGCACGCGCGGTGCTGGAACAGCTCGGGGAGCGTGGGGCTGGCCTGTATGCCGAGGCGGCCATGCACACGCCGGTCGAGGTGACCGAGCGTGCCATGCGGGTGGTCGAGGAACTGGGGGTCGACTGCACCGTGGCCATCGGTGGCGGTTCGACCATTGGCCTGGGCAAGGCCATCGCGCTGCGCACCGGGCTGCCCCAGGTGGCCATCCCCACCACCTATGCCGGCTCCGAGATGACGCCGATCCTCGGCGAGACGCGCGACGGCCTCAAGACCACCCAGCGCACCCTGGAGGTGCTGCCCGAAACGGTGATCTATGACGTCGACCTGACCCTCTCGCTGCCCGCCGGCATGTCCGGCACCAGCGGCATCAATGCGATTGCCCATGCGGTGGAAGCGCTCTACGCCCGTGACCGCAACCCGGTGATCTCGCTGATGGCGGAGGAAGGCATCGCGGCACTGGCGCGCAGCCTGCCGGTGATCGCCGAGAATCCCTCCGATCAGGACGCTCGCTCGGATGCCCTCTATGGCGCCTGGCTGTGCGGTGCCTGCCTCGGCTCCGTCGGGATGTCGCTGCATCACAAGCTCTGCCATACCCTGGGGGGCTCCTTCGACCTGCCCCATGCCGAGACCCACACCATCGTGCTGCCCCATGCGGTGGCCTACAACGCCCCGGCGGCCCCCGAGGCGATGTCGCGCATCGCCCGGGCACTGGGCTGCGAGGATCCCGCCGCCGGTCTCTTCGACCTGGCCCGGGCGGTAGGCGCGCCCACGGCACTGGAGGAGATCGGCCTGACGCTGGACGATGTCGAGCGCGCCACCGAGATCGCCACCCGGAACCCCTACTGGAACCCTCGCGAGGTCGAGGCCGAGGGCATCCATCGTCTGCTGCGCCATGCCCTGGTCGGTCAGCGGCCGGCCAGGGAGGAGGGAGCACACCGATGAAGACACTGCTGACCAATGCCACCGTCGTGACCATGGATCCGGCGCTGGGCGAGCTTGCCCAGGGCCAGGTGCTGGTGGAAGACGACCGGATCCTGGCCGTGGGCCAGGATCTTCCGGCCGAGGGCGCCAAGGTCATCGACTGCCGGGGCGGCATCCTGATCCCCGGGCTGGTCAACGCCCATCTGCATACCTGGCAGACCGGCCTGCGTGGCGTCGCCGCCAACTGGACGCTGCTCGAGTACTTTCGCCACGTCCACCGCGGCCTGGCGAGCCTGTTCACGCCCGACGACATCCATATCGCCACCCGCATGGGGGCGCTCAACCAGCTCAACTGCGGTACCACCACCCTGGGTGACTGGTGCCACAACAACCCCACACCCGAGCATACCGATGCGGCGATTCGCGGGCTCAAGGAGTCCGGTATCCGGGCGCTGTTCTTCCACGGCTCGCCCAAGCCGGACCCCGAGCCGGGACAGCCGCATTTCAGCGAGATCCCGCATCCTCGCGGTGAGGTCGAGCGGCTGCTCCAGGGGGAGCTTGCCGACCCCGAGGCCCGGGTGACCCTGGGGCTGGCCATCCTCGGCCCCCACTATTCCACCCTCGATGTCAGCCTGCAGGATTTCGCCCTGGCCAAGGAGTTCGGCCTGGTCGCCTCGATGCACCAGGGCGGCGGCGCGGCCGTCAGCCCCGGTGGCTGGGACGTGATCGAGGAGCAGGGGCTGCTGGGGCCGGACATCAATATCGTGCACGGGCAGAGCCTGGACGACGCCCAGCTGGCCCGCTTCTGCGAGCAGGGCGTGACCTTCTCCATCGCACCGGAGAACGAGATGACCCAGGGGCATGGCTTCCCGATCACCGGCCACGTTCGCCGACACGGCGGTGTCGTCTCCCTGGGGGTGGATCTCGAGTCGGTCATCTCCGGTGACATGTTCACGGTCGCCCGGATGGCGCTGGGCATGCAACGCTCGCTGGACAACGATGCCTCGCGACGCGAGCAGGGCAGCATTCCCGACACCTCGACCATCCGCACCCGCGAGGCGCTGGCGTGGATCACCGTCGACGGCGCACGCGCCCTGGGCCTCGAGGCGCGCATCGGCAGCCTGACCCCGGGCAAGCAGGCCGACATCGTGCTGCTGGATAGCGGCCTGCTGAACATGCAGCCGGTCAGCGACCCGGTCTCGACCGTCGTCATGCAGGCGAGTCTCGCCAACGTCGACAGCGTCATGGTGGCGGGAGAGTTCCACAAGCGTAACGGCAAGCTGCTGGCGGACGTCGAGGAGGGGATCAGCCATCTGGCAGCCTCCGGTCACCGCATCAATGCCGAACTGATGTCACGGGAACACGCGTCCCGAGAACCAGGGGAGACAGTCCAATGACCACGACCACCAAGGTAGCCTGGATCGGCCTCGGCAAGCTGGGCTTGCCCATGGCAACGCGGATAGTAGCAGCTGGTTACCCTGTCCAGGGATTCGACCTCAGCGCCGAGCGGGTGGCACTTGCCGAAGAAGCCGGCATCACCCCCCACCGGGCGCTGGCCTCCGCCATCGAGGACTGCCGCCTGGTCTTCGTCTCGATCCCCGATGACCGGGCGCTGCTGGGCCTGACCCTGGCGTCGGGTGGGCTGATCGAGGCGATGGCCCCGGGCAGCGTGTTGATCGAGACCAGCACCGTCAGCATCGAGGCGTCCGCCAGGGTGGCCACGGCCGCCGAAGCGCGGGGCATTGCCTATCTGCGCAGCCCGGTGTCGGGGAATCCCGTCGCCGCCGAGTCCGGCACCCTGTCGGCCATGGTCTCCGGTCCGCGCGAGGCGCTGGATGACGCCGCACCGGTGATGAACACCTTCACCAAGGCCCAGTACTGGCTCGGGGACGATGAGCAGGCTCGCTACGCCAAGCTGGCCATCAACCTGATGATCGCGGTGAGCGCCGGGATGATGGGCGAGGCCCTGGCGATGGCGCGCAAGGGCAACATCGGCTGGGAGGCGATGCTGGACCTGATGGCCGACAGTGCCGTGGGCTCGCCGATGGTCAGGTACAAGACCCAGCCGCTGAAGGACCGTGACTTCACCTCCACCTTCTCGGCCGCCCAGATGGCCAAGGACCTGGACCTGGTCCTCGGCTGTGCCCACGGGGCCGGTGTCGCCGTGCCCCTGGCCGCCCAGATGCGCGAGGCCTACAGCTCCCTGATCGGCACGGGGCACGGTGAGGATGACTACATCGCCACCATCCACCACACCGAGCGCCTCTCCGGGTTGCCGGCCTTCGAGAGCGCCTCCGGCGCCAGGGGATGACGACATGCGAAACCTGAACGCAGAGAACATCACGGATGCCGTGATCGAGCAGTTCGCCGGCTGCCGTGACGAGCGGCTGAAGAGCGTGCTGAACAGCCTGGTGAGCCACCTGCACGCCTTCATCCGTGACGTGGAACCCACCGAACAGGAGTGGACCGAAGCCATCGACTTCCTGACCCGGACCGGCCAGATGTGCGACGACAAGCGTCAGGAGTTCATCCTGCTCTCCGACACCCTGGGCGTGACGATGTTGGTCGATGCCATCAATCATCAGGCGTCGGACCCGATGGTGTCGGAAAGCACGGTGCTGGGGCCCTTCTATGTCGCCGACCCGCCCCGGGCCGAGCAGGGCGAGTCGATCGACTGGGGCGTCGAGGGGGAGCCCTTCTTCGTGGAGGGGCGGGTGCACGACGGGCGCGGCGAGCCGCTGGCCAATGTCGTCATCGACGTCTGGCAATCGGACAGCGAAGGGTTCTACGACGTCCAGAAGGAGCTCGAGAGTGCCTCGCTGCGGGCCAGGTTCACCACCGACGACCAGGGGCGCTATGCCTTCTGGACGGTGACCCCCTCACCCTACCCGATTCCCACGGACGGCCCCGTCGGCAAGATGCTGGAGCTCACGGGGCGGCATCCCTACCGGCCGGCACATGTGCATTTCATGCTGATGGCCGAGGGGTTTGACACCCTGGTGACCCAGGTCTTCGCCGAGCACGATCCCTACCTCGACTCCGACGCCGTCTTCGGCGTCAAGGACTCCCTGGTCAGGGAATACGAGCTGATGCCGCCGGGACAGGCGCCGGATGGCCGCACCCTGCAGTCACCATACCGCCATTTGCAATACGACTTCGGCTTGCAGGCAAGCTGACAGTCGAGATACAGAAATCCATTGTTCAACAAAGAGGTACACTTCATGACCGCCATCGACCAGAGCGCCGTCGAAACCCTGTTCACCAATGCCCGGACCCACAATGTCTGGAAGGACAAGAGTGTCAGTGAGCAGACGCTTCGTGAGCTCTACCACCTGATGCACTTCGGGCCCACCTCGATGAACTGCCAGCCACTTCGCGTGCTGTTCCTGAACAGCCAGGCGGCCAAGGAGCGGCTCAAGCCGGCCCTGATGCCCGGCAACCAGGAGAAGACCATGAAGGCGCCCGTGGTGGCCGTGCTGGGCTACGACACCGAGTTCCACGAGCACCTGCCGCGCATGTTCGCCCACAACAAGGACGCCAAGTCGCTGTTCGAGGGAAAGACGGACTTCATCAACACCACGGCCTTCCGCAACAGCTCCATCCAGGGCGGGTATTTCATCCTGGCCGCGCGCTCGCTGGGGCTGGATACCGGCCCCATGTCCGGCTTCAACAATGCCGCCGTCGACGAGGAGTTCTTCCCCGATGGCAAGGTGAAGAGCAACTTCCTGTGCAGCCTCGGCTACGGCGATCATTCGTCGCTGTTCCCGCGTCAGGCACGGTTCGAGTTCGACGAGGTCTGTCGGATCCTCTGACCGGGCCTGCTCAGCCGCCTCGGCCCATCGAGGCGGCTGGGCACTTGCATGTTCCTCCGATTTGGGCCGTGATCTTCACGGCCCTTCTTATGTCAGATGGGAGCCTTCCCATGGTGTACGACGCTCCGTTCGTGGCGTTGATGATCCTGGCCGTGCTGCTCACCGGCATCTCCAAGTCGGGTTTCGCCGGCGGTGTCGGGGTGGTGGCGGTGCCACTGATCTCGCTGAAGGCCAGCCCGGCCTTCGCCGTGGCCGTCATGTTGCCGCTGCTGATCGTGATGGATCTTTTCAGCCTCAAGGCCTGGTGGCGCCA
The DNA here is from genome assembly GCF_003202205.1 of Halomonas sp. LBP4. Lineage (GTDB taxonomy): Bacteria > Pseudomonadota > Gammaproteobacteria > Pseudomonadales > Halomonadaceae > Halomonas > Halomonas flagellata. The sequence continues at coordinate 74,908 of NZ_PDOG01000008.1, forward strand.
CCGCGTCGGTTCGCTGCTGTGGCTGATGTTTCCCCCGGCGGTGCTGGGGGTGGCGGTCGGCTACCTGACCTATGGTCTCTTCGATGAGGACCTGCTGAAGGTGCTGTTGGGGGTGTTCTCGATCCTGTTCGGCCTGTGGGGACTGCTCAAGCCCTTCCGCGGCCGCGTCATGCCGACCTGGGTCGGCGGACTGAGTGGCGGCATCGCAGGCTTCACCAGCTTCATCGCCCATGCCGGGGGGCCGCCGCTCAACGTCTACCTGCTGCAGCGCCGGCTCACCCGGGAGCAGTTCCTCGCCACCGCGGTGGTCTTCCTGGCCGCCACCAACCTGGTCAAGCTGGTGCCCTACGGCATGCTCGGCCTGCTGAATGTCGAGAACCTCACCATCGCGCTGTTGCTGATCCCGATGGCCTGGCTGGGGGTGCGCCTGGGGCTGGCCATACAGAAGCGGCTGAGTGGCGAGCTCTTCTTCCGGATCATCCTGACCCTGTTGATCCTGCTGGGCGTTCGGCTGATCGTCGACGGCTGGGGATAGCCGCGTTGCCATCGCGTTTGCTGCCAGGCGTGCGGCGGCGCTATCTTGGTGCATCACCCTGTCCCTGCTCCGAGGCGAACATGAGTGACCTCCCCGACGAGAGCCATCCGGAGGGCCCCTATGACAGACTGTCGCAGAGGCCGGTGCCAAGGCTCTCCAATACCGAGTTCGCCCGCTTCCTCGACTTCATCGAGAAGTTCGAGGACGAGACGGAGCATGAGCTCTCCATGGCCAATGGCTACCGGGAGATGCGCATGATGCTCCACCTCATGCGCAACCATCTGGCCGGTCGACTGACGACGCCCACCTCGCTCGCGGATGCCTCGGGGCTCTCCTACGGTACCGCCAAGCGCGGGATCGAGAGCATCATCCAGCGCGGGCTGATCCTGTCACGCCCCAGGACGAAATCGGGCAAGACGGTATCGCTGCACCCCTCGCCGATGATGATCGACGAGTGGGAGGCTTATGCACACCGGATCAAGGGCCTCCTGGGTCCCCTGTTCGGGGTGGATCCGGCGTCGGACTCCGGCCGCCGGATCTTCCTCGGCGCTGCCGAGGCGGGCCGCGTGATCTCGACGCCGGCGGTACTCTCGGCGCGACTCGAACTGAAGGGTGGGCTGCGTGTGCTGGCTCATGCCGACCCCACCTTCATGGCGATGCACAATCTGAAGCGGCAACTGGAATCGATCTTCGGCCTGGAGATCAGGAACAAGGCCAAGTCGATCGACGGCCTGCTCGAGGAGATCCTCGACAATGCCCGGCAGGCGAAGTCGCGTTATGACCTCGTGGCCTGTGACCTTCCCTGGTTCGGCGAGCTGGCGTCGAGGGAGATGCTGATGCCGCTCGATTCGCTGATTGAACGGGACGCCTACGACCTGTCCGATTTCCATCCCGTCGCCATCCAGAGTTCCGGTTATGCCGGCAAGCAGTACGGTATTCCGGTCCAGACGACACCGGAACTGCTCTGTTACCGGAAGGATATCCTCGAGCGAGCACAGCTCGAGCCCCCGACGACGACCGAGGATCTGGTCAAGGTGGCCAGGCGACTCCATGACCCCGCCAGGGGGCAATACGGCATCGCCTGGAATGCCGCGCGCGGCACGCCGCTGGGCCATACCTTCAGTTTCCTGATGGCCAAGTTCGGCCAGCCGATCATCAATCTGCGCCCCTGCGAGGGTGGCTATGATTACCAGCAGGCGTCCGGGGAAGAGCTGCGGCCGATGTTCCAGTCGGATGCGGCCTTCCGGGCCTGCGAGTATATGCTGGATATCCTGAAATACTCGCCACCCAATATCCTCAACATGGCCTGGTACGAGCGTGCCCAGTCCTATGCCGCCGGCAAATCCTGCATGGCCTACTGCTATACACTGCTGGCCCCGCTCATCGAGTTCGATCGGGAGTCACCGGCCTGGGGACAGACCGGTTATCTGCCGCACCCCATCGGCAACCATGGCCGCCCGATCACCCCGATTGGGGGCTATGCGCTGGCCATTCCGGCCAATCTCTCGGAGGAGCGGATCGAGGACGCCTGGACGGCCCTGCGTCACCTGACCTCGCCCAACATGTCCAAGCTCTATATCATGAACGGCAGCCTGGTGACGCCGCGCTTCAGCGTCAGCCAGGACCCGGAGGTCTCGGCGCTGTCGCCACTGATCGAGATCGTGGATGGCATGGCGAGGAAGGACATCCTGCAGGCCTGGCCGCGCCCCCCGGTGCCGGGCATCACCGACCTGATCAGCATTGCCGGGCACGAGATCTTCGAGGTGCTGGACGGGCGCCGCTCCATCAAGAAGGCCCTGTCCATGGCGCAGGACAGGGCCGATCGGGTGATGCGTGGCAGGGGATACTACTGATCCACCGGCCGGGTTGCCGGTGGCGTCACTGCAGGATCATGCCGCCGTCGATCATCAGCAGCTGGCCGGTCATGTAGTCCGACTCCGGGCTGGCCAGGAAGGAGGCGGTACCGACCACATCTGCCGGGTAGGAGTAGCGCTTCATCAGGATCATCTTCTCGGCGAGCTCGTCCATGGACTGGCCCTGCTTGTCGAACTTGCCGATGCTGACCAGGTCCTTGTCGAGCTGCTCCCACAGCTCGGTGCGCACGACGCCGGGGCCATAGCCGTTGACGGTGATGTTGTGGTCGACCAGCGCCTTGGCGCCACCGTTGATCATGGCCAGTACGGCGTGCTTGCTGCACGAATAGGGGACCACGTCATCGAAGGCCTGGCGGGACAGGATGGAACCGACATTGATGATCTTGTAGGGGCCACTCTCCTTGCCCTGGTCGATCATCTGCTTGGCGGCTTCCTGCATGCCGATCAGGCAGCCCAGCGCATTGACGTCCATGATCTGGTGCCAGTTATCCTCGGTGATATCGAGGAACATCAGCGGCTTGTTGATGCCGGCGTTGTTGACCATGACATTGAGGCTGCCGAAGGCCTCGACGGTGGCCTGCACGGCCGCCTTCATCTGCTCACGCTCGGTGACATCGAGCTTGATCGCGATGGCCTTGCCGCCCCTGTCGGTGATGCGCTTGACGACTTCCTCGCACCCTTCGAGGTTGAGGTCGGCGACGCAGACATTGGCGCCCTGTTCGGCATAATGCTCGGCGACAGCGGCACCCATGCCACGCGCGGCGCCGGTGATCAGGCAGTTCTTTCCCTCGAGACGAGTCTTGTCCATGGTGTCACCTCCTGGTGTTGTTGTGGAAGAGTCAACGGCGAAGGCCGCGTTGTTTCCGGGTTCTGTTTGTCAGGCATCGAACCTGAAAGGCAGTGCTGCCGTGCTGTGCTACTGCGGGAAAAGTCAGGCAACGAATCGGTCGTCTCTGCCTTGCAGAACCACATTGTCTGCATGGTCGTGGGGAAGTGACAGTTGGCATGCCAGCCATTCTGGCCAGATTGGATGTTTTGATGAGGCTGTCGCCATCGAGCTATTGCCGGTATAACGAGCCTTGTCGGCAATGAAGTGCCTGAATAGGTGATCCGGAACGGTGGCTCACAGCCTCGCCAGGGCGGCCTCCAGGCCGGTCAGGTCGACGGTGGTGACGACATCGCTCGGGAAGGGGGAGGCCGCTGGGTCGGCGGTCACGCCGACGAAGAGGGTGGCGTTGGAGCGGGCCGCCCGGTAGTCGTTGTAGGAGTCGCCGATCATCACCGTGTCGCGGGCGGCATGCCGGTGGCGGGCCAGCAGGTTGCGCAGAGCGGTGACCTTGTCCGGCGGCGCCCCGATCACCTCGCGGAAATAGCCGGCCAGGCCCCGGCGCGCGACGATCGTCCTGAGTTCGGGCTCGGGGGTGGCGGAGAGCAGGTAGAGCGGCAGGTGGCCCTGCCAGCGTTCCAGGAACTCGAGTGCGCCGGGAATCGCCGGGGCGTCCAGCAGGCGCTGCTCCACGCTGGCCTTGAAGCGCCGGCAGAGCGCCTGGATGCGAGCCTCTCCGGCCTCGCGGCCGAGGATATGCCCCTCGATGTGGCGGAACTTGACCTCTCGCGGCTGGCCGCCGCGGCGGCTGAGGTAGGCGGCCACGGCACGCCGGCTCTCCTCCGGCTCGTCGTCGTAGAGCTCGGCGAAGGCCTGGCGCTTGAGGGTCGCCGAGTCGAGAATCACGCCGTCGAAGTCGAAGACCAGCACGCTTCCGGGGCCGGGGGCGGTGTCGTTCACTGGCTCGCTCCACATCTGCACCAACAGGAACGCGGCCCGGTGGGCCGCGTCGTTGCCGTGGGGTGAGGCATCAGTTTCGCTGGAATTGGCTCGTCAGCCAAGTCTTGGCCGGTGTCTGGCCCAGCAGGACCAGCGCGATCACGGTGGTCAGCACCAGCGACAACGGGTTGGTCACCAGCGCCAGCAGGAACTGGCCACCGCTGTCGCCCACCGAGGACATCGCCTGGCGATAGGTCTCGTCGAGCAGCGGCCCGAGGATCACGCCGAGGATGACGGGGCCCATCTGGAAGCCGAACACCTTCAGCCAGTAGCCCAGGATGCCGAAGCCCAGCATCCAGTAGACTTCCGTCATATTGCTGTTGATGGAGTAGGTGCCCACCACGCAGAGCACCAGGATCAACGGAATCAGCAGCGCCTTGGGGACCTCGACCACCTTGGAGAAGACCTTGATGCCGGTGAGGCCGAAGATCAGCAGGAAGATGTTGGCCAGTGCCAGGTTGCCCACGGTGAACCAGAAGATGTGCGGGGTCTCGATCATCAGCATGGGGCCGGGATTGAGGCCGTGGATGACCAGGGCGCCGAGGATTACCGCGGTCACCGCATCGCCGGGCATCCCCAGGGTCAGCATCGGCACATAGGCCCCGCCCACGGCGGCGTTGTTGGCGGTCTCGGGCGCCACCAGGCCCTCGTAGGCACCCTCGCCGAAGGGGCTGGAGGGGTTCTTGACGGTACGCTTGGCATGGTCGTAGGCGAACAGCGAGGCGATGTCGCCCCCGGTGCCGGGCAGGGCGCCCACGATGACACCGATGATAGAGGTGCGTATGGAGAGCGGCAGGTACTTCAGCACCATGCTCAGCGGCGGGATGATCTTGTCGACCTTCTGCTTGATCGGCACCTTGGTCAGGTTGTGCAACTGGTAGAAGGCCTCGGCCACGCCGAACAGACCGATCATTACCACTACATAATGGATGCCGCCGAGCAGCTCCATGCTGCCCATGGTCAGGCGAGGCTGGGCGGTGACCATGTCCATGCCCACCAGGCCGATACTGGCCCCCAGGGCCACCGAAAAGATGCCCCGGGCCAACGACTTGCCGGAGAGGGTGCTGACCAGCAGCAGGCCGAGCACGGCGATCAGGAAGTAGTCGCGCGGGGCGAACTCCAGCGCCATGTCGGCGAGGAAGGGGGCGCTGCCGGCCAGGACCAGGGTGCCCAGCAGGCCGCCGATCACCGACATCACGGTACTCAGCCCGATGGCCTGGCCCGCCTCGCCGCGCTGGGCCAGGGGATAGCCGTCGAAGGCGGTGACCACCGCCGAGGGGGCGCCGGGGATGTTGAGCAGGATGGCGGTGCGCGAGCCGCCATAGACGCCCCCCACATAGATGCCCACCATCAGGGCCAGGGCATTGTTGATGTCCCAGGAAAAGGTGAAGGAGATCAGGATCGAGGCGGCCATGGTCACGGAGAGACCGGGAATCGCGCCGACGTAGATCCCGGCCAGGGTGCCCAGCGCCGTCAGCAGCAGCAGCTGAGGATCCAGCCAGGCCATGAGCAGAAAGGAAAACGTATCACTCATCAGGAGCCTCGGGGGTCAGGGGAGATAGACGCGGAACACCAGGGTGAACAGGGCATAGATCACCGCGATGGCCACGGCCGAGATGATCAGCGAGCTCACCACCCGGCCATGACGGAAGTAGATGAAGGTCACGGCCAGGAAGAGGTAGGTGCTGACATAGAAGCTCGCCCAGACGATGGCGGCCAGGTAGGCCACGGCGAGGAAGGTGAACACCACGATATGCGGCTGGAAGTGCTCGTGGAGGAAGACCTGGGCCTCGTGGAGCGCATTGCGGATCCGAGGATCGCGCCGCTTGCGGCGATGGCTGACCAGGATCACCACCGACGAGGCCAGCATCACCAGCGCCAGACCGACCGGGAAGGAGCCTGGCGAGTTGACGGAGGGAATCCCGTCGATGCGATAGGCCTCGAGCAGCACGCCGATGCTGAACAGCAGCAGCAGCCAGTCGAAGACCTTCTCTCCTGGCTGGACACGCTCGAATTTCTGGCTCATGTCATGACTCCGGGGGAGCCCGGCCTGTGCCCGGCCTCCCCGTCAAGTGGGCATTGGGGGTCAGGGGCGCGGGATGCCCAGCTCCTCGGGGGTGGCCTCGAGCGTCTCGGCATCCGCCTCGTACATGGCCCAGGCGGTCACCGACTGCCAGTTGTCCAGGTACTGTTCGGCCGCCTCGCCGTTGAGGTTGAGCACTTCGGCGCCGAAGTTCTGCATGAAGTCGCCGAACTCCTGGTTGGCCACCGCCTGCTCGTAGGCCTCTTCCAGGGTGGCCTTGATGTCGTCCGGGGTGTCCTGGTGGACGAAGACGCCCCAGAACGGCCCCCACGGCAGGAAGGACTCGATGTCCGGCAGCGCCTGGGTGATCGGCGGCACACCCGGCAGCGCCTCGATCTCTTCCTTGGTCAGCACGGCCAGGCCCTTCATCTTGCCGCTGCGGATCTGCTCGCCGACGGCGGCCAGGCTCAGCGGCATGAAGTCGATATGACCGCCCAGCATGGCGGTGATGCCGGGGCCGTCGCCGCCGAAGGTGACATTGCGCACGTCGAGCTCGTCCACGGCGTTGACCATGGCCAGCACGGTGCTCGGCAGGCCGCCGGCACCGGTCCCGCCCATCCGCAGCTCACCCGGGTTCGCCTTCGCATGTTCCAGCAGGTCGGCAAGGCTGTCGAAGGGGCTGTCGGCGGGTGCGGCGATCACCACCAGACCCTGGCCGATGATGTTGACGGTGTGCATGTCGTCATAGCTGAAGTCGGCCAGGCCCATCAACTGGTAGAGCTGCGGGTTCTCGGCGCCATACAGCAAGTTGTAGCCATCGGCACGCTGACGCATGACGTGGTTCATGCCGATCACGCCGGTACCGCCCGGACGGTTGGTCAGCACCACCGTGGTATCGAGGATCTCCTCGACATGGGGGGTCAGGCTGCGGGCCACGTTGTCGGTGGCACCACCGGCCCCCCACTGGATGGTGGCCTGGATATTGCGCTCGGGATACTCGGCCAGGGCGTTGCCGGCCATGGCCAGAGAGCCGACGGCGACGGCGAGGCTGGTGAGAAGCGGTTTGAACATGGGGAATCCTCCGGACTCGTGTTGTTGGTCTGCCTGCGGGCAGCGGTCCTCGTGTTCTGGGACCAGGGGCTCAATTGCGTTCGATAGTCGAACTAAAGTGCTTGTTGCGAACACTAGAACTCCCTTCCAGTACTGTCAATGCAGGATGTGGTCGCCTACGACCATAGTCGAATGATGGGGGGAGCCTGCCAGCGCGGCAGGCGGTACTCCTCGACAAGTGTTCAGTATCGAGGGCAACGCCTTCTATAGTAGTAGCAGCAATCGTTGACCACGGCGGGAAGAGGCGCGGACCTGAGGGGGCTTGCCACGCTACCCCCGATTTCGCGCATAATGCGAACTAATGAACGCCACGCGAACATCAGAACCGGGTTCCATTTTGCGTGTGCTGGCCGTATGATGATCGTTCGCGACTGAAACGACGGGCACCGAGGAGTGACGCTGCCAGACTCACCTCTCGACATCGCCACCTGGAGGACAAGATGCGCGCCATTGCCACCGTCTGCCTGAGCGGCGACCTGAGAACCAAGCTCGAGGCCAGCGCCCGTGCCGGCTTCGACGGCGTAGAGATCTTCGAGAATGATCTGCTCTCCTTCGACGGCACACCGGGGGAGGTGCGCGAACTCTGCGCGCGTCTGGGGCTGGAGATCGTCGCCTTCCAGCCCTTCCGCGACTTCGAGGCCATGCCCGAGCCCCAGCGCAGTCGCAACCTGCAGCGGGCCGAGCGCAAGTTCGACCTCATGGAGCAGCTCGGCACCGATTTCCTGCTGGTGTGCAGCAACGTCTCGCCCCAGGCCGTCGACGACATGGACCGGGCCGCGGCCGATCTGCGCGAGCTGGCCGAGCGGGCCGCCAGGCGAGGCATCCGCGTCGGTTTCGAGGCGCTGGCCTGGGGGCGGCATATCTCCGATCATCGCGATGCCTGGGAGGTGGTGCGTCGCGCCGACCACCCGAGCCTGGGCGTGGTGCTCGACAGCTTCCATATCCTCTCGCGCCGGCATGACCTCTCCGCCATCGGCAGGATCCCCAGGGAGAAGATCTTCTTCGTCCAGGTCGCCGATGCCCCGCTGCTGGACATGGACATCCTGCAGTGGAGCCGCCACTTCCGCTGCTTCCCCGGCCAGGGGCGCCTGCCGCTGAAGGCCTTCATGACGGCGCTGGCGAAATCCGGCTACGATGGCCCACTGTCGCTGGAGATCTTCAGCGATGCCTTCCGCGCGGCCCCCACCGAGGTCACCGCCCTGGATGGCCTGCGCTCACTGATCTGGCTGGAAAATCTGCTCGAGGAGGGCCCCTGGGCCGGTCATATCCCGCCGGCACCGCGCTACAACGGCATCCACTTCATCGAGTTCACCCTCGACGAGGAGAGCGCCGCGCCCCTGGGCGAGTTCATCGACGCCCTGGGCTTTCGCCACGTGGGGCGCCATCGCTCGAAGAACGTCGAGCTGTGGAAGCAGGGGGATATCCACCTGGTGCTCAACTTCGAGACCGACAGCTTCGCCCACACCTTCCGCCTGCTGCACGGCACCTCGGTGTGTGCCGTGGGCTTTCGTGTCGACGACGTGGAGGGGGCGCAGGAGCGAGCCCGTGCCTTCAAGGCTCGGACCTTCCGTGGCCAGGTGGGCGAGGGCGAGATGGAGATCCCGGCGCTGCGTGGCATCGAGGGCAGCCTGATCTACCTGGTGGATGACGAGGCCGCCGCGGACCTGCAGTGGCGTACCGATTTCGAGCTCTTCGACCAGGAGAGTCGTAACGAGGCCGGCCTGACCCGCGTCGACCACCTCTCCTACGTGCTGCCGGCCACCCAGTTGCTCAGCTGGCAGCTGTTCTATCGCACCGTGTTCGGCTTCGAGGCCGAGGCCGAGCACGAGATCGTCGACCCCCGCGGCATGATGATCAGCCAGGCGGTGGTCAGCCCCGATCGCAGCATCCGCATTCCGCTGACCGTCTCCCAGGCAGAGGAGACCCAGCCCGGCCGCTTCCTCAGCGAGTTCCGCGGCGGCGTGCAGCAGCTCGCCTTCGCCAGCCGCGATATCTTCGCCACGGTGGACGAGCTGCAGGCCCGGGGCCTGCCCTTGCTGCGGATTCCCCGCAACTACTACGACGACCTGGAGGCCCGCTACGGCCTCGACGAATCCCTGCTGGAGGCGATGCGGACGCGCAACATCCTCTACGATCGCAACGACGAGGGCGAATTCTTCCACGCCTATACCGAGACCTTCTCGGGCCGCTTCTTCTTCGAGATCGTCGAGCGCCGTGGCGGCTATCAGCAGTTCGGCGCGGCCAACGCCGGGATCCGTCTCGCCGCCCAGGCGAATAGCGGCTGACAATTGGCAGAGTGGGTAGTTGCTCTGGGATTGGTTTTTGAGATTCATGCGAGCTCTTCGAGCGAAGGCAAGACAAGGCAAGCGTCGACGAAAAAGCGGATTTTCTGTTGTAAATGAGCATTTTGAGGAGACGTTTAATGCCGCATTGCCGAGCGCAGAAAGCTCGTCCTCGTTCAGGAGACAACGTTATGAAATTGGGGCTGATCGGCAAGGCCATCATGAACTCCAGCTCCCCGGACCTGCACGTGCGGCTCGGCCAGCTGACCGGCATTCCCGCCACCTATGACCTCTTCGACGCCAACGAGCAGCCCATCGCGTCCCTGGAGAGCCAGGTCAGGCAGGTGATCGCCGACGGCTACCGCGGCGTCAACGTCACCTTTCCCTGGAAAGAGGAGGCAGTGAAGCTGGCGACCCGCGCCTCCGAGGGGGCCCGCATGGTCGGGTCCGCCAATACCCTGGTCTTCGAGAAGGGCGAGATCATCGCCGAGAACACCGACTTCACCGGCTTTATGAGCGGCTTTCGCGCAACGCTCGGTGAGCGAGAGCCGGGCCGCGTGCTGCTGATCGGCACCGGCGGGGTGGGCAAGGCGGTGGCCTTCGGCCTCGGCAAGTTGGGGGCGAAGGAGGTGATCCTGATGGACCTCGACGAGGCCAAGTCGCACCAGCTGGCCGGCGAGCTCCGGGCCCAGGGCTTTGCCGCCTCCACCATCACCCAGGCTGAGCTCGCCGAGACGGTGCCGCGCTGCGATGGTCTGGTCAACTGCACCCCCATCGGCCACGAGAAGAGCCCCGGCTGCCCGCTGCCCAAGGAGCTGGTGGCGACCCACCACTGGATCTTCGATGCGGTCTACGTGCCGGCGGTCACCGAGTTCGTCGCCGCGGCCAAGACCGCCGGCGCGGCGGTGATGAGTGGTGTCAGCCTGTTCGTCTTCCAGGGCGTCGACGCCTTCAAGCTGTTCTGCGAGGATGAGGCCAAGCGCGCCGCCGCCGACGAGCAGGCCGCCACCCTCTTCGCCCATTACCGCCGCGAACTGTTGAAGGAGACCGACTGATGAGCCAGGGCAAGGTACTGGTGCTGCACGGCCCCAACCTCAACCTGCTGGGTACCCGCCAGCCGGAAATCTACGGCTACGAGACACTGGACGATGTCGACAACGCCCTGCGCGAGAAGGCCGTGCTCAACGGCTGGGAGCTGAACAGCTTCCAGAGCAACCACGAGGGCGAACTGATCGATGCCATCCATGCCGCGCGCCTCGACGGTACCCTGGCGATCATCATTAACCCGGCGGCCTATACCCATACCTCGGTGGCGATCCTCGATGCGCTCAATGCCTTCGAGGGCAGGGTATTCGAGGTGCACATCTCCAACGTGCACCAGCGCGAGAGCTTCCGCCATCACTCCTACGTCTCGCTGCGTGCCGACGGCGTGATCGCCGGGCTCGGCACCCAGGGCTACCAGGCGGCGCTGGCCGCCGTGATCGAGGCCCAGCGCCAGGCCTGAGCCCTCGCTGGTCCCTCCTCCTTCAGCGCTCCCGGCCCGCCTTATCACGGTGGGTCTTGCGCCTCGGTACAGCGCTTTCAACGCTGGCTGCTTCTCATGGCGGATTCGGCGACTGCCCTATAGACAGGTACATTTGTCTCGATCTATGTCAGGTGCGCCTTGCCCCAAGCGATGTTCAACATCACAACCATGATGTAGGGCTCCCGATATTCACGCCATCAGAGGCCGGCATGACTGTTTCACTCGGTGTCCTGGAGTGGTCTCCATCCTCTGGATCATCTGACAGGTTCTGATCGGTGCATCATAGGCTTCAGGCCCTATAGGTGCTGGTAGGCAACCTGCCGGAGCGCTCAATGCTGGCGGCTAGACTGGTAACTAAGCTGCTGTGCCGTCGGCTTGCCGGCGTTGCGCCCAGCAGCTGCTTCATGAGCGGATCCACCCAATGCTCGCGACTCCGGAAGCCCATGCCCTCCTGAGGTACAAGGACAACCGAGCGACTTAGTCGGTGATGGCCAGCGACTTCAGCTCAAAGGCGTCGGCATTGGGACAGAATCCCCGACACTTTTCCCAGCCTGCATCTGCACGCATGGCCTTCCAGCAGCGCCCCACTGCAGGACACTTGTTGCACACCGTGGTCAGTTCACTGAGCGAGTTTGCCTCCTGGTCACTGAAATCTTCCGGCGCCAGCCCGAAGCGCTCCATCATCGTCGGCATCAGTGTCTCGGCGGGGATCAGATCGTAATTACCGCCCCGGTTGAGTGTGCGTGCCACCTCGCGCTCGAAGGCTGGCTCCATGGGGGCATCCAAGTCGCACACTAAAGTCCGGTACTCGTTGACGGCCTCACGACGCATGGTCTGCACCAGCTGCGGCATGCGGGCATTGAACAGCCATGCCAGCACACCGCGGTATTCAATGTTGGTTACCCTTGTATCGCGCATCACTCATCTCCTGATTCGTCGCGCCGGACCGGCCGGCGGCCGTCATGCGTTGATGGCCTCAGCATGCGGCACTCCATCACTTCTACCATTGAGGTTTCGCCTACGAGACATAACCCAAAGGTTATAATGCAGCGACCTCGGCCGTGAGCTGCACCCGACAGTGTCAGATCAAAAACATGGTCGAGAGTACCGGGAAGAGGATCAGCAGTGCCAAGCGCATGAAATCCGAGACGATGAAGGGAGCGACGCCTTTGAAGGTCTAGCCCAGCTCCACGTGAGGCGCCATCACCTTGATTACGAAGGCATTCATGCCCACCGGCGGGGTGATCAGCCCCAACTCCACGGTCAGCACGGTGATGATGCCGAACCGTACCGGATCGATGCCAAGCGACTGGATGATGGGAAATACCACCGGCACCGTGCCCGCCAGCATGACGATCGCGTCCATGAACATCCCCAGCACGAAGTAGAGCAGTAGGATGCACAGCACCACGACTATCGCGGCCAGGTTAATGCAAAAGAGCATGTCGCTGATCGAAATGAGATCCGTGACACCGAGATGAAGTAGCCCAGGATCTCGGCGCCCACCAGCATGAAGAACACCACCGCCGAGAGCGCCAGCTTTTCCTTCCCGGCGATGGGCTCGCCGGCCACCGTCAGCAACGGCTTGAGGCCCATCAGCCCCGGTACTAGCCCCGCCATGAACATGTTGCCCACCGAGTGCTCGGTGAGAATGGCGTAGATCAGCAAGGCGATGGAGGGCGGAATCATGATGCCAAGCATGCTGCCGGCTGCCAGCGCTCCTATGGCCAGGCCGCGGTTATAGCCGTAGGGCTCCATCTCCGGCAGGGCCCTCGGCGGATCATGGTGCTGGCGGTGGCCAGCGACGAGCCGGAGGTCGCCGACAAAACCCCGCAGGAGGCCACCGCGGTGATGGCAAGCTCGCCCTGCCTAACCGCTGGTTTGGTCAGCAGGGCCTGAACTCGGTGCCCGACACGTTAAGAGGGCTTACTCGTTCTTCATGAACCGCCGTGTACGAACGGTACGTACAGTGGTGTGGGAGGGCGCCGGGGGTGACCCCGGCCCCTACCCGATTCTGTGCTCATGTCATCAGGGGCGCGGGATGCCAAGCCTCTCCGGTGATACTTTGGCGCTACCGGCGTCCTCCATGGCCCAGGCGGTCACTGACTGCCAGCGACTCAGGAACGATTCCGCTTCATCGCCTTGCAGGTTGAGTGAGGTGGCCCCGTTGCGGGCAAGGAAGCCCTGGAACTCCTCCTGGGCTATGGCCTCGGCATAGGCGTTCTCCAAGGTGGTCTTGATCTCGTGCGGGGTGTCCTCATGGACATAGGCCCCCCAGAACGGCCCCCAAGGCAGGAAGTCTGCCATCTCCGGCAGGAACTCGGTAATCGGCGGCACCTCGGGCAGCTGTTCGGCGGGCTCATCGCTTAGCACCGCCAGCGCCTTGAGCTTGCCGGCGCGGATCTGCTCCTGGGCGGAGGCCAGGGCCATGGGCATGAAGTCGAGGTGGTTGCCGAGCATCGCGGTAATGGCGGGGCCGTCGCCGCCGAAGGTCACCGAGCGCACGTCAAGTTTGTCAACCGCGTTTATCATCGCCAGCACGGTGCTGGGCAGGCCGCCGGCGCCGGCATCGCCCATGCGCAGCTGCCCCGGGTTGGCCTGGGCATCTGCCATCAGTCCACCGAAGTCCTCCCACTCACTATCGGCAGGGGCCACGATCAGCACGATGCCCTGGCCGATAATGCTGACCGGATGCAGGTCACCGTAGTCGAAGTCGGCCAACTCCAGGATCGGATAAAGCTGGGCGTTTTCGGCACCGTACAACAGCGAGTAGCCGTTGGCTGGTCGGGTGCGGACGACATTGGTGCCGATCACCCCGGTGCCTCCTGGACGGTTGTTGATCACGATGTCGGTATCGAGGCGTTTTTCCACATGGGGAGTCAGGCTCCTGGCCATGTTGTCGGTAGAGCCGCCTGCGCCCCACGGGACCACGGCATCGATGCGTCGCTCAGGATAATCGGCCAGGGCGGAGGTCGATGCCGCCAGTGCAGCGGTGGAGAGGGTGATGGCCGTGGCCAGTCTCTTGAGGTTTCGAGAGGTTGTCATTGTCGTTGCTCGCTTTGTTGAAGGAGTTGAGTTGGGCGTCAGGCGTTCCTGCCTGCCAGCAGGAAGTCGACCATCAGCTCGCGGACGGCGGCGAACATGTCGACGCCGAGCACGGTCCGGCAGCCTTTGGCACGGGCGGCCGAGATCCAGTGGGTGACCTCCGGGGCGGTGATGACGTCGCCGACCCAGGTGTCCCCGTTCAGTCCTGCAGGATCCAGCGGCAGGGGATCGTCCTCCCCCATGCCACAGGGCGTTGCGTTGATCGCCAGGGCGAAACCGGCGGGGTCACGGTTCCCGGCGACTACCTCCGTCGTCCCGAGGGCGGCCAGGCGGGCGATAAGGGTGTCGCGACGGTCCACGTCCTCGTCATGGATGGCCAACCGGGCAGTGCCGGCTCGCACCAGCGCCTCGGCAATAGCGGAGCCCGCCCCACCTGCCCCGGCCAGCAGGACCCGGCGACTGCTGGGCTCGAAGCCCTTCTTCTTCAGGGCCTCCACGTAGGCGAGCCCATCGACCTGGTCGCCATGCCAGCGACCTTCGGCGTCGCGGCGCATCACGTTCACGGCCCCCAGGAAATTGGCCCGCTTGGTGGCGCTGGCACAGTGGTCGTGAGCGGCGAATTTGTGGGGCACGGTGACGATCAGGCCGTCCAGGTTGCGCGCCAGGGAGGCGCCGCGGATGAAGTCACCCAGGGCCTCGGGCGCAATATGCAGTGGCGCCAGCAGGGCATTGTGACCCCGCTGATGAAACGCCTGGGTAACGCCCTGGGGGGATTTCACCTGGGCGATGGGGTCGCCGAGGATCAGGTAGAGGCGCGTGGCGCCGTCGAGTCGTTCGATCATGGCAAGGCTCTGGTGGAGTGCGATGTAGAGATCATAGTAGAACAGATTTAGAAAATGGAATACCATTCAACTAATGGTGGATGTCCTTTTCTGGCCAAGTGTCACTATGCTGCCCACTATCCCGTTCGGACATGGCACTCTATGGGCCTCGATGGTTATCAGAAGGAAACGCCCATGGCTGGTGTAATGGAAAGAACGCTCGGCATCCTGGAGCTACTGGCGCGGGAGGCCGAGGGTCTGCCGTTGGCGGTGATCGCCGAGCGGCTCGACATGCCGCGCAGCGCTGCGCATCGCCTGCTGACCGACCTGGCCCGCTACGGCTATGTACGTCAGGTCCGCGACCAGGGGGACTACATGCTGACCACCAAGCTGGTCTCCCTGGGGCTCGGCTTTCTTGGGGAGATGGGCATCCTTGATGCCGCCCAGCCGTTGCTCGATCGCCTGGCGGAGCAAAGCGGTGAACTGGTCCGGCTGGCTGTAGTGGACGGGCGCAGCCTGACCTGGGTGGCCAAGTCCCAGGGTGCGACACGCGGGTTGCGCTACGACCCGGACATGGGCGCCGTGGCCAAGCTCTCCTGCAGCTCCTCGGGGCTCGCCTGGCTGAGCACACTGAGCGACGAGGCGGCCCTAGAACTGGTCGCGGAGCAGGGGTTTGGCAATGTCGAGGAGTACGGCCCCAATGCGCCGGCCACGGTCTCTGCCCTGCTGGAGGCGCTGAAGATGACCCGCGAGCGGGGCTTCAGTCTCACGGTGGAGACCTTCGCGCCGGGCATGAACGCCATTGCCGCGCCGGTGCGGCGCGGTGACCAAGCCGCCCTCGGTACCCTCAGCATCGCCGGTCCCAGTATCCGCTTCAGCGAGGAACGCATGCTGGCGCTAGGCGACGAGCTGCTCAAGGTGGCCAGCGAACTGGCTGCCTCCACCTCGGCATCAGGCCTGCTTCGGGCCGGCCGCCCCTCCACCGCCTCGCAGTTGTAGCGAGGACCATTGATTCTGGAGTGACCCTATGCCCCCCGAGTCTCATGCCTTTTCCGCCCCCGACCTAGCGTGTGATCTATTGGTGATCGGTTCGGGGGCCGGGGGGCTTGCCACGGCGGTCACCGCCGCCCATCTGGGGCTCGAGGTGGTCGTCGCCGAGAAGGCCCCCGTGCTGGGCGGCACCACCGCTTGGTCGGGCGGCTGGATGTGGATCCCCCGTAACTTCCTGGCCTGCGAGGCGGGCATCAACGAACCTCCGGAGACACCGCGGGCCTATCTACGTGAAGAGCTGGGTGAGGGCTACGAGCCGGCCCGGGTCGACATGTTCCTGGATCAGGGTCCGGCCATGGTCGATTTCTTCCGTCGCCACACGGCGTTGGACTTCGTCGATGGCAACCGGGTGGCCGACTTCCACGGCCACCAGCCCCATGCCGCCACGGGGGGGCGTTCGGTATGCGCGGCGCCCTTCGATGGCCGCCGCCTGGGCCGCGCTATCCACCTGCTGCGTCCCCCTCTAGACCTGCACTCCCTGTGGGGCATGGGTATCTCTGCGGGCACGGACTTGGGGCATTTCCTCAAGGCGATGCGCTCTCCGGTCTCCTTCGCCCATGTCGGCCGCCGCGTGGCGCGCCACTTCCTCGATCTGGCGATTCACCGCCGCGGCATGCAACTGGTCAACGGCAACGCCTTGGTCGCCGGGCTGTTGAAGAGTGCCATTGATCGGGGGGTGACACTGCTACCGTCGAGTCCCGCACGACGGTTGGTCACACGGCAGGGGAGAGTCGCCGGGGCGCTGCTCGACACACCGAGCGGCGAGTGTCGGGTGTGGGCGCGTCGCGGCGTGGTGATGGCGGCCGGAGGGTTTCCCCACGACACTTGCCGGCATCTCGCGCTACTGCCGCATGTGGCCGCTGGTACCCCGCACCGCTCGGCGGCGCCGCTCACCAACAGTGGCGATGGTCTGCGCCTGGCCGAGGCGGTGGGCGCGCGGGTACGAGCCTTCGACTTCTCCAACGCGGCTTGGGCGCCGGTATCGCTGGTGCCGCGTCGCGACGGCAGCGTCGGGCGCTTTCCACATTTGATCGACCGCGCCAAGCCAGGGCTGATCGCGGTGACCCGCGATGGCCGACGCTTCGTCAACGAGGCTGGTTCCTATCACGATTTCATGCGGGCCCTGTTCGCTGCCGTGCCGGAGGGGGAGCCGGTGGAGGCCTGGTTGATCTGCGATCACCGCTTCCAGCGTCGCTACGGCCTGGGCATGTCGCGGCCGGCGCCGCTGCCGCTGTCACCATGGCAGCGCAATGGCTACCTCAAGAGCGGCACGACCCCGGAGGCACTGGCCGAGGCCTGTGGCATCGATCCCGAGGGTCTCACCGCGACGCTTGCGACCTATAACCACTATGCGGCCCACGGGGAGGACCCCGCCTTCGGGCGAGGCGAGATTCCCTACCAGCGTGGCATGGGCGATTCAGATCAGACGCCCAACCCCTGCGTGGCACCCATCGCTCGGGGGCCCTTCCATGCGGTGAAGGTGCTGCCCGGCAGCCTCGGAACCTTCGCCGGGCTGGCGACTGACGAACACGGTCGCGTCCTGGGCGAGGACGCCACTCCGATTCCAGGCCTCTACGCCGCTGGCAACGACATGGCCAGTGTGATGGCCGGCCGCTATCCCGGCGGTGGCATTACTCTCGGGCCGGCCATGACCTTCGGCTATGTGACCGCGCATCATGCCGCCGGCCTTACCCTGGCGGCCACCGGGCCGTCGCTCTCATCCTCGCCGTCGGCGAGCGATCCGTTGGCTAGTAGAGGAGCCTGAGCATGGCACGAGTTTACTCGCTGTCGCACCTGACCACCGAAGGCCTGAGCCCACCCGAGATGTTCGAGGTGGCCGCGCGTACGGGCTACCGTTATGCCGGCATCCGTCTACTGCCAGCCGCGCCGGGAGGCCTGGCCTTTCCGCTGATGAAAGATACCTCCCTGCGGCGCGACACACGGGCGGCTATTGCCGCCACGGGGGTCGGCATCTTTGATCTCGAAATGATCCGGCTGGATGCCCGCTTCCGGGCCGAGGGGTACCTGGACTTCTTCGAGACCGGCGCCGAACTTGGCGCCCGGGTGATCCTGGTGGCCGCCGACGACCCGGACCCCGGCCGTCTGCTCGCTTCCTACGCGGCGCTCTGTGAGGCGGCGCGCCCCTTCGGGCTCGCCTGCGACCTGGAGTTCATGCCCTGGACCCAAGTTCCCGACCTGGACGCAGCGCGGCGGGTTGTGGCACAGGCTGCCCAGCCCAATGGCGGCATCATCGTCGATGCGCTGCACTTCGACCGTTCCGGAGGACGACCGGATCAGCTCGCCGATCTGCCTAGCGACTGGTTGCACTATGCCCAGCTTTGCGATGGCCCGGCGGAGCGTCCGACCGACGACGCCGAACTGATCCGCGCGGCCCGCTGCGAGCGGTGGCTGCCCGGGGAGGGCGGCATCGATCTGGCCGGTTTCTGGCGCCAACTGCCGGACGACCTGCCGGTCAGCGTCGAGGTGCCGAACCAGCGGCGCATCGCTGAACTCGGTCACGAACGCTGGGCCCGGGAGGCCCTGCGCGCAAGTCGGTGCTTGATCGAGGGCCTGGCTCCCCGACACCCGACCCCTGACCCCCAAGAAGAAGGAGAGAACTCATGCGAATCCTGATCACCGGCGCGAGCCGTGGCATTGGTGCGGGCATCGCCCGCCAACTGGCGAGTGATGCCCTGGCCAGGAGCGAGACTCCGTACCTGGCGCTGACCGCCAGCCGCAAAAGCGAGGCGTTCAGCGCCTTGGTGGCGGAACTCGAAGCACAGGGGGCAAGGGTTTCGGTGCTGGTCGGCGACATGGCCGATCCCACCGTGCCGTCGCGGCTGGTGGAGGAGGCGCTGGCCTTCTGCGGAAGCCTGGACGGGGTGGTGTCCAACGTCGGCATCATGGCGCCCGGTCGTCTCGCCGAGCTGGACCAGGCCGACTGGGATCGGCTGTTCGACGTCAACACGCGAGGCCCCTGGTTGCTGGCCAAGGCGGCCTATCCGGCGCTCAAGGCCAGCCGTGGCAGCCTGGTGAACATTGCCTCCATGGTGGGGGTCCATCCCCATCCGGGCAGCGGTGCCTATTCCACCAGCAAGGCGGCGGTCATCATGCTGACCCAGCAACTCGCCCAGGAGTGGGCGGCGGACGGCATCCGGGTCAACAGCATCTCGCCGGGCATGATCCACACCTCGGCCACCGATAGGCTGTACCAGCACCCTGAAGTGGCCGAGCGGCGCCAGCAGGTGATTCCTCTGCATCAGATCGGCCAGCCGGCGCATATCGCCGGCATCGTCGCCTTCCTGCTCGGCGAGGGTGCGGCCTATGTGACTGGCCAGAACCTGCTGGCCGACGGCGGATTCGCCGATTCCATCATGGCGCATATCCCTGGCCTGCCGCCCAAGGCCTAGCCCCTCCAGTACTTATGACCACCCCCAGACGACCAGGCCCCCGGCGGAAGCCGGGGGCCTGGTCGTTCATGGCGGGGGCGTTCAGGCAGTCACCTGGCTTCGCGTCATACTACGGTCCGTTGCGACGTGTGGGCGTTGGCCAGGTCCTCCTTGGCTGTGGCGTGCTGAACGAGCCGCCAGGCCATCACCATGGCCGGTCCCAGAGTGGTGCCGGGGCCCGGATAGGTACCGCGGAACATCGAACCCAGGTCGTTGCCGCAGGCGTAGAGCCCGTGGATCGGCCGTTCGTCCGCATCCAGCACCCGGCCATCCTCATCGCCCTTGAGACCGGCGCTGCTGGCCAGGTCGGCCGGCCATACCGCCAGGGCGTAATAGGGGCCGGGGCCGAGCGGCCGCACGCAGGGGTTGGGGGTCTGCTCGGGGTCGCCGTTATAGCGGTTCATGGCGCTCGTGCCGCGGCCAAAGGCGGGGTCTTCGCCGCGTTCGGCATCGCGATTGTAGTCGGCCAGGGTCTGCTCCAGGGCGGCCGGGTCGACGCCGATCTTTTTGGCTAGCGCCTGGGGGGATTCCCCCTCGATCAGGTAGCCGGCCTTCAGGAACGGCTTGAGGCGACGGCTCCCGTGGAACACCATGCCCAGGATGTACTTGTCGAGGAAAGCTCGATCGCAGATCAGATGGGCGGGCTTGTCCGGCGCCTGCTCGGGTGAGCGCAGCATACCCATCACGAAGTCGTGGTAGGAATCCGACTCGTTGACGAAGCGCCGCCCGGCGCTATTCACCGCGATCAACCCTGGCTTGGCGCGGTCGAGGATGATGTGCGGCCACATCAGTTCCGTGCCGTCCTGGCGCTTGAGAATCGAGCAGGGCATCCACAAGCCGGGGCTATCGAGCCCCACGGTCAGGGCCGCGCCGCCAGCCAGCGCCATCTCGACACCGTCGCCGGTATTTGTCTCCGGGGCCAGGCAGTAGCGGCGCGCGGCCTCGGGGTAGAGTTGCTGGCGTAGCCGGGGGTGGCGAGCGATACCGCCGGTGGCCAGGACCACGCCGCGGCGCGCACGGATCCGGCGATGCCCATCGGGGCCTGCCATGAGGGCACCGACCACGGCATCCCCTTCCTTGACCAGCTCGACCAGCCGTGTCTCGAAGCGCAGCGGGACGTCCTGCTGGCGCAGGCTGTAGAGCAGTTGGGCGACCAGGGCATTGCCCATCACCAGGCGAGTACCGCGCGGGTAGCGCAGGCGGTCGAAGGCGTAGCGCAGCACAGTGGTCGCGGCCAGGCGGAAGTTGCCCAGCGAGGCCAAGGGGTGCAGCAGGGCGTCGATCTCGTTGCGTGCCGTCATCATGCCGCCCAGGGCCATGAACTCGCGCCGCGGCGGACGTATCCGGATAAAGTCGGCCTTGTCCAGCCGGCGCCCGTCGAAGGGCAGCGGGGCCAGGGCACGCCCGCCGTAGGCTTCACCGGGCTGGTTGCCGATGTAGTCCGGGTGAGCCTGGGCGGCGGCCAGTTTCACCGCTGTCCTCGACTGCAGGAATTCGACCGCCTGTGGGCCGGCCTCAAGGAAGGCGGCGCGCTGGGCGTCGCCACCGCGCTCGCCCACTACGGCGTCGAGGAAGCTAGCGGCGGCCTCGGTGGTATCGGGTACCCCGGCCTCTATACTGAGGTGGGTGCCGGGTATCCAGATGGTTCCGCCGGAGGTGGAGGTGATGCCGCCCACCATCTCGGTCTTCTCGCACAGCAGCACCTCGAGCCCCTCCAGACTGCCGACCAGGGCCGCCGTCATGCCACCCGCTCCAGCGCCAACGACCAGCAGGTCGACCACATCGTCCCAGGGGGACGTCGTCGTGTCCGGCATATTCCACCTCACAGCATCATCGGGCCGCCGGCATTTGGCGGCAATTTTCAGAATTATTTCCAATATTTGAATAGTGTTCCATTTTTTTCTCTTCGGCAAGCCCCTGCTGCCCATCGTATGCCGTGGATGCCGAACTCACGGCGAACGAGGTACCTTTCGTTGGCCGGTGCGGGCGGCCTCCTGAATGGCATCGATCACCGCCAGGGTCCGGGCGGCATCCTCCACGCTGACCAGCGGTTCGGCCTGGCCGCGGGCGACTTCGATGAAATGGGCGAGCTGACGCTGCTGGGCGCTACCCTCGGTGAAGCGGTGTGACTCGCAGACCAGTTGATGCTGCCAGCCGCGAGCCTCGCCATATCGCCACAGCGAGAGTTGCGGCACGCTTAGCGCGCCTTCGCTGCCGGCCAGGAAATAGCAGCTCTGGTCGAGGTGTTTGGCATAGAGAGGTACCTCGTTGACGTTCTGATCCCAGCCCCAGGGGGACACCACTCCGTCCGAGCCAGTCAGGCTGCCCAGGGCCCCGTTTACGAACTCCAGTTGGACGATGGCGCTGTCCTCCACCTCGAAGCCGCGCAAAGCATTGTGGGTCATGGCCTGCACGCCCGAGATCTCGCCACAGAAGTGGCGCAGCATGTCCAGGTCATGGACCAGGTTGATCAGCACCACCCCGGCTCCCGGCCGGCGGCGCCACTCCATGGAAAAATATTCGTCGGGCTTGCAGGTTTGCCACATGCCGGTGACGGTGGCCAGGCGACCGAGACGGCCCTCGTCGATGATCGCCTTGGCGCGCGCGGCCACTGGGTTGTGGCGGCGGTGATGGCCTACCAGGATTGGCACGTTGTACCGCTGCTGGGCGGCGATCAACTGCTTTGCCTCCTCCTGCGAGCAGGCCACCGGCTTCTCCAGCAAGGCGGGGATGCCGCGCTCCAGGCAGTCGATGGCGGTGGTGACGTGGAGATCGTTGGGGTTGGCGATGATCACTGCATCCGGTCGCACCTGGTCGAGCATCTCGCGATGGTCGGTGAAGTGCTCGATGCCGGTCTCGTCGGCCAGCGACGAGCTGAAGGGGTCGGCGCTGGCCACCAGGATCGCGGCGGATTCCCTGGCGACGTAGCCGGCATGCTGGCGCCCCATGGCGCCGGCACCGATCAGGGCGATCTTCAAGGGTGTCGTCATGGTCGAGGATCTCCGGTGGAATATGGCGTTACAGTTTGGCCAGGGTACGACGCAGGTAGTCGATGCTGTTGCCGATGGCACTCGCTTCGTCACCGTGGTCTGGGTGCAGGTAGTCGATCTCCAGGGCTAGCAGGCCCTGATAGTCATGTTGTTTCAGCAACCGCAGGGTGGCAGGGATGTGGATCAGGCCCTGCCCCAGAGGCACGCTGGGCCAGAAGCCGAAGCTCTTGGGGTCGCCACGGTGGGCGGTGATGTCCTTGAGGTGGGTGGCCCGGGCGTAGGGGGCGAGCGTCTCGATCGCCATCATGGGGTCCTCGAGCAGGCGCAGGTTGTTGGCGGTGTCGAGGCAGACCCCCAGGGCTGGGCTGTCGACCGACTGGATGAGCTCCACCAGTTCGTCGGCCAGCAGGTCCACATGGTTCTCCACGGCCAGCACCAGCCCACGCTGTTCGGCACGCTCGGTGGCGCGCCGCAGCAGCGGCAGCAGGCCGCGGCTATGATCCGCCCAACTGGCCGGTCGGGTCCGTCGCCCCCCGGCGCAGATGCGCATCACCCCGGCGCCCAGGGCATGGGCCACCTCGATGTGGGCAAAGAGGTCCTCCAGGGCCTCGGGCCGGCTGCCCGAGCCCAGGCCATCCGGATGCCCCCAGGCCCAGACACGGGCGAGGCCCGCCTCGTCGAGCCTCTCGCGCAGCGCAGCGAGCCGCTCCGGGGAGGCGTCATCGAGCATGAAGGACTCCAGCGACACGCCCTCGACGCCGAAGGCGATGGCTCGGTCGATGACCTCGTTCAGGGTCATGGCCTCCCGTGGGGGGGACTCGAGACCCGGATAGACCTCGCCGAAGTAGCGGTGAAAGCAGTAGGAGTCGATGGCGATCTGCATGAGGCTCCCTCAGGTGGTGATGGTGGCTGGTGGTGACCAGACGTTTGGACTTGGTGCTTTGTTCTTTAGTGGAACTGTGTTCAACTTTTTGTTGTGTGGTTATCAAGACATGGTCTAGGGTGCTCGTCAAGGGGCCGGCGAGTTCGAAGGACTGCACCGGTCTCCCTGCCATAGCGACAACAACGATTTGGAGTGCTGGAACCATGAACAAGCCGCTTTCCGCCCTCGCTCTCGCCGCCGTCCTGCTTCCCTTGACGGGTGCGGCCTATGCCGCCTACCCCGAGCGAGACATCCATGCCACCATCCCGTGGGGAGCGGGAGGCTTGACCGACCTGGTGGCCAGAACACTGATTCCACTGGCCGAGGAGGAACTGGGAGTGTCGATCATTCCCCACAACCGTCCCGGCGGTGGAGCGGTCATCGGGGTCAACTACGTGCGCCAGCAGCGGCCCGATGGCTATAACCTGCTGGTCGGCACCCAGGACACCACCCTCTATCCCGTGCTGGACGTCGCCGACTTTGCCTATGAGGATTTCACTCCCATCAATGTGATCGGCCAGGGACTGGTGGTGATCGCCGTGCATCCCGATAGTCCCCACGACACCCTCGGTGACCTGCTGGCCGCCATCGAGGCTGAGCCGGGTAGCCTGCGTATGGGCGATGTGGGCACAGGGGCGACGCCGCATATTACCCACACTATTCTCGACGCCGTGACCGACTACGATCTTGACGTGCGTAAGGTGACCTTTGGCGGTGACGGCCCCGGCATCACCGCCTTGATGGGCGAGCACATCGAATTCATGCCGCTCAGCCTGCCGCCGGCGGTGGAGTACCTGAAGTCCGGAAAGCTCAAGGGGCTCGCGATCCTGGCGGAGGAGCGCATCGAGCTGCTGCCGGACATTCCCGCGGTTACCGAGGACTTGCCCGAGGCGGAGACGTATCTGCCCTGGGGGTCTTTCCAGGGTATCTACGTCCACAAGGACACTCCCGAGGAGGCCAAAGTCACCCTGGCCGACGCCTTCGAGGCGGCAGTAGGCAGTGACGCCTTCACGGAACGCTACAACAGCGACTTCGGCGGCGTAACGCTTAACCTGCGCGGCGACGAGGCACAGGAGTACATCGATCGCTGGCAGGCGCTGACGAGTTGGCTACTCGAGGATGCCGGCGCCGCCAAGGTTTCTCCCGAAGAACTGGGCATCCCACGCCCCTGAGTCGAGCACTTTTCCTGTCCTCCGCAGGACCTTGCGCCCCCTTGATGATGTCGGGGGGCGCTTTTTTTCGCTCACGACTGGCGTTGGCGAAACGCCTTGGGTGACAGGCCGGTATGGCGCTTGAAGAAGCGGGTGAAATAGGCAGGTTCGGAGAAACCAAGCTGGTAGGCCACCTCGCTGATTGTCATGCGCGTGTAGGTGAGCAATCGCTTGGCCTCCAGCATCAGCCGCTCATGGAGGAGTCGCTGGGCGCTGACGCCGGCCAGGCGCTGGCAGAGGGTGTTGAGGTAGGTGCCGGTGATGCCCAGCCGGTCGGCCAGCGAGGCCACCGAGGGCTGCTCCCGGTAGTGCCGTTCCACCAGGGTCTGGTAGCGCACCAGGTGGGCGTAGGCCTTGTCGCGGTTGGGCAACTGATGGATACGGCGCCGCTCGCCGCGACGTGCCACCAGCACCGCCAGGGCCTGGATCATGGCGTGCAGCATCGGCTCGCGTCCCGCGGCGGGATAGCGATACTCCGCGTGCAACTGGGTGACCAGGGTATTGATGGCGGCGGCCTCGGGCTGGTCGGCCAGGGGAAAGTGGGCGGCCTGGAAGAAGGTCTGCCCCTGGGCACCGAGCCGCTCGGTGAGCTCGCCGATCAGCGGCCGTGAGAGGGTGATGGCATAGCCGTCGGTGTCCTTCTCGAAGTCGAAGCCGTGGATCACCATGGCCGGCACCACCAGCACATTGGGCCCGGCGATGGGATGCCCGACGCCTTCCAGGTGCAGTTCGCCCTCGCCGCGACGGATATAGAGCAGGTGCATCAGGTCCGCGTGGCGATGGGGCGGGATGTGCCAGTTGTGGGGGCCGCTGCGCTCGCGGATCAGCTCGCAGTGCAAAAGGTCCGGCGTCGGCCAGTGCTGTGTCTCCCCATACAGCTTGAAGACCGGCACGGCTCGTTCGAGCGCGTCGCTCATCCTCGTTTCCCTCCCGCCAGGGATCTCCCCCGAGCTTAGACCAAAGAGTGAAGGAAGTTAGAAATCGTCCAACTCTTGTTGGGCAATGTGCCTTATATCGCCTCTCTCTCCAATGAAAAATACAAGCCATCCACGGTCATCAGGCGACCCGGTGGAGGCGCCGACACCATCAGAGGAGGCTTCGGATGGCAGCACAGACGACGACATCGAGGGATTGGCTCGGCCTGGCCGGCATGGTCCAGGTGGTCACCGGCGCGGCCAGCGGCATCGGCGCCGGCATCGCCCGCGCCCTGGCCGAGGCGGGCGCCGACGTGGCCCTGCTGGATCGAAACCTGGCGGGCTGCGAGGCCCTGGCGGGGGACCTTGACGGCCTGCCCGGACGGCGACTCGCCCTGGCCTGCGATATCGCCGATGAGGCGCAGGTGCGCCGGGCGGCGGCGGCGGTGGAGGAGGCCCTGGGCCCCTGCCAGGGGCTGGTCAACGGCGCCGGCATCCTGCGCCCCGGCGGGCTCGCCGAGGTGTCGCTGGCCGACTGGAATGCGGTGCTGGCGGTCAACCTCACCGGCTACCTGCTCTGCGCCCGGGCCTTCGGCCAGCCGATGCGCGACCGGGGCCGCGGCAGCATCGTGCACATCGCCTCGGTCTCCGCCAACCAGCCCCAGACCTGGAGCGGCGCCTACAGCCCGAGCAAGGCGGCGGTGGCGATCCTCTCCCGCCAGCTGGCCGCCGAGTGGGGGCGTCTCGGCGTGCGCAGCAACGTTGTCTCCCCGGGGATGATTCGCACCGAGCTCTCGGCGGCCTTCTACGCCCAGCCCGGGGTCACCGAAGCGCGCGAGGCCTTCACCGCCAGTCGTCGCATCGGCGAGGCCGAGGACATCGCCAATGCGGTGCTCTTCCTGCTCAGCGAGCGGGCCGGTTACGTCAACGGCGCCGAGCTCGGCGTCGATGGTGGGCTGCCCTGCATGCTGATGGACAAGGTGCCGCGCCCCGGCTTCTCGGCGGCGTGATCCCCGCTTCGATAACAAGACCCTGACAGGAGGGCAGTCACATGACTCCCAACATGCAAACACGCCATCCCTCGCAGGAAGTCCAGTGCGATGTGCTGGTGCTCGGCGCCGGCGCCGGTGGCCTCTCCACCGCCATCACCGCCGCCAGGCAAGGGCTCGAGGTCATCGTTCTCGAGAAGGCCGATGTCTTCGGCGGCACCACCGCCTTCTCCGGTGGCGTGCTGTGGATTCCCGGCAACCATCACGGCCGGGCCCAGAATCCCGACGACTCACGTGAGGCCGCCCGCGACTACCTGCGCACCGAGGCCGGCGACTTCTTCGACGCCGAGGCCGTCGAGGCCTTCCTCGACAAGGGACCGGAGATGGTGGATTTCTTCGAGCGGGAGACCGCCGTCGAGTTCGTGCCGACCCTCTACCCCGACTACCATCCGACGCGACCGGGTGGCATCGATATCGGCCGTTCGATCCTGGCCGCCCCCTTCGACCTGCGCGAACTCGGCAAGGAGATGCGGCGGATGCGCCCGCCGCTCGAGACCATCACCTTCATTGGCATGATGTTCAACTCCTCCAATGCCGACCTCAAGCACTTCTTCAATGCCACCCGCTCACTGACTTCCTTTCGCTATGTGGCCAAGCGCCTGGCCATCCACTTGAAGGAGCTCGTGCTCTACCGCCGCGGTGTCAATGTGACCAGCGGCAATGCCTTGGCCGCGCGGCTGGCCAGGAGTGCCTTCGATCTGGGCATTCCGATCCACACCGGCGCGCCGGCCCGCGAACTGCTGCATGTCGAAGGCCGGGTCCGTGGCGCCCGGGCGCTGCTCGAGGGGCGCGAGGTGACCATCGAGGCACGCCGGGGGGTGGTGCTGGCCTGCGGCGGTTTCGCTCAGGACGTGGCGCGCATCCGCCAGGCCTATCCGCACCTGCGGCGGGGCGGTGAGCATCACTCGCCGGTACCGGAGAGCAACACCGGTGATGGCCTGGCCATGGTGGAGGCGCTCGGCGTGCCGGTGACCTGCGAGTACCCCCAGACCTCCGCCTGGATGCCCACGTCCCTGGTACCCAGGAAGGGCGGCGGGACAGGCAAGTTTCCCCATCTGCTCGACCGCTACAAGCCGGGGGTGGTCGGCATCGGCCCCGATGGCCGGCGCTTCTGCAACGAGTCCGATTCCTACCACGACGTCGGTACCGCCATGCTCGAGCACTGTCAGGACGACAGCACCCATATGTGGCTGATCTGTGACCAGACCTGCCTGAGCAAGTACGGCCTGGGCTACGTCAAGCCGGCGCCGATGCCGGTCGGGGGGCTGATCCGCAAGGGGTACCTGAAGCGCGGCCGCACGCTGACCGAGCTGGCGCGTGAAATCGGGGTCGAGCCCGGCCAGTTGGAGCACACCGTCGCCGAGTACAACGAGGGCGCCGCGGCCGGCGAGGATCGCCAGTTTGGCCGCGGCACCACCAGCTTCAACCGCTACCTGGCCGACCCCCAGCACGGGCCCAACCCCTGCGTGGCGCCGATCCACAAGGGGCCCTTCTACGCCGTCAAGGTCTACATGGGCGACCTCGGCACCTTCGACGGCATCAAGACCGACGTCTACGGGCGGGTGCTGGACGGTAACGGTGAGTGTCTCCAGGGACTCTACGCCGTGGGCAACGACCGGCGCAGCATCATGGGCGGCAGCTATCCCGCTGCGGGGATCACCCTGGGACCGATCATGACCTTCGGCTACATCACCGGCCGCCATCTGGCCGGCATCGACGACGACCTGGCGCAGCGGGCGCCGGCCGCCGAGACACCGGAAAAGGAGAAGGCCCATGGCCATCAAGCCGCTGATTGACCACCGCGTCTACACCATCGCACCGCGCAGGATGGGCGAGTTCGTCGAGGTCTTCCATCGCCTGGCGATGCCGATCCTCAAGGAGACCCTGGGCACGCCGCTGGGCTTCCACACCAGCGTAGTGGGCCCCCAGAACCAGTTCGTGCACCTGTGGGGATACGACTCCCTGGCCGACTACGAGCGACGCTGTGCGGCGCGCGATGCTCACCCCGCCTTCGCCGAGTACCTGGCGGCCTCCGGCCACCTGATCGTGGCACAGGAGACCCGCCTGATTCGCGGCATCGATCGCCTCAATGAATGGGTGGCGTCATGAGTGCGGTGGCGTTGGTCACCGGAGGCGCCCAGGGCATCGGCTGGGCTACCGCTCGGCGCCTCGCTCGGGACATCCCCCATGTGGTCGTCATCGACCTCGACGGCCAGGCTGCCGTGGCTCGGGCCAAGGAGCTGGGGCCGGGTCACCTGGGCGTAGAGGCCGACGTTACCGACACGGAACAAGTCAGCGCCATGGTCGAGCGGGTAATGGCTGCCTTCGGTCGCATTGACGTGCTGATCAACAATGCCGGTATCGCCGAGCAGCCGGGGGAGACCCTGGGGCAGTCCGGGGAGGGCTTCGAGCAGGTGCTCAGGGTAAATCTGTGCGGCACCTTCCTGGTCACCCAGGCGGTCGCTGGCGAGATGCTGGCACGGAGGCAGGGAGCCATCGTCAATCTGAGCTCCATCGCCGCTCTGGGCGGCATTCCAACCCGTAACGCCTACGGTGCGGCCAAGGCCGGGATCCTTGGCATGACCCGCTCCATGGCCTGCGAATGGGCTCGACACGGGGTGCGCGTGAATGCCATCGCCCCCGGCTATGTGCGTACCACCCTGATCGACGAACTGGAACGGCGCGGCACCATCGATATCGCGGCCCTCGAGGCCAGAACCCCGATGGGACGGCTGGCCGACCCGGCGGAGATCGCCGAGGCGATCGCCTTTCTCACCTCGCCGCAGGCCAGCTTCATCACCGGCAGCGTGCTGGTGGCAGATGGTGGCTGGAGTGCCCTCGGGGCGCCGGAGGCGAGCCTGCAAACCTGATGCTTTCCCGGCCACCGATCAAGGAGGGCGGTGGCTATTCACCGTAGGGCAGGGATGAGCCGGCGCAGCGTGCTCGAACACGGCTGCGCAGTGCCCAGCGCAACCACAATCACAATAGAGGTGTACATCATGAAGAGCCTGACAACCGCGAGTCTCGCCATCTCCACCGCCGCCATGCTGATGGCCGGTACGGTCCTGGCCGACTACCCCCAACGCAATATCCAGGGCACCATCCAGTGGGGGGCCGGTGGTTCCACCGACGTGATCGCCCGCGGCCTGACGCCCCATGTGGAAGAGCTTCTCGGCACGACGGTCATCCTCACCAATCGCCCGGGGGGGACCGGGGTGATCGGCACCAATCACGTGCTGAACCAGCGAGCCGACGGCTACCACATCCTGTATGGCGCCGAGAATCCGCAACTCTTTCCCCTGCTGGGACTCGCCGACTTCGATTACAGCGACCTGCATCCGGTGAACATCACCAGCGTCGACATCGTGGTCTTCGTGGTACCGGCCGATAGCCCCTTCGAGACCATGGAGGAACTGGTCGCTCATATCCGGGAGAACCCGGGCGAGCTGCGCATGGGCAACCAGGGCGCGGCGAGTCTGGCCGCCACCACCCATGCGCTGGTCAGCAGTCTGATCGACTTCGACGTGCGCCATGTCACCTTCGCCGGCGAGGGCCCGGGCATTTCCGCCTTGCAGGGAGGGCATATCGATTTCATGCCCTCGAGCCTCTCCTCTACCCGCGAGTACATCAACTCCGGTCGCCTTCGGGCCCTGGCGGTACTCGATGCCGAGCGTCTCGAGGCTTATCCGGACATGCCGGCGCTCACCGAACTGATTCCCGGCCTGCGGCCCTACATGCCCTATGGCTCCTTCAAGGGCGCCTACGTGCATAAGGATACCCCCGACCACATCAAGGCGATCCTCGAGGATACCTATGCCGAGGCCGTGGAGACCGAGGCCTTCCAGGCCTTCCTGGACAATGTCGGTGCCACGCCGCTGAACCTCTCCGGCGAGGCGGCCCAGGAGTACCTGGAGCGCTGGCAGTCGATCACCGCCTGGGCGATGTACGAGGCGGGCTCGCTCGACCAGTCGCCGGAGGAGTTCGCCATCCGGCGGCCCTGAGGCGCCCGGGTGTTTCCGTCCCTGCGCCCCGCCGTGATCGGCGGGGCGCCGTCTTCTGGTCAACTGCGCCGGGTGGCCAGGAAAATCCCCGCAGCGATGATCAGGCTGGCCCCCAGGTAGGTGGTGAGGGGCGGGACGTCCCCGAACAGCACGAAGCCGAACAGCGAGGCCCAGACGATCTGCACATAGAGGAAGGGTGAGGCCAGCGAGGCGGGGGCGCAGCGCATGGCCAGGATCAGCGACAGTTGGCTGACGGCACCGATCACCCCGATGGCCAGGAACGGCGGCAGCTCGGCGAGGCCGACTGGGGTCCAGAAGAAGGGCACCGCGACGCTGCTGACCAGAGCGCCGGCCAGGCCGGTATAGAACAGCGAGGTAAGCGGATGATCGTGGCGGCCGAAGCGTCGGGTAGTGATCTGGTAGAGGGCGAAGCACAGCGCCATGCCGAAGGGTAGCAGGGCGGCTGGCTGGGTGCGCCAGTCCAGCGGGCCCACCGCCACCAGCACGCCGAGAAAGCCCACCAGCACCGCCAGGCCTCGGGCCCTGTCGACCCGCTCGCCCAGCAGTGGCACCGCCAGCAGGGTGACCAACAGGGGCGCGCCGAAGTGAAACACATAGACCTGCAGCAGCGGTAACTCGCGCAGCGACAGGTAGGCAAGCAGGCTAGCGGCGGCAAGCAGCAGGCCGCGCAGACACTGGCCGCCCAGGGACTCGGTGATGAGCAGACCGCGGAAGCGCGGCAGCCCCAGCCACAGCAGATAGCCCGCCAGGATCACCATATGACCGGCATAGCGGGCCCACAGTACCTGCACCGGTGAGTGGGTTTGGGTCAGCCACTTGGCGATGCTGTCCAGCACCACGAACAGCAGGCCGGCGATCAGCATGTAGCCGATGCCGAGCAGCGGGCGGTCGCCCGGCAGGGCCCTGGTGGGAAGTCTTGGCATGCATCACCGCTGAAGAAGAGGGTGGGGGGAATAGAATCATGTTCTGATTCTAGCATAGCATAGCCTGCTAATGAAAATTGCCCGGCAACCGACTGCCGGGCGACGAAAAGCTGTAATACAGGGTAGCGTCAGTCGCCGACCAGGGCGTGGGCCTTCTCCAGGGCCGTGCGGGCTCGCTCCAGGGCGCTGACCCCCTGCTGGCGCAGGGCGTCGGTGGGGATCTCCAGGCTGAGCGGCACAGTGGGCGATATCACCGCCAGCAGGCCCTTGAGATCCGCCTGGCCGTCGCCGGGGAAGCGCCGTTCGCAGCGGGCCTCGCGCAGGATCTCGTCCATGCTGGCGGGGATCGGTCCGGGCACATCGCATAGTTGCACGTAGCGCATCCAGTCGGCGGGCACCTGGGCAAGGTCCTCCAGGCGGCTGCGTGAGCGGTCCAGGTGGAAGGCGTCGACCAGCAGGCAAGCGTTGGCATGGCCGGCCTCGCGCACCGCGCCGACGATGCGACGCGCCTGGTTGAGGTCCTTGACCCCGGTCCAGGGCATGAACTCCAGGTGGGGGTGCAGGCCGTGGGGAGCGGCCAGCTCGCAGAGGGCGGCGAAGTTGTCGATCAGGCGCGCGTGGTCGTCGTCGTTGCCGGCGACCAGGATGTCGCTGGCGCCCAGTTCCGCGCCCACCTCCACGAAGCGAGCGAAGTCGTCGCGGACCCGGGTGTCGGGCTTGAGGCGCAGGATCTCGATATCGGCCACCTTGACGCCGGTGTCCCGGATGCGGCGCCGGGTCTCGCGTAGCAGGGCGGCATCGGTGAGCAGCGGGAAGCTCGGCTCCTCGGGAGTCGCCGGCGTGGGCCGCAGGCCCACGTAGTCGTAGCCGGCACGGGCCGCGGTCTCCACCATCTCCGGGGGCGACAGCTCCAGCACGGTGAGGGCGGCGAGGGAGTAGGGGTGTTGGCTCATGGGACAGGTCTCGGTGGGCGCCTCACTTCAGGGGCGAGAAGTCGGCCGGCAGGTAGATGGTGGAGTGCATGTCGAGCAACTGGGCGGGCCCGCCCTTGGGGGGCCAGACGCCGTCGCTGACGGTACGGGTACGGATCTCGAGGCGCTCCTCCAGGGTCCGGTAGGGCCAGAGGTGCATGATGCGCGGCGTCTTGCCGTTGGTGGCGTAGAAGGCGGCGGCGAGCGGCGAGTAGGCGTCGGTGGTGCGCGGTGGCACGGCGTCGGTCCAGCCATCGAGGGTGGCCTTGAGCCCCGAAGGACGCACGTCGTAGACGCGCAGCTCGTAGAAGGGGCCGAAGTCACCCGGGGTGATGCCGTCGAGGAAGGGGAAGAGGCTATAGTCCTCGATCCGCATGTTGGTCATGAACTCCTCGACACCCAGCGGGTTGCCGGCCAGCAGCAGATGCTCGCGCTCCGCCTGGCGTGCCTCCAGGCTGTCGAAACCTCGCAGCACGGCCACCTGGTTGAGCGGCCCCAGTTCTGAATACCAGCAGCCGAACAGCTGTCCACCGATCCCGTCGGCCTGCAGGGCTTCCTGGATGCGCGCCATGGCCTTGCCGTGGGTGGCGACGAGAACGGTGAAGGTGATCAGTTCG
The DNA here is from genome assembly GCF_003202205.1 of Halomonas sp. LBP4. Classification (GTDB taxonomy): domain Bacteria; phylum Pseudomonadota; class Gammaproteobacteria; order Pseudomonadales; family Halomonadaceae; genus Halomonas; species Halomonas flagellata. The sequence continues at coordinate 108,066 of NZ_PDOG01000008.1, forward strand.
AAGTGCTTCATGCAGTCTCTCCTGGGGTCGGGGAACCGGAATCGCTCAGGGCGGATGCCGTCTCGTGGCGCTTCCCGGCGGCGTGTAAGCCGGCGATATGGCCGAAGGTCATGGCCGGGCCGAGGTTGATGCCGCCGGCCGGGTAGTAGCCGCCCATGATGCTGGCCATATCGGTGCCGGCGGCGTAGAGGCCGGGGATCGGTGTGCCGTCGCCATCGAGCACCTGGGCGTGCTCGTTGATCTTGAGGCCGGCGAAGGTGCCGAAGCAGCCGGGCACCACCTTCACCGCGTAGAAGGGGCCCTGGTCCAGGGGGGCCACGCAGGGGTTGGGGCCGTGAGCCGGGTCGCCCTGCTTGCGGTTGTAGGGAGTGGAGCCGCGGTCGAACTCCGGGTCCTCGCCCCGGGCGGCGTGGCGGTTGTAGTCGGCTACCGTGGCCGCGAGTCCGTCCGGGTTGATGCCGCACTGGCGGGCCAGCTCCTCCAGGGTCCTGCCGGCCTTGAGGTAGCCCTTCCTGATCCAACGCCGGAAGGGCACCGGCGCCGGTCGGGTGATGCCGATCCCGTAGCGGCGCTGGAAGCCGTGGGTGCAGATCAGCCAGGAGCAGAGCTCCTCTCCCTCGGGCACGGCCTTGACCATGGCGTCCACGTAGTCGTAGTAACCGCTGGCCTCGTTGACGAAGCGCCTGCCGTTCCTGAGCACGCCGATGATGCCCGGCTTGCCGCGGTCGATGATGTGCGGGAAGTGACCGACATGGCCGTCCTGGTAGGGGACCACCGAGACCGGCGCCCAGGCCACCGGCGAGTAGAGGCTGGTGTCGACCTCGCCGCCCACCGACTCGCCGAGGCGCAGGCCGTCGCCATTGGCGGAGGGGGGCGGCAGCGGCCAGTGTTCCTCGCCCGTGGGGGTGTGCGGGAAGAGCTCCTTGCGCCGCGCGATGTCCCAGGGGAAACCGCCGGCGGCCAGCACCACGCCCCGCCGGGCGGTCAGGTTGATCTCGCCATCCGGTGTCTCCACCACCACGCCGGTGACGCGCGCGCCCTCCTTGATCAGGCGACGGGCCGGCGTCGAGACCCGGGTCTCGACGCCCAGCTCGTCGGCGGATTTCGCCAGTCGCCCGGTCAGGGCCACGCCGTTGACCAGCTGCATGGCCCGGCCGTAGCGGGCCAGATCATAGAGATGGCGAGTGAAGCGCTTGGTGACGTGGACGAAGGACCTGAAGGAGCGGGTGACGGTCAGGAAGGCCATCAGATCCGGCCCGGCCTGGATCGGCATGCCCAGGAAAGCGGTCTCCGGCATGGTCCTGCGCAGCTTCTTCAGCGTCTTCCTGTCGAGCTGGCGGCCATCGAAGGGGGCGGCAATCACCGAGCGGCCGCCGGTGCCGGCGCCGGGGGTATCGCCATGCACATCGGCGATGGCGTTGCCGTCGGCGAATTGCAGGGCGGTGTTGTCGTGGAAGAAGGCGACCATCCTGGGCGCGGCATCGAGGAAGGCGTCGATCTTCGCGGGATCGTAGCGCTCGCCCAGCTCATGGCGCAGGTAGGTGCGCACCGTCTCCGGGTCCTCGTCGATCCCGGCGGCCTTGGCCAAGGGGTTGAGCGGGGTCCACATCCAGCCGCCCGACCAGGCGGTGGCACCGCCCAGCCCCTCGGCCTTCTCCACCACCACCACCTTCAGGCCATGCCAGGCGGCGGTGACGGCGGCGGACATGCCGGCCGCGCCGGAGCCCACCACCACCAGATCGAAGTCTTGCTGTCTGTCGGTCATTGCCAGTCCTCTGGAACGCTATTCCATACAAATTTAGAACAAAGTTCCACTTATTGCAATGGGCAGGCATCGTCAACCCCGGGGTGTGCCCGGGGGCCGTGACGGGGGAACGGTGATTCAAGCGACGGGCAGGAGGCCGTAGTGGGTCATCAGCCCGATCACCAGGCTGATGGTGACGAAGGAGGCCAGGGTGCCGACCATCAGGGCGGCGGCACTGACCCCGCCCAGGCCATAGCGCTGGCCGAACAGCGGAAAGACGCTGATCATCGGGGCACAGGCGAACAGCAGGGCACCGGTCAGCAGCATGGGGTCCGCCTCTGGCAGCAGCAGGAAGATGCCGAGCACGGCAAGGGGGTGCAGCAGCAGCTTGCCGACGACGATCTGGCCGACGTCGCCGGCCATGCCGCGGACCTGAAGCCCATACAGGGAGCCGCCGATCACGAACAGCGCGGCGGGACCGGCGGCATCGGCCAACATGTCGATGGCCTTGGCCAGCGGGCCCGGCAGGGCGAGGCCCGATATGGCGAGCAGCACGCCCACCACCAGGCCAATCAGGATGGGATTGCGCACCAGGCGCACGAAGGTCTTGCGGGCCACCGTGACGATACCGGTGCCGCTCTGGCGGCCTGCTTCGGCGAGGATCAGTGCCGCCGGGATGATCAACAGGTTCTCGATCACCATGTTGAGGGCCAGCAGGACCGCCGCCGGCGAGGCGCCGAGCACCATGGCGGCCACGGGGTAGCCGATGAAGCCGCTGTTGGAGGCAGCCATGCCCAGGGCGTGCATGGCGCCCTCGCTGAGTGATTTCCCTTGCAAGCCCAGGGTCAGCAGCAGAGCGAAGCCGAACACCACCAGGGAGCCCAGCCCATAGGCCAGCAGGTAATGGGGCTGGAGGACCTCGTCGAGGGGGTTCTGGGTCAGGGCCCGGATGACCAGGGAGGGCAGGGCGCAGTACATGACGAAGGTGCCCACGCCCTGGAGCTGCTCACGGGTGATGATGCCGCCGGCCATGATCACATAGCCCACGCCGATCAGCAGGAAGATCGGGGTGGTGATGGCGAGGATCTCGAGCACTACGGCCTCCTTGCCGGCGCGTGGGGACGTACGGGTGGTGGGGGATCAGCTGAACAGGCGTGACGAGGCGCTGGCCTGGGAGAGCTCCGCCGCCGCGGCCATCAGGCGCGGCCCCAGGGCCTGGACGCGCTCGGCATCGAGCCGCACGCTGGGCCCGGCGATGCTCAGTGCCCCGATGGGGTGGCCGTCGAGCGGGTGGCGCACCAGGGCCGCCATGGCCGTCGTGCCCGGCCCCATGCTGTCGCTGACCCAGCTGTAGCCACGCTCACGGGTCTGGCGCAGGTGCTCGAACACGGCCTCGCGAGTGCGGGGGGCCCCGGGACCCACCGGATGGTCGGTTTCCAGGCCCTGGGCGTCGATCAGGGCGGTGGCCGCCTCGTCGCTGAGGTCGGCCAGCCAGGCATGACCGCTGGCGGTGCAGAACAGCGGCGCCTCACGGCCCATGTCCGGGTCGTAGCGCAGCCCGGTGCGTGCGCCCTGGGCCTTGGCGATCCAGGTGAGGTGCTGGCCCTCGATGACCGAGAGGCGCACCAGCTCACCGCTCTCCTCGGCCAGGCGGTCGAGGATCGGCTGGATGACGTCGCTGGCCCCGGTGCTCGCCAGGTAGCTCAGTCCCATGGCCATCAGTCGCGTGGTGAGCCGGTAGCGCTGGGTATTCGGATCCTGGCGGACGTGGCCGAGCCGGATCAGTTCATTGCAGATGCGGTGGGCCGCGCTCTTGGGAATGCGCAGTCGATCCGCGATGACCAGCAATGGCATGCCCTCGGCGTCTTCCGAGAGGATTTCCAGCACCCCCAGGGTGCGTTCGATCAGGCTACCCGCCATGGTGGCTATCCATTTGTTGTGAAAACTCGAATTCTAGAATGGTGTTTTGGAAATTGCACCCATCAGCTGACGCTGGTGCGGATTAGTCGGGCCTTGTCCTGCAGCAGCGGAAGGTACTGGCGGATCAGGGTATCGAAGTCGACCCGGGCGGCATTGGTACTGATGTTGATCGCGCCCAGCAGCCGGCCGTTGGCATCGAAGGCCGGCACGGCCACCGAGCGCAGGCCGGAGTCGAGCTCCTGGTCGGCGATGGCGTAGCCCTGCTGGCGCACCTTGAGGATGCACCGCTTGAGCTCGGCCTTGTCGGTGATGGTCTTGTCGGTATGCTTCTCGAGGACCACCCGCGCCAGGAAGGCGTCGAGCTCGGCATCCGGCAGCTGGGCCAGCAGCACCCGTCCCATGGAGGTGTGGGCCGCGGGCAGGCGCGTGCCCACCGAGAGGGTGATGGCCATCAGTCGGTGGCGTGACGAGGAGCGCGCCACGTAGGTGACGTCGTCGCCGTCCAGCACGCCCAGCGACGAGGACTCGCCACACTCGGTGGTGATGTCCTCGAGAATCTGCTGGATCACGCTGCGGTAGTTGTTGGCGGAAAGGAACGCATAGCCGAGGTTCAGCACCTTGGGGGCCAGCTCGAAGTGGCGCTGCTGCTTGCGGACATAGCCCAGGGCATGCAGGGTCAGCAGGAAACGTCGCGCCCGGGCACGGTTCATGCCGGTGCGCGCCGCCACCTCGCTGAGCGTCATGCGCGGGTGGGCCTCGTCGAAGGCCAGGATGACCTCGAGGCCACTGGCCAGTGCCGTGACGAAGTCGCGATCGTCGGGGTTCAGTGCCTCGTCCTGCATAGACGTTTCCATCCGTCGTTATCCTTGGTCGTGTTGCCGGAGAACCGTGGTCTAATCTAGCATATTTGTTCGAAATACGAACACTTGTGCGACCATGGGTGGAGCCTGTCCCCCCCTCGGCCGAGGCCCCACGTAACCACCGGAGAGACCGTCATGCCTGCCGCCCTGATCCAGCACCCCTTCATGAGTCAACCGGCGCTGGCCGAGTGCAACGCCCAGGCCATGGTCGATGCCATGCTGGCCTTCGAGCTGGCCCTGGCCGAGGTCCAGGAGGCCCGCGGGGCGATGCCCGAGGGGGCCAGCCGCACCATGCGCGAGACTCTCGAGGCCCACACCTTCGATTGTGACGCCATCGCCGCCGGTATCGCCACCGGCGGCAACGCCGCCATTCCCTTCGTCAAGCAGGGCCGCGCCGCCCTGCCGGAGGCGCTCAAGCGCTACTGGCACCAGGGCGCCACCAGCCAGGACGTGGTCGACAGTGCCCTGATGCTGTTGCTGGGGCCGCGGCTGACCTCCCTCGACGCCCTGCTGGTGCGCTGCCGGGCCGCGGCGATCGATCTGATGGCCGCCCATGAGGGTACCGTGATGGTGGGCCGCACCCTGATGCAGCAGGCGCTGCCGATCACCTTCGGCGTCAAGGTGGCTCATTGGGCCATCGGCCTGGAGCAGGCGCGCCGCCGGCTGGCGGCGGTCGAGCTGCCGGTGCAGTTCGGCGGCGCCGTGGGGGTGCACTCCGGCTGGGACGACCTGGGCCTCGATTTCATGGACGCGCTCGCCGAGCGGCTGGAGCTGGATGCCGCCGTGCTGCCCTGGCATACCGATCGCCAGCCGATCCATGCCCTGGGCACTGCCCTGGATGCGGTGGCCGGTGCCGCCGAAAAGCTGGCCCTGGACGTCGCCCTGCTGACCCAGACCGAGGTGGGTGAGGTGGCCGAGCCGGCCGGCGAGGGCATGGGCGAGTCCTCCTCCATGCCGCACAAGCGCAACCCGGTGCGCTGCGCGCTGATCCGCGGCGCGGCCCGTCAGGTCCATGGCCACACCACGGTGCTGCTCAACGCCGCCGCCCAGCCACTGGAGCGGGGGCTCGGCGAGTGGCACGCCGAGTGGGCGCCGCTGGTCGACAGCGCGCTGCTGCTCGAGGGCACGCTGGAGCAGGCGGCGGTGCTGCTCGAGGGGCTGGCGGTGCACCCCGAGGCGATGCGGCGCAACCTGGCGGCGACCGGTGGCGGCATCATGGCCGAGCCGGTGTCGCGGCTACTGGCGCCGGTGGTCGGCCCGGACGCGGCCAAGCGCATCAGCGCCGAGGCCGCCGAGGCGGCGCGCCTGCGGGGCCGCCCCTACGCCGAGGCGCTCGAGGCTCATCCCGAAATGCAGAAGAACGTGCAGGGGGAGCTGGGCCCCGAGGCTCTGCGCCAGGCCACGGACCCGGCCTTATACCTTGGTAGTAGCAAGGCCCAGGTGCAGCGAGCCATTAACTGGCTAACAAATATGTAGCCATATGATTTCATTGTATAAAATTTCAACCTCAAGAGGGCTGGCTCGGTCAGCCCTCTTTTTCATGGTTTGACGGCGGTGGCTGGAGGGATTATTTTGTTCGTATCACAAACCTATGTTCGTATATCGAACTATCGATGGTCGGCTCTTCCGGCATCGGCTGAACCACCAGGAGGCGAACCAAGATGGCCGAATTTCTCAGCCTGCATGACGCGGTTGCACGCTACGTCGAGGACGGCGCCACCGTGGCCATGGAGGGCTTTACCCACCTGATTCCCTTTGCCGCGGGTCACGAGGTGATCCGTCAGGGCAAGCGGGACCTGACCCTGATCCGCCTGACCCCCGACCTGATCTACGACCAGCTGATCGGCGCGGGCTGCGCGAAGAAGGTGATCTTCTCCTGGGGCGGCAACCCCGGCGTGGGTTCGCTGCACCGCCTGCGCGATGCCGTCGAGAAGGGCTGGCCCCGCAGGATCGAGATCCTCGAGCACAGCCACGCCGCCATGGCCTGCGCCTTCGAGGCCGGCGCCGCCGGCCTGCCACTGGCGGTACTGCGCGGCTACGTGGGCAGCGAGCTGCCCAACGTCAACGACCAGATCAAGTTCATCGAGTGCCCGTTCACCGGCGAGCGCCTGGCGGCGGTGCCCGCGGTGCGCCCGGACGTCTCCATCGTTCACGCCCAGAAGGCCGACCGGAAAGGCAACGTGCTGGTGGAAGGCATCGTCGGCGTGCAGAAGGAAGCCGTGCTGGCCGCCAAGCACAGCATCGTCACCGTCGAGGAGATCGTCGATGACCTGACCACGCAGTCGGACTACCATCCCAACGCCTGCGTGATCCCGGGCTGGGCCATCGACGCCATCGCCGTGGCCCAGAAGGGGGCCTACCCCTCCTATGCCCACGGCTACTACGACCGCGACAATCGCTTCTACAAGGAGTGGGACGCCATCGCCCGCGATCGCGACGCCTTCACCCAGTGGCTTGAGGAAAACGTCTACAACGCAGGAGGAGAGTCCTGATGAGCATCGAATACACCTCCGCGGAAATGATGACCGTCACCGCCGCTCGCGCCCTGGAGAACGGCATGACCTGCTTCGTCGGCATCGGCTTGCCCAGCGAGGCGGCCAACCTGGCGCGCCTGACCCATGCCCCCGACGTGGTGCTGATCTACGAATCCGGCACCCTGCAGACCAAGCCCGAGGTGCTGCCGCTCTCCATCGGCGACGGCGAGCTGTGCGAGTCGGCGCTGACCACCGTCGCGGTGCCGGAGATGTTTCGCTACTGGCTGCAGGGCGGGAAGGTCAGCGTGGGCTTCCTGGGCACCGCCCAGATCGACCGCTTCGCCAACCTCAACACCACCCTGATCGGCGACTACCATGATCCCAAGGTGCGGCTGCCGGGCGGGGGTGGGGCTCCCGAAATTGCGACGAATGCGGGAGAGGTCTTCATCACCCTGAAGCACTCCAAGCGCGCCTTCGTCAAGGACGTGGACTTCGTCACCACCCTGGGCTTCGGCCGCGACGGCAAGGGCCGCGACGGCGTGCCCAACATCGGCAAGGGCCCCACGCGCGTCATTACCGACCTCTGCGTGATGAAGCCCGACCCCGAGACCAAGGAGCTGACGGTCGTCTCGCTGCACCCGGGAGTGACCCGCGAGGACGTGTGTGATGCCACCGGCTGGGAGATCCGTTTCGCCGACGAACTCGAGAACACCCCGGAGCCCTCGGCCCACGAGCTCGAGATCCTGCGCGACTTGAAAGCGCGTACCGACCGCAAGCACGCCGGCGAGTAAATTCGCCTCAAGACTGTCTATGCTTCGCTCGTCGCGTTTCAGGTGCGAATTTCAGGAGATTTATCAATGAGTAACGTCTATCTTTGTCATCCGCGGCGCACCGCCGTGGGCCGCTTCGGCGGCACCCTGGCCAGTGTGCGTCCCGACGATTTCGCCGCCACCATCTTCAAGGCGGTGCTGGCCGAGGCCCCCCACCTCGACCCCGTCGCCATCGACGAGGTGATCATGGGCTGCGCCAACCAGGCCGGCGAAGACAACCGCAACGTGGCACGCATGTCGGCGCTGCTGGCGGGCCTGCCGACCTCGGTGCCCGGCACCACCATGAACCGCCTGTGCGGCTCGGGCATGGACGCGGTGGGTACCGCCTTCCGCGCCATCAAGGCCGGCGAGTTCGAGCTGGCCCTGGCCGGTGGCGTGGAATCCATGTCCCGCGCGCCCTATGTGCTGGGCAAGGCCGAGAGTGCCTTCTCCCGGACCCAGAAGATCGAGGACACCACCATCGGCTGGCGCTTCATCAATCCCTTGATGAAGAAGCAGTACGGCGTCGACGCCATGCCGGAGACCGCCGAGAACGTCGCCGAGCAGTTCGACATCTCCCGCGAGGACCAGGACGCCTTCGCCCTGCGCTCCCAGCAGAAGGCCGCCGCCGCCCAGCAGGCGGGTCGCTTCGCCGAGGAGATCACCGCCATCGAGATCCCGCGGCGCAAGCAAGCGCCGCTGGTCTTCGACCAGGACGAGCACCTGCGTGAGACCACCCTGGAGAAGCTGGCCGGCCTGCCGACGCCCTTCCGCGAGGGCGGCAGCGTCACCGCCGGCAACGCCTCCGGGGTCAACGACGGCGCCGCCGCCATGCTGGTGGCCAGTGAAGCCGCCGTGGAGAAGCACGGCCTCACGCCCATGGCCAGGATCCTGGGGATGGCCACCGCCGGGGTCGAGCCGCGCACCATGGGCATCGGCCCGGTGCCGGCGGTGCGCAAGCTGCTGGACCGGCTGGGCGTGTCGCTGGACGAGATCGACGTGATCGAGCTCAACGAGGCCTTCGCCGCCCAGGCGCTCGCCTGCATGCGCGACCTCGGGCTCAAGGACGATGACCCGCGGGTCAACCCCAACGGCGGCGGCATTGCCCTGGGCCACCCGCTGGGCATGTCCGGCGCGCGCCTGCTGCTGACCGCGGCTCACGAGTTGCACAAGCAGAACAAGCGCTATGCTTTGTGCACCATGTGCGTGGGCGTGGGGCAGGGCATCGCAACGCTGATTGAAAGAGTTTGAGTCAGGCCTGCCCCCACGAGTCTTTCTGATAAATCAAATGGTTGTGGAAAGGTTGGTGGTTGGTTGCCAGCGTTGGCGAAGCTTTGGGGGTCAGACCCCGGCGGCGGTGTCACGGCCAGCCTGGTGCACCAAGCGGGCCGACACGACAGGGCTGGGGTCTGACCCCAAAAGCGTGGCCTCGGCGCCTGAACTGAGCGACCCCGGGAGATGCTTTCCCTGAGGGCTATATCGAAGCCGGCATAAGTCACGCGCCGGTTTTTTTTGCATTTTTCCGAAGGAGGCTGTGATGGCTTTTCTGGATATCGACGGCTGCAGCGTGGCCTACCGTCTGCTGGGCGCCGAGGCCAACCCGCTGGTGATGCTGGCCCACCCGCTGGGCATGACCCAGGCGGTGTGGGACGACCTGCTGCCGGCGCTGCTGCCGCGCTATCGTGTGCTGACCTGGGACCTGCCCGGCCATGGCGCCAGCCAGGCCTGGCCGACGGACGGCGGCGAGATTACCCCGGCGGCGCTGGCCGCCGAGGCACTGGCCCTGGCCGATCATGCCGGTGCCGGCCGGTTCCACTTCGTCGGCACCTCCATCGGCGGCGTGGTGGGCCAGCAACTGCTGGCCGAGCATGCCGAGCGGCTGCTCTCGGCGACCCTGACCAACACCGGGGCGGTGATCGGCACCAGTGAACTCTGGACCACCCGTGCCGGCCGCGTGCGCGACGAGGGGCTGGCAGCGATTTCCGGCGAGATCGTGCCGCGCTGGTTCTCCGCCGAGCGGCTCGCGGCCGAGCCGGTCCTGGAGACCGGCTGGCGCACCCAGATGGCGCGCACCGACGCCGAGAGCTATGCGCGGCTGTGCGAGATGCTCGGCCGCACCGACTTCACCGGCAAGCTCGCCGGCCCTCTATCGCAATACCCGGACGTGAGGGTCCGGCTGCTGGGCGGCAGCGAGGACCTGGCCACTCCGCCCGAGACGCTGCAGGCCCTGTCTGCCGAGTGCGACGGTGCGCCGCTGGAGATCCTCGAGAACTTCGCCCATGTGCCCTCGGTGGAGTCTCCCGAGGCAGTGGCCAAGCGGCTGCTGCTGTGGCTGGCCGCGGATCGCTCGCGGGTCGGGGAGCAGGGGGTGCCCTACGCCGATGGCCTGGAGACCCGCAAGCAGGTGCTGGGCGAGGAGCACGTGGCCCGCTCGACCGAGAACGCCACCAGCCTGGATGCCCCCTTCCAGCAGATGATCACCCGCCTGGCCTGGGGCGAGCTGTGGAGCAACGACGACCTGACCCGTCGCGAGCGCAGCATGATCACCACCGGGATCCTGGCCGCCCTGGGCCGCGAGGAGCTCACGCTGCACCTCAAGACCGCCCAGCGCATCGGCCTCACCGAGGCCGAGCTGCGCCAGGTGCTGATGCACGTGGCCATCTATGGTGGCGTGCCGGCGGCCAATCACGCCTTTGCACTGGCGAAGGAGCTGGGCTGGGGCAACGGCGAAGCCTGACGGGTCTTCCTTGTCGAGAATCCCTCGCCCCCTGCTGCGTTGGCTCGCCTAGGCACCGAGCGTCAGAAGGGGGCGATGGAGTCCGCGTGATACAGATAGTAGGTATAAGTGATGGTTGCCCACAGACCGCGACCTTATTCTCTATGAGCGAATACCAGTACTACGAATTCCTGGCCGTGGACCGGCCCTTGAGCGCCGATGATCAACAGGCGCTGCGAGCGATCTCCAGCCGGGCGCGCATCACGTCCACCAGCTTCACCAACCACTACGAGTGGGGCGACCTGAAGGCCGACCCCACCCGACTGCTGCAGCGCTACTTCGACCTGCATGTCTATGTGGCGATCTGGGGATCCAAGCGGCTGTTGATTCGGCTGCCCGATGCCGCGCTCAATCCGGCGGATTTTGACGCCTTTCAGCTTGATGAGTGCGAGCTGTTGGAGGTTCGCCAGACTCCCGAAGGCTGGTTGATCGACATTGATGTCGAAGCCGATGAAGAAGCGGAATGGGAGGAGTTCGACGATGGCAGCGGCTGGATGGTGGCGCTGGCGGGGTTGCGCCAGGAGCTGCTCTCCGGTGACCTGCGGCTGTTCTACCTGTGTTGGCTGTGGGCCGTACAGGTCGGCTATATCCGCGAAGAGGCCCTGGAGCCGCTGCCGGGGATCGGCCCCCTGACCCCCAGCCAGCAGGCGCTGGCCGAGTTCATGGCGCTCGATCCCATGCTGGTGGAGGCCGCTGCCGAGTCCGGCGAGAAGGCGCCTGCCGGCAGTGAGGTCGAGGGCTTCGTCGCCTCCCTTCCCCTGCAGGAAAAGGATGCGCTGCTGCGACGCCTGCTGGAGGGCGACGGCAGTGTGACCGCCGAGCTGCAGCGCCGCCTTCGCCAGTATGGTCAGGCGGATCAGCCGCCTCGGTGCAGCGTGGCCGAGTTGAAGCTACAGGCCAATGCCTCGCACGAGCGACATCGCCAGGCCTATCTGGAGGAGAAGGCACGCCGGGAAGCGGAGCAGGCGGCGGCAGAGGAGAAACAGCGTCGGGAGCGAATGGCTCAGGTGGCCAGGCTGGGCGAGCGAGCCTGGCAGGAAGCGCAGAGCCAGATTGGCCGTCGGCAGCCCAAGGGCTACGAGATGGCCGCCGGGTTGCTTGCGGACCTGCGTGAGCTGGCCATCGAACGCGGCGAGCAGACCGCCTTCGAGGAGCGCCTGGACAGGATAGTGGCCGAGCATCGGCGCAAGGGGCGTTTCCTCGAACAGCTGCAACGCCTTGGGTTGTTGCCGTGACTCCTGAGAAACCTATTTCTAGCTGCCCTCAGATGTCTGCATGCTGATCGCAGCTGCGCGTCCGCGCAATCGAACAGCGTCTGCAGTCTGATGGTCGCACCGGCTGATGATGTGCTTGAGGTAGTGTTCCGTGGCCTGGTTGCCAAGGTTTGCCTCGTTCGAGCCAATAGCTGCCTTGACGTTTCACGCCCAGTTCCGCTGGAGTCGCGGCGTATCGAGACCATCCTCGAACGGTCGATGATATTCACGGGTCGAGGCGCCGTCAGGAAAGAAGGTCCAGATGTTGTGTCTCTTCGCCTATCTGATATCCCATGGCTCGGTAACCACGGCGACGTTTGTTCCACATCCGCAGCAGGGCCGGGTGGCCAGCATCCACGTAATCAATGATACGGACGTTCTCCTTGTCGCTATGCTCGCGGTGCAGCCTTCCGGCGTATGTTGCAGGGTGCCTTTCCATGAGACCGGCATGGCAAGTACCAAGGTATCGAGGGGGGATAGTCAAAGCCCTCGCCGACCAGTTTACCCGTGGCTAGTAGAATACGAGGTTGATCATGGGCGAGTGCGTCGAGCCCAGCCATCAGCTCAGCACGCTGTTTCTGTGACATGCGACCATGGAGCACGAAAGGGGGTGGGGCCATCCCGGACAGGGCCGCCTGGATGGCCTTGAGGTGATCAGTGCGCTCGGTCAGGACCAGTATCTTCCGTCCTGCTTCACAGGCATCGGCGATGTCGTTGGCGATCGTTTCTGTTCGCGCATCATCCTGGGCCAGATGGCGGAAAATAGTCTGGATGCCGTCTTCAGGGGAAATATCAACCATTGTTCCCAGCCAGCGCGGCAGTATCAAAAGGTCTTTTGGCGCATTGGCAGGTAGGGCTTACGTATGGCGGATTGGGCCGCATTGCATGTAGATAATAGGCTGTTGGCCGTCACGGCGTATGGGCGTGGCAGTCAACCCGAGGACAAACCGGGCCTTGACCTTTTTGAGAATGGCATCGAAGGATACCGCGCCGACATGGTGGCACTCATCGACGAGGACGTGGCCGTACTTTTCGACCAAGGAGGCGACCTCGCCTTGTCGAGATAACGACTGCATCACCGCAATGTCGATCTTGCCGGTGGGCTGGGACTTGCCACCGCCGATCACGCCAACCACATCTTTATCAGCGGAGAGAAAGAACTGAAGGCGCTCCCGCTACTGGCGGAGTAGGTCTCGGCGATGGACCAGTATCAGGGTATTGGTGCCACGCCGGGCAATCATGGCTGCGGCTGTGACCGTCTTCCCGAAGGCGGTAGGCGCACACAGGATACCGGCGTCATGTCGCAGCATCTCATTCACAGCGGCTTGCTGGTCGGTACGCAGCTTGCCGCTGAAGCGTGTGTCCAGCGGGGTTCCATACTGACGCTCATCCCGAAACTCACAGGCAATATTCTGCTCTCCCAGCAGGGTCTGAACGGCGTCGAGGCAGCCACGAGGTAGGGCGATGTGTAAGGGGTAGTTCTCTGCACAGCCGATGACGCGGGGCTTGTTCCATACGGATAGCCGTAGCGCCTGAGCCTTATAGAACTCCGGGTTCTGGAAGGCCGCCAGTCGGATCAGGCGATTGGTAATTGCTTGGGGTAGTTCAGATTTCTCGAAGTAGATCAGGTTGGCCAGTGTGACAGTCAGCGATGAGGGCATCTGACCGGCATGAGGCTGCTTCGGGAAACTTGGGGATCGCCGCCATGGTGTGGCCAGGTCCTCCTCGCCGATGAAGGTGACATCCAGTGGATGCGCTGCCCCGAGGGCACTCAGGATGGTGGGCTCGATATCATGGGGTGCCATCGTAGAGACCGAAGCCAGGAAGGCCCACTGGTCGGGATAGGGTTGTAGATCGTCATCGACGAATATGCTGCCACCATTGTGGGGGATGCTGGCCAGGGGTCAAACGTCCGGAAACTCCTGAATCACAGCCACTGTGGCAGCGATCCACTGCGCTGAAGCTGACCACCGATCAAGAGGCTGTTGCCATGCCGGGTGCCTCCGGGAGAGCGCTCTGGGATCCAGTCTGGATCGCGCTTGCAGCGAGACCAGGCGCACGCCGGGCTGTTCGGACTCGTCGTCGGGCGCACTGCGCGAGATGGGACGGGGCACGCCGCGGGTTGCCAGTGCGTTGGCAATCTGATCCAGCAGCCGCGGGGTGCGGGCGACCACGCAGCTATCCGCGGCGTCTCACCCTGGTCGGCATCGGCACGGAAGTGTGGCGTGGAGATCGGGAAGGCCGCCCGCAGGTAGTCGCGCAGGCTCAGCTGCAGTTCATGGGCGACGATACTCGGCAGCATGCGGACTCCTTGGGCATTCCCTCGCGCGGGCGCTGGTAGTAACTCAAGTTAACGAACGCCCTGCCACGCCGAGCCCATGGCGGGCCACTCTGTACTTGACTCTGCAATGCGCGGCGAGCGAGTCGTTGCTACTCTGGACTGCCTTGCGAACGTCTCGGCTTGCGCATGGTCCCATATTGGGACATGATGGGCGCATGAGGATCATCGCCATCAAGAATCTGCGCGACTTCTGGATGCTACATCCTGATGCCAAGGCGCCACTGGAAGCCTGGGTCGATGAGGTGAAGCATGCCGACTGGAAAGATGCGCATGACATCAAGGCCAAGTACCGCAGCGCCAGTCCAGTGGGCAACAAGCGCGTCGTGTTCAACATCAAGGGCAACGACTATCGGCTGATCGTCGCCGTTGCCTATCGGTTTGGTGCGGTCTACATCAAGTTCATCGGCACTCACGCGGAGTACGACAAGGTGGATGCCGAAACCGTAGAGATGGAGTAACCCATGAATATTCGCCCCATTCGTACCGAGGACGACTACCTAGCCGCATTGCGGGAAGTGTCCGCCTACTTCGACAATGAGCCGGAACCAGGCACAGAAGAGGGCGACCGCTTCGAGATCCTCTTGACGCTGGTCGAGGCCTATGAAGCCAAGCACTTTCCGGTAGACCTGCCGGACCCCATCGAGGCCATCAAGTTTCGCATGGAGCAGCAAGGGCTCACGCCCAAGGATCTTGAACCCGCCATTGGCCGACGCAACCGCGTCTATGAGATCCTGAACGGCAAGCGCAACCTGACCCTCGCCATGGTCTGGAAACTTCACGACATGTTCGGCATTCCTGCCGAGAGCCTGATCAAGCCCCCTCACCATGCCTGATATTCGCCTGCGTATCGAATTGCTCGACACCGATCCCCTGGTCTGGCGCCGCGTACTGGTGCCGGAGCAGATCAACCTGCACCGCCTGCACGAGGTCATCCAGGCCGCCATGGGCTGGGAGGATTGTCACCTCTTCGAATTCGAGTGCAATGGCCGTTTCTACGGCGAGCCGGACGACTGGAGCGACCGCCCCATCGCGTTGGCGCGCAACGCCAAGCTCAAGACCATCGCCTCGCAGCTGAAGGACAACACCTTCCACTACCTCTACGACTTCGGCGACGACTGGGTGCATCGCATCGTGGTGGAAGAGACCGACCTCGCCGAGACCAACCCTTGCCCGCGGCTGATCGATGGTGCCATGGCCTGCCCGCCGGAAGATATCGGCGGCACCGGTGGTTTTGAGGCGCTCAAGGCAGCCGCCGCCGGGCGCGGCGACGAGCACGGCGAGATGCTGCTGGACGCCATGGGCGGCGATTTCGATCCGCAAAAGCTGGACGAGGACGAGATCGCCTTCATGCTAGAGCCGATCCAGGCCGGCTTTCGCCGGGGCGGCCGCAAGGCAGCCGAACGGCGTATGCCGCCGAGGGCCGCCGCCAAGCGGGATAGGGATGCCTCGCTCCACGAGGAGAACCTTCGCACCATCGAGGAACTGATGCAGGCGCTGCAGGCCGAGAGGGACAGGAATCGCAAGGGATAGACGCCGCCGAGCGTTTCCCCCCGTGCGCTACCAGGCTCCCTCGTTGACGTCGGGGGTGGAGAAGTCGTCGTATCCGGAACCGATGGCGCCTTCGTTGACGCCCGGAGTGTTGAAATCATCGAAGTCCTGCGCGGCAGCTGGCAGGGGTACGGCGAGCAACAGGAGCAGGATGAAGCGGATAGCGATGTGCATGGGGTGGCCTCCTGGGAGGCTTCCGAGTGAGTAAGTCGCTGCCAGGCCTGGGCAGCCAGCGCTGTGCAGCGTCTCATGCCTGGAAGCAGTTTCTGAAGTGCCGGTCCAGGCGATCCCGGTCAGGTTGTGGGGAGGCATCCTGGGGCAGCACCGACAGCATACGTCCGTCCAGGCTGCATCAGGCCCTGCCGCGGCTGATGGCCGGCATGCTCTGCTTCGGCTATCTTCTGGTCTTCGCCATCACCGTGGTCGGCGGCTGGCTCAATGACCTCTCGGGGACCGTGGCGCTGGCCTTTCTGCCGACCCTGCTGATCAGCCTGGTGGCCATGGCGAGCACCCGCCGGCTGCTCGTCTCCCGCCCGCAGGAGGCCTGAATGCTCAACGCCCGCATCAAGCTGCGCCATCTACAGGCCTTTCTGGAGGTGGCGCGCCAGCGCAGCTTCGCGCGAGCCGCGGAACGACTGGCGATCACCCAGCCGGGCATGTCCAAGACCATCCGCGAACTCGAGGAGATACTGGGGGCCAGCCTGTTCGAGCGCACGCCCCAGGGGGTGGCCCTGACCCAGGCGGGCCTGACCCTGCTGCGCCATGCGGGACCGGCATTGCGGGCTCTGGAGGAGGGCGTGGGGGCGATAGGGGATGTAGATCGTGGGACGCGCTGGCTGCGAGTGGGCGCCCTCTCCACCGTGGAGAGCCGGCTGCTGCCCGAAGCCATTCGGCGCTGGCATGCCGAGGAGGCTTCCCGCCGGGAGGTGGGCATCAACGTGGTGACCGGCCCCAGTGCCTTCCTGCTCTCGCGGCTGCGCCGCGGCGAACTGGACCTGGTGGTGGGGCGCATGACCGAGGCGCGCGAGATCCATGACCTGGCCTTCGAGCACCTCTACTACGAGCGCCTGCTGCTGGTGGTGCGGGCCGGGCATCCGCTGGCCGGCAAGCGCGAGCTCCATGCCGCCGAGGTGGTGGACTACCCCTGGGTGCTGCCGCCGCCCCAGACGACGCTCCGCCAGCAGGTGGACAGTTTCTGCGTGCGCCACGCCCTGACCCTGCCGTCGCGTCTGCTGGAGACCCTCTCGTTGCCGCTCAGCTGCGGCTACACCCTGGGCAGTGATGCCATCTGGGTGGCACCGGAGGAGGCCGTGCGCGAGGGCATTGCGGCAGGGCAGCTCTGCGAGCTTTCGCTGCCGCTGGAGCAGCAGGGGGGCTCGGTGGGGCTCTGCACCAATACCACCCTGCAGCCCTCGCTGGGGCTGGAGGCCTTCTGCGAGACGCTGCGGGAGGTGGCGACCGGGCTGGCGGCGGTCACTCGCTAGTCCATAACCTATGGGTTATGTGGTGGCGTGGAGACGTCAATTGGCAGTCGTGTGGCAAGACACCACCCTGATGGGGATCAATCAATCACCCCAGAGACGATCGATATGCAGGAAGACAACAAGCGCTTCGTTGAACGTGACCGCAACTGGCATCCGCCGGCCTATGCGCCCGGCTACAAGACCTCCG
Source organism: Halomonas sp. LBP4 (assembly GCF_003202205.1). Lineage (GTDB taxonomy): Bacteria > Pseudomonadota > Gammaproteobacteria > Pseudomonadales > Halomonadaceae > Halomonas > Halomonas flagellata. Next base: position 125,462 of record NZ_PDOG01000008.1, read on the forward strand.
TGGCCCGCTCCCCGCAGCAGGCGCTGGTCAGCATGCAGAAGCCCACTGCCTCGGAGCTCAGCGGCCCCGATTTTCGTCATCTGCGCATGGGCCCCCACGACAATGACCTGCTGCTGAACTTCAGCCAGGGCCAGGGCCTCCCCCAGGGCGAGCGCATCATCATGTTCGGCCGGGTGGTCGACCAGTTCGGCAAGCCGGTGCCCCATACCCTGGTGGAGATGTGGCAGGCCAACGCCGGCGGCCGCTATCGCCACAAGAACGACCGCTACCTGGCGCCGCTGGATCCCAACTTCGGCGGCGTGGGCCGCTGTCTGACCGATGAGGCGGGCTGGTACCGTTTCCGCACCATCAAGCCGGGCCCTTACCCCTGGCCCAACGACATGAACAGCTGGCGTCCATCCCACATCCACGTCTCGGTGATGGGGCCGTCGATCTCCACCCGCCTGATCACCCAGATGTACTTCGAGGGCGATCCGCTGATCCCGCTGTGCCCCATCGTCAACACCATCAAGGATCGCGATGCCGTCGAGACCATGGTCGGTCGCCTGGACATGGCCCGCAGCAACCCCATGGACTGCCTGGCCTACCGCTTCGACCTGGTGGTACGCGGTGAACTGCAGACCTACTTCGAAAACCAGTGACCGTCGAAAACCAGTAACCGGTTCGAGAACCAGCGACAGGATGGGGAGAATCCGACATGAAACAGCCCAACACCCAGCCCGCCAGTGAACTGATGCTGCGCGAGACCGCCTCCCAGACCGCCGGGCCCTATGTGCATATCGGCCTGGCCCTGGCCGCTGCCGGCAACCCGACCCGTGACGAGGAGATCTGGAACGAGATGGCCAGGCCCGAGGCCGAGGGCGAGCCGATCGAGGTCGTCGGTACCGTGGTCGACGGCAACGGCGACCTGGTGCGCGACGCCTTCCTCGAGGCCTGGCAGGCCGACGCCAAGGGCGAGTACCAGCGCGAGTACGACCTGAAGAAGCCGTTCAACGGCTTCGGGCGCACCGCCACGACGTTCGACCACGGCAGCGAATGGTCTCTCAAGACCATCAAGCCGGGCCCGGTGGCCCACGCCAGCGGCCAGCCGCAGGCACCGCACATCAACCTGACGCTCTTCGCCCGCGGCATCAACATCCACCTGCAGACCCGCCTCTACTTCGAGGACGAGGCCGAGGCCAACGCCCAGTGTCCGGTGCTGAGCCGCATCGAGTCGCCGGCCCGCCGCCAGACGCTGATCGCGAAACGAGAGGAAGTCGAGGGCAAGGTGCGCTACCGCCTCGATATCCGCCTGCAGGGCGAGGGCGAAACGGTCTTCTTCGACTTCTGATACGGCGCTCCTGAGCACCAGGAACTCAGCCGTCAGCGCCGTCCCCAGGGGGCGGCGTTCGGCGTTGACGACGCCGACCACCCACGCGCGGGGAAACACCCCGCCAACGAAAAGAACCAGCGTATCGTTTCGATACGAGGAGAGGTCCCATGTCCAGCCCCTGCATCATCTGCGTTGCCATCACCGGCAGCCTGCCGCGCAAGGAAAACAACCCTGCCGTTCCCATCACCATCGAGGAGCAGATCGAGAGCACCCAGGCGGCCTTCGAGGCCGGGGCCAGCATCGCCCATTGCCATGTGCGCAATGATGACCAGACCCCCACCTCGGATCCCGAGAAGTTCGCCAGGTTGTTGGAGGGCCTGAAGAAACACTGCCCGGGCATGATCGTCCAGCTCTCCACCGGCGGGCGTTCGGGGGCAGGCGAGGAGCGCGGCGGCATGTTGCCGCTCAAGCCCGACATGGCCAGCCTCTCGGTGGGCTCCAACAACTTCCCCAACCGCGTCTACGAGAACCCGCCGCAGCTGGTGGACTGGCTCGCCGAGGAGATGCTCAAGTACGACATCAAGCCCGAGATCGAGGCGTTCGACCTGTCACACCTCCATCAGGCGGTGAACCTCTCGAAACAGGGCAAGCTCAAGGCGCCGCTCTACGTGCAGTTCGTGATGGGCGTCAAGAACGCCATGCCGGCGGACAAGCCGACCTTCGACTTCTATATCGAGACCCTGAAGCGGCTCGCCCCGGACGCCCAGTGGTGCGGCGCCGGCATCGGGCCCAACCAGGTCCTGCTCAACGAGTGGTCCATCGCCGCGGGCGGCCATACCCGCACGGGTCTCGAGGACAATGTGCGCCTCGATCGCGACACCCTGGCTCCCTCGAATGCGGCCCTGGTCGAGCGCACCGTGGCGCTGTGCGAGAAGTACGAACGCCCCGTGGCCACCTGGCAGCAGGCCCGCGAGATCCTGGGCCTGAAGGCCGGCTGACGAGGGGAGCCTCAGCGCATGCCATGCTTCTTGAGCCGCTAGGAGCCTGTCGGATTTGACCGATCGTCGCGAGAGACACGGATTTCGAGACAAGTTTATCGATCTGATGAGGCGAATAGCGGGCTCTTTAACGAAGCAGATCGAATGAAGTTGGCCGAAAGCCCGGGTTTCGCAGTAGATCAGCGTTAAGTCCGACAGGCTCCTAGGCATAGGCGGCGCGGGTCATGCCCAGCTGGCGGGGCCTTTTCCGTGCCGAGGAGCCATAGCACCATCCGTTCTGTTTCCCTTCACGAGCCGGCATATCGAGACGGTGATGGCCCCTGAGTCGGCTTACTTATATGGTCCCGTCCCCGCCCGATTTTCGGCCGTTTTTGCTATATTTTATATGCAGTCCAGACAGGGGGATAAGGCCATGAACGTCAGTGAAGTCATGCACCGCGGAGTAGAGTGGTGCCCCCCCGATACCTCGCTCACGGAGATCGCCAAGCTCTTTCGGGAGAAAGACATTGGGGCGGTGCCCCTTGGCGAGAATGATCGGCTGGTGGGAATGCTGACCGATCGTGACATTGTATGCCGCGGTATCGTCGAAGGTAAGGACATTGCATCGCTCACCGCCCGTGACGTGATGACCAGCGACATCGTCTATTGCTGGGAAGATGACAGCGTCGAAGATGTCGTGCATCTGATGGAAGAGCGGCAGGTTCGCCGCTTGCCTGTCATCAACAAGAACAAGCGCCTGGTCGGTATGCTGTCCATGGGTGACCTATCGCATACCACCCCCCATGAACTTCGGGGTGAATTCATGGAAGCGGTTTCCGCCCATCACTGACCAGCGGTGTCATCGCGAACGGCGGCGGGCATCCCATGCCCGCCGCCGTGCTGTGTCTATCTGATGCTTGCTCCGTTCTGCGTGATCGCCTGCGAGGCACCGGACAACTACGTTGACCGATAGGGCATCCGTGCGGGCATGACCCATGTGAACGACATGCCGGTCAACGACGAGGCGCATGTGCCCTTCGGCGGCGAGAAGAACTCCGGCCTGGGCCGCTTCAACGGCGACTGGGCCATCGAGGAGTTCACTACCGATCACTGGACAGCGTCCAGCATACGCCGCGCCCCTATCCGTTCTGAGACATCACCGTCAGCCACGTCTTTCAATCACGATAGGCGTCGATGCTCGGGCAGGAGCAGATCAGCTGGCGGTCGCCGAAGACGTTGTCGACCCGGTTGACCGCCGGCCACACCTTGG
>NZ_PDOG01000008.1:129030-129348 GCF_003202205.1 Halomonas sp. LBP4
TTGCCGATCTCTGCGCGGATGGCGATCATGGCGTCGCAGAAGCGGTCGATCTCGTAGCGCGACTCCGACTCGGTGGGCTCGACCATCAGGGTGCCGGGCACCGGGAAGGACATGGTCGGGGCGTGGAAGCCGTAGTCCATCAGGCGCTTGGCGATGTCCTCCTCGCTGATCCCGGAGCTGGCCTTGAGCGGGCGGATGTCGATGATGCACTCGTGGGCCACGCTGCCGTTGGCCCCCTTGTAGAGCACCGGGTAGTGGTCCTCGAGGCGCTTGGCGATGTAGTTGGCGTTGAGGATCGCCAGTTCGGTGGCGCGCGTC
>NZ_PDOG01000008.1:131509-147088 GCF_003202205.1 Halomonas sp. LBP4
GTCCTTGAGGGCCAGGGTCTGGCCCACCTGAGGCAGTTCGACGAAGACCACGTCGCCCAGTGCCTCCTGGGCATGGTCGGTGATGCCGATGGTCACGGTGCCGTCGCCGTTGTCCAGCACCCATTCATGGCTTTCGGCGTAACGCAGGTTGGGGAGGAGCGAGCTCATGCGTGTTTCCTATAAGAAATTTGTTTCACGGCAATGATCCTAGAGCCACTCGAGGTTCGACGCCAGCCACTGCGATTATCATTTTTTTATATATGGTAATTCAAAATAAGAATATCAGAGATGGAGTGTGCATTCATGCCAGCTTATTGCATATAGTTCAGTTGCTTAAGTGAAACCGAGGCCGGCGTGTCGAGCACATCATCGTCCAGAAGGCCGACAGGGCCCATGTTTCCCCAAGGCGCCTATTGTTTCCTTTAAGAAACTTCATCTAGTCTGAGCCATGCGAGCGCGACCCGTCCGGTGACGCCGAGGCGGTGATCGACGCACTTCTCTCTCAGTCAACCAGAGGCGACCCCCATGAGTGACCCGAAGCGCACCCCACTGTATGACCTGCATATCGAACTGGGTGCCAGGATGGTGCCCTTTGCCGGCTACGAGATGCCCGTCCAGTACCCCCTGGGCGTGAAGAAGGAGCACGAGCACACGCGCTCCGCCAGCGGCCTGTTCGACGTGTCCCACATGGGCCAGGTGCTGCTGCGGGGGCCGAACCCGGCACAGGCCCTGGAGACCCTGGTGCCGGCCGATCTCGTCGGCCTGCCCGAAGGCATGCAGCGCTACGCGCTTTTCACCAGCGAGGAAGGCGGCATTCTCGACGACCTGATGGTGGTCAATGCCGGGGATCACCTCTATCTGGTGGTCAATGCCGCCTGCCAGGCGCAGGACATCGCCCACCTGCGCCAGAACCTGCCCGACGGCTACGCGGTGGAGGAGCTGGACCGCGGCCTGCTGGCCCTGCAGGGCCCGAAGACCGCCGAGGTCATGGCGCGTCTCTGCCCGGGGGCCTGCGACATGGTCTTCATGCAGCATGGCCACTTCGAGATCGCTGGCATCCCGGCCTGGGTCAGCCGCAGCGGCTACACCGGCGAGGACGGCTTCGAGATCTCGGTGCCCGCCGAACAGAGCGAGGCCCTGGCGCGCCGCCTGCTGGCGGAGCCGGAGGTGGAAGCCATCGGCCTGGGCGCCCGCGACTCCCTGCGCCTGGAGGCTGGCCTTTGCCTCTATGGCCATGACATCGACACCGACACCACGCCGGTCGAGGGCGGGCTGATCTGGGCCATCGGCAAGCCGCGCCGCCCTGGCGGTGAGCGCCCTGGCGGCTTCCCCGGCGCCGACAGGATCCTCAAGCAGGTCGAGGCCAAGGATCACCGCCGCAAGCGCGTCGGCCTGCTCGGCGAGGGGCGCGCGCCCGTTCGCGAGGGTGCCCCCCTCCATGACGCCGACGACAACCGAATCGGCATCGTCACGTCCGGCGGCTTCGGACCCACGGTCGGCAAGCCGGTCGCCATGGGCTATGTGCCCATCGCCCTTGCCGAGGTCGGCACCACCGTCTATGCCGAGGTGCGCGGCAAGCGCCTCCCCATGGTGGTGAGCAAGACCCCCTTCGTCGCCCCGGGCTACTACCGCGGCAAGTAAGCACCAATGAACGGGGCCGGCATCCCGTGGGTGCCGGCCCCCTCCCGTTCTGCTGGGCGTCGGTGCCCGGCCGAGACTAGACCAGGTAGGCGAGCGCCCCGGCCGCCATGGCCTCGATGCCGGTGCGCAGGGTGACGGGGTTGCCCGGGAAGTAATACGGCGAGTGGGGCATCTCCAGGTGGCGCATCTTCTCCGGCACGCTCTCCCCCGGCGTGGCCTGCCAGCGCTCCTCGGGGGTGGCCCCGATAAACCAGTAGACGTAGGGGATATCCTCGCCACCGAAGCCCCCGGCCTGGGCATTGCCGAAGTAGGGAAAGTCCTCGCTGCCGTTCAGGCGCGGCATGTCGAACAGGCCGGCCTCGCCGAAGTGTCGGCCATGGGCACGGCGGATGTGTTCCACCGCGACGGGGTCATTGTGCAGGGCGAGGGTCTCGTTGAGCACGTGGAATTCCGGCGGCTTCGGGGAGCGGCCGGCCTCGCACTCGGCGCGGACGATGCGCTCGATGGCCTCCACCACCTGCCGGTGGAGGGTGTCGTCGAAGCTGCGGATATTGATCTCGAGCTCGGCGGAGTGGGGAATGATGTTGGCCTGGGTCCCGGCATGCAACTTGCCGACGGTCACCACCACCGTCTGCTCCGGCGGTACCTCGCGGGAGACGATGGTCTGCAGGCGCGTGACCACATGGGCGGCGATCACCACCGGGTCCACGGTCTGGGCGGGCATGGAGCCGTGCCCGCCTGCCCCGTGGATGGTGACGGCCAGGTTCGAGGCCGCGGCCATGGCGCTGCCGGCGATATGGCCCACCGTGCCGGCCAGGGCCGGCATGTTGTGCTGGCCGAGCACCACGTCCGGCCGGGCGAAGCGCTCGTAGAGGCCGTCCTCCAGCATGGCCCTGGCACCGCCGAAGATCTCCTCGGCGGGCTGGCAGACCAGCATCAGCGTGCCCTGCCAGCGCTCCCGGAGCCCGGCCATCACCGCGGCGGCCCCCACCACGCAGCTGCTGTGCAGGTCATGGCCACAGGCATGCATCAGCGGTACCGAGCCGCTCTCGGTCTCCGCCGTGCGCGTGCTGGCGTAGTCCAGGCCGGTGTCCTCCTTGATCGGCAGGGCGTCCATGTCGCCGCGCAGCATCACCGTGGGGCCGTCGCCGTTGCGTAGCAGGGCCACCACGCCGGTGCCGCCCACGCCGCGGGTCACGTCAAGGCCCAGCGCTTCCAGCGCCTCGGCGAGCCGGGCACTGGTCTCGTGCTCCTGGAAGGGCAGCTCGGGATGCTGGTGGAGCTGGCGGTAGAGCGCCTGGACCGGCTCGAAGGCGGCGTCGGTCTGAGCGCCGATCGCGTCTTTCAGTTCGGGCAGAGGGGTGTGAATCGTCATCAGGGTCTCCCGGAATGATCAGGAATGTCGGCTGGCCAGGGCCGGGTCCTGGGAGGCCGGCTGGATGAAGCACTGGCAGGCCGCGACGACGATGACGTTGAGCAGTATCGCCCAGACACCGGCATGCCAGCCCAGCGGGGAGGCCCAGACGAAATCCATCAGCAGGTAGGCCACGCTGCCGACCAGGGCACCGAGCATGACGCTGGCACGGCGCAGGCGCGGGAAGAACAGCGCGCCGATCACTATCGGGAACAGCTGGACGAGCAGCCCATAGGCCCCCAGCAGCAGCATGACCAGCGAGGCGGGGTTGGCCAGCGCAAAGAGATAGGCGATCAGCGACAGGCCCAGCACACTCCAGCGGGTGGCGGATACCGTGGCCTTCTCGCTAGCGCCCTTCATCACCGTGGGACCGAAGACGTCGCGTACCAGCACGACGGCCGCGGTATGGGCCAGGTTGGCACCGGTGGACATGGCGGCCGCCAGTGCGCCGGAGAGCATCAGGCCGATGACCCAGGGCGAGAAGTTGGCGACATCCATGACCAGGCGCAGCAGCACGGTGTCGGCGCGTGCCAGGGGCTCCTCGGCGAACACCAGGATGCCGGCGAAGCCGATGAACAGCAGCGGGACCAGCAGGTAGGCGTAGAGCGGATAGAAGACGCTGACCTTGCGCAGGGACTTGCCGCTATCGGCGGAATAGAACTTCATGAACAGGTGCGGCCACATGGCGCCGCCGAAGGCGCTGACCAGCACCGCCGTGCTGAAGTAGCCCCAGCTCATGCCGTTGGCACCGGGCATGGTCAGGTACTCGGGCATGCTCTGCTGGAGCTGGGTGAACATCTCGCCCACGCCACCGTAGAGGCGTTCGGGAATGGTGAGGCCGAGGAACCAGGCGATGGCGATCATCATGATGCCCTGCACCAGGTTGGTCCAGCCGATGCCACTCAGGCCGCTGGCGAACACATAGGCGGCCACCACGAGGAAGGCCAGCAGGGCGCCGAGCCAGAAGGGCACAAGGCCATCGGTGGCTGCCTGGAACAGCAGGCCGGCACCGGCGATCTGGATGGTCAGATACGGCACCAGTGCCGCCACCCCGATGATCCCGGTCAGCATGCCCAGCGGCCTGCTCTGGTAGTGGTCGGCGATCATGTCGCCCTGGGTGAGGTAGCCGCGCTCGCGTCCCTGCTTCGCCACCCGCGGTCCCAGGGCCCAGATGGTGATCGGCACCAGCGACAGGTAGGCGAGGATGTAGAAGGCCGGTGAGCCGTGCTGGTAGGCCCAGCCCGGCGCGCCGAGGAAGGCAAAGGCAGAGAAGATCTCCGCCCCGAGGATGAAGAACAGGATGACGACACCGACATGGCGCCCCCCGGCGACATAGCCCTCCAGGCTGGAGCTTTCCTGGTTGCGAGCCCGCAGGCCGACCCACAGCACCGCGGCGAGGTAGGCCAGCGTGATGCCGACCACGATCAGGGAATCACTCATGGCGGCCACCTCCGTGACGGACGACGAAGGCGACCCACATGCCGGCGAAGAGCACCAGCATCCACAGGATGTACCAGAAGAACAGGAAGGGAAGGCCGAGCACGGTGGGCTCGATACGGTTGGCGATCAGGGCGCCGGGCCAGATCATGGCCAGGGTGCACACCGCAAAGTGCAGCCCGGTCAGGAGGTGATAGGTCTTGTTCATGGGGAGAGTCCAGCTCGCACACGGCGAGACCTGTTATGGGTTGTCCCGACACTATGAAACGCCTTGTGCGATAGAAAAAATATAGCTTTGGCATTGCTGACATGCCGTATTGATATGGATAGAGTCGGAGACACCCTTTATCTGTCGGCGAGGCGACCATGGAATTCCGCCAACTCAGCTATTTCATTGCCGTTGCGGAGACCGGCTCCATCTCCGCGGCCAGCCGCCAGGTGCACGTCGCCCAGCCGGCGCTGACCCGGCAGGTTCGACTATTGGAGGAGGACCTGGGCACCCGACTGCTGGAGCGTCATGCTCGTGGGGTCAGCCTGACGGTGCCCGGCCAGGCGCTCTACGACGAGGCCGTCCAACTGCTCGACAGGCGCACCCGGATCCGAACGCGACTCTCGGCACTGGGCCAGGGGCTGATCGGCAAGGTAAGCCTGGGGGTAACGGTGACCCACCTTTGGGTGCCGGAAGTGGCAGCGCTGCTGAGGCACTATCGCGATCGCTATGCCAAGGTCGCCTTCGAGGTCTTCCCGCTGCTATCGGGACCCCAGCTGGAGCGGCTGCGGGAGGGCAGCCTGGATGCCGGCATCCTCTACCTGGACAGTGCCGAACAGCCCGGCCTCGAGACTCGCCTGCTGCAACACGACCACCTGATGCTCGCCGTGCCTGAAGCCTCGCACTGGGCTGCAGAGCCACCGCGCCGCCTGAGCGAGCTGAAGGATGCCGACTTCGTCTGGGGCTTTCGCAGCGTCTCACCGGTCTACTACGACCGTGTGATGGCCCACTTCGCCCGCCTCGAGTTCGAGCCACGGGTGGTGCAGTACGGCGCCGACAACATCACCATCCTGAGCATGGTGGCGGCCGGCCTGGGGATCGCCATCGTTCCCTCGGCCAGCAGTGCCCATCCCATGCCGGGCGTTCGCTTCCTGCACCTGGAAGAACTCATCACCTGTGAAATGCCGTTGTGGATGGCCTGGCGCTCGTCCAATGACTCGCCGGCACTCCACAACCTGATTGGCCTGGTCGACGAGGTGTTCGGGAGAGAGGGCGTTTCCTCGCCCGGCCAGGCGGGCTAGGCTGGTCCGCCTGGTCCACTGACGAGAGAGACGGCACGATGCGCCTGCGGTGCCTGCTATACCTGTTACCCCTGGTACTGCTGGCCGGTTGCGAGGAGACGCCGACCGGGCGCTCCCAACTGGCCCTGGTGCCGGACACCCTGATGGCCCAGATGGGCGAGGATGCCTTCGACCAGTTGCGTCGAGGCCAGTCGGTGTCACGCGACGCGGCCGTCAACCGCCGTGTGCAGTGTGTGGCCCGACAGGTGGTGGCCGCCGCCCAGGTGCGCTACCCGGCCGCCGAGCTGCCCGAGGCCTGGGAGGTGGTGGTCTTCGAGGATCCCTCCCCCAACGCCTTTGCCCTGCCAGGGGGCCGCATCGGCGTGCATACCGGCCTGCTGCGGGTGGCCGAGACCCCGGCCCAGCTGGCGGCGGTGATCGGGCACGAGGTGGGCCATGTGCTAGCCGATCATGGCAACGAGCGTCTCACCCAGCAACTCGGCATCAAGGCCGTGCTGCTGCTGGTGGGATTTTTCGGGGAGGGTGATCTGGGACAGCAGCAGCTGATGCAGGCCCTGGGCCTCGGCGCCCGGCTCGGCATTAGCCTGCCGTTCAGCCGCGCCCACGAGGAGGAGGCCGACCTGATGGGCCTGGCGATCATGGCGCGAGCGGGGTTCGACCCGCGCCAGAGCGTGGCGCTGTGGCGCAACATGGCAGCGGCCGGCGGAGGCCAGCCGCCCGAGTTCCTCTCGACCCATCCGGCCCACGGCTCACGTATCGAGGCGTTGCAGCAGGCCATGGAGGAGGCCGTGGCGACCTATCGCACCGCCACGCCGGCCGACTGCTCCGGGTAGTCGTGGCGGGTCTCTCCGAGCCGACAGGGCAGCAGGATGCACAGGCTGAGGGTCTTGCTGCGCCTGAGTCTCAGCGTATTCGCCGTTAGTCCGACTCGCAGCCCCAGGGACATGCCGGCAAGCTGAAGCCGCAAGGTCAGAAAGTCCGCCTGGAGCAGGATAGTGTCGATAATCCTGGCAGGGGTGACGGCTGATGTGTTCGTATCAACCCTCTGGCTGCACATAGGAGAAGAGTCTTGGATAGCACAGTTTCTTTTGATAACGCCCCTGATTACGATGAGATCGTCCGCGTCGTTCAGCTATACGTCGATGGCTTTCAAGGGGGAATCGACAAGCTCAAGGAAGCATTCCATGAAGATGCCTGGATTTTCGCCATCGATGCTGACGGAAGCCTTGGCAAAGGCCTGGTCAGCGACCGTTTCGAGCGATGGTCGACCAGCCACAGGCCGATCAAGGGGCGATTCATTTCGCTGACCCAGGCTGGAGATATTGCCAGTGTCTTGCTGGGATTCGACAACACGGAAGACCTGTCGGATTCCTGGGTTGATGTTATCGCCTTGATGAAGATCGACGGGGCTTGGAAGATCACCAACAAGACGGCTGCTCACAGCAGCAGGGCGGCGTGGGCCAGGCCATGATCATGCTTGATCAAAGTCTTATACCGCGGCGCATTTCCACCAGACCGTCGAAGATTCGAAGAACGGCACCACCGTCAAGCCGATGCTGAAGGTAGGCGAGTCGGCCGGCGCTGCGATCACTCGGCGAACATCTCGAACAGCAGGCCGCGCAGCCAGCGGTTGCCGGCATCCTGATGGAAGCGGCGGTGCCAGAAGAGGTTGATGGCGATCTCGGGGAAGGGCAGGGGGTGCTCGTGCATCGTCAGCGCGAAGCGGTCGCGGGTCGCCTCGGCCAGCTTGTCGGTGACCGTCACCACCAGGTCGGTGCGGCTGATGATATAGGGCACGGCGGCGAAGTGGGGCAGCTCGAGCCGAACCGGCCGGATGACCCCGGCCTTGGCCAGCGACTCCTCCACGATGCCGTGCCCGGTGCCGCGGGCCACCACCACGGCGTGGTGGGCGGCGACGAAGTCGCCCAGGTCGAAGTCCCCGGCCGCCAGGGGGTGGTCACGGCGCATCAGGCAGACATAGCGCTGCACGAAGAGCCCCTGCTGGTAGAAGCCGGCGCCGAGCTGGGGGATCAGGCCGATCGCCAGGTCGATCCGGCCGTCCTCCATGTCCCGCTTCAGGTCGTCGTTCCGGCTGCGCACGGTGCTCAGCCGGATGCCGGGCGCCTCCTCGGCCAGGCGCTGCAGCAGGTGGGGCAGGAAGACGATCTCGCCGATGTCCGTCATGGCGATGTTGAAGGTTCGCTCGCTGACGGCGGGGTCGAAGTCGTCCGGCCGGTTGAGGGCCTCCTGCAGCCGGGCCAGGGACTGGGCCACCGGCGGGTGCAGGCGGCTGGCCAGCGGGGTCGGCATCAAGCCTCGGGAGGTGCGCTCGAAGAGCTCGTCGCCCAGCAGCTTGCGCAGCCGCTTCAGGGCGTGGCTGACCGCCGGCTGGGTGAGGCCGAGGCGCAGGGCCACCCGCTGGGTGTTCTGTTCCTGGTAGAGCAGGTCGAAGACCACCAGCAGGTTAATGTCGATGTCCGAGAGCCGAATCATGCCGGCCCGCCTCGTGCGGGGAATGCCGCTCCGGGCAGGTTGAGGGTATACGACAATAGTCGATGCCTGGCGGCGATGTGGCGTGCAAGCGGTTGATTCATTGTCTTATTAGCGTCACTTATCGGGTGAATTCAGGGGGTTGTGTGGCGGCTGCCTGGCCAGGGGAATAGCGTGACGACCATCACCATAATCCCTGACAGGAGACACCGCCATGGTATCCAGCCCCTCGCGCAAGCGTCTTTCCATCGGCATCGTCGGTGGCGGCATCGGCGGCGTTGCCTTCGCCGTGGCCCTCTCGCGGGATCCGAGCCTCGATGTGCACCTCTTCGAGGCCGCCGAGCGCTTCTCGGAAATCGGCGCCGGGGTCTCCTTCGGCCCCAATGCTGTGCGGGCAATCACGCGGCTCGGCCTGGAGGCGTCCTACCGGCGCATTGCCGACTCCTCTCCCGCGCCCTTCGAGGATGTCTGGTTCGAATGGCGGCGCGGCAGCGATGATGCCTATCTGACCGCCACCCTGGCGCCGGGCTGTGGCCAGTCCTCGGTTCACCGGGCCGACTTCCTGGAGGCCATCGTCGCCAACCTGCCCGAGGGGATCGCCCAGTTCGGCAAGCGCTGTGTGGAGGTCGAGCAGGATAGCGAGGGCGTCACCGCGCACTTCGCGGACGGTCGCACCTTTACCGGCGATATCCTGATCGGCTTCGACGGCATCAAGTCGGCGGCACGTGAGCATGTGCTGCCGCCGGCGCAATACGGTGACCTCGGCCCGTTCTGGAGCGGTACCTATGCCTATCGCGGCATGATTCCCACCGAGCAGTTGGAGGCCGCCATGGAGGCCAAGGGCGCCGACAAGCGCCTGGCACTGGTGCCGCAGATGTACCTCGGACCTGACCGCCACATCCTGACCTTCCCGGTCAAGCAGTCGCAGCTGATCAATGTGGTGGCCTTCATTACCGACCGCGCTACCCCGCATCCCCAACTGCCCGAGGGCGAGGAGTGGGTCACCTCTGTGACCCAGGAAGAGCTACTGGGCGTCTTCGATGGCTGGGGGGCTGGTTCACAGGCCATTCTCGACTGTATTCCCGAGCCCACCCGCTGGGCCCTGCACGAGCTTCCCGAACTGCCCCATTACCGTCGTGACCGGGTGCTGCTAGTGGGCGATGCGGCCCATGCCATGGTGCCCCACCAGGGCGCGGGCGCCGGCCAGGCGCTGGAAGATGCCTATGTGCTGGCCAGCCTGCTGACCGACAAGGCCTGCGACCGCACCAATGCCGAGGAGGTGCTGGCGGCCTTCGAGACGGTCCGCCACGCGCGCACCTGCCAGGTGCAGCGCACCTCCCATGAAGCGGGGGATGTGTACGAGTTCGCTGGTGTCGGCATCGGCGATGATGAAGCCAAGCTGATCGAGAACCTGGAGACCCGCTACGACTGGCTGTGGAACCACGATCCCGGCGATGACGTGGCAGCGGCACGGCGTGAGTTGGGCTGGGAGACCCACGCCGCCCCCCGCGGGAGCGACGGACGCCAGGCCTGAAGTCACAGGTCAAAGCCCGACGCCAATAACGACAATACCCTGACGAAGGACCACCATGATGAAACGAAACAATAAGCTCCTGACTTCCCTGCTGGGCGTCGGCGCCCTGCTCACCGGCCCGGCGGCACTCGCACAAAGCGATGAGCCCGTGAAGCTGGGCCTGATGCTGCCCTATACCGGCACCTATGCGGCCCTGGGCGAGGCCATCACCAACGGCCTCAAGCTGGCCATCGAGCAGAACGGTGACCAGCTGGGCGGTCGTGATGTCGAGTACGTGCAGCTCGATTCCGAGGCCAACCCCTCCAAGGCGCCCCAGAACATGAGCCGCCTGGTCAAGGGCGATGGCGTCGACGTCGTTATCGGGCCAGTCCACTCCGGTGTGGCCATGGGCATGTTGCGGGTAGCCAAGCAGACCGGCGCCATCACCATCATCCCCAATGCCGGGCTGGAGGCCGCCACCAACCAGCTGTGCATGCCCAATGTCTTCCGCACCTCGCACAATATGTGGCAGGACAGCTACCCCATGGGCAAGGTCGCCTTCGAACGCGGCCACCGCAAGGTGGTGACCATCACCTGGGACTACGCCGGGGGCAAGGAGGATTTGACCGCCTTCGAGAACGCTTTTACCGAAGAGGGTGGCGAAATCGTCGAACAGATCCTGGTGCCCTTTCCGAGCACAGAGTTCCAGAGCTACCTGGCCCAGATTGCCAGCATCGCCCCGGACGCCGTCTACACCTTCTTCGCCGGTGGTGGTGGGGTGAGCTTTGTTCGCGATTATGCCGCCGCCGGTCTCAAGGAGAGCATCCCGCTGCTCGGTTCGGGCTTCCTGACCGAGGGCAACCTCGCGGCGCTGGGCGACGCCGGGGAGGGGGTGCTGACCACCCTGCACTATGCCGAGACGCTGGACAGCGAGGAGAACCGAGCCTTCGTCTCGGCCTTTGAAGCGGCCTACGGTGAAACGCCCGACGCCTACGCGGTACATGGCTATGATACCGGCACCATGCTGGCCCAGGCACTCGAGGCGGTGGGGGGTGACACCGCGGACCGCGACGCCCTGATCGAGGCCCTGGCCGAGGTGGAGCTGCAGAGCCCACGGGGACCGCTGCGCTTCTCAGATTCTCACCACCCGATCCAGAACATCTACCTGCGCGAGATTCGCGATGGCCGCCACGAGGTGGTAGAGGTCGCCCACGAGCAGCTCGAAGCGCCGGATGGCGATTGCCGGATGTGATCTTCTCGTAGTCGTGCAGGCCGTAGCGCCTCTTGCGTGGCACAGGCCGAATGCGACTAAAGGCGAACCGATTGGACTAAAGTCTAAGAGGTGAGTATACTGTTAGCATACTCACGATTTGACGGATCCAATACCATGACCATCCAGACGCTCTCCTATAGCACGGCTACCACTACCACCACCAAGGCCTCTCTGATCAAGCGCATCGGCCAGGTCAGCTACCGGCTGCTCGAGCGGATGACCGAGAGCGCCTACCGTCAGCACGAGGCCCGCTTGCGCAACAACTTCTATATCTAACGGGAGAGGCCGCGCTTGGCTCAAGGCAAGCCGGCAACGTGACGTAACGAAAAGAGCCAGCGCATTGCGCTGGCTCTTTTCGTTGGGGAGGGACAGGCTCAGGCGATGTGCTACCCCGCCTGGCGCACCGGTACGCGACTCAGGTGGTTGTTCTCGTCGGCGATGCGTGTCAGCAGCCGGCACAGGGTTTCCCGCTCGCTTTCGCTCAAGGGGGCGAGAATCTCTTCCTGCACCTCGGCTACTTGCGGCTCGGCGTCATTGCGCAGCCGTTCGCCTTCCTCGGTCAGGGTGACCAGCATGGAGCGGCGGTCCTCCGGGTTACGGCGTCGGGTGACCAGGCCGCGTTCCTCCAGCTTGCGCACCACGATGGCCACGGTATTGCGGTCCAGCGCGGTGTAACCGCCCAGGGTGATCTGGTCGATGGGGCCCATCTCCTCGAGTGCGGAGAGGGTGATGTACTGCAGCTGGGTGAGGTTATGTGCCTCGCACTTGCGCAGGAAGATCGCGACGCTGATCTGGTGGCAGCGCCGGAGCAAGTTGCCGGGCAGAGCGCTGGCCTGGGAGAGTGGGGCTCCGGTCATGTTCTCGGTCTTCTCGAGGTGGTGAAAGAAACAAGCCGTGACCATCAGTTGGTCACGGCTTCCATGCAATGGCACTGTCAGTCAGCCCATTCCATCTGCCAAGGCAGATAGCTGACGGGAGCGGCGTGCTTAACTTAAAAGACCTTGCTGGCAGAGTGTAAGTCAGCTGGCCTCCAGCATGAAGCGGTCGAAGTACGCCGCCAGCTCGTCATGGGCCTCCAGCGGCAGCACCTGGGCGATGTGCTGGTCGGGCCGCACGATCACCAGGCACCCCCGCTCCCGGTCGATGCCGCGCATGTCGAAGATGTCCTGGTCATTCTTCAGGTCGGGGCAGAAGACCTTCTCGTAGTCGTGCAGGCCGTAGCGTCCCTTGCGCGGCCACAGGAACTGCGGGAAGGCATCCAGGGAGAGCTCGCGGAAGCCCTGCTGGCAGATGGCGCGCAGGTCGAATACCGAGTCGATGTCGTCCCCTGACGGCGTGTGCTTGCGCACCGGGGAGTCCGGGGACTCGCTCAGGAAGCGGCACAGGCCGCCGAGTCCGGACTCCGGCGCGGTGGGGTCGCCGGCGCCGGCGAAGGCGAACAGCCGCCAGCGGCCATCCGCCTCCACCGTGTGGCCCAGGTGCAGGGGCTTGGCGTCGGACAGGCGCACCACCGGTGCGGAGTGGAAGCGCGTGCCGATCTCTAGGCCGCGGGCGAGGTGCTGGTGGGTCGACTCGGCGGAGATCAGCGAGGGGTAGTACTGGATCGCCGTACCGGCGGTAAAGCGCCCCTGCTTGATGAAGAATTCCTGGAATTCCTTGGGATCCACGCCGTCGCCCTGATCTTCGAGTGAGCCCTCGGGGGAGCCCTTGGGCGGGGCGCTGAACATCTTGGCGAACTTGCGATCGAAGTCGATCAGCTCCTTGGCCACGGTCTGGCGCTCGGTGGTGTAGGTGTCCAGGATCGCCGGCGCAGCCTTGCCCTCCAGCACCGAAGCCAGCTTCCAGCCCAGGTTGAAGGTGTCGCGCATCGAGACGTTCATGCCCTGGCCCGCCTTGGGGCTGTGGGTGTGGCAGGCGTCGCCGGCGATGAACACGTGCGGGACGCGGCTGCCGACCTCCTCGAGGGGCACGTCGTCGAACTTGTCGCACAGGCGCTGGCCGATCTCGTACACCGACCACCAGGCGATCTCCTTCACGTCCAGGGTGTAGGGGTGCAGGATCCGCTGCGCCGCGGCGACCAGCTGGTCGGAGGTGATGTTGCGGCTGGCGACGCGCTCGTCCTCCTTGAGCTTGTCGAGCTCGATGTAGAGGCGCGTCAGGTAGCCGCCCTCCCGCGGGATGACCAGGATGTTGCCCTCGTTGGCAGAGTGGATCGTCGCCTTCATGCGGATATCCGGGAAATCGGTCACCGCCAGCACATCCATCACGCCCCAGGCCTGGTTGGCGGAATCGCCCACCAGCGAGCGCCCCAGGGACTGGCGCACCGCGCTGCGCGCGCCGTCACAGCCCACGACATAGCGGGCGCGGACGGTCTCGGTCTCGCCCTGGTGGGCCTCATCGATGCGCTCGAGCGTGACCGTCACCGGGTACGCCTCGGCGCCCAGGGTGACCGCATCGGCCCTGGCCGGATCGACTTCCACCTCCACCACGCGGCGCGAGTAGTTCGGCTCCAGGCGAGTGGGCGAGTTGCGCATCAGCTCCAGATAGAAGTCGTGGACCCGGGCCTGGTTGAGCACCGTATGCGGGAACTCGGAGAGGCCGTCCTCGGTGTCCTGGATGCGACCGTGGCGCATGATGCTCTTGCGGTCCGCCTCGTCCGGCTTCCAGAACACGGTCTCGTTGATCCAGCAGGCTTCCTTCATCACCTTGTCGACGAAGCCGAAGGCATTGAACATCTCCATGCTGCGGCAGGCGATGCCGTCGGCCTGGCCGAGCCTTATCGGGCCATCCTTCTGCTCGACGATGCGGGTGCGGATCTCGGGGAAGGCCGAGAGCTGCGCCGCCAGGGTCAGGCCGGCCGGTCCACAGCCGACGATCAGCACGTCGACCTCCTCGGGCAGCCGGTCGGAATTGGCGAGCTCACCGGCGGGCTCGTGGAGGGTCGGGTCGCCGGTCTGGATTCCGTTGAGATGGAACTGCATGGGGGCCTCGTCGGGTTGTTGATTTAATCACTATTGTGATCATCACTATTGTGAATTTTATTCAGGGCTCGCAATTAGACCTTCTGCTAACTTCTCACGCGCTAGGGGGCCATCGCCCTGCGCATCTCCGGCAGCGTGGAACTGGTCAGCTGTCTGATGCTGTTCTCACTGCTGGCGGTCATGGCCCCCCATGTGGGGCTGGGCGAGATATTCAAGGGCGTGGCGCCCTTCATCGTCTCGGACTTCCTGCGCCTGGCGCTGCTGATCGCCCTCCCGGTGCTGACCACCCTGTTCCTGCTCTGAGCCGTTGCGTTCGACGGCTCACGCCGCCCCCGGCTCAGTGCGCCTGGCCGGGGGCGTCGCTTTCCGGGGCCTCGGTGGTGTGCTGGCGCAGGCGGAAGTCCCGGGGCGAGAGGCCGGTGAGCCGCTTGAAGAAGCGCGTGAAGTAGGCCGGCTCGGAGAAGCCCAGGGTGTCGGCGACCTGGCTGATGGTCATGTTGGTGTAGGTCAGCTGACGCTTGGCCTCGAGCAGGATCCGCTCGTGAAGCAGCTGCAGGGCACTGCGTCCGGCCAGACGCCGGCAGAGCATGTTGAGGTGGGAACTGGTCATGCCCAGCTGGCCGGCGAACTGCTCGATGCCGGGCTGCTGGCGGAACTGTCCCTCGATCAGTGCCAGGTAGTTCTGCAGGTGTTCCCGGGCGCGGTCCCGGCGGCGGGGCAGCGGTCGGCTGCCGGACTGCAGGTCGCGGTCGGCGAGGCGGGCGAGTTCCACGGTCAGGGCCTGGATCAGGGCCTCCAGCAGGTGGTCGCGGCCGGTCGCCGGATGACGGTATTCGTCATCGAGCTGTGCCACCAGGGTGGCGAGCCGGGCCGCCTCCCGCCCCTCGCCCAGGGGATGGGCCGCGGCGCTGGTCAGGGTGGCGGCCTGTTCCGCCAGTCGGGCATCGAGGCGTTCGACCAGCGGCCTGGCCAGGGTGATGATATGACCCCGGATATCCGGCGAGAAGCGGAAGCCATGGATGCTCATGGCCGGCACCACGATCACCAGTGGCCCCTGCAGCTGTCGCGTGCTGCCCTCCAGCTCGAGCGCCACGTCCCCTGTCGAGACATGCAGCAGGTGCACCAGGTCGGCGTGGCGGTGGGGGTGGATGCGCCAGTCGTGCAGGCGGCTGCGTTCGGGAATCGACTCGCAGTGCAGCAGGTCGGGCGTCGGCCAGTGTTGGGTCTCGCCGTAGAGCTTGAAGACGGGGACATCCGTGGCAGGCGAAGTGGCCATCTTGCCTCCGGTGGGAAGATCTAGACGAAAGTCGATTCCATATCTTGGAAATATCCAAGTAATACTGCCAATCTTGCCTTATCTGAGCCTGTGTTTCATTGAAAAATGCAACTCATGACATCGCCGGCAGGACAGTCGCGGTTGGACATGACGAGGGGCGCCGGGGACAGGCCGAAGAGGAGGTCCGATTCCAGGGGTGAGGCGGAATTAGAAGAACATCCAGTGAATGTTCTTCCCGCCGAACGGGTTGGCCATGGATGGCCA
>NZ_PDOG01000008.1:147098-152244 GCF_003202205.1 Halomonas sp. LBP4
GATCAGCCCCAAGCGAAAGCGCTGACTGCGATAGCCCTGACCACTCCAGGAATTCGATAGAGGCATCCCCATGAAGACACAGGTCGCGATCATCGGCGCCGGCCCCTCGGGCCTGCTGCTGGGCCAGCTGCTGAGCCGCCAGGGCATCGACAACGTCATCCTCGAGCGCAAGAGCGGCGAGTACGTGCTGAGCCGTATCCGCGCCGGGGTACTGGAGCAGGGCATGGTCGACCTGCTGCGCGAGGCGGGCGTCGACAGACGCATGGACGAGGAGGGCCTACCTCACGATGGTGTCGAGCTGGCCTTCGACAACCGCCGGGTCCGCGTCGACCTGGCCGGACTGACCGGCGGCAAGACGGTGATGGTGTATGGTCAGACCGAGGTCACCCGGGACCTGATGGAGGCCCGCGAGGCCATCGGCGGCACCACTATCTACGAAGCCGACAACGTCCAGCCCCATGACCTCGAGACCGACCACCCCTATGTCACCTTCGAGAAGGAGGGCGAGACGGTACGCCTGGACTGCGACTACGTGGCCGGCTGCGACGGCTACCACGGCGTGTCGCGCCAGTCGATCCCCAGGGATCGCATCAAGACCTTCGAGAAGGTCTACCCCTTCGGCTGGCTGGGCCTGCTCTCCGAGACCCCGCCGGTCGCCGAGGAGCTGATCTACGCCCGGCACGAGCGCGGCTTCGCCCTGTGCAGCATGCGCTCCGAGACCCGCAGCCGCTACTATATCCAGGTGTCCCTGGACGAGAAGGTGGAGGACTGGTCCGACGAGCGCTTCTGGGAGGAGCTCAAGCGCCGAGTGCCCGACGAGGTGGCCGGGAAGCTGGTCACCGGGCCCTCCATCGAGAAGAGCATCGCCCCGCTGCGCAGCTTCGTGGTCGAGCCCATGCAGCACGGCCGCCTCTTCCTGGTCGGCGATGCCGCCCATATCGTGCCGCCCACCGGGGCCAAGGGCCTCAACCTGGCGGCCAGCGACGTCAACACCCTCTACCGGCTGATGGTGAAGGTCTACCAGGAGGGTCGCACCGACCTGATCCCGAACTACTCCGAGACCTGCCTCAAGCGCATCTGGAAGGCCGAGCGCTTCTCCTGGTGGATGACCACGATGCTGCACAAGTTCTCCGAGGAGGAGGACTTCGGCACCCGCATGCAGCAGGCCGAGCTGGACTATGTCACCAGCTCCGAGGCCGGGCTGACCACCATCGCCGAGAACTACGTGGGCCTGCCCTACGAATCGCTGGAATAGTCTGCACGGCTTCGGGCTTCGGGCGATTAACAAAACTCCCAGTGATTGATGGGCGCCGGGGGCAGGGCGTAGCGAGGGTCATTGGCCAAGGATGGCAAATGTAGCGCCCAGGGAAGGGCTTACAGCGCCCTCGCGAAGGCTTGCCGCCGGACAGCCCCATCCCATCTACATGGTTGTGAAAGGAGCTCTTAGGGATAGCGGCCGCTGCGGCGGTTCTCCACCAGCACCTCGAGGATCCGGTTGGCGTCCTGCATGATCTCGGAAGGCTTCTCGCCCCGGCGGCGGCTGCAGATCACCGGCGAGGTGATGTGCTTGTCGGCGAGGTAGGTGTAGACGATGCCGTCACGCTGAACGCGGCGCACCTGTTCGGGTACCAGGGTGATGCCGATGTCCGAGGCGACCAGTCCGAGTGCCGTCTGCAGCTCGTTGGCCTCCTGCACCACTTCCACCTTCAGCCCCTGGCGGCGGAAGAGCCCGAGCATCATGTCGGCCATGCTGGGGCGTGGTTTGGCGGGAAACAGGATCAGCGGATAGCGGGACAACTGCTCGAGGGTCGGGGTGGTGCCCTCGAGAGGGTGGCCCGCCGGCAGGGCCGCCATGACCGGCTCCTCGAACAGGACTTCCTGGTCCACATCCGGGTCGTCTATTCTGAGACGACCGAAGCCCATATCGATGCGGCCGGCCTTGAGTGCCTGGATCTGCTGGACCGTGGTCAGCTCCGCCAAGCTCAGCTCGACATTATCCTTTTGTCGAAGCTCCCTCACCAACAATGGCAACTGGCCATAGAACACCGACGGCACGAAGCCGATGCCGAACATGACGCGCTTGCTGCGGGCCATGCGTCGAGTGGACTCCAGGGTGGCGTCCACCTTTTCGAGGATCTGGATGGCGTGCTGACGGAAGAACTGCCCGGTGGTGGTCAGGCGCAAGCCGCGGGATCCCCGCTCGAACAGTTCGGCCCCGACTTCATGCTCCAACTGCTTGATCTGTCTAGATAAAGGGGGTTGTGACATGTGTAGCCGTTCGGCGGCGCAGGTCAGGTTCAGCTCCTCGGCGACCACGCAGAAGTACCTGAGATGGCGCAGTTCCATGATACCTCCTGGGTATGGCAGGGCACCCAAACAATATTGGTTCGATCTTCACGCTGCAATCAAACTGCCACGTAATTACCAGATTGCCGGACTTCGGAGCCCTTATGACATCCGTGATCGACACCATCGAGACGCTGCTGGTCGACCTGCCGACCATCCGCCCCCACAAGCTCTCCATGACCACCATGGCCTGCCAGACGATGGTCATCGTGCGCATGCGCCACAGCGATGGCATCGAGGGCCTGGGCGAGGGCACCACCATCGGCGGGCTCGCCTACGGCCCGGAAAGCCCCGAGAGCATCAAGCGCAATATCGATACCTACCTGGCACCGCTGCTGATCGGCGAGCCGTCGGGCAATGTCAATGCGCTGCGCGCGCGGCTGAATCGTCATGTCCGCGGCAACAGCATCGCCAAGTCGGCGCTGGAGACCGCGCTGCTCGACGCCCAGGGCAAGCGCCTGGGGCTGTCGGTGGCCGAGCTGCTCGGCGGTGCCCGCCACGACCACCTGCCGGTGCTCTGGACCCTGGCCAGTGGTGACACAAAGCAGGATATCGACGAGGCCTTCCAGCGCCTGGACGAGCGCCGCCACTGCGACTTCAAGCTGAAGATCGGCGCCAACCCGGTGGACCAGGACGTGCGCCACGTGGCCGCCATCAAGGCGGCCCTGGGGGATCGCGCCAGTGTACGGGTCGATGTCAATCAGGCCTGGGACGAGGCCACCGCCGTACGCGGCATCCAGGCCCTGCAGGATGCCGGCATCGAGCTGATCGAGCAGGCCATCCCGGCCCGCGAGCATGCCGGCCTGATCCGCCTGTCGCAGCGCTTCAACGTGCCGATGCTGGCCGACGAGGCGGTGCAGGATGCCCGCGATGGCCTCGATCTGGTGTGCGGCGGCTTCAGCGGCGCCTTCGCCCTGAAGATCGCCAAGTCCGGCGGGATCAACGGGGTGCTGGAGCTGGCCCATGTGGCCCAGGCCGCCGGCATCGGCCTCTACGGCGGCACCATGCTCGAGGGCACCATCGGTTCTGCCGCTTCCCTGCACGCCTGGGCAACGCTGCCCGAGATGGCCTGGGGCACCGAGATGTTCGGCCCGCTGCTGCTCAAGGACGACATCGTCGTCGACTCGCTGAACTACCACGAGTTTGGTGTCGACCTGCCGACGGGGCCGGGGCTCGGTATCACCCTGGACGAAGACAAGCTGGCCCACTATTCGCGCAAGTAACGGGTCGCGCACAGACTGAAGAGGAGAGACCCATGCTGTTTCAGGTGGAAATGACCGTCAAGCTGCCGCCGGACATGCCGGCCGAACAGGCCGCCGAGATCAAGGCCACCGAGAAGGCCTACTCCCAGGAGCTGCAGCGCTCTGGCAAGTGGCGCCACCTGTGGCGCGTGGCCGGTAGCTACTCGAACGTCAGCATCTTCGACGTCGAGGATAACGCCGAACTGCAGGAGCTGGTCAGCAACCTGCCGCTCTTCCCCTACATGGAGATCAGCGTCAAGCCGCTGTGTCGTCATCCCTCGTCCATCCGGGACGACGATAGCTGAACACACCATCACGCCAGCCCCGGCCCGGCCGGGCATAACGATAATCGCGAGGACAAGACCATGACCGTGAAGATTTTCGATACTCCGGAAGTGCAGGACTTCCTGAAGGCCGTCAGCGGCTTCGACCAGGCCGGCGGCAACGAGCGTGCCAAGCAGATCATGCACCGCCTGCTCTCCGACCTCTACCGGCTGATGGACGACTACGACGTCAGTGCCGAGGAATTCTGGTCCGCCGTCAGCGTGCTCAACGCCCTGGGCCAAGGCACCCAGTTCGGCCTGCTGGCGCCGGGCCTGGGCTTCGATCACTACCTGGACATGCGCATGGACGCCGCCGACGCCGAGCGTGGCCTGGCCGGCGGTACCCCGCGCACCATCGAGGGCCCGCTCTACGTGGCCGGCGCCCCGGAGGCCGAGGGCTTCGCGCGCCTGGATGACGGCACCGATACCGATGCCGAGGTGATGTGGCTGACCGGCCAGGTGCGTGACGTCGACGGCCACCCCGTCGCCGGCGCCAAGGTCGAGATCTGGCACGCCGACTCCAAGGGCGGCTACTCCTTCTTCGACCCGACCCAGAGCGAGTACAACCTGCGCCGCAGCATCCTCACCGACAGCGAAGGCCGTTATACCGCGCGCAGCATCATCCCCTCCGGCTACGGCTGCCCGCCGGACAGCCCGACCCAGCAGGTGCTCGATCTGCTCGGCCGTCACGGCCAGCGCCCGGCGCACATCCACTACTTCATCTCGGCGCCGGGCCACAAGCACCTGACCACCCAGATCAACCTGGCCGGCGACCCCTACACCTTCGACGACTTCGCCTTCGCCACCCGCGAGGAGCTGGTGGTGGAAGGCAAGCGCATCGAGGATCCGGCCGAGGCCGAGAAGCGCGGCCTGGAAGGCCCCTTCACCGAGGTGGTGTTCGACGTCGAGCTGGCGAAGACCGACGACCCCGAACTGCAGCATCGCCACAAGCGCCCGCGGGCCAAGGAAGACGAGCAGGACCAGCATAGCCAGCTGGCCGGCACCGCCAAGGTCTGATCGACCCCTGCCATTGACCTCCAGCGAGGAGCGCCGGGGGCAGGTCAAATGAGGAAGCAGACCTGCCGCCGGATCAGCTCCGAGCGATCACGACAAGACACCGAGGATCTGGATCATGACCACCCAGCTTGATCGTCTCGAACAGCGCGTCCGTGGCGCCGTCGTCGACGACGCCGAGGCCGGCATCTTCCGCTGCCACCGCAGCATGTTCACCGACCC
>NZ_PDOG01000009.1 GCF_003202205.1 Halomonas sp. LBP4
CACTTCTGCCACTCATCACCGCCGGCAACGTTGCCCGTCGCCGGCAGCGGATGCGTACTTTACGGATTTCCCCGATGCCCCGCAAGGCCTTTTCGGGAAAAATTCCAAGCCGGCGAACCGTCGTCGTCCACAGGCGGTTCGGGCAGACCGCCTGTGGACAAGCCGCCCCCTGGCCGAGAGACGACAACGCCCGCTCGAGGCGGGCGCTGCAGCGAGGCATCAAGCGCTCAACTGGCTGGCGGCGAGCGCTTCATCTTGCGCATGATCGCCATCGCCGGCCCCGACGCCACATAGCTACCGAACAGCAGCAGCAGCATCACCGAAGGCTCCACCGAGATCACCACGAAGCCCAGCACGATGGCCAGCAGCACCACGAAGGGTACCGGCCCCTTGAGGTCGATATCCTTGAAGCTGTAGTAGCGGATGTTGCTGACCATCAGCACCCCGGCGGCGGCGACGACCAACAGCATCAACAACTTGAAGCCGACCGCGTCGGCATCGAAGCTGTGGAAGGTCCAGACGCTGGCGGCGACGAAGGCCGCGGCCGACGGGCTGGGCAGACCGATGAACCACTTCTTGTCGACGCTGCCGATCTGCACATTGAAGCGTGCCAGACGCAGTGCGGCGCAGGCCACATAGAGGAAGGCCACCACCCAGCCGGTCTTGCCGATGTCCTGCAGTATCCAGGTGAAGGCGACCAGCGCCGGCGCCACGCCGAAGGAGAGCATGTCGGAGAGGCTGTCATACTCGGCACCGAAGGCGCTCTGGGTATTGGTCATCCGCGCCACCCGGCCATCCAGGCCGTCGAGCACCATGGCGATGAAGATCGCCACGGCGGCCGCGGTGAAGTCGCCGTTGATGCCGGCCACCACGGCGAAGAAACCGGCAAACAGCGCCGAGGTAGTGAAGAGGTTGGGCAGCAGGTAGATGCCCTTGCGACGCACCTTCTTGCCGTCCTCGATGGACTCCTCGATGACCTCCGTCTCGCGCACGAAGGTAGCGGCCAGGTCTTCCTCGGCGGGGGAAGCCGTCTCGCGCTCGGCCCTGCCCTGTTCGGCACCGGGGCGACCGGCATCATGTTCGGTATTGTGGGGATCCTGACTCATTCGCCTCGTCCGTTACCAGAATGGATTCACGCGCTGGTGAATGACTGCCATTCTACACGGTGGCGTCGAGGGAACCATGCCTGCCGTCGGCCCCCGAAACGCCACGAGGGCGCGGAAACCCGCGCCCTCGTGGCTGGCCGCACCGCGGCCGGCGATCAGTTCTTGGACTTGTCGACCAGCTGGTTGGCGGCGATCCACGGCATCATGCCGCGCAGCTTGGCGCCCACGATCTCGATCTCGTGCTCGGCATTCAGGCGGCGACGCGCGGTCATCGACGGGTAGTTGCTGTTGCCCTCGTTGATGAACATCTTGGCGTATTCGCCGGTCTGGATGCGCTTGAGCGCGTTGCGCATGGCGGCGCGAGACTGCTCGTTGATCACCTCGGTGCCGGTCACGTACTCGCCATACTCCGCGTTGTTGGAGATGGAGTAGTTCATGTTGGCGATGCCGCCCTCGTACATCAGGTCGACGATCAGCTTGAGCTCGTGCAGGCACTCGAAGTAGGCCATCTCCGGGGCATAACCGGCCTCGGTCAGGGTCTCGAAGCCGGCCTTGACCAGCTCCACCGCACCGCCGCACAGCACGGCCTGCTCGCCGAACAGGTCGGTCTCGGTCTCGTCCTTGAAGGTGGTCTCGATGATGCCGCTACGGCCACCGCCGACGCCGGCGGCATAGGAGAGCGCCAGCTCCTTGGCGGTGCCGGAGGCATCCTGGTGGATGGCGATCAGGTCGGGAATGCCGCCGCCCTTGACGAATTCGGAGCGCACGGTGTGACCCGGTGCCTTGGGCGCGATCATGATCACGTCCAGGTCCTTGCGCGGCTCGATCTGGTTGTAGTGGATGTTGAAGCCATGGGCGAAGGCCAGGGTGGCGCCCTGCTTCAGGTTCGGCTCGACCTCCTGCTCGTAGATCGCCTTCTGGTTCTCGTCCGGCGCCAGGATCATCACCACGTCGGCGGTCTTGCAGGCTTCCGGCACGCTGGCGACCTTTAGGCCGGCGGCCTCGGCCTTGGCGACGGAGGAGGAGCCGGAACGCAGGCCGACGGTGACGTCGACGCCGGACTCCTTCAGGTTGTTGGCGTGGGCATGGCCCTGGGAACCGTACCCCACGATGGTGACCTTCTTGCCCTGGATGAGGGAGAGGTCGCAGTCCTTGTCGTAGTAAACGCGCATGCTGTGCTCCTGAGAGGAAGGGGTTGGTAACGATGTCAGCGTTGATGGCCACCCGCGCCGTCTGTCGCGGCGCTGGGGGTCTGACGACCGATGTCGATACCTTACGCCAGCCGCCCCATTGCGTAAAACGCGATATTTGCAACGCCGCATGCCGAAATATGCAATACTCCCCGGATGGACATGCGCCCCCTGAAACACTTCCTGGCCCTCGCCGACACCCTGCATTTCGGCCGCGCCAGCGATGCCTGTCACGTCAGCCCCTCGACGCTTTCCCGCTCGATCCGCCAGCTCGAGGAGAGCCTCGGCGTGCGTCTGTTCGATCGCGACAACCGCCACGTCAGCCTGACCCGCCAGGGACAGACCTTCCAGGGCTATGCCCGCGAGACCCTGGAACAGTGGGAGCAGCTGCGCCTGTCGCTGATGAGCGAGGCACGCACCCTCACCGGCGAGATCAGCATCTACTGCTCGGTGACCGCTAGCTACAGCTTCCTCTACGAACTGCTCAGCGAATTCCGGGCCCGCTATCCCGGCATCGAGCTCAAGCTGCATACCGGCGACCCGGCCGAGGCCATGGCGCGGGTGCTGAGCGGCGACGAGGACATGGCGATCACCTCGCGTCCCCGCCAGGTGCCCGAGGCGCTGGCCTTCAAGTCGCTGACCCGCTCACCGCTGGTGTTCATTGCCCCCTATGACAGCCACGGCTGGATACCCTCCACCCCCGAGTCGCCCTCCGCCGAGCAGTGGCGAGAGGTGCCGATGATCCTCTCCGAGGCGGGCCTGTCGCGGGAGTACAGCAACACCTGGTTCCGGGCGCTGGGGATCGCCCCGCGGATCTACGCCCAGGTGGCCGGCCACGAGGCGATCGTCAGCATGGTGGGGCTGGGCTTCGGGGTCGGGGTGGTGCCGAAAATCGTGCTCGACAACAGCCCGCTGCGCGAGCGCGTGCGGGTACTGCCGGTGAAGCCGGAGCTGCCCCATTACGACGTCGGGCTCTGCGTGCTCGAGCGTCGCCTCAGGAGCCCGCTGATCCAGGCGCTCTGGGACGAGGTGGTCGAACGGTGAGGCACAAAAAAGCCGCCCCGAAGGGCGGCCTCTGGATTCAGCAACAAGGCATGTAGAAGACTGATTTACGTCACGAGTGAACGCAGTCGTAAATCAAAGGGACAACACCTTGTCGCCGCGGGCAATGCCCGACACTCCGGTACGCGCCACCTCGAGGATGCCCACCGGCCCCATGGCCTGCAGGAAGGCATCCAGCTTGCCGGCGTCCCCGGTGATCTGCACCGTGTAGAGGCTCGGCGAGACGTCGACGATCTGCGCACGGAAGATGTCCACGGTGCGCTTGACCTCGTCGCGGGCCGCGCCCAGCGCCTTGACCTTGATCAGCATCAACTCGCGCTCGATGTGGTTGCCCTCGGTGAGGTCGACCAGCTTGACCACGTCGATCAGCTTGTTGAGGTGCTTGGTGATCTGCTCGATCACCCGGTCGTCGCCCACGGTGGTGACCGTGAGGCGTGACAGGCTCGGGTCCTCGGTGGGCGCCACGTTCAACGTCTCGATGTTGAAGTTGCGCTGAGAGAACAGCCCCACCACACGTGACAGGGCGCCCGGTTCGTTTTCCATCAGGATCGAGATGATATGACGCATCAGGTCCGCTCCGTCTTCGAAAGCAGCATGTCGCGCATGGAGCCCAGGGGCACCTGCATCGGATAGACGTGCTCGTGCGGGTCCACGGCGACGTCGAGGAACACCAGCTCGTGCTTGTCGGCAAAGGCTCTCTCCAGTGCCGGCTCGAGCTCCTCGAGCGTCTCGACCTTCAGGGCGGTGAAGCCATACGACTCGATCAGTTTCTGGAAGTCGGGCAGCGACTCCATGTAGGAGTGCGCATGGCGGGACTTGTAGTTGAGGTCCTGCCACTGGCGCACCATGCCCAGCGAGGCATTGTTGAGGTTGACGATCTTCACGCCGCCACCGAACTGCTTACAGGTCGACAGCTCCTGCATCATCATCTGGAAGCTGCCCTCGCCGGTGACGCAGATTACCTGCTCCTCGGGGAAGTTCTGCTTGATGCCCATGGCCGCCGGGAAGCCGAAGCCCATGGTGCCGAGCCCCCCGGAGGTGATGAAGCGGTTGGGCTTGTCGAACTTGTAGTACTGGGCCGCGAACATCTGGTGCTGGCCCACGTCGGTGGTCACGTACGCCTCGCCGCGGGTGATCCGGCACAGCGCCTCGATCACCTCCTGCGGCTTGATCGGCTCGCCGGGCTGCGACGGCTCGTAGAGCTTGCCGTGGCGCTCCTCGCGCCAGCCGTCGATCTTCTGCCACCACTCGGCCAGGGCCTCGGGATTGGCGATCTCCTTGCCCTGCACCAGGCTGATCATCTCGTCGATCACGCTGGCCGCGGGGCCGACGATGGGCACGTCGGCCCGCACGGTCTTGGAGACCGAGCTGGGATCGATGTCCACATGGATGATCTTGGCGGTGGGACAGAACTTGGAGGTGTTGTTGGTCACCCGATCGTCGAAGCGCGCACCGATGGCGATGATCAGGTCGGCATGGTGCATCGCCATGTTCGACTCATAGGAGCCGTGCATGCCGAGCCAGCCGAGACACTGGCGGTCGCTCTGCGGGTAGGAGCCGATCCCCATCAGGGTGGTGGTGATCGGGAAGCCCAGCCGCTTGACCAGGTCGGTCAGCCCCTCGCAGGCCCGGCCGGTGACCACGCCGCCGCCGGTGTAGAACACCGGGCGCTTGGCCTTGAGCATCATCTCCACGGCCTTCCTGATCTGGCCGGTATGCCCGCGGGTGACCGGATTGTACGAGCGCATCTTCACCTTCTTCGGGTAGACGTACTCGTAGCGCTCGGTGGGGGCGGTCATGTCCTTGGGAATGTCCACCACCACCGGACCGGGACGCCCGGTCGAGGCCAGGTAGTAGGCCTTCTTGAGGACTTCCGGAATCTCGGTCGGGTGCTTGATCGAGAAGCTGTGCTTCACGATCGGGCGGGTCACGCCGATGATGTCGGTTTCCTGGAAGGCGTCGTCACCGATCAGGTGGCTCATCACCTGACCGCACAGCACCACCATCGGAATCGAGTCCATGTAGGCGGTGGCGATGCCGGTGACCGCATTGGTGGCACCGGGACCGGAGGTGACCAGCACCGTCCCCGGCTTGCCCGAGGCCCGGGCATAACCGTCGGCCGCATGGGTCGCGGCCTGTTCATGGCGCACCAGGATGTGCTTGACCTTGTCCTGGCGGAACAGGGCGTCATAGATGTGCAGCGCCGCGCCACCTGGATAGCCATAGATGTATTCGACGCCCTCATCCTGGAGGAAGCGGGCGATCATATCCGCGCCGGAAAGCAGTTCCACAGATGTTTCTCCCCTGGAGGTCTCGAGTGCGATCCGTGCCCGCTGTCGGGTCACGGGTTCGAGTGCGGCGGTATGCCGCTGCCGGACACGCCGGCACCTGATGCCAAACCCTGGCAGTAAGGGCCCTGTTGGGGCCTGCACTCTCATTCGGGAACGCCGATTTATTGCTGCGCTCGATATCTTGACCGCCGGCGGTACTCAAAGTCCTCATTTACTGCCTTGTAAACTCCGGCTTTTCCGTTCCGGCGACGGTCAACCTATCGTCGCTCGCGACATAAATCAGCAGCTCCCTTTCACGGCGGATCGCCGCGTCGGGGCGTTGGCCAGGCCGGGCGGTCGGCCCGGACCCGGAAGTCCTTCGGCGGGTAGAGGCCAGGTGGCCTACCCTTCGCGCGGCAGTGGGGGGTCACCCGCAGGAGTCCGCGCCCGCAATCAGGAACGGTCAAGATTCCATTAGCATCACGAAGGTGTCAACCGCCAAGGACGCTCGGGTAGCCCATGAACGGGATTTCGGCAAGGCACTTTCGCCCGGACAGCGACAGGAAAGCACCCGCCGAACGGCATAAAAAAACCCGCCGGCATGGGGAACCGGCGGGCAAACGGTTACAGGACGCAACCTGGTTTCAGTGTAGCCAGTCGTCGACCGGAGGCCCGAGCGACAACGTAACGCTTTGTGTGTCAGTGGTGAAACACCAGGTGATCCTCCTCCACGTCGACATGGATGACGTCGCCCGGGGAGAACTTCCCGGCCAGCAGGTCCTGGGCCAGCGGGTTCTCGATGCGGCTCTGGATCGCCCGCTTGAGCGGTCGCGCCCCGAACACCGGGTCGAAGCCCACCACGGCCAACTGGGCCAGGGCGGCGTCGCTGACCTCGAGCGACAGGTCGTGCTCGGCCAGGCGAGCCCGCAGGCGGTCGAGCTGGATGCCGGCGATGGCCTGGATCTGCTCCTGGCCCAGGGCGTGGAAGACCACCACCTCGTCGATGCGGTTGATCAGCTCCGGCCGGAAGTGGTCGCCCACCACCGCCATCACCATCTCCTTCATCTGCGCGTAGTCCGCGTCGTCGCCTCCCATGCGCTGGATGATGTCCGAGCCCATGTTGGAGGTCATGACGATCACGGTGTTGCGGAAGTCCACGGTACGCCCCTGGCCGTCGGTCAGGCGGCCATCCTCCAGTACCTGCAGCAGGATGTTGAAGACGTCGTGGTGGGCCTTCTCCACCTCGTCGAGCAGCAGCACCGAGTAGGGCTTGCGGCGCACCGCCTCGGTCAGGTAGCCGCCCTCCTCATAGCCGACATAGCCGGGGGGCGCCCCGATCAGCCGCGCCACGGAGTGCTTCTCCATGAACTCCGACATGTCGATGCGCACCATGGCCTCCTCGGTGTCGAAGAGGAAGTTGGCCAGCGCCTTGCAGAGCTCCGTCTTGCCCACCCCGGTCGGGCCGAGGAACAGGAAGGAGCCGTTGGGCCGATTGGGGTCGGCCAGGCCGGCGCGCGAGCGCCGCACGGCGTTGGCCACGGCGGTGACCGCCTCGTCCTGGCCGATCACCCGCTCGTGCAGCGCCGCCTCCATGCGCAGCAGCTTGTCGCGCTCGCCCTCGAGCATCTTGGCCACCGGGATGCCGGTCCAGCGCGACACCACTTCGGCGATCTCCTCCTCGGTGACGTTGGAGCGCAGCAGCTGGTGCCTGGCGGTATCGGCCTCGGCCTCGCCGGCCTCGGCGATCTTCTTCTCCAGCGCGGGGATCACCCCGTACTGGATCTCGGACATCCGCGCCAGGTCGCCCTGGCGACGCGCCTGCTCCAGGTCGATGCGCGCCCGGTCGAGCTCGTCCTTGAACTGGGCCGCGCCCTGGATGCTGGCCTTCTCGGCCTTCCAGATCTCGTCGAGGTCGGCATACTCGCGCTCGAGCTCACCGATCTGCTCCTCCAGGCTCTCGAGGCGCTTCTTCGAGGCCTCGTCGGTCTCCTTCTTGAGGTGCTCGCGCTCCATCTTCAACTGGATCAACCGGCGGTCGAGGCGGTCCATCTCCTCGGGCTTGGAATCGAGCTCCATGCGGATCCGTGACGACGCCTCGTCGATCAGGTCGATCGCCTTGTCGGGCAGCTGGCGGTCGGTGATGTAGCGGGTCGACAGCTTGGCCGCGGCGATGATGGCGCCGTCGGTGATGTCGACGCCGTGGTGTACCTCGTAGCGCTCCTTGAGGCCGCGCAGGATCGCCACGGTGTCCTCCTCGGAGGGCTCGTCCACCAGCACCTTCTGGAAGCGGCGCTCCAGGGCGGCGTCCTTCTCGAGGTACTTGCGGTACTCGTCCAGGGTGGTGGCGCCCACGCAGTGCAGCTCGCCGCGGGCCAGCGCCGGCTTGAGCATGTTGCCGGCATCCATGGAGCCCTCGGCCTTGCCGGCGCCGACCATGGTATGCAGCTCGTCGATGAACAGGATCACCCGGCCCTCCTCCTGGGCCAGCTCCTTGAGCACCGACTTGAGGCGTTCCTCGAACTCGCCGCGGAACTTGGCCCCGGCCAGCAGCGCACCCATGTCCAGCGACAGCACGCGCTTGTCCTTGAGCCCTTCCGGCACCTCGCCGTCGACGATGCGCTGGGCCAGGCCCTCGACGATGGCGGTCTTGCCCACGCCGGGCTCGCCGATCAGCACCGGGTTGTTCTTGGTGCGCCGCTGCAGCACCTGGATGGTGCGGCGGATCTCGTCGTCACGGCCGATCACCGGGTCGAGCTTGCCGCTGGCCGCCCGCTCGTTGAGGTCCAGGGTGTACTTCTCCAGCGCCTCGCGCTGGTCCTCGGCGTTGGGGTCGTCGACCCGCTCGCCGCCGCGCACGCTGTCGACGGCGGTCTCGAGCGCCTTGCGGGTCACCCCGGCCTGGGTCAGCAGCTTGGTCACCGCATGGCCCATCTCCAGCGCCGCCAGCAGCACCAGCTCGCTGGCGATGTACTGGTCGCCCCGCTTCTGGGCCTCGCGATCGGTGAGGTTGAACAGCTTGATCAGGTCGCGGGAGGGCTGCACCTCGCCATCGAACTGGGCGACCCTGGGCAGGTCGTCGAGGTGGCCCACCAGGCCGTCGCGCAGCCGGGCGGCATCGCCGCCGGCCTTCTGGACCAGTGCCTTGACGCCGGTATCGCGGGCGTCCAGCAGCGCCAGCAGCAGGTGGCCCGGCTCGAGCTGGTTATGACCACGCCCCACGGCCAGGGACTGGGCATCCGCCACGGCGTTCTGCAGCTTGGCGGTGAACTTGTCGAAACGCATGCGCTTTCCTCCATCGGGGTGGCGACGCATTCGGACACGCCGCTCGTCCCTGTCGATTCGTCTTGACACACTCAATGGAGCCAGCGTGGGCCGCTTTCAAGTCGGCCGCCAGGGAAAGGCACGCGCGGGTTGACGCGGGTCAAACGCAAGCCGTAAGCCGTAAGCCGTAAGCCGTAAGCCGGGATACTGCCACCTCACTCGCTAATGGCAGCGGCTTTTCTTAAAGCTTACAGCTTGTAGCTTCCAGCTCCCGGCGAAGCCGGGCTAGCGCAGCCAGATCACGCTGGCCATCCGCCCGGTCTTGCCGTCGTCGCGGCGGTGGGAGTAGAAGCGCGGTTCGCAGGCGGTACAGAAGTGCCCGCCACTGATGTGCGAGACCCCCAGCCGCTCGAGGCGCAGGCGCGCCAGCTTGTAGAGATCGGCCATGTAGTGGCCGAGCCGGTAGGGGCTGGGCTCGAAGGCCTCGGTCGCCTCGGGATGCACGCCGACGAAGGCCTTCTGCACCTCGGGGCCGACCTCGAACTGGGCATTGGAGATCGCCGGGCCAAGCCACGCCAGCACCTCCTCCGCCGGCACGCCGAGGGCGGCCACCGAGGCCTCGAGCACGCCGCCGGCCAGCCCGCGCCAGCCGGCATGGGCCACCCCCACCCGCTGTCCGCGGCGATCGCAGAACAGCACCGGCAGGCAGTCGGCGGTGAGCACCACGCAGGCGTGGCCCTGGTCGAAGGCCACCGCGGCATCGGCCTCGGGTGGCTCATCCGTATAGCGCTGCTGCACCCGGGCGCCGTGGACCTGGTTCAGCCACAGCAGCGGCCGCTCGTCGGTGAGCTCCTTCTGCAGCAGGCGTCGACACAGGGTGACGTGAGCCGCGTTGTCGCCGACGTGCTCGGCCGGGTTGAAGGCGGCGAAGTCCTCCTGGCTGGGGCCGGTCTCCCGGGTGGTGACGAAGGCCCCCACGGTGACGGGGGCCGGCCAGTCGGGCAGGATCAGGGTCGGGCGCAGGTCCGGGGCATCGCTCATTGCGGGGTCCTCAACGCATGGTCTCGACGTCGTCGCGGAGGTAGTCGAGCAGCAACAGGATGTCATCCGGCAGCGGCGCGCGGAAGGTCAGGGTCTCGCCGGAACCGGGATGGACGAAGGCCAGCTTGCGGGCGTGCAGCGCCTGGCGGGGAAACTCGCGCAGCAGCGCCTTCAGCGCTTCGCCGCCCCCCCTCGGCAGCTTGAGCCGTCCGCCATAGACGGGGTCGCCCACCAGCGGATAGCGCAGATGCGCCAGGTGCACGCGGATCTGGTGCGTGCGGCCGGTCTCGAGCCGGCAGCGCACATGGGTATGGGCACGGAAGCGCTCCACCACCCGGTAGTGGGTCACCGCCGGCTTGCCGGAGGCATTCACCGCCTGGCGCTTGCGGTCCCTGGGGTGGCGGCCGATGGGTGCATCCAGGGTGCCACCGGCGGTCATCACCCCGACCGACACCGCATCGTACTCACGGGAGACACTGCGCGCCTGGAGCTGTTCGACCAGCGAGGTCTGGGCCATCAGGGTCTTGGCCACCACCATCAGCCCGGAGGTGTCCTTGTCGAGCCGATGCACGATGCCCGCCCGCGGCACCGCGGCCAGCGCCGGGCAGTGGTGCAGCAAGGCATTGAGCAGGGTGCCGTCGGGGTTGCCCGCGGCCGGGTGAACCACCAGCCCCGCCGGCTTGTCGATCACCAGCACCTCGTCGTCCTCGAAGACCACGTCCAGCGGGATCGCCTCGGGCTCGAAGCGGGCATCGTCCTCGAGCTCGGCCTGCAGCTGCAGCCGCTCGCCGCCGTAGACCTTGTCCCTCGGCCTGGCGGGAGTGCCGTCGACGGTCAGGGCCCCGGCCTTGATCCAGCCCTTGAGGCGCTCCCGGGAGAAATCGGCGAACAGTTCGGCGGCGGCCTGGTCCAGACGCAGGCCGGCCATGGCATCGGGAACGCGTTGCTGTGCTTCCAGGGTCTGGGACATGAGCGAGTGAGAGCCCCGTATGCAGTTATCGGAGAGGGGTTTCCGGCGGCGCATCCGGCGCAGGGTGACTGCGTTTTGCCGCACGGTGCTTTATAGTGAGCGGGTTTGCGGCCGATTCTACCACGGCCGATCCGGGTTGTTTGATACGAGGATCACGATGCGCGTTTTCACCACCCCTGCCCGCCTGGCCGCCCTGGTGTTGGCCACTACCCTGCTGGCCGGCTGCGCCAGCAACGGCTCACAGGAAGAAGAGGAAGACGAGTTTGCCGGCGTCGCCGAGCGCGAGCTCTACGAAGAGGCCCGTGAGTCCCTCGATCGCGGCCGCTATCCCACGGCGATCTCCCGGCTGGAGGCCATCGACACCCGCTTCCCCTTCGGCAACCACGCCGAGCAGGCCCAGCTGGAGCTGATCTACGCCTACTACGAGACCAGCGACTGGGAGGCCACCCGCGCCGCCGCCAGCCGCTTCATCCGTCTGCACCCCAGCCACCCCCAGGCCGACTACGCCCTCTACATGCGCGGCCTGGCCGCCTGGCAGGCCGGCCGCTTCAGCCTCGAGCGGCTGCGGCTGATCGACATCTCCAAGCGTGACCTCGGCGCCTCGCGGGAGGCCTATACCGACTTCCGCGAGCTGATCAACCTCTATCCCGACAGCGAGTACGCTCCGGATGCCAAGCAGCGCATCGTCTACTTGCGCAACCTGATGGCCCGGCACGAGCTCCACGTGGCCGACTTCTACCTGCGCAAGGGCGCCTATCTGGCCGCCGTGGAGCGCGGCCGCTGGGTGGTCGAGAACTACCCGGAGTCCGAGGCCACCCGCGACGCCCTGGCGGTGATGGTGGAAGGCTACCTGGGCCTGGAGATGCGCGACCGGGCCCGCGAAGTGCTGGCCGTGCTGCTCGAGAACGCCCCCCACCACGAACAGCTGCGCGGCCGCACCTTTGAGCCGAAGCATGTCAAAGCGCAGTCGCTCTCGGCCTGACGCCCGCCCAGACGGAAAAAACCGGCGCCGCCCGAGGGGCAGCGCCGGTTTTTTTGTGGCCAGCTTCGCAGCACATGCCTTTCCTGTGGTATAAAAAAGGTATATTTTTTACTCATGAACGCCTTCGAATTCGATCCCCGGAAGAGCGAGTCGAACCGGCTCAAGCACGGTACGACTTTGTCGATGCCCAGCGGCTCTGGGAAGATCCGGACTTGCTGGAGATTCCAGCAAAGGCCAGCGATGAGCCACGCTCCGTGGTCATTGGGAGGATCGACGGGAAGCACTGGTCCGGCATCATCACCTACAGAGGCAAACGGATTCGCCTGATCTCGGTCAGACGTTCACGCAGCAGCGAGGTAACACTCTATGAAGGCCCATGAGCTCGATTCACGCTTTGATGAAGGCGACGACATCATCGATGAACTCGACCTGACGCAAGCCAAGCACCCGCTCAGGAAGCAGAAACGTGTCAATGTCGACTTCCCGGCCTGGATGCTCGACTCCCTGGACCGTGAAGCCGCTCGCCTCGGCGTCACTCGTCAGTCGATCATCAAGATCTGGCTAGCCGAGCGCCTGGAACAGCACGGCTCACACTGATCCATAGGATGAAAAGACCGGCGCTGCCATCGCAGCGCCGGTCTTTTCTTCAAGCTTACAGCTTCAGGCTTCCAGCTCTCATTCCCCCGGCTGCCAGCCGTTGACGATGGGATAGCGGCGATCGCGGCCGAAGCCCCGCGGCGTGACACGCACGCCCACCGGGGCCTGACGGCGCTTGTACTCGCAGCGATCGACCAGCTTGACCACCTTGTAGACGTCGCCGCGGTCGAAGCCGGCCGCGATGATCGCCTCGGCGCTCATGTCGCCCTCGATGTAGCGCACCAGGATGGCATCGAGCACGTCGTAGCCGGGCAGCGAGTCGCTGTCCTTCTGGTCCGGGGCCAGCTCGGCGGAGGGCGGCCGCTCGATGACCCGCTGGGGGATCGCCGGCGACTGGCTGTTGCGCCAGCGGGCCAGGCGGTAGACCCAGGTCTTGTAGACGTCCTTGATGGCGTTGTAGCCGCCCACCATGTCGCCGTAGAGGGTCGCGTAGCCCACCGCCATCTCGCTCTTGTTGCCGGTGCTCAGCACCATCAGGCCCTTCTTGTTGGAGATCGCCATCAGCAGCACGCCACGGCAGCGCGACTGCAGGTTCTCCTCGGTGGTATCCCGCTCGGTGCCGGCGAAGCTCTCGGCAAGCGTGTCCATGAAGGCCTCGACCATCGGCTCGATGGGCAGCACCTCGTAGCCGACGCCGAGCAGTTTCGCCTGTTCGGCGGCGTCCTCCTTCGAGATGTCCGCCGTGTAGCGATAGGGCATCATCACCGCATGCACGCGCTGCGGGCCCAGGGCATCCACGGCAATGGCCAGCGACAGGGCCGAGTCGATGCCGCCGGAAAGCCCCAGCACCACGCCCTCGAAACCGCTCTTGTTGACGTAGTCGCGAAGCCCCGTGACCAGCGCGCAGTAGAGGTTCTCTTCCGGCTCCACTTCGGGATCGGTCTCGCCCGGCCGGGGGACCCACTGGCCCTTCTGGTGCACGAACTGCACCGGCATCAGGCCCACTGCCCAGTGGGGCGCCTGCACCATCAGCTTGCCCCTGGCATCCACGCAGGCCGAACCACCATCGAACACCAGCTCGTCCTGGCCTCCGATCATGTTGACGTAGACCAGCGGTCGCGCCACCTCGGCGGCACGCTCCTTGAGCAGCTGCAGGCGCTCTTCGGGCTTGTCCTGGTGGAAGGGCGAGGCGTTGAGGCTGATCAGGATATCGGCACCGGCATCGCGGGCCTGGCGCACCGGCGCTTCCTTCCAGATATCCTCGCAGATCAGGATGCCCAGCTTCGCCCCCTGGTGGTCGATCACCAGCGGCCGGGTGCCCGCGGCGAAGTAGCGCTGCTCGTCGAACACCTGGTAGTTGGGTAGCGCCTGCTTGGCGTACTCGCCGAGCCATTCGCCGTTGTAGAGCACGCCGGCCAGGTTCCAGGTCTGTCCCTCGCGACGGCCGGGGTAGCCGACGATCACCAGGACGTCACGCACCACCTTCTCGGCCATGCGGGTACGGGCATGGCGCAGGCGGCTCTCCATGGCGGGCCGCAGCAGCAGGTCTTCCGGCGGGTAGCCGGTCAGGAACAGCTCGGGCAGCACCACGATGTCGGCCCCATGCTCGATGCGGGCCTCGCGCACCGCCTCGATGGCACGGTCGGTATTGCCGGGAATGTCCCCGACCAGCGGGTCCAGCTGAGCCATCACCAGCGTCAGATCTTGCATGGGCGTAGAAATCTCTCGAGAATCCATGGATACCCTTCATTGTCCCGCAAGGGCGGCCGAGTGGCAAAGGTGGCCGCCCTTCACCAGGGAGTCTCACAAAGGATGAACCTGTTGCTCATTCGCCTGATCATCTTCGCCGTGCTGTTCTTCGTCGGCCTCAAACTCTACCGCATGTACCGGGAGTGGAAGCTCGAACGCGAGGAGCTGCTCGAGGGCGACGAACGCCAGGAGGGTAGCCAGATGGTGCGCTGCACCTGGTGCAAGGTCCATGTGCCGGAAAACGAGGCGCTGCGCGAGAAGGAGGAATGGTTCTGCTGCAGCGCCCACCGCGACAAGTATCTCGAGGAGCAGAAGTCCGAATAGCGCTATCGCTCCAGCCGATAGGGCGCCGGATCGATGATCGGCTCGCGCCCCAGTAGCTGGTCCACCAGCAGCCGGGTCGAGGCCGGGGCCAGCACCAGGCCGTTGCGGTAGTGCCCGGCGTTGACGCTGAGGTTATCCACGCCTGGCACCCGGCCGATGAAGGGAACCCCGTCCGGCGAACCGGGACGCAGCCCCGCCCAGTGGTGTTCCACCTCGCAGTCGGCCAGTGCCGGGATGATGTTCACCGCGCTCTGCCAGAGGGATTCCCGGGCCTCGCTCGTCGTGCTCGTGTCGAAGCCACACTCTTCCAGGGTGGAGCCGGCCAGCACCCGGCCATCGGCCCGGGGAATCACGTAGCGCCCGTCCATCAGGACCACCCGCCGCACCAGTCCCGGCGGCGCCTTGAACAGGATCATCTGCCCCTTCACCGGGCGCACCGGCAGCCGGACATCGACCCGCTCGAGCAGGCCTGCCGCCCAGGCGCCGCCGCAGACGATCACCTGCTCCCCCGAGACCGGCCCCGACGCGGTACGCACCGCGGCAATCCGCCCGCCTGCCCGCTCGAAACCGGTGACCTCGCACTGCTCGCGCAGGGTGACCCGGGGCATGCTGGCCAGCCGCGCGCGCAGCGCGCGCACCAGGCGCGGGTTGCGGATGCTGCCCAGGGTCGGCATCCACAGCGCCTCGGACAGGCCCGGCGCCGCCTGGGGCTCCTTGGCATAGAGGAAGTCCGCATCGACCCGCTCGAGCGGCTTGCCCACTTCCCGCGCCCAGGCCATGGCCTTCGCCTCGTCATCGACACGCAGGTAGAGCAGCCCCTTCTGGCGGTACTCCGGGTCGATGCCGGTCTCCTCCAGCAGGCGCAGCGCCAGTTCCGGGTAGAAGCCCTCCGACCAGGTGGAGAGCCGCGAGATCGGCGCGCTGTAGCGCCAGGGGTAGAGCGGCGAGACGATGCCGCCGCCGGCCCAGGAGGCCTCGCGGCCGCAGTCGCCCCGCTCGAGAAGGGTCACCGAATGGCCGGCATCGGCCAGTTGCAGCGTCGTCATCATGCCGATGACGCCGCCACCCACGACAAGAAATTCACTCACAGGCATTGTCCGAAATGGCTTACAGAGAGGCGCGGTAGCTTGGCTAGGGTGAAGTGACCACACCAAGGACGGAAATGCCATGCGCCCCGTCACCGCGCGCGCCCTGTACCTTACCGGCAGGCCCGGCCGGCTGGCAAAGTCGCGTCAGCGGGGCCTGACCCTGATCGAGCTGGTCGTCGCCATCGTCGTGCTCGCCATCCTGGTCACCTGGGCCATCCCCGGCTTCCAGAGCTTCACCGCCCGCAACGAGGTCGCCGCCGAGGTGCTGCGCCTCAAGACCGCCCTGGCCATGGCACGCAATACCGCCGTGACACGGGGAACGGCCATTTCGATCTGCGCCAGCCCGGGGCCGGCCTACGATACCTGCGCCTTCGACGACTGGGATCACGACTGGGTGATCGTGGAAGGTGAAGTCACGGGAAGCAGTCTGGCGGGAGTTACCATCCTGCGTGTGCTGGAAGCCTCGGATCAGGTCGAGGTCAGTTTCAATAGGGATGACCGCCCGGTACGGTTCTCCGCCATGGGCTGGTCACAAGGTTACAACGGCACTTTCAATGTGTGTGGAGAACTTACGACCCACTCCACAATCGTTCTTAATAATGCAGGAAGAGCACGCATTATGGAGCATGCATCCGACTGCTGACTTATCCCATTTTACTGGGAAACATCTTCATACCATGAAACCAGCCGAACTCCTTTCCCGCCTTGATGCAGGAGCTGCCATGCCGCACTGCTATAATGGATCCCCATGTTTCCGCTAATATTAAGCTCACCCGTAACTATCTCACCATCATCATTCACACTATTAAGCACCACAACCCCACCATAAATCTGAGGATTCCCCGAGCTAAATTTCAAGGTTCCACCCGGCTCAATGAGGATCACTCCTTCATGAGTGCTTGTGCCATGGTAGTCTAGGACTGCCCCATCTCGTATCACAATCACACCAAGGGTATTGGTGCTGGCGCTGACCGACACTTCCGCGCCACCGACGACCTCTATAAACTTGGGACTCACGCTTTCCCAGAACCCAGTGGTTTCAAGGTCAGAGTCCGAAAGCGCTGAGTCGTAATCCGCCCTATCTCCCACATTAAAGTCCAGCGCATCCCCCTCCTGCAGCTCCATATCATAACCAGAGGCCGTCACAAAGTCCAAAAACTCATACCACTGGGATTGCCCATCGTAAGAGTCGTTGACGCCATAGTATTTATTATCACAAATAGTATAACTACTATCATCAGTCTCGCAGCTTGAGCCGTCACTTTCTTCTGTAGGATGTTCCGCGTAAGGAATATCAGGATAATAGGCGTCGTACTCAGTTGTTCCGTCACTGTCAGGATCTGCTATACAATCATTACCTTCGCAGTCAAAAACCTCAGGAACATGATAATCCTCACCTGTAAGCACAGCATTGCCACTCACCTTATCCGAACAGTACACACCAAAGCATGAATACGCCGGGCCATGCGGAGGGATGGGTAGCCTTTTATACTTCGAAACAACCGTAGCGGTGATTTCGGACCTGTTGTTTGGATATCCCTGCATCGTAACGGTAACATGCTCGGCACTCAGAGAATCACAGATGGATTGGTCTTCAGGCCCCCAGCATATCGTTTTTACCTGATACATGGCATAGTCACCGACAGCGCCTTCATCGCCATCATTCCAATCGATATCATTCAAGTCTAAAGGCCAGCTAATTTGGCCACGAAGCCATGAGTAGAACTTAGAAGTTCCGGATTCAGAAGCCATCTGCGCCGCCGCTGAAGCACGATGATTCCCCGCCATCGCCTCCTCAAGACGAGAGGCCTGCATACTGGAAACACCTAGCAGAAGTGCAACTGTCAGTAGCACCAAGCTTACGATGAGAGCCGCGCCACCTTGTTCTTTATACATACCCTACCTCTCTGCCAGACTTACCTGGCCACGGATTCCCGATTGGCTACGCGAAACGAGAACCTCTTATCTGCCACGGATTCTGCTCCTATTGGAGCAAACTCTATATCGACAATTACATAGCCATCGCTATCGATATAATCAAAATCGGCATCCACCAAGCCATCCACCACCGCCTGGTCCCCCACCCAACCACTCCCACAGTCGTAGTTGACATAGACAGCCCCGGAAGCATATGAATAAACCACACTCACCAAGTCATCCGAAGCGGAGCAGTAAGGATCCTCTGTCCTTGTAGTATACTCCAGAACAAGCACCTTATCCCCGGAGTCGTCTATCTTATTCGCCGCAGAACTCCGAATATCCAGCGAGACCACATCGGAAAAAAATCTTAATGACTCTTGACGACTGGCCAGCCCCTCCATTCGATTAAAGGATTGCTTGCTGGAAACAAAAATCTGGGTTGCGCCGAAGACCACAAGCAGCCCAAGCGCTAAAGCCACCATCAATTCAACCAGGGTGAAGCCACCCTCATGGTAAAATCTTTTACTCCTCATGGCTCACGCCCCGGAAGCTGAAAAGTATAAGACAGCAGGGAAACGTTTTCCGTATCAGTTGTTCCGTAGGAGAGAAACCTGTCATCACTCCAGTCAACTGTCACTTGATACTCACATTTTACGCCAGTCCCACCTGGATCTTCCTCAATTTTGCTATTCTGCATATCCGGCAGCTTGTCTGACCAATGAGTAATCCACTCACTCGCGATAGCCGAGAGTGTAGGCGAGGAGGTGTCCGATGGGCAGAAATTGCTGGCAGACCCCATTTCAACCCATAGCCGTTCAACGGCATCCCGGGCCGCCAGCGAGGCAATGGAGCGTTGATAGGAGACTTGCACGCTCTTCATCGCCTTCAGCTGCATCGCCGCGATACCAAGCAGTCCAATCGAGAGAACGAGCACCGCTATCAACACCTCCAGTAGGGTGAAGCCTCGCTGCTCTCTCCTCTTGTTAGGGCTAGGCACAGTTATCTCCTACCTTCCCTGCCAACCCCAC
The DNA here is from genome assembly GCF_003202205.1 of Halomonas sp. LBP4. Lineage (GTDB taxonomy): Bacteria > Pseudomonadota > Gammaproteobacteria > Pseudomonadales > Halomonadaceae > Halomonas > Halomonas flagellata. The sequence continues at coordinate 18,589 of NZ_PDOG01000009.1, forward strand.
TCGGATTGATTCCGTTTTACCGTTATGGCTGACATCAATCTGTTTGCAGGTTGTTCCATCCAAACGGCCTAGCGAAGTAAAAGTCACTGTACTATCACTATCAATGCTAACAGGCGAACCAGTTTGATCGCGCACTTGGAGGCACTTGGCATCCGTTGGATCCGAACAATCTATGCTGGAGCCATCATCGAGTTTAACCTCCAGTTTCCATCCCCCTCCCGCAGATTGGGTCAGAACCGCGGTCACCTTCTCTCTCTGTGCGACGGCTTCACTACGTGCAAAGTTAAGTCCTGACAGTATAGAGTTATAATCGGCAGCCAAGCGGTTGGTCGCTATCATGCTTTGAAAACTGGGCACGGCCACGGTCGCCAGGATTACCGCCACGGCGAGCGTCACCAACAACTCGATCAGAGTGAAGCCGGCACGTTTTTTATCATTACCAGCAGTCGGTTCCACCTGCCCCCCTCACGCCTTGGTGGTTCAGCGTAAAGTTGCCACAAGAATCCCCAGACTGGGCTCCCTGGGGGGCGGCTTGCAATGTGTACGTCGAAGCCGTTAGCGTAGCTGTGACACTGTAAAACCCCTCCTCCGAGTCAACGGGAAAAGTGACGCAACCCGTGTAGTCGCTGGATACCGTATAGCACCGCTCGAGCTGCCCGGCGATGCTGGTCAGCGCCGACATGGCGTCCGTCCGCCGCGCCTCCTGCACATACCGCGTATAACTCGGATACGCGATCGCCGCGAGAATCGCGATCACGGCTACCGCAATCATCAGTTCGATGAGCGTGAAGCCGGCGGCTCGCCGGGTGGTGCCTGAAGGGCCCTGGGGCCTGCGTCGGGTGCTCTGCTGGGTCACGCGGCGCTTCTCCACGATGTCGTTACATTTGGTTTCAGTATGTATCAAGAATCTCGTTCTCGATAGGGCCTGGGACCAAAAAAGCCGGGCGCGAGCCCGGCTTCCTTCCTTGCGGTTCTTGAGGCACCGGCGACAGCCGGTTAGCGGCCACTCGCATCACATCAGTCTAGTCGCTGGCGATCACTCGCTCACGCAGCTCCCGCGGCATCGAGAAGGTGATGGTCTCGGCGCGACCGTCGAGCTCCTGCGGGGCCGTGGCCCCCAGTGCCTGCAGCCGCTCGATCACCCCCTGCACCAGCACCTCGGGGGCGCTAGCCCCGGCGGTCACGCCGACGTTGCTCACGCCCTCCAGCCAGGCGCCGTCGATCTGCTCGGCGCTGTCGATCAGGTACGCCGGGGTGCCGACCCGCTCGGAGAGCTCGCGCAGGCGGTTGGAGTTGGAGCTGTTGGGGCTGCCCACCACCAGCACCAGGTCGCTGCCGGCGGCCAGTTCGCGCACGGCGTCCTGGCGGTTCTGGGTGGCGTAGCAGATGTCGTCCTTGCGCGGCCCCTCGATCGCGGGAAACTTGGCGCGCAGGGCGTCGATCACCCTGGCCGTGTCGTCCATGGAGAGGGTGGTCTGGGTGACGAAGGCCAGCCGGCTCGGGTCCTTGACCTCGAGGGCTGCCACATCGGCCTCGTCCTCCACCAGGTAGATGTGCCCACCGTGGGAGGTATCGTAGCGCCCCATGGTGCCCTCCACCTCGGGGTGGCCCGCGTGGCCGATCAGGATGCATTCCTGGCCGCGCCGGGCGTAGCGCAGCACCTCCAGGTGCACCTTGGTGACCAGCGGGCAGGTGGCGTCGAAGACGCGCAGCCCGCGGCGGTCGGCCTCCTCCTGCACGGCGCGGGAGACGCCATGGGCCGAGAAGATCACGATGACGTCGTCGGGCACTTCATGGAGCTCCTCGACGAAGACGGCACCACGTTCGCGCAGGGTGTCGACCACGAAGCGGTTGTGGACCACCTCGTGGCGCACGTAGATCGGCGGCCCGAAGACATCTAGCGCCCGGTTGACGATCTCGATGGCGCGGTCGACGCCGGCGCAGAAGCCACGGGGATTGGCCAGCCTGATCTGCAAAGAATTAGCTTGCATGGTTGCCTTGCCTTGATGCTCGAGCATCGGTATCTGATTGCCGGCGCTGGTGGAGCCTTGGGGGTCAGACCCCAGCCCATGTGCCAGACCTGTCTGTGTGCACGAAATAAGCGATTTCACCACCGCCGGGGTCTGACCCCAAAGGCGGCAAGCCGCCCCTGTCGCTCAGCGGAGCCGGCCTCCGACAGCGGGGCACCGCTTAATGAGTCGTGGCGGGCTTCACGTCGATCACTTCCACCTCGAAGGTCAGGGTACGCCCCGCCAGCGGGTGATTGAAGTCCACTTCCACCTGGTCGTCGTCGATGCTGGTGATCACGCCGGGCAGTTCGCCGCCGGCGGCATCGGCGAATGACATCACCATCCCCACTTCCGGCTCATCGCTCTCGAAGTCGTCGCGCTTGAGCAGCTGGATGTTCTGCGGATTGTGCTGGCCGAAGGCGTGCTCCGGAGTGATCTCGAAGCTGCCGGTGTCGCCGTCGGCCAGCCCCTTGAGCGGCGCCTCGAAGCCCGGCGGCAGGTTGCCGTCGCCGACCTGGAAGGTGGCGGGCTCCTTGTCGCGGGTGGAATCCACCACGGTGCCGTCTTCCAGCTTGAGGGTGAAGTGCAGGGTCACTTCCATGCCCTCGTCGATACGATAATCGCTCATTGCGCTCTCTCGAAACTCGGTGGTTGCCGCCTGCTCCCTGCTCGTGGGACGGCGCAACCGTGAATGAATTCATTCCGCGGGGCGTGTCGTGGCCGCCGACTACCCCTGGCGCCGCCGTGCCCGGCGCCGCTCGCCGATGGTCGATTCCCAGATCAGCCCGATGGCGCCCAGGGTGATGCCGATGTCCGCCACGTTGAAGGCCGGGTAGTACCAGCCGGCGACGTGGAAGGAGAGGAAGTCGACCACATAGCCGTGTACCAGGCGATCGTAGAGATTGCCCAGGGCCCCGCCGATGATCAGCGCCAGCGACCCGGCGAGCAGCGTCTCGTCGGCCTTGAGGCGCGTCAACCAGATCGTCAGGCCGATGCTGGCACCCACCGCGATCACGGCGAAGAACCAGCGCTGCCAGCCGGGGTGGCCGGCCAGGAAGCTGAAGGCCGCGCCGGTGTTGTGCAGCAGCGTCAGGTTGAAGAACGGCAGCACCTCCACCGGCTGGGCATAGCCCAGCAGGCCCGAGGCCAGCGCCTTGGTGCCCAGGTCGAGCACGATCACCGCCGCGGCCAGCCACAGCCAGCGCAGCGGGCGGCGCATGGGTTCCACCTGGGTAGCCCTCCGGGGCTCTCGCTTACCGCTCACGCGCACCTCGCCTCTCTCGGCCATCTCATCGACTCATGCAAAACGGCGGGTTTCGCCGGGGCCGTCCGGCAGGTTGCTGATGCAGCGGCCGCACAGGTCGGGATGCTCGCTGTACGACCCCACCTCCTCGCGATGGTGCCAGCAGCGCTCGCACTTGGTGTGGCCGCTCGCCGCCACCGCCACCCGCAGGCCGTCGAGCTCGGTGGCCTCGGCCTCGCCGCCGTCGGCGAGCGGTGCCAGGCGCACCTCGCTGGTCAGCATCACGAAGCGCAGCTCGTCGCCCAGCTTGGCCAGGGTCGCGCGCAGCCCGTCGTCGACGAACAGCGTCACCTCGGCGGCCAGGCTGCCCTTGATGGTCTTGGCGTTGCGGGCGTCCTCCAGGCACTTGTTCACCGCCTGCTTGACCTCGAGCACCTGCTCCCAGAAGTCGCGGCCCAGTTCGGCACCGTCCGCCAGGGTCGAGAGCCCCCCATAGTAGGTCTCGAGCAGCACGCTGTCGCCGCGCTTGCCGGGGATGTTCTCGAAGATCTCCTCGGCGGTGAACGAGAGGATCGGCGCCACCCAGCGCGACAGCGCCTCCACCACGTGATAGAGCGCGGTCTGGGCGCTGCGGCGCGCCACCGAGTCGGCCTGGGTGGTGTACTGGCGGTCCTTGATCACGTCCAGGTAGAAGCCGCCCAGCTCGCGGGCACAGAAGCCGTGCACCTGCTGGTAGACGTCGAGGAAGCGATAGTCGTCATAGGCCTTCTCGATGCGCGCCTGAAGCTGGGCGGCGCGGTCGACCACCCACTGGTCCAGCGCCAGCATCTCGTCGAAGGCCAGGGCGTCGCGCTCGGGCTCGAAACCGTGGAGGTTGGCGAGCAGGAAGCGTGAGGTGTTGCGGATGCGGCGGTAGACGTCGGCGGTGCGCTTGAGGATCTCGTCGGAGACCGCCATCTCGCCGGCGTAGTCGGTGGAGGCGACCCACAGGCGCAGGATATCGGCGCCGAGCTTGTCCATCACCTCCTGGGGGGCCACCACGTTGCCCACCGACTTGGACATCTTGCGGCCATGGGCGTCCACGGTGAAGCCGTGGGTCAGCAGGCCGCGATACGGCGGGTGGCCGTCGATGGCGCAGCCGGTCAGCAGCGAGGAGTGGAACCAGCCGCGGTGCTGGTCGGAGCCTTCCAGGTAGAGGTCGGCCCGCGGCCCCTGGTCATGGCCATGGGGGTGGGAGCCGCGCAGCACGTGGCGATGGGTGGTGCCGGAGTCGAACCAGACGTCCAGGGTGTCGGTGACCTTCTCAAAGTCGGCGGCCTCGTCGCCCAGCAGCTCGGCCGGGTCGAGACGGAACCAGGCGTCGATGCCCTCGGCCTCGACGCGCTGGGCGGCCTGCTCCATCAGCTCGACGGTGCGCGGATGCAGCTCGCCGGTCGCCTTGTGCAGGAAGAAGGGGATCGGCACGCCCCAGTTGCGCTGGCGCGAGATGCACCAGTCGGGGCGGTTGGCGATCATGGCGTGCAGGCGCGCCTGGCCCCAGGCCGGGGTGAAGCGGGTCGCCTCGATGCCCTCCAGCGCCTTCTCCCGCAGGGTCTTGCCGTCCTTGCCCTCGATGTCCATGCCCACGAACCACTGGGCGGTGGCCCGGTAGATCACCGGGGTCTTGTGGCGCCAGCAGTGCATGTAGCTGTGGGTGATGGTCTTGTGGGCCAGCAGCGCACCGACCTCACGCAGCTTGTCGACGATCTGCGGATTGGCCTTCCAGATCAGCTGGCCGCCGAAGTACGGGAGATCGTCGGCGTAGATGCCATCGCCCTGCACCGGACTCAGGATCTCGCTGAAGTCCATGCCGTGGGCGCGGCAGGTGACGAAGTCGTCGACGCCGTAGGCCGGGGCCGAGTGGACGATGCCGGTGCTGCCGACCTCGGACTCGACGTAGTCGGCCAGGTAGACCGGCGACAGGCGGTCATAGAGGGGGTGGCGAAAGGTGACGCCGTCGAGCCGCTCGCCGGTGGCGGTGGCGATGATCTCGCCCTCCAGCCCGAAGCGCTCGAGGCACGACTCCACCAGTTCCTCGGCCAGCACCAGCAGGCGTTCGCCGGCATCGACCAGGGCGTAGGTGAACTCGGGGTGGACGTTCAGCGCCTGGTTGGCGGGCACGGTCCAGGGGGTGGTGGTCCAGATGACGATGGCGGCCGGCTTGGGCAGCGCCTCCAGGCCGAAGGTGGCGGCCAGCCCGGCCTCGTCGGCGGCCGGGAAGGCCACGTCGATGGCATCGGACTGCTTGTCGGCATACTCGACCTCCGCCTCGGCCAGGGCCGAACCACAGTCGAAGCACCAGTTCACCGGCTTGAGCCCCTTGAATACATAGCCGCCCTCGACCATGTCGGCCAGGGCGCGGATCTCGCCGGCCTCGTTGGCGAAATCCATGGAGCGGTAGGGGTTGCCCCAGTCGCCGATCACCCCCAGGCGCACGAAGTCACTCAGCTGTTCCTGGATCTGCGCGCCGGCGTACTCGCGACACAGCGCGCGGGCCTGCTCGGCGGGCAGGTGCTTGCCGTGGGTGGTCTCGACCTTGTGCTCGATGGGCAGGCCGTGGCAGTCCCAGCCCGGCACGTAGGGGGCATCGAAGCCGGCCAGGTTCTTCGACTTGACGATGATGTCCTTGAGGATCTTGTTGACGGCGTGACCGATATGGATGCTGCCGTTGGCATAGGGAGGGCCGTCGTGCAGCACGAACAACTCCCGCCCCCGGCGCTCCTCGCGCAGGCGATGGTAGAGATCCAGCCTGTCCCACTGGGCCAGCCGCTCGGGCTCACGCTTGGGCAGCATGCCGCGCATGGGAAAGTCGGTTTCTGGCAGGTTCAGTGTGTGCTTGTAGTCGCTCATATCCTGGGGATCAGCCGTCGTCGTGGTCGGCGGGCAGGCCCGCCGAGGAATCGGAAGTCACGGCCTCGCGCGCCAGCGGCGCCGATGCCAGAGGAAGGGTGTCGTCCGCCGTGTACCCGCCGGTACCGGCGGCGCGTTCGAGAAAGTACCCCCGCGCGCGCCGCTGGTCGGCGCCGATCTGGCGCTTGAGGGCGTCGAAATCGTCGAACTTCACCTCGCCGCGCAGCTTGGCGCAGGGGAAGACCGTCAGCCGCTGGCCGTAGAGGTCGCCATCGAAATCGAACAGGTGCACCTCCAGCACGGGGCGCCGACTGCCCAGGGTGGGGCGCCAGCCGATGTTGCCCACGCCGGGCAGGCGGCGGCCGTCGGGCAGCTCGCAGATCACCGCGTAGACGCCCTGCAGCGCCAGTGGCCTGGGCGGCTGGGGCAGGTTGGCGGTGGGCACGCCGATGGTGCGGCCGAGCTGCTGGTCGGGCACTACCCGGCCGCCCAGTCGGTAGGGGCGCCCCAGCATGCGCGCCGCGCCGGAGAAGTTGCCGCTGGCCAGCAGGGTGCGCACCCGGGTGCTGGAGACGCGCTCGTCGTCGAGGGTGAAGGTGCGGGTGTGCTCGACGCTGAAGCCCCGCCGCTCGCCCACCTCGGTGAGCAGGTGGAAGTCGCCGCGGCGGTCGCAGCCGAAGCGGAAGTCGTCGCCCACCACCAGATGGCGCACGCCCAGGCCATCGACCAGCACCCGGTCGATGAACTCCTCGGCGGTCAGGCTGCGCAGGGCGTCGTTGAACGGCAGGCAGAGGATGCGCTCGACGCCGGCCTCGACCAGCAGGCGCACCTTCTCGCGCAGCCGGGTCAACCGTGGCGGGGCCTGGTCGCCGGCGAAGAACTCGCGGGGCTGGGGTTCGAAGACCACCACGGCGACCGGCAGGCCGAGCGCGGCGGCCTGTTCGCGACACTGGTCGAGGATCGCCTGGTGGCCGCGGTGCACCCCATCGAAATTGCCGATGGTGGCCACGCAGCCGCGGTGCTCCTCGCGCAGATTGTGCAGTCCTCGAATCACTCGCATGGGAATCGCCACGGGCCCCGTAGAGGTTTGAACATGTAAAGTGCTGGATTATACCGGACAGCCGCCCCCTTGACAGCCGGCCCGGCTTGGTCCTTGGCGCGCAAGGGCTCAGGGAGCGCGCGGATAGCCGTTGGCATCGAGCGCCAGGGCCTCGAAGCCGAAGCCATAGGGGCCGAGGGCCTCGACCTCCAGGCGCCAGCGATTGTCGCGGCCGAAACGCACGGCCTGCATCATGCCGGCCAGGTCCAGGCGCCAGACGCCCTCCTCGCGAATGAAGAAGTACGGCGGGCAGCGGCGCTCGGCCAGGGGGGCGAGCAGCACGACGCGCCGGCCGTCGGCGGCGGTCAGCTCACGGGCGACCGGGCAGGTCGCCAGGCTACGTGCCATGTTGTCCATCTGCGCCGGGGTCATCACCCAGTCGGCCAGCATGCGTCGCGTCTCGCGGCCGTAGATCGCCAGCTCGGGGTTGTCGTTGCGCTGCTGCATGGCACGGCGATAGGCCGCCAGCACATCGCGCGGCGCGGCACCCTCGCCGACCGCCACCTGTGCCTCGCCGGGAGCCGCGGCCCCCTCCCCCAGGCGCGCCGGCATCCGCGCCCCGGCCCCCCCACTGCCCGCGAGGGCCGGCAGCACCTCGCCCTCGGCCGCCTCGGCCTGCGTCACGATCAGCTCCGTACTGGCCAGGATGCCGTCGGCCACCCGGCCCACGGCGAAGAACTCGGTCATCTGGCGCGCCTCGAGGTAGGCGACGAAGGCATCGACGAAGACCGCCTCCAGCCCGTGCCCCACCTCGAGGCGCACCTCGTTGGCCGCCACGTCCAGCACCAGCAGCAGGCCCCGGCCGGCGCCCCCGTTCGCGCCCAGGTCGTGGCGGCGGAAATAGTCGACGGCGAAGCGGTCCAGGTCGCCGAGCTCGCGCCCGATCACCACCCGGTAGTCGATGCCGTGATCGGCCCGCAGCAGCGCATGGTGGTCACCCAGGCGCGCTCGCTCGGCATCCGCCAGCAGCCCGACCCGATCCTCCACCAGTTCGGGCGTCCGCGGCCACCAGGGCGAGCCGAGCAGCACCAGCGCCGCCAGCCCCAGGCTCCCCCACCAGGGGAAGCGCCACCCACGCCCGGCCAGCAGCAGCGCCAGGATCAACAGCCCGGCCCCGACCACCGGCTCGACGGCCACGGCTAGAACTCCACCGCGAAGGGCTCGGTGGCGGCAGGGCTCGCCTCGAAGTAGTCTCGCGACCGCAGCCCCATCGGCTCGGCGACCCAGCGGCCCACGAAACCGCGCAGGCCGGCGTTGTACTCCCGCACCGCCTCGTTGTAGCGCATGCGCGCCACATTGAGGCGATTCTCGCTGCCTTCGAGCTGCGCCTGGAAACGCAGGAACTGGTCGCCGGAGCGCAGTTCGGGGTGCTCGCCGGCATGCCGCATCAGCCGGCCGAGATCCTGCGACAGGGCCGCATCCAGCCCGGCGATCCGGGAGGTCTCGATCTCGCGGGTCTCCCCCAGCGCCTCGCTCAACGCCTCGGCACGCTCCCGGACCAGGCGCACCAGGGTCTCGCTCTCGTGCGTCATGTATTCCTGCAGGCTGCGCACCAGGTTGGGCACCAGGTCGGCGCGCCGCTGCAGGTTGCTCTCGACATCGGCCCAGGCCGCTGCCACACGCTCCTCGCTGGCAACCAGGCGATTATGGGTCAGCCAGGGCACGCTGATCAGCCCCACCCCCAGCAGCACGATGATCAGCAGCCGCACGACCCCACCATCGACCCTGCGCTTCCCGTTCCCTGCGTCCATGCCGGCCTCTCCCGATCTTTGCGATGTACCATCCCATGATAGTAGCGTCGGCCGACGCCGCCTGCAGGAGCTCCTAGCCCTTCATCCGGAAATGCCGGACCCGCACGCCGAACGCCGCCAGCCAGGCAAAATAGACCGCCGCGCCGGCCACCACCAGCGCCGCCAGCCACTGCACCCGGGCCCAGACGCCCCAGCCCAGCCACTGCTGCCAGTCGGGTGCGAGCCACGCGAGGCCCACCCCCATCACCGTACAGCCACCCAGCAGTTGCACGGCGTAGCGCCCCCAGCCGGGCTGGAACACCAGCACGCCCTCCTTCTTCAGCAACCAGCCCAGCAGGCCGGCGTTGAGGAAGGCCGAGAGCGCCGTGGCCAGGGCCAGGCCGGCGTGGGCCAGCGGCCAGATCAGGATCAGGTTGAGCACCATGTTGGCGACCATGGCGATGATGCCGATCTTCACCGGGGTCCTGGTGTTCTGGCGGGCGAAGAAGCCCGGCGCCAGCACCTTGATCAGCATGAAGGCGACCAGGCCCAGCGAATAGGCACGCAGGCTCATGGCCGCCATGGCGATGTCGCGCTCGGTCATGGCGCCATAGTGGAACAGCGAGATCAGTAGCGGCTCGGCGAGCACCGCCAGGGCCAGCGCCGCGGGGAGCCCCAGCAGCAGCACGGCACGGATCGCCCAGTCGAGCATGGCGGCGAAGTGCTCACCGGACTGCTCGGCATGGCGCTTGGAGAGCGCCGGCAGGATCACGGTACCGATGGCGATGCCGAACACCCCCAGCGGCAGCTCCACCAGGCGGTCGGAGTAGTAGAGCCAGGAGACGCTGCCCGGCGCCAGCAGCGAGGCCAGCACGGTGTCCAGCAGCAGGTTGATCTGGGAGACCGAGACGCCGAACAGCGCCGGTGCCATCAACACCAGGATGCGCCTCACCCCGCTGTGGGCGAAATCGGGCCAGGGCCTCGGCATCAGCCCCAGCCGCACCAGGAAGGGCACCTGGAAGGCGAGCTGGGCGCCCCCCGCGATCAGCACCCCCCAGGCCAGCGCCATGGCCGGCTCGTCCATCAAGGGCGTGAGCAGCAGCGCCGCCCCGATCAGCGAGAGGTTGAGCAGCACCGGGGTGAAGGCCGGCACCGCGAAGCGGTTCCAGGTGTTGAGCACGCTGCCGGCGAAGGCGGTCAGCGAGACCAGCAGCAGGTAGGGGAAGGTCAGCTGCAGCATGTCGGCGGTGAGCGCCAGCTTGGCCGGGTCGCGGCCGAAGCCGGGGGCGAAGACCCATACCAGCCAGGGCGCCGCCAGCATGAAGACGGCGGTGATCAGCACCAGCACCGCGGCGAGACTGCCGGCCACCGCATCGAGCAGTTCGCGCACCTCGCGCTTGCTGCCGCGGGTGGCGTACTCCGAGAGCACCGGCACGAAGGCCTGGTTGAAGGCCCCCTCGGCGAACAGGCGACGCATGAAGTTGGGGATCTTGAAGGCGACGAAGAAGGCGTCGGCGCCGCTGCCGGCACCGAACAGGGTCGCCACCACCACGTCGCGCATCAGCCCCATGACCCGCGAGAGCAGGGTCATGACGCTGACCACCAGCCCCGAGCGCATCAGGCCACCGCCCTTGGGCGCCACCACGCGGTCGTCGTCGGCCGGCACGACGGGCGTGTCGCGGGCCGGGGCGGGGGGCTGTCGATCCTGTTCGCGGTCGCTCACGGCTCTCTTCCTTGGGAGACCTCGGGGTAACGGGCACAAAAAAACCGGCCACAGCCGGTTTTTCTGTTCAAGTGCCTATCCGGCCGAAAGAATCATCCTGCATCCGGAGGGAGCAGACGAGTCTCAGGCAGCCAGGGCCTTGATACGCTTGTTCAGGCGGCTCTTCAGGCGCGCGGCCTTCTTCTTGGAGAGCACGTCCTTGTCGGCGATGCGATCGATGACCGGCTGCGCCTTCTGGAAGGCGGTCATGGCCTCGGCATGGTCACCACCGTTGATGGCCTTGATGACGCGCTTGATGTAGGTGCGCACCATGGAGCGCTGGCTCGCCTTCAGGACACGACGATCTTCCGCCTGACGGGCGCGCTTGCGGGCTTGCTTGCTGTTTGCCACTGAACTGTCTCCTTGGAGATTCTGTCGCCGCCGGATTCTTGACGGCTTCGATAACGTATTGATCCGGCAGGAAGGGTTGAGCCTTTCCGCCGGCTTGGCCATCTGGCCGACCGCTTGACATCAGCGATCGCTCACGGGCCGTGTCTGAGAGGATGGCGCATCCTACCACAGCCCGTGATGCGCTTGCTATAGTTGCTGCCTCCTCACAGGCCTGCCGGCGGATCAGCCCCGAGCTGGTAGGGCCATCTGCTAAAGCACCACCAGGTTGTCGCGATGGATCAGCTCCGGCGCTTCCATGAAGCCGAGGATCTCCGCGATCTGGTGGCTCGGCTTGCCGAGGATCCGGCCGGCGTCCTCGGCGCCATAGTTGACCAGCCCCTTGGCGACCCGGTGCCCCTGCTCGTCGACACAGAGCACCATGTCGCCGCGGACGAAGCTGCCCGACACCGCCTTGACGCCGACCGCCAGCAGGCTGGAGCCGCGGCCACGCAACACCTTCACCGCGCCGGCGTCCAGGGTCAGGGTGCCGCGCACCTGCAGCTGGCCGGCCAGCCAGCGCTTGCGCGCCGCCATCGGGGCCTGCTCCGGGCTGAGCAGGGTGCCCAGCCGCTCACCCGCGGCCAGCCGAGTGAGCACCTCAGGCTGACGGCCGCTGGCGATGGCGGTATAGGCCCCGGAGCGCGCCGCGAGCCGCGCCGCCTGGACCTTGGTGGTCATGCCACCGCGCCCCAGGGCGCCGCCGCCCCCGGCCACCGCGGCCAGGCTCGGGTCGTCGGCGCGCCCCTCGCGGATCAGCCGGGCCACGGGGTCGTGGCGCGGGTCGGCATCGAACAGCCCCTCCTGGTCGGTGAGGATGACCAGGGCGTCGGCCTCCAGCAGGTTGGCCACCAGGGCGCCCAGGGTGTCGTTGTCGCCGAAGCGGATCTCGTCGGTGACCACGGTATCGTTCTCGTTGACCACCGGCACCACGCGCAGGCCGACCAGGGTGCGCAGCGCCGAGCGGGCATTGAGGTAACGCTTGCGATTGGAGAGGTCGTCGTGGGTCAGCAGCACCTGGGCGGTGAGCAGGCCGTGGCGGGCGAAGTGGTGCTCGTAGCACTGGGTCAGGCCGTTCTGGCCCACCGCCGCGGCGGCCTGGAGCTCGTGGACCGCCGAGGGCCGGGCCTGCCAGCCGAGACGCACCATGCCGGCGGCCACGGCGCCGGAGGAGACCAGCACCACCTCGACGCCGCGACGGTGCAGCTCGGCGATCTGGTCGACCCAGCCACCGATGGCCGCCTCGTCGAGGCCGCGGCCGTCGTTGGTCAGCAGCGCACTGCCGATCTTCACCACCACCCGGCGGGCGCCGCTCAGCGCCTCGCGACCCGCCACCTGCTCGATGCTTTCCATTCGCTCCTCAACCCAGACGTGATATCCGCTCGTCCGGAGCAGGAAGCGAGGTCGCCCCCATGGGGTCAGACCCCAGCCAAACTGCCCGGACCGTCATCGTGCACTTCGCCAGCGAATGGCGCCACCGCCGGGGTCTGACCCATAGGATGCACCAGCGCAGGCGACCGGCCACCGACTCCTCACGGCGCGTATTCGACCTCGACGTCGTAGTCATCATCATCGAAGTCGTCGTCGTCATCCTCGTCGTCCCGCTTGCGCCGGCGGCCCAGGCGCGCCTCGGTGCGGGCCACCGTCTCCTCTTCCATGCGGGTGCGCATCTCGCGGGCTCGCTCGGCGGCTTCCTCGTCCTCGTTCTCCAGCCGACGCTGCTCGGTGAGCCAGCGATGGGCGGCCTGGACCAGGGCGTCGGTGCCGTCACTGGAGATGGCGGAGATACGGAACACCGGCCCCTCCCAACCGAGGCGACGGACGATCTCGTCGACCCGCGCCTCGCGCGCCTCCGGAGGGAGCAGGTCGAGCTTGTTGATCACCAGCCAGCGAGGCAATTCGGCGAGCGCCGGCGAGAACTGACCCAGTTCGTGGGTGATCGCCTCGGCGGCCTCCACCGGGTCGGACTCGTCGAAGGGCGCCACGTCGACCACATGGAACAGCAGCCGGGTGCGGGTCAGGTGCTTGAGGAAGCGCAGCCCCAGGCCGGCGCCGTCGGAGGCGCCCTCGATCAGCCCCGGCACATCGGCCATCACGAAGTGCTCGTGGGTCCCGAGCTTCACCACGCCGAGGTTCGGCACCAGGGTGGTGAAGGGGTAGTTGGCGACCTTGGGCTTGGCCGCGGAGACGGCTCGGATCAGCGTCGACTTGCCGGCGTTGGGCATGCCCAGCAGGCCCACGTCGGCCATCACCTTCATCTCGAAGCGCAGGTTGCGACGCTCGCCCTCGGTGCCCGGCGTGGTGCGCCGCGGCGCGCGATTGGTCGACGACTTGAAGTGGATGTTGCCGAGCCCGCGACGACCGCCCTGGGCCACCAGCACCACCTGGCCGATCTCGGTGACGTCGGCGATCACCTCGAGGGTATCCTCGTCGATCACCGTGGTGCCCACCGGCACCTTGACGTGCAGGTCCTCGCCGGCCTTGCCGCTCATCTGCCGCCCCATGCCGGGCTGGCCGTTCTGGGCCTTGTAGAAGCGCTGGTACTTGAAGTCGATCAGGGTGTTGAGCGCATCGTCACCGATCAGGTAGACGCTGCCGCCATGCCCCCCGTCGCCCCCGTCGGGCCCCCCCTTGGGCACGTACTTCTCGCGGCGGAAGCTCAGGCAGCCGTTACCGCCATTGCCGGCTTCCACGATGATCGAGGCTTCGTCGACGAACTGCATCTGTCACTCTCCAGGCGGCAACCTGCCACCATGATACAAGAAGGCCCCGCCTGAGCGGGGCCTTCCTGCTGCAAATCCGCGCGCTCTCAGGCAGAGACGACGCTGACGAACTTGCGGTTCTTCGGACCCTTGGTCTCGAACTTGATCACGCCGTCGCTCAGGGCGAACAGGGTGTGATCGCGGCCGAGGCCGACGCCGGTGCCGGCGTGGAACTTGGTGCCGCGCTGACGCACGATGATGTTGCCGGCGGTTACCGCCTGGCCACCATAGAGCTTGACGCCAAGGCGTTTGGATTCGGAATCGCGGCCGTTACGTGTGGAGCCCGCTGCCTTCTTGTGAGCCATTGCAAATACCTCGCTCGTTCAGGGGAGTTGCCGCTTACGCGGAGATCCCGGTGATCTTGACTTCAGTGAACCACTGACGGTGGCCCTGACGCTTCATGTGATGCTTGCGGCGGCGGAACTTGATGATGGTCACCTTGTCGCCACGGCCGTGGGAGACGACCTCGGCGGCCACCTTGGCACCCTCGACCAGCGGCGCGCCGACCTTGACGTCGTCGCCATCGGCCACCAGCAGCACTTCGTCGAACTCGACGGCTTCGCCGGTCGGCACTTCCAGCTTCTCGAGCTTGAGGGTCTGGCCTTCCTGAACGCGGTACTGCTTGCCACCGCTCTTGATAACTGCGTACATGCTTCTCTCTCCGGAACTCATCCTGGGTTGGCTCTTCATCGACCTGCTTCGAGTGGCGCCCCTTCCGGCAGCCATCTGACAGGGAGCGTGATGAGTGGGCCGCGCATTATAACCATGCCCGTGACGCCATACAACCCGCCGGCCGCCTCGCCCCCCCCCCGACCGCTTCGCCTTGACGCCCCCATGGGGGGCCCATAGCATGGCCGACAACCCAAGGCCCCTCCTTTACTGTCGATTACGCCCACATGCCTGCCAACGCCTCGCCGCCCACCGTCGCCTCCGCCCCCTCGTCCATCCATACCGTGGTCGCCGAGGATTTCGCCGCCGTCGACCGCACCATCGTCGCCCAGCTCGCCTCGCGGATCCCGCTGGTCGAGACCATCGGCCAGTACATCATCCAGAGCGGCGGCAAGCGGTTGCGCCCGCTGCTGGTGCTGCTGGCCGCCCGCTCGCTGGGCTACCAGGGCGACAAGCACGTGACGCTCGCCACCCTGATCGAGTTCATGCACACCTCGACCCTGCTGCACGACGACGTGGTCGACGAGTCGCACCTGCGCCGCGGCAAGGCCACCGCCAACGACGCCTGGGGCAACGCACCGTCGGTGCTGGTGGGCGATTTCCTCTACTCCCGCTCCTTCCAGATGATGATCGGGGTGGGCTCCATGCGGATCATGGGTGTGCTGTCGGCGGCCACCTGCACCATCGCCGAGGGCGAGGTGCAGCAGCTCACCAACGTGGGCAACCCGGACACCGACGAGACCGCCTACTTCGAGACCATCCAGGGCAAGACGGCCATGCTGTTCGAGGCGGCCTCGCACAGCGGCGCCATCCTCGCCGACGCCACTCCCGAGCAGGAAACCGCGCTGCAGTACTACGGCCGTTACCTGGGGCTGGCCTTCCAGTTGATCGACGACCTGCTCGACTACCAGGGCGATGCCGAGGCCATGGGCAAGAACGTCGGCGACGACCTGGCCGAGGGCAAGCCGACCCTGCCGCTGATCCAGGCCATGGCCGCCGGCACCCCCGACCAGACCCGCCTGGTTCGCCAGGCGATCCGCGAGGGCGGTCTCAGCCGGCTCGACGAGGTGCTGGCCATCGTCCGCGAGACCGGCGCCCTGGACTACACCCGCGCCCGGGCCGAGGAGATGGCCGCCAAGGCCCTGGAACAGCTCGAGCGGCTGCCGGCCAGCACCTACCGCGACAGCATGGCCGACCTGGCCCGCATGGCGGTGGATCGCCAGGCCTGACAAGGGGCTACCCGGCTACCCACCGGGGGCTTGCACCCCCACCTCGTTTGCGTATAATGCGCTTCCGTCAGAGGGCGACGAGCCCCGCGATGAAAGATCGGAGTATAGCTCAGCTTGGTAGAGCGCTGCCTTCGGGAGGCAGAGGTCGTAGGTTCGAATCCTGCTACTCCGACCAGAATTTCAAGGCCTTGCGAGAAATCGCGAGGCCTTTTTCTTGTGCGCCACAGCCTGCCGGGCCATTCCGGCGAGAACGACGAGCCGGCCGATGCGTCGATAGCCTGCACCGATGGTCGCCATCGGGAGGGTCAAGGGGGCAGGGCCGGCGAAGCTGCGCCAGACTGTAGGCAGACGCCCAGGGAGGCGGCCCACTCGACCTTCGGAAGGCTTCATGCCGGGAGTACGCCATGCAACGACTCTCGCTGGACCGCGCGGTCCTGGAGGTGCGCGACCTCGATGCCATGCAGCGCTTCTGCGAGGAGGTCCTGCGCCTGCCACGCCTGGTACGCTCAGCCACCGGCGCCACCTTCGAACTGGGCAGGGACGCCGGCGGCAATGTCCAGGTGATGATGCTGATCGCCGCCGAGACGCCCAGCCCGCCGCGCCGGCTGACCCTGGAGGTCAGCGGCGAGGAGTTTCCCGCCACCTGCGCGCAACTGCTGGCCCACGGCGCCCGGCTCTTCGAGAGCGAGGGCAGCGCCGCCCGGGGCTGTGCCTGGCGGGTCCTGCACTGCCGGATGCCGGAGGGCCATCACCTGCAGGTCGTGGCCATCGACCCCAGCCGCTGCGCCCCGGACAGCCCGCAGTATGCCGAGCACGAGGGTACCTGACAGCCCTCGCCGAATCCTGTCGGTCGGACCGCCCTGCCTTACAGCCAGCCAGGTCGCCGGCGGCGCTCAGGCGGTATCGTCGTCGTCGTCGGCGAGTCGTCGCGCCAGGGCCTTGCGCGACCGGTTGCGCCGATACAGGCGCACCAGGGCGATCCACAGCGCGGCCGTGACCATTGCCGCCAGGGTCAGTCCCTGCCAGGGCCGGGCGGCATCGCCCATTACGGTCTCGAGGGTGATGATGAGGATGAACCCCAGCGCCTGGCTGGCAATGGCCAGGGCGCGCAGGGTGTCGAAGGCAGGCTTGGCCATGGATGCTCCCGCACGAGTATGAGTGACAGCCTCGCACGCTGGCAGTAGGCTAGCCGTCGAACTCGTCATTGTAACGCGCCTGCTCGCGGACGCCGACCCTCTCTCCTGGAGCTTCGCCCCGCCATGGATGCCATCGCCCTGGGCCCCGTGCTGATCTCCGTGCCCCGTCTCTATGCCTTCGCCGCTGCCCTGCTCCTGCTGCTGGCCAGCGCCTGTCTGCTCGGCCTGCCACGGCGCGAACACATCCGCTGGTTCAATGGCCTGGTGCTGGCCTGGCTGGTTGGCGCCCGCCTCGGCCATGTGGCCCTGAACCTGGACGCCTACGTCGCCGCGCCGCTGGATATCGTCAAGCTCTGGCAGCCGGGCTTTCATGGCCTGTGGGGCATGGTGGCGGCACTGATCTGGACCGGCTGGGCCCTGCGCGCCCACCTGCTGCGCCTGATCGGTGCCATGGCCCTGGTGGTGGGCAGCTCGAGCCTGTGGCTGGTGCTGGTGACCCTGGCCCCGCTGGGCGACGACATGCCGCTCGGGGAGCTGCCCGAACTGGCCCTCGAGGACCTCGACGGCAACCCGGTCGAGCTGCGCTCGCTGCGCGGCGAGCTGGTGGTGGTCAACCTCTGGGCCACCTGGTGCCCCCCCTGCCTGCGCGAGATGCCGCTGCTGGCCGAGGCCGACACCCGCGACGGCGTGACGGTCGTGGTGGCCAACCAGGGCGAGGACCTGCTGCAGGTCGTTCGCTATCTCGACGAACAGGACCTGGCGTTCCGCTACCCGCTGCTCGACCCGAGCCAGGAGCTGATGGTGTTGACGGAGTCTCCCGGGCTACCCACCACGGTGCTGTTCGACGCCGAGGGGCGTGCCGTGGAGCGCCACGTGGGTGAGCTCAGTCGCGCCCAGCTCGACGGCTGGCTGCGGAAGCACTGACGCCGCTCCAGGGCTATCGCAGATAGCAGCATTGCTCGGGGCTGATCCGTCGGCAGGCCTGCGCGGAGGCGCTGTGAACCCCTCCCTGGGCGCTACCTTTTCCATCCCTGGAAAAGGACCTCCTCTTCGGCCTGCCCCCGGCGCCCCTCGCTACAGTCAACTGCGATAGCCCTGGACGCCGCTCGTCACCACTTAAGCCGCGCCGGCCTTTGCTGTAAGATACCGCGCCCTGCTGCCGCCATCCCGGCGTTGGCGGCGAACGAGCGCACCGTTTCAGCATCCTCCGAGGCATCATGAGCGACTATTCACCCGGCCAGCGCTGGATCAGCGACGGCGAAGCCGAACTCGGCCTGGGCACCATTCTCGGCTGCGACTTCCGCAGCGTCACCGTGCTCTTCGGCGCCAGCCAGGAAACCCGCACCTACAGCAGCCGTCAGGCTCCGCTCACCCGGGTGGCGTTCGGCAGCGGCGACCGCATCCAGGCCGCCGAGGGCTGGAACCTGACCGTCGACGACAGCAAGGAGGTCGACGGCCTGATCGTCTACATCGGCGAGGATGACCAGGGCGAGCTGCGCGAACTGCCCGAGGCCCAACTCGCCGACACCATGCAGTTCGACCAGGCCCGCGATCGCCTGCTCACCGGCCAGGTCGACCGCAACGACTGGTTCGACCTGCGCTTTCGCACCCTGCACCACTTCCACCGCATCGAGCAGAACCCGGCGCTGGGCCTGGCGGGGCCGCGCATCGACCTGATTCCCCACCAGCTCTACATCGCCGACGAGGTGGCCCGTCGTCACGCCCCGCGGGTGCTGCTCGCCGATGAGGTGGGCCTGGGCAAGACCATCGAGGCGGGCCTGATCCTGCACCGGCTGCTGCTCACCGGCCGCGCCGATCGGGCGCTGATCCTGGTGCCGGCGAGCCTCACCCACCAGTGGCTGGTGGAGCTGCTGCGCCGCTTCGCCCTCGAGGTGACCCTGCTCGACGAACAGCAGAGCCAGGCCCACGGCGAGGCCAACCCCTTCGAGACCGGCCAGCTGGTGCTGGCCAGCCAGGACTGGTTGTTCGCCAACCCCCACCGCCAGACCCAGGCCGAGGCCTGCGACTGGGACCTGCTGATCGTCGACGAGGCCCACCACCTCGAGTGGTCCGCCGAGATGGTGGGGCCGGGCTATGCCTGCGTGGAGCGGCTGGCGACGGCGGTGCCGGGCCTGCTGCTGCTCACCGCGACCCCGGAGCAGATGGGACTGGAAAGCCACTTCGCCCGGCTGCGGCTACTCGACCCGGACCGCTACCACAGCCTCGAGCGCTTCCGCGAGGAGGAGGCCCACTACGTCGAGGTGGCCGAGGCGATCGATGCCCTCGACCGCCTGCCCGGCGGGACGACCGACCGCGGGGACGACGATCGCCAGCGGATCACCGCGGTGATCGACGAGCCGGACAGCCTGGCGCTGCTCGAGGCCCTGGCCGATCACGAGAGCGACGCGGCCCGGCAGGCCGCCGCCCGCGACCAGCTGCGCGACCAGCTGCTCGACCGCCACGGCACCGGCCGGGTGATGTTCCGCAACAGCCGTCGCCACGTAGGCGGCTTTCCCGAGCGCCGCCTGCATGTCGCCCGCCTCGAGCTGCCGTCGTCCTACCGCCGGGTGCTGCGCCGCCTGGAGCGCGACGAGGACTACCTGGACGAGCTGCTGATCGAGACCGGCCTCGACCATCCGGAGGTGCTGGTCTACCTGGACACCATGTACCGGGCGCTGGCTGACGACCCGCTCAACACCGAGCCCTGGTGGCAGTTCGACCCCCGCGTCACCTGGCTGCTGGAGCGGCTCGCCGACACCGCTGAGGGCGGCTTCGCCGACGACAAGGTGCTGGTGATCGCCCATGACCGCGAGACCGCCCAGGGCCTGGCCGAGGGTCTGCGCGTGCTGGGCGGCTACCATGCCCCGGTGTTCCACGAGGGCCTCTCGCTGGTGGAGCGCGACCGCGCCGCCGCCGCCTTCGCCGACGAGGAGGAGGGCTGCCAGGTGCTGGTCTGCTCGGAGATCGGCTCCGAGGGGCGCAACTTCCAGTTCTGCCGCCACCTGGTGATGTTCGACCTGCCGCTGCATCCGGACCAGCTCGAGCAGCGCATCGGGCGGCTCGACCGCATCGGCCAGCGCCATGCCATCGAACTCCACGTGCCGGTGTTCGAGCAGAGCCCCGGCGAGAAGCTGCTGCGCTGGTACCATCAGGGCATGGACGCCTTCAGCAGCCCCCATGGGGTGGGCAGCGAGATCTTCGCCGCCTTCGGCGACGCCCTGGCCGACGCCCTGCTCGACGACGAGAGCCTCGCGGAGGTGATCGAGGAGACCCGGGCGCTGTTCGAGAGCCGCCTGGCCGAGCGCGACGCCGGCCGTAACCGCCTGCTGGAGCTCAACGCCTGTCGCTTCGATCGCGCCGAGACGGTCGCCGCGGCGATCCGCGAGCTCGACGAGGATCGCGCCCTGCCGCGCTACCTGGACCAGGCGCTGGACATCTTCGGCGTCGACAGCCAGGAGCTCGGTGGCGGCATCCTCCACCTGCGGCCGAGCCCGCAGATGCTCGACGGCCTGCCGGGGCTGGTGAAGGGCGAGGAGGGCTTCTCGGCCACCTTCTCCCGGCGGCTCGCCCTGGCCCGTGACGACGTCCAGCGCCTTTCCTGGGAGCACCCCCTGCTGCGCGAGATGATGGGGCGCATCCTCGACGGCACCATGGGCAATACGGCCCTGGCGCTGCTCAAGCATCCGTCGATTCCCGCCGGCCGGCTGATGGCCGAACTGGTCTTCCGCACCCACTGCCCGGCGCCCAAGCGATTGCACCTCAACCGCTTCCTGCCACCTACCGCAGTGCGGATACTGCTCGACGAATCCGGCGCCAGCCTCACCGACAAGGTCTCCTTCACCGGGCTGTCGAAGAACCTGCAGAAGGTCAAGAAGGCCATGGCCCGCGACCTGATCCGCAGCCGCCACGACCAGCTGCGCGAGCTGATCGACCGCGGCGAGACGGAAGCCGAGCGGGAGCTCTCCTCCATCGTCGAGGCGGCCCAGCGGCGCATGCGTGCCGAACTGGACGGTGAACTCAACCGCCTGGAGGCGCTGGCCCTCCACAACCCGGCGGTCCGCGACGACGAGCTCCAGGCCCTGCGCGAGGAGCGCAGCGCCCTGGACGCCGCCATCGAGGGCACCCGCCTGCGCCTGGACGCCGTGCGGGTCATCGTCACGGTGGGCGAGGAGACGCGCTGAGGCCATCTAGCCCGGAAAATGCCTCGGGGCTGATCCGGCGATACGGCTCAGGACATCAGCCCAGGATATCGGCCAGGGCCTGCTCCAGCGTCGGGAACTTGAACTCGAAGCCGGCGTCGAGCAGGCGTTGCGGGCGCATGTCGGCCCCGGTCAGCAACAGCCGCGACATCTCGCCGAAGGCGGTCTCGAGCACGATGGCGGGCACCGGGAAGATCGCCGGGCGGCCCAGCTGCTTCGCCAGCACCCGGGTGAACTCCGCATTGGTCACCGGATGCGGCGCACTGCCGTTGAAGGGCCCCTCGAGCTCCTCGCCGTCGAGCAGGAAGAGGATCGCCCGCACCAGGTCCTCCCGGTGCACCCAGGGCATGAACTGGGTGCCGTCACCGAACCGCCCCCCCAGGCCCAGCTTGAACGGCGGCAGCATCTTCTGCAGGCTGCCGCCGCCGGCGTCGAGCACCAGGCCGATGCGCAGGATCGCCACGCGGGTGCCGAAGTCCGCCGCCTCCCTGGCGGCATCCTCCCAGCGCTTGCACAGGCGATAGGCGAACTCGTCATGGGGCGGGGTCTCCTCGGTCACCTCCCGGTCGCCCTGGTCGCCGTAGTAGCCCATGGCCGAGGCCGACACCATCACGGCGGGCGCGCGCCCGCCGGTCGCGGTGAGCTGTTCGCAGAGCATCACCAGGTCGCGGGTGATATTGACCCGCGAGTCGATGAGCCGCTTCTTCTGGTCGTCGCTCCAGCGCCGGGCGGCGATGGACTCGCCGGCCAGGTTGACGATGGCGTCCGGCGGAGTGTCGACGAAATCCAGCACCGAACGGCGGATGTCGGTGCCGCTCGGCAAGCGGTCACGCACCCGGTCCGGCTCCCGGGAGACCACCAGCAGGCGATGCCCGGCCTCCTTGAGCCGCCGACACAGCCGCTGCCCGACGAAGCCGCTCCCCCCCGTGATCAGCACTCGCATCGTGGATCCCTCCTCTGCGCCAATGAGTTATACAGTCGTTGTACACTTCTGCTAGTCTAGCTGAAAAGCCTTCAGCTGCGCGAGCCTGCGGTGTCCACGGCACTGCCCGCCTCGCCCCTGCGGGCCTGGACGCCCGGTTCCTCCCCCGGGCACTACCGAATCCCGACCCACGACAGAGGAGATCCACCGGCATGCGCTACGCCCTGATCCTGCTCGCCCACGGCTCCAGCGACCCTCGCTGGCGGGCCCCCTTCGAGCACTTGGCCGAGGCACTCGCCCGCCGCCTGGAGACCCCCTTGCAACTCGCCTACATGGAACTCAGCGAGCCCTCCCTGGAAACCACCGTGGCCGAGCTGGCCGCGGCGGGGGTCGAGCGCGCCGAGATCCTGCCGCTGTTCTTCGCCGCGGGGCGCCACCTGCGCCAGGACGTCCCCGGGCAGGTCGAGGTCCTCGCCGAGGCCCACCCCGGCATCGACCTGCGCCTGCTGCCACCGGTGGGCGAGCACCCGGCCTTCGTCGAGGCCCTGGCCGCCGTGATCGCCGAACAGGCCGGGGAAGCCTCCTCCGGCTGAAAGGTCGGGGCGGATACCCGGCACCATGTTGTACATTGACAGTGACTTGTACAAAATCAGCCCCTGAACGCCGGCCGCCTCGACACCGGCGGGGCAAGGGATCAGCAAGAGGCACAGCCGCCCATGAGTGACAAGGCGACCCACCCGGCCGACACACCGCTCTACCCGATCCGGGAGGTCTCCCGGCTGACCGGCGTCAATTCGGTCACCCTGCGGGCCTGGGAGCGCCGTTACGGCCTGATCAGGCCCCGCCGCACACCCAAGGGCCACCGCCTCTACGCCCGTGACGACATCGAGCGCATCGAACGCATCCTCCAGTGGCTGAGCCGCGGCGTGCCGGTCAGCCAGGTCCGCGAGCTGCTCGAGCAACCCGAGCCGGCCGAGTCGCCGACGCCCTCCGCCGGCGACTGGCCGAGCCAGCGACACCAGCTGGTCGCCGCCCTGGAAGCCTTCGACCTGATCCGGCTGGAGACCCTGTTCAACCAGAGCCTGGCGCTCTACCCGGTGACGACCTGCATCGCCGAATTCTGGCAGCCGGTGGTCCGCGAGCTGGAGGAGCGCTGGGACGACCAGCTCGGGGCCCTGCTCCAGCGCCGCACCCTCGAGGCCTTCCTGCGCACCCGTATCGGCACGCGGCTCTATCATGCCAACCAGAGCGCCGCCGGCCCGCTGGTGCTGATCGGCCAGTTGCCGGACGACCCCGGTCCGCTGTGGATGCTGCTGGCGGCGCTGACCGCCAGCGACCAGGGCTATCGGGTGCAGCTGTTCGATGCCCCCCTGCCGTTCACCGAGCTGCCGCTGGCCATGGAGCGCTTCCACGCCGCGGCCCTGCTGCTCGCCAGCGGCAAGGCCGAGCGCGCCGACCTGATCCGCCGCCAGCTGCCGCGCCTGGCCGAGCAGCTCGATGCTCCCCTCGCCCTGTGCGGCCCGGTGGCTCGCATCCGGGCCGCCGAGCTGGACCCGAGCCGGGTCGAAGTGCTCGGCGACGACCTGCCCGAGGCCATCACCCGCCTGGGTTCGCTGATCCGGGATAGCTGAACGACCGCTGGAGCCCCCATGCCCGCCCCCATCCTGATCTGGTTCCGCAGCGACCTGCGCGTCCACGACAACCGCGCCCTGGCCGCCGCCGCCCGCCAGGGGCCGGTGGTCGCGGTCTTCCTGCGCTGCCTGCCCCACTGGCAGCGCCACGGCCACGGCGCCAACAAGCTCGACTTCTGGGCCCGCGGGGTGGCGGCCCTCAAGGTCTCCCTCGAGGGCCTCCACATTCCGCTGCTCCACCGGGAGCTCGACGACTTCGCCGAGGCCCCGGCGGCGCTGCTGGCCGTCGCCCGGGACACCGGCGCCCGGACACTGCACTTCAACCATGAGTACCCCCTCGACGAGAGGCGCCGCGACGAAGCCGTGATCGGCGCCTTCGCGGCCGCCGGCCTGGCGGCCCGGGGCCATCACGACAGCGTCGCCTTTGCTCCCGGTGAACTGCTCACCGGCAAGGGCGACGTCTACGGCGTCTTCACCCCCTTCGCCAAGGCCTGGCACCACCGGCTTAGCGCAGAGCGCATCGCCCTGCACGAGGCGCCGGCGCCCCAGGCACGCCTGCCCATCGCCCCGGACCCGCTGCCCGAGCTGCCGGCACTCGACGACCCCCCGGTCGATGACCGGCTCTGGCCCGCCGGCGAGGGCCCCGCCGCCGACCGGCTCGAGCGCTTCCTGTGCTTTCGCGGCCGCCACTATGCCCGCCAGCGCGACGTCCCGGCGATCCGCGGCACCAGCGAGCTGTCGCCCTACCTGGCGCTGGGGATGCTCTCCCACCGCCGGTGCCTGCAGGCGGTGCTGGCCGAGAACGCCGGCAGCCTCGCCGAGGGCGATGCGGGGCTCACGGCCTGGGTCAACGAACTGGTGTGGCGGGAGTTCTACCGGCACGTCGCCTTCGGCTTTCCCCGGGTCTGTCGCCGTCGCGCCTTCCAGGCCCACACCGAGGCCCTCGCCTGGCGCGACGACGACGCCGGCTTTCGTGCCTGGTGCGAGGGGCGCACCGGCTATCCCATCGTCGATGCGGCCATGCGCCAGCTGGTGGCCACCGGCTGGATGCACAACCGCCTGCGCATGATCACCGCCATGTTCCTGGCCAAGCACCTGCTGATCGACTGGCGCCACGGCGAGGCCTTCTTCCTGCGCCACCTGGTCGACGGCGAGTTCTGCGCCAACAACGGCGGCTGGCAGTGGGCGGCCTCCACCGGCACCGATGCCGCCCCCTACTTCCGCATCTTCAACCCCACCACCCAGTCGCAGCGCTTCGACCCGGACGGCGCCTTCCTCGCCGAGTGGCTGCCCGAGCTCGCCGCCTTGCCGGTCCGGGCCCGCCATGCACCGCCCCGGGACCCGGTCGGCGGCCTCGACTACCCGCCCCCCATCGTCGACCACAAGGCCGCCCGGGCCCGCGCCCTGGACGCCTTCAAGGCCCTCAGGCCGGCCTGACCCCCGCTCACTCCACCGGGAGGACATCGCCATGCACCGGGCCCGCCCAGGCTAGGCGGTCGCTTCCGCCGCCACCCGCGCCCCGCCGGGCGGCCCCCCGGCCGAGTCGTGCTCCTGCCACTGCGCCTCGAGCAGCTCTGCCGGCAAGGGGCGGGCATAGAGGAAGCCCTGCACCAGCGAGCAGCCCGCCGCCTGCAGGAAGTCGCGCTGGGCGATCGTTTCCACCCCCTCGGCGATCACCTGGAGCTCGAGCCCCCGGGCCATGGCCAGCACCGCGCCGACGATGGCCGCATCGGCCCGATCGTCGGGCAGGGCCTTGATGAAGGCGCGGTCGAGCTTGAGCTTGTCCAGCGGCAACTTCTTCAGGTAGCCCAGCGACGAATAGCCGGTGCCGAAGTCATCGATGGCGATGGGGTGGCCACGCCCGCGCAACACGCCGAGGCGCGGGGCGATATCGCCGGCCCGCTCGTCGAGCAGCACCGACTCGGTGATCTCCAGGCCGAGCAGCCCCGGGGGGATGCCGTGACGGGCAAGCCCGGCGGCGAGCGCCGTCTCCAGCTCGCCCTGGAACATCTGCAGCGCCGAGACGTTGACCCACACCGGCACCTCGGGCATGCCGAGACGCCGCCAGCGGGCCAGTTGCGCCAGCGCCTGGTCGATCACCCAGTTGCCCAGCGAGGCCATCAGGCCGTGACGCTCGGCCAGTGGGATGAAGTCCGCCGGCGAGATCATCCCGTCCCGTGGATGTCGCCAGCGCAGCAGCGCCTCGAGCCCCACCAGGGCGCCATCCGCCAGGTGGTGCTGCCCCTGGTAGTGGAGTTCCAGCTGGGTACCGGTGGCCAGGGCATGGCGCAGCTCGTTGACCAGCCCCAGCTGCGGACTGTCCTGCATGTCCAGCGACGGCCGGAAGCGCTGGCTGTGGTTGCGGCCATGGCGCTTGGCGGCATAGAGGGCCGACTCCAGCCGCTGGAAGAGCACGCCGGACTCGCGACCGTCCTCGGGCGCCCGGCAGCTGCCGATGGTCAGGCCGAAGCGCAGCGAGTGCCCCTCGATCTCGAAGGGTTCGCCCAGGTGGGCCTGGAGGCCGGCAATCCAGTGGTCATGATCATCGAAGGTGGTGGTGCGGATCACCAGGAACTCGTCGCCGCCAAGGCGACCCACCACGCCGCCGGCCACATGGCCGGCGAGCCGCTGGCCGAAGCGCGCCAGCAGGCGGTCGCCCATCTCCACCCCCAGCCCATCGTTGATCGACTTGAAGCCATCGATGTCGATCATCGCCATGTCCAGGCTCTCGCCGGCCCGCAGGTGGCGCAGCCGGGAGTCGAGCAGGTCGTGCAGGCGACGGCGGTTGGGCAGGCCGGTGAGCGGGTCCTCGAAGCCGATGCGTCGCAGGTCCCGCTCCCGGGCCTTGTGCATCGAGATGTCGGTGAACAGGCAGACATGGTGGGTGGTCCGGCCCCGGTCATCGCTGACCGCTCGGACCCTCAGCCACTCGGGGTACTCGTCGCCGTGCTTGCGTCGGTTCCAGATCTCCCCCTCCCAGCGTCCGGTAGTGCGCAGCGTCTGCCAGTAGCGCTCGAAGAAGGCCTTGTCGTGACGCGGCGCGGAGAGTGTGGTGGCGTTGCGCCCGCGCACTTCCTCGGCGGTATAGCCGGTGATGCGGGTGAAGGCGGGGTTGACCGCCTGGATGCGATTGTCGGCGTCGGTGATGATCACCCCGTCTTCCGACAGCGCCAGGGCATCCTGGCCCAGGCGGGCCCGCTGGTGCTCCAGGCGGACCTGCCGCCAGGCGTCCATCAGGCCCAGCGCCACCAGGGAGGCGGCCGCCAGGCGAAGGGCGACGCCGGGCAACCAGACGCTCGCCGACAAGGCGGCCAGGCCGATCCAGAGCAGCGGGCGATTGAGCGTGAAGGCTGGCCACATGGCAGAAGGCTCGGCTCGGGCAGGTGAGGGGCATCGCGTCTGGCGCGGGCGGTTTCGTTCCCCCGATATCGGCCGACTGCCGCATAACTGTAACCCGGCATCGGCCGGCAACTTTCAACGCCAGCGGCCCGACGTGCATTCCCGGGCCACGGACAGTAGACTAGTCGGGGCCGCTCGGCGGCAGCATGCCGCTCGCGGCAGACAACAATGTCGACTCTCGGAATGACTCAGTGACCAAGCAACACTCCTTTGATCGCGAAGAACTGCTGGCCTGCTCACGCGGCGAGCTGTTCGGCCCGGGCAACGCCCAGTTGCCGGCTCCCAACATGCTGATGCTCGACCGCATCACGCGCATCTACGAAGACGGCGGCGACCACGGCAAGGGCGAGCTGATCGCCGAGCTGGATATCCGTCCCGACCTGTGGTTCTTCGACTGCCACTTCCCCGGCGACCCGGTGATGCCCGGCTGTCTGGGCCTCGATGCCATGTGGCAGCTGGTCGGCTTCTACCTGGGCTGGCTGGGCCACCCGGGTCGTGGCCGGGCACTGGGCTGCGGCGAGGTCAAGTTCACCGGCCAGATCCTGCCCGAGGCACAGAAGGTCACCTACCGGATCAACATCAAGCGCATCATCACCCGGCGCTTGATCCTCGGCATGGCCGACGGCACCGTGTGCGTCGATGGCCGCGACATCTATCAGGCCAATGACCTGCGCGTCGGCCTGTTCACCTCCACTGCGAACTTCTGATCAGGAGGCTTCCATGCGACGAGTGGTAGTCACCGGCCTGGGCATCGTGTCCTGCCTGGGCAACGACCGGCAACAGGTTCTCGAGGCGCTCAAGGCCGGGCGCTCCGGTATTCGCTTCAAGGAGGAGTACGCCGAGCGCGGCTTTCGCAGTCAGGTGGCCGGCGTCGTCGACATCGACCTCGACGCCCTGATCGACCGCAAGCTTCTCCGCTTCATGGGCGATGCGGCGGCCTACGCCTATGTCTCCATGGCCCAGGCCATCGAGGATGCGGGCCTCGCCCCGGAGCAGGTCTCCAACGAGCGCACCGGCCTGATCGCCGGTTCCGGCGGCGCCTCCAGCGCCAACCAGGTCGAGGCCGCCGACGTGATGCGCGCGAAGGGCCTGCGCCGGGTCGGCCCCTATCGGGTCACCCGCACCATGGGCAGCACCGTTTCCGCCTGCCTGGCCACGCCGTTCAGGATCAAGGGGGTCAACTACTCGATCTCCTCGGCCTGCGCCACCTCGGCCCACTGCATCGGCAGCGCCATGGAGCAGATCCAGATGGGCAAGCAGGACGTGGTCTTCGCCGGCGGCGGCGAAGAGGAGCACTGGACCCTGTCGTGCCTGTTTGACGCCATGGGGGCGCTCTCCACCCAGTATAACGAGACGCCCGACAAGGCCTCGCGGCCCTACGACAAGGGCCGCGACGGCTTCGTCATCGCCGGTGGTGGCGGCATGCTGGTGCTCGAGGAACTCGAGCACGCTCGTGCCCGCGGCGCCAGGATCTACGCCGAAGTCACCGGCTACGGTGCCACTTCAGACGGCCACGACATGGTGGCGCCCTCCGGCGAGGGCGCGGCACGCTGCATGCGTCAGGCGCTGGCCACCGTGGATGGCGAGATCGACTACATCAACACCCACGGCACCTCCACCCCGGTGGGCGATGTCGCCGAGCTCAAGGCGATCCGCGAGGTGTTCGGCGACAGCACTCCGGCGATGAGCTCCACCAAGTCATTGACCGGCCACTCCCTGGGGGCCACCGGCGTGCAGGAGGCGATCTATTCGCTGCTGATGATGGAGAACGCTTTCATCACCGCCTCCGCCAACGTCGAGACCCTCGACGCACAGGCCGACGGCTTCGACATCGTCACCACCCGGCGCGACGGCGTGAAGGTCGAACGCGTGCTCACCAACAGCTTCGGCTTCGGCGGCACCAACGCCTGCCTGGTGCTGGAGAAGTTCCGCGACTGACACCCGGCGGAGCCGGGCCGACACGCAAGAGGCGCCCCATCGGGGCGCCTCTTGCGTCAGGCGGGCAGCGACCGGTCCGTCACGCCGTCGGTTTCTCGGTGGCCGTGGCCGTCTCCGGCGCCGTCGGCCGGGGAATCTCGGAGATCTCCGCCAGCCGCGCCTCGATCCAGGCCTCCACCTCGACCAGCACCTCCTCGGGCGTCCGTCCCAGGGTCTCGATGGGCTCACCCACCACCAGCGAGAGCCGCCCCGGGTTCTTCACCCAGTACCGGCCCGGCCAGCGCTCGCCGGCATTGTGGGCCACCGGCACCACCGGCCGCCCCGCGCGACAGGCAATCACCGCGCCGCTCTTGTTGTAGCGGCGGCGCCTGCCCGGGGGCACCCGCGTCCCCTCCGGGAAGATCAGTACCGAGAGGCCCTCCTCCAGGCGCGACTTGCCCTGGCTGAGCACCTGCCGCATGGCCCGGGCCGGCTTGGAGCGATCCAGGGCAATGGGATGCAGCAGGCGCAGCCCCCAGCCGAACAGGGGAATACGCAGCAGTTCCTGCTTGAGTACCGTGCATACCGGCGGCTTGAGCAACTGCAGGTAGACGGTTTCCCACTCGCACTGGTGATTGGCCAGGATCACGCAGGGCCCCTCGGGCAACCGCTCGCGCCCGCGAATGTCGTAGCGCACCCCGCAGGTCACCCGGAACCAGGCGATGATGAAGTGGTTGTAGAGGTTGAGCAGCCGGTAGCGCCGCGACAGCGGCAGCAGCGGCGCCACCGGCACGAACAGCACCCCGCAGACCAGCATGGCCAGGAAGTAGCCGGCATAGAACAGCAGGCTGCGCAGGACGTTCATGGCCTCTCGTCGACCTCCGTGTCGGGGCGGCAGCGGTCATAGCCCCGGAACCAGGCATCCAGCATGCGACCCAGTTCCAGCCGCCAGGGTTTCTGGTGTACGCCGAACACCTCCAGGACCCGGCGGCAGTTGAGCACCCGGCGCAACGGCTGGTCATGGTGGTGGTGGAGCGCCTTGACGCTGCCCAGCTCGAGGCATTCGCCACGCCCCTCCAGCCGGGTCGCCAGTTGGGTGCGCACCATGGAGATGAAGGTGTAGGCACTGACCGGCTCGGTGCCGGCCAGGTGATAGCTGCCCCAGGCACCGGCACCGCAGTGCTGCTGCTGGAGCATGCCGATCAGCGCCATGGCCACGGCATCCGCCGAGGTCGGACAGAAGGTCACGTCGGACTCGCCGCGCACCTCCCCGCCGGCCACCAGGGTATCGATCAGTTCATTCAGCCAGGCGTTGCTGCCCTCCAGGGCGAACAGCGGCCCGAGCCGCACGATCAGATGGTGGGGGTGCTCGGCACGGATCCGGTCGCCGGTGACGATCAGCCGGCGCAGGCTCTCGTCGCGCGGGGCGGGGATGACATGCTCGTCGATCGGCGCCTCGAAGCCATCCTCGTAGAGCTGGTCGGAGACACACCACACCAGGGGCACGCCGGCCGCCAGGCAGGCCTCCAGGCACGTCTCCACCGCCTCGGCATGGGCCGTGACGGCGGCCGGCTCGGCGCTGATCGGCCGCGCCAGGGGCGGAATCACCAGCGCATCGGGGGCGATCTCCTCGAGCCGGCCCGCGTCGAGCGCGAGGCCGGCCTCGATGACCAGTTCGGTATCGCTACGCCGGTTGGCTTCCCGGGCCAGCGCCAGGCTCAGGCAGTGGCCGGCATCGAGTATCAGCAGCTTCACGGCGTCTCCTTCGGGTTCCGGCGCCGCCCGGGCGTCAGGTCCGGCTCGCTCAGAACGGGATCTCGTCGTCGAAGTCATCGAAGCTGCCCGGATCGGGGGCACCATAGTTGCCGCCCTGCTGGCCGCCGCCCTGCTGCGGGGCCGGTGCCGGCTGCGGGGCCGGTCGCTGCTGGGGCTGGCCGCCGCCGAAGCCGCCACCCTGCTGGGCCGCATTGCCGTAGCCACCCTGGGGCTGCTGCTGCCCCCCCGGATAACCGCCGCCCTGCTGGGCCATGCCACCGCCCTGCTGGGCCATGCCGCCACCCTGGGCGTCACCGCCGCCGCGGGAATCGAGCATCTGCATGTCATTGGCGACGATCTCGGTGCTGTAGCGATCCTGGCCGTCCTGGCCCTGCCACTTGCGGGTCTGCAGCCGTCCCTCGATGTAGATGCGCGACCCCTTCTTGAGGTACTGCTGGGCGATCTCGGCCAGCTTGTTGAACATCACCACCGTGTGCCATTCGGTGCGCTCCTGGCGCTGGCCGCTCTGGCGGTCCGTCCAGGTGTCGGTGGTGGCGAGACGCAGGTTGGCGACCGGGTTGCCGGAAGGCATGAAGCGCACTTCCGGGTCCTGCCCCAGGTTGCCGATGAGAATGACCTTGTTGACGCCACGGGCCAT
This sequence comes from Halomonas sp. LBP4, assembly GCF_003202205.1. Taxonomy (GTDB): domain Bacteria; phylum Pseudomonadota; class Gammaproteobacteria; order Pseudomonadales; family Halomonadaceae; genus Halomonas; species Halomonas flagellata. The sequence continues at coordinate 49,985 of NZ_PDOG01000009.1, forward strand.
GAGGGACTCCTTGCTGTCGTGAATTCGTGATGCTGCGATATCGGTGGCGCGACGGGGCGCCCTGTGTCAGATCATACGCCGCTGTGATCCCTGCGTGTATCGATCAACCTTGCCAACGCCTCCTCGTCGAGGCGCTGGCGATCCACCTTGAGGTAGGCCAGCCGCTCCTCGGGCACCACCAGCACGTCCTCGACCCCGGCCACCTCGGCGAGATGTGCCATCAGCGTCTCCAGCGCATCGCCATGGTGCTCACCCTCCAGCGCCACCACTTCGCTGGAGAGGTGGCGTGGCGGCGTCATGCCGGCCATCAGCGCCAGCCACCCCAGACCGAGCAGGGCACAGCCGAGAAAGACCGCCGACAGCCCCCACTCCTGGGCCAGGAGCCCGCCCAGCACACCGCCCAGGAAGGCGCCGAGGAACTGGCTGGTGGAGTAGATGCCCATGGCGGTGCCCTTGGCCCCGGCCGGGGCCAGCTTGCTGAGCATCGATGGCAGGGTGGCCTCGAGCAGGTTGAAGGCGACGAAGAACAGCAGCAGCCAGCCGAACAGCCCCCAGCGACCCGCGGCGAGCCCCGCCAGCCCCCCCAGGCTCAGGGTGATGGCGGCGATCGCCAGCAGGCACATGGTCTTCATGCGTCGCTGCTTCTCGGCGACGATCACCAGCGGCACCATGATGGCGAAGGCCAGCACCATGATCCCCAGGTAGGCCAGCCCATGGCGCTCGAGGTCGATGCCTACCTCCAGCAGCCGGAAGGGCACGGCGACGAAGATCGCCATCAGGATCAGGTGCAGGGCGAAGATCGACAGGTCCATTCGCCACAGGTCGCTGCGTGCGATGATCGCCCGCCACTGGTCGCGGTCGATCCCCACGTCGCGGTGACGCAGGCGACGCGGCGCCGGCGGCACCAGCTTCCACAGGACCGCGAGCCCCAGCATGGCGAGCAAGGCGGTGAACCAGAACACCGCCGACAGGCCGAGCCAGGCCGCCAGCCAGGGGCCCAGCACCATGGCCACGGCGAAGGCCACCCCGATCGACAGGCCGATGGTGGCCATGGCCGCAGTGCGCACCTGCTCCCGGGTCTGGTCGGCGAGCAGCGCCATGATCGCCGCGGCCACCGCCCCGCTGCCCTGCAGGCAGCGCCCCAGGATCACACCGCCGATGGAGTCCGCCTGGGCGGCCACGACGCTGCCGAGCAGGAACAGCAGCAGACCGGCGGCGATCACCGGCTTGCGGCCGAGGCGATCGGAGAGCAACCCGAAGGGGATCTGCAGGATCGCCTGGGTGAGCCCGTAGACGCCCAGCGCCAGGCCCACCAGCAACGGCGTGGCGCCGCTCAGCTCGTCGGCATAGAGCGCCAGCACCGGCAACACCATGAACAACCCCAGCATGCGCGTGGCATAGAGGCCGGCAAGGCCGGCGATGGCACGCCGCTCGGTGGCTAACAGCAGTCCAGAGACCTTTCGCATAGGGTTTTCGGCATTCCGTGAGCGGGCATCGTCTGCCCGTTGGTGGACCGCACATTCTAGCGGCTCGCCACCCCCCAGGGAAAGCCACTCGCCGGCAACGCTTTTGCCGGCGATGCGGCGGCGGACGTATAATCGAGCCTTTGCCGTGCGTCTCGAGGTGGGAATGGACAGGATTCTGGTCAGGGGTGCCCGCACCCACAACCTCAAGCAGATCGATGTGGAGCTGCCACGCGACGCCCTGATCGTGGTCACCGGGCTCTCCGGTTCCGGAAAGTCGTCGCTGGCCTTCGACACCCTCTACGCCGAGGGCCAGCGGCGCTACGTGGAGTCGCTCTCCACCTATGCCCGGCAGTTCCTGTCGATGATGGAGAAGCCCGACGTCGACCACATCGAGGGGCTCTCGCCGGCGATCTCCATCGAGCAGAAGTCCACCTCCCACAACCCGCGCTCCACGGTGGGCACCATCACCGAGATCTACGACTACCTGCGCCTGCTGTTCGCCCGCGCCGGCACCCCGCGCTGCCCGGAGCACGGCGAGGATCTCGAAGCCCAGACCATCTCGCAGATGGTCGACCAGGTGCTGGCGCTGCCGGAGGGCAGCAAGTTGATGCTGCTGGCGCCGGTGGTCAAGGGCCGCAAGGGCGAGCACCTGCAGCTGCTCGCCGAACTCCGCGCCCAGGGCTTCGTGCGCGCCATGGTCGACGGCCAGGCGCTGGAGCTCGACGACATCGCCCCCCTGGACAAGAATCGCAAGCACGACATCAGCGTGGTGGTCGACCGCATCAAGGTCCGCGACGGCCTGGCCCAGCGCCTGGCCGAGTCCTTCGAGACGGCGCTGGCGCTCTCCGACGGCATCGCCGTGGTCCACTTCATGGACGGCGAACAGGCCGACATCCCCTTCTCGGCGCGCTTCGCCTGCCCGGTGTGCGGCTACTCCATCGCCGAGCTCGAGCCACGCATGTTCTCCTTCAACAATCCGGCCGGGGCCTGCCCCACCTGCGATGGCCTGGGGGTACAGCAGTTCTTCGACCCTGCCAAGCTGATCAGCCACCCGGAGCTGTCGCTTGCCGAGGGCGTGATCAAGGGCTGGGACCGTCGCAGCGTCTACTATTTCAACCAGCTCCAGGCGGTGGCCGACCACTATCGCTTCACCCTGGAGACCCCCTGGCAGGAGCTGGCCCGCCACGAGCGCGAGATCATCCTCCACGGCAGCGGCGGCGACGAGATCGCCTTCAGCTACGTCAACGACCGCGGACGCAAGGTGACCCGCGAGCACCCCTTCGAGGGGGTGCTGCCCAACATGCAGCGCCGCTACCGCGAGACGGAGTCGAGCATGGTGCGCGAGGAGCTGGCGCGCTTCGTCGCCGTACAGCCCTGCCCCACCTGTCACGGCTCGCGCCTGCGCAAGGAGGCGCGCCACGTCTACATCGACGACCGCCCCCTGCCGGCGATCGTCCACCTGCCGATCGGCGAGGCCCTGCGCTACTTCAGGGAGCTCACGCTGCCCGGCCGCAAGGGCGAGATCGCCATCAAGATCATCAACGAGATCCATGCTCGCCTGGAGTTCCTGGTCAACGTCGGCCTCGACTACCTCAACCTGGAGCGCAGCGCCGACACCCTCTCCGGCGGCGAGGCCCAGCGCATCCGCCTGGCCAGCCAGATCGGCGCCGGCCTGGTGGGGGTGATGTACATCCTCGACGAGCCCTCCATCGGCCTGCACCAGCGCGACAACGACCGCCTGCTCAAGACCCTCGAGCACCTGCGTGACCTGGGCAATACCGTGATCGTGGTCGAGCACGACGAGGAGGCCATCCGTGCCGCCGACCACGTGCTCGACATCGGCCCCGGCGCCGGGGTCCATGGCGGCCGCATCGTCGCCCAGGGTACGCCCGAAGAGATCATGGCCACGCCGGCGTCGCTGACCGGCCAATACCTGGCGGGCTCACGCCGCATCGAGGTCCCGCCCTGGCGCATTCCCGGCAACCCGGAGAAGGTGCTGCGCCTGGTCGGCGCCACCGGCAACAACCTGCGGGACGTCACCCTGGAGCTGCCGCTCGGGCTGCTGATCTGCGTCACCGGCGTCTCCGGCTCCGGCAAGTCGACGCTGATCAACGGCACCCTGATGCCGATCGCCGCCCGCGAGCTCAACAAGGCCACCAGCCTGACGCCGGAGGCCCACGACCACATCGAGGGGCTCGGGCTGCTCGACAAGGTGATCGACATCGACCAGAGCCCCATCGGGCGCACGCCGCGCTCCAACCCCGCCACCTACACCGGCATCTTCACGCCGATCCGCGAGCTCTTCGCCGGCACCCAGGAGGCCCGCTCGCGGGGCTACAAGCCGGGGCGCTTCTCCTTCAACGTCAAGGGCGGGCGCTGCGAGGCGTGCCAGGGCGAGGGCATGATCAAGGTCGAGATGCACTTCCTGCCGGACATCTACGTGCCCTGCGACGTCTGCAAGGGCAAGCGCTACAACCGCGAGACCCTGGAGATCGCCTACAAGGGCAAGAGCATCCACGAGGTGCTGGAGATGACCGTCGAGGAGGCGCTGGCGTTCTTCAGCCCGGTGCCGGCCATCGCCCGGCGCCTGCAGACGCTGATGGACGTGGGGCTCTCCTACATCCGCCTCGGCCAGAGCGCCACGACGCTGTCCGGCGGCGAGGCCCAGCGGGTCAAGCTGGCCCGCGAACTGGCCAAGCGCGACACCGGCAAGACCCTCTACATCCTCGACGAGCCGACCACCGGCCTGCACTTCGAGGACATCCGCCAGCTGCTCACCGTGCTGCACCGGCTGCGCGACCACGGCAACACCATCGTGGTGATCGAGCACAACCTGGACGTGATCAAGACCGCCGACTGGCTCATCGATCTCGGCCCCGAGGGCGGCTCCGGCGGCGGGCTCATCATCGCCGAGGGCACCCCGGAACAGGTCGCCCGCATGGAGGCCTCGCACACCGGGCGCTTCCTCAAGCCGCTGCTGGAGAAACAGGCAACGAGCCGCGAGCCACGGGCCGCGAGCGCAGCGGAGAGCTGAGCAAGCTCAAAAAAAACCGGCCCCTTTCGGGAGCCGGTTTTTCTCTTGCGCTGCCAAGGCCGAAGCCCGCTGCCGGGGATCACTCCTCGACGGCGACGTCCTCGTCCTCGACGATCGGGCGATCGACGAGCTCGACGAAGGCCATGGGGGCGTTGTCGCCGGTGCGGAAGCCGCACTTGAGGATACGGACGTAACCGCCCGGACGCTCGACGTAACGCGGGCCCAGCTCATTGAAGAGCTTGCCGACCGCTTCCTTCGAGCGGGTACGGCTGAAGGCCAGACGGCGGTTGGCGACGCTGTCCTGCTTGGCCAGGGTGATCAGCGGCTCGATGACGCGACGCAGCTCCTTGGCCTTGGGCAGGGTTGTCTTGATCACTTCGTGCTCGATCAACGACACGCTCATGTTCTTGAACATGGCCTGGCGGTGCGAGCTCGTGCGATTCAGGTGACGACCACTCTTACGATGACGCATGGTTGTGATTCCTTACCAAACTGGGACTCGAGTCGACGCTCACGCGGAGGCCTTGTCGTCCTTCAGGCTTGCCGGCGGCCAGTTCTCCAGCCGCATGCCCAGGGACAGACCACGGGCTGCCAGAACGTCCTTGATCTCGTTCAGGGACTTCTTGCCGAGGTTCGGGGTCTTCAGCAGCTCCACCTCGGTGCGCTGGATCAGATCGCCGATGTAGTAGATATTCTCGGCCTTCAGGCAGTTGGCACTGCGGACGGTCAACTCGAGATCGTCTACGGGGCGCAGCAGGATCGGATCGATGTGATCCTCCTCCTCCTCCACTTCCTGTTCCTTGTCGGCTTCCAGGTCGACGAACGCGGCCAGCTGCTCCTGCAGGATGGTCGCGCTGCGACGGATCGCCTCTTCCGGATCCAGGGTGCCGTCGGTCTCCAGGCTGATGATCAGCTTGTCGAGGTCGGTGCGCTGTTCGACACGCGCGGCCTCCACGGCGTAGGAAACCCGGCGCACGGGGCTGAAGGTCGCATCCAGCTGCAGGCGACCGATGCCACGAGACTCGTCGTCGGCACCGAGACGGGCATCTGCCGGCTCATAGCCGCGGCCGCGCGCCACCTTGAGCTGCATCTTCAGCTCGGCGCCTTCGTTGACGTGAGCGATGACGTGCTCGGGATTGACGATCTCGACGTCATGGTCGAGAGCGATGTCACCCGCGGTCACCACGGCCGGGCCCTGCTTGTTCAGCGAGAGCACCGCCTCGTCGCGGCTGTGCATCTTGATCGCCACGTCCTTGAGGTTCAGGAGGATTTCGATGACATCTTCCTGGACGCCCTCGATCGCGCTGTACTCGTGATCGACTCCGGCGATCTCGGCTTCCACCACGGCACAGCCGGGCATGGACGAGAGCAGGATGCGACGCAGTGCATTGCCCAGAGTGTGGCCGAAACCACGCTCGAAGGGCTCGAGCACGATCTTCGCGTGGTGTGCGCTGATTTCTTCGACCTTGATGTCGCGAGGCCGGAGAAACTCTGTCACTGAACGCTGCATATGAACACCTTTCAGGCTGCCAAACGGATACTCGGTACTCGTCACCGGGCCCGCACCGCGGGCCCGGCATCACCCGGAGGCGATTACTTCGAGTACAGCTCGACGATCAGGTTTTCGTTGATGTCGGCAGTCAGGTCACCGCGTTCAGGCAGAGCCTTGAAAGTGCCTTCCATCTTCTTGGCATCGATTTCGACCCAGGCCACATCGCCGCGGTTGGCGGAGATCGCCAGGGCATTCTGGATACGCGCCTGGTTCTTCGCCTTTTCGCGCACGGACACCACGTCCCCGGGCTTGACCTGGTAGGACGCCACGTTGACGGCGCGACCGTTCACGGCGATCGCCTTGTGACTGACCAGCTGCCGCGCCTCGGAACGGGTCGAGCCGAAGCCCATACGGTAGACGACATTGTCCAGTCGGGATTCGAGAAGCTGCAGCAACACCTCGCCGGTCGCGCCCTTGAGACGGGCCGCTTCCTTGTAGTAGTTGCGGAACTGCTTCTCGAGCACGCCATACATGCGGCGCACTTTCTGCTTCTCGCGAAGCTGCAAGCCGTAGTCGGAAAGACGCTGACGGCGCTGGCCGTGCACACCCGGAATCTGCTCGGATTTGCACTTCTTCTCGAAGGGAGTGACACCGCTCTTGAGGAAGAGGTCGGTCCCCTCACGACGAGACAGTTTGCACTTCGGTCCAATGTAACGAGCCATGAATCTGTCTCCTTATACGCGGCGTTTCTTCGGCGGACGGCAGCCATTGTGGGGAATGGGCGTCGCGTCGGTGATGCTCTGCACGCGGAAGCCGGCGGCATTCAGAGCGCGCACGGCGGATTCACGGCCAGGACCGGGGCCCTTGACCAGCACGTCGACGTTTTTCACACCATACTCGGCTGCAGCAGTCGCTGCACGCTCGCTTGCCACTTGAGCAGCGAACGGGGTGCTCTTGCGAGAACCACGAAAACCCGAACCACCGGCAGTCGCCCAGGAAAGAGCGTTGCCCTGGCGGTCTGTGATCGTCACGATCGTGTTGTTAAAAGAGGCGTGGATATGCGCAACGGCATCCACCACCTGCTTTTTAACCTTTTTACGGTTGCTACGCGGGTTAGCCATGTTGATGTCTATTCCTGTCTTTACGCCAGAACGTGCGTGTTATTTGCGGATCGGCTTGCGCGGGCCCTTGCGGGTACGCGCATTGGTCTTGGTACGCTGACCACGCAGCGGAAGACCACGACGATGACGCAGACCACGGTAGCAACCCAGGTCCATGAGACGCTTGATATTCAGCGTGACATCACGGCGCAGGTCACCTTCAACGGTATACTTGCCGACTTCGGACCGCAGGGCATCCAGCTCTTCGCTGGACAGCTCCTGGATCTTGGTGGTCGGCGCGATGCCGGTCGCGGCACAGATCCCCTGAGCGCGAGTACGGCCAATCCCGAAGATATAGGTCAGCGAGATCGCCGCATGCTTGTTGTCCGGGATATTGACGCCTGCTATACGGGCCATCAGCTTACTCCGAAAATTGAGCGGCTTGCTCGATTGGTCATCTACAAAAGGCGCAACAGCATACCCCTTTCCCTACCAGAGGGCAAGGGGCATGCCGGCACCCGGTCCAGCACAGCAGTCGGGGCTCAGCCCTGACGCTGCTTGTGCCGCGGTTCGCTGCAGATGACGCGCACGGCGCCATTGCGACGAATGATCTTGCAGTTACGGCACATTTTCTTTACGGAAGCTCGAACTTTCATCGTTCCATCTCCAAAGTTGGCTCGCGCCGCGAGTCGACACTTCGGCTCGCGGCGCGCCAAATCGCCAGCGGCGCCGCGCCTCAGCGCATGATGCCGCCGCTACCGTAGCCTTTCAGGTTGGACTTCTTCATCACCGACTCGTACTGGTGCGACATGAGGTGCGACTGCACCTGGGCCATGAAGTCCATGATCACCACCACCACGATCAGCAGCGAGGTACCGCCGAAGAAGAACGGCACGTTCCACGCCACGATCAGGAACTGGGGCATCAGGGAAACCGCAGTGATGTACAAGGCACCGAACAGGGTCAGACGGGTCATGACCTTGTCGACGTAGCGAGCGGTCTGCTCGCCCGGGCGAATCCCCGGCAGGAAGGCCCCCGACTTCTTGAGGTTGTCAGCGACATCCTTGGGATTGAAGACCAGCGCTGTGTAAAAGAAGCAGAAGAATACCACCGCCGCGCCGAAAAGCAAGATATACAGCGGCTGACCCGGGCCCAGGGCCTGGGAGGCGCGCTGCAGCCACTCCATGCCTTCGCCGGCCCCCACCCACTGGCCCAGCGAGGCCGGGAACAGCAGGATGCTGGAGGCGAAGATGGCCGGAATGACGCCGGCCATGTTCACCTTGAGCGGCAGGTAGCTGCTCTGGCCGGCGTACATCTTGTTGCCGACCTGGCGACGCGGGTAGTTCACCGTGATGCGGCGCTGGCCGCGTTCGATGAACACCACGAAGGCCACGGTCGCGACACCCAGCACGGTGAGGGCCAGCAGCGGCAACACGTTCCACGCCCCCTCGTTGCGGGCCAGCTCGAAGGCCTGGCCGACGGCGCCGGGCAGGCCGGCGACGATACCGGAGAAGATCAGCAGCGAGATGCCGTTGCCGATGCCCTTCTCGGTGATCTGCTCGCCCAGCCACATCAGGAACACCGCACCGGTCACGAAACTGACGATGGCGGTGAAATAGAAGCTGAAGTCGGCCGAGTAGGCGATGCCCTGGCTGGCCAGGCCCACCGACATGCCGGTGGCCTGGACCAGCGCCAGGACAACGGTGCCGTAGCGGGTGTACTGGCTGATCTTGCGGCGGCCGGCCTCGCCTTCCTTCTTGAGCTGCTCGAGGTGGGGCGAGACCGCGGTCAGCAGCTGCATGATGATCGACGCCGAGATGTAGGGCATGATGCCCAGCGCCATGATGCTCATGCGCTCCAGGGCGCCACCCGAGAACATGTTGAACATGCCCAGGATGGTGCCCTGCTGCTCCCTGAACAAGGCAGCAAGCTGGTCAGGATTGATACCGGGAACGGGGATGTGGGCACCGATACGGTAGACCACGATGGCGAGGAGCACGAAGCGCAGACGCGCCCACAGTTCACTCAGACCGCTGCCCATCGCCGGCATTTTTCCTGACTTGGCCATTTAGTCCTCTACCTTGCCACCGGCGGCTTCGATCGCGGCACGGGCACCCTTGGTGACCTTGAGGCCGCGAACCGTGACCGCCTTGTTCAGTTCGCCGGAAAGGATCACCTTCGCGTGCTGCGTGGCGTCCTTCAGCACGTTGGCCTGCTTGAGGCTGTCCAGGGTGACCTCGTCACCGGCGACCTTGGCCAGTTCGGCCAGGCGGACCTCCTCGGAGACCAACGACTTCATGGAGGTGAAGCCGAACTTGGGCAGACGCCGCTGCAACGGCATCTGGCCACCCTCGAAACCGGGCTTCACCGTGCCGCCGCTGCGCGCTTTCTGGCCCTTGTGGCCGCGGCCACCGGTCTTGCCCAGACCGGAGCCGATGCCACGGCCGACGCGCTTCTCGGCGTGCTTGGAACCCGGAGCCGGGCTCAGGCTATTGAGTTTCATGGATTACTCTCCCTCAACGCGCACAAGGTAGTTGACCTTGTGGATCATGCCGCGCACGGCAGGGGTGTCTTCCAGCTCGACCGAGTGACCGATGCGGCGCAGCCCGAGGCCCTTCATGGTGGCCTTGTGCTTGGGCAGGATGCCGATGGTGCTGCGGGTCTGGGTAACCTTGAGTGTTGCTGCCATGGTATTTACCCCGTGATCGCTTCGACGGACAGACCGCGCTTGGCGGCGATGTCATCCGGCGACTGCATGGAGGCCAGACCATTGACGGTCGCCCGCACCACGTTCACCGGGTTGGTGGAGCCGTAGCACTTGGCCAGGACGTCGTGGACGCCGGCCAGCTCGAGCACGGAGCGCATGGCGCCGCCGGCAATGATCCCGGTACCCTCGGAGGCCGGTTGCATGTACACCTTGGAGGCGCCGTGACGGGCCTTGACCGGGTACTGCAGGGTGCCACCGCTGAGGTTCACCTTGATCATGTTGCGGCGCGCCTGGTCCATCGCCTTCTGGATCGCGACCGGCACTTCACGCGCCTTGCCACGACCGAAGCCGACACGACCCTTGCCATCGCCCACGACGGTCAGGGCGGTGAAACCGAAGATCCGGCCACCCTTGACCACCTTGGCGACACGGTTGACCTGCACGAGCTTTTCCTGCAGATCGCCGCTTTGCTGTTCGTTCTTCGCCATCGTAAAAACCCTTTAGAATTCCAGGCCGCCTTCACGAGCGGCGTCGGCCAGGGCCTTCACGCGACCGTGGTACTTGAAACCGGCACGATCGAAGGCCACCTGGGTGATGCCTGCCTGCTTGGCGCGTTCGGCAATCAGTGCGCCCACCTTGGCGGCGGCGTCGGCGTTGCCGGTCGCACCCTCACGCAGGGCCTTGTCCAGCGTGGAAGCACTGGCCAGGACCTTGCCACCATCCGGCGAGATGATCTGCGCATAGATGTGGCGGGGGGTACGGTTGACGCACAGGCGATACACGCCCAGCTCGCGGATCTTGGCGCGAGCACGGCGGGCACGACGGAGACGAGATTCTTTCTTCGCGTTCATAACCCTGCCTTACTTCTTCTTGGCTTCTTTGCGACGCACCTGCTCGTCGGCGTACCGGACACCCTTGCCCTTGTAGGGCTCGGGCGGACGGAAGGCGCGGATTTCCGCGGCGACCTGGCCGAGCTTCTGCTTGTCCGCGCTCTTCAGCACGATCACGGTGTTCTTGGGCGTTTCCGCCACGACACCGTCAGGCAGCGTGTAGTCGACCGGGTGCGAGAAGCCCAGTGTAAGATTGAGCGTCTGGCCCTTTGCCTGGGCACGATAACCGACGCCGTTGATCTCGAGGGTCCTGGTGAAGCCCTCGGAGACACCGGTGACCAGGTTCTGGACCAGGGCACGGGTGGTACCGACCATTGCCCAGCTCTTGGCGGACTCGCTCGGGGCGAAGGTCAGCTGTCCGTCCTCCTGACCGATCGCCACATCGGCGTGCACGGTCATGGACAGGGTGCCCTGGCCGCCCTTGACGGTCAGCTGGTCGCCGTCGAACTTGATGTCGACGCCGCTGGGCACTTTAACCGGATATTTGGCTACGCGGGACATTCCAAACTCCTAGAATACGGTGCAGATGACTTCGCCACCGACACCAGCCTTGCGAGCCGCACGATCGGTCATCACCCCATTGGAGGTGGTGACGATCGCGATACCCAGGCCATCGGCGACCTTCGGAAGCGCGTCCTTGCCCTTGTAGGAGCGAAGGGACGGCTTGGAAACCCGCTGGATGTGCTCGATGACCGGCTTGCCCTCGAAATACTTGAGGGTCACGGCCAGCTCGGGCTTGGCACCTTCGGACACCGCGAAGTCGTTGATGTAGCCCTCTTCCTTCAATACGCGAGCCACCTCGACCTTCAGCTTGGAGGACGGCATGGAAACCGTCTCCTTGGTGGCCATCTGCGCATTGCGGATACGGGTGAACATATCCGCCAGAGTGTCTTGCATGCTCATTTACGTTGCGCTCCTGATGTTTCTACGTGGCGTTACCAGCTGGACTTCTTCAGCCCGGGCACATCGCCACGCATGGCGGCTTCACGCAGCTTGTTGCGGCCGAGGCCGAACTTGTTGTAGAAGCCGTGCGGACGGCCAGTGATACGGCAGCGGTTGCGCTGGCGCACCGGGCTGGAGTCGCGCGGCAGCTGCTGCAGCTTCAGCGTTGCCTCGAAGCGCTCTTCATCGGAAGCGTTGACGTCCTGGATGACCGCCTTGAGCTCGGCGCGCTTGGCGGCATACTTCGCCACCAGCTTGGTGCGCTTGAGCTCACGCTCTACCATGCTCTTCTTTGCCATGATCCCACCCTTATTTCTTGAACGGGAAGTTCAGCGCGCTCAGCAGCGCACGACCTTCTTCATCGGTGTTGGCGGTGGTGGTGATGGTGACATCCAGACCACGAATCCGATCGATCTTATCATACTCGATCTCCGGGAAGATGATCTGCTCACGCACCCCCATGGAGTAGTTGCCACGACCGTCGAAGGACTTCGGGTTGAGACCACGGAAGTCACGAACGCGGGGGATCGCGATATTCACCAGGCGATCGAGGAAGTCCCACATGCGCGCGGAGCGCAGGGTCACCTTGATCCCGATCGGCCAGCCTTCACGCACCTTGAAGCCCGCGATGGACTTGCGCGCCTTGGTCACCAACGGCTTCTGACCGGAGAGCTTCTCCAGGTCACCGATGGCATTCTCGATCAGCTTCTTGTCGCTGGTCGCTTCGCCGATGCCCATGTTCAGAGTCACCTTGGTGATCCGCGGCACCTGCATCACGTTGGCGTAGCTGAACTGCTCTTTGAGTTGAGCCACCACCTCGTTCTGATAACGTTCTTTCAAGTTCGCCATTTTGCTACCCGACTCGCGTTAGGCGTCGATCTGCGTCTGCGTCGACTTGTAGATACGTACCTTGGTACCGTCTTCCTTCACCTGGAAGCCGACGCGATCCGCCTTACCGGTCTCCTGATTGAAGATGGCAACATTGGACGCGTGAATCGGAGCCTCGCGCTCGACGATACCGCCCTGCTTACCCGCCATGGGGTTGGGCTTGGTGTGACGCTTGATCATGTTCACACCGGACACGACGAAGCGTTCGTCCTTGAGGACGCGCTTGACCGTGCCACGCTTGCCCTTGTCCTTGCCGGCGATGACGACCACTTCATCGTCACGTTTGATTTTTTGCATATCCGCCTCGCTCCTTACAGCACTTCGGGCGCCAGGGAAATGATCTTCATGAACTTCTCGTTCCGAAGCTCACGAGTTACCGGCCCGAAGATACGGGTTCCGATCGGCTGTTCGTTGGTGTTGTTCAACAGAACCGCCGCATTTCCGTCGAAGCGGATCAGCGAACCGTCGGGACGACGAACGCCACTGCGGGTGCGAACCACCACCGCCTTGAGGACCTGGCCCTTCTTGACCTTGCCACGCGGGATGGCTTCCTTCACCGTGACCTTGATGATGTCACCGACGCGGGCGTAACGGCGGTGTGAACCGCCGAGCACCTTGATGCACTGCACCCGGCGCGCTCCGCTGTTGTCGGCGACATCCAGCATTGTCTGAGTCTGAATCATCGGTTTTCTCCAAACCTAATCTGACTGCTCTCGCCGAGCTCAGCCCTTGGCCTGCTCGACCACCTCGACCAGCGTCCAGGCCTTCTTCTTGGACAGCGGACGGCACTCCTGGATGGAGACGGTGTCGCCGGCCTTCGCCTGGTTCGCCTCGTCATGGGCGTGCAGCTTGGTGGAGCGCTTAACGTATTTGCCATAGATCGGGTGACGCTCACGGCGCTCGATCATCACGACGATGGACTTGTCCATCTTGTCGCTCACCACCTTGCCGGTGAGCGTACGGGCTTTCTTTTCTTCGGCCATCTCAGTCACCTGCCTTCTCGTTGAGCACAGTCTTCACCCGGGCGATATCCCGACGAACCTGCTTGAGCAGATGAGTCTGGCTCAGCTGGCCGGTGGCCTTCTGCATGCGCAGGTTGAACTGCTCGCGGAGGAGTTCGAAGAGCTGCTCCTGGAGCTGCTCGACTGATTTTTCACGAATTTCCTGGGCTTTCATCACATCACCGTCCGTTTCACAAAGGTGGTGGACAGGGGCATCTTCTGGGCGGCCAGGGAGAAGGCTTCACGGGCCAGCTCCTCGGGAACGCCTTCGATCTCGTACAGGACCCGACCCGGCTGGATCTGCGCGACCCAGTACTCGACGGAGCCCTTGCCCTTACCCATACGGACTTCGAGCGGCTTCTTGGAAATCGGCTTGTCGGGGAAGACGCGGATCCAGATCTTGCCGCCACGCTTGACGTGACGGGTGATCGCACGACGGCCGGCTTCGATCTGGCGCGCCGTGATGCGGCCGCGACCGGTAGCCTTGAGGCCGTATTCCCCGAAGCTCACCTTGCTTCCGCGATGCGCCAGGCCACGGTTGCGGCCCTTCATCATCTTGCGGAACTTCATACGCTTGGGCTGTAACATCGACTCGCTCTCCCCTTACCTGGAACCTTTCTTCTTGGAGGGCGCGGCCTGCGGCTGTTTCGCCTTGGCGCGGACCTCTTCGATGCCCCCGAGGATTTCACCCTTGAAGACCCAGACCTTGACACCGATGATGCCGTAGGTGGTCTTGGCTTCGTAGGTGGCGTAGTCGATGTCCGCACGCAGGGTGTGCAGCGGAACGCGACCTTCCCGGTACCACTCGGTGCGGGCGATTTCCGCACCGCCGAGGCGGCCGGAGAGCTGCACCTTGATGCCGCCGGCGCCCAGACGCATGGCGTTCTGCACGGCACGCTTCATGGCGCGACGGAACATCACGCGACGCTCGAGCTGGCCGGCGATGTTCTGCGCGACGAGCTTGGCATCCAGCTCCGGCTTGCGGACTTCCTCGATGTTGACGTGCACGGGCACGCCCATCATCGCGGTGACCTCGCGGCGCAGACGATCGACGTCCTCGCCCTTCTTGCCGATCACGATGCCCGGACGGGCAGTGTGAATGGTGATGCGGGCGTTGTTGGCCGGACGCTCGATGTGAATGCGGCTCACGGAAGCGTTCTTCAGGCGCTCCTCGAGGAAGCGACGCACTTCGAGGTCGTTGTTGAGCTTATCGGCATAGGCGCCGCGCTCGGCATACCAGACGGAGGTATGGTCCTTGACGATACCCAGCCGGATGCCTGTTGGATTGACTTTCTGACCCATCTGGTCGACTCCTACTTCTCGGCTACCTTGACGGTGATGTGGCAGGTGCGCTTCAGAATGCGATCCGCACGGCCCTTGGCGCGCGGACGGATGCGCTTGAGCGTCATGCCCTCATCGACGCAGATGGTCGAGACACGCAGCTCGTCGATATCCATGCCGTTGTTTTCTTCCGCGTTCGCGATGGCGGACTGAAGCACCTTCTTGACCAGCTTGGCAGCCTTCTTCGGCGAGAAGGTCAGCAGGTCCAGCGCTTCGGCGACCGGCTTATCGCGCACCTGGTCAGCCACCAAACGGGCCTTCTGGGCGGATAAACGAGCGCCACGCAGCTTAGCTGTGACTTCCATCTCTCAATCCTCTCTGGCTTACCGTTTGGCTTTCTTGTCCGCCGCGTGACCGCGATAGGTGCGGGTGGCAGCGAATTCGCCCAGCTTGTGGCCAACCATTTCCTCGGAGACATGCACCGGGACGTGCTGGCGACCGTTATGGACTGCAATGGTGAGCCCGACCATGTTGGGCAGGATCATGGAGCGACGCGACCAGGTCTTGATCGGTTTGCGGTCGCTCTTCTCCACTGCAGCCTCAACCTTCTTCAGCAGATGAAGGTCAATGAAGGGACCTTTCTTCAGTGAACGTGGCACAGCCGTTACCTCTTAATGTCTTGGCGTAAGTTCTCAGTTCCGTGCCTTGCGGCGACGGACGATCAGCTTGTCGGTGCGCTTGTTCTTGCGGGTCTTGTGGCCCTTGGTGGGGATACCCCACGGGGTCACCGGGTGACGACCACCGCTGGTGCGGCCTTCACCGCCACCGTGCGGGTGGTCCACCGGGTTCATGACCACGCCGCGAACGGTCGGACGCACACCTCTCCAGCGCTTCGCACCGGCCTTGCCAAGCTGACGCAGGCTGTGCTCGGAGTTGCTCACTTCACCCAGGGTCGCACGGCACTCGGCCAGCACCTTGCGCATCTCGCCGGAGCGCAGGCGCAGGGTGGCGTAGTTGCCCTCACGGGCGACCAGCTGGGCGCTGGTGCCGGCGCTGCGGACAAGCTGGGCGCCCTTGCCGGGCTTGAGCTCGATGCAGTGCACGGTGGAACCCAGCGGAATGTTGCGCAGCGGCAGGGCGTTACCCTTCTTGATCGCCGCGTTGACGCCGGACTCGAGACGGTCGCCCGCGCTCACGCCCTTGGGCGCGATGATGTAGCGACGCTCGCCGTCGAGGTACTTCAGCAACGCGATGTGCGCGCTGCGGTTCGGATCGTACTCCAGGCGCTCGACGACGGCGGGGACGCCATCCTTGGTACGCTTGAAGTCGATGAGCCGGTAGTGCTGACGGTGACCACCGCCCACATGACGGGTGGTGATGCGGCCGTTGTTGTTGCGCCCACCGCTGCGTGTCTGCCTCTCGAGCAGCGGCGCATAGGGCCGGCCCTTGTGCAGCTCGTCACCGACGATCTTGACGACGTGGCGACGACCGGCGGATGTGGGTTTAGTCTTGACGATTGCCATGATCCGTACTCCTGCCCTTATTCGGCGCCAGAGAAGTCTTCAAGGGTTTCGCCGGCGGCCAGTGTCACGTAGGCCTTGCGATACCCCTGGCGATGACCCAGACCCTGCGCGGTGCGCTTGGTCTTGCCCTTCATGTTCAGCACCTGAACGCGGTCGACCTTCTTGCCGAACAGGACCTGCACGGCCTTCTTGATCTCGGGCTTGGTCGCGTCGCTGGCCACCTTGAACACGTACTGGTTGCGTTCGGCGGCCATGGCGGCCTTCTCGGTCACGTGCGGACCGAGCAGAACCTTGAATACACGCTCCTGGTTCATGCCAGCTTCTCCTCGAATTTGCGCAGGGCGGAGACGGTGACCAGCACCTTGTCGAAGGCGACCAGGCTCACCGGGTCGGCGGCAGCCACATCCACCACATCCACATTGGGGATGTTGCGGGCGGCGAGGTAGAGCTTCTCGTCGACTTCCTCGGTGACGATCAGCACCTTCTCCAGGTCGAGCTCCTTGAGCTTGGCCACCAGCTGCTTGGTCTTGGGCGCCTCGACGGTGATCTCGTCGACGGCGACCAGACGCTCCTGACGCACCAGCTCGGAGAGGATCGAGCGCATGGCCGCGCGGTACATCTTGCGGTTGACCTTCTGGGAGTGGTCCTGCGGACGGGCCGCGAAGGTCACGCCGCCGCTGCGCCAGATCGGCGAGCGAATGGTACCGGCACGGGCACGGCCGGTGCCCTTCTGGCGCCACGGCTTCTTGCCGCCGCCGCGCACATCGGAACGGTTCTTCTGGGCACGGGTGCCCTGGCGACCACCGGCCAGATAGGCGGTGACGACCTGGTGCACGAGCGCTTCATTGAATTCTTTGCCAAAGGTGGCATCGGATACTTCGACGGTACCGGCGCCTGCACCTGCAAGATTCAGATTCATCGGTAAGTTCCCCTTCAGCCTGCTTTGACGGCGCTGCGCACGATGACATCACTGCCGGTGGCGCCGGGTACGGCACCCTTGACCAGCAACAGGTTGCGTTCGGCGTCGACGCGGACGACTTCGAGGCTCTGCACGGTACAACGGACGTTGCCCATCTGGCCGGCCATCTTCTTGCCCTTGAACACGCGGCCCGGCGTCTGGCACATGCCGATGGAACCCGGCGCGCGATGCGACAGGGAGTTACCGTGGGTGTTGTCCTGGGTGCGGAAGTTCCAGCGCTTGACGGCGCCCTGGAAGCCCTTGCCCTTGGAGGTGCCGGTCACGTCGATCATCTGACCAGCTTCGAAGAGGGATACGGTGAGTTCGCCGCCCACTTCCGGAGCATCAAAGCCTTCGGGAAGGCGAAACTCCATCAGCGAACGACCGGCCTCGACACCTGCCTTGGCGAACAGCCCGGCCTGGGCTTTCGACAGGTGCTTGGCCTTGCGGGAGCCGGTTGTCACCTGAACCGCGGCGTAGCCGTCGCTCTCGACGGACTTGACGCGAGTCACGCGGTTGGGCTCAACCTCGATCACGGTCACGGGCACGGATGCGCCATCCTCGGTGAAGACGCGAGTCATCCCGGCCTTCCTACCGACCAAACCGATAGTCATTCTCAGTCTCCTTTAGTGTACGGGGCTGTCACCCGCTATGGCTGCCCTTTCCAGAGCATTCCACTAGCACGTTGTGTGACGCCATCACGGCGTGGCGGCTGCTGCTCATGCCGGCCTTTCCGGGGCGGACGAGCGCTGGGCCGCGAGTGTCTAGTGTGGTCTCAGTCGAGCTTGATCTGCACGTCCACGCCGGCGGCGAGGTCGAGCTTCATCAGGGCATCAACGGTCTTTTCCGTGGGTTCGACGATGTCGAGCACACGCTTGTGGGTACGAATCTCGTACTGGTCGCGCGCGTCCTTGTTGACGTGCGGCGAGATCAGCACGGTATACCGCTCGCGATTGGTCGGCAAGGGAATCGGACCACGAACCTGGGCGCCGGTACGCTTGGCGGTCTCAACGATCTCCGCAGCGGACTGGTCGATCAGGCGATGGTCGAAAGCCTTCAACCGAATGCGAATCTTCTGGTTCTGCATTTGCCCTAAACTCCAATGGATCTCGACGGCGCGAGCCGTCCACCCACGCATTCAAAGGATGCGCATTATAGGCACGCCGGCAACGGGTGTCAATCACTCGCCGCGGTGCGCAGAAAGGGGGCCCCTCACGGAGCCCCCTTCGATCGTTCCAGCAGTCCGGAGACTTACTGAACGATCTTGGCCACGACGCCGGCGCCGACGGTACGACCGCCTTCGCGGATGGCGAAACGCAGACCCTCGTCCATGGCGATCGGGGCGATCAGGGTGACAACCATCTTGACGTTGTCGCCCGGCATGACCATCTCGACGCCTTCCGGCAGTTCACAGGTACCGGTGATGTCGGTGGTACGGAAGTAGAACTGCGGACGGTAACCCTTGAAGAACGGGGTATGACGACCACCCTCTTCCTTGGACAGCACGTAGACCTCGGCCTCGAAGACGGTGTGCGGGGTGATGGTGCCCGGCTTGGCCAGGACCTGACCACGCTCGACCTCGTCGCGCTTGGTGCCGCGCAGCAGGGCGCCGACGTTCTCGCCCGCACGACCTTCGTCGAGCAGCTTGCGGAACATCTCGACACCGGTGACGACGGTCTTGGTGGTGTCCTTGATGCCGACGATCTCGATCTCTTCGCCGGCCTTGATGATGCCGCGCTCGATACGCCCGGTCACCACGGTGCCGCGACCGGAGATGGAGAAGACGTCCTCGATCGGCATCAGGAACGGCTGGTCGATGGCGCGCTCCGGCTCCGGGATGTAGTCGTCCAGGGCCTTGATCAGGTTGGCAACGGCGGTGGTACCCATGCCGTTGTCGTCCTTGCCCTCCAGGGCCATCAGGGCGGAACCGGTGATGATCGGGCAGTCGTCACCCGGGAAGTCGTACTCGCTCAGGAGCTCGCGGACTTCCATCTCGACCAGCTCGAGCAGCTCTTCGTCGTCGACCATGTCGGCCTTGTTCAGGAACACGACGATGTACGGCACGCCGACCTGACGGGAGAGCAGGATGTGCTCGCGGGTCTGCGGCATGGGACCGTCGGCGGCGGACACCACCAGGATGGCGCCATCCATCTGGGCCGCACCGGTGATCATGTTCTTGACGTAGTCGGCGTGCCCCGGGCAGTCGACGTGCGCGTAGTGGCGCTGCTCGGACTGGTATTCCACGTGAGAGGTGGCGATGGTGATGCCGCGCTCACGCTCTTCCGGGGCGTTGTCGATGGAGTCGAACTCGCGCCAATCGCCACCGAACACCTCGGCGGAGACACGGGTCAGGGCCGCAGTCAGGGTGGTCTTGCCGTGGTCGACGTGACCGATGGTGCCGACGTTGACGTGCGGTTTGGAACGTTCGAATTTTTCCTTAGCCACTGCTATAACCTCTTTACGTTAGCTAACGGTTAACCGTTCTGGTTGATGACGGCTTCAACGACGCTGGACGGCGCCTCTTCGTAACTCGCAAACTCCATGGTGTAGCTTGCGCGGCCCTGGGTCTGAGAACGCAGGTCGGTCGCGTAACCGAACATCTCAGCCAGCGGTACCGTGGCGCGGATGACCTTGCCGGAAGAGGAGTCATCCATGCCCTGAACGAGGCCACGACGGCGGTTCAGGTCGCCCATGACGTCACCCATGAAGTCCTCGGGGGTCACGACCTCGACCTTCATCACCGGCTCCAGGAGCACGGCCTTCGCCTTCTTGGCACCTTCCTTGATCGCCATGGAAGAGGCAACCTTGAACGCGGTCTCGTTCGAGTCCACGTCATGGTAGGAACCGTCGAACAGCGTGACCTTGACGTCAATCATCGGGTAGCCCGCGATGACACCGTTCTGCAGCTGCTCGTAGGCCCCCTTCTCGACGGCCGGCACGTATTCCTTGGGAACCACGCCGCCAACGATTTCCGAGGCGAACTTGAAGTGCATCTCTTCGTCTTCGCCCTTGTCCTCTGCGGTGAGAGGCTCGATGCGAAGATAGACGTGGCCGTACTGGCCGCGACCGCCGGACTGGCGAACGAACTTGCCTTCCTGCTCGACACTCTTGCGGATGGTCTCGCGATAGGCCACCTGCGGCTTGCCGATGTTGGCCTCGACCTTGAACTCGCGGCGCATGCGATCGACGAGGATGTCGAGATGCAGCTCGCCCATGCCGGAGATGATGGTCTGGCCGGTCTCTTCGTCGGTCTTGACCTGGAAGGAGGGGTCTTCCTGGGCCAGCTTGCCCAGCGCCACGCCCATCTTCTCCTGGTCGGCCTTGGACTTCGGCTCGACGGCCACGGAGATCACCGGGTCCGGGAATTCCATGCGCTCGAGAACGATCTTGTCGTTCAGGTCGCACAGGGTGTCGCCGGTGGTGACGTCCTTGAGGCCGATGCAGGCGGCGATGTCGCCGGCCAGCACTTCCTTGATCTCCTCGCGGGAGTTGGCGTGCATCTGCACGATACGCCCCACGCGCTCCTTCTTCTGCTTGACCGAGTTGTAGACGCTGTCGCCCGACTTCAGCACGCCCGAATAGACGCGGATGAAGGTCAGGGTGCCGACGAAGGGGTCGGTGGCGATCTTGAATGCCAGCGCCGAGAAGGGCGCGCTGTCGTCCGCCTCGCGCGTGGCGATGGTGCCGTCCTTGTCGTCCAGCTCACCCTCGATGGCCTTGACCTCGGTGGGCGACGGCATGTACTCGATGACGCCGTCCAGCACCGCCTGCACGCCCTTGTTCTTGAACGCCGAGCCGCAGGTGACCAGCACGATCTCGTTGTCCAGGGTACGACGACGCAGGCCGGCCTTGATCTCCTCGGGAGTAAGCTCGCCCTCCTCGAGGTACTTGTCCATCAGCTCCTCGGAGGCCTCGGCGGCCGCCTCGACCATCTCCTCGCGATACTTCTCGGCGGTTTCCTGCAGCTCGGCGGGAATGTCCACCAAGTCGTAGTTCATGCCGAAGTTGGCCTCATCCCAGAGGATGGCCTTCATCGTGATCAGGTCGATGACGCCCTTGAACTCGTCCTCGGTGCCCCAGTTGATCTGGATCGGCACGGCGTTGGCGCCGAGACGCTCCTTGAGCTGCTCGACCACCATGAAGAAGTCGGCGCCGGTACGGTCCATCTTGTTGACGAACACCATGCGCGGGACTTCGTACTTGTTGGCCTGACGCCAGACGGTCTCGGTCTGGGGCTGCACGCCGGAGGAGCCGCACAGCACGACGACGGCACCGTCGAGCACGCGCAGGGAACGCTCGACCTCGATGGTGAAGTCGACGTGCCCGGGGGTGTCGATGATGTTGATGCGGTGCTCATCGAACTGCTTGTTCATGCCCTGCCAGAAGCAGGTGGTCGCCGCGGAGGTGATGGTGATGCCACGCTCCTGCTCCTGCTCCATCCAGTCCATGGTGGCGGCGCCCTCATGGACCTCGCCGACCTTGTGGGACAGGCCGGTGTAGAACAGGACACGCTCGGTCGTGGTGGTCTTGCCGGCGTCGACGTGTGCAACGATACCGATATTGCGGTAACGATTTAGCGGAGTCTTGCGAGCCACGTTGGAACTCCCCGTTGGTTGGCGATGCGTTAGAAGCGCTGCACTTAGAAACGATAGTGCGAGAAGGCCTTGTTGGCCTCTGCCATGCGATGCACGTCCTCACGCTTCTTGACGGCCGAGCCCTTGCCTTCGGCGGCATCCAGCATCTCGCCGGCCAGGCGCTGCACCATGGTCTTCTCGCCACGACGGCGGGCGGCATCCACCAGCCAGCGCATGGCCAGTGCCTGACGGCGCGAAGGACGCACCTCGACCGGCACCTGATAGGTCGCGCCGCCGACGCGGCGTGACTTGACCTCGACCATGGGCTGGATGGCTTCCAGCGCCTTGTCGAAGATCTCCAGCGGCTCTTCCTTGCTACGCTCGGCAACCCTGTCCAGCGCACCATAGACGATGCGCTCAGCTACGGACTTCTTGCCGCTGACCATCAGGTGGTTCATGAACTTCGCCAGGCGCTCGCTTCCGAACTTGGGATCCGGCAGGATCTCGCGCTTAGCCGCAACTCTTCTTCTAGGCATGATAAGCCCTCTGTAAAGGGTCCTTCAGGTAAACCCGAGACGACCACCGACGGTGGTGCTCGACCTTACTCTTATCAGACCGATGCCATGTATTCAGTGGGGTTGGCGTGAACCACCCGATTACACCTTGGGACGCTTGGTACCGTACTTGGAGCGCCCCTGCTTGCGGTTCTGCACGCCGGAGGTGTCCAGGGCGCCACGCACGGTGTGATAGCGCACACCGGGAAGGTCCTTGACACGGCCGCCGCGGATCAGGACCACGGAGTGCTCCTGGAGGTTGTGGCCCTCACCACCGATGTACGAGGAGACCTCGTAGCCGTTGGTCAGGCGCACGCGGCAGACTTTCCGCAGTGCCGAGTTCGGCTTCTTCGGGGTAGTAGTGTAGACGCGGGTGCAGACCCCGCGCTTCTGCGGGCAGGCCTGCAGCGCCGGCACGTCGCTCTTGGCGGCCTGGCGCTTGCGCGGCTTGCGCACGAGCTGATTGATCGTTGCCATGGTGTGTAGCTGACTCCAATGGGTTGCCTTGCCTTTCCAGCGGGCGCGGGCGCACCCACCCCACTGTTAAAGGCTGCGCATTCTAATGGCTGACGAGGCTGGCCGTCAAGCATGGCGCCTCCCCCGCCGGGGGGAGGCGCCAGGTGGCATCGCCCGTCGTCAAATCTCGTCGTCATCCGAGTCGAGCGCAGTGAGCTGGGCGCCCAACTCCTGCTCGACATCGAAGGCCGACGGGTGGAGCAGGCGGTCGGCGTCCTCACGCTTGCGCTTGCGCTCCGCGTGGTGGGTCAGGCCGGTACCGGCCGGGATCAGGCGTCCCACCACCACGTTTTCCTTCAGGCCGCGCAGGTAGTCGCGCTTGCCGGTGACCGCCGCCTCGGTCAGCACCCGCGTGGTCTCCTGGAAGGAGGCCGCGGAGATGAACGACTCGGTGGCCAGGCTGGCCTTGGTGATACCCAGCAGCACCCGCTGGTACTTGGCCGGGAATTTCTCCGCCTTCTCGAGACGGGCGTTCTGCTCGAGCACCCGGACCAGCTCGACCTGGTCGCCCGGAATGAAGTCCGAGTCCCCGGAGTCGGTGATCTCCACCTTGCGCAGCATCTGACGCACGATCACTTCGATGTGCTTGTCGTTGATGCCCACGCCCTGTAGCCGGTAGACGTCCTGGATCTCGGCGGTGATGTACTTGGCCAGCTCCGCCACGCCCAGCAGGCGCAGGATGTCGTGGGGGTTGCTCGGCCCGTCGGAAATCACCTCGCCCTTCTCGACGCTCTCGCCCTCGAAGACCGCGATCTGGCGCCACTTCGGGATCAGCATCTCGAACGGGTCGCCACCGCCCTCGGGGGTGATGGTGAGGCGACGCTTGCCCTTGGTCTCCTTGCCGAAGCTGATCACGCCGCTGATCTCGGCCAGTATCGCCGGCTCCTTCGGCTTGCGCGCCTCGAACAGGTCGGCCACCCGCGGCAGACCCCCGGTGATGTCCTTGTTGGCGGACGCCTCCACCGGGATCCGCGCGACGATCTCGCCGACGCCGATCTTCGAGCCGTTGTCGGCGGTGACGATCGCCTTGCCCGGCAGCAGGTACTGTACCGGGGTGTCGGAGCCGGTCACGGTCACCGACTTGCCGGCCTCGTCGGACAGCAGGATCATCGGACGCTTGTCGCGGCCGGCCATGGGGCGCGCGGCGGCCTCGATCACCTCGATGGAGGAGAGGCCGGTCATCTCGTCCACGCTGCGGTGGATGGTCAGGCCCTCGTCCATATCGGCGTACTGCACGGTACCCTCGGCCTCGGCGACGATCGGGTGGGTGTGCGGGTCCCACTTGGCCACGGCCTGGCCCGCCTCCACAACGTCACCGTCCTTGACCGAGAGCTCGGCACCGTAGGGCAGCTTGTAGTACTCGCGCTCGCGGCCATGATCGTCGGCCACCGCCAGGGCGCTGGAGCGGGACACCACCACCAGCTTGCCGTCGGCGCGCTCGACGTGCTTGATGTTGTGCAGGCGCACGCGGCCGCCGTGCTTGACCTGGACGCTGTCCACCGCCGAGGCACGCGACGCGGCCCCGCCGATGTGGAAGGTCCGCATGGTCAGCTGGGTGCCCGGCTCGCCGATCGACTGGGCGGCGATGACCCCCACCGCCTCGCCGATGTTGACCTGATGGCCACGCGCCAGGTCGCGGCCGTAACAGGCCGCGCAGACGCCGTGGGAGGTCTCGCAGCTGATCGCACTGCGCACCACGATCTCGTCGACGCCCATGGTGTCGAGCTCGGCACACCAGGCCTCGTCGAGCAGGGTGCCGCGCGGGATCAGCACGTCCTCGGAGGCCGGATCGATGACGTCCTGGGCCACCACGCGGCCCAGCACGCGCTGCGCCAGGGAGACGATGATGTCGCCACCCTCGATCACCGGGTGCAGGGTCAGGCCGTTCTCGGTGCCGCAATCCGACTCGGTGATCACCATGTCCTGGGCCACGTCGACCAGGCGACGGGTCAGGTAACCGGAGTTGGCGGTCTTGAGTGCCGTGTCCGCGAGGCCCTTCCGCGCGCCGTGGGTCGAGATGAAGTACTGCAGGACGTTCAGGCCTTCACGGAAGTTGGCGACGATCGGTGTCTCGATGATCGAGCCGTCCGGCTTGGCCATCAGGCCCCGCATCCCCGCCAGCTGGCGGATCTGGGCGGCACTACCCCGGGCGCCGGAGTCGGCCATGATGAAGACGCTGTTGAACGAGTCCTGCTCGACCTGCTGGCCGTCGCGGTCGGTCACGGTCTCCTTGGAGATGCCCGCCATCATCGCCTTGGCCACCTTGTCGTTGGCCTTGGACCAGATGTCGATGACCTTGTTGTACTTCTCGCCGGCGGTGACGAGACCGGAGGAGAACTGGTCCTCGATCTCCTTCACTTCCTCCTCGGCGGCCTCGATGATCTCGGCCTTGGCCCCGGGGATGACGAAGTCGTTGACGCCGATGGAGGCACCGGACCAGGTCGCCAGGCGGAAGCCGGTGTACATCAGCTGGTCGGCGAAGATCACCGCCGGCTTGAGGCCGGCACGGCGATACACCTCGTTGATCAGCTTCGAGATCGCCTTCTTCTTCATCGACTGGTCGACCAGTTCGAAGGGCACGCCCTCGGGCAGGATGCGGAACAGCAGCGCACGCCCCACGGTGGTGTCGTACAGCCGGCGATGCTCGCTGCGCTCGCCGGTGGCCTCGTCGAACTCGACCTCGGTCAGGCGCACCTTGACGCGGGCGTGCAGCTCGACGTGCTGGGTGCCGAAGGCGCGCTCGACCTCGTTGAGGTTGGCGAACACCATGCCCTCGCCCTTGGCGTTGATGCGCTCGCGGGTCATGTAGTAGAGACCCAGCACCACGTCCTGGGACGGCACGATGATCGGCTCGCCGTTGGCCGGTGACAGCACGTTGTTGGTGGCCATCATCAGCGCGCGGGCCTCGAGCTGGGCTTCCAGCGTCAGCGGTACGTGGACCGCCATCTGGTCACCGTCGAAGTCGGCGTTGTAGGCGGCACACACCAGCGGGTGCAACTGGATCGCCTTGCCCTCGATCAACAGCGGCTCGAAGGCCTGGATGCCCAGGCGGTGCAGGGTCGGGGCGCGGTTGAGCAGCACCGGGTGCTCGCGGATGACATCGGCGAGGATGTCCCACACCTCGGGCAGCTCGCGCTCGACCATCTTCTTGGCGGCCTTGATGGTGGAGGCGTGGCCGAGGCTCTGCAGCTTGGAGTAGATGAACGGCTTGAACAGCTCCAGCGCCATCTTCTTGGGCAGGCCGCACTGGTGCAGGCGCAGGGTCGGGCCCACGGTGATCACGCTGCGCCCGGAGTAGTCGACGCGCTTGCCCAGCAGGTTCTGACGGAAGCGCCCCTGCTTGCCCTTGATCATGTCGGCGAGCGACTTCAGCGGGCGCTTGTTGGAACCGGTGATGGCCCGGCCGCGGCGGCCATTGTCGAGCAGGGCGTCCACCGCCTCCTGCAGCATGCGCTTCTCGTTGCGCACGATGATGTCCGGCGCATTGAGGTCGAGCAGCCGCTTGAGGCGGTTGTTGCGGTTGATCACGCGACGGTAGAGGTCGTTGAGGTCGGAGGTCGCGAAGCGCCCGCCGTCCAGCGGCACCAGCGGACGCAGGTCCGGCGGCAGCACCGGCAGCACCTCCATGACCATCCACGCCGGGGCATTGCCCGAGTTGTAGAAGGCCTCCAGCAGCTTGAGCCGCTTGGAGAGCTTCTTGATCTTGGTCTCGGAGTTGGTCTGGGGGATCTCCTCGCGCAGGCGGTCGATCTCCTCCTCGAGGTCGATGTCCTTGAGCAGCGCCTGGACGGCCTCGGCCCCCATGCGGGCGTCGAAGTCGTCACCGAACTCCTCGAGGGCCTCGAAGTACTGCTCGTCGTTGAGCAACTGGCCGCGCTCGAGCGTGGTCATGCCCGGATCGATGACCACGAAGCTCTCGAAGTAGAGCACGCGCTCGATGTCGCGCAGGGTCATGTCCAGGAACATGCCGATACGCGACGGCAGCGACTTGAGGAACCAGATGTGGGCGACCGGCGAGGCCAGCTCGATGTGGCCCATGCGCTCGCGGCGCACCGCCGCCTTGGTCACCTCGACGCCGCACTTCTCGCAGATGATCCCGCGGTGCTTCATGCGCTTGTACTTGCCGCACAGGCACTCGTAGTCCTTCACCGGACCGAAGATCTTGGCGCAGAACAGGCCGTCACGCTCCGGCTTGAAGGTGCGGTAGTTGATGGTCTCGGGCTTCTTCACCTCGCCGAAGGACCAGGAGCGAATCATGTCCGGCGACGCGAGCGTGATCTTGATCGCGTCGAACTCGTCGGACTGAGACTGCGATTTGAGGACTTTCACCAAATCTTTCATTGGGAGGCTCCTAGCTCTCTAACTCGATATCGATGCCCAGCGAACGGATCTCCTTCACCAGCACGTTGAAGGATTCCGGCATGCCCGCCTGCATGGTGTGGTCGCCGTCCACGATGCTCTTGTACATCTTGGTACGCCCTTCCACGTCGTCGGACTTGACCGTGAGCATCTCCTGGAGGGTGTAGGCCGCGCCGTAGGCTTCCAGGGCCCAGACCTCCATCTCGCCGAAGCGCTGGCCGCCGAACTGCGCCTTGCCGCCCAGCGGCTGCTGGGTGACCAGCGAGTAGGAGCCGGTCGAACGCGCGTGCATCTTGTCGTCCACCAGGTGGTTGAGCTTCAGCATGTACATGTAGCCGACGGTCACCGACCGGTCGAAGGCGTCGCCGGAGCGGCCGTCGTAGAGGGTCATCTGGCCGGAATCCGGCAGGTCCGCCAGCTTGAGCAGATGCTTGATCTCACCCTCCTTGGCGCCATCGAAGACCGGCGAGGCCATCGGCACGCCGCCCTGGAGGTTCTTCGCCAGGGCGATCACCTCGTCGTCGGTCAGCGAGTCGAGGTCCTCGATGCGGGTGCCCTCGGTGTTGTAGATCTGCCCCAGGAACTCGCGGAGCTGACCGACCTGCTGGTCGCGGGCCTCGCGCAGCATGGCCTCGATCTTCACCCCGAGGCCGCGGGCCGCCAGGCCCAGGTGGGTCTCGAGGATCTGCCCGACGTTCATCCGCGACGGCACGCCCAGCGGGTTGAGCACCACGTCGACCGGCTCGCCGTTGTCGTCGAAGGGCATGTCCTCGATCGGCATGATCGCCGAGATGACGCCCTTGTTGCCGTGGCGGCCGGCCATCTTGTCACCCGGCTGGATACGCCGCTTGACCGCCATGTAGACCTTGACGATCTTCAGCACGCCCGGCGCCAGGTCGTCGCCCTGGGTCAGCTTGCGCTTCTTGTCCTCGAAACGCTCGTCCATTTCCTTGCGACGGTTCTCGAGCTGTTCGTCGGCCTGGGCGAGCAGCTCGTTGAGCGCCTCGTCCTGCAGGCGCAGCTTGAACCACTGCTGGCGCGGCAGCTCCTCGAGGTAGTCGTCGGAGAGGGTGTCGCCCTTCTTCAGCCCGGGGCCACCATTGACCGGCTGGCCGGACAGGGTGCGCTTGAGGCGCTCGAAGGTGGCGTCCTCGGCGATGCGGTAGGTCTCCTGCAGGTCCTTGCGCACCTCGTCGAGCTGCATCTGCTCGATGGCCAGCGCCCGGGAGTCCTTCTCCACGCCGTCGCGGGTGAACACCTGGACGTCGATGACGGTACCGCGCATGCCGGTCGGGGCGCGCAGCGAGGTGTCCTTCACGTCGGAGGCCTTCTCGCCGAAGATCGCCCGCAGCAGCTTCTCTTCCGGGGTCAGCTGGGTCTCGCCCTTGGGCGTGACCTTGCCGACCAGGATATCGCCCGGTCCGACTTCCGCCCCGATATACACGACACCCGCCTCGTCGAGCTTGGCCAGCGCCGACTCACCGACGTTGGGGATGTCGGAGGTGATCTCCTCCGACCCCAGCTTGGTGTCGCGGGACACGCAGGTCAGCTCCTGGATGTGGATGGTGGTGAAGCGGTCTTCCTGGACCACCCGCTCGGAGAGCAGGATGGAGTCCTCGAAGTTGTAGCCGTTCCAGGGCATGAAGGCGATGCGCATGTTCTGGCCCAGCGCCAGGTCGCCCATGTCGACGGAGGGGCCGTCGGCCAGGATATCGCCACGCGCCACCTCGTCGCCGGGGCGCACGATGGGGCGCTGGTTCATGCAGGTGTTCTGATTGGACCGCACGTACTTGGTGAGGTTGTAGATGTCGACGCCGGCCTCGCCGCCGATGATCTCGTCCTCGTTGATGCGCACCACGATACGCTTGGCGTCGACCGAGTCGATCACGCCGCCGCGGCGCGCCACGGCGCAGACGCCGGAGTCACGCGCCACGAAGCGCTCCATGCCGGTCCCCACCAGGGGCTTCTCGGCACGCAGGGTCGGCACCGCCTGACGCTGCATGTTGGAGCCCATCAGGGCGCGGTTGGCGTCGTCGTGCTCGAGGAACGGGATCAGCGCCGCCGCCACGGAGACCACCTGGCGCGGCGAGACGTCCATCAGGGTGACCTGCTCGGGGCGCATGAAGGTGGTCTCGCCCTTGTGGCGGACCTGCACCAGGTCGTCGACCAGCTTGCCCGACTCGTCCACGGTGGCCGAGGCCTGGGCGATGATGAAGTCGCCCTCCTCGATGGCCGAGAGGTGCACCACCTCGTCGGTCACCTGGCGACCCACCACCTTGCGGTACGGGGTCTCGAGGAAACCGTAGCTGTTGGTGTGGCTGTAGGTGGCGAGCGAGTTGATCAGGCCGATGTTCGGCCCCTCCGGGGTCTCGATCGGGCACAGGCGACCGTAGTGGGTGGCGTGGACGTCACGCACCTCGAAGCCGGCGCGCTCGCGGGTCAGGCCACCCGGGCCGAGCGCGGAGACGCGGCGCTTGTGGGTGACCTCGGAGAGCGGGTTGTTCTGGTCCATGAACTGGGAGAGCTGGCTGGAGCCGAAGAACTCCTTGACCGCCGCCGCCACCGGCTTGGCGTTGATCAGGTCCTGGGGCATCAGGCCCTCGCTCTCGGCCATGGAGAGACGCTCCTTGACCGCACGCTCGACGCGCACCAGGCCCACACGGAACTGGTTCTCGGCCATCTCGCCGACGCAGCGGATACGACGGTTGCCCAGGTGATCGATATCGTCGACTTCACCGAAGCCGTTACGGATGTTGATCAGCTCCTTGAGCACGTCGAGGATGTCGCGCTGGTCGAGCACGCCGGAGCCGGTATCGGCGTCGCGGCGCAGGCGACGGTTGAACTTCATGCGGCCGACCCCGGAGAGGTCGTAGCGGTCCTCGGTGAAGAACAGGTTGTGGAACAGGGTCTCGGCGGCTTCCTTGGTGGGCGGCTCGCCAGGGCGCATCATGCGGTAGATCTCGACCAGCGCCTCGAGCTGGGACCCGGTGGTGTCCAGCTTGAGGGTGTCGGAGATGAAGGGGCCACAGTCGAGATCGTTGGTGTAGAGCGTCTCGAGGGTAGTGATGCCGGCCTGGCCGAGCTTCTCGAGCAGCTCCGGGGTGATCTCGCTGTTGCAGGAGCAGATCAGCTCGCCGGTGTTCGGGTCGACCTGGTCCTTGCCCAGGGTCTTGCCGAACAGGTACTCCATCGGCACCTCGAGGCGCTCGAGACCGGCCTTCTCCAGCTGGCGGATGTGCTTCTGGGTGATCCGGCGGCCTTCCTCGACGATCAGGTTGCCCTCGCCATCCTTGATGTCGAAGGTGGCGGTCTCGCCACGCAGCCGCGACGGCACCAGCTCCACGGAGAAGCCGGACTGCTCGATGTGGAAGGTGCTGGTCTCGAAGAACTCGTCGAGGATCTCCTCGGCGCTCATGCCGAGCGCACGCATCAGCACCGTGGCCGGCAGCTTGCGGCGACGGTCGATGCGCACGAAGACGCTGTCCTTGGGGTCGAACTCGAAGTCCAGCCAGGAGCCGCGGTAGGGGATCACCCGGGCGGAATAGAGCAGTTTGCCGGAAGAGTGGCTCTTGCCCTTGTCATGGTCGAAGAACACGCCGGGTGAACGGTGCAGCTGGGAGACGATGACCCGCTCGGTGCCATTGACGACGAAGGTGCCGTTCTCGGTCATCAGGGGGATCTCCCCCATGTAGACTTCCTGCTCCTTGATGTCCTTGATGGCCTTGTGCGCCGACTCCTTGTCGTAGATGATCAGGCGAACCTTGACACGCAGCGGAGCCGAATAGGTGACGCCTCGCAGCTGGCACTCCTTGACGTCGAAGGCCGGGGTGCCGAAGCGGTAGCTGACGTACTCCAGGGCAGCATTGCCGGAGAAGCTCTCGATCGGGAACACGGACTTGAAGGCCGCATGCAGACCGATCTCGAGGCGCTCCTCGGGAGAGCGGTCCTGCTGGAGAAAGTCGTAGTAGGAATCAAGCTGGATGGCCAGCAGGTAGGGCACATCCATCACTTGGGGCAGTTTGCCGAAATCCTTGCGGATGCGTTTTTTCTCAGTGTATGAGTAAGCCATCTGTATTCCCCAGCTTGTTCACCATGGGTGACCGATGCGTGGTCGGCGCCACCCGACGGGAGCGGCTCCGTCAGGCGATGAAGGCAAGCACCGCGTCGGGTTGCTCGCCTTCGGAATTCGGCTGGCGGCTCTGCTCATGCAGAGGCCAGTGACAACAGAAAAAGGCCGGCAGCGGGTGTCCCGCCACCAGCCGTGGAAGCTTACGCAGCGCGTGAAGCCATGGGCACAAGGATTACTTGAGCTCCACGCTCGCGCCGGCTTCTTCCAGCTTGGCCTTGGCCGCTTCGGCATCGTCCTTGGACAGGGCTTCCTTGATGGTCGCCGGTGCGCCGTCGACGGCACCCTTGGCTTCCTTCAGGCCCAGGCCGGTAATCTCGCGGACGACCTTGATCACGTTGACCTTCTTCTCGCCGACAGCGGTCAGCACCAGGTCGAACTCGGTCTGCTCTTCAGCGGCTTCAGCTTCACCACCACCCGGGCCGGCCACGACGGCGGCAGCGGCAGAGACACCGAACTTCTCTTCCATGGCTTCGATCAGGTCGACGACTTCCATGACGGACATGTCGGCGACGGCGTTGATGATGTCTTCTTTGGTCAGTGCCATTTTCAGGTTCCTAACTTTGCGGGAGCCTCGGTCGGCCGAGAGCTCGAGGATTCAATATTCGATTCGGACTGCGCGCAGGAGTTCGCCTGATCAGGCGGCGGCTTCCTGCTTCTGGTCGCGCAGCGCGGCGAGGGTACGAACCAGCTTGCCGGCAGAAGCCTCCTTCATGACGGACATCAGCTTGGCGATCGCCTCATCGTAGGTCGGCAGCGTTGCCAGGCGGTCGATGTCGCTTGCCGGAATCAGCTCACCTTCGTAGGCCAGCGCCTTGACTTCAAAGTCCTTCTCACCCTTGGCGAACTCCTTGAACAGGCGGGCGGCAGCGCCCGGGTGCTCGTAGGAGAAGGCCAGCATGGTCGGACCGGAGAAGGTCTCGTCCAGAATCTCCCAGGGAGTTCCGGACAGGGCGCGGCGTGCCAGGGTGTTGCGCACAACACGGATCTGCACGCCATTCTCGCGGGCCTGCTTGCGCAGGTCGGTCATCGCGCTGACCGCGACGCCACGAGAGTCGGCAACTACGACGGAGAGAGCGTCCTTGGCGGCTGCACTGACCTCGGCAACAATCGCCTTCTTGCCTTCGAGTGCTAGTGGCACAGTGATCACTCCTTCGTGCCGGAACCTCGAACGAGGGCTCCGGTGGTTACCATCTCTCCCGCCCCGGCGCTCGAGCGTCGGGGCGGGAGTCCTGGGTGATGGTGCTCACCAGATATCTGGCGGCACACCATCTGCGCAGGCCTCCCGGTGGAAGATTAAGCCGCCCTTCACGAGGAGGGGCGGCGCCTGCGGTCTTTGACGGTGCCCCGCCGGCACGTTCGGCAACCATGCACGGGGACCGCAAAGTTCTTGCCTGTTGCCGTCGAACCGCCGCTCAGACCAGCGCGGAGTGGTCGACGGTGATGCCCGGGCCCATGGTGGTGGACAGGGTCACCTTCTTGAAATAGATACCCTTGGAAGTGCTCGGCTTGAGCCGCTTGAGGTCGGCGACCAGCGCTTCCAGGTTGCCCTGGATGGCGGCGGCGTCGAAGTCGACCTTGCCAAGGGTGGTGTGGATGATGCCGTTCTTGTCGGTACGGAAGCGCACCTGGCCGGCCTTGGCGTTCTTCACCGCGGTGGCGACATCCGGGGTCACGGTGCCGACCTTGGGGTTCGGCATCAGGCCGCGCGGGCCGAGGATCTGGCCCAGCTGGCCGACCACGCGCATGGCGTCCGGCGAGGCGATGACCACGTCGAAGTCGAGCTGACCCTTCTTGACCTGCTCGGCCAGGTCGTCCATGCCGACGATATCGGCACCGGCTTCCTTGGCGGCATCGGCGTTGGCACCCTGGGTGAAGACGGCGACACGCACGTCCTTGCCGGTACCGTTGGGCATGACGGTAGCCCCACGCACGACCTGGTCGGACTTGCGCGGATCGACGCCCAGGTTGATGGCGACGTCCAGGGACTCCTTGAAGTTGACGGTGGACAGCTCGGCGAGCAGTGCCACGGCTTCCTCGAGGGAGTACACCTTGGTGGTGTCGACCTTTTCCTGGATCAGCTTGGCGCGCTTGGACAGTTTAGCCATGATCAGAGACCCTCCACGTTCAGGCCCATGCTGCGGGCGCTACCGGCAATGGTACGCACCGCGGCGTCGAGATCGGCAGCCGTCAGGTCCGGCTCCTTGGTCTTGGCGATCTCCTCGAGCTGCTCGCGGGTCACGGTACCGACCTTCTTCTTGTTCGGCTCACCGGAGCCGGACTTGATGCCAGCCGCCTTCTTCAGCAGGACCGCGGCGGGCGGGGTCTTGGTGACGAAGGTGAAGCTGCGGTCGGAGTAGACGGTGATGACCACGGGAGTCGGCAGACCCGGCTCGATGTCCTGGGTGGCCGCGTTGAAGGCCTTGCAGAACTCCATGATGTTGACACCGTGCTGACCCAGCGCGGGGCCCACGGGGGGACTCGGATTGGCCTTGCCAGCTGCGACCTGCAGCTTGATGTAAGCCTGTACTTTCTTGGCCATGATTGACTCCAGTTGGGTAGTAGCGCCTCGGGAAACACTGCTCAAATGTCTGCGCGGGCGAATCGCTGCGTTACGCGCTGCTCGACATCCTCACCTAGTACCGCATAGGCTCCGGTGTCTGCGCTGCGTGCGCCTTGCGCTTCATCCCGCTCGCCAATTTGTTCAGCGTCCCCCTTGCGGCTCCCCGGGTTACGCGGCCCGCCCGGGGCCGCATCGCAAACGTCAGGCCGAGAGGCTATTCCTTCTCGACCTGCGCGAATTCCAGTTCGACAGGGGTCGCGCGACCGAAGATCAGCACGCTGACCTGCAGGCGACTCTTGTCGTAGTTGACCTCTTCCACCACGCCGTTGAAGTCGGCGAAGGGCCCATCGACCACGCGCACGGACTGACCCGGCTCGAACAGGGTCTTGGGACGCGGCTTGTCGGTGCCGTCCTTCACCCGACGCAGGATGGCATCGGCCTCCTTCTGGGTGATCGGCGCCGGCTTCTCCTTGGTCCCACCGATGAACCCCATGACGCGCGGGGTCTCGTTGACCAGGTGCCAGGTCGCATCGTCCATCTCCATCTCGACCAGCACGTAGCCGGGATAGAACTTGCGCTCGCTCTTGCGGCGCTTGCCATCACGCATCTCGACGACTTCTTCGGTCGGCACGAGGATCTCGCCGAAGCGCTCCTCCATGCCATGCATCTTCACGCGCTCGATCAGCGAGCGCATGACATGCTTCTCGAAGCCGGAGTAGGCGTGCACGACGTACCAACGCTTGGACATGGAAACTCCTAACCAATGACGCCGGACATCGCCCAGCCAAGAAGGGTGTCGATCAGCCACAGCATCAGACCGACCACCAGCACGGCCACCAGCACGATGCCCGTGGTCTGCACGGTCTCCGGGCGCGTCGGCCATACCACGCGCTGGATCTCCTTCTTCGCGCTCTTGGCCAGCTCGGTGAGCTCGCGCCCCCGGGTCGTGGTCAGGGCGACCAGCGCCGCCACGATGCTCAGGGCGACGACACCCAGCACGCGGTAGAGGAGCGCCTGATCGGCGAAGTAGGTATTGCCGACGACGGCCAGGACCAGCAGAGTGACGACAACCGCCCACTTGAGCCCGTCGTGGCGCGACTCCTGCACCTCGGCGCTATGCTTCATGAAAACGAGACTCCTCAGGGCGCGGCAATCGAAACATGAAAGTATATGAAATAACGCCAGCCTGGGGAAGGCTGGCAGGCCAGGAGGGAATCGAACCCCCAACCTGCGGTTTTGGAGACCGCTGCTCTGCCAATTGAGCTACTGGCCTGTACCTGCTCCGCAACCGCCCTTTGCGAGCGGCCTGCACGACAGCGGGCGCCATGATAGCGAAAGCCGCTCTACCTGGCAACCCCTTCCCTGCTGACACAGGAAAGAAAGAGAAAAGGCGAGCCGCGGCTCGCCTTTTCGATATGGAGCTCATGGACGGATTTGAACCGTCGACCTCACCCTTACCAAGGGTGTGCGGGCATGATACAGCAACGACCACCGGCGTCAACCTCCGACGAAAAGCGGGGCCAAATCAGATATATAGAACATAACTCCGTGGCGACTAATACACGGCGTTGTCGTTGGTTTATCCTACCGTTTACTGACCCATTACTGACCCGGAGAGCTGGCGCATGAACACCACCCCTTCCCAGCAGGCCCGGCCCGGGGCTCGCCACAAGGCCAAGATCACCGCCCGTGCCGCCTCGGAGTTCCACGCCAACGCCAGCCCCTCGGACCGGCTCTGGGATACCCTGCTGGGCGGCTTCCACCTGATCCGCCGCAAGTCGGCGACCAGCTGGCGCCTGACCTACCGCAACACCGCTGGCAAGGAACGCACCATCACGCTGGGCCGCTACCCGGCCATGACGGCCGACCAGGCCCGCAAGCTGGCGCACGAGACTTTGACTGCGACCTACCAGGGCGATGATCCGCTCGCCGAACGCCAGGCGGCCAAAGAGCATGCCCGCGACCAGGAGCAGCAAACCCTGGTGGCCTACCTCGCTGGGCCGTATGAGCTGTACCAGAACCGGCGCAAGCGCGGGAGGGCCACCCTCCAGACGCTGCGCCGCGAGTTCGCCGACTGGATGACCAAGCCGCTGGGATCGCTGACCCGAACCGACGTCGAGCGCTGGCAAGCGGCTATGGAGAAGCGAAAGCTGGCCTTCAGCACCATCCAGCGTGCCTATGGCGCCATGCAGACGCTGCTGAACCATGCTGCTGAACGCGGGACGATCGACGCCAACCCGCTCAAGGGAGTCAAGCTGGAGCGGCCGGCCCTCACCGAGAAGGAGCTGGCTGAGGCCACCACTGCCCGGCGGTACCTGGAAAACCAGGAGGTGGTCGCGCTATTCGCCGGCGTCGAGACCTACCAGGAACAGCGCCGAGAGGATCGCCGACGCAGCCGCTACCACGGCAAGCCCTGGCTGCCCGACCTGGATGGCGTTGTCTATGTTGACTATGCGCCGCCGCTGATCCTGCTGATGTTCTACACCGGCTTCCGCCCGGGAGATCTGCACGGGCTGCGCTGGGAGCACGTCAACCTGACCTTCGCCACCGTTCGCAAGGTGATCGAGAAGATCGCCCACAAGCGTCCGGAGCCACAGACCTTCCCCATCTCGCCCGAGGCGGTGGCGGTGCTGAAGGCCTGGCATGCCCAGCAAGGGGAGCCGGCCACCGGCTACGTCTTCGCCAACCCCAAGACCGGAGAGCGCTACGACTACACCGCCATCAATCGGCACTGGCGGCGCATCAAGGAACACACCGCACGCCTGGCCAAGGAGAATCACATCCCCCGGCCGCTGCCCGCCGACCTCGAGCTCTACAGCCTGCGCCACAACTTCGCCAGCCAACTGATCATGAAGGGCGCCGACCTGCTGGCGGTCAGTCGGCTGATGGGGCACGCCGACATCCAGACCACCATCGAGCACTACGGCCACCTGGCGCCCGACCACAAGCGGGAGTTCGTGAACCAGTTCGGCCGGGACTACCAGGCTCTGCTCGCCGGCCATCCCGAGTCGCGCACCGGCACCGGCGAGCCCGCCACCTCGCGCGGATCCCAGCTGGGGCAGGCCTAGTACCCCGCGGCGGGCCACCGTAATCACTGACCAGGAAGAGGTTGTCCGGGTGCTGCTGCTGAGGGGCAGCGAAAAAAGGAAACCCCCTTATATATACTGGATACAGTGGATACAAAGGATACATTCTTCTCTAAGCCGCATGGTTGATCGGTTTTCCTGTATCCATTCCCGCTGTAACCGCTAAAAAGGGAGTGGATACAGTGGGTACAGGCAGCCTCTACCTATGGCGCTTGCCTGGTACCCAGGAGATCGTCGCCCACCCGAACTACCCGATCATCTACCGCGGCCCGGGACCGGGGTCGAGGTGGTCAGCGTGCCCACACCCGGCAGGAGTACCCGCCGAGCCAGTAGCTCCCCCCCCCTCCGGCCCGCTGCTGGCGCTGTATCCCCCGTCCTGGCGGGCTGCGCTCGGCTCGCTCCTCCGGCTCGCACCTCTGCCATGACCAGCGCCCCCATCCAGGGACTGACACCGCACTGCCATACATCAGCATTGACTCGCCTGGGCCCAGGCTTGGCACAACGGCCGATCTGCGCGACGATGAAGACCAGCTGGCTAGGCCGACGGGCCGAACAGCGGTTTCCCCACCGCTCGCCAGCTCACCTTCCTGGGGATCACACTGGGGAGTGTGAGTCATGCCAGACGACAAGCCGACGCTAAGCGGTTTAGAACGCCGCAAGGGGCGCCGTTCCGGCGGAGACTACGTAATCCGCGATGGAGAGCCTGTTCTCGTCCACCGTACCCAAGTCCCCGATGACCGAGAGTGCGGATATAGCGACCAGGGCAAGCGATACGATGACGAACTGAAGGCGATTCAAGCCGACTTGGACAGCGTGCTTGACCGGCTGGGCGACTACTTGGAGCGGCAAAATAGTGCCGCCCGGCTGCTGCTGGATATGGAAGCGCCGCATGGTGCGGATACGAAAGCCGAGATGCTCGATACGCTCAGGTTATACTTGGCTAGTACCACTGGCATGACGCTGGACGAGGCGCACAGCAGAGCGACCGCAGAAAAGGGCGCAGCCTGCATGGAACGCAACCGCCGCGTTCGTGAGCATGGAGCGATAAAAGGCAAGCTGCTATTCGCCTTTGAGGAAGTCAGCGGCAAGCGTTATGACCCCGCTTTGATGGGGCATAGTCGATACCACCTTTTGCAGCCGGAAGAACTGGCCACTCTGGCCGAAATGGCTGCGCGCTATCTGGACAGGCGCGACCGCTATCCAGGCGAGTATGGAAAACATGACTTGCTGATGCACAAGGGAAAGCGAGATGAGTATGGTTTGGCAAAGCGCCAGCAGGCAGTGAATGAGTTTATCGACCTCCGAGAAAAGCATGGCGCCGATAAGTATCCCTTTGACCGGGAAACGTGCCAGCCGATTGCAGAGAAGTACGGCTTTACAGGTGAAACGCTGGTTCGGGAAGTGCGCAAGCGACTGGATGAAACTTTACTAAGGGGCAACCTTGATGCGAGCGGAAATCTACGGCTGGTCATAGCCAAGTTATGGGAGGTAGCCAAGATCAAGCCGCATCGCAAGAAAGATTAGGAATATCTAAAACACTCTGCATCGTTTTGTAGTGCTACATGCCGGCAAGGCCGCCCGCCACCCTGTACCCGTGAACGTCAACCACGGTATGGAGTGGCCTTAACATGCCCACCAATACGCAGTCCAGCGACACCCCCACCACCAACCCTGAAGCCTACCGCACCCAGCGCGGCCGGGTGCTGGCCGAGATCCTCGAAGCCCAGCGCGCCGGGCTGGCGCCGCACCTGATCGAGCTGAGCGAGCAGCAGGTCTTTCCCTACCTGATCCCATGCAGCCCCCGGACTGGCCGAGACGCACGCCGCTCGGGCACGCTACTCGGCCGCTCCGCTCCGGTGTTCGTCAAGCGTGGACGCCAAGTCCGCTACCGCCTCGCCGATGTGACCGCGTGGCTCGAGCAATCCAGAGCCTTCCCCTCCACCGCCGCCGCACTGGCCGGCGCGTCTGCCGCTGACCACTGAGGAGGTCGCCATCATGTCACGCCCCACCGTACTCGAGCGCGCCCTCCGGCACCTCTACGAGGTCGAGAGCACCACTTGCCAGCGAGCTGAGCGCGAGATCGGTGCCCGCTACTTCAACACCAGCGTGAGCACCATCCAGCGCGACCTGGGCATTCCGGTCTGCCGTGAGCCACGCAAGATGACAAACACCCACGGCGAACACTACTGGGCAAAGGTGTATTGGCTCGACGAGAGCGGCCGTGAGGCCACCGCTCACCAGTTGGCCGCCTGGGAGCGCATGCGGGAGGAGAGCGAAGAGGAAGGCAGCATCGTCGAACCGTGCAGTGAGACAGTCTGATGCTGTCGTTGATCGCTCCTGCAAGGGGTGAGCGTTCCAGTCACCCCCATAGTGGCCACCAAGTATTGACCTCGCCTATAGCACCGGTCTACGCTTCAAGCGTCACGGCAAAATCCGTGGCCGGGTTTGGCGACCCGATCAACTCTAGGCGCACCAGCGCCCACCGCGAAACAGGCGCTTTTTTCATGCCTGCCCATCGCGTCTATGGTGGCTGTTCGTGGGAGACCTCCGGGTCTGCCGGTTTCCTAGAGTGCCGGTTCGCCAACCTGCGTACAGCCACCCCCAAGCACTGTTTGGCGACAGTCGGGGATGGCTCCTCAACTCTAGGAGCTCTACCCATGATATTCCCTACCCGCAATCCGTCTGCGCGTGCCGCCTACCATCGCGCCTGCGCCCGTGCCGCCCTGTTCGCTGATTCCAGCACATCCGTACGCCTCAACCGCTACAACGCCCGCATGGCCAAGGCCCGCCACCTGGAAGCCCGCGCAAGCGAGCAGGAGGTGGTGTCATGACCTTCGCACGCCTTGAGCAGTCCGACCTCCGGCAAGCTACACGCGCCTCGGCGGCCGATGACCGAGAGCCCCCGCGCCAGCGCGAACTGCTCCCGGAAACACGGTTGGCCCTGATCCTATGGGCTGACGGCTGGAGCCTGCAGGAGATCGAAGAGTGCCTTGCCGCTCGCAAGGAAAGGCACCGGCGAGAACTCACCAGCGATGAGCGGCGGTCGCTTGCTGCGGCCTACGACGGCAGGAGGCCGCAATGATGACGACGCCTCCCCCCGCCCTGCCCCAGGCCCTCGCCCAGGCGGCCGATGATGTTGAGCTGATCCGCTGGAACAACGGCCGTCAGTGGCGCGCCAAGTATCACGACGATCATCCCGACAGCCAGCTGGCCACGCTTCGCCAGGCCAGTGAGTGGGTCCGGATCGGCCGCGTGCGCCGGGTGCTCGAGCTGCTGGGCATGCACAACAGCGACCCTGCCTGGCAGCAGCACCTGGCAACGCGCTACGCCTTGAGCACGCCCGGCCCCTGGGAGGATGCCGCCCGGGCAGCTGTCCGGGACCAGCTCGGCGCCCTTTCTGCCACCCGCCGGCCCACAGCAACCAGCACACCCACCCCGTCCCCGCGCTCACAACACCACAGCCCCAACGCAGGGCAGTGACACCAGAAGAGGAAGTGACGATGAACGCTTACACCGACACCCTGAACCAGATCGACGCCCCAACACTGATGGGCGAAATCAAGGCATCGCTCGATTCAACCGCTGGCCTGCTGGAAGCGCTGGCGCTGAGCCGTGAAGAGCGAGCCGATCAGGCCCGCCGGCACCCCGGCATGACCTGCGGTCTGGATGCCGGCCACCTGGAGGCTGCCGCCGCCTACCTGGCCGAAGAGGTGCGCCTGGTCAGCCGCCTCAGCGCTCTGCTGCTCGACACTCGCGCCGACCAGGGCAGTAAGCTGGTCGAAACCTCATCCCTGAGCAGCATGGATCGCCGCCGCTTGGCCAGCCTGACCAAACACCCGGTGCGCACTGATACCGGCGAGGCTATCGGCACACTCCTAGGCGGACTCACCGGCATGGCCCGATGGCTGACGGCCAATATTGAGCATATCGAAGGCCTGGACCCCGCCGCCCCCGCGCTGATCCTGATCGGTCACCGACTGGAGAGCATCGAGGCACACAGCGAGCTGTGGGTCAGCATGATGATGTCTACTCGCCCGCCAGCCCAGGGGCCGGCCGCGTGAGCACCGGTCCGGTGACGCAGGTCGTCGACCACGCCCGCGGACGCTGGGGCGCCCTGCTGCCCCAGCGGCTGGCGCTGCGGTACTGGACCCACCG
This sequence comes from Halomonas sp. LBP4, assembly GCF_003202205.1. Taxonomy (GTDB): domain Bacteria; phylum Pseudomonadota; class Gammaproteobacteria; order Pseudomonadales; family Halomonadaceae; genus Halomonas; species Halomonas flagellata. Next base: position 91,200 of record NZ_PDOG01000009.1, read on the forward strand.
CAAGCACCAGCCGTGCCCTGTGTGTGGTGGCCGTGACCGCTTCCGCCTGTTCGCCGATTGGGAGGCCACCGGTGGCGCGATCTGCAACCAGTGTGGTGCCGGCGATGGCCTGACCTGGTGGCAACGCACGAGCGGCCTGACAGCCCGGGAGGCGGCCCGGGACATCGCTGAGCGCCTGGGGATCGAGACGGCCAGCCCGACCGCCTCGAGAACTCTGTTCAAGGGGCCCCCGAAACGGGGTACCCCCTCCCCTGTCGCCACCAAGGAGAGGCAGAGACTGCCCGAGATTGACAGCGCCCAGCGCCAGCATCGCCTTGGTGCCCTGCTGGCGCCTGCGGTCCCGATCGACCAGGCCCCCGTTGCCCTTGCCTACCTGTGGCACCGAGGCCTGGGGGCGCTGATTGACCGCGGCGACCTGCCCCCCGGCTGGCGCCTGCGTGAATCGCTCGCTTACTGGCAATGCAGCGACCAGGGGGAGCCGCAACGGCTCGGCGACTATCCGGCGCTGGTCGCCCCTGTGCGCCGTGCCGGTGGCGGCCTGGTCAGTGCCCACCGCACCTACCTGGCCGCCGATGGCCGCGGCAAGGCACCGGTCGAGAGTCCGAAGAAGCTGGCGATTCCGGTGGAAGGCGGCGCTACCGCCGGCGCCGCGGCGCGTCTCTATCCGCTTACCGGCGGAGAGCTGGCGCTGACCGAGGGCATCGAGACCGCCCTGGCCGTGCGTATCGCCAGCCCCAACTTGCCGGTGTGGGCCTGCGTCACTGCGAACGGGCTGGCCGCTTGGCATCCTCCCCGCGGGGTGGCTCGAATCTGGATCATGGCCGACCGCGACCGCAGCGGTACCGGCCAACGCGCGGCACGACGCCTGCGCGCCCGCCTACTGCGCCTCGGCCTGATGGTCAGGCTGTGCCTTCCACCGGGCCCGATACCCGAGCACGCCAAGAGCCGCGACTGGCTCGATGTGCTCCTCGATGACAAGGAGGTGAGCCGATGAGCGCCAACGCCGTCGTCCATGCCATGAAAGAGGCCTCAGAGCAGTCGGGGGCCCCGACCATGCCGGCCGGCTTCCACTTCAATGCCGACGACTGGCTCGTCTATGAGTCCCCCGACGACGATGACGCCAAGCCGGTCACGATCTGCAGCCGGCTCGAGGTTGTGGCGCGCACCACGGCCCCCCACGGGGGTGGGCATGGCTACCTGCTACGCTTTCCCACCGACACCGGCTTCACCCATGAGTGGGCCATGCCCGCCTCGATGCTCAAGGGCAGCGGCGAGGAGTACCGGGGCGTGATGCTCGATATGGGTCTGATGATCAACGCCACGGCCAAGGCCCGCACACTGCTGACCGCCTACATCCACCAGGCCGGTCGGCAGTGCGCTCGCGAGGACCGCCTGGTGACCTCGACGCAGCGCACCGGCTGGCATGGTGATGCCTACGTATTGCCCGGCCGGGTGCTGGGCAATGCCAGCCGGCAGCGCCTGGTCTACCAGCGTCCGGAGCTCTCCGCGGACGGCTACCGCCCCGCCGGCACACTGGCCGAGTGGCAACGTCAGGTGGCAGCCCCCTGCAGGGGAAATAGCCGCCTGCTGTTCGCCGTGGCCGCCGCCTTCGCCCCGGCGATGCTGGTGCCCTGCCGGCTGAAGGAGAGCTTCGGTTTCCACTTCGTCGGAGGATCCAGCATCGGTAAGTCCACGGCGCTGAACCTGGCCAACAGCGTGTGGGGCGACCCTGGCGAACTGCTCGAGACCTGGAACAACACCACCAATGGCCTCGAGAGCATCGCGGCCACTCGTAACGACGCCCTGCTGACGCTCGACGAGCTTCACCAGTGCGACCCGCGTGCCGCCGGGAAATCGGTCTACATGCTCGCCGAGGGGCGCGGCAAGGGGCGATCGAAGGAGACCGGAGCACTCCGAGACCGAGCCCGCTGGCGCCTGGTCTTCCTGTCGTCGGGGGAGCTCTCTACCGCTGATCATATCGCCAGCGAAGGCGGACGCTCCTATGCCGGCCAGGCGGTGCGCGCCATCGTGCTGCGCGCCGATGCTGGCGCCGGGAGAGGGCTGTTCGAGACCACCCACGGTGCCAGTGGTGCCGACTTCGCCAACCAGCTCGACCGAGCCGCCCGGGACGCCCACGGCCACGCTGGTGCCGCCTTCATCGAATGCCTCGCCACCAACCAGCCGCTGGCGCGCCAGGCCTTCTCCGACAGTGGCGAGCACTTCAAGCGTCATGCGTTACCACCCGGAGCCAGCGGCCAGGTTCGCCGAGTCGCCGACAAGTTCGCCCTAGTCGCCGCGGCGGGGACACTGGCCAGCGCCTGGGGCATCACTGGCTGGCAGTCCAACGAGGTCTCCGAGGCCTGCGTGACCCTGTTCAGAGAATGGCTGGCCGATCGCGGTACCAGTGGTGACGACGAACCGCGCCGCGCCTTCGAACAGATCCGCGCCTTCATCGAACGACACGGCGAGTCGCGATTCAGCCCATTGGATACGCCCCGCAGCCAGGTGATGGTCCGGGACCGAGCCGGTTACATCGGCGAGCACCAGGGGCGGCGCTGTGTGATGTTCACCAGCGATGGCTGGAAGGAGGCCTGCCAGGGGTTCGGCTATCGCCAGGTGGCCAAATGGCTCGCCGATGGGGGCTACCTCCTGACCGACGACAACGACGGCAGACGGCAACGGCAGATCCGGCTGCCCGGCCACCAACGACCGATTCGGCTCTATGTGGTGCCGGTGGCGATCCTGGAAGCCGACGAGGGAGAGTGACGATGGACTGGCTCGCACAACTCGAACAACGGGTCATGCACGAGACCATGGCCCCGCCCGTGATCAATCACCGCTCTCGACTCAATGGCTGGCGCTTCTTGGTCAACGACCGGCCGGTGGTGCTGGTACTGCCCTGCCAGGTCAGTGGATGCGAGGCCCTCGGCATTGCTCGCTGCCGCTGGCCTAACGCTCAACCGGCAGGCTTGACGCTGGAGCGCACAAGATAAGCACAACATGTGCAAGTTTGAGGCAATTTGACTACAGTATGTGGTACTGGATAAATGGACAGTACTTGTCATGAAGCCAAGCAATCGCAAGCCTCGAGCCCGCAACATCATCCCTTCGGCGCGTCGCCAACGTGAGCTGTATCAGATGCTCGACCACCGTGCAGACGCCGGTGATGTCGATGCTGCCGGCTGGCTGCTGTTCCTTGCCGAGCAACGAGGCGTGAAGGCAGCTCAACCCTGACTCCAGAGGCGCCGCGCGGGGGCGGCTTTGCTTATGCCGGGGACCTGATGAGACACGAGCAGAGAGAGACAGGCCAATGGCCGACTTGGAAAAAACGGTAGCGATCATCTTCGACGGCGTGGACCAGATGGGAAGTGGCGTCACGTCGGTGACGCGACAACTCGACAGCGTGTCCAGCAGCGTCCAGCAGGCCGCACAGCCGCTGGCCGACTTCAGCCTGGCGGTGCTCAAGGTGGAAGGCGCCCTATTGGCCGCCGGCGCCGCCGTCACCACCCTGGCGATCAAGACCGCCGGCGACTTCGATGCCAACTTCCGTTCGATCACCACCCTGCTGGACGACTCCAGCGGCTCGCTGGATGAGCTCCGCGGCGGCCTGCTCGACTACGCCCGGGACTCGACCCAATCCATCGATACGATCACCGACGCCTACTTCGACCTGATCTCGGCGGGCAACGATACCGAGGAGGCCTTGACCCTGCTGGCAGCTGCCGAACAGCTGGCAGTCGGTGGGGCGACGGATCTCAAGACCGCCGGCACGGCCCTCGCCGGCACCCTGAGCGCCTACGGTGCCGAAGCCACCGATGCCGAGAGCTTCACCGACGCCTTCTTCGTGGCCATGAAGGGTGGCATCACCACCATCGACGAGCTGGCCAACGCCTTGCCGCAGATCACCGGCCTGGCCGCGCAACTCGGGGTGCCCTTCGAGGAGTTGGCCGCCGGGGTGTCGGCACTGACCACCACAGGCCTTTCCACCAGCCAGGCGGTTACACAGGTCGGCTCGGCACTGACAGCGATCCTCGGCCCATCCTCGCAGGCGAAGAGCCTCGCCGAGGAGCTGGGGATCGAGTTCAACGCCACGGCACTGCGAACCCATGGACTGGCGGGCTTTCTCGAGATCCTTGAAGAGGCCACCGGCGGCTCCGAGGAGAAGATGAAGACGCTCTTCGGCAGCGTCGAGGCGACCAAGGGCGTGCTTTCCCTGACCGGCCCGGTGGCCGACGCCTTCGCCGATGGGCTGGGCAACATGGAAGAGCGGGCCGGGGCCACCGCCGAAGCCGTCGAGAAGATGGCCGGTACCGTCGATCAGGGCACCCAGCGAATCAAGAACGCCATGACGGTGGCGCTGGTCGGCCTGGGCTTGCCGCTGCTCGACGAGTTCAGCGGCATCCAGAGCGCGATTGCCGAGATATTCAACGCCATCGGGGTCTCCCTGACGGATGGCCAGCTGAAGCAGTTCGTCGACCAGATCGAAAGCGTCTTCGCCTCGCTCGAGGCCACCCTATACGAGGTCGCCGCCAACCTGCCCGAGGCGCTGGAAACCGCCGACTGGTCCGGCTTCCTGAATGGGGTCGAGGCGATCCGCGAGGCGATCCGCGGGCTCTTCGACGGCGCCGACATCACCACGGCCGAGGGCCTGGCCAGCGTCATCGAGACCCTGGGAACCGCCTTCCAGCTGCTGAGCGAGTATACCGCCGGGACCATCACTGCCATCGGGCCCTTCATCGAGAAGCTGGCCGACTTGGCGCAATGGATCATGAAAATCGATCCCGAATACGTGGCCATGCTGGGCACCATCGGGGGCGGTGCCATCGTTCTGACCACGGCGCTGAGCGCCTTCAGCTCCATGCTGTCGATCATGAACTCGCTGGCCGGCGCGAAAGGCGCGATCCCAGCGGTGACCGGAGCCGCCGGGAAGTTGACCGGGGCACTGAGCACCAAAGGGGGGCTGGGCTTCGCCGCCATCGCCGCCTCCGGAGCTCTGCTCCAGCTGTACAACGAGATGAAGGAGTTCAACGAATTCCGCTTCAACTTCTCTGACGAACTCAAGGCCGAGCTGGACGAGACCACCGGCGCTCAGAAGGTGGCCACGGAGTTCTCCCTGTTCCAGGTCCAGAAACTCGCCGAGGCCTATGTCGGGCTCTCCGATTTCTTCGGCTGGGGGGACGAGGCCGCTAAAGACTTCAACACGATCAGCCAGGAGGCCGTCAACGCCGCCATCGCGGTCTCCAACTTCTCCGAGAAGACCGGGGGGGTGGAAGGGGCGGTGAACCAGACCAGCCGGTCGGTTCTGGATGGATTCAGTGCCTGGCAGGAGTGGACGAGCGCCGCCGAGGCGGCCACGAGAGCCAGCGAGGCAACCGACCAGGCCTATAGCACCAACGCCAAAACCCTCGGCGACTACATCACCAATATCGAGAACAGTTCCGGCGCCTGGGAAAAGCTGAACGGCAACACCTACCAGGCCGTGGACAACAGCGAGGCGGTCGAGGAAGCGCTTGCCAAGGTCAATGCCCAGTTCACCGCCGGGATGATCGACGAGAGCACCTATGACGGACTGGTCGCCCGCCTGGAGGATCTTCGCGTCGGCGGCGATGCCGGCGGCAAGTCCCTCCAGGCCCTGGGGGAATCGGCCAACGACGCCGGCGAAAAGGCGAAGAAGACCGCCGACCAGCTATTCGACCTCGAGAAGACGGCCATGGAGCTGGCCAGCAACGAACGAATCAAGGGGATGGAGTTCTCTGTCGACTTCAAGATTGCGGAAATGGAAGCCGACACCAAGAAGGTCGAGGCGATCCTGGGGGCGACCAGTACCACCATCGAGGCGACGGCTGGCTCCATTGACGGCCTGTTCAGCAGCCTGGCCGGAGGCGACCTCTCCCGGTTCCAGGAACTGGATCTCGAGAAGGCCGTTGATCAGCAGCTGAAGATACAGGGCGAGGCCGCCGAACAGCAGAAGAAGCTGATCGACGCCCAGATCAAGAACCTGCGGGCCAAGACCGAGGCCCTGCGCAACGGCGACGGCCTGATCAAGATCGACTCCACCGGCCTCGAGCCCGCCCTCGAAATGATCATGTGGGAGATCCTCGAGAAGGTTCAGCTGCGCGCCAATGCCGAGGGCGCCGAGTTCCTGCTGGGCATCGAGGGTGGAGCATGACGGTGAACCCGAACCCCCCGAGGGGGGCCGCCCTGGGCATCGACCCGACGCACTCACCGGCGATGATGGCGCTGATCGTCAGGATCGCGGCGAACCGGCTGGCCTTGCGCCAGAGCAAGGAAGCCCTCGAGCGGGTGAATCGCGACCTCGCCGCCCTGGTGGCCCTGCCGGAGGTGGCGGCCTGCCCTCAGGCGAAGGCCGCCGGGCAGATGCTCACCGCGGCGCCGGAGAGCCACGAGCCGTTCGCGAAATTCACCGATGCCCTGGTGGCGCTCGCGAAACAGCACCCCCTCGGCACGCCTGCTCGATCCCGGGTGTTTGCCCTGATCGCCCACGCCACCCGGCTGGTGGCTGCCGATCACGAGGCCCGCCGGAAAACGGTGGCGATCCTGACCCGCGTGACCACCCTGGCCCGCGAAATCGAGGCCCAGCACGCGCTCGAGCGACAACAGGGCGGGGGGATCCACTGATGAGTACCCCGACCGTGCTTCGAGACCTGCGTGAGCGCGAGGCCGCTGCCCGCCAGCGCCGCGACTACCACCACCAGAAGTTCGACCGGGCCCTGTCCAGCCTCAAGGCGCTGGGCGAACGCTGCCCCGGGGTGACCTCCCCGCACGTCCAGGCGGCCGGCACCGCGCTTTCGAAGGCCACCCGGGGGAATGTCGAGGCGCCGTTCATGGCCTTCGTTGATGCCATCCTCGAGCACTCCCGGGCCTGCGCTGGAAAAGACCCCGGGGGGTCTGTCGTGCGGCTGGCCACCCGGGCAATGGATCACATGCGCGAGCTGGCGCACCACGTGGACCGAGAGGCCGAGGCACTGCGAGAGCTCCAGCTTTTCCGCCACACCCTGGCATCCGTCGAGGCCGCCCGCGACAAGCCGGCCGCGTCACGAGGGCCGGGGGCATGACCGCCGCCGCGCTGTGCCCCGGGCCCTCGCTCGCTGGCGTGCGCCGCTGGCAGTGCGACCGGTTGGTGCCGCCCGACGTGCTGGCATCCATTGGCACACGCGGGGTCTTCATTCCGCTGGGAAAAAACGCCGGGTCCTCCTGGCGGCCCCCACCCCGGCTGCGGGGGCGCAGAGCCCCGGGCTTCGGCTATTTATGAGGATCCCCCAGGGGGAGGTTGAGGTTTATTCATGACCACCAGCAAGCGCCAACCCGAGCCTCATTGGCTCAACCGCAAGCAGATGGCCGCCAGTCTCGGCATATCCGTTCAAGCCTTTGATAAATGGGGAATAGAGCCCGTGGCGCGGATTGGTCGAGAGAAGTTCTTCGACTGCCGTAATGTGCTCGATGCCAAGCTGGCCGAGGTGGAAGCGAAACATCAATCATCGCAACCGGAAGGGGTGGATGGAGAGGAGTACGACCCGCTCCTCGATTACAAGCGAAGCCAGGAAGAATACCGCCTTACCAAAGCCCGCCGAGAGGCGCAAGAGATCAAGAACGATCGTGATGTCGGGCGTCTGGTACCGGTGGGGTTCGCCATCTACAGCCTGTCCGGTCTGGCCAGCGAGATGGCCACCATCTTCGACACCCTGCCGCTGACGATGAAGCGCAAGCATCCCGATCTGGAAAGCCGCCACCTGGACAGCTTTACCAGGGAGATCACCCGGGCCCGCAACCTGGCTGCGGAGCTCGGTGAAAAGATCCCGGAGCAGCTCGAGGAATATTTGATGGAGATGGAGATCGCCACCGCATGACTTCAAGGGCCGCCCGCCCTGGTGGATCACCAAGCCGAGAAGGAGAGTGGTATGTACGTAAGCACCACAGAGCAATTTCAGCGCGCCATCAGCCAAGGCGTTGACCCGAAGACCATCGAGATCGCCCCCGCCGGCGCCCTCGACGCCGCTGAAAATGGAAAGCGGGACGAGCGCCAGAGGTGCCAGACCATCATGGAAATCGCCGGCCAGGATCATCCCGACAAAGCGCGTCATGCCATCGAATCGGGCATGAGTGCGGAGGCGCTGGGGACCGAGCTGTTTCGCCTCAAGCTCCAGGGTGGCCAACGGAAAGCCGATGAGCCCAAGGCCGTGGACGCCATCACGGCCAAATGGAATAACGACCAGCAGAACCACTGAGAGAGACAATCATGCTTGGCATTTTTCAGAAAACCAGCAAGCCGGCCAGTGAGTGGGCCGCCTGGCTGACCCGCCGGCGCGACATTCAGAGCGAGACCGCCTCGCTCGCTGATTCCGTGAAGAAGGCCGCCCGGCACGCCGAGCGAACCGCCACCAAAGCCATGGCGATCGCCAGCCGTGTCTCCGACCTGGCCGGAGTGGACGCCGGCAGCCAGCCCAGCAAAGAGATCTGCGCCAAGGTCCGCGACGAACTCCGCAAAAAGGTCGATTTTCACGACCGACGGGGCAAGCCCCAAAATGCGCACCAACAACGTGAAGCCCTGGAAGAGATGGAGGAGGCCCTCCGCGAAAGCCAGCGAGCGGATGAGGCCCTGGCCACGAAGCGGGCCGCCTCCGAGCGCCTCGAAGAGCAGAGAGAGGCACACGCAGAAGCCCAGCCAGAGGCCACGCAACAGGCCTTGAGCGCCCTGTCCAAGGAGCTGGAGCAGCTCGAAGGCGAGTCATCCCGCGTGACCGCCACCATCGAGCGGCTCTCGGGGGGCGGTGACCCTGCCGCTGCTGCCCGCCGGGAAGCCGACGACGCGCAAACCGCTCTGGACGAGATCGAGGCCGCTGCCGCCATGGGTGATGGCGACGAGGGTGACCAGCGCGCCGCCGCTGCGGCCCTGACCAAGGCGAGGAGCAAGGCGGAGAAGGCGCGCGAGGAGGGAGAGCGCCGGATCGCCGCTACCCGTGGACTGGAGCGCACGCTCACCGCCCTGGAAGAGAAAATCGCGGATCTTGAGGCAACAAAGCTCGAGATCTCGGCTCGCGTCTACGCCCGCGAAGTCGAAGAGCACGAAAAGCGCTTGATCGATCTGCTGGAGGGGAAGGAACTGGAGGCCGTCATGGAGCAGCTCAGGCGATCCCGCCTGGCCTGGGAAGGCGCTATGTCTGCCATCAATGGTGGGCCGCGATCTCACCCTGATATGCGCCTGGAGATGACGCTGCCTTCGCTGCTTTTCCATCCCGAGCGCAAGCGCCTGGACGGTACCCTGACAATCTGAGCAACTCCGCTGGTGGTTTGTGGTTATCCCGCCAGCAAACTCGCCTCCGGTATCGCTGGCCGTGTGCCATGGGGGAGCCCGAGCAAAACGCCAGCCGCTGGCATTTCGCGGACAGTGCCTGCTGGGGCCGCGAACGCCAGCACTCAAGGTCCTTCGGGGCCTTGTTTCATTTCAGCCCGCCGGCCGCGGGCCCTTGGTCTCGAACTGAACCACCGATTCACACCCGGCAACGGGTAACCGAGCGGTGAAGCACCCGCGGGTTTCTCTTTCTCTTCGCCCGTGGTCTTGGGGCCTCAATCCGAGGCCCCTTTTTTGTTCCTGATGGCCACCAGGGCGTCCATTGGGGGCGGACTAAATTGCCAGGTTCTCCGGCATAAGAAGCTGGCGGGGGATTACTCGGTTGTCGCTCGCCGCCGGGATGCTGCTCGCAAGCGCAAATAGCCCCGCCAGGCGGGCGCCGTGGATCGGGACGCGGCGCGAGCCCTGCAGGCTGAGGGGCTGACCCTCCGCGGGGCTTGGGGTGGTGTCAGCGGGGGCCTGGTCCCGACTCAATCCAGCGGTCTACCTCTGCGACGTTGTAGAAGACCCTGCCATCAGGGGCCTTCCTCCAGATGCGACCCTCGAGCCATGTGCCGTCCTTCCGCTTGTGCTCGATCGCCGACAGCGAGTAGCCGTAGAGCTCCGCCAACTTGTTCCGAAGGACCCACTTGTTCTGAGCCACCGTTGCTCCCCTGGCGTTGCCTGTCTCCTCAGTTTACATGGACCCCCTTTGCGCATGGGGGTTATACCCTGCTTGGGTCCTTCTGACCCCCGGCCCAAATCTTGACCATCCTCCAGGCGCCCCGCGGACGGAATCGATGTAAGTGGGCGCCGGAGTTATAGCCAGTTGGCCCAGTGACGCTCACTGATCAGGTGGATGCCGCGGCCTTCGCAGCGCAGCTCCACGGCATGCTGGATCTTGCGACCGTAGTTCGACTGTGCCCAGTCCTCGCTGCCCAGGTCCCCGATCACCACGAAGTGGGTGGCTCGGGTGGGAGTTTTCTGGGATTGGCCACCGCGCCGGACGATCTCTGCCTCACACTCGCGGCGCGTACCCGTGACGAAGCGGCCGGTGAGCACGAAATTGCAGCCCTCGAAGACAACATCCGGCGCAGGTTCGCATAGAGGCAGGGCGGTAGACTGGCGGCTGGCGCTGGCGCCGCCCTGGGTGGAGCCGCCACCGGTGTAGTCGAGGAGCAGGCCGATCAGCTCGCCCTCTTCATCAGCGTCCAGCACTCCGTCGGCGAGCATCTCCTCGAGGCGCGAGAAGAGCACACTGAAGGGCCAGACGGCCAGCGACTCGGGGCGCTCTCCGAGCCACTTGAGCAGATATTCGGCCTCGGCCTGGTTGAGAGAGCCATCGGAGAGCATCCCGCGGGCCAGCCCGCACAGCTCATTGGCATCCCGGGTGGCGTTCTTGGCCAGGTTGAGGCGCCGGGTAACGGGCTTGCCATGGTCATCGAGACGAATAGGCATCGTGTCCTCCCTTATTGTTGTTCCCTGCGGGCCATGGGCCCGTGGGATAGTGTGGCAAAGGGAGCTGAGGTCTGCCCGCGCTGGCGCCCAGGAGCCGTGGGGAGGGGTACCCCGTTTCGGGGTAGTGTCGCCACAATCTGACGCCCGCGCCCACTCCAGACTCCCGCTACGCTTTCCAGGTGGACCTCTCGAGGCCATGGCCGGAGGTGGCTGGCGCTGGAGAGCAGGGTCGCTTGGTGTGGAGGGGATCCGAAAGAAGCCCGCGCTCTCTGGGTAGCCCCTGGCCCGGCGGCGGCAGGTATGCAGGAGATTGAGATGGCAGAAGCAACCACCACCGAACAGAGCCCGCTGGTGTTCCTGAGAACCCGGGACGTCTGCAAGAAGATCGGGCGTGAGCGCTCAGCGCTATTCGCACTGATGGAGCAGGACCCGACATTCCCCAGGCCGTTCAAGGATGGCAACACCCGCCAGGCACCAAACTACTGGTTGGAGCACGAGGTCGAGGCGTGGATGCGCGAGTGGATGAAGCGGGCGAAGCGGGTGTGAGCCGTCAATGCCGCGCTGAGTGGGAGCGGGAGATCGATTAGGCCACAGGTACTTGAGAGCGGCTCACCCCTGGAAGCCCGTAGCCACTCGGAATGGATACAGTGGTGACGCTGTATCCATTCCGCGGAATCTCCAAAACCGCTCAACCATGCGGCTTTCAGGTCATCGTATCCGCTGTATCCACTGTATCCAGTGAAAAACAGTGCCCCCGAGAGAGGCGCCGCAAACGTGGCCGCCGGACTGCTATCGACGGAGGGAATTCGAGTTCCCTGTCAGCCGACCCTCTGCAGATTGCTGACCCATTACTGACCCGGCGATCGCACAACGAAAAACCGCCACCCGGCATGACCCGTAAGTGGCGGTTTTTTCTACTTCAATATGGAGCTCATGGACGGATTTGAACCGTCGACCTCACCCTTACCAAGGGTGTGCTCTACCCCTGAGCTACATGAGCGCAACCCTTCGACATCACATGACGCTCGATGCCTGGAGCGGGCAGCGGGGATCGAACCCGCATCATCAGCTTGGAAGGCTGAGGTTCTACCATTGAACTATGCCCGCCTACCCACTCTTGCTGCCACCACCGACCGAACCGGTGCCGGCGAATTCTGGTGGAGGGGGAAGGATTCGAACCTTCGAAGCTTTCGCGGCAGATTTACAGTCTGCTCCCTTTGGCCACTCGGGAACCCCTCCAGCTGGCGGCATATCCTACCACCTTCATGCCCGATGTCAAGTCACTGTTTTCTCAGTTATCCTGACCGAGGAACCCAGCCTTTCAGCGCTTCCTCTTCGCTTCGGAACGCGGCGCATTGTGTCAAAGCAGCATCGAGAATGCAAGCCCGGCACGTATCTTTTCCAGCGAAACCGGTGACGGCACACCTGGCGCCCCGGACAGCTTTCCCGCCCGCTCGGCGGCGGTCAACGGGAAACAGGCCTCGAGCCCGGCGTAGACCATGTCCGGCCAGACCGCATGGGGCACCTGGATGCCGCGCGAAATCACCCGCGCATCGCCCCCGGTGAGCAACATGGGCAGGGGCACCCCCTCCCGGTCGCACACTTCGCTGTAGATACGATTCACCGCGCTGACCGCGGCCATGTAGATGCCGTGATTAACAGCTTCCACCGTGTGTGTACCCGGCACCAGCAGCTCCTCGGCCTCGCTGTCCGGGTCGATGGCCACGTTGCGCGTGCCGAGCTTGAGGCTCTCCTTCATCAGGCGCAGCCCGGGAAGGATGTAGCCCCCGAGGTGCCGCCCACCCGGCAGCACGAAGTCGACGGTGATGGCGCTACCGCAGTCGACGCTGCAGCATCCACCGGCCAACTGGTAGCCGGCCAGCGTCCCCATCCAGCGATCCACCCCCAGCCGGCCGGGCTCCTCGTAGCCATTGGTGACGCCAAGGGCCTCGGGGGTGGAGCGCGCCACATGGACCGCACCGACCCGCCGACGCAGCAGTGTCACGGTCTCCTCGAGTACCACCTTGCGCGCCACGCTGGAGATGCGCACCGCCTCCACCACGTCCAGGTCCGGAATGTCCGAGCCGGGGCGCCACTCCTCGCGGGTCCAGACGGCGCCGCGCGAGCGAATCTCGCTACTGTCGGCATCCTTCAATCGCCACTTGGACAGGGTATTGCCGATATCGAGATCCAGGATCATGGGCGACCACGCACGCTGACTTCCCCTCCTGCCAGGCGCAGGCGCTGCTGGCCCTGCCGAACCCAGAGGTTGCCGGACTCGTCGACCCCCTCGGCGATCGCCGCCTCGTGCCCTCCACCCCGCAGGATATCCACCTCGTGGCCGGCAAAAGCGTGGCGAGCATTCCACTCCTCCTGCCAGACGGCGAAGCCCCGCTGCTCGAAGTTCGCCATCAGCGGCAGCAGGCCCTCGAGCAGCTCCACCGCCAGCGCATTGCGCGAAACCTGTGGCGCCTGGTCGCGTAGCGCCGCCACCGGCTGGTCGATGGCGGCCCGAAAGTCGGCAGGCAGGTCGATATTGATGCCCATGCCGACCACCACCTCACAGGGGCCGGCCGCATCGCCACTGACCTCCACCAGGATGCCGGCCAGCTTGCCTAGCTCCCCCTGCGGCGATTCCAGCAGTACATCATTGGGCCACTTCAGCAGCGGCCTTGCCCCGCGGCCTTCCAGCACCCTGGCCAATACCACGCCGATGGCCAGGCTCAGCCCCTCCAGCACCGCGATTCCCGACTCGAAGCGCCACCCCAACGACAGCATCAGCGACCGCCCCCAGGGCGTCGTCCAGGCGCGTCCGCGACGCCCGCGGCCCTCACTCTGCTGTTCCACCAGGCAGACCTCGCCATGACCGGCACCCTGCTCGAAGCGCTCGTGGATGAAGGCGTTGCTGGACGGCAGCGTTTCCTCGACGAACAGGCGCGTCAGGTGCTGTCGCGCATCCCGCGACAGCCCCGCCACGATCTCGCCGCCATCGAGCAGCTCCAGTGGCTCCGCCAGGCGATAGCCCTGCCCCTTCACCGCCTCCATGGCGATCCCCAGCGATTCCAGCTTCCTCAACTGCTTCCACACTGCCGCTCGCGACACGCCCAGGCGCTCGCCCAGCTGCTCGCCGGAATGGAACTCGCCATCGCTCAGCAGGCGGATCAGATCACCGATGGTCATGCGCATGCCCCAGACGGGAAAAGTCCACATTCTATCGGAACTCGTGCAGCCTCGGAAATCCATCGGTAAGCGGCCGGTGAACCCATCTACCGCAGAGCCCCAAATTCCGTGACGGTAGGTGTCCACCTATCAATAAGTGGACACCTATCATGACCGACTT